>NZ_PKQP01000001.1 GCF_002887735.1 Stenotrophomonas bentonitica
CGAGAAGCAGTACGCACTAAACGGCTGACGACTGTCTACAAAATCCTGGGCGATTCAGAAATCGAACACCGAGAGCACTGAAACGTATAGCGCCTGGTTCAAAATATCCATATAAACAAAGCCGAGAACGGCGCACATTCTGATCCATTGAACTTGCTTACCTTAGGCAATCAGATGATCATTATCTCTGTCTTGTTTGTGCATTGACAGATAACCATTACACCTTATCAACAATCTACCTTCTCCTTTTCGGACTGTAGATGCAATTTCAGCAACCCAAACTTCACCACTACTTGCAGCACCCTAAAGGCCAGCTCGCCATTAAGAGCATTCGCATTGGCAAAGTCGAATTTCACGACATCTTCGTCCAGGACAGAGCTGGCGCGCTTCATCTCCAAGATCTGGTTCAGGCAACCTACGATCACAGCGAAAAGCTCCGAAGACTTCGGCGGAACGGTACGCGCTATCCAGAGCCCCTTCCACTGGCGACCCCTGCCCGTCTTCTCTCTGAAGAGGTCGATGACTTCCTAAAAGACAAAGAGCGGCAGAACCTTCGCACTACAACGATTGATGCCTATCGCCGGACCCTCGCAATCTTGCAACGCGTCTCAGGCAACACCTCTGTTTCGCGCATTGATCACACTTCGATCTACGCGATGTGGGACTTGCTGCGATGGGCACCTGAAGACTTCATGACAAACCCTAAACTCCAAGGCCTCACCGTCCAAGCACTCATCACTCTGGGGCAGCGCCAAGGACGCCCACAGCCGGCCAACGCAACGCTCGAACTGCATCGGCGCTTCCTGGCCTCTTTCTTCAATACCTTAGTCAAAGCGCGTGCCGTGCCGCACTCCCCGATGGACGCGTTCAAGCCTGCTCGCGACGATCTTCTGACTGACCAGGATGCGCCTGAGCGGCTGCTTTCAGAAGAGGAGGTACAGAAGATCTTCAACCCTGACACTTTCGTCCCGTGGGCTAAGAAGTACCCCCACCGGTGGTGGTGCCCGCTCATTGCGCTTTACACCGGGGCACGCATCAACGAGATCGCGCAGCTCAAGGTGTGCGACATCGTCCAAGATCAGGGTGTGTGGTGCTTCTCAGTCCAGAAGACCGTTGACGAAGATTTAGCGCAGAGCACTGGCAAGCGCACGCGGCAAAGCCTCAAGGGCAAGAGCGCCATTCGCAAAGTCCCCATCCACGAGAGCCTTATCCAAGCCGGCTTCCTCGACTTCCTAGCTGACATGAAGGCTTGTGGCCACCCTCGCCTCTTCCCACATCTATCTGCAGGCGTCTCGACCAAGACCGGTGAAGTCAACGGACGCTACAGCCAAGCCTTCGTCAACCAATTCGCGGCCTATTTGAAAGGACTGGGCTTTGGCAAAGGGATCGGCTCCCACGCATTCCGCCATACCCTTGCAACCGAACTTGACGCCAAGGGCGTGAGAGTTGAGCACATTGCGCTGATCACCGGCCACGCCCTCAACAAGAAGGCGCCCGTGCTCCAAGACAATTACGTGCACAAGTCCGCCAGCAATGTCAGGAAGCTCCAGGGAGAGGCACTGGCGCAATATCAACCCTCAGTGGTGCTGCCAACTTACGTGCGCGGACAATTTAAGGAACGACTTAAAAAAGGGGCAAAGATGTATCCGTGAGTAGCCGATGCCCGCGCGTGAGAACTCTTGCCGCAATCGGCGCCTATTGAAAAGTTTGGAAATTTGCGAGCGATTACTCAGGGCTAGCTAGAGCGCTTGCATCACTCGCCTGGCACTGGCGGCGAAGGCTACGCGTGCGGTATTTTTCCAGAGTCGATTGCGAATCGCCGACGAGCAACATTGATCGATGTAGATCGCCGAGAAATCAGTGATAACCGGACGGAACACCCCCGCTACGGCCCAGCGGAGAAGCAAGAGCGAGGACGCCGGAGGCGAGCCATCTCTTGCTGATCAATCGACGGCTCCGTCTCCTACGGCTAGTGCTGGCTCCGACCCTTCGTCTGGCGCGTGCTGGCTTAGCCGCCTCCGAAATGACGGAGCTGACCTTGCCGCGATGTGCGTCTATGCAGGCGGGCCTCAGGAAATCGCCACGATCATCAATACAAACGACGCGACCCAGTCGGCAATAGACTTCTCTGGACCGGGTGGCCTCATGCTGAGCAGATGGCGCCGAGCCCCCCCTCCTCTATTCGCGGGAGAAGAAACGCAAAGAAGGGGGGCCGCGTAGCAGCCCACACTGTTGTTCTATCAGGGCCTCCGAAGTGGATCGTTTAGCGTGTAAAGTCCGCCACCACCTTTCCGATTCGGGGGCCAGTACGGCTGCGCTCGATGGCCGACGGGATGTCGTTGAAACGCACTACGTTACCGATCGTCGAGACGAGCGATCCCTGTGCGATTTCTGCCGCGAGACGCGCCAGAAGAGTCGCGTCGCCCTTGTTCACGAACCACAGGCCGCGACGACCGTCAGGTGTACGCGCAACGATGTCAGGCGTCGCCGCACTGACGATCGCGCCGCCCTCGGCTAGCACGGCCCAGGAACGGTCCACCACATCGCCCCCGACGTAGTCCAGCACCAAATCGATCCGCTCTGCGACCGACTCAAATCGCTGGCTTCGATAGTCAATGACATGATCGGCCCCCAAGCTACGGACGTAATCCAGGCTCGCAGCTGACGCCGTTGCGAAGACTTCCGCACCCGCTTGCTTCGCGTACTGGACCGCATAACCGCCAAGCCCGCCCGCTGCACCATGGATCAGAATGCGCTGCCCCGCAACGATGGCGCCGGCCTGATGCAAGCTCAGCCAGCCAGCCACCGCCGCCACCGGAATTGCGGCGGCCTGCACATCGTTCAAGGGTGCTGGCGTATGCACCAAATTTGCTTCGGCCACAGGGACAAACTCGGCATAAGCACCCAGACGACCCAGCGGACCCATCACGCGGTCGCCCACTTGAAAACGCGACGTGCCTGGGCCGATTGCCTCAACGACACCTGCCAGCTCGATGCCCAGAACGGCCGGCAGTTGCACCTGAAATACCTTCTGGACGAGACCTTCCCTGAACTTCCAGTCGATGCCGTTCACGCCCGCCGCGAGCACACGGACCAGCACTTGGCCCTCTCCTGCCACCGGCTTGGCGATCTCGCCGATCTCGGCGGCGGAAGCACCGCCGTAGGCGCGGACCAACACTGCGCGTTGCATTTCTGTCATGTTGAGGCTCCTCACATTTTGATTGCGATACCTGGGACGTATCGACGAGCCCAAAGCCGCGGCAATACGTCCCGGTGGTCTGTCAGGCCGTCGTGGCGGGATTCAGGCTCGGGTAGTCGGTATAACCCGTGGCGTCCCCGCCGTAGTACGTCGCCTGGTCTGGAGCATTCATCGGCGCGTCGGTCTTCAGGCGTTCGACGAAGTCTGGGTTAGCCAGCACCAGTTGGCCGTAGGACTCGAGTTCGGCCAAGCCCGACACCACATCGCTACCGACCTGTTCGCGAGGGCGCCCCGGACGGTTCAGGATGAGCGTGCCGCTCCAAAGTTTGCGAATTTCTGCGACCAGGGCTTCATTGCCGACGTGCATCACATGCACATAGGCCAGACCCAACTTGGACAGTTCAGTGGTCAGATGGGCGTATAGGGCAAGCGCTTCGGAACCTTCGTCGATACCCCACAGCTTGGCGCCAGGTGAGAGGCGGATCGCCGTCCGGTCCGGACCGATCTCTTCAGCGATTGCCTTGGCAACCTCGATCGCAAAGCGAGCCCGGTTTTCGACGGAACCACCATACTCATCGGTGCGGGCGTTGGCGCTTGGAGCAAAGAACTGCTGGACGAGATAGGCATTGGCACCGTGGATTTCGACGCCGTCGGCACCTGCTTCGATGGCCCGGCGGGCGGCAAAGCGGAAGTCCGCCACCGTCTGGCGAATCTCGTCGGTAGTCAGCGCGCGGGGCTCAGGGATGGGCTGCATGCCCGTCATGGTGAACATCGGCGTATCAGGCGCGATGGCCGACGGGGCCACGGGTTGGCGATGGTGCGGCGTGTTGTCGGGATGGGACATGCGACCCGCATGCATCAGCTGGATGAAGAGTCGCGAACCCTTGTCGTGCACGGCCTGTGTGATGGCCTTCCAGCCTTCGACCTGCGCGTCGGTAAAGATGCCGGGAGTGCACAGGTAGCCCTGCCCGTCTTCGGATGGCTGCGTCCCTTCGGAGACGATCAGGCCAACACTTGCGCGCTCCTTGTAATAGGTGATGGCAAGTGCCTTAGGCGTCCCATCGAATTCGGCGCGGGAGCGCGTCATCGGCGCCATCACGATGCGGTTGGACAGGGTATAGCGGCCCACTTTGACGGGGTCGAAGATCTGGGTCATGGAATGCTCCTTCAGAATGCGGTTGGGGGACTGGGCGGGATTGGAACTACGGGCACGTGCCACAAGGGCTCCGGACTCGGAAAGAAACGCTTCAATGTGTGCGGGGGTCAGCCCTGGCGAGGGAAGGATCGCCTGCGCCTTCCGGTTGAACATCAGACCGGTTTTGCCGTCGAGTTCGGGAGTTATCAGAAGCGGCACGATGTGCTCGGCATACGCTTCTGCAGTTGGATTGAGCAACCCGATCAGCCACTCGATCGTGGCTGACAGCAACTTCTTTCCGCCCAGGAAGTTGCTGCGGATGTCTGTTTTGATCAGGCCCGGATTCAGTCCGAAGACCCCGACGTGCGGCAGCCGCTTCGCAGCGTCCAACACCAGCATCTCGTTGCCGGCCACCGTGTTCATGTGCACGCCCATGGCGCTGTATGACTGCTCTGCGTTGAGGTCGCCGACTTTCCCAGGCTGGCCACTACCGGGATAGCCCATGATGAAGACGCGCGGCCGAGCGCGGCCCGCAGACCGTTTCTGGCCCAACCGCTTCTCGATCTCTTGCAGGATCACCAGTCGACTCAGATAGCTGACCGCCATATCGCGCTCTAGCCCTTCCGCCGTCACTTCGCGTTGGGGGGCCGCAATGATGCCGGTCGTGAACACGACCAGGTCCAAAGACTCCGCGGGGAGCATCGCCGCGACGCGGACGGCTTCGCTCATGAGGTTTAGATCCGCCTCAATGAAGCTGATCCCCGGCTGGTCTGGGTCGCGGAAACTTCTTCCTACGACCGTCACCCGTGCGCCCCGGGCGGCGAGGACCTTGGCCAAGGCACGACCGAGGCCACCGGTGCCACCAACTATCGCGATCTCTTTGCCGGCCACATGCGCAGCCGAGAGACTGAGCTCGGGCAAGCGGAGGGATGGATCAATTTTCATAGCGCACTCTTCCTAAATCGATTCGCTATTGTCCATTGACCCATCTACGCGATAAAGTGGCTCCCATGAGAATGATTGCTTCATACATGGCGCAATAGACATGGAATACCTGAACGACATGGCCCTATTCGTAGAGGTCGTCAAAGCGAAGAGCTTTCGGGGAGCTGGGGACGCGACAGGTGTTCCGAACTCGACCATCTCTCGTCGAATCGGCGCTCTGGAACGATCGTTAGGGCTGCGGCTGCTTCACCGCACTACGCGCAGGATCGAATTGACCGAGGCGGGACAGATCTACTACGAGCGATGCCGCCGCATCGTTGAAGAAGCCCGCATGGCGCATGACCAGTTGGGCGAGATGCTGGCGCAGCCCAGCGGCACCCTGCGGGCATCGCTTCCCGTAGACTTTGCAACCATTTACATGGCGCCTCTGATCGTCGAGTTCGCTCAAAGATACCCAGGCATCAACTTTGAGTTCGATCTCACGCCACGACGGGTGGACCTGGTGGCTGAACCATTCGACGTGGCCATTCGCATGGGAGAGCAAGCGAGTTCGGCGTTGATCGCTCGACAGTTGGCAGAGCTGACACCGCACCTCTACGCTTCACCTGGCTACATCGAGAGAGCAGGAAATCCAGTCGGGCCGGCCGATTTGCAGAAGCATGAATGC
This sequence comes from Stenotrophomonas bentonitica, assembly GCF_002887735.1. Taxonomy (GTDB): domain Bacteria; phylum Pseudomonadota; class Gammaproteobacteria; order Xanthomonadales; family Xanthomonadaceae; genus Stenotrophomonas; species Stenotrophomonas bentonitica_A. The sequence goes on from NZ_PKQP01000001.1 coordinate 5,947, forward strand.
CTCGGCTATGCCAAGTCCGGACCTTGGAGGCTCAAGCGCGGAGAGCAACATGTCAATGTCGATGTGGGCCGACGCTTCATCGTCAACAGTGTCGGCATGTACCGTAGCCTGGCTGTCCTAGGGCAAGGCATCGCGCTACTCGCGGAAGGCGTCGTTGCCGAGGACGTCGCCGAAGGCCGTCTGAGGCGAGTGCTACCGGGCTGGCATGGACACCCAATTCCGGTCTATGCCCTGACGGAGACGCGGCTGTTACCGGCCAAGACGCTGCGCTTCATCGAGTTTTTGAAAGAGAAACTGGCCAGTCACTAAGACGGAAATATATGGGCCGCCTCGTAGAGCCGGCCTAACTACGATGTGCGCGCAGCCTTGCAGGATTCAATTCAATGCAATGGCAACCGGCAACGAGTGCGATCAAAGGGCGCGCCGGCCTCATCATGATATGTGCTTTCCGGCCGCTCCGGGCAAAGTCATCGTCGTATTGAACGATGACAGCAGAACAAAGCCGCGATGATTGCGCACACGATTGCGAGGTGAACGCCAGCCCGGTGCGACTACTTCGTCAGCTCGTAGCTCTCGTCCAACAGAGCGTAGATCTCGGAGGCCGACACTGCGCCATTAAGGGCGATGGTCAGCCAGTGCTCTTTGTTCATGTGATACGCCGGGAGAAAGCCGTCGCGTGTACGCAGGTTGCCGACCTTTTCTGCTGCCACTTTGAGGTCAATAATTTCCAGATCTCCATCGCCCTCAAGCCCTAACTTGGTACGGGGCACTACCATCAAAAGCGCGAACCACTTTTCGCTGTCCACATGGCGCAGCACCGCGTAATCGGGGAACCTCTCGAAGGGGTGATCTGGATCTACACCGTATTTCTTCTTTGCGTAAGCAAACACATTATTGTGATTGATCATTACAGGCCTCTCTATTCGCTCAGATATTCATGATTGGCGCTCCATCGCCTAGGTAAACGCCAAATATTACGCTCATCGTTGATCTCTCAAGATGACATTTTTGCGCAAATCGGAAAGCTAATAAAGGCACAAATAGCCCACTCCTGACACTTTTCGGACATCACCACTGAGACTTTTTCTGGCGAATTGGCGACGACATGGTAGGGTTGTCTGGCCTTAACAGTGAGTGGAGATACTGATGACCCCTGATGAAATCACGTCGCTTGTCGAGTTCGAGAAGTCTATCCAGTGGCAGTGGAGCTCGGGTGACCCTACGGGCTACATGGATGCCCTGGCTGAGGACGTCACTTATGTCGATCCGCTCGCCGAACGATTCATCGTCGGGCGCGATGCGGTTCGCGCGCACCTCAAACGCATCCATGCAGATGCGGGCATCATTCGGCAAGAATATCTCAATGAGATCGCTCGCCCGATCAGTGACAGCGAGGCCCTGCTGGTCTTCACGTTCAACACCTATCAGCAAGGTGAGAGCGGAGAGGAAAAGCTGTTTTTGTCGTGGAACATGTCCCTCATCTTCCGCAAAGAAGGCAACGGGTGGCTGATGACGCATGGACACTTGTCGCTGCGTAATGCGTGGGATTCTGAGAGCATTCCGACGCTACGCGATTCATGGCAGCGCACCAGCACCAAGGAATAGCGTCCACGGCAACACCGATAATCGGCAGAACTCTGACCTGCTACCACCCCGTAGCAGGTCGGATAACCGGTCAGCCAACGGCAGACTCTGCCGATGCATCCGCTCTTCCCCGCGAAGTCCGACCACCTTCAAAGGCGGCGGCAGTATCCGAGGCTTTGGATTTTCCACCACGCGGTGGTTTGAATTCGCGAGTTCACGGGCGGCGGACTTCCCGATCCATAGGGGGAAAGTGATGAGATGACCAAAGCGCCAAGAATCCACGTAAAGGAAATCAGTTACCGGCCGGAAGGGTCCTACCCTTACGGGTTGGAGATATTTCGTGTCTCAGACCTGAGGCGAAGAACCAGCCGGGAGGGCATGCGACGTACGTACGGCTACACCTTCCACATGCTCATACTCGTGACCGAGGGCCGGAGCGATCAAGTGCTCGATTTCGAGCCGTGCGCAGACGGAGTAGGCAGCTTGGTCATCGTTCGCCCGGGGCAGGCGCACAGCTTCGGAGAGAATGAGGATTGGGATGGGTGGATACTGCTTGTGCGTCCAGACTTTCTTTGGGCCGCATCATCGCCTGAGGGCATGCGTCTGGGATTCGATATGAAGCGCTTGCCGAGTTGCATTTGCCTCGACGCCGGCGATTTGGAACGCGCAGCAACCGCTATGCAATGGATGAGGCTAGACGCCGCCCGTGCCGAGGGCGCCAGCCTCGAGCCTTTCAGCGATGAACCGGGTGCACCTCCAGAGTATTTTGAAGACTTGCAATGTCACCTGCGATACGCCTTCTACTCTCTGGTTTCCTGGCTTGCGATGAGCAGCGGCGACAAAGGTCCCCGGGATTCGCACGGGCAACCAATTTTGCGTCGGTTCAACCACTTTAAAGGCTTGGTTGAAAAGCATTTGGTTGAATGGAGGAGCATCAGTGCCTACTCGACAGCGATGGGATGCACAGAGAGAAGCCTCACGCGTGCAGCTCTGGAAGCCGAAGGCATAAGTGCGAAGGAGTACCTTACGAGACGGCTTTGCTTGGAAGCTAAGCGCCTCTTAGTTCACACCAACTCGCCCGTTGGCGTCATCGCCGACAAACTTGGCTTCAAAGAGGCCACACATTTCAGCAAGTTCTTCCGCCGCGTCGCTGGATGCACGCCGCAGCAATTTCGCGCCGCGAATGGGCATGGATGATTGCGGCGGATGACTCCGGCAAGGACTGGCGCGTTCCCCCAGGGTCGACATAGCGCTTAACTAGGCCGATAACACAGCGAGGCGCCTCGCTCTGACAGCACCTTGCCGTCATAGCGCGGCTTACTGATCAACGGTCGGCCAGCTCGTCTTCGTGCACTGCCGCTCGTTCATCAAAGGCCGCCCTAGCCGCATCGATATCGGTGATATGACGGCTTGCCCAGAGGCCCAAGGCCGTCACTGGCTCCGTAAGCGAGCGTCCCAATGGTGTCAGCTCGTATTCCACATGTGGCGGCATCACGGCGCGAACTGTTCTCTTAACCAAGCCATCCCGCTCAAGCCCCCGCAAGCAAAGCGTTAGCATGCGCTGCGATATCCCATTGATCGCGCGCTTGAGCTCGGTAAAGCGCCGAGGGCCACCGTCTAAAAACATGATGATCAGAATGCTCCATTTCTCCCCGACACGGGCCAGCACCTGACTGATCTTTTGGCAATCGGAATTTTGTAAATCATGCGGGGGCACGGTTACGTCCATGATACTGGGTTCTCTTTTTGTGCCGTATTGTGCGTCCACAAAGGCGTGGTTACATTGATAGCTCTAGTCACAATTCTATACCGGAGCTCATGAAATGACACTACTTCACATCGACGCCAGCATCCTGAACGATCAGTCGGTCAGTCGGCAGCTCTCAGCCGCAGTGGTCAAGCAGCTAACCGACGCGCAACCCAATGTCCAGGTCGTTCGTACCGACCTTGCCGCACGGCCGATTGGGCACTTGTCTGCTCCGGAGTTCCTGGCGTTTCAGGGTGTTGAGGCTCAGAACGAAACCGACAAACAGCAGATTGCGCGTAACGATCAGATCCTAGGCGACTTCCTTGCTGCCGACGTCGTTGTCGTCGGTGCGCCCATGTACAACTTCTCACTGCCCACCCAGCTCAAAGCATGGCTCGACCGCATTGCGGTCGTAGGAAAAACATTCCGGTATACAGCCACAGGTGTAGAGGGTCTCGCCGGGGGCAAGCGCGTCATCGTAGCGTCCACGCGCGGCGGACTTTATGGCGAAGGCACGCCCGCTGCCTTCCTCGACCATCAGGAAACCTACCTGCGCGGATTTTTTGGTTTCCTCGGCATTATCGACATTACCTTCATTCGTGCGGAAGGTCTGGCAATGGGAGACGACAGCCGTAAAGCGGCCGTCGATTTGGCTGTTGTAGAAATCGAGAAGCTTTCGGCTTAGCACTCCAATACCACAAGAGAATCCATAACATGAGCACGACGTCTTCAGTTTCACCGGCCCCACGAGGCCGAGGCAGCAACGTTCTTTCCTGGACACTGCGAGTTCTGGCTGCCGCCGCATTCTTGGCCGCTGGCGGAGCCAAGCTCGCGGGCGTACCGATGATGGTAGAAATTTTTCAACAGATCGGTGTCGGCCAATGGTTCAGGGTGGTCACCGGCGCGGTCGAAGTAATCGGTGCGGTGGCCATTCTGGTGCCCGCCTCCGCCGCCTTCGGGGGACTGCTTCTCGCCGTTACGATGTTCTTCGCCGCACTCACCCACCTTTTCGTCATTGGTGGAAGCCCCCTTCCCGCAATAATCTTGCTCCTCATCACCGCGACGGTCTCGTGGCTGCATCGCAGCAGCTTGTCCGCCGCCTTCAGGCGCGCCGGTTGAGTTCGCCTGCGCCAAGACCAGCGCGGGCGCAGAGACGGACTGCCGCGCAGGCCCGCGCGTCCTCTTAAGACCACGCTAACAAACACAAGAGATCTGTACAGATGAATGCCCTACCCTCACCGGTCCCCGTCCCTTGCTCACGGCATATCACCCATCGCACCCGAGGTCACGGCCACGGTCCGATCACGCGCTTGATGAGTCCATCTGACCTCGGCCAGGCGATCAAGCCATTCGTTTTCTTAGACATATTCGACGCTGATAGACACACGGTGCAGACGATGGCGGGCATGCCTCTACATCCGCACTCTGGCATTGCCACCGTGACGGTGCCTGTCGAAGGCGCCTTCCGCTACGAAGATCCGGATAGCGGCACGTCCGGCACGCTCGGCTATGGCGCCGTGGAGTGGGCGCAGGCCGGTGGCGGGATGTGGCACGGCCAAGAGCTTTCGGCTGCGGATGTGCCGCGTATTCAGGGATTTCAGCTTTGGCTGGCCCTGCCTGCCGAGCTCGAGAACGGCGAATCCGAAAGCCGCTACATCGAGGCACAGCACATGCGCCAAGCGGGACCCGCCCATGTCATCGTCGGCAGCCACGAAGGCGTAAAAAGTCCGGTGCCTGCGCCAGAGGGCATCACCTATTTGCTCGTCACGCTCAAATCCGGTGAGCGCTGGACCTATCAGCCGCCGACCGGTTACACCGTCGGCTGGCTGGCGCTCGCCAAAGGCAAGCTCAACGCCGGTGCCGACACACTCGTGAGCGGAGGTGAAATGGTGGTATTCGAACAGGGCGAGATCCCGATAACCCTTGAAGCCGCCAGCGATGCAGACGCCGTGTTCGTGCTGGGGTCGGCAGTGCCGCATCCGCACCCGCTACATCTCGGCTATTACTCGGTGCATACCTCCGCCCAGGCCTTGGAAGCGGGAGAACGTCGCATCGCCGAGCTGGGCAAGAAGCTCAAAGAACTCGGAAACCGACGCACCGCTTCTGGGACAATTCCCGTGCTTCGGTGATGTCCTCAACTGGAGTGAGCAATGCCCCGTATTTGGGCGTATCACCCTCTGCTTTACAGCCCATACTTGCCTCCGCGCTTCGCTGCTCAATCGGGCGGAGCTGTGGACAGTTGACCCCGGATGCAGCGCACTTATAGTGGGACCAACGGACATCTGGCGTCATGGCCTTTAAAGCTTGGCACAGCGCAGCCCAACGTCAGAGGAGAGCATCATTCATGGATAGCCAAGACGACGTTGGAGAGCCAATCAGTGCGGAGCCTCGCTCGGAGGCTGGCGCTGACGCATCGTTACGACTGGCGGAAGGCAACCCTGAGGCCAGATGGAAGTGGGCCTCGAAACTAGTGCTAAAGCTGCGCTGGCAGGCCTACTGGTTCGCTCCGAATCTTCTGGCTGGCCTCGACGGAGACGACAAAGCCAGCAAAGCTGCGCGGGACGAGGAGCGAAACAGAGAATCCCGCGTGCCTCAAGACCAAGCCCTGGAAAGCCGAATGGCTTGGGGTGTCGAACTTTACGGGCCAGGAGAGATCGACACCCTCTACGAATCCCTTGACTCTCTGGGATGGTCTGGGATCGGCGGGAGTAGCGCCGAAGGCGATGCGGCATCAAGCGTTCGAAGAATGCGGTCGAAAGGCGGCGGGGCGTGGTTGAACCTGGGCTATGTGTTTCGGCGAGGCTCACGCAAGCGATCCTTCCTTTCAAAGAACTTCACACATCTGCCCGATGACGTAGAGTCGTTAAAGGTCAACGTTTTTCAGATTACCGACTCCATGACGGCGGTGCTGATCGGGTTCTCCCTCAGTGGAAGCCTCGTCGAAGCTTACGCGCGCGAACTCAACAGGGACCGCTCGACCTATTACCAGCGCAAGACGAAGCCAAAGTCTATTGAATGGGTGGGCCCCCTGAATCAGAAGGAAGCAGCGATCGCCCGTAGACGGACGCACCTTCGATCAATGGTGGGTCAGTGGTTCGCAGATCATCTTCCCGGCTTCTTCTCTGGCCTTCAGCAGCCCTCCTCGTTCCCCACTATGGAGTTGGTTGCCGCTAACAGCTCGGCCTTCGTGGCGCTGGGGCAGTCGATGCCTCACTTTGAGAATTGGCGGCGACTTCTCATCAATGTCAGAAGGGATGAGGTTTTGACCGAAGAAGAGCGGCCGGCACTTAAACTCGCCTTTTTTGACAGCCGCGAGATGGATCAAGGCTTGCATATCTTCGCTTCGGTCGACACCACTCTCTACGACAATGCTCCTCTAGACGGTGCAGAGGCTCCTTCTCGGAGGAAGCCTACAATGCATTGCCACGATGTCGCTGGTGGCGTTTTGGTTCACAGCGCGACCCTTCAATACTTGAAGGAGCACATGAAGGACATCCATCGCACACGAGAGCGAATGAAGGAAGCTCGCAGTGGTAGGCGGAGCACCTCGCGAACGATCAGTGAGATCACACAGTTCTTTGATCGGAATATTGGCCTACCCGCGGTTACCCGTGACCTTGCAAGGCACTCAAAGCACGTGCATTGGTATCGCCATGACTGCGGGCGCTTTTCAGCGAAATCTTGGCAGGGCGATAAGACCTATTTCTTCTTTGAGTCCATCCAAAAAAGGTTGCAGTCGCTCTCCGCGCAATTGACAGACGAAGAGGCCGCCATCCGGAGTCATTTCGAGCAGCTCACCAGCATCCTCAGCGTCCGAGAGAGCATCAAGGCACAGCGGAGAATGGAAGTTCTCACTGTATCGGCGCTTGTTGTTGCGGTTGGGTCGCTGGTCGTAGCACTTCCAAAATGGGACAGTATTGCTAAGACGTTGCAGGATGCTTGGCAGGCATTGATGGCGCTCGCTTCTCACTAGCGGCACACCCCGCAAGGGCGCCGACACCAGACGCCATTATGGTTAGCAAAAACGTTAGCCGGCCTTGTCTCGCTGCCACAGAACGTCAATGCCCGGCCTCGTAACGGGGTAGCGCCTTTCACTTCTGGCAGTCACGGTTTGGCGCGAACTTGCTTGCGAACTCAAAGTCGGAATTGACGATTTCGGCATGACCAATGGTTGCCGCTGCGAGCGTTGCTTTCTGGCCAAAGTCGCGTAGCGCATGGCCCATTTTGACAATCGCCCAGAGCAGGCTGCCCACGAGACTGTCATGCCACCCCGCTCCTACTGAATCGGCAACTCACGCGCAGAGTGGATACGAGGCATTAACGGGTTCACGTGTGCATTGAAGCCACCAAAGGGGCTCTCGGATGAAGCGGCACCCCTGAGTGGCTCGCCGAACCCCGCCCCGACCCAACTCTATGACAAATCAGTTACTGACGAGCGGCACCCTGGACGTCAGACATCTGCCTTCGGTGACCTCGCCCACCGCTGTGGCACAGCATGATTTGCAGTAACGGCAAATGTTGCGATTTGACAGAGGCTCTTCTCCCGCTATGTTGGGCCCATGACAAAATCAAGCCCCCTCCCACCCCACTTTATCCCCTGCGACCTGCCTTTGACACCGAGTGAATCCCATGCCCGTCGATGCATTGTCCAGTCGGTGGTCGGTCAGGTAACGCGCGACGGAGGAAAAGTGCCGCAACCCCTACTTGTCCTATTAGAACGGTATGTCAAAGGGGAGCTCGAATTTGTTTCGTCCCGAGACACAAGTAGAGCGCCACAGAAGGTAGCAGCCCGCCCGAACTGCAACGCTCTCTCCGGAGCCAAAGCTCCTTCCAGACAAAGCTAAATGCCTCGCTTGAACCTCAACGGCATACGTTGATCGGTCGGCGCTACGTCGGCTCAAGCGAGTCCCTTCGCGCTTGTCAGCAGTGGATTCGACGCCGCCGTGCATTTAGGGCAGCCGGCTTGGGCGGGTATGCGGACCTAACCGCTTGCGGGAAGTTCCGGTGCCCGTGTGCTACCCCGCCCTGATCAAGGATGCACATCTCACCATATCGCTGGAGACGCTGCCGCGCCATCACCGGCGACAGAGCCCGGAGGCCTGACAGCGCTATGCCAAAGAGACGGGCATATTCCTCTCCCATCCAGCGGTAGGTGCACGCTACGACCTTCATGCGATGTTGATTGAAGCAGCGCTCGCAGGCCTCGGGGTCGCCTTGGTGCCACGCCTCTATGTGGAGACAGAGCTGGCGCAAGGTCGACTCGTTGCACCATGGTCGCAAGGCAAGGCAGTGTCGAAGACGTTCTGCCTGGTGCTGGCCGAACTATCGGTTTGACTGCTCAAAAGCTTGGACGTGATGCGTCCCCCCACCACAAACGCACCGTTCACGCTTCTCATTCACATCCTTGCCAATAGGATAGGGAACAAGGCCACTTGGGGGATATTTCTCAAAATGAGGCACAAACTGTTTTTGCAGAGGAACAAATGAGTAAGAAGACCTTTGGACATTTCGCAGCCGTTACCGCACGCGCCTCCGGCAGCCTGGGGGCGTTTGTTGTAGCCTTGGGCGTGGTGGTGGTCTGGGCGGGAAGCGGGCCGTTGTTCAAGTTCAACGACACTTGGCAACTGGTCATCAACACCGGCACTACGATCGTAACTTTCCTGATGGTGTTCTTGATCCAGCACACCCAAAACGGGGACACGGCGGCGCTCCACATCAAGCTCGATGAGCTGATTCGTGTGACCAAGGATGCGAACCAAGAGCTGCTCAACCTGGAATCTATGGATCCGGCCCAACTTGAGGAGATCCGGCAGCGATACGAGTCGTTGGCGAAGACGGCTGCCGGCATCAAGTCGAAGAAGGAACGCTGCATGCCGTGCCAACCAGACGCCCTCACCGACCCTGAATGATTTAGCGAAGGTCTTGATTGGTCCGGCCTGCCAGGGGATGCGTGAAGGGCCTCCAGAGGAAGATCACCCGTGCCCTCAGACCAACACGTTCCGCCCTACTGCGACCCATGTCCGGCCGTCCATGGTTGCCTTCTGGTTCTCGAAGACGACGATGTGCTTGGGCCCCTGGTTAAAGACGTTCTCACCATGGCCGGCTACGACGTCTTCCTCGCCGGCACCCGCTGGGAAGCCTTGAACCACCTAACCGCCTCGCCGATAGCCGCCACCGTCTTGGACTGGTCCACGCCGGCGGTGGCTCGGTGCCGGTGGCCGATTACCTGCTCGCCCACCGGATGCCCTACGCGATTGCATCGGTGGCGGCCGCGCACCACCTACTCCCCGGCCGCGACCAGTGGGCGCCCTTCCGGCCCAAGCCCTATACGATCACCGACCCTATCAATGCGGTAGAGGCGAGCCGAGCTTCCGAAGTTCCCGCCGAGCGCCCCCTCCTCCCCCTAGAACACCGCGTTTGCCCGGCGATCCCAGGGACCTGGGGCAACCTTAGTTAAGGAAGCCTCAAGGTCAGAGGGCCTGCCTTCACGTGTCTTGGGCGAGGCTGGCGGCAAGGTATTGGCTCACCACAGCAGAGGACCGATAGATGGCAATCAAAACCCTCGAAGAGCTGTTTGTTCACGAGCTTTCTGACATTTACAGCGCTGAAAAGCAGCTCACCAAAGCGCTGCCCCGCTTGGCCCGGGCAGCTGCGAACCCGGATCTCGCAGCTGCTTTCGAGACCCATCTGGAAGAGACACAGGGTCAAATCGAACGCATCGATCAGGTCGTCGAAGTGCTGGGCATCCGCCTTAAGCGCATCAAGTGTGCGGCCATGGAGGGGTTGGTCGAGGAAGGCAAAGAAGTGATTGAGTCGGTTGAGAAGGGACCTGTGCGCGACGCCGCTCTGATCGGCGGCGCCCAAAAGGTGGAGCACTACGAGATCGCCTCTTATGGCACGATCGCGGCGCTCGCCAAGCAGCTCGGTTACAAGGACGCGTTGCCCTACCTCTTGGAAACGCTAGAGGAAGAAAAATCGACCGACGAAAAGCTCACCCTTCTCGCCGAACAGGGTGGCAATCAAAAGGCCGCAGCGGGCAAGTGACCGAACTACAGGCGGGCCCCCGGGCCCGCCTCTGACTTGGATAGGAAGCATGTGGCGTCGAAACGGGTTATCCATCGTCCTGGTAGTGCTGACCGTGCTGTTCTTGAGCGCGCAGGCCGTGACCGGCTGGAACGTCCACAATGAGGAGCTGGCGCAGCATGGGCAAGCCGCCCTGGGCTTTGGGACCTACCTGACCACCGGGCATTTCAGCAGTGCGACCTTTGAGAACTGGGAGAGCGAGTTCCTTCAAATGGGGATGTATGTGCTGCTCACTGTCCGACTGCGTCAACGCGGCTCGGCGGAGTCCCGCCCCCTCGACCCCAGCGAGGAAAAACCCAAACTCGACGCCGGCCCTGCCCCGTGGCCCGTCCGCCGAGGGGGGATGTGGAAGAAAATTTATGGTCATTCTCTCGCCATCGCCTTTCTAAGCCTGTTTGCGATCTCCTTTGCACTCCATGCCCTTGGCAGCTGGCGTGCGCGGTGCGACGAAGCGCGGCTGGAGAATCTGCCTGTCCCTGACTTCCTGGAGCATCTATTCAGCAGTGATTTTTGGTTCGAGTCGATGCAGAACTGGCAGAGTGAGTTCCTCGCCGTATTTGCCTTGGTGGTGCTGACCATTTTCCTGCGTCAGAAGGATTCGCCCCAGTCCAAGGCAGTCGAGGCTCCACACGCCCAGACGGGGGACTGACATGCCGCGCCCGGCCCTGCTCATCGTTGATCTTTTTTCGCGTTTCGACTTCCCAGACGGTCCACAACTCGCCTCACTCGCATTTAAGGCCGCAAAGAAAGCTCGGCGTATTCGGGATGCTTTTGATGAAAAACAATGGCCGGTGATCTATGCCAACGATAATTTCGGCGACTGGAAGTGCGGCTTCCAACAGCTTGCTGAGGTTTGTCGCCACGAACCAGGTCCGCCTGGTGAAATCGCAAAGCTGCTTTTTCCCGGGCCGGACCACTACACGGTGCTCAAGCCGAAACATTCGGCCTTCCTTGCCACGCCATTGGCCGTGCTTCTTGCAAAGCTGGACGTCAGCACGTTGGTGCTCACAGGGATGGCCTTGGACTCTTGCATCATCGCCACTGCAATCGATGCCAACTCCCGAGAGTTCTCCACGGTGGTGGTGTCTGATGCTACGGCCTGCTTGCCGCAACGCAGGCCTTCGGCTCTGACGCTGCTGCGCTCCACTGGCGGAGTCGAAGTGCGCACGGCCCAAGCGCTTCTACGTTCGCTCGAGAGCGGACATGAACGGTGACAGGTAGGTCGGACGTTCCATTTGCCATGCAGTTGCGCGATGGAGGAACGCCTGAGTTCGATGCCGTTCACAGACAACTGGCCCAGACGACTCTACGCTTCCAAGCCGGTCAGGCGGATGCAACTCCAAGCCTATCTGGCCACGATCAAAGAGGAACAGAGCGATTCAGGAGTGATGGAACTTGTCGCCTCGGATGGGTCTCGGCGCTTCTGGGCCTACCACAACGTTCTGGATAGGCAAGCGCAGCCACCCTACGTGTTGGGACATGCCCAGGACATCACCACGCAACACCTGCAAGAGCAACAACTCCAAGAGCTGGCCATCCGGGATCCGTTGACCCGATGCTTCAACCGACGCTATCTCACCGAGCTCGCTCATCGTCAGCTGGACGCTTGGGGCTGCTTTGTCTTCGACCTGGATCACTTCGAGGAGATCAACGACACCCAAGGCCACGCAGAGGGGGACGCTGTATTGGTCGAATTTGCGGCGGTTCTTGAGTCCAAGCTTCTAGACGACGAGGTCGTGATCCGTCTCGGAGGCGATGAATTCCTGGTCTTCGTTCCCGGCGCGACGGGCGAGCGCATGAACCAGTTGGAAGCCTGCTACCGAGATCGCGCGGATGAAGCGCCGATCCGATTTTCCGGGGGTTGCGCCATCAGCCGACCTCATGAGTCGGTAGGCGACACCATCAATCGGGCCGACATAAAGCTCTACGATCGACGGAAGCAAGAGCGTTCGTGAGCCTTTGAGCATCCGTCAGGGGAGCAAACCCAGCAAAGATCGGTGAGCAGCCACGCCTGCTAGAGCCCCTTCCCCCACCGCCAAGGCGATGTTCCCCGCAAACCGGGCCGCATCCCCGCACGCAAACACCCCAGCGACGGTGGTCTGCTTGGCCGAATCGGTGGTGATGCATCCTGCATCCTCTGTCTCGCAGCCCAAGCGCGTAGCCAAGTCCGACGCCAAACAGGTTTCAGGGTGAACGAACAAGGCTTCCACGTCCCGCACGCTCCCGTCCGCCAGGTTCAAGATCGCGTTGCCGGTCACACCGGCCAATGCACTTTCCTCCAACGTCACTCCAATGCCCTCCAGCTCCCCCGAAAGCCTTCGCACGTCATCCTTCGAGAGCGTCCCGGCATGGAACGCGGTGACGGCGCCCCACTGGGAAAGCGCCTTGACTTGGGCTAAAGCCTCCGCTTTTGATGCGATAAGCACCCCGATTTGCGTTCCACAGATCTCATAGCCGTGGCAATAAGGGCAATGCAGGACCGTCTCGCCCCATCGCTCCGCGAGGCCTGGAATGCTTGGCAGCTGATCCACCACCCCGTGGGCTAGGATCAACCGTCGTGCTTGGTAGCGCCAGTCGGAAGCGCAATGGATCGCGAAACCCCTCTCGACCGATCCGGTAGCCTCGATCACCTCGTCGGTTAACCATTGCACTCGATCATAGGCGAGTAGCTGTTGGCGTCCCACCTCAAGGATCTGCGCAGGAGCAACGCCGTCCCAGCCCAAGCATCCATGCGCTTTTGCAGCGCGTCTATTACGTGGCTGTCCTTGATCAATCACCAACACCGAACGGCATGCTCTGGCCAGTTGCAGGGCGGCTGACATGCCTGCGTAGCTCCCGCCGATCACCACGGCGTCGAAAATAGGAAGCTCCTCAGAGGATCTGGCGCTAGGATTGCTCATCTTGGATCGTCGCTCTTTTGGTCGGTGAAGTGATGTGCGGTGGGCCTGTCACGGTTCCACCCAATGCTGCCAGTCGGCGTCTCGACGGGTTGATCACAGTATCGACCACATCCTAGGGCACCCCCACCTCCCGTGGCACCCATGCCAAGTCGCACCCCTATCCATATTTCCAGTTTCGAGGCGGTCTTCAACGCGGCCGGCGGCATCGAGCGAGTAACGGCGTTGACCTTGGACTGTGGCAGCTGTGGCGCCAGGTCCTCGTCCGACGAGCACACATTGGTGCAGTTGCCCGGTGGTGCCCTGTTCAAGTGCCGGCACTGCGGGACCCACCAGGCGGTGAGCAATGCACGGATTGCCGAGTCCGACGGTGCCACATCGCCGCGCCTGCCACACTGACGAAGGGAGTGACGAGGCGGGCTCAGGGCTCTGACCGATAACCCAGCTTGCACTGCCTCTTACACAAGGAAGCCCGCCTGGGGGCGGGCTCTGTTGAAACTGGTTACGGCTCTCGCGGATTGATGTCGACAGCCCCAGCGCCGGGGCCTGCGCCCAGTTCTGCGCCAGTCGCCGGGCGCGCGTCCGGGTCAGAGAGGGTTCTCGCAGCCATGGCTTCCAAGGCGCCTTGCTCCCTTTCGCTGAGGTCCACGTCGCAAGTCCCATCCCCACCGTCCAAGGCCGCTTGAGAGTCCCGATCAGTGACACGCTCCCACAGCTCGCCGCTATTCCAGCTGCCTTCGACATCGCCCTCGCCCTGGGACATGTCCATGTAAAGGTCGGTGAACGCAGGATCCCCGGGCAGCTTGCCCGGTGGGAAATTAGGCTGGATGCTGTAAAGCGCCTTTTCAAACGACTTCTGATGCGCGATCTCACGGGTCATGAGGAACCGGAGAGCATCTTTAATACCGGGGTCATCGGTCACGTTGATGAGACGTTCGTAGACGATCTTCGCGCGTGCTTCTGCCGCAATGTTCGACCGCAAATCCGCCGTGGGCTCGCCAATGCTGTCGATGTATGCAGCTGTCCAAGGCACCCCGCTTGAGTTGACCAGCGCCGGGCCACCGCCATACAGAATCTGCTCGGTGTGGCTGGTGCTGTTCTGGCCCATCAAACGCATATCTTCGGCTTCCATCATGCCTTCAGACTGAATGGCCTTGGGACCACGGTTGAGCATCGCGATGATCGTGCCAATGATCTCAAGGTGGCTGATTTCTTCGGTCGCTATGTCCATCAGGAGATCCTTGCGGCCCGGATCAGCCTCCCCGAGACCCTGCGTGAAATACCGCATCGCTGCGGCCAGTTCGCCTTGCGGACCTCCGAACTGCTCGAGCATCAACGCCGCCAAGGCGGGGTTGGATTCTTTGACCCGAACCGTATACATCAACTTCTTGTGGTGAAGAAACATTTGCGCGTCTCCTTGGGGCTGGCTTTGGCTTGCCTTGGTGAAAACGGGAAGAGTCGAATTCTCTTTCCTCGGCAAACGCATCGTGCGTGCTTCGCCATTGTCTTTCCGTAGAGAGCCGTGACGAAAAGCCCGCTCTATCGCATACGCTCTCCTGATGCGCGCCTAACGTTCGGCGCCACGTCTACCTTTTTTGCGGCGGCGGGAGCCAAGCTCATGTGAGCGACATCCCCTTCTGCTGCACTTGGCGGCTGGACGTTTTGCCAACGGCCGTATAACTGGGCAACCAAGCATGACCTCATCCACCTTCGTCCGACCCCTTGGACGTCGCGTTCTGGTCGCGATTGGAAGGCTCCTTGACCGCATTGCTGCCGCCGTGAGCGTGCACCCCGGTGGAGTCTGGGATTTGGACCGCCCTCCCCTTCTGCCAAGCGTCTGCTCCCGGGTTTATGGCAGGCTGGGGGATGTCTGCGCGACGTTTCCGTTTGTCCTCGCTGCTGACGCCCAGCCGCGCATCTCGAGCCGCAACCATCGCCGGGCTGGCTTGGCCATCGGCCGTAAAACCCATCATCAGCTGCGGCATCCCACGCGGCAGGTCTTTATCCAAATCGGTGTGCCAGGTGTGCCACGTTTTTCCATACGTGTGGATGAGTTTTTCCATGAGCTCATGCTCGGCCACCTCAGGGATCCCTGGTGCGATCAGCTGCCCCGATTTCACTTCGTGGACGTGGCTATGCCAAAGCGCTTTCTCCTGCTCAGGGAGGCCAGCGAACAGCTTCGCACTGATGATGTATTCCACGCCCATCAGTTTGGCGTCTCTCACATTGCCGTCGTAGATCGTGCACTGAATGACATCCTCGTTGAGGAGGGAGCAATAGTGGTGTGCTTCCATCTGAGCGTCCACCCGGCCGTTATAGAAATGGAAACCGTCCAAGTAGGCGTTGATCGCGGCAATCGGCGGGCGATCTTGAAGCAGGGCCGCGCCGGCCTCCAACACCTTGGTCTTGGCGGTCTCCTCGGCCCCCGGGGCTTGCACGCTGGATTCGGTGTTCCCGCCTCCGCAGGCGGTCAAGGCAAGCGCGGCTGTGGCAGATAGAATGGATCGACGCATCGTGCTTACTCCTAAATCGGTTTCGATGCAGGGGCCAAGATCAGTCGTCGTGCGCCCACCGGGCCAGATTTTGCTGGATCGTATTGATGCCCGCCCAAGGATCTTTGCGGCGCCGCTTCAGCTTCTCAGGCACGTCCTTCATGGTGAACGCATCCGCGCGGGTCAGCTTGGAGAGCTGGCTCCAAGCGATGGGCATGGCCACGGGCGCGCCGGGCCTACCACGCAGTGAATAGGACGCCACAGCCGTTGCGCCGCGACCGTTTCGCAGGTAGTCGACAAAGATGCGCTTGTTGCGAAGGCTCTTGGTCGAGGTGGCTAGGAATCGGGTCGGCTCCGTTTGAGACAACGCCTCGGCGAACCCTTTGGCAAACCGCTTGGTCAGGTCCCAATCGCACCCGGGGTTCAAGGGCACCACCACGTGCAAGCCCTTCCCTCCCGACACCCGCAAGAACGACTCCAGCTCTAACTGTTCGAGCAACCTGCGAATGTCCACGGCGGCCTTTTTGACCTCGGAGAACGGAACATCAGGGCCCGGGTCCAAGTCGAAAACCACGCGATCAGCCCGATCAGGCGATTCCGCGTGGCTGCCCCATGGGTGAAACTCCAAAGCGTTGAACTGCACCAGCTCCAGCAGGCTGGCCGCGTCGCGGACCACCAGATAGTGCGCATTGATGCCGCTGTCTTCTTTCAGGCGGACCGAGTCCACCAGCTCCAAGCCAGCGGTGTGGTGCTTCTGGAAGAAACAGGGCTTTCCCGTCCCGCTGGGACACCGAATGACCGATAAGGGGCGATCAATCACCTCCGGCAGCAACTGGTCCATTACAGCCGTGTAGTAATCCCATACGTCCTGCTTGGTGGCCTTGATGTCAGGAAAGATCACCTTGGTAGGGCTGGACAGCTTGGGCGGCGTGCGCGCTTCACCTGCTGACTTGGCCGCCCCGCCCGCTGAAGTTTTTTTGGCTGCCTTCCGGGACGGCTTGAGCTGGGAAGCGTCCGTAGGCTTTTCCGCTGAAGGCGCGCTGTCTGAGTCGGCCAGGTCAGCCACGCCCTTGTCACGCCGGACGGCCTTGAGCGAGGGCTGGCGCAGCAGTTGCTGCCCGCCGATGCCTCGGTAGAACACCTCCACGACGAAGCGGGGCTTAAACCACGTCGCCGACCGTAGATCGGTGTCCTTGGTGGGCACTTGGGCCGTTGGAGTCTTTCCACCGGCCCTGCCGATAAGCTGACTCAGCTCTTTGATGAGTTCATCTGAGAAACCCGAGCCCACCCGGCCGACGTAGAGCCAGCCGTGCTTTTCATCAGGCTTGGCGAGAAGAAGCGATCCAAACCCGGCACGGTTGCCCTTTGGGGAAGTGTAGCCAACCACCGCAAACTCATCGCTGGCCAACTGTTTCGTCTTCTTCCAGTCCTCGCTCCGCCCTCCGTGATAGGGCCGGTCAGCCCGCTTGGAAATAATCCCCTCGAAGTGGCGTTCCCCTGCCAATTGGTAGGCCGATTCCCCGTCGCCCTCGATGTGTGAGCTGTAGGCCAAGTGGTCAGGGTTTTCTTTCAAGAGTTCCTGCAAGAGGTGCTTGCGCTCTGACAGGGGGGCGTCGGCAATGTCAATTCCATCGATGTGGAGGAGATCGAACAAGGCGTAGGCCAATGTCCCTTGGCGCTCTCCGGACAAGGTGGCTTGAAGGAGATTGAAGTCTTCTTTCGTGCCGCTGCCAGCAATGAGCTCACCGTCCAATGCCCCCGACGTGAGTCCTAATGCGGCCACAGCGTCGCGAATTTCAGGGATCTTTGTTGTCCATTCCAACGCATTGCGGGACCAAAGCCGCACCTCGCCCTCGGTGACCGTCGCCAGGATGCGGTAACCGTCCCACTTGATTTCGTGGACCCACTGGTCGCCCTTGGGTGGGGCATCGCCAAGCTTGGCCAGCTGCGGCTCGAACGGGCCCTCGGGCAGTTTGGCCTTCTTTGCCTTGGTCAGCGCCGAGGCCTTCTTTGCCCAGTCAATGCGCCGCCGTTTCTTCGGCAATGCTACTGCGGTGAGCTTTTTCTTGTCGGCCTTACCGGCGCCTGCGCGCTTCAGGTCTTCCGCCGGAGGCGCAGTGACATCGCCGAGCAAATCGTCCGCTTCCACGTCACTGGCGAAGTCGTCGTCATCTTTGAACAGCAACCACTGCGGCTGCTTGGCTGACTTTCCTGACCGGACTAAGTGCCAGCCGCCTTTGAGCTTCGCGCCGAACAACTCAAAGCGCAGATGCCCCTTGGCCAGCTGCGCTTCCGGGTCCCCCGATGTAGCCCATACGCCGTGGTCAAATTGTGCGACGTGACCACCTCCATATTGCCCCTTCGGGATTTCGCCTTCGAACGTCGCGTAATCGACAGGGTGGTCCTCAACCTCCACTGCCATTCGCTTAACCTTAGGATCGTAGCTCGGCCCCTTAGGGACGGCCCAGCTCTTAAGCGCATCACCAATTTGCAGCCGGAAGTCGTAGTGGCGCCGACTGGCATGATGAAGCTGGACCACAAAGATGGCCCGCCGCCCTCCGGGCAACTGCTTCCCTGGCTCAGGCTCTTTTGTCTTGTCGAAGCTTCGTTTACGTCGGTATTCGGTCAGGGACATCCCCACTCCGATTTATTTGCCCAAGTGCTCGCGCACGGCTGTCGCAGTAGGACCCACGGCCTTGACTGCATCCCTCAGCTCTTGGGCGCTGGCACCCAATGCCTTGGTCCAATACTGCAATTCGTAATCTTCATTGACATTGATGCGGTCGCGGTCAGGACTGCCCGTGTTCTTCTTATCATCCGACATCGTTATCTCCTGTTTGTTCTCGCACATAATTTCGCAGAATTGAAAATCACCGACCCACAACGTCATCGGCTGACAAAGGCGCCAGGGTTGTCGAATGAAGAGCTCGGAACTAGAGGGGGGGCGTAGGCCATTTCACCTGCCGCCGCGATCAGTTCCAAGAGGTAAGGCGCCACGGGCCGGACGCCCTTACCCAGACCGGTGAAATGGACCCACAACCCTTCAATCTCGAGGCGAGCTCCGGAAAGCTCTGGGCATTGGCTGACCAACGCTCGAAGGTTCTGAATCCACGTCTCGCACGGAATAGCATCCAATTGGACTGCCGTCGTGTCGTCTCCAACGTAAAGGTTGGCCATCTCCACCCGGGTCACCCGAGGCGTGGCTGCACGGAACTGGGGATAAGCGCTCACTGGGTTCTCCTGACAAGGTTTAGAAATAAATATCCGCCGAGAACCGGGCACAACGCGTCAGCGTCGCGTCAAAGGCTTGTCAAACGAGCAGGCGGCCGCTTACTCGTTCATAAGAGACAAGGACCAAGCCCTGGACGTGACGAAAAACACATCGCGTTGAAGACCACCTTTTTACAGTGTTCATCTTTCCGAGTTGCGGCACACAACGGGAGCTACCATGAGGCGTGAGACGAGCGAAAGCTTTGCCACCGACGCGGCAAACGGAGACTGGAAGTGACCGTGTGGCATAGCCTCTATCTCCTCTGGCTGACTGCCGGGGCGATGGACTTTTGGCTACATAGAACCAGCAGTATCGAGTCCACTTCGGGTCTAGCGGAGTCGAGGTTGCACTTAGCACAAATCGCTTTGCTCGGATTGGCAACAGTCCTTTGGCTCGGCTTTCGCGCATCGCATGGGATGTTCGCGCTCCTTCTAGCCCTGGTATGCCTCCACGCGATCACGGGATACTGCGACACGCGGGTAGCCTATCCAAAGCGAAAAATCAGGCCCGTGGAGCAGCACGTTCACAGCGTTCTTGACATCGCGCCCTGGGTCGCAATCGGTGCGATTTATTGGTCTCTGCCAATCAAGGACGCCGGACCATTTTTGACGCTTGAGCCGGCCCCGGTGCACTTGTGGGCCTTTGCCATTGTGCCTGCGATGCTCTTGGTGGTCTTGCCGGCGCTGCGTGAGTTCCGTCGATGCCTGAGCTATCGGGGAAGGAGATAAGCCGGCATCCTTGCCCCGTCGGAGAGGGGAGACGCTCCGACGGGGCGCCAAGGAATGATTGGGTCTTTACTTCTTGGCCTCAACACCGGGGGCGGCATCGCGGACCAAAAACTCCTCCGTCACTTCCGGCAAATGCGTTGCCAGCCAGTCCGCCATCGCTTCTTCTTGGACCAAGATTTCCTCGCACACGCGCGCCGTTTCCGGGTCGCCTGCGGTCTTGGCTGCCGCGATCAGCGCGGTATAGGAGGCAATTTCAAAGTGCTCGAACACGTAGCCGGCCATCGCCCCTTTCACGATTTCGTCCGATGCCGTCATCCCACCCAGTGCCTGGCCGAACGCGGCCATCTTCCCCATCATATCTTTGATGGTGGAAGGAGAACCGCCGAGGCGCTTGATACAGCCCTCAAGCAACTCTCGCTGTCCGATCGTTTCCTGGATGTGCTCCTCGATCCGAGCTTTCAGCACCGGATAGTGCTCAATGCGGGAAGCCTGCCCCTTCAACATGGTCTCTGCCTGCTGCTCCATTGCATGAGCGTCGCGAAGCCAGTCCAGCAGGTTCTCTTTGGGTTCCGCCATTGAAAATCTCCTCGTTGGGTAGGTGGAAGCTAACCCTATCCAGGAGGCCATCGAAGCGAGGCGATGTCGGGGTGAAGGCGAGGCGAAGCCAGAAGCCGGGGTCAGGCGGAGAGCTTCTCTTGAAGCTCAGTGATCGCGCGATGGATGTCTTTGAGACGGAACGGCTTCTCCATCACCGGAGCGCGCTTGAACCGCTCAGGCAGGGCGGTCTTCCCAAACCCCGTCGTAAAGATAAACGGAATTCCACGCTCCATGAGAACGTCTGCAACAGGAAACGACTCTTGACCATGCAAATTGACGTCGAGCATGGCGACATCAAACGCGACGCTTTTCGCACGCTCTAGTGCCTCCGGTAGATACTCTGCCTTCTCTCCGACGGCGTAGCCCAAGCTCTTGATCGATTCCTCGAGCACATACATCAAGCTCGGCTCATCCTCGACCAAGAACACACTCACTCCTCCAAATCCGTCTGCCATAAGGCTACCCTCCCGCGCTTTGCGTTTTCCATGCAAGCCTAGTGTGAAGGCGGAGCCGTTTAGTTGTGTAAAGAGGGCATCAAAGTGCGCATGACGTACGGTTTTTTACGATTCCTTTACAAACTCTCCCTTAGGGTGAAGCGATCTCGGGGAGGATAGACGTGACTGAGTTGCAGCACCCCAAAGATGTGTTCAATGACGAGTCCCGGCAGTTCGCCCTTCTGATCAACTCCGTCACCGACTATGCAATCTATATGCTGGACACGCATGGCGTAATCCGGACCTGGAACCCTGGCGGGCAGCGAATCAAGGGCTACACCGCCGTGGACGTCATTGGGACGAACTTCTCTCGCTTCTACTTGCCCGACGATGCCGCAGCCGGCGTGCCCGAGCGCAATCTCCGGACGGCAGCTACTGAGGGGCGATGCATCGAAGATGGGTGGCGGGTTCGCCAAGATGGTTCCCGCTTCTTGGCGAGCGTTGTGATCGACCCTATCTGGGTCGACGGCGTCTTGGTCGGATACGCCAAGGTGACTCGCGACATCACCGAGCGACATGACGCTCAAGAGCGGTTGCAGCAGGTCCAACATAGCCTTCTTCAAGCGCAGAAGATGGAAGCGATTGGGAAGCTGACTCTTGGGTTGGCCCATGATTTCAATAATCTATTGACCATCATCGTCAACTGCCTTGATCTCATTAGCGTGCGTGTCAAAGACGGGCCCGCTGCCAAGCTGATTGAGACCGCTCTGCGCGCGGCCGAGCGTGGCGCGCTTCTCTCTAGGCAGTTGCTAACGTTCGGCCGAGGCCAAAAGCTATCTCCTGAGCGCTTGGATTTGACTGCCTCCCTTCGTCAATCCCAAGAATCTTAGAGCGCTCTGCGGGAGAGGCGGTCAAGTTGGTCTTCGACCTCCATGAGGATCTTCCCTGCGTATTCGTCGACAAGGCACAGCTAGAGGCGGCGGTGCTGAACTTGGTATGCAACAGCCGCGACGCGATGCCCAACGGCGGCACAATTACGATTTCGACAGGCGCAAGGGAAGCGCGCGATCCTGCCTCAGCCAATGGCGCCCTCGAGCAGCTCGTCTGCTTGACCGTTGAGGATGATGGCGAGGGCATCCCAATCTCTCATCAGGCTCGCGTTTTCGAGCCGTTCTTCACAACTAAGCCGGTAGGACGGGGCAGCGGTCTAGGGCTCAGCCAAGTCTTTGGTTTCACGAAACAATCGGGGGGCTTTCCCCAACTGAGCAGCGTTCCGGGAGAAGGCACCCGCATCGTGCTCTGCTTTCCTATCCACGAGCCTTGATATGACCATTAATTTGCTGTTCGTTGAAGACGAAGACGATTTGCGCACGGTGGTGGCCCAAGCGTTGTCCGAACAAGGATTCGCGGTCACCCCTGCATCCGATGGAATGGAAGCGATCGCTCAGTTGAGGGGTGGAACGCAATACGCCGTAGTCGTCACAGACGTGAGCATGCCCGGTGGCATTTCAGGCCTGGATGTGGCTGCGCAGGTTGCCGAGACACAGCCCGGCGCCCGGGTTCTGGTGGTATCGGGCCTTCAACGATCCCAGCTCCCCCCCATCCCGGCGTCCGTGCGTTTTTTGCCCAAACCCTATCGCTTTAAACAGCTGGTCACGGCGATCCACGAGCAGCTGGAGTAAGCCGTAAGGCCATGCGCCGACGCCGCGACCACCCTGGTTAAGCTGCCCAACACCAGAGCGCTCGCTGACGGCATACCCTGCTAGTCGGTCAAGACGCATTGTCGGAGGTGCTCCACCTTGCTGTGTCTGGTCACGAGCATGGACGCGAAGAAGCCCCTGCTGCCGTCGGATGGCTCAAAGGCCACAACAACTTCTATCCAAAAGCCCGACGTTATGCCGCTCGCCACATCGAACTGCGCCGCAGGTACCCTCTGGCTCCGCACCAGTCCGTGCTTCGCTAGAAAGCGCTCTAGGTGCGCCCGAGAACGCAAGCCATCCAGTTCCCCACATACCGACATCAGATGTTCTTTGCCCGCGTCCACTTCGTGCATGGGTGACGGCGTCTCCGGCCCAGGGCAGTTGTTAGAAGCCTATCTGGACTCGCTGAATTTTCCAACGGGGTCCATGAGCAAATTAGGCCGGAGCCAGCTTTCCCCATTCGCTCAGGCACCGCTGCCCATGGAGACGGCAACGCGTGCGGTGGACGCGGGCGGAATACGAGTTGTAGCCCCCTCTGCCCCTGGCGAGCCACCACTGCCGGGCTCAAGCCTTTCTTGAACTGCTGCAAGCAAGCGGCTGACTCGCCGGGCAGCGCCCCCGAGGCTCGGTTCCAGTCCCACAACGTAGACAAAGCAACCGTCGAACTTTGCGGAGGCAGACTCAAGCCCTTCCGTGTCGGACATTTCGCGCTTGAGAGCCTTGAGCCAGCCCTTGGGCGGCTCAGACTCCAACTCCACCACGACCGCTGCTTCGCCGAAGTCCAGCGGCATCACCTCGAGCCTCAAGACCTTCGGAATCGACGAAATCTTTGATGAACTGCCCATTGCCGTCCTCCTCTAGAGCAATGGAGGAAAAGTATGCGCAGCCACTGCAAAGGTCGCGTCAAAATTGGGCTCGCGCCCTGCGAGGCGGCAACGGGGATCTCTACGCACGGCCTTAGAAGGTGTGGCTGAGCCACACATTCACCTGTTCATAGATTGTTGGGAGCCAGGCCCGCTGGAGGGAAGCGCTTCACGGGGTGCAAGCGGCTCAAGGGCTAATTTGGCCAGCAGCCTGCTTACATGCGTCAATCCCTGGGAACAACCTCTACGTGCTTCAGAATCTGCTTCATTTCGCGCCCCTGATAACCGCAGCCATGACCTGCGTGACAGCCTTGATCTGGGTCGTCTATCTGAGCTTCTTCCTACGCAGCTATCGCCGGCAGCAGCGACCCTCCATCCTGATCACGTCGGGCGCGGGTAAGGACTTGGATGCGCACTGCTTCGTGACCAACCTGGGGCTAGAACCGGTATACCTGCTCGATGTTGTCATCGATCTGATTGACCCTACTGGCAAGGTCGTGCGCGCGGTCATTCCCGAACGCACAGAGCGCTGGAGCCAAGCTGTTCCCGGAGACGATGATGATGTCCGTCGTGCGACCAACGTCGGGGCGCTCAGCAGTGGCGGCGAAAGAGACCTTGGACGATTCCGGACGCTGATCGAGCGCGCCAGCACGGAGAATCCGGACATCGCCGCCGAGACCGCCTTCACCAGTCTGGAAGTGACCGTGGTGACGGTCACCGCCAGCCAAGCAGAGCTCTGTGGGGCTTCGCGCTGCTATTGCATTGAGCACCGCGAGGCTGGCCAAGCTCGATTGAGAGCAAGAACCATTAAAGCCCGACAGTTGCAGGGGTTCTTTGCGCGTCGAAGCCTGACTCGCTTGTTGACCGCCCAGCTGAAATCCTTGGACACAGCATAACCAGCATCGCAGCCACTGGCGCGACTTTGCCATTTCGGAGGATGTCGAAAAGGCACTGTGCGCTTTGGTCTGCACCGGCTCATTGCTATCGCGGCCTGGTTGCACCTTGGGCGCCCCCTTACGCCATTCGCGCAGGCGAGCAAGACGGCCGCCTGAGACCTGCGCCGAAGTGTTTGCACCGCCTTTTCTGTGCCGACGGGCGATGATGGTGCCCGTGTGGTTGAAGACCGCCACATCGTTGAGGAAAGCGCCGGTGCCCATTGAGCCGCCTGCTGAGACGGGCAACGACGAACTCGCGGCGCCAGCGGACTTGCGTTCATCCACTTGGATAGCCGACGCCGCATCTTGTCCGACGCCTACCGCGGCGAGCTCCCGGACTAAGGGTCGAAGGTGGCAGCGGCTGGGCAGATCAAGCCGAGATCACTGCCCGTGATGCCCGGAGTGACGGCCAAACACAACGACTCCGGAGTCGTTCTGAATGCCAACAGAGCCCGCGCCGGTCGCATGGATTGCACTGACCGGATGGGAGGCGCATTCCGGTCAGAGCGCAGCCACGTCCGTGATCGACGCTGTCCCCTTCTACAAGACAGCGACCAGCAAGCGCCCGCCGGCAACGGACCGACCAACGCTCTCGTTGAGATAGGCCGCTTGCAGCCGGCCGGCCTCCAAAACTGCCCTGAGTTCGAAGCTGTCCGGACGTCCACGCAATGGCTCCCCAGGTGACGCAACGCCGCCGTCCAATGGCTGCACCCGTGCCGGACCACCGTCCGCATCCTTGGCATACACCGTGGCCACCATCCGGCCGTTCTTAGGTGACCACCCGCCCAGAACAAGCTCACTATGCAAGATGTCCCCAGCAATGCCCGCTTCCGCTGCCGCCCGAATATAGTCCGGCCAAAGATGGTCCATGACCAGCCCCAGCTCGGCCATGAGCTGCTCCATGGTGAAGTCGGCACGGAAGCTGGCTCGAAGGCAGAGCTCGTAGATCTTCAAGAAAAACTGGGCGGAGCCGCGACTGGCCAGCACCAGGTTGTGCTGCGGGATGAGCAGCAGCTTGGCGCCCACCGATGGCTTCTGAGTCAGGGCGTCCTCGGCCCATGTATCGACCGCAACAAGTAGTTGGTCGGGGCGCAGCAACACATTGAGAATGCTCATCGGATCGCCCCTGATCAAAAGACGGAGACTATCGCCCACCTAACTTAGCTGTCCACCCGGATCCGCCGACGTCCTCCTATTAGGTGGTATCAGCGCGGCTAGCGACCAACTGAAACCCGTGGAAGAGCACGTTGAGAAAGCACTCATCTGGGGCCAGAGTGAGAAGGCCAAAGGCGGACATAGGCCTTAGGCAAGCTCCTTCTCACGGGAGCGTGCGGCCTCATTTCAGCGCGCCTGGAAAGCACTGCCAGCGATCGGGGAGTCAGGCAGATGTAGGAAGCGTTAGCCTCTCAGCCTCGCAGCAAGAGCACTGGCAGCCCCTCTCACGCGTCTTTTGGGATCCGTTCAAATTCTCCGCTGTGGCAGCTTGTGCCCTATTACTAGAGGCTTGGTGCAATGATCCAACTCTTCCCGGACAGCATCGGACTGCCGAAGTGCTCGGTACGCATCCATGCAACTCCGATCGGTCTCCGTTATCCACCGATCAAATAGCCTCGTATCGCCCCCATCGAAGATATGCACGGCAGCCGGCCACCTCTTCTCGAGCAGCGCGACACGAAACGCGGAGACAAGCGACTTGTTGGGCGGACGATACGCCAACATGATCTCATCGATGAAATCCACAGCCCCGACACTTCCAGCGGCATAAAGTGATTTCACCAACGCAGGTCGCTCAGCGAACCGTGATGCCTCGAAAAGCAATTGGTGGCCGGTCGCGATCTGACTGTCCTTGATCGCTGCCGCCAACGCCCCGTCAAGGGCATCGGCGGCATCGGGAAGAGCACTTTGAATGATCATCGAGGCAATATTGGCATGGCCCAGACCTGCGGCCACTCTCAACGCATGCTGCGCGCTCCTCCCATCCGACAGAGATGCCAGCGCCAGCCTCACAGCAGAACAGTCGCCCCTCACCACTGCAATCAACAGACGGCGGCGTTGTTCCTCGTCTTGGCCTGGCTCAAGATCAGACGGAGTCGCCGATCTTTCGGAATTCGAAGCTTGATCCATTCATCCACGTTAACTTAACGTCCTTAACTGTCAACGTGTGCTGCAGCGCCCTCCTGAAAGCTGCGACCTGCCGGAAAAAGAGAGCCGCAACGCGAGGACATGCACGGCAAGGGCCTTCAATTCAACCCTTGGGACCGATGCGGGCAAGAGCCCTCTCTGTCATTCGTAGTCTTCCACGTTCGCGATGTCCAACTCGTAGTTGCTTGCGATGAGCATGCCATCTTCGCTCAAGCTCTCGATCGTGGGCTTATTCACCCATTCCTCGATGGCAAATGACGCATCCGACAGGACCGCCTCCTTGGCCATCCTCAAGGCGTCTTCCGGACTTTCAGCTTCGACTTCCAAATAGTGCGCGCACTGCGCCAGACCATTGAACTCGACTTCGTACTTCATGGGACTTCTCCTTACCGAGCACCCTGCTCGGCTTCGGAAACAAAGTTACAGTGAGTTGCTTGGACCATCGAGTACGGGCCCGTACCGACTAGCTGACCGTCGATTCAGGCGATATGACCGTTGCTTCATCGAGCTCCTGCCTATCCAAGATCGCTACCATTTCTGCATGAGCTCGGTCGATATGGATTCGATAGGCTTGTCGCCATAGCCGTTTCTCGCGAAGGTTAGTCCAAGGCAAAGTCAATGCTTGATCAACGCCAAGCGCCGCGATCCTGGCGCCGCAGGCAAAGGCCTCTTCTATCGCGTCCAGATCAAGGGTTGTGATGCCGGCATGGGAGACGATGCGGTTGATCTTCTTCTTGGCGTCGCGCATCACGATAAAGGGCGTTCCGCTTAACGTTCTGCCAAGACGGCCTTCCAACTCACCTGAAATGGCGTGCACAGACTTATTCACGCGACCGAACCAGGTCAAAAGCTCGCCCTTGCTGATCATTTTCGGCCGACCCACACTCTCGGCGAACGGGTTGGAATGTGCGCGCTTTAGAGCTTCAAATTGCCGCCGCGGGATGGCCAAGTAGAATTCAGCCATTGACTGCGTGAAGCGCGTGGTGCTTGGCGCCTGATCCAAGAACTGACGGACCGTTTGATGGTCCGACCGCGCAACAACGGCCGACCTTTTTCCAGAGTTGGCAATGATCTCTAAGGCGGAGCGAATGAACCCTTCTTCCAGGCTGTCTTGGTTGCTAACTAAGCTCATCCGATACTCTCTACCGACATTCACAACTGCACGGCCCTACGCTGGCGCAGCACCCGTCAATGGCCAACAGCCTCGGCCTCACCCCAGTGCGAGTTACAACTAGAGAAGACCGCATCTGTAAATTTCTTAACGCTGCGCCAGCACAGTGCCGGCTTCACATCGAGAAAAGCTTCTTCACCTTGTCGTTCTTCAGTTCCACTTCCTTAACAAGCTCAATCAATTGCGACTTCTCGATCACTGAGTCAGTCAGCGTAACTAAGAGCTCATTTCCATCAACCACCAGAAGTTCCGGCATGTATCGTTCATAGGCGTAATCGTGATCAGGATCGTCAGCTTTTTTCTCGACAATTATAACCTCGTAGTTTTGCCCATCACGCTCGTAGTTTCCAGAATACTGGCGAAAAGCTCGCGAGGCATTAAAGATCAAATCGGAATGGGCGTCCTTCCTCACCTGCTTCCAGGTAATCGCCCCCTGATCTGTCTTTAACACGATATCGTCAAACAACATTTCATACTTGTTCATAGGTCTTCCTCGCAGTGAGACTTGTAATCGTGAAGCCCTTCGATGACAAGCGAGATATCGCCGTCCTTGATGGCTCGCCGGAGACTCCGGACAGTCTTGCTTTTTGCCGTCCAAAATGCCCACAGTCCCCGAGGAAGATTGTTCTCCAAAGACTTGAACTTGCTTCTTGATGCACTTGATAACGGTACGGCATCAGGCTGGATAGTCAATATCTCATCAAACAAAAACCTAAGCCGCGCCCGCCTGCGAGTAGCTACAACCGCGGCACGCACCGATTTAATCAGGAAAAAAGATACCAGCGATATGCCAAGTGACAAAATCGACGCCCACGATGCCACGTCAGTTAAATCCATTTTACACCCCCCCTGCACAATCATTGCGCGTCATGCTGATCATAACGCCACTAGCCTTAAACTGTGCGTCTTCACAGAGACAATGTACGTCTTCAGCTTGAGAGTCAACATGAGCAGGGTGCCGAGCGCATACGCTAACCATTTCTTAACACTTGCGTCGGCGTGGCTCTGCCTAGCGCTGAACCCTGCCTAGCCCACTAATTGAAGAAGGTCCTCGATGTCGGTCATGCAGCCCTTGAGCGCTACTCCTAGGGCCTCATCACAGCCGTCGCGCAGGATGCGGCTTCTTAGGAAGACCTCCCGCCGCCGCCTCACACTCTCTTTCCCGACTCTTCTCGTTGAATCGCAGTTCTTTGTTCTGCGCTGCGGCGCCAGCCCTCGCGTTTGATCGATCCAGCCTCACCTCGACATCCTCGTCTGAGATCAGTTCACGCACGTGGTCCAGATTGACCCGGCGAACCAACAGATCAGCCACCTCATCGTGTGCACTGAGCAATGCAGCGCATAGGGCCGCTTCGGGATAGGCAGTCTTATGCGCAAACTCCAACACCGACTTCACCACCTCGGCATGACCGTTCTTGGCTGCAACGAATAAGGCCTCCTGCCCGAAGTCGCGCGGGGCAAAGCCGGTGCGGACAATAGCCCAAAGCAGAGTTCGGACCAACGGGGCGTGCCCCCTAGCAGCTGCAATGGTCAACCCTAGGCTGTACGTATCCTCTGGATCGGGAAGCCCGGCCCCGATCAGGAACTTGATAACGGCCTCATGGTTATGCTCTGCCGCAGCGTCGAATCCCCGCTGCGCGCATTGGATCTTGGACGAGAACGGCAGAAGGTGCCTGACCACCTCCAGATGACCTGCCCTACAAGCAGCGATCAGTGCTCGACTGCCCCTAGCCTTAGCGTCCGAGAACAAAACCAGTTGGAAAACGACGTCGGCGTGGCCATGAAGCGAGGCCTCATATAGTGCTTGTGAGTCGCCCTCCAAAGGGCTGCAAGAGCGCATAAGCAGCTTGACCGTATCAACATACCCATGCCTGGCTGCGAGGACAAGCGCATCTCCGCTTTCGACGTTGCAGAACGGGCTTAGTCTTTCCGCCCACTCCGTCTTGCCTGCTTTAGCCGCCTCGTTCAATGGCTCGCTCTGCCAGGAGCCCGTCAGCAGTGGTAGGAGCTGCTCAATGACATTGTCACGATCCAGTCTGATCGCCAAGACGATGGCACTTCGAGCTGCCTCGTCTACATCTTTTTGCTTCTCGCAGAGAGATACGACGGTGGCTAAATCGCCCTCGTGGATGGCTCTCTTTAGTCCGCGATAGAACTTTTCTCTGGTCTTATTACTCATCCTTTCAACGTATCGCCATAATTGACTTCGTCAAGACTCAAAGAGGATTAACCCTGCCAAGCATTCATACTTGACAGCTGCGCGCTTTACCTTAAACACGGAGAACTTCAACTTCCCAACTAATTATGAACATCGAAGAATTCTGGAACAGTGCATACATCGCCGCACTCACTCGCTTGCCGGCAAGAGACGCCCGCCGAGAGGCAGATCTTGCGACCGAACTCTGCATCGAGCATTGGCGCTCGCATCGGCGGCATTGGGAACCGGCCTACGTGACGATGTGGAAAGACCAAGATGTCACCGAAGCCGTGCCAAACCGTCATCCTGGCAAAGCTCCTCCGGACAATTTGTAGCACGCGTTACAGCTTGAATTGAGAACCCTTGTGGGCGAGCTTGACTTGCTGCTCTCGGTCCAGTCTCTTGGCCACTCCAACAGCATCTCCGAGGCCGGGATAGGCGCCAAGAATGGAGGTCCCGAAGCTGGGTATAACAACAAACTTGCAGCTTGGCAAATGCCACGTCGTACCGATCAATAGACTGATCCGCCTGACCAAAAAACCCGAAGTTTCCGACACGAATTCTGTTTCAGCGACCTCAACTGGATGGGGATCAAACTTTTCGGAGAAAGCGTCCCAGCTACTGACTAAAGTGGAATTACTACCCTCTGGCGAGGACTTTGCTTGATCGAGGCCTTGGAGGGTATCGCCAACCTTTTCTCGTGAATCCGCGTCAATACGATTTCCGTTGACATCAAGGAAAGCGAAGCCAACACCATCTCGCCCCGAAACCGTGGTCGTGGCCGTGGCCGTTAAGCGCATTACTGAGTATTTTGGCGGGAGAGAGGTGCTCGCCTCCCCCTGCGCGCCCAGCCTATCCAACTTTACGATCACAAGCTCGCTGCTCATTACATCCTCCTTGATACGCTCGTTTGGTTCTAGGTCAACACTGCCACAAGCAGTGGGTCTGCACCCAACATCACCCTCTCAATACGCGCCATCTCTTCCAGCAACCGCGCATCGTCCACCTTTGTATAACGGCCGGTGACGTCCCGACTGTTGCGATGATTGAGAAGCCGCTTCACCACCGCATACGAAGCCACTTCCTCGGCCACTGTAGCAAAGGTTCGGCGTAGGTCGTGGGTCCGAAGCGCTTCGATCTCGCCAGCCTTTTTCAGGCCCTGCAAGATTGCCTTGCTATCGAGGAACAGTCCCTGCACAGCTAGGCTGCTTCGAACGTGAATCACCTCTAGCTCGGCACTACGACCTGTTTTGCTTTCGCAAGCGCAACTCATAGGTCAACGCGGCCAAGCCTGGTGAGTGTTTCCCCATGCCGTTGAGCTTCTCTTTTGCGGTGAATGCGCGGCTGTAAGTGGCGTGGTGCTCATCGTCCAACTCATGACCCACGATCTGAGCGCGCAGCTCGGATGCCACACCGAGTGTTTGAAGTTCTTGGATGAAGGTCTTTCGCAACGAGTGGAAGCCGCGTTTTGCCTTTGGCCAGTCCTTGCCAACCACCGACAGATGCCTGCTAAAGGCCTTCGTGATCCAGTTGCCTTGACCATTGAGCGCATCGCCCTTCGCCTGGGGAAACAAGCGCTTGTGCCCTGCCGCTTTGCGCGTTGCAACCCAGTCCATGAAGCCCAGCGCCAGGAAATCCGGATGCAGAGGAACGGTCCGAAGACTGACCTCCGTTTTGACTTTTTGGTTCTCGCCCTCGTCAGAAATTCGAATGCAAGGGAGCTTTCCTTCCAACACGATGTCTGCAATCAAGAGCTGCCCCACTTCCGACGCTCGTGCGCCTGTGTAGAGGCCAAGGAGCGACGCCCATCGAGCATTCTCAGAGAGCTTCTCGAAGTTGCTCGGCGAGAAGATCGTTTGGATCTGATCACGGTCGTACGCCTTGAAGCCAAGCTTGCGTCTGGCACGCTTCTCACGCAGCGAATAGCTCACATGGCCTGTCGCGGGATTGTCACCCGTCGGGTAGTAACCGGACGCGATGGCCCAGTCGAAGAAGCCCGCTTTCCCACCGACATAACTCTGCTTGTTCGTCAGTGTTGGCGTCGAGGCGCCATTGTCACGAAGATGTTGATACCAGCGCGCCAAATCGGGCCTCGTGACCGTGTGGAGCTTTGACTTAGGCCCGAGGAACGCAACGAGCGACTCGACTGCGGCTTTCTTGATCGTATAAGTCTTAGACAAGGTTCGCGGCTTGATGCTCGCCAGCCACGCGTCGCGCGCCTTCTCCAACGAAATTGTCTCGCTGACCTGAGGACGCGGCTCGCGAACAGGCCTAGGCTCGGGATCGAGCATGCCGATCGCCGCCACTTCTGCGGCTGTGGCGAAGGTCTGCGCCTGGCGGAATAGACGGACATCGTCTTCGCTGTCGATCTGCCAGCGTTCCGTGATTGTGCCATCCGCCGCTTGCGTCCGATGCAGCGTCAGATCGCGCCGATCTCCGCCGCCGCTTAGGCGGTCAACGAGGGCGTCCAAGTCTTTTTTACTAAGGCGGTCCACTCGCTGGTCCCTCAGCAGGTCGTAGGCGTGAGCATAGCCTGATGCCAAGACAATCGCGCGAAGCCTGGCAGATGCCATATTTGAGGTTCGAAGCGTTTGCTTGATGAGCTTACGGCCGATGACGACTTGCAAATCGCTGGGCACGCGCTGACGAAAGGCATAGGTGCCTGAGGCGGTGCGGATCAGGTGATGGGGGATGCGCATTCGGGAGATGTGTCCCGATCTGTGTCCCGCTGGCAGACCTGTATATTCGAAATAAGTTAAATAAAATCAATAACTTATATGGAAATTGGCGGAGAGAGTGGGATTCGAACCCACGGAAGGAATGACCCTTCGCCGGTTTTCAAGACCGGTGCCTTAAACCGCTCGGCCATCTCTCCGTATCGGCAGCGCTTCCGCGCCCCGCGTGCCCCGGTCATTGCAACCCGGGCAACCGGCCAGGGATCACCCCGTCCGGCATGGCTCCCCGGCATGGGCCGGGGGTCGCATTCTCGCATTTCAGGTGGGATTTGCCCACCCGCCGGCTGTCGGGCTCAGCCCGCGTCCACCGCCAGGGCACCCAGCGCACTCGCCTTGATCTTCTCCTTGGCCCGCTCGCACGCGCCACCGCAATCCAGGCGCGAAGCCTCCAGCTGCGGCGGCAGGTGCTCGGCCAGGAAGTCGATGAACACGCGCACCGCCGGCAGCAGGCCGCGGCGGGAGGCAAAGACGGCGTGGCAGATACCCTGCGGCAGCGACCAGTCCGGCAGCACCACTTCCAGTTCGCCGTTGCGCACGGCGTCGGCGCAGACGGTTTCCGGCAGCATGGTGATGCCGAACCCGTCCTTGACCATGCTCTGCAGCAGCGGGAAATCGAAACCCGCCACGCGCGGCTGCAGGTCCACGCGGCGTACCGCGCCTTCCGGGCCGTGCAGCTCCCAGCGCTGACGGGCTTCGTCTTCGCTGATGCTCAGGGTGACGTGGTTGGTCAGCTCGTCCGGGTCTTTCGGGCGGCCGGCGCGATCCAGGTACTTGGGGCTGGCCACCAGCAGTTCCTGCACCTGGCCAAAGCTGCGCATCACCAGGCTGCCATCGTCATCCAGGCGCGAGCGCACGCGCAGGGCGACGTCGTAGCCTTCGTTGATGATGTCCACGCGGCGGTTGCTGATATTCAGCTGCAGCCGCACCTTGGGGTACTGCGCCAGGAAGATCGGCAGCAGCTTGGGCAGCTGCATTTGCGCGAGCGAGACCGGCACGCTGGCGCGCACCAGACCGCGCGGCTCGGCGCTGAGGCGATCCACCACCTCTCGCGCGGCTTGAGCCTCGGCGAGCATGGTCTGCGCGTGGCGATGCACGCTGGTGCCGACGTCGGTCACCGCGAAGCGGCGCGTGGAGCGCTGCAGCAGGCGGACGCCCAAGTCGGTTTCCAGCTGGCTGATACGGCGGCTCAGGCGGGATTTGGGGATGCCCAGCGCGCGTTCTGCTGCGGCGAAGCCACCATGATCCACCACCATGGCGAAGTAGTAGAGGTCGTTGAGGTCTTGCATACCGAAGTTCCAGATATAGAACAATACGTGGTATTCAACCACCTTTATTCCAAACAGGCAACAACCTAACCTGATCTCCGTCGGCGGCGCCTTGCCCCGCCCCTCCCCAGATAACAGGTGATTGCCATGAAGCTTCTTCACATCGACGCCAGCGTGCTTGGCGACAACTCGGTTTCCCGCCAGCTCTCCGCCGCCGTGGTCCAGCAGTGGCGCGATCAGGTGCCGGGTCTGGAAGTGAGCTACCGCGACCTCGATGCCCAGCCGGTCCCGCACCTGCGC
Organism: Stenotrophomonas bentonitica; assembly: GCF_002887735.1. Classification (GTDB taxonomy): domain Bacteria; phylum Pseudomonadota; class Gammaproteobacteria; order Xanthomonadales; family Xanthomonadaceae; genus Stenotrophomonas; species Stenotrophomonas bentonitica_A. The sequence goes on from NZ_PKQP01000001.1 coordinate 40,088, forward strand.
AGCTCGTCCCTGGCCCGGTCCGATCCGGCCGAAGTGGCTGACGCCGAGCAGGTGCTGGAGCAGTTCCTGGCCGCCGACGTGGTGGTCATCGGCTCCCCAATGTACAACTTCAGCGTCGCCTCCACCCTCAAGGCGTGGATCGACCGCCTGGCCGTGGCTGGGCGCACCTTCAAGTACACCGAGAATGGCCCGGTGGGCCTGGCCGGCGGCAAGCGCGTGATCGTGGCCAGCAGCCGCGGCGGCCTGCACACCGGCGCCCCGACCGACTTCCAGGACCCCTACCTGCGCCAGGTCTTCGCCTTCTTCGGCATCGACAACGTCGAGTTCGTGCGGGCCGAGGGCATCGCCTATTCGCCTCAGCACCGCACCGATGCGATTGCCCAGGCCCTGGCCGCGCTGCCGCAGCCGGAAGAACTCGCCGCAGCCTGAGCCGCGCAGGACCCACACCGTTCCCTCCCCCTCGTCGTGACGGTGTGGGTGTGGCAGAGATGGCCCCTCCAGGGGCCATCTTTTTTGGACGCGGCTCGGCCTTACTGCAGTTCGCAGTCGCGCGTCATCGGTGATCCCAGGATCATGCCGTTGCCCGTGCAGGCCGCGAGCACAGTGTCGCCTTTGCCGAGCGCGCCGGCCTCTTCCCTGGAGAGGCCGGAGATCATCACCTGGTCGACGCTTCCGGCCTTCAGCTGCACCTGCGGCTTATCCATCAGATCCGTCTGGATGCTGGCAACTTCGCCGGTGATCAGCAGCCGCTTGCCTTTGTAGAGGACGTCGGCGGCGACCTCATTGGCCTCGTAGTCCCGATGGAGCTGGCGCGCGCTGATTTCGACAGGCACGACAGGCACGACAGGCGCGATGGTGATGTCCTGCTGGCGGCCCTTGCCCGCATTGGCCTGGGCATCGAGGGCCGGCTGACCGATCGCGCTGACGGTACCGGCGAACACCACGACGCCCACGAGGTAGACCAGCGGGGAGGCGACGAGGGACAGCAGGAGCTGGGCGATGCCTTTGCCGGCGCCGCCCTTGGCCATCGCCACGACAGCCAGGATGAAGGCCACCAGATTGAGCGGCCAGCCGAGGATGAGCCCGAGCCCCGGAAACGGGATCAGGAAGCACAGCCAGGCGATGCCCAGCATCAGCCATGCGGCGATGCCGGCGGGATTGGTGGATGGGAGGGGTGCAGCCGCTGTAGTCACCGTGCGTCCTGTGGAAGTAGATGTCAGTGCCCAGCCTGTCCGCTGTGTGCCGCAGGAAATGGGCATCGATCACACCACCACGTGCGGGCCGTATGGGTCGCCTACCGGATGCTCATCCGCGAAGCCCCGTGCCTGCCGTCTCTGCGGCCTTCCACGCCGAGTGCCGCCCACTCGGCTATCAACCTCTCCCACATTTCATCACGGCGTTTTCTGAGCTGCCTCTCTTCCTCATTGGAAGCCGCATCGCTGACGCAATCAACGCTGCCCCGTCGCGGCGATGGCCGCTAAGCTGGGGGCTCTTTACACATGGCTGATTCCGCATGGATTACCGCGTCATCCAGACCCACCGCAGCGAGTTCCCCCACCCGATCACCCTGCAGCCCGGCGATCCGCTGCAGGTCGGCGAGCGCTACCAGGGGCCCGAAGGCTGGGACAACTGGTATCTGTGCCAGACGCCGGGCCAGGCCGCCGGCTGGGTACCGGCGCAGGTGATCGGCCGCAACGCGCAGGGCGATGCGATGGCGGCCGAGGCTTACTGCGCGCGCGAACTGGACGTGGATGTGGGTCAACACGTGCGCGGTGAGCGCGAGCTCAACAGCTGGGTCTGGTGCGAGCTGGTTGGCGGCACCACGTCCGGCTGGGTGCCGCTTGGCGTGTTGGCGCCGATGACGGACGGGTAGAGCCACCCCATGGGTGGCAGCAGGTGATGCATGACCGGTACGGAAGCCACCCATGGGGTGGCTACCGAAGCACCAACAAAAAACCCGCCTTCCGGCGGGTTTTTTACACGCGTCACAGCACCGGATCAGCCGATGACATCCAGCCCGCCCATGTAGGGCTTGAGCACGTCCGGCACGGTGATGCTGCCGTCGGCGTTCTGGTAGTTCTCCATCACCGCGATCATCGCGCGGCCGACCGCCACGCCCGAACCGTTGAGCGTGTGCAGCAGTTCGGGCTTGCTGGTTTCCGGGTTGCGCCAGCGGGCCTGCATGCGGCGCGCCTGGAAATCACCACAGTTGGAGCACGAAGAGATTTCGCGGTAGGTGTCCTGCGAGGGCAGCCACACTTCCAGGTCGTAGGTCTTGATGGCGGCAAAGCCCATGTCGCCGGTGCACAGCAGCACCTTGCGGTAAGGCAGGCCCAGCTTTTCCAGCACGACTTCGGCACAGCGGGTCATGCGCTGGTGCTCTTCATCGCTCTGCGCCGGGGTACAGGCGGCGACCAGTTCCACCTTCTCGAACTGGTGCTGGCGGATCATGCCGCGCACGTCGCGGCCGCCGCTGCCGGCTTCGGCGCGGAAGCACAGCGAATGGGCGGTCATGCGCAGCGGCAGCTGCTCGGCGTCGATGATTTCATCGCGCACGATGTTGGTCAGCGGCACTTCCGAGGTCGGGATCAGATAGCGGGTGGACTCGCCCACGGCAGTCTTGAACAGGTCGTCCTCGAACTTCGGCAGCTGGCTGGTCCCACGCAGCGACTCGGCATTGACCAGGGTCGGGACGTTGGTCTCTTCATAGCCGTGCTCACCGGTATGCAGGTCGAGCATGAACTGCGCCAGGGCGCGGTGCAGGCGCGCGATCGGGCCACGCAGCACGGTGAAGCGCGAGCCGGACAACTTGGCCGCGGTCTCGCCATCCAGCCAGCGGTTGCGGGCGCCCAGCTCGACATGATCAAGCACCGGGAAATCGAACGCGCGCGGGGTACCCCAGCGCTTCTGCTCGACATTCTCCGATTCATCCTTGCCCGCCGGCACATCCTCGGCCGGCAGGTTCGGGATGCCCAGCGCGATCGCTTCGATCTTCTCGCGCAGCACATCCAGGGCCAGTTCCGAGGCTTTCAGTTCATCGGCGAACGCGGCCACCTCGGCCATGATCGCCGAGACGTCTTCGCCCTTGGCCTTGGCCTGGCCGATGGCCTTGGAACGGCTGTTGCGCAGGCTCTGCAGCTCCTGGGTACGCACCTGGATCCGCTTGCGATCGGCTTCCAGCGACTCCAGCCCGGAGACATCCAGCTCGAAACCGCGCGAGGAGCGCAGGCGTTCGGCAAGGTCGGCGGGCTGTTGGCGGAGCAGGGCTGGATCGAGCATGGCGGCAGAGGGGTCTACGGATTCGGAGGGGGATTATCGCCTGTTATGCGTTTTTCTGCCGCCGGTTCATCCCGGGCGTGGCAGAATCGCGGTGATCCATACGGTATGCCCCATGTCTGCTTCCCGCTCGACTTCTGGCAAGAACATCACTTTCCAGCTGCCCCGCCGCAGCCTCAAGATCGCCGCGATCGCCTTCGGTGCGGGCGTGCTGCTGTTCCTGGTGGTGTGGCTGAGCAGCCGCAAGGACGGCTTCTACAAGGCCGACCCCGCCGCGCAGACCCCTGCCCAGGTGGCCGAGGTCGAGCCCCTGCCCGAGCCGCTGGCCGCTGCGGCCGGCTCCAGCGACATGCCCGACGCCAAGGCGCCGCCGGCCAATGAAGAAAAGCCGCAGCTGGTGGAGACCGCCCCGCCGCCGCCGCCGGCTGCGCCCGCTGCACCGGCCGCGCCTGCTGCGCCTGTGGCGATGGCACCGAGCGACCGCCCGCAGCCGATTGCCGACCAGTCGCCGCCGCCCAGCTACCCGCCAGCCGCACTGCGCCGGGGGGATCGCGGCACGGTCGTGGTCCGCGTGGATGTGGATGCCACCGGCTATCCCTCGGCCGTGACCTTGATTCAGCGCAGCGGTTCACGCGACCTTGATCGTGCCGCGTCCGATGCAGTGCGCCGCTGGCGCTTCCAGCCGGCGCAGAGCAATGGTGTGCCGGTGCCTGGCAGCCTGGAAGTACCGTTCGACTTCACTCCGCAGTGACTCATCACCGCATCACGCGGTGATTTTGCAACGGCTCAGCAAACTGAACCTTGATGGCAATGCAGTCGCCGCGTTGACGGTGCGCTGACACATCCGCAACCGGGTACGCGCAAGACTGCGGGTGTCACATCGACACCAGGAGTCAGCCATGAGTGTTACCCATGCCCCGGACATGCCCCGCTCGCCGCAGCATCAGCGCGACGTGATCGATGAGCCCCACAATCGCCGTACGTCACCCTGGTTGTGGGTGGCGTTGATCGTGGCGATGTTCGCCGCTGCGCTGGTGTGGCTGCGTTATGCCACCCCGGGCGATACCAACGACGCGCCGGTCGGCCAGCGCATGTTGCCCGCCACCGAGACCGCGCCGGTAGCGACGACGCCGGCCCCGGCGGCGCGCCAAGCGTCTCCGGCTACCGAGCAGCGCAAGGCGACCCCGGCCGTGCGCAATCGTGAGGCGCGCCCGCTGGCGAGCAATGCCAAGCCGGCCTACCCGCGTACGGCGCTGCGCAGCGGCGTGCAGGGCAGCGTGGTCGCGAGCCTCAACGTGGATACCCGCGGCCAGGTGACCGATGCCAACATCGTGCAGCGCAGCGGTACGCGTGATCGCGATCTGGACCGTGCGGTGCTGACCACCGTGCGCGACTGGAAGTTCGAGCCGGCCATGCATAACGGCCGCGCCGTCGCCAGCGTGGTTCGCGTGCCGGTGGATTTCCGTACTGAGCGTTAAGCAGCTGCGCTGAGGCGGGAACGAAAAGGGAGGCCAGTGGCCTCCCTTTTTTTTGTTCCGTGAAGTACCGCGACGACGCCAGGTCAAGGCAGTGCCGGGCGCTGCTCGGCAACCACGCATACCGGGCATCTGGACGCAGCAGCGGCAGAACCCGGCATTATCTCAGCCGGCGCGAAGCCCGAAACCTGCGCCGGTCGCCAGACCATCGAAATCCGGGAACGAGGTCGCTACGTTGGCGATGTCATTGACCCGCACCTCGCCCGTGCTGAGCTGGCCGGCAATGGCGAAGGCCATCGCGATGCGGTGATCGCCATGGCTTTCGATGGTGCCGCTGCCCAGCGCCGCGCCGCCATGGATCGTCGCGCCGTCCTCGGTCTCGTCCACCTGCACGCCCAGCGTGCGCAGGCCGGTCGCCATCGCGGCCAGGCGGTCCGATTCCTTGACCCGCAGCTCGGCCGCGCCACGCACCACGGTGTTGCTCTGCGCGGCGGCCGCGGCGACGAACAACGCCGGGAACTCATCGATCATGTCCGGCACCAGCGCTTCGGGAATCTCGGCGCCGTGCAGGGGCGCGTAACGCACCACCAGATCGGCCACCGCTTCCCCACCCTGCTCGGCATGGTTCTCTTCGGTGATGTCCGCGCCCATCAGGCGCAGCGCGGCCAGCAGACCGGTGCGGCGCGGGTTGAGGCCGACCGCGCGCAGGCGCAGTTCGGACCCCGGGATGACGCTGGCGGCCACGAGGAAGAACGCCGCCGAGGAGAAATCGGCCGGCACCACGATATCGGTCGGGCGCAGGCGCTGGCCACCGCGCAGGCGGGCCTTGCCGGGCGAGAACTCGATATCCACGCCGAACGCGCGCAGCATGCGCTCGCTGTAGTCGCGGGTCGGGTGCGGCTCGATGACCGAGGTTTCGCCCTCGGCATACAGCCCGGCCAGCAGCACGGCGGATTTGACCTGCGCACTGGCGACCGGCGAGGCGAACGCGATGCCGCGCAGCGTCTGCCCGCCCTGTACGCGCAGTGGCGGCGTGCCATCGGCCTCGGTCTCGATCTTCGCGCCCATCTCGCCCAGCGGGCCGGTCACGCGGCGCATCGGGCGGCGCGACAGCGATTCATCGCCGACCATCACCGAATCGAACGGCTGCGCGGCCAGCAGCCCGGCCAGCAGGCGCATGCCGGTGCCGGCGTTGCCGCAGTCCAACGGGGCGCTCGGCGCCTTCAGGCCATCCACGCCCACGCCATGCACGATGCGCTGCGACGGCGACGGGGTGTCGATGCGCACGCCCATCTGCGAAAAGATCGCGGCGGTGGCGCGGGTGTCTTCGCCTTCCAGGAAGCCATCGATGCGCGACACGCCATCGGCCAGCGCGGCAAACATCACCGAACGGTGCGAGACGGACTTGTCGCCGGGAATGGTCAGGCTGCCCTGCAGGGGCTGGCCCTTGTGGGCGATCCAGTACGGAGATGCAGTCATCGGAAATCCTATGGGGCGGGGCCGCCGCAGCGGCGATGCAACGGTGTGCGGAAGGGCCGCAGTGCCCATGCGGGCACCGGGCCGGGCGTAGCGCGCAGCGCGGCCACGCCGTTCGGATCAGGGCACGGCGACCGGATAGGAGCCGAGGATCTTGATCTGCGCCGAGTGGGCTTTCAGTTCGGCCAGGGCCGCCTGCATCGCCTCGTCGTCGACATGGCCGGCCAGATCGATGAAGAAGCCGTACTCCCACTTGGCGTTGTGCGAGGGGCGCGACTCGATCCGGTTCATGCTGATGCCATGCCGCGCGAACGGGCTGAGCACGTCGAACAGTGCACCGGGCTTGTCGTGGATAAACACCAGCACCGAGGTGCGGTCGTGGCCGGAGGTGGGGAAGATGTTGCGGCCGATGACCAGGAAGCGCGTGGTGTTGTCCGCATCGTTCTGGATCGGCTTGGTCACCACCTTCTTCAGGCCGTACACATGCCCGGCACTCTCGCCGCCGATCGCCGCGGCGTCATCGGCATTGCGGGCGCGGCGCGCGCCTTCGGCGTTGCTGGAGACCGGAATCTTCTCGGCCTTGGGCAGGTTGGCGCGCAGCCACGAGGAGGTCTGCATGAACGACTGCGGGTGGCCATACACGCGCTCGACATCCTCCAGCCGACCACTGCGCGACATCAGGTACTGCTGCACGCGCAGCTCCACTTCGCCACAGATCTTCAGGTTGGAGGTCAGGAACATGTCCAGGGTGATCTGGATGGTGCCCTGCCCCGAGTTCTCCACCGGCACCACGCCGAAATCGGCGTTGCCCGCTTCCACTTCCTGGAAGACTTCCTCGATGCTGGCCAGCGGCAGGCCCAGCGCCGAGCGCCCGAAGTGCTTGAGCACGGCTTGCTGGCTGAAGGTGCCTTCCGGACCGAGGTAGCCGATCTTCAGCGGCTCCTGCTGGGCCAGGCAGGCCGACATGATTTCGCGGTAAACGTGGACCAGCACTTCATCGCTGAGCGGGCCCTCATTGCGGTCCACCACCATGCGCAGCACCTGCGCTTCGCGCTCGGGGCGGTAGTAATCCACGGCGGCAGCGAGCTTGCCCTTGGCCTTGCCGACCTGGTGGGCGAAGTTGGCGCGCTCGGCGATCAGCGCCTGGATGCTGCGGTCGATATGGTCGATCTTGGCGCGCACGTCCGAGAGCACGGGCGCGGCAACGGCCGGCGCGGCATCGCGCTTGGCGGCCTTGGCCTTCTTCGCGGGGGCAGCCGCCTTGGGCGGGGTCGGCGCTGGCTTGGCAGCCTTGGGCTTGGCGGGTTTGGTGGCCATCTGGGTTCCAATTGCGGTGGGGCGGCGAGCGCCCCGGGAAAAACGAATGCGTCAGCCGTTGCGCTGCTGGAAATCGCGCATGAAGGCGGCCAGCGCCTGCGCGCCCTCCACCGGCATGGCGTTGTACAGCGAGGCGCGGATGCCGCCGACCGCCTTGTGGCCCTTCAGCGCCAGCAGGCCGGCCGCTTTGGATTCACTGACGAAACGCGCGTTGAGCGTGTCATCCGGCAGGAAGAACGGGATGTTCATGCGCGAGCGTGCGGCCGGGACGACTTCATTGCGGTAGAAGCCGCCGGACTGGTCGATCGCCCCGTAGATCAGGCCCGACTTGACCGCGTTGCGGCGGGCGAATTCTTCCACGCCGCCTTCGGCCAGCATCCACTGGAACACCAGCCCGGCCAGGTACCAGTTCCAGGTCGGCGGGGTGTTGAGCATGGAATCGCGCGCGACGTGCGAGCGGTAATCGAAGATGTCCGCGCGCGGCTGGCCGCTGCGCTCGAGCAGGTCGCGGCGCACGATCACCACCGAGACGCCGACCGGGCCGAGGTTCTTCTGCGCGCCGGCATAGATCAGGCCGTACTTGCTGACATCCAGCGGCTCGCTGGCGATCGAGGAGCTGAAATCGGCGAACAGCGGCACGTCACCCACGTCCGGGGTGTCACGGAACTCGACGCCGTGGATGGTTTCGTTGGCGGTGATGTGCACGTAGGCCGCGTCATCGGAGAGCTGCCAGCTGGCGCGCGCCGGGATGTCGTGGAAGCCATTGGCTTCGCTGCTCGCGGCGACGTTGACCGTGACGTAAGGGCTGACCTGCTTGATCGCGGTCTTGCCCCAGTGCCCGGTGAGCACGTAATCCACGGTCTGGCCGGGCTGGGCGAAGTTGAGTGCGAGCAGGGCCTGCTGGGTGGTCGCGCCACCGGCTAGGAACAGCACCGCGTAGTCGTCCGGGATGCCGATAAGGCGACGCAGATCGGCCTCGGCCTGGGCGGCGACGGCCATGAACTCCGGGCCGCGGTGGCTCATTTCGACAATGGAGGCGCCCGCGCCGTTCCACTCCAACATCTCTTCCTGCGCCTGGCGCAGGACCGATTCCGGCAACGTTGCAGGGCCGGCACTGAAATTGAACGCGCGCGTCATGTCACACCTATGGGGCAAGACCCCTAGTATGCCGCAGCGCACCAGCCTTTAGGCCTTGCAGGACAAGGCGAATTTGGTTGCAAACGAATCTAATGGCCCACGCCAGGTATGCCTGGTTGCCGGCCAGCGGCCGGCACTACCTCGCCCCGAACCAGAGCAGGCCGCTGATCGCTGCCGCGAGCAGCAGCGCACTGACCAGCAGCCACGGCCAGCGGCTCACCCGCTTGGGCACGGCCACCGGTTCCGGGCGCTGGCGCGCTTCGAAGCCGTCGTCTTCTTCCTCGACCACGATGCGCTTGCGGCCGTCATGCGGCACCTCGAGCACGAAGCGGTGCTGGGCATCGAAGACCAGCTGGTCACCGGGCTGCAGCCAGCAGTGGCGAACGGTGACGCCATTGACCCGGGTCGACTCACCGGCGCCCAGGTCGCGCAGCAACAGGCGCTCGCCGTGCTGCTCAAGGCGGGCGTGCTGCTCGGCGAAGGCCGGGTCGTCGATGACGATGTCCGCCTCCGGCCCGCGCCCGATCACGCGCGGGCGATCCAGGGTGAAGCTGCGCCCGTGGTGCTGGCCGCCGACGCCACGCAACAGACGCTGGTCATCGCCACCGTCATCGCTGCGCGGCGGTGCGTGCGCAACGGCCTCGCAGTCGCCCTGCACCACCATCTCCACGCCATCGGCGTAGACGGCGTCGCCCGCGCGCAGCAGCGCCATCCGCCGCACCGGGCGGCCGTTGACGTGGATGCCGCGGATGCCGCTGGCGACCTGCAGCCACAAGCCGCGGTCGTCCAGGCAGAACTGGGCCAGCAACAAGGTGCCGGGTGTGTCATCGCCAAGCCGGACAGTGCCCGAAGCATGACGCACGATGCGCTGCACCCCGGGCCGCAGCGGCTGGTCAGGGTGTTGGCGTTGAGTAAAGTGGACTAGCAGGTTCTGCACGCGGCGCAGCCTAGCAGGTTGAATGTCAGGGAAGAAGAAGTGTGACGCAGACCTTGGAGTTGTGCCTGAGGATGCGCACAATGCACGCCCGAATCCGCGCCGTTGTCCGCCAGGAGACTGTATGTCCACCATCGATATCCGTCACGCCCACTCCCTGCCCGCCGAAAACGCGCGCAAGGCCATCGAAGAAGTCGCCGCCAAACTGTCCGAGCGTTTCGGCCTGCAGTCCAGCTGGGTGGGCGACGTGCTGAACTTCAGCGGCTCCGGCGTGGATGGCGCGATCGCGCTGCAGCCCGGCCAGGTGCAGGTCACCGCCAAGCTCGGCTTCCTGCTCTCGGCCATGAAAAGCATGGTGGAAAGCGAGATCCAGCGCGTGCTGCAGGAAAAGCTCGGCTGAACCGACACCCGGCCCGGCGCTGCACAGGCGCCGGCCATCACATCGCTTGAAGCCGGCGATGCATACGATCCAAGGGTGTCCACCCACAGGGATCGCCCCATGAATTCACCCAACGACTTCGACGATCGCATCCCCGGCGAGAAGCCCTCGCTGCAGGATCAGGCCGAGCGCTTCTCGCGCAAGCTGACCGATTCGGCCCAGCAGATCTGGCTGGCGGGGCTTGGCGCCTTCGGGCGCGCACAGGCCGAAGGCAGCCGGGTCTTCGACAACCTGGTCAAGGAAGGCGAGAACATCGAGGCCCGCAACCGTGAGCAGGCCGGCGATACGCCGCGCTGGCGCGACAATGTCGAGGAACACCTCGGCGAGGCCCGTGAAAAGGCCAGCGGCACCTGGGACAAGGTCGAGAAGGCCTTCGATGACCGGGTCCAGGGCGTGCTCAAGCGCCTGCACATCCCGACCGCCGAGGACGTGGCCGCCCTCAATGCCCGGATCGACGCCCTCACTACCCGGGTCAACCGCGCCGAGGCCCGCAATGCCTCCCCGTCGGCCGATCCGTCGCCGGGGACGCACCAGTCGCCGACCTCCGACGCCTGACTGAACTGATCCGACCTCGTTTGTTGCAAAGCAGCACGACTTTGTTGACAATCGAAATCGACCCGCCAATCGCTTCCACCGCCGTTTGTTCCCTCCCCTCACGGCTTTGGATTGGCGGGTTTTTTGTGGGCGCTCGATCGGCCGCACCACCACAAAGTGAGACGGCCGTCACCGACGTGATCGCCGGATGCCCATGCGTGCGACAACGACGCGCCGCTGACGTGCAAAGGCGCATATAAACTGTCTATCGCACTTCCCTGTTCATATCCCCCTGCATGCTCTCCTGGATTCTGGCCCTGCTGTTGGCCCTCATCGCCTGGTTCCTGGCCACGGCCTACTTCTGGCTGATCAAACGGAAGCGCAAGGAGACCCAGCTTGGCCTCAATGCCCTGGCCGGCATGCACTGGCGGGAATTTTCGCTGATCGTCCGGCGTGCGATGCACGAGCAGCGTGGCCTGCAGGACGTGCCCGATGAGGCCGTGGACAGCCGCCAACCCCGCAGCGATTTCCTCATGCACGACGGTCCGCAGCGCTGGCTGCTCTCCTGCAAGCACGGGCGCGCTTACCGGATCGGCACGGCGGCGGTGAATGAGCTGGGCGCCGCCGCGCGCCTGGCCGGTGCCCGCGGCGGGATCCTGATCACCGAAGGCAAGGTCGAGCGCGATGGCCGCATCGCCGCTGAAAAGCAGAATGTCGAGGTTCTGGACGGCCCGCTGCTGTGGCCGCTGCTGCAGCCGTATCTGCCCGGCGACATGGAGTCCCGCGTACAGGCCGGTGCGCGTCGCGAGGCGATCCGCCGGATTTCGATCGCGGCGCTGGGCGCGGCGACACTGGGCTTGATGGTCGGGCTGGGCTCGCTGACCGCGGGACTGGAAAGACAATGGGCCGACGACGAATCCGCAACGACCGCGCCTGCCGCCATGACGCCCGCCACAGCGGTCCCGGCGCCGGCCGATACCGCCCCCACCGCCCCCACCGCCGCACCGGCACCACCCGCGGCAGCGCACGAGGGTCGTCCAGGACCGGCGACCGATGCTCCCGCGGCTGCGATGGACGCCAACCCCGACAACGCCACGCTGGACCGCTATCAGCACGAACTGTCACGCAACGTGGCCACCCGCCCCGGCGTGGCCAGCGGCATCTGGCTGACGCGGCAGACGCTGGCGATCAACCGCACCGGCGAGATTGATGCAATCTGGCCGCTGATCTGCGAGGAAGTGACCCGCTACCCGGCGCTGCGCACCGTGCGCATCCAGCTCAACCCGCGCCCCGGCGTGGATGAGCCGGTCCGCTGGCGGCAATGCACCACGCTGTAACGGTCAGCGCGCGCCCGGCGAAAACCGGGCGACCAGGTCGTAGGCATCGCCCAGGAACATCTGCCGCACGCAGGTGATCGGCTGCTCGCCGCGCCAGGTGAGGCGGTCGATGACCAGGCATGCCGTGCCGGGTTTGACCTGCAGCAGCGTGGCGGCCGCGTCATCGGCGCCCCACGCGCTGATCCGGTGCTGGGCGCGCGTCCACGACACGTTCTGCAGCAGCCAGCTGCCTGGCGCCGTCGTCTCGAAATCCACCTCCAGCACCTCCGGCACGCCGACCGGACTGATCAGGCGATGCTCCAGTGCCAGCGGCCGGCCATCGGCCAGGTGCAGGCAGCGGATCGCCAGCAGTTTTTCGCCGCCGGCCAGGGCGGTTTCCTCCGCGACCTGCTCGCGCGGGCGGCGGTAGGCGCGCTCCAGCAGCTGGTAGCCATACACATGCCCGCGCGCTTCCACCGCCATCGCGATATCGGGGATCTCCAGCGCCACCTGTTCCAGGTGCGGCGGCTGCCGGGCGACGAACGAGCCCGCACGGCGGCGGCGCTCGATCATGCCGCTCTCGGCCAGCGCGGTCAGCACCTTGTTCACGGTCATCCGCGAGCAGCCGTACTGCTCCATCAGCTCGTGTTCGTAGGGGATGCGGAAGCCAGGCTCCCACTGTCCACTGAGGATGCGGCTTTCCAGATCGGCGCGGATGCGCTGATTGAGGGTTGCTGCTTTCTTGCCCGTCACTCTGGATTCCTGCATGGGAGGGTCGGATCAGACCCTCAACAACGGTCGAAGTGCCGCGGCGAACCGTGCGGCCACCGCCTCGCGTTGCGGGTGGCGACCGTCACGAACCAACTGGCGCCCTTGGCGCCATACCGATCGCACGGCGCCATTACGTGCGGCGAACACCCAGCTGTCAAGCAAGGCATCGCCGTCGCGGGCGATCAGCGCCGGGTGATCGGGATCGAGCTCGACCAGGTCGGCAGGTGCGCCGACCTGCAGCCCGCTGGCCACGCCCAGCGCCTGCGCAGCACCGTTCAACGACTGTTCGTACAGCCAGCGGCCGGTGGACTGGCCATCGCCCGGGGCCAGCACGTTGCGCCCACGCAGGTGCAGGCGCTGGCCGTACTCGAGCAGGCGCAGTTCTTCGGCGGCGTCGATCAGGACGTTGGAGTCGGAACCGACACCGAACCGGCCACCGGCGCGCGCGAACGCCTGCATCGGGAACAGGCCGTCGCCCAGGTTCGCCTCGGTGATCGGGCACAGCCCGGCCACCGCGTGGCTGGCCACGATCTGCTGCAGCTCCGCCCCGGTGATGTGGGTGGCGTGCACCAGGCACCAGCGTGCGTCCACCGGCGCGTGTTCGTACAGCCATTGCACGGGGCGCATCCCGCTCCAGGCCACGCAGGCATCGACCTCGCGGGTCTGTTCGGCGATGTGGATGTGGACCGGGCCGGTGTTGAGGGGCAGCAACGCCGACAATTCCTCGCCGGTCACCGCGCGCAGGCTGTGCGGGGCGAAACCGAGCACCGCATCGTCCTGGCCCTGCAGCGCGCGCGTGCAGCCCTTCAGCAGCTCGGCAAAACCATCCACATCGTGGATCAGCCGGCGCTGGGCCGGGTTCGGCGCGGCGCCACCGAAATCGGCATGTGCGTAGAACACCGGCAGCAGGGTCAGGCCGATCCCGCTGGACCGGGCGGCAGCGGCGATGCGCTCGGCCATTTCGGCACGGTTGGCGTAAGGCGCACCGTCCGGCCCGTGATGCAGATAGTGGAACTCGCCAACCCGGGTGAACCCGGATTCCAGCATCTCCACATAGGCCTGCTCGGCGATCGCCTGCATGGCCTCGGGCTGCAGATGCGCCAGGAAACGGTACATCAGCTCGCGCCAGCTCCAGAAGCTGTCCCCGCTGTTGCCACCGATCTCGGTCAGCCCGGCCATGCCGCGCTGGAAGGCGTGGCTGTGCAGGTTGCCCAGGCCCGGCAGGGCGATGGCCAACGCGGTATCACCCGCCTCGGCCGGCACCCCCGGGGTCACCTCGACCAGCATGCCGCCCTGGCTGGCGATGCGCACATCGCGCGCCCAGCCCTGTGGCAGCAGCGCGTGGGTGGCGTGGAAACGGAGGATCGGTGCGGGGTTGGCTGGCATCACTGGACATCCCGGAAGAGGCGCCTATATTGTATAGACATATACACCGATGTGGTTGCTGCCATGCACTGTGACACCCTCTGGTACCACGCCAACCTGATCACCGTCGATGGCCCGGGGCTGGGCGTGATCGAGGATGGCGTCATCGCCGCGACCGATGGGCGCATCGTGCATGTCGGCGCGGCCGGCTCGGCCGATCATCTGCAGCCGGCCCAGCGCATCGACGGTGGCGGGCGCTGGATCAGCCCCGGCCTGATCGACTGCCACACCCACCTGGTCTATGCCGGCAACCGCGCCGGTGAGTTCGAGCAGCGCCTGCAGGGCGTGAGCTATGCCGACATCGCCCGTGCCGGCGGCGGCATCGTCTCCACCGTGCGCGCCACCCGCGCCGCCAGCGAAGCCGACCTGCTCGCCGCCAGCCTGCCCCGCCTGGACGCCATGCTGGCCGAAGGCATCACCACGCTGGAGATCAAATCCGGGTACGGGCTGACCCTGGCCGACGAGACCAAACAGCTGCAGGTCGCGCGCGAACTGGGCCGCCAGCGCGCGGTCGAGATCGTGCCGACCTTCCTCGGCGCGCATGCGATCCCGCCGGGCCGCGAGGCACAGGAGTACATCGACGAGGTCTGCAACGTCATGATTCCGGCCGTTGCCGCCGCTGGGCTGGCCGAAGCGGTGGACGTGTTCTGCGAGAACATCGCCTTCAGCGCTGCGCAGGCCGAACAGGTGTTCGTCGCCGCGCGGCAGCACGGGCTGGCGATCAAGATCCACGCCGAGCAGCTGAGCAACCAGCATGGTGCCGCCCTGGCGGCGCGTCACGGTGCGCTGTCGGCCGACCATATCGAACACCTTGATGCCGACGGGATCGCCGCGATGCGCCACGCCGGCACCGTGGCGGTACTGCTGCCGTGCGCGTTCTACTTCACCCGCGATACCACCCTGCCCCCGATCGCCGAACTGCGCGCGGCGGGCGTGCCGCTGGCACTGGCCACCGATTCCAACCCCGGCACCTCGCCGCTGACCAGCCCGCTGCTGGCGATGAACATGGCCGCCACCCTGTTCCGCATGACCGTGGCGGAGTGCATCGCCGGCTTCACCCGTGAAGCGGCGCGCGCCCTTGGCCGGCAGGACCGGATCGGCCGGCTCGCCGTCGGCCTGGACTGCAATCTGGCCGTGTGGGACATCGAGGCGCCTGCCGACCTCGTCTACCGCATGGGCTTCAACCCCCTGCACGCCCGCGTGATGCGCGGCCAACCCGTCTGAACCTAGTGATGTCTGGAGATTTCATGAGCACTACCCTGACCCTGCACCCCGGCGCCGTCACGCTGGCGCAATGGCGCGCGATCCATGACGGCGCGCGGGTGCGGCTGGACCCGGCTTCGGCCGCCGCCGTGCTGCGCAGTGCGCAGACCGTGGCCGACATCGTCGCCAAGGGCGCGCCGGTGTATGGCATCAACACCGGCTTCGGCAAGCTGGCCAGCGTGCGCATCGAGCGCGAGGATCTGGAAACCCTGCAGCGCAATATCGTGCTCTCGCACGCGGCCGGCGTGGGTGAGCCAATGCCGGCGCCGGTCGTGCGGCTGATGATGGCGCTGAAGCTGGCCAGCCTCGCCCAGGGCGCCTCGGGCATCCGCCCGCAGACGCTGGCCCTGCTGGAAGCGTTCCTGCAGCACGATTTCATTCCGGTGATTCCGTGCCAGGGCTCGGTTGGCGCGTCGGGCGACCTGGCCCCGCTTTCGCACCTGGCCAGCGTGATGATCGGTGTCGGCGAGGCCTTCGTCGATGGTCAGCGCCTGCCCGCTGCCGAGGCACTGGCCAACGTCGGCCTGGCCCCGCTGGTGCTGGGTGCGAAGGAAGGCCTGGCCCTGCTCAACGGCACCCAGTACTCCACGGCCTACGCACTGGCCGGCCTGTTCGCGATCGATACCGTGTTCCGTGCGGCGCTGGTCACTGGCGCGCTCTCGGTGGAAGCGGCCAAGGGCTCGGACACCCCGTTCGACCCGCGCATCCACAGCATCCGCGGCCAGCGCGGGCAGATCGCCACCGCCGCCGCGCTGCGCACCCTGATGCAGGGCTCGGCGATCCGCGAATCGCACCGCGACAACGACGTGCGCGTGCAGGACCCGTACTGCCTGCGCTGCCAGCCACAGGTGATGGGCGCGGCCTTCGACGTGATGCGCCAGGCCGCGACCACGCTGGCGATCGAAGCCAACGGCGTGTCCGACAATCCGCTGGTGTTCACCGATACCAACGAGGCGCTGAGCGGCGGCAACTTCCATGCCGAGCCGGTCGCCTTCGCGGCCGACATGCTGGCCATGGCGGTGTGCGAGATCGGCTCGATCAGCGAGCGCCGCACCGCGATGCTGGTCGACCCGGCGCTGTCCGGCCTGCCGGCCTTCCTCACCCCGAAGCCGGGCTTGAACTCCGGCTTCATGATTCCGCAGGTCACCGCCGCTGCGCTGGTCTCGGAAAACAAGCAGCGCGCCTATCCGGCCAGCGTCGACTCGATCCCGACCTCGGCCAACCAGGAAGACCACGTCTCGATGGCCGCCCACGGTGCGCGCCGCCTGATGGCGATGGCCGAGAACGCGGCCAACGTGATCGGCATCGAGCTGCTCGCCGCCGCGCAGGGCTGCGATTTCCACGCCCCGCTGCGCTCCAGTGATGCGCTGGAAGCGGTGCGCCAGCGCCTGCGCGCACAGGTGCCCACGCTGGAAGACGACCGCTATTTCCATCCGGACATGGTGGCCGCGACCGATCTGGTCCGCAGCGGCGTGCTGGCCGAAGGCCTGGGCGACATCCTCCCGCCGCTGGAGCCGCTGTCATGACCGCGCACCCGGACTGGCTGCAGATTCACCGTGGCGATGCACCGTTGATCGTCAGCTTCCCGCATACCGGCACCGAGCTGCCCGATGCACTGGCCGCGCAGTTCATCTCGCCGTGGCTGGCCCGCCGCGATGCCGACTGGTGGGTGCACGATCTGTATGCCTTCGCGCAGCAGATGGGCGCCACCACGCTCCGCTCGGCGGTGTCGCGCTCGGTCATCGATCTCAATCGCGACCCCAGCGGCACCTCGCTGTACCCAGGCCAGAACACCACCGGCCTGTGCCCGCTGACCACCTTCGACAACCAGCCGCTGTACCGCGATGGCGACGGACCGGACGAAGCCGAGATCGCACGGCGCCGCGCTACCTGGTTCATGCCCTACCACGACGCCCTCGCTGCGGAGATCGCGCGCCTGCGTGCGCAGCACGGCACCGTGGTGGTGTACGACGCGCACTCGATCCGCTCGCACATCCCGCACCTGTTCGATGGCCAGCTGCCGCAGTTCAACCTCGGCACCAATGGGGACACCACCTGCGACAACGCGCTCACCGATGTCGTCGACAACCTGTGTGCGATGAGCGGCATGAGCCATGTGCGCAACGGCCGCTTCAAGGGCGGCTACATCACCCGTCACTACAGCGACATCCCTGGCGGCGTGCACACGCTGCAGATGGAGCTGGCCTGCCGCGGCTACATGCACGAGCCCGAGGCCGTGGATGAGCACAGCTGGCCCACGCCGCTGGATCCCGATCACGCCGCCCCGCTGCGCGCCACGCTGCAGCAGGTGCTCGATGCCTGTCTCGACTTCGCTACGTCCCGGAGTGCTGCATGACCCGTCTCGATTCCACCCGCACCATCCTCGCCCCGACCGGTACCACGCTCACCTGCAAGAGCTGGCTGACCGAAGCCCCGCTGCGCATGCTGATGAACAACCTGCACCCCGACGTGGCCGAGCGCCCGCAGGAGCTGGTGGTCTATGGCGGCATCGGCCGCGCCGCGCGCGACTGGGAAAGCTACGACAAGATCGTCGAGACGCTGCGGCGGCTGGAGGATGACCAGACCCTGCTGGTGCAGTCCGGCAAGCCGGTCGGTGTGTTCCGTACCCACGTGGACGCCCCGCGGGTGCTGATCGCCAACTCCAACCTGGTGCCGCGCTGGGCCAATTGGGACCACTTCAACGAGCTCGATAAGAAGGGCCTGGCCATGTACGGCCAGATGACCGCCGGCAGCTGGATCTACATCGGCGCGCAGGGCATCGTGCAGGGTACCTACGAAACTTTCGTCGAGATGGGTCGCCAGCACTACAACGGCAACCTGGCCGGCAAGTGGCTGTTCACCGGTGGGCTGGGGGGCATGGGCGGCGCGCAGCCGCTGGCTGCGGTGATGGCCGGCGCCTCGTGCCTGGCAGTGGAGTGCCGCAGGAGCAGCATCGAAATGCGCCTGCGTACCGGCTATCTGGACACCTGGACAGACAACCTCGACGAAGCGCTGCGCCTGATCGAAGAATCCTGCACGACGAAGAAGCCGCTCTCGGTCGGCCTGCTCGGCAACGTCGCCGACGTGCTGGACGAGCTGCTGGTGCGCGGCGTCAAGCCGGACCTGCTGACCGACCAGACCTCCGCGCACGACCCGGTCAACGGCTACCTGCCGCAGGACTGGACCGTGGAAGAATGGGATGAAAAACGCGTCTCCGCGCCGAAGGACGTCGAAGCCGCCGCGCGCGCCTCCATGGCCAACCACATCCGCGCCATGCTCGCCTTCCACGCACTCGGCGTGCCGACCGTGGATTACGGCAACAACCTGCGCCAGATGGCACTGGAAGAAGGCGTGGAGGATGCGTTCGACTTCCCAGGCTTCGTACCCGCCTACATCCGCCCACTGTTCTGCCGCGGCATCGGCCCGTTCCGCTGGGCCGCGCTGAGCGGCGATCCGGAGGACATCGCCAAGACCGACGCGAAGGTCAAGGAACTGATCCCGGACAACCCGCACCTGCACCGCTGGCTGGACATGGCCGCCGAGAAGATCAAGTTCCAGGGCCTGCCGGCGCGCATCTGCTGGGTCGGCCTGGGCGACCGTGACCGACTCGGCCTGGCGTTCAACGAGATGGTCGCCAATGGCGAGCTGAAGGCACCGGTGGTGATCGGCCGCGATCACCTGGATTCGGGCAGCGTCGCCTCGCCGAACCGCGAAACCGAAGCGATGGCCGACGGCTCCGATGCCGTCTCCGACTGGCCGCTGCTTAACGCCCTGCTCAACACCGCCAGTGGCGCGACCTGGGTGTCGCTGCACCACGGTGGCGGCGTCGGCATGGGCTTCTCGCAGCATGCGGGCATGGTCATCGTCTGCGATGGCACCGACGCGGCGGCCAAGCGCATCGCGCGCGTGCTGTGGAACGACCCGGCCACCGGCGTGATGCGGCATGCCGATGCAGGCTATGAGATCGCGGTGGAGTGCGCGAAGGAGAAGGGGCTGGATCTGCCTGGGATTCTGGGCTGATGCGGGTGGGCCCCGGCCGACGGTCGGGGCCGCAGCTCAAGGTAGTGCCGGCCGCTGGCCGGCAACCCACCTAAGGGCCTAGTGCCGGCCGCTGGCCGGCAACCCGATCAGGGCGCCATGCGGCGCGGTTGCATGGAGCCTGAGGAGCCGGCCAGCGGCCGGCACTACCGAGTCCGGTCGTCGGCAACACGTCCCCCATACGCCCGACAAGGGTGACGAACACGCCACATCCTGTTAACTTGCGCGCCCCACATGAAGTTGACAGGGTGCCGCGGCGACGCGGGCCGTGTCCGCACTGATATCGCGCACGAATGACTGCCCTCTCGAATCGCTCCACCGCCACTGCCCTGTCGCTGCTCGCCGCCGCCCTGCTGGCCAGCCTTGCCACCAACGGCACCGCCCACGCCGCGCCTGCTGGCCAGGCCGTCACGCTGGACGCGGTCAACGTTACCGCCGCCGATGCCACCGAGGCTGCGCGCCGCGCGCTCGACCGGGTGCCCGGGGCAGGCAACGTCGTCGATATGACGCAGATCGGCCAGGGCCGCGTCGCCGGCACTGCCGATGTACTGGCCTACCAGCCCGGCATCAGCGCGCAGAGCGCCGGCAATGAAGGCGTCAAGGTCTCCATCCGCGGTTCGGGCCTCAACCGGGCGCCCGGTGCGCATGCCTCCGGCCTGTCGGTCTCGCTGGATGGCCTGCCGCTCACCGGTCCGGGCGGCACGCCGTACGAGCTGCTGGAGCCGCTGTGGCTGAGCCGCGTGGAGGTGCTGCGCGGTGCCAACGGGTTCGAGCGCGGCGCGCTGGCGCTGGGCGGTGCGGTCAACTACATCACCCGCAGCGGCCGCGACACGCCCGGGCTGGAGCTGCACTACGAAGCGGGCGCACGCGGTTACCAGAAGCGCGGGATCAGCCTGGGCGGCGTGCGGGACGCGGTTGATTACTTCTTGGCCTACACCGATACCGAGTACGACGGCTATCAGCAGCACGCCGCCGGCAAGGGCAAGGGCGCCGTGGCCAACATCGGCTGGCAGCTCACGCCGGATCTGGAGACGCGCTTCTTCCTGCGCTATCGCGAGACCGATCACGAAACCCCGGGGCGCCTGACCCGCGCGCAGATCCGCAACGACCCACGTGCCGCCAACCCGGCCAACCTGGCCATCGATGCGCGCCGCCCGCAGCCGGGCAGCACCTGGATCGGCAACACCACCACCTACACCATCGATGCAGATTCGTCGCTGCAGGCCGGCCTCGTGTACCACAAGTACTCGATGGACTTGAACGAAAGCCTGTACCGCCAGCAGCTGGACTACGCCAACCTCAACGGCACGCTGGACTACCGCCGCGGGCACGCGCTGTTCGGGCATGACAGCGTGACCACGATCGGCCTGCGCGTGACCCATGATCTGGACGCGAACGTGCGCGAGACGCTGCGCTTTGCCAGCAACGGTTACGCCGCCGGCACGCACACCCGCGACTTCCAGCATTACGGAACCGACAGCGTGCTGCACCTCGGCAACGATCTGGCGCTGAGCGAGACGCTGCGCCTGCAGACCGGCCTGGCCTTCATCCACACCCGCCGCGATGTGCAGGTCACCTGGCCGGCCACGCCGGAACGGCTCTCCGAACGGCAATGGGATTACGCGCCGCGGCTCGGCTTCACCTGGCAGCAGACGCCGCAGACACAGTGGTTCGGCAACCTGAGCCGCTCGGTAGAACCTGCGCACCCGTGGTCGATGATCTGGGGCTCGAACCAGTATTTCGCCGCCGGCAATGGCGCCTCCACCGGCCGCCAGCGCGCGCCAGTGGAACTGGACAACCAGACCGCGACCACGCTGGAACTGGGTGCACGTGGCGACAGCGCGCTCGGCCGCTGGGAGCTGACCGGCTACTACGCCCGCCTCAACCACGAGCTGCTCACTGTGGAAGTGCAGCCGGTGCCGAACCTGTTCATCGCCGAATCCAACGCCAGCCCGACCGTACACCGTGGCATCGAAGCCGGCCTGGACAGTGCGCTGTGGCAGGGCGTCGGCGGGCGGCTGTCATTGCGCCAGGCCTACACCTTCAGCGACTTCCGCTACCGCGATGATGCACGCTTCGGTAGCAACCGCCTGCCCGGCCTGCCGCGCCACTACTACCAGGCCGAACTGCGTTACGACCACCCGGCCGGCTTCTATGCCGGGCTGAACACCGAGTATGCGTCGAAGATGTTCGTCGACTACGCCAACAGCATGGCCGCCGACAGCCACGTGATCTTCGGCACCCGCATCGGCTACGACGCCCCCGGTGGGCGCTGGCAGGCCTGGGCGGAGCTGCGCAACCTGGCCGATCGCCACTACGCGGCCACGGTCACGCCGGGCTACGACGATGCCGGCAAGGATGTCGCCCGTTCCACGCCCGGTGAGGGGCGCGGTGTGTATGCCGGGGTGCGCTGGCGATTCGATTGACGTTATGGCGCCACCTTTCGGCCAGCTGGCTGCCACCGGGTATCAGCGCGCCAGTGCCTTGGTGACGGCCGCATCAGCCAACGGCACCATCCGCGCATAGCCGGCCGGCGTGGGATGCACGCCATCGGTGGCCAGGTCCGGGTCCAGGCCGCCATCCTTGTTGGTCATGGCCGTGTGGTAATCCAGATAGACCAGCCCCTGCTGCTCCGCATAGGCGCGCAATGCCCGGTTGAGCGCGGTGACCTTGCCGGCGGGCTGCACGCCGGGTTGCCACGGGTAGTCGCTGACCGGCAGTACCGAGGCCAGCACCACGCGGATGTTGTGCGCCTGCGCCAGTTCCACCATCGCATGCAGGTTGTCTTCGATCATCGCCTGCGTCGCCGGCCCGGTGTTGCCGGCGATATCGTTGGTGCCGGCCAGGATCACCACCGCGGCCGGCTTCAGCGCGATGACATCCTGCTGGAAGCGCACCAGCATCTGCGCGGTGGTCTGCCCGGAGATGCCGCGGTTGACGTACGGCTTGCCCGGGAAGAAGCGCTCGCTGCCGGTTGGGCCCCAGCCTTCGGTGATCGAGTCGCCGTAGAACACCACGCGCTTGGCACCCGGGGCGACCGGCGGCAACGCCGCGTTCTCGTCGCGATAGCGCTGCAGTTGCGGCCAATCCAGCAGGCGCTGCTGCATCTCCGTGATCTGCGCGGGCGTCGCCTGGTCTGCAGGCACGAGGTACAGCGGATTGATCGCCGGGCGATCCTGCGCCTGTGCCAACGGTTGCATGGCACACAACGCGAGCGTCGCGACGAGGGTGGAACGGATCAAGGCTGGCACGGCATGGCGCTCCGCTGAGGGCAAGCGGACAGTCTCATCGATCGGCGACCAGGGATTCAAGCTGCGCTGCGACGCGATCGAAGGGTCCGATGTCACGCGTGGCCCGACTCATCGCCACGGCGCCCTCGATGCTGGCGATGATCATGGTGGCAATGCCCTTGGCCTGGTCGGGTGGACGGCCGCCGCGGTGCAACGCCTCGGTCAGCCGCGCCTCCCAGCGCGCGAACACCTCGGCGGCCGCCCGCTGCGCGTCATCGGGCGCATCATCGATCGGCTCTTCCACTGCCGCGGCGAGTACCGGGCATCCGACGTGGAAATCCGAGCGGATCAGGCGCTCGCGCCACGCCGCCAGGAACAAGGCCAGCCCGTCTGGCGCTGCTCCCTGCAGGCAGGTATCGAGCAGCGCATCGACCTTCGCGCCCGCCAGCGTGGTGGCCTGCGCCAACACCTGCTGCTTGCCCCCCGGAAAGTGATGGTAGGTGGAACCGAACGGCGCCTGCGCGCGTTTGGCTACTTCGCGCACGCTGGAGGCATTGAGGCCATAGGTGGCCAGCATCTCCGCTGCCGCAGCGACCACGCGTTGCGGGGCATCGGAAGGGCGTGCACTCATGGCCGGACTCCTTGCTAAGACGGGTGTCATAGATTAGCGTATTTGAATTATGACAACTGTTATAGATGAGCGCCCCCGCCCATGAATCTCTGGTTTCGCCTGCTGATCCTGCTGCTGTCCTCGCCGTTCCGTTCCAGGCTGACCGCCCCGCTGGCGGTGTCGCGACTGAACTTCCGGGTGCTGCCCAACGACATCGACAGCAACCTGCACATGACCAACGGTCGCTACTGGACGATCTTCGATCTGGGCCGGCTGGACCTGGTGTTCCGGATGGGCCTGGGCCGGGTCGCGTGGCGCTCGAAGTGGGCCCCCATCGTCAGTGGAGGCAGCATCCAGTTCCGGCGCGAACTCAAGCCGTTCCAGCGCTTCGTGCTTGAGACCCGCTTGGCCGGCTGGGTCGGTACGCGCATCATCATGGAGCAGCGGGTGCTGGTTGGCGACGAGGAAAAAGTCGCCACCCGTGCCCTGCTGATCACCGGCATCTACGACCGTCGCCACCGCCGCTTCGTGTCGACCGACGAGATGATGGAGGCCATCGGTGCCCCCAGCGTGCCGTCGCCGGAACTGAGCAAGGCGGCCCAGGCGCTGCTCGCAGCCGAAGTGGCGATGAAAGAGGATTGAGCCCCGCCCCCATCACGCGATGACGGCAGCGCTCAGGCGTTGCGCCAGGAAACGATCTGCGCCTTGGTCATCATCGTCTGTTCGATCCGCCGCAGGCACGTCTCACCCGGGCTCACCAGGCACCATTGCTCGCTGTTGCGCAGCAGCGGCAGATCGGCGCGATGATCGGTATAGGCCATGCGCCACGGGGGCGGATAACCGCGTTCGGTCAGCATCGGAATCTTGTTCTCGCCAAGACAATGGTACTCGCTGATCCACCCGCCCAGGAACGGCCGCAATGTCGAGGCGACCAGCGGCACGTCCTGCAGACCTTCGCGCTCAAGCAGCGCACGTGCGAGCGGCTCCCAGCAGCCGGTGGCGATGACGACCTCGTCGCCCTGCGCCAGATGCTGACGCAGTCGTTCCACGCCCTGCGCCAGGAACACCGGCTCCGGTCCTGCGAACACCTCGTCGGCATGCGCGACCGCCAGCGCCACCAGCGCCTCACGGCTGCGTCCGAAGGTGGCCATCCAGACCGCAAAGCGCACCGGCCGCCGGCGCGTGCGCGGCAGTGCCCAGAGCGGAACCAGCACCGGCAGTGCCAGCAGCACCCCGGCGATCCGCCATGGCTGGCGCCGCAGCAGCGTTTTGAAGAAACGGCTGGCGGTTTCCCAGCGGGTCAGCGTCAGATCGAAATCGAAGACCACTACGGTACGTTCGGACATCCGTGTCACTCCGTTCAGAAGACGCCCTGCACGCGCAGGTTGCCATCATCGGTGGGCGTCAGTACCAGCCCATAAGCCTCGTTCCTGCGGCTGAATCCTGCCGAGCAGATCGCGTCCCAGCCCTGCCCGCAATCCACCTCCGGATGCGCGGCGAAGACGGGATCGCCGTCGTTGTCGGGCGCTTCGGCGACCCACCCTGCCTTGAGCAACAGCGCTTTGGCCTGCGCGTATGGCATGCCGACGGTGACGCCGATCGCGGTCCACGATGGTGGCAATTCGGACGTTTCCGCCGCGTGGACGTGGCCAGCAGACAACAGCAGCAACAACGCCAGGAACACGGATTTCATCGGCATTACATCGAAGGCGGGGCTGCACAGCATAGAACGCGCGAGCGCCCCCGTGCTGGCAGTGGGATGGCCGGTCTCATAAGTCACGCCTCATCGCCCACCAGGAACAAACCCCACCATCGCCACACCGAGGCAGACCAGGCCGCCTGCCAGCGGCAGATACGTTGCCCATACCGGCGCGCCCTGGCCGAGCGCGAACGCGACGAGCGACTCCCGCACGCTTCGGCCGGTCAGAAACGGCATGATGACCAGCGCAGAGAGGGGCAACAACGAGGCGAGCCCGAACGCCAGGAATGCCGGGCGGTGATCGTTGCTGGCGAATCCACCCAGCGGGTACAAGGCCAGACCCCCCAGCAGTCCCACGAAGAGCAGGATGTTGGCGGTCCAGATCGTGGTCCGGTGACGGCGCCGCAGCGCGGCCCGGGACCAGCCACGGTAGTGCGTCTGCAACCCCCTCGCCCAGTACGCCACCAGCCACGTTGCGATCAGGCCGCCAGCGACACCGCTGACCGTCGATCCCCAAGCGTGGATGTCCATGCTCACGTCCTTGTGCGTTTTTCGGCAGTGTAAGGCTGCGGCCGGCCTTGTATGTAAAAACGGCCGCCCATCACGGGCGGCCGTTACTCTGATGCCAGGCGTTACCGATGCCTCGGCTCAGCGTTTGGCCGGCGGCGCATTCTTCACATAGGTATCGAACCAGTTCAGCATTTCCGATACCAGCTGCTCGTTGGATTCGAGCGCGGTATACCAGTGCGGTTCGTGCGGCAGCATCACCAGGCGCGTGGTGCCGCCATTGCCGCGGATCGCCTGGAACAGCTTGCGCGACTGGAACGGCTCGGTGCCCGGGTTCGCATCGTCCTCGCCGTGGACCAGCAGCAGCGGCAGCTTGATCTTGTCGGCGTAGAAGAACGGTGAGGCCTTCAGGTACACGTCCTGCGCCTGCCACACCGAGCGGCGTTCGTTCTGGAAGCCGAACGGGGTGAAGGTCTTGTTGTACGAACCACTGGTGGCGACGCCTGCCTTGAACAGATCGGTATGCGCGATCAGGTTGGCGGTCATCAGGCCGCCATGGCTGTGGCCGGTGACGCCGATCCGGTTGCGGTCGACCACGCCCAGGTCCACCGCCTTGTCCACCGCGGCTTTGGCATCGGCCTCCAGCTGTTCCAGATACGTGTTGTAGGCGGTTTTGGGGTCGCCGACGATGGGGAACGAGGCGTTGTCGATGATCGCGTAGCCGGCCAGCAGCATCAGCCGGTACGGCGCCAGGCGGGTGAAAGTCTGCTGCGAACCGGACACCTGCCCCGCCTGTGCCGCGTTAGCGAAATCGGCCGGGTAGGCATACAGGATCGCCGGCACGCGCTGGCCCTCCTTGTACCCCGGCGGGGTGTACAGGGTGAACGACAGATCCACGCCGTCGGCACGCTTGTAGGTGACCAGGCGCTTCTTGATCTGGCGCACTTCCGGCGTCGGATCCACCAGGTGGGTCAACGCGGCCGGCTTGGACACGACCTGCGCTTCGCCCGGCTTGGCGTCGGCGACGTCCTCGCCAAGCAGGCGCACGAACGCATTCGGCGCATCGGTCACCGACTGGTGCCACGTGAGCAGGTGGCCCGGGATGGCGCTGAAGCCGATGAACTGCTCGTAGGCATCGGCATCGCTGCGGAAAAGACGCTCCGTCTTCAGGCTGCGGAGGCTGAGCGCATCCAGGAAGGGCCGATCCCCCTGCGGCGAAGCGCCCTGCCCGCGCAGGAAGACCGTGTTGCCTTCCTGACGCACCACGTAGGCGCCGTTGGGCAGGCGCTGGTACACGAAATTGCCCGGGTCCTCGTACAGCTCATCGCTGGAGAGATCCCACAACAGCCGGCCTTCCTGCTTGGGGTTGTCGACGTTGACGATGCGGGTCTGGCGCCAGTGGCGGTTCTCGTCGTTCTCGTCGAGGAAGGCAACGTCCGGCTGCGCGGTCCAGGCCAGGCCTTCGAAACGCTGCGCGGTGCGGGCGATCTCGGTGGGCTTGGCGGTGAACGGGGCTTTGAGCATCAGCACGCGATCACGATGCGGAACCGTGACTTTCCAGTCGCCCTTGTCCAGGGCTTCGGCATAGACCAGCGTGGCCGGATCGGTGGCGCGCCAATCGAAATCGCGCGGGCCTTCCGGCACGCCGTGCACCGGCACGCGGTCGGCCAGCGGCAGGCTGGCGATCGGCGTGCTGCGGCCGCTGGCGATATCCAGCACGGCCACGTCATTGGCGAAACGCTGGTAGGTCACCGCATGCGAGAACGGTGCCTTGAGTGTTCTCGTCAGCACATGCACGCCATCCGGGGCGGCCCCGATGCTGTCCAGCAGCGCCGGGGCACCGACGGTGCGCACGGTGTTGGAGGCGGTATCCACCACTGCCAGCTGCGACTGGCCGTAATAGGCGAACAGCGCTTCATCGTAGGCACTGGTCAGCGTATCGCGGGCTTCGTAGGTGCTGCTTTCGCCAGCCGTTCCCAGCGACTCCTGGGTGTCCGGGCCGATCGCACCTTCGGCGCTCGGCGCCGGTCCCTGCTTGGCCGGCACCAGCTTGACCAGCAGCTGCTGGCTGCCGCCGAGCCACTGCACGGTGCTGCCGAAGATCGGGTTCAGCGCGACGTTGGGCACCTGGCGGACCTGGCCGGTCGCTGCATCACCGATCCACAGCTGCACGCTGTCATCGACCACGTTCTGGAACGCGAAGCGTTGGCCGTCGGCCGACCACTGCGCCATGCCGGCGCACCCGCCGGGCAAGGCGACCTTGGTGGAGCGGCCACTGGCGGTATCGACCACGGTGAAGTCGCCCACGCACGGTGGAATGCCATAACCACCCGGGGTGTCGTGGCGGCTGCGGTTCTTCGGCTCCAGGCGCACGCCGGCCAGCTTCAGATACGGCTGGGCGACGCGGGTGATCGACGGATAGGTCTGCGTGGTGGTCAGCAGCAGGCGCTGGCCGGTCGGGTCGACGCTGGGCGTCGGCGGCGGCGGTGCCTTGAGCACCTTGAGCAGGCTCTCCGGCGGCGTGGCGTAACCGGCAAAGGCCGGTGCAGCGAGCAGCAGCCCGAAGGTGGCAACGGCAACGGCCGCAGCCAGCGAAGTACGACGGATCAGCATCCTTATCCCCTTGCAGTGTCAACGAGTGCCCGCAACAGGGGCATGACCCGAATCTAGCACCGCCGGGACCGGTGTGAATGGGCCGGAAGGGCCAACCGCCCGACACTGCAAAGCGAGGCGTTCCACCGTGCCGGGTAGCGCCCCCTTACGCGTCACGCCCGGCCTCGGCCCGGCTAGAATGCCCCATGCGAACCGTGCACGCCCTCCGATATGTCACCCCGCTGCGCGAAGGCGGCTCCCTGCCCGCCGTGGTCGAGACCGACGACGACGGCATGGTGGTGCTTAAATTCCGTGGCGCCGGCCAAGGACCGAAGGCGCTGATCGCCGAACTGATCGCTGGCGAGATCGCCCGCACGCTCGGCCTGCCGATCCCGGAGATCGTGTTCGTGGAGCTCGACCGCGAGTTCGCCCGGACCGAACCGGACCCGGAAATCCAGGATCTGATCCGTGCCAGCGAGGGCCTGAACCTGGGCAGTGATTACCTGCCCGGGGC
This sequence comes from Stenotrophomonas bentonitica, assembly GCF_002887735.1. Lineage (GTDB taxonomy): Bacteria > Pseudomonadota > Gammaproteobacteria > Xanthomonadales > Xanthomonadaceae > Stenotrophomonas > Stenotrophomonas bentonitica_A. The sequence goes on from NZ_PKQP01000001.1 coordinate 68,641, forward strand.
GATCAACTACGACCCGGCGGCCATGCAGCCCGATGCCGAGCTGGCCTCGAAGATCGTGTGGTTCGATGCCTTCACCAGCAACGTGGACCGCACCGCGCGCAATCCCAACCTGATGGTCTGGCATCGCAGGCTGTACCTGATCGACCATGGTGCGGCAATGTACTTCCATCACGACTGGGCCGGTGCCGGGGAGGCCTGCAGTAAGCCGTTCGTGCTGATCCGCGATCATGTACTGCTGCCCTTCGCCACGCAGATTGCCGAAGTGGATTCTGCGCTCGCGGTGATGCTGCCCGATGCCGAAATCGAGCGGATCGTCGGCCTGGTGCCGGACAGCTGGCTGGTGGACGAACCCGCCTTCGACAGCCCGGCGGCTTACCGCCAGGCGTATATCGATTATCTGCAACACCGCCTTCGCGTACGCGCGGCTTTTGTACAGGAGGCCGTCCGTGCCCACACTGCACACCTATGACTATGCGGTGATCCGCGTAGTGCCCCGCGTGGAGCGCGAGGAATTCATCAACGTCGGGGTGATCGTGTCCTGCCCGGGCGCAAAGCACCTGGAAGCGGCGATCGAGCTGGATGTGGAGCGGCTGCGTGCCTTCGCGCCGACGCTGGATATCGAGGGCCTGCAGCCGTGGCTGGATGCGATCGTGGCGATCTGCCGCGGTGACGCGAACGCCGGGCCGATCGCGCAGCTGCCTGCGCGTGCACGTTTCCATTTCCTCACCGCCAAGCGCAGCTCGGTGGTGCAGATGTCGAGCACGCACGTGGGCCGTACCGCAGAGCCGACAGGCGTGGTCGAGCATCTGATGCGGAAGATGGTGCGGGTCCCGGCGTAGCACCGTCGGCGCGGCGGCCCCGTCACCATTCAGACCGGCCAGCGGCACCACGAAAACGGATAGCCATGCAGACCGCTGGCCAGCCCCGCCCGCATCGGGAGGGACAGCCAATGCACGCGGTCGGGCATGATGGCCCAGGCGAAAGATTCCGTGCGTCTTTCCGCATCGGAAGCACGCAGCCAGCGCGCGACATCCTGCGCATTGCCGTGATGATGGAACAACGGGAACTGATGGGTGGTGACAGTGGTGACGACGTAGCAGGCATTTGACAGCGGACATCGCGCAGATCGAACGGAAGAACTCGGCATCCGGCCAGCATGACAGCGCGTGCCGTCCAGGCTCACCAGGAGAGAACGCGGCCAGTTGTCAGACTTCCGCGCGAAGCGCTGTAGTCTCGCAACGAGCGGCCGGGCGCTGCCCGCCCTTGCGTCAATGGAACGCCGGCCACATCCGACGCGGCGTCCCTCACCCCTTCGGCAACGCGTAGGCGATCACGTAATCGCCGGCCGGGGTTTCCATGAAGTGATGACCACCGGCCATGATGACCACGTACTGGCGCCCACCGAACTCGTAGATCATCGGGTTGGCCTGGCCGCCGGCCGGCAGCTTGGCATGCCAGAGTTCCTTGCCGGTTTTCAGGTCGATCGCGCGCAGCAGATCATCGGTCGCCGCGGCAATGAAGATCAGGCCGCTGGCCGTGACCACCGAACCACCGTTGTTGGGCGTACCGATTTCGATCGGCAGGCCGGAGCGGATGCCGAACGGCCCATTGCCGCGGGCACTGCCGAACGGGCGGTCCCACAGGGTCTTGCCGGTACGCAGGTCGACCGCGCGGATGCCACCGTACGGCGGCTGCTTGCACAGCAGCTTGGTGAACGGCAGGCGCCAGCCGGCGTTGACGTCGATGGCATACGGCGTGCCCACCTGCGGATCGCCCGCGCCTTCGGCGCCGCCCTTGTCGGCGGTCACATCCTCGCGCGGCAGCCACCCCAGTTTGTCCGCCTTCTCGCGCGGCACCAGGCGGTTGTAATTGGGCATGTCGTTGTAGTTGGCAACGATCACGCCACGGCGCGGATCCACGGCCACGCTGCCCCAGTCCGAGCCCCCGTTGTAGCCGGGATACTCGATGGAATGACGGTCCGCGGTCGGCGGGGTGTAAAAGCCTTCGTAACTGGCCTCGCGGAACTGGATGCGGCAGACCAGCTGGTCGATCGGGGTCATGCCCCACATGTCGCGCTCGGTGAGGTCCGGTTTGCGCAGCGTGTGATACAGCGAGAACAGCTGGGTGGGCGAGCGCTGTTCCGGCTCGACGCCGCCCGTGGGCACCTTGCGCTCTTCGGCTGGGGTCAGCAGCTTGCCGGTGCGACGGTCGAGGATGTACATGTCGCCCTGCTTGGTCGGCAGCAGCAGGGCCGGGACTTTGCCGGCGGCGGTCGGATAATCGATCAGGGTCGCCTGCGAGCCCATGTCGTAATCCCAGACGTCCTTGCGCACCGCCTGGAAGTGCCAGGCCGGCTTGCCGGTGTTGACGTCGATCGCCACCAGCGAGGTGGCGTAACGGTTTTCGTTTTCGGTGCGCGAGCCACTCCAGTAATCGCCGGCCGAGTTGCCCATCGGCAGGTAGACCAGCCCAAGTTCGTCGTCGCCGGTCGCAGTGGTCCACATGTTGGGGGTGCCGCGGGTATAGGTCTCACCCGGCGGCGGTGCGCCGTTGCGCTCCGGGCGGACCATGTCCCACGCCCAGCGCAGTTTGCCGGTGACGGCATCGTAGGCCTGGATCACGCCGGATGGCGCGTCGCGGCGCTGACCGTCCAGCACCTGGTGGCCGGTCACGATCACGCCCTGCACGATCGCCGGCGGCGAGGTGATGGAGACATAGCCGGCCGGGCTGTCGCCCATGCCCACGGTGATGTCGACCTGGCCGTTGTTGCCGAAACCGGCGCACGGCTTGCCGGTGGCGGCATCGACCGCGATCAGGCGGCCATCCAGGGTGCCTTCGATGATGCGCGCCGCACAGGCGCCACGCGGCACCTGGGTCAGCACGGGCACGCCGCTGGGAACGGCCAGGTCCGCGGCCACATCGTTCAACGCGGTGTCCTGCGCGGTGGCGGGCACTTCGTAGTAGGAGACCCCGCGGCAGGCGGCGGTGTACGGGATCGACTTGTCCTTGATCTTCGGGTCGTAGCGCCAGCGCTCGGTGCCATCGGCGGCGTTGAGCGCGACCAGCTGATTGCGCGCGGTGCACAGGTAGAGGCTGTCGCCGATTTTCAGCGGCGTGGTTTCCGCACCCCAGCGCTTCTCCGGCAGGTCGCCAGTGCGGAACAGCCAGGCCTGCTCAAGCTTGGCCACGTTGTCCGGGGTGATCTGCTGCAGCGGCGAGAAACGCGTTGCCGCGTTGTTGCGACCATAGGCGGCCCAGTCGCCGTCCACCGGGCGGTCGGCCGGTTGCAGGGGCGCGTCGGCCGTGGGTGCCAGGCCGGTGCTGGTCATCGGCTCGGGGAAGGCGCCCTGTGCCTCGGTAACACCATGTGGCACGAAGGCCAGGGTGAAGGCCGCCACGAACACCAGCGCCAGCACGCCGGCGATGCCGCGCGAGACCTTGCGCGACACCGGGCGATCCAACGTCGGCAGCAGCAGCGACAGCACGAAGCCGATCGCCACGATCAGGCCCAGGCGCGGCACCCAGCGCCAATAGTTGCTGCCCGACTCCCACCACGTCCACAGCAGCGTGCCGACGAACACCAGCGCGAACCACAGCGCGCCGCTGTAGCGGCCCCGCCACAGCTGCACGCCGGAGATCAGCAGGCCGACGCCGGCCAGGACGTAGTACCAGGAACCACCGAGGCTGGCGAGCCAGGCGCCGCCCGCGGTGAATACAACGCCCAGCAACAGAATGACAATTGCCAGCACAGCCACCAGCCAATGGCGGGGGCGGCGGGTCTGCGTCGTGGTGGACATCGGTTTCTCCTGAAGCGCGAAGATCGCCGACGTTGCCGCCGGCCCCGCGGCTCTTATCCCACCGGGGTCGTGAACGTTGCGCGTTCTTTGCTGCAGCCGCCAGCGTCGGCACAGCCGACGATGAAAGCGTGCAATCTCCCTGCCCCACAACGAAAAACGCCGGCATGTGCCGGCGTTTTCCGTGTCACTGCCGCAGGGGCTTACGCCTCCGGCGGTGCCACCACCGGGCTGGCCTCGACGGCCGCCGGTGCATCTTCTTCCACACCCTCATCCAGCGAGGCATCCATGCGTTCAACCGCCTGGAGCTTCTCTTCCTTGGACAGACGGATCAGGGTCACGCCCTGGGTGTTGCGGCCGACGCGCGAGATTTCCGAACCGCGGGTACGCACCAGGGTGCCACCATCGGAGATCAGCAGCACTTCGTCGCGCGGGCCCATCAGCACCGCACGCACCAGCTTGCCGTTGCGCTCGGTGGTCTGGATGCCGATCACACCCTGCGTGCCACGGCCCTTGCGCGGGTAATCCGGCAGCGGGGTGCGCTTGCCGTAGCCGTTCTCGGTCGCGGTCAGGATGTAGAGCGCGTTGTCATCGTCGGCGCCGTTCTCGATCACGGCATCGCCGCTGTCGATCACGGTCTCGTCGACCTGGCTCTCATCCTCGTTCTCGTCTTCGCTGCCGCCGGCACTCTCGGCCACGATCAGGCTGACCACTTCCTCACCCTTGGGCATCTTGATGCCGCGCACGCCGGTGGCGGTACGGCCCATCGAGCGGACCTTGTCCTCACCGAAGCGCACGGTCTTGCCGTTGGAGGCGAACAGCAGGATGTCGCGCTCGCCATCGGTCAGGCCGACGCCGACCAGCGCATCGCCCTCATCGAGGTTGATCGCGATCTTGCCGCGCGCCAGGCGGAAGGCGAACTCGCTGAGCGGGGTCTTCTTGACCGTGCCGTTGCGGGTGGCGAAGAACACGAACTGGCCTTCGGCGTACTCGCGCACCGGCAGCACGGCCTGGACCCGCTCACCGGCTTCCAGCGGAATCCAGTTGATGATCGGGCGGCCACGGGCGTTGGAGCCGGCCTCCGGCAACTGGTGGACCGGCAGCCAGAACACCTTGCCCGCACTGGTGAAGGTCAGCAGCGTGTCATGCGTGTTGACCAGCCACAGCTGTTCGATGAAATCCTCTTCCTTGGTCGAGGCGGCACTGCGGCCACGGCCACCGCGGCGCTGGGCCCGGTAGGCACTGACCGGCTGGCGCTTGGCATAGCCGGCGTGCGACAGGGTGACCACCACGTCTTCCGGGGCGATCAGGTCGAGGATGTCCAGGTCTTCTTCGCTGTGGCGGATCTCGGTGCGGCGCTCGTCGCCGAACTCCGTACGCACGTTGATCAGCTCTTCGCGGATGACCTGCAGCAGACGGTCCGGATCTTCCAGGATATGGATCAGCCCGGCGATCGTTTCCAGCAGCAGCTTGTACTCGTCGGTCAGGCGGTCCTGCTCCAGCCCGGTCAGGCGATGCAGGCGCATTTCCAGGATCTGGGTCGCCTGGATCTCGGTCAGCTGGTAGCCGCCCGCGAGCAGGCCCACACCCTTGGGCAGATCATCCGGACGCGAGGCTTCGGCACCGGCGGCGCCCAGCATCGAGCCGACCAGGCCCGGCTCCCACAGGCGGGCGAGCATGCGTTCGCGCGCCTCGGTGGGGTTCGGCGAGGTCTTGATCAGTTCGATCATCTCGTCGATGTTGGCCAGCGCGACGGTCAGGCCTTCCAGCACGTGCGCACGCGCACGCGCCTTGCGCAGTTCGAACACGGTGCGGCGGGTGACCACTTCGCGGCGGTGGCGCACGAAGGCCTCGAGCATCTGCTTGAGGTTCATCAACTGCGGGCGGCCATCGACCAGCGCCACCATGTTGATGCCGAACACCGACTCCATCTGGGTCTGCTGGTAGAGGTTGTTCAACACAACTTCCGCCGACTCGCCGCGCTTGATCTCGATGAAGATGCGCATGCCGTCCTTGTCGGACTCATCGCGCAGTTCGCTGATGCCTTCGAGCTTCTTTTCCTTGACCAGCTCGGCGATCTTCTCGATCAACCGGGCCTTGTTCACCTGGTACGGGATCTCGGTGACGATGATCGATTCGCGGCCGTTGTCAGCCACTTCGACCTCGGCCTTGGCGCGGATGCGCACACGGCCACGACCGGTCCGGTACCCGGCGACGATGCCGGCGGTGCCGTTGATGATGCCCGCGGTCGGGAAGTCCGGGCCCGGGATGAACTCCATCAGGCCGTCGACGTCGATCTCGGGGTTGTCGATCAGCGCGATGCAGGCGTTGATCGATTCGGTCAGGTTGTGCGGCGGGATGTTGGTCGCCATGCCCACCGCGATACCGGCCGAACCGTTGACCAGCAGGTTCGGGAACCGGGTCGGCATGACCGTCGGCTCCAGTTCCTTTTCGTCGTAGTTGGGCTGGAAATCGACCGTTTCCTTGTCGATGTCGGCCATCAGCTCATGGGTGAGCCTGGACATGCGGGCTTCGGTGTATCGCATCGCCGCGGCGGAGTCGCCGTCGACCGAACCGAAGTTACCCTGGCCATCGACCAGCATGTAGCGCAGCGAGAACGGCTGTGCCAGACGCACCAGCGTGTCGTACACCGACTGATCGCCATGCGGGTGGTACTTACCGATGACGTCACCGACGATACGCGCCGACTTGAAGTAAGGCTTGTTGGCGTGCGCGTTGAGTTCACTCATCGCGAACAGCACGCGGCGATGCACCGGCTTGAGGCCATCGCGCGCATCCGGGAGTGCGCGCCCCACGATCACGCTCATCGCGTAATCGAGGTAACTCTTGCGCATCTCGTCTTCCAGGTTGACCTGGATGATTTCCTTGGCGGTTTCTGCCATTCGGGTTCCGTTGTCTGGTAGCGGTCCAGTCCGTCACGACCGCCCTTTCGGGGCGGTTGCGCCGGAATCTCGATTAACCGTTGGATTCTACCACAGCGGGCCATTTTCCGCCCGCTTTTACGGGGGTTTTACCGGCAAGAATCAGGAACTTACGGGGGCGTTGGCGGGCGCTTGCGCAGGCCACGACCGTCGGTCGTGGCACGCGCCGCAGCCGGCCTCAGCCGAACGCGGACTGCATGTTGGCCACCGTCGGGTTCAGGATCACCCCACGCTCGGTCACGATGGCGTCGATCAAGCTGCCCGGGGTGACGTCGAAGACCGGGTTCCAGGCGGCGATGCCCTCGGCCACGGTACGGGTGCCGCCCACGCCGTAGAGCTCGCCAGGATCGCGCTGTTCGATCTCGATCTGCTCGCCGTCGGCAGTGTCCATGTCCACCGTGGAGGACGGCGCCACCACCATGAACTTCACGCCGTGGTGGCGGGCGGCGATGGCCAGCTGGTAGGTGCCGATCTTGTTGGCGGTGTCACCGTTGGCGCAGATGCGATCCGCGCCCACGACCACCCACTGGACCGCACCGGTCTTCATCAGGTGCGAGGCGGCCGAATCGGCAATCAGGGTGGCATCGATGCCATCCTGCTGCAGCTCCCACACGGTCAGGCGCGCGCCCTGCAGCCACGGCCGGGTCTCGCCGGCGAACACGCGGGCGATGCGGTGCTGGGCCATGCCGGCGCGGATCACGCCCAGCGCGGTGCCGAAGCCGGCGGTGGCCAGCGAGCCGGTATTGCAGTGGGTGAGCACGCCGCTGCCGGCCTCGATCAGCCCGGCGCCCAGCGCGCCCATGTGGCGGTTGGCGGCCAGATCCTCCTCGGCGATTGCCTGGGCTTCGGCGGCCAGCACCTGCTGCCAGTCGGCACCGGCCGGGGCCAGCGCGCGGCGCATGCGGGCCAGCGCCCAGGCCAGGTTCACGGCGGTCGGGCGCGAGGCGTTGAGGCGTTGCAGGGCCGGCTCCAGCTTCAACAGCGCTTGGGCGCCATCGTCGGCCTGGACCTCATTGGCCGCCAGTACCACGCCCCAGGCGGCGGCAATGCCGATCGCCGGTGCGCCGCGCACGGTCAGCGCATGGATGGCCTCGGCAACCGCGTCGCTGTCGCGGCACTCCACGTGCTCGACGATGAACGGCAGTTTGCGCTGGTCGAGCAGTTGCAGGCTCTCGCCGGTCCACAGGATCGGGCGGATATGGTCGTAACGGGCGTAGTCGATGTCGGTGGATGCGTTCATCGGGCCATTGTAGCGGCGTGCCGATGCAGGCGGAATCGCGCGCTCAGTTGACCGCGAACTCGGCGCGGCAGCCCTTGTCGACCCAGACCCCACGGCTGTCCCAGCCCCAGCTGCTGCCCTGCTCGCAGGGGGTGCCGGAGAGCTGCTTGTTGAGCGTGACACCGTGGGTGATCCCGGCACCACAGAAGCGGCGCTGGCGCGACTTGGATTCGCAGACCAGGATGCGTGGCACGTTGAGGAACCCGCTGCCATCGGCGGCACCGACCTCGAACTCGCCCTGGCAACCGCGGGTCACCCAGATCTCATTGCGGCGATAGCCCCAGCTGTGGCCTTCGCGGCACGGCAGCGAGGTGAGCTGGCGCAGCAGACGCACCGGCGCGCCCTGCAGCACGACCGGGCAGCTCTGCGGGCGCCCGTTGGATTCGCAGCGCACCACCCGGCGCGTGCGGCGTTCACCGTCGGCACGCGGCGCGGCAGCCGCGGTACGCGCGCGGAACTCGGCGCGACAGCCCAAGGTCACCCAGACGCCGGAACGGTCGGTGCCCCATTCCGAGCCTCGCACGCAGCTGTTATCGGAGAGCTGGCGGATCAGATCGACACCGCCTTCGGTGGGGACATCGCAATGCACCCACCCCATGTCGCGCGATTCGCAACGCACCACCTGGCCGGCATAGCCGCCGGCCTGCGCGAGCGCCGTTTCAGGCATCAGCGCAGTCCACAGCAACACCGGCCACAAGGGCATGCCCGCGCCTACCAACAGCTTCATCAACACGATCCCCGCCACGCCTGAACAATCACATGACCCACCTTCGGACATCCGGTGTGATCAGAGCATCATCATGCAGCCCGTGCAAGACGCGGATGCGTCAAAACGCCTCAGGCGTGGGCGAAATCGAAGGCCAGCACATCGGCGATGCGGTCGGTGCGGTTCATCGCCATCAGCAGCCGGTCCACGCCCACCGCCACCCCCGCGCAATCGGGCAGCGCCGGCAAGGCCGCCAAGAGGTGTTCATCCAGCGGGGGCAGCACGTCGCCGCGCGCGGTACGGATGGCATGGTCGCGCTCGAAACGCGCGCGCTGTTCAGCCGCGTCGTTCAGCTCGTGATAGCCGTTGGCCAGCTCCACGCTGCCCAGGTACAGCTCGAACCGTTCGGCCAGCGGGGGCGTGCCCGGCCGAATTTTCGCCAATGCCGCCTGGGTGGCAGGCCAGTCAGGCACCACCGTCATGGTGTCGTCACGGAAGTACGGTTGGATGCAGTGGGTCATCAGCAGATCGAGCCAGTCATCCCGGGTCAATCCGTCCGCATCGATGCGGACCTCGGCCAGCGGTGCCTGCAGGTCTTCCAGGCTGGCCTGGAACGGGTCCAGCCCGACGTGCTGCTGGTAAAGACCGCGGTAATCGATGACCTCCAGCGTCGCCTCGCGCTGAACCAGCTGCAGCGCATCGCGCACGAGGGCGGCGGTCTCGTCGATCAGGCGACGGTGGTCCCAGCCGATCCGGTACCACTCCAGCATGGTGAACTCGGGATTGTGGCGGCCGCCGGCTTCGCCGTTGCGGAACACACGACCCAGTTCGTAGCAGTCCCCCACCCCTGCCGCGAGCAATCGCTTCAACGGGAACTCCGGCGAGGTGCGCAGCCAGCGTTGCGCGGTGCCCGCATCCACGTGCCCGCTGAAGCGGGTATGGAAGCTGTCGATGTTCGGCTCGGTATTGCCTGCTGCGGACAGGATCGGCGTTTCGACCTCGAGCACGTCGCGTGCGGCGAAGAAGCGGCGGATCAGCGCATTGAGCGCGGCACGCTGGCGCAGCGCGGCGATCACGCGCGCGCGTCCTTCAGCCGCTGGGCCAGCGGCAGGGTCAGCAGATCGCGGGTGTCATCGACGTAGCCGGTGGCCAGGTACAGGCGTCGCGCCAGTTCGTTGTGATGGTTCACTTCCAGGCGCATGCGCTCCACGCCACGTGCGTTGGCGCGCTGTTCGAGGATGGCCAGCGCCTGCTTGCCGCGGCCCCGCCCACGCGCGGCATGGCTCAGGTACAGCTCATCGAGCAACGCAAAGTGGCCGCCCTGCTCCAGGCTGAAGCCCATCGCCAGTGCTCCATAGCCCACCACCGCGCCGGCCTCGTCCAGCCACAGCAGCACTTCACCGTTGCGCGGATCTTCCAGCAACGCGGCCAGCGCGTTCCGCACACGGGTGTCTTCGAAGTCGAGTTTGTCTTCGGCGTAGAAATCACGCATCAGCCCGATCAGCAACTCGGTGTCGGCGACGGTGGCCAGGCGGAAATCGAGGGGAACGGTCTGCATGCGGTTTCTCTTGTTCAGTGCTGCGCGAGGAAGGCGATCAGCTGGTCTTCGTCCCAGACCGGCACGCCCAGCTCCTGCGCCTTGGTCAGCTTGGAACCGGCCTCGGCACCGGCGACCACGAAGGAGGTTTTTTTCGACACACTGCCAGCCACCTTGGCGCCGAGCGCTTCCAGCCGGGCTTTGGCCTCGTCGCGGTTCATCTGCGTCAGCGTTCCGGTCAGCACGGTGGTCTGGCCGTCCAACGGGCCGGCGACCTGGTCGGCCTGCTCCGGCGCCAGTGTCAGCAGCTTCTGGCGGTATTCCTCGGCCTTGAGCAGCATCGGGCCGTGGCCTTCGCTGTCGAGCCAGTCGGCCAGCCCGAGGGCTACCTCGTTCGGCAGGCCGGCGGCCACGAACCGCACCGGCTCGGCGTCCAGCACCGAGGCCGCATCCGGCAACATGGCCACCAGCTTCTCCGCGCGCAGCCGGGTGATGCCCGGAATCTCCGCTTCGACCAACAGCTGCGCGAAATCCAGACCGTCCCGCAGCTTGGCGATCGGCGGGTGCACATCGCTGATGCGCACTTGGCCGACCTGCAGCAGCGCATCGATCGCCTCCTGGTTGCCAGCCTGTTCGAAGAAGTGGCCGAGCGAACGCGCCACTTCGCCGCCGATGTCGGGCACGCGCTTGAACAGCGGCCAAGGCAGATGACGGATCAGTTCGAGATCGCCGAACCAGGTCGCCAGGGCCTTGGCGGTGCTCTCGCCGACATGCTCGATGCCCAGCGCGAACAACAGCCGCTCCAGCGTGGTGGTGCGGCTGGCGTCGATCGCGGCGATCAGGTTGTCGGCCCACTTGGTCGCGATCTTCTTCGTGTTCCAGGCGAACGTGGCCGGCATCGCCAGCGCCTGCGCGCGCCATGCCTCGTCGCTGCCATCGAGCTTGAGGATGGCCCTCAGGTACTCGCCGCTGCCTTCCGGCGGCAGGTGCAGGCCGATCTGGCTGGCCAGCGCCTCGGGCGATTCGGCATCCAGCACCAGCTTGAGCTGCAGCAGTTGATCACGCTGCAGGCGGTACAGATCGGCCACGCCGCGCACGATACCGGCGTCGACCAGGGTCTCGATGTACTTGCCGCCCAGGCCGTCGATATCCATGGCGCGGCGCGACGCGAAGTGCGCGATGGCTTCCTTGCGCTGCGCCGGGCAGCTCAGCTCACCCGAGCAGCGCCACGCGGCCTCGCCCTCTTCGCGGACGATCTCCGAGCCGCACACCGGGCACTGCGAAGGCATCTGCCACGGCGTGGTGCCGGCGGGGCGGCGGTCGGCGATCACGCTGACCACTTCCGGGATCACATCACCGGCGCGGCGCACGATCACCGTATCGCCCACGCGCACATCCAGGCGCGCGATCTGGTCGGCATTGTGCAGCGTCGCGTTGGACACGATCACGCCGGCCACGGCGACCGGCGCCAGACGCGCGACCGGGGTCGCGGCACCCGTGCGGCCGATCTGGATCTCGATCGCCTCCACCGTGGTGGTCTGTTCCTGCGCCGGGAATTTGTGCGCGATCGCCCAGCGCGGTGCGCGCGCGACGAAGCCCATCTGTTCCTGGCCGGCGCGATCGTCGAGCTTGTACACCACACCGTCGATATCGAAAGCCAGACCGTCGCGGCGTTCGCCGATGTCGCGGTAATAGGCGAGCAGCCCGTCGGCGCCCTCCACCACCTGGCACAGGTCACTCACCGGCAGCCCCCACGCGCGCAGCTGCGCCAGCGTGGCCGAATGCGTGGGCGGCAGCTCGCCGCCTTCAACCTGGCCGGTGCCGTAAGCGTAGAAGCTCAGCTTGCGCCTGGCGCTCATCTTCGGATCGAGCTGGCGCAGCGAACCAGCGGCGGCGTTGCGCGGATTGGCCAGCACTTTGCCGTCATGCAGGCGCGCATCGGCGTTGTAGGCCTCGAAGTCGGCACGGGCCATGTAGACCTCGCCGCGCACTTCCAGCACCGCTGGCCAGCCCTCACCCTTGAGCACCTGCGGGATCACACTGATCTGGCGGAGGTTCGCGCTGACATCCTCGCCGGTGGCGCCATCGCCACGGGTCGCCCCCTGCACGAAACGGCCCTCCTCGTAGCGCAGGCTGATCGCCAGGCCGTCAAGCTTCGGTTCGGCGGAAAAATACAGCGTGCTGCGACGCAGGCGCTCGCTGATGCGGCGCACGAAATCCTGGACTTCCTCATCACTGAAGGCATTGCCCAGCGACAGCATCGGCACCGCGTGGCGGACCTCGGCGAAACGGGAGGACGCCTTGCCACCGACCTGCCGGGTCGGCGAATCGGCCGCGGCCAGCTCCGGGTGTGCCTGCTCGATCGCCTCCAGCTCGCGCACCAGCAGGTCGTACTCGACGTCGGGGATCATCTGCTCGTCGCGCTCGTGGTATGCCTTGCCGGCCTCCTCGATCTGGCGGCGCAGGACGTCGGCACGTGCGGCGGGGCTGGGGGTCATGCGGGAGGCGATCCTGGTGGGGCATTCAATTTTACCCCTCCCCCCGCTCCTGCGCGCAGTGAAGAACGCTTGCCGCCGATCCGCCGTGGCGCTAGCGTGCGCCGAACCCCTTGTTTTCGGTGCCCCGTGACCCCTGCCCTCGTCGCTTCCCGTCGCTCGTTCCTGCAGCTGGCCGGCGCCGGCCTGGCATTGTCCGGCCTGGGCGTGCTGCCTGCATCGGCCGCGCCGTCGCGTGCACTCCCCGCCAGCACAGGACCGGTGCTGCTGAACTTCAACGAATGCCCGTATGGGCCATCACCGGCTGCGCAGGCGGCGGCACGCGACATCATCGCCAGCAGCGGGCGGTATCTGTTTGCTCTGGCCGGCGAGCTGCGCGATCTGTTCGCCCAGCAGGAAGGCATCGACAAGGATCACGTGCGGCTGTATCCGGGCTCGAGCGAGCCACTGAACCGGGCGGCCGTGCTCTGGACCTCGCCTGGTGCGGGGCTGGTGGTCGCCGATCCCACCTTCGAGGCGCTGGGCGATCTTGCCGCGGCGCGTGGGGCCACGGTGGCCAAGGTGCCGCTGCGCGCCGACGGGGCACACGACGTGCGTGCGATGGCGGCGGCTGCCGCGACGGTCAATGCCGGCCTGCTGTATCTGTGCAACCCCAACAATCCCACCGGTTCGATCACCCCGACGGCCGACATTGCCTGGCTGCTGGCCAACAAGCCGGCCCAGACCCGCGTGCTGGTGGACGAGGCCTACCTGCAGTACAGCGAGCAGCGCTCGGTGATCGGCCAGGTGATGCAGCGCGACGATGTGATCGTGCTGCGCACCTTCTCCAAGCTCTACGGCATGGCCGGCCTGCGCCTGGGGGTGGCGGCCGCGCATCCGGACCGCCTGAAGGAACTGGCCAGCCTGGGCGACAACCCGCTGCCGGTCACCGCGATGGCGGCGGGACTGGCCAGCCTGCGTGATCCGGGATTGATCGCACAGCGCAAGGCGGAGAATGCCCAGGTACGGCAGGAGACCATCGGCTGGCTCGGTAAGCGCGGCTTTAGCTGCGTGCCGTCGGAAGCAAACTGTTTCGTGGTCGATGTGCAGCGCGACGGCGCGGCGTTCTCTGCGGCGATGGCCGAACAGGGCGTGGTCATCGGGCGCAGCTGGCTGATCTGGCCGCAGCGGGTGCGCGTGACGGTGGGCACCGCGGCCGAAATGGCGCGGTTCCGTGCGGCCTTCGACACGGTGGTCAGCCAGAACAGGTAGAGCCGACCGTTGGTCGGCTCTACGGCAATCACCAGCGCGGGGCCTTGGTCAGCGGCGGGGCCTGGTGCTGGCGGTCGTAGGCGCGCAGCTCATCACGGATGTGCGCGATGCGCTGGCGACCCAGGGCATTGCGGCTGTCATCGAGCACGACGCCATCGAGCAGCTCGCCCATGCGCTGCACGGTCGGCAGCATCTTTTCCCAGGCGTCCAGCGCGGTCAGCGGCGCCGGCAGGGTCAGGAAGAAGGCGATCGCCGGGGTTTCCATCTCGCGGATGTTGGCCATATCAAAACTGCCCGGCTTCATGATGCTGGCCATCGAGAAGATCGGGCCGCGCTCGGGGTGGCCTTCGACCAGGCGGTGGAAGACATTCATGTGGCCGAACACCAGGCCGGTCTTTTCCGCAGCAACGACGATGTCCTCGCCACGCAGCTGCTCGCCCGCGCGCGCAGCGACGAACAGCGAGACGATCTTGTCGAAATCCTGCGTCGCACGCTTGCCCAGGTCACTGGCCGGCGCGGCGTCCACGTCCGGCAGGCCCAGCTCGGGCTGGGTGACGCCGTCTTCGCCGACAACGGGGGCAGCGCCCTCGGCCGGGCTCTCGCCCTCGCCCAGCACGGGCTCACGGCGCTGGCCGCTGGTGCTCTCCGCGCCTTCGACGCGACGGCCCTGCGCTTTCTTTTTCGGACGGCCAAACAGGAAGATCGCAGCGATCAACAGCAGGCCGGCGGCCAGGATGCCGATGCGGAGCAGTGCCATGTCGGACATTCGGGGGGGTCTCCGGCTAAATCATTCAGGTACTTAAGGATGGCACGTCAAGCCGCGCCCGCCAATCGTGCGGCTTCCTCCAGGTCGACACTGACCAGTCGGCTGACGCCCGGTTCGCGCATGGTCACGCCGGAGAGCTGGTGTGCAGCTTCCATCGTGGCCTTGTTGTGGCTCACAAACAGGAACTGAACCTTCTCGCTCATTTCCTTGACCATGTTGGCCAGGCGACCGACGTTGGCTTCGTCCAACGGCGCGTCCACCTCGTCCAGCAGGCAGAACGGTGCCGGGTTGAGCTGGAAGATCGCGAACACCAGCGCCACCGCGGTCATCGCCTTCTCGCCACCGGACAGCAGCGAGATGCTCGACACCCGCTTGCCCGGCGGCCGCGCCATGATCGCAACACCGGTGTCGAGCAGGTCTTCACCTGTCAGCTCGAGGTAGGCGTGGCCACCACCGAACAGGCGCGGATACAGCTGCTGCACACCGGCGTTGACGCGGTCGAAGGTGTCCTTGAAGCGGCCGCGGGTCTCGCGGTCGATCTTGCGGATCGCATCCTCCAGGGTTTCCAGCGCGGTGGTGAGGTCGGTGTTCTGCGCATCCAGGTACTCCGAACGCTGCGACGCCTCGCCGTATTCCTGGATGGCGGCCAGGTTGACCGGCTCCAGCCGGCGCATGCGGCCATCGATCTGGTGCACGGCCTGCTCCCAGTCGGTGACCCGCGCATCCTCGGGCAGGCTGTTGATCACAACCTGCAGCACGAAGCCGGCCTTCTCCACCGAGGCCGACAGCTGGTCAGCACTGAGCACCAGTGCCTGCTGGTCGAGCTTGCGCTGGGAAATGCGCTCGCGCTGCGCCAGCGCCTGTTCGTCGCGCTGGTGGCGGGTCTGCTCGAACGTGCGCAGTTCGGCATCGATGCCATCGAGCAACGTACGGGCTTCGCCCAGCACGCGGTCGGCACGCACGCGCTCGCCCAAGGCGTTCTGATGTTCGGCTTCGAGCGCCTTGACCGGCGAATCACCTTCGTCCAGCTGCGAATGCAGTTCACCCAATCGCGTATCCAGCTGCCCACGCTGGGTACTCATGCGCTCCAGCGCCTGGCTCAGCGAGGCGATCTGCGCGCGCTGCGATTCCAGCGTCAAGGCGAGCGAATGCGCCGCCTCGCGCACGTTGCGGGCCTGGTCGCGGGCCTGGTCGCGGGCATCGGTAAGCTGGCGACGCTCGCCTTCCAGCGCGGCGCGGACCGATTCCAGGTCGCCCATGCTGGTGACCGCATCGTCCAGCCGCGAACGTGCTTCGCGCACCTGCTCGCGACCGGCATCCAGCGTCTCCAGCAATTGCACCAGCTCGCCTTCGATGCGGTCGATGCGGGTGCGTGCGGCCTCCACCTTGCCCTGCTGGCTCTGCAGCTGGCCACCGAGCTCGGAAACGCTGCGATGGGCCAGATACAGCTGCCGCTGAGCATCTTCGCGTTGCTGCTCACCGGCCAGCAACTGGTCACGGAAGCCGGCCAGCCGCTCTTCCAGGGCCGCTTCGCGGTCCTGCAGTGTTTCAATCTGCTCGCGCAGGGTGACGATCTCGCGTTCGCGCAGCAGCGCGCCCTGCTTGGCCGCGCCGGAGCGCGACACGCGCACCCAGCCCTCGCCCAGCCGCTCGCCACCGCGGGTGATGACTGAGTCGCCCTCGCCCAGCGTCGCCTGCAGCGCACGGGCGGACGCGAGATCCTCGGCGGCATGCAGGCGTGCCAGCAGCCTACGGATCGCAGTGGGGCCCTGCACTTTCGCGGCCAGCGAGGTCGGCGCGACATCCAGCGCGTCCTGCTCGGCCGAGACCAGCGCGATACGGCCTTCGCCGAGTTCGCCCAGCGCGTCCACGAGCGATGCCGGGGAATCGACCAGCACGCCCTCGATCAGCTGGCCGAGCGCGCTTTCCACGGCGTTTTCCCAGCCGCTCTCCACGGTCAGGCGCTCGCCGACGCGCGCGCCCGAATCCAGCCCGCGTGCCTTCAGCCAGGCCACCGCGGCGCCCTGCTCCTGGCCCAGTGCGGCCTGCTGCAGGGTTTCCAGTGACGACAACCGGCCGCGGGCGGCCTGGGCCTGCTTGCGGATCTCGGCCAGCTCGGTCTGCCCGGCGCGCTGGCGGTCCTGCAGCCCGGCCACGGCATGCTTGCGTTCTTCCACCTGCTCGTTGAGCGTGTCCAGCGAGGCCTTCTGGGTCTCGTGCTGGAGGTGCAGTTCTTCGAATACCTCGGCCAGGGCGTCCAGATCCAGCCCGGCGCGCTCGGCCTGCAGCGACTCGCGGCGGCGATCGGCTTCCAGCACCTGGCGGTCCAGATAATCCACGCGGGTGCGCTCGACTTCGCCCGCGCGTGAGGCTTCGGACGTGCTGCGGGTATGGCTCTCCCAGCGCTGCTGCCAATCGGCCAGCCGGGCCTCGGCATCACGCAGGGCTTCCTGCTTGATCTCATTCTCTTCCTGCAACTGCTCCAGGCGCGGCTCGGCATCGTCCACCGCCTCGCGCAGCACCATCAGCTTGGCCTCATCGCCACTGATGTGCTGGCCCAGATCGGCCAGTGCCTGCTGCGCTTCATCGCGCGCCTTGTTCAGTCGCTGCGACATCTCGCGCTGATGCTGGATCTGCTGCTCCAGGCGGGCCAGCGTGCTGCCGACCTGGTAGACCTCGGCCTGCGCGGTGTTGAGCGCATCGGAGGCCTCTTCGCGGCGCAGGCGGCTGGTTTCGATGCGGGCTTCGGCATCGCGCTGCTCGGCGATCAGCTGTTGCAGGCGGGTCTCCTCGCGCGAAAGTGCTTCGCGCAGGCCGCCCAGGCGGCTATCCAGCCCACGGTATTCCAGCGCCTTCCACTCGGCGTCCTTGACCTTGCGCTCTTCCTGCAGCGCCTGGTACTGCTCGGCCTGGCGCGCCTGGCGCTTGAGGTGCTCGAGCTGTTTGCCGATCTCCTCGCGCAGGTCGTTGAGGCGGTCAAGGTTCTCGCGGGTATGCCGGATGCGGGTCTCGGTTTCCTTGCGGCGCTCCTTGTACTTGGAGATGCCGGCAGCTTCTTCCAGGTAGACCCGCAGATCTTCAGGCCGCGCCTCGATGATCTTGCTGATCATGCCCTGCTCGATGATCGAGTAGCTGCGCGGCCCCAGGCCGGTGCCGAGGAACAGGTCGGTGATGTCGCGGCGGCGGCACTTGGTGCCGTTTAGGTAGTAGTTGCTGCTGCCGTCACGGCTGACGGTGCGCTTGACCGAGATCTCGTTGAACGAGGCGTACTCACCGGTGATGGTGTGGTCGGTGTTGTCGAAGATCAGCTCGACGGCGGCCTGCGAGACGGGCTTGCGGCCGGAGGAGCCGGAGAAGATGACGTCGGTCAGCGAGTCGCCACGCAGGCGGCTGGCGGAGCTTTCGCCCATGACCCAGCGCACGGCGTCGATGATGTTCGATTTGCCACAGCCATTGGGGCCCACCACGCCGGTCATGTTGGTCGGCAGGTGCAGCGTGGTCGGATCGACGAAGGATTTGAATCCGGACAGCTTGATCGTGGACAGACGCATGGCGTGATGGTTTTCCGGGCGAAGGCCTGAAGCGACCCCACCATGGTGGATTACGGAGCGGATTTACCCCTCAAGCCATTGATATTGCAGGACTTCAATGACCCCGGGGGCGACGCGATAGCCTGAGTATAACGGGGCCGGTGTTCAGCGCGCTGCGGGGGCGGCTCCAGCCCGCATTTCCAGCGTGGGGCAAGGCGGGACGGCACGGGCGGGGGTTCAGGGCGCGTCCCGGTCCGGGCTGCCCGGCGCCCTCCCGCCTGTATCGTCACGGCCAAGCCGTTGCGGTTGCCGTTGCCACAAACAAAAAACGGGCACCCTCGCGGGTACCCGTTTCAGTGACGCCCGCCTTTCGGCAGGAATCAGGCCTTTTCGGCTTCCACAACCACCTTGACGGTGGTTTCCACGTCGGCGTGCAGGTGGACAGTCACCTCGTACTCGCCCACGTTGCGGAAGGCGCCTTCGCCCAGGATCACTTCGCTCTTTTCCAGCGGCAGGCCGGCAGCGGTGAAGGCTTCGGCGATATCGCGCGGGCCGACCGAACCGTACAGCTTGCCTTCCGTCGAAGCGTTGGCAGCGATGGTCACGCTCTTGCCTTCCAGCTGCGCCTTGCGGGCTTCGGCATCAGCGTGGATCGACTGGGCCTTGGCTTCGTAATCAGCGCGCTTGGCTTCGAACTCGGCCACGTTGGTCGCGGTGGCCGGAACGGCCTTGCCGGTCGGGACGAGGAAGTTGCGGCCGTAGCCCGGCTTCACGTCGACCAGATCGCCCAGACCGCCGAGGTTGGTGACCTTCTGAAGAAGAATCAGCTTCATGGTGTAGCTCCAAATATGTATTCGTTAGCGAGGCCCAGGCCCCGCAGCGATGGCTGTCCGAATATCCGAACGGCAGATCCTTCACACCGCCCGACGCTTCACAGCGCGGGCGGCGGGATCCGCGAAAGCGGCGACCAACAGGCCGCCCGCCTTCATCAGACGTCGTGGTTGTCGGTGTACGGAATCAGGGCCAGGAAACGGGCGCGCTTGACGGCCGTTGCCAGCTGGCGCTGGTACTTCGACTTGGTACCGGTCACGCGGCTCGGCACGATCTTGCCGTTCTCGGTGAGGTACTGGCGCAGGGTGTTGAGATCCTTGTAATCGATCTCCTTCACACCTTCGGCCGTGAACTTGCAGAACTTGCGACGACGGAAGAACTTGGACATGTCAGTGCTCCTTAAGCGGCCGAAGCGGCGTCTTCGCCGGCATCGGTGTCAGCGGCGGCGGGGGTGGCTTCACCTTCTTCGTCATCACGACGACGACGCTCGCCACGCTCGGGCTTGTCACCCTTCTCGTCCTTGCTCTTCATGATCAGCGACTGCTCGGTGTCAGCTTCGTCACGCTTGATGACGAGGTTGCGCAGCACGGCGTCGTTGAAGCGGAAGCTTTCCACCAGCTCGCTCAGCACGGCCTGGTCGCACTCGATGTTGAGCATGACGTAGTGGGCCTTCACCAGGTTCTGGATCGGGTAAGCCAGCTGACGACGGCCCCAATCTTCCAGACGGTGGATGGTGCCGTTGCCGTTCTCGACCAGCGCCTTGTAGCGCTCGATCATGGCCGGGACCTGTTCGCTCTGGTCCGGATGGACCAGGAACACGACTTCGTAATGACGACTCATGTGTTTTTACCTTTCGGATGTGGCCCTTTGAGGGCCGGACAGCCCCCCGCAGGTGAACGCGGTGGGGCAAGGGTCCTGCCCGGAATCAGGCAGGAAGCCGCGCATTGTGGCAGCAGAAGGGGTCACAAGGCAAGCCGGGCGGGCTGAACAGGCCCGGCACGCGGGCGATCAGGCCTTGTCGGCCTCGGTCGTGAAGCTCTCGCCGCAGCCGCATTCAGCGGTGGCGTTCGGGTTCCTGAACGTGAAGGTCTCGCTCAGCCCGTGCTTGCCGAAGTCGATTTCGGTGCCGTCCACCAGCTCGAGGCTGGTGGCATCCACATAGATGCGGACCCCATCCTGCTCGAAGACGGTGTCGCCCTCGCGCTCATCGCGGGCCAGATCGGTGATGTGGCCCCAGCCGGAACAACCGGTGCGGGTCACGCCGAAACGCAGGCCCAGCGCGCCGGGCGTCTGCTCGACGAACTTCTGCACACGGGCAAAGGCAACAGGGGTAAGGCTTACGGCCATGACAGGCAACTCCAGCGGATCGTGATCATTATAGGCGCCCCGGACCGCAAGAAATGCCTCGCAAGCCGAACACCGCACCCGTTAAACTCCGTGTTCAGAGATCGAGTCGATCAACAGAGGATTCAAGTCATGACGGTGGTCAGCGTTGAACATGCGCTTGCCGGGAAGATCCCGGAAGGCGGTGAGGCAACAGTACGCGGATGGGTCCGCACGGTGCGCGGCTCTGCGGCGCTTGCCTTCGTCAATGTCACCGATGGCTCCTGCTTCGCCCCCATCCAGGTGGTGGCCAATGACACCCTGGCCAATTTCGATGACATCAAGAGCCTGACCCCGGGCTGCTCGGTGATCGCCCGCGGCACCCTGGTCAAATCCCAGGGCAAGGGCCAGTCCTTCGAGATCCAGGCCAGCCACATCGAGATCGTCGGCCTGGTCGAAGACCCGCTGACCTACCCGATCCAGCCCAAGCCGATGAGCCCGGAGTTCCTGCGCGAAGTGGCGCACCTGCGCCCACGCACGAACCTGTTCGGTGCGGTTACCCGCATCCGCAACTGTCTGGCCCAGGCCGTGCACCGGTTCTTCCACCAGAACGGCTTCAACTGGATCAGCACCCCGATCGTGACCACGTCCGATGCCGAGGGCGCCGGCCAGATGTTCCGGGTCTCGACGCTGGACATGGCCAACCTGCCGCGCAACGAAAAGGGCGAGGTGGATTTCAGCCGCGATTTCTTCGGCAAGGAAACCTTCCTGACCGTGTCCGGCCAGCTGAACGTCGAGGCGTACTGCGTGGCGCTGAGCAAGGTCTACACGTTCGGCCCGACCTTCCGCGCCGAGAACTCCAACACCACCCGCCATCTGGCGGAGTTCTGGATGATCGAGCCGGAAATCGCCTTCGCCGATCTGGCCGAAGATGCGCGCCTGGCCGAGCAGTTCCTGAAGTACCTGTTCCGCGCGGTGCTCGATGAGCGTGGCGACGACCTGGCCTTCCTGGCCGAGCGCGTGGACAAGAACGCGATCACCAAGCTGGAAGGTTTCATCAACGCACCGTTCGAGCAGATCGACTACACCGAAGCGGTGAAGCTGCTGCAGAACTCCGGCCGGAAGTTCGACTTCCCGGTCGAATGGGGCCTGGACCTGCAGACCGAGCACGAGCGCTGGCTGACCGAAGAGCACATCGGCCGCCCGGTGGTGGTGACCAACTACCCCGAGCACATCAAGGCGTTCTACATGCGCCTGAACGATGACGGCAAGACCGTCGCGGCGATGGACGTGCTGGCCCCGGGCATCGGCGAGATCATCGGCGGCAGCCAGCGCGAAGAGCGCCTGGATGTGCTGGACGCGCGCATGGCGCAGTTCGGCCTGGATCCGGCGCATTACGGCTGGTACCGCGATTTCCGCCGCTACGGTTCGGTGCCGCACGCCGGCTTCGGCCTGGGCTTCGAGCGCCTGGTGGTCTACGTCTGCGGGCTGAGCAACATCCGCGACGCGATCCCCTACCCGCGCGCACCGGGCAGCGCCGAATTCTGATCGACCTACGGAGGCACTGAACCATGACCCTGTTCTTCGCGCTGTGTTTCGTCGGCGTGGCGATCGCCGGGTTCAGTGCCTTCGTGATCTTCTGGCCGCTGACCCTGGTCCACATCCGCGACCGCCACCCGGCGCTGGCGGATCGTTTCGGCACGGGCGCGTTCCTGCGCCCGGATGCGCTGCGCTGGCTGCTCGGCCGCGACTATCGCCAGAGCACCGACCGCTCGCTGACCGGCCTGGCCGCGCCGGCCTGGCTCTCCCTGCTTACGCTTCTTGCTGGACTGGGCATGGCTGCCCTGCTCTGGCTGCTTTCGATGGTAATCACATGAACGACGACACTTCCCACCACGACGAGTGGTTCCTGGCCAGCCTCGGCAACACCCTGATCTGGGCCCGCCTGCGCGTGCGCCCGGCCGGCACCGCCGAGGTGCTGGACAGCGACGGCAACACGCTGAGCTATGACAGCGAAGACACGGCACGCTCGCAGCTGTTCGACGCCGAGTTCGTCGCCTACGATGGTCTGGATGAAGAAGACGCCCTGGTGCGCGGCTTCTCGCTGCATGAAGTGCAGCCGCCACAGGCCGACAGCGATGACGCCCTGCACGGCCGCATGATCCAGAGCCTGGGCGCCCGCGCGTAACCGACGATGTTCATCCCGTCCGCCTTCGTCGAGACCGACCTGATCTGGCTGGACCGGCTGCTGGCGCGCGATGCCTTCGTCACGCTGGTCACCACCGGGGCCGACGGCCCGCCGCAGGCCACGCGGATGCCGGTGCTGTACCGGCGCGATGCCGACGGCATCCTGATCGAAGGCCACTGGGCCAAGCCCAATCCGCAAGCCGGCCATGCCGGCCCGGCGTTGATGCTGGTGCAGGGCCCGCACGCCTACGTATCGCCTGGCTGGTATCCCGATAAGGCTGCGCAGGCGCGCGTACCGACCTGGAACTACGCCGCCGCGGAACTGCGCGGCGTGCTGGAACCGGTCACCGATGACGAGGCACTGATCGCCATGCTGGACGGCCTGAGCGCGCACTATGAAGCACAGGTCGGTGGCGACTGGGAGCTGCTGCCGATCGAGCCGCGCCAACAGCGCATGCTCGGCGGCATCGTCGGTTTCCGCTTCCGCCCGGCGCAGGTGCAGATCAAACTCAAGCTCAGCCAGAACCACCCCGAGGCCAACCAGTCCAGCGTGATCGACGCGCTGTCGGCACTGGACGCCCCGGCATCTCGCGAGCTGGCGCAGTGGATGCGCTGGCGCCGCGAGGGCGGCGCTGCCGCCGATTGACCTTCCCCGCTCCTGCGACGACGCGGCCACCCTGGCCGCGCCTTGCCCCCACCCGACGTCAGGGACCCCGCACGATGAAAGACATCCACAAGCTGCTGCAGAACAACCGCGAATGGGCGGACCGGATCGAGAAAGAAGACCCGGAGTTCTTCCACCAGCTGGCCAAGCAGCAGCACCCGGAATACCTGTGGATCGGCTGTTCCGATTCGCGCGTGCCGGCCAACCAGATCATCGGCATGGCACCGGGCGAAGTCTTCGTGCATCGCAACGTGGCCAACGTGGTGGTGCATACCGATCTGAACTGCCTGAGCGTGATCCAGTACGCCGTGGATCAGCTGAAGGTGAAGCACATCCTGATCGTGGGCCATTACGGCTGCGGCGGCGTGCACGCCAGCTTGAACAACACACGCGTGGGCCTGGCCGACAACTGGCTGCGGCACGTGGGCGATGTGGCGCAGAAGCATGCGGCGATCATGGATGCGATCGAAGAGCCCGAACTGAAGCATGCGCGCCTGTGCGAGTTGAACGTGATCGAGCAGGTGGTCAACGCCTGCCGCTCGACGATCGTGCAGGACGCCTGGGCGCGTGGCCAGAAGCTGATGGTGCACGGCTGGGTGTACAGCCTGAAGGACGGCCGGGTGCGCGAGATGGGCATCGACGTGGGCGCACCGGAAGAGCTGCAGGGCGCATACGAAAAGGCCCTGTCCTACGTTCCGCGCCACGGTCGGCGCGACTGATTCTTCCTCTTTCGGACAGCGCCCATGCTTGCCTCCCCCATCAATCTGCTTGCCTGGATCGAAGAGCACCGGCATCTGCTGAAGCCGCCGGTCGGCAACAAGATGATCGAGAACGGCGACTTCATCGTGATGGTGGTCGGCGGCCCGAACAGCCGCACGGATTTCCATTACGACGAAGGCCCGGAGTGGTTCTATCAGCTCGAGGGCGAGATGACGCTGAAGGTGCAGGAGGATGGCGCGGTACGCGACATTCCGATCCGCGCGGGCGAGATCTTCCTGTTGCCGGGCGGCGTGCCGCATTCGCCGCGCCGCCCGCCGGGTGGTGTGGGTCTGGTGGTGGAGCGCAAGCGGTTGGCGCATGAGCGCGATGGATTGATGTGGTTCTGCGAGCAGTGCAATCACAAGTTGTACGAGGAGTTTTTCGCGCTGGAGAACATCGAGACGGATCTGCCGAAGGTGTTTGATCGCTATCACTCCTCGCTGGAGTTGCGCACGTGCGATGCGTGCGGGCATGTGGATCCGTTGCCTGAGAAGGTGGCTGTTGAGGGGTGATGGTTCGCTCGCTTTACGGCGTCAGCACTTGAGGGCTTGAGAGGCTGAGGGCTTTAGGGCTTTAGAGCCGGCGGTTGAGGTGCCTGCGAGTGGGCCGGCGGGGGTGGGTTTCCTGGACCCACCCACAGCGGCCCGCACACCGAAACGTCACTCCGGACGCTTTGGCTTTGGCTCCGCTTTGGCGTGTAGTCCGCCTTCCACCTTGAGCGCCAGCTGCCAGCCACCAGCGCACGCCAGATCAGCACAGCAAGCCTGATTCAGCCCACACCCCCACCACCCGGATAAACTGTCGGCTCACTGACACCGCCGGTTGCACCATGTCCGAGATCCTCAGCCGCACCCATGCCGTTGCCCTGGACGCCGCCGATCCGCTGCGCAGCCTGCGCAACGAATTCGTCTTTCCCCAGCACAACCACCGCGACCAGACCTACTTCGTCGGCAACTCGCTGGGCCTGCAGCCGCGCGGGGCACGTGCCGCCGTCCAGGAAGTCATGGACAAATGGGCCTCGCTGGCCGTCGAAGGCCACTTCACCGGCGACACCCAGTGGCTGCACTACCACCGCCTGGTCAGCGAACAGCTTGCCCGCGTCGTGGGCGCCCTGCCCAGCGAAGTCGTGGCGATGAACACCCTCAGCGTCAACCTGCACCTGATGATGGTCAGCTTCTACCGGCCCACCGCCGAGCGCCCCGTCATCCTCATGGAGGCCGGCGCCTTCCCGACCGACCGGCATGCGGTGGAATCGCAGCTCCGCTTCCATGGCTTCAACCCGGAAACCGATCTGGTGGAAGTGCAGCCCGACGAGCCGAACGGCACCATTTCGCTGCAGGCGATCGAGCGCGCCATCACCGAACACGGCCCACGCCTGGCGCTGGTGCTGTGGCCCGGCGTGCAGTACCGCAGCGGCCAGGTCTTCGATCTGGAGGCCATTACCCGCATGGCGCGCCTGCAGGGCGCTCGGGTCGGCTTCGATCTGGCCCACTCGGTCGGCAACGTGCCGTTGCAGCTGCACGACATCGCACCGGATTTCGCCGTGTGGTGCCATTACAAGTACCTCAACGCGGGCCCGGGCGCCGTCGCCGGCTGCTTCGTGCACGAGCGCCACCACCGCGACGCCACCCTGCCGCGTTTCGCGGGCTGGTGGGGCCATGAAGAGGCCACGCGCTTCAAGATGGCCCCGCAGTTCGTGCCCGCCGTGGGCGCTGAAGGCTGGCAGCTCAGCAACCCGCCCGTGCTGGGCCTGGCCCCGCTGCGCGCTGCGCTGGAGGTGGTCGACAAGGCCGGCGGCATCGACGCGCTGCGGGTCAAATCGTTGCGCCTGACCGGCATGCTGGATGCGCTCGTTCGCGCGCGCCTGTCCGGGGTGCTCGAGGTGCTGACCCCGTCCGAACCGGAACGCCGCGGCTGCCAGCTCTCGCTGCGCGTGGCCGGTGGCCGCGAGCGCGGCCGCAGCCTGTTCGAGTACCTGCAGACCGTGGGCGTGCTCGGCGACTGGCGCGAGCCCGATGTGATCCGCATTTCGCCGACCCCGCTCTACAACCGCTACCTCGACCTGCACCACTTCGTCGAGGAAGTGGAAGCCTGGGCTGGCCTCTAAGCCGCCCTCCCCGCCCCCACGGACATTGACTTGATCGCTACCCCCTCCCGCTCGCTGAGCATCATCGGCGCAGGTCTGGCCGGTTCGCTGCTTGCCATCCTGCTGTCCCGCCAGGGCTGGCAGATCACCTTGTATGAGCGCCGCGGCGATCCGCGCGTGAGCGATTACGAGTCCGGTCGCTCGATCAACCTGGCGCTCGCCGAGCGTGGCCGCCATGCGCTGCGCCAGGCCGGTGTCGAAGACGCGGTCATGGCCAAGGCAGTGATGATGCGCGGGCGCATGATCCACCCGCGCGAGGGCGAACCGCAGCTGCAGCGCTACGGCCGCGATGACAGCGAAGTGATCTGGTCGATCCACCGCAAGGACCTCAACACCACGCTGCTGCAGCTGGCCGAGGATGCGGGCGCCACCGTGCATTTCCACCGCCGCCTGCACACCGTGGATTTCGATGCCGGCTACGCGCGCTTCATCGATGACCGCGACGACCAGCCGCACGATATCCGCTTCGATACCCTGATCGGTGCCGACGGTGCCGGTTCGGCTTTGCGCGCGGCGATGAACCGCAAGCAGCCGCTGGACGAGCGCATCGACTTCCTGGATCACTCCTACAAGGAACTGGAGATCCCGCCGACCGCTGACGGTGGTTTCCGGATCGAGGCCAATGCGCTGCACATCTGGCCGCGCGGGCACTACATGTGCATTGCGCTGCCCAACGACGAAGGCACGTTCACCGTCACGCTGTTCCTGCCCAACGAGGGCGACCCGAGCTTTGCCACCACCAACAGCGGGGCCGAGGCCGAGGCGCTGTTCGCGCGCGACTTCCCCGATGCACTGGCGCTGATCCCGAACCTGCGCCGCGATTGGGAGCAGCACCCGCCGGGCCTGCTCGGCACGCTGCACCTCAAGCATTGGCACATGAAGGGCCGCGCGGTGCTGATCGGCGATGCCGCGCACGCGATGGTCCCGTTCCACGGCCAGGGCATGAACTGCGCCTTCGAAGACTGCATCGCACTGGCCGCGCACCTGCTGGAGCAGGATTCGCTGGCCGAGGCCTTCGCCGCCTTCGAAACCGACCGCAAGCCGAACGCCGAGGCGATCCAGCAGATGGCGCTGGAAAACTACCTGGAGATGCGCGACCGCGTGGCCGATCCGCAGTTCCTGTTGCAGCGCGAACTGGAACAGGCGCTGCAGGCGCGGTGGCCGACCCGCTTCGTGCCGCATTACACGATGGTCACCTTCCTGCGCACCCCGTATGCCGTAGCGCTGGCCCGCACCGAGCTGCAGCGGCGCATGCTGGAGGACGCCACCGCCGGGCACGACAGCCTGGCACATATCGACTGGGCCGCCCTGGAGCGCCTGGTCCACGAACAACTGCCAGTCCTGGAGGGCGCGCACTGATGTCCGACAGCTTCCTGTTCTATGACCTGGAAACCTTCGGCCAGGACCCGCGCCGCACGCGCATCGCGCAGTTCGCCGGCATCCGCACCGATGCCGATCTGAACATCATCGACGAGCCGGTCAGCTTCTACGTCAAACCGGCCGACGACCTGTTGCCCTCGCCGGTCGCCACGCTGATCACCGGCATCACCCCGCAGCATGCCCTCAGCGCCGGCGTCACCGAGGCCGAGGCGTTCGCGCGCATCAACGACCTGATGTCGCGGCCTGGGACCTGCACGCTGGGCTACAACACCCTGCGCTTCGACGATGAGTTCGTCCGCCACGGTCTGTTCCGCAACTTCTACGACCCCTACGAGCGCGAATGGCGCAACGGCAACTCGCGCTGGGACCTGCTGGACATGATGCGGCTGCTGCACGCGCTGCGCCCGGACGGCATTGTCTGGCCGCAACGCGAGGGTGGCGCGACCTCCTTCAAGCTGGAACATCTGGCCGTGGCCAACAACGTCCGCCAGGGCGATGCGCACGAAGCATTGTCCGATGTGTACGCGACGATCGGGCTGGCGAAGCTGTTCAAGCAGGCGCAGCCGCGGCTGTGGGACTACGCGCTGAAGCTGCGTGACAAGCGTTTCGTCGGCGGCCTGCTGGATGTGGACGCGATGCAGCCGGTGCTGCACATCTCGATGCGCTATCCGGCCCAGCGCATGTGCGCCGCGCCGGTGCTGCCACTGGCGCGCCATCCCTTCATCAACAACCGCATCATCGCGCTCGATCTGGAGGGTGATATCGAACCGTTGCTCGAGCTGCCGCCGGAAACCATCGCCGCGCGCCTGTACACCCGCGCGGCCGACATGGCGGAGGGCGAGCAGCGCGTGCCGCTCAAGGAAGTGCACCTCAACAAGGTGCCGGCGCTGGTCGCATGGAACCATCTGCGCCCGGCCGACCATGCACGCCTGGGGATCGACCCGGCCGCGATCGAGGCCAAGGCCGAGCGCCTGCGCCAGATCGGACCGGCGCTGGCCGAGAAGGTCCGCCAGGTGTATTCGGGCGAGCGTAGCCTGGCGCCCAGCGATGTCGATGCCTCGCTGTACGACGGCTTCCTGGCCGACGGCGACAAATCCCTGATGTCGCGGATCCGTACCAGCCCGCCGGCCGAGCTGGCCAGCTTCGCCGAGCGCCTGCGTGACCCGCGCATGCCCGAACTGCTGTTCCGGTACCGCGCCCGCAACCATCTGGACACCCTGGACACCACCGAGCGCTCACGCTGGAACGATTATCGTCGCCAGCGCCTGCTCGGCGACGCGTCGCTGGGCGAACAGACCCTGCCGCAGTTCACCGCGCAGCTGGATGCACTGGCCGCAGAGCATGCCGACGATGCCGGCAAGCTCGCCCTGCTGCAGCAGCTGCGCGACTGGGGCACCCACCTGCAGAGCAGCCTATGAGCACGTATTTCAGCCCGGCCACGTTCACGTTCCTGCGTGGCCTGGCCCGCAACAACGACAAGACCTGGTTCAACGAACACAAGCCCAAGTACGAAGAACATGTCCGCCAGCCGTTCCTGCGCCTGATCACCGATCTGCAGCCGGACCTGGCCGCGGTCAGCGAGCACTTCCGCGCCGACCCGCGCACCGTGGGTGGGTCGTTGTTCCGCATCTACCGCGATGCGCGCTTCTCCAACGATAAATCGCCCTACAAGAGCTGGCAGGGCGCGCGCCTGTTCCATGAGCGGCGCAAGCAGGTGCCGGCCCCGTCGTTCTACATCCACCTGCAGCCAGGCGAGAGCTTCGTCGGCGCGGGGCTGTGGCATCCCGAGCCGGCCACCCAGCGCAAGGTGCGCCACTTCATCGTCGACAATCCCGGCAGCTGGAAGGCGGCCGCGCATTCCCCGGTGCTGCGCAAAAAGTTCGATTTCGAGGAAAGCGAGAAGCTGGTCCGTGCCCCGCGGGGTTTCGAGCCGGATTTCGAGTTCATCGACGATCTCAAGCACCGCAACTGGGTGTTCTGGCGTTCGCTGGACGATGCCACGATGACCGGCCCGCGGCTGCGCCAGACCATCGCGGCCGACCTGGTCACGCTGGCGCCATTCGTGGACTACCTGTGCGCGGCGCTGGACCTGGAATTCTGAGCTTCACGTGCGCTGACGTCCGCTGCGGCAAGCTGGGCACCATGACGACAAGGCAGACCCGATGAAGAAACTGCTCTGGTTGCTGGTCACCGTGCTGCTGGTGCTGGCCGGCATTGTGTTCAGCGGGCCCTACGTGACCGTGCACGGCCTCAGCCGCGCGATCGAACAGCGTGATACCGCCAGGCTCGACCGTTACGTGGATTTCCCGATGCTGCGCGCCAACCTGCGCGCCCAGCTCAGCGACTACGTGGTCCGTCGCGCCGGTCCGGACATGCAGTCCAGCCTGTTCGGCGCGTTGCTGCTCTCGGCCGGCGACCGGCTCAGCGCGACCGCCGTGGATGCGCTGGTGACGCCGACCGGCATCGGCGCGCTGCTGGAGGGCCATACCCTGTGGAAGCGGGCCAGCAATGACCTGGACAGCCCGAGCAACGATGCCTACGCGGCGCCACGGCCGGCGCGCCCGCTGAAGGGGGCGACCCACCATTTCGACTCGCTGTCGCGCTTTACCGCCACCACCTACACGCCGCAGGGCGCACCGGTGGTGTTCATCCTGCAGCGTTCGGGTCTGCGCTGGCGGCTGGTGGACATCCGCCTGCCACTCAATCCCGACACCACCGCGCCGTCGGTCCTGCCGATCCGGTAGGTACCCACCGTTGGTGGGTACATTGGCGCCACCGTTGGTGGGTACATCGGCACCACCGTTGGCGGATACCTGGGCCCCACGTGCATCCGGGCCGTGCATCAACCGCCGTTGGCGACCCCGTGCGGCACATGCCCGGCCGCCACGCTCTGGTGCTGCAGCGCGCTGTCGATGTTGTGCTGGGAATCATCGAAGAAGATGTCCGCGCCGAACGCTTCCAGGAACGGCCCCTTGTGGCGGCCGCCAAGGAACAGCGCTTCGTCCAGACGCACGCCCCACTCGCGCAGGGTGCGGATCACGCGCTCGTGCGCCGGCGCCGAGCGCGCCGTCACCAGGGCGGTGCGGATCGGGGCATCCTCGCCCGAGGGGAACACGGCCTGCAGCGTATGCAGGGCCGAGAGGAAATTGCGGAACGGGCCACCACTGAGCGGCTCGCGGGCGTTTTCCCGCTCGTGGCGACCGAACGCTTCCACGCCCTGCTCGCGCGAAATGCGCTCGCTTTCATCGCCGAAGATCACCGCATCGCCATCGAAGGCGATGCGCAGCTGGCCCAGCGGACGGCCCAGATCGACCTGCTCGGCCGCGGCAATCGTCTCGCCCGGCGGCTTGGGCAGGATGGTGGCCGCGGCGATCCCGTGCAGCAATGCGCGGCGCACCGATTCCGGGTTGGCCGACAGGAACAGATCGGTGCCGAACGGCTTCACGTACGGCCAGGTCGGCTCACCTGCGGTGAAGGTCGCGCGGATGATGCCCAGGTCGTAGTGCTGGATCGAATTGAAAATGCGCAGGCCGGTGTCGGCCGAGTTGCGCGAGAGCAGGATCACTTCCACCCGCGGCTGTTCCGGTGACTGGCCCTGGTTGAGCGCCAGCAGCTTGCGCACCACCGGGAAGGCCACGCCGGGGCGCAGCACATCGTCTTCGTGCTTGCGCTGGTACTCGGCATAGGCATCGACGCCTTCGGCCTCGAACAGCGCATGGCCCTCTTCCAGATCGAACAGGGCCCGCGAGGTCACGGCAACGGTCAGCAAACGGGGGGTGTTGTCGCCCATGGCAATCAGCAATCCAATGCGGCCGCAGCGGCCGGCCATCCATTCTCCCACAGAGCATGGCCGCCACGGCCAAGCGCCCTCAGAACATGAACTGCTCGCTCAGGATCCGGTCTTCCAGATTGTGTTCCGGGTCGAACAGCATGGTGACGCGGCGCTCGCGCGATTCGCGGATGGTGACTTCCACCACATCGCGGGTTTCGTGCGAATCGGCGGTGACGCTGACCGGGCGCTTGTACGGGTCGAGCACGCGGAACCGCACTTCCGTGTCGGCCTTGAGGATCGCACCGCGCCAGCGGCGTGGGCGGTACGGGGCCAGCGGGGTCAGTGCGATGGTGTGCGAGCCCAGCGGCAGGATCGGGCCGTGCGCGGAATAGTTGTAGGCGGTGCTGCCGGCCGGGGTGGCCACCAGCACGCCGTCGCCGATCAGCTCGGCCACGCGTTCCTGGCCATTGAGGTCGATGCCGATGTGCGCGGCCTGGCGGGTCTGGCGCAGCAGCGAGACGTCGTTGTAGGCCAGCGAGCCGGTGGTGGTGCCGGACTCGGTCAACGCCAGCATCTCCAGCGGCCGCAGGTTGGCCGGCTCCGCGGCCGCCAGGCGCGCGGGCAGATCATCATCACGGAACTGGTTCATCAGGAAGCCCACCGTGCCCAGCTTCATGCCGAACACCGGCTTTTCCAGCGCACCATAGCGATGCAGCGTCTGCAGCAGGAAGCCATCCCCCCCCAACGGGCACAGCACCTCGGCCTGCTCGGGCGCGTAGTCGCCATAGCGGGCCCGCATCTGTGCCAGGGCGAGCTGCGCCGCTTCGGTGGAGCTGGCCATGAAGGCGATACGGGGGGTGTCGCTCATCGGTGAATCCGGGTGGGGTATGCCGGCAAGAGCATAACCGTTCGTGCCGGTCGCGGGCCGGCACGGACGGAAACGAAAACGGCCCCGCCGAAGCGGAGCCGTGTGTTTCTCATGCAATGCCGTTACCGGCCCCCGCCCATCCCTCTGGAGCAGAGCCCCCCTGAGTCAGGGGGGCGCGCCGAAGGCGCGGGGGTCTGGAAGCATCGTTTGCATGGGGCCCACGGTTTGCAAGGCAAACCGTGGGGCGTCAGCGCGAATGCGCCAACGCACCATGCTTACGCACCATGCGAAGCCAGCTGGCCCAGGCGCTGCACCGCGACCGAAACGGTCGGGTAATCCAGGGTCTTCTGCTCGGCCAGTTCGGCCAGCATCGCCAGGGTGAAGCGCAGGCTGCTGTCATCGCGGCCCATCCAGGCGGCGACCTTGGCTTCGGCGCTGCTGCCCTTCATCGACAGGACCTGGGCAGCCAGGTTGCGATGGTGGGCGGCCAGCTCGTCGCGCAGTACGCCACGGGCCACGGCGTGCCAGCGGCCATTGACCTCCAGCGCGTCGATCTGCTCGAACAGCCACGGCAGCTGCAGGGCATCGCCCAGGCGGAAGTGGACCTTGGAGACGTCCACCGGCTTGAGCTTGCGGGTGCGGGCCAGCTCGATGATGTCGAACGCCGGCTCCAGGAACTGCAGTTCCGAGAGCTGCTGCGACAACGCCGGCGGCAGACCCTTGTCCTTCCACTCCTGCACGCTCGCCTCGTAGGCCGGGCGCTGCGAATCCGGCAGCACGCCCGAGGCGTCGCGGATGTCGTTGAACGCGGCCTGGTAGCGGTTGACGGCTTCGGTGATGCCCGGCATGGCGCCCGGACGCGACAGCAGCCAACGCACGAACGAGCGCTGCAGCTTCCAGATCACTTCCAGTGCGTCGATCTGCACCGACTCCGGCAGCGTGCCGTCGAGGGCGTCGATCTGTGCCCACAGGGCGCGCGCGTCCAGCGTTTCACGGCTGATCGTGTAGGCCTTGGCGACCTCGGCCACGGTGCGGCCGGTGTCTTCCTGCATGCGCATCAGGAAGGTGGCGCCCATGCGGTTGATGGTCTGGTTGGTCACGGCCGTGGCGATGATTTCGCGCTTCAGGCGGTGACGCTCCATCGCGTCGGCGTACTTCTTCTGCAGGGGCGTGGGGAAGTAACGCTGCAGTTCCTTGGACAGGTACGGGTCTTCCGGGATGTCCGACTCG
Organism: Stenotrophomonas bentonitica; assembly: GCF_002887735.1. Classification (GTDB taxonomy): domain Bacteria; phylum Pseudomonadota; class Gammaproteobacteria; order Xanthomonadales; family Xanthomonadaceae; genus Stenotrophomonas; species Stenotrophomonas bentonitica_A. The sequence continues at coordinate 102,101 of NZ_PKQP01000001.1, forward strand.
AGCAGCTGCTGGAAGGCCACCAGCTTGGAGTAGGACAACAGCACCGACAGCTCCGGACGGGTCAGGCCCTGGCCACGCGCCTTGCGCGCGGACAGCTCCGCATCCGAGGGCAGGTACTCGATCTGGCGATCCAGCAGGCCCTGCTGTTCCAGCGTGCGGATGAAGTGCTGCTTGGAGCCCAGGCGCTTGACCGCCATGCGTTCCATCAGGCTCAGCGCCTGGTTCTGACGGTAGTTGTCCATCAGCACCAGCGCGGCCACTTCGTCGGTCATCGAGGCCAGCAGCTTGTTACGCTGCTCGACGGTCAACTTCTTGGCCCGCACCACATCATTGAGCAGGATCTTGATGTTGACTTCGTGGTCGGAGGTGTCCACACCGGCCGAGTTGTCGATGAAGTCGGTGTTGAGCAGCACGCCGGCCTGGGCAGCTTCGATGCGGCCCAGCTGGGTCATGCCCAGGTTGCCACCCTCGCCCACCACCTTGCAGCGCAGCTCGCCGCCATTGACGCGCAGCGCGTTGTTGGCGCGGTCGCCGACATCGCTGTGCTGCTCGCTGGCCGCCTTGACGTAGGTACCGATGCCGCCGTTCCACAGCAGATCGACCGGTGCCTTCAGGATCGCGCTCATCAGATCGTTCGGGGCCATCGACTTGATGCCCTCGTCCAGGCCCAGCACGTCACGGACCTGCGGGGTGATCTCGATCGACTTCAGCGTACGCGGATACACGCCGCCGCCCTTGCTGATCAGCTTGGCATCGTAATCGGCCCAGCTGGAACGCGGCACGGTGAACAGACGCTCGCGCTCGACGAAGGTCGTGGCCGCATCCGGGTTCGGGTCCAGGAAGATGTGGCGGTGATCGAAGGCCGCGACCAGGCGGATGTGGCGCGACAGCAGCATGCCGTTGCCGAACACGTCGCCGGACATGTCGCCCACGCCGACCGCAGTGAAGTCCTGGCTCTGGCTGTCACGGCCCAGCGCACGGAAGTGGCGCTTGACCGACTCCCACGCACCGCGCGCGGTGATGCCCATGCCCTTGTGGTCGTAACCGACCGAGCCACCGGAGGCGAAGGCATCGCCCATCCAGAAGCCATGCGCCACGGCCAGGCCGTTGGCGATGTCGGAGAAGGTCGCAGTGCCCTTGTCGGCGGCCACCACCAGGTACGGGTCGTCCATGTCATGGCGCACGACATCCACCGGCGGCACGATCTTGTTGTTGACGATGTTGTCGGTGATGTCCAGCAGGCCCTGGATGAACAGCTTGTAGCAGGCCACGCCGTTGGCGAAGATCGCATCGCGGTCGCCGTTCACCGGCGGGGTCTTGGCGAAGAAGCCACCCTTCGCACCGACCGGCACGATCACGGTGTTCTTGACCATCTGCGCCTTGACCAGGCCCAGCACCTCGGTACGGAAGTCTTCGCGACGGTCCGACCAGCGCAGGCCACCACGGGCCACCGCACCGAAACGCAGGTGCGTACCTTCCACGCGCGGGCCATACACGAAGATTTCGCGGTAGGGGCGCGGCTTGGGCAGGTCCGGCACCAGCGCCGAATCGAACTTGAAGCTGATGACGTGGCCCGGGCGGCCCTCGGCATCGGTCTGGTAGTAGCTGGTACGCAGGGTCGCATCGATCACGCCCATGAAGCTGCGCAGGATGCGGTCTTCATCCAGGCTGGAGACGCGGTCCATCAGTTTGAGCAGCGCGTCGCGCGCGGCATCCATCTGCACGGTGCGGTCGCCCTTGCGTGCATCGACCACGGTCTTGAGCACTTTCAGGGTGGCTTCGTCACCGCCGGCGAGCACGGTCAGGTGCGCGCGCAGCTGGGTCTGGCCCTCGGCGATCGCATCCTTGCTTTCGTGGCCGGTGGCCGGGTCGAAGCGGGCTTCGAACAGCTCCACCAGCAGGCGGGCCAGCAGCGGGTAACGGGTGAAGGTGCCTTCCACGTAGGCCTGCGAGAACGGCACGCCGGTCTGCAGCAGGTACTTGCAGTAGCCACGCAGCATCGCGACCTGGCGCCAGTGCAGGCCGGCAGCCAGCACGAGGCGGTTGAAACCGTCGTTCTCGGCATCGCCGTGCCACACGCGGGCAAAGGTCTCACCAAAGGCGGCATCGACGCTCGGCGCGTCGATCGCACCGGCCACCGATTCCACTTCGAAGTCCTGCACGTACACCGGGGCGTTGTCGACCGTCAGACGGTACGGACGCTCGGAGATCACGCGCAGGCCCATGTTTTCCATCATCGGCAGCGCGTCGGACAGCGGGATGTCGTCCAGCTGGCGATACAGCTTCAGGCGCAGGCCGTCGCCGCTTTCGCGCTGCACCGCCTGCAGGCTCAGGCGCAGATCGTCCGGGCCGGTCAGCGCATCGAGCTGGCTGACGTCGTTGGCGGCGATCTCGGTGCTGGAATCTTCGATGTAACCGGCCGGCAACGCCTTGCCGATACGCGCGGCGATGCGCAGGCCTTCGCCTTCACCGTGGCGGGCGACCAGGGCTTCGCGCAGATCGTCCTGCCAGTTGCGCAGCACCTGGGCGAGCTTCTGCTCCAGTTCGCTGGTGTCCACTTCCAGGGTCTGGCCTGCCTTCGGGCGCACGATCAGATGCACCTGGGCCAGCGGCGACTCGCCGAGCACCACGGAGCTGTCCACGTACTCACCCTGCAGGGCGTCCTTGAGCATGGCTTCGATGCGCAGGCGCACATCGGTGTTGAAGCGTTCGCGCGGCAGGTACACCAGCGCGGAGATGAAACGGCTGTACTTGTCACGGCGCAGGAACAGGCGGCTGCGCACGCGCTCCTGCAGGCCCAGCACGCCCATGGCGGTGCGGAACAGTTCGTCCTCGCTGGACTGGAACAGTTCTTCGCGCGGCAGGGTTTCCAGGATGTGGCGCAGGGCCTTGCCGCTGTGGCTGCTCGGCGCCAGGCCGGACTTGCTCATCACATATTCGTGGCGCTGGCGCACCAGCGGGATTTCCCACGGGCGGCGGTTGTAAGCGCTGGAGGTGAACAGGCCCAGGAAGCGCTGCTCGCCGATGATCTTGCCCTTGGCGTCGAACTCCAGCACGCCGATGTAATCCATGTAACCGGAGCGATGCACGCGCGAACGGGCATTGGTCTTGGTCAGGATCAGTGCGTCCTTCAAACCGGAGGTGGCATTGAGGCCCTGCGCGGCCAGGGTCTTGACCGGGCGCGCGGCGGACTTGTCCTGCCCGCGCATCAGGCCCAGGCCGGTGTCGTTCAATGGCGCCAGCACATCTTCCTTGCCCTGCTTCTCGACGCGGTACTCGCGGTAACCGAAGAAGGTAAAGTGATTATCGGCGGCCCAGCGTAGGAATTCCTGTGCTTCGGCGCGCGAGGCGGCATCGACCGGCAGCTGGCGGCTGCCGAGATCGTCGGCCAGGCTCTGCGCCTTGGCACGCATCGCGTCCCAATCGCGGACGATGGCACGCACCTCGTCCAGCGCCTTGATGATCGCCTTCTCGACGTCGGCCATGGCCTCGGCCGGCTGACGGTCGATTTCCAGCAGCATCACCGATTCGGCGGTGCCGTCGCTGACCGTGGTCAGCTTGCCGGCCTTGTCACGCGCGAAGCGGATGACCGGGTGACCCAGCACGTGCACGCCAACGCCGTGTTCGGCCAGCGACATCGTGACGGTGTCGACCAGGAACGGCATGTCGTCATTGACGATCTGCAGCACCGTATGCGGCGACTCCCACCCGTTGCCCTTCAGCGTCGGGTTGAACACGCGGACGTTGGCCTTGCCGGGCTTGCGCACACGCGCGAATTCCAGCGTGTCCGCTGCCAGTGCGGCCCACTCCTCGGCGCTGTGGTGCGGGAACTCGTCCGCCTCCATGCGCTTGTAGAAGTCGGCGGCAAAAGCCACTGCCTCGGCCTGCCCGGCCGACGGGTAGCGCTTGCGCAAGGCCGTGTACACCGGCTCCAGCGAGAAGCCCACTGGCGAAACAGTCTGCGTATCGGCTGGTTTGGATTTGTTTTTCACGGTCTTGGCTGCTGGTTTTTGCGGTTTCATGACGGAGCGGTGCGTGTTGCTCAGTTGGGAAAATGAAATTGTAGGCCTACCGCACAGAAATACCTTGCTGCAGGACGGAATAAGGTGATTCGGGTTGGGTCCCGTTTACATCGGCGATGTCAATTCGGCGACGTACGGATCAGCGCATCGGCGCTTCCTCCGTCGCAGCATCGGCCGCTTCGGTTGCAACTTGACGTTGGTCATCAAAACGCACCGAAAGACAAGGCTTCTACAATTCTGAACTGGACGGTATAGTCCACCGCGTGACTCCCCCACACCCCGCCGCCAGCACGATGGACGCGCGCGATCATCGCGTGTTCGATGCTGTGCGCGAGTTGCTGGCCAGCCAGGGGATGCAGCTGAGCATGGACGCGGTGGCCCAGCACGCCGGCTGCTCCAAGCAGACCCTCTACAGCCGCTATGGAAGCAAGCAGGAACTCCTGCGCCGGGTGATGCAGCGGCATGTCTGCCGCGCGACCGCCGGGCTGCGCTCACTGGACGGTGATGACCTGCGTGGCAGCCTGCTGCAGTTCGCCAACGATTACCTGGATCACTTCAATCAGCCCCACGTGGTCCAGGCCCGGAGGCTGATCGCGACAGAATCCAGCCAGTTCCCCCAGGAAGCCCGCACCCTTTACCAGGACGGCGCCGGGGCACTGGCGCTTCATGTTTCTGAATGGATGGCAACCCGGTCCGAGCAAGGCCAATTGAGGCATGACGACCCGCACTTCATGGCTGAACTGCTATTGAGCATGATCGCCGGCTTGGATTTCGAAAAACAGCGCTTCCACATCCCCCATCGCGCTGACGCCACCGTGCGGCGCCGCTGGGCAGAATTCTCCGTCGACAGCTTCCTGCGCGCGTTCGCTGCGCCCGAAGCCGCCACGGCTTCGCATTCAAACCAACACCGGAGCTTCTCCTGATGATCGCCCCACTCCGCACCCTTGCCCTGACGTGCGCAGTCGCCCTTGCGTTGACCGCCTGCAAGAAGGAAGAGCAGCAGGCCCCGCCGCCGCCGGAAGTGGGCGTGATCGAGGCCAAGCCCCAGACCCTGCCCCTGCAGCGTGAGCTGGTCGGCCGTCTGTCGCCGTACCGCAGTGCCGATGTCCGGGCCCGTGTGCCGGGCGTGCTGCTCAAGCGCGTCTACCAGGAAGGCTCGGATGTGAAGGAAGGCCAGGTGCTGTTCCTGATCGATCCGGCACCGCTGCGCGCCGCGCTCAACGCCGCGCAGGCCGAGCTGACCTCGGCCCAGGCCACCGCCGCGAACGCCAAGGCCGCGGCCAACCGCGCCCGCTCGCTGGCCCCGCAGGCCTATGTCTCCAAATCCGATCTGGACGCGGCCGAAGCGACCGAGCGTACCGCCGCCGCGGCGGTGCAGCAGGCCCAGGCCTCGCTGGCCAGCGCGAAGATCAACCTCGGCTATGCCGAAGTGCGTTCGCCGATCAGCGGCCGCGCCGGCAAGCAGCAGGTCACCGAAGGCGCACTGGTCGGTCAGGGCGATGTCACCCTGCTGACCACCGTGGACCAGCTCGACCCGCTGTACGTGAACTTCTCCATGAGCGTGGATGAGCTGACCCAGATGCGCGCGGCCCAGGCCAAGGGCGCACTGGCCCTGAGCGGGGACGGCAAGTCCACCGTGCAGGTGAAGCTGGCCGACGGCACCGTCTACGACCAGCCGGGCACGCTGGACTTCTCCTCGACCACGGTCGACCCGGCCACCGGCGCGGTCTCGCTGCGCGCGGTGCTGCCCAACCCGCAGCAGATCCTGCTGCCGGGCGCCTTCGTCAGCTTCCAGGCGACCCTGGGTGAGCGCAACAACGCCTACCTGGTGCCGCTGCAGGCGCTGCAGCGCGACACCACCGGCGGCTACGTGCTGGTGGTCGGCAAGGATGGCAAGGTCATCCGCAAGAACGTGAAGAGCGAAGGCCAGCAGGGCAGCAACTGGTTGGTCAGCGGTGGCCTGGATGCCGGCGACCAGGTGATCGTGGCCGGCGTGCAGAAGGTCAAGGAAGGCGCCCCGGCCAAGGCCGCCCCGTGGAACCCGGCCGCCGGCAACGGCAATGGCCAGGCGCCGGCGGGTGCTGCTCCGGCGGGTGCCGCTCCGGCCGATGCCGCCCAGCCTGACGCCGCTGCCGCCCCGGCCGATGCCGCCGCCACGAAGTCCGACGCCGCTCCGGCTGCCGAACCGAACAAGCAATAACGGGAATCCTCCGTCATGCCTAAATTTTTCATTGAACACCCGGTATTCGCCTGGGTGGTCGCGATCCTGATCTCGCTTGCGGGCGTGATCTCGATCCTGGGTCTGGGCGTGGAGTCCTACCCGAGCATCGCACCGCCCCAGGTGACGGTGAGCGCCACCTACCCCGGCGCCAGCGCCGACACCGCCGAAAAGTCGGTCACCCAGGTGATCGAGCAGCAGCTGACCGGCATCGATCACCTGCTGTACTTCAGCTCCTCCTCGGCCTCCAACGGCCGCGTCACCATCACCTTGACCTTCGAAACCGGCACCGATGCCGACATCGCCCAGGTCCAGGTGCAGAACAAGGTGTCGCTGGCGACCCCTCGCCTGCCGACCGAGGTGACCCAGCAGGGCGTGGTGGTGGCCAAGGCCAACGCCGGCTTCCTGATGGTGGTGGCCCTGCAGTCCGACAGCGCCTCGATCGACCGCGATGCCTTGAACGACATCGTCGGTTCGCGCGTGCTCGACCAGATCTCGCGTATCCCGGGCGTGGGCAGCACCCAGCAGTTCGGCTCCGAGTACGCCATGAACATCTGGCTCAACCCGGAAAAGATGCAGGGTTACGGCCTGTCGGCCACCCAGGTGCTGGCCGCGATCAAGGACCAGAACGTACAGTTCGCAGCCGGTTCGCTGGGCTCGGATCCCTCGCCTGAAGGCCACTACTTCACCGCGACGGTCTCGGCCGAAGGCCGCTTCAGCTCGCCGGAAGAGTTCGAGAACATCATCCTGCGCGCCAACACCGATGGTTCGCGCGTGCTGCTCAAGGACATCGCCCGGATCGCCTTCGGTGCGAACAACTACGGCTTTGATACCCAGTACAACGGCAAGCCGACCGGTGCCTTCGCGATCCAGCTGCTGCCGGGCGCCAACGCACTGAACGTGGCCAACGCGGTCACCGCCAAGATGGACGAACTGGCCCCGAGCTTCCCGGCCGGTGTCAGCTGGTTCTCGCCGTACGACAGCACCACCTTCGTGAAGATCTCGATCGAGGAAGTGGTCAAGACCCTGATCGAAGCGGTCGCGCTGGTCTTCCTGGTGATGCTGATCTTCCTGCAGAACTTCCGCGCCACGCTGATCCCGACCCTGGTCATCCCGGTCGCGCTGCTGGGCACGTTCCTGGGCATGAGCATCATCGGCTTCACCATCAACCAGCTGACGCTGTTTGCGATGGTGCTGGCGATCGGCATCGTGGTCGATGACGCGATCGTGGTGATCGAGAACGTCGAACGCATCATGACCGAGGAGAAGCTGCCGCCCAAGGCCGCCACCCAGAAGGCCATGACCCAGATCACCGGTGCGGTGGTCGCCATTACCGTGGTGCTGGCGGCGGTGTTCATTCCGTCGGCCCTGCAGGGCGGCGCCGCCGGCGAGATCTACAAGCAGTTCGCGCTGACGATCGCCATCGCGATGGCCTTCTCGGCGTTCCTGGCGCTGGGCTTCACCCCGGCGCTGTGCGCGACGTTCCTCAAGCCGACGCACAACGACAACCCGAACATCGTCTACCGCACGTTCAACAAGTACTACGACAAGGTCAGCAACACCTACGTGGGCCACATCACCTCGGCGGTGAAGCATGCCCCGCGCTGGATGATCCTGTTCGTGGTGCTGACCGTGCTGTGCGGCTTCCTGTTCACGCGCATGCCGGGCAGCTTCCTGCCCGAAGAAGACCAGGGCTATGCGCTGGCGATCGTGCAGCTGCCGCCGGGCTCGACCAAGTCGCAGACCAACCACGCCTTCGCCCAGATGCGCGGCATCCTGGAAAAGCAGGATGGCTTCGAAGGCATGCTGCAGGTGGCCGGTTTCAGCTTCGTCGGTTCCGGTGAGAACGTGGGCATGGGCTTCATCCGCCTCAAGCCCTGGGCGGACCGCGACATCACCGTGCCCGAGTTCATCAACAACATGAACGGCGCGTTCTTCGGCATCAAGGAAGCGCAGATCTTCGTGGTCAACCTGCCGACCGTGCAGGGCCTGGGCCAGTTCGGCGGCTTCGACATGTGGCTGCAGGACCGTGGCGGCGTGGGCTATGAGCAGTTGACGCAGGCCCGCAACATCCTGCTCGGCAAGGCGGCGCAGGAAAGCGACCTGCTGACCGGCGTGCGCCCGAACGGCCTGGAAAACGCCCCGCAGCTGCAGTTGCACGTGGACCGCGTGCAGGCGCAGACCATGGGGCTGTCGGTGTCGGACGTGTACAGCACCATCCAGCTGATGCTGGCCCCGGTGTACGTCAACGACTTCTTCTATGAAGGCCGCATCAAGCGCGTGACCCTGCAGGCCGATGGTCCGTACCGCACCGGTGCGGAGTCGTTGAACAGCTTCTACACGCCCAGCACGCTGCAGACCAACGCCGACGGTACGCAGGCGATGATTCCGCTGAGCACCGTGGTGAAGTCCGAATGGGTGTCCGCCCCGCCGTCGCTGAGCCGCTACAACGGTTACTCGGCGGTCAACATCGTCGGTTCGCAGGCGGAAGGCCGCAGCTCGGGCGAGGCGATGCAGGCGATGGAACGGATCGTCAACGACGACCTGCCGGCCGGCTTCGGTTACGACTGGTCGGGCATGTCCTACCAGGAAATCCTGGCCGGCAACGCCGCGACCCTGCTGCTGGTGCTGTCCATCGTGGTGGTGTTCCTCTGCCTGGCCGCGCTGTATGAAAGCTGGTCGATTCCGGTGGCGGTGCTGCTGGTGGTGCCGCTGGGTGTCCTGGGCGCGCTGGCCTTCTCGCTCGCACGTGGCCTGCCGAACGATCTGTACTTCAAGATCGGCCTGATCACCGTGATCGGCCTGGCCGCGAAGAACGCGATCCTGATCGTGGAGTTCGCGGTGGAACAGCGGGCCGCAGGCAAGAACCTGCGCGAGGCGACCATCGAAGCCTCCCGCCTGCGTTTCCGCCCGATCCTGATGACCTCCTTCGCCTTCATCATGGGCGTGGTGCCGATGGCCATCTCCACCGGTGCCGGCGCCAACGCACGTCACGCGATCGGTACCGGCGTGATCGGCGGCATGGTGTTCGCCACCTTCCTGGGTCTGCTGATGATCCCGGTGTTCTTCGTGGTGGTCCGCCGCATGCTGGGCGACAAGCTGGACGAACCGTCCAAGGAGTTCCTGGAACGCCAGGGCGAAGCCAACACGGCGCACCGTCCGGATCGTTAAGGGGCAGGGGCAGCCACGGTTGCCCCACCGCAGGTGACCACCGTGGGTGGTCACGCTGAAACGAAAAAGCCCCGGCGCGAGCCGGGGCTTTTTCGTGTGTGATGCATGACGGGTCACACCATGTGTGGCGGACCGGAAGCGATCCCGGTAGTGCCGGCCGCTGGCCGGCTCCTCCGGTTGCCCGGGAAGGGCCGCCTGGTTGCCGGCCAGCGGCCGGCACTACCTGGCGAGCAGCTGCCGGCGATCAATTCACGCGGATGGCGCCCCATACCGCGCAGACGACCACGATCGCCAGCGACGGCCACTGCATCGGCATGTAGAAGAAATGGTGACGGGCAGGCTCGCCGGGCGCACGCGCACCGTGATTGAGAAATGTCCCCAGCAGCACATTGATGAACGCCCCGATGGCGAAACCGAACAACAGCTGCCGCAGCGACGTATTGCCGTGGTCGACGCTCGGATCCGGCCACAGCCACATCAACAGCAGCAGGGCCGCGATGGGCGTGAGCAGCGTCAGGAACCCTGCGCCTCGATAGATCACCATGGAATCTCCCGCAGAACGGAACCGCACATTCTGCACTACCGCGTGCCAACCCACGGCGGCACCTGCCCGGCTGGCGGCCGCGAGGCGACGGCCGCCGCCAGCAGGCCACGACCGTGGGTCGAGGCCGTCGAACCTCAGCGCAATCCCGTCTCGTTGCGCGCAATCACCAACCGCTGGATCTCCGAGGTGCCCTCATAGATCTCGGTGATCTTGGCATCACGGAAGTAACGCTCCAGCGGCATTTCCTTGGAGTAGCCCATGCCGCCGTGGATCTGCACCGCCTGGTGGGTGATCCACATGGCCGCTTCGGAGGCGGTCAGCTTGGCGATCGCCGCTTCATTGCTGAAACGCTTGCCCTGGCCCTTCACCCATGCCGCACGCAGCGTCAGCAGCAGGGCTGCGTCCAGCTTGCATTTCATGTCGGCAATCTTGGCCTGGGTCATCTGGAAGGTGCCGATCGCCGCGCCGAAGGCCTTGCGGTCCTTCACGTATTCGATCGTCGCTTCATACGCGGCACGCGCGATGCCGATCGCCTGCGAGGCGATGCCGATACGGCCGGCGTCGAGCACGCCCATGGCGATCTTGAAGCCCTCGCCTTCCTTGCCGACGACATCCTCGGCGGCCGCCACGTAATCCTGGAACTCGATTTCGCAGGTGGCCGAGGCACGGATGCCCAGCTTCGGCTCGGTCTTGCCGCGGTGGAAGCCGGCCTTGTCGGTGTCGATCATGAACGCGGTGATGCCACGCGCGCCCTGGTCCGGATCGGTCATCGCAAACAGCACGATGTACTTGGCGACCGGGCCGGAGGTGATCCAGCTTTTCTTGCCGTTGATCACGTAAGTGCCGTCGGCCTGCTTGACCGCCCGGCAGCGCATCGCCGTCGCATCCGACCCGGACTGCGGCTCGGTCAGCGCGAACGCGCCGATGGCCTCGCCCTCGGCGATGGCGCGCACGTACTTCTGCTTCTGCGCTTCACTGCCATGGGTCAGGATGCCGTTGCAGAACAGCGAATTGTTGACCGACATGATCGTCGAATGCGCAGCGTCTCCGGCGGCGACCTCCACCATCGCCAGGACGTAGGCGATCGGGTCCATGCCCGCACCGCCGTATTCTTCAGGCACTTCGATGCCCATCAGACCGTTCTCGCCCAGCAGGCGGATGTTCTCCAGCGGGAACTCGCCGGTACGATCGTGGTGTTCGGCGCTGGGCGCGATTTTTTCCTGCGCGATACGGCGCGCAACGTCCTGCAGCATCAACTGCTCTTCGGTAAAGCTGAAATCCACAACACCCTCCCGGGTACAGAGTGAAAGGGGCCGCAGTGCGCGCGGCCCGGTCGGTCGATTGTACCGGGGGGCGGGGAGAGGACGCCTGACTTGACCGCACCGCCGCCAAAGGACGAAAATATCTCTATATCGCGATAGGTAGATATTTATGGATCTCGAGGACTGGTCCGTCCGGCTGAAAGTGTTCGCCGACGCCACCCGGGTGCGCCTGCTGGCGCTGCTGGAACAGGAAGAACTCACCGTGGCCGAGCTGTCGGCCATCACCACGCTGGCCCAGCCGCGGGTGTCCACCCATCTGGCCCGGCTCAAGGAAGCCGGCCTGGTCCGCGACCGTCGCTCGGGCGTCTCGGCGTATTACCGCTTCGATGACGCCGCGCTGGATCCGGCGCAGCGCGCATTGTGGCATGCCCTGAGCACCGGCAGCGACGATCCGCTGCTGCGCCAGGATGCTGAACGCGTCGCCGCGGTGATGGCCAGCCGCGCCGCCGACCAGAACTGGGCCGACAGCGTCGCCGGCGACATGGAACGCCATTACTCCCCCGGCCGCACGTGGGAGGCGCTGGCGCGCACCGCGCTGCCGCTGCTGGAAACCGGTGACGTGCTTGATATCGCCTCCGGTGACGGCGTATTGGCCGAACTGGTCGCCCCGCATGCCAAGCGCTATGTCTGCATCGATACCAGCGCGCGCGTGGTCGCCGCCGCCAGCGAGCGCCTGCGCCGGCTGGCCAACGTGGAAGTGCGCGAAGGCGACATGCACGCCCTGCCCTTCCCCGACCAGAGCTTCGATCTGGTGGTGCTGATGCACGCACTGACCTACGCGGCGAAGCCGGCCCAGGCCGTCGCCGAGGGCGCGCGCGTGCTGCGCCCGGGCGGTCGCCTGCTGCTGTGCAGCCTGGCCCGTCACGAACACCGTGCGGCCGTGGACGCGTATGGCCACGTCAACCTTGGTTTCAGCGACAAGGAACTGCGCAGGTTCGTGGAGAAGGCCGGCCTGGTCGTCTCCAGCCTGGAAACCGTGACCCGCGAGAAGCGCCCGCCGCATTTCGAAGTCATTTCGCTGATTGCCAGCAAGTCCTGAGGTCTGCCCATGCCATCCCTGCCCTGGCTCCATCCCGACCGCGTGCATGCGCTGGAAGCGGCGCTGGCCCAGCGCATCCTGATCATCGATGGCGCCATGGGCACGATGATCCAGCGGCATGGCCTGGAAGAGGACGATTACCGCGGCGAGCGTTTCGCCGGCGGTTACGACCACCAGCACGGGCCCGGCTGCGACCATGCCGCGCCCGGCGACGCGCCGCAGGGGCATGACCTCAAGGGCAACAACGACCTGCTGCTGTTGACCCGCCCGGAGGTGATCGGCGGCATCCATACCGCGTACCTGGAAGCCGGCGCCGATCTGGTCGAGACCAATACGTTCAACGCGACCTCGGTCAGCCAGGCCGACTATCACCTTGAACACCTGGTCTACGAGCTCAACAAAGCCGGTGCCGCAGTAGCGCGCGCCTGCTGCGATGCGGTCGCGGCGACCACGCCGGGCAAGCCGCGCTTCGTGATCGGGGTGCTCGGCCCCACCAGCCGCACCGCGTCGATCAGCCCGGACGTGAACGATCCGGGTTTCCGCAATACCAGCTTCGATGCGCTGCGCGAGACTTACCGCGAGGCCATCGATGGGCTGATCGACGGCGGTGCCGACACCCTGATGGTGGAAACCATCTTCGATACGCTCAACGCCAAGGCCGCGCTGTTCGCCATCGAAGAAGTGTTCGACGCCCGCGGTGGTCGGCTGCCGGTGATGATCTCCGGCACCATCACCGATGCGTCCGGGCGCACGTTGTCCGGGCAGACGGCAGAGGCGTTCTACGCCTCGGTCGCGCACGGCCGGCCGCTGTCGATCGGGCTGAACTGCGCGCTCGGTGCCAGCGACATGCGGCCCCACGTGGAAACCCTGTCCACCGTGGCCGAGTGCCTGGTCAGTGCACACCCGAATGCGGGCCTGCCCAATGCCTTCGGCGAGTACGACGAAACCCCGGAAGAAATGGCGACCACGCTGCGCGAATTCGCCAGCGCCGGCCTGCTCAACCTGGTGGGCGGCTGCTGCGGCACTACCCCGGCGCACATCCGTGCCATCGCCGAGGCGGTAGCCGATCTGCCGCCGCGCCGCCTGCCCGCACCACCGCTGGAAGACGCGGCATGACCGCACCTGCTCCCCGTTCCCGTTGTCGTTGACCTTCCTCCGCCAGCCCGTGCCAGCCTGCCCATGACGTCTTCCCGCCACACCCGCCTGTCCGGTCTCGAGCCGCTGGTCATCACCCCGGACCTGCTGTTCGTCAACATCGGCGAGCGCACCAACGTCACCGGCAGTGCGCAGTTCCGCAAGCTGGTGAAGGAAGAGCGTTACGAGGAGGCGGTGGAAGTGGCGCGCCAGCAGGTCGCCAATGGCGCGCAGATCCTCGATGTGAACATGGACGAGGGCCTGATCGATTCCGAAAAGGCGATGACGCGCTATCTGAATCTGATCATGTCCGAGCCGGACATCGCGCGCATTCCGGTGATGGTCGATTCGTCCAAGTGGAGCGTGATCGAGGCCGGGCTGAAGTGCCTGCAGGGCAAGAGCGTGGTCAACTCGATCTCGCTCAAGGAAGGCGAAGCGCAGTTCATCGAGCAGGCGCGCAAGGTACTGCGCTACGGCGCGGCCGCGGTGGTGATGGCCTTCGATGAGGACGGCCAGGCCGATACCTGCGCGCGCAAGGTCGAGATCTGCACCCGCGCCTACCGGATCCTGACCGAACAGGTCGGCTTCCCGCCGCAGGACATCATCTTCGACCCGAACATCTTCGCCGTTGCCACCGGTATCGAGGAACACGACAACTACGCGGTCGACTTCATCGAAGCCACCCGCATCATCAAGCGCACCCTGCCGCACTGCCATGTCTCCGGCGGTGTCTCCAATGTGTCCTTCTCCTTCCGCGGCAATGAAACCGTACGCCAGGCGATCCACTCCGTGTTCCTGTTCCATGCCATTGGCGCGGGCATGGACATGGGCATCGTCAATGCCGGCGCGATGCCGATCTACGATGACCTGGACCCGGAACTGCGCGAGCGCGTGGAGGATGTGATCCTCAACCGCCGTCGCGACGGCACCGAGCGCTTGCTGGAGATCGCCGAGCGCTACAAGGGCAAGAAAGGCGAAGTGCGCGGCGAAGATCTGGCCTGGCGCGAGAAGCCGGTCAACGACCGCCTTGCGCATGCGCTCGTACACGGCATGGACGCCTGGGTCGAGCAGGACACCGAAGAAGCGCGTGCGCGCTCGACGCGGCCGCTGGATGTGATCGAGGGGCCGCTGATGGACGGCATGAACATCGTCGGTGACCTGTTCGGCGCCGGCAAGATGTTCCTGCCGCAGGTGGTCAAGTCCGCACGCGTGATGAAAAAGGCGGTGGCCTACCTGCTGCCCTACATCGAGGCCGAGAAGGCGCGCAGTGGCGACACCGCCAAGAGCAACGGCAAGATCATCATGGCCACGGTCAAGGGCGACGTGCACGACATCGGCAAGAACATCGTTGGCGTGGTCCTGGCCTGCAACAACTTCGATGTGGTCGATCTGGGCGTGATGGTGCCGGCGCAGAAGATCCTCGACGCCGCGCGTGCTGAAAACGCGGACATCATCGGCCTGTCCGGGCTGATCACCCCCTCGCTGGAAGAGATGAGCCACGTCGCCCGCGAGATGGAGCGGCAGGGCTTCACGATGCCGCTGATGATCGGCGGCGCCACCACCTCGCGTGCGCACACGGCGCTGAAGATCGACCCGCATTACAAGGCGCCCACGGTGTGGGTGAAGGATGCCTCGCGCGCGGTGGGCGTCGCGCAGTCGCTGATCTCGCGCGAGCTGCGCGATGCCTTCGTGGCCGCCAATGAGGCCGACTACGCCGACATCCGCCAGCGCCACCGCAACCGTGGCGATGCCAAGCGCCTGGTGCCCCTGGCCAAGGCACGCGCCCAGCGCTTCGTGGGCGACTGGGCGAACTACACGCCGCCGACGCCGCGCAGGCCGGGCCTGCATGTGCTCGACGATTACCCACTGGCCGACCTGGTCGAGGTGATCGACTGGACCCCGTTCTTCCAGGCCTGGGAACTGGCCGGCAAGTTCCCGGCGATCCTGACCGATGAGATCGTCGGCCCGCAGGCCACCGATCTGTACCAGGACGCCCGCGCGATGCTCACCCGCATCGTCGAGGAAAAGTGGCTGACCGCCAAGGCCGTGTTTGGCCTGTGGCCAGCCAACAGCGTCGGCGATGACGTGCACCTGCGCACGGACAACGGCCCGGCGGTGCTGCACTTCCTGCGCCAGCAGGTGGACAAGCCGGTCGAACGCCCGGATTTCTGCCTGGCCGATTTCATCGCCCCGGCCGACAGCGGCAAGCAGGATTGGATCGGCGCGTTCGCGGTCACCGCCGGCATCGGCATCGACCCGCACGTGGCCCGCTTCGAGGCCGATCACGACGATTACAACGCGATCCTGCTCAAGGCGCTGGCCGACCGCCTGGCCGAAGCGTTGGCCGAGCGCCTGCACCAGCACGTACGCATGGATTACTGGGGCTACCAGCCCGATGAGCAGCTGGACAATGAGTCGCTGATCGCCGAGAAGTACACCGGCATCCGCCCTGCCCCGGGCTATCCGGCCTGCCCGGAGCACAGCGAGAAGGCCACGCTGTTCCACTTGCTCGATGCCGAGCGCACTGCGGACATGCAGCTGACCGAGAGCTTTGCGATGCTGCCCACCGCGGCGGTATCGGGCTACTACTTCAGCCACCCGCAGAGCCAGTATTTCGTGGTCGGCCGGGTCTCGCGCGAGCAGGTGGTGGACTATGCCAAGCGCAAGGGCGTGGACCGCGTGCAGGCCGAACGCTGGCTGGCCTCCAACCTGGATTACGATCCGGAATGACCGCGTCACCCGACCCACGGTCGGGTGCTACCGGCATAATGCACGGGTAGGCACCCACTGTTGGCGGGTGCGCGCCCTCCGAGACCCTGCATGACCGCCCTCCCCCGCGACGCCGTCCCGGCCGTCCGCCTCTCGTCGTTCTACCTGTTCTACTACGCCGCCCTCGGCGCGTTCACGCCCTACTGGTCGCTGTTCCTGACCTCGCGCGGCATGAGCGTCACCGCGATCAGCGTGATGATGGGGCTGTGGTATGCCACCCGTATCGTCGCGCCGACCACGTGGACCTCCATTGCCGCCGCCTCGCCGCGCCCGATCTTCTGGCTGCGGCTGGGCTGTGTGCTCACGCTGCTGACGTTCTGCGCCTTCCTGCTGCCGTTGCCGCAGCCCTGGCTGTACCCGGCGATGATCGCGTTCTGCTTCTTCTACAACGCAGTGATGCCGCAGTTCGAATCGATCACGCTGACCCACCTGGGCAGCGACAGCCACCGCTACGGACTGATCCGGGTGTGGGGCTCGCTGGGTTTCATCGTGGTGGTGATGCTGTTTGGCTGGATCATCGAAGGTGACGGCGGCGCCGGCAATGCACACCTGCTGCCGTGGCTGATGCTGCCGCTGTTCGGCCTGCTTACGGCCTCGGGCTTCGCCAACCGCTATGCGCGCAACCTGCAGCGCAGCGACGGCGATGCCACTGGTTTCTGGCAGATCGTGCGCAAGCCGCAGGTACTGGCGTTCTTCCTGGCCGCCTTCATGGAGCAGCTGTCGTTCGGCCCGTACTACACGTTCTTCTCGGTCTACATGGACCACCACGGCTACGCGACGTCCACGCTGGGCGTGTTGTGGACGGTCGGGGTGGTGTTTGAAGTCGGCGTGTTCTTCACCATCGGCCGCTTCTTCCGCCGCTATGACGCCAGCTGGATGCTGCTGATCGCCCTGCTCAGCTCCACCGTGCGCTGGGCGATCACCGCACTGTTCCCGCAGAACCTGCCGGTGATGCTGGTCGCCCAGACCGCGCATGCACTGGGCTTTGCGGCCTTCTTCGCCGCTGCGATGCAGATGCTGGCCACCTACTTCCCCGGCCGCCTCAATGGGCACGGCCAGGGCGTGTTGTACGGCTTCTCCTCGGGTGTGGGCGGTGTGCTCGGTGCGTTGATCGCGGGCCAGCTGTGGCCGATCGATCAGGGCCGCACCGCATTTCTGGCGGCCAGCGGATTCGCGCTGGCCGGCGCCCTGCTGTGCTTCTTCGCGATCAGCCTGCCGCTGTTGCGGGCCGCCCGCCGGAAGCCCGGGGCCGTGTAGCGCCACGCCGTGCGTGGCCCTGCCGTCACGTTGGTGCCGGTACGCTCGGGATTCCCCAACCCCGGAGTCCCCATGCGACGTTCCCTTCGCCTGCCGACCCTGTTCACCGCCCTCGTGGCGGCCTGTGCCACCGCGAACGCAGCCCCCCCGATCATTCTCGACAACGCCCGCGTGTTCGATGGCGAACGCGACCTGGGCATCACCACGCTGACCCTGCGCGATGAGCGCATCGCGCACATCGGCCCACCACCGCCCGCACTGGCCAAGGGTGCCAAGCGCATCGACTACCAGGGCAAGGTGATCCTGCCCGGCCTGGTCAGCAACCACATCCACGTCGGCAATACCGACGGCCTGGAGCATGGCGACCGCTTCTACACCCGCGATCACGTGCTCCGCGACCTGCAGCAGTTCCAGCGCTACGGCATCACCACGGTGACCGCGCTGGGCATGAACGGCGCTGCGTTCACCACGATCCGCGCCGAAGTCCGTGACCAACCCACGCTCGGTGCGCAGCTATACGGCGCCGGTGGCGGCATCGGCGCGGCCGCAGGCGCCCCGCCGGCCAAAACGATGGGGCTCGAGCACGACCCCGTGGCACGCCCGACCACGCCCGACCAGGCCCGCGCCGCGGTCCGCGCGCAGCAGCAGGCCGGGGTGGACGTGATCAAGCTGTGGGTGGACGACCTCGGTGGCCGCTTCCCGATGATGGCGCCGCCGATCTACCGCGCGGCGATCGATGAGGCGCACCAGCACCAGCTCAAGGTGGCCGCCCACATCCACGACCAGGCGCCGGCAGCGGATCTGGTCGAGGCCGGCGTGGACATCATCGCGCACGGCATCCGCGATACGCCGGTCGCCCCGGCGCTGGTCAGCGCGATGCGCGACAAGGGCGTGTGGTACATCCCGACGGTCAACATCGACGAGGCGAATTATCTGTACGCAGAGAACCCGCAGTGGCTGCAGCAGCCGTTCGTGGCCAACGCCCTGCCGGCAGCCGTGCGTGAGCGCTGGCAGCAACCACAGTGGCAGAAGGCGCAGCTGGCGGGCGATGGCATCCCCAAGGCACGCGCAGCGGTGGCCATGAACCTGCGTAACCTGAGAACGCTGCACGAGGCCGGCGTGAACATCGGCTTCGGTACCGATGCCGGCGCGATGCCGCAGCGCGTGATCGGCGTCGCCGAGCATCGCGAGCTGGAGCTGATGACGCAGGCCGGTTTCACCCCGGCGCAGGCGTTGCAGGTAGCCACCGCCGACGCCGCACGCCTGCTTGGCCTGGACGATCGCGGTCGGATCGCGGTCGGTCGCCGTGCGGATCTGCTGGTTCTGGGGGCCAACCCGCTTCAGGACATCCGCAACAGCCGCCGGATCGATGCGGTCTGGCAGGCGGGCCAGCAGGTCGCCGGCCCGATCGAGGCCGAAGCAGGCACGGCTGCCCGCGACTGATCGCGGGCGATGGGATTCAGGGGGCGGCGGCCGGCGCCGTCGCCTCCAGGCGCTTCAGCTGGGCCTGGAAATCAGGCAGCAGCAGACGATTGCCATAGCCGCTGAGATGATCGCCATCGAAGAACAGCGGCTTGCCCTCGCGGGTCGGCAGGCACTGCTCGCCGGGGCACAGCAGCGGCATCGGATCCCAGATCGACGCCCCCGGCAGCGCATCCGCCACCTGCTGCAGGCCGGCCAGCACCGGCGCACGCAGCTGCTCGATCTCGCTGCGCGGCAAAGTCATGCCATTGACGCAGATCGGGTTGTGCCGGTTGAACACATCCGAGCAGCGGTACGGCGGCGCGGGCAGTACCGGCTTGGGCGCTTCCAGCACGATGTACACGCCGCGCTCGGCCAGCGGGGTGAGCTGAGCAATCCAGGACGCGACCTCGGCCCGGCGACCGGCATCGGCCGCCTCGCTCAGATGTTCGGCACGCACCTGCGCGATATCGAACACGGTGTACTGCTCGGACAGACGCGGCAGCCTCAGCCCGGCCAGCAACACCGCATCGCCCGGCTGCGCACGGGCCTGGATATCCTCCAGCACGTTGCGCACATACGCATCACACGCCGGATTGGGGCCCTGCCAGGCACGCAACCCGACCAGCGCGCAGCCACCGCTGCCGTACAGCCGGATCGTTGCGCCATCCAGCACGGCCAGGCGCTGCAACATCTCGTGGTAGGCCAGCGCATGCGAATCACCGGCCACGAACAGCTGGCGCGTGGAGGCGGCGCGTCCCGGGCACTGGCCGCGCTCGTAGAGGCGTGCCTGCCCGCCCTGCACCGGCACGTTGCTGACCCGCACGCGGCAGTCCGGGATTTCCTTCTTGAGCCCCTTGGCATAGGGATACCAGTCCAGCGGAGCGCGGCTGACCACGCTGAGCGAGGTGTACTGCTGGGTCTTGACCAGTGCCGTCTGCAGCCCGGCGCCAAGCACCAGCACGGCCACCCCGACCGCGACCCAGCGTGCATTGCTGATGCGCCAGCGTCCGCCATGCCGCAGGGGCTGTTCCACCCAGCGCCAGGACAGCCAGGACAGCAGCGCCACGCACAGCAGCGCGGCCGTGCCGGTGGCCACGGTCTCAAGGCCCACCGTCCAGCGGAACAGCACGAAGACCGGCCAGTGCCACAGGTACAGCGAATAGGACAGGCGGCCGATCGTCACCATCGGCGTGGTCGCCAGCGCGCGGCCGATCCAGCCCCCTGGCGCGCGCTGCAGCAGACCAAGCAGGCCCAGCGTGCCCAGCACCGGCCAAAGCCCGTCGATCCAGGGCGAATGGCCCGGACGCGCGGACCACAGCCCATACCCCAGTGCGCCAACGCTGAGCAGCAACAGCGGCGAGCGCCAGCTGATGCCGCGCGGCGATGCCGTCAGCGGCGTGAACCGGCCGCTGAGCGACAACACCTGGAACAGCAGCACGCCAGCGCCCAGCTGCCAGAACCGCGTGGTGGTCAGATAGAACGCATCGATCTCATGGCCGCCCTGGCGCGCACGGAACACCGCATACCCCAGCGATGCCGCGACCGCCACGCCGAACAGCCCCAGCGATACCCAGCGCCCGCGTGGGCCTTTGGCCCAGGCCAGGAACAACAGCGGGAACAGCAGGTAGAACTGCTCTTCCACGCCCAACGACCAGGTGTGCGTGTACGGGTTGAATTCGGTGCGCGGTGAGAAGTAATCGTTGCCGGTACTGGCCAGCACCCAGTTGCTCAGCCCGACGAAGGCCATGCGCCCGGTCTTGTCGCTGGTTTCGCTGAGCCACGATTCGGGAATCAGCAGCGCACTGAGCATCGCGGTGAACAGCAGGCAGACCACCAGCGCCGGGGCGATGCGGCGCATGCGGCGCGCATAGAAACGGGCCAGCCCGGCCCAGCCGCCCACCGCCGGCAGGCGATCCACCGAGGCACTGACCACGAAGCCGGAGATGACGAAAAACACGTCCACGCCGGTGAAGCCGCCGGGCAACCAGCTGGCCTTGAGGTGGTAGAGGATGACCGCCAGCACTGCGATCGCACGCAGGCCATCGATGTGCGGGAAATACCCGGGACTGCGTTCCTGCATGGCCCTGCTCCTGACATGCAACGGGCGCCTGCCGGCGCCCAGTGCATTCAACAATGGTGGCGTCGGCTTACCAGACCAGGTCGTCCGGCACCTGGTACTGCGGATCGGCGTACGGATCTTCGCCAGCCGGTGCATCCGGATCGACCTTCAGCGCCACCGACGGTGCGAACACCGCTTCGGCCTCGGCCAGCACGGCGGCAGTGACCAGCACGTACCGGCCGTTCTGCTGCAGCACACCGAGCTCACCGGCATTGAGCGCCTTGAGCTGATCGGCGGTGACGTAGATACGCTTGATCTTGCCCCCGTACGGGAAGTGGCGCGCGATGTCGGCTGCTTCGGCGTTGAGGGACTTGCCTTCCAGCAGGACCTCCAGCTTGGCCTTGGCCTCGCGGCGGATACGCGCCTCTTCCTGCTTCAGGCGCTCGGCCTCGATGCGGTCGTCCTTTTCCTTCTGCGCACGGATCGCATACGCCTTGGCGAGATCGATATCCTCGCGCGAGCGCGGCTTGCCAGGCGCGCCCTGCGGCGGGCGGGCGCCGGCAGGACGGCCCTTGCCCGGTGGACGGCGATCACCGTCACGCGCGGGCCGCTGGCCCTCGCCGGGCTTGCCGGCCGGGCGTGCGCCCTGCGGCTTGCCGGCCGGTCGGCCATCGCGGCGCGCATCGGGCCGACGGTCCGGCTTGCGGTCGTTGGTTCGTTCGGGTTTGGGCGCGGCTTTGAAGCCAAGGCCCAGCAGCTGGTCGCGGAGAGTATCGCTCATGACGTCAGATCAGTAATGCGGAGGCGGCGGCTCTTCGGCCGAATCGGAATACAGCGCGGTGCGGACCTTGCCGAGGTCTTCAAGCAGGATGCGGGTCAGGTCGGCATTGCGATTGCCTTCCATGCGCGCATCGGCCAGGGCCTCGCTCAGTTCGGCCAGCGCCTGCTCCTGGAAGGAGACGCGCATTTCCAGCTCGATCAGGCGTGCTTCCAGTGCCTGTTCGCGCTCGGAGGGTGTGGACTCATGCATTCAACGAACGTCCCCGGCCAATGCCGTAGTAAGCCAGGCCCGCGGCTTCGATTTCCTGCGGGTCGTACAGATTGCGGCCGTCGAACACGACCGCATCGCTGAGCATCTCACGCAGGCGGATGAAATCCGGGCTGCGGAACTGCTTCCATTCGGTGACCACGACCAGCGCATCGGCGCCGTCGAGGGCGTCATAGGCATCATCGCAGAACACCAGGTCATCGCGCTCACCGAAGATGCGGCGCGCTTCGTCGGTCGCTTCCGGATCGTAAGCGCGCACCCGTGCACCGGCTTCCCACAGCTGCGCCAGCAGGCGGCGGCTGGAGGCTTCGCGCATGTCATCGGTGTTCGGCTTGAAGGCCAGGCCCCACACCGCGAAGGTCTTGCCGCGCACGCCTTCATCCTCGCCACGGTCGTAGTGGCGCTGGATCAGCGCGTACAGATGGCCCTTCTGATGTTCGTTGACGGCTTCCACCGCGTTCAACAGCTTGGGCTCATGGCCGTACTGCTGGGCGGTCCGGGCCAGGGCCTGCACATCCTTGGGGAAGCACGAGCCGCCGTAACCGGCGCCGGGATAGATGAAGTGCCAGCCGATGCGCGGATCCGAGCCGATGCCCTGTCGGACCTGCTCGATGTCGGCACCGACCTTCTCGGCGATGTTGGCGATTTCGTTCATGAACGAAATCTTGGTCGCCAGCATCGCATTGGCCGCGTACTTGGTGAGCTCGGCCGAGCGCACGTCCATCTCCACCACGCGGTCGTGGTTGCGGTTGAACGGCGCATACAGGCGGCGCATCAGCGCGACCGAGTCGGGATTGGACGCGCCCACCACGATGCGGTCCGGCCGCATGCAGTCGGCGACCGCGTCACCTTCCTTGAGGAATTCGGGATTGGAGACCACGTCGAACGCGATCTCCACGCCGCGCTCGGCCAGCGCCTGGGCGATGGCCTCACGGACGTTGTCGGCCGTGCCTACCGGCACGGTCGATTTGTTCACCACCACCACCGGCGCGGTAATGTGCCGGCCGATGGTGCGGGCCACGGCCAGCACGTACTGCAGGTCGGCACTGCCGTCCTCGTCCGGTGGCGTGCCCACGGCAATGAAGATCACCTGGCCATGCGCGATCGCGGTGGCGGCGTCGGAGGTGAAGACCAACCGCGACGCAGCGTGGTTGGCCTTGACCATCGGCTCCAGGCCGGGCTCATAGATCGGGATGATCCCGTTGTTGAGCCCGTCGACCTTGGCCTGGTCGATGTCGACACAGATCACCTGATGGCCAACCTCGGCCAGGCAGGTACCCGTGACAAGACCGACATAGCCGGTACCGAATATCGCAACGCGCATGGGCGGTGGGGCTCCAGATCCGTTACGGCAGAACGTTCAGCAGCTCGACGTCGAACGTCAGCGTCGCGTTCGGACCGATCGGACCACCCGGGGTGCCCTGCTCGCCATAGGCCAGCTCGCCCGGAATCCAGAAGCGGTACTTGGAGCCGGTCGGCATCAGCGACACGCCTTCGGACCAGCCCTTGATCACCTGGTCGAGGCCGAACTCGATCGGCTGGCCGCGCTGGTAGCTGCTGTCGAACACGGTGCCGTCGAGCAGCTTGCCTTCGTAGTTCACGCGCACCTTGCTGGTCGGCATCGGACGCTCGCCCGAACCCGGACGCAGCACCTGGTACTGCAGGCCCGAGGCGGTGGTCACCACGCCCGGCACGGTCTTGTTCTTGGCCAGGAAGTTGTTGCCTTCCACGCGGTTGGTACCGGCCTGGGCGGCGGACTTGGCGTCCATCTCGGCCTGCTTGCCCTTCATGAAGCCTTCCAGCGTGGCCTTGGCCTGCTCGGCGGTCATCTTCGGGGTGCCGTTGTTGAAGGTGGTGCTGACCGCATCGAACAGCGCGTCCAGGTCCAGATCGTCCTTCAGCGGCGCCAGCGACGGGCCCACGGCGAAGCTGCCCAGCATCAGGCCGACCTTCTCGCGGTCCACCTTCGGCGGCGCGGTGCCCGGGGCAACGCCCGGAACCGGCTGGCCGCTCTTGGCCATCACGGCCTGGCGCAGGGCGGCGTCGGTCTTCTGCGCCTCTTCCTGGCTGATCAGCGGCTGCTTGCCTTCAAAGGCATTCGTCACGCCGCGGCGCAGGGCGGCCAGGTCGATCTCGCTGGAGATCGGACCGAACGAATTGGCGACATCGATACCGATGGCGTAGCCAAGCTTTTCGCGTTGGGTATTCAAAGTGGAAGTCTCCTTGACAGCCGCGCGGGCGGCTGGTTGTTGCGACATCGCGGTACCGGTGGCACCCATCGCCAGAATCAGAACCGACGCCGCGGCGCCGCGCATTCCCATCTTCATTCGCTGCATTCCTGGAAGTGACTGGACGCCGACGTCGGCGCGAAAGCAACCATTGTCGCACGCGCGTCCGAGATGTCGATATCGTCAGTGCTTGTTGGCCGTGACAGACAGTTCACGTTCGATCGCCGCGACCAGTTTCGGGTCGTCCGGCGTCACCTTGCTCGGGAACTGCGCCACCACCCGGCCATCCCGGCTGATCAGATACTTGTGGAAGTTCCAGCCGGGCGACACGCCCGTGGCCGTGGCCAGGCTGCGATACAACGGCGTCGCCTCCGGCCCGGTGACGACCACCTTCTGGAACATCGGGAACTTGACGCCATAGGTCAGCGTGCAGAACTCCTGGATCTGGGCTTCGTCACCCGGCTCCTGGCCCTTGAAGTCATTGGACGGGAAGCCCAGCACCGAGAAACCACGCGCGGCGTACTTTCGCTGCAGCGCTTCCAGGCCTTCGTACTGCGGGGTGAATCCGCACTTGCTGGCGGTGTTGACCACCAGCAGCACCTTGCCGCCGTACTGCTTGGCCAGATTGACCTCGCCCTTGCCGGCCAGCGGGCGATAGCTCACATCCAGCAGATCGGCCGCCTGGGCCGAGGCGCCCACCAGCAGGCCGGCCGCCAGCAACAACACGGACCACCGCGCCCGGCGCGGAATGCGGCCGCAGCGGATGGGCGACAACAAAGACACGTGATGCATCGCGACACTCCAGAGTGGGGAAGAACGAAGGCCTGAATGCGCCCGGCGAGGGCGGCAAGGACGGCGGCGGGCACTATATCACCGGTGTTTTTGCCGCCGGACGCCGTTGGTCCGCCGGCAGGACGTCTCGCCGCAATGCGCCGTGGCCGGTCATGGCCCTGTCGATGCTGCCCGCCGCATTCAGCGCCGTTTTGCCGCGTCTGGCGGTGTGGACCGACAGGCCAAGCTCACCGATTCGATCACCTGAATACGGCACCCACTTGCCATACCATTGACATCAATGAATGTGCGCTGGCCCGCATCGGCAGCCCACGTGCAGACATACGTCTTTATATTCAATAACTTGGGAAACCATGGAGGCTGTCACACGCCCCCTGCCATCAGTTGGGTTGCTCGCCCTGTTGATCTTCGGCGTGCCGGTGTTATAGTTGCATACAACACCAGTCACCTAGACAGGGGAAGCCCATGAACCGCATGCGCCACCACCACGTCGCCAAAGCCGTCACCGCCGCCTCGGCGTTGCTGCTGCTGGGCTGGTTCGGCATCCCCTCCGGTGACGCTGGCAGCCCTGCCAGCGCCAATGTGTTTGAAGGCCCGCAGGACGCAGGCGTCATCGAGGCAGGGACCGCCGACGGCGCCCCCACGCCCCCCCGCCGGCTGCACAGCTCCCTGTCCATGCCTTACTTCTCATTCGCGCAGTCGCTGAACCCACGGAGCTGACCATGAGCGATATTCAATGGAGCGATGGTGCTCCGATCTACCGCCAGCTGAAAGAGCGCGTGATCGCCATGATGCTTGACGGCATCATCAAGCCGGGCGACGCCCTGCCTTCGGTCCGGCAGGTTGCCGCCGAGTACCAGCTCAATCCCATCACCGTTTCGCGCGCCTACCAGGAACTGGCTGATGAAGGCCTGGTCGAGAAGCGCCGCGGCCTGGGCATGTTCATGACCGAAGAAGCGGCCACGCAGCTGCGCAGCAGCGAGCGCGACCGGTTCCTCAATGAAGAATGGCCGCTGGTCCTGGAACGCATCCAGCGCCTGGGCCTGAACCTCGACGAATTGCTGCCCCAGGGGAAATCCTCATGAATGCCGTTGCAAGTGATGTCGTCATTTCCGCTCGAGGCCTGCGCAAGGCCTATAAACAGACCGTGGCACTGGACAACACCAGTTTCACGATCGCGCCCGGCCGCATCACCGGCCTGATCGGCCCCAACGGCGCCGGCAAGACCACCCTGCTCAAGGCGCTGCTGGGCCTGACTGCGGTGGAAGGCGAGCTGCGCGTGCTCGGGCTGGACCCGACCGTACAGCGCAACGCCCTGATGAACGATGTGTGCTTCATCGCCGACGTGGCGGTGCTGCCGCGCTGGATGAAGGTGCGCGAGGCCATCGATTTCGTCGCCGGCACCCACCCGCGTTTCGACCGGGCGCGCTGCGAACGCTTCCTGGCCTCCACCAAACTGCATCCCAAGCAGCGCGTGCGCGAACTGTCCAAGGGCATGATCGTGCAGCTGCACCTGGCGCTGGTGATGGCCATCGATGCCAAGGTCCTGGTGCTGGACGAACCGACCCTGGGCCTGGACATCCTGTACCGCAAGGAGTTCTACCAGCGCCTGCTGGAGGACTACTTCGACGAGCAGAAGACCATCATCGTCACCACCCACCAGGTGGAAGAGATCGAGCACATCCTCACCGATGTGATGTTCATCCGCGATGGCCGCATCGTGTTGACCACCGACATGGAAGACATCGGCGAACGCTATACCGAAGTACTGGTGTCCGCCGATGCCGTGGAGGCCGCACGCGCGCTCAAGCCGATCGACGAACGTGCCCTGCCCTTCGGCAAGACCGTGCTGCTGTTCGACGGGGTGCCACGCGCCCAGCTCACGCCCCTGGGCGAAATCCGCAGCCCGGGGCTGGCGGATCTGTTCGTGGCCATCATGAAGGGAACCTACGCATGAACACCGTCAACCATCCCATCAGCAAGGCCAGTGCGTTCAAGTGGCTGCTCAAGCGTGAGTACTGGGAAAACCGCGGCGGCTTCCTGTATGCGCCGGTGATCGCCGGCGGCATCTCACTGGTGATGAGCCTGCTCGGCATCGTGTTCGGCCTGGTCGCCATGCACCGTGCGGTCAAGAGCGGCGGCATCCACATCGACAACGAAAGCGTCAACATCAACGGCCTGGACCTGAGCCTGCTGACCAGCAAGCTCGATGCCAAGGACCTGCACGACCTGGCCAATGGCCTGGACCTGACCCTGATCCTGAGCTCGGGCTGGCCGCTGATCGTGCTCGCCTTCGTGGTGTTCTTCTACTGCCTGGGCGCCCTGTACGACGACCGCCGCGACCGCAGCATCCTGTTCTGGAAATCGCTGCCGCTGTCGGATACCGCCACGGTGCTGTCCAAGGCCGTGAGTGCGCTGCTGATCGCTCCGATCATCGCGGTGATCGCCTCGGCCCTGACCATGCTCGGCTTCCTGGTGATGATCTCGATCGTGGTGATCGCCCACGGCGGTGATCCGATGATGCTGATCTGGGGCCCTGCCAGCCCGCTGACCATCATCGCCGGCCACCTGTCCTGGATTCCGGTCTACCTGCTCTGGGCGCTGCCGACCGTTGGCTGGCTGCTGCTGTGCTCGGCCTGGGCCAAGACCAAGCCGTTCCTGTGGGCGGTGATGCTTCCGCTGTTCGCCGGCATCATCGTCAGCACCACCAAGGTGATGACCCTGTTCGACCTGACCGGCGGCTGGTTCTGGAAGCATATCGTCGGCCGCCTGCTGCTCAGCGCGGTCCCGGCCAGCGACCAGTTCTACCGCGGTGAGTCCATGTTCAGTGGCAACGGCAACATGGACAACCTGGTCAACGAACTGGGCCCAAGCCACCAGCTGGCCGCCCTGGCCATGCCGGAACTGTGGATCGGGGCTGCGGCCGGCGTGGTGTTCCTGTTCCTGGCCATCCGCCTGCGCCGCCGCGCTGGCGAAATCTGATCCCCCGCCCTTCTTCGAGGAGCCACCCATGATCCGCAAGCTCGCTGTTGCTTCCCTGTTGCTGCTGCCGCTGACCGCGCTCGCCAATGAACCGCAGTGCAAGTTCAACGAACCGCGCGACCTCAAGCTCGACCTGGCCGGTGCCAAGGCCGTGGTGTTCGAAGTGAACCAGCATGACCTGGTGCTGCAGGCCGGCCCCGGTGCGGCCCAGCTCGGCGGGCGCGCCTGCGCCTCCAACGCGGACTGGCTGCGCCAACTCACGGTCACCCAGCAGAAGGTCGGCGACAAGCTCGTCGTCCGCCTGCAGCGCGAAGGGCGCAGCCTCACCATGAGCGGCAGCAGCTATGCCTACCTGGACCTGCGCGGCACGGTGCCGGACACGCTCCTGGTCCAGATGAAGGTCGGCTCCGGCGATGCCAGCGTCAGCGGTGCGCATTCGCTCAGCGCCGATGTCGGCTCCGGGGATATCAAGCTGGAGAACATCAAAGGGCTGGTGACCGCGGCAGTCGGCTCGGGCGATGTCATCCTCGATGGGGCCGGTGCACTGAACCTGCTCTCGGTCGGCTCGGGTGATTTCAAGGCCCGCAACGTACGCGGCGACGCCAAGGTCGGTACCATCGGCTCGGGCGACTTCGAGCTGGATACCGTCGGCGGCAATGTCGAGATCGGCGTGGTCGGCTCCGGCGACACCGACGTGCGCCAGGCCAAGGGCAACGTGCGGATCGGCACCGTCGGCTCCGGCGATACCGGGCTGCGCGACATCGGCGGCAGCGTCACCGTGGAACGCCATGGCTCCGGCGATGTGACGGCCCGTGATGTCGGTGGCGACCTGCGCGTGGCCAACAGTGGCAGCGGCGATATCCGCCACAGCAATGTACGCGGCCGGGTTGAACTGCCGCGCGGCAAGTAAGCCTCTTTACCCTCAACGGATACGGACCATGACAACTCGACTGCTGCTGCCTGCCCTGCTGTTGTGCCTGCCCATCGCCGCCTGTACCGCCCCGGACAGCGGAAAAGGCAAAGCCCCCGCCGACCAGAGCGCCGCCGCCCCGGCCACCAGCGCGCTGGATACCGACAGCATCGGCAAGACCGTGCAGGAGGCCACCGACAAGGCCCGCCGGGAAATTGCCCAGGGCAACATCTCCATCTCCAATGGCAAATCTCCCAAGGCCGAGATCAGCCCCCAGGGCGACCTGCTGATCGATGGCAAGGCGGTGCCGGTGGATGCCCACCAGCGTGCGCTGCTGCAGGACTACCGCAAGCAGGTCGAGTCGCTGGCCAGTGCGGGCATGGAGATCGGCGTGGCCGGCGCCAATCTCGGCGTGAAGGCGGCCGGTGAGGCGATCAAGGGCATGTTCTCCGGTGACACCCAGGGCATCGAAGCGCGGGTGAACGAGGAGGCCAGGAAGATCGAAGGGCAGGCCCAGAAGCTGTGCGGCCTGCTGCCCGGGATGATGGCCAGGCAGCAGGCGCTGGCGGCCGCGCTGCCGGCCTTCCAGCCCTACGCGACCATGGACCAGAAAGACATCGACGACTGCGGCAGGTAAGCGGCCCCTGCCTGCGACGATGCGTCGCAGGCAGGCCCTTCCCGGCGCCGGGGGACTACAATCTGCGTTCCCGCCGCACGCGTTGTTGCCTGCTCATGAAGAAGCTGAGTCTGTTGCTGTTCGCCCTGTTCTGCCTCGTCGCCACCGGTTGCGACCAGGAGTACCGCAATCACCGCGCCGAGCGCAGCAAGCCGAAGATCACCGTCAGCGACGGCATGGTCACCGTGCGCCGCGCACCTGCGCCGAACATCATCATCCTGCCCAACGGGCACATGAAGATCGACGAGATCGAGATCCCGCTCAACGAAGAGCAGCAGGCGATGCTGCAGGGCATGTTCGGCCAGTTGCAGGTGCTGCGCCAGAACACCTTGACCGATGCTCCGCCGGACCCGGCCAAGCGCTCGGTGAAGATCCAGGTGCCCGATGGCATGCAGCCGATCCCGCCGGACCTGACCACGAAGATTCCCGAATTCAAGGATTACACCGAGACCTTCGGCAATCTGCAGGCCGACCGCCACTGACTGAGCCCCGCAGCGGCCGGCAGGCCCCTGGGCAAATGTCCCCCGTCCGCCGCCTGGCAGCGACGACCTCCTCCTTGATTTTGCCCTGGGGCCGACGGCCGCTACGGGGCTCACGCAGAAAAAAACGGGCCATTCGGCCCGTTTTTCGTTTCAGGTAGTACGCGCGCTCAACCGCCCCCGCCGCCGCCGGCGTGGATGCCGCCGGCGGTCAACGCGGCCGGATCGAGCAGCTTGCGCAGCTCGGCCTCGGACAGACCGCTGTCTTCCTTGGCCACCTCCAGCACCGGGCGCTGTTCCTTGTAGGCACGCTTGGCGATCGCGGCGGCTTTCTCATAGCCGATGATCGGGTTCAGCGCGGTCACCAGGATCGGATTGCGATCCAGTGCCTCGCGGACGCGATCCTCGCGCACCTTCAACCCGGCGATCGCGGTATCGGCCAGCAGGCGGGTGATGTTGGCCAGCAGATTGATGCCATCCAACAGGTTCGCGGCAATCAACGGCAGCGTCACGTTCAACTGGAAGTTGCCGGTCTGGCCGGCCACGGTGATCGCGGTGTGGTGGCCGATCACCTGGGCGCACACCATCACGGTGGCTTCGGGAATCACCGGGTTGACCTTGCCCGGCATGATCGAGCTACCCGGCTGCAGCGCCGGCAGTTCGATCTCGCCCAGACCGGCCAGCGGACCGGCATTCATCCAGCGCAGGTCGTTGGCGATCTTGATCAGTGCCACCGCCAACGCGTTGAGCTGACCGGACAGTTCAACCGCATCGTCCTGCGCGGCCAAGCCTTCGAACTTGTTCTCGGCGCTGTCGAACTTGATGCCGGTCTGCTGCTTGAGCTGCCTGGCCACCTGCGCGCCGAAACGCGGGTCGGCATTGATGCCGGTGCCGATGGCCGTGCCACCCAGTGGCAGCCGGCGCAGGCGCTTGAGGCTGTCTTCGATACGCTCCTGGGCAGAGGACAACTGCGCCGACCACGCACCGAATTCCTGTTCGAAGGTCAGCGGCATCGCATCCATCAGATGGGTGCGGCCGGTCTTGACCACCTTGCGCAGCGCGCGGCCACGCTTGTCGATGGTCTTGCGCAGGTGCACCAGCGAAGGCAGCAGCTGCTCATGCACGCCCAGCAGCGCCGAAACGCGCAGCGCGGTCGGGATCACGTCGTTGGAGCTCTGCCCCTGGTTGACGTGATCGTTGGGATGCACCGCGGTCTTGCCCGCCTTGCCGGCACGATTGGCCAGCGTAGCGATGACCTCGTTGGCATTCATGTTCGAGGAGGTGCCCGAACCGGTCTGGTACACGTCGATCGGGAAGTGCGCGTCATGGCGCCCGTCGGCGACTTCGGCAGCGGCCGCTTCGATGGCCTTGCCGATGTTGCGCGGCAGATGGCCCAGCTCGACGTTGACGTTGGCCGCAGCCCCCTTGACCAGGCCGAGCGCGCGGATGAAACCGCGCGGCATGCGCTGGCCCGACACCGGGAAATTATCGACGGCGCGCTGGGTCTGCGCGCCCCACAACGCATCGGCGGGCACCTGCAGCTCGCCCATGCTGTCGTGTTCAATCCTGAAACCCTTGCTCATTGCTTCAACTCCGCACATCTTTCGTGGATGAAAGGGAACCTGCGGCTGGCAACGGGCCTGATTCCCTGGCTGGCGGCTCTGATCACGATACTCCCAAGCACCGTTGAAACCCAACCACGCGGTGGATCGGCTAGACTCGGGATTCGTTTTCATTCAGACAGACTGCCGCCCCCATGGGTGACGATCCCGACAGTAGTACCGGGCGTGCGAGCGCGCACGCACCGATGACCGCCCTCGCCGCCCTGGCGACCGCGGGTGCCGTTCCGCTCCAGGCAGCAGCGCTGCGGGGCCCCGGATGATCGGCAACCTCCTGCTTCTGCTGCTGGCCCTGCTGCTGGTGGTGCTCAACGGCTTCTTCGTGGCCGCCGAGTTCGCCTTGGTGAAGCTGCGCCACACCCAGGCCGTCGGCCTGGCCGAGAACCATGGCTGGCGGGGACGGCTGCTGCTCAACGTGCACTCGCACCTGGATGCGTACCTGTCGGCCTGCCAGCTGGGCATCACGCTGTCCTCGCTGGGCCTGGGCTGGGTCGGTGAGCCGGCCTTCGCACACCTGCTGCAGCCGTTGTTCGACACCTTGGGGCTGACCCCGGAAGCCTCGCGCCTGACGTCCTTCATCATTGCCTTCAGCCTGATCTCGTTCCTGCACATCGTGTTGGGCGAACTGGCGCCGAAATCGATGGCGATCCGTCGCCCCGAGGCGATGTCGCTGTGGACGGCCGCGCCGCTGTACCTGTTCTATTGGGCCATGTACCCGGCCATCTGGCTGCTCAACAACAGCGCCAATGCGCTGCTGCGCCTGGCCGGCTGGGGCGATGTGGAGCACACCTCGCACCGCTATTCGCGCGAGGAGCTCAAGCTGATCGTGGGTCGCCAGCAACCGCTCGGCAGTGCGCCGGACCAGGACCTCACCTTGATGAGCCACGCGCTGGAGCTGCCCGAGCTGGTGGCCGGCGACCTGATGCGCTCCCGCGACCACATGCGCTCGTTCCGCGAAGGCATGCGCCTGGCCGACGTCATGGCCGAGTTCGCCGAAAGCCGCTACAGCCGCTACCCGTGGTTCGACCGCGATGGCGAGGAAGTGCTGGGCATCCTGCACATGAAGGACCTGC
The DNA here is from genome assembly GCF_002887735.1 of Stenotrophomonas bentonitica. GTDB lineage: Bacteria > Pseudomonadota > Gammaproteobacteria > Xanthomonadales > Xanthomonadaceae > Stenotrophomonas > Stenotrophomonas bentonitica_A. The sequence continues at coordinate 134,907 of NZ_PKQP01000001.1, forward strand.
TGGTCGAGATCGCTCGAGGCAATCCCACCGACGACCTGCGCCCGCTGCTGCGCCCGGCCAACCTGATCGCGCTGGAAACCCCGGTACCGCTGGTGCTGGAGCGCTTCCGCACCGGCACCACCCACCTGGCGCTGTGCGTGGAAGAGCACGGCCGCATCCTGGGCTACTTCACCCTGGAAGACCTGCTGGAAGTGGTGGTCGGGGATATCGAGGACGAACACCCGCATATCGTCAAGGATGCCCCCACCCGTGGCGCCGACGGCACCCTGCTGGTGGCCGGCTCGACCTCGATCTTCCGGCTGGAGCGGCTGCTGGGACACGACCTGAGCGCGCCGGACCACCTCAATTCGGTCGGCGGGCTGATCGTGCACCAGCTCCAGCGGCTGCCCGAGGAAGGCGAGCAGCTGGAGATCGACGGGCACCAGTTCACGATCAAGCGCATGGCTGGGCACCGGATCCAGGCCGTGACGGTGCGCATGGCACAGGCCGAGGACGCCGGGGCAGCGTAGAATGGCGGCCCCCGCTGCCACCGATCTGCGCCCTGCCATGTCCGAATTCGCCCTGCTCGCCCTGTCCCCGCTCGATGGCCGCTACGCCGGCAAGGTCGACGCCCTGCGCCCGATCTTCTCCGAATACGGCCTGATCAAGGCCCGCGTGAAGGTGGAAGTGGAATGGCTGCTGGCACTGGCCAATGAGCCGGGCATCGTCGAACTGGCGCCGTTCTCGGCTGCCGCCACTGCACGCCTGCGCGCCCTGGCCGACGATTTCGCCCCGTCCCATGCCGCGCGGGTGAAGGAGATCGAGCGCACCACCAACCACGACGTCAAGGCCGTGGAGTACTTCATCAAGGAGCAGCTCACCGCCGATGCGGAGCTGGGCCCCGCGCTGGAGTTCGTGCATTTCGCCTGCACCAGTGAAGACATCAACAACCTCAGCTACGGGCTGATGCTCGAGCAGGCCCGCCGCGAGGTGCTGCTGCCCTCGCTGGACAACATCGCCGGCGTGCTGCGTGCCCTCGCCCATGCCCAGGCCGCCCAGCCGATGCTCTCGCGCACCCATGGCCAGACCGCCTCGCCGACCACCCTGGGCAAGGAAGTGGCCAACGTCGTGGCCCGCCTGGAGCGCCAGCGCCGCCAGATCGCCGCCGTCGAACTGACCGGCAAGATCAATGGCGCGGTGGGCAACTACAACGCGCACGTCATCGCCTACCCGGACGTGGACTGGCCGGCCTTCGCCCAGCGCTTCGTGGAGAGCCTCGGCCTGGTGTTCAACCCGTACACCACCCAGATCGAGCCGCACGACAACGTCGCCGAGATCGGCGATGCCGCGCGCCGCGCCAACATCATCCTGATCGACCTGGCCCGCGACGTCTGGGGCTACATTTCGCTGGGCTACTTCAAGCAGAAGCTCAAGGAAGGCGAAGTCGGCTCCTCGACCATGCCGCACAAGGTCAACCCGATCGACTTCGAAAACGCCGAAGGCAACTTCGGCATCGCCAACGCCCTGTTCGAGCATTTCAGCGCCAAGCTGCCGATCAGCCGCTGGCAGCGCGACCTGACCGACTCCACCGTGCTGCGCGCGGTCGGCACCGCCTTCGGCCATACCCAGGTCGCCCTGGACTCGCTGGCCAAGGGCCTGGGCAAGCTGACCGTCAATCCGGAACGCCTGGATGCCGACCTGGACGCCGCATGGGAAGTGCTGGCCGAAGCGGTGCAGACCGTCATGCGCCGCCATGGCCTGCCCAACCCCTACGAACAGCTCAAGGCGCTCACCCGCGGCCAGGGCATCACCACCGAATCGATGCAGGCCTTCGTTGAATCGCTGGACCTGCCCGGCGACGCCAAGCAGAGCCTGCGCGCCCTGACCCCGGGCGGCTACATCGGCCTGGCAGCGGATCTGGCCAAGGCGATCTGAAGGCATGGGCGCCGCCCTGCTGCGCCCCCGAACTACCGTCTACACGCTCCAAGGATCTCCCCCATGGCCGCACGCAAGATCAAAACCCCCGTCATCGACATCCAGGCCCGCCCCGGCCTGCCGCTGGGCATGCCCGCCGCTACCTTCCTGCGCGATTACTGGCAGAAGCGCCCGCTGCTCATCCGCGGCGCCTTCCCCGATTTCGAGACCCCGGTGCAGCCCGAAGACCTCGCCGGTCTGGCCTGTGAAGAAGGCGCGCTGTCGCGGCTGATCACCCACGACCGCGCCACCGATGGCTGGACCGTGCGTACCGGCCCGTTCCAGGAAGAAGAATTCCCCGGCATGCCGGACCACGACTGGACCCTGCTGGTCCAGGACGTGGACAAGTGGGACGCCGACGTGCGCGCCCTGATCAGCCACTTCGATTTCCTGCCGCGCTGGCGCATGGACGATGTGATGATCAGCTTCGCCGCCACCGGCGGCTCGGTCGGCGCCCATGTGGACCAGTACGACGTCTTCCTGCTGCAGGCTTATGGCCACCGCCGCTGGCAGATCGACGCCAGCGAATCCATCAAGGGCAAGCGCCCGCCGCTGGACTTCCGCGACGACGTCGAACTCAAGCTGCTGCGCCGCTTCAAGCCGACCCACGACTGGGTGCTGGCCCCGGGCGACATGCTCTACCTGCCGCCGAACGTGCCGCACAACGGCGTTGCCGAAGACCCCTGCCTGACGTTCTCCTTCGGCATGCGCGCCCCGGCCTCGGCCGAACTGATCAGCGACTACCTCGATACCCTGATCGAGGGCGCCGACGAGTCCATCCGTTACCAGGATCCGGACCTGAAGGTGCCGGAGGATCCGAACGAGATCGACGTGGTCTCGATGAACCGCGTGGTCGAAGCGCTCAATGCGATCCGCATGAACGACCCGGACAAGCTCGGCGACTGGTTCGGCCGCTTCATCACCACCTACCGCGCCGCCGGGGAGGTGATGGCGCACGGCGAACCGCTGCCGCGCGAGGAGATCGAAGCCGCGCTGGGCGCGGGCGTGGAATTGCAGCGCCACCCGTGGGCGCGCCTGGCCTGGCGCCGTGCCAAGCGTGGCGCCAGCCTGTACTGCAGCGGCCTGGACTTCGCCCTGCCGGTCAAGGATGCCCAGGTACTGGCCGGCACCGAACAGATCGGCGCGGCGCTGTACCAGAAGCTCTCGGCCAAGGGCCGTGATGCCGTGCAGGCGCTGGTCGCCGGCGGCTTCTACCAGCTGGTGGACGATGCCGGCCTGGAGGATGAAGACGACTACGTCGCCGAGTACGACATCGTCGACGGCACCGACGCGGTCGAGGTCATCGATGACGAGGCCATCCAGGCCGACGTGCACGAGGTCACCATCCATGACGACGGCATCGAAGTGATCGTCGATTTCGATGACAGCGACGAGACTGACGGCAAGGACGAGCCCCAGCGCGGCTGATCGCGCCCGCCATGAACGGCCCAGGCTTCCACGTTGATGTGGTCGACTACCCGGCGCAGCACGCCGCGCTGCACCGGGTCCGGTTCACCGTGTTCGTCGACGAGCAGCAGGTCCCCGCCGAACTGGAGATCGACGCGCTCGACCCCCTGAGCGTGCATGTCCTGGCCTGCGACACCGCCGGCACCCCGATCGGGGCCGGACGGCTCACCCCGGACGGCCGGATCGGCCGCATGGCGGTACTGGCGGCCTGGCGTGGCAAAGGCGTCGGCGAAGCCCTGCTGCTGGTCCTGGTCGACCAGGCCCGGGCCCGGGGCTGGCGCGAGGTCGGGCTGCATGCGCAGCTGCCGGCCCGCGTGTTCTATACCCGGCAGGGCTTTCTGCCGGAAGGCGAGATCTTCGAAGAGGCCGGCATCGCCCACCAGCACATGCGCCTGGCCCTGTCCGGTGCAGTCGTGATCGAGCGCGCCGAAGAGGCCGTGGCGATCACCACCGCGTTGATCCACCGCGCCCGTCGCCAGCTGTGGATCCACAGCCGCCAGCTCGACCCCGGCCTGCTCGATGCACCGCCGGTGCTGGAAGCGTTGCGCCGCTACGCCACCGCCCGCCACGACAAACAGGCCTGGCTGATCGTCCACGACAGCGCCGCCATCCGTCGGGCCGGATCACCCGTGCTGAGCCTACTCCAGCGGCTGCCGAGCGTCTTCCGGGTGCGCGAGGTGAGCGATCCGATCGACCGCGCGACGCCATCTGCCTGCCTGCTCAACGATACGGGCGACTACTACTTTCGTCTGAGCGGCCACCGCTTCGATGGCGAGGCCGGGCTGGCCCAACCGGCACGTTCACGACCGTTGCAGGAAGGTTTGCAGCGCGTATGGGAACGTTCGCGTGATTGCAGCGAACTGCGGGCACTCGGCCTGTAGCCCACCGCGCGGCCCCGAACCTGTCTGGGAATGACACCGCGGTTCCCGCACTGGACCGTACGGTGCCCCTTCCTGTCGCGTTGGGGGTACAATTTGGGGCGTTAGATACCGCCCGCGCAGGCTATTCACTTTTCCCTGCCGGATCATCGAAGCCTTACCCCACAAGCGAATCCGACTCTCCATCGTGGACAATCAACTGAAGCAGTTTGCGCAATCTTCGCAGCTCGCCGGCGGCAACGCCTCCTATATCGAGGATCTGTACGAGCAGTACCTCGTTTCTCCGGACAGTGTCGATCCCAAATGGAAGACCTACTTCGACGGCTTCCAGGGCCGCGAAGCCGGTGATATTCCGCATTCGGCCGTCATCGCCCACATTGCCGACGCCGCCAAAAACGCCATCAAGAGCGGCACCGCCGATGGTGCCGGCGACGAGCGCGAGCGCAATGTCGGCCGCCTGATCACCGCTTACCGGTCGCGTGGCCACCTCGGTGCCCGCCTGGATCCGCTGAGCCTGACCGCGCCGACCAATCCGCCGGACCTGGGCCTGCCGTTCCACAGCCTGTCGGAAAGCGACCTGGGCAGTGAGTTCAGCACCGGCGGCGTCGCCGGCCAGCCGCGCATGAAACTGCGTGACCTGCTGGAGCGCCTGAAGAAGACCTACACCGGCTCGATCGGTGCGGAATTCATGCACATCTCCGAGGTCGAGCAGCGCCAGTGGCTGTACCAGCGCCTGGAAATGGCCGGTGGCAACTACAACCTGGACGCAGACACCCAGCGCCGTACCCTGGAGCGCCTGACGGCTGCCGAGGGTCTGGAGCGCTACCTGCACACCAAGTACGTGGGCCAGAAGCGCTTCTCGCTGGAAGGCGGCGATTCGCTGATCCCGATGATGGACACCATCATCCGTGACGCCGGCAAGGATGGCGTCAAGGACGTGGTGATCGGCATGGCCCACCGCGGCCGCCTGAACGTGCTGATCAACACCCTCGGCAAGAGCCCGCGCAAGCTGTTCGACGAGTTCGAAGGCAAGTTCGAGCACGACGACCACGCCTCCGCCGGCGATGTGAAGTACCACATGGGCTTCTCGGCCGACGTCGCCACCGCCGGCGGCGCGGTCCACCTGGCGCTGGCGTTCAACCCGTCGCACCTGGAAATCGCCGATCCGGTCGTGGCCGGCAGCGTCCGTTCGCGCCAGGAACGCCGTGGCGATACCGCCCGCAAGCAGGTGATGCCGATCCTGATCCACGGTGATGCGGCCTTCGCCGGTCAGGGCGTGGTGATGGAGCTGTTCCAGATGTCCCAGGCCCGCGGCTTCGCCGTTGGTGGCACGGTGCACATCGTGGTCAACAACCAGGTCGGCTTCACCACCTCCAATCCGGAAGATTCGCGCTCCACGCTGTACTGCACGGACGTGGCCAAGATGATCGCCGCGCCCGTGCTGCACGTGAACGGCGACGATCCCGAAGCGGTCGTGTTCGCCGCCAAGCTGGCCTTCGAGTTCCGCCAGAAGTTCAGCAAGGACGTGGTCATCGACCTGATGTGCTACCGCCGCTGGGGCCACAACGAAGCCGATGAACCGGCGATCACCCAGCCGCTGATGTACCAGGTCATCCGCAAGCACCAGACCACCCGCGAGCTGTACGCCGCGACGCTGGAAGCCGCCGGCGTGATCGAAGCCGGTGGCGGCAAGGCCCTGGTCGATGCGTACCGCAACAAGCTCGATGCCGGCGAAGTCACCACCGAGCTGGCCCAGGTCGAGAAGACGCCGGCCACCAGCAAGATGTACGTGGACTGGCCCAAGCTGCTCAACGGCAAGCTGTCCGACGCCGTCTCCACCGCCGTGGGCATGGAGAAGGTCAAGCAGCTGGCGCAGATGATCAACACCGTGCCCGAAGGCGTGGAACTGCACTCGCGCGTGGCCAAGGTCTATGACGACCGCCGCAAGATGGCCGCAGGCGAGATCCCGGGCGACTGGGGCTTCGCCGAGAACCTGGCCTACGCCACCATCCTCGACGAAGGCAACAACCTGCGCCTGGTCGGCCAGGACGTCGGCCGCGGTACGTTCACGCACCGCCACGCGATCCTGCACGACCAGAAGACCGACAACTACTACCTGCCGCTGCGCCAACTGGTCGAGTCGCCGGAACAGGCCACCATCATCGATTCGCTGCTCAGCGAAGAAGCCGTGATGGCCTATGAGTACGGCTTCTCCACCACCGATCCGAACACCCTGTGCATCTGGGAAGGCCAGTTCGGCGACTTCGCCAACGGCGCCCAGGTCGTGATCGATCAGTTCATCGCCGCCGGGGAAGCCAAGTGGGGCCGCATCACCGGCCTGACCCTGCTGCTGCCGCACGGTTATGAAGGCCAGGGCCCGGAGCACAGCTCCGCACGCCTGGAGCGTTTCCTGCAGCTGTGCGCGCTGGAGAACATGCTGGTGTGCGTGCCGTCGACCCCGGCGCAGGCGTACCACATGCTGCGTCGCCAGATGCGCATGACCACCCGCAAGCCGCTGATCGTGATGTCGCCCAAGTCGCTGCTGCGCCACAAGCTGGCCGTGTCGACCCTGGACGAACTGGCCAACGGCGAGTTCCAGCACCTGATCGGCGATGCCAACGCAGACGCCAGGAAGGTCAAGCGCGTGGTGCTGTGCTCGGGCAAGGTCTACTACGACCTGCTGGAAGACCAGACCAAGCGTGGCCAGGACGATGTCGCCATCATCCGCGTGGAGCAGCTGTATCCGTTCCCGCGCGTGGCACTGGCAGCAGAGCTGAAGAAGTACGGCAAGGCGGCCGATGTGGTGTGGTGTCAGGAAGAACCGCAGAACCAGGGTGCCTGGTACCAGATCCGTCACCACCTGCAGGCGTGCCTGGCCGATGGCCAGAGCATCCATTACGCAGGTCGCGCCCGTTCGGCATCGCCGGCCGCTGGACACATGGCTGACCACATCATCGAGCAGCAGAAGCTGATCGCCGATGCCCTGGTCAACCCGTTCAACGACTCGGTCGCTGAATAACTCTCCCCCTCATTCTAGAAAAGACAAACCAGGAAGCTCCCGCATGGCCACCGAAGTCAAAGCCCCGGTACTGCCCGAATCCGTCGCCGACGGCACCATCGCCACCTGGCACAAGAAGGTCGGCGATGCCGTCAAGCGCGATGAAAACCTGCTTGATCTGGAAACCGACAAGGTCGTCCTGGAAGTGCCGTCGCCGGTCGATGGCGTGCTGAAGGAGATCAAGTTCGAGGTGGGCGCCACCGTGACCTCCAGCCAGGTCGTGGCCATCATCGAAGAAGGTGCGACCGCTGCTGCTGCGCCGGCCGAAGAGAAGAAGGCCGACGCCCCGGCCGCTGCTCCGGCACCGGCCGCTGCCGCTCCGGCCGCTGCCGCAGCGCCGGCCCCGGCCACCAAGTCCGCTGCCGATTCGCTGCCCCCGGGTGCCCGCTTCACCGCCATCACCGAAGGCGTGAACCCGGCCGACGTGGACGGCACCGGCCGCCGCGGCGCGGTGACCAAGGAAGACATCGTCAACTTCGCCCGCAACGGCGGCGCCGGCAAGTCCGGTGGCGCACGTCCGGAAGAACGCGTGCCGATGACCCGCATCCGCAAGCGCATCGCCGAGCGCCTGATGCAGTCCAAGAACGGCACCGCGATGCTGACCACCTTCAACGAGGTCGACCTGTCCAAGGTCTCGGCCGCGCGCAAGGATCTGCAGGACGAGTTCGTCAAGGCGCACGGCATCAAGCTGGGCTTCATGAGCTTCTTCGTGAAGGCCGCCGCCAACGCACTGCAGCGCTTCCCGCTGGTCAATGCCTCGATCGATGGTGACGACATCATCTATCACGGCTACTCGGACATCTCGATCGCCGTGTCGACCGAGAAGGGTCTGGTGACCCCGGTGCTGCGCAACGTCGAGCGCATGTCCTTCGCCGATATGGAAAAGACCATCGCCGACTACGCCAAGAAGGCCCGTGACGGCAAGCTGAGCCTGGAAGAACTGCAGGGCGGCACCTTCACCGTGACCAACGGCGGCACCTTCGGTTCGCTGCTGTCGACCCCGATCATCAACCCGCCGCAGAGCGCCATCCTGGGCATGCACGCCATCAAGGAGCGTCCGATCGCGCAGAACGGCCAGGTCGTGATCGCGCCGATGATGTACCTGGCGCTGTCCTACGATCACCGCATCATCGACGGCAAGGACTCGGTCCAGTTCCTGGTGGACATCAAGAACCAGCTGGAAAACCCGGGCCGCATGCTGTTCGGCCTGTAAGACCTCCCACCCCTCCGCGCCCGCGCGGAGGGGTTCTGGTTTTACGGCACTGCACCGCACTGCCCTGCTCTCTCCCCCGGCGCCTGCGCGCCACCGGCTTCAAGCGAAGCTCGGGAATGCAACAAGGAACTATCAATGGCTGAACAATTCGACGTCGTCGTCATCGGTGCCGGTCCGGCCGGCTACCATGCCGCCATCCGCGCCGCGCAGCTGGGTCTGAAGACCGCCTGCATCGACGCTGCGCTGGGCAAGGACGGCAAGCCGGCCCTGGGTGGCACCTGCCTGCGCGTGGGCTGCATCCCGTCCAAGGCGCTGCTCGATTCCTCGCGCCAGTTCTGGAACATGGGCCACATCTTTGGCGACCACGGCATCAGCTTCAAGGATGCCAAGATGGACGTCGAGGCGATGGTTGGCCGCAAGGACAAGATCGTCAAGCAGTTCACCGGCGGCATCGCCATGCTGTTCAAGGCGAACAAGGTCACCGCGTACTACGGTTTCGGTGAGCTGCAGCCGGGCAACATCGTCAAGGTCAAGCAGCACGACGGTTCGGAAGTCGAGCTGAAGGGCACCAACGTCATCATCGCCGCCGGTTCGGACTCGATCGAACTGCCGTTCGCCAAGTTCGATGGCGAAACCATCGTCGACAACGTCGGCGGCCTGGATTTCACCGAAGTGCCGGCTCGCCTGGCCGTGATCGGTGCCGGCGTGATCGGCCTGGAACTGGGCAGCGTCTGGAAGCGCCTGGGTTCGGAAGTGACCATCCTGGAAGCGCTGCCGGACTTCCTGGCCGCTGCCGATGCCGAAGTGGCCAAGACCGCCTTGAAGGAATTCAAGAAGCAGGGCCTGGACATCCGCCTGGGCGCCAAGGTCTCCAAGGCCGAGGTGACCGGCAAGGGCAAGAAGAAGGAAGTCGCCCTGACCTACGCCGATGCTGAAGGCGAAAAGAGCCTGGTCGTGGACAAGCTGCTGGTGGCCGTCGGCCGTCGCGCCGCCACCAAGGGCCTGCTGGCCGAAGGCACCGGCGTCAAGATCAACGAGCGTGGCCAGATCGAAGTGGACGCACACTGCCACACCGGCGTCGATGGCGTCTGGGCGGTCGGTGACTGCGTGCGCGGCCCGATGCTGGCGCACAAGGGCTTCGAGGAAGGCATCGCCGTGGCCGAGCTGATCGCGGGCCTGCCGGGCCACGTCAACTTCGACACCATCCCGTGGGTGATCTACACCGAGCCGGAGCTGGCCTGGGTCGGCAAGACCGAGCAGCAGCTCAAGGACGAAGGCATCCCGTACAAGGCCGGCAGCTTCCCGTTCGCCGCCAACGGCCGTGCCGTGGCGATGATCGAGCCGTCGGGCTTCGTGAAGGTCCTGGCACACGCCGAGACCGACCGCATCCTGGGCATGCACCTGGTCGGCGCGAACGTCTCCGAGCTGGTGCACGAAGGCGTGCTGACCATGGAGTTCAGCGGTTCGGCCGACGACCTGGCGCGCATCTGCCACGCCCACCCGTCGCTGTCGGAAGTGGTGCATGACGCCGCCATGGCCGTGAGCAAGCGCGCGATCCACAAGGCCAACTGAGCCAGCGTTGGTGGCGTAACGAAAAACCCCGCTTCGGCGGGGTTTTTTGTGGGCGAGAGGTAGTGCCGGCCGCTGGCCGGCTCCTCGCCATGGGTAGTGCCGGCCGCTGGCCCGCTCCTCGTCAACCCGACAGCAAGAGCCGCCGGCCAGCGGCCGGCACTGCCCGATCCCTTTCCTGTTCAGGCCGTTGCGACGCGCCCGCCACCCAGCAGCCGCGCCGGAAGCATCAACAGCGCACGCAGGAAGGCAAACAGCGCCGAGAACGTGATGCCGACCAGGCGGAACGGCAGGCTGACCAGCCACACCAACGGCCACGCCACCAGGGCCAGGAGCGCCAGCGGCCAGCACAGCACGAACAGCAGGCACCACACGCCCAGCGCGAACAGGGTCTTCATCGTCGGTCTCCTTCGACTCGGGGCAACGTCGCCCACCGGGCCACGTTGCCCCGCGCCGGGGAACGCGACAAGCGCGCTGCGACGAACCACTCCCCAGCGCGGATGAAGCTGCCGCTGCGGCGATGAAACCGGCGTGCCGACCGTGGCCGGCGCGCCGCCCACTCACGGTACCGGCGGTGACTCCACCGCGCCGCCCTGCCCGCCCGAGGTCAGGCGCAGGCCGATGCTGCTGGCACGATCCGCGCCGCGCGCCTGTTCATGGCCAAGCAGCAACGACAGGCTCCAGCCACGCTGGATCGCCAGATCCACGCCGGCCTGCAGCGACAACACATCATCGTTGTAGCTGCGGAGTGCTACCTGGTAGTCCTGCGGCCGTGACCACGTCGCGTAGTTCAGCGAAGCCATCCCGCGGTCCTGCAGCGCGCGCCGGTACTCGATGCTCCAGAACGGACGCAACCGGCTCTCGGCCGATACCTTCGCACTGCCCTCCACCCCGATGGCCAGCGCGCGGTTTTCCACGGTCTGGCGGCCATAGGCGAGATCCAGCACGCCCAGGCCGTGCTCGCGGTAGGCATCCAGAGTGGTACGGCTGGCATTCCAGCGGGCGTACCCGGTCAGCCGGGTTGCCGCCAGCATCTGCTCGTAGCCCAGGCCGAGCGAACCGAACCACTGCGTGCCATCGCGCCGCGCCTGCGCCTGCGCATCGGCATCGGTGCTCCAGCGCTGCAGATCGAACTGCAGGTTGCCGGTGGCGATCATCGCGTCCACGTACAGGTGCGCGTTGCCACGCCACAGTCCGTACAGCGCCAGCGAGCGCTGGTCGGCGCGCAGGCGGGTGCGATCGTCGTCCTGGTCGCTGTCGCTGCGGCCCACGCTGCCGGCCACGCCGAGCAGCGTGCGTTCGCCGAGACGGCGGTCCACACCGACGCTCAGCCCGTCGCTGCGCAGGTCATAGCGGCCACCTGCGGTGGCCCCGCCGCGGCCGTAGCTCGCGGTACCCGCGGCCCAGGTTCCCCAGCCGGCCGGCAACCACGCCGCGCCGGTACCGAGTGCGCTGCCCAGCGGCAGCGATGCGGCGTTGGGGCCGCCACCGCCACTGGACACCGACAACGTGTTGCTGGCGGGGTTGCCGCCGTCGCGTACCTGGCGCAGGCGATCGCGGATGTTGCCCTGTTGCGCGGCGGCGAAACGGACGCTCGCATCCACCTGCGCCTGCAGCAGTCCGGTGACGCCCGGGTCACGGGTCGGGTCAGGGCGCACATTGACCACCAACCGCAGTTCCACGCGGGCGGCGGCGTAACCACCACTGGCGGCCTGCTGTGCGGTGATCACGGCGCTGCCTTCAGCGTGTACCTGGACTGTGCGGCCCTCGATGCTGGCCACCGCCGGCGCACTGCTGTGGAAGGTGAACGCACCGGGGCTGACACTGCTCGGCAGCGGCAGCTCGAAGCTGCCCTGCTCCAGCAGACGCGACATGTCTGCCGCCCAGGCCAGCACCGGCACCGCGGCGGCGATGTCCACGTCCAGGCGCTGCTGTGCGGCGGCCTGGTGGTTGGCGTCGCCGGCCTGGTCGGCGGTCAGGCTGCACCGCCCGGACGCCAGCATGACCACGCGCGGGCCGTCCACGCTGCACACCGCCGGGGTGGTGCTGGCGAAGATGATCGGCTGCCCCGAGGCGCCGCCCTGGGCGCTCAACAGGAAGCTGCCTCCCGCGCTGAACACCGGGGCGCCGGGATCGGCGACGAAGGCGCTGATGGCCTGCGCGGCCTGCGCGACCACGAAGCGGTAGCCGAGCGCGGCGGTAAAGCCATGCGCATCGCGGGCCTCGACCTGCACCTCGAACGTGCCGGCCTGGATGGCGGTGCCCTCAAGCAGCCCATCAGCGGTCAACCGCACGCCCGGCGGCAGCGCGCCGGACAGCAGCCGGAACGCATACGGGGCGACGCCGCCACGCACTGGCAGGCGCGTGCTCACTGCCTGCCCCAGGGCGATCTCCGGCGGTGCAGTGTCGCCGGGGATGATCTGCGGCGCGTCCACCACCAGCACCATGCTGCGGCGGGCCTGGAACGGGCCGTCGCCGGTGCTGCTGTCGGTAACCTCCACATCGACCGCAAAGCGGCCGGCAACCACCGGCGTGCCGATCAGTTGCCCGCCCGGCGTCAGCGCCGTCCCGGCCGGCAATGCGCCCCCCACCAGCGCATAGCGGTAGGGCGCACTGCCTCCGCGGCTGAGCAGCTGCAGCGTGTAGGGGCTGCCGGCGGTGGCCGCGTCGGGCACGATGTCATCGATCGCCACACTCGGCGCGGCCACGGTGATCGTCACGGTCGCCGGTGCGGAGGTGCTGAAGGCATCGCTGGCGGTGTAGTCCACGCTGTCGGCGCCGGCATAACCGGCGTGCGGGGTGTAGCGCAGCGTGGTGCCCTGCACCTCCAGCGTGCCATGCTGCGGCGCGCGGACAACGTCGATGCGGGTGACGGCACCCTGCAGCGTCAACGGCAGAGAGGTAGCCGCTGCGCCGTAGGCGATGCCGATGCGGCTGTCCGCCGCGCCCAGGACCGGCAACGGAGTGACCGCCGCCGAAGGCGCCGAGGCCGCGCCTTGGCCGTGTTCGCTGCGTGCGACCACGATGAAACGATACGCGGTGCCGTTGGCCAGCCCGGTCACGGCAATCGGCGAGCCGCTGCCGGTGGCGCTGATGCCGCCCGGTTGCGCGCTCACGGTGTAGTCGAGGATCGCGCCGCTGCCGGCGCGGGCCGGCGCAACGAAATGCACCAGCACCTGGCCATCGGCGGCCACGCCACGCACATCGGCCGGCGCGCCCGGCAGCTCGACGCCGACCAGCACCGCCACCGTGCTGCCGACACCGTGCAATGCCGTCGCCGCGTCGGTGCCTTGTGCATTGCGCAGGCTGCCTGCAGCGGCCTGCAGCGCCTCCACGGCGATCCCATCCTCATCGAGGTCATCGGCCTGCACGGTGTAGCCAAAGCGCAGCACGGTGCCCTGCGCATCGGCCGCCTGCGCGAGCAGCACGGCCTCGCGCTGCTGTGCGCCGATACGCAACTGAAGTACCGGTGGCACGCCGACCTGCAGCGGCTGGTCGAAGCCGACCTGGAACGCCAGCGTCTGCCCCGCCAGATAGCGGCCCGCTGCAGGCGGAGTCACCCGCAGCACGCGCGGCGCATCGAGCACGGTGAGCGCGTCCGATGGCGCCGAGGCCGCGCCGCTTCCCACGCGGTTGATGGCGGTAACGGTAAAGCGCTGCGCGACGCCGGCAGGCAGGCCACCGATGCGCAGCGGGCTGCCCGCGCCGCGCACGCTCTGCCCGCCTGGCAGCGCCTGCACGAGGTAGCCGGTGATCGGGCTGCCACCGTCGAACGCGGGGGCCACGAAACGGATCTCGGCAGTCTGGCTGGACGCCAGCACGACCTGCACGATCGCTGGCGCACCCGGTGCAACCGCCCGCACTTCGAAGCGATGCGAGACGCGTACGGCGGCACGGGTGGCGGCATCGCCGGGCTGGTCGGCATCGATGCCGCAGGTGCCGGCCGCCAGCAGGGTCAGCGTGCCGTCGGGGCCCACGCTGCACACCGCCGGTGTGGTGGCCGTCCACTGCACCGGCAACTGGCTGCTGGCGGTGGCGGCCAGCCGCGGCGACGTGCCGAGGTCCTGCGGGCCCGGATCGGCGAACTGGATCTGCTGGTCGGCCATCGGCACCACCGGTGCCGACGGCACCGAGGCCGCGCCCGTGCCGGTCGCGTTGCGCGCGGCGACCGTGAAGCGGTACGCCGTACCGTTGCGCAGGTTGGTCAGCACCGCCGGCGATTGTGCCACCGGTACCTGCAGGCCACCGGGCTGCACGGTGACGACGTAATCCAACACCGTGCCGCCGCCGTTCTGCAGCGGCGGATCGAAGGTCACCGTCGCCGTACCGTCGTCCGCACGGACGGCGGTGATGGTCGGCGCATCAGGCGCCACGGCGCCCACGGTGATGCCGGCAGTGGAACCGACACCGGCCAGGACCAGCCCCGCATCGACGCCGTCGGCGTTGCGCAGGGTGCCCCCGTTCAATCCGAGCGATTCGATCGCGATCCCGTCCAGATCCCGCTGGCCGGGCAGTACGGTGTAACGGAAATCAAGCGTGGTGCCGCCCGAGCCGGCGTCGTACTGCGCCGCCACGCGCTCGCTGCCGATCACCAGCACCAGCTGCGGCGTACCCGTCACCTGCACCGGCTGGTCGAAGACAAGCTGGAAGTCGAGCGACTGGCCGGCAACATAGCGACCCGCGGCCGGTACCTGCACCGCGCTGATCCGCGGCACGGTCGGCAGGGTGACCGGGTTGGAGGCCACCGACATCGTCCCCGGACCGCTGGCCGTGCGTGCGCGAACATGGAACGTGTAACGTCCCCCTGCCTGCAGGCGCTCCACCCGTACCGGGCTGGCGGCACCGGAAACCACCGATGCACCTGGCAGGGTGATCACCTCGTAGGCCGTGATCGCGCTGCCGCCATCACTGCCAGGCGGGTCGAAGAATACGTCCACGCTGGTGGCGCCCGCGCGTTCGGCGCGCAACATGGTGGGGGCCGACGCGGTGCCGGGCACCACCATGAAACTGCGCGCCACCGGCGTGGCTGCGGTGATGCCGGCCGTGCCGGGCTGCTCGGCGAGCACGGTACAGGTGCCGGTGCTGAGCAGGCGCACGCTGGCAGGCGCTTCGGCCTGGCACACCAACGGCGTCTGGCTGCTGTACTGCACCGGCAGCCCGCTGCTGGCCGTGGCGGTGAGCGACAACAGGGTGCCGACCGGCTGTGGGGCCGGCAACGGGAAGGTGATGGCCTGGCTGGCCTGGGGGGTGACCGTGTTGCTCGGGTCCGAGTCGACACTCACCTCGGTGCCGTTGTCGGCACGCACGCGGAACTGTACCGGCACGCCATTGGCCAGCCCGGTGACGGGGATCGGCGAGGCGCTGCCGGTGGCCTGCGCGCCGCCGCTGGAGATCACGACGTAGTGCGCGATCGGCGCCCCGCCGTTGCGGGCCGGCGCCTGGAAGCTGATGCTGGCTTCGCCGTCTGCGGCGGAGGCGACCACCCGGGTCGGCGCGTCCGGTACACCCGCCGCGACGCTGCCAGCGTAGCCCGAACTGGCGCTGGCCCTGGTCGCATCGGCCACGGTGATGGTGGCACTGAAGCCACCGGCCTGTTCGGGCACGCCATGCACGCGGCCATCGGGCTCCAGCACCAGGCCGGCAGGCAGTTGCCCTGCCGTGATCGTGAAGGCGTAGGGCGCGGTGCCGCCGCGAACCCCCAGGGTCTGGTCGACGTTACGGCCCACGGTCATCACTGGCGGCGTGGTGGCGTCCAGCGTGAGCGGCGCGGCCGAGGCGTTCTCACAGCGTACGACCGCGTTCATGAGGTAGCCGCCGCGGGTACTCACGGAAAGGTACAGGCCGTTGGCCACCAGGTATCCGGCCGGCGTACTGCCCGTATGAGGGCCTGGCGTCCCGGTGAAACTGCGGTAGTCGTATGCCACCGAGGAAAAGTTCGCCGCACGCAGGATGACGCTGTCCGACTGGGCCAGGTTGATACGGGGGTCCAGCCCGCTGTCGAGGAAGGTGACGGAGACGATGTCACCCGGGAGGAATTTCGTGGGCTGCTGACTGGTCGTCATCGTGACGCCACCGCTCAACGCGTTGACCGCCGCACACCCCGGGGATTCGGCCATGGCCATGCCGCTGCCCAGCACCAGCTGCAGCACACCGGCGCCCATCCAGATGGCGGCCCGCGCCAGCCTGCCCTTCCCTGCCCCTGACAGCATCCGCACTTCCCCTTGCCCGTCCGTTCAGCGCGCGCCGCCGTGGTCCGGTCGGCAACGCCGTCGCTGTGGTGATCGTCGAGATGGGGAAACGCACACGGCCGCACACCGCGTGGCGGTGGCGACATGGCTGGATTCCCCTGGTACCGGGTGCGGTAACGGCCCGGCGCAGGGGATCTTTAGCGGTTTGTGGGCGCCATCACGGTGCAGGCCAATGCGCGATGCCCCGGCCGCTTACTCGAACGAACCCACCGAATCGTGCGACAGATTGTCGAAGCGGGTGTATTCACCGAAGAACTTGAGCTTGCACGAGCCGGTCGGGCCGCCTCGGTGCTTGCCGATGATGATCTCGGCCAGGCCCTTGTCCGGGGAGTTTTCCTTGTTGTAGTAATCGTCGCGGTAGATGAAGACGATCATGTCCGCATCCTGCTCGATAGCGCCGGATTCGCGAAGATCGGCCATCACCGGGCGCTTGTCGGTACGCGTTTCCAGCGAGCGGTTGAGCTGGGACAGGGCGATCACCGGCACGTTGAGCTCCTTGGCCAGGCCCTTCAACGAACGCGAGATTTCCGAGATTTCGGTCGCGCGGTTTTCGCTGTTGCCCGGCACGCTCATCAGCTGCAGGTAGTCGATCACGATCAGGCCCAGGTCGTGCTCGCGCTTGAGGCGGCGGCACTTGGAGCGCAGGATTTCCGGCGACACGCCCGGCGTATCGTCGATGAAGATCTTGGTTTCCTTCAGCATCCGGATCGCGCCGGTGACGCGGCTCCAGTCCTCGTCTTCCAGCTGGCCGGTACGCAGGCGCTGGGCGTTGATGCGGCCATTGGAGGAAATCAGGCGCATCGCCAGCTGCGAGGCCGACATTTCCATCGAGAACACCGCCACGCCCTTCTTGGATTTGATCGCGGCGTACTCGGCGATGTTCAGCGCGAAGGTGGTCTTGCCCATGGCCGGACGCGCGGCCAGGATGATCAGGTCGGTCGGCTGCAGGCCGGCGGTCATCGCGTCGAAGTCGGCATACCCGGTTGGCAGGCCGGTGATGTTGCCGCCGTTCTCGAAGCGGATGCGGAGCTCTTCGAAGGCATCCTTCAGCGCGCCGGGCATCGCCACGAAATCGGTGCGGCCGCGCGCGCCCTGCTCGGCGATCGCGAACACGGACTTTTCCGCGGCCGAAAGCAGCTCGCTGCTCTCGCGCCCTTCAGGCTGGAAGCCGTCGTTGACGATGTCGGTGCCGACCTGGATCAGCTGGCGCAGCACCGCCTTGTCGCGCACGATCTCCGCATAGGCGGCGATGTTGGCGGCCGACGGCGTGGTGCTGGCCAGTTCGATCAAGTAGGCGCCATCGCCGACCAGCTCCATCTTGCCCTGCGATTCGAACCACTCGCCCAGGGTCACCGCATCGAACGGGCGGTCGCGCTCGGACAGCTCGCGGATCGCGCGGTAGATCATCTGGTGATCGCGGCGGTAGAAGTCGGTTTCGGTCAGCTGGTCGTTGACCCGGTCATAGCTTTCCGGGGCCAGCATCAGCCCGCCCAACACCGCCTGCTCGGCCTCGATCGAATGCGGCGGCACGCGCAGGGCGTCGATGCGCATTTCATCGCGATCAAAGCGGTCACCGCGGTCTTTGCGGTCGGAACGGAAACCAGAACGGGCGGACATGGGGGGCGTACTTCCTGCAGTGTGAGGCGTGGGACATGGTAGGCACGCGGGGAGCCCCGCAGCCATGCACAAACCTGTGGATAAGCAGTGGATGAGCTGGGGATACCGGCGCCTGCCGGAACGATCGGCCGGGGCCGTCGCAGTGCGTGCGACGGACGCCATTGCGACGCCCGTCCACGCCATTATCGCAGAAGCGCTACCCTCCCGCAGTGGATCAGTGCGTGCCGCCGTGGGTGCCGACCCAGGCGATGAACCTGTCCACGAAGCCCTGCAGGAAGTCCTTGGTGCCCTCGTTGCTGATCGTGCCCTGCTCGTCGATCAGCCCTTCCTTGAAGTGCAGGAAGGCCTCGGGCTGGCCCAGCACCGGCATGTCCAGGTAGGCCAGGATGTTGCGCAGGTGCTGCTGGGCCAGGGCGGTGCCGATCACGCCGATCGAGGCACCGATCACCGCCGCCGGCTTGCCGGCGAAGGCACTGTCGCCATACGGGCGAGAGGCGAGGTCGATGGCGTTCTTGAGCACGCCCGGCACCGAGCGGTTGTATTCGGGGGTGACGAACAGCACCGCATCGGCGTCACGGATCTGCTGTTTAAGGCGGACGCCCTGGCTGGGGTAGTCCTTGTCGAAATCCTGGTTGTACAGCGGCAGGTCGCCGATCTCCACGTAGGAGAACGCCGCCTTGCCGGCGGCCAGCTTCTCCAGCGCGCGCGCCAACGCCTGATTGTGCGAGCCCTTGCGCAGACTACCGACGAGTACGGCGATCTTGTATTCGGCCATCACGTTTGCTCCGTTGGGGGGGAAAGGTCCAGCCTAGGCGGACCTACCTTCGGCAACGGTGAAGGCGACGTCAGCCACGCATGGCGCGGCGCTACGGCCGACACCACATACGGTAGAGCCACCCCATGGGTGGCTGCCTTCCGTGTCCGGACCCGCACGCGTAGCGCTATGCGCGCGTCACGTCCGCGCGTGCGTTGCGCCAATGCGCCTGCCAGGCCTGGAACATCAGCACGTTCCACAGGTGCGTGTGCCATTTGCGCTCGCCCTGCTTGAACTGCTGCCACAGCGGGGCGACCGCCTCGACATTGAACACGCCCTCCTCGGCCAGCCGCGCCGGATCCAGCAGTTCATCGGCCCAGCCGCGCAGGTCGCCCTTGAGCCACGCGCTGACCGGGGCACCAAAGCCACGTTTGGGGCGGTGCACCATGTCCTGCGGCACGTAGCGGCCCAGCACGCGCTTGAGCAGGTACTTGCTCACGCCATCGCGCTGCTTCATCGCCATCGGCAGCGACCAGGCAAACTCGGCCACGCGCCAGTCCAGCAGCGGTGCACGGGCTTCCAGGCTGACCGCCATGCTGGTGCGGTCCACTTTGCACAGCAGGTCATCGGGCAGGTAGGTGCTGAAATCAGCCAGCATCATCGCGTCGGCCGGCGAGCCAGCACCGTGCAGCGGATCGGCCAGGTCGTAGAAGCTGCCGGCCGCCTGCGCGCCACGTACCGCAGCGACCGGGTCGCGCCAGCGGGAAATCCGGTTGCGGTAGACATCGCCGATGCCGCGCGCGCCCGACTCGGCCAGCAGCGCGGCCAGCCCACCGGTGCGCGAGGCCTCGCCCTGCGTGTGTGAATGGCTGGCCATCCAGCGCCGCAGCGGCGCCGGCACCTTGCCCAGCAGCCGCCAGTTGCGCATCGCCCGCTGGTAGCGGGTGTAACCGAAGAACAGTTCATCGCCGCCGTCACCGGACAGCGCCACCGTCACGCCCTGCCGCGCCAGCCTGGCGACCAGCGCCGTGGGCACCTGCGAGGCATCGGCGAAGGGTTCATCGAACATCGCCGGCAGGCTGGGCACCACGGCCAACGCATCGGCGCCGCTGACATACAGCTCGGTGTGATCGCAGCCCAGGTGCTGGGCCAGCGATTTGGCCAGCGGCGCCTCGTCATGGTCCGAACCGGTAAAGCCGATGCTGAAACTGTGCACCGGCTGGCTCGATTGCGCCTGCATCAACGCCGCCACCACCGACGAATCGGTACCGCCGGAGAGGAACACGCCGACCGGCACATCGGCCACCATGCGCAGCGCCACCGCGTCGCGCAGCACCGCATCCAGGCGTTCTTCGGCCTCGGCATCGTTGCCCGTGAACGGGGCGGCCAGCGCCTGCTGCATGCGCTCGCGCGCATTCCAGAACGGCTGCTGCAGCTGATCCGGACGGTGCGCGGCAGCGCCGGCGGCGACCGCCTCGGCATCCAGCCGCAGCACGCGGCCGGGCATCAGCTTGAAGCAGCGCTCGTGGATGCAGTGCGGCGCGGGAATGTAATCCAGCCGCAGCAGCAGCGTCAGCGCATCGCGGTCGACCTCGTTGTCGAAGGCCGGGTGCTGCCACAGGGCCTTGAGCTCGGAGCCGAACACCAGCGTCTCACCGGCCCAGCCGTAGTACAGCGGCTTCTTGCCGACCCGGTCGCGGGCCAGCCACAGACAGCGCTCGGCGCGGTCCCACAGCGCGATGGCGAACATGCCGTTGCTGCGCTGCAGGGTTTCCTCGAAGCCCCACTGGGTGATCGCGGCGAGCAGCACTTCGGTATCCGAATGGCCGCGGAAGGCATGCCCCAGCGCTTCCAGCTCGGCGCGCAGCTCGGCGAAGTTGTAGACCTCGCCGTTGTAGGCCAGCACGTAGCGGCCATCGACCGAGGTCATCGGCTGATGGCCCAGCGGCGACAGGTCCAGGATGCTCAGCCGGCGGTGCGCCAGCGCGATGCCGGCCGAGGCATCGGCCCATACCCCGCTGTCATCCGGGCCACGGTGCACCAATGCGTCGCCCATGCGCCGCGCCTGTTCTTCCAGTGCTGCCTGCTCCCTTGCCGGAGCGGGCAGCAGCATGCCTGCCAATCCACACATGTATCAATGGTCCTGCGCCAGCGCGAGGGCGGCGTTCAATACCGCATTGTCGCTTGGAAGCACGCACAATGCTGCCCCCGCCAGTGGCGTGTAGGTATCGGCCCCGCACACCCGCTGGATCGGCAGGTGCCCCAGCCCGGCCTCGACCAGGGCGGTGATCACGCCCTCCCCCACCCCGGCGCTGTGCCGGCCCTCATCGACCACCAGCACGCGCTGGGCATCGGCGGCCTGGCCGCTGATGAACCCGGCGTTGAGCGGCACCAGCCAGCGCAGGTCGACCACCCGCACCTGCCAGCCCAGCTGCTGCTCGATCGCCCGCGCCGCACGCAGGCTCATCGGCACGCCGTTGCCATAGGTGAAGATGACCAGGTCACTGGCCTCCGGCGCGTAGACCCGGCCCTCGCCGAGCACCAGTGCCTGGTCCGGTGCCGGATACGGGAACAGCCATTGGCCATCGCCCGGCGCGTGCAGGTCCTTGCTCATGTACAGCGCGATCGGCTCGAGGAACACCGCGACCCGGCCATCGACCGTCGCCAGCGCGGCCAAGGTGCGCAGCATCATCGCCGCATCGTCGCCGCGCGAGGGACAGCCGACCACCAGGCCGGGGATGTCGCGCAGCGCGGCGATCGAGTTGTCGTTGTGGAAATGCCCGCCGAAGCCCTTCTGGTAGCCCAGCCCCGCGATCCGCACCAGCATCGGGTTGCGGTACTGGTCATTGGAGAAGAACTGCAGCGAGCACGCCTCGCCCCGCAGCTGGTCGGCCGCGTTGTGGAGATAGGCCAGGTACTGGATCTCGGGAATCGGCAGCATGCCCAGGTTGGCCAGGCCCTGCGCCATGCCCAGGATCATGGTTTCGTCCAGCAGGGTGTTGAACACCCGGCGCGGGCCGAACGCCTTGAGCAGGCCCTTGCTGACCGTATACACCCCGCCCTTCTGCGCGACGTCCTCACCGAACAGCAGCGTGGCCGGGTACTTGGCCATCAGATCGTGCAGGGCCTGGTTGATCTGGATCGCCAGGTGGCGCGGCGGTTGTGTTTCGGGCAGCTGCGCCGCACCGCCAAACGCAGCGACGCGCGCCTCATCAGCGGCCGTGCGCGTGGCTTCTGCCTGGACGGCCGCCGGCGAGTACGGCGCCAGCGGCGCCACGACCTCGGCCAGATCGGTCAGCTTCGGCCGTCGATCCGCTTCGGCGGCCGCGGCGAAACAGCGCGCGCGCACGCGTTCGTAGAGATCGAGCACCTGCGCGGCGGTCATCCAGCCGGACTGCATCGCGATCGCCGCCGAGCGCAGCAGGGGATCGCTCGCTTCTGCCGCGCACAGCTCCGGCAACGGCCGCCATTCGATTTCGAAATCCGTACCGGCGTGGCCCATCAAACGCGTGGTGCGCAGGTGCAGGAAGGTCGGCCGCCGGGTCTGCCGGCAATGGGCCAGCGCGCGCTCCACCTGTGCATGCCCCTCCACCAGATCCAGGCCGTCAGCGTAGAAATAATCCAGGCCCGGGCGGTGCGCGAAACTCTGCGCGATCCAGCCATCCGGGGTCTTCACCGAGATGCCGATGCCGTTGTCCTCGCAGACGAACAGGATCGGTGCCGGCAGCCGCTGGTACGCCGCCCACGCGGCGGTGTTGAACGCAGTCTGCGCGGTGGCGTGGTTGGCCGAGGCATCGCCGAAGGAGCAGATCACCACGCTGTCGCCGGGAATCGGCAGCGTGTGGCCGATGCGTCGCCCACTTTCGATGGCCAGCGCCGTGCCCAGGGCCTTGGGCAGGTGCGAGGCGATGGTGGAGGTCTGCGGCAGCACCCACAGTGGTCTGCTGCCCCACACCTTGTGGCGCCCACCGCTGGCCGGATCGTCCCGGCTGGCCGCGAAC
Organism: Stenotrophomonas bentonitica; assembly: GCF_002887735.1. Lineage (GTDB taxonomy): Bacteria > Pseudomonadota > Gammaproteobacteria > Xanthomonadales > Xanthomonadaceae > Stenotrophomonas > Stenotrophomonas bentonitica_A. Next base: position 157,665 of record NZ_PKQP01000001.1, read on the forward strand.
GAGAGCGCCGCGTCCATCACCGGGTCCATGCCCGGCAGCTTGCGGAAGCGCTCGGCCATGAAACCGCCGGAGCGGTAATGCAGGAACGCCGGATCGGTATGCCGCGCCAACCGTGCCACCAGCGCATTGCCCTCATGGCCGGACGAACCGATCGTATAGAAGACCTTGTTCTGCACGCGCAGTACACGCGCCATGAGGTCCAGGTGGCGGCTGATCAGCTGTGATTCGAACAGTTCGGCAAAGCCCTGCGCATCCAGGGTGCTGCCGGGCAGGATCGGCGCGTCGGGTGCCGGCGTCGGCGCGGGATCGCCGCGCCACTGCTGCACGAAATCAATGAAGTTGGCGTCGCAGATTTCGGCCCGGTTGAGGCCCTTCATGCGCGCGGGAATCGGATCGGGAACCACGGCAAACATGCATCAGCCTCCGTGACGTGTTGCGTAGGCGGACAACCGGATGGGGCGGCCTGCCCACGATGCCGAGTCTGGCCTCACCCCATCGCATTTGCCAAGCGCGGGTGCAGCATCACCGCTGCGTGGCCCGACGCTGCTGCCACTGCTGCCGTGACTGGCCCCAGATCTCGATCGGCTTGCCGGCGTGCGGCGGCGGCAGCTCGCCCATACGCAGCAGCGAGCTGCCGAGCTTGCGCGCGACCACCTTGGAGTTTTCGTTGGCCGCATCGATGGTGTGGATGATCTCTTCCCAGCCGAGCGTGTCGAACGCCCAGTCCATGCTGGCCACCGCCGCTTCGGGCGCATAGCCCTTGCCCCAGCTCTCGCGGCGGATGCTCCAGCCGACCTCGGTGCCCGGCCAGTCCAGCGGTTGCCACGGGCCCATGCGGCCAACCCACTCACCGCTGCTTTTTTCGATCACCGAGAACATCGAAAACCCATACAGGTGCCAGCTGCCCACCAGGCAGCTGAAACTGCGCCATGCCTGGGAGGGGGCCTGCACGCCACCCAGGTGCTGCATCACCTCCGGGTCCGAGCAGAAGCGCAGGAAATCATCGAAATCCTCGGCGCGTGGCGGGCGCAGGATCAGGCGCTCGGTCTCCAGCTGGAGGTCGAAAATGCTCATGGCGTCCTCGTCTGTTGCGTGTGTACCGCCATGATCGCAGACGCAGCCACCGGCATGCCGTGCACCGTTCCCCACAACGCAACACGCCGGCAGTTGCCGGCGTGTTGGTGGTGCGTTCGAACGGCTGCGCTTTACTGGTTGTTCGCGCCCAGCGCGGCGGTCTGGGTGACCAGCTGACCGTCGATCACCGGCAGGCGATCGCTGCTCGGCTTGTTGTCCATCTTCACGGTCTTTTCGGCGCCGTCGTAACGGTAGGTCACGTTGTAGCCGGTGACCGCATTGGTGGTGCCCATCGGGATGCGGTTGCCCGGCTTGCTGGCCATGCGCATCGTGCCGGTGGTGCCATCCTCATTGCGGTAGGTGACGTTGTAGCCGGTCACCCGGGTCGACTCGGAGGTCGCGGTCTCGGTGTGGCACTGGCGCTCGGTACGGTTGACCACGCGGCCACCCACATGGCGCTTGTCCACCTGGTTGCCGATCATGCCGCCGGCAACGGCACCGGCGGCCGTGGCTGCCTTGCGGCCATTGCCACCGCCGACCTGGTTGCCCAGCAGGCCGCCGATCACGGCACCGGCGACGGTACCGCCAACATTGCCGTCGCGTTCGGGCAGGCGTTCCTGGACCACCACGTCCTGGCAGACTTCATGCGGCGTCTGCGTGCTGGACGTCTCGCGCACCGGCTCGGTGCCGATCACGGTGGCGTAGGCCTTTTCCTTCCTGGTCAGCGGATCGACCTTGACGATGTCGGCGTACTCGAGCTTGCCGGCCTTGTCTTCGATGGCCAGTTGGTCGGTGCGCGCGCCGTCATCGGCCAGCGGCGTGGTGTCCAGGGTGGGCCGGGTCTGAGCAGCGGTCACCGCGTCGGGCGAGGCACTGCCGCCCTTCATGAAGGCAGCAGTGGCGATCCCGCCGACCAGCAGCGCACCTGCAGCGACCAAAGCAGTAGTAGTTGTACTTTTCATAACCGGCTCCTTGCGGACGATCCGCAACGTTCTTGAGTGAATTCCAGCACGGCCAGCCTGAACGGAATCTCGACGGATCGTGAACATCCTCCCGCCCATTCAGGTTCGGTGAGCCCCAGGCTCGTGATAGCGTTTACAGCATCTGCCCAGGAGTGCCCCATGTCCAATCCCATACTGTTGCCGGTGCTGGAATGGGCGCGTCGGCTGCGCTACCCCACCCTGTTCAAGATCACGGCCGCGCTGTTCGCGGTGACCCTGGTGATCCCCGACCCGCTGCCGTTCGTGGATGAAATCCTGTTCGGCCTGGGCACGCTGCTGCTGGCCAACTGGAAACGACGCGGCGACCCGACGCCACCGCCATTGCCGAGCAAGCGCCGCGCGTGAGGTTGATCGACAGTCATTGCCACCTGGATGCGGGGGAGTTCGATGCCGATCGCGCCGAGGTGATCGCACGCGCCCGCACGGCGGGTGTTTTCGCGCAAGTGGTGCCGGCCGTCACCGCCGCCAGCTGGCCCGGGCTGCGGGAGGCCTGCAGGCTGGCCGACGGATTGCACCCGGCATACGGACTGCACCCGATGTTCCTGGATCAGCACCGCCCCGAGCACCTGGACGAACTACGCGCGTGGCTCGAGCGCGAGCGCCCCTGCGCGGTTGGCGAGTGCGGGCTGGATTTCTTCGTCGAAGGGCTGGACCCGGACACCCAGCAGCATTACTTCCTCGGCCAATTGAGGCTGGCGCGCGAATTCGACCTGCCGGTGATCGTGCATGCGCGCCGCGCGGTGGATGCGGTGATCGCGGCGATCAAGCAGATCGGCGGGCTGCGCGGCGTGGTCCACAGTTTCTCCGGCAGCCCCGAGCAGGCGCGGCAACTGCACCAGCTCGGCTTCCTGATCGGGCTGGGCGGCCCGCTGACCTATGACCGCGCCCAGCGCCTGCACCGCCTGGTGGCCAACATGCCCCTGGAGCAGCTGCTGTTGGAGACCGACGCACCGGACCAGCCGGATGCAGGCATCCGCGGCGAGCGCAATGAGCCGGCGCGGTTGCCGGTGATCCTGGAGGCGGTGGCGCGGCTGCGCGGGGAGCCGGCCGCGGTGATTGCCGCGCAGACCACGGCCAATGCCGAGGCATTGTTCGGCCTGTGAGTGGACCGGTCCGCCCGGATCAAGCCTCGGCGGCCGCTGCACCCTTCTTCGGCTTCATCAACATCTCCAGCGCCTTGCCCACCGCCGCAAACGCGAACGCACCGGTGATGTGGGTGGCCGCGCCCAGGCCCGCGCCGCAGTCCAGCTTCAGCGCCGCGTCCGCGCCGAGGTTCGGGCGGATGCCGCAGACACTGCCATCGGCCTGCGGATACTTCACGTTTTCCAGCGAGTACACCGCCGGCACGCCGAAGTAGCGCGAGGCGTTCTTGGGGAAGTTGAAGTCGCTGCGCAGTTTCTTGCGGATCAGCGCCATCATCGCGTCGTGCTCGGTGCGCGACACGTCCCGGATCCGCACCAGGGTGGGATCGGTACGGCCGCCGGCAGCGCCCACGGTCAGGATCGGCAGCTTGCGGCGGCGGCACCAGGCAATGGTCTCGACCTTGACCCGGAAGCTGTCGCACGCATCGATCACCAGATCGAAATCGCGGTCCAGCAGCTCAACCATGTTGGACACGGTCAGGAACGAGGCGATCGCATCGACGCTGATGTCCGGGTTGATCGCGCGACAGCGCTCGGCCATCGCCTCGGCCTTGTTGCGGCCGTACTGGCCGGCCAGCGCGGGCAGCTGGCGGTTGGTGTTGGAGACACAGATGTCGTCGGCATCGATCAGGGTCAGATGCCCGACCGCCGTGCGCGCCAGCGCTTCCACCACCCACGAGCCAACCCCGCCCATGCCCACCACCGCCACCCGGCGGGTGGCGAGCAGATCCACGGTGCCTACCCCATACAACCGGTCGATGCCGGCAAATCGTTCGCGCAGTACGTCGTTCATGCGGACATTTTAATGCGCGCAGGCCAGCGCCGGTACGCGCCGTGGACAGGACGCGTCGTACCATCGCCGCAGCCACCTCTCAAGGAAGCCTTCACCATGAACGACCCCGTGACGCCGTCCCGCCGCCCCTCCGCCGCCTATCGCTACCTGTTCGTCGGCCTGCTCGGGCTGGTGATCGGCCTGATCGCCACGGTGATGATCTCGCGCGCCATCCAGGCCCGCCAGGATCCCTTCCCGGATGCGCTGATGCACGTGATGAACCGCCAGGTGGAGCTGCTGCAGGCGGCGCAGGCGCAGAACCGCTGCAGCCTGGCCGATACCGTGCCGCGGCTGCAGACCCTGCGCTCGCTGTCCAATGATCTGGACCTGGCCTTTCCCGGCCTGAAGGACAGCCAGGGCTTCCAGCAGCACGCCAGCGCCCTGCGCGCCACGCTCAACGAGGCATTGGCCGCGCCGCCGACCGACTGCCCGGGCATGGCCACGCTGGTGGAAAAGATCCAGACCGACTGCAAGGCCTGCCACCAGGATTTCCGCTGATTCATCTTCCAGCCACGCTGGCAGCCCGGGATTGGCACGCTGTTCACGCAGCACAGGACACGATCTGCCCCATGCGCACCAGACGCATTCGACCACCCCTCTGGCCAGGAGATACACCATGAAGATTCAACTGATCGCCGCCGCTGCTGTTGCCACCGTCGCCCTGGCTGGCTGTGCCACCACCTCGCCGGGCTACGGCAGCAGTGGCTACAACAACGGTTACGGCAATTCCGGCGGCAACTACAACACCAATCGCTGCGCTGACTGCGGCATCGTGACCCGCATCAACCAGGTCGCTTCGGGCCGCAGCGCGCCGAGCGCGACCGGCGCGGTCCTGGGTGGCATCGTCGGCGCGGTCGCCGGCCATGAAATCTCCGACCACACCGGCGGCAGCCGAGGCAACAAGAACATCGCCGCCGCCGCAGGCGCGGTGGGTGGTGCACTGGCCGGCAACCAGATCCAGAAGAACGTGACCAGCGATACCTTCGACATCACGGTACGCATGGATGACGGTCGCACGGTCGTGGTCAACCAGCGCGATCTGGGCGGGATCCGCGAGAACACCTATGTCCGCGTGGTCAACGGCAAGGTGATCCTGCGCTGATCTGCCCCGCACACGGCGTGCAATGAAAAGGGCCCGCTTGCGCGGGCCCTTTTCATGTCTCAACCAGGCAGGACCCGGCGTGCGCTCAGAGCGGCTTGACCTTGTCGGCCTGCAGGCCCTTCTGGCCAGTCACCACTTCGAACTCGACCGCTTGACCTTCCTTCAGGCTCTTGAAGCCCTGGGATTCGATCGCGCGGAAGTGCACGAATACATCTTCGCCGCTCTCACGGCTGATGAACCCGAAACCCTTCGCGTCGTTGAACCACTTGACGGTGCCCTTCTCAGCCATCTCAGCTACTCCCTAACTGTCTTGTTGTTGGATACACCCGTACAGGCGGCTGACAGCAAGGGGGAAGCGAGGTGCAACGATGCAGCGGATCCGGAAGATCTACCATCATCAGGCCACGATCCACGGTGACCTTGCCAAGCTCAGCGCCTGCAACTTAACCCGAGCAAAACGAAAAAGCAACTAGCCAAAAGCTTGCGATGTCAACCCCATTTCAGGAACCATACTGGACAGCATGGACCCTTCATTCATCTTGTATCTGCTAGCCGTCCTGCTGGTGCTGGTCGGCATCGCCGGCATCATCCTCCCTGCCCTGCCTGGCATTCCCCTGGTGTTCGCCGGCCTGCTGCTGGCCGCATGGGCAGATGGCTTCGTGCATGTGGGCTGGCTGCCGCTGACGCTGCTCGGCCTGTTGACGCTGGTTTCCTTCGCCGTGGACATCCTGGCCACCGTGGTCGGCGCGCAACGCGTAGGTGCCAGCCGCAAGGCCCTGTGGGGTACGTTCCTGGGCAGCATCGCCGGCGTGTTCTTCATGCCGATCGGTCTGTTCGTCGGGCCGTTGGCCGGCGCCCTGCTGGGCGAGTACTGGCACACACGCGAGCTCGGGCGGTCCACGAAGGTGGGCCTGGCGACGTGGCTGGGCATCCTGCTCGGATTCGCCCTGAAGCTGGCGCTGGTGATCGCGATGCTGGGCCTGTTCGCCTTTGCCTGGATCTTCTGATTCCCCACGCCCCGCAGACTTTCACACCCCGAGCACACCACTGACCGGCATAAACCCGGTCAGATCGATGGCATCGCGTGCTGGCAGGAATGCCGGGCAGCGGCGACACTGTGCGATCAGACCCATTCATTTTTGTCACGCGGCCCTGCTCCCATGACCCTGCCCTATTCCCGCTCCGCCCTGTTCACTGCCCTGGCCCTGGCCGGCACCGCCCTGCCCGCTGCAGCACAGGAGGCGGCACCGAAGCCGGCGTCACCGGAGGCCTGCGCACTGGTGGACACCGACGCGGCGCGTCTGGCGTGCTACGACACGCTGTTTGGTCGTACGCCGGACGTGACCCTGGCCGCCGATGCGGCGGCCACCGCCGCAAAGCAGGAACGCCGCGAAGAGCGCCAGGCCGCACGCGGGGCCGATGCCGATGCGCCTGCGGCACAGCGGGTGAAGCAGCGTCTTGGCGAGGTGTTCAAGAACGACGGCCATCAGGACGCCTTGGCCAACGCTGGCAAGGGCTCGCTGCTGGACAGCCGCTGGGAACTGGCCCAGGACTCCAAGCTGGGCGCCTTCCAGCTGCGCGCCTACAAGCCGGTCTACCTGCTGCCCGCCTTCTGGACCAGCGACAAGAACCAGATGCCGCAGTCGCCCAATCCGGTCAATACGGTCACCACCTCGCAGCAGCTGGACAGCGCGGAACTGAAGTTCCAGCTCAGCTTCAAGACCAAGGTCGTGGAAAACCTGTTCGGCGACAACGGCGACATCTGGGCCGGCTACACGCAGAGCTCGCGCTGGCAGGCCTACAACGCCGACAACTCGCGTCCGTTCCGTGAGACCAATTACGAGCCGGAAGTGATGCTGATGTTCCGCAACGGCTACTCGATCGGCGGCTGGCGCGGGCGCATGAGCGGGATCAGTGTCAACCACATGTCCAACGGCCGCGCCGATCCCCTGTCGCGCAGCTGGAACCGGGTGATCGCCACCGTCGGCCTGGACCGCGAGAACTGGGCGCTGGTCCTGCGCCCGTGGTATCGCATCCCGGAAGACCGCAAGGACGACAACAACCCGGACATCTCCGATTACATGGGCCGCGGCGACGCCACCCTGACCTGGAACAAGAACGGTCACGAGGTCTCGCTGATGGCGCGGCACTCGCTGCGTGGCGGTGATCGCTCGCACGGTGCGCTGCAGCTTGATTACGGCTTCCCGATCAGCAACCTGCTGCGCGGTCACGTGCAGATCTTCGATGGCTACGGCGAGAGCATGATCGACTACAACCACAAGGCCACGTATGTGGGCCTGGGTGTGTCGCTGCTGGAGTGGTATTGATGGCGGTGACGATCTGGCACAACCCGCGCTGCAGCAATTCACGCGGGGCGCTGGAACTGCTGCGTGAGCACGGCATCGAGCCGGTGGTGATCGAATACCTGAAGACACCGCCGGACCGTACTACGTTGACCGCCCTGATCACGCGCATGGGCATCGCCCCGCGGGCGTTGCTGCGCAGCAAGGAGCCGGCCTATGGTTCGCTCGGGCTGGACGACGCCGCGTTTTCCGATGCCGCGCTGATCGACGCGATGGTCGCCCACCCGGAGCTGATCAACCGCCCGATCGTGGAGACTCCGCGCGGGACACGCCTGTGCCGGCCGCCGGAGACGGTGCTGGAGATCCTGCCGGCGTAAGGCTGCGCCTCAGCTGCTCCGCAGCGGCTGGTACACCGGTTGTTATCCTCGCCGCAGGTCAGTGCGGGCAGCCGGTTGCGGTAACAGCACTGCCGGCCAGCTTTGCAGACAGGCGGTCAGCGCTCCACCATCGTCCCGCCACAGTCAAGTGCACAGAGCTCCCAGCGCTCCCTGCATGGCGAGGTGTTGGCCGTGGGAGTGATGCAGCTCGTGCCGCCATTGGCGGTTTCGCAGCGGTGCCGGTCGCTCTCGCTGGTATACGCCGAACAGCGGCTCGCCAGCCGCTGCTGGCTGAAGGCACACGAATCGCCCTCCGAACGCGCCACCGCCTCTGCCTGCCAGGTGCACTGATCCCGCCGCGCATCGCAGGTCTGCATGCACTGCTGTCCCGTAGCGCTGATCGGGGGCTGGATCTCGTAGCCCGCGCACCCGGCCAGCCCCGCCATCACCAGTAACGGCAACAGCAACAGCAACAGCACGCTCCCTTTTACGCCCATCGCGATCATCCTTGAACGGCACACGCCCGACTTTAGCAGCACTTCTTTCCGACCTGCCATCGACCTCAGCGCCAGTCGGTGATGCCCTCGCGCCGGTAGACCTCGGCGAACGCCGGCCGGGCTTTCAGACGATCGGCGTAGGCCTTCAACGCCGGCCAGGTGTCACTCGGCGTGGGCATGTTGCGCGACCAGCGCATCAGCATCACCAGCATGAAATCGACGACGCTCAACGCGTCGCCCAGCACATACGGCCCGCGCGTGGACAGATGCTCGGCCAGGTGCTGCCACGCGCCTTCCAGCCGCTCGCGCGCCCGCTGGCGGGTCGCGTCCACGTGCTCGGGGCCCGCCATTTCCTGCGGGTAGAACCACGCCCGGTACGCCGGTTGCACGGTATTGGCGCACCAGAACATCCAGCGGTACGCCTCGGCACGGTCGGCAGTCCCCGGGGCTGGCAGCAGGGCCGCTTCCGGATGGCGGTCTGCCAGATGCAGCGCGATCGCTGCCGCTTCGGTCAATACCTGCCCGTCCAGCACCAGCGTCGGCACCAGGCCCGCCGGATTCAAGGCGAGATACGCGGCATCCTTCTGCTCGCGCTTGTCGAAATCCAACAGCACCAGATCGTGCTCGATCTGCAGTTCCAGCAACAGCCAATGGACGACCAGGGCGGCGGTACTCGGCGATCCATACAACGTGGTGCGCATGCTCAGGGCCTCTTGAGGGAGGCGCACAGTATGCGCCCGCGCTCCGTGCCATCACATGGGTACAGAGCACGGGCGATGGGGACGCGTTCTGTCTCTGCCACTGCGCCGCGGACGCTCGCAGAATGCGTCTTCTGCCCCGCCGCCAGCCCAGGATCCTCCCATGCCCGATTCGTCCGCTCTGCTCGCCTTCGGTCTGATTTCGCTGGGCATGGTGCTGACGCCCGGGCCGAACATGATCTATCTGATCTCGCGCTCGATCTGCCAGGGACGCACCGCCGGGCTGATCTCGCTGGGCGGTGTCGCGCTGGGTTTTCTGGTGTACCTGGTGTGCGCGGCACTGGGCATCACCGCGCTGCTGATGGCAGTGCCGCATGCCTACGATGTGTTGCGTTTCGCCGGCGCGGCGTATCTGCTGTACCTGGCCTGGCAGGCGCTGCGCCCTGGCGGACGTTCGCCGTTCCAGCTGCGCACGCTGGACCATGACAGCCCGCGCAGATTGTTCGGCATGGGGCTGTTCACCGCGCTGCTCAATCCGAAGATCGCCGTGATGTATCTCTCGCTGCTGCCGCAGTTCATCCAGCCCCATGGGCATGGCAGCGTGATGGTGCAATCGGTGGTGCTCGGGCTGGTGCAGATCGCGACCAGCGTCAGTGTCAACGCACCGATCGTACTGGCCGCCGGCAGTATTGCCACCTTCCTGGCCGGACGCCCGCGCTGGCAGACGGTGCAGCGCGGCCTGATGGGTACGGTGCTCGGCGCGCTGGCGGTGCGCATGCTGGTGGACGCGCGCCGCTGAGGAGAAGCACTGGCCAACGGTCGGTGCCTGCCCGCCTCAGCCACGAAAAACGGCGCCCTTGGGGCGCCGTTTTCGTGTGCAGCGTTATCGCGACGGGAAGCCTCAGGCGACGACGACCGGAATCTTGCCGATGCGGGCCTGCCACTCGCGCGGGCCGGTCTGGTGCACGGACTCGCCGGTGGAATCCACCGCCACGGTCACCGGCATGTCCTGCACGGTGAACTCGTAGATCGCTTCCATGCCCAGATCCGCGAAGCCGACCACCTTGGCCGCCTTGATCGCCTTGGAGACCAGGTAGGCCGAGCCGCCGACCGCCATCAGGTAGGCCGACTTGTTGTCGCGGATCGCCTCGATCGCCGCCGGGCCGCGCTCGGCCTTGCCGACCATGCCCAGCAGGCCGGTCTGTTCCAGCACCTGGCGGGTGAACTTGTCCATGCGGGTCGCGGTGGTCGGGCCAGCCGGGCCCACCACTTCGTCGCGCACCGGATCGACCGGGCCGACGTAGTAGATGAAGCGGCCCTTGAGGTCGACCGGCAGCGGCTCGCCCTTGTCCAGCATCTCCACCATGCGCTTGTGCGCGGCGTCGCGGCCGGTCAGCAGCTTGCCGTTGAGCAGCAGGGTCTGGCCGGGCTTCCAGCTGGCGACGTCTTCCGGAGTGATCGTGTCCAGATCGACCCGGGTGCCCTTGGAGGCGTCATAGGTGATCTGCGGCCAGTCTTCCAATGACGGCGGATCGAGCATCACCGGGCCGCTGCCATCCAGCGTGAAATGCGCATGGCGGGTGGCCGCGCAGTTCGGGATCATCGCCACCGGCAGGTTGGCCGCGTGGGTCGGGAAGTCCTTGACCTTGATGTCCAGCACGGTGGTCAGGCCGCCCAGGCCCTGCGCGCCGATGCCCAGCGCGTTGACCTTGTCGAACAGTTCCAGGCGCAGTTCTTCGGCACGGTTGGAGGCGCCACGGGCCTTGAGCTCGTTGATGTCGATCGGCTCCATCAGCGACTCCTTGGCTAGCAGCATCGCCTTCTCGGCGGTGCCGCCGATGCCGATGCCGAGCATGCCCGGCGGACACCAGCCGGCGCCCATGGTCGGCACGGTCTTGAGCACCCAGTCCACGATCGAGTCGGACGGGTTGAGCATGGCGAACTTGGACTTGGCTTCCGAACCGCCGCCCTTTGCCGCGACGATCACCTCGACGGTGTCACCCGGCACCACCTTGACGTTGACCACGCCCGGGGTGTTGTCCTTGGTGTTGATGCGCTTGCCAGCCGGATCGGCCAGCACCGAGGCGCGCAGCTTGTTGTCCGGATAGTTGTAGGCGCGGCGCACGCCTTCGTTGGCCATGTCCTCCACGCCCATCGTGGCGTCGTCCCAGCGCACGTTCATGCCGATTTCCAGGAACACGGTGACGATGCCGGTGTCCTGGCAGATCGGCCGGTGGCCTTCGGCGCACATGCGCGAATTGATCAGGATCTGGGCCATCGCCTCCTTCGCGGCCGGCGACTCTTCGCGCTCATAGGCAGCGTTGAGGCTCTTGATGTAATCGACCGGGTGGTAGTACGAGATGTACTGCAGCGCGTCGGCGATGGACTGGATGAGGTCTTCCTGCTTGATCGATGTCACGACTTGCTCGCTTGCTGGAGGCTGGCGGGGGTTGAACCGCCGATTTTAACAACTACCGCCCGGCGGCGTTGAGAATCGCTCGCGGTGGCGGGGTTTGGTGCAAAGTGGGCGCCCCGCCTTGTCACAGCGGCCTGCCCGGCCGCGTCCTCCTGGCATGACCCCGACCGATACCTTCCAGACCCACCGCCCCCGCCTGTTCGCCTTGGCCTACCGCCTGCTGGGCAGCCGCAGCGACGCCGAGGACATCGTCCAGGACGCCTGGCTGCGCTGGCAGGGCGCCGACACCGGCGGGATCCGAGACCCGGAGGGCTGGCTGGTGACGGCCACCACCCGGCTCGGCCTGGACCGGCTGCGCGCCCTGCGCAGCGCGCGCGTGGAGTACGTCGGGCCGTGGCTGCCCGAGCCGCTGGAGATCGCCCTGGACCCGGACCCGCTGCAGGACCCGGCCCAGCGCCATGCCCTCGCCGATGAGGTCTCGGTGGCTTTCCTGGCACTGCTGGAGCAGCTCAAGCCGGATGAGCGCGCCGCCTTCCTGCTCAAGGATGTGTTCGACTACGACTACCCGGACATCGCGCCCCTGCTGGAGCACTCCCCCGCCAACTGCCGGCAACTGGTGCACCGGGCGCGGCAGCGACTGCAGACGGGCGCCCCACGCTTCACGGTCTCGCCCGCCCAGCAGCGCGACCTGCTGGCGCGCTTCATGGCCGCCTCGCAGCAGGGTGATCTGGAAGCGATCCGCGCCCTGCTCGATGCCAATGCCGAGATGATCTCCGACGGCGGTGGCCGCGTGACCGCAGCGATCCGCCCCCTGCTCGGCGCCGAGCGCATCGCGCAGCTGTACTGGGCGATCGCGCGCCGCAACGGCCAGCATCCGGCGCAGCTCGGCCAGGTCAATGGCGAGCCGGCGATCCTGCGTTTCGCGGGCGACCAGCTGCACTCGGTGACGATGATCACGGTCGATGCCGGACGGATCGTGCGCGTGCTCAGCGTGCTCAATCCGGAAAAACTCACCGCCCTTGTCACAGCGCGCGATGCTGGCGCGTCCTCCAGATGAAGACGGCCATTGCGGCCGTCATGGAGTCCCCGATGTCCACCTCACCGCGCGTTCCATACACCCGCCTCGCCGCCGAGGCCTTCAAGGGCCTGCTGGCCACCAGCAAGGCCGTGCACGACAGCTCGATCGATCCGGTACTGATGGAGCTGGTGTTCCTGCGTGTCTCGCAGATCAATGGCTGCGGTTACTGCATGGACATGCATGCCACCACCCTGCGCAAGGGCGGCATCGAACCGCGCAAGCTCGATACGCTGCCAGCCTGGCACGAGAGCCGCTTCTTCGATGCACGCGAGCGCGCCGCACTGGGCTGGGCTGAAGCACTGACCCGGCTGAGCAGCGCGGCGCCGTCCGATGCCGCGTACGACGCCCTGGCACCGCATTTCGATGAGAAGGGCATCAGCGACCTGAGCATGGGCATCGCGGTGATCAACGCCTGGAACCGCCTCGGCGCCGGCCTGCTGCCGCCGCTGCCATAAGGCACGGGTAGTGCCGGCCGCTGGCTGGCTCCGCACGATCGTCGTGCTGCACGGGTAGTGCCGGCCGCTGGCCGGCTCCGCACGATGCTGGATGCCACCTGGAGCCGGCCAGCGGCCGGCACTACCGGGTAGCGGTGTACCAGCTGCACCGTTCTGCGGGGCGTACGCGTCGGCAATCTGCGCAGGCACTGACTTCATGCATCAACCACGGTCACGGCGCGCACAATACCGCCCATGCCCGCCTCCCCCGCTGCCGGTGCACCCGGCCAGAAGAATCCCAGCCTGCGTGAGCGCGTCAATGCGATGCGCAACCTGCCCCCGTTCCTGCGCCAGGTCTGGCAGACCAGCCCCGGGCTGACCCTGGCCAGTCTCGGCCTGCGTGTGATCCGTGCCTTGCTGCCGGTGGCGATGCTCTATGTCGGCAAGTTGATCATCGATGCCGCCGTGCAGCTCAGCCAGCATGATGCCGGCTTCCCGCCGTTCGGCGAGGCGCTGTCCAGTGGCCTGCTCAATCCCCTGCTGGGCCTGCTCGCGCTCGAGTTCGGCCTGGCGATGGCCTCGGACCTGCTCGGCCGCATGGTCAGCTACGCCGATACCCTGCTGTCGGAGCTGTTCACCAACGTCACCAGCGTGCGCTTGATGGAACACGCCGCCGAGCTGGACCTGGAGGATTTCGAAGACCCCGACCTGCAGGACAAACTGGACCGGGCACGGCGCCAGACCATGGGCCGGATGAACCTGATGAGCCAGCTGTTCGGCCAGGTGCAGGACAGCATCACGGTGGCCAGCCTCGCGGTCGGCCTGATCGTGTACGCGCCGTGGTTGATCCTGCTGCTGGCGGTAGCACTGATCCCGGCCTTCATCGGCGAATCGCACTTCAACGCAGCCGGCTACAGCCTCAACTTCCAGTGGACGCCCGAGCGCCGCCAGCTGGAGTACCTGCGCCAGATCGGGGCCAGCGTGGAGACCGCCAAGGAGGTGAAGATCTTCAACCTCCATCGCTTCCTGATCGATCGCTACAAACTACTCGCCGAGAAGTTCTATCTGGCCAACCGTGCGCTGGCCCGCAAGCGTGCGATCTGGGGCACGCTGCTGGCAGCACTCGGTACGCTGGGCTATTACGCCGCCTACGCCTACATCGCCTGGCGCACCGTGCGCGGCGATTTCTCGATCGGCGACCTCACCTTCCTGGCCGGCAGCTTCCTGCGCCTGCGCCAGCTGCTGGAAGGCCTGCTGATCGGCTTTTCACAGGTTGCCGGCCAGGCGCTGTACCTGGACGATCTGTTCTCGTTCTTCCAGATCGAACCGGAAATCCACTCGCGCCCGGATGCCATCGCCATCCCGCAGCCGATCACCCAGGGCTTCGTGTTCGAGAACGTCGGTTTCCGCTATCCCGACGCCGAAAGCTGGGCGGTGCGGCATCTGGATTTCGACCTGCGTGCCGGTGAAGTACTGGCGCTGGTGGGTGAGAACGGTGCCGGCAAAACCACCCTGGTCAAGCTGCTGGCCCGCCTGTACGACCCCGACGAAGGCCGCATCCTGCTCGATGGCCGCGACCTGCGCGATTACGACCTGGATGACCTGCGCGCCAACATGGGCGTGATCTTCCAGGACTTCGTGCGCTACAACCTCAGCGCCGGCGAGAACATCGGCGTCGGCCTGGTCGAGGCGATGGGCGACGACGCCCGCATCCGCGATGCCGCCCGGCGCGGCATGGCCGATGAGGTGATCGCCGGCCTCCCCGGTGGCTACGACCAGCTGATCGGCCGCCGTTTCAAGATGGGCGTGGACCTGTCCGGTGGCCAGTGGCAGAAGATTGCGATCGCGCGGGCCTACATGCGCGATGCGCAGGTCATGATCCTGGATGAACCGACCGCGGCGCTGGATGCGCGCAGCGAGTTCGAGGTGTTCCAGCGCTTCAAGGAACTGTCCGACAACCGCACTGCGGTGCTGATCTCGCACCGCTTTTCCTCGGTGCGCATGGCCGACCGTATCCTGGTGCTGGCCGGCGGCCGGATCGAGGCCAGCGGCACCCATGCCGAGCTGATGACCCAGGGCGGCCGGTATGCCGAACTGTTCGAACTGCAGGCGGCCGGTTACCGCTGAAACCCAGGCACGACAGGCCTGTCCGGCCAGTCAATGAGAATTTATCTCATTTGAGATAAACTAGACCCGACGAAACCGACCAGAACCCCACCCCCATGTCTTCCGCTTTTGGCGCCGAAACGGTGCTTGAGGTCCGTCACTGGACCGACGCCTACTTCAGCTTCACCACGACCCGCGACAGCGGCTTCCGCTTCGAGAACGGCCAGTTCGTGATGATCGGCCTGGAAACCGAAGCGCGCCCATTGCTGCGCGCGTACTCCATCGCCAGTGCCAACTGGGAAGAAAACCTGGAGTTCTTCAGCATCAAGGTGCAGGACGGCCCGCTGACCTCGCGCCTGCAGCACATCAAGCCGGGCGACAAGGTGCTGGTCGGCAAGAAGCCTACCGGCACCCTGCTGATCAGCGACCTGCACCCGGGCAAGCACCTGTACCTGCTCGGCACCGGCACCGGCCTGGCGCCGTGGCTGTCGGTGATCAAGGACCCGGAAACCTATGAGCGCTTCGACAAGGTGATCCTCACCCACGGCGTGCGCTACGAAAAGGACCTGGCCTACCGCGACCTGTTCGAGAAGGAACTGCGCGAGCACGAGTTCCTCGGCGAGATGATCGGCGACAAGCTGCTTTACTACCCGGCCGTGACCCGCGAAGCCTTCCCCAACCAGGGCCGGCTGACCTCGTTGATGGAAAGCGGCGAGATGCAGAAGACCCTCGGCCTGCCGCCGCTGGATCCGGAAAACGACCGCGCCATGATCTGCGGCAGCCCGCAGATGCTGGCCGACCTGCGCACCGTGCTGGACAGCCGCGGCTTCCAGACCTCCCCGCGCATCGGCACCCCGGGCCACTACGTCTTCGAACGCGCCTTCGTCGAAAAGTAATCGCGGCGCTCGGCTCCGCCCGGCTGATCGACCAACCTGCGCGCCAGCCGGACAGAGCCCGGCTCTACGGGGCTGATTCGCCGACCGCGGCCCTGCCGCGTAGAGCCGACCCTTGGTCGGCTCTCGCGGCAACGATCGCATTCACGTTGGGCTATATTCCGCGTCAGCCCGGCAACGGCCGGGCCTGACCTGGAGCCGTACCGATGATCAGGAAGATCCGCCCCGCCCTCGCCTGCCTGCTGCTCGCCATGAGCCTGGCTGCCAGCGCCGCCGCGCCCGCAACGCCCTCACCGAAAGCCGGCGATATCCCGCCGCAGATCCTGGGCAAGGACCGCCAGGGCAATGTGGTGGACCTGGCCAGCCAGCGCGGCAAGGTCGTCATCGTCACGTTCTGGGCCTCGTGGTGCGGACCGTGCCGCAAGGAACTGCCGATCCTGGGCCAGCTGCAGGAGGTCATCGGGCATGACGCGCTGCAGGTCTACGCGGTGAACCTGAAGGAACCGCGCGCCGATTTCGCCGCCATCGCCCGCAGCCGCAAAGCCCCGCCACTGGACTACATCCACGACGCCAAGGGCGAGGTCAGCGACCAGTACGGCATCCAGACCATCCCGCACATGTTCATCATCGGCCACGACGGCAGCATCGCCGGCGTGCATCGCGGCTACTCCGAGCAGAGTCTGCCGAAAATCGTCGACGACATTCTCTCCCTCCTGCCCGAAGACGTGCGCAACCGGAAAGCAGGCGGCTGATTCCACCGCTGCGGTGTAGAGCCACGCCATGCGTGGCTGGAACGTTGGGCGAACCGGTGATGCGAGGAGCCGGCCAGCAGCCGGCACTACCGGGATCACGGAGCCGGGCAGAGCCCGGCGCTACGCCAGCGCCGCCTCAATGTCGCCGCGCAGCGACTCGGGCTTGCCGGTCGGTGCATAGCGCTGCAACACCCGCCCGTCGCGACCGACGAGGAACTTGCTGAAGTTCCACTTGATCCCGCGCGTGCCCAGCACCCCGGCCTTCTCGGCCTTGAGCCACTGCCACAGCGGATCAGCGCCCGCGCCGTTGACCTCCACCTTGTCCGACATCAGGAAACTGACCCCATAGGTCAGCGAACAGAACTCCCCGATCTGCGCCGCATCGCCCGGCTCCTGGTGCCCGAACTGATCGCAGGGAAACCCGATCACCACCAGCCCGCGCGGCCCGAATTCCCGCCACAACGCCTCCAGCCCCTCGTACTGCGGCGTGAAGCCACACTTGCTGGCCACATTGACCAGCAGCAACACCTTGCCCCGATACTGCGCCAACGCCTGTGGCTGGCCCGACAGATCCACGAACGGGAAATCGAAGGCAGTGGTCATGGCAGAGGCTCCGGTGGAAAGGCCTCTCATCTTAGCTCGCCCAGCGTATTCGGCCGGGTGGGCTGAGGAGCCGGCCGGTGGCCCGAGGAGCCGGCCAGCGGCCGGCACTACGCCTCGGGACGGCAACGACCGGGCTGGCTCTTGCAGTGGCCGCACCCTTCGCAATGCCCTGGCCTGGCCAAAACATGCCTTTCGACACAAGCCGCTCCCCAACGGCCCGGGTTACCCTCAAAGACTTGTCTGACCGGAGAATTCCCCTTGACCACCCGTCTTGCCCTCGCCGTCGCCGTGACCCTCGGCCTGGCCCTGCCCGCCTATTCCGCCACCGCCGCCACCCCGGCCGCGACCACCGCCCAGCAGGCCAACCCGTTCTTCGCCGACAGCCCGCTGCCGCTGCACTTCCCGCAGTTCGACAAGATCAAGGACAGCGACTTCGCGCCCGCCTTCGACGCCGGCATGGCCCAGCAGCTGAAGGAAGTCGAGGCGATCGCCAACAACAAGGCCAAGCCGACCTTCGACAACACCCTCATCGCCCTGGAGAAGAGCGGTGAGACCCTGGACCGCGCCACCACCGTCTTCTTCAGCCTGGTCGGTGCCGACACCAACGACGCACGCAAGAAGCTGCAGGCCGACTACTCCGCCCGCTTCGCCGCGCACAGCGACGCGATCGCGCTGAACGGCAAGCTGTTTGCCCGCATCCAGAGCCTGTATGACACCCGCACCCAGCTCGGCCTCGACGCCGAAGGCGTGCGCCTGGTCGAGAAGTACTACGAGAGCTACGTCCGCGCCGGCGCCAAGCTGTCCGAAGCGGACAAGACCAAGCTCAAGGAAATGAACGCCGAGCTGGCCAACCTGGGCACCAAGTTCAGCCAGAACGTGCTGGCCGAAGTGAATGCCTCGGCGATCACCGTCGATGACGTCAAGGACCTGGACGGGCTCTCGCAGGAGCAGATCTCCGCCGCTGCCGAAGCCGCCAAGGCCCGTGGCCAGGACGGCAAGTACGTCATCACCCTGCTCAACACCACCGGCCAGCCGCCGCTGACCAACCTGGCCAACCGCGCCCTGCGCCAGAAGATCTACGAAGCCTCCATCACCCGCGGCAGCCGCGGCGGTGAGTACGACAACACCGCCCTGGTCTCGCGCATCATGCAGCTGCGTGCCGACAAGGCCAAGCTGATGGGCTTTGCGAACTTCGCCGCCTACAACCTGACCAACCAGACCGCCAAGACCCCCGAAGCGGTCAACGCCATGCTCGGCCAGCTCGCCCCGGCCGCCGTCGCCAACGCCAAGCGCGAAGCCGCCGACCTGCAGGCGATGATCGACAAGGAGCAGAAGGCCGCCGGCAAGCCCACCTTCAAGCTGGAAGCCTGGGACTGGGCGTTCTACAGCGAGAAGGTCCGCCAGGCCAAGTACAACTTCGACGAATCCCAGCTCAAGCCGTACTTCGAAATGAAGAACGTGCTCGAAAACGGCGTCTTCCACGCCGCCCAGCTGGAGTTCGGCCTGACCTTCAAGCAGCGTACCGACCTGCCGGTCTACCACGACGACGTCACCGTCTATGACGTGTTCGATGCCGACGGCAGCCAGCTGGCGATCTTCATCTTCGACCCGTACGCACGCGCCTCCAAGCGCGGCGGTGCGTGGATGAACTCGTACGTCTCGCAGTCCGAGCTGACCGGCTTCAAGCCGGTGGTCGCCAACCACCTCAACATCCCCAAGCCGCCGGCCGGCAAGCCGACCCTGCTGACCTGGGATGAAGTGACCACCACCTTCCACGAATTCGGCCACGCCCTGCACGGCATGTTCTCGAACGTGAAGTACCCCTACTTCTCGGGCACCTCGGTGCCGCGCGACTTCGTCGAGTTCCCCTCGCAGGTCAACGAGATGTGGGCCGATGACCCGGTCATCCTGAAGAACTACGCCAAGCACTACCAGAACGGCACGGCCATGCCGCAGGCCCTGCTCGACAAGGTCGTCGCCGCCGCCAAGTTCAACCAGGGCTTTGCCACCACCGAATACCTCGGTGCGGCCATGCTCGACCAGCGCTGGCACCAGATCGGTCCGGACCAGGTCCCGGCCGCCAAGGACGTGATGAAGTTCGAAGCCGAGGCCCTGGCCAAGGACGGCATCTTCTACGCGCCGGTCCCGCCGCGCTACAAGACCCCGTACTTCAGCCACATCATGGGCGGCTATTCGGCCGGCTACTACGCCTACATCTGGTCTGAAGTGCTCGACGCCAACACCCAGAAGTGGTTCCGCGAAAACGGCGGCCTGAGCCGCAAGAACGGCGATCACTTCCGCCAGACCCTGCTTTCCAAGGGCGGCAGCGTGGATGCAATGGAACTGTTCCAGAACTTCGCCGGCCATGCCCCGCAGATCGAGCCGCTGCTCGAAAAGCGCGGCCTGACCTCGGGTGACGGCAAGAAGTAAGCGTCCGCCTCAACGACGTGCGCAACGAAAAACGCCCGGCACCGCCGGGCGTTTTTTTCGTGCCGCCAGCTCATCTCACCGTGGCGCTACGTAGCCTCCAGGCACGCCATTGGGCGACAACACCAGCTGCCACAACTGTGCGTGCCGGCAGCGGAAACTCGCCATCGAACCGGCCAGATAGAACCGCCACATCCGGCGGAACCGTTCGTCATACCACTGCGCATCCAGGCGCGGCCACGCCGCCTCGATGTTGGCCCGCCACGCCTGCAGGGTCCGGTCGTAATCGGTGCCGAAGTTGTGCCAGTCCTCCAGCACGAACACCCCTTCGAACGCGTCGGTCACCTGCGCCGCCGAGGGCAGCATCGAGTTCGGGAAGATGTACTTTGCGATCCACGGATCGGTGCGATGCCGCGACAGATTGCTGCCGATCGAATGCAGCAGGAACAATCCTTCCGGCCGCAGGCAGCGCCGCGCCATCTCGAAGTACCCGCGATAGTTCTTGTCGCCCACGTGCTCGAACATCCCCACCGACAGGATCGCGTCGAAGGACTCCTCCACGTCGTGGTAGTCCTGCAACCGTATCTCGACCGGCAACCCCGCGCACAACTGCCGCGCATAGTCCGCCTGCTCCTGCGAGATCGTCACGCCGACGCCGGAGACGCCATAGCGCTCGGCCGCGAACTTCAGCGCCTCGCCCCACCCGCAGCCGATATCCAGAATGCGCTGGCCGGGGCGCAGGCCCAGCTTGCGGCAGATCAGATCGAGCTTGGCCTCCTGCGCCGTGTCCAGGTCCGCAGCTTCGCGCCAGTAACCGCAGCTGTAGACCAGCCGCTGGCCGAGCATCGCCTCGTACAGATCATTGCCCAGGTCGTAATGGCGACGGCCGACCTCGAAACTGCCGGCGCCGGCCTGCAGATTGAACACCCGCGCCTTGATCGCATCGGCCAGATCGCGCCAGCCGTGCACGCGTTCGTCCAGATGCGCCTGCATCAGATGAAAGAGGAAGTCGTCCAGCGCGCGGGCATCCCACTGCCCGTCCATGTAACTCTCGCCCAGGCCCAGCGAGCCCTGGGCCATGACCCGTGCATAGAAGCGCGGGTCGTGCACCGTGATGTCCTGCGGCTGGTCACCGCCAACGGTGACCCCCGCTTCGTGCAGCAACCCCGTGACCCGTCGTTGCAGCCCAGCGTCCACATCGCCTCCGTCGATCAGCCCCGGGCGAACAACCCCGCGACATCCTGACCCACGTGCGGCACCAGCACGGCGGCCGGGACGTCCACGGTCTGCGTGCCGTCCGAGTACGGCCCTACCTGGTAGGGCGGGAACACGAAGCGTATCGCAGAGATGCGTCCGTCGGAACCGGTCAGCGGCTGGAACTGGCTGAAGTTGTCCGCGCTGGGCCCGGTGCCATCGGCGATCATCCGGCTGGCGTTGCGCAGGGACTCCTGCATCTGCGCCGGCTCCATCTCATCGCCGCTCAGGCGCGTGGCCACGCGTTCGCGCAGCTGGTCGGCCACGTAGTCGCTGATCGCCTTCCAGCCCCTGGCATCGGCCACCAGCTTGTCGGCGGTCAGCATCTGCTGCTGCTCCGGCAGCCATACGAAGCGCGCCACCAGCGGCTCACCGTGGGCGCCACCGGTGTAACGGCTGCCATCGGCGGTCACCACCACCAGCTGCGGCGTCTCCAGCACCTTCTCGAAGGTCAGCGAGAGCTCGTAGGGCATGGTCGGCTTGTCGTTGCCCAGCCCGTCCAGCGCCTGCTGCAGCTCGGCCCGGGCGCTGTCGGCATAGCTGCCCAGCGTCTTGGCCAGGCCCGGATACCGCGCGATGTCCGGCGGATAGGTAATCCCGACCACCGCCTGCGGCGAGGTCTCGATCACGTCGCGCAGCTCGACCGGCGCATCCGGCGTCGCCGCCGGTGCAGCCGGTTCGACGGCGGTATCGGCCGCTGCCACCGGCGCCTGTGCGTCACCGTCGCGCTTGCAGCCTGCCACCACCACCAAGCCCATAGCCAAGGCCAACGCGCTGGTGCGCAGCGCGCAACGGTTTCCTGCGATGTTCATCCTGAAATCCCCTTGTTGTAACCCACCATCATGATCGGCCATCCCTGAAGCATGACCCGCTGCCCTCATCGGACCAGCAGGTCGTCGTACTCCTCGTGCCGCTGCAGGAACGCTTCGGCGTACGCGCAGGCAGGCACTACCTTGAATCTGTGTTCGCGCGCGTAGCGCAGCGCCACCTTGGTCAACTCACCGGCCACGCCGCGTCCGGCGATCGGCTCGGGCACCTCGGTGTGGGTGATGATCATCCGCTTGCGCTTGATCTGGTAATCCAGCAGCGCCAGATGCCCTTTGACCCGGGCCTGGAACCGGTGATGGGCCAGATCGTGCTCCACCTCGTAAGCCAGTCCGGGCGGCGTGACCGAAGCCATGAGCGGTGTCTCCTGCGGCGACTGCAGCGATAGTGCGCAGCCGGCCGCCATGATCGCGTGAAGCCTGAACAGGGGCAAGCAGCGACGTGGCGCGTCACATCCGGCCCTAAAGGCTGGAGCCGCCACGCCGATATCGGATCCGGACAGGGCGTAAGAGCTGGCATGGCTTTTGCGAAGACCTGCCTGCACGCACCCGCTCTTCCGGAGGTCCGCATGGACAACACCGCACCTGCCCCCGCCGCCCACGGCGATGCCGACAGCTCCCTGCTCGAGGGCCTGTTCCAGCTGGCCGTGAACGGCCAGACCCAGGGCTGGGAATTCGACCAGATCAACCATGAGGTCTACGCCCGGCTGCTCAGCACCTATGGCGTGGACGGCAAGAAGGCCGCCTGACGGGTGCCGGGCTCACGACCAACGGTCGTGAGCTACCCCGGCCAGATCCGTCGTCGTAGGTACCGACCGTTGGTCGGTACGCCCCACCCCACGCCAGATACCACGTCGCAGGTACCGACCGTTGGTCGGTACGCCCCACCCCGCGCGAGATACCACGTCGTAGGTACCGACCGTTGGTCGGTACGCGCCGAATCAACCGCCGAGGCGGAAGGTCGGGTTGCTCAGCTCACGCAGGAAGTGGCTGAAGATGCTCGGCTGCATGGCCAGCATGAAGAGCACGCCGAAGGCCGCACCGGCCAGGTGCGCGCTGTGGTTGATCCGGTCGCCGCCACGGCGGTCCATCCAGATGCTGTAGCCCACGTAGAACACCGCATAGATGATCGCCGGGGCCGGGATGAACAGCACCAGGATGATCGACCACGGCTTGATCAGGATGAAGGCGAACAGCACTGCCGAGACCGCGCCCGATGCCCCCAGGCTGAGGTAGTTCGGATTCTTCTGGTTCTTCAGGTAGCTGGGCAGGATCGAGACCAGCAACGCGCCCAGGTAGAACGCCGGATAGGTCAGGTAGCTGCCGCTCAACTGCAGCATCACCTGTTCGATGAAGCCGCCGAAGAAGAACAGCGTGATCATGTTGAACGCCAGGTGCGACAGGTCGGCGTGGATGAACCCGTAGGTGATCAGGCGATCGTACTGACGGTTGCGGTCCACTGCCGGCGGCCACAGGATCAGGCGGTCGGCGAGCGCACGGTTCTTGAACGCCATCCACGACACGATGACGGTGATGGCGATCAGCAGCAGGTTGACTGGGGTCATGTCAGGCTCAGGCGGTGCGGTAGTTGTCGACCATACGATAGCGCTTGGCATACCAACCGAAGGCCAACGCCGCCAGGAACGCAAAGCCGGCGAAGAAGAACATCAGGAACGCCGCCTCGCTCAAGCCGGTACTGGCGATCTGGTGGGTCACCGTGTCGTTGCGCACCGCCGCGTTGGACAGCAGCACCCACAGGTTGCCGATGGTGGTGGTCAGGTTCCAGAAGCTCATCACCACGCCCTTCATGGCCTGCGGCGCCTGGCTGTAGGCGAACTCCAGGCCGGTGGCCGAGACCAGCACTTCACCGAAGGTCAGCAGCGCGTAGGGCAGCATCTGCCAGAAGATGGACATGACGTTGCCGCCATCCATCATCACCTGGATACCGCCGACCACGATCCAGGCCAGGCCGCTGAAGGCGATGCCGGCGGTCATCCGGCGCAGCGCGGTCGGCTCGAAGCCGAAGCGGCGCAGCATCGGGTACAGCACCAGGTTGTTGAACGGGATCAGGATCATCACCAGCAGCGGGTTCAGCGCCTGCATCTGCGAGGCGGTGAACCAGCTTGGCATTGCCATCTGCTGGCCCTGCAGGACCCAGGTCGAGGCCTTCTGGTCGAACAGCGAGAAGAACGGCGTGGTCAGGGCGAAGATCACCAGCACGCGCAGCACCGAGCGCACGCCCTCCACCGCCTCGGCCGGGTGCACGGCGCGGGCGCGGTCCAGCTGGATCCAGGTGCCGCCACCGATGCCGGCCAACAGCAGGACCAGCGCGATGCACAGGCAGATCACGATGCCCAGGCTGCCGACCAGCCCCATCGAGGCCACCGCCAGCACCGCACCGAGGATGGCCAGGGTACGACCCGGACGGCCCTTGCCCGGCACCTGCGCCGACAGCGCGGTACGCACCACGTTGCCGAACGAATGCGGGTCCTTGGGCGGCAGCGGGACCAGCACGTAGCGCTTGCGGCCCATCCAGAACACGAAGGTGGCCACGAACATCAGGATGCCCGGGATGCCGAAGGCCCACGACGGACCCAGGTTCTTCAGCGCCAGCGGAATCAGCAGCGAGGCGAACAGCGAGCCGAAGTTGATGATCCAGTAGAAGGCGTCGAACACGACCTTGGCCAGATGTTTGTTGCTCTGGTCGAACTGGTCGCCCATGAACGAGGCCACCAGCGGCTTGATGCCGCCGGCACCCAGCGCGATCAGGCCCAGGCCGACGAAGAAGCCCTGGCGGCTGTCCTCGAAGATGGCCAGGCAGGCGTGGCCGGCGCAGTAGATCAGGCTGAACCACAGGATGGTGTGGTACTTGCCGAAGAATTTGTCGGCCAGCCAGCCACCGAGCAGCGGGAAGAAATACACGCCGATCATGAAGCTGTGCATGATGTCCTTGGCCTCGCCGGCCCGGCCATCGGCGGTGATCTCCTGCAACAGCAGCGAGGTGATCAGGAACTGCACCAGGATGTTGCGCATCCCATAGAAGCTGAAGCGTTCGCAGGCCTCATTGCCGATGATGTAGGGAATCTGGCGCGGCATCTTTCCTTTGCCGGCGCTGGCGGCTGCGATATTGCTCATCCTGTGGGGCTGTCCTGCGAACACGAAAGGACCAAGATTACCGGAAGCCCCTACCCCAGCGCACGCTGCACAGCTGCATGACAGGGGCCACCGGACATGGCAGGCGGGCCGGAATCCCATCTGCGCGATGGCACCCGTGTCACGGATCGTCGACGGCGAAAGCGTAAACTTATCGTTATGCGCACGCACATCACCGGTGGGACCCGAGGTTGGACAGGCTGGATCCTGCTGCTGTTGCTGGCCGCGCCCGCCGCCGGCGCGCACGCGCGCCAGGCCGAGGACGCCCTGCCCTCGCTGAAGATCGCCACGCTGGAACTGCCGACCCAGGACGATGCCCAATGGCAACAGCGGCGTGACCAGGTGCTGCAGCTGCTGGAGTCCATGCAGCCGGACGTGATCGCGGTGCAGCGGGTGCTGCAGACCCAGGGCCGCAACCCCGCCTGCTGGCTGGCCAGCCGGCTGCGCTACAGCTGCGATTTCGTCACTGCCGATCCGCCCAGCCAGCCGCTGCGCCACGGCAGCGCCATGCTGACCCGGCTGCCGGTGACCGATGACGCCGTCACCCTGCTGCACCCGCCGGGGCAGTTCAGCGCGGCCGGGATGCTGCGGGTCAAGCTGCGCGAGGAACTGATCAACATCTACGTGGCCCGGCTGCGCCCGGAACCGGACGACGCGCAGATCCGCCGGCACCAGACCACCGATCTGATGACCTGGATCGGCGCGACCGCCGACGGCCTGCCTTCGCTGATCGCCGGCGACTTCTCGGCCGAGATCACCGAGCTGGTGGGAAGTACCCCGGGCTTCCAGCCGGCCCGCAAGAACCCCGGCGAACGCGTGGATCCGCCGTCGCTGGCCGGCGCGGCACGGGGCCACGGCCTGGACGTGCTGTTCCAGGTGAAGCACTTCGGCGGCATCCGCCAGGACAGTATCAAGCTGCCGGCCAGCGAGGGCGACGCTGCGGCGATGCGGCTGGGCACCATGGCCACCCTGCGCCTGCAGACGCCGGAAAGCACCAGCGCGCCCTGACCGGCACCGTTCGCGGGGGCGCAACGAAAAACGGCCAGGCATCGCTGCCTGGCCGTTCGTCTGTCAGGTGACCGTGCCGATCAGGCAATGGCTTCCTGGTAACGACGCTCGACTTCATTCCAGTCGACGACGTTGAAGAACGCGCCGATGTATTCCGGGCGACGGTTCTGATACTTCAGGTAGTACGCGTGTTCCCACACGTCCAGGGCCAGGATCGGCGTGTTGCCGTCCATCAGCGGGCTGTCCTGGTTGGCGCTGCTTTCCACCACGACCTTCTTGTCCGGGGTGACGCTCAGCCAGGCCCAGCCGCTGCCGAAGCGGGTCAGCGCGGCCTTGGTGAAGGCCTCTTTGAACTTCTCGACACCGCCCAGCTGCGAATCGATCGCCTTGGCGACGTCACCGACCGGAGCGCCGCCGCCGTTGGGCGACATCACGGTCCAGAACAGGGTGTGGTTGGCATGGCCGCCGCCGTTGTTGCGCACGACGCCCTGCAGGTTTTCCGGCAGCGACTTGGTCTTCTTGACCAGCTCTTCCACCGGCAGGTCGGCGTATTCGGTGCCTTCCAACGCAGCGTTGACGTTGTTGATGTACGTCTGGTGATGCTTGGTGTGGTGGATTTCCATCGTCGCTGCGTCGATATGCGGCTCGAGCGCGTCGTAGGCGTAGGACAGCTTGGGGAGGGTATAGGCCATGTGGTTCTCCTGGTAGCTCACTCACCCGGCAAAGACCGGGCGTTGCGGAGTCGATGATGGGGATGGCCGACAAGCTTACCAAGGGCGATGTAAAGGAAACTTCGTCCTGCGTGGTCGATGGCGTGTCGGGCGCGTTACGCGACAGTGACGGTGTACACCGCTGTGGCGCAGGCCCCGCGGTGCAGCATGCCTGTTCGGCTGGGCCTCACCGTGCCGGGCGGTGATCGCAGTAGAGTAGTGGCCTCGCCCCTTTTCGCTGGCCCCTCATGCGCAAGCCGCTGTTGTTGTTGATCGCCATCGTGCTGCTGGTGGGAGGCCTGGCCGCCATCAAGCTGGCCCAGCGCCCGCCCGCGCCGCAGTTTGCGCCATCGCTGACCCAGCCCGACAGCGCGCCGGCCGCCCCTGCACCGACGGCATCGAGCCGGACGACGCGCGATCCCCTGCCCCCGTTCCTGCCGGCCGAAGCGCGCGACACCATCGCGCTGATCCAGCGTGGCGGCCCGTTCCCGCACCGCCAGGACGGCAGCATCTTCAGCAACCGCGAACAGCGGCTGCCGCAGCGGCCGCGCGGCTATTACCACGAATACACGGTAGACACGCCCGGCGCAGGCAATCGCGGCGCACGGCGCATTGTCACCGGCGGCACCCCCCCTACTGGCTGGTTCTATACCGATGATCACTATGAAACGTTCCGCAGTTTCGACGTTCCACCTGCCGGGAGCTGGCAATGACGCATGACGGATTCGAGTTGGGCCTGCACGACATCAACAACGCCGGTATCTATGCGATCGGCAACGATGATGTCGCCCCGTTGTCGGCGGCGATGCGCGATGCCGGCCTGCGTGTGATCCAGATCGACCTGGCCGGCTGCCAGGACAAGCGCACCTTGCTGATGCGGCTGGCCGCCCGCCTGGACTTCCCGACCGGCTTCGGCGGCAACTGGGATGCACTGACCGACAACCTGCGTGACCTGGCGTGGCTGCCGGCCAACGGCTATGCGCTGTTCTTCAACGACGCCGATGCGCTGCGCAGCGAGGCGTGCGCGGAGTTCGACACGCTGCTGGATGTGCTGGACGAAGCCAGCCGCTACTGGGGCGAGAGCAACGTGCCGTTCTGGGCGTTCGTCGCGCTGCAGGACGCGGACGTGGAACCGGACGCGGACCCCGCACCGTAACGCCCAGCATCCGGTAGAGCCACGCCATGCGTGGCTGCGAGGCGCCGTGACACCCGGCCGAAACCCAGCCACGCATGGCGTGACTCTACCCGCCGCCGAGGCCGCGCCTCATCGGCTGCCGTTGTCTTCCTGCAGTTCCTTCTTGAACGGGATGTCCGGCGGCGGACGCGCGATGGCTGGCTGGTCCTGCATGTTCGGATCGCTCAAGCCACAGCCCCCGCCGAACTGCAGCACGGAGATCACGCAGGAAATCGACGAGCTCGTGCCAGGGATCGGAATCTCCACCGCCTTGATGCCCTTGCGGACCCATTCGGCCAGCAACGATTCGTTGGGCGCCCAGTACTTGTCGAACGAGGTCGGGGTGTAGTCGTACGGCGGGCGCTTGAGCCAGGTGCCGGACTGCGCGATGCGCTCTTTGCTCCAGCCATCTTTCTCGCCGCCCGGTGCGCCGCGCTCGCTGTTGCCGTGACCCTCCTGGCCGGGCACGCGCACACTGCCATCGGCCTTGAACAGACTGCTGCCATTGCCCTGGGTCGCACTGACGGCACGGCCGTTGAGATCGGCGTCCTGCGGATGATTGGCCGCGCCCCAGTCATCGGACCGGTTGGGCGTGGCCCAGCTGCCGGGCGGTGCCTTGGATGGGCTCGCCGGGGCGCGGGTCGCGGTCGGCGACGTGGACGTGCTGGCGGCCGTGCTGGCATTGGCGGCCGCCGGCGCCGTCGTCGTACTGCTCGCCGCGGCCGGTGATGGCGGTGCCGGACGCGGTGCGGCGTTGGGCACCGCGCGTTCGCGCACGGCGACCTCAGGCGATCGGCCCGGTACGGCCACCTCGCGCGTGGGCAGCGTGGCCACGTTCACCGCCGGCGCGGTCACCGGCCGGATCTCGCGTTCGCGCACCTGCACCTCACGTTGCGGCATGGTCGCCTCCACCCGGGGCCCGGCAATGGCCACGGTGGGGGTCGGGGCTTCGACCACCGTGACCTGCCGCTCCTGCACGGTCAGCTCGGGCGTGCGCAATTGCGGTTCGGCCGTGCGCGGGGCCGGCACGGTGGTACGCGGCGTCGGCGCTTCCACCGTGACCACGGTGCGCTCACGCACCGCGATGTCCTGCGGCTCGCGCGTCATCACCCGCACTTCGGTGCGCGGCACGCTGGTCGGCGGCACCACGAAATCGGTCGTGGCCTGGGCCACCTCGGTCGCCTGGACGGGCTGCTCCACCGCCGGCGTCGCGGGCGCCGGTGGCGCCGGTTGTGGCTCGCTTGGCGGCGCCGGCGCCGCGGTCGGCTGCGGGGCCGATGCTGTGCGCGCATCCGCCTCGGCCTGCGCCATCGCCTGCGCATTGGCCATTGCCGCAGCGATCGCCGCGTCCGCCGTGGCCGGCTCGGCAGCGGCCGGTGACGCCCCTTGCTCCTGCTGCGGGGTGCCGCGGCCGACGAACTCCACCTGCACGCGCCCGCTCTCGCCGCCCTGTTCGGGCTCGCTTGGCGGGCGGATCAAGGCCACCCACAGCAACAACAGCGCGAACATCAGATGCAGCAGCGCGCTGATCAGCGCAGAGGTCCAGCGCATCCAGCGCTGATCGCGCGGGGCCGGGTCCCAGCCCTGCCAGAGCAGCCGGCGCATCGCCTGGATGAAACTCAGTTCGGGCAGGCGCCCACCAGCGGGCATCGGCTCACGCTGGGCCAGCTCGGCAAGTACTTCGCTGGCCCGGAACGGCCGCGGCAATGGCGACAACGCGCGCAGCCACAGGCCCCACCCATAAGGGAGGCCCGTGGTTTTTTCGAGAATGCGCTTGTCCGGCTGGCGAGCCAGCAGCCAATCGAGGATGTCGTCAGCCCGGCGCAGTGGCACGCAGCGCGATCAGGCAGCCGTGCCGCGGGGAATGTACGGCGCGTCGCCACTCTCGTGGTCGGTCGCGTCGCGCACCGCAGTGATGCCGGGCACACGTCCCATCAAGGTCTTTTCGATCCCCTGCTTGAGCGTGACGTCGGCCATGCCGCAGCCCTGGCAGCCACCGCCGAAGCGCAGCAGCACCACGCCCTCGGCCGAGACTTCCTGCACTGCGACCTTGCCGCCATGCGAGGCCAGCTGCGGATTGACTTCGTTCTCCACCACCCAGCGCACCCGCTCGACCAGGGAAGAACCTTCCGTCGGCGCCTCGCCCTTGATCTTCGGCGCCTTGATGGTCAGCTGCTGGCTGCCGGTGGCGTTGGTGACGAAATCGATCTCGGCGCCATCAAGCCAGGCCACGCTGGTAGCGGCCACGTAGAGGGTGAAGCCATCGCAGTCCACCGCCCACTCATCACCGAGCAGCTCGCCGGGATCGGCGAACTCCAGGCGGGCATCGGCGCGCGGGGTACCCGCATCGACGGCGGTAAGGCGCACACCCATGCCGGGCACGGCCTCACGCTCGATCAGCTTGCGGAAATAGGATTGGGCAGTGTCGGATATCTGGATCATCGGGCTATTCTAGCCAATCCCTTGTTATGCGCTCATTCGGTTTATACACCGGACCGCGCATTGTTCAGTCATCCAGATGTGGAGGAACCCATGGCCGACCTGATTCCGCTGGCGCAGGCCCATTGCGTGCCGCGCAAAGGCAGCGACCACAAGCTCGGCACCGCCCGGGTCACCGAGCTGCTGGCCCAGATTCCCGGATGGGAGCTGGCCGAGGCCGGCCAGGCGCTGACCCGCACCTTCCGCTTCGACAACTACCACGGCACCATGGCCTTCGTGAACGCCCTGGCCTGGGTTGCCCATCGCGAAGACCACCACCCGGACCTGGGCGTGCATTACGACCGCGCCGTGGTGCGATTCTCCACCCATGATGTGGGTGGCCTGAGCGAAAACGACTTCATCTGCGCGGCGAAAGCCTCGGCCCTGACGGAGTAAGCCCATGAAACTGCAGTACATCGTGCTGTCCAGCCTTGCCGTGGCGGCCTTGGCCGGCTGCAACAAGACGCCCGAACAACCGGCCGCCCCGGTCGCTGCGCCCACCGAGGTCGCCGCGGTCAAGACGCCACCGCCGGAGTACCCCATCGAACTGGCCTGCCAGGGGATCGGCGGCACCAGTACGTTCAAGGTCACCATCGCCGCCGACGGCCAGCCCAGCCAGGTCCAGCTCGCCAGTGGCAGCGGCAACGCCCAGCTCGACGAGCAGGCGCAGAAGGCGGTCCAGGCCTGGCAGTTCAAGGCGGGCACCCGTGCCGGGCAGACGGTCTCGACCACGATCCAGGTCCCGGTCAGCTTCAATCCGCCGCAGCCCAAGCCGGACGAGTGCTTCGCGATCGAAGAACGGCTGCGTCGCGGCGGCTGATCGCCGCAGGGTGTTGAGGTCAGCCGCCGCAAACCGCGCATCATGGATCGTCAAGGCGCCCGTCGGATCGACACGTCGCCACGCGCCCGGTGAACACCGCCCCCACGGAGCTCCGCATTTCAGCGGCCCAGTGGGGAGGTGGGTACCGCACGGCGCACTTTTCTCGTACAAGGACGCGTTGGCGGATGCCTGATATTTCCAGTGAAAACGTATGGATCGCCCTGGCGGTCACCCTGGCCGCCGGCCTGGCCACCGCGCTGGGCAGCCTGATGGTGCTGTTCTCGCGGCGCCCCAACCCGCGCCTGCTGGCGTTCGGGTTGGCGTTTGCCGGTGGCGCGATGGTCTTCGTCTCGCTGACGGAGATCCTCAACAAGGCCATCGATTCATTCACCCAGGCCTATGACGCCCGACTGGGCTTCGCCTACGGCACCGCGGCCTTCCTGGTCGGCGTGCTGCTGATCGTGGTGATCGACCACCTGATCCCGAACCCGCACGAGAGCCTGGACAAGCAGGACCCGCTGTTCCGCGACAACAACAAGGCCTACATCAAGCGGGTCGGCCTGTTGACCGCCGTGGCGATCACCGCGCACAACTTCCCCGAGGGGCTGGCGACGTTCTTCGCCACCCTGGAGAGCCCCTCGGTCGGCATGCCGCTGGCCTTCGCCATCGCCATCCACAACATCCCCGAGGGCATCGCGATCGCGGTGCCGGTGTATTTCGCCACCCAGAACAAGTTCTATGCGTTCGGCGCCAGCCTGCTCTCCGGGCTCGCCGAGCCGATCGGTGCGGCGATCGGCTATGTCGCCCTGTCCGGGGTGCTCAACCATGCCACCTTCGGCTGGGTGTTCGGGATCATCTCGGGCGTGATGGTGTTCCTGGCCCTGGACGAACTGCTGCCGGCGGCCAAGCGCTACGCCAAGGGCCACGAGACCGTGTACGGCCTGGTGGCCGGCATGGGCAGCCTGGCGATCAGCCTGGTGCTGTTCAAGTGGTGATGCCGGGGGCTCTATCCCGGCAACTCCGGGCCCTTTCAACCGGGTAACGTCGGCGCAGGGTCCCGCCGCCCGGTAGTGCCGGCCGCTGGCCGGCGTTTCCCGACGTCGGATGTCGATCGACACCGTAGCGGCCGGCACTACCCTTGTCGGTCGGCCTTATTTGAGCCGGTTCAACACCTCGACCAGCTCCTCGGCCAGCGGCGCATTGATCAGATAAGGGGTCTTGCCCGCATCCAGCGCGAACTCCAGCGAGGCCGCGTGCAGGAACAGGCGTTTCAGACCGATCTGCTCACGAAGCCGCTTGTTGACGTCCGGATCGCCGTATTTGTCGTCACCGGCCACCGGATGACCCAGATGCTGGGCATGCACGCGGATCTGGTGGGTCCGGCCGGTTTCGATCCGCACTTCGCAGTACGAATGGCCGCCCTTGCGCTCCAGCACCTTGAAGTGGCTGATCGACTTCTTGCCGATCGGATTGACCTGCACGTGGCGCTCGCCACCCTGGCGCAGGCCCACGTGCAGCGGGGCGTCCACGGTCATGGTGCCATCGGGCATGCGGCCGGCCAGCAGCGTCAGGTAGCGCTTGCGGATGCCGGCGCCGTGGTCTTCACGCAGCAGCGCCTGCAGCTCGCTCAGGGCCGAGCGCTTCTTGGCCACGATCAGCAGGCCGGAGGTATCCCGGTCCAAGCGATGGACCAGCTCCAGGGTCTTGCCCGGCCGCAGTGCGCGCAGGGTCTCGATGGCGCCGAAACTGATGCCGCTGCCGCCGTGACTGGCCACGCCCGACGGCTTGTTCAGCGCCAGCAGCCGATCGTCTTCGAACACGATGGCATCTTCCAGCCGCTTCATGAACGCGGCCGGCGGGCCAGCCTTGTCGCCCTCTTCGTTGAGACGGACGGGCGGCACCCGGACTTCGTCGCCGCCCTCCAGCTTGCGCTCGGCCTTGGCGCGGCCGCCATTGACGCGGACCTGGCCACTTCGCACGAGCTTGTAGATCAGGCTGCGCGGTGCACCCTTGAGCTGGCCGAGCAGGAAGTTGTCCAGGCGTTGCCCGGCACGGTCGGCCGGAACAGTGATGATACGTACGCTGGTCATGGCTTCAGCGGCTTTGGGGGTGGGCTCGGTAACGGTCATTGGCCTTTTATTCTGTTACACTCGGCGGGCGAGATAAGGGATTGATTTCGTTGGAAGTTGCTCTGGGCCAGAAGCCCGACTTCCCGCGATTCCGGCACAGTGCGCAGCCACCGCCCCCGGGGCGGCCATGTTAGCGGCTCACCGGCGGTCCCGGCCATCGCCGGATGTCTGACACACATTCGCGCTGAACATGTCCCTGTGGCGCTCCAGCCTGGCTGAAAGCTGCCTCCGGCCCAGTTACACCCAAACCAAAACAAATGAAGCGCTCCCGCGGCCTGCCGTGGTGTCGTAGCGCTGGAAACCCAAACCGCCCTCCCCGCGCATGCGCGATGGGCGGTGAAGCGTGACCAGAAGCGAAACCCCATGGCGTTCCGCGCGGTAGCAGCGCGCGAGGAACGCAAGAATGAAGCGAATGCTGATCAATGCCACGCAGGCTGAAGAGCTGCGGGTAGCCATCGTGGATGGCCAGACGCTGTACGACATCGACATCGAACAGCCGTCCAAGGAACAGAAGAAGTCGAACATCTACAAAGGCCGCATCACGCGCCTTGAGCCTTCACTGGAAGCGGCCTTCGTCGAGTACGGCGGTGAGCGCCATGGCTTCCTGCCGCTGAAGGAAATCTCCCGCGATTACTTCCAGGCTGGCGTCGACCACAACAAGGCCGGCATCCGCGAGCTGCTGCGTGAAGGCCAGGAAGTCGTGGTCCAGGTGGACAAGGAAGAGCGCGGCAACAAGGGCGCTGCCCTGACCACGTTCATCTCGCTGGCTGGCCGCTACATGGTCCTGATGCCGAACTCGCCGAGCGCCGGTGGCGTCTCGCGTCGCATCGAGGGCGAAGACCGTGCCGCGCTGAAAGACGCGCTGGACAAGCTGAACATCCCCGACGACATGGGCGTGATCATCCGCACCGCCGGCGTCGGCCGCGATGCCGAAGAGCTGCAGTGGGATCTGGATTACCTGCTGCAGGTCTGGAAGTCGATCGCCGAAGCGGCGCTGACCAAGCCGGCCTCGTTCCTGATCTACCAGGAATCGCGCCTGATCGTGCGCGCCCTGCGTGACTACCTGCGCGCCGATGTCGGCGAGATCCTGGTGGACACCGAGGAGCTGTACGAGACCGCCCAGGAGTTCATGCAGCAGGTGATGCCGCAGACCCTGCGCAAGCTCAAGCATTACAAGGACGACATCCCGCTGTTCAACCGCTTCCAGATCGAATCGCAGATCGAAGGCGCGTATGAACGCAACGTCCGCCTGCCGTCCGGCGGCTCGATCGTGGTCGACCAGACCGAAGCGCTGACCGCCATCGACGTGAACTCCTCGCGCGCCACCAAGGGCAGCGACATCGAGGACACCGCCTTCCAGACCAACCTGGAAGCGGCTGAAGAAGTGGCCCGCCAGCTGCGCCTGCGCGACCTGGGCGGCCTGGTGGTCATCGATTTCATCGACATGGCCTCCAACAAGCACCAGCGCGAAGTCGAGAACCGCCTGCAGAACGCGCTCAAGTACGACCGTGCGCGCGTGCAGCTGGGCCGCATTTCGCGCTTCGGCCTGATGGAAATGAGCCGCCAGCGCCTGCGCCCGAGCCTGGGCGAATCCAGCCAGATCGTCTGCCCGCGTTGCGATGGCCATGGCCGCATGCGCAGCGTCGAGTCGCTGTCGCTGTCCATCATCCGCGTGGCGGAAGAGCATGCGATGAAGGAGAACACCGGGCAGGTGCTGGTCCAGGCCCCGGTCGAGATCGCCAATTACCTGCTCAACGAAAAGCGCAGCGCGCTGCGTGAGATCGAACAGCGCCATGACGCGCCGATCGTGATCGTGGCCGATGAGCAGCTGCACACCCCGCACTACGAAGTGACCCGCCTGCGCGAGAACGAGCTGGGCGAAGAGAGCGGCAAGCCGAGCTACCAGCGCGGCACCCCGCGCAAGCTGCCGGTGCATGCCCTGACCAAGGCCCAGCTGAACATCCCGGTCGCCCCGGTGGTGACCCAGGTCAAGCACAGCCAGCCGGCCCCGGTGCGTGAAGCCCCGGAACCGGTGGCCGCACCGGCCCCGGTCGCCGCCCCCGTGGCCGCCCCGGCCGCCACCGGTGTGGTGGGTTGGCTCAAGCGCATCTTCGGTGGCGAACCGGCCCCGGCCGCCGCACCGCAGCCGA
Organism: Stenotrophomonas bentonitica; assembly: GCF_002887735.1. Classification (GTDB taxonomy): domain Bacteria; phylum Pseudomonadota; class Gammaproteobacteria; order Xanthomonadales; family Xanthomonadaceae; genus Stenotrophomonas; species Stenotrophomonas bentonitica_A. The sequence goes on from NZ_PKQP01000001.1 coordinate 193,100, forward strand.
GCAGCCGCCCGGGCCAGGACGGCAGCCGCAACGGTCGCAACAAGGACCGCAACGGCAAGGACCGTAACGGCCGCCGCGATGAGCGTGGCGAACGTGGCGGTAACGGCAATGCGCAGGCGCAGGGCCGTGGCAAGGACCGTGGTGAGCGTGGCGAGCGCGGCCCGAAGGGCGAGCGTCGTGACGAGCGCCGCCAGGACACCGCCGCACCGGCCAATGGCAACGCAGCACAGGTGCAGGCGCCCAGCCAGGGCAAGCCGCGCAACGAGCAGCAGCCGGCCAAGCCGCGCAATGAAGCGCGCAATGACCAGCAGCAGCCGAAGCTGAAGCAGAAGCAGGGCCAGAACGGCCAGGCCAAGCCCCAGCAGAATGACGGCGACAAGCCGGCCGTTAGCGAAAAGCCCGCGCGCCAGCCGCAGGCTGATGCACCCAAGCCGACCACCGCTGCCCCGGTCGCCGCCGATGCCGCGGTGATCGCCGCCGCTGCCGTGGTCGCCACCGATGCTGCTGCATCGGCTGCCCACGCGCAGGAGGCGACCAAGGCCGTTGTGGCCGAGGACGCGCAGGCTGCAGTGAGCGAGGCCACCGAACAGGGTGACGTCCCGGCCAACGCCGAAGACGGTACCGGCGAAGGCGCTTCGCGTCGTCGTCGTGGTCGTCGCGGTGGCCGTCGTCGTCGTCGTGGCAACGGTGAGCAGGCTGCCGGCAGCGATGGCCTCAATGGTGACGAGAACGGTCTGGATGACGAGGGCGACGATCAGGATGGCGATCAGGACGGCGACACCGCCGCCCCGGCCGAGCGCCAGGTCGCCAACCATGGTCAGCCGCAGCCGGAGTTCGAGTTCGACGACGAATCCGGCAACGCGCCGGCCGCCGCCCCTGCCCCGGTCCAGGCCCCGCGCCCGGCGCCGGCTGCCGCTGTCGCTGCTGCCGCTCCGGTGGCGGTGGTCAGCAGCCCGGTCGTGACGGCGGGCCACACCGAGCCGACTCCGGCGCCGGTGGCAGCACCGGTCGCCGAAAAGGCACCGACCCCGGTCGTTGAAAAGGCCGCTGCCCCGGCAGCCGAACCGGTCGCCGAGAAGGCCCCGGCCTCCTACAACGACCCGGTGCCGTTCGTGGAAAGCCCGAAGCCGACCCCGGCCGCTGCGCAGCCGGCTGCACCGGTGGAAGTACCGCGTGTGGTTGAACCGGTGGCTGCTCCGGCGGCTCCGGCTCCGGTGGCTGCTCCGGCGGCTCCGGCTCCGGTGGCTGCTCCGGCAGCTCCGGCCCCGGTCGCTGCTCCGGCGGCTCCGGCCCCGGTGGCTGCTCCGGCAGCTCCGCCTCCGGTCGCTGCTCCGTCGGCCCCGGTCGTCGAGACCGCCCCGGAAGAAGTGAAGGAGCCGACCGCCGCGCCGGTGCAGACCAGCATGCTGGATGCCGTCGATGCGACCCAGGCCCCGGCACAGCCGGCAGCGCCGCAGCCCCGCACCGAATCGGCCCCGGCCGGCCCGGTCGTGCATAACGGCCAGCTGTTCGGTGCGACCGCCAGCGAAGCCCCGGCCACCACCAATGCCGCCGAACAGGCCGCCCAGGCCGAGGCCCGCGAGGACATCCCCACCGATGCCCCGCAGGCCGACGAAGGCGACAAGGCTGACCAGGAAAAGAAAGACACGCTCTGATCCTGGGTGAGTGACGCAACAAGCAGACAGCGGCCTTCGGGCCGCTGTCTGCGTTTGGGCGGTTGGATGGCGGAGCCAGCGGCGCGGGTCAGGCAATCATGATGGCGGCGTTGAGCGTACCCACGCATGGCGTGGATCTACACAGGCCATGGGATGCAGCAAGGGTAGATCCACGCCATGCGTGGATCCCGGATCGGTCGCATCAAGGGCAGATCCACGTCATCCGTGGAGGCAGCGGTAGCGCGCTACACCATCACCGACGACGCGGCGCGCGCCTCAGGGCGTCGTCGCGCCGGCGTTGCCGGTACCCGGCGCGAACTGCAGCCGGGTCCACACGCCGTAGTGATCCGAGGCCCAGCGGCCATCGGCGTACGGCTGATCGAACAGGAGCTTCGCTTCGCGGGCAAGCAGGCGATCCTGCTGGAAGAAGATATGGTCGATGCGCGATGGCGCATCGTAGTAATGGCGGTTGAGCGTGCTGACCTGGGCCAGCTCGTTGTTGACGTGCACGCTGCCGTAGCTGTCGCCGTAGTGATTGCGCAGCTCGCTCAGGTCACCTGCATCCACCAGCGCGTTGAAGTCCCCGGCCACGACCACCGGCGCATCCCCTGCGGTCTGCGCGATGAACGTCAGCAGATCGGCCACCTGCTCGCCGCGGATGCGGCTGCCCACCTCGTCCGAGCGCTCGTTCAAGTGCGTGGCATAGACATTGACCGGCCGACCGTCCACATCGATGCGCAGATGCGCCACGGTGCGGTAGTCGTTGATCGGTGCCAGCAGGTGGTCGTTGCGCGTCAGTACCGGGCGCCGGGTCAGCAGTGCATTGCCATAGCGCTTGAAACGCCCCGGCGGATCGGTGGAAACGAACTGGTACTCATAGCCCAGCTTGCGCGCCAGCCACGCGGCCTGGTTGCGCACATGGGGCTTCTGGATCACCTCCTGCAACGCGATCGCATCGGGCTGCAGGGTCTGCAGCTCACGCAGGATCACCTGGCGGCGGGCCGGCCAGTTTTCGCGGTCGTGGTGCAGGTTGAAGGTGACCATGGTCATCTCCTGCGTGGCCCCTGCCCCGTTGGCCTGCGCCATCGCGACCACCGGCGCGAACGCCAGCACGGCGGCCAGCAGGCCGCGCCTCAACTTCGTCATCTGCCGCATTACAGTGCCTTGCGTTCCGCCCGGCGTACCGATGCCGGAATTTCGATCTCGACTTTGGCCGGCACCTGCATCACCCGCAGCTCGCCGCCCACCCATTGCGCTGGCTCACCGTTGATGGTGGTGGCGCCCGGCTCGCCGCTGTACGGCCATGGCAACACCACCCCACCGGCGGGCGGAATCAGGCCGGCCGACACGGTCAGGGTGAGCTGCTTGTCATTGCGGACCAGTGCGTAGTTGAGCTGACCGTTCGGCGTGCGCAGGCCCTGCACGCCGACGCCCTTGCCTTCCAGCCAACGCGACGGCACCCCGGCGGCCAGCACCAGGCTGTCGTCGATGTCGCGGCTGTAGGCGAACATGTCCAGCGCGGAGCGCACGAAGTCCGAGGCCACCCAGGCGTGTGGCAGGTCGCCCAGGAAGAACGGCTTGCGCGGCGTGCGCGAGACCACTTCGGCCCACTGGTTCCAGGGCTGCGGCGCGCGGTCCTTGAAGAAAAACTCGGTCGCCTGCCAGGCGCGGTCGCGCCAGCCCAGGCGCACGAACGCAGCCACGTTGCGCCACTCGTACGGGGTGTAGTCCTTCCACTCGCGCTTGCCATCACGACGCGCTTCGAACTCGCTCCAGTAGCGCTCGAAGGTGTTGTTCAAGTACGGCTGCGGCAGGCGCCCCTGCTCACCGGCCGGGGCCAGTGCGATGGTGGTCGAGGTCGCGTCGAAATCGCCCAGCTCGGCCGAACCGGGCAGGTAGTCGATGCTGTGCTGCGCGGTCGCTGCCAGCAACGAGGCCTGCAGGTCGTCACGGAACTGATCGCGCGACTCGCTGATCTGCATTGCCTCGGCCTTGCCCAGGGTGCTGGCGATGATCGCGGCATCCTTGTAGCCACGCAGCGCCCAGAAGTTGTCCCAGTAGGAATGCATCGGCTTGGCCGAATAGCCTTCGTGGCTGATCGATACCGGCATCATTCCGTAGAAGGCCGGGTTGCGGGCGCGGTTCTCCTCGGTGCGCTCGCTCAGGCGCAGCTGCTCCATGTACTGGTAGGCGCCCTGCACGTGCGGCCACATCACTTCCAGGAAGGTGGTGTCGCCGGTGTAGCGCCAGTATTCGGCGATGTTGAAGATCAGCTCGCCGTGGCTGTCGTTCTCCGGCACCGGATCGCTGCCGCGCGAGTCCACGCAGCACGGCACCTTGCCGTTGTCGAACTGGTACGGCGCGTACCAGTTCACGTACTGGCGCACCGCATCACTACGGCCCATGCGCAGCAGGCCCTCGGAAATCATCGCGCCGTCGCGGATCCAGCTGCGCGAGTACGAGCGCGTGCCCGGCTGGATGCTCGGCCCGATCCGCGAGATCAGCATGTGCGCCAGCGCGGTGCGCAGGGTATCGGCCAGCGGCTTGCCGGCGGCCGGTACCTGCAGCGTCACCTGGTCCAGCTTGGTCCGCCACATCGAGGCGACCTGCTGTTGCGCCTTGGCGGCATCAAAGGCCTTGGGCATCGTCCAGTTGCCGGTCTGCGGCAGCACGATGGCGACCTCCCGGCTCTGGCCGGGCTCCAGTTTCCAGCGGTACAACAGCGCGCCGGAGGCCAGGCCGGTGCCGTCCTTCACTTCGGTGGTGCCCGGCAGCTTGCCGCTGGCCAGGTGGACCACGTCCAGCTTGCTGTCGAAGGCGGTGGCGAAGGCCGCATCCGGCGCCTGCGCCGGATACAGGCGCGGCTTGCCGTTGACGTCCACATGGGTCGGGTCGACCGACAGGTTGTCGATCCGGCTCACACCGCCAACGGTGTTGAGGAACTGGGTCGGCGGATTGACCTGCCACGGGCGCACCGCCAGGGCCAGGGTGTACTCGTGGGCGACCTTGTCCGGGTTGCGCAGGGTGTAACGCCCGACCAGCTGCGCATTGTCCGGCGTGCCCTGCACGAAGCCGGTGACCTGCAGGCCGGCCTTGTCGTGGGTCCAGCCGACATTGGCGATCGGCAGGTAATCATCCTGCAGCGACTGGCTCGTCTTGACGTCGGCCCAGCTCAGCAGCTTGTTGTCCACCAGCACGAACGGCTCTACGCTGAAGCTGGACTTGGCCACTTCCAGCGCACCGTCTTCGCCGATCAGGGCCTGTTCGCGACCGCCATCCAGGCCCAGCAGCGTCCAGTACGGCTGTTCACCGGTGAAGCCACGCGGCACCGAACCGCGCGGCAGGTCGGCGCCCACCGAGCGGACGAAATCATTCGGGGTATCGGCGAACTCGAGCGGCTTGAGCGTGATGTCACGGATGCCGTAGCGCCAGCTCGGGCCGCCCTTGAGGTCGAAGCGCAGATAGCGCGCCTCGGTATCCGGCAGCGCCAGCCAGTCGCGGCCACCGCCGCCGGCGGTCACCTCGCGGCGCGTGTCCCAGCTGCGCCCGTCGGCCGAGGAGCGCACTTCATACCGCGTGGCCTCCAGTCCGGGCAGCCACTCGATCACCGCCCCGCCGAACTCACGCACCTTGTGCAGGTCCAGGGTGATGGTCTGCTCGGCCACGCCGCCGCTGATCCAGACCGTGTCCGGCTTGCCATCGACGATGCGGTTCTGCAGCGCGGTGGCGGTATCGGCGATCACCGACGGGCTCAGTGAAGAGGTATCGGCCGCCGGCAGTCCCTGCAGCGTGAGCCGGTCGAAACAGACCGTGCCCTTGCCGCCGACCTTGCTGTAGATGGTGAACTCGATCGCGGCGCTGCGCTTGAGCGTCGGGTCCGTTTCCGGCCCCCAGGCCTTGTCGATCTGGCGCTTGCGGTACTGCACCGGCGTCCAGGCCTTGGGGAAGGCATAGCCGGGCCGGTTGACCCACCAGACGTTGTCGCCGCTGGTGTCGATCAGCTTGAACTGCAGATCGTTGGCCGGGGAGTCACCGCGCAGCTGGAAGCCGAACTGGTAGTTCTCCGGGTACTGGATGCCCAGCTCGCGGCGGATGCCGACGTAGCCGGACACGTTGTGGAAGTCGTAGTCCAGGCAGAGCGCGCGCCCGCCGCCGTTGCCGGCGACGCTGCGCAGCGAGCCGCTGACCTGGTCGGAGACGACCAGCTTCCAAGGCGTCATGTCGTCGAAGCTGTCCAGCACCTTGGGTGCGGGCAGCACCGGCGTCGCCGGCGGTGCGGCCGAGGCCGCCAGTGACCAGACCAGACCCAGACCCACCGCGACGACGGCATGCTTCACCCTTTGACACTCCCCAGCAACAGACCTTGGATGTAATAACGCTGCAATGCCAGGAACAGCAGCAGCACCGGAACCACCGTGACCACCGCGCCGGCCATCATCATCTCAACATCCATGATGTGCTCGCGCGAGAGCGTGGCCAGGGCCACCGGGAGAGTGTAGTGCTCCTGGTCGGTCAACACGATCAAGGGCCACATGAAATCGTTCCACGCGGCCATGAAGGTGAAGATCGACAGCGTCACCAGCACCGGCTTGAGCATCGGCAGCACGATCTGGAAGAAGATCCGCAGCTCCCCTGCCCCGTCTATCCGGGCCGCTTCAAGCAGCTCATCCGGGATCGAACGGGCGTACTGGCGGACCAGGAAGATGCCGAACACGGTCGCCAGCGCCGGCACGATCACGCCGCCGAAGTTGTTGACCAGGCCCAGCTGCTTCATCAGCAGGAACAGCGGCAGCATCGCCACCTGCGCCGGGATCACCAGCGCGGCCAGCAGCAGCTGGAAGATGCGCTCACGGCCGGCGAAGCGCAGCTTGGCGAAGGCATAGCCGGCCATGGTGTTGAGCAGCAGCGAGCCGAAGGTGATCGCCAGCGACACCAGCAGGCTGTTGACGAAGTTGTTGGCCATGCCGGTACGGGCGAACAACTCATGGTAGTTCGCGGTCGTCAGCGACGAGGGCAGCAGCGGCGGCGGGAAATGCGCCGCCTCGCCGGTCGGCATGAACGACACCGACAGCATCCACAACAGCGGCGCCAGGCTCAGCGCGGCCAGCACCAGCAGGCCACCATTGACCCACCAGGCGTGCCAGCGCGATTGACCGATTTCACGACTCATACCAACTGCCTCTTGCGGCCGAAACGCAGCATGATGCTGGTCACGCCCAGGATGATCAGGAACAGCAGGAACGCCACCGCGGAGGCGCGGCCCAGGTTCCACCACTTGAAGCCTTCTTCAAACATGAAGTACAGCACGCTGACGGTGCTCTGCAGTGGGTCGCCACGGGTCATCACGTAGGGCTCGGCGAACAGCTGGAAATAGCCGGACACGGTGATCACGCCGACCACCAGCAGCACCGGGCCGAGCATCGGCAGGGTGATGTGCAGGAACTGCTTCCAGCGCGAGGCGCCGTCGATCCGGGCCGCCTCGTACAGGTCATGCGGGATCGCCTGCAGGCCGGCCAGGAAGATCACCATGTTGTAGCCGAAGTTCTTCCACACCGCGAACAGCATGATGGTCGGCATCGCCCAGTTCGGGTCGCCCAGCCAGTCGATCGGGCTGATGCCCAGGTGGCCCAGGCCGTAGTTCACCAGGCCGTAGCTGGTGTGGAACAGGTAGCGCCAGATCACCGCCACCGCCACCAGGGTGGTCACCACCGGGGCGAACAGTGCGGTGCGGAACAGCGCCTTGAAGCGCGCGGCCGGGGCGTTGAGCAGGATCGCCGCGCCCAGCGACACCGCGATCGACATCGGTACACCGACGATCACGAAGTAGGTGGTGTTCCACAGCGACTTCCAGAACATCGGGGTCTGCAGCAGGTCGATGTAGTTGCCCAGCCCGACGAAGCGCAGGTTCTCGCCGTCGGCCAGTGCGTACAGATCGAAATCGGTGATGCTCAGGGCCAGTGCCGAGAACACCGGCAGGCCGAAGAACACCGCGATGACCAGGATGGCCGGGCCGGCGAACATCCAGCCGGCAAGCGAACGCTGCTTCATGGCGCCGCCTCCGTGGCGACCGCGCTGGAGTGCTGCTTGTCGCTCACCCCGGAGGCGTCGCGCCGGTGCTGCTCATGCATCCAACGGCGTTTGGCGAGGACCTTGTCCACGCGTTTGTCCAGTTCTTTCACTGCCACGTCCTGATCCATGCCACCACGCACCACCTGTTCGGTGATGATCCGCATTTCCTGCACGATGCGCTCCCACTCCAGCACCTTCGGCGTGGGCTTGACCCGCTCGAGCTGGTCGCGGAAGGGCCGCGCCAACGGGTCGTTGGCCAGCGAGGGGTAATCCCAGGTGCTGCGCCGGGGCGGGAGGTCACCAATGATCGAATGGAAGCGTTCCTGGATCGCCGGGCGCGACAGGAACTCGATCAGCTTCCACGACGCTTCCTTCTGCTGCGAGGAGCGGAAGATCACCAGGCTGGTTCCACCGGCGATGCCGGCGCCGGGGCCGTCCGGGCCCGGCAGCGCAGCGGTGCCCCACTGCCCTTCCAGCGCCTTGGGCTGCAGCTTCTTGAACTCGCGGATGTTCCAGGGGCCGGACACGTAGAACACGTTGAAGCCACGGAAGAATTCATCCCAGACGTTGGAGATCTGCGTCTCGGACATGCGCGGGGCCCAGCCCTGCGCGAACATGTTCTCGTAGAAGCCCAGCGTCCTGCGGAAGCCGGGGCTGCTGAAGTTGCCGCGGGTATCGTCATCCCGCAGCAGCGGGTCCGGCTGCTGCAGGGCGAAGGACAGCTGCTGCTCGAACTCGTTGATCGGCATCAACACTGCATAGCGGTTCGCGCCCTGCATCTTCTTGATCGCCGCCATCATCGCGTTCCACTCGTCCCAGGTGCGCGGCGGATGGTCATAACCGGCCTTGGCGAGCATGTCCTTGCGGTAATACAGCAGGCGGGTATCGACGTACCACGGCACGCCGACCAGCTCGTCATGGATGACGTTGGTATCCCAGATGCCCTGGAAGTAATCGGCCGGGTCCACGACCTTGGACTGCGCCACGTAGGGCTGCAGCGGGGTCAGGGTATTGAGCTCGGCGAATTCGGGAATCCAGGTATTGCCCAGCTGGCACACATCCGGCAGGCCGTCGGCCGCGAACGCGGTCAACAGCTTTTCATGCGCGGCCGTCCACGGGATGTTCTGCACATCCACATGGATACCCGGGTTTTCCGCCTCGAACTCACGGATCAGGCCGGTGACGACTTCGGCCTCGCGGCCCATCGCCCAGAAACGCACGGTCACGCCTTCCGGTTCTTTTCGGCAGGCACTCAACAACAGGCTGCCGACCAGCAGCAGCAACAGACTCAACCCCAGCTTCGGGCGCGACGACGATGGCACTGCTTACTTCCCCTGCTGCTGGTTGCGGTTCGAATTGGAATTGTTCTTCTGTTCCTGGGCGGCTGCCGCACGCGATTCGGCGATGCCGACCGAGCGGGCCGAGGCCGCCTTTTCATCTTTCTGCAGTTCCATCGGCTGGTCCTCGCCTTCCGGCGTCAGCCAGCCACCGCTGAAGCCGGCGCGCTCCAGACCCTTGCGGATATGCGCGTTCTTCTTCATCACGTTCCAGACGAAATCGTTCCGGTAGTTGGCGATCATCGTCAGGATCGGGCCCTGGTCGATGCCGATGTAATCGCTGGCCACCCAGCCGCGATCCGGGACCAGGCGACCGGTCTTGATCGGGATGTCGTAGTTGAAGCTCGGGTTGAACGAATCCAGGAACCCGTAGCTGGAGTAGATGTAATCGCCATAGCGCTTGTGCATCTCCACCGCGGCCGGGATCACTTCTTCCGGGGCGAACACGATCGAGGAGATCGCGGCGGTCGGTGCGATGGTGCCGTCATCGAAATTCTCGCGCAGGCCCGCGCCGCGCGAGGAGTAATGGCGGAACTGGCGCTGCTCGCCGCGGTATTCCTGGGTGGTGTTCTGCGGGCCGTCGCTGGCGGTCAGGCCCCACACGTTCTGGCCGTAATCCTTCCAGTTCATCGGGTTGGCGATCGCGTATTCGCGCTGCGCCAAGGCGGCCGAGCGGCTGTTGAGGAAGTAGGTGCTGCCCCGCTCGCGCATGTAGGCATCCTGGATGTCGCGGAAGTCCACCCAAACATGCGTGTACTGGTGGCCGAACAGCGGGCCGAAGGACAGGTATTCCTGGCCCTGGTAGACGCCCCAGTCGTTGTCGTAGGTGCGCGTCCAGACCGTCCAGGCGTCCGGGCTGACCGGGTGGGTCGGCGAGCCGAGCGCGAGGATGTAGACCATCATCGCCTCGTTGTAGCCCATCCAGTCGTGATCGATGAAGCCGCTCTCCGGGAACCAGCCCATCGAGATCAGCGGTGCGCGCTGCTGCAGCCAGGGCCAGTCCACGCGCTTGTAGAGCGTGTCGGCGATCTCGCGGATCTCTTTCTCGCGCGCGTCGTCACCGTCGTAATAGGACTGTGCGAACAGCACGCCCATCATCAGCAGCGCGGTATCCACGCTGGAGAGCTCCACCCAGCTGTCGTAGCGGCGGCCTTCCTGCATGTCCAGGAAGTGGTAGTAGAAGCCCTTGTAACCGGCCTTGCCGGTGCGCTGTGGGCCCATCGGCAGGTCGCGAAAATACTTCAGCGTCAGCAGGGTGCGGTCGATCGCCTGGGTGCGGCTGACCCAGCCGTTCTCGATGCCGATCGGATACGCGGTCAGCGCATAGCCCACCGAGGCGATGCTCGCGAACGGGCGCGACGGGTAACGGTCCGGGCTGAGCCCGTTGACCTCATTGGTGGTATCCCAGAAGAACTGGAAGGTGCGGCGCTCGATATCGTCGAACAGCGGCGGCAGTTCCGGCTTCATCGGCCGCGGCGGCACATCCGCCTCGACCAGGATCACGGGCGGCTTGGGCTTGGCCGGCTCCTGCTGGGCCTGCGGCTGACAGGCAACGGCGGCGACGCTGATCGCCGCAGCGGTCAACAGGTGGCGTGCCTGCATGGGCCAACTCCTTCTACGGTGTTCGTGACTGGGAAGCATAACGTCCAATGACCTGAAATCGTTTACAGAACGCCGCTTAAAAAAACCACGCGTGCGTGGTCCGAACAAGCGGGTCATTGCCCAGGCCGCTGCCACCCTCCGTGGCAGCGGCCTGGACAATGGACTGGCCCGAAGGCCAGCCATTGCCATGAAACCGGCCCCGTCCAAAGACGGGGCCGTTGTTGCATCAGAAGCGGAAGCCGACTTCTGCCTTGACCTGACGCGGCGTACCGATGATGTCGCCGGTCTCGTTGTAGCTGGCCTGCAGCTTGCCGTTGGTCTTGACGTAGTTGTAGGTCGAGAAGTTGTCGAAGTTGAACACGTTGATGATGTCGATACGAGCGTACAGCTCGGTCTCGCCCGGCATCTTGAACGTCTTCGTCGCCTGCAGATCGACCGAACGGTAGCCGAAGATCTTGCCACCCAGCAGGAACTTGCCATTGGCATTGGGCACGGCTGCCTGCGGGGTCGGCAGGTTGTAGCCACTGGCCTGCGGCACCGGGTACCAGTCGTTGACGGCGGTCGGGGTAGCCAGGGTGACCTTGCCACCGAAGGTGATGCCCCAGAAGCCCGCGTACGAACCGGTGACCACCAGGCGGTGGCGCGGCGCGCCGTTGGAACGGATGGTCGGATAATCTTCGATCAGGCCGCGGTCGAACGCGTACTTCTCGTTGATGTCACGGTTGTGGCGCGCGGTGGTCCAGGTGTAGGCCACCGAGGTGCCCCAGCCGCTTTCCTGGGTGAACGGCTTCTGCGCCGACAGCAGGACCTGGGTCGCACGGGTCTTGATGCCCTGCTGGCCGATGATCAGGCTGCCGAAGCCCGGCACGTTGCAGCTCCAGGCCTGGCTCAGGCCCGGGTCGGTGCCGCCGCACAGGCGCGGGTCATCGAAGAACTGGCCGGTCGGGTAACGGTTGCCCAGGGTGAAGGCGAAGCCGTCGTAGCTCAGGGTGCGGGAAATGGTGGCATCGGTCAGCCACTCACCGACCTGGTTGCTCATGCCGAAGCTGAACTGGTCCGAGTACGGCACCTTGAGGTTGTTGTTCAGCAGATCGACTTCCAGGCCGGCGTTGCTGGTCGAACCGACCAGGGCCTGCAGGTTGCCGATGCCGTTGAGTAGGTTCGGGTTCCAGTCATAGCAGGCGGCCTGGCCGTCGATGCAGGTGCCGGTGGCCGGGTTGCGGAAGTAGATGGTCGGCTGCGGCAGGGCCAGCTTGGTGGTTTCCAGCTGCAGGTTGTCGAACAGATCGCGGTCATACGAACGACCGGCACCACCGTGGAACACGTGCTGCTCGTCGGCGTTGACGTCATACGAGAAGCCCAGGCGCGGCTGCCAGGCGTCCTTGAACGCCTTGCGGTTGTGGCCGTTGCTGATGTAGTCGCCGATGTTCAGGCCGCCCAGCGCCAGCGAATCGGCGTAGGTCTGGCCCGCGGCCGCGCGCGGATCCTGCGAGTAGATCGCGTCGACCACCTGCTGCGGGGTCACGAAGTCCAGGTAGGACGGGGTCTTCTCGTAGTCCCAACGCAGGCCGAGGTTCAGCTGCAGATGGTCGTTGACCTGCCAGTCGTCCTGGATGAACAGGCCGATCTGCTTGGACTTCGAGCGCACTTCGCCCGACACGCCCGACACGCCGGTCACCGGCTTGACGAACTGCGCCTTGTACGGAATGGAAGACGGGAAGTCCGGATCACCCAGGCTGTAGGTGAAGGTCGGATTGATCTGCGCGGCATCGGATGCGTACAGATCGATCTGCTTGTACTTGGCGCCCATCTTGATGGTGTGGTCACCCTGCCACTCGATGCCGTCCAGGGTCAGGTTGTCTTCGATCGACCAGCCCTTCTGGCCCTTCACCTGCGAATCCAGCGCCGATGCGCCACCGATCTTCACCACGGTGCGGTCTTCGGTGCCGTCCGGTGCGGTGTAGGTGATGCCGTTGGCCAGGGTCAGCGGGGTCGGGTTGTTGAACGAATCTTCGTGGGTGACCATCAGTTCGTTGTAGTAACGCTCGCCGCTGTGGTTCCAGCGCAGGGCGTAACGACGGTCGGTGTTGACCACTTCACGGCCGGCTTCCGGCGAGGTCTGGCCGCTGAACTGCGACTGGGTTTCATCGCGGTCCTGGAAGGTCAGCTCGATGCGATCGTTGTCGGTCGGCTCGAAGTCGATCTTGCCGAAGATCAGATCCTGCTGGAACGGCTGGCTGGCCGGGCCGAGGCCGGCGGCGCCTTCCGGCGGCAGCAGCGCGGCAGCGCGGCCGACCGCGCCGTCCGGCGCGATGGTGACCGGCAGGTCGAAGCGCTTGGCTTCGTAGGTCACGAAGAAGTGCGCCTTGTCCTGGATGATCGGGCCACCCAATGCAAAACCGTATTCCTTCTCGGCCGATGCCTCTTTGCTCTGGCCAGCCTGGCGCTCGGCCGGGGTCTTGGCGCGCATGTCTTCGTTGGTGTAACGGTAGAAGGTTTCACCCTTGAACTCGTTGGTACCGGACTTGGTGGCCGCGGTCACGGCCGCGCTCGACACCTGGCCGTATTCGGCCTTGTAGTTGCCGCTGATGACCTTGTATTCACCGATCGCCAGCTGCGGGAACGGGTTGCCGGCGCTGCCGGACTGGCCGGCCACGCCGCCGCCCTTGACGTAGCTCTTCTGGCCCACGCCGTCGATGTAGACGTTGGTGCCGTCGGAGTTGGTGGCACCGCCACGCAGCGAGGTGTTGCCCTTGGCATCACGGGTGAAGATCAGGCCCGGGACCGCGTCGGCGAATTCCAGGAAGTTGCGCGACACCTGCGGGGTGGTCTGGATCTGCTGCAGGCTGACGGTCTTGCCCACTTCGGAGGTACGCACTTCCTGCAGCAGGGTCGGTGCAATGACGTTGACCGTGTCCAGGTTGGTGGCGTTGGCGGTGCCGCCGTTGGCCGGCGCGCCGCTGAAGTTCAGGGTCGCGGTGGAGGCCACGGTGACCGTCACCTTCTGCGTCTGGCCATTGGCCACGACGTTGTAGGTGCCCGGGTCCAGGCCCATCAGCGAGTAGCTGCCATCGGCACGGGTGGTGGCGCGGCGCACGGTGCCGCTGGCCACGTTGGTGGCGGTGACTTCGGTGCCGGCGGCAGCCTCGGCGACCTGGCCGCGCAGCGACGAGGTGGCCGACTGCGCCATCACGCTCGGGGCGGCGCCCAGCATCAGGCAGGTGACCAGCGCGCTGGACAACAGACTGCGTGCGGGCGCGCGGTTGCGGTGATTGGAATACGTCATGTAACTCTCCGGGTGGTGGTGGCCGTCTTTGCGGCCCCTGTCGTTTTATGTGGTGCGTTTTTTTAGGGCGTCACGACCAACGGTCGTGACCTACTGCTCGGTTCTGGCTCTGCTCGAATCACGCACGATCAGGGTCGGTACAAGCGTCTGCTTGTCGCCGGCCCCTTCTGTGTTGTTGCCATCCATCAACTGCAGCAGGCGCGTCGCGGCCTTATCGCCGAGGTCGGCGATACTCACCTGCATCGTTGTCAACGATGGGTGAACGAAACGTGCCAGCGGAATGTCATCGAAACCCGCCAATGCGACATCGAACGGGACACGGACGCCTGCCTGCGCGAACGCATACAGACACCCCAGCGCCATCATGTCGTTGGCGGCGAACACCGCGTCGGGCAGCGTGCCGGCTGCCAGCAACTCCTGTCCGGCGCGATGGCCGGAAGCTTCGTCAAAGTCACCGGGCAACTCGATCCCTTCGGCAGCATCGCCGAAGGCCGCCAGCGCATCGCGGAAACCGCGCAGGCGCTCACGGGCGTCGTAGTTGAGGTCCGGACCGGAAATGAAGGCGATGCGCCGATGCCCGACGTCCAGCAGGTGGCGGGTCATGGCCATCGCGCCGGCATGGTCATCGATGCTCAGCACCGGATGATCCTGCTCGGGCAGATACGTGTTGATCAGCACCGTGGGCAACGACTGCGGCAGGTTGTCGGTCAGGAAGCCCGGGCTCTCGGCATACGGCGAGAGCACCAGCAACCCATCGACACGGCCGCGCATGGCCCGCAGGGCCGCGCCCTGCTGCTCCTGGTCACCGTGGTAACTGGACACGAGCAGATGCTGGCGACGCTCGCGGGCCACCCCATCGATGCCGCGCATCAGTTCGGAGAAGAATTCGCCATAGAGATCGGGCAACACCACGCCAATGGTATTGGTCCGCCGGCTGCTCAGGCTCCGGGCCGCTGCATGCGGGGTGTAGCGCAGTCGCGCCGCCACCTCCAGCACCAGCTTGCGCACGGGCTCGGCAACATTTTCATGGCCATTGAGTGCGCGCGAGACCGTGGCAACAGAGACACGGGCTTCACGGGCGACATCTTTGATAGTGATCGCTGCCTTGTTCACTTCGCCGCCCTCCACGGCTTAGAGATCTGGGCTTGGCGCGGAATGTAAGCGTTTTCAAACCCGGATGTAAACACTACGTTAGCCTCATGTCGTACGGCGGTAACCAAAAGCTGTCCATGGCGGCCCTTTCCGGGACCGACCAGGACAAGGCGGGACAAGGGTTTCAGCGGTTTTTGACCGGTGTCTCGGCGCGAATGGACAACGCGTGGATATCGGTCTCCATCATCGTCCCCAAGGCCGCATAGACGGCCCGATGGCGCGCCAGCGGGAGCTTTCCTTCGAAGGCGGCGCTGACCACGTGCACCTTGAAGTGCCCCCGACCATCACGCGCGCCCTCGTGGCCGGCATGGCGATGACTGTCGTCCTTGACCTCCAGCAGCTCCGGATCCAGCGCCTGCTGCAGCGCCTCGCGGATACGCTCGACCCGGTTCATGGCAGGACCTTGCGGAACGGACGCACCTGGACGCGCACGTAGACGCCCGACTCCACATAGGGATCGGCGGCGGCCCAGTCCTGGGCGTGGGTCAGCGAATCGAACGCGGCGATCACCACGCTGCCGCTGAAGCCGGCCGGACCGGGATCTTCGCTGTCGATGGCCGGGCACGGGCCGGCCAGCAGCAGCCGGCCTTCATCCTGCAGGGCCTGCAGCCGGGCCAGATGGGCCGGGCGCGACGCCAGACGGGCGGCCAGCACATCGGTGCCGTCATAGCCTTCAATCACATACCACACGGGCAACTCCGAGGTCTTGTTGAATCGATCCCGCGCATTCTAGCGGGGCTGGCTGGACACTGGCGCCCCAACCCCGTAGTCTTAGCTCCATTGCACGTGGCTGGACGCAGCGCCCCGTCGGCCCCCGGCTCCACCGCCAGCCGACGACCGATCCACTGCCCCACACCAGCACACGTAGACGACCTCCCCGTAGTTCTGTCGCTGCCCATCGCGGCGCGCCTTGCTGTTTGAAGTGTGGAACCGCGCCGACCCAGGCGTGTCATGGCTTGCCATCCTGCCGCCCGGGACCGTTCCGGACGCTGGCATGGTGCGGCGACCGGTCCGTTGCAATACTGACGTCTATTTGATGACTGCCGAACTCGCGCCCGACGCGAACCCGCCAACCCGAGTGCCCGCCCCACAGCAGCAGGAAATGCCGCTGGCCGTGGTGCATGGACAGCCGGTCCTGCAGATCCCGCAGGACCTGTACATCCCACCGGACGCGCTGGAAGTCATCCTGGATGCCTTCGAAGGTCCACTGGACCTGCTGCTGTACCTGATCCGCCGGCAGAACCTGGACATCCTGGACATCCCGGTGGCCGAGATCACCCGCCAGTACGTCGAGTACATCAACGTCATGCAGGAGCTGCGCTTCGAACTGGCGGCCGAATACCTGGTGATGGCGGCGATCCTGGCCGAAGTGAAGTCGCGGATGCTGCTGCCGCGGCCGCCCAGCATCGAGGGCGAGGAAGCCGATCCACGCGCCGAGCTGGTGCGCCGGCTGCAGGAGTACGAACGTTTCAAGCAGGCCGCCGAAGACATCGACAGCCTGCCCCGCCAGGACCGCGACACCACCGTGGCCCACGCCTTCGTCCCCGACCGCGCGGCCGTCAAGCTGCCGCCGCCGGTGGATCTGAAGGAAATGCTGATGGCGCTGCACGACGTGCTCAAGCGCGCCGAGCTGTTCACCGGCCACGCGATCAAACGCGAGGCACTGAGCGTGCGCCAGCGGATGGGCGACGTGCTGGGTCGTCTGGAAGACGGCAGGTTCTACCGGTTTGAAACGCTGTTCACCGCCGAAGAAGGCAAGCTGGGGGTGCTGGTCACCTTCCTGGCCCTGCTCGAACTGGCCAAGGAACAGCTGCTGGACATCGTCCAGGAAGCTCCGCTGGCGCCGATCTACGTCAAGTCCCTGGCCGCCGGCAACACCAACGAACCGCTGCAGTTCAACAGTGAGTTCGACGACAACGACGCCGCCAACGCATCCGACTGAGCACCCGACCCACGTATGGATCAACCGCTGATCAACCGTATTGTCGAAGGCGCCCTGCTGGCAGCCAGCGAGCCGTTGACGCTGGCGCAGCTGCAGGGTCTGTTCCCGGAAGAGGAACCGGCACCGCCGGGCAGCATCGAACGCGCGCTGGAACTGCTGCGCGAGGGCTGCCAGGACCGCGGCGTGGAACTGGTCGAGGTGGCCTCCGGCTTCCGCTTCCAGGTCACCAGCGAGGTGCACGGTTACATCACCCGGCTGTGGACCGAACGCAAGACCCGCTACACCCGCGCGACCCTGGAAACGCTGGCCCTGATCGCCTACCGCCAGCCGATCACCCGCGGCGAGATCGAACAGGTCCGCGGCGTGGCGGTCAGCAGCAACATCATCCAGGCCCTGGAAGAGCGTGAATGGATCCGCGTGATCGGCCACCGCGACGTGCCCGGCAAGCCGGCGCTGTTCGGCACCACCAAGGGCTTCCTGGATTATTTCGGCCTCAAGCGCCTGGACGAACTGCCGCCGCTGTCCGAGCTGCGCGACCTGGGTGAGCTGGAACCGCAGCTGCCGCTGGACAGCGAAGGCCAGCCGGCCGGCCGCCTGCCCGCAGGCGCGGCGACACCGGATGCGGCGCTGGACAGCGACGCGGCCAACGACGACGACGCCCCGGCGCCGACGGACCCTGCGGAGCCGGTGGATCCTGCAGCGCCGCTGGATCCTGTAGACCCGGTAGACCCGGCCGCCGCCCGCCTGGCCGCCCGCGTGGCGCTGGCCACGGCCCGGCTGGCGGAGCAGCCGGCAGATCCGGACAATAGCGAAGCTTCCGCCGATGCGGACGCTTCGGACACCCCATCCCATGCGCCGTTGTCGCCTGCCGACGACGACGCGGATACGACCGCCAGCGATGGCGAACCCGATACCGCGCCGGGAGAGCGCGCGGCGCCCCAGAACGAAACCGAAAACAACGCCGTCGCGAAGACGACCGTGGCTGTTGACGAAGCCGATCCCGAACCAGAGGCCGACGCATCCGTTGCCGGCCGGAGCCAAGTAAATGAGTGACACCCCCCGCAAGCCGTCGTTGAACAAGCTTTCGCTCAAGCGCGAAACCGCCTCCGAACAGCCCAAGCTCGAAGAGCGCCTGCACAAAGTGCTGGCGCAGGCAGGCCTGGGTTCGCGCCGCGCGCTGGAACAGCGCATCGCCGATGGCCTGGTCAAGGTCAATGGCGAGGTCGCGCAGACCGGCCAGTCGATCAAGAGCGGCGACAAAGTCGAACTGGACGGCCGTGGCTTCGTGGCCACCGCGCTGACCGAGACGTCGCGCGTGCTGGCCTACAACAAGCCGGAAGGCGAAGTGACCACGCGCGAAGATCCCGAAGGTCGCCCGACCGTGTTCGAAGCGCTGCCTGCCCTGAAGGGCGCGCGCTGGATCGCGATCGGCCGCCTGGACATCAACACCACCGGCCTGCTGCTGGCGACCACCGATGGTGAGCTGGCCAACGCGATGATGCATCCCTCCTACGAGGTCGAGCGCGAATACGTGGTGCGCGTGCGTGCCCCGGAAGGCGAAGAGAAGGTGCCGGACAGCATCGTCGACCGCCTCGCCCGTGGCGTCGCGCTGGAAGACGGCCCGGCCAAGTTCGACGAGATCGAACGCATCGGCGGCACCGACTCGCACGACTGGTTCCGCGTGGTCGTCAAGGAAGGCCGCAACCGCGAAGTGCGCCGCCTGTGGGAATCGCAGGGCTGCCAGGTCAGCCGCCTGAAGCGCACCCGCTACGGCAAGGTGAGCCTGCCGCGCGAACTGCTGCGTGGCCAGTCGGTCGAACTGCCGGCCAAGCAGGTCGAAGCGCTGCGCGCCGAACTGAAGCTGGAAGAAGGCGCGCCGTCGGCGCTGACCCTGCAGCCGGTGATCGGCCAGCGCCGCGCCGCCAAGACCACTGTGCGCGTCTCGCGCGAGGGTGGCCGTGGCAACGCCTACGTCAACGGCCACAACTCGGCCGATGAAGGCCGCGAACTGCGTCGTTTCGACAACGTGCGCGAAGAGCGCGGCCGTGGTCGCGGCGGCAAGGGCGGCGGCTTCAAGGGTGGCCTGACGGTCAGCGGCGAAGCAGCAGCCAAGCAGTCGCAGCGCCCGTTCAAGGCGCGCCCGGACAAGGGCAACCGTGCGCTGCCGGAAGGCAACCCGGCCGCGTTCCGCAGCTGGTACGTGCCCGACGGTGTCAGCACCGGCCCGAGCGGCCACCGCAATGCCGGCCCGGGCGCTGCCCGTGGCCCAGGTTCGCGCGGTCCGGGTGCCGGCGCAGGCGCCGGCGGCCAGGGCCGTCCGTACGGCAAGCCGAAGGGTCCGGGTGGCGCAGGCGGCCCGGGTCGCGGCAGCTACGGCGGCGGCGCTGAAGGCCGCGGCGGTTATGCCGGCGGTGGCGAAAGCCGTGGCGGCTACGGCGGCCAGGGCCGTCCGGCCGGTCCGGGCGGCGGTGGCAACCGCGGCGCCCAGGGGGGCCAGGGTCCGTCCCGCCATCCGTATGGCCATCCGGGCAATGCACCGAGCTTCCCGTCCGACCACGCCAATCCGGGCGCCAGCCCGTACGGCAGCGCGCGCCCGGCGGGCAACCGCGGTCCGGGTGGTCCGGGTGGCAACCGTGGCCCGGGCGGCGCCAATGCGCGCGGTCCTGGCGGCAATCGCGGCCCCGGTGGTCCGGGCGGCAACCGGGGCCCGGGTGGCCCGGGTGGTCGCGGTCCGGGCGGCCCGGGCGGTCGTCCCGGCGGCAACCGTGGCCCGGGCGGCGGCGGTCACCGTGGTGGCGGCCCGCGCGGCGGCTGATCAGTGACACAAAAAAACCCCGGCTTCGGCCGGGGTTTTTTGTTGGGTCCGCGCGGGCGGCGATCAACCCGGTCGTGTAGAGCCACCCCATGGGTGGCTGCGCGTCATGCCCGAGACGGTGGTGCAGCCACGCGTGGCGTGGCTCTACCCCTCAACGTCGCTCGATGGTGAAGCGGCCTACCCCCACGCCCAGGTCCCAGCCCTTGCCGGTGCCCGCCAGGGCCAGTGAGATATCGCCCTTGGTCATGACCTGGGCATTGCTGGATTTGTCAGCGCCTGCGTGCGCTTCAACGGCGGCATAGGAGCCGATCAGGTCGTTGACCGAGTAGGCGCCGGAGAACTTGCCCTTGCCATCGACGATCTTGGACTTGCCCACGGTGAGGCCGCCGCCCTTGGCGGTGATCTTGACCGGAATGCGCGCGCCGTTGTCGCACTGGATGGTGCCCGTGCCGGAAGCGGTCTTGTACAGCACC
Source organism: Stenotrophomonas bentonitica (assembly GCF_002887735.1). GTDB lineage: Bacteria > Pseudomonadota > Gammaproteobacteria > Xanthomonadales > Xanthomonadaceae > Stenotrophomonas > Stenotrophomonas bentonitica_A. The sequence goes on from NZ_PKQP01000001.1 coordinate 213,431, forward strand.
GACCACCCGGCCAGGTTGTAGTGCAGCTCGCAATCGATGTTGCCGGCGGCCTGCGCAGCCGGGACGGCCGAGATACCGGCCAATGCGATCAATGCCAGGGAGAACTTCTTCATGCGGGTCCGCTCGTACTGAAGGGGTAACGCGCCGAATCTAGCAGCGTGCGCGTGTGGCGCGGATGATGCACATCGCGCGCATCGGGCGTCTGTTCAGCCGTGCGGCCCGGGTAATGCCGGCCGCTGGCCGGCTCCAGGCAATCCTGCAACGTACAGAGCCGGCCAGCGGCCGGCACTACCGTTTCAGCTGCGTTCCTGCAGGCTGAAGCTGTCCGCATCAAGCATCGCCGGGAAGCGCGCGCGGTGCGCGGCCAGGGCCGCTGCCGAGATGGCGGTGGTGACCACCTGCTCGCGTTCGCGCACTTCCACCTGTGGCTGGCCCAGGAAATCGATCACGGCACTGTCGCCGGCGTAATGCAGATCGTTGCCGTCCACGCCGATCCGGTTGACCGCCGCCACGTAGCAGAGGTTCTCGATCGCGCGCGCGCGCAGCAGCGTCTTCCAGGCGTAGGCGCGTGCCGAGGGCCAGTTGGCCACGAAAATCTGCAGATCGAAATCCAGCTGGTCGGCGCGCTCTACGTTGTAACGGTTGCGGCAGAACACCGGGAAACGCAGGTCATAGCAGACCTGCGGATTGATCCGCCAGCCCTTCCACTCCACGCTCAGGCGCTGGCTGCCGGCGGCATAGCGCTCATGCTCGCCGCCGTAACGGAACAGGTGGCGCTTGTCGTAGTACTGCAGCTCGCCATCCGGCGTGGCCCACAGCAGACGGTTGTAGACGCCCTCGCCTACCCGCAGCTGCACGCTGCCGGTCACCGCCGCGCCCAGCCGCACGGCCTGCTCGCGGATCCACGCCACGGTCGGGCCGTCCATGCCTTCGGCCTTGTCGATGGCGTCGTTGGAGAAGCCACTGGTGAAGGTTTCCGGAAGGATCACCAGATCGGTCTGCCCGGCCAGCGGCGCCAGCAGCGCGCCGTAATGGGCGCGGTTGCCGGCCGGGTCGTGCCAGCGAGTGTCGCCCTGGACCAGGGAAATGCGCAGGTCCTGCAGCTCGGTCACTGTGCTCATCACAGGGCCCGCAGGCGTTCGATCGCCGCGTCCATCGTGGCGTCGTTCTTGGCAAAGCACAGGCGAACCAGGCGCTGGCCGGCGGGCGCGGTCTCATAGAACGGCGACAGCGGGATCGCCGCCACGCCCTTCTCGATCGTCAGCCACTTCACGAATTCGTGGTCGGGCAGATCGCTGATCGCCGAGTAATCCACCAGCTGGAAATAACCGCCCGGCACCGGCAGCGCCTTGAGCCGGGTACCGGCCAGCTGCTCGCGGAAGCGGTCGCGCTTGGCCTGGTAGAACGCGCCCAGTTCCAGATGATGCTGCGGCTCGTCGCGGATCATCGCGGCGAAGCCGTACTGGGCCGGCCCGAAACTGGTGAAGGTGTTGTACTGGTGCACCTTGCGGAATTCGGCGGTCATCGCCGGCGGCGCGATCGCATACCCGATCTTCCAGCCGGTGCAGTGGTAGGTCTTGCCGAAACTGGAAATCACGAACGCGCGCTCGCGCAGTTCCGGATGACGCAGCGAGGATTCGTGGCGGCGACCGTCGTAGATGATGTGCTCGTACACCTCATCGGAGATCAGGTAGATGTCGGTGCCGCGCAGCACATCGGCCAGGGCCTGCATGTCATCGGCCGTGAGCATCGCGCCGGACGGGTTGTGCGGGGTGTTGACCATCAGCAGCCGGGTGCGCGGGCTGATCGCCGCACGCACGCGGTCCCAGTCCACCGCGAAGGTCTGCGGGTCCAGCGGTACGTGCACGGCGCGCGCACCGGCCAGGTCGATCGCCGGTTCGTAGCAGTCGTAGGCCGGGTCGAGCACGATCACTTCCTCGCCCGGGCGGACCACGGCGTGGATGGCATTGAAGATCGCCTCGGTGGCGCCGCTGGTGACGGTGATCTCGGTGTCCGGATCAACCTGCGCGCCGTACAGATCCAGCGACTTCTGCGCGATGGCCTGGCGCAGCGGCGCCACGCCGGTCATCGGCGGGTACTGGTTGAGCCCGCCCTGCATCGCGGCGATGGTTTCATCGATCAGCCGCTGCGGTGCGGAGAAATCCGGAAAGCCCTGACCAAGGTTGACCGCGCCGTGTTCGGCGGCGAGCTGGGACATCACGGTGAAGATGGTGGTGCCCACCTTGGGCAGCTTGGTTTGCGGTTGCATCGGCAGCAGGGAAAGAACCGGGGGAACTCCCAGTGTACGCAAATCATCCGACCCGTTCCCCCGATACAATGGCGGCCCATTCCGGTGCAAAGATCCCGCCCCTTGAACGCCCCTCCGTTGCTGGCCGCGCATGGCCTTGGCTTCAGTCGCAACGACGAACCCGTCTTCGGCCCGCTGGACCTGCACGTGGATGCCGGGGAAGCCCTGCTGGTGCAGGGCGACAATGGTGCCGGCAAGACCACCCTGCTGCGGGTGCTGGCCGGGCTGCTGCGCGCCGGCAGCGGCCAGGTCGAGATCGATGGCAAGCGCGCCGGGCACAAGGAGCGCGCCCACTATGTGGCCTATCTCAGCCACCTGCCCGCACTCAAGCCGGACCTGGACACGCTGGAGAACCTGCATTTCCTGTGCGGACTGCACGGCCGCCGCGCCCGCCAGATGCCCGGCAACGCGCTGGCGATCGTCGGCCTGGCCGGCTATGAAGACACTCTGGTGCGACAGCTCTCGGCCGGCCAGAAGCGCCGCCTGGCGCTGGCCCGCATCTGGCTCTCGCCCGCGCCGCTGTGGCTGCTCGATGAGCCCTACGCCAATCTCGACCTGGACGGCATCAACCTGGTGAACCGCATGATTTCCGCGCACCTGCGCAGCGGCGGCGCCGCCCTGGTCACCACCCACGGCGCCTACGCGGCCCCCCCGGTGCGCACGCGCCTGCTGACCCTGGGAGCGGCGGCATGATCGCGCCAGGCACCGAACCGGGTCTGTGGCAGACCGCGCGGGCCCTGATTGCCCGCGACATGCGCCTGCTCTGGCGGCGCCGCGGCGATGCGCTGCAGCCCTTGCTGTTCGCACTGCTGGTGGTGGTGCTGTTCGCACTGGCGCTGGGCCGCGACCCGGAGGCGATGGCGCGCGTGGCCGCGGCGGTGATGTGGTTGGCGGTGCTGCTGGCCGGCCAGCTGGCGCTGGACTCGCTGTTCCGCAGCGATGCCGAAGATGGCTCGCTGGAGCAATGGCTGCTGGCCCCGGTTCCGCTGGCCTGGCTGGTCCTGGTGCGGGTGCTGGTGCACTGGGTCACCACCGCCCTGCCGTTGATCGTGATGTCGCCGCTGCTGGCGGAAATGCTGCATCTGCCGCATGACCAGCTGCCGATGTTGCTGGCATCGTTGCTGCTGGGAACGCCGTTGTTGAGCCTGATCGGCGGGGTGGTCGCCGCGCTGACGGTCGGCATCCGGCGCTCTGGTATTCTCGTGGCGCTGCTGGCCCTGCCGCTGTATGTGCCGGTGCTGGTGTTCGGCGCGGGCAGCGTGGCCGCGGTCGCCCGCGGCCAGGACCCGATCGGCGCCCTGCTGATGCTGGGCGCCGGGCTGGTGGTGGCGCTGGTGCTGGCCCCGCTGGCGACAGCCGCGGCGATCCGCATCTCGCTGAGTTGAGCGGTATGGCGTACTGTCGGTGGCGTGTGCTGTGTTGTGAGCGTCACCTGCCTCCGCGTCATCCGTTGCCGAGCCACTCCACGTCCGTTTCATCGCCGCCTTTCGTTGGATAGCCACTGCCGCATGCACCCGATCGTCCGCTGGTTCCATCAACTCGGTTCCCCACCCACCTTCGACCGCTTCGCCGCGCGCTGGTCGCGGGTGTTCTACCTGGCGGCGGTACCGGTGCTGCTGGTCGGTATCTGGCAGGCGCTGGCCGTCGTGCCGGCTGATTCCAAGCAGCTGGACAGTTTCCGCATTCTTTACATCCACGTCCCCAGCGCGTGGATGAGCCTGTTCGTGTTCGCGCTGATGGCGCTGTACGCGGCGATCGCGCTGATCTGGCGGATCAAGACCTGCGAGGTACTGGCGATGGCCTGCGCCCCGCTCGGCGCCGGCTTCACCCTGATCACCCTGCTGACCGGCAGCATCTGGGGCAAGCCGACCTGGGGCACCTGGTGGGACTGGGACCCGCGCATGACCACCGAGCTGATCCTGCTGTTCCTGTACCTGGGCGTGATCGGCCTTTACCACGCCATCGAGGACCGTCGCAGCGCCGCGCGCGCGGCGGGCCTGCTGTCCATCGTCGGGGTGAGCCTGCTGCCGGTGATCCGCTATTCCGTGGAATGGTGGGGCAGCCTGCACCAGGGCCAGACCATCCGCCTGTTCGGCGAGTCCACGCTGGATGCCAGCATGGCGCTGCCACTGTGGGTGATGGTGATCGGCACCAAGCTGTGGTTCGCCGGCTCGCTGCTGGCCAAGGCCCGCGCCGACAACCTGCTACGCGAGGCCGGCAAGGCCTGGGTCACCGCCGGCACCCGTGCACCGCTGGAGGACACCCGCCCATGACCCACCTGCCCTATGTGATCGCCGCCTATGCGGTGTTCGTGCTGGTGTTGGGCAGCGATGCCATCGGTTCCTGGCTGCGCCTGCGCTGGGCGCGCCGCCTGGCCGCGCGCCGCCAGCAGCGCCAGCAGGCCCGCACGGCCGCCGGCAGCGCACCGCCGCTCGCGCCGGAGCTGACCCGATGAATCCGGTCCGGCGTCGCCGCCTGCTCTGGGTGATGCTGCTGGTGCTGGCCTCCGGTCTGGCGACCGCGCTGGTGGCGATGGCCCTGCAACGCAATATCGCCTACCTGTACACGCCCTCCGAAGTGCTGCGCGGTGATGCCGGCGACCATGCCCGGTTCCGCCTGGGCGGCATGGTGGTCAAAGGCTCGCTGCAGCGCGCGCCCGGCTCGCTGGATGCGCACTTCGTGGTGACCGATGGCGATGCCACCCTGCCGGTGGTCACCTCGCGGATCCTGCCGGACCTGTTCGCCGAAGGCACCGCCGTGGTCGCCACCGGGCGCCTGCAGGACGGCCGCTTCGTCGCGGAAGAGGTACTGGCCAAGCACGACGAAACCTACATGCCCAAGGAAGTGGCCGACAAAATGGGCCAGGCGCACACCAAACACGATGTGCCCGTGCCGGCACCGGAGACGTACTGAGTGCTGCCGGAACTGGGGCAGATCCTGCTGGTCACCGCGCTGTTGATGGCCGTGCTGCAGACCGTGCTGCCGTTGTGGGGCGCCCATCGTGGCCGCGCCACGTGGATGGCGGTGGCGCGACCGGCGGCGTACGCCCAGCTGGCGCTGCTGCTGGGCGCGTTCGGCGTGCTGACAGCAGCCTTCGTCACCCAGGATTTCTCGGTGCGCTATGTGGCCGAGAATTCCAACTCGCTGCTGCCGCTGGCCTACCGTTACTCGGCGGTCTGGGGCGCGCATGAAGGCTCGCTGCTGCTGTGGGCGCTGGTGCTGGCGCTGTGGTGCGGCGCGGTTGCGCTGTGGTCCAAGCGGCTGCCGGCCGAGGTCTGCGCGCGCGTGCTCGGGGTGCTCGGCATCATCAGCATCGGCTTCCTCGCGTTCCTGATCTTCACCTCCAATCCCTTCGCGCGGCTCATTCCGGCGCCGCTGGAAGGACGTGACCTCAACCCGCTGCTGCAGGATCCCGGGCTGATCATCCACCCGCCGATGCTGTACATCGGCTACGTGGGTTTCTCTGTGCCCTTCGCATTCGCGATCGCCGCGCTGCTGGAAGGCCGCGTGGACGCGCGCTGGCTGCGCTGGACGCGGCCGTGGACCAACGTGGCCTGGGGCTTCCTGACCATCGGCATCGCACTGGGCAGCTGGTGGGCGTATTACGAACTGGGCTGGGGCGGCTGGTGGTTCTGGGATCCGGTCGAGAACGCCAGCTTCATGCCCTGGCTGGCCGGTGCGGCGCTGATCCACTCGCAGGCCGTCACTGAAAAGCGCGGCAGTTTCGCCAGCTGGACGCTGCTGCTGGCGATCGCTGCCTTCGCACTGTCGCTGCTCGGCACCTTCCTGGTGCGCTCGGGCGTGCTGACCAGCGTGCACTCGTTCGCCGCCGATCCCTCGCGCGGCACCTTCATCCTGATCTTCCTTGCGCTGGTGATCGGCGGCGCGCTGCTGCTGTACGCGCTGCGCGCCGGTGCGCTGACCAGTGACGACCCGCGCCGCGGCTTCCTGCCGACCTCGCGCGAGACCCTGCTGCTGGCCAACAACCTGCTGCTCGCCGCGGCCTGCGGCATGGTCCTGCTCGGCACGCTGTACCCGTTGCTGGCCGATGCCCTGGGTCTGGGCAAGGTGTCGGTGGGGCCGCCCTACTTCGGCACGCTGTTCGTGGTGTTGATGGCGCCGCTGGTGGCGCTGCTGCCGTTCGGGCCGCTGGTGAACTGGCAGCGCGACCAGGCCTCGCGCCGGTTGGCGATGCTGGCCCCGTGGGCCGGGCTGGCCGTGCTGCTCGGCGTGGTCGCCTACTTCATGGCGCCGCAGGGCGCATTGAAGACCGCCGCCGGCGTGACCGGCGCGGCCTGGGTGGCGCTGGGTACCGGGCGCTTCGTCTGGACCCGCCTGCGCGGCAACGGGAAGTTCACCGCCGAAATGGTCGGCATGCTGCTTGCCCACGGTGGCGTGGCCGTGTTCCTGGCCGGCGCGCTGCTGGTGGAAGCCTTGAACGTGCAGCGCGAAGTCGCGCTGGCCCCGGGCCAGTCGCTCGTGGTGGGCACGTACGAGGTGCGTTTTGAAGGCGTGGGCCACCAGCAGGGACCGAACTACGTGGCCGATCGCGGCCACCTGCGCGTGTTCCAGCATGACCGCCAGCTGGCCCTGCTGCATCCGGAAAAACGCCTGTACGCCAGTGGCGGGCAGGTGATGACCGAGGCCGGCATCCACGCCCGTCTCAACGGCGATGTTTACGTGGCACTCGGCGAGTCGCTGGGCAACAATGCATGGGCCGTGCGCGTGCACATCAAACCGTTCGTCCGCTGGATCTGGCTGGGCGCGCTGCTGATGGCGCTGGGTGGTTTCGTCACCGCTGCCGATCGTCGTTTCCGTCGTCCCTAGGAGTTTCCCGTGTCCGATCCCCGCCCCGCCTCCCGTCCGCTGCCGCCCGTGGCCATCGTCATCGGGGTGCTGTTCTTCTTCGGGCTGCTGGGGCTGATGATCTACGGGGTGATGAAATCCGGCGCACCGGACCGCGACGTGCTGCCCTCGGCGCTGATCGGCAAGCCCGCCCCGGCCTTCGAACTGCCGGTGCTGCACGATCCACAGATCAAGGTCAGCAGCACCGAGCTGCGCGGCGCCCCGTATGTGCTCAATGTCTGGGGCAGCTGGTGCGCGGCCTGCCGTGACGAACATCCGATCCTGACCCGATTCGCCGAAACCAAGCGCGTGCGCGTGATCGGCTACAACTGGAAGGACGAGCCGGCCGATGCGCTGCGCTGGCTGGAACAGCTGGGCAATCCGTTCGTGCTGGTGCTGAGCGACATCGAAGGCCGCACTGCGATCGACTGGGGCGTCACCGCCGCGCCCGAGACCTTCCTGGTCGACGCCAGCGGCGTGGTGCGCTGGAAGTACAGCGGCGCGCTCAGCCAGCGCGTGATCGATACCCAGCTGATCCCGGAACTGGAAAAGGTGGAGCGTGCCCATGCCGATGCCCAGCCGCAGCTCCCCGCTTCGCCGTAACCGCCTTGTCCGGCTGGCCAGCGTCGTGCTGATCGCGCTGACGCTGGCCGTGGCGTTGCCGGTGATGGCGCAGGCCGTCTCCGACCCGACCCCGTTGCAGTACCGCGACGCCGCCGAGGAAGCCCGTTTCCATGCGCTGGCTGCCGAGCTGCGCTGCGTGCAGTGCCAGAATCAGTCATTGGCCGATTCCAATGCGCAGATCGCGCACGACCTGCGCCGGGAAGTGCTGGTGCTGATGCAGCAGGGCAACAGCGATGCACAGATCAAGCAGTTCCTGGTCGACCGCTATGGCGAGTTCGTGCTGTACCGGCCGCCGATGGACGCCCGCAATGCGCTGCTCTGGTTCGGCCCGCCGGTGGCATTGCTGATTGGCGCCGGCGTGTTGATCTGGGTGGTGCGCCGTCGCAGCCGTGGGATCGAACCGATGGACAAGAGCGAGGAGCGCTGGTGAGTCTCTGGATGGCCCTGAGCGCTGCGGTCGTTGCCGCTGTCGTCGCTGCACTCGTGTTGCGGCCGCTGCGTGCAGGCGGCCAACGCGGCCCCTTCGTGATCGCGATGCTGGCCCTTGGGTTGGCCGGTGGCGCGCTGTACCTGCTGGTCGGCACGCCGGATGCCGCCGAGCGGACCGCGGCCAACGACGAGCCCGCCACGCTGGAAGATGGCGTCCAGGCGTTGGAGCAGGCGCTGGCGAAAGATCCGCAACGCGCCGATGGCTGGGCACTGCTCGGCCGCTCGCAGCTGGCGCTGGGCAAGCTGGACGAGGCCACGGCGGCGTTCGACCGGGCCGTGCGGCTCGCGCCGGACGACCCTGGCGTGCTGGTCGAAGCGGCCCAGGCACGGGCCCAGGCAGCGCCGGGCAAACAATTCGATGACCAGGCCCTGCAGTGGCTGCGCCACGCCAACGCGCTCGCGCCGGAGAGCGAACGTGCTGGCTGGCTGATCGGCATCGCGCTGCGTCAGCGCGGGCAGGACGCCGAGGCTGCGGCCGCCTGGGAAGCCCTGCTGCCACGGCTGGAGCCGGGCGCGGCGCGCGCGCTGCGCGAGCAGATCGCCATCGCGCGCGGCAATGCCGGCCTCCCGCCCCTGCCGGAGACGCCGGCCCCTGCGGCGGCCCCTGCGGCGGCCGGGAACCACGCGCTCGCGGTACAGGTGCGGTTCGCGTCGGAAACCGCTCCGGATCCGGCGCTGGCCAACGCCACAGTGTTCGTGATCGCGCGCGCGCCGGACGGCCCGCCGATGCCTATCGCCGTGCAGAAACACCCGGCCAGCCGGTTGCCGCTGCTGGTTACGCTCGGCGATGGCGACAGCCCGATGCCGACCAGCACGCTGTCGCAGGTGCAGGAGGTGGAGGTCTTGGCGCGGCTGTCCCGTTCGGGCCAGGCCAACCGCCAGCCGGACGATGTGGAAACCGCCCCGGTACGGGTGCGCCTGCCGCATGCCGGGCCGGTGCCACTGGTGTTTGATCGCCCTTGATCGGTGCGCGGCCGCGACGCAGCGTGCCGCCCACCACCACGGCGCCATCGCGGCGCCCGGCTAAAATGCGCGCATGACTGAATTCATTCCCCCCGGCACCCGCTACCACGCCCTGCCCTCGCCGTTCGCGTTCAAGCGCGGCGGTGAGCTGCGCGATGCCCACGTGGCTTACGAAACCTGGGGCACGCTCGACGCGGACGCCGGCAATGTGGTGTTGATCGTCACCGGGCTCTCCCCCGATGCGCATGCGGCGGCCAACGCCGACAACCCGGCCGCCGGCTGGTGGGAGGCGATGGTCGGCCCTGGCAAGCCGATCGATACGGATCGCTGGTTCGTGATCTGCGTGAACTCGCTGGGCAGCTGCAAGGGATCGACCGGCCCTGCCAGCATCGATCCGGCCACCGGCGAGCTGTATGGCCTGCGCTTTCCTGAGCTGTCGATCGAAGATGGCGCGCGTGCGGCGGTGGAGGTGGTGCGCGCATTGGGCGTCACCGAACTGGCCTGCGTGATCGGCAACTCGATGGGCGGGATGACCGCGCTGGCGCTGCTGTTGCTGCATCCGGGCATCGCACGCAGCCATATCAACATTTCCGGCAGTGCCCAGGCGCTGCCGTTCTCGATCGCGATCCGCTCGCTGCAGCGCGAAGCGATCCGGCTCGATCCGCAGTGGAATGGCGGTCGTTATACGGATCAGGCCTATCCGGAATCGGGCATGCGCATGGCGCGCAAGCTCGGCGTGATCACGTACCGGTCCGCCCTGGAATGGGACGGCCGCTTCGGCCGCGTGCGCCTGGATTCGGATCAGGCCGATGACGATCCGTTCGGCCTGGAGTTCCAGGTCGAAAGCTATCTGGAGGGACACGCACGCCGTTTCGTGCGCTTCTTCGATCCCAACTGCTATCTGTACCTGAGCCGCTCGATGGACTGGTTCGACCTGGCCGAATACGCCGACGGCGACGTCATGGCCGGGCTGGCGAAGATCCAGGTGGACAAGGCGCTGTCGATCGGCGCCAACACCGACATCCTGTTCCCGGTACAGCAGCAACAGCAGATCGCCGATGGCCTGCGCGCCGGTGGTGCCGACGCACAGTTCATCGGGCTGGATTCGCCGCAGGGCCACGATGCGTTCCTGGTCGACTTCGCCCGGTTCGGGCCGGCGGTCAGCGGTTTCCTGCACGGGCTGTGACGCGCGCGCGCCGCTATCTGGCGCTGGCGGTGATCGGCGCGGTGATCGCGATGGCGGTGACCGGGCTGTTACCGCAGTGGCTGGCCGCATGGTACGCACTCACCAGTGCTGTCGCCTTTGCGCTCTACGGGCATGACAAACGTGCCGCACGCCTGGGCAACTGGCGCACACCCGAACGCACCCTGCAACTGCTGGCCTTCGCGGGCGGTTGGCCTGGCGCGTTGCTGGGCCAGTCGGTGTTCCGCCACAAGCATCGCAAGAGCGCCTTCCAATGGGTGTTCGCCCTGTGCGTGCTGGCCAACGTCTCGGCGCTTGCGGTGCTGCTGCGGGCATGACCCTGGAACATTGCGTGCACGCAGCGCTGCTTCATGGCGACGAGCGAAGCCACGCAGCCGCCATGTCGATGGCGTCCTGATCACTTGAAACGCGCTCCTCGGGTTTTATCCCGTCCAGATAGGCTTCACCCGAGCGATCAAGCATCACGGCCCTCGTCAACCGCAGCGCGCCACCATCAGGCAGCGGATAGGAACGGTTGGCCGTTGCGAGACCGGCCGTCGGCTGCCCGAAGAATCGGGTGCCAGGGCGGGCCCGGAAGGCGACGGCCACCGCTTCTCCAGAGCTTGCCGTCTTCGGGCCGACGAGAACGGCCACGCGGCTGCTGGAAAGGTCGACTGAGCAGGCACGGCCGGCGCGTGGGCGCCACGCGGTGGCAACGCCCTCCCGGTCCCGGAATGCGCCGATGCTTCCGTTGCCCAGCAACGCGTGCAGCCCGCTCAGCATCGGCCACATGTTGCCGCCCGTGTTCTGGCGAAGATCGACGATCCAGCCCTTGGGTGACGTCGGCGCCAATCGTTCGATGTGCTCACAGAGCCCGGTGGTAAACGCTTCAGCGGCAGTGGCTTCGGTCCCGCGCAGGCCCGGCACCAGGACGTAGCCGATGTCCTGCATCTGTCTGGCCTCGATGTCTCTCGATGCAACAGCGGACTGGCGGTAGGCGGCGGCTTCCCTGGGGTGTTGCAGGAAGCTATGGCGATCTGCCAGCAGATCCAGAACCGCTCTGATGCTGCCATAGGCCTCTTGTGCGGGGAGGCGTTTCAGTGCCGGCGTCAGACGCGTCTGCTGCTCGGCTTCCCAATCGACGTTCGCGGCGTTCAACGCATTGTCGCGAATGGCAGCGAGGGCGTACTCCACCATGTCATAGGCGGAAACTCCGCCCGACGTGGCCGCCTCCGCCGTCAGCGTCATCTTCTCGACAACGACATGCCCGGCACTGTCCAGTGTTGCACCGAGCTTGAGGCTGGTCGTTCCGGACGGAATGTACAGCCGGAGTTCTCTCGCCTGTGGCCCCTCACCGGCGCGCACGGGCGTGCCAGCCGAGCTTGCAAACGCCAATCGGCCGTTTGCCCCGTCCGCACGCATCCACAGCGCGGCACGGCCTGCGCCATCCTTGACCGACATGGTGCCGGCCAGAACCACCTCCCGGCCCCGGTAAGGAGCTGCATCCATCGCGGTGATGGCGCCGACGAAGTTTTCCGTGCCGGTCGATTCGGCGGACACGCTGAGCGCCCCACCCTGGGTTTCCAGAATGTCGCCCGTGCCCGATGTGATCGAATTCACGCTGGTGCCTTTCCAGACGGTGTCCGCCGAAGCGCCACCGCTGAAGAGACCCAGCAAAAAGACGAATGCGACCCTGCGATTCATGCTCAACATCCTTGTTCACGTTGAACCACGATCCTAGGTCAAGCGCATTGCATTGGCCAGACAGTTCGCAGGCACTGTGCTTCCTGCGGTCCCTGCAGGAAGAAGGCTTATGTCAGCTTTCCATCCCGCAAACGATAACTGCGATGCACGATGCCGCCCGGCAGTTCGTCGTGGGTGATCATCAGCAGACTGCGATTGCCCAGCGCCGCCACCATGTCCTGCAGCAGCGCATGCGCGGTATCCACGTCCAGGCCTTCGGTCGGTTCGTCCAGCAGCAGGATCGGCGCATCGCGCAGCAGCGCACGTGCCAGCGCCAGGCGCCGCGCCTGCCCGGCGGACATGGTTGCGCCGTTCTCGCCCACCCATGCCGAGAGCCCGCCGATCTGTTCGGCCCACGCCTGCAGTCGTACCTCTGCCAACACCTGCCACAGGCGCGCGTCGCTGGCCGCTACATCGCCCAGCCGCAGGTTGTCCGCCACCGTGCCGGCGAACACCGGCGCATTCTGCGGCAGCCAGGCAATCTGGCGATGCCAGTCGGCCTGCGCGAATCCGCGGATATCGGCATCGCCGTAACGCACGCTGCCCGCCTCGGGATCCCATAGCCGCAGCAACAACGAGGACAGCGTGGTCTTGCCACTGCCGCTGTCACCGCGGATCGCGATCCGTTCGCCCGGCGCGAGCTCCAGCTGCACATGGTCCAGCAGCACGCGCGCCTGGCCGGGCCAGCGGAACACCACCTGTTCGAACCGCAGCGTTGCGGGTACGGATGGCACGGCCACCGGCGCATCGGCTTCCACCACGCCCGGCGCCTGATCCACGATGGCCTCCAGCCGCACCGCGGCGACGCGACCGGACAACCACGATTGCCAGGCCAACCCGATGCCGGCCCACAGCTCCAGCAGTGCCACGGTCAGGAACACCAGTGCGGCCGCCAGCGCGGCATCCACGCTGCCACGCTCGAAGGCGTGCAGGGCCAGCCACAGCATCGCCACCAGCCCCCCCGCGCCACACAGGCCATGCAGCGCATTGCCACTGATCAACCGCCAGCGGCGACGCTTGTCGCGCGACTTCAGCTGTTTGGCGGCCACCAGCACGCGCTGGTTCCAATGCTGGCGCGCCTGCAGCGCGGCGAGGTCGGCCGCGCCTTCCAGGCCTTCGAACGACTGCGTGCGCAGCTGCGCGCGGTGCAGCGCGCGGTCACGCTCCTGGTCCGCGGCGCCCCGCACGGTCAACCACGGCACGCCGACGCCGATCAGCACTGCGAGCAGCGCCAGCAGGCCGGCCGCCGGCGGATAGATGATGCCGGCCGCCACCACCGCGACCAGCGAGATGCCACCGAGCGCCAGCAGCGGGCCGATCGCGCGCACCAGCAGGCCGTCGACCTCGCCGATATCGGACATCAGGCGCGCCAGCAGTTCACCGGTGCGCACCCCCGCCAGACGGGCCGGCGCCAGCGGCAGCGCGCGACGGAAGAACCACACGCGCAGGTCGCGGGCGATGCGCAGGGTGACATCGTGGCCCACCAGCTTTTCGAAGTAGCGCGACACGATCCGCGCCATGGTCAGCCCGCGGATGCCCGCCGAGGGCGAGAAGAAGTTGAAGCCATTGCCGAGCCCGGCCGCCCCGGCCAAGGCGGCGGCGGTCAGGAACCCACCGGACAGCCCGAGCAACGCGGTACCGGCCAGCATCGTGGTCCACAGCAGCAGCACGGTCAGCAGCAACCGGCCGCGATGCCGGGCGAACACCCCCTTCAGCGAATCGGTCCGGGCAGCCTTCATGGCGACACCTCCGAGGCCAGGCGTGCACCGCCGGCGGTCAATGTCAGGCGGGTGTCGGCCCACCGCATGGCGGTTTCGCTGTGCGTGGCGATCACCACGCTGCGCCCACGCGCGAAGGCAGCCAGGGTGCGCAGCAGATCGGCTTCGGTCTCCGGATCGAGGAAGGCGGTCGGCTCGTCAAGCAGCAGCAGGTGTGGATCGCGCAGCAACAGCCGCGCCAGGCCGATCCGGCGCGCCTCGCCGCCGGACAAGCCGAAGCCGCGCTCGCCGATCACCGTGTCCAGCCCCAGCGGCAACGCGGCGGCGAAGCGCATCACCTGCGCCGCCTCGGCCACCGCGTGCAGATGCGCGTCGGTCGCCCCCGGCGCGGCCAGGCGCAGGTTGTCGGCGATGGTGCCGTGGAACAGATACGGGCGCTGACCGGCATAGCCCACGTCCAGCCCGGGGCGCAGCACGATGCTGCCCTCGCGCGGTGGCAGCCACCCGGCCAGCGCTTCCAGCAGCGTGCTCTTGCCGCTGCCACTGGGCCCGACCAGCGCCACGCGTTGCCCCGGTTCGATCTGGAACGAAAGGTGCTGCACCACATCGTGGTGCGCACCGAGCGGGCGCAGGCTCACGTCGCGTACGACCACCGGGGGCGCGTGCTGTTCCAACAGCTCCGGCGCGCGCGCGGTGGCGGGCGGTGCGTCATCGACAACGGCTGCGGCAGGCAGCTCGCCGAGCAGGCGCTCCACTTCCGCCGCGGCGGCGAGCGCATTGGCGCGGTCGTGATAGTGCGCGGCCAATCGCCGCAGCGGCGCGTAGAACTCCGGTGCCAGCAGCAGGCAGAACATGCCCACGCCCAGGGTCGGCACCTGCGCATGCAGCGACATCAGGCCCAGGTAGCTCAGGCCCAGGTACAGCGCGACCATCGCGACGCTCACCGAGGCGAAGAACTCCAGCACCGTCGAAGAGAGGAAAGCGATCCGCAGTACTTTCAGGGTGCGCTCGCGCACCCCTTCGGCCGCGCTGGCCACACCGTCCAGCTCGGCCTCGCCGCGCCCGTACAGGCGCAGCAGACCGAGGCCCTTGATGCGATCGGCGAAGTGGCCGCTCATCCGCGCCAGTTCGCCCAACTGCGCGCGCCCGGCCGCTTCAGCGCCCCAGCCGACCAGCATCATGAAGAACGGCACCAGCGGCGCGGTGAACAGCAGGATCAGCGCGATCACCCAATCGGTCCAGGCCACGGCGATCGCGATCAGCAGCGGCACTACCACCACTTCGATGCGGACCGGCTGGTACCCGGCGTAATAATTCTCGATCGCATCGGCGTGAGCCAGCATCAGTTCGCCCAGCTCACCGGTGCGCTGCTGGCGCAGCCACAGCGGACCGCGGCCAAGCAGCCGTTGATACACCCGTTCACGCAGGGCCAGCCGCGCGGCATCGGCAACATCGCCAGCGGCAGCCTGGGTCGCGCTGCCCAACAGGGTGCGGATGCCGAGCACCGCCAGCAGCCCCAGCAGGACCGGCGTTGCCTCGGCCAGCGGGCGGTGATCGACCAGCACGGCCTGGATCAGCCACGCAATGGTGGCCGCCTGGCCGATCAGCAGCGCGCCGGACAGGCAGATGCAGATCGCCGCCAGGCGTTGCTTGCCGCGCGCGGCGGCGGCCAGCCCGCCCAGCCAGTGCAGGCGCTGCCGGCGCAGGGCGGTTGTCTCAACAATCGACGCGTCGGGGGGTATGCTCAAAACAAGTCACTGGCGGCCACAGGGAGGTTCCGTCGATTGTAGTAGGTGCTGGCCCCGCCCCCGTGCGGCCAGCGGTCGCAGGGGCGGGATGGCATACGATCCCCGTGCGAGTGCGTTTGTACATTGATCTGAATCAAGGCTGTTTGAAGTTGCTGGTCACAGAATTCACCCCGTAGACCCCCCTTCCCGCCACCTGAAACGGCAAAACCCAACGAGGTAGCCAGGCCATGATTGATCAGACAGTCGTAGAACTGTCGCGGCTGCAATTCGCTCTGACCGCGATGTACCACTTCCTTTTCGTTCCCCTCACGCTTGGCCTGTCGTTCATGGTGGCCATCATGGAGAGCGTCTACGTCATGACCCGCAAACAGGTCTGGCGCCAGATGACGCTGTTCTGGGGCACGCTGTTCGGCATCAACTTCGCCATCGGCGTCGCCACCGGCATCGTGATGGAGTTCCAGTTCGGCATGAACTGGTCGTACTACAGCCATTACGTCGGCGATATCTTCGGCGCCCCGCTGGCGATCGAAGGCCTGATGGCGTTCTTCCTGGAAGCGACCTTCATCGGTCTGTTCTTCTTCGGCTGGAAGCGCCTGAGCCCGGTCAAGCACCTCACCGTGACCTGGCTGATGGCCCTGGGCACCAACCTCTCGGCGGTGTGGATCCTGATCGCCAACGGCTGGATGCAGAACCCGACCGGCGCGATCTTCAATCCGGAAACGATGCGCATGGAGGTGGTGGATTTCGCCGCCGTGCTGTTCAACCCTGTGGCGCAGGCCAAGTTCGTGCATACGGTCAGCGCCGGCTACGTGACCGGCGCGGTGTTCGTGATGTCGATCAGCGCCCTGTTCCTGCTGCGCAACAAGCACAAGGACATGGCCCGTCGCTCCTTCGCGGTGGCGGCCGCCTTCGGCCTGCTCTCCTCGCTGTCGGTGGTGGTGCTGGGTGATGAAAGCGGCTATGCCGCCAGCGAACACCAGAAGATGAAGCTGGCCGCGATCGAAGCGATGTGGGAAACCGAGCGTGCCCCGGCCGACTTCACCGCCTTCGGCATTCCGAACCAGACCACCCAGCAGAACGATTACGCGATCAAGATCCCCTACCTGATGGGCCTGATCGCCACCCGTTCGCTGAACCAGCCGATCCCGGGCATCCTGGAGCTGGTGGAACGTGCCGAGCACCGCGTGCGGGGTGGCCAGCTGGCCTACGGCGCGCTGGAACGCGTGCGCAAGGACAAGAACGACGCCGAAGCGCGTGAGATGTTCGACCGTCATTGGCAGGATCTGGGCCACGGCCTGCTGCTCAAGCGCTACCGCGAGGACATCCTCAACGCCACCCCGGAAGAAGTCTCCAAGGCCGCGATGGACACCGTGCCGCGGGTCGCCCCGCTGTTCTGGACCTTCCGCATCATGGCCGGGCTGGGCTTCTACCTGATCGCCTTCTTCGCGCTGGCCTTCTACTACTCGTGCCGCCACAACTTCCAGGACAAGCGCTGGTTCCTCAAGCTCGCCCTGTGGTCGCTGCCGGCACCGTGGATCGCGATCGAATGCGGTTGGTTCGTGGCCGAGTACGGCCGCCAGCCGTGGGCGGTGGACGGCGTGCTGCCGACCTTCTACGCCGCCTCGGGCCTGGCCCTGCATGAAATCCTGACCACGCTGGCGGTGTTCACCGGGCTGTACACGGTGCTGCTGGTCATCGAAGTCAAGCTGATGCTCAAGGCGATCCGCAAGGGCCCGGACGACATCCTGCCGTCGCTGCAGGCTGCAGCCACGTCCCTTTCCCCCAATGCCGCTGCGCCGACCCACGGTCGGGCGTAAGGCAGGAGAACCCAGATGGAATTCATTGGACTCGATTACACCACGCTCCGCGTGATCTGGTGGCTGCTGCTCGGCATCCTGCTGATCGCCTGGGCGGTGATGGACGGTTTCGACCTCGGCGTGGGCACATTGCTGCCGTTCGTGGCCCGGACCGATGACGAACGCCGGCTGGTTATCAACACCGTCGGCCCGGTGTGGGAAGGCAACCAGGTGTGGCTGGTACTGGGTGGCGGTGCGATCTTCGCCGCTTGGCCGCCGCTGTACGCGGTCAGTTTCTCCGGCTTCTACCTGGCGGTATTCCTGATGCTGTTCGGGCTGATCCTCCGCCCGGTCGCCTTCAAGTACCGCAGCAAGATGCCCAGCAAGCGCTGGCGTGAGAACTGGGACCGTGCGCTGTTCGTCGGCGGGCTGCTGCCGGCACTGATCGCCGGCGTGGCGGTGGGCAACGTGCTGGTCGGCGTGCCGTTCCACTTCGATGACAGCATGCGCATCTTCTACACCGGCACCCTGATCGGCCTGCTCAACCCGTTCGCCCTGGTGGCCGGCCTGGTGAGCGTGGCCATGGTGGTCTCGCATGGTGCGGCGATGCTGGTGCTCAAGACCGACGGCCCGGTGGCCGAGCGCTCGGCCCGCTATGGCAGCGTCGCGGCGGTGCTGACCTTCGTGCTGTTCGCCCTGGCCGGCGTCTGGGTGGCCTTCGGCCTGCCGGGCTACCAGATCACCTCGCAGGTGGTCACCGATGGCCCGACCAACCCGCTGCTCAAGACCGCTGCCGTCGGTGCGGTGGCCGGTGGCTGGCTGCGCAACTACCAGAGCATGCCGCTGACCCTGCTGGCCCCGATCCTCGGGCTGGTGGGTGCGCTGGCCAGCGCGGTACTGCTGCGGGCCCGCCGTGGCGGCCTGGCCTTCGTGGCCTCGGGGGCCTCGATCACCGGCATCATCCTGACCGTCGGCTTTGCAATCTTCCCGTTCCTGCTGCCCTCCTCCAGCCAGCCGGGCTCCAGCCTGACCGTCTGGGACAGCTCCTCCAGCCACCTGACCCTGGGGATCATGCTCATCGCCACGGCCATCTTCCTGCCGATCATCATCGCCTACACCTCCTGGGTCTACCGCGTGATGAAGGGCAAGACCACGGCCGAAGACATGAGCGACAACCCCAACGCTTACTGATGCGCCCCACGGCGCCATAGGAGACTTACCATGTGGTACTTCGCTTGGATTCTGGGTGCAGGGCTGGCCTCGGTAGTGGCCATTCTCAACGGCATGTGGTTCGAAGCCCGCGAGCAGAGCCGTACGGATCACGAAGAAGGCTAAAAAAAGGTTGCCGATCGGGTCTTCACACCGTATCCTTGTCGGCTCCTTCGGGGTGTAGCTCAGTCTGGTAGAGCGCTACGTTCGGGACGTAGAGGTCGCAGGTTCGAATCCTGTCTCCCCGACCACTTCGGTGGTCGTATTGAAGCCTGGGAACACGTTTCCAGGCTTCTTTATCAAGGGCCGTGGCAACACGGCACCGAAGGTGAAAAACGCGATCCCCCCTTGCCGCCGACCGGCGGGATCGATACAATAGGCGGCTCCTTACGGGGTGTAGCTCAGTCTGGTAGAGCGCTACGTTCGGGACGTAGAGGTCGCAGGTTCGAATCCTGTCTCCCCGACCATCTGATGGTCACAATCAAGCCTGGAAGACATCACTGTCCTCCGGGTTTTTTTGTGCCTGGCGATTGGCAGGCCGGGTAGCGGCTGCGGATTTCCCCTTCGCAGCTGCCGGTGTAGCGGTACCCGCTGCGCATCATGCAGTGCTGCAGATCATCGAACGTGCGGCCCAGGGCCTGCTGGATCACCGCCGCGCTGGACTTCTCCGGCGTGGAGACGTGGTAACCACCATTGGCGGCCCCACCACATTCGCGCCAGTCGGCATCGCGGGCCGCGCCGTCATTGCCCATCTTCTGCCAGGTGTCGCGTGGCGGCACGAGGGTACGGCTGGCCGATGGATCGCCATTCATCCACATGCCGCCGATGCCGCAGGCGCTGAGGCTGAGGGCCAGGCACAGGGCGGTGACGGCGCGTGGGTGCAGCTCAATCACACACGCTCCGAAGATACGCATCCGCCCGTGCCTCGGGTGATGCGGCCGAGCGTTCAGGGGTCGCCGCGCGGAAAGTGATGCCAAGCTGCTCGGCGCTGCGTTGCAGCCCTTGCATCTTCGGCGACTGGCCTGCGACCGTGAGGGTCAGATAGGAAAGGCGCTGCTGCTTGAAGCTGCCGAGCGCCGACTGGACTGCTTTTCGTGTGACATCTTCGCTCTCACCGGCGACGACCAGGCGGGTCATCGGTGGCTCGGCACCACGGGCCATGAGCGCCTTCAACTGATCCATCCATGCAGCCTTGCTCACCACCGAGCCCAGCATGAGGTTGGCCACGGGATTGCCTGCCGAGGGAACATCAATGTAGAAGGCCGCGCATCGCACCGCTTGTGCCGACTGCGGCGATTCGAGCAGCTCAGGATCAGCGCACGCTGCGCCGGCGATGCCCAGGAGAGTCAAACCAAGCGCGAGGCGGGCAGACGATCCAGATAGTGGACGAAAGAATGACTGCATGTTGTGGCTCCCAAGGATAGTGATACGCACTGGATGGAGGACCGCATACGCCTCGGCGCATCAGCGCTGCGACACGGACCCCTCCGCACGCTGGCATGCAGGGAAACGACTGGGAATCTCACCCTGGCAGGTACCGGTGTACTGATACTGTTTACCCATCATGCAACGTTGAATCTGATCGAATGTCGCACCGGAGCGCGCGGCCGTCTCAGCACCTGTAGTGCCTGGCAACACCGCATAGTTCCCCTTCTCCGTACCCCCGCAGGACACCCAGTCGAGCTGACGCGCTTCAGGTGTATTGGACGGGTGCTGCCAGCTTTCCATCAATGAAGGTGGGTTGGCCAGCCGCTCATACGCCGCTTTATCGCAGTAGATCATCGGTGTCTGCGGCCCACAGATGCGGCCATTGCCAATCACGCAACCGGACAGCAACGCGACTGCCAATGCAGCTCCAGCCGCTCTGATCTGTCGTTGCGCAGACGGCTCAATCATGCAGCAATCTCCCCGAACCGGACTGGCAGGCGGGATAGCGGCCCGGAATATCGCCTTCGCAGGAACCGATGTAGTGATACTCCTTTCCCAACATGCAACGTTGCGCAGCGTAGAGTTTCTCGCGCGAAAGCTCGGCATCCTCTTGAGGAGTAGCCCCTCGCCGGTCTGCCGAAATGTTCCCACTTCGTTGGCCACCGCACGCCTGCCAATCCAGGTCGCGTACCAGGACGCTCGCATCCGGCCGGGTCCACTCGTGGCCCGGCGGGCTGAGGTGCCGGGTCGCAGCGGGATTGCCGTTCATCCACAACCCGCCTGCGCCGCAAGCGGTCACGCCCGACAGCACGGCCAGCACGGTCATTGTGCGACAAATGCGCAACGCGAAATGATCGCGGGAGATGAACAGCCTGGGGTAAAGCAGCATCCTGGTCACCGCACTCAGTCCACCGGGAACCCACCAGGCACGAACTCGAATCCTTTCCCGGTCATGCACGCATCACTCAGCTGACTCAGCCGCGTACCAATTTCCTTGCGCCGCTTTTTCTGCGCAGCGGTACGATCAGCGTGCCAGATCTTGGTAATCACCGAGCTCTCCTTCAGCAGCCCGGCGTACTCTTCATTGTTCCGCAATTCCTGACTGCATTGCTGCCGAGCCTGGTCCGCGTCGGCTTTGCTGGCACCTGCCTTACGCCAATGCTGTTTGGTGGGCATGACGCGAACGGAACCGGCCGGAACGGGTCCAATGTCCGTTGTGGCCACCCGGCCCGGCGCCGCAGGTGCCGTGGCACATCCGGCAACAGTGATAAGCGCGGCCGCCGCCAGCATCGAGGTGTACTTCCTGATCATCGTTTTTCAGCCTCACGTTTGGGGACCTGCCTGACAGGTTGATTGATCTTACCGATGCCCCACACCTTGTCCGTGATGGACCGCAGCTCCGTACCGTCCGCGGGCAGGTAACCCACGTAGGCACTGTGCGACCCCGGGAAGCTGCCCTGATTCTTCTCGGAGGTCGCCGGGTTTCCGCCAAGAATGACGCGCCAGCTGCCTACGATGTCCGTCGGATGAGTGTTCTGCCATACCTCTCCCCTGGCGTCACCAATCAACCCGACCAACCCCAGCGCTTGCTGTGCATTGGCTGCAGCCCCGTTGTAGAGGATGTAGCCGATGGGGAACATCTTCTGGTCGTCGCCTCGAAGCTGCAACATCGCATTGGTGAAGGTCATGCTGCCGCGGCTGTGATTGACGGCATTGAACTCCCATCCCTCCTCCCTGGCACGCTCCAACAGCGCAATGTTGGCCTGCGATGCGGCCGTCACAGGCAGCATGACGCCCGTAAGGCTGCCCAGGATGCCATTGGCTTTGTCGTACATCGCATACAGCCCTTCGGCCACCTTGTTGCCGGTGTAAGGGTTCAGGATGTAATACACCCCGGACGCGTTGGCTTCATTGGTGTTCTGCTTCGCGCCTGTGGCAAGCGCGTAGGGCTCAGCGTTGAAAATGCCGTTGTTGAAGATGTACAGCTTGCCGTCAATGGCCTGGACATCCTCCAACGCCAGTTCGGTCTGACGGCAGTTGGTCCCGCCCGCTTCACAGGTCTGCAGGACAATGCGACTTTGCTCCGTCGCTGCTTTATGCACCAGATCCGTCGTCCAGGCAGTGCCTTGGCGGAAGGCTTCGCCGGTGATCGCGTGCTCCGCAGCGGCACGCTCTTCGAGACGCTCAAGATCCATCAGCGCGGCAGATTGATGGGCGTTCAGCGTGTCGCGATTCAGCCCGGCCACCTGTTCTTCTGCCCCCTTGCCAGTCAGCGCGCGCTGGAGCTCATCATCCGTGATCAACACAGCGCCATCGCTGATCGCCGCACGGGTTGTCCCCTGCGAGCCGTCACTGGCGTCGCCATGGATCAGCTTGTTGCCGATGATCGTCTTGGTGGCGCCGTACAAGCCGGAGAAGGTTTCATCGGTGACACCGATTCCGCCGCTACTGGCCTTCGCGCTCGAAGCGTTCTCTATGTCGCTGACAACCAGTGCAGCTGTCTGAAGTCGATTCCTGCCGGCATCAATTGCTGCATCGCTGGAGCTGATTGCACCACCGACAAGCTGTGTCGTCCCATCCACATTGATCTGGAAGCCGCCGTCCCCCGCACGAATGGCCGACTGCTCGGTGACACTGGCAAATTCACTGTCGCTCTTCTGGTTGAGCATGTAGGCACTGCCACTGAAACCCGCACCGAAAGTGACGCTGCCCCCGACGGTTCTGTCCTTGCTGTGGAAGCTGTGGGTATCCTGCAGACTCTCCACCGCCAGGTTGCCACCGACGTTCATTGCCACCTGCTCACCTGAAACTACCGCGCCACGCAGCGTGGTGTCGCCGCCCGATTCGATGACCAACGACTCTCCTGCAGTCAGGTGCGTCGTGTTCCAGTAGACGTCCTCGCCCTTGCCGCTGCCCCGCGAAGCACTGGCATTGGCCGTGATGCCGGCACTGGCACCGCCCGAGCCCACAGCGATGGCCACGCCTACGCCGCCACTGGCGCTGCTGCTCTTGCGCTCCATCTCGATCACGTCACGGGACGCAAGAAGCGCGACGTCTCCGTCCGCCTTGAGGCGGATGTTGCCGTCTGCCGTTACGTCACTGCCCTGAATCGTGATATCCGACGCGTTGCCAGCGCCCGTGGCACTGATCCGGACGTCGCCGCCGGCCCGGATCGATGACGCTGCCGCCGTGTCGCTCTGCGTTGTCGTCCGGCTGTCGCTCTTGCTGGCCCCCACGGTGATGGAAATGTTCAACCCGCCAGCCGCGCCTGGATCCGCGCCGACCGCATCGACGCCTTCCTTCACCGCACCCGCTGCTGTCGCAGCACCCATCGCCTGCTTACGCCAGTCAGAGGTCTTGCTGGTCGCACTTGCCATGTTGCCGGCGGTCTGCAGTGCAGTGATCACCGGCGCAGTGACCGCAACAGTGAGACCGGCCTGCCTGAACTTGCTCTCCTGCGCCGTCGTCTGCGTTTCGCGGGCCTCCAGAATCGCGACCTCACGCGCGTGGATGTCCACATCGCCCTCCGGCGCGAGGACGTCACTGCCAATCTGGCGATACGCCCCGCCCGCCAGCAGCACGACATCGCCTGCGAGCGAGCCGACGGTCGACCCCGCCGCGGTGTTGCGCGTGGCCTTGTTGTCGTCGCTCTGCATCTGCGTGCCGGCCGTGATCGCAGCGCCACCGTTGTAGATCAGGCCACTCTGCTCCTTCTTCTTGAAGTGGCTTTCCGTCGCCGATTCGCGAGCGGCCTGGATCACCAGATCCTGGTCGGCGGCAATCGTGGTGCCGACATCGGAGATCACATCGCTGCCGGTGATGGTGACGTTGCGTCCTTGGATGGCCACTGTGTTCCCGCCAACCGTGCTGCCCTGGGCAACGGTTTCATCGAGGCTGTCGCGGGTGGTGCGGGTCGTGGTGTTGAGCAGGCCGCTATGCCGGTGCTTTCGACCCTCGCTCCAGTTGTAACTGTCTTCGGACACCCCGATGTTGAGGTTGCCGCTCGCCACCGCGACCAGGGCACCCTCGGCGCTGTTGACCGTCGCTGCCTGCAACTCCATGTCCCGACCTGCCTGCAGCTGGACATCGCCGACAGTCCGGACATTGGTACCAACGCCACGGCTGTACCCGCTGCGCAGATAATTGTCGGCATTGCGCACGTTGTTCTCCTGCCGCGCCTCCCGTACGGTGCCCAGTGACAGGTCGCGACCGGCGGCGATCACCGTTTGCCCACCGGAGCCCGCGTTGACGATCTCGGCTCCGTCAAGACGAACATCACGCACCGCGCTCGCCAGCAGCGTGCCACCAGCCTCACTCACGAACAACCCGGCCACGCGGTCGATGTTGGTCCTGCTGAAGTCGCTCAACCCCGCGGTGTTCTGACCGCTGCGGGTGGTGGTGACCAGGTTCAGATCACGGCCGGCGCTGGCGACCAGCACGCTGCGCGCATCGATCAGGCCGCCTAGGTTGTCCAGATCGGTACGCGCGTTGGCACTGACCGTGTCACCGCTGATGCGGCCGTCCAGGTTGCGCAGGTTCTGCGCGTCGATCTTCACCGCGGTGCGGCCAGCGATGGTGCCACTGTTGACCAGATCGCCGCGCAGGTTCAGCTCCACCGAGCGGCCGGCCAGCAGCGTGCCGGTGCCGTCGATATCGCCGGGTCGCACGCGAACATACACCTGCGGGACCAGCGCGGTGGTGGTGCTGCCATCGGCCAGGGTGACGCGCTGCTCGACCAGCCAGACGATGTCGCTGGTGAGCTGGGCCATCTGTGCCGGGGTCAGCGCCACGCCGGGGCGCAGGCCCCATGCGTCGGCGATGGTGGCCGCATTGTCGAGCAGCGCGCGGTATTGCGCTTCATCGTCGGCATAGCCATCCAGGAAGCGGCGGCCGGTGAGCTGGGCGACCTGATCGCGGACCAGCTTCTGTTCGTAGAACCCATCGCCCAACCGCTTCTGCACGTTGGCCGGGTCCACGCCCATCTTCTGCAGCAGGTACTCCGAACCGAGCCAGTTGCGGTAATCGGCAAAACGCGGATCGGTTTCGACCAGGTATTGGCCGGCATTCGGCCCGCTCTGGAACAGGCTGCTCTGCGGCAGTTCGGCCTCCACGCCGATGGTGCGGATCACGGTCGGCTGGTTGCCCGCCGCGCCCTGCGCACCGGTGCCCGCCGTGCTGCCGGGACCGGCCAGCGAGGCCACGCTGGCGCTGACTTCGGTCACCTGGCGCTGCCCACCCACGGCACCGGCACCGGCCGCACCCCCGACCTGCCCACCGACGGAACCGGTGCTGACCCCGCCCACCTGGTAGCCGCTGCCACCGTCGCGGGTGTGCTCGGCCGTCCGGGTCACGCCCAGATTGATGGTGCGCACTTCATCGGCCGGGCGATAGGCGATCTTCCGGTCCCACTTGCGCTCGTGATAGCGCTTGAAACCACCGCGCCAGCGACTGTAGGTGTATTGGCTGGTGCCTTCCTCGTGCACCCGGTACTCGCCGAATGCGTCGATGTTGCGGAGGTTGCCAAGATCGCCCAGCAACGCGCCGCCGGCCAGGATCTGGCTCTTGTCGTTGATCAGCTCATCGCCACGCAGCGTCATGTTGCCGCCGGAAATGATGCGACCCGGCGCGCTGGAGGTGACCTGGGTTTCGTACTCGGTGTGGGTGACGTCGTACTGGGTCCAGTCCTTGACGTCGCCGTTGCCGTTCTTCCACCAGTACTTGCCGGCACGGCTCCAGCTGGACCAGGTGAACTCGCTGGCATCATGCATGCCGGGCGTGCCCTTGGGCTGGATGTACAGCTTCTTGGTCGGGCCCACCACCATCACTTCAGTGGTGGCGAAATGCTCGTTGCTGTTGAGCAGGCGCGTGGCATCGATACTCAAGCCACCCAGCGACTCGATGGTCGCGCTGGCGTTGTGCACCGAGCCGGCGCGACCGACTGCATGGCCCTGCGCATCCAGCGCACCGCCGATGTTGAGTGCATTGTCGCCACCGCCGGCACTGAAGATCAGCGCCTGCTCGCGGTTGACCACGGTGCCGGCGCCGATGTCCAGGCGCTCACGCGCAGCAATGGTGGCTGCGCGGGTGACGCCCTCCAGCGTTTCATCACTGTTGACCAGGGTCGTGGCACCGATCGACAGGCGGTCGCCATAGATGCGGCCGGTGCCAACGTTGAGGATCACATCGGCATCGATGCGGGTATCCACACCGTCGATGAGCCCGCGGTTGCCGAGCACGCCATCGGCGCGCACCTGGGTGCGGATGCCGCTGATCTCGCCGCTGGCGAGGTTGTCGATCTGGCGTGCGTGCAGCGCCAGATCACCGGCCTGCACCTTGCCCGCGTTGGTCCACAGCCCCTGCGTGGAGACCGTGGCCTTGCCATTGGCGGTGATCTGGCCATCGTTGCGGTAATCCTGCTGCAGGGCCAGCACCAGATCGCCCTGCGACAACACCCGGCCGGTGCCATTGAGTGCGTTGGCATGCAGCGCCTGGTTGCCCGCCGACAGCAGCGTGCCATCGGCGTTGCCGACCTGGCCGGCGCGCACGTCCAGACTGCCCGCCGAGGACACCAGCCCCTGCTGGTTGAACAGTGCATCGCCGGCCTGCAGTGCGATGCGCTGGTCGGCGGCGATCATGCCGGTGCTGTTGTCGATCTGCGCGGCGGCGAGATCCACGCTGCCGCCCTGCAGGCCGAGTGCAGTGCTGCCGCCAGCGGTGGCGCGGTTGTCGATGCGCGCGGCATGGGCGACCAGATCGCCACCGGCCACGGCCAGGCCGGCCTGGTTGACCAGCTCACCGCTCAAATCCAGCGTCAGATTCTCGCTCGCCTGCAGGCGGCCGCCGCTGTTATCCACGCGCTGCGCCTGCAGCAGCAGTGAGGCCCCGCTGCCGACCTGCCCGCCGCTGCGGTTGTCCAGCGTGGCCAGCCGCGCGTCCAGCGCCGTCTGCGCCTGGACAAGGCCGGCACGATTGTCCAGCTCACCGGCACGCAGGGTCAGCCCGGCACCGCTGACGATGCCACCGCGCGCGCCCGCGTCGGTATTGCCCAGCTGCTGGCCGTGGGTATCGATGCGCATCGCCGCACTGGACTGCAGCAGGCCAGCGCGGTTCTCCAGCGCACCACTGCGGGCATCCAGCGTGCCGGCGGTGGCGGCGATGATGCCCTCACTGTTGTCCACGCTGCCAAGGCCGGTGTCCAGTGCAAGGGATGCACCGGCCAGGGTGCCGCGCACGTTGGCCAGTCCCTGGCTGGCGACCGAAAGCGCACGTTCGGCCTGGATCACACCGGCGGTGTTGTCGATATCGCTCGCGCTGTCGAGCGTGACATCGCCCTCGATGGACGCCAGCGTGCCGGCGTCACGGTTGACGATGCGGCCGGCCTGCACCTGCAGCGTTTCCTTGGCGGCGAGGATGCCGGCGCTGTTGTCGAGGGTGTGGGCGACCGCCACGTCCAGCGTATCGCCCGCGTTGACGGTGCCGCCGCGGTTGTCGAGGCTGCCGGCGCGCAGCTGCTGCGCACCGCCGGAGGCGACCAGGCCGCCCTGGCGATTGTCGAGCAGGCCGTCCACGCCCAGCTGCAATGCACGGTCGCCGGCCGCCTGGACCGTGCCGGCCTGGTTGTCCAGCTGGCCAGCCCGAAGGCTCAGATCACCGGCGCTGGCCAGCGTCCCGCGCTGGTTGTCGATCGCGCCGCTCACCTGCAGCGTGGAGGCCGCCTCACCTGCCGCCAGCAGTTTGCCGTCGCGGTTGGCCAGGCTCCCGGCCTGTACGGCGAGCGCACCGTTACCGATGATCTGGCCGTTGTCGTTGAGCAGCGCGTTGGTCACCCGCAGGGCCAGCGCGTCGGTGCCGGTGGCGATCAGTTCGCCACGACGGTTGTCCAGCTGCCCGGCATCGATCGCCATGCGCACCGCCGAGGTGATGCCATCGGAGACATCAATCCCCAGCCCCTGCAGTTGCAGCGCGCCATTGCTCAGCAGTTTGCCGCCCGCTCCGGCCAGCGTTGTGGCGTTGATATCCAAACGGCCGCCGCCGGCCTGCTGCACCTGGCCGCCCGCGTTGCGCAGCAAGGCGGTATCGATGGCCAGATCGCCGTTGCTGGCGAGCGTGCCGCCGTCGTTGTCCAGTGCACTCGTCGCCCCGATACGGTTGCCCTCGCTGCCCGTTGCCAGCAGCTGGCCGCCACGGTTGTCGAGCGTATCGACCTGGACGTCGAGCGTGCCGGCCTGCAGTTCCGCCTGGCGGTGATCGACCGTCCCTGCGCGCAGGGTGAGCGTGCCGGCCGTGGCGATCTCGCCGCGCTGGCCGTCCAGCATACCGGTGGTGAGCTGCAGGCCGTCGCTGCCGGCGTGCATCAGCTTGCCATCGGTGTTCACCAGCACCGCGCTGGTCAGTGCCAGCGAGGCAGCGTTGCTGGCGAGACTGCCGCCGGTGTTGTCGAACGTGCCCGCCACCTGCAGCTGCGCAGGTGCGCTGCCGCTGTGAGCGATCGTGCCGCTGCGGTTGGACAGCTGCGCGGTGCGCGCATCCAGCGCGCCGCCGACGTTCATGACGCCGGCGTCGTTGTTCAGCGCCTGGCCCTGCACAAGCAGGTCGCGCCCCGTGGTCAGCTCGCCCTGCCGGTTGGACAGGCCGCCCCCCTCCACGGCCAGATCGCGCACCCCGAGGCGACCGCCGTCGTTGTCCACGTGGCCCGCGCGCAGATCGATATCACCCCCGGCAAGGACCGCGCCGGCATCGTTGTCGAGCACGCCGGCAATCATCACGCGGCCCTGTGCGAGCGGCGCGGTGGCCGGCGGTGTCGAGCCCGGGGTGCTGCCATCGGTGCCACCGTTTCCGTTGCCGGTTCCCGTGCCCGGGCTGCCCGTGCCGTCGCCATCGCCCGGTGAGGTCGGCGTCGTACCGTCCTGCCGGGCCAGTGCGCCGATGCTGCCCTTGTCACGGTTCTGCAGGCGCCCGCTCTGCACCGCCAGGGCCTGCACGCCAGCCTGTTCGATGCTGCCGCCGCGGTTGACCAGCGACGCCGCCTCCAGGTCCAGACGGGTACCATTGAGCTGGCCACCCGTGTTGTCCAGATCCTGACCGGTGCGCAGGTTCAGTTCACGCCCGGCACTGACCAGCCCTTCGTTGCGCACACCGCCGCTGGCAGCGATACGCGTATCGTCGCGCGCCTGCAGTTTGCCGGTGTTTTCCAGCCGGCCATCGACAGTCACGACCAGTTCGCCGGTCTGCGCCCCGAGGTTGCCCGCGTTGCGCACGCCCACGCCGTGCTCGGTGCCCATCAGCAGGATCTTGTTGGCGTACATGCCGCCCAGCTGGGCCACATCGAGCGCGTACTGCGGCGCATTGCCTTCGGCGGCCTGCGCCTGCACGCGGCCCAGATCGGCGCTCACCGTGTTCGCGCCGGTGGTGACCTGCAGCTGCTGCGCCCACAGGCCCGCATTGAGCTGCACCGAGCGTGCGATCAGATCGGTGTAGTCGACCCGGCTGGCATCCATGCCGGCACCGAAGATGTGGATCGCTCCGCCCTGCACGCGGTATCCCTCCAGCGCGCCGCCATTGAACATCGGGGTGCCGGTGGTGAGGGTGATGCGGTTGGCGTTGATGAAGCCGCAGCCATCGCAATCGATGCCGGCCGGGTTGGCGATCACCACCTGCGCGCGGTCGCCGGCCACTTCCACATAGCCGCGCAGCTGGCTCGGGTTGGCGCCATTGACCTCGTTGAGGATCACCCGTGCGGTGCCGCCGGCCAACCACGGATTGCCCTGCACCCAGCCACCGAGCTGCGACTGGGTATTGCCGCGTGAGTTGTTGAGGATGGCGCCCTGCTGGTCGACATCGAAGCGCTGGTAGGTGTTGCGCGAAACACCGGCAGCACTCGGCGTCTGGATATTGATCTGCGGCGTGCCGTTGGCGGTTTCCAGCACGGTCGGTCGCTGGTTCCCGGGGGCATTCGGGTCCGCGACCACCTGCGCCGCCGCCAGGCCGGTTACGCCTACCCAGCCCAGCATCACCCACAGCGCGAACGCCATCGGGCGCAGTGCCGCCGTGCGATCGCCATCCTGCCCGGTACCGGCGCCGCCGGGGCGCGGGGTGATCTCCGCAGCGACCTGCCAGAGCATGAGGGCGTGGTTGAACACGAGGCGGTACAGATGCTTGTTCATGACAATTCCTTTGTATGCGTGCGGTCGGTGCGGCGCGAACGCGCCCGCACTGAAATCAGAACGACCAGCTCAGGGTGAATCCGGTGACGGTGTAGGCGTTCTGGAAACCAGAGGGCTTCTTCAGCGGGGCGCCGACGAAGCCGTCCCAGTACAGGCCGCGATACGACCCACGCAGGCCGATCACGCTGCCCGCCAGGTCATTGCCTACCTGCCATTGCGTGGCGCTGCCGCCGACATGGCCGTAATCGGCGCCGACGTAGAATTCCTGCCCGCCGCCCAGGGCCAGGCCGATGTCGTTGCGGATCAACCAGCCGCGCTCGCCCATCAGCGACATCTCGCCATCGAAGCCGCGCACGGTGTAGCGGCCGCCGATCGCGAAGCGGTCCTGCGGCACCAGCCCGCCACGGTTCCATTGCGCTCGCCAGCTGCCGGTGTAGCGCAGGCGCTGCTGGCCGAGCTGGAACGGGAGGCTGAGCTGTGCGTCGGCGAAGTAGATCTTCGGGTGCGAGGTGGCTTCACCGAACAGCTCCTCGGGCGCTGCGATCGAGCCGAAGGCCCCGGTGCCACGGCGGAAGCCGACAGTGCCATCGAGCGTGGCCTGGCCGATGAAGTGACGGTGGTTCAGGCCGAGCTCCCAGCCGCCCATGCGCCGGCGCTGGACCAGGATTTCGGTGTCGTCGATGAAGTTGCGCGAGTCGCGCTCCCAGGCACGCAGGTACATGCTGGTCTTGCTGCTCGCGTTGCGGAACAGCAGGCGCGTAGCCCGCACTTCGGCGTTGTAGCTCTCGCCGCTGTAGAGATACGACTGCTGGTTGCCGGCCACGGTCTGCTCGTACTCGTAGCCGCTGCGCGTGGCGCCGAACAGCCAGTAGCCGACCGGCACGGAGTAGTGGAAGGTGAAGCCCTTGGTGCCGCGCTTGCCGCCGCTGAACACGTCATGGTTCAGGTTGACGTAGAACAGGTCGTTCTGGCGCAGCGCGTGGTCCAGCGACATCGTCGCACCGGCCTGGGTCTTGCCGGTGGCCTTGCTGCCGGAATCGTCCAGGCTGAGGTTGAAGCGGACCAGCCGTTGCTGCGACCACTGCACCACCAGGTCGCTCTGGCCAGGTGCGGCGTCGGCGCCTTCGGCCGGGCTGATCTGGATGTCGGCCTCGGCGGTCGGCACGCGCTTGAAATTCTCCAGCCCCTGTTCGATATCGCGCAGGTTGAGCAGGTCGCCACTGCGTGCCGGGATCGCGTTCCACAGGGTGGCGTCGCGATGGGTGCCCTCTGCGAAACGGATCTGGCGGAGCGTGCCGGGCACCGCGGTCAGTGCCAGCGTGCCGGTGGTGAGGTCCTGCGGCTGGGCCAACACGCGCGTGGTGACGTAGCCGCGCTCGACGATCGCGTTCTGTACCCGCGACATCACCACGTTGATGCCGGCGGTGCCCAGGCAGCGGCCGAGCGCCGGATCGCCTTTGACGTTGGCTGCGGGCAACGCCCACTGGAAACGGTCGGCCTGCTCGCCTTCCAGGGTGATCCGGTTGATCACGAAGCAGGGTGCTTCGTCCTGGGGCAGCCGCTCCGGTGCGGCCACCGGTGCGTCCTGAAGACGTGCATCGGGCCGGGTTTCAAGCTGCTCGCGCAGGGCGCGTTCGCGCTCCTGCTGGCGAAGCAGCTCCTGATCGGGGGCGGGCAGCTGCTGGGCACTGGCCGGCAGATAGACCAGGGCCAGCGCGGCCGCCAGCGGGGCCAGAAGGAGGGTGCGCCGGGAAGCGCCATGGGAACCGGCGCGAGCCGGGGTGGGTAGTACGGTGTTTGGCATGCAGGATCTCGAACGTGGGCTGGCACGAACCATCGTTCGCTATAGACCGCCCCTATGGAGGCCCGCCAATTTAAGAGCTATTCGCGACATGAGAACCGTCAAAAACCCCACCCACCCCGTAAGAGAACTACCCGCTCGCTTGTAGGGATTTTCCTAAATAGTCATTTTTTTGACGCAGCGCACATGGAAGGGGACCGCGTGGCCCTTGTTGTGAAGGCGTTTTCACACGTAGCGCCCCGCACTGCGCGCGGCGCGGCATCGTGCCCGCGGCCGGGCCTGTCGCGTCGGCACGGCATCACCTCGCCCCACCCTGCGCGACCTGTCGGGATCGAACCCGTACAATGCCCAGTCCTGGCCCTGCTTACGGCAGCGGCCCAGTCCCCTACCCCGCAGCTGCCGGCCACTGGCCGGTCTCTGCCGTTGCACCCGCGCGCCGGCATGGCCGCGGTGCGCCACCTGTCAGGAAACATGCTGATGACTCACCCCACCCCACCGTCCCAGTCCCTGCTGCACGGGCGCCTTCTTGCATTCGCCGCGATCCTGCTGGCCGCGTTGAACCTGCGCACCGCGGTCACCTCACTGACCCCGCTGCTGGATGTGCTCGGCCAGACCTTCGGCTTCGGCACCACCATGACCGGCGTGCTTGGCATGCTGCCGACCGCAGCGTTCGCCCTGTTCGGCGTGACCACCCCGGCAGTGGCGCGTCGCCTGGGCCTGGAACGGACCGCCCTGCTGGCCATGAGCCTGGCCACCGTAGGGCTGCTGCTGCGGTCGATGGCCGGCGGCGTGGGCAGCCTGCTGTTCGGCTCGGTGGTGGCGCTGGCCGGCATGGGCATCGGCAACGTGGTGGTACCGCCGCTGGTGAAGCGCTACTTCGCCAACCGCGTGGGCACCATGAGCACGCTCTACATCACCGTGTTGCAGATCGGCACGATGATGCCGGCCCTGCTGGCGGTCCCGGTCGCGCAGCAGGCGGGCTGGCGTGTGTCGCTGGGCATCTGGGCGCTGATGTCGCTGGCCGCGGCGCTGCCGTGGCTGATGCTCTCGCGTGCACGGCCGCACCCGGACACGATCAGCGCGGCCAACGATCCGTCCAGCGCGCCGCACGGCAAGGTCTGGAAAACCCCGCTGGCCTGGGGCATGACGCTGATGTTCGGCATGACCTCGCTGATGACGTACTCGATGTTCACCTGGCTGCCGCGGATCGTGGTCGAAGCCGGTGCGACGCCGGCCTTCGGCGGCATCATGGTGGCCATCTTCGCGGCCTGCGGCCTGCTGCCGTCGCTGACCATGCCGGCCCTGGCCGTGCGCCTGCGCAACCCGTTCGGGCTGGTGCTGATCGGCTTCAGCGCGTTCCTGATCGCCTTCGCCGGCCTGTTGTTCGCGCCGATGAAGGCCCCGTGGCTGTGGGCGGTGCTGCTCGGCATCGGGCCGTCCACCTTCCCGCTGGCGCTGACCCTGATCAACCTGCGTACCCGCACGCCCGCCGGCTCTGCCGCGTTGTCCGGCTTCATGCAGGGCGTGGGCTATGCCTTCAGCTGCCTGGGCCCGTTCCTGTTCGGCTGGCTGCACGCGGTCAGCGGCGGCTGGCACCTGCCGTTCGGCTTCCTGGTCCTGTGCGCGGTGGTGCTGTTGTGCGCCTCGTGGGTCGCCTGCAAACCGCAGAAGCTCGAAGACCAGTGGTAGGCGCCCCGGCGCGTCCATCTACACGCGTTGTGCGCAACTGCTGACGTAGCGTGTCGCTAACTGACCCGGTGGGCTGCACCGGGCAGCGTTCGGAGTCTCTGGCGTCGCCAGCCGGCTGAACAGCTTCATCGCGATGGAGTGCGCCGTCCTTGGTTGCGACATGGCCTGAATCTGCAGCGATTCAATGACTTGCCCCTCCCCTCCGGGTTCCACCCGGGGGCTGATGGGTCGTACCCGCGTCTTAACGATTTGGCAACAACTGCGCAGTCAGGCACGATTGGCATGTGATGTGCGTCACACTTTTGACGCAACACACCTTTGAAAGGATGCTCCAAGGGGGGTTCCATGTACGACCATCGGCCGCTGGCGCTCTGCGTCGGCCTGGCATGCGCGACACTCGCTTTTTCCGCTCCGGCGGCTGCAGCCACTGCGCGGGACAACGCATTGGCCGAGATCGGCCAGTTCCGGGACCATGCCCAATGGCTGGATGCACTGGCGGCGATCGAGCGGGCACTGGTGCAGTCGCCCGACGACGCATTGCTGTATCGCCTGCAGGTGCTGACCTTGGCGGACATCGGCAACGCGCACCGCGCCTGGCAGCTGTACCTGGCGCGACCGGACCTGTTCGATGCCGCCCAGAAAGAACGGCTGGAAGGCAATTACCTGGCCAAACTCGTGGGCTGGAGCCTGGCCTACGGCCCCAGCGAGGACACCCGCCTGGATGAAGCCGATGCGGCCCTGGTGCAGATGCAGCAGTACCTCGAGCGCGACGGCACCACCGTGCAGCAGGCCCCGCTGAGAATCCGCTACGACCGCCTGATCCTGCTCAACCGGCTGGGCCGCCATGCACAGGTACGCGATGAGTACCGCAGCCTGCTCGCCGAGGGGCACCCCGTTCCCAATTACCTGCTGGCCGCCGTTGGCGATTCGCTGATGGCCACCCAGCATCCCGCCGAGGCGATCCCGGTACTGGAAGCGGCGCTCAAGGCCGATCCGTCGCTGCCGCAGGCGCGGTCGGAACTGGCCTACGCCTATCTGGAAGACGAGCAGGCTGATACCGCCATCGCCCTGCTGAAGAAGTGGCAGGCCGATGAGCCTGCCTGGCGCTGGGCAAACGGTGCCAAAGCGCCGTATGCGAACTGGCCGCGCTACGAGGCCGATCTCAACCTGGCCATGGTGCGCGCTTACAGCGGCGATCTGCCCACCGCCCAACATGACCTGGAGAAGATGGTCGAGATCGGGCCGGGCAACACCGGCACGCAGTCCTCGCTGGGCAACATCTACCTGATGCGCGGCTGGCCACGCCGGGCGCTGGAGCGCTACAGCATGGCCAACACGCTGGACCCGCGTGACGTCCCGGCGCGGCTGGGCCAGTACGACGCCTACGTGCAGATCCAGCGCGATGACCTGGCGCGCCCCCTCCACGACACCCTGCTTGCCGCCTACCCCAACCAGCCTTCCGTGCAGCGCATGGACCGCAGCTGGCGTGCGCATCGCGGCTGGCAATGGCATGCCTACGCCGAAGGCGGCCGCAGCTCCGGCGGTGGCGGAGCCTCACCGCTGGGCAACGACGACGGCCGTTACGGCGTGGAAGTGCAGTCGCCGGTCCTGGACGACCGCTGGCGACTGGTCGCCTTCGCCGACCGGCGCAGCGTGGATTTCCAGGACCAGACCATCGACCCGCTGCGGGTCGGCGTGGGCACGCGCTATCGCTACGGGCGCGCCGATGCCGAAGCCTTCGTCAACCGCGCCAATGACCACATCGGCGATACCGGCCTCAGCGCCGGGTTCGGCTGGCAGTTCAGCGATCAATGGCATGCCGGCATCACGGCCGCACGCAACGATCCGGATGCCTCGATGCAGGCACGTGTCTCGGGCATCACCGCCGACAGCATCGCCCTGGCGGCGGACTATCGTCGCGATGAACGTACCCACTGGAGCCTGGGCGCCAGCCAGTTCCGTTACGACGACGGCAACCGCCGCGATACCGTCAGCACCGCCATCGAACAACGCCTGATGACCCGGCCGACCGTGTTCGTGGATGGCCTGGGCAGCCTGTACGCCAGCCGCGGCAGCCGCGACGACGTGCCCTACTTCAACCCATCCGAGGACCACTCGGTGGAGATCGGGCTGCGCGTGGACCAACAACTGTGGCGTCACTACGAACGCCACTTCCGCCATCGCCTGACGGTCTCGGTGGGGCAGTACTGGCAGCAGGGCTATGGCAGCGCGATCGTGCCTTCGGCCGAGTACCGCCACGAGTGGCAGCTCGGCGAAGGCCGCATTTTCGAGTACGGCATCCGCTGGTCGCGACCGGTCTATGACGGACAGCGTGAACGACATATCGGCCTGGATGCCGGCCTGCGGTGGGGAGAATGACATGCGGCACATGGACTTGAAGCGTTGGACCCACTGGCTGTTGCTGGCCCTGCTCACCGTG
Organism: Stenotrophomonas bentonitica; assembly: GCF_002887735.1. GTDB lineage: Bacteria > Pseudomonadota > Gammaproteobacteria > Xanthomonadales > Xanthomonadaceae > Stenotrophomonas > Stenotrophomonas bentonitica_A. The sequence goes on from NZ_PKQP01000001.1 coordinate 249,578, forward strand.
GTGCTGCCGGCACAGGCACAGCAGCCGCCGGCCGCACTCGATGCCGCCGACAACGGCCTGCTGGTGCTCAGCTACCACGACATCCGTGACGAGGTGGCCGAGCGCGGCGACCCGGATGCGTATGCCGTCAGCACGCAGAACTTTGCTGCGCACCTGGACTGGTTGTCCGCGCATGGCTACCACCCGGTGTCGCTGTCGCAGTTGATCACTGCCTCGCAGGGTGGCACCCCGCTGCCGCCCAAGCCGGTGCTGCTGACCTTCGATGACGGGCTGCGCAGCGTGTACAGCAAGGTCTTCCCGTTGCTGCGCGCCTACAACTATCCGGCGCTGGTCGCCGTGATCACCGATTACGTGGACATGCCGGCCGGGCGCCAGATCGATTACGGCTACCGCCCGTTCACCCGCGATGATTTCCTGACCTGGGCGCAGCTGCGCGAGATGCAGAAGAGCGGGCTGATCGAACTGGCCAGCCACACCGACAATCTGCACCATGGCGTGCAGTCCAACCCGCAGGGCAACTCCACGCCGGCGGTGATCACGCGCATCTACGACCCGACCCGCAAAGCCTATGAAACCGCGGCCGAGTACGAAGCCCGCCTGCGCGCCGACCTGGGCCGCAGCGTGGAGCGCATCGAGCGCAATGTCGGGGTCACCCCGAAGGCGATCGTATGGCCGTACGCCGCCTACAACGCGTTGAGCAACGATATCGCCGAGCAGTTGGGCATGCCGGTGTCGTTCGACCTGGAAGGGCGCAGTACGCCGGTCAAAGCCGATCTGCATGGCCTGGCGCGCCTGCTGGTGACCAACAACCCGACCGTGGTGCAGTTGGCCTACGAACTGCGCCGGGATGTGGAACGCGATGGCATGCGTGCGCTGCAGATCGACCTGGATGCCGTCTACGATGCCGACCCGGTGCAACAGGGCAAGAACCTGGATGCGCTGATCGACCGGGTCAAGAAGATCGGCCCGACCCACGTGTTCCTGCAGGCCTTCGCCGATCCGGACGGCAATGGCTCGGCTGATGCGCTGTACTTCCCCAACCGGCATCTGCCGGTGCGTGCGGACCTGTTCAACCGCGTGGCGTGGCAGCTCAAGACCCGCGCCGGGGTGAAGGTGTTCGCGTGGCTGCCGGTGCTGGGTTACGAGCTCAAGGACCCGGCCATCCGCAAAGCCCTGGCCATCGAGAGCCCGGAAAGCGACGGCATCTTCCGGCTGGACTTCACCCGGCCGCAGGTCCGCAGGATCATCGATGACATCTACGAAGACCTGGCGATCAACTCGTACTTCGAGGGCCTGCTCTTCCACGATGACGCCTACCTGCGCGACACCGAGCTGACCCAGTTGCCGCCCGAAGGCGAGGATGGCGCACGTACACAGGCGCTGATCGACTTCACCCTGGAGCTGCGCAACGCCGCGCAACGCTGGCGGCCGAAACTGGGGACCGTGCGCAACCTGTATGCCCAGCCCGTTCTGGAACCGCAGAGCGCCAGCTGGTTCGCCCAGCGCCTGGACCTGTTCAACAAGGCCTACGACCACACCGCCCTGATGGCGATGCCGTGGATGGAAGGCAGCCGCAGCCCGGAACGCTGGCTGGACCGGCTGGTGGTGGCGGTGAAGCAGCACGATCCGCAGTTGTCGCAGACGATGTTCGAGCTGCAGACGCTGGACTGGCGCACCAGCAAGCCGATCCCCGGCGACCGCCTGCGCGCGCAGATCCGTCGTCTACAGGCGCAGGGCGTGCGTCATTTCGCCTGGTATCCGGATGATTTCATCGCCGGACGTCCCTCCACGTATGACGCCCGCGCGGCCATGTCGGCCCGCAGCTTCCCGTACGAGGAAAAGTGAGGTCGCCATGCATCCTCTTCTCTACGCGCTGTTCCAGTTCGCCTTCTTCTACCCGATGGTGATGGCGTTCTTCTGGATGTCCGGCGGCCTGTATTACTTCTTCCGGCGCGAGCGAAAGGCCCGTGACCGTGATGACCCGCCGCCGATGGATGTCTATCCGTTCGCCTCGATCCTGATCCCCTGCCACAACGAAGCGGAGAATCTGGACGACACGCTGGGCTCGGCGCTCAAGCAGAATTACCCGGATTTCGAAGTCATCGCCATCAACGATGGCAGCAGCGACGATACCGGCGCGCGGCTGGATGCCCTGGCCGCCCTGCACCCGCGGCTGCGGGTGGTGCACCTGGACCGCAACCTGGGCAAGGCCAATGCGCTGCGCATGGGCGCGCTGGCGGCACGTTCGGAGTTCCTGGTATGCATCGATGGCGATGCGATGCTGGAGGAGTACGCCACGCACTGGATGGTGTGGCACCTGACCTCGGGCCCGCGCGTGGGCGCGGTCACCGGCAACCCGCGCATCCGCAACCGCTCCACCCTGCTTGGCCGGCTGCAGGTGGCCGAGTTCTCCTCGATCATCGGCATGATCAAGCGGGCGCAGCGGGTGTACGGGCGCATCTTCACCATCTCCGGGGTGATCGCCGCGTTCCGTCGCACGGCCCTTCACCGGATCGGTTACTGGTCCGATGACATGGTGACCGAGGACATCGACATCAGCTGGCGCCTGCAGCTGGACCATTGGGACATCCGTTACGAGCCCAATGCGCTGTGTTTCATCCTGATGCCGGAAACGCTGAAAGGGCTGTGGCGGCAGCGCCTGCGCTGGGCCCAGGGCGGCGTGGAAGTGCTGCTGCGCCATGGCGGCTCGCTGTTCCACTGGCGCAAGCGCCGCATGTGGGGCGTGCTGCTGGAGTACATCCTCAGCGTGCTGTGGGCCTACACGATGCTGGCGATCATCGTGTTGTGGGCGGTGGGCAAGTTCATGGTGCTGCCGCCGGAGCTGTACATCGCCACGCTGCTGCCGCAGTGGCATGGCGTGATCCTGGCCCTGGTCTGCCTGATGCAGTTCGCCAGCAGCCTGATCATCGACCGCCGTTACGAAACGCATATTGGACGTAACTACTTCTGGGTGATCTGGTACCCGATGGCGTACTGGCTCATCAGTCTGTTCACGACCCTGGTGGCGTTCCCCAAGACGTTGTTCAAACGTCGTGGCAAGCGCGCGGTCTGGGTCAGTCCTGACCGGGGTATCCGATGAACACCGTCAAATCCACCCGCCGCTTCGATTCGCGGCTGATCCAGAAACCGCGCCAGCAACCGCGCCTGCAGCGCACCGCCTGGGGTTTTGTGACCATCGCCTTCTGGGCGTTCTACTTCTACCTGTGGGCACCGCTGGTAACGCTGATCTCGTGGCTGCTCGGCGGGCGGATGGCGTGGGCGCAGCTGTACGAACAGAAGCAGACGGTCGATCCGTTCGTGGTGATCGCGCTGCCGGTGATGCTGGTGTGCTGCGCGGCGCTGCTGATCGCCTGGGCCGAGTACAACCGCATGCGGTTCACCGGCAAGGAGCGCCGGCTGCCGCATGACGATGTGACCCGCGAGGAGATGGCGCACGACCTCGGCGCGAGCGTGGCCGTGGCCGCGTCGCTGGCCGATGGCAAGTCGGTGACGCTGCACATGGACGAGCACGCGCGGCCGGTACGGGTCACCGCGGGGGCATTGGCGGTCGCATACCGGTAATCGCGCGGGTGTTGGCAGACCGGTAGTGCCGGCCGCTGGCCGGCGCCACGGATTGCCAGGATGCGAAGGAGCCGGCCAGCGGCCGGCTCTACCGGGTCACGCGCGCGTCTGGCCTTCGCCGCGGACGACGAAGCGTTCGACGGTGAGCGCCTCCAGCCCCATCGGGCCATAGGCGTGCAGGCGGGTGGTGGAGATGCCGATCTCCGCACCCAGGCCCAGCTCGCCCCCGTCGGAGAAGCGCGAAGAGGCGTTGACCATCACCACCGCCGAGCGCAGCGCATGCACGAAGTGCTCGGCTGCCGCGGCGTCTTCCGTGGCAATCACTTCGGTATGGTCCGAGCTGTACTGCTGGATATGCATCAGTGCCTGTTCGAGGTCATCGACCACGCGCACGGCGATGATCAGATCCAGATACTCGGCGGCGTAATCCTCCTCGCTGGCCGGCTCGGCATCGGGCAGCCACTGCCGCGCCACCGCGTCGGCGCGCACCCGCACGCCGCGCTCGGCCAGTGCATGCGCGGCCAACGGCAGGAAGCTCGGCGCGAGGTCGGCATGGACCAGAAGCGTCTCCAGCGAGTTGCAGGCCGAGGGTCGGCTGCATTTGCCATCCACCAGCAGGCGCAGCGCAAGCGCGGGGTCGGCGGCGCGGTCCACGTACAGATGGCAGACACCCTTGTAGTGCTTGATCACCGGCACACGGGCATGCTCGGCCACGAAGCGGATCAACCCTTCCCCACCACGCGGAATCGCCAGATCGATCACATCGTTGAGCTGCAGCAGGGCAAGCATGGTCTCGCGGCGCAGATCCTCCACCAGGGTCAATGCGGCATCGGCGACGCCCGCCTCGCGCAGCGCGCGCTTGAGCGAGGCGGCAATGGCAGTGTTGGAGTAGATCGCCTCCGAGCCACCGCGCAGGATCACGCCGTTGCCGGCCTTGATGCACAGCGCGGCAGCGTCGGCGGTCACGTTCGGGCGCGCTTCGTAGATCATCGCGATGACGCCCAGCGGCACGCGCACTTTCTGCACCCGGATGCCATTGGGACGCACGTCATCGCGGGTCACCTGCCCGACCGGATCGGGCAACGCAGCGACCTCGCGCAGCGCGGCGGCGATACCGGCCAGACGCTGCGGGTTCAGTGCCAGGCGGTCCAGCATCGCGGTGCCGATGCCCTTTTCCGTCGCCGCCGCAAGATCGCGGGCGTTGGCCGCGAGAATCGCATCGGTATCGGCTTCCAGCGCGGCGGCCATCGCGTCGAGCAGATCGGCCTTGGCCGACGCAGGCAACTGCGCCAGCTGCCGGGCAGCGTCCCGGCAGGCCAGCGCCTGGCTGCGGATGTCGGTGGTGGAGCTGGCGACCATCTCAATATCCTCGGAAAAAACGGTAGGGCCACGCCATGCGTGGCCGAGGGATGTCGAACGGACCCAGGTTGCGCAGCCACGCATGGCGTGGCTCTACCGTGGATGTTCTTACGCTTTACAGCAACACCAGATCGTCGCGGTGGATGACGTTGCCACCGTAGTTGTAGCCCAGCACGCTCTCGATGTCGCGCGAGTGGCGCCCGGCGACGCGGCGGATGTCGCTGGCCGAATACTGGCTGACGCCGCGGGCCAGGCAGACCTCGCCGGACTCGCTGCGTTGCCGGATCTCGACCATGTCGCCGCGGCGGAAGTCGCCCTCGGCGCCCAGCACCCCGCCAGGCAACAGCGAGGCACCCTTGCCACGCAGGGCATCGGCTGCGCCGGCATCGACCAGGATCGCGCCCGGCTCCAGCGGCGCGTGCCGCAGCCAGTACTTGCGCGCGGCCACCCGGGTCTGCGCGGCATGGATGCGGGTGCCGAACAACCGCCCCTGGCTGAGCGCACGCACCACCTCGGCACTGCGCCCGTTGAACAGGCAGGTCTCGATGCCCACCCGCCCGGCCTTGGCCGCGGCTTCCAGCTTGGTATGCATGCCACCGGTACCGGCGCCACTGCCGGCGCCGCCGGCCATCGCCAGGACCTCCACGGTCAACTCGGGCACGTCATGGATCGGCCGTGCCTGCGGATCGCGACGCGGGTCGGCGCTGTACAGGCCGTCGATATCGGTGGCGATGAACAGCACATCGGCGTCGATCAACGCGGCTACGGTCGCAGCGAGGTTGTCGTTGTCGCCGAGCTTGAGCTCATCCACCGAGACGGTGTCGTTCTCGTTGACCACCGGCAGCGCGCCCAACCGCAACAGCTCGTTGAGCGTGGCGCGGGCGTTGAGGTAACGGCGGCGGTTGCGCAGGTCATCATGGGTCAGCAGCACCTGCGCCACCGGGCGCTCGAAAAAGCGCTGCCAGAGCCCGATCAGCTGTGCCTGGCCCAGCGCGGCGAGCGCCTGCCGCGCCGCCATCGCCGCGCCGGCTTCCAGCGCGCGCGGCACGATCGCCCTTCCGGCCGCAACCGCGCCGGAGGATACGATCACCACCTCGCGCCCAGCCAACACGTTGGCCGAGACGAACTGGGCCAGGCCCAGCGCGTGGCGTGGCGAGAGGCCGCCGCCGTCAGCGGCCAGCAGGCTGCTGCCCACTTTGAGTACGGCGCGTTTCCACTGCGGGACGGCTTGTTCGGTAAACGGCGAAGGCACGGGCTGGTTCATGTGGTCGGCGCGCTCAGCGCGTGCTCCATTCGTGGATACGGGCGGTGGCGCTGCCGTGCACCAGCAGCGGATCGCTGTCGACCAGCGCCTGCGCAGCGGTCAGGTCAGCGATGTCCTGCAGCACGTAAGCGCCGCCGCTCTTGTCGGTGAAGCCACCGGTCAGCAGCAGCTGCCCGCGGGCACGCACCTCATCGAGAAAACGCGCGTGTTCGGCACCGACCTCATCGCGGAAGTCCGGCGTACGGGTGACCATCACCAGGTAACAGGTTTTCATAGAGATCCTTTCCCGGGCAGCACCCGGCAAGACGTTACAAAAACGGCGACCTTGCGGCCGCCGTCGTGATCACACCAGTGCCGCCCAGCGGGCGCGCAGTTCATCCAGCCGCAGGTCGGCCGCCGCGCCGGGCGATACGCGCGCGGCCAGGCTGCCTTCGGGGGTTCGCCCCTGCCCTGCCGTGTCCGCCGCCGCGGCGGCAGCCTTGTAGGCCTCGCGGAACGGCACACCGGCCACGGCTGCCTCCACCGCGACATCGGTGGCGTACATGCCCGAGTCGATCGCCGCGCACAGTTTGTCGTCGCGCCATTCCAGGTTGGCCAGCAGCGCCGGCAGCAGTTCCAGCGCGGCCAGGCCGCGGCCGAAGCCGTGGAAGATCGCGCCCTTGCTGCTCTGCAGATCGCGGTGGTAGCCCGAGGGCAGCGACAGCAGCTGCTCGATCTCGGTGCGGGCCGCGGCCACGCTGGCATGGGTGGCGCGCATCAGTTCGATCACGTCCGGGTTGCGCTTGTTCGGCATGATCGAGCTGCCGGTGGTGTACTGCGCCGGCAACGCCACGAAGCCGAACTCGCCGCTGGTGAACAGCGACAGGTCCCATGCGATGCGGCGCAGGTCCAGGGTGGCGCCGCCGAGTGCTTCCAGCGCCGCCAGTTCGAACTTGCCGCGAGAAAGCTGCGCGTAGATCGGCGAGATCTGCATGCGCGCAAAGCCAAGCGCTTCAGTGGTATGCGCGCGGTCCAGCGGCAGATTCACGCCGTAGCCGGCGGCCGTGCCGAGCGGATTGGCATCGACCAGGTTGAACGTGTCGTGCGCGCGGATCGCGTTGTCGATGAAGGCCTCGGCCCAGCCGGCCCACCACATGCCCGCCGAGGACACCACGGCGCGCTGGATGTGGGTGTAGCCGGGCACGGGCAGGTCTTTCTCGGCCTCGGCGCGATCCAGCGAGACCTTGGCGATCTCGCGGCTCAGTTCGGCCACGCGCAGCAGCTTGTCCTTCAGCCACAGCCGGGTGGCGACCAGGATCTGGTCGTTGCGGCTGCGGCCGGTGTGGATCTTGCGGCCGGCATCGCCGAGGCGCTCGGTCAGGCGCGCTTCGATCGCCGAGTGGCAATCCTCGAAGCGCTCATCCAGCACGAACGCGCCACTGCGGAAATCCTCGGCCAGCACGTCCAGCTCGCGCTGCAGGCCGATGCGCTCGTCATTGCCGAGGATGCCGATGTTCTCCAGGCCCTGCGCGTGCGCCTTGCTGGCCGCCACGTCGTAGAGGAAGAACTCGCGGTCCAGGATCACATCATCGCCGGCCAGGAAGGTCTGGATCTTGGCGTCTACCGCCACGCCGGGCTTCTGCCACAGAAGGTCTGCCATGTCTTGCTCCATAGGCGGAGTCGCTCCGCCGGGTTGTCAGGGCGCGCGCAGGGGGCCGCGCAGCGCCGTGGGAATCAGTGCGGGATCGAGGCCAGTTCGTCCAGACCCAGCGCCAGGTTGAGGTTCTGCATGGCCTGGGTGGCCGCGCCCTTGAGCAGGTTGTCCAGGGTCGCCACCACCACCACGCGCTTGCCGCCCGGGGCCACGTCGAAGCCGCCGATCTGCACGCCATGCCGGCCGGCGATCTGGCTGACCCACGGCGCTTCGTCGAGCACCTCGATCAGCGCCTCATCGGCGTAATACTTCTGGTAGAGCGCGATCACATCCTCGCGCTTGACTACCGTGTTGAGCCACAGGTTCACCGTCATGGTGATGCCACGGAAATGCGGCGCCACGTGCGGCATGAACTCGACCGGCACGCGCAGGTGCGCAGTGACTTCGCGCTCGTGCACATGGTTGGTCAGCGCATACGGCATGAGGTTGTCACGCAGCAGTTCCGGATTGTTCTTGTCCGAGGGCGTGGTGCCCGCGCCGGAGTAGCCGGACACACCAAAACACTGCGGCGGGCCGGCCAGCTGCTGCAGCAGCGGGCTGATCGCCAGCTGCATCGCGGTGGCGTAGCAGCCCGGATTGCTGATGTGCTTCTGGCCCAGGTAGTCGCCCCGGGTCAGCTCCGGCAGGCCGTAATACCAGCTCGGCTCGAAGCGGTGATCGGCCGACAGATCGACGATCACCGTGTCCGGCCTGGCCGCATCCAGCGCGGCGACGAACGGTGCGGCCAGGCCATTGGGCAGCGCCAGGATCACCGCGTCCATGCCCTTTGCAGCGACGGCATCTGCATCCAGGTTTTCGAACTGCAGCTCACCCTGCCAGTCGCCGTGGTGATCGCTCACGCGCTGGCCGGCCAGCTCGCGCGAGGAGACGAAGCCCAGCTGCAGGCTCGGGTGGGCGGCGATCAGCTTGATCAGCTCGGCGCCGGTGTGGCCACGTGCGCCGACGATGCCGACGGTGAAGATCTTGGTACTCATGCGTGTGCGTCCAGGCGGTGCTGCAGGTGGCGTTTCACCCCCTGCCATTCCGCATCGATGATGGAGAAGATGACGGTGTCGCGCGGGGTGCCGTCCGGGTGGCGCTTGTGGTTGCGCAGCACGCCGTCCTGCTTGGCGCCCAGCCGCGCGATCGCGGTGCGCGAGGTGACGTTGAACCAGCTGGTCTCGAACACCACGCTCAGGCATTCCAGCCGCTCGAAGGCATGGGTGAGCAGCATCAGTTTGGTTTCGGTGTTGATGCCGGTGCGCTGGGCGGCTTCGCCATACCAGGTGTAGCCGATGCTCAGGCGCGGCACCTCGGCGTCCAGATCGTAGTAGCGGGTGGTGCCGACCACTTCATCGGCATCGTTGAGGACCACGAACGGCAACACCTTGCCCTCGGCCTGCGCCTGCAGCGCGGCCTGGACATAGGCGGTCATGGTCTTCGCACTCGGCACCTGGGTGTACCAGAGCTTGGACAAGGTGCCATCCCCCAGTGCGCCGCGCAGGCCATCGATATGCGCCATCTGCAGCGGCTCCAGCCGGGCATGGGTGCCGGCCAGCGTGGGGACCTTGGTCCAATCGGCAAGATTCATCGGGTTCAGCCCTCCAGGCTGGGGGTGCGTGCGGCGCAATGCTCGACGTACGCTTTGATGCGGTCGAAGCCATCGGCGCCGAACCAGAACACCTTCCAGTGGCCCTGCTTGTAGCAGCCATCGGATTCGGCGTAATAGAAGTGATTGATCGGGTTGCCGTTGCGCGAGCGCCAGAACAGCTGCGGGGTTTCGTCCAGCATGACATTCCAGACCGCGCGGCCAAGGCCTTCGCCCTGCGCGTCATCCAGCACGGCGAACTTGTCCAGGTAGACCCCTTCCGCTTCATCGGTGAGGATCACCGCGGTGCGGTAGTTCTCGCTGACGTAGGCACGCAGCAGCTTGGTCTTCTGGAAATAATCCGCCACCAGGGTGCGGCCGAAGCTGGATTCGATCAGCTGCTTGAGGCGCGGCAGATCGAGTTCGTCCCAGCGGGTGGCGCGCAGCACTTTCTCGCCCTTGCGCACCAGCGTGCCCGAGCCCTTGTGGGTGAACAGTTCCTTGGCCAGGTCCGCCGGGCGGGTGATGGAGACCGAGGATTCCAGCGGCAGCCGATCCAGCAGGTCCTTGATCTGTTCGATCTTGACCCGCATGCCGCCATGGATCCACGGCTGCTGCATCAGCTGGTCGTACTCGGTGGAGAGGTTGATCGAGTCGATCACCTTGCCCTCTTCATCCAGCAGGCCGCCGGTGCCGGTGAGGAAGATGATCTTGTACGGCTGCAGTTCCTGCACCAGCTCGTTGGCGGCGAAATCAGCGTTGACGTTGAGGATCTGCCCGCAGCGGGTCTCGCCCAGGCTGGTGATCACCGGGATCGAGCCGGCGCGCAGGCTGGCCTCGATCGGGGCCAGGTTGACCTTCTTGACCTCACCGACCAGGCCGTAGGTGTCCTGGTCCAGGTACTCGGCTTCGAACACGCCCCCGGTGATCGAAGTCGCGCGCGCGCCATTCTGCTGCAGCGCTTCAACCAGCTGCAGGTTGGAGGCCTGGAACACCCGGCGCACGATCGCCAGGCCTTCGGCCGAGGTCACGCGCAGGCCGTTCACGGTCTGCTTCTCGATGCCGGCCGCCGAGAGCTCGGCGTCCAGCTGCGGGCCGGCACCATGCAGCACGATCGGGGTCAGGCCGACTTCCTGCAGGAACGACAGCGAGGAGGTCAGCGCGTCCAGGTCATCGCGCAGCACCGCGCCGCCGACCTTGACCACGGCGAAGCGTTTGGCGTCCAGCTGCGAGAAACGCTTGAGGTACTGGCTGATCTCCTTCGCGCTGGCCATGCTCGAGAGCAGGCGCACGATGGTCTGACGGGTCTGGCGGTGGGGCTGGGAAGAAGGCATTTCGATATCGTCGCAGGCGGCCGCAGCCGCGATGGGAGTTCCGTCAGTGGGGGACCACGACGGCGTCATTCGATCAGGCGCCGTGCGCGATGATGCGGTGCACGGACTCGGTGTAACGCTGCAGCTGCTCCAGCGTCACGAACTCATCGGCGGTGTGGGCCTGGGCGATGTCGCCCGGGCCGTACACCAGCGTGGTGTAACCGCCGGCCGAAAACAGCGAGGCCTCGGTCCAGAAATCCACCGCGTTGCCGATCGGGATATCCAAGGCATCGGCCACGTCACGCGCGGCCAGACGGCGGTTTTCTGCTTCGGCAATATCGCCGGCCGGGAAGCTGGGCCCGCGGAAGGTCTCGGTGAACACCGCGGCCTCCGGTTCGGCAAAACCGGCAAAGGTGGCCAGCAGCGCATCGATATCCATCGACGGCAGCGGGCGGAAGCCGAAACGCACTTCGGCCGCGGGTGCGATCATGTTGGCCTTGATGCCGCCTTCCACGCGCCCGATGTTGAAGCGCAGGCCGGTCAGCCCGCCAAAGCGCGCGTGCGACAGCGACTCGACATGGTCCAGCGCGCGGTTGCCCCAGCGCATCGCCTGGTGCAATGCGCTGGCGGCCGCATCCTGCTTGCCCGAGGCATGCCCGGCCCGGCCGGTGAACTGCATCAGCACCGAACTGATGCCACGGTGCGCGAGCACCGCTTCGCTCATCGTGGGCTCGGCGACCAGCACCGCTTCGTACGGAATGCCCCGGGCGAGGAAGGCGGCGATGCAACGCGGGTCGTTGGCCTCCTCGTCGCTGGAGAACAGGAACGCGGCATCGCCATCGCTGGCGTTGGCCGCGGCCACCAGGGCCGCCGCAGCGCCCTTGATGTCGCACACGCCCAGCCCGATCACGCGATCGTCCGCTCGCCGCATCACGTGCGGGTCGGCCGTCCAATGCGGCGAGTCCGGCACGGTATCCAGGTGCACATTGAACAGATATTTCGGCGTGCCACGCACCGCATACAGGCTGACCGCACCGTCGCCATGGTCGAGCACCTCCACGTGGAACCCGGGCAGGTTCGCGCGCAGGTAATCGAAGATGCCGCCAGTGGTGATCGCACGCGGCGGGTTGCGCGTGTCGAAGGACACGAGCTGCTGCAGGTGATCGAGTGTCTGTTCAAGCATGTGTCTGAGTATCCGTAGGGTTCAACATCGGTAGTGCCAGCCGCTGGCCGGCTCTGCAATGATCCAGCCGTGCCACGCGCCGGCCAGCGGCCCGCACTACCATCCATCGCCGTTGCGAGGCGCCGGCCAGGGGCCGGCACCCCGGTGCATCGCCTTAGCGGTTCACCTGCGCGTACAGGGTGGAGCTCATGCCGAACAGCTTGATGAAGCCTTCCGCCTCTTCCACGCCCCAGTCGGCCGACTGTGCATACGTGGCGCCCTTGGTGTTGAGCAGGTGCGGCGACTTCACCGCAACGGCGTCCACACGGCCACCACGGGTTTCCAGCACCACTTCGCCGTTGACCTTGGCCTGGGAGGACTTCAGGAAGGCCTCGATATCGGTCTTGAGCGGGTCGTGGTAGAAGCCTTCGTACACCAGCTCCACCCACTTGCGCGCCACGTCCGGCTTGAAGCGGTTCTGCTGCTTGGTCAGCACCGCATCTTCCAGCGCGCGGTGCGCGGCCAGCAGCGAAACCAGGCCCGGCGCTTCGAACACGATGCGGCCCTTCAGGCCGATCACGGTGTCGCCGGTGTACACGCCACGGCCCACGCCGTACGGGGCGAACAGCTTGTTGAGCTTGGCCAGGATCTGCTCACCCGGCAGCGCCTTGCCGTCCAGCTCGACCGCTTCGCCTTCGACGAACTTCAGGGTGACCGTCAGGGCCTGTTCCGGCCATTCGCTGCGCGGTGCGCACCAGCCGCGGGCACCCTCGCCCGGGGCTTCCCAACGGTCGATCTCGCCGCCGGACATGGTCAGGCCGAGCAGGTTCTCGTTGATGGTGTAGGCCTGCTGCTTGGCCCGCACGCCGAAACCGCGCTCTTCCAGGTACTTCTGCTCGTAGGCGCGGGTCTGGGTGTGTTCTTTCTGGATCTCGCGGATCGGCGCGACGATCTGGTAGTCGCCCAGTGCCTTCACGGCCAGGTCGAAGCGGACCTGGTCGTTGCCCATGCCGGTGCAGCCGTGGGCGATGATGTTGGTGCCCAGTTCGGCGGCGCGCTTGAGCGCGGCGTCCACGATCAGGTAACGATCCGAGACCAGCAGCGGGTACTGGCCCTGGTAGCCCTCACCGGCCCACACGAACGGCTTGACGAAACCGCTCCAGATGGCCGGACCACCGTCGACGGTGACGTGGCTGGTGACGCCCAGTTCGGCGGCACGCTTTTCGATGAAATCGCGCTCTTCGTCATCCACGCCGCCGGTATCGGCGAACACGGTGTGCACGTTGTAGCCGCGCTCCTGCAGGTAGGGCACGCAGAAGCTGGTGTCGAGTCCGCCGGAGAAGGCCAGGACGATGTCTTTCTTGCTCATGGGGGTCAGGTCCAAGTGGGAATGCAATGTGGAATGCGTTTTTCGAGGCGGTAGAGCCACGCCATGCGTGGCTGCTATTCGTTGGGCGCCGCGAAGCCACGCATGGCGTGGCTCTACGGCCGCCGTGCTGCTTATCGTCCTGCCAGCGCCGACATGATCGCCTTCTGCACATGCAGGCGGTTCTCGGCTTCGTTGATCGCGATGCACTGCGCCGAATCCATCACGCCGTCGGTCGCCTTCACGTTGCGACGCAGCGGCAGGCAGTGGCTGAAGACGCCGTTGTTGGTCAGCGCCATCTTGGCTTCGTCCACGATGAAGTGCTTGTACTGGTCGCGGATCGGCTTCTCCGGCTCCCAGTTGCCGAAGAACGGCAGCGCGCCCCAGCTCTTGGCGTAGACGACATCGGCGCCGGCGTAGGCGCTGGCGATGTCATGGCTCACCTGCAGCGAACCACCGCTCTCGGCCACGTTCTGCTCGGCCCAGCCCATGTAGCGCTCATCCAGGATGTAATCCGGGGTCGGGCACAGCAGGGTCACGTCCATGCCCATGCGGGTGGCGATGGTCAGCGCCGAGTTGGCCACGGCGGTGTTCAGCGGCTTGGGGTGGTAGGTCCAGGTCAGCACGTACTTCTTGCCGCGCAGGTCCTGGGTGCCGAAGTGTTCCTGCAGCGCCATCACATGGGCCAGTTCCTGGCACGGGTGGGTGATGGTTTCCATGTTGATCACCGGCACCGGCGAGTACTTGGCGAAGCTCTTGAGCACTTCGTCTTCGCGGTCCTTGGTCCAGTCGATGAACTTCGGGAACGCGCGCACGCCGATCAGGTCGACGTAGCGGCCCAGCACCCTGGCCACTTCGGCGATGTGCTCTTCGGTATCCCCGTCCATCACCGTGCCCAGGTTGAACTCGATCGGCCAGGCATCCTTGCCCGGCTGCAGCACGATCGCGTGGCCGCCCAGCTGGAACGCGCCCAGCTCGAAGCTGGTGCGGGTCCGCATGGAGGGGTTGAAGAACACCAGGGCAATCGACTTGCCCTTGAGCTCGTCGCCCAGCTTGTTGCGCTTGAACAGCGCGGCCTGGGTCAGCAGGGCATCCAGGTCGGTGCGGCTCCAGTCCTGGGTGTTCAGGAAGTGCTTCAGGGACATCGATCGATCCTTTGCGGCTGGTTTTCCACCGTTTCCGGCGGAGGTTGGGGGCGCCGGGGCGCGGTCAGGGCTCAACAAAACACATACAGATGAAACTTTTCAGATCGCAGAAACGAAAAAACCCAGCGCGGGGGCTGGGTTTTCCGAACAGACAGCACGAAGCTCCGGTTACCCAGCGAAAATGTGGGGTTCCGGTCGGCGGGCACGCGACGTCATGCCCGTAGCCATACGGGCGGCGCTGGTGTCGTGCTGGAAGTCGGTGAGTTTCATGGCCGCCCATCTTTGCATGCACCCGGGGTGGGTGCAAGGCCTGAATGGAAATTCAGTTTGAAGGTGTCGCCGATGGGGCGACGGAAGGGGTCACGGATTGGCGCCGCCGGCCTGTTCATTGCCGACCCAGGGGGTGATCGAGACCCGGATCTTGAGCCGGTTGCCCGGGTCTTCGGGCAGGCGCGAGCGGTACTTGGTGCCCTTGTAGACGTAGTCCACGTCGTAGGCGATCGGGCGGCGGAACTCACGGCCCACCGGAATGATCTTGCAGTCCCGGGTCAGCAGTGGACCGGTATTGGCCGGCGCGGCCTCCACCACGACGGTTTCCGAATAGCCACTCTCATCGGTGCTGCCATCTTCGCGGCGGAAGATCGAGCGCACCGAATCCATGAAACGTCCGAAACGACCCTTGTCTTCCTGCGGCTCTTCGCCGGTGACGTTGACCGGAGCCAGCGTGCGGGTGGAGACCGGCTCGCAGTGCTCCTCGGTACGCGTGGCGCGCAGGGTCTGGAAGACCGGCTCCACGTTGAGCACCTGGGCGTAGTCGAACTTGACGTTCTCCACGATCACCACCCGGTTGCGCACCTCACCGTCCTGGGCGCACGCCCCGAAGGCGGCACTTCCGAGCAGGCAGACCAGCGTCAACAACGAAGCGGATTTCATTGGCAACAAGGAAAAGGACAAGGGGGATAGTTTAGGCAGTGCCAGGCACAAGGGGCTGAACATTACCCTTCCGTGACGCGTATGCCCATAGGTCGGGCCCCAGCCGCGGCCCCGGGGCCGCCTCCACGGGGCCGATCGGCTGAAGCCTTCAGCCGGCGGCCGTGGTGACGCGAACGCCTGCATGCCCTGCCCCGCATCCCCCCAAAGGCCCCGACACGTTCTAAAATCGACCGCTTACCCCCGCTCCCGACCCTCATGACCCTGCGCCTGCACAACAACCTGACACGCCAGCTCGAACCGTTCACCCCGCTCGATCCGACCTGTCCGACCCTGTATGTGTGCGGCCCCACCGTCTACAACTACGTCCACATCGGCAACGCCCGTGGCCCGGTGGTGTTCGGGGTGCTGGCCGACGTGCTCCGGCGCCGTTTCGGCGGCCTGCGCTATGCCCGCAACATCACCGACGTGGATGACAAGATCAACACGGCCGCGCGCGAGCAGCAGGTCCCGATCAGCACCATCACCGACCGCTTCGCCGCCGCCTACCGCGAGGACATGGCCGCGCTGGGCGTGGTCCCGCCGGACATCGAGCCGGAAGCCACCGCGCATATCCCGCACATCATCACGATGATCGAGCAGTTGATCGGCAACGGGCATGCGTATGCCGCCGAGGGGCACGTGCTGTTCTCGGTGAGCTCCTACGCCGATTACGGCAAGCTCTCGCGCCGCGACCCGGACGAGATGCTGGCCGGCGCGCGCGTCGACGTGGCGCCGTACAAGCGCGACCCGGGCGACTTCGTGCTGTGGAAGCCGTCCAGCGACGACCTGCCGGGCTGGGCATCGCCGTGGGGCCGTGGCCGCCCGGGCTGGCACATCGAGTGCTCGGCGATGGCTGCCGCGCATCTGGGGCCGACCATCGACATCCATGCCGGCGGCGTGGACCTGCAGTTCCCGCACCATGAAAACGAGATCGCGCAGAGCGAGTGCGCGCACGGCGGGCAGACGTTCGCCCGGTTCTGGCTGCACAACGGCATGCTCAACTTCGGCGGCGCCAAGATGAGCAAGTCGATCGGCAACATCGAGCGCGTGCACGACCTGGTCCGCCAGCATGCCCCCGAGGCGCTGCGCTATGCGCTGCTGTCGGCCCACTACCGCCAGCCGCTGGACTGGTCCGACGCGCTGATCGAGCAGTCGGTGCGTACGCTGGACCGCCTGTACGGCACCCTGCGCGACCTGGTCGACGTGGAGGCTGCTGCGGTGATTCCGGCCGAGATCGAGGCCGCGCTGGATGACGACCTCAACACGCCGCAGGCACTGGCCGAGCTGGCCCGCATCGCCGGCGAGGCACGCAGGGCCGGCGACGCCGACAAGGCGCACTGGAAATCCGCCCTGCTCGGCGCCGGTCTGGCACTGGGCCTGCTGCAGCAGGATCCCGCCGCATGGTTCGGTACTGCAGGCGGTACCGATGACGATGCGGCCATCCAGGCCCTGATCGACGAACGCGCCGCCGCCAAGCAGGCGCGTGACTTCGCCCGCGCCGATGCGATCCGTGACCAGCTGGCCGCCGAAGGCATCGTGCTGGAAGACACCGCCCAGGGCGTGCGCTGGTCGCGCAAACGCTGAACGGCCGCCCGGCTGACCGTCGGGCGCTGCCAGACACTGCCCGGTCCGCCGGGCGTCGCCACGACACAGGCCCGGCCACGGACGGCCAGGCTGCTTCCCCCGCAAACGCACGGTCACCCACGGACGGCGAACACCGACCCGGAGCCCCCATGACCCCCACCTCCCCGTTCCCGCTCGAACCCACCGCCGCCGAAGCCCAGGCTGCCATCGCCGAGGAATTCGCGTTCTTCGGTGACTGGTCCGAGCGCTACCAGTACCTGATCGACCTGGGCCGCAAGCTGCCCACCTTCCCGGAAGAATGGAAAACCGAAGCGCACCGCCTGCTCGGTTGCCAGTCCATGGTCTGGATCGTGCCGGAGGGCAACGCCGAGGCCCTGCGCTTCCACGCGATCAGTGATTCGGCGATCGTCTCCGGGCTGATCTACCTGGCCCTGCGCGTGTACTCGGGCCGTTCCGCTGCCGAGATCCTGGCCACCGAGCCAAGCTACATCCAGGACATCGGGCTGTCGCGTCACCTCTCGCCGACCCGCAGCAACGGCGTGGCGGCGATGCTGGCCTTCATCCGCGACACCGCGCAAGCGCAGTCGTGACGCCCTCCGCCGATCCGCAGGAGCCCGACAGCGCCCTGCAACTGCTGGCCCGCCCGGGCTTTTCGCTGGTGCTGGCGTATCGCATCTTCGCGATGCTCTCCTACCAGATCGTCGCGGTGACGGTCGGTTGGCATATCTACGAAGTCACCCGCAATCCGTTTTCGCTGGGCCTGATCGGCCTGGCCGAGGTACTGCCATTCTTCTGCGTGGCGCCATTTGCCGGCTACCTGGTCGACCACCTGCCCCGCCGCCGGCTGGGCATGGTCGCCTGCAGCGGGCTGGTGATGACCGCGCTGGTGCTAACCGCGGTGGCCCAGGGTTGGCTGCCGTTCCACGGGGTGTGGCCGATCTACGCGGCGATCGCACTGACCGGCATGGTCCGCGCGTTCCTCTCGCCGATCTACAACGCGCTGTTCGCCCGTGTGCTGGAGCGCACCCAGTACGCGCGCGGCGCGGGCCTGGGCGCGGTGGTGTTCCAGGCGGGCATGGTGGCCGGCCCCGCGCTGGGCGGCGTGCTGGTGGCCTGGGGCGGCAAGGGGGTGGCCTACGGCGTGGCGGTCGGCGTGTCGCTGATCGCGCTGGGCTGCCTGGCGGCGCTGCGTGTCTCCGAGCCGGTGCATACGGGCCCGGCGGCGCCGATCTTCAAGAGCATCGCCGAGGGCGGCCGCTTCGTGCTGGGCAACCGGATCATGGTCGGGGCGATGGCGCTGGACATGTTCTCGGTGCTGCTCGGCGGGGTGGTGGCGATGCTGCCGGCGTTCCTGCACGAGATCCTCCACCACGGCCCGGAAGGCCTGGGCGTGCTGCGTGCGGCGCCGGCGCTGGGTTCGGTATGCGTGGGCCTGTGGCTGGCGCGTCGCCCGTTGCAGCGCAATGCGGGGCGCGTGCTGTTGTTCGCGGTGGCCGGTTTCGGGCTGTGCGTGATCGGGTTCGGGTTGTCGTCGAATTTCTGGTTGTCGGCGGCGATCCTGCTGTTCTACGGTGCCTTCGATGGTGTCTCGGTGGTGGTACGTTCGACGATTCTGCAGTTGGCGACGCCGGAGGAGATGCGCGGGCGGGTGTCGTCGATCAATGGCATTTTCATCAGTTCGTCCAATGAGTTGGGCGCGTTCTATGCGGGCATGATGGCGAAGCTGCTGGGGCTGGTCCCGGCGGTGGTGCTGGGGGGCTTTGCGGTGTTGAGCGTGGCCGGGATCACGGCCTGGAAGAATCCGACGCTGCGGCGGTTGAATCTGCGCGATCTGCATTGAGGATACGGCCAAAAAAAACCCGGCCGAAGCCGGGTTTTTCGTAGAACAGCACAACCAACAGCGCGATCAGTCGCCCTGCTGCTTCTGCAGGTGCTCCCAACGCTCCTGCGCATCGATCGTGCGCTCAGCGGTCAAACGGGCTTCCAGACGATCCAGACCGATCTCTTCGCCGGTATCCACGCAGAAACCGTAGTCACCGTCTTCCAGACGCTTCAGCGTGCTGTTGATCTTGCCGATCAGCTTGCGGTAACGATCACGGGTACGCAGTTCCAGCGAGTTCTCGGTCTCGCGGGTGGCGCGCTCGGCCTCATCGCCGATGTCACGCACTTCTTCCTGCAGATTCGCGATGGTCTGCTTGGATTCCTCGACCAGATCATTGCGCCAGTGCTGCAGGCGCTGGCGGAAGTACTCCAGCTGCAGCGGGCTCATGTATTCCTCTTCCGCGCTCGGCTTGTAACCGTCGGGCAGGATCGGACGACCGGTGGCTTCGTCAGTCTTGTATTCCACCACCTTCACCTTGGTGCGCGGGGCCGGGGCGGCCGAACGCGCTGCCACGGCAACGGCGACCTTGCCGACCGGGCGGGACACGGGCTTGGGGGCGGACTCGGACTTGGCGGGGGTTTTTGCAGGCGATTTCGAAACGGGCACGGGATTCTTGTTTTGCGGGGCCTTGGAGGCGGGGGCGGCTGCGACCGGCACCGGCGCGGAGGCCGGAGGGGTGACAGGTTTGGCCGCGCTCTTGGCCGGGACAGACTTGGCCGGGGCCGGCGATGCCGGCTTCGGTGCGGACTTCACTACGGGTGCTGCAACCGGCTTGGCGGCCGGCTTGGATGCCACGGGCTTGCTGGCGGTCTTGCTGGCCTTCACCGGCGTGGCCGGTGCCTGCTTGACCGCGGTCTTCTTCGCCGGTGCCGGCTTGGATGCCGGTTTGGCGGCAGCAGGCGTCACGGTCTTCTTGGCCGCCGTCTTGCTGGCAGCGGTTTTCTTGACGGGCGCCTTGCTCATCGGCTTGCCCGCCGCGCGCTTGGCGGGCGTGGCAACCGGCTTGGCGACCGTCGACTTCTTGGCAACGACTTTCTTGGCGACGGTCTTCCTGGCCACCACCGTCTTGGCAGCAGGCTTCTTGGCGACCGCCTTCTTGACGGCTTTGGCGGGCGACTTGCTGGCCGCCTTCTTGACGGGTGCCGTCCTGGCAGCCGGTTGTTTGGATGCAGGCTTGCCCACCGGCTTGGCGGCCGGCTTCTTGGCAACGGACTTGGCCGCCAACTTCTTTACAACAGGCTTGGCGGTTTTCTTGGCGGCCTTGACGGCCTTCTTTGCAGTTTTTTTAGCAGCCACGAAACGCTCTTCCTTGGATTCCCCGGGGCCCGGGAAAGCGGGCCTTTATAGCCTACCCGACCAGCAGCAGCAACCACACCGCCTACTCCGTTCAGCCCCGGAGTCGCAAGGCGTGCGACCGGTCCACCTGGCTGGCGGGCCGACGTGCGCAGTTCGGTACCTGACCCGGCGATACCGCCGGGGCGGCCCGTCGCGCGCGTGGGTGCGGACGGGTCCAACGCCCCATCCTGCGACAAATGCGGCCTTCATGCCAACTGGAATAAGATTGGGGGGTGATCTCACGCCTGCTCATCGCCCTGCTGCGCTTCTACAAGCGCTTCATCAGCCCGCTGCTGGGGCCGCGTTGCCGCTTCATGCCCAGCTGTTCTGAATACGCCATGCAAGCCATCGCCACCCATGGCCCCGCGCGCGGCAGCTGGCTGGCCGCGCGCCGGCTGGGCCGCTGCCATCCCTTCCATCCCGGCGGTATCGACGAGGTGCCGCCGCGCGCCGCGCACGACGCCGCCTGCCGCTGCACAGGAAAACACTGAATGTCCTCCACGCTCATCGTCAACGCCCGCCTGGTCAACGAAGGCACCATCACCCAGGGCGACCTGCGCATCGAAGATGGCCGCATCGCGCAGATCGGCCCCGGCCTGGACGCCCGTCCGGGCGAAACCGTGGTCGATGCCGCCGGCCGCTGGCTGCTGCCCGGCATGATCGACGACCAGGTCCATTTCCGTGAGCCCGGCCTGACCCACAAGGGCGACATCGCGACCGAATCGGCCGCGGCCGTCGCCGGGGGCCTGACCAGCTTCATGGACATGCCCAACACCAACCCGCCCACGCTCAATGCCGAGATCCTGCAGGCCAAGTACGATGCCGCCGCCGGCCGTGCACGCGCGAACTACGGGTTCTACATGGGCGCCAGCAACGACAACCTGGCCCACATCCAGTCGCTGGACCCCAAGACGGCGCCGGGCATCAAGGTCTTCATGGGTGCCTCCACCGGCAACATGCTGGTCGACAACCCGGAAACGCTCGATGCGATCTTCCGCGATGCGCCCACGCCGATCATCACGCACTGCGAAGACACGCCGATGATCGACGCCAAGGCCAAGGAGTACGCCGAGAAGTACGGTGATGCCCTCAGTGCCGAGCAGCACCCGGACATCCGCTCGCGCGAGGCCTGCCTGAAGTCCTCCGAGCTGGCCGTGTCGCTGGCGAAGAAGCATGGCACCCGCCTGCACGTGCTGCACATCTCCACCGCCGATGAGCTGGCCCTGTTCGAACGTGGCCCGCTGATCCGCGCCGATGGCAGCCGCAAGCAGATCACCGCCGAAACCTGCATCCATTTCCTGCGCTTTGACCGCAGCGATTACGCGCGGCTGGGCAACCTGATCAAGTGCAACCCGGCGATCAAGGAAGCCAGCGACCGCGAGGCGCTGACCCGCGCCGTGGCCGATGACGTGATCGACGTGCTCGCCACCGATCATGCGCCGCACACCTGGGAAGAGAAGCAGAAGCCCTATGCACAGGCGCCGTCCGGCCTGCCGCTGGTGCAGTACGCGCTCGTGGCCGCGCTGGAGCTGGTGCACGAAGGCAAGCTGGAGATCACCCAGGTCGTGCAGAAGTTCGCGCATGCCCCGGCGCAGCTGTTCGACGTCAGCCAGCGCGGTTACCTGCGCGAGGGCTACTTCGCCGATCTGGTGCTGGTCGAGGACGTGCCCTTCACCGTCAAGCGTGAAGACGTGCTCTCCAAGTGCGGCTGGTCGCCCTTCGAGGGCACCACCTTCCGCTCGCGCATCGCCTCGACCTGGGTCAACGGGCAGTTGGCATGGGATGGCGAGAAGCTGGTGGGCTCGCCGAATGGCCAGCGCATGAGCTTCGACCGCTGATGCGGGCACGGTTGCTGAGTGCGGCCCTGGCGGCCGCCGGCGTCGCTGCGATGGGCAGTCTGCTGCCCTCGCCCGTCATGGCCCAGGCCGAGGCGCGCGTGGTGTTCCCGGCCAGTGCCTCGCAGGGCGCGATGGTGATCGGCAAGGTGCCGGCCGGCAGCGTCGTGCAGTACGGCGGCCGCACCCTGCGCGTGAGCGGGTACGGCAGCGTGGTGTTCGGCATCGGCCGCGATGAGAAGGGCCCGCTGCAGGTGCAGGTGACGCGCCCGGACGGCGGCAGCGAAACGGTCAGCATTGCGGTCACCCCGCGCGACTGGCCGACCGAGCGGGTCAACGGCGTGCCGCCGAAAACGGTCAATCCGCCCCCGGCGATCGCCGAGCGGATCAAGCGTGAGCAGGCCCAGGTCACCGCCGCGCGTGCCCGCGATGACAACCGCGCCGACTTCGCACAGGCCTTCAGCTGGCCGGTCCAGGGCCGGATCAGCGGCCGCTTCGGCAATGCGCGCGTCTACAACGGGCAGCCCGGCTCAGGCCATTCGGGCATGGACATCGCGGTGCCGACCGGCACCCCGGTGAAGGCACCGGCGGCGGGCGTGGTCACCTTCGCCGGCCCCGACCTGTATCTGACCGGTGGCACGCTGCTGCTCGATCACGGTTTCGGGATCAGCTCGAACTTCCTGCACCTGTCGCGTATCGACGTGAAGGTTGGCGACCGGGTTGAGCAGGGTCAGGTGATTGCCGCCGTGGGCGCGACCGGCCGCGCGACCGGGCCGCACCTGCATTGGGGCATGAACTGGTTCGATACCCGCATCGATCCGCTGCTGGTGCTGGAACGGAAGTAACGCTGTGGTAGGTGCCGATCCTGGTCGGCACGATCGCACAGAGCGTGCGGACCAAGGTCCGCACCCACCAGAAACAGTCAGCCGCGCGCCGCCCACCAGGCCAGCCACAGCGTACGCATCGGCGTGGCCTGGTACTGGCGGTCCTGCGCCCAGGTCTTCTGCCGGGCGCGCGCCAGGGCGGCGTACAGACGGCGCGGGCGCGGGCCTGCGACCCGGGCCGGCCACTTCGCCAGCAGCTGCTGCGCCCACCGGCGTGGCGCGGCGCTGTCATCCTCGGCCAGCAGCGAACGCGGAATGGCCGCGACGCCACTCTCGTGCAGGCGCTGGGCCAGGGTCTGCACCAGCACCGGGGTGGCGACATCGCCCCGCGCCGGCGTCTGGAACATCACCGCTTCCACCGCGGCCACCGCGGCCGCATAGGCCTGCAGCGAACGCAGCGCCTGCGCCGGATCGACCGGCACAGCTCGCGCCTCGATCAGATCCGGCAGGGTCTCGGCCAGTTGTGCCCACGGCGCACGGACCGGCTCGAGCACCCGGCCCAGCGGATGGCGCGAGCGCTGCACGGACCAGCTGCGCAGCTCCTCACCCCACCACGCCAGCTTGGCATCGGACGGCATCGGGTCGCCGGCGGTATTGAGGATGTCGTCGAACTCCTGCAGCAGCGAGAACCACGCCACCACCAGGGTGCGCTGGCGCTCGGGAACGAAGCGTTCGGCCACCTGCCACTCGGGCCAGCGGGTCCGCCACTTGTCCAGGAAACTGTCCAGGGCGCTGGAAGTACTCACGATGTATTCCTTGAAAGGCTAGAGCGTGCGCGGAAGCGGCCACGCCTTGGCATGTTGCAGGTGTTCGGGCAGTGCGACGAGGGTGTCGGCACCCCACGCCAGCGGATCGTCGGCGTCCAGCCGGTAGCCCCACAACGCGGCGACCGAGGCCATGCCGGCGGCGTTGGCGGCGACGATGTCGCGCTCGTCATCGCCCACATAGACACAGGTGCCCGGGGCGATGCCCATGCGTTCGGCGGCGATCAGCAGCGGCAGCGGATGCGGCTTGCGCTGGGCCAGGGTATCGCCGCCGATCAGCACCTTGCAGCGCTGTTCCCAGCCCAGCTGCGGCACGATCAGCCGGGCCAGGTATTCGGGCTTGTTGGTGACGATGCCCCACGCACAGCCGGCCGCATCAAGCGCCTCGAGCATGCCGGCGATGCCGTCGAACAACACGGCGTGCTGGCCGATCAGGCCTTCGTAGCGCTCCAGGAACTCCGGCACCAGCGCATCGCGCTCGACCTGCCCCAGCGTGGGGAACGCCACCGAGACCATCGCACGCGAGCCTTTGGAGACCACCGGGCGCAGCGCGTCCAGGGTGATCGGCGCGCGCCCGCGGGCGGCCAGCATCGCATTGGCGGTGGCCAGCATGTCCGGCGCGCTGTCCAGCAGGGTGCCGTCCAGATCGAACAGCACCGACGGCGGGAAACCGGTCTCAGACACGTGCGACGTCGTCCGGCTTGACCGCGTGGGCCAGGTAATTGATGTCGGTGCGCGTGCTCAGGCGGGCACGGTTGCGCCACGGCTCATAGGCCATGCCGCTGACATCGCGCAGGTTGAAATCGGCCTCGCGCAGCCACTTGCCCAGCTCGGCCGGCTTGATGAAATCCTGGTAGTGGTGCGTGCCCTTGGGCAGCAACCGCGCCACGTACTCGGCGCCGACAATCGCCACGGCGAACGCGGCCGGGGTGCGGTTGACGGTGGAGAGGAACAGCTGGCCGCCGGGCTTGAGCAGGCGGTGGCAGGCGGCGATGATCGCGCCCGGGTCCGGCACGTGCTCGAGCATTTCCATACAGGTGACCACGTCGAAGCTGCCCGGCTGTTCGGCGGCCAGGTCTTCAGCGGCCTGCACGCGGTAGTCGACGGTGACGCCGGTCTCCAACCCGTGCAGGCGTGCGACCTTGACCAGCTCCGGGGCCAGGTCGATCGCGGTCACGTCCGCGCCTTCCTTGGCCAGCGCTTCGCTGAGCAGGCCGCCACCGCAGCCGATATCGAGCACGCGGGCGCCGCGCAGGGTCACGCGCCGGGCGACGTACTGCAGCCGCACCGGGTTCAGGGCATGCAGCGGCTTCTGCGGGCCATCGACGTCCCACCAGCGGTTGGCGAGGGCGGCGAACTTGTCCAGTTCGGCCTGATCGAAATTGGTGGACGCGTGGGGGGTGTTCATGGGGATCCTTGGTGCATCAAGCACGGATGTGTCGGATACGCTCGCGCCACTGGCGCGCGTTGGCGACGATCGCCGCGGTGTCCATGCCGACCAGTTCGCGCTGGACCAGCTTGGGCTGGCCGGCGATCCAGACATCGCTGACCTGATGGCGGCCGGCGGCATACACAAGCTGCGAGAGCACATGGTGCAGCGGTTGGGTTTCCAGTGCGGACAGGTCCACGCAGACCAGATCGGCCTGCTTGCCGACCTCGATCGAGCCGATGCGGTCACCGAAGCCCAGCGCGCGGGCGCCGCCGAGCGTGGCCGCACGCAGCGTGGTGGCCCCGTCCAGCGCGGTCGCGTCATTGGCGACGGCCTTGGCCAGGATCGCCGCAGTGCGGTTCTCGCTGAACATGTCCAGGTCGTTGTTGCTGGCGCAGCCGTCGGTGCCGATCGCCAGGTTCACGCCAGCACGTTGCAGCGCGCAGGCCGGGCAGAAGCCGGAGGCCAGCTTGAGGTTGGATTCCGGGCAGTGCACCACGCTCACGCCGCGCTCGGCGCACAGGTGGATTTCGGCCTCGGTCAGCTGGGTCATGTGCACGGCGATCAGGCGGTCGTTGACCAGGCCCAGCCGGTCCAGGCGCGCCAGCGGGCGTTGACCGTGCAGCTTGAGCGAGTCGCTGATTTCCTGCGCGGTTTCATGCGTGTGCAGGTGAACCTGCATGTCCAGTTGGTCGGACAGCATGCGCACGCGCTCGAAATTGGCGTCGTTGACGGTATACGGCGCGTGCGGCGCGAACGAGGTGCCGATCAGCGGATCGTTGCGCCACTGGTCGTGCAGTTCGCCGGCCTTGGCGAAGTACTCGTCGTCGGTCTTGGCCCAGGCAGTCGGGAAATCAATGATCACCGCGCCGACCAGCGCACGGAACCCGTGCTGCTTGTAGACGGCGGCCTGGACGTCGGAGAAGAAGTAGTTTTCGTTGGCGCAGGTGGTGCCGCCGCGCAGCATCTCGGCGATGGCCAGGGTGGTGCCGTCGGCCACGAACTCCGGTCCGATCACCGCCGCTTCCACCGGCCAGATGTGCTGCTGCAGCCAGACCATCAGCGGCAGGTCGTCGGCGACGCCCCGCAGCAGGGTCATGGGATTGTGGGTGTGTGCGTTGACCAGACCCGGCATCAGCGCCGCCTCCGGGCGCGAGACGGTCTGCTTCGGCGCAAAGCGCTCGCGTGCTTCGGCACGCGGCAGGATCGCGATGATCTCGCTGCCACGCACGGCCACGGCATGGTCTTCCAGCACCACCGCATGCGGTTCGATCGGGACCACGTAACCGGCTTCGATCAACAGGTCACAGGCTTCGGGAATGCGGGCGGTGTCGGTCATGCGTGCTCACTGTGCTGGGCGGACGACCCGAAGGCGTGGGCGACCGGGACGCTTGGGGGGTAGAGCCGACCGTTGGTCGGCTTTACCGGGTGCGGTGGCCGGTGGGTACCGCAGCCGACCAACGGTCGGCTCTACACGGTGCGGTGGCCGGTCGGTACTGCAGCCGACCAACGGTCGGCTCTACCGGTCCCGCAGCCGACCAACGGTCGGCTCTACCGTAATCCGGCTTTGCCGGATTACTTGCCTGCGCGTGCGGAGTATTCGCCCGAACGGGTGTCGACCTTGATGATTTCATCCTGGTTGACGAACAGCGGCACGCGGACCACCGCGCCGGTTTCCAGGGTGGCCGGCTTGCCGCCGCCGCCCGAGGTGTCGCCACGGACGCCCGGATCGGTCTCGGTGATCTTCAGCTCGACGAAGTTCGGCGGCTGGACGAAGATCGGCTCGCCGTTCCACAGGGTGACGATGCAGGACTCTTCGCCCTTCAGCCACTTCTCCGCGCCGCCCATGCCGGCCTTGGTGGCCTGGACCTGCTCGAAGGATTCCGGGTCCATGAAGTGCCAGAACTCGCCGTCGCTGTACATGAAGTCCATGTTGGTATCCACGACGTCGGCCTTCTCCACGTCATCGGTCGCCTTCATGGTCATTTCGACCACGCGGCCGGACTTGATGAAGCGGTACTTCATGCGGGTGAAGGCCTGGCCCTTGCCCGGCTTGACGTATTCGGTCTCGGTGATGACCGCTGGTTCATTGTTGACCAGGATCTTCATCCCGTTCTTGACGTCGTTCATGCCAACAGTGGCCATGTTGAAACTCCTGAATGGGCAAACGCCGCGCAGGCGCGGCGAGCCGGATAGAATGGGAAATCCCACCGACACCGGTGGGGTGACTCGATATTTCTGACCCACATGATAACCGCAGGCCCCCATTCCATGCAGCTTTCCGCCACGCCCCTGGCCGCCCCCGTCCGCTGGCAGCAACGGTGGCGCGAGGCGATCCGCGACCCGCGCGAGCTGCTGCGGCAGCTGGGGCTGGATCCGGTGGCGCTGGGGGTCTCGGATGAGGCGGCCGGCCAGTTCGCGGTGCGCGTACCGCAGGGCTTCGCGGCCCGGATGCGCCACGGCGACCGCCATGACCCCCTGCTGCGCCAGGTCCTGCCGATCACCGACGAGCTGAAGGTCGTGCCCGGCTTCAGCCTGGATGCGGTCGGCGACGGTGCGGCCAAGAAGGCCACCGGGGTCATCCAGAAGTACCGCGGCCGTGCCCTGCTGGTCACCACCGGCAGCTGCGCGATCAACTGCCGCTACTGCTTCCGCCGCCATTTCGACTACGGCACCGAAAACGCCGCCCGCGAGGGCTGGCGCGATGCGGTGGACGCGATCGCCCAGGACCCGGACATCGATGAGGTCATCCTGTCCGGGGGCGATCCGCTGTCGCTGGCCACGCACAAACTGGTCGAGCTGACCGCGGCGCTGAAGCAGATTCCGCACCTGCGCCGGCTGCGCATCCACAGCCGCCTGCCGGTGGTCCTGCCCGAACGCGTGGATGACGAACTGGTGCAGTGGATCGCCTCGCTGCCGTGGCCGGTGGCGTTCGTGATCCATGCCAACCATGCCAACGAGTTCGATGCGTCGGTGGATGCCGCGATGGCGCGGCTGCGCGCGGCCGGTGCCACCCTGCTCAACCAGGCGGTGCTGTTGCGCGGGGTGAACGATTCGATCCAGGCGCTGCAGGCACTGAGCGAGCGCAGCTTCGCCGCCGGCGTGCTGCCCTATTACCTCTACCAGGTGGACCGGGTCGAGGGCGTGGCCCATTTCGAAGTGGCCGACGACACCGCCAAGGACCTGCATGCGCAGCTCACCGCGCGCCTGTCCGGCTACCTGGTGCCCAAGCTGGTCCGCGAGATCTCCGGCGACAGCAGCAAGCGCCCGGTCTGATCAGCTGCCCGATTCGAGCAGCTGCACCACATCGGTCGCGCTGACCGGATGGCTGAGCCAGTAACCCTGGGCCAGGTCGCAGCCGCGCTGGGCCAGCAGGTCGAACTGCACTTCCTGCTCGATGCCCTCGGCCACCACGGTGATCCCCAGGGCGTGGGCCATGGCGATGATGGCCGTGGTCAGGGCCAGGTCGTCCGCATCGCGCTGCATGTCGGCCACGAAACTCTTGTCGATCTTGACCCCGTCCACCGGCACCTGGCGCAGATGGCTCAGGCCGGAGAAACCGGTCCCGAAATCGTCCAGCCACACCTTCACACCGGTCCGGTGCAGCTTGTCCAGCAGGGCGGCGGCCAGCATTTCATCGCCGATCACCGCCGTTTCGGTCAGCTCCAGGTGCAGCCGCGAGGCCGGCAGGCCGGTGTCGCGCAGGCAGTCGGCGACCAGCGTGGGCAGTTCGCCGCCGCGCAACTGCCGCGGGGAGACGTTGACCGAAACGAACAGCCCTTCCCCGTCGCCGCCGACCGGCCACTGCACCGCCTCGGTGCAGGCCGCGCGCAGCACCTTGGGGCCGATCACTTCGATCAGCCCGCTCTGCTCGGCCACTTCGATGAAGACCGACGGCGGGATCGTGCCCAGGGTCGGGTGCTGCCAGCGCAGCAGCACTTCCACGCCGACCATGCGGCGGTCGCGGGTGCGGAAGATCGGCTGGTAGGCCAGCCGCAGCTCGCCCCGTTCCCAGGCACCGCGCAGCTCCTGCTCCATGTGCACGCGGCGCTCGACCGCATGGTCCATCGCCCGGCTGTAGTAGCGGTAGCAGTTCTTGCCGGCCATCTTGGCCTGGTACATCGCGATGTCGCCGTTCTTGAGCAGCGTGGTGGCGTCGGCAGCGTCATCGGGGAACAGGGTCACGCCGATCGAAGAGCCCAGGAACAGCTCCCGGCCCTGCACCACCAGCGGCTTGCCCAGTTCGCGCACCAGGATCTCGGCCAGTTCGCGGGCGCCGGCAGCGACATCGCCCTCCCCGATCAGGATCACGAATTCATCGCCGCCAAAGCGCGCCAACAGCGCCTCGTCCCCACCGGCCTGGGCCACCGCCGCGCTGATGCGCTGGGCGAACTGCAGCAGCGCCTCGTCGCCGGCCTCGTGGCCCAGCGTGTCGTTGACGCGCTTGAAGTCGTCCATGTCCGCGAACAGCAGGCCCAGCCGGTGGCCGGAGGCCCGCGCGGCCATCAGCCGGTGGTCCAGCGCCTCGCGGAATGCCAGCCGGTTGGTCAGCCCGGTCAGGGCATCGGTATAGGCCATGTGCCGCACTTCGCGGTCGTGCCGGGCGATCGCCTGGCTCATCCGACCGAATGCACGCATCAGCTCACCGACTTCATCCTGGCGCCGGATCTCCGGCATCTGCAGGGTGTAGTCACCGGCCTCGATCTGGCGCGCCGCCCCGGCCAGCCAGCGGATCGGCGTCACCAGGGTGCGCTGCACGTAGATGATCACCACCGCACCAATCCCGACCAGCAGCCCGAGCATCAGCAGCAGCCAGCCCAAGTGGCGCTTGCCGACCTGCTGCAGGCGGTCGCCCAAGGTCTGGTTGGCCTGCTGCTCCATGGCCTGCACATCGTCCAGCGCCATGCCCACGCGCACCCCGCCAATCCGCTGGTTGCCGATCATGATCGGCATCGCGTTGTCGAGCACCTTGGGCGACTGCTGGACCACCAGCTCGCGCGCGCCGGCGGCACCGGCGGCGAGCGGGTCGGTCATCGGCTGGCCGAACTCCAGCACGTCCACCGTGCCGTCGTGGATCAGCCTGCCGTTCTCGTCGAACACCAGCACATAGCGCACCACCTGCTGCCGCGAGGTATTGCGCACCAGCGCCCCGACCTGCTCCAGGTCGTTGTAGTACAGCGGGTTGGCCAGCGCATCGGACAACTCGCGGGCCAGTGCTTCACCGCGGCTGCGCACACTGCGGTCGAACAGGTCATGGATGACCGTGCCGCTGAGATGCTGCACCTCGTCCTGCATCGTCGCCTGGCGCCCCAGCACCACGGCCACGATCGCCACCACGACCAGCATCGCGCCGCCCATCGCCAGCACGAAGCGGGCCTGCATTCCCGAACCCAAGCGACTCATTCCACTTCCATCCGCACGCGCGTCAAGCCTTGTTTCAATTCATCCAGCCGGTGCTGCATCTGCGCATCCACCCGGTGGAACCCGGAAGTACCAAAAAATGTCTTCAATGCCGGCTGCGCCTGGGGATCGGATGCGGCATCCAGCAGCACCTGCTGCAGCCGGTCGCGCACCTTCGGATCCAGCCCTTCGCGCACCATTTCCACCGCACGCGGATACGGTTCGGTGCGATGGATGACCCGGAAATCACGCAGGAAGTTGGCCGGAATGCGCTTGCCATCAGACCAGTCCACGCTGCTCACCGCACCGGCATCCACCAGGCCCTTGTGCACGAAGGTGGCGATGTTCGCCTCCGAGCGCGCGAAGACGTAACCGACGGTGTCCGGGGCGGCGACATCGCCCAGCGAGGAGAGAATCTCCGGTGTCTCGCCGTGCTGCAACAGGGTCATCACCGGCACCAGGTAGGCGCTGGTGGAGGCCGTGTTCTGCAGGGCCAGGGTGTGCCCGCGCAATGCTTCCAGCGTCTGGATGGGGCTGTCGCGGCGCACGAAGAACACGGTGTGGTACTCGCGCACGCCGCTGCGTTCGGTCAGCAGCAAGGGCCTGGCACCGCTGCGCAGCCCCAATGCGACGGCGGTGCCGGAGGTCTCGGTCACCCAGTCCACGCGGCCGCGGCGCAGGTAGCTGCCCATCTGCTGGGTATCGCGCGCCATCAGGATCCGGCCTTCGGTGATGCCGACGTCGTGCAGGCGCGGAATCACGTAATCAAGCAGGGGCTGCAGCTGCGCATAGTGTGACCTGGGGTCGTCGCTGATCCGTCCCAGCACCAGGACATGGGCGGGTCCGGCAAACGCCGGACCGGTCATCGCGGCGATGGCCAGACACAGCAGTACGCTCTGCAGCAGCCTTCGCAGTCCCGACAAGCCCATCACTCCCCCCAAGGAATCGAGACAGACTACCCGAAAAAATGAGAACTGCGTCAGCTTACAGAGGCTTGTTGGTCGCCAATCGCGCCATGCGCTGTGCGTCGGACAGGATGCCGCGCAGCAGGCGCACTTCCTGTTCACTCAGTTCGGTGCGCAGGAACAGGCGGCGCAGCTTGCGCATCGCCGATTCAGGCGCACGGCCCTTGTGGAAGTCGATCTCATCCAGGGTGTCGCCAAGCTGGCCGAACAGGCCTTCGACCTGCGCATGGCTGGCCGGGGCTTCGCCGAAGCCGGGCTCGACCGGCGCGGCGACCGGCGCATCGGCCGCGCCCAGGATCGCCATGCGCACTTCGTAGGCCAGGACCTGGACGGCGGCCGCCAGGTTCAAGGAGCTGAACTCAGGGTTGGACGGGATATGGACGGCGGCATGGCACAGCTGCAGCTCTTCGTTGGTCAGGCCGGTGCGCTCGCGGCCGAACACGAAGGCCACCTCGGCCGGTTCGGCGGCCTTGGCCAGCACGCGCTGGGCGGCCACGGCCGGCAGCAGTTCTTCCAGCTGGACCCGGCGCGAGCGGGCGGTGCAGCCCAGCACGAAGCGGCAGTCGGCCACGGCTTCGGCCAGGGTCGCCACCACCGGGGCATCGCCCAGGACATCTTCGGCGCCGGCCGAGCGGCGGAAGGCCTCCTCATCCAGCGGTTTCTCGGGCGCGACCAGGACCAGGCGGCCCAGCCCCATGGTTTTCATGGCCCGTGCGGCCGCCCCCATGTTTCCGGGGTGCTGGGTGCCGACCAGGACGAAGCGGATGCGGGCGGGAGCGGTTTCTACGGACATGAACGGGCCAAATGCGAGCAGGACAGCGACAAATGGTAAACTGTGCGACCGGCCTCTGCGCCGGGACCGCTCTTTTCCCCCGCCAAACCCCTACTCTGCCTTTACGGGAGCTTTTCGCCATGCAGAAACCCGCCGTCACCGTCATGGTCAAGGCCGCCCGCCTCGCCGGCAACGTCCTGTTGCGCAACATCAACAAGCTCGAGGCGTTGAACGTCGTGCAGAAGGGCCGCATGGACTATGCCAGTGAAGTCGATGCAGATGCGGAAAAGGTCATCGTCAAGGAACTCAAGCGCGCCTATCCCGAGTACGGGATCATGGGTGAGGAAGGTGGCGTGCAGTCGGTCAACCGTTACATGTGGGTCATCGATCCGCTGGACGGCACCAGCAACTACCTGCGCGGCTTCCCCCATTACTGCGTGTCCATCGCCCTGGTCGAGAACGGTGAGCCGATCGACGCGGTGATCTTCGATCCGCTCCGCAATGAGCTGTTCACCGCCAGCCGGGGTGCCGGCGCGGTGTTCAATGACCGCCGTATCCGTATTGCCGAGCGCAAGGATCTGGGCGGCGCGATGATCCATACCGGTTTTGCGCCGCGTGAGCGCCAGCGCACGAGTGCACAGCTGAAGGCGGTGGACGCGCTGCTGGTGCAGGCCGAAGACGTGCGGCGCACGGGCTCGGCCGCGCTGGATCTGGCCTACGTGGCCTGTGGCCGTGCCGATGCGTATTTCGAGGCCGGCGTGAAGGCCTGGGATATCGCCGCCGGTGTGCTGCTGGTCCGCGAAGCCGGTGGCCGCGTATGCGACTTCAAGGGCGCCACGCCGGCCCGCATGGACAGCCGTGGTCCGGAAACCCAGCAGATCGTTGCCGGCAATGTGAAGATCAGCGATGCGCTGCAGAAGGTGCTGGTCAATACCGGCTACGCGGCCGAGTTCGACGCGAAGTTCTGATCGGGCTGGATGTGATCTGCATGACGACGGCGCCTTCGGGCGCCGTTGTTGTGTGTGGGAACAAAAACGCCCGGCGAAAGCCGGGCGTTCTGGTCAGCGCATCGCGGTGCGGATCACACCACGGTGTTGTTGGCAGCGCGCAGGGCGGCGATGCGCTCGTCCAGCGGGGGGTGGCTCATGAACAGCTTCCTGGCGGCGCCGCCAGCGATGCCGAAGGCGGCGATCTGGGTCGGCAGGGTGCTCTGGCCGTGGTTGACCTTGAGGCGCTCCAGGGCGGCGATCATCTTCTGGCGGCCGGCCAGGTGCGCGCCACCGGCGTCGGCGCGGAACTCGCGGTGACGGGAGAACCACATGGAGATCATGGTGGCGAACAGGCCGAACACCATTTCCAGGACGAACACGATGATGTAGTAGGCAAAGCCGCGGCCGCCGCCTTCGCGGTTGCCGGACAGGGCGCTGTCGATGAAGCCACCGACGATGCGGGCCAGGACGATCACGAAGGTATTGAGCACGCCCTGCAGCAAGGCCATGGTGACCATGTCGCCGTTGGCGACGTGGGCGATTTCATGGCCGAGCACCGCTTCGGCTTCGTCTTCGCTCATGTTGTGCAGCAGGCCGGTGGAAACCGCGACCAGCGCCTTGTTTCGGTTGGCGCCGGTGGCGAAGGCATTGATTTCCGGCCCTTCGTACACGGCCACTTCGGGCATGCCGATGCCGGCTTCACGGGCCTGCCGCTCGACGGTGGCCAGCAGCCAGCGTTCGGTCTGGTTGCGCGGCTCGGTGATCACCACCGCGCCGGTGGAGCGCTTGGCCATGAACTTGGAGAGCAGCAGGGAAATGAACGAGCCGCCGAAGCCGAAGATGGCGGCAAAGACCAGCAGACCGCTCATCTGGTTGGGATTGACACCCAGCACCGACATCACGATGCCGGCCAGGATAAGCACCGCAAAGTTGGTCAGCAGGAAGAGAGCAATGCGACTGAACATGGGAAAAGGACGCTCGTTGGAGGTTGATGACTGCAAATCTGCGGGGACTTCAGCTTGAATTCAAGTCGCAAACTGACCGACGATTCATAGTCCATGTCCGATTCCTCCTATTGCGGGCGCTTCGCGCCCTCGCCCACCGGCCCGCTGCACCCCGGCTCATTGCTGGCGGCGCTGGGCAGCTGGCTGCTCGCGCGCCATGCCGGCGGCCGCTGGCTGGTGCGGGTGGAGGATGTCGATCCTCCTCGAACGGTGCCCGGTGCGGTGAACGGCCAACTGGCCGCGCTGGCCGCCTTCGGGCTGTGCAGTGACGGGCCGATCGTCCATCAGAGCCAGCGCGGCGCGCTGTACCAGGCGGCGCTGGACCGGCTGCTGCGCGAGGGCAATGCGTTCGCCTGCCATTGCAGCCGCAGCGAGCTGGCCACGCAGGGCGGCATCCATCACCACTGCGTGGCCCGCGCCGCGCGTGCGCAGCCGGCGGTGAGGCTGCGGGTACCGCCGGGCAGCGTGGTGGGGTTCGAGGACGGCCTGCAGGGCCGGATCGTGCAGGACGTACACGCCGAGGTCGGCGACTTCGTGCTGCGCCGGGCCGACGGTTACTGGGCGTATCAGCTGGCGGTGGTGGTCGACGATGGCGCGCAGCACGTGACCGACGTGGTCCGGGGCGCGGACCTGCTCGATTCCACTCCACGCCAGATCCTGTTGCAGCAGGCGCTGGGATTGCCGACCGCGCGCTACCTGCATCTGCCGCTGCTGCTGGGTCCCGATGGGCGCAAGCTCTCCAAGTCCGAGGCCGCTCTGCCGATCGACCCTGCCGACCCGCTGCCGGCCCTGCGCCGGGCCTGGGCGCAGCTCGGCCAGGACCCGGCGATCGGCGCGGGTGTCGAGGACGTTTCAGGTTGGCTGCACCAGGCGGCGGCCTGCTTCGATCCGGTGCGATTGCCACCGGGCGACATCCCCATGCGGCAACCGGCTGACGGGGCTGCCCCTTTTGCCCGCTGATGTTGCAGAATCCTGTTCCCCCTTGTTGGCCCTGCCTTTCGGAGTAGCTGCTCATGACATCTCGCGTCGCACTGGTCACCGGTGGTACCGGCGGTATCGGTACTGCTATCTGCCAACGCCTGGCCGACCAGGGCCATCGGGTCGCCACCAACTACCGTGACGAAGCCAAGGCCAAGGCCTGGCGCGAGAAGATGCTGGCCCGCGGCTGCGATGTGGCGATCTTTCCGGGCGATGTATCCAAGCCGGACACGGCCGAAAGCATGGTGCAGGCCGTCGAAGCGGCGCTGGGCCCGGTCGAGATCCTGATCAACAACGCCGGCATCACCCGCGACACCACGTTCCATCGCATGCGTGCGGACCAGTGGCACGATGTCATCAACACCAACCTCAACTCGGTGTTCAACGTCACCCGCCCGGTAATCGAGGGGATGCGCCGCCGCGGCTGGGGCCGGGTCATCCAGATCAGCTCGATCAACGGCCTGAAGGGCCAGTACGGCCAGGCCAACTACGCGGCGGCCAAGGCCGGCATGCACGGTTTCACCATTTCCCTGGCCCGTGAGAACGCGGGTTTCGGGATCACCGTGAACACCATCTCTCCGGGCTACGTGGCAACGGACATGGTGATGGCCGTGCCGGACGAAGTGCGCGCCAAGATCATCGCCGACATTCCTACCGGCCGCCTCGGCAAGCCGGAAGAGATCGCCTACGCAGTGGCCTTCCTGGTCAACGAGGAAGCGTCCTGGATCACCGGCTCCAACCTGGACATCAACGGCGGCCACCACATGGGGTGGTAAGCGCCGAAAATGCTGCACTCCATGTTGCGCAACATAAATGCGGCCCCTTGCTACCTATGGCGGTTGCATAGGCTGCTGCACTGCGCCATGCTGCGCGCCTACTGTGATGAGTGACTGCTTCATGGCTGCGACCCGCATTATCAAGAAGTACCCGAACCGCCGGCTCTACGACACGGAAATCTCCAGCTACATCACCATAGAGGATGTGCGCCAGCTGATCCTGGACGGTGAGGACTTCGAGGTGCGTGACGCCAAGAGCGGCGATGACCTGACCCGCTCGGTGCTGCTGCAGATCATCGCCGACCAGGAGCAGGACGGCGAACCGATGCTGTCCACCCAGCTGCTCAGCCAGCTGATCCGCTTCTATGGCGACTCGCTGCAGGGCTTCATGGGCAACTATCTGGAGCGCAGCATGCAGGTCTTCCTGGACCAGCAGCAGCAGTTCCGCCAGCAGATGGGCAATCTGCTCGGCCAGACCCCCTGGGCGATGATGAACCAGCTGACCGAGCGCAACATGGAGATGTGGCAGGACTTCCAGCGCAACATGGGCGCCGGCTTCGGCGGCCGCCCGGGTGGCACCGGGACGGGTACCGGCACGGGCACGGGTACCGGCAAGAAGCCGGAAACGCCGCCACCGGGCGCAGGCAAGACCCGCCGCTGAGCCCACGCTCGGCGCAATAAAGAAAAAGGCGCTGCCCTCGGGCCGCGCCTTTTCTCGTTCCAAGGTCCGGCGACGTCATCGACCCGTGCGGTCGGCCCTATCGCCGTCCAGCCGCGCGCATCAGCGCTTGGGCTTGGCGCAGCCGGTGCAGACGCGCTCCACCTTGTAGCCCTTGGCGCGCAGCTTTTCGACCACACCGTCGTTGCCGAGCAGGTGCAACGTGCCCACCACCACCATCGTGCCGCCCTGCCCGGCCTGCAGATGCTGCTGCAGCTTGGGCACCCAGGCATCGTTGCGGTCGGTGTTGATGCGCTTGTAAAGCTGCGGGTACTGGCCGCGCATTTCGGTGGCCATCGAGGTCCACAGCAGCTTGTCGTCGCCGCGGCGCCAGGCGTCATGCAGCTTGCGCCCCATCTCGTCGCCCTTGCCGGCCTGCTCCAGCGCTTCGGCCACCATCTGCTGCTGTTCCTTGGCCGACATGCCCGACAGCACCGCGATCTGCGTGTCGATATCCTCCAGCCCGGCAGTCGCCTTGCCCGCGCTGGCAGCCCGCGTCATGAAATGCCGGTCCAGCCCCAGCGCCGGGTCCAGGCCCATCTTGGTGAACTGGCTCAGGGTGATGGTCAGCCCGACGAACCACGGTTTCATGCCCTGCAACTGGGCCAGCGGCAGCTTGTTTTCCTGCGCATAGGCCTGCAGCCGGGTCCAGGTGGCCGCATCGAGGTCGCGCTTGAGTTCCGAGCCATCGGTGCGCATCGCCGCCTGCACCATCTTCTGCGCCAGTTCGGGCGACTCCATGTCCTGCGGCGAGAGTTCGAACACCACCCGCTGCGAGGCGGCGAAGGCCTGGTCGACATCCGCCGACAGCGGGTAGTCCGTGGGCTGCAGCAGATGGAACGAGCCCAGCAGGTACACGCGGCTGTCGCCTGGGCCGGTGACCTTCCACAGCAGTGGAACCGGCGGGCTGGCCTTGGCGGCTGCGGGTGCACGCGGCGCGACCGGGCGCGCGTCGGCGCTGACCGTGCCGGCCAACAGGCCCGCAGCGATCAGCAACGGGGACAACAGACGCGACAACATCGACATGGTCAAGCCTCTCCTTCGGGGGCGTGGTACGCCTGCTCACCGGCGTCCACGCGCAGGTCCAGGCGGTTTTCAGGGGGCGTCAGCGGACAGGTGGCAAAGGGCGTGAACGCGCACGGCGGGTTGTAGGCCTGGTTGAAATCGATCACCACGCGGCCCTGGTCATCCGGCGCAGGCAGATCCAGATAACGGCCGGCCGGATAACTGCCGTGACCACTGGTACGGTCACCAAAGATCACGAACAGCGCGCGGCCCGGCTCGCCGATGGCTTCCAGCCGCCAGGTGCGGCCGTCGCGCTCGAACTCCAGGGCGCCCGCATTGGGCATGTTCGTGGTCAGGCCGGTGATGTCCACGATCGGCAGCGTCTGGCCGGCCGGGTGCGGCACGAAGCGCGCCGTGACGCGCCACGACGCGCCGCCCGGCCAGTACGTCAAGCCGGTGAAGTTCGTCCGCGAAGGCGCGTCGGCCTGCTTGACCCGCAGCGCGAACCGCTCGCCGCGATGGATCAGGCTGAGTCGGCCCTTGCCGTCGTCGAAGGCGATGACGGTCGGGGTCGGATCGCGATCGCTGAAGAAGCGGATGCGGCCGGTGACCGGCTTGCCATCCACCTGCATCGCCACCCCACGCTCGGGCGTGAACCAGACGGCGTCACCTTCGCGCGCGACCATGCCCAGCTTGTCCGGGCCGACCGCCAGGCGGATGCCGCTGCCCGGGCCGCGACCGATGTAATGCGCTTTGTATTCCAGCCAATGCAGGCCGACCAGGCTGGTCCAGCCGTCGGCGGCATGCAGTTCCTCGTAGCGCTGTTGGCGCCACTGCTGCTGTTCGGCCTCGAAGGCTGGATCGATCGCCACCTTCGCAGGGGCATCCACCGCTTTCTCGCCACACCCCGCCACGCTCACTGCCAGCAGCAATACCGCCGCCCACACTCCCCAGTGCTTGTTCATGACCGTCCTCTCAACGTCCGCGCAGGAACCAGCGGTCGATTTCCGCCAGCGAAAAACGGGCCCAGGTCGGCCGGCCGTGATTGCACTGACCCGAGCGTTCGGTGATTTCCATGTCGCGCAGCAGGCCGTTCATTTCCGGCACGGTCAGGCGCCGGTTCGCGCGCACCGCGCCATGGCAGGCCATGGTCGACAGCAGTTCGTCGCGGGCGCTGGCGATGCGACGGCTCTGGCCATGCTCGCGCAGGTCGGTCAGCACATCGCGCAGCAGCGCCTCCGGCTCGGCATTGGCCAGCAGGGCGGGAATGCTGCGCACGTGCAGCGAGCCGGGGCCGGCGCGGGTGATTTCAAAGCCCAGCGAGGTCAAGGTCTCCGCTTCGCGTTCGGCGGTGTCGGCGTCGCGCTCGCCGACCGCCAGGGTGATCGGCACCAGCAGCGGCTGCGCATGCAGGCCCATGCCGTCGTGTGCGGTTTTCAGGCGCTCATAGCCGATGCGTTCGTGCGCGGCATGCATGTCCACCACGATCAGGCCTTCGGCATTCTCGGCGAGAATGTAGATGCCATGCAGCTGCGCGATCGCATAGCCCAGCGGGGGTACGCCACTGTCGGCCGCCGTGACCGGCAAACCACTTTCGGTTGGCATCGGCGGCAGGCTGCCGCCGGCGGCGGTGCCACCGGGCGCGCCATACAGCGCCGCATAGGCGGAAGGGGCATCGGCCACGCGCAGGCCCAGTGGCGATTGCTGCGGGCGCCAGTCGCCGCCCATGCCACCCCCACCGCCACCACCGGCTGCACTGCCGGCGAGTGCATAGCCCCCATTGCCTGACGAAGGCAGACCGTAGGCCGGCGCCGCGGTCGCGGCACTCTCCGTGGCGTGCACCTGCGTGCCGGCAGCGGTCATGCCGGCGCGCGTTTCCGCCAGCGCTTCCTTGAGCGTGCGGTACACAAAATCGTGGATCAGGCGCGAATCGCGGAAGCGCACTTCATGCTTGGCCGGATGCACGTTGACGTCGACACGGGTCGGGTCCAGCTCCAGGAACAGCACATACGCCGGCTGGCGACCATGGAACAGCACGTCGCCGTAGGCCATCTTCACCGCGTGGGCGACGCTGCGGTCACGCACCGAGCGGCCGTTGACGTACAGGTACTGCTGATCGGTGCTG
Organism: Stenotrophomonas bentonitica; assembly: GCF_002887735.1. Taxonomy (GTDB): domain Bacteria; phylum Pseudomonadota; class Gammaproteobacteria; order Xanthomonadales; family Xanthomonadaceae; genus Stenotrophomonas; species Stenotrophomonas bentonitica_A. The sequence goes on from NZ_PKQP01000001.1 coordinate 289,446, forward strand.
GCCCGCGAGTAATGGGGCTGCGCGATCCAGCCGTGCAGGCGCAGGCCAGCACCGCTGTGGTCCACGCGCAGCGCCTGGTTGGCGAAGTCTTCGCCGAGTGTTTCGCCCAGGCGCGCGTCCGAGTACAGATCGCCGGGCTTGTAGCGGCGCGAAGGTTTGCCGTTGTGCGACACGCGCAGCTCGACATCCGGCCGCGCCAGCGCGAGCGAGCGCAGCCACTCTTCGATATGGCCCAGCTCGGTGCGCTCGGCGCGCAGGAACTTGCGGCGGGCCGGCACGTTGTAGAACAGCTCGCGCACTTCCACGGTAGTGCCCGGCGCATGCGCGCGCGGGGTCACCTCGCCAAGCCGGCCGCCTTCGATCTGCAACGCCGAGCCGTGTTCGTCGATGGCACGGCGCGAGCTCAGGGTGAAGCGGCTGACCGAGGCGATCGACGGCAACGCTTCGCCGCGGAAGCCGAGCGTGGCCACCGACTCCAGATCATCCAGGCTGGCGATCTTGCTGGTCGCATGGCGCGACACGGCCAGCGGCAGCTCTTCCGGTGCAATGCCACCGCCGTCATCGCGGATGCGGATCAGCCGCACGCCGCCCTCTTCCAGGTCGATATCAACCCGCGTGGCGCCGGCGTCCAGCGCGTTCTCGACCAGTTCCTTGACCACGGACGCGGGCCGCTCGACCACTTCGCCAGCGGCGATCTGGTTGATCAGGATCTCGGGAAGCTGGCGGATGCTCATGCGCACCTCCAGCTGACGGAGGTGAGAGGCGCAGCGGCGAGGGGGATTCGGGAAACAGACGTCATCCCGTGATGATAGCGTGCGCCGGGCGGTACCGTGGCGGGCTTACTTGCTGCCGCCCGCCACGGTACCGGCGGCGTCGATCTCGGCCTGGGCGCGCGCAGCGTACAGGGTGCCCGGCGGCGGCTGGCGGCTGAAGAAGGTATGCACGCCATCGAGCACGGCCCCGGCGATCTGGCGCTGGTAGGCCGGATCGATCAGGCGGCGCTCTTCATCCGGGTTGGAGATGAACGCGGTTTCGACCAGCATCGCCGGCATGTCCGAGGTGCGCAGCACCGCGAAGTTAGCCCGTTCGATGTTGGGCTTGTGGTTCTTGCCGATCCGCTTCAGGCCGCCCAGCACATGCCCGGCGGCGTCTTCGGAGGCCTTCATGTAACCGCTCTGGGCCAGATCCAGCAGCACGTTGGCCAGGGTGCCTTCGGTCTGCTGCAGGCGCACGCCACCGACCAGATCGGCGGCGTTTTCCTTGTCGGCCAGCCAGCGCGCACGCTGCGAGGACGCGCCCTTGGTCGAGAGCACGTAGACCGACGAACCGGTGGCCGCGCGGTTCTCGGCGGCATCGGCGTGGATCGAGATGAACATGTCGGCCTTGGCGGCGCGCGCCTTCTGCGCGCGCATCGGCAGCGGGATGAACACGTCGCTGTCGCGGGTCAGATAAGCCTTCAGGCCGGGCGTTGCGTTGACCTGGCGGGCCAGTTCACGCGCCACTGCCAGGGTGATGTCTTTTTCGCGCTTGCCGGTCGGGCCGACCGCGCCGGGATCCTGGCCGCCGTGGCCCGGGTCGATCGCGATCACCAGCGGGCGCATGCCGGCACGCATCTTCACCCGCGAGGCGTCGCTGGGCATCGCTGGACGCGGGTTCTCCTGCGGCGTCACCGGGGTGGGCGTCGGCGCCGGGGTGGGCACCGGCGCACTGGCGACCACGGCCGTGGTCGACTGACCGGCGAGGATGGCGGCCGGTGAAGCGCTGTTGCTGGCGGCATTGGCGGTGCCGGCAGCGGCCACGTTGACGGTGGTGGCGGTGGTCGCCGCCGGGCCCGGCGCCGGTGCCGAGGTGGCGACGGTGGCGCTGGCCTGCTGGCGCACCGAGGCGGTCAGCAAGGCGGTGGCGCGCGCGGCATCGCTGCGCGCCTGTGCGGATTGGGCAGCGGCCTGCGCGGGCGTCGGAGTGGCTGCGGCCGGCGTGGAAGCCGGTGGCGCAGGCGTCGGCGAAGACGCAGCAGCAGGTGTCGGTGTCGGCGCGCTGGCCACGCGGGTGGACGTTGGCGCATCGCCCGGCCACTCGATCACCAGCCGCGATTGATCCCCCTGCTTGATCATCTGCGGGCGGAACGGCGCGACCGATTCGGCCAGGTCGAACACCACGCGGAACGTGCCCGGCACCGGCTGCCCGGTTCGGACCGCCGTGACCACACCCTTGGGCGCCGGCAGTTTGAGGTTGCGGATCGCGCTCGAGTCCGGGAAATCGACCACCAGGCGGTTCGGACCGGCCAGGGACAGGGTCTTGTAACCCCCGCTGCCGGCCAGCGAAATCTCCGCACGGGTACCGGTCGCACCGGTCTCCACGGCCACCTGGCGGACTTCGCCCGCCCACGACAGCGCGCTCGCCAGACAGAGTCCGACGGCAGTGCAGATGGCGGTGAGTGATTTCCCCATTGGCATGGGTCTGGATTCAATCACCGCGCTGAATGAAATGCAACTCCTTTTCCCTTAATAATCCGTAACCTGCCGGTGGTTCCTAGTGTCAGCCGACAGAAAGGGCCTGCAAGTCACCCCCTTGGGGGAGCCGTTCGAGCCATTCGCGACCGGCAGGACTGGTCGCCGTGAGCCGGGCGCGCCGCCCCTGGCCATGGATCTCCAGTGCGACGTCCAGATCGGTCGGCGGCAGCGCACCGGCGCCGCGCTCGGGCCATTCGACCAGCCACAGCGAGGCGCTGCCCTCGTCCAGCCCCAGGAAATCCAGCTCCTGCGCATTGCCGATCCGGTACAGGTCCAGATGCCAGGCTTCGTGCCCGTCGGCCAGCGGGTAGCGTTCCACCAGGGTGTAGGTCGGGCTGCGGATCGCGCCCTGCACGCCCAGCGCGCGCAGCAGGGCGCGGGCCAGGGTCGACTTGCCAGCCCCCAGGTCGCCCTGCAGCTGCATCACCGCCTGCGGCGGACGGGTCGCGGCCAGCCATTGCCCGAGCAGGTCGGTGTCCTGGGTCTGCGCGAGGAAAAACTCGATCATGTTCAAACGTCCGGATTGACCAGCCGGCGCAGCGGAGCCAGCAGATCGGTGGGAAGCAGGCCCCGCTGGCCGTCACTGGCGGCGGCATCGCCGGCCAGGCTGTGCAGCAATGCGCCGGTACTGGCCGCATCGAACGCGCCCAGGCCCTGCACGCGCAGGGCGGCAATGATGCCGGTGAGCAGGTCGCCCATGCCACCCACGGCCATGCCGGGGTTGCCGGCGGCGATCACCCGCGGCACCGAGTCGGGCGCGGCGACCACGCTGCCGGCGCCCTTGAGCACCACCACCGCGTGGAACCGGTCGGCCAGCGCTTTGGCGGCAGTGAAGCGGTCCGCCTGCACCTGCGCCGCGCTCAACCCGAGCAGGCGCGCGGCCTCGCCCGGGTGCGGGGTCAGGATCGCATCACCGGGCGGCTGCGGTGCCTTGGCCAACAGGTTCAGGGCATCGGCATCGATCACCAGCGGCTTCCCGCTGGCCAGCACCTGCCGCCACAGTTCGCGTGCCCAGTCGTCCTGGCCCAGGCCCGGCCCGATCGCGATCACCCCGGCGCGTGGCAGCAGGGCCTGCAGCTCCTGCGCGTCCTGCACGCCATGCACCATCGCTTCGGGCAGGCGGGCCAGCAGTGGTGCGACATGCGCTGCCTGGGTCGCTACGCTCACCAGCCCTGCGCCCGCGCGCAATGCCGATTCACTGGCCAGCATCACCGCGCCGCCGCTGCCGAGATTGCCGCCCACGCACAGCACGTGGCCGGATTCGCCCTTGTGGGTGTTGGCGCGGCGGGCCGGCAATTGTGCGCGCAGGCGTGGTTGCTGCCAGCACTCGGCGCTGTGCTGCACGCCCTGGTCGCCGTCGGCAGGCAGTTCCAGCGCGGCCAGCCGACGCCCGCCGACATGCTCCAGCGCCGCGCCGGTATACAGCCCCTGGTGGCGCACGATGAACTGCAGCGTGACCGTGGCGCGGATGGCGACGCCCGGCACGTTACCGGTCTGCGCATCCACGCCACTGGGCACGTCCAGCGACAGTACCGGCAGGCCCGAGGCAGTGATCGCGTTGATCAGATCGGCCGCCCCACCGGCTGGCGCGCGGTTAAGGCCGATGCCGAACAGCGCGTCCACGAGCAGGTCCACCGGCGGCAGGCCGCCATCGAAATGCGCTACCGCACCGCCGGCGGCGATGAACGCCTGCTCGGCCTGCTGCGACAACGTCGTGGCCGGGGCATCGGTCGCCAGCCGCAGCACCGTCACCTGGCGGCCGGCTGCACGGGCCAGACCGGCCAGCACATAGCCATCGCCGCCGTTGTTGCCGGCCCCCACCACCACGCCGATGCGCTGCGCCTGTGGCCAGCGCTCCAGCAGGCAGTGCCAGGCGGCCAAGCCGGCCTGTTGCATCAGCGAGGCTCCCCCATCGCCCAGCAGGGCGCTGGCCTGCGCATCCAGGTGGCGCGCGGCGGCGATATCGAACAGTTCAGCAAGCTCGGGCATGCCGGGATTCTATACTTGTCGCCCAGGCGCAGCCTTGCCGCGCCCTTCCCAGGCTCCGTTTCCGCCCAGGCCATGTCCGCCGTCCCCCTCCCCGCCCCCGTCCACCTGGCCCGCGCCGCCGACCGCATCCGTGCGATCGCGCGCGTGCATGGCTTCCAGCGCTGCGGCGTGTCCGGGATCGATCTGCGCGAGGACGAAGCCCACCTGGCCGACTGGCTGGGCAAGGGCCTGTACGGCACGATGGAGTGGATGGCGCGGCACGGCACCCTTCGCGCGCGGCCGGATGAACTGCTGCCGGGCACGGTGCGGGTGATCTCGGTCGGTATGGATTACGGCCACAAGGATGACGCCGAAGCCTGGAACACCCTGCATGATGGCGACCGCGCCTACGTGGCGCGCTACGCCTTGGGCCGCGATTACCACAAGCTGATGCGCAACCGGCTGCAGAAGTTCGCCGACAGCATCGCCGCGGAAATCGGTCCCTTCGGTTACCGCGTGTTCGTCGATTCGGCCCCGGTGCTGGAGCGCGCCCTCGCGCGCAATGCCGGGCTGGGCTGGATCGGCAAGCACACCTGCCTGATCGACAAGCAGGGCGGTTCGTGGTTCTTCATCGGTGAGATCTACATCGACCTGCCGCTGCCGGTGGATACACCCGCGAGCGCGCACTGCGGCACCTGCACGCGCTGCATCGATGTCTGCCCGACCCAGGCGATCATCGCCCCGCACCGCCTGGATGCACGTCGCTGCATTTCCTATCTCACCATCGAACATGACGGCGCGATTCCCGAGGAGATGCGCACCGCAATGGGCAACCGCATCTACGGCTGCGACGACTGCCAGCTGGTCTGCCCCTGGAACAAGTTCGCCAAGCGCACCGACGAGCCGGATTTCCGCGCGCGCAATGACCTGGACACCGCCTCGCTCGCCCAGCTGTTCGCCTGGGAAGAAGACGAGTTCCTGCGCCGCACCGAAGGCAGCCCGATCCGCCGCAGCGGGCATGAACGCTGGCTGCGCAACATCGCCGTGGCGCTGGGCAATGCGCCGACCCATGCCGAGACCCTGGCCGCGCTGCAGGCACGGCGCGAGCACCCTTCGGCGATCGTGCGCGAGCATGTGGCCTGGGCCCTGCAACAGCACGCCACGCGCGCCACCGCGGGATGAAGCATCGCCGCCGACGTGCGACCATGGCCCCCCGTTCGTACCGTTTGGCCTGATGCCCCCATGGACCGCAGCGCGCAGATTCTCACGCCCAGCCAGCTCAACATCCTGGCCCGCGACCTGCTGGAAGGCGCGTTCCCGCTGATCTGGGTGGAAGCCGAACTGGGCAGCGTTACCCGCCCGGCCTCAGGCCATATGTATTTCACGCTGAAGGACGCGCGCTCGCAGATCCGCGCGGCGTTGTTCAAGCCCAAGAGCCAGTGGCTGAAGTTCGTGCCGCGCGAAGGCATGCGCGTGCTCGCGCGGGGCCGGTTGACCCTGTACGAAGCCCGCGGCGAGTACCAGATGGTGCTCGACCACATGGAAGAAGCCGGCGAAGGCGCCCTGCGCCGCGCCTTCGAGCAGCTCAAGGCGCGGCTGGAGGCCGAGGGCCTGTTCGCGCCCGAGCGCAAGCGGCCGATGCCGGCCCATCTGCGCCGCCTGGCGGTGATCACCTCGCCCACCGGCGCGGCGGTGCGCGACGTGCTGAGCGTGCTGGAACGGCGCTTCCCGATGCTGGAAGTGGATCTATTGCCCAGCCTGGTGCAGGGCGACAGCGCCGCCGCGCAGTTGACCTCGTTGCTGCGTTCAGCCGATGCCAGCGGCCGTTACGATGTGATCCTGCTGACCCGCGGCGGCGGCTCGATGGAGGATCTGTGGGCCTTCAACGACGAGCAGCTGACCCGCGCGATTGCCGCCAGCCAGACACCGGTGGTCTCTGCGGTGGGTCACGAAACCGACTTCAGCCTCGCCGATTTCGCCGCCGACCTGCGCGCGCCCACGCCCTCGGTCGCGGCCGAACTGCTGGTACCCGACCAGCGCGACCTGCTGCTGCGCGTGCGCCGCCTGGATGCGCGCCTGGCACAGCTGCAGCGGCACAGCCTCGGGCAAGCGATGCAGCGGGCCGATCGCGCCCTGCTGCGCCTCAACGCACAGAGCCCGCAATCGCGCCTGCAGCTGTTGCAGCGCCGCCAGCAGGATGTCGCGCGTCGCCTGCACGCAGCGTGGACGACACAGCATCAGGGCCGCCTGGCCCATCTGCGCCACGCCGCGACTGTACTGCGCAGCGGTCACCCGCAGCGCCGGCTGGATGCCCTGCGTGAGCGCCTGCAACGGCTGCTGCCACGTGCAGACAGTGCAATCGGCCGCCAGCTGCAGCGCGACAATCTGCGCCTGCGCGCGCTCGCCCGTTCGATGGAAGCAGTCAGCCCGCTGGCCACCGTCGCGCGCGGTTACGCCATCCTGACCCGCGAGGACGATGGCAGCCTGGTGCGTTCGCCGCTACAGGTGCGCCCCGGCGATACGCTCCAGGCACGCGTGCAGGACGGCGTGATCGACGTAACGGTCAACGAACCGGCGCGCTGACCCAGCGCGCCCACGCCACGCCGTTCGCCTTCAACGCCCCGCGCTTTCGCAGAACTTCTGCCGGTATTCCATCGCCTTGGGCATCAACGCCTGCAGGTTCTGGATGCGCGTGCCCGGGTTGGGATGCGTGGACGCGAATTCCGAGGTCGACTGCCCCCCACTGGCCTGCCCCATCCGCTCCCACAGCGGAATCGCTTCCTGCGGGTCGAAGCACGCTGCGGCGGCCAGCATCAGGCCCACCTCATCGGCCTGGGTTTCATGGCTGCGCGCATAGGGCAACAGGTAGCCGTAGCCCATCGCCGACATCATCATCTGCTGCTGTTGCGGGTCCATGCCGCTGGCGGCGCCGGCCATCTGCCCGATCTGGGTCATCTTCTGCTGGGCCATGCGCTGGGCCCCATGACGCAGCAAGGCATGCGCGATCTCATGCCCCATCACCACCGCCATCGCATCCACCGTACGCGCGACCGGAATCAGCCCGGTATAGACCGCCATCTTGCCGCCCGGCAGGCAGAACGCATTGGCCTGGTCGGACGGGATCACGTTGACCTCCCATTCGAAGTCACGCGCGAAGTGCGCAGGCTTCAACCCATGTTCCTCGGCGAGCGCGGTTTCCACCACGTCCACCTTGGCGATCAGGCGCTGGGCGATCGCCTGGATCTCGCGCGACTGTGGCGCATTCGGATCCAACGGCCGCTCCTGGGCCAGGATTTCCTGGTAGGCCTGCAGGCCGAGCGCCTTCTCTTGGCTCGCATCGAGCGAGCTGTCGATCAACACGCTTTCGCCGGTGTACGGATCCACCGCACGGTTGGAGAACCAGTAGAACGCGGCATAGCCGGCGAAGGCCAGCAGTACCCACCAGCGGATGTTGCCGAACAGGCCCGGCCGCCGGGCGCGGCCCTGCTGCTGACCGCCGAATGGATCGTTGCGCATGCGCTTGCTTCCTGAGATGGCCGCGGCACCCTGCCCGACACTGCGCCAATCCTAGAACGCGCGGTGGGTGGCCGGGTGAAAATCCGACCCGGCGCGCCGTTGGTCAGATACCGCGGACCAGGCGGAAGCCGATCCGGGCGCTGGTGGTGTCCGAGTCCTGCGACTGCCGCCACGCCGCGCGGGTCTGTGCCGGAGCGTTGGCCCAGTTGCCGCCACGGATCACCCGCTGCCGGCAGCCGGGGTTGAACCAGGCCACGCCATCGGCAGGTGCCCGCCGGTAACTGGCATGCCAGCAGTCGGCCACCCACTCGCTCAGGTTCCCGGCGATGTCGTGCAGGCCCCAGGGGTTGGGATCGAAGCTGCCCACCGGCGCCGGCCCCCAGTATCCATCGCCGTAGCCGACGAAGGCGTTGTACCAGTGCCGGCCGGAGGGTGAGACATCCTCGGCGCCGGTGAAATTGCCGGCGCGCGCGGGCGGCGTGCCCGCATCGCCCCACGGGTAGCGGCCACTGCTGCCCGCGCGCAGCGCGTATTCGAATTCGGCCTCGCTGGGCAGGCGGTACGAGCGTCCGGTCTGTTCGGACAGCCAGGTCGCGTAATTCTCGGCATCGCGCACGCTGACGTGCATCACCGGCAGGTTGGCGATCGCCTCGGCGCCGTTGTAATCGGACTGCCAGTCCACGCCGCTGCGGCGGACGAAGTTGCCGCTGCGCTCGTCGTACACGATCGAATGCCCGCGCCGCGTGGCACGTGGGCGGGCCTTGGTGGATTGCACGTAGCGGCGGAAATCGGCGACCGTCACTTCGGTGATCGACATCGCAAAGCCGCGCTCGAACCGCACGTAATGCGAGGGTTTCTCGGCATCGGTCGCGCCCAGTTCGTTCTCGGCGGCGCCCATCTGGAATCCGCCATGCGGCACCACGATCATCTGGGGCCCGCGGCCACCATCGCGCAGGGCATCGCTGAACACCTGCCGCGGCCGGAAGCTGCCGTAATGGGTGACCAGTTCGATGCGCTCGCGCAGCTGGCCCACGACGGGATCACCGGGCAATGCGATGCGCAGGGCATCTTCCAGTTTCTGCCGCGCCGGCTTGAGACCCTGCGGCGTGGCCAGATCACGCAGGCCCTCGTTGCGCAGCCGCGCCAGGGTGTCAGAGCGGATGTTCTCGATGCGCTCGAAGGCATCGGCGATGGTGATCGAAGAGTCACGCACCTTGGCCGCTTCGGCCAGCCACGTCCCCGCGGTCGCAAAGTCAGTGGCCCGCGCGGCCGTTTCCGCACGCCGGATCAGGGCGCTCTCTGCGGCGGCCAGCCCCTGCCGGGCACGAGGATTGTCCGCGTCCAGCGCCAGCGCCTCGCGGAAATTGGGGATGGCGCCATCGCCGTCTTCGCCGATGCGATCGGCACGCAGATCCTCTTCACCGGCGCGGTTGTAGGCCACCACGCGCTGGGCGATCTCCACCCGCGACTGCAGCTCACGTACCTTGGCATCGTCGGGCGCCAGGGTCAGCAGGACCAGGGCCATCTCGCTGGCCTGGGCCAGCGCCTCACGCTGCTTGAGCGGGCGGTCCAACAAGGCGGACGCTTCCTCCAGCAGACGCTGACGGGCGCGCTTCAGGCCGGCCTGGGCCACCCTGTCCTTGGGATCGCGCTCCAGCAGCGCCAGCCAGATCGGAATCGCATCCTCGGCGCTGCGGTACAGCCGGTCTTCTTCGAAGGCGCGCGCGGCGTCACGGCGTGCCTGCGCGGCTTCGCCGTCGACGAGGGTGACCGCAGGTGGCTGCCAGCGCTCCACCGTCTCGGCCGCATCCTCGCCACCGATGGTGACCTGCGCCACCGGTGCGCTGGGCGTGGGCCGCGGCGCAGCGGGCGTGGCCGCTGGGGTTGCCGGGGCGGGCGCAGGCGCGGGCGAACAGGCGGCCAGCACCCCCAGCAGTGCGGTGAACAGCAGCGGCAATGTGCCTGACGGTCGCAAATGGGGGTCCTTGGGGCATGGCATCGTCTTGCAGCGCCTGCGCCCTGCCGCACGCCGTGTGCCCCGGGTGCAGTCGCGTTCCAGGCGGCATGCCGCAGGTGCGGACAGGCGATCATCATAATCGCCACCGTCGCGGGCGGCGACCGCTGGCGGCCCGGGCGTTCATCGCACTGCGCAGGCATGCCGGCCGTGGCACGGGGTTAGGCTATCCTCCCCGACCTGAGCACCCCTTTGCAGTACATGGAATCCCACGTGGCTTACTGGATCAAAACCCCGGCGGAACTGGACGAGCGCTTCCGCCAGCGCCCCACCCGCATCGGCCTGGACACGGAGTTCATCCGCGAGCGCACCTACTGGCCGCAACTGGCCCTGGTACAGATGGCGGTCGGCGATGAAATCCTGCTGATCGACCCGCTGATCCCCGGCATGAACGAGGCCCTGGCCCCGTGGCTGACGGATACCTCGATCCTCAAGATCATGCACAGCGCCAGCGAAGACCTGGTCACCTTCAAGGTCGCCTGCGGCGTGCTGCCACGCCCGCTCTTCGACACCCAGATCGGCGCTGCGCTGGCCGGCATCGGCGGCGGCATGGGTTACCAGAAGCTGGTCACTGCGGTCACCGGCGTCACCCTGGCCAAGGGCGAGACCCGTTCGGACTGGATGCGCCGCCCGCTCTCGGAGGCACAGCTGGAGTACGCCGCCGACGACGTGGAGTACCTGTTCCAGATCCACGACACCATCGACGCACGCCTGGAAGAACTCGGCCGCCGCCAGTGGCTGCAGGACGATGCCGAGCGCCTGCTCGCCAGTGTGGAACACGATGAAGAGCGCTGGCCGCATGTGGCGATGCGCTCGGCGCAGTTCATGGATACCCCGGCACAGCTGCGCCTGCTGCGGTTGCTGCGCTGGCGCGACGTGCAGGCCCGCGCCAGCGACAAGCCGCGCAGCTGGGTGCTCGACAACGAACTGGCCGCCGTGCTGGCACGCACGCCGCCGGCCGATGTGGATGCGCTGTCCAAACTGATGGAAGGCTTCCCCAAGGCCCCGCGCAAACTCGCCGCGCAGGTCTGGCAGGCGCTGATCACCCCGCTTGCCGATGAAGCCGAAGCCCCTTTGGCGCTGCCGGCCAACGATGCCAACAAGCAGGCCCTCAAGCGGCTGCAGGATGCGGTCAGCGCGCGCAGTGCCGAACTTGGCCTGCCCGACGGCGTACTGGCCTCGCGCAAGCACCTGGAAAGCTACATCGAACGCCGCCAGTGGCCCACGGCGCTGGCCGGCTGGCGCCAGGCGCAGCTCGAGCCGATCCTGGCCCCTCTGCTGCCACCTGCCTGAAACGACAACGCCACGCATCTGCGGGGCGTTGTCTCTTGGATCCGACACACCGGTGCCGCAGCAGCGCAGCACCGGCGACGTGGGTCTTACCAGTTCATGTTGAGCGACACACCCACGGTGCGCGGTTCGTTGTAGACCGCGGCCATGTAGTTCTCGATCACACCCTTGAGGTTCTTCTCATTGGTGATGTTGCGCGCGAACAGCGCCACTTCCCAGGCACCGTAGTTGGCCGAGTAGCCCAGCTTCAGGCCGCCTTCGAAGCTGCCCTTGGAGTTGAATTCGGCCGAGTCGTACAGCACGAAGCTGGTGTAGCCCTGCTTGTTCCAGTCGGTGGAGACGAAGAACACATCGGCGTCATTGACCGGCATGTCGTAACGCGCGGCCAGGTTGATGTTGTACTTCGGTGCATTCGGCAGCGGGTTGCCGTTGATCTGCGCGAAGGTGTTGGCACCGACCTTGATGGTCGGGTCGTTCACGGTGCACACCACGGCGCCGTTCAGGGCGCAGACCTGCGCGTACACGCGGTCGTCCTGGATCTTGCTGTGCAGCAGGCTGACGCCGGCGCTCAGGGCCAGGTTCGGGATCGGGCGCAGCTCCATGTCCGCTTCCAGACCGTAGGCCTTGGCCTTGTCGGCGTTGAAGAGCACGCCGTTGCCGTCCGAATCGTTGCCGTTGAGCTGGATGTCGTTGACCACATAGGTGAACGCAGCCGCGTTCACGCGCAGGCGGTTGTCCCACAGGCTGCTCTTGATGCCCGCTTCCCAGGACAGGATGGTTTCCGAGTTCGCCGTGGTGAAGTCGGCATTGAACACGGCCGAACGGCCCTGGATGGTCGGGCCGCGGAAGCCGCGGGCCACGCGCGCGTACACGCTCAGCTGCGGGTTGAACGCATACATCGCGCTCAAATCCCAGCTCGGCGTGGTGTCGGACATCTCCACGTAGGTGCGGCCCTTGTAGGTCACGGCACCGGCGGCGGTATCGGCGGTCTTGAGCAGGCGGGTCTTCTTCTCGTCCTTGGTCTGGCGCAGGCCGGCGGTCAGGGTGAACTTGTCGGTCACGTCATAGCTGACCTGGCCGAAGCCGGCCCAGGAGGTGTTGACGTTGCGCAGGCGAACCCAGTTGTTCGGGTTGCGCGCGTTGCCCTGCAGGAACCAGGCGCGCTGGTAGAAATCGGTGGTGTCGCGACCGTCGAAGTAGAACGCGCCGACCTGCCACTTCAGGCGGTTGTCGTCGGCGTTGGCCAGGCGGAACTCCTGGGTCCACTGGTCCAGATCGCGGATCTGGCCCATCGACTGGCCGTAACCGTTCGGCACGCCGTTGACCGGGTAGTTCACGGCCGCGCCGCCGTCGGTGTCACCGCGGCTGTAGCCGGAGGTGGTTTCGTAGGCGGTGATCGAGGTCAGCGAGACGTTGCCGAAATCGTAGATGGCCTTCACCGAGCCGCCGTAGGTCTTGTAGGCCTGCGGGTTGTTGTCGGCTTCGTCGTAGGCGACCTGGTCGCGCGGCACGTCGGTCTTGTTGGAGCCCTTGGTCAGCGCGCTGCGCAGGAACAGGGTCGAGGTGCCGTCGTAGTCGCGTGCATGGGCCGAGGCCAGCAGCGAGAAGTTCTCGGTCGGCTGCAGCAGCAGCTGCGCGCGCACGTTGCGGTCGTCGAAGCCGCCCATGGCGTTCTTCTTCGGCGAGACCGTGCCATCGGCGCTGGGGCCGCGGTAGGTGTTGTCGACGTAATCATCGCGGTGCTGGTACAGCGCCGACACGCGGAACGAGGCGATATCGTTGATCGGGCCACCGAAGCCGCCGTCGATCGCCACGCTGCCGTAGGTACCGTAGCTGGCCTGCACGCGGCCGCTGTAGTCCTGGCTCGGCTTGATGGTGTCGAACTTGACGATGCCGGCGGTGGTGTTGCGGCCGAACAGCGTGCCCTGCGGGCCGCGCAGCACTTCGATCTGGTCCACGTCATAGACCGGGTTGGACTTCAGCACCACGTGCTCGAGCACCACGTCGTCCTGGATGATCGAGACCGGCTGCGAAGCACCCAGGTAGAAGTCGATGTTGCCCAGGCCGCGGATGTAGAAGCGCGGGAAGATGCGGCCGGTGGTGGTTTCAGCGTAGAAGCTGGGCACCTTGCCCGACAGTGCCAGCAGGGTGTCGTCGCCGCCGGCGGTGTAGTCGCGGATCTTCTCGCCCTGCACCACACCGACCGAGACCGGCACTTCCTGCAGGTTGCGCTCGCGGTGGTCGGCGGTAACGGTGATGGTGTCCAGCGAGGTCGCGCTGGCCGACTGCGCGTCCTGCGCCGAGGCGGCAGCGGACAGCATCAGCGCAGCCGAAGCGCAGGCCAGCGCCAGGGCGTGGCGGCGCGGCAGCAGGGCGGCCGGCAGGGAACGGGAAAGAAGACGCGTCGACACAGGGGCGTGGCGTAGAGCGGGCATGCAGAGGTCTCTGGTAGTACAGATCGGGGCAGCCGGCGAGATGGCCGGGCACCATAGGAAATCGACACCGCTGTGGAGACAGCGATGCGGCACGGTATTGGCTGGATGTTGCAGATTGGTGTCAGGGCGTTCTGGGCGACGGCTGTCCGGCCCCCCTGGTCCACTGGCTATGCGGCCGCGTTTTCTGGCGCGGATTATGCCCGGCCCACGCGCGCGCCGGAAGGGCAGCGTTCGGGTTTGGACGCCTACCGGGCCATCGGTCACATGTCGCCCGGCGCTTGTCGCCCTTCGTGGTGGCCAACCTGGCCGGGCGCAGCGTCGGCGTGGCGGCCAAGCTGGACAAAGCCCTGCTGCGGCAGGTCGAATGGGCACCTGGCAGGACACCCGGCGCCGGCCCGTGACCCGGACCAGGCACCCCTTGGCAGGCAATGCCGGTCGGCGCTAGACTAGGCCCATCGCGAGGTACGGCCGAGGTCGGGTACGCCACGCAGTTGCACCACCCGTGGGGCCATAGCTCAGCTGGGAGAGCGCGTCGTTCGCATCGACGAGGTCAGGAGTTCGATCCTCCTTGGCTCCACCACTATTCAAGACAACGCCTCGGAAACCAGGTTTCCGGGGCGTTGTTGTTTCTGCAGGTTGCGCGGGTTGCTTACGCGCCCTCGGGATTGTCCTTGCGCTCCGGCCGGCGTGTGCCTGCATCGTGGATCGCCTGATCGGTCTGTCCCGGCCGCTGCTTGGCGGTATCGTCCTGCTTGCGGTCCTGCTGGCTCTCTTCGATGCCTTCCTGCTTGCCTTGTTCGCTGGGCTTGGTGTCTGCCATGGTTCTACTCACTGATGCGGGCACCGGGACGGCGCCTTCAAGGGCAGACTAACCAGCCGATCGTGATGCACGAATCACGATCGACACGGCCTCGCACACGTCGCGCTCACGCGCGATACGCCGGTCAATCCAGCTTGACCACCAGCTTGCCGAAGTTGCGCCCCTTGAGCAGCCCGAAGAATGCCTCGGGCGCGTTCTCCAGGCCCTCCACGATGTCTTCGCGATACTGCACGCGGCCGTCCTTCAACCACTGCCCCATCTCGCGCAGGAACGCCGGGAACAAGGCGTGCAGGTCCGACTGGATGAAGCCGCGCACGGTCAGGCGCTGGCGCAGCACCTGGCTCATGAAACCCGGCAGCCGGTCCGGCCCGGGCAGCACCGCGCCGCGCGCGTTGTAGGTGGCGATGGTGCCGCACACGGGAATGCGCGCGAAATCGTTGAGCAGCGGCGCGACCGCATCGAACACATGTCCGCCGACGTTCTCGAAGTAGACATCGATGCCATCGGGCACCGCCGCGCGCAACTGCGCGGCAAAATCGTCGGCGCGGTGATCCAGCGCCACATCGAAGCCCAGTGTTTCCAGGTACGCGCGCTTCTGCTCGCCACCGGCAATGCCGACCGTGCGCGCCCCCTGCAGCTTGGCGATCTGCCCCACCGTTGCGCCCACCGGGCCACTGGCAGCCGCCACCACGAGCGTTTCGCCCGGCTGCGGCTTGCCGATTTCCTGCAGGCCCACGTACGCCGTGAATCCGGGCATGCCGTACACACCCAGTGCAGTGCTGATCGGCAGGTCGTTGTCCTCGAGCTTGCGGCTGAGCTGATCACCATGGATGACCGCGTGCGTCTGCCAGTTGCCCGGTGCCAGCACATGCTCGCCGATGGCGAAACCGGGATGGTTGGAGGCGAGCACTTCAGCAACGGTGCGCCCTTCCATCACCGCATCCAGCGCAACCGGTGCGGCGTAGGACGGCCCCTCCTCCATGCGACCACGCATGTAGGGATCCAGCGACAGATAGCGATTGCGCAGCAGCACCTCGCCCGGGCCAGGCGCGGGCACCGGCACGTGCTCGATACGGAAGTTGGATGAGACGGGAGCACCGTTCGGGCGAGAAGCGAGCACGATGCGGGTGTTGGTGAGTGCGTTCATCAGCGGATCGCTCCGGGGAGACGGAAAAGGAATCCCGACAGTACGCCGTCCGGGCACGTGCGGGCGGGGGGTAAAACAGCGTTCCATCGGTGCAGGACGATGCGGCTGTGCAATCGCCTTGTGCGACAGGGACCGATTGTCCCGATGGCGTCACAGCATTCCATCCGTACGCTGCACCGCGCATGCGTTGCCCGCGCCGCCGGCCAGGGCGCATGATCGCGTCATGAACGTTCCCGCTTCCCGCCGACGCCGCTACCTGCTGCCCGGGTTGATGTCCGCCACCACCGTGTTCGGCCTGGCATGCTGGGCGATCCTGGCGACCGAGCCCGGTTGCCTGGCCGCGCAAGGCCATTGGTCGTCCGGTGCAGGCAAGTGCCACACGCGCCTGTGCCTGCTGCAGGGCGACTGCGGCGAGATGGCTTCACCCATCGTGGCATGCAACAAGGTGCAGGTCGGCGACAGCCGTGGCCGCGTGTACTTCCACCTGGGCAATCCCCTGCCCGGTGCAGGGGCCGACGCGGAGTGGCCCGCAGGCAAAGCCGACAAGGGCATGATCCGCGCACGCTTCGAGGATGACCGCCTGGTCAGCCTGGCCTGCCCGGTCACGCCGTAGGGCGTGCGCGCCTCCATTGCAGCGGGCTCATGCCCATCTCGATCCGGAACATGTAGTTGAACGCCGACGCCGAGGCATAGCCCAGCTCGTGCGCGATTACCGTGGGCGAACGCCCCTGCGCCAGCCACTCAATGGCGCGCAGCAGGCGCAGCCGCAACCGCCACTCACGCAGGCGCATGCCGGTCTCGCGCTCAAAGTGGCGCGCCAGGGTACGCGGCGATGCACCCAGCAAGGGTGCCCAGTCATTCACGCTGCGGGTGTCGGCGGGTTGCTCGTACAGCGCCTGGCACCAGCGCTGCAGGCGCGCATCCTGCGGCCACGGCAGGTGCCGGGTGTGCTGCCGCTGGCGCGGCAACTGCGCAGTGATCAAGGTACACAAGGTGGCGTAGTAGGTGCGGTCGTGATCGGGCACGGTGCGATCGAGTTCAATGATCAGTTCGCGCAGCAGCGGTGACACATCGAGCACCACGCAATGCGTGGGCATACCCAGTTCCGGGCCATCGGCCACGTAAAGATTGCGGAACGCCGAGGTGTTCAACGCGCCCGTGTGATGGAGCGTGCCGGTCGGCACCCACAGCGCCTGCTGCGGGGTGATCACGTGACGTGCCTGCCCGGCGCTGGCCTGCAGCACACCCGTGCTGGCGTGGACCAGCTGGTTCCAGCCGTGCACGTGCGGCGGGAAGCGCTCGCCGGCCTCCAGTCGCTGGCTGCGCGCCACCACCGGCCAGGGTAGACGCCGCAGCGGCGGCACCGGAACTTCGCGCCAACCCGGCGCAGTAGGTTCAGCCATGGCCATGTGACGTCTCATCGACAGGATGGGTCATTCTATCGAAAGACGCGGTCACCTCCCCCCACCGACGATGGGCCCCTCCCCGCTCCCCTCCACACCCATGTCCCTCACGGTCCCGCATCCCCGCCACGCCTGGCAGGTCATCACGGCCGGCATCTGCGCGCTGGTACTCACGGTTGGCCTGGCGCGCTTTGCCTACACCCCGCTGCTGCCGGTGATGCGGCTCGACGCCGGGCTCACGGCCGCCGCCGGCGGCTGGCTGGCAACGTTCAACTATCTGGGCTACC
The DNA here is from genome assembly GCF_002887735.1 of Stenotrophomonas bentonitica. Classification (GTDB taxonomy): domain Bacteria; phylum Pseudomonadota; class Gammaproteobacteria; order Xanthomonadales; family Xanthomonadaceae; genus Stenotrophomonas; species Stenotrophomonas bentonitica_A. The sequence goes on from NZ_PKQP01000001.1 coordinate 306,839, forward strand.
TGGCCGGCACCGTGCTGGTCGCCCGGGTCGGCGACATGCAGCTGAAATTCCGCTTCTACCGCATCGGACTGGTCCTGGCAGTGGTATCCACCGGCCTGATGGGCACCACCACGGACATGGCCTTCTGGGGCGTGCTGCGCTTCGTGGCCGGCCTGTCCAGCACCGCCGGCCTGCTGCTCGCCTCCGGGCTGGTGCTCAACTGGCTGCTAGCCCATCAGCGCCGCCCACAGCTCGGCCTGCACTTCGCCGGCCTCGGGGTGGGGATCGCGGTCTCGGGCCTGGCGGCTGCGGCGATGGCCGATCAACTGGCGTCCTCCCGGCAGTGGATCGCCCTGGGCACCCTCGCGGTGGTGTTCCTGATCCCGGCCTGGGCATGGATGCCGCCGCCGGCAGCGATCTCCAGCACGACGGGTGCCAACGCTCCCCCGCCACCCGGGCGGCGCTGGCGCTGGCTGCTGATCGCCTCGTACTTCTGCGCGGGGGTCGGCTTCGTGGTCAGCGCGACCTTCATCGTCGCCATCCTGGTGCAGACCCCTGCCTTCGCCGGCCACGGCAGTTGGGTGTGGATGCTGGTCGGCCTCACCGCCATCCCCTCGACGTTTGCCTGGGACCGGCTGTCTAACCGGCTCGGCCTGATCCGTGCATTGATGCTCGCGTATGCGTTGCAGGCCACGTCCTTCGTATTGCCCTTGCTGGATGGCGGGCTGTGGGCCGGCGCGGCCAGCGCGGTGCTGTTCGGCCTGACCTTCGCCGGCATCGTCAGTCTGACCCTGACCGTGGTGGGTCGCCACTACCCGCACAATCCTGCCAAGGCGATGGCGACGTTGACGCTGAGTTACGGCGTCGCCCAGATCATCGCCCCCGCGATCGCCGGCACGCTGGCGCGCGACAGCGGCAGCTACCAGGGCGCATTGGTGCTGGCGGCGATCATGATGGTGATCGGCATCGTGCTGTTGTGGTGCATGCCCAACGACGCACGATCCACCCCGGGCTGATCAACTGCACCGGCGCAACGCATCCGCCTGAACCGACGTTCATGCGCTTCGGTGATGTGCTCGAGCCCGGTGGATCAAGCACTTGGATGTGGGCGGACAAGGGTTTGGAAACAAATGTGAAATTTTTTTCGCGAAACGCTTGCCGAACCCCTCATACCTCCGTATTATTCGCGTCCTCGCCAGCGGCAACGCAGCGATGAAGTGGCCGGGTAGCTCAGTTGGTAGAGCAGGGGATTGAAAATCCCCGTGTCGGCGGTTCGATTCCGTCCCCGGCCACCACAATTTCAGATGACCTGCAGAAATGCAGGTCATTTTTTTTGTCTGGCGTTCGACCAGGCCACATCGCGCATCGTTCAAGGAAGGGGGTCTGCACATGGTTCGTGCTCTGTTCGCCGCGCTGTTCGGCAAACGCCATGCTGTCTTCCACAGCACGCACCCGCTCGAGGCGACCGTGCTGCAGCTCAGGCAGTCGATCCAGCACGGCCCTCGCCTTTCTGCCGCGGGGATGCGCGGGAAGGTCTCCGCTCAACGGATCCGCCTGTGCTGGAAACGCCCCTTCGTCTCCAATTCGTTCAAGCCGTATTTCATCGGCCGGTGCATTGCCACCGAGCGCGGCGCGCGGCTGGAAGGTGCGTTCCAGATGCACCCCTTCATCCGCACCTTGGTGATCGGCATGTTCGTCAGCCTGCTCATCTTTCCGCTGGTGGCGGTGGTGAAGCACTGGCAGCTCACACACGAGCTCGCCCCCGCACTGTTCGCCAGTCTGGCGGTCGTGCCTGCCGCCTACCTCATCGCCGCCGCGGTGCTGGTGATCGTCAGGATCAGCCGCTGGGCCGCACGCGACGACGAAGCGATGATCGAGGCGGAGATCCATCGCGCATTGCAGAGCGGGCAAACCGACCAGGGATGATGTCCTGCGTGACGCAATGGCATGCCTTGCCGTTCATCGCCACGCGCTGGCATGCTCACCTGGCGGACAGTGTCGTCTGCGGCCACGCTTGTTCGCACCTCATGGCCGCGCACACAGGGAGAAGTGAATGTCGAACGGCATCGACGTGCTGCAGGCGCAGATCGCGCAGCTGAAACGCAGTCAACGAAGACTCACGCTGGGCTACGCGGGGTTCGGCGTCCTGGCCGTGGCGGCGTTGATGATGGGGGCGACGTCGCAGCGCAGCGCCAGCTTCGACGTCATCGATGCCCAGCGCATCAACATCAAGGAACCTGATGGGACGTTGCGACTGGCGATCTCCAATCGCACGCTCTTTCCCGGGGTGCTCATCCACAACAAAGAGCAACCGCATCCGCGCCCGATGGCAGGCATGCTGTTCTTCAACGATGAAGGCACGGAAAACGGCGGGCTGATCTACAACGGCTCGCTCGACAAGAACGGCAAACCCTCCAGCGGCATGAGCCTGACCTTTGATCGCTATCAGCAGGACCAGCAGATGCAGTTGCTGGGCGTGGACGAAGCAGGGACACACTCGGCAGGGCTGACCTTCAATGACGTTGCCGATGGCCTGGACCGTCCGTTCTTCTCCAAGCGGGACGAAGCACTTCATCGGAATGGCGTTCCTGCGATCACCGAGCGCGTGTTCCTTGGCAAATCTGATGCGCGCGATGCCATGCTGACCCTGCGCGATGGTCAAGGAAAGCCGCGGCTCGAGCTGGTGGTCACGCCCTCGGGAGACGCCAAGGTGCGCTTCCTGGACGAGAACGGCAACGCCACGCGGGAACTCTCCGCTGACAGTCGGTAGCGCGGGTGCCGCACGCTGCCACGCGCACCCCAGCGACGTGAGACGGCCACTGCATGACGGAATATTCACAATTTCCGTCCTGCCTGTGCCTAAGCTCGCTGCGTCTTGTGTGGAGTGTCGACAATGCGCAGCCGCTATCTGATCAGTGCCCTGCTCGCCCTCGCCGCCACCGGGTCGGCCTGGGCGGCCGCGCCGGTGACCTCGGTGGAGGCGCTGGACATGGACCGCTACGCCGGCCAGTGGCATGAGATCGCGCACCTGCCGGTATCGTTCCAGAAGAAGTGCGTCGGCGACATCACCGCCACCTACAGCCTGCGCGCCGATGGCCGGATCAGCGTGCACAACGCATGCCGCCAGGCCGATGGTGATCGCGTCGCCGCCGATGGCGTGGCACGGCCCGTCGAGGGTCACCCTGGCAGGCTGCAGGTGCGCTTCGTGCCGGACTGGCTCTCCTGGGTCCCGTTGGTCTGGGCCGACTACTGGGTGATCGCCCTGGATCCGGCCTACCAGTGGGCGGTGGTCGGCGAGCCGGACCGCAGATACCTGTGGATCCTCTCGCGTTCGCCGAGCATGGACACCGCCCTGTTCGAGCAGCTCAAGGCGCGTGCCGAGGCGATGGGCTATGACCTGGCCCCGTTGCGGGTGATGGCGCCGCTGGACTGACCTGGCACGCCGGCCACGCGCCGCGCCGCCACTCGGCCGTGTTCCCCCAGACTAAAAGCACGTGGCCCGGTCACCCCGGTGCCCTACCCTTGCCCCCTGCTGCCCCAGAGCAGCACGGACACCATACGCCGTAGTATGCTCATACCCATGCAGTATCCGCCCGAGGATTGCGCCATGTGCCACCGCTTCCGTTCCGCCCTGCCCATCGGCCTGATCGCCGTCGCCTGCCTGGCCCTTGCCGCCTGCAACAAGACGGTCAAACGCGTCTCCGAGCCGGCCGCCAGCGTGCAGGAATTGACGGTGCGTGCCGATGGCAGCTGGACGGTCGCGCTGCGCCTGCAGAACTTCAGCTCCATGCCCATGACCTTCGACAACGTGTCCCTGCAGCTCAAGGTGAGCGATCAGGACGCCGGTGCGCTGCAGCTGCAGCCGGCGCTGTCGATTGGTGGCGTGTCGGCCGATGTGGTCAACGTCGACCTCAAGCCGAGCTCGGGCGCGCGCCTGGTGATGGCCGACGCGCTGGCCGGCAACCGTACCCTGGCCTATTCGCTGAAGGGTTCGGTGAGCGCGACCCCACAGGAAAAGAAGCAACGCACCTTCGAGATTGACAGCCGCAGCACGCTCAACCAGGCCCCTGGCCTGCCCGGCGTCCTGCGCTGACCGGCCACCCTTCGCCACTGATCGAGACCGTCCCCGATGAGCAGCTACACCGCCCCGCTTTCCGATATCCGTTTCGCCCTGCATGACGTGCTCAAGGTCGAGCCGCTGTTCGCGCGCCTCGGCCTGACCGATGCCACCGCCGATGTGGTGGATGCCGTACTGGAAGAAGCCGGCCGTTTCAGTGCCAGCGTGCTGGCGCCGTTGAACAGCGTGGGCGATGAGATCGGCTGTGTACTGGACCAGAGCACCGGCGAGGTCACCACCCCGCCTGGCTTCAAGCAGGCGTACACGCAGTTTGTCGAGGGCGGCTGGACCGGCCTGACCGCTGCGCCGGAGCTGGGTGGCCAGGGTCTGCCGCACACGCTGGGCGTGCCGCTCAACGAAATGATCAATGCCGCCAACCTGGCATGGGGCAACTTCCCGCTGCTCTCCCATGGCGCCATCGAGGCGCTCAAGCAGCACGGTGAGGCGTGGCAGCAGGAGGCCTTCCTCAAGCCGCTGATCGAAGGCCGCTGGACCGGCACCATGTGCCTGACCGAACCGCATTGCGGCACCGACCTGGGCCTGCTCAAGACCAAGGCCGAACCCAACGCGGACGGCAGCTACGCGATCACCGGCACCAAGATCTTCATCACCGCCGGCGAGCACGACCTGACCGACAACATCGTCCACCTGGTGCTGGCCAAGCTGCCGGATGCACCGGCCGGCGCCAAGGGCATCTCGCTGTTCGTCACCCCGAAGTTCAAGGTGGACCGCGAGGGCAAGATCGGCGAGCGCAATGCGCTGCGCTGCGGCTCGATCGAGCACAAGATGGGCATCAAGGGTTCGGTCACCTGCGTGATGAATTTCGACGGCGCCGAAGGGTATCTGGTGGGCCAGCCGCACAAGGGCCTGCAGGCGATGTTCACCATGATGAACACCGCCCGCCTGGGCGTTGGCCTGCAGGGCATCGGCCTGTCCGAACGCGCCTACCAGAACGCCCTTAAGTACGCCCGCGAGCGCCTGCAGTCGCGTTCGCTGAGCGGCCCGAAAAACCCGGAAAAGCCGGCCGACCCGATCCTGGTCCACCCGGATGTGCGGCGCATGCTGCTGACCATCAAATCGCTGGTGGAAGGCAGCCGACTGTTGGCCCTGCACGCGGCCACCCTGATCGACGTCGCCCACCATGCGCAGGATGCCGGCGAACGCGAACGCGCCGACACCCTGGTGAGCTTCCTCACCCCGATCTCCAAGGCCTGCCAGACCGAATGGGGCATCGAGAACACCTACAACGCGCTGCAGTGCTTCGGTGGCCACGGCTATATCCGCGAGCACGGCATGGAGCAGCTGGCACGCGATGCCCGCATCACCACGCTGTATGAAGGCACCACCGGCATCCAGGCACTGGACCTGATCGGTCGCAAGACCGCCTCCAGCCAGGGCGCCGGCCTGAAACTGATGCTGGCCGAGATCGAGGCCTTCGCCAAGGCCAATGAAGGCAACCCGGCGCTGGCCGAGTTCATCACCCCGCTGCGCGCCAAGGCGGACGAATGGGGCAAGCTGACCCTGGCGACCCTGCAGCGCGCGGCCACCAACCCGGACGAACTGGGCGCGGCCAGCTTCGATTACCTGTTCTATTCGGGCTATGTGGTGCTGGCCTACTGGTGGGCACGCAGCGTCGCCGCCGCCGATGCCTCCGCGCAGAGCGCTGCGTTCAAGCAGGCCAAGCGCGAGACCGCCCGCTTCTACTTCGCCCGCGTGCTCCCGCGCACGCTCAGCCACGCCGCCGCGATCCAGGCCGGCGCCGAACCGCTGATGGCGATGACCGACGCGCATTTCGGCGAAGGTTGATCGGTCGCCAGACCACCGACGCCTGATCGTCGATAGGTGCCGACCGCCAGTCGGAGCACCGATACCTGATCGTCGGTAGGTGCCGACCGTTGGTCGGCGCCCCGATACACGTTCTGGAGAAAAGCCCCCTTGATGTTCAAGGGGGCGCGCCAACGGCGCGGGGATAAGGTGGAATGCCCGGGGCCGAATCGTTACCAAATGGGTAGGCACTTGCCGCCTATACCCAATTGGTAACGATTCGGGTATAAGCTGTTTTCCCGATGGAGACAGACACTACACGCTTGGGTCTGATCGATACCGGAGCCTCGTCCGCCCCGGTCGCCGAGGTATCGCCGATCGTTACGCTGCATCGGCCCGGCTCGGTACGGTTATTGGCCCTGGACGCCCACGGGCGCGTGCTCGACTGGATCAATTGGCAGGACGCGTCCTGCCTCTACGCACGCGGTGCGGTCGCCTGGACCCTCGGTGACCCCTGCCTGCACATCCGCGGCGGCATCTGCCGCACCACTGGCCTGCAGAGCGGGCTGGACCTGCACCCGATCATCGCCGCCCGCGGGCATGCCCGTTCCCGTGCGATCGACCCCACCCCGAATCTCTCCAATCCGGCCCTGTTCGCGCGCGATGCGCATCTGTGCCTGTACTGCGGGCAACAGTTCAACCGCCCGCAACTGACCCGCGACCACGTCATGCCGATCTCCAAGGGCGGCCTGGACGTGTGGGAGAACGTGGTCAGTGCGTGCTTCCACTGCAACTCGCGCAAGAGCAACCGGACCCCGCAGCAGGCCGGCATGCCGCTGCTGGCCGTGCCTTACCGGCCCAGCTGGATCGAACACATGATCCTCTCCAACCGCAACATCCTGGCCGACCAGATGGCGTTCCTGAAGGCGCAGCTGCCCAAGCGGTCCAAGCTCTGCGCGTGAGTGCGCTGCGACGTTCTGTCGCAGCTGCCGTCACCGTTTACTCACTGAAAAGGCGGTTTGCTTGCCCCACCCCCATTTGGGGGGGAAAATAGGCGCTCAGAAGAAGCGCGATAAACATGATCGACTCCGCCCGCTATCCCCGCCTTGCGCGCATCCAGTCACCGGATGACCTGCGCAGGTTCGATGAATCCGAACTGCCCGCGATCGCGGATGAACTGCGTGCCTACCTGATTGAGTCGGTGGGCAAGAGCGGCGGCCATTTCGGCGCCGGCCTGGGCGTGATCGAACTGACCGTCGCCCTGCACTACCTGTATCAGACGCCCGTCGATCAGCTGGTGTGGGATGTGGGTCATCAGACCTACCCGCACAAGATCCTGACCGGCCGCCGCGACGAAATCCACACCGTCAAGCAGAAGGACGGCGTCGCGCCGTTCCCCAAGCGCGAGGAAAGCGAGTACGACACCTTCGGCGTCGGCCATTCCTCGACCTCGATCTCCGCGGCGCTGGGCATGGCGATCGCACGCCAGGCCGAAGGCGATGACCGCAAGGTCGTGGCCGTGATCGGCGATGGCGCGATGACCGCCGGCATGGCTTACGAGGCGCTCAACCACGCCGGCGGCATGGAGCAGGAACCGAACCTGCTGGTGATCCTCAACGACAACAACATGTCGATCTCCGAGGCCGTCGGCGGGCTGACCAAGATGCTCGGCCGGGCCACCGGCAGCCGCACGCTCAATGCGCTGCGCGAAGGCGGCAAGAAGATCCTCGGCGACAAGAAGCACAACCCGACCGCGCGCTTCGTCAAACGCTGGGAAGAACACTGGAAGGGCATGTTCGTGCCGTCCACGTTCTTCGAGGAAATGGGCTTCCATTACACCGGGCCGATCGACGGCCACGACGTGCCGGCGCTGGTCGCCACGCTGAAAACGCTCAAGAGCCTGAAAGGCCTGAAGCTGCTGCACGTGATGACCACCAAGGGCAAGGGTTACGAGCGCGCCGAAGGTGACCAGATCGGTTACCACGCGGTTGGCCCGTTCGATCCGGACAAGGGCCTGGTCGCCAAGGGCGGGGCCAAGAAGCCGACCTATACCGACGTCTTCAGCGACTGGCTGTGCGATGCCGCCGCGGCCGAACCGAAGCTGATGGGCATCACCCCGGCGATGCGCGAGGGCTCTGGCCTGGTGCGCTTCAGCAAGGAATACCCGGACCGCTACTTCGATGTGGCCATCGCCGAACAGCACGCCGTGACCCTGGCGGCGGGCATGGCCACCCAGGGCGCCAAGCCGGTGGTGGCGATCTACTCGACCTTCCTGCAGCGCGCCTACGACCAGCTGGTCCACGACGTGGCCGTGCAGGAGCTGGATGTGCTGTTCGCGATCGACCGCGCCGGTGTGGTCGGCCCGGATGGCGCGACCCATGCCGGCAACCTGGACCTGAGCTTCCTGCGCTGCGTTCCGCACATGGTGGTCATGGCCCCCTCCGATGAGGCTGAGTGCCGCCAGATGCTGACCACCGGCCTGCGTCATGCCGGCCCGGCAGCGGTGCGCTACCCGCGCGGCAGCGGCACCGGTGTTGCGGCCGGCACCGACCTGTCCAAGCTGGAAATCGGCAAGGCCGAGCTGCGCCTGCCGGGCAGCCGCATCGCCCTGCTCGCCTTCGGCAGCACCGTGACCGCCGCCGAACAGGTGGGCCGCGAGCTGGGCCTGACCGTGGTCAACATGCGCTTCATCAAACCGCTGGACCGTGCCCTGCTGCTGGACCTTGCGCAGCGCCACGAAGGCTTCGTCACCATCGAAGACAACGTGGTCGCCGGCGGTGCCGGCTCCGGCGTGGCCGAGCTGCTCAATGCCGAGAACGTGCTCAAGCCGTTCCTGCACCTGGGCCTGCCGGACAGCTTCCAGCACCATGCCAGCCGCGAAGACCTGCTGGCCGAAGCCGGCATCGATGCCGCCGGCATCCGCCAGGCCGTGCTCAAGCGCTGGCCAATGCTGGTCAACAGCGGCCAGGCGCTCAGCGCAGCGGGCTGACCCACTGTAGGCCACCGTCGGGTGGGCTCGCCGCAGAAACACCGAGGCCGCGTCTGATCGACGCGGCCTCGTTCGTTTCAGCCTGCATCACGCACCCGGGCGCTGTGCAGCGGCCCTCAGTAAATCTGGAACTGTGCCCGGCAGCCGCCGTCCACCCAGACCCCGGTACGGTCCCAGCCCCAGGTGCGGCCTTCGATGCAGGCGTTGCGCGAGGTCTGGCGGATCAGCCGCGCCTCGCGGCGCACATTGGCCACGCAGCGCTGACGGCGATGGTCATTGGAATCGCAGGTCAGGATCTGGCCCCGGCCACTGTTGCCGCCGCCGTTGTGCCCCCAGCCACCGCCGCCATTCCAGCGGCCGCCGCGGCCACCTTCGGCGATGAACTCGGCCCGGCAACCCTGCGTCACCCATACGCCGTTGCGGGCCTGGCCCCAGGTCTGCCCTTCCACGCAGGGCGAGCCGGAGATCTGCCGCACCAGACGGGCACGGCCCGGCAAGGCGCATTGCTGCGTGCGGTTCTTGATCGACTCGCAACGCACCGGGCCGCCGCTGTAACCATCGTCGTAGTAGCGGTCGTAGTTCTGCGCCTGGGCGGCACCGGCCAGCGCCATCAGGGCCGGCACCACGGCCCAGCGCAATCGTCTGGCTGCCTGGGAAGGGCGGTTGTTGGACATGGGGGACCTCGATGCTGTGTGGGGAGGCGCACAGGATCGGTGATCGTCCGGCCGGGCGACATAGGCCAGAAGTCGCTGATTTCATGCCCTATTTAGGTACCCGACGCGAGGCTGACTGAGCCGACCGAAGCTGGTCACATCCGTTCTGGTGGCTGCTTCGCGGCCGCTCAGCCGTAGCGCACGGCGTCCACGTAGGTTTCCAGCACCTGCACCCGGACGGCGCTGCTGTTGCCGGTTTCGGCAAAATGCTCGCGCGCCAGGGCATCGGCGAAGTCAAAGGCGGTGGCACCGTTGCGGAATGCGATCGGTGCGGATTTGGCCGGATGCACGACGTGCCAGCGGCGTTCGATATGTTGCAGTTTGATCACCATGCGGATCGTTCCTTTGCGGCATGCCTGGGCGAGAAGCTCACGACGGGAGGGATCCATCCCTCAGCAGGAACGATAGAGCAGGCCGCAGCCTACGGGTATCGGATTAGTCTGATTTTGCTCAACTATCGGTACCAAGGAACCGGAAAGGTTCGGCCGGCTGGAATCGGGGCAGCGCGTCGCCGGCGAACACATTGCGCTGGTCCGGCCCCAGGTCGAGTTTCAGCACCGGCGCACCGCGCGAGAAATCGGCCTTGTTGAGATCCACCCAGAAGGTATTGGGTGTCATCGCCGATTCGAAGAAATACAGCTTGCGCTTGTGATCGGCGACAGTTCGCCAGCGGGTGGAAGAAATGTTCGGCTCCCCCGGCGTGGTGATTCCATAGGGCACGGACACATTGCGGATCACACTGAACACGCTCGCCAGCGCCACCACCGGATCTTCGCTTTTGGGAATGGCGTTGATGTAGAACTTCGCGCGTGCGAACCGATCGGCCGAGCGGTTGGTGCCGGGCAGCATCACGGTGCCACCAATCTCCTGCCAGTACGCGTTCAGCGCCAACTGCTGGTCGAACACGGGCGAGTTGGTCATCACCTGGTAAGCGCGATCGTGATGGATCACCTGCCTGCCGTTGATGTACTCGACGATGGCGCTGTCGCCGCTGGCGTCGGACAAGGACAGGTGCAGCGTGGCCAGTCGCGATTCGCCCGGCACCTTGTCGGTCACGATGGAAAACGGCTCGCGTTCCAGCGCGGCGACGGCCTCGGCAACGGTGGCGAAATTGTCGAGCGCGTACTGCGCCCACAACGAAATCGCCAACCCGGGTTTGCTGCCACGCTGCTGTGGGTACTCCGATTCGGCCAACCACAGCAGATTGGCTGACAGTCCCGCTTCGTTGAGGCCGTCGGTGGTGGAGATGTCGTAGCCGGTGGCGACGACGCTGCCGTAGCGCGACGTCCAGCGGATCGAGCGCGGACCGGCCTGGCCATCGCGGCTGATGCCTTTGGGCAACACCCATAGATTGGTGGCGACATCGCTTTTCCAATCCATCGAGCGGGCGGTGATCACGTCCTGGTTGTCGCCCAGGTACACCACGCGCGTGCAGGCATCGGCCTGGGCGCAGACACAGGTGAGTGCCGCAGCAAGCGTAATGTGACGCATCGAAAACAGCAGTTTCATGGCGTGCCTCCTGGCCGTGGCGCTGACAAGCTGGCGTCGAACCTGATACAGGCGATACCCACGCAGACTCGTCGCAAGCATCCTGCTTCAACGCATCATCGCTTCCACGGCGCTGGTCATGCACTACAACGCAGCATCGGCGGAACCGTTCCGCGTCATATCAGCCCACGCCAAGTGATGGAGGAGTGAACCCGGCATCCTGCACGTGGCATCGACGGACCCAGCGCGAGACTGCCCGCGACCTCAAGCGCCCATGGAGGGTCCATGTCCATTCGAGCCGCCCTGCTTCCCCTGCTCGCCGCCCTCACCGCCTGCGCCCATCCTGCACCGCCCCCCTCACCCACTGCGGGCGTACCGGGCGCAGACCGCGATGCGCACGGGTGCATCGGCTCGGCAGGCTACCGCTGGTGCGAACGCACACAGCAGTGCGAACGTCCTTGGGAGCTGGCGAAGGCCAAGGGGCTGGAGAATACCGCCGAGGTCATCACCGCCTACTGCGCTGAGCCGCCGGCCGGGCCGGCGAAACGCTGATCCCACACGGGATCAGCCGTCCTTGTTCTTGCCGCCGAAATCGAGCGGCTTGCTGTCGCCGCCGCCTCCGTCATTGAACCGGATGTTCAACTCATTGCAGCGGCTTTCCCGGCGGGCGACCTGCGCCGGCAGGTCCTTCACCTGCGGCGAATCCTCGCACTGCGGGCGCGAGGCGACATCGTCATAGGTGGCGCACCCGGACAGGCCAGACAGGGCCAGGCCGGACGTCACCATCACACCGAACAGCGAATGTACGCGCATCGAACCGGCACCTGAAAGGGGGACCTGTCCGTTGTCCCACGACGCCTCTGCCCGATCACCTGCCATTGGTCATGCCGGGGCCGCTGCCAGCACCGGCCGCGGATCCACCGGCAGCACCACCAGGAACCGCGCGCCACCACCGGGGGCGCTGTCCACGGCGATGGTGCCGGCATGCCGCAGCACGATCTCACGCGCGAGATGCAGGCCCAGCCCACTGCCGCTGCCGCTGGGCCGCAACCGATGGAACGGCTCGAACACGGACAGCCGCTCGGCCTCGGGCACACCAGGGCCTTCATCGCTGACCGACAGGCTGCCGTCATCGTGCAGCGCCACCGCGATCATGCCGCGGCCACCGCCGTGGGCGATGGCGTTCTGCAGGAGGCTGGCGATGACACGGTGCAGTGCATGTGGATCGCCGCGGACCCAGATCGGCTGGTCGGGGGCGTCCACCGAGAAGCCGTAACCGGCATCCACGACCAGCGGCGCCACGTCGGCGGCAACCTCACGGGTCAGTGCGGAGAGGTCGATGCGCTGCGACTGGCTGCCGTGGCGGTCCAGCCGCTGCAGATCCAGCAGCTGCTCGGCGATGTTGCTCAGGCGGCTCAGGTCCAGCTGCAGGCGCGAGCGTGCCTCGCCGGGCGGGAGATCGGCCAGCCGCGTGGCCAGAATCGCGATCGGCATGCGCAGCTCATGCGCTGCGCCGGCGAGGAAGCGGTCCTGGGCGTCGTAGCTTTCACCGATGCGGCGCACGGCCGCGTTGAACGCATCCACCAGCGGGTAGATCTCCAGCGGTACCGCGCGCGTATCCAGGCCGCTGCCACGCTCGTTGACCTGGATCGCGGCCGCCTGCGCTGCCACGCGGTTGACCCCGCGCAGCGCGCGGTGGATCACCCACGGCGCCACCACCAGCGTGATCACCAGCACCGGTAATGCGATCCAGCCCCCCAGATAGCGGAAGATCAACAGCAGCTGCCGCACGATGCTGCGTTCGGGAATGCCGCCCACCGCCACGTGCAATCGCCCTTCGGGCCGATCCACGACCACCACGCGCACGGCAAGCGCATCGGCATTGATGCGGGTGCGGATATCGGTCTGCTCGATGTGATCCAGCCGCGCGACCAACGGGCGGTACTGCACGGGCACCTCGCCATGCACCAGCCGCCGGCCGCGTTCGTCGGCGGCGGCGAACCAGAACGTGGCCGGCGGGCGCGGCACGGCCAGGGCGACCTTCGGTGGATCCGCCTCCAGCCCCTGGGCGCCAACGGAGATCGCCGATGCGATCTGGTCACTGGTCTTCCAGTCGATGTAGGCCGAGCGACGGTCGCCGTAGGTCAGCACCATCGCACTCAACGCCAGCGCGATGGTCGCCGCCTGGATCAGGCACACCTTCCAGACCAGGTTGAAGGCCAGGGAATCGGGTTTGAGCAGTCTCACGGCGTGTCCTTGAGCAGGTATCCGATGCCGCGCATGACATGGATCTCCACGCCGGCATCGGCTTCCAGCAGCGCCTTGCGCAGCTTGGAGACATGCGCATCCAGCGCGTTGGACTGGATGGCATCGTCAAAACCGTACACGGCCTCCAGCAACGAAGCGCGGCCCACCGTGCGCCCCTGACGCAGCGCCAGCGCTTCGAGCACCAGCAGCTGCCGCCGCGGCAATGCCAGCAGCACATCGCAAACGCGTGCCTCGCGCGCCACGAAATCGAACTGCAGCCGGCCCAGTGACAACACCGGCAGGGTGATCTGCGAGGGGCGCCGGGAGATCGCGCGGATCCGTGCGAGCAGTTCTTCCACGGCGAAGGGCTTGGTCAGGTAATCATCGGCACCGACATCCAGCCCGGTGACCCGGTCGGCCACCGAAGCGCGCGCGGTCAGCATGATCACCGGCAGGTTCGGCACCCGCTCACGGGCGACCTGGACGAAACTGGCGCCATCGCCATCGGGGAGCTGGCGGTCCAGCAGGAGGATCTGGTGTACGCCGGCCTTGAGCGCTTCATCGGCCTGGGCCATCGAGCCGACCACGTCGACCACCATGCCATGGCGCGCCAGGCTGACCTGGATCGCGCTGGCCATTTCCGGATCATCTTCCAGGAGAAGAAGGCGCATGGGAGCGGTGCCTGCGGGGTACGAAGGAGGCGATGGTACCGCGCACGCCGACGTAACGTTCCGACAATGTAGGGCGCCCACCATGAGGCTCCGGTTGTTCCCCTTCGGCAGGTCCATGCACGTCCGTTTCCGCTTTTCGCGTCCTTCTTCCGCTCTGCTTGGCCTGGCCCTGGGCACTGCGTTGACCGCCACCGGCGCCCAGGCCGCCGATGCCCCCGAAGCGGGCAGGAAAGGAAGCGTCGGCATCGCCGTTGTCGCCCTCAAGGCCCCGTACGCCGGCTATGACACCGATCGTCTGGCCGCCCCGATCGTCAGCTGGGAAGGCCGCTCGTTCTTCTTCCGCGGTGGCAGCGTGGGCTATCGCCTCCACCAGACCGCGCAGTCCGAACTGGCACTCACCGCCTCGCCGTACGTGATGCGCTTCAAACGCCGCGACAGTCATGACCCGCAGCTGCGCCAGCTGGACAACCGCAGCCTGTCCGGGATGCTGGGCGTGTCCTGGCGCCACCAGGCCGACTGGGGCGTGCTGCAGGCCAACGCGCAGGCCGAAGTGACCGGGCACGGGGGTGGCTTCTCGGCCGATGCCCGATACGCCTACCCGGTTCCCGCTGGCCGCGTGACCTTCATGCCTGCGGTGGGGGTGACCTACACCAGCGCCGATCTCAACGACTACTACTTCGGCGTGAGCCAACGCGAAGCGGTCCGTAGTGGCCTGGCGCATTACTCGGCCGGCAGCGGCGTGTCGCCATACATGGACATCGCCGCGGTGATGCCGCTGGGCCCGCGCTGGACCGCGACCGCATCGATCCGTCGCACGTCGCTGGCCGATGCCGTGCGCGACAGCCCGATGACCCGTGGCGATCACATGGACACCGCCGCCCTCTCCCTCAGTTACGGATTCTGATCATGCGTCAGGGAATCGTACGTCGTGTCGCGGATCTGGCCTTGCAGATCGAACCGGACCGCGCCGCCGTTCTTGAATGGATTCTGCATTCCCCCCTGCCCGCGCTCGACGGGCAGACCACGTTCGAGCTGGCCTGCCAAGGCCAGGGCGAACGCGTCGTCGCGCTGCTGGACACGCTGCTGCGGCAGGGCGGTCCGGCGCTGCCACGCGGCTGAACCCACGTTTTTCCCCCACCGGTGTCCTGGAGGCGCGAATGCACAACGCAACCGATACCCTGCTGCTGCGAGCAGCCAATGACGACCTGGCCGCGCATGCGATCGTGGCCAATCTCCACCGCGCGATCCAGCAGCGCATGGACCGTGACAGTCAGGCCCATGGCCGGTTCTCGCGTGCCTACATCGCCGAGCTGTTCGATATCGGGCGCACCATCAGTGCGCAGTGCCGGCCGCACCACGTCGACAGCGACTGGATCACCGCACGGCGTGCGTGGCTCGATGCGGTCCTGCGCGAACATCCGCTGGACCGTGGTGATGCGCAACTGACCGCCGCGCGGCATGCCGCCGATGGCTTCCTGCTCCGCGCCTGTGTGCTCGGCTGTGACGCCACGCCGGACGCGGCGACCGACCGCGTGCGTGATGCCCTCATCGCCATGACCCGGCCAGCACGCTGAGCGACATCGCACACCGCCCTGCGGGCGGGTGCCGCCGACACCTGCACATGACCGCCGAAATCACCGTGGTACATTCCGGCCAAGGGGCAGGCTGACTGCGCCTGATGCCGGTATCGGCCGGCCTGGAGCGTGCGCATGCGGTGTTCGGCCCTGCTGGTTTCTCTGCTGTTCTCCGGTGCGGTGCACGCGCAGCAGGACGCGCCGCCGGACCTGGCCTTCGATCGCCCCGGCATCGGCTTTGCCGCCTCGACCCTGCCCCTCGGTGGCGTCGCGCTCGAGGCGGGGCTGCCCGCTTTCAGCCGAGACCGCGACGACGGGGGGGTGCTGAGCACGCAGTACAGTGCCGACATCAACCTCCGTATCGGGTTGGCCAGCCATGTGGAACTGCAGGCCTTCACCTCGCCCTGGAACCATCTGCGCGTGGCACCGCGCAATGCCCCCGCCGAGCGCAGCAGCGGTGCCGGTGATGTGGGCGTCGGCCTGAAGTTCGCCCTGCCCCTGCCCTCGGACACGCACGCCGTGGCGCTGTTGGCCAGTACCACCTTCGCCACCGGCTCGCGCGACTTCAGCGAAGGCGCCACGCAGTACGCGCTGGGTGCGAGCTACGAGTACGCGTTCAACGATCACTGGACCGGCGCGCTGTACGCCAATGTCACCCGCGGTGGCAGCGAGGACAGCGTGACCTGGGCACCCAGCCTGAGCTTTGCCGCCACCGATACCATCAGCACCTATCTGGAGGCGGGCTTCACCGATAGCGACGGTGAGCCTTCGACCGGAATAGCGGGGGCTGGCATCACCTGGATGGTGACCCCGACAGTCCAGCTGGATGCCTCGTTCGACGTGGGCCTGGATGAGGACAGCCCGGACACGCAGGCCGGGCTGGGGGTATCGGTGTATTTCCAGTGAGCTGCGTGCGCTGGAACGAGAGCCACCAATGAAAAGGCCTGCGCGAAATCGCGCAGGCCTTCGTTCCTGACCGTTGGCGCAGGCGCGCGCCCGGTCAGGTCACCTTCTTGGCGATGGTCATGCCCAGTACGAACAGCACGACGGCGATGATGATGCCCGCCCAGAACAGGAACTTGGCAATGCCGATGGCGGCGCCACCGATGCCCGCAAAACCGAGGGCGCCGGCGATCAGGCCGATGACAGCAAAAATGATGGCCCACTTGATCATGATGATCCTTTCCCCGAATCGGGTTGAATGACAGGACTCCACCGTAGCCACTGGGCTGTCTCACCTTCGTGAACGCGTCGGCTGAACGGTGTGAAGTCAGGGGCGGGCCATGAGCTGCATGTTCATCGGCTGATACCTCAGGCCGGAGGATTCGGCCGCCTCGCCTGCGCACGCAAAGCCATAGCGCTCATACGCCGGCACCGACGACAGCGAAGCGCTGACACTCAGCACATCCACGCGTGCGTGATCGATCATGGCGGCCATCAGCGCCTTGCCTATGCCCTGCTGCTGAGCGGCAGGGTCCACGAACAACATCGCCACGTGGCGGCCCTCCTTGAGCTCCGCCACACCGACGATACGGTCCTGCTGTTCGAACACCAGCATGAGGTTGTCGTGCGACATCCGCGTACGGAATCCTTCCACCGAAGCGATGCGGGAAAACGTCTCGATACCAACTGGGGTCAGTGAATCGGCCACCGATCCCATGAAGGCCGCCATACAGATGCGGCTGGCCTGTTCCAGATCCGCCGCTACCAAGGTGCGCACCGCCATCTTTTTCTCTTTCCTCGTCCAGGGGTTGAGCAGTCACTCTACCCCGATGGCCCCTACCCGCCCATTCTTCGTCGCATGCGGGGGCAGGCCAGGGATCCTCACCCGGCACATCGGGCAGTGGCGAGCGCTCGGCAGTACTGCTGCCCCGGGCACGGACGAACCCGCCGCGTGCGGGCACCGGCAGCACCCAGGACACCGAGCGCCACGCGCCCTGCCCGGTCCAATCGCCAGCCCCGAACACCCGCGTGTGCATGCTCAGCCCCTGCGCATCGCCCTGCGCGCCCACGATCAGCTCCAGATGATCCAGCACCGGATGCTGACCGGCGGCATTGGGCGGGGTGGGCACGCGCCTCAGGCGATACGCCTGTCGATCAGAACGTGTGTTCCGGGCCGGGGAACGTGCCTGCCCCCACCTCAGCCGCGAACTCACGTGCCGCCTTCTGCAGCAGCCCGTGCATGTCCGCGTACTGCTTCACGAAGCGCGGCAGCTTGCCGGTGCGCAGCCCGGCCATGTCCTGCCAGACCAGCACCTGTGCATCGCAGTCGCTGCCCGCCCCGATGCCGACGGTGGGGATCTTCAGCGCCGCGGTGATCTGGGCGGCAACCGCGCCGGGCACCATCTCCATCAGCACGGCGAACGCACCTGCCGCCTCCAGCGCACGCGCTTCCTCGATCAGGCGCGCGCCATCGTCGCCCCGCCCCTGCACGCGGAAGCCACCCAGCTGATGCTCCGACTGCGGCGTGAAGCCAATGTGCGCCATCACCGGAATGCCACAGCTGACCAGTTTGCGTACCTGCGGCACCATCTCGATGCCGCCCTCCAGCTTGACCGCATGCGCCCCGCCTTCCTTCATGAAACGCACGGCGGTATGGAAGCACTGCTCCGGCGAGGCCTGGTAGGAACCGAATGGCAGATCGGCGATCACCAGCGGCCGGCGCGTGCAGCGGCTCACCGCGCGCAACAGCGGCATCAGCTCATCGACCGTGACCGGCAGCAGCGAGTCGTTGCCGAACACGTTGTTGGACGCCGAATCGCCGATCAGCAACACCGGAATGCCGGCGTCTTCGAAGATCGCCGCGGTATACATGTCGTAGGCGGTGAGCATCGCCCACTTCTCGCCGCGCTCCTTCATCTGCTGCAGATGCGGGATACGCACGCGCGGGGCCGGGACCGGGGCACTGCCCGGCGTCGCGTAGGGATGGAGCTGTTCGGTCATGCCAAGGATCCTCGTGGGGACAACGTGGGGTCAGAGTGTGCCGGTTCCGCTCAGCAAGAGCACCGCGATCAGGATCATCGCGGCGCCCGAGATGCGGCCGACCACGCGTGATGCACGGGGGCGGGTGCGCAGCACGGCACCGGCGCCATACCCGACGGCCAGATAGACCGCCGCGCAGCTGACCAGATGCACCATGCCCAGCGCGAGGATCTGCACAGGCATCGCCCATGCCGCGCTGGCGGAAATGAACTGGGGCAGCAGCGCCAGGAACAGCAACAGCACCTTGGGATTGAGCCCGCTCACGCAGGCGCCCTTGACCGCCCAGTGGCGCCAGCCCGCCACGGCCTGCCCCGCTTCGGCGGCGGCGACCGGCGGATGGCGCAGCAGTCCGATGCCCAGCCACAGCAGATACAGCGCGCCAAGGACGGTCAGTACGTGCAGCGCGACCGGTGCCTGGGCGAACAGCGCGCCGACGCCCGCAGCGACCAGCCCGATCGCCAGCAGGTGACCGGACAACAACCCGGCCACCGCCGGCACTACCGCGCGCCCGCGCAGGCCGGCAGCGATCGCGTGCGCCCAATCCGCGCCGGGGGTGAGCACGAAGAGGATCGAGACCGCCCAGAAGGCGGCAATGACGCTGGGTTGCATGGGGTCCAAAGGGCGGTCTTGCCGCGATCCGTGTGCCAGACAGAAGAATATTCCCGCTCCTTTGGAATGTGCTTCCAAATACTTGCCCGGCACGGCCACTCAGGAGGAAACTCTTGCGCATGGACATCACCGACCAGCGGATTCTTGCCGAGCTGCAGAAAGACGGCCGCCTCACCGTGACCGAACTGGCCGAGCGCATCGGCCTGAGCGTCTCGCCCTGCCACCGTCGCGTGCGGGCGCTGGAACAGTCCGGCGCGATCCGGGGCTACCGCGCCGAGCTCGATCCCGCCGCGCTGGGCCTGAAGTTCTCGGCGCTGGTGTTCATCACCCTGCGCGACGGCGACCGCCACGCCGTGGACGCTTTCGAGCAGGCTGTCGCCGAGGTGCCCCAGGTCCTGCAGGCGCAGCGCCTGTTCGGCGATCCGGACTATCTGCTGCACGTCATCACCCGCGACCTGGCCGCGTTCCGGCAGCTTTACGACGAACACCTTTCCGCCCTGCCCGGCGTGCAGCGGCTGACCTCGACCCTGGTGATGAAGGATGTGGTGATCGACCGGCCGTTGCCGTTGCACGGGCGTTGAGGCAACGGCGTCATGCCTTCCGACCGCGGCCTGCATCCAACGATGAATGATATGACGACGTGGCGGCGGTGGATGAGGTGATCTTGCGGTCCGGGTACATTCGCTGAGCCGTGAGCACCGCCGCGGGTAAGCAGCCCACAAAGAAAAAAGGCCTGCGCATCGCTGCACAAGCCTTTGATCGAATCACCAACATTGGTCGGGACGGCCGGATTTGAACCGACGACCCTCTGCCCCCCAGGCAGATGCGCTACCAGGCTGCGCTACGCCCCGATGATGCTGGCAATGTCCCCGCCTCTCAGCGGGCCGACGAGTATAACGGGTTTGCGTGAAAAATGGTTCAGCGGCGCAGCAATTGAAGCACTTCTTCCAGTTCCATCCGCGTCTGCTTGATGATCTGGTTGCTCAGCGCCGATTCCTCGCGCGCATCGGCGCCTTCCAGGCGCAGGCGCGCGCCGCCAATCGTGTAGCCCTGCTCGTAGAGCAGGCCGCGGATCTGGCGGACCATCAGCACGTCGTGGCGCTGGTAGTAGCGGCGGTTGCCGCGGCGCTTGGCCGGCTCGAGGCTGGGGAACTCGGTTTCCCAGTAACGCAGCACGTGCGGCTTGACGTCGCACAGCTCACTGACTTCACCGATGGTGAAGTAGCGCTTGGCCGGTATCGGCGGAAGTTCTCGGTTACTGCCCGGATCCAGCATATGCCTCTACCCTTTCCTTGAGCTTCTGGCCCGGACGGAAGGTGACCACCGTACGGGCGGAAATCGGAATTTCCTCACCGGTCTTGGGGTTGCGACCCGGGCGCTGGTTCTTGCGCCGCAGGTCGAAATTCCCGAAGCCGGACAGCTTCACCTGACGTCCCTGTTCCAATGCTTCACGCAGCACATCGAAGAACGCGTCGACAAATTCCTTGGCTTCGCGCTTGTTCAGACCGACTTCGTCGAACAGCTTCTCGGCCATCTCCGCCTTGGTCAATGCCATTGCCTGCTATCCCCCATGCTTCCCGCTCAACCGCGGATCCGGGCGTGATGTTCACGCTCCATGGCAGAGACCGCCTCGGCCACCACCGCATCCACGTCGCGGTCCGTCAGAGTGCGCGACTTGTCCTGCAAAATCAAGCCCATAGCGAGACTCTTGAACCCCGGCTCGACCCCCTGGCCGACGTACCGGTCGAACAGGGTGACCTCCCGCAGCAGCGGGCCGACGGCGCGGCGCAGGGTCGCTTCCAGGTCGGCCCAGGCCGCGGCCTCGGGCACCAGGAAGGCCAGATCGCGGCGCATCGACGGGAACCGCGACTGCTCGCTCGCCCGCGGCAGCGCGCGGGTGGCCAGCGGGGCCAGGTCCAGCTCGAAAGCGAATACGTCCACGTCGATATCCATGGCCTTGGCCAGGCGCGGGTGGATCTGGCCGATCCAGCCCAGGCTGACGCCGTCACGGTAGACCTCGGCCGAACGTGCCGGGTGGCCATACGGACGCTGCGACGGCTTGAACTCCAGTTCGGCGCCACTGGCGACCGCCAGCGATTCCAGGTCGCCCTTGAGATCGTGGAAGTCGACCTTGCGGGTCGGCAGGCCCCATTGCTGGGTGTCGGCATCGCCACAGATCGCAGCGGCCACGCGCTGGGTCTCCAGCGGGGCGGGCTGGCCCTCGCCGGCCTGCTGATGGAATACGCGGCCCAGTTCGAACAGGCGCACGCGGCCCAGCTGGCGCGCGGCGTTGCGGCCGAGGGTCGCGACCAGGCCCGGCAGCAGCGACGGGCGCATCACCGCCAGTTCGGCGGAAAGCGGGTTGGCCAGCGCGACCAGACCCTCGCTCTGCTGCCACTGCGCGAGCAGCGCGGCATCGACGAAGGCGTAATTGATGGTTTCCTGCAGGTCACGGGCCACCAGCTGGCGGCGCACGCTAAGGTCGTCCAGGCGGGTCTCGGTCGGCATGGCGATGCGCGAGGCACCGCCCGGCAGCGTGGTCGGGATCTGCTCATAGCCGTGGATACGGGCCAGCTCTTCGATCAGATCTTCTTCGATGGCGATATCGAAACGGCGGCTCGGCGCGGTGACCTGCCAGCCATCGGCGGTCGCGGTCACGTCCATGCCCAGCGCGCGCAGGATGCGCTCCACATCGGCATCGGCGATCTGGATACCCAACACGCGCGCGATACGGGCGCGGCGCAGGCCGATGGTGGCGGTCGCCGGCAGGTCGGCGTCGCGCACGGCCTCGGTGACCGGCGCAGGCGTGCCGCCGGCCAGGTCCAGGATCAGGCGGGTGGCGTACTCGATCGCCGCGCGCGGCAGCACCGGGTCGACACCGCGCTCGAAGCGGTGGCCGGCATCGGTGTGCAGGCCCAGCTTGCGGCCACGGCCCATGATCGCGGCGGGCGCGAAGTGCGCGGCCTCCAGGAACACGTTGGTGGTGTCGTCGGTGACGCGCGTATCGAAGCCGCCCATCAGGCCGGCCAGCGCGATCGGGCGGTCGGCATCGGTGACCAGCAGGAAGCTGTCGTCCAGCGCGGCGTCGCGACCATCGAGCAGCTTCAGGGTCTCACCCGCACGCGAACGACGCACGCCGATGCTGCCCTGCAGGGTGCCCAGATCGAAGGCATGCATCGGCTGGCCGAGCTCGAGCATCACGTACTGGGTGACGTCCACCAGCAGCGAGACCGGGCGCACGCCACTGCGGCGCAGGCGCTCGGCCATCCACAACGGGGTGGCGGCGCGGGCGTTGACGCCCTCGATCACGCGGCCCACGTAACGCGGAGCCTCGGCGCCGGCGTCCAGCTGGATCGTCAGCTCACGCGTGCCCACGGCGGCCACCGGCGCAGCGTCGAACGGCACCACTTCACTGGCGCATGCGGCGGCCACGTCGAAGGCGATGCCGCGAATGCTGAAGCAGTCGGCGCGGTTCGGGGTCAGCTTGATCTCGATGCTGGCGTCCGGCAGGCCGAGGTACTCGACCAGGGTCTGGCCGACGGGCGCATCGTCGGGCAGTTCGAACAGGCCGGACGCATCGGTGTCCAGGCCCAGCTCCTTGGCCGAGCACAGCATGCCGTTGGATTCCACGCCGCGCAGCTTGGCCGGCTTGATCTTCAGATCGCCGATCTGCGCGCCCACCATTGCCAGCGGTGCGACCAGGCCCGGGCGCGCGTTCGGCGCACCGCATACGATCTGCAGGTGCTCGCCCTGCCCCGCATCGACCTGGCAGATCTGCAGGCGGTCGGCTTCGGGATGGCGTTCGGCGGAAATGATCTTCGCCACGACCACATGCTGCAGGCCATCGCCCAGCGCATCGACCTCTTCCACTTCCAGACCGATCGCGGTCAGCACCGCGCTGAGTTCATCGCGCGAGACGGTGGTCGGGACGTGGCTGCGCAGCCAGTTTTCAGAGAATTTCATGGTGTCACCCTGGTGGACCCGGCGCAGGCGCCTGGGCCGTGATGAATGGTGGTGCGACGTAGCGCCGGGGGCTGCCCGGCGGTTCCGCTGTTACGCGAACTGCTTCAGGAACCGCACGTCGTTTTCGAAGAACGCGCGCAGGTCGTTGACGCCGTAACGCAGCATCGCAAAGCGCTCCACGCCCAGGCCGAAGGCGAAGCCGGTGTAGCGCTCCGGATCGATGCCGACGCTGCGCAGCACGTTCGGGTGGACCATGCCGCAGCCGAGCACTTCCAGCCAGCGGGTGCTGCCGTCAGGCTGCTGCCAGGCGATGTCCACTTCCGCGCCGGGTTCCACGAAGGGGAAGTAGCTGGGACGGAAACGCATCTCGAAATCGCGCTCGAAGAACGCGCGCACGAACTCGGACAGCGTGCCCTTCAGATCGGCGAACGTGGAGTGCTCGTCGACCAGCAGGCCTTCGACCTGGTGGAACATCGGCGAATGGGTCTGGTCGCTGTCGCTGCGGTACACCTTGCCGGCCGCGATCATGCGCAGCGGCGGAGCGTGCTCGCCCATGTAGCGCACCTGCACACCGGAGGTATGCGTGCGCAGCAGGCGGCCATCGCCGAAATAGAAAGTGTCGTGCATCGCGCGCGCCGGGTGGTGCGGCGGGAAGTTCAGCGCTTCGAAGTTGTGCCAGTCATCTTCGATTTCCGGGCCTTCGGAGAGCTCGTAACCCAGGCGGCCGAAGATCTCGGTGATGCGCTCCAGGGTACGGGTCACCGGGTGCAGGCCACCGCGCTCTTCGCGACGGCCCGGCAGGGTGATGTCGATCGCTTCGGCGGCCAGGCGCGCGTCCAGCGCAGCGTCTTCCAGCACGGTCTTGCGATCACCCAGCGCGCTGGTCAGCGCGTCACGGGCACGGTTGATGGCTTCGCCGGCGGCTTTGCGCTCATCGGCCGGCAGGCCACCGAGCTGCTTGAGCTGGGCGGTGATGCTGCCATTCTTGCCCAGCAGGGCCACACGCAGGGCTTCCAGCGCGTCGGGGCTCTGGGCAGCGGCCACGTCGGCCAGTGCCTGCGTGGTCAGGGATTGGATGTCACTCATGGATAGCCGGAGCCTCGCGTCGGTATGCCATCGCGATGCGCGTCGGGCCGACCCCCGTCGCCAGCGCTGTCGATCGATGGCACCGGGAGGGCCACCGCCAACACAAAAAAGAATGGGGAAGGACTTGCGCCCTTCCCCATGCATTTGCCTTACCCACAGCCGTTGCGCGTGAACGGCAACGGCAGGGGAATGGACTTATGCCGCCAGTGCGCCCTTGGCCTTTTCGGCCAGTGCAGCAAAACCAGCTGCGTCGTGCACGGCGATGTCAGCCAGAACCTTACGGTCCAGGGTGATGCCGGACTTGAGCAGGCCGTTCATGAAACGGCTGTAGCTCAGGCCGTTGATGCGGGCAGCCGCGTTGATGCGGGTGATCCACAGCGAACGGAAATTGCGCTTCTTCTGCTTACGGCCGATGTAGGCGTACTGCTGTGCCTTGATCACGGCCTGCTTGGCAACGCGGAAGACCTTGCGGCGAGCGTTGTAGTAACCCTTCGCCAGGGTCAGAATTTTCTTGTGGCGGCGACGCGCCTGTACGCCACGCTTTACTCGTGCCATGGGTCAGTCCTCAGAGGTAGGGAAGCATACGGTTCAAACGGCCTGCGTCTTCTGCACGAACATGGTTCGTCTGACGCAGATTGCGCTTCCGCTTGGTCGACTTCTTCGTGAGGATGTGGCTGCGGTTGGCGTGGCCAGCCTTGAACTTGCCGGAGGCGGTCTTGCGGAAACGCTTGGCCGCCGCCCGGTTGGTCTTGATCTTGGGCATTGCTATGTCCTTGATGATGTTTTGTCACTGACCAGGGCGGTGGCATTGCCACACTTTCCGTCCGTGCCCTTGCCTGCTTGTAAGCCCGGGATCCCCGATGGGAACCAGGCCGGTCCTGTTTGCCGTTGGAACAGCGTGCCTTTGTGGGGCGGGAAACCGTTCAAAACAGCACCCCCGCAAAACGGGGCCGCCCATTATGCCCGTGTATACGGACAGTTGCAAACGCTTGATTGGGCGGGTGTTTACCGCGGCGCGGCCGAACCTGAACGGAACGGGCGCGAGCCCGGGCGTGACGCCAGGCCGCGCGCGGGAAACGACAGAAGGCGCCGATGGGCGCCCGCTGTGTGCGCGAAGAGGTGCGGCCGGGGCTGGGTAGCCGACCAACGGTCGGCTCTACCTCCGCCGGTTCGGGCCAGGCCCGATGGCCGGTTACTTCTTCTTCGGCGCGATCATCATCACCATCTGCCGGCCTTCAAGGCGCGGACGGGACTCGATCACGATGTCTTCGCCCAGATCACCTTCGATCCGGCTGGCCATCTCGCGACCCAGTTCCTGATGGCTCATTTCACGGCCACGGAAGCGGATGTTGACCTTGATCTTGTCGCCCTCTTCCAGGAACCCGCGCATCTTGCGCAGCTTGATCTGGTAATCACCTTCATCGGTGACCGGGCGGAACTTCACTTCCTTGATCTCGACCTGCTTGGTCTTCTTCTTGGCCTCGTTGGCCTTCTTCTGCGCTTCGAACTTGAACTTGCCGAAGTCCATGATCTTGCACACCGGCGGATCAGCCTGCGGCTGAATCTCGACCAGGTCCAGACCTTCGTCTTCGGCCATCGACAGCGCTTCGTCACGCGTCAACACACCAATCATTTCTCCGTCGCTGCCGATCACGCGGACGCGCGGCACCCGGATTTCCTGATTCTTGCGGTTCTGTTTGTTGTCAGGGGTACTGATATTGCAATCTCCCAGAGGAATCAAACCGGCCCATCGCGGAGCATCCGCAGGGCCGGGACTTTCTTACACGGACTGTTCTGCCTGCAACCGCTCGATGAAGGCCTGGACGGACATGCTGCCCAGATCTTCGCCAGAGCGCGTACGCACGGCCACGGCGCCATTTTCCTTCTCACGGTCGCCAACCACCAGCAGGTACGGGACCCGCTGCAGCGTATGCTCGCGAATCTTATATCCGATCTTCTCGTTGCGCAAATCGGCGTTCACGCGGAACCCTTGATCTGCAAGGGTTTTCCTGACTTCACTGACGTATTCAGCCTGAGCGTCGGTGATATTGGCCACCACCACCTGGGTCGGGGCCAGCCAGGCCGGGAACTGGCCGGCATGGTGCTCGATCAGGATGCCCAGGAAACGCTCCATGGAACCGACGATCGCACGGTGCAGCATGACCGGATGCTTTTTCTGGCTGTTTTCGTCCACATACTCGGCGCCAAGGCGGCCGGGCATCATGAAGTCCACCTGCATCGTGCCCAGCTGCCAGGTGCGGCCGATGGCATCCTTGAGGTGGTACTCGATCTTCGGGCCGTAGAAGGCGCCCTCGCCCGGCAGCTCCTGCCATTCCACCCCGCAGCTAGACAGGGCCGAGCGCAATGCGCCCTCCGCCTTGTCCCACGTGCTGTCATCGCCCAGGCGCGATTCGGGCCGCAGCGCGATCTTGACCTGGATCTCCTCGAAGCCGAAGTGCTGGTACACCGCCAGCGCCTGCTGGTGGAACGCGGTCACTTCCGCCTCGACCTGGTCTTCGGTGCAGAACACGTGGCCGTCGTCCTGGGTAAAGCCACGCACGCGCAGGATGCCGTGCAGCGCGCCGGAGGGCTCGTTGCGGTGGCAGGCACCAAACTCACCGTAGCGGATCGGCAGGTCGCGGTAGCTGTGCAGCCCCTGGTTGAACACCTGCACGTGGCCCGGGCAGTTCATCGGCTTGAGCGCGTAGGTACGCTTCTCCGACTCGGTGAAGAACATCGCGTCCTGGTAGTTGTCCCAATGGCCGGACTTCTGCCACAGCGACACGTCCAGGATCTGCGGGCAGCGCACTTCGCCGTAGCCGGTATTGCGGTACACCTTGCGCATGTACTGCTCGACCACCTGCCACAGCGCCCAGCCCTTCGGGTGCCAGAACACAAGGCCCGGGGCCTCTTCCTGCAGGTGGAACAGGTCCTGCTGCTTGCCGATGCGACGGTGGTCGCGCATCTCCGCCTCTTCGATACGCTTGATGTACGCATCGAGCTGCTTCTTGTCGGCCCAGGCGGTGCCGTAGACGCGCTGCAGCTGCTCGTTCTGCGCGTCGCCGCGCCAATAGGCGCCGGAAATGCGGGTCAGCTTGAAGGCCTTCAGGAAGCGCGTGTTGGGCACGTGCGGGCCGCGGCACATGTCCACGTATTCCTGGTGGTAGTACATGCCCATGGCCTGGATGTCCGGCGACATGTCTTCGATCAGGCGCAGTTTGTAGTCCTCGCCACGCGCCTTGAAGATCTCGATGACCTCCGCACGCGGGGTGACCTTCTTGATCACGTCGTAGTCCTGCGCGATCAGCTCGCCCATGCGCTTTTCGATGGCGGCCATGTCTTCGGGCGTGAACGGACGCTCGGAGTAGATGTCGTAGTAGAAGCCTTCGGCGATGACCGGGCCGATCACCATCTTGACGTCCGGGTACAGCTGCTTGACCGCATGGCCGACCAGATGGGCGGCGGAGTGGCGGATGATCTCAACGCCCTCCTCGTCCTTGGCGGTGATGATGCGCAGGCTGGCATCGTGGTCGATGACGTCACTGGCATCGACCAGCACGCCATCCACCGAACCGGCGATGGTGGCCTTGGCCAGGCCGGCGCCGATCGACTGGGCGACGTCCATGACACTGACGGGATGTTCGAATTCACGGCGGCTGCCGTCGGGGAGCGTGATCGCGATCATGAGAGTGCTTTGGTCTGGTGGCCCGCAGGGGGCCTGGAGAATCCGGGGGCGAGGCAATAAAAAAGCGCCACGAAGGCGCCTGCGTCAGGGGCCGTCGGGGGCGTTCAGCGGTGGGCGGTGGTAGTGCTCATGTCACACGCTAGACCGGCGCAGGGCGCGGGCCACCTTGTTGCCTCGATAGAGATGCCCTGATCTTAAACCAATCTGCCGATGAATGCGCCGCCGCGCGCCGGCATGCCCCCGCCCAGGCGCCTGAATGTGTACGTGTGGCGCCCATAAACGGCAATGATTACCATGCGCGGGTTACTGTCCTGACCAGGACAGGGTTGCCGATTGGATTCCCCCATGCCCTGCCCCGCTTCCTTCCCGGCCTGCCGCGCCCTGCCGCGTGCGCTGGCGGCCACCCGATGATCACGGTCGCCCTGACCTCGCTTGGCTTCTGCAGCCTGGCGCTGGCCGGCTCGGCGTTCTCGGCGCTGGCGCTGTATGCCGCCTCGCCGCACTGCCGCTGGCCGCGCCTGCGCCGGGCCGGCCGCCTGGGTCGGCAGATCAGCCTGGTCGCCGCGGTGGCGGCGCTCTGGCTGTGGATCGCCAATCTGGGCATCGCCACCGGCGTGGTGGTGATGCTGTGCAGCTGGATGCTGGTGGCGATCGCGCTGCCCCTGCTCGCCGCCTGGCACCGCCCGGCGCAGGTGACACGCTGATGTGGGCACGGGCCGGCGCCGGCGTCCTGGCGGGGTTCTTCGTGGCCGCCGCGGCGACCGGGCTGATCGCCTGGCTGCCACCGGGACCGTGGCAGAACGCGCTGGTACCCAGCCTGATCGCGTTCATCCCGCTGTGGATGCTGGCCGCGATCTGGGCCTTCAGCTTCCGCACCGGGCTGCGGGCGTGGGCCGTGATGAGTGCCACCGCCGGGGCCGGGTTCGGCCTGCTGTGGCTGCTGCGCCTGACCGGCGCGGTGCAATGAGAGCGATGCGATGAAGTTCAGTTCCCAGACCCTGCGTACCTTCACCACCGTGCACACGTGGGTCAGCCTGGTCGCCGGCTTCGCGCTGTTCGTCGCGTTCTACGCCGGCGCGCTGACCCTGTTCCACCACGATCTGCCGCTGTGGCAGACCCCGCATGCGGTGGACACGCCGGCCGCGAGCCTGGACGACGCGCAACGCCTGCTCGATGGCGTGCTCGAACGCCACCCGGCCGCGCGTGCCCACGTCGGCATGACCTTCCCCGGTGGCGATCACCCGCAGCCGATCGCGTATTGGCAGGACGCCAAGGGCACCTGGCTGTACGCGTGGCTGGACCATTACGACGGCAGTGTCACGCCCCCGCAGACCGGGCTGGCGGAGCTGGTCAACGAGCTGCATTACAGCCTCGGCCTGCCGGTCGCGGGCACCTACCTGATGGGCATCGTCAGCCTGCTGTATGGCGTGGCCCTGCTCAGCGGGCTGGTCATCCACCTGCCCAGACTGCTGGGCGATCTGTTCGCGCTGCGCCCGGGCCGCAACCTCAAGCAGATGTGGCAGGACGCGCACAACGTGATCGGCGTACTCAGCCTGCCCTTCCACCTCATGTTCGCGGTGACCGGCGCACTGCTCTGCCTGATCTTCCTGCAGATGGCGGCGCTCAATCCGCTGATCTTCGACGGCAAGTTGCTGCAGGCGGTGCCGGCAGCGATGGACACCGCGCCGATACGCGAGCCCAGCGGCCAGCCAGGCGATGAAACCAACCTGCGCATGCTGCATGCCCGCGCCATCGAGGTGGCCCGGGCGCAGGGCGTGGCTGATTTCGAGCCGGCCTTCCTCAAGCTCGCCCATGCCGGCGATGCCAACGCCACGATCGAGATCACCGGCGAATCCGGCGGCACCCTGGGGCCGCTCGGCGCGGTCGGCCTGGATGCGGCCAGCGGCCGCCTGCTGAGCAGCCAGTTGCCTGGCCAGCGCGATGCCAACCACGCCACCCTGAGTGCCGCCTATGCGCTGCATTTCGGTGAATTCGGCAATGGCGTGGTGGTGTGGCTGTACTTCCTGCTCGGCCTGGGCGGCGCCTTCCTGTTCTACTCCGGCAACCTGCTGTGGATCGAATCGCGGCGCAAGCGACGCCAGGTCGAACAAGGCCGCGCGCAGATCAACATGGCCCGCGCGACAGTGGGGGTATGCATCGGGTTGTGCGTGGCGATCTCGGCCAGCTTCGTCGGCGCACAGATCCTGGAGCAGGTCGCGCCGCAGGCGGTGGACCACGGCATCCGCTGGATCTGTTTCGTCACCTGGGGCGTCTGCGCCCTGTGGGCGGCGCTGCGTCGCCCCGACCAGGCGGCCCGTGAGCTGCTGTGGGCGGCCGCGATCAGCACCGCGCTGGTAGCGGTAATGCATGGCGCCCTGACCGGCTTCTGGCCATGGGCGAGCGCGGCACGGGGCTACTGGCCGCTGTTCTGGGTGGACGCGGTGGCGCTGGCACTGGCCTTTGGTTTTGCCACCCTGGCGCGTGCGAGCCTGCGCCGGGCACGGCATGGTGATCCGAACAGCGTCTGGAGTGCACCGCGCTGATCGCCTCGAAGGCTTGCTGCGGCGGGCCTTCAGAATTCTTCAGCCGGGTTTCCAGCACTTCAGACCGCCCCGTGGCGTAGTCGGCCCTCATCTCGAGGAGCCTTGCCCATGCACCCCTGTCGCCCCCGTTTTTCCGCCGCGCTGATCTTCGCCCTGGCGGTTGTCCTGCCACCGACCGCACTGGCCGGGCCCGCCCAGTTGGACGCAGCCCGGATCACCGCACTGGAGTCGGCGATCGCCAGCCAGGACATCAAGCAGCTCACCAGCATCGTGCTGCTGGTGGACGGCCAGGTGGCGTACGAGGGCTACTTCAACGGCGGCACGGCGGATACCCTCAACGACGTGCGCTCGGCCAGCAAGAGTGTCACCGCGATGCTGGTCGGCGCCGCCATCGGCGACGGTTCCCTGCCCGGCGTACAGGCCCGTGTGTACGACTACTTCCCCGCGTTCACCGCTGGCCATCCCGTCGATCCCCGGCTGCGCGCGATGACGGTGGAAGACCTGCTCACCATGAGCACGCTGTGGGAGTGCGATGACGAGAATGCGTTCTCGGCCGGCAATGAAGAGCGCATGTACGTGACCGAGCACTGGGTGGACTTCGCGCTGTCGCTGCCGGTCAAGGGTTTCGCACCGTGGATGACGCGACCGGAAGACAGCCCGCACGGCCGCGCGCATGCCTACTGCACGGCCAATTCCTTCGTGCTCGGCGCAGTACTGGAACAGGCCACGAAGCGGCCCTTGGCCGACTACGCCGCGCAGGTGCTGGAGCGCCCGCTGGGCATCACCACGAGCACGTGGAACCGCTCACCGGAAGGCATAGGCATGGGCGGCGGTGGGACGCGTTACCGCAGCCGGGACCTGGCACGGTTGGGCGAACTGGTGCTGGCCGAGGGACGCTGGCAAGGCAAACAATTGATCCCGACCCGCTATGTGCGGGCGATGCTCAGCGCGCAGGCCACCGCCGGTGATGGCAGCGACTACGGCTATCAATGGTGGGGGCTGAAGCTTCCGGTCGACGGGCACGACAGCACCGTGTGGACGATGTCCGGCAACGGCGGCAACTACGTGTTCGTGATACCCGGCAAGAAGCTGGTCGCGGTGATCACCAGCCAGGCCTACAACCGCAGCTACGCCCACCCGCAGTCGCGCCGCATCCTTACCGAGTTCCTGCTGCCCGCGCTGCGCTGAGGCCGTCGAGGTCTGTTGGCCGCCATGGAGCGGCCAACACCCGGGCGCGCTGGGCGGATACGTCTTTCTCGATCGTGTCGAGCAGTTCCTGCCAGCCGGCCACACCGTGCAGCGGCGCAAACAAGGGGGTGGCGCGCAACCACGCCGAGTCGCGGAAGCCGGCGTTCACCGCGTGATGCAGGGCCACCAGCGCAGCGGCCTCATCGCCCTGGGCCTGCAGCACCATCGCACGCTCGAGTGCGGTGTCGGACCAGCCATCATCGCCTTGCCCTTCCAGCATCTGCAGGCGCTCGGCGATCCAGGTCGGGGCAGGCGCCGGATCGCCATAGAGGCCGGCCAGGGTCTGCCCCATCGACTGCTGCGGGCGCAATGCCCGGCTCTGCTCGAAGGCTCCGGCGGCGCCCTTCCGATTCCCGCTCAACAACAGCATCTCGCCCTGCAGGCGCAGCAACTGCGGATGTGGCGTCCCGCGAGCCAGTGCCTGATCCAGCGCCTGCTGTGCTTTTGCCGACTCCCCCATTGCCAACAGGCTGTGCGGCCAGGCGATGTTGGCGAACACATTGTCCGGATAGAGCTGGAAGTTGTGCGCGTGCCGGCGAGCGGCCGCATCGGTGAACCCCAACAGCTCCAGTTCGCGTGCGACCTGTACGTCGCGGAAGCGAACCCGCTCGGGCGCGCGCAGTGACAGGTTGTCCTGCAAGGCCTGCGCGAGGTCGCCTTTTTCCTGCTGCAGATAGGCCAGCGATGCGCGCGTGCGCTCGTCACCCGGGTCGCGCCGCAGTGCCTGCCGGTAGTCCGCCATGGCGTGCGACATCGCGCCGAGGCAGTCGTGGGCATAGCCGCGTGCGGCCCAGCCGGCGGCATCTTCCGGCGCCTTGAGCACCAGCTGGCTGCTCAACACCAGCGCCTCCTGCGCACGCTCGCGCGCGCCGTTGAACAAGCAGGCATCGGCCGCCAGCGCTCGGGCGAGTCCACGCCGTGCGATAAGCGATTCAGGGTCGATCTGCAGCGCCTGGCGGTACAACGCGATCGCCCGTTCGTTGTTGCTGGCCTGGCCGATACCCGCGTAATAAGCGGCGCGCTGCAGGACCGCCTCCGCTGGCGACGCCGGTGCGCTGGCGGGACGTACCAAGGTGAACACGACGGCAGCAGCGGCGACCGTTACCCCAGCCAGCCAGACCCACCGTGCGGGTGCGCGCGCGCCGGGTGTGACGGGAGTACCGTCCGTGCTGGTGCTGGCGACGGCATCACGGATCATCGGCTGTGGCGAGGCGCACAACTGGTAGCCACGGCCACGAACCGAGCGGATGTAGCGCGGCCGGCGGCCGTCATCGCCCAGCGCCTGCCGGAGCAGCTTCACCCGCTGGCTGATCGCATCCTCGCCGACCACCGCCGGTGCCCAGACCTGATCGGCCAGCGTGTCGAAATCGACGACGGCGTTGCCGTGGGCCAGCAGGCAGTCCAGCAGCCGCCAACTCAACCCGCCGACCGGCAATACCTGATCCCCTCGCCGCACCTGCTGGGCAGGGCGGTCGATGTGCAGATCCAGCAAGCGGACGTTCTCCATGGCGGCAAGCATAGGGCACGCCGCGTGCGTGGCGGCGCCCTTCGGTGCGCTTACTTCGCAGGTACCCGGAACGGCGCCACCATGGCCTTGAGCAGGCTGCCCTGCGCGTCGTCACCGGTCAGCTCCCACATGAAGACGCCGCGCAGACCGCTGTCCTTGGCGAAGGTGGCGCGCAGACCGATCGAGGTGGGATCCTCATAGCTGACGAAGACCTTCCCGGTGGCGTTGTACAACCACGGCGTCTGCGCGACCGGGTGCCAGTGCCGCTCCCAGCCGGGCTGGCCGAGCATGCTGGCCTGGATCTGCCGCCAGTCGCCGGCCGGATGCGGCGCGCTGTAGTGCTGGTAGAGGCCCTGGTTGGCATCGCTCTCCAGCTGGAAGCCACGG
Organism: Stenotrophomonas bentonitica; assembly: GCF_002887735.1. GTDB lineage: Bacteria > Pseudomonadota > Gammaproteobacteria > Xanthomonadales > Xanthomonadaceae > Stenotrophomonas > Stenotrophomonas bentonitica_A. Next base: position 340,391 of record NZ_PKQP01000001.1, read on the forward strand.
CCGTAGAACGGCACGCCGAGCACCAGCTTGTCTTTCGGCACACCGTGCTGCTCGTAGTAGGCCACCGCCCCGGCCACGCTGTTCCAACGTTTCAATTCCGGCGCCAGCGGATCTTCCGGCACTGCGTGCAGCGGCGCGTTGAAGGTGGACACCGCCGAGAAGCCGGTGCCCATGTCGTAGCTCATCAGGTTGATGAAATCGAGCGCGCGGCCGAGCTCCTTGAGTTCATAGCTTCGGGCCGGATCATACGGGCCATCGGTCTGCACGCGGCCGGCGGGCAGCGCGGCGGTGACCAGCCGGTGCTGGCCGTCTCTCTTGTCCAGCGCATCGAGCTGGCGGCGGAACTCGCGCACCAGCAGGGTCATGTTGCGGCGATCTTCCGGGCGGTCGGTGATCGGGGTCGGGCCGCCATATACCGGGAACTCCCAATCGATGTCCACGCCATCGAAGCTGCCGCGATGGCGCTCGAAGAACATCGCCACGCAGGAGGCCACGAAGCGTTCGCGGCTTTCCGGGGTCAGCGCCGCATCGGAGAACCCGCCCGCGTTCCAGCCGCCGATCGAGATCAGGGTGTGCAGCGTCGGATGCGCACGCTTGAGCGCGGCCAGTGCCCTGAAATGCGCATCGGCCTGCGGCGCGACCACGCATTGACCTTGGTCGATGGTGGCGAACGCATAGAACAGATGGGTGAGCGTATCGGCCGGAATGGTCTCCACCGGGTAGCGGTCCGCCGAACCCCCCGGGTAGTACGCACCGATCACCTTGGGCAACGACTCCGTGGCGGAGGCGGCCTGCGGCATCACGCTGGCGATCAGAACGGCCAGGACAGCGACGGTTTGACGGAACATGGGATCTCCCGGGGCGAAGGCAAAGCCACGTTAGCAGCGTGCTGTGGTGCGCGGGCGCTTTGCGCGGTGATGTCCTGCGAATCCGTCCAGCGGACACTGACGGCTGACCCACGCAGGCCTGACGGCTGTCCACAGGCCGTGCGGCAACACCCGGTACGCGCCACGGACGCGTCACTCGAAGTCGTCGCCCGCAGCGGACGACCGCGCGGTCTGTCCCGCTCTGCCGCGCCGCCCGCCCGCGCCGCCCGCATGTATGCCTGCATGCGTGCATGCCTGACGGCGACAGGTGTTCACCCCCGCCTTGCGTCATCGGTTTTACAGTTCAGCGATAGTGACTGCCTGCTGCGTGACACCGATGACCGACCTGCATATCGACCGATTGGACCACCTGGTCCTGACCGTGGCGGATGTCGCCGCGACCTGTGAGTTCTACCACCGCGTGCTGGGCATGGAGGTGGATACCTTCGGCGAGGGGCGCAAGGCGCTGCGCTTCGGCCTGCAGAAGATCAACCTGCATGCGCACGGCAACGAATTCGACCCCAAGGCCGAACGGCCGACACCGGGCTCGGCGGACCTGTGCCTGATCACCTACGCGACCATGGACGAGATCCTGGCGCACCTGCAGGCGCAGGGCGTGACCGTCGAAGAAGGACCGGTCCAGCGGACGGGTGCGACCGGACCGATCCTCTCGGTGTATTTCCGCGATCCGGACCGGAATCTGATCGAGGTATCGCGCTATCTGGCGTAATGCGCCCCACCCAACGGCAGCCATGCATCGCATGGCACTCCACCGCGAACCGGCGCTGTTGGCTGGACATGCGGGCACAAAAAAAGCGGGCCGAAGCCCGCTTTTTTTTGTCTGCGAAAGCGTGAGGACCAACGGTCCTCACCTACCATCCGGGACGCGTGAGGACCAATGGTCCTCACCTACCGACCGATCGGCGTGGGCCGATCACTCGGCGGCAGCGGCGCCTTCGCCTTCTTCGACGGCCTTCATCGACAGGCGGATACGGCCCTGCTTGTCGACTTCCAGGACCTTGACCTTGACCACATCGCCTTCCTTCAGCACGTCGCCGACCTTCTCGACGCGGTCGCTGGAGATCTGCGACACGTGGACCAGACCGTCCTTGCCCGGCAGGATCGTGACGAACGCACCGAAGTCCATGATCTTGGCGACCTTGCCTTCGTAGATGCGGCCCGGCTCGACGTCCGAGGTGATCTGCTCGATGCGGGCCTTGGCAGCCTGCGCAGCGATCGCGTTGACGGAGGCGATGACGATGGTGCCGTCATCCTGGATGTCGATCTGGGTGCCGGTTTCCTTGGTGATGGCCTGGATGGTGGAACCACCCTTGCCGATCACTTCGCGGATCTTGTCCGGGTGGATCTTGATGGTCAGCAGGCGCGGCGCGTAGTCCGACAGCTCTTCGCGCGGGGCGGTCAGGCCGTGGGCCATTTCACCCAGGATGTGCAGACGGCCAGCCTTGGCCTGCTGCAGTGCCTGCTTCATGATCTCTTCGGTGATGCCTTCGATCTTGATGTCCATCTGCAGGGCGGAGATGCCCTCGGCAGTACCGGCCACCTTGAAGTCCATGTCGCCCAGGTGATCTTCGTCACCCAGGATGTCGGACAGGACGACGAAGCGATCGCCTTCCTTGACCAGGCCCATGGCGATACCGGCCACCGGCGACTTGACCGGCACGCCGGCGTCCATCAGGGCCAGCGAGGAACCGCAGACCGAGGCCATCGACGAGGAGCCGTTGGATTCGGTGATTTCCGACACCACGCGGATGGTGTACGGGAAGGCTTCCAGCGACGGCATCACTGCCAGCACGCCGCGCTTGGCGAGGCGGCCGTGGCCGATTTCGCGACGCTTCGGGCCCATCATGCGGCCGGTCTCACCCACCGAGTAGGGGGGGAAGTTGTAATGGAAGAGGAAGTTTTCCTTGTACTCACCGGCAACGGCATCGATGACCTGGCCATCACGGGCGGTGCCCAGGGTGATGGTCACGATGGCCTGCGTTTCACCGCGGGTGAACAGCGAGGAACCGTGGGTACGCGGCAGGATGCCGGTCTTCACCGAGATCGGGCGGACGGTGTCCAGCGCACGGCCGTCGATGCGGACCTTGGTGTCCAGCACCGAGTTGCGCATGGTGCTGTATTCCAGCTCGCCGAATTCCTTCGACAGCTCGGCCGGGTTCCAGCCATCAGCGGCCACACGGCCTGCCAGCGACTCGGTCACGTCCTTCTTGATCGCCGAGATGGCGTCACGGCGCTGCAGCTTGTCGCGCACCTGGAAGGCTTCGCCCAAGCGCGGGCCGATGGCTTCCTGCAGGGCGCTGATCAGCGCGGTGTTCTTGGCCGGGGCTTCCCAGGTCGACGGCTTGGTGCCGGCTTCCACGGTCAGCTCGTTGATGGCGTTGATGACCTTCTGCATTTCGCGGTGACCGAAGGTCACGGCGCCCAGCATCACGTCTTCGGACAGCAGCGCGGCCTCGGATTCCACCATCAGCACGGCGTTGGCGGTACCGGCGACAACCAGTTCCAGCTCCGAATCCTTCAGTTCGGTCACGGTCGGGTTGAGGATGTACTCACCGTTCTTGTAACCCACCTTGGCGGCGGCGATCGGACCCTTGAACGGGGTGCCGGCCAGCGACAGCGCGGCCGAGGCGCCGATCAGGGCAGCGATGTCACCATCGATGTCCGGGTTCAGCGACATCACCGTGGCGATGATCTGAACTTCGTTCTTGTAGTCTTCCGGGAACAGCGGACGGATCGGGCGATCGATCAGGCGCGAAATCAGCGTCTCTTTTTCGGTCGCGCGGCCTTCGCGCTTGAAGAAACCGCCCGGGATACGGCCACCGGCGTAGAACTTCTCCTGATAGTCGCAGGTCAGGGGGAAGAAGTCCTGGCCCTCACGCGCGCTCTTGGCGGCAACGGCGGAGACCAGCAGCACGGTGTCGTCGAACTTGACGATGACGGCACCGCCGGCCTGACGGGCGATTTCGCCGGTTTCAAGCGTGACGGTGTGCTTGCCGTACTGGAAGGTTTTGGTGATTTTTGCCACGGGGGTTTCCTTGGATGATGCTTTCTTCAATGGACCGCGGGCGACCCTTGCCGCCGACGGGTGACCGGTTGTCCGGCCCAGGCGTTTATTGCGGTACTACCAAAACAAAACCGCGGCGCATTCCTGCGCCGCGGTGGGGGTTCGTGCTTAGCGACGCAGGCCGAGCTTTTCGATCAGGGCCTTGTAACGCGGAGCGTCTTTCTTCTTCAGGTAGTCGAGCAGGCTGCGGCGACGGTTGACCATCTGCAGCAGACCACGACGGCTGTGGTGATCCTTCTTGTGGGTCTTGAAGTGGCCGGTCAGCAGTTCGATGCGGGCGGTCAGCAGGGCGACCTGGACTTCCGGGGAGCCGGTGTCAGCCGCGCTGCGCTTGTTTTCTTCAATGACCTTCTGGGTGTCGATCGACATATCAGTTTTCTCTTGGATGCGTGGCCCGCAGAAACGTCCGGTTGACGTACCGCGCGACTCGCCGTTAACGAAAGGATGAACCCGCAGAACGCGGGAAGCCTGAAAAGGCCGCGAAATTGTAACGTCAGCGGCCGTCCGGGACAAGGACCGGGGTGGTGCCCGGCCGGGGCCGGTCAGAGGTTGAACAGGCGCTGCGGGGCCAGCAGACCGGTCTCGTCGACCTGCCCCAGGCCCTGGATCGCCTCGCCCGGCCCGAACACGACCACCCCACCCTGCGGCCAGCCAGCATCGCGGATGCGCTGGCCCACGCGGAAGCGAGGGGCCTGCTCCTCGTTCAGCGTAACCCGGGGGTAATGCGCCAGACCCGCGTCCAGCGGCAGCAGCAGGGCCTCCATGCCGGCCTCATCGCCCTGCTCGGCCAGGCCGCGGAGGGTGTCCAGGGTCACCATCGGCGCCTCACGGAAGGGATCCACCCACAGCCGGCGCAGGCCGGCGATATGGGCGCCGCAGCCCAGGGTCTCGCCCAGATCGCGGGCCAGGCTGCGGATGTAAGTGCCTGAACCGCAGGTCACCCGCAGCGACAGACGGGTCGGCTGCTGGTCCAGCACCTCCAGGGCGTGGACCTCCACGTCGCGTTCGGGGGCCTCGATCGCCTCACCGCGGCGGGCTTTCAGGTACAGCGGCTCGCCGCCCTGCTTGAGCGCGGAATAGATCGGGGCGCGCTGGCGGATGCGGCCGCGCAGCGGTGCCAGCGCCGCCTCCAGTTCGGCCGCGCTGATGGCCGGCACCGGCCGCTCGCGCAGTACCGCGCCATCGGAATCATCGGTATCGGTGGTCTGGCCCAGCACCACCTCGGCGTCATAGGCCTTGGCCGAGCCGAGCAGCAGGCCGGCGATCTTGGTGGCTTCACCAAAGCACAGTGGCAGCAGGCCAGTCGCCAGCGGATCCAGGCTGCCGGTGTGGCCGCCCTTCTCGGCGCGGTACAGACGGCGTGCCACCTGCAAGGCTGCGTTGGAGCTCATGCCGGTCGGCTTGTCGAGCAGCAGGATGCCATCCAGGCGACGGAACGAAATTCGGGGTGCCATGCATTCAATTCAAATCGGCGCCGTGTGGCGCTGCCGGTCAATCCGGCCTCCGGCGGAGCGGTCGCACTGCGACAGGCCCCGCCCCATAAGACAACAGCCCTTGCGGGCTGTTGGTCCATCAGGCGTTCTTTTCGCCTTCGTCGGCAGCATCGTCGCCGCCGTCGTCATCGCCCTGCCGGCTCTTCTCTGCCGCCAGCGTATCGGGCAGGTCGCGCAGGATGTTGTCGATGCGCTCGCCGCGATCCACCGAATCATCGTAGTGGAAGTGCAGTTCGGGCACGTGGCGCAGCTTCATCGCACGCGCCAGCTCCATGCGCAGGCCCCAGGCCAGTTCCTTCAGGCCCTTCATCGCTTCCACCGAACGTTCGGGCATCAGCGCCGTGACGAAGATCTTGGCATGCGCCATGTCACGGGTGATTTCCACGTCGGAGACGCTCACCGAAGGCAGGCCGTGTTCACGCACTGCGTTGTGCACGAGTGTTCCCAGTTCACGGCGGATCTGGGCGGAAACACGGTCGGTTCGATGGAAGGTCTTTGGCACGGTAGGCGGACTCGTCTTGAAGGGTGATGCGAAAGCGAAAAAGCCGGACCGCGAGATGCGGTCCGGCCTGAAACATTACAGGGTGCGCGGCACTTCGATACGCTCGAAGCACTCGATCTGGTCACCCGGCTTGACGTCGTTGTAAGCCTTCACGCCGATACCGCATTCGGTACCGTTGCGGACTTCCTCGACGTTCTCCTTGAAGCGACGCAGCGATTCCAGCTCGCCTTCGAAGACCACGACGCTGTCGCGCAGGACGCGGATCGGCTTGCTGCGCTTCACCGTACCTTCGATGATCATGCAGCCTGCGACCGCACCGAACTTCGAGCTGCGGAACACATCGCGGACCTGGGCGATACCGATGATCTCTTCGCGGATTTCCACGCCGAGCAGACCGGAGGCCACCTGCTTCACCTGATCGATCACGTCATAGATGATCGAGAAGTAACGCAGGTCCACACCGTTGGACTCGATGATGCGACGCGCGGAGGCGTCGGCACGCACGTTGAAGCCGATCACGGTGGCCTTGGAGGCAACCGCCGAGTTGGCGTCCGACTCGGTGATGCCGCCCACGCCGGAGTGGATCACGTTGATGCGGATGTCATCGTTGGACAGCGCGACCAGTGCCTGGCTCAGCGCCTGCACCGAGCCCTGCACGTCGGCCTTGATCACCAGGTTCAGCACCTGCTGGCCGTCGCCCTTGCCCAGGGTCGCCATGATGTCTTCCATGCGGCTGCCAGCGGATTGCACCAGGCGCGATTCACGGCGCTTGGTTTCGCGCTGCTGCGCGACGTCCTTGGCCAGACGCTCGTCTTCGACCACGACGAAGTCATCGCCGGCATCCGGCACGCCGGACAGACCCAGCACCTGCACCGGAATCGACGGGCCAGCCTGGTCGGGCTGTGCGCCGGTTTCGTCGAACAGGGCACGCACGCGGCCGTACTGGATACCGCAGACCAGGTAATCGCCCTTCTTCAGCGAACCCTGCTGCACCAGCACGGTGGCGATCGGGCCACGGCCCTTGTCCAGCGAGGACTCGATGACCACGCCGCTGGCGCGGCCGTCGGCCACGGCCTTCAGCTCCAGCAGTTCGGCCTGGATCGAGATCGCGTCCAGCAGGTCGTCGATGCCCAGGCCAGCCTTGGCCGAGATCTCGACCATCTGGGTATCGCCACCGAAGTCTTCGGACACGACCTGCTCGGTGAGCAGCTCGTTCTTGACGCGCATCGGATCGGCGCCGGACTTGTCGATCTTGTTGATCGCCACGATCAGCGGCACACCCGCCGAACGGGCGTGCTGGATGGCTTCCTTGGTCTGCGGCATGACGCCGTCATCGGCCGCCACCACCAGCACCACGATGTCGGTCAGCTTGGCACCGCGGGCACGCATGGACGTAAACGCCGCGTGGCCCGGGGTATCCAGGAAGCTGATCACGCCCTTCGGCGTTTCAACGTGGTACGCACCGATGTGCTGGGTGATGCCACCGGCTTCGCCCGTGGCGACCTTGGTGCGGCGGATGTAATCCAGCAGCGAGGTCTTGCCGTGATCGACGTGGCCCATGATGGTGACCACCGGCGGACGTGCCACCGGCTCGCCCTGGTTGCCACCGGCCAGCGCCAGCAGCGCGTCTTCGGCGTCGTTGGTGTTGGCACGGATCACGTTGTGGCCGAGTTCTTCGGTCACCAGCGCAGCGGTGTCGTGGTCGATGGTCTGGGTGATGGTCGCCATGACGCCCATCTTGAACAGCGCCTTGACCACATCGCCGCCCTTGACGGCCAGCTTCTGGGCCAGATCGGCGACGGTGATGGTGTCGCCGATGGTGACGTCACGCACGATCGGAGCGACCGGACGTTCGAAGCCATGGGCACCACCGCCGCTGCGCGACTGGTTGCTGTCACGGCGGCTGCCGTGCTGCGCGCGCCCGGTCGGACGACCGCGCGAGTTGCTGTTGTTGCCGCGGCGGGCACGATCGGCGGCCGACAGATGCAGCTGACCGGCAAAGCGGTTGCCACCATCGTCGTCGCGCTTGGCGCCCGGACGGTTGTTGTTGTTGTTCGAGTTGCGATCGTCCGAACGCGGCGCCGGACGGGCAGCCGACGGTGCCGCCGGGCGCGCATTGCGCGCCGGTGCATCGGCAGCAGCGGGCTTGGCGGCAACCGGGGCCGGGGCCGGCGGTGCGTTCTTGGCCGCTTCGGCAGCAGCTTCAGCCGCCTTGCGCTCGGCTTCGGCACGTTCCTTGGCGTCGATTTCTTCCTGACGCTTGCGGGCGATCTCTTCATCGCGCGCACGGTCCTTCTCGGCCAGTGCGCGCTGCTCGTCCAGATTGCGCTGGCGGGATTCCTCCAGCTTGCGCAGGATGTCGGCGCGCTCCTCATCCGCGGTCATCGGCTTGCCGCTGGCGTCCTTCATGTAGGTACGCTTCTGGCGCACTTCCACGTTGACGGTGGTCTTGCTGCGGCCGGCACTGACGGTCACTTCCTGCAACTTGCGACGGTTCAGGGTGATCTTCTTGGCGGCTTCGTCGGTGCTCTCGACGGGCTGCTCGGTCTTGCCGTGCGAGCGACGAAGGAAGCCCAGGAGCTTCACCTTCTCGGTACTGGTCACGACCTGGTCGGGACCGCTGAACTTCATGCCGGCTTCGGCAAGTTGTACGAGCAGTTTATCGACCGGGGTATTGACCAGTTCGGCAAGCTTGCGGATGGTGGTTTGCTGCGACATTCGGATCCTATGATCTGGTTGGCGCTCCCTCGAAACGTGCGAAGGCAGCGCGGAGTCTAAGCCCTGAGCGGGTCAGGGCACTGTTCATCGCTGGCTCATTCGCCGCGCTCCAGGCGGGCGATCTCCTCGGCTCGGGCGGCAAGGATCAGGGCGGCGGCGCGCTCCTGGTCCATGTCCTCGATGCCGAACTCGAGGATCTCGTCGGCGGCCAGGTCCGACAGGTCCTCACTGGTACGCACGCCGTGACCGGCCAGAGCGTAGGCGGTTGCCTCGTCCATGCCTTCCAGGGCGAGCAGGTCTTCCGACGGCGAGCCGTCTTCCAGACCTTCTTCCACCGCCAGCGCTTCGTTGAGCAGCGCATCGCGGGCACGGGCACGCAGCTCTTCGACGATGTCTTCGTCGAAGCCTTCCACGGCCAGCAGTTCGCCGACCGGGACGTAGGCGATTTCTTCCACGGTGTTGAAGCCTTCGGTCACCAGGATGGCGGCGATTTCTTCATCCACTTCCAGCTTGTCCATGAACAGCTGGCGGGCAACGCCCTGCTCTGCCTCGGACTTGGCGGTCACCTGGTCCTGGGTCATCACATTGAGCTGCCAACCGGTCAGGCGGCTGGCAAGACGGACGTTCTGGCCGCCCTTGCCGATCGCCTGGGCCAGGCGCTCTTCCGCCACGGCCAGGTCCATCGAGTGCTTTTCTTCATCGACGATGATCGACTGCACTTCCGCCGGCGCCATCGCATTGATGACGAAGTTGGCGGGGTTCTCGTTCCACAGCACGATGTCCACGCGCTCGCCGTTGAGCTCGTTGGACACGGCCTGCACGCGCGAACCGCGCATGCCGATGCAGGCACCGATCGGATCGGTACGCGAATCATGGGCCAGCACGGCGATCTTGGCGCGGTCGCCCGGATCACGCGCGCAGGCCTTGATCTCGACCAGGCCCTGGCCGACTTCCGGCACTTCGAGCTTGAACAGTTCGATCATGAATTCCGGGGCGGCACGGCTGATGAACAGCTGCGGGCCACGCGGTTCCGAACGGACTTCGGCCAGGTAACCGCGCACGCGGTCGCCAGCGCGCAGCACGTCGCGCGGAATGCCCTTGTCCTTCGGAATGAAGGCCTCGGCGTTGCCGCCCAGGTCCACATAGATGTTGCCGCGCTCGGCGCGCTTGACCACACCGGTGACCAGTTCGCCAACGCGATCCTTCCACGCATCGACCACCTGCTGACGCTCGGCCTCGCGCACGCGCTGGACGATCACCTGCTTGGCGGCCTGTGCGGCGATACGGCCAAAGTCCGGGTTTTCGATCTGCTCTTCGATGAAATCGCCGACTTCCACGCCGTCGGCTTCATCGATGGCGTCCATCAGACGGATCTGGCGGTCCGGGGACTCCATGACCACGTCATCGGCCACCACTTCCCAGCGGCGGAAGGTTTCGTAGTTGCCGTCCTTGTGGTCGATCGACACACGGGCCAGCACTTCTTCTTCCGGGTAACGCTTTTTGGCAGCCGAAGCCAACGCTGCCTCAATGGCATCGAAGATGACTTCGCGCGGGACGCCTTTTTCGTTGGCGACCGCATCCACTACCAGCAAAAGTTCCTTGCTCATTGGCTCACTCCGCGCGCGGCTTTTTGGCCGCCGGCTCGTTGGATGGTTTCTTGTTCGCCTTGCCACCCTGTTTGGGTGCCGGGCCAGTCGGTTTGGTCGGAGCCAGGCCGAGGGCGGCCCAGTCCGGCATGATGCGTGCCTTGTCGATGTTTTCGATGTCGGCGGTGAACGGAGCATTGTCGACCTTGAAGGTCACCGTGCCCTGTTCGATATCCACGGCGAGAATCTCGCCCTGCAGACGGCGGCGGCCGTCCTGCGGCAGGCTGAGCGTCACCTTGGCCGATTCGCCGATGGCGCGCTGGAACTGCTCACCGGTGAACAGCGGGCGGTCCACGCCCGGCGAAGACACTTCCAACGTGTAGTTCGCCGTGATCGGGTCTTCGACGTCCAGCTGGGCGGACACTTCGCGGCTGACGCGCTCGCAATCGTCGATGTTGACGATGCGCTCGGGCTGTTCGGCCAGCGGCACGTCGATGTACAGGCGCAGCGTGGCACCACCCGGGGCGGTCAGATATTCCACGCCCAGCAGCTCGAGACCCAGCGACTGAACGGTGGGGGCGAGCAGATTCGCGATTTCGGTTGCCTTGTCGCTCACAGTCGGCCTTGATTCGTTGAAAAGAAATACGGTCTGGTCCATGGCTTGGACCACCTTCCGGAAACAACAAAGGGCCCGTTGGGCCCCTGTCCGGTACAACTCCGGTCATGCTGGATTCCGGTGCAGATGCGCACGTGGTGCGAGTCTGCGAGCCCAGCGTTCCGGGGGGTCACGGCGGCCTGGGTACAGGTTGCCGTTCCTGGAAGCCGGTCGCGGGGCCTGTTCATATCCCTTGAGGGGATAGGAATAGACAGTCCGCTAAGCCACTGATGATAGCCGTTGCACCGCGCTGGTGCAATGGTTGGGGTGGCCTCTGGCGTCCCTGTTCGAAAAGCTGAACAGCCAAGCGGCTGTGTAACCCTCATCGTGGGCAGCGGCGCGGGCAGGTCCGAAGAAGGCGCCGTGACCCAACGAAAAAAGCGACCTCGTTGCCGAGATCGCCTTTTCGTCTACTGCATCTGCACTGCAGATTTTCTGTGGTAGCGGGGGCAGGATTTGAACCTGCGACCTTCGGGTTATGAGCCCGACGAGCTGCCAGACTGCTCCACCCCGCAGCAGAAGCGGAATTGTAAGGGAGTTTTCATTCCCGTGCAACCCCGTGTTGAAACGAATACCCGCATCGGGGAACGGCAGCCGGGGGACGGTTTCCTCCCCTGCCCAGGAGAGCTGCCGACCAACGGTCGGCTCTACCGGGCCTGGAACGAAAAAAGCGACACCGTCTCCGGTATCGCTTGATTCGTCCACTGCCTCCGGTTTGCACCGGAGCTATATGGTAGCGGGGGCAGGATTTGAACCTGCGACCTTCGGGTTATGAGCCCGACGAGCTGCCAGACTGCTCCACCCCGCAGCAGAAGCGGATGAGTGCGGAAGGCCCGGGGGACTTCCTAGCAACGATCTTCTGGCGAAACCGCTGCATCAACAACTCAGGAGATGAATATTACACGAGTTGCGCACGTTTGTATCGTTTTTTACGAAATTTGTGCAAATGCCTGCTGGCACCACACCATGATCGGGTTCCACGCCACGCCCAGGGCCAGCAGCGCCAGCGCGTTCACGCCCAGCACCACGCCCAGCACGCGGTCGTTGTTGGCCGGCAGCGGCTCGCCCACCGGCTCATCGAAGTACATGACCTTGATGACGCGCAGGTAGTAGAAGCAGCCGATCACGGCGCAGATCACGCCGACCATGGCCAGCCACAGCATGTCGCCCTGGATCGCCGCGCCGAGGACGGCCAGCTTGGTCCAGAAGCCGAGGAACGGTGGGATGCCTGCCAGCGACGCCATGATGCACAGCACCAGGCCGGCCATCCACGGGTTGCGGGCGTTGAGGCCCTTGAAGTCTTCGATCTTCTCGGCTTCAAAGCCATTGCGCGACAAGGCGATGATCGCACCGAAGGCGGCCGTGGACATGATCGCGTAGCTCAGGGCGTAGAACAGCGCCGCCGAGTAGCCACGCTCGCCACCGCCGGCCATGCCCATCAGCAGGAAGCCGATGTGCGAAACGGTCGAGAAGGCCAGCATGCGCTTCAGGTTGGTCTGCGCGATCGCCATCAGGTTGCCGATCACCAGCGACAGTGCGGCCAGCCCACCGATCAGGTACTTCCACTCGTCGGCCAGCGGGCCCACGCCCATCTCCAGCAGGCGGTAGGCCATGCCGAACGCGGCCAGCTTCGGGGCCGAGCTGATGAACAGCGCGACCGGTGCAGGGGCACCCTGGTACACGTCGGGCAGCCACATGTGGAACGGGGCGGCACCCAGCTTGAAGGCCACGCCGGCGATCATGAACACCGCGCCGGTCAGCAGCAGCATCTTCTCTTCGGTGTGCGGAATGGCAGCGTTGATCGCATCCAGATGCAGCGAGCCGGTGGCGCCGTAGATCAGCGACATGCCGTACAGCAGCAGGCCCGAGGCCAGCGAACCGAGCACGATGTACTTCATCGCCGCTTCCGAGGCCAGGCCGTTTTCACGGTTGCTGGCGACCAGTGCGTAGGAGCACAGCGCCAGCAGTTCCAGGCCGAGGTAGACCATCAGCAGGCTGCCGGCCGAGACCAGGATCATCATGCCTGCGGTGGCGAACAGGATCAGCACCGGGATCTCGCCCTGGTACAGCTTGCGCTCGCGCAGGTAGCTCCAGCCGTAGATCAGGGTCAGGCCGCTGCACAGCACGATCACGGTCTTCATCACGTCCGCCGCGTTGTCGCGGACGAACATGCCGTGGAAGACCTCGCCCTGCCCGCCCACTCCGGTGGCGAGCATGAAGAACACGACCGCCAGCGCAGCGATCGAGAACAGGTGGGTCCAGATCTTGTTCTTCTCACTGATGAAAAGATCAAGCATCAACAGGGCGAACGCACTGCCGACCAGCACCAGCTCGGGAGCGAGCGGCGGGAGATCAGCGGCGGTCAGTGGCAACAGCGGCGAGGTGGTCATCATCAAATCCTGGAATCAATACTCTCGACGGCCCGATTACAGCAGCTTGCTGGATGCGATCTGCATCGCCAGCTTCGCGATCGAGGGCTCCATCAGGTCGGTCAGCGGCTTGGGGTACAGGCCCAGGGCAAGGGTGCCCACGGCGAATACACCCAACACCAGCCACTCGCGACCGTTGATGTCCTTCAGCTCGGCGACATGGGCGTTGGCCACTTCACCGAAGAACACGCGCTTGTACAGCCACAGCGTATACGCCGCGGTGATCACCAGGGTGCTCGCCGCGCCGAGTGCCAGCCACGGATTGCGCTGGAAGCTGGCCATGATGATCATGAACTCACCCACGAAGCCGCTGGTACCCGGCAGGCCGGCATTGGCCATGAAGAACAGCATGGCGAAGGTGGCGAACCAGGGCATCACGTTGACCACGCCGCCGTAATCGGCGATGCGGCGGCTGTGCATGCGGTCGTACAGCACGCCGACGCAGGAGAACATCGCGCCGGACACGAAGCCGTGCGAAACCATCTGCACCATCGCGCCCTGCAGGCCCAGACGGGCAGCATCCGGGTTGCCGGCGTCGCGCACCAGCCACATGGCGATGAAGGTACCCAGGGTCACAAAGCCCATGTGCGCGATCGACGAATAGGCGATCAGCTTCTTCATGTCGTCCTGCACCAGGGCGACCAGGCCAACGTAGATCACCGCCACCAGCGACAGCGCGATCACCAGCCAGGCCCACTCATGCGAGGCGTCCGGCACGATCGGCAGGTTGAAGCGCAGGAAGCCGTAGCCACCGATCTTCAGGGCGATGGCGGCCAGGATCACCGAACCGGCGGTCGGCGCTTCCACGTGAGCGTCCGGCAGCCAGGTGTGGACCGGGAACATCGGCACCTTGACCGCGAAGGCGATCAGGAAGGCGAAGAAGATCCACGTCTGTTCCTTGCCCGACAGCTGCAGCTGGTACAGGTCGGCCAGCTGGAAGCTGCCGCCCTTCAGGTACAGGTAGATCAGGGCCACCAGCATCAGCACCGAGCCGAGGAAGGTGTACAGGAAGAACTTCAGCGCAGCGTAGATGCGGCGCGGGCCGCCCCAGACACCGATGATCAGGAACATCGGGATCAGCATCGCTTCGAAGAACACGTAGAACAGCATCGCGTCCGTCGCCGAGAAGATACCGACGGTGACACCTTCCAGGATCAGGAAGGCAGCCACGTACTGGTTCACGCGCTTGTCGATCGCGCTCCAGGCACCGATCAGGGCCAGCACCGAGACCAGCGTGGTCAGCAGGATCAGCGCGATCGCAATGCCGTCGACGCCGAGGTTGTAGCCGATGTCGTAGGCGGGGATCCAGGCGCGGGTCTCGACGAACTGCAGCGCGTCGATTCCCGTGTCATAGCCGCTGAGCAGCGACAGGCTGGCCACGAAGGTCAGCACCGCGACGCCCAGGGACGCCCACCGGGCGGTTTGGGCATCCCGGATGGCAAGGATCAATGCACCGCCGATGATCGGCAGCCAGATGAGAACACTAAGTAGGGGCCAGTTCGACACGTCTTCTTATTCCGTACAGGTCATCAACGCAGGTAATGCATCAGGACGCCCAGAAGGGCAATCAGGCCGATGATCATCGCGAAGGCGTAGTGATAGAGGAAACCGGATTGGGTGCGACGCAGCAGGTTGGCCGCCAGATCGATCAGGCGCGCCGAACCGTTGACCACCACACCATCGACCACATTCGTGTCGATCGCGCGCGAAACCTTGCCGAGCTTGATACCGCCGCCGGCGAAACCGCCGATCCAGAGCTTGTCGAAGCCGTACTTGTTCTCCAGCACCGACACGATCGGCGCGAAGGTCTTGCGGGCCTTGCCGGCCAGTTCCGGCTTCCACAGGTAGAACAGCGCCGCCAGCAGGAAGCCGACCACCGTCAGGATGAAGGCCGGGGCCATCATGCCGTGGATCGCGAAGGCGACCGGGCCGTGGAATTCTTCGGCCAGCGCACCAATGGTGTTGCGCGCCGGGTCGTAGAAATCAACGATGCCGGTGAAGAACGAGTGCACCTGGCCCGGGATGGCGGTGTCGGCGTGGTGGCCGGCCCAGTCGGTGCCATACAGCATCGGACCGATGCTGAAGAAACCGATGACCATCGAGGGAATCGCCAGCAGGATCAGCGGCAGCGTCACCACCCACGGGGTTTCGTGCGGCTCATGCGCGCCATGGCCGTGGCCATGATCGTCAGGATGCGCGTCGCCATGGTGGGCGTCGGCTGCATGCGCGTCTGCGGCGTGATGATCGTCATGGCCATGGCCGTGATCGTCATGCGCATCGCGGAAGCGTTCCTTGCCATGGAAGGTCAGGAACAGCAGGCGGAAGCTGTAGAAGCTGGTGACGACCACGCCACCCAGCACCGCCCAGTACCCGTAGGTCGCCACCCAGCTCGAGGAGACATGCGCGTGGTGCTGCGCGGCCTCGATGATGGTGTCCTTGGAGTAGAAGCCGGAGAAGAACGGGGTGCCGACCAGGGCCAGCGTACCGATCCACATGGTGATGAAGGTGATCGGCATGTACTTGCGCAGGCCGCCCATCTTGCGCATGTCCTGCTCGTGGTGCATGGCGATGATCACCGAGCCCGCGCCGAGGAACAGCAGCGCCTTGAAGAAGGCATGGGTCATCAGGTGGAACACGGCCGCCGAGTAGGCCGACACACCCAGGGCGACGGTCATGTAGCCCAGCTGGGACAGCGTGGAGTACGCGACGACGCGCTTGATGTCGTTCTGCACGATGCCGATCAGGCCGGTGAAGAACGCGGTGGTGGCACCGATGAACAGCACGAAGTTCAGCGCGGTCTGCGACAGCTCGAACAGCGGCGACATGCGGGTGACCATGAAGATGCCCGCGGTGACCATGGTCGCGGCGTGGATCAGGGCCGAGATCGGGGTCGGGCCTTCCATCGAGTCCGGCAGCCAGACGTGCAGCGGCACCTGGGCCGACTTGCCCATCGCACCGATGAACAGGCAGATGCAGATCACGGTGGCGACCGACCAGATCACCGGCTCGCTCATCACCGGAATGGAGGTGCCGAACAGGTTGATCGTGCCCGACCAGATCTGGATCAGCGCATCCGGGTGGCCCAGCACCTGCGCATTGGCGAACACGGTGGCGTAATCGAGGGTGCCGAACACCCACAACACGCCGGCGATGCCGAGGATGAAGCCGAAGTCACCGACACGGTTGACCAGGAAGGCCTTCATGTTGGCGAAGATGGCGGTCGGGCGCTTGAACCAGAAGCCGATCAGCAGGTACGAGACCAGGCCCACCGCTTCCCAGCCGAAGAACAGCTGCAGGAAGTTGTTGCTCATCACCAGGGTGAGCATCGAGAAGGTGAACAGTGAGATGTAGCTGAAGAACCGCTGGTAGCCCGGGTCGTCCTGCATGTAGCCGATGGTGTACACGTGCACCAGGAAGGACACGAAGGTCACCACGACCATCATCATCGCGGTGAGCTTGTCGACCATGAAGCCGACGTGCGCCGAGTACTGGCCCACTTCGAAGAACGTATAGATGTTCTGGTTGAACGGCTGGGCGCCGCCCCACAGCAGCATGTACAGCACATAGCTGGACAGCACGCAGCTGACCGCCACGCCGAGGATGGTGACCGCCTGCGCGCCAGCGCGGCCGACCTGACGACCGAACAGGCCGGCGATGATGCTGCCGAACAGCGGTGCGAGCACCACTGCGATCAACAGACTCTTGGAGAGAGTGATTTCCATCTACGGATCAGCCCTTCAGCGAATCGACTTCGCCGACATTGATGGTGCGGCGAGTACGGAACAGGGTTACCAGGATCGCGAGGCCGATGGCGGCCTCGGCCGCGGCCACGGTCAGGATGAAGAAGACGAACAGCTGTCCGGCCGTATCACCCATCTCACGCGAGAACCCGACGAAATTGATGTTGACCGACAGCAGCATCAACTCGATGGACATCAGCAGCACGATGATGTTCTTGCGGTTGAGGAAGATGCCGGCAAGGCTGATGCAGAACAGCACCGCGCCGAGCGCCAGAATGTGGCCAAGCGTGATCATGGCTGCCCCTCCTCGTTGCTGGACGGCTTGATGTTGGTGTGCACGACCGGCTTCTCCGCGTCCATCTTGACCACGCGCAGGCGGTCGCTGCCCTTGACCATGGTCTGCTCGGACGGGTTCTGGGTCTTCAGGCCGGTGCGGCGACGCAGGGTCAGCATCACGGCGGCAACCACGGCCACGGTCAGGATGACGGCGGCGAACTCGAACGGCAGCAGGTATTCGGTGAACAGGCTGCGGGCCAGCCAGGTGATGTTGGAGGTGTCGGCAGCCAGCGCGGCAGCGTTGTCGGCCGGGAACGGATTGACCGCCCTGCCCTTCACGCCGATCAGCACCAGCATCTGCACCAGCATCGTCACCGCCACCACCAGGCCGAGCGGCAGGTAACGCACCCAGCCCTCACGCAGGTTGGAGGGATCGATGTCCAGCATCATCACCACGAACAGGAACAGCACCATGACCGCGCCGACGTAGACCAGCACCAGGGCCACGCCCAGGAACTCGGCGCCGACCAGGATCCAGATGCAGGCCACGGAGAAGAAGGTCAGGATCAGGCACAACACGGCATAGACCGGATTGCGCACGCTGATCACCGCCGCAGCGGAAATGCCCGCCACGATGGAGAAGACCCAGAAACTGATATTTACCCAATCCATCATTCGACCTCAGCGGAAAGCGGCATCGGCGGCGCGACGCTCGGCGATCTCGGCTTCAAGCCGATCACCGATGGCCAGCAGCTGCGGCTTGGTAACGATGTTCTCGCCACGGTTCTCGAAGTGGTACTCGAGAATGTGGGTCTCGACGATCGAGTCCACCGGGCAGCTTTCTTCGCAGAAGCCGCAGAAGATGCACTTGAACAGATCGATGTCGTAACGGGTGGTACGGCGGGTGCCGTCCTCGCGCTTTGCCGAATCGATGGTGATCGCCAGCGCCGGGCACACCGCTTCGCACAATTTGCATGCGATGCAGCGTTCCTCGCCGTTGGGGTAGCGGCGAAGCGCGTGCAGGCCGCGGAAACGCGGCGACTGCGGGAACTTCTCCATCGGATACATCAGCGTGTACTTGGGCTTGAAGGCGTACTTCAGGGTCAGCCACAGACCACCGAGCAGCTCAAGGAGCAGCAGGCTTTTGAAGTAATGGGTAATTCGGTTCATCGCTTAGACGCCCTTCTGGATCACGCCGTAAAACACCATCAACGCCGTCACTGCAATCCAGAAGATGGTGAGCGGGATGAAGACCTTCCAGCCCAGACGCATGATCTGGTCGTAACGGAAGCGCGGGAAGCTGGCACGGAACCAGATGTAGGAGCTGGCGAAGAAGAAGACCTTCAGCAGCAGCCACGGCCAGCCGCCCTTCCAGATCCAGTCGATCCACGGCGAGATGTCTGCCGTGATCCAACCCTGGAGCGGGCTCAGCCAACCACCGAGGAAGAAGATCGAGATCAGGAAGCTGATCAGGATCATGTTGGCGTATTCGGCCAGGAAGAACAGCGCGAACGCACCACCGGAGTATTCGACCATGTGGCCGGCCACGATTTCCGATTCACCTTCCACGACGTCGAACGGCGCGCGGTTGGTTTCGGCAACGCCGGACACCCAGTACACGATGAACAGCGGGAACAGCGGCAGCAGGAACCAGTCGAACAGACCGGAGTTGCCCGCCTGCGCCATCACGATGTTGCTCAGGTTGAGGCTGCCCGAGGCGATCATCACGCCGACCAGGGCAAAGCCCATCGCGATTTCGTAGCTGATCATCTGCGCCGAGGCGCGCATCGCACCGAGGAACGCGTACTTCGAGTTGGAGGCCCAACCGGCCAGGATGATGCCGTACACGCCCAGCGAGGTCATCGCCAGCAGGTACAGCAGGCCGGCGTTGGCATTGGAGAGCACGATCTGGGCGTCGAAGGGAATCACCGACCAGGCCGCGAAGGCCGGGCCCAGCGTGATCAGCGGCGCCAGGATGAACATCGCCTTGTGCGAGCTGCTCGGCTGGATGATTTCCTTGAACAGCAGTTTGAAGACGTCGGCGAAGGCCTGGAAGATGCCCATGCCGACATACATCGGGCCATGACGCACGTGCATCCAGCCGATCAGCTTGCGCTCCCAGACCACGTAGAAGGCCACCGAGATGATCACCGGCATGGCGATCACCAGGATCTTCAGGATGATCCAGAGCAGCGCGCCGATGTCGCCCAGTGACAGCAGCCACTGGTGCAGCGGGTCGACCGCGTTCAACAGCAATTCGTTCATGCAGCCACCACCGTTACGCGTGCGGCACCCAGCGGTGCGGTTGCACCGTGGCCCGATTCAATCCAGACCGACCCAGCGGCAACGCGGGCGTCGACCACCACCGGCAAGGTGGCACGGCCAGCATCGGTGCCGACCTTGGCCATCTGGCCTTCCACCAACTGCAGGCGGGCAGCGTCGTCGGCGTTGAGCACGATGCGCGGGGCGTTGTTGAGCGGATGCGACTGCAGCGCCTGGGCACGACGGACCACCGCATCGGTGCGGTAGATCGCGGCGGTCGAGGTCACTTCCAGGCCCTCGCCCGCCACCGGCGTGGCCGCCGAAGACGACACGTTGACGCTGACCGGGGCCAGGCTGGCGCGCAGGCCGGCCAGATCGGTGAACTCGAAACCAGCCAGCGACAGTTCGCCGCCCAGTGCACGCAGCACGCGCCAGCCTTCACGCGCCTCGCCCGGCAGCTTGCCGCCGGCACGTGCCGACTGCTCGCGACCATCGAGGTTGGTCAAGGTGGCATCCACTTCCGGCAGCGCGCCGATCGGCAGGATCACGTCGGCCACATCGCGGGTCGAGGCACAGGCGAACTGGCTGAAGGCCACCACCTGGGCACCGGCCAGTGCCTTGCGGGCAGCGGCGGCGTCGGCGAAGTCCAGGCCCGGCTCGATGCCGTAGATTGCGTAGGCCTTGCGCGGCTGCGCCAGCATGGCGTTGACGTCCTTGCCGGCCGGCAGCACGCCGGCGCGGGTCAGGCCCACGGCATTGGCGCCCTGCGGGATGCGGCACAGCTTGGCACCGGTCGCGGCAGCGAAATCACGCGCGGCGGCGCGGATCGCGGCAGCCTGCGGGTGGTTTTCGGCGATGCCACCGACGATCAGCACGGCATTGCTGGCGCCCTTGACCGCGTCGCGCAGGTCGGCATTGCCGAGCGCGTCGATGAAGGCCGACGGGGTAACGATCTGCTTGCTGGCCAGCTTGAACGCGAAATCGAAGTCGACCGGATTGACGGCATGGATCTTCGCGTTGCGCGTGGTCTGTGCCTTGCGCAGGCGGGCATGCAGCAGCGGCAGCTCGTGACGGATGTTGCTGCCGAGCACGACGATGCTGTCCGCGCCTTCGATCTCGGCCAGCGGCAGGCCGAAGACTTCGGCGGTGGCGGCGTCGGAGAAGTCGCGGTTGTTGATGCGGTGATCGATGTTGGTGGTGCCCAGGCCGCTGGCGAGGCGGGCCAGCAGCGCGCCCTCCTCGTTCGAGGCCGACGGGTGCACCAGCACGCCGAGGTCGTCGCCCTGGTTCGCGGCGAAGATTTCCTTGGCGGCGGCCAGGCCTTCAGCCCAGCTCACTTCCTTCCACTCGCCGTTGACCTTGCGCAGCGGCTTGACCGCACGGTCATCGCTGTACAGGCCCTGGTGCGAATAGCGGTCGCGATCGGACAGCCAGCATTCGTTGACGGCTTCGTTGTCGCGCGGCACTGCGCGCAGCACTTCGCCGCGACGCACGTGCAGGAACAGGTTCGAGCCCATCGCGTCGTGGTAACCCAGCGACTCACGCGCGGTCAGTTCCCACGGACGGGCGCGGAACTGGAACACCTTGTTGGTCAGCGCGCCGACCGGGCAGACATCGACGACGTTGCCGGACAGCTCGGTCGTCAACGGCTTGCCGTCGTAGGTGCCGATCTGCAGGTTTTCACCGCGGTACATGCCACCCAGCTCATAGGTACCGGCAACGTCGGCGGTGAAGCGGACGCAGCGGGTGCACTGAATGCAGCGGGTCATTTCAGTGGCCACCAGCGGACCGATGTCCTCGTCGGGCACCACGCGCTTGCGCTCGTTGAAGCGGCTGACCGAACGGCCATAGCCCAGCGAAACGTCCTGCAGCTCGCACTCGCCGCCCTGATCGCAGATCGGGCAGTCCAGCGGATGGTTGATCAGCAGGAATTCCATCACCGAGCGCTGGAACTTCAGCGCCTTTTCACTGCGGGTGGCGACCTTCATGCCATCCATGACCGGTGTGGCGCAGGCCGGTGCCGGCTTGGGCGACTTTTCCACGTCGACCAGGCACATGCGGCAGTTGGCGGCGATCGGCAGCTTCTCGTGGTAGCAGAAGCGCGGGATCGGAATGCCGGCCTTGTCGGCGGCCTGGATGATCATCGAGCCCTTGGGCACGACCAGGGACTGGCCGTCGATTTCGACGGTCACATGATCCGGTGGCACGCTCGGGTTTACGGGTTGCGCGCTCATGCGGCGGCTGCCTCCACCTTCTTGCCGTCAACCATCGAATGACCGTTGACGATGTAGTACTCGAATTCGTCCCAGAACTGGCGCAGGAAGCCCTGGATGGGCCATGCCGCCGCTTCACCGAACGCACAGATGGTGTGGCCTTCGATCTGGCCGGCCACCGTCTTCAACTGATGCAGGTCTTCCATCGTGGCCTTGCCGGCGACGATGCGCTCCAGCACGCGGTGCATCCAGCCGGTGCCTTCACGGCACGGGGTGCACTGCCCACAGGATTCCTTGTGGAAGAACTGGCTGATGCGGCAGGCGAACTTGACGCAGCAGACGCTGTCGTCCAGCACCACGATCGCGCCCGACCCCAGACCGGTGCCCAGGGCACGCAGGGTGTCGTAGTCCATCTGCAGGCCCTTGAGCTCTTCAGCCTTCAGCACCGGCATCGAGACGCCGCCCGGGACCGCGCCCTTGAGCGTGCGGCCCGGCTTCAGACCACCGGCCATTTCCAGCAGGTCGTCGAAGGTGGTGCCCAGCGGCACTTCGAAGTTGCCGCCCTTCTGCACGCAGCCGGAGACCGAGAAGATCTTCGGGCCGCCGTTCTTGGTCAGGCTCAGGCCCTGGAACCACTCCGGACCGTTGCGGATGATCGCCGGCACCGAGGCATAGGTCTCGGTGTTGTTAATCGTCGACGGCTTGCCGTACAGGCCGAAGTTGGCCGGGAACGGCGGCTTGTAGCGCGGCTGGCCCTTCTTGCCTTCCAGCGATTCCATCAGCGCGGTTTCTTCGCCGCAGATGTACGCGCCGGCGCCCAGCGCACCGTAGATGTCGATGTCCACGCCGCTGCCAAGGATGTCCTTGCCCAGCCAGCCGTTCGCGTACGCGTCGGCCAGGGCCTGCTCGAAGTTCTCGAACGGCTCGTGGTGGAACTCGCCACGCAGGTAGTTGTAGCCCACGGTCGAGCCAGTGGCGTAGCAGGCGATCGCCATGCCTTCCACCACCGAATGCGGGTTGTAACGCAGGATGTCGCGGTCCTTGCAGGTACCCGGCTCGGATTCATCCGAGTTGCACAGGATGTACTTCTGCATCGTGCCCTTGGGCATGAAGGACCACTTCAGGCCGGTCGGGAAGCCCGCGCCGCCACGGCCGCGCAGGTTGGACTGCTTGACCATCTCGATGACCTGCTCCGGCGAGATCTTCTCTTCGAGGATCTTGCGCAGGGCGGCGTAACCGCCGGTCTTGAGGTAGTTTTCATACGACCACGGAGTGTCGTAATGCAGGGTGGTGTAGACCACCTGGTGCGGCAACGGTGCGGGACCGACCGGACCACTGGGTGCGTGATGATGTGCCATGTCTTACTCCAACCCGTCCAGCAGCTCGTCGACTTTCTCGACGGTCAGGCGCTCGTGGTAATGGCCGTTGATGACCATCATCGGCGCACCGGCGCAACCGGCCAGGCATTCTTCTTCGCGCTTGAGGTAGATGCGGCCATCGGCGGTGGACTGACCGGTCTTGCAGCCGAGCTTCTTCTCGGCATGCGCGACCAGGTCTTCGGCGCCGTTCAACCAGCAGCTGATGTTGGTGCAGAAGGCGACGTTGTGGCGGCCGACCTTCTCCAGTTCGAACATCGAATAGAAGCTGGCGACCTCGTAGGCCCACACCGGCGGCAGGTCCAGGTACTTGGCGACGCCGGCGATCAGTTCGTCGGTCAGCCAGCCCGCATTCTGTTCCTGTGCGGCGTGCAGGCCCTGCAGGACAGCCGAGCGCTTGCGATCCGGCGGGAACTTGGCCAGCCAGTGATCGATGTGCGCACGGGTCTTGTCACTCAAGACCACCATCGGGTCGACGTCGCGCGCCGCCTCGAAATTACCTGTCGCCTTCATCGGCCGACCTCAGCGAATACGAAATCGTTAAAAACCAGAACCTGCAGCGCCGGCAGCAGCCGGCGGGTGTCAGGCGTCGTGCAAGCGGATGCGATCACCGGTCCACCTCACCGAACACCAGATCGTAGGTGCCGATCATGGCCACCACGTCGGCGAGCATGTGCCCGCGCACGACCGAGTCGATCGAGGACAGATGGGCAAAACCCGGCGCGCGCAGGTGCACGCGGAACGGCTTGTTGGCGCCATCGGACATCAGGTAGCAGCCGAACTCGCCCTTGGGCGCTTCGACGGCGGCGTAGGTTTCGCCGACCGGGACGCAGTAGCCTTCACTGAACAGCTTGAAGTGATGGATCAGCGCTTCCATGTCGTCCTTCATGTCTTCGCGGCTGGGCGGCGCGACCTTGAAGTTCTTGACCATGACCGGGCCCGGGTTGGCCTTCAGCCAGGTGACGCACTGCTTGATGATGCGGTTGGATTCGCGCATCTCGGCCACGCGGCACAGGTAACGGTCGTAGCAGTCACCTTCCTTGCCGAGCGGGATGTCGAACTCGACCGCGTCGTACTTGGCATACGGCTGCTTCTTGCGCAGATCCCAGGCGATGCCCGAGCCACGCAGCATCACGCCGGTCATGCCCCAGGCATGGGCCAGTTCCGGGGTGACCACGCCGATGCCGACCGTACGCTGCTTCCAGATACGGTTGTCGGTCAGCAGGGTCTCGTATTCGTCCACGCGCTTGGGGAACTCGACGGTGAAGTTCTCCAGGAAGTCCAGCAGCGAACCCTCGCGCGAGGCGTTGAGGTTCTTCAGGGCCTTGCCCTTGTGCCAGCGCGATTCCTTGTACTTGGGCATGTGGTCCGGCAGGTCACGGTAGACGCCGCCCGGACGGTAGTACGCTGCGTGCATGCGCGCGCCGGAGACCGCTTCGTAGCAGTCCATCAGCTCTTCGCGCTCACGGAAGGCATACAGCATGACCGCCATCGCGCCCAGATCGAGCGCGTTGGATCCCAGCCACATCAGGTGATTCAGGATGCGGGTGATTTCGTCGAACATGGTGCGGATGTACTGCGCACGCTCCGGCGCCTCGATCCCCATCAGGGTCTCGATCGCACGCACGTAGGCGTGCTCGTTGCACATCATCGACACGTAATCCAGGCGATCCATGTAGCCGATCGACTGGTTGAACGGCTTGGACTCGGCCAGCTTTTCGGTACCACGGTGCAGCAGGCCCACGTGGGGGTCGGCACGCATGATGGTTTCGCCGTCCATTTCCAGGATCAGGCGCAGCACACCGTGCGCGGCCGGATGCTGCGGACCGAAGTTCATCGTGTAGTTGCGGATCTCCTGGCGCAGTTCGGCCGGGTTGCTCGCAAAGGCCTGGCTGGCCTGGGTGAATTCACTCACTTGCTTGCCTCCGACTGCGCGGATTCACCGGCAGCGGTCTGGAAACGGGCGTCGTCACGGATCACGCGCGGCACGCCGACACGCGGTTCGACCGAGGTCACCGGTTCATAGATGACGCGCTGTTTTTCTTCGTCGTAGCGCACTTCGACGTTGCCGATCAGCGGGAAATCCTTGCGGAACGGATGGCCGACGAAGCCATAGTCGGTCAGGATGCGGCGCAGGTCCGGGTGACCTTCGAAGATCACGCCGAACAGATCGAACGCTTCGCGCTCGAACCAGTTCAGGCCCGGCCAGATGTTGGTCAGCGAAGCGACCACCGGCAGTTCCTCGTTCGGCGCAAAGCAGCGGATGCGCATGGTGAGGTTGTGCTGGTAGGAACGCAGCTGGGCGACCACGGCAAACCGCTGCAGCGGGATCGGCTGCGGCTGGGCGCCATCGCTGGTTTCGCGGGTGGGGAATTCACCCCAGGCGAAACGGCCGACGGACTTGCCCTCGACGCCACGGCTGAAACCCTGGGACGACACATCGGCCGTATCCCATTCGTCGCTGCCATAACCGAGATAATCCAGGCCGCACAGGTCAACGGCCTGCTCGAAACCGAATTCGTCGCGCAGCGCCAGAGCGGTGGCATGCCAGTCAGCGGCGGGCACTTCCAGCGTCACTTCGCCGCGGGGTTCGACCACGAAGACCTGCGCACCTGCGAAACGTGCGGAAAGTCGGTCGATGAAGGAATGTGCTTGCTCTGCCATGGGGGCTTGGCGTGCTCTTGTCAGGAGGGATGTCAGCGGGCGATGGTCTGCGTACGCCAGATCTTCTTCTGCAACTGCAGGATCCCGTACACCAGCGCTTCGGCGGTAGGTGGGCAGCCGGGGACATAGATGTCCACCGGCACCACGCGGTCACAGCCACGCACTACTGCATAGGAGTAGTGGTAGTAGCCGCCACCGTTGGCGCAGCTGCCCATCGAGATGACCCACTTCGGGTCCGGCATCTGGTCATAGACCTTGCGCAGGGCCGGAGCCATCTTGTTGACCAGGGTGCCGGCCACGATCATCACGTCGGACTGACGTGGCGACGGGCGGAACACCACGCCGTAACGGTCAAGATCCAGGCGCGCCGCACCGGCGTGCATCATTTCCACTGCGCAGCAGGCCAGACCAAAGGTCATCGGCCACATCGAACCGGTACGCGCCCAATTCAACAGCGCATCGACGCTGGTGGTCACGTAGCCCTTTTCGAGCAGGGGGTTGTCGCCTTCGGGGCGCAGGATGTCATCGACCCGCCCTTCCGGGACCGGGTTGTTCATCAGGCCGTCGAGCGTCTGAATTACTCCCATTCCAGCGCTCCCTTCTTCCAGACGTAAATGAAACCGAGGAAAAGCATGCCTACGAAGAGGCCCATCGTGACCAGCGAACGTGCGCCCAGTTCCATGAAGACCTGGGTCCACGGCACGATGAAGATGATTTCCAGATCAAATACGATGAACTGAATCGCGATCAGGTAGTAGCGCACATCGAACTTCATGCGCGCGTCCTCGAAAGCCTCGAAGCCGCATTCGTACGGCGAGAGCTTTTTAAGATCAGGACGTCGGGGACCGAGGAATCGGCCAACCAGCATCAGCGCAACGCCGATACCGGTGGCAACGATCAGAAACAGCAGAGACGGCAAATATTCGGCCAGCACAGCGATTCTCTCTTGCCTCTGCCGCTGCGCCTGCAGGCGCTTTGGCATGGGGGAGTGGACGGATACCGCTACCTGGCGCTTTGCGCGCCAGACGAACCCGCTTACAAACAAATGGTGCCCAAGAGGGGACTCGAACCCCTACGACTCTCGTCGCTACCACCTCAAGGTAGTGCGTCTACCAATTCCGCCACCTGGGCTTACGATCGCACCGGTTGTTCTCCAGTGCGCCGCATATTGTAACCGTCTTCAGCGAGTCTGGGTGCCTTCCGAAGGCTTTTCTTCACCAGATTTCGGAGTTTCCGCCTGAGCCGGCACAGTGGCCGACGGAACAGGCTGCTGCGCCGGGGTTTCCGGGGCCTTGGGCACGGCCGGAAGCTCGCCTGCCGGTGCGGCCGGCGCAGTGGCGGCCGGCGCCGACATCAGGCCGAGGTCCTGCTGCGCCGCCGGGCGCGAGCCATGGCTGGCGTACCAGGCCATGAAGAGGCTGATGCCGAAGAACACCACGGCCAGCCACTTGGTCGACTTGGACAGGAAGTTGGACGCACCACGTGCGCCGAACACGGTGCCCGAGGCGCCGGCACCGAAACCCGACCCTGCGGCCGCGCCGGAACCACGCTGCATCAGGATGAGCGCGATCATGGCCACTGCGACCAGCACGTAGACCACATTGAGGATCAACATCAGCATTTCGAATCCGTCCTCGGACATGTCGTGCCGGCGGTTGGGCCGACAACGTAACTAATTAGCGCCCCGCCGCCGCGGCGGCGATGGCAAGGAAGTCCGCGGCCACCAGCGAGGCGCCGCCCACCAGCCCACCATCGACATCGGGCTGTGCGAACAGTTCCGCGGCGTTGTCGGGCTTCACGCTGCCGCCATAGAGGATCGACAGTGAATCCGCAATTCTAGCATCGAGCTTGGCCACTTCGCCACGGATGAACGCGTGGACCTGCTGGGCCTGCTCCTTGGAGGCGGTCCGGCCGGTGCCGATGGCCCAGACCGGCTCATAGGCGACCACGGCCTGCGCGAACCCTGCCGCCCCGACCAGATCCAGCACCGGGGCCAGCTGGGCGGCGATGACCGCCTCGGTCTGGTTGGCTTCGCGCTGCTCGAGCGTCTCACCGACGCACAGGATCGGGGTCAGGCCGGCGTGCAGGGCGGCGGCGAACTTGCGGGCGACCAGTTCGCTGCTTTCAGCGTGGTACTGCCGGCGCTCGGAGTGACCAACCAGGCCGTAGCGGGCCCCGACTTCGGCCAGCATGGTGGCCGAGACTTCACCGGTGTAGGCGCCCTTTTCATTGCTGCTGACATCCTGGGAGCCGAACGCGACGGCGCGGCCTTCGAAGGCTTCGACCAGCTCGCCCAGATACGGCAGCGGCGGCAGGACCACGACGTCGACGCCCTGCAGCGGGAGGTCGGCAACCAGGTCACTGACCAGGTCGGTGGCGAATTGGCGGCTGCCGTGCAGCTTCCAGTTACCGGCGACGATCTTGCGGCGCATGGCGGGGGCTCCTTTGGGTATCAGCCGGCCATGATAACGGATGCAACGAAATGGCGTTGGTGGGAAAACGCTTACATTTCAATTGGATATTTATTTTCCGCTGCCGACGAAAGGCAAGTGCAAGGGCGACAGCGGCGGCAGGGGCGCCCGGGCTGGGCGGGCGCAGGTGGGTTGGCGCGCATCGGAGTGCGTTGGAGCAAGCCGGCCAGCGGCCGGCACGACCCGGAATGAAGAAGGCCGCCTTTCGGCGGCCCTCGTCCTTGCCCCGGCAGATCGCTTACTTCAGCTTGATCTCGCGCAGGCGCTCTTCCAGGAAGCCGTGGGCGGTGATCGGCTCCGGGTAGCGGCTCGGGTTCTCCGGGGTGATGCAGGTCGGCAGCACGTCGATCAGGAAATCCGGGTTCGGGTGCAGGAAGAACGGCACCGAGTAGCGCGGCTGGCGCGCCTGCTCGCCCGGGGGATTGACCACGCGGTGGATCGTGGAGGGGTACACATGGTTGGTCAGGCGCTGCAGCATGTCGCCGATGTTGACCACGATGGTGTCCGCGTCGGAGGTGAACGGCACCCACTTGCCCTCGTGCGACTGCACTTCCAGGCCGGCCGCACTGGCGCCGACCAGCAGCGTGATGAAGTTGATGTCGCCATGGGCCCCGGCGCGCACGTTCGGGATGTTCTCCGCCGTGATCGGGGGGTAATGGATCGGGCGCAGGATCGAATTGCCGTTGTTGGTCTTGTCGGCGAAGAAGTCCTCCGGCAGGCCAATGTGCAGCGCCAGCGCCGACAGGACGCGCGAGCCCAGCTTGTCCAGCGCCTGGTAGATCCCGTAACCCCGCTCGCGGAAGCCCGGCACCTCGCTCGGCCACAGGTTCGGGGCCATCACCTCGCGGTACGGGGAGTCGTCCGGGATCTCCCGGCCGATGTGCCAGAACTCTTTCAGATCAAAGTGCTGCGAGCCCTTGGCGGTCTCCACGCCGAAGGCCGTGTAGCCGCGCGCGCCGCCACTGCCCGGCACGTGGTACTGGCGCTTGGTCTCTTCGGGCAGCGCGAAGAAGGCCTTGAAGACCTCGTAGGCGGCGTCGATGTCGGCCTGCGGGATGCCGTGGTTGCGGATGCCAGCAAAGCCCCATTCGCGATAGGCCGCACCCAGCTCAGCCACGAACGCATCGCGGTCGGTGTCGAAACGGGTGATGTCGAGGGTGGGGATCTGGCTCACAGCGATTCCTGCTTGTTCATGGTGGTCGGTGGGCCAGCTGTGGCCCGGCTGAACATTGTGCCAGATCGGGCCAACCCCGCCACTGATACATTGATACAAACCGATACAATGCGCGCGCCCAGACGGCCAGAACGGGCCAACGGTGACGCTGATGCGCCGCCCCCTTTACTCCTTGCCCCGCCCGCCTGATGGATGCCCTGCCCTCCCCCTCATCGCCGATGGCGTTGCGCCGGCTCACGCCGGCAGGGCCGATCCCGTGGCCGATGAGCACGCACGACCTCCCACCCACGGCACCGCACAGCGCATGGGATGCGCTGGCGCGATTCCGCAGGCAATGACGACGACCGCCCACGCCTGCCGCGGGCGCGTTTCCACACATGGACTGTCCACCGATGAACGCTCCACTGAAAATTCTCCATACCGAGGCTGCCAAGGGATTTGGCGGGCAGGAGATCTACATCTACCGCCACATGCTGGCCATGCGCGATCGCGGCCATGACGTCTCGCTGCTGTGCCAGCCCGGCGCGCGGCTGGGCGAGATGGCACGCGAAGCCGGCTTCACCGTGCACGCGCTCAGGATGGGCGGCCTGCTGCGCATGCTGCGCGGCATCTGGTCGGTCTCGCGCCTGGTACGTCGCCATGGCTATGACGTGGTCAACACCACCAGCCGCCGGGACAGCCTGATTGCCGCCGCCGGCGCCCGCCTGGGCGGCACGCCGCTGGTGGTGCGTTCGCGCCACCTGATGAGCCCGATCAACTCGCTGCTGACCTACACCGGCCTGCCCCACCGGGTGATGACCGTGAGCAGCTTCGTCAAAAAACTGATGGTCAGCCGCGGCATCGACGATGCGCGCGTGGGAATCGTCCCGCCGATCGCGGTGCCGCCGCAGTGGTCGCAGATCGCCAAGCGCGACCCGTGGCAGTGCCTGCAGGACACCCGCGCCGACGTGCGCGCCGAACTGGGCTTCAGCGACGAGCAGATCGTGGTCGGTTGTGTCGCAGTGCTGCGCGAACCCAAGGGCCACCTGGAGCTGCTCAAGGCGATGGCGCCACTTTGCCAGGCCAACCCGCGCGTGCAGCTGGTGATCGTCGGTGATGGCCAGCCGGTGATGGATCGCCTGATCGCCCTGCGCGAGCAGTTCGGCATCGCCGCGCAGGTGCACCTGCTGGGTTACCGCCAGGGCGCTTGCCGGTTGATGGCCGGCTTCGATATCTTCGCGCTGGCCACCCACAAGGAAGCGGCCGGCACGGTGTTCCTCGAGGCGGCCTACGTCGGCGTGCCGATCGTGGCCACGCGCGTGGGCGGCGTGCCGGAGATGGTGGTGGAAGGCAGCAATGCCCTGCTCGCGCCGCTGGGCGACCAGGCCGCGCTGACCAACGCACTGCGTACCCTGATCGAACAGCCCGACCGCCGCCAGCAGATGGGCCTGGCGGGCTGGGAATGGATGCGCAGCGCGCACCGATTCACCCCGACCGGTCACACTGAAGCGACCGAACACTATTACCACCAGTGGTTGAAGGAACTGGGCCATGGCCAACGCTAGATCCGTCCCGGTGCTGATGCACCACCATGTCTCCCCGTCCCCGGGGATGATCACGGTCTCGCCGGAAAACTTCGAAAGCCAGATCGCCTGGCTGGCGGCCAATGGCTGGACCTCGCTGACGCTGGACCAGTACGCGGATTTCCTCGCGGGCAAGCCGACGCCGGCCAGGTCGATCGTGATCACCTTCGATGACGGTTACCTGGACAACTGGGTGTACGCGCATCCGATCCTGGCCAAGTACGGCATGCACGCGGTCGTGTTCGTGGTGACCGGCTGGATGGGCGAAGGCGATGTCCGCCCGCATGCGGGCCAGCCCGGCGCCACCCTGCCCGCGACACCGGACCATCGCGGCTGCGAGGAGGCGATCCTGCGCGACAACCGCCCGGACGAGGTGATGATGCGCTGGAGCGAGGCGCGCGCGATGATCGCCGCCGGCACCTTCGAAGTACATTGCCACACGCACACGCACACCCGCTGGCTCAGGCAGGCGATCTCCCGCGAGCACAAGCGCCAGGGCATCGCCGGCGACCTGTCGGTGGCGCGCGACGTCCTGCAGCAGCAGCTGGGCGAGGTCTCGGACACCCTGTGCTGGCCGTACGGCGACTTCGACGAGGACTATGTGCAGATCGCGCGGGCGCACGGCTTCAAGTACCTGCATACCACCCATCCGTTCGGCCGCAACGTGGTCGGTGGCGATCCAGAACACATCTACCGCTTCGCGATCCGCAACCGCCCGGCGAGCTGGCTGCGCAAGCGCATCGCCTACAGTTACCACCCGCTGATCGCGCCGCTGTTCAACCGCTTCAAGGCGAAGAAAAAGAAGATGGTGCCGGGGCCGTAACGCGCTACCCCGCCGCAACGAAAACGCCCCGGTTTCCCGGGGCGTTTCCAGTTTCCGGCCTCGCTGCCCGGCTCAGGCCGCGGCCGCCGCCTTCACCGCCGCCGAGAGGCTGTCCAGCGTGGACTGCATCAACTCGGCGCTGTCGGCCTCGACGGTGACACGCACCACCGGCTCGGTGCCCGAGGGCCGCAGGAACGCGCGGCCGCGCCCCTTCACTGCCTGCTGTGCAGCCAGCAGCGCAGCCTGCACGCTCTCGGCCTGTACGGTGGCCTTGGCCGCACCCTGCAGGCGGACGTTGACGGTCTTCTGCGGCACCTTGTTGAGTACCGACAGCACCTGGCGCAGCGAGGTGCTGTCACGGCGCAGCACTTCCAGGACCTGCAGCGCACTGACGATCGCATCACCGGTGGTGGCGCGGTCCAGGCACAGCAGATGGCCGGACGCTTCGCCGCCGAGCACACCGTTGTTTTCGACCAGCGCCTGATGCACGTACCGGTCACCGACATTGCTGCGCTGGAACGGGATGTTCAGCCGTTCCAGCGCCTGCTCCAGGCCGAAGTTGGTCATCAACGTACCGACCACCGGGCCATGCAGGCGACCGCTGCGCTGCCAGGCCTGGGCCAGCACGAACAGCAGGTCATCGCCATCGACCGGATTGCCCTGGTCATCGGCCATCAGCACGCGATCGCCATCACCGTCGAAGGCGATGCCGAAATCAGCGCCGACTTCGCGCACTTTCGCGGCCAGATTGTCGATGTGCATCGAGCCGACGCCATCGTTGATGTTCAGCCCGTTGGGTGCATCCCCGATGCTGACCACCTGCGCGCCCATCTCGCGGAACAGCAGCGGGGCGACGTGGTAGGTGGCACCGTGCGCGCAGTCGAGCACGATTTTCAGCCCACGCAGATCGAACCCGCGCGGCACGCTGGCCTTGCAGAATTCGATGTAGCGGCCGACCGCATCCCGCGCGCGCATGGCCTTGCCCAGCCGCTCGGACTCGACCGTGGTGAACGGCGCATCGAGCGCGGCTTCCAGCGCCAGCTCGGTGGCGTCATCGAGCTTCTCGCCATCGGCGGAGAAGAACTTGATGCCGTTGTCGTAGTGCGGATTGTGCGAGGCGCTGATGACGATGCCCGCATCCGCACCGAGGGTGCGGGTGAGGAAGGCCACCGCCGGCGTCGGCATCGGGCCGAGCAGCTGCACATCGGCGCCGGCGGCGACCAGCCCGGCTTCCAGTGCGGCTTCGAACATGTAGCCGGAGATACGGGTGTCCTTGCCGATCACCACCACCGGGCGGTGCCCGTTGCGCTCGGTCAGCGCACGCCCGAGCGCATTGCCCAGGCGCAGTACGAAATCGGCGGAGATGACGCCCTCACCGACCTTGCCGCGGATGCCATCGGTGCCGAAATACTTGCGCGACGCCATCAGGCCGCCGCATCCGGTGCCGGTGCGGGCTGACGCGCCAGCATGGCCAGGAGCTCCGACAGGCGGTCGCGCATCTCGCGGCGGTCGCAGATCTGATCGATCGCACCGTGCTCGAGCAGGAACTCCGAGCGCTGGAACCCTTCCGGCAGCTTTTCGCGCACGGTCTGCTCGATCACGCGCGGGCCGGCGAAGCCGATCAGTGCCTGCGGCTCGGCGATGTTGATATCGCCCAGCATCGCGAACGAAGCCGACACGCCACCGGTGGTCGGATGGGTCAGCACCGAGATGTACGGCAGGCCGGCATCGCGCAGGCGACCCAGCGCGGCCGAGGTCTTGGCCATCTGCATCAGCGAGAACAGGCCTTCCTGCATGCGCGCGCCGCCACTGGCGGAGAAGCACACGTAGGGCGCACCGATCTCCAGCGCCTTTTCCGCGGCCAGCGAGAAACGCTCACCGACCACCGAGCCCATCGAGCCGCCCATGAAGGCGAAATCGAACGCCGAGGCGACCAGCGGGCGGCCCTTCATCAGGCCCTGCATGGCGATCAGGGCGTCGTACTCACCGGTGTTCTTCTGCGAGGCCTTGATGCGCTCGCTGTACTTCTTCTGGTCCTTGAACTTGAGCAGGTCCGTCGGCCCCAGGCGCGCACCGATCTCGGTGGTGCTGTCCGCATCGAACAACGCGGCCAGGCGCGCACGCGCGCGGATGGCCATGTGGTGGCCACACTTGGGGCAGACTTCCAGGTTCTCTTCCAGCTCAGGACGGTAGAGCGCGCTGCCGCAGCTGCTGCACTTCTCCCACAGGCCCTCGGGGACGCTGCGCTTCTTGCTGGGGACGTTGTCGGTGCGGATGCCAGACGGCATCAACTTGCTGAGCCAACTCATGCGGGATGCTACTTCCGTTCAGGGCGGCCCGGGGGCCGCAAAGGCGGACAGTCTAGCTCACCGTTTCCATGCTCGGGCACCCCCCGGCGGTTGCCGGGGGGCTGACGTAAACCATTCTGGTACGTACGTTTGCGTGCTTCAGGCGGCGTCGAGAGCGCGTCGCAGCGGCGTGAGGAATGCCTGCGCGGTCCGTGCTGCGCCCGCGGCATCGGGCGCCTCGCCCAATGCGGCCACCAGCGCACTGCCCACCACCACGCCATCGGCCTCCACGGCCATGGCCGCCGCACTGGCCGCATCCTTGATCCCGAAGCCGGCCACCACCGGCACGCTGGAGCGGCTGCGCAGGTCGCGCAGGCGGGCACTGGCGGCGCTGCTGTCCAGGCGTTCGGATGCGCCGGTCACACCGGCAAAGCTGACGTAGTAGAGGTAGCCTTCGGCCATCGCGGACAAGGTATCCAGACGAGCGTCGGCCGTGGTCGGCGAGGCCAGCAGGATCAGCGCCAGACCGGCCGCGGTGAAGATCTCACGGGTTTCGGCGGCTTCTTCCGGCGGCAGGTCGACCAGCAGGATGCCGTCCACGCCCGCGGCGATCGCCGACTGCGCGAAGCGGGCCGTGCCATGGATCTCGATCGGGTTGAGATAGCCCATCAGCACCACCGGGGTGGTGGCATCGTCCCGCCGGAAGGCTGCGACCGTTTCCAGCACGTAGCGCAGCCCTGCCCCGCGGCCCAGCGCGCGCTCGGAGCTGCGCTGGATGGTGGGGCCGTCGGCCATCGGGTCGGAGAACGGCACCCCCAGTTCGATCACGTCCGCACCGGCAGCCGCCAGGGCGTGCATCACCGGCACGGTGGCGTCCAGGCCAGGGTCACCAGCGGTGATGAAGGGAATCAGCGCCTTGCGAACTTCATCGCGCAGGCGGGCAAAACAGGCATCGATACGGTCCACGGACATCTCAGGCACATCCTTCAATCAGTTCAACGGCGCCACTGGCGCCCCAGTACAGCTTCGATATCACCCCGTCGAAGATCTCCAGCCGGATCGCCAGATCCGAGCCGGGGTCCTGCCAGGTCAGGTATTCGCCCGTTTCCGGGTCATAGGCATGCGGTGCGCGCGTACTTCCCGGCGGCAAGCGCTTGAGCGCTTCATCCAGCGTCATGCCCAGGCGCAGCCCGAACGGCCCCGGCTGGGTGATGGCCTCGTAGGAATCCTCGATCGGGGCCAGTTCAAAGCGCTGCACGTGATCGTCCTCGACCATCATCGACACGCCCTCGGGCAGGTTGCCCCGCTCGTAGTACTCGCAGGCACCGCTCGGCTCGCCCTCGCTCAGCCCGGCCGAATGCCAGGGGCCATCGGCGGCGAGCTCGGTGAAGCGCTGCCCGATCAGCACATCGCCTGCATGATCCAGCGCGACCGAGACCACCGAAGGGGCGGCCTCGTCAGCCACGGTGGCCTCCGCCGTGGCAGGCGGCGCCGGCTCGTCCTCGATCGGGCGATTGGCGATGTCATCGTCATTGCTGGCCCGTTGCCGCGCCGGTGCGACCGCACCGACCGCTGCGGCAGGTGCCGGCAGCACCGGCGGATCCGGCGGCGTGCATCCGGTCAGGCCGACCACCATCAGCAGCGCACTTCCCTGGCGCAGCAGCGGATTCACAGCACCAGACCCTCGCGCGCAGCGATGGTGTGTACATCCTTGTCGCCGCGGCCGGACAGGTTGCACAGCACCAGCTTGTCGCGCGGCAGCTCGCGGGCGATCTTGATCGCCTGCGCCACCGCATGGCTGGATTCCAGCGCTGCCAGGATGCCTTCGCTGTGCGCCAGCTGGTGGAACGCGGCCAGCGCTTCGTCATCGGTGATGCCCACGTACTCGGCGCGCCCGGCATCGGCCAGGAAGGCGTGCTCCGGGCCGACGCCCGGGTAGTCGAGGCCAGCCGAGACCGAATGGGTTTCGGTGATCTGGCCGTCGTCATCGCAGATCACATAGGTGCGGTTGCCATGCAGCACGCCCGGGCGGCCGGCCGCGATGGAGGCGGCATGACGGCCGGTCTCGATGCCATCGCCGGCCGCTTCGGCGCCGACGATGCGCACGTCGCGATCGTTGAGGAACGCGTGGAACAGGCCGATCGCATTGCTGCCGCCACCGACGCAGGCGGTGATCGCGTCGGGCAGGCGGCCGTAATCGGTGAGCATCTGCGCGCGCGCTTCGCGGCCGACGATCGCGTTGAAATCGCGCACCATGCGGGGATACGGATCCGGGCCGGCCACTGTGCCGATGATGTAGAAGGTGTCGCGCACGTTGGTGACCCAGTCGCGCATGGCTTCGTTGAGAGCATCCTTGAGGGTGGCCGAGCCGGAGGTGACCGGTACGACGGTCGCGCCGAGCAGCTTCATGCGGTAAACGTTGATCTTCTGCCGCTCGATGTCGGTGGCGCCCATGTAGACCACGCATTCCAGGCCCAGGCGTGCGGCTACGGTGGCACTGGCCACGCCATGCTGGCCTGCGCCGGTCTCGGCGATGATGCGTTTCTTGCCCATCCGCGCGGCGAGCAGCGCCTGGCCGATGGTGTTGTTGATCTTGTGCGCGCCGGTGTGGTTGAGGTCCTCGCGCTTGAGCAGGATCTGCGCACCGCCGACCTGCTGGCTCAGGCGCTCGGCATGGTAGATCGGGCTGGGACGGCCCACGTAGTGGGTCAGGTCCTTGTCATAGGCGGCGATGAAGGCCGGATCGCGACGTGCCTGGTCATAGGCGGCGGCCAGCTCCTGCAACGGCCCGATCAGGGTCTCGGCGACGAAACTTCCGCCATAGCGGCCGAAATGGCCGTTGGCATCGGGGTAGGCGTGGAAATCGACGATGGGGGAAGTGGGGGAAGCGGACATAGCGCGACAGCCGGTGGAGACAGGCTGCCAATCTAACGCACCTGTCATGACAGGAATATCGATAATATCTGTCGCGACCTGTCAGGAAAACTCACATGACCGACGGACCGTTGCCCCCGCTCAATGCGCTGCGCAGCTTCGAGGCGGCCGCCCGCCTGGGCGGGGTCGGCCGGGCGGCCGACGCCTTGCATGTCACCCATGGCGCGATCAGCCGCCAGTTGCGTCTGCTCGAAGAGTACCTGGGCGTTGCGTTGTTCCAGCGGGAAGGCCGTGGGCTGCGCCTGACCCGCGCCGGCAAGGACCTGCAGGCCGCCTGCGAAGGCGCCTTCGAACAGATCCGCGAGGCGGTCGTGGCGCTCAAGCGCCAACAGCGGCCCGAAGCGCTGGTGCTCGGCTGCAGTGGCAGCATCCTGGCGCGCTGGATGATTCCGCGCCTGCAGGCGCTGCAGAGCGCCCTGCCCCAGCTGCCGTTGCACTGGTCTGCCCAGGACGGCAGCTTCACCAGCGAACAGCAGGGCCTGGATGCGGTCCTGCTGCTGGCCCAGCCACCGTGGCCGCGTGGATGGCAGGTGCGGGAACTGGCCCCCGAGCGCGTGGGCGTGGTGATCAGCCCCCACCACCCAGCGGCGGCACGGTTGCGCCATCAGCCGCCGGCAGCGTTGCTGGCCGAGCCCCTGCTGCATACCACCTCGCGCCCGCAGGCATGGCCGGCATGGGCGCTGTCGCATGGGCTGGACCCGGCGCAGCTGCAGCTGGGCAGCGGCTTCGAGCATCTGTACTACCTGCTGGAAGCGGCGGTCGCGGGCCTTGGCGTGGCGATCGCGCCGGAGCCGCTGGTCGCCGATGACCTGGCCGCAGGTCGGTTGCTGGCACCGTGGGGATTCGGCGCGACCGGCGGGTTCTGGGTTCTGGCGACCCCGGAGGGCGCGGCGGACCCCCGGGTGGATGCGCTGGCGGACTGGCTCACGGCGCAGCTGGCGGGATGAGCGCGCCAGGATCAACGGTCGTGGCCAGCCGGACGGCGGCAGATTCATCAGGTTGCCGGCCAGCGGCCGGCACTACCGCGCAGCGGGCGGAATGACGCCGCCACGACCAACGGTCGTGGCCTACGCGTGGGGCCTGCGGATCAATCCGCTTCGTGGCAATCGGCGCGACGCACTTCTTCCACGAACTTGCGCATCTTGTAGCCGTCCTTGATGCCCGGCTCGGACTCGATGCCGCTGGAGACATCCACGCCCCATGGCAGGGTCGCCACGATCGCATCGAAGACGTTGTCCGGGGTGATTCCCCCGGCCAGCAGGAACGGCCGGTGCAGACCGGTCGGCAGGCGGGTCCAGTCGAAGGCCACGCCGGTTCCGCCGCCGCCGCCGGGAGCGTGGCTGTCGAACAGGAACCCGGCCGCGCTGGGGTATCGCAGCTGCAGCTGACGGGCGTTGACCTCATCCTTGCCGCCCATCGCCACGGCCTTCAGGTAGGGCATGTTGAAGCTGCGGCAGAACGACTCGTCTTCGTCCCCGTGGAACTGCAGCAGAGTCGGCCGGACGGTACGCAGTACCTCGCGCACCTCTTCCTTGCTGTTGTCGCGGAACAAGGCCACCACATCCACCATCGGCGCGATCGCCTGGCGCATCGCGCGCGCTTCGGCCGGGGCGACCCGGCGCTTGCTCTCGCGGGCGAAGATGAAGCCGACCGCGTCCACGCCGAGCTCGCCGGCCAGGCGCACATCACCGGCACGGGTCATGCCGCAGAACTTGATACGGGTGCGGTAGAAGGAGCGGCTCATAAGGTGACCTCGGCAGGCAGCTGCCAGTTGTCGGGGTACAGGGGACCAACGAAGACCAATCCCTGCGGCGGAGCGGTCGGGCCGGCGACGGTACGGTCGCGCCCGGCCAGCAACTGCTCCATCCACGAGACCGGTTGCTCACCACAACCGACCAGAATCAGTGAACCGACGATATTGCGCACCATGTGATGAAGGAATGCATTGGCCTGAACGGCGACCTCCACCACCTCGCCCTGGCGGGTCACCGAGAGCGACTGCATGTTCCGGCGCGCGTGCAGGGCCTCGCACTGCACGCTGCGGAAGGCACTGAAGTCGTTCTCGCCCAGCAGGGCCTGCCCTGCCGCATGCATCAGCCCGGCATCCAGCGGCCGGCGCTCCCAGCTCAAGGTCTGCCGATACAGCGCCGGGCGGACCTGGCGATTGAGCAGGCGATAGCGGTAGCGGCGCGCGCGCGCGGCGAAGCGCGCATGGAACTCATCGGCCACCGGAACGCACCAGCGCACGGCGATCGAACGCGGCAGGCGGGTGGTGGTGCCCAGCATCCAGCTGCGCGGATCGCGCACGACATCGGTATCGAAATGCACGACCTGGCATTCGCCGTGGACGCCGGCATCGGTACGCCCGGCACACACGACCTGGATCGGCGCATTGGCCACCGAGGACAGCGCTTCCTGCAGGCTGGCCTGCACGCTCGGGCAGCCGCTCTCACCGAGCTGCTGCCAGCCTTTGAATTCGCTGCCGTCGTATTCCACGCCCAGTGCGTAGCGCATGGTGAACCTCTGTGTTTTGGGGGACCGGCGCAGGCGCCGGGTGGTGCATCAGGCAGCGTCGCGCTCGGACCACACAGCCGGTTCGCTGGAAGCGAACGCGACGTGCTCCAGCGGGCGTGCGCGGGTTGCCATCGGGCGGACGTGGCTCATCCCAGCCGCGCCAGCAGTTCGCGCGCCTCGGCCTGGCTGTGCGGGTCGGCACCGACGGCCACTTCGTGCAGCAGGGTGCGCGCGGTCTCGGCGTCGCCGAGGTCCAGATAGGCAATGGCCAGTTCCAGGCGGTCGCGGCCAGGGCTGCCGACCGGGGCGATGGGGGCCTCGTCGGCCGGCGGAGCAGCGGCGTCGGCATCGGCATCGGCATCGGCAATGTCATCCGCGCGGGCCGTGTGGTCCGCACTGGCGATGGCCGGCGCAGCGTCGAGACCCTCAGGATGATCGCTCGCCTCTGAACCGTGCGCTTCACCCGCCGCGGATTCGTCCGGGAATTCGAAGACGCCGCGGAACGAGGGGTGCGCTTGGGCTTCCAACGCGTGCGCCGGCGGCTCGATCAGCGGTGCCGGGTCACGGAACAGCGCATCGTCCACGGT
This sequence comes from Stenotrophomonas bentonitica, assembly GCF_002887735.1. Taxonomy (GTDB): domain Bacteria; phylum Pseudomonadota; class Gammaproteobacteria; order Xanthomonadales; family Xanthomonadaceae; genus Stenotrophomonas; species Stenotrophomonas bentonitica_A. The sequence goes on from NZ_PKQP01000001.1 coordinate 380,609, forward strand.
CACATGCTGCGCGTCGGCCTCGATGCCGTAGGCGGATGCAGCGGTGGCCTCGACCTCCGGCAACACCGGCGCTTCGTCCGTCGCGGGGGCGCTCCAGCGAGGATCATCGAGAGGAACCTGCGGCTCGGCGTCGTGCATGGAAGGCGTGGGCGAGAAGACCGGCTCACGGCGCAGCCCGGCATAGACGTCGGCGTCGGCAACGGCTTGCTCGTCGGGCAAGCGGTGCGCGTCATCGCGCTGTGCGGCCAGTTCGTCCCCCTGATCGGCCGCCGGCACGGCCGCGGCCAGCGAGGCGCCGTCGAGCCCATCACGCGCCAGTGGCGGCAGCGGCGACGGCTTGCGGCGACGCACCAGGGCCCAGCCCCCGACCACCAGCAGCAGCGCGACCAGGCCCAGCCAGTACCAGCCACCGCCGGCGCTGTCGCGCGTACCGGGCGCCTGCTCCAGACGCTGTTGCGCGGCAGCCAGGTCGGTGTCCCTCATCTCGATCAGCGAGGCCTGCTGCGCCTTGAGCTTTTCCAGCTCGGCCACGCGCTCACGCAGTTCCTGGATCTCGGCATCGCGCGTGGCCACGTCTTCCTTGGCCTGTCGCAGTTGTTCGTTAGCCAGCATGTCGCCCTCGGTGCCGGCAGCGGTGCCGGTGGTTGTGCCTGCGGTGGTGCCTGCGGCGGCAACGGCCGGCGCGATTTCAAGGCGAGCGCCCTGGGTGGCGGCCGGGGCCGCGGTGGCGGGTGCCGGCGCTGCGGCGACGCCACTGTCGGCCGGTTGCGGGATCGCCGCACGCGACTGCCGCCACTGCGCGGTGTGCTCGCGCACGATCGCCGCAGCCTGCTTTGCATCGATCTGCGCCACCCCGTCGGCGCCCGGCGTGCGCAGCACCGCGCCCTGTTTGAGCAGGTTCACGTTGCCACGGATGAAGGCATCGGGATTGGCCCGCAGCAGCGCGATCATCGCCTGGTCGCGGTTGATGCCCTGCTCGCGGGCCAGCGAGCCGGCGATCTGCGAGAGGGTCTGCCCACGCTGCACCGTGACGCTGCCATCAGCGGCGACCGGCGCAGTGGGTGCAGCACGTGGCGCGGCCGGGCGCGGCGTGGTGGCCGGTTGCGCACCACGCGACGGCGTGGCGGCAACAGGTGCGGCCTCCGGTGCGGGCTCACGGATGATGGCGTTGGACATCGCGCCGGCAGGGGCGACGATCTCCGGCTCGGCCACGGTGGCGGCGCTGTTGGGCGCGTCCACCAGGGCGGAATACTCACGGACCAGGCGGCCCTGCCCCCAGTCGGCTTCGATCAGGAAATTCAACGAGGGCGTGGCGACCGGTGCCTGGCTGCTCACGCGCACCACGGCGCGGCCCTGCGCATTGCGGGTCAACTCGAACTGCAGCTCGCTGACCAGCCCGGACGGCGGCTCCAGCCCGACCCGGGCAAACGTCGCCGGCGAGGCCAGCGCGACGCGGAGGTTTTCCAGCTCGGACGGATCGGCGGAAATGACGGGGATTTCGGCCAGCAACGGCTGGCCCGGCTTGGACAGCACCCGGATATCGCCCAGGCCGAGGGCCATGGCCGAACTGCTGGCCAGGGCCAGCAGCAGCGTGGACACATACTTGAGCGGACGCACTGCGCCCGGAACCCGGTTCTTCATGGCGGCCAATATAACGGCTCCCCCCGTGATCGGCGATGTTTCGATGCGGGTGGTCGGCGGCATCCCCATGCCGCCAACCACCACGCGATCAGCCTTCGGCAGCGACCAGCTCGGCCAACTGCACGGCATTGAGGGCGGCGCCCTTGCGGATGTTGTCCGAGACGATCCACAGGTTCAGGCCGCGCGGGTGCGACAGATCCTCGCGGATGCGGCCGACATACACCGCATCGGTGCCCGAGGCATGCGTGACCGGGGTCGGATAGCCACCGGCTTCATGCTTGTCGACCACTTCCACGCCCGGCGAACGCGACAACAGCTCACGCGCGGCATCCGGGGTGACCTTGTCGCGGGTTTCGATGGTGACCGCTTCGGAGTGACCGTAGAACACAGGCACGCGCACGGCAGTCGGGTTCACCAGGATGCTGTCGTCGCCGAGGATCTTGCGGGTTTCCCAGACCAGCTTCATCTCTTCCTTGGTGAAGCCGTTGTCCTGGAAATCATCGATGTGCGGGATCAGGTTGAACGCGATCTGCACCGGGAAGCGCTGCGGGTCGATTTCCTGGAAGCTGAGCAGCTGGCCGGTCTGCTTGCCGAGTTCTTCCAGCGCCGAGCGACCGCCGCCGGACACCGACTGGTAGGTGGCCACGTTGATGCGCTCGATGCCGTACTGGCGGTGCAGCGGTGCGAGTGCGACCAGCATCTGCATGGTCGAGCAGTTCGGGTTGGCGATGATGCCGCGCGGGCGGTTCTTCAGCGCCTCCGGGTTCACTTCGGAGACGACCAGCGGGACGTCATCGTCGTAACGGAAGGCCGAGGAGTTGTCGATCACCACGGCACCGGCCGCCGCGAACTTGGGACCGAACTCCTTGGAGACGCTGCCACCGGCCGAGAACAGCGCGATGTCCACGCCGTTCGGATCGAAGGTGCTCAGGTCCTGGACCTTGATCTTCTCGCCCTGGTACTCGATCTCGCCACCGGCCGAACGCGAGGACGCGAGCAGGCTCAGCGTGGCGATCGGAAAATTGCGCTCGGCCAGGATGGCCAGCATGGTTTCGCCGACAGCACCGGTGGCACCGACGACGGCGACGTGGAAACGACGATCTGGATTGCTCATGAGAACCTCTGTTTTGTGTACCGACCCGGGGCCGATACGTAACGTGCGTTGGGGATGTGTACCGACCAACGATCGGTACCTGCCGTGCCTTGGAGATATGTGCCGACCCTCGGTCGGTACCTACCGGTTCGGGAACCTCGCCTGTTGGCCAGCGCGGTTCCCTATCGTTTTGCGTCGTCGATTTTTTTGCCGCCCACGGTCGCGCCGCCGGTTTTCACGGCAGCGACAGCGTCGGCGTTGATCGCGCTCGGCGGGCGACCGGCATCCGGGCCCTGCCCCAGTGCGGCGGTGAGGTTGTCCACGGCCAGCTGCACCATCGCCCGGCGCGTGGCCTGGCTGGCACTGCCGATGTGCGGGGTCAGCACGACGTTGTGCAGGGCCAGCAACTCCGGGCGCACCGTCGGCTCACCTTCGAACACGTCCAGTCCGGCGGCGGCCAGACGGCCGTTGGCCAGTGCATCGGCGAGCGCCAGCTCATCCACGATGCCACCGCGGGCGATGTTGATCAGCGTGGCGGTCGGCTTCATTTTCGCTAGTGCATCGGCGTCGATGATGTGGTGCGAGGCGGCGTTGTACGGCAGCACGAGCACGAGGTGATCGGCCTGCGCCAGCAGGGTCTCCAGGTCCACATACTGCGCGCCGACCTCGGCCTCGGTGGCCTCGGGCAGCCGCGAACGGTTGTGGTACAGCACGCGCATGCCGAAGCCGTGCGCGCCGCGGCGGGCGATGCCCTGGCCGATGCGGCCCATGCCGAGGATGCCCAGCGTGCTGCCGTGGATATCCGCACCGAGCATGGTCTGGAACGACCATTGCCCCCACTGGCCGTCACGCAGCCAACGCTCGGACTCTGTGATGCGGCGGGCGGCAGCCATCAACAGCGCGAAGCCGAGATCGGCCGTGGTTTCGGTCAGCACATCCGGCGTATTGCTGGCCAGGATGCCGGCGGCGCTGAGCGCGTCGATATCCAGGTTGTTGTAGCCCACACCGACGTTGGCGATCGCGCGCAGCTGCGGCGCGTTGGCGATCTCGGCCGCACCGATGCGTTCGTTGAGGGTGATCAGCGCGCCGTCGACGTGGGCCAGCTGTTCGGCCAGCTTCTGCGGCGTATAGCGGGTGACGTCACCGGTCATGGTCAGGTCGAAATGCTGCCCGAGCTGTTCGACGACGTCGTCGAACAGGGGCTGGCTGACCCAGACCTTGGGGCGTCGATCAGCCATCGATCGTGCCCGGGATGCGCGGGGTAATCTCGCCCACATCGCCGCACTGGGCGCGATGCCGCAGCGCCTGGTCCATCAGCACCAGGGCCATCATCGCCTCGGCGATCGGGGTGGCGCGGATACCCACGCACGGATCGTGACGGCCGGTGGTGATCACCTCGACCGAAGCGCCGCTCGCATCCACCGTGGCACCGGGCAGGCGCAGGCTGGAGGTCGGCTTGAGCACGATCGAGGCGGTGACCTGCTGGCCGGTGGAGATGCCACCGAGGATGCCGCCGGCATGGTTGCTGGCAAAGCCCTGCGGGGTGAGCAGGTCACGGTGCTCGGTGCCCTTCTGCGCGGCGCTGGCAAAGCCGTCGCCGATCTCCACGCCCTTGACCGCGTTGATGCTCATCAGCGCGGCCGCCAGATCGCCATCGAGCTTGCCGTAGATCGGCTCGCCCCAGCCCGGCGGCACGCCGTCAGCCACCACGTTGACGCGCGCGCCGACCGAATCACCGGACTTGCGCAGCGCATCCATGTAGCTTTCCAGCGCCGGCACCTGATCGGCGACCGGCCAGAAGAACGGGTTGTCTTCCACCGCCGACCAGTCGAAGCCGGTCGGGGTGATCTCGCCCAGCTGCGAGAGATAGCCACGCACCGTGACGCCATGGCGCTGCAGCAGCCACTTCTTGGCGATGACGCCGGCAGCGACGCGCATGGTGGTTTCGCGCGCGGACGAACGACCGCCACCGCGCGGATCGCGGATGCCGTACTTCTGCCAGTAGCTGTAGTCGGCATGGCCCGGACGGAACTGCTGGGCGATGTTGGTGTAATCCTTGCTGCGCTGGTCGGTATTGCGGATCAGCAGGCCGATCGGGGTGCCGGTGGTACGGCCTTCGTACACCCCGGACAGGATCTCGATCTCATCGGCTTCGCGCCGCGCGGAGGTGTGCCGGCTCTTGCCGGTGGCCCGCCGCTGCAGGTCGTGGGCGAATTCGTCGGCGCTGATCTCCAGCCCCGGCGGACAGCCGTCCACCACGCAGCCGATCGCCGGACCGTGCGATTCGCCGAAGGTGGTGACGGTCAGCAGTTTGCCGAAGCTGTTGGAACTCACGGCCGCTGCGCTGCCAGTTCGGTGATGCGGGCACTGTGCGCGATCAGTTCGCGGCACTCCACGGCGAAGATGCCCATCTGGCCGACCTTGAACTCGACCCAGCGGAAATCCACTTCCGGCAGCAGCTTGTACAGGTGCTGCTCGGACTCGCCCACTTCACAGATCAGCAGGCCATCCTCGCTCAGGTGCAGCGGGGCATCGCGCAGGATCTTCAGCACCAGGTCCAGGCCATCGTCGCCGGCACGCAGGCCCATTTCCGGCTCGTAGGAGTATTCCTGCGGCAGGGCATCGGTCTCGTCGTTGGTGACGTACGGGGGATTGGTGACGATCAGGTCGTAATGACGGCCGGTCAGGCCGTTGAACAGGTCGGACTTGAGCAGGGTGACGTTCGGCGTCTGCAGCCGTTCCTTGTTCTCTTCGGCCAGCGACAGGGCCTCGTCGCTGAGGTCCACACCGTCCACTTCCCAGTTCGGGTAGTAGTGGCCCATGGCGATGGCGATGCAGCCCGAGCCGGTGCACAGGTCGAGGGCGCGATGGACATCGCGGCCGGCCAGCCACGGCTCGAAGCCGCACTCGATCAGTTCGGCGATCGGCGAGCGCGGCACCAGGGCGCGCGCGTCGCTCTTGAAGCTCAGGCCGGCGAACCAGGCCTCACCGGTCAGGTAGGCGGCCGGGATGCGCTCGTCGATACGGCGCTGGAACAGCTCCAGCACGCGGACCTTTTCGTCCTGCAGCAGGCGCGCCTGGCCATAGGCCGGGCCAAGGTCGTGCGGCAGGTGCAGGCTGTGCAGGACCAGCTGGGTGGCTTCGTCCAGGGCGTTGTCGTAGCTGTGCCCGAAGGTCAGCCCGGCGGCGTTGAAACGGCTGGTGCCGTAGCGGATCAGGTCGATGATCGTGTGGAGTTCGGCGGCCGTTTCGGCAGTCATGGCGGGGCAACAGACAGAGTGGCCCTAGATTATAGGCGCTGGGGCGGGCCGGGGCATCCGTTGCAGTCGAAACGGGTGCGGCTGCCGCATGGGACGCCACCGCCCGCATCCCTCTATCATGGTGGCCACTTCCGGGACGGGGCCCTTATGTTCAATCGCAATGTCGGCATCATCCTGCTGATCGCCCTGGCCGCCGGGCTGGGCCTGGTCGTGGCCCAGATGGTCTTCGCGCCCAAGCCGGGCGGTGACCGCCCCGCCACGGAATCGATCACGTTCTACCCGCAGCCGCGCCCGCTGCCCGATTTCAACCTCGGCCAGTCCGACGGCACCCGCCTGATCCCCGGCGAGCTGAAGGGCCATTGGACCCTGGTGTTCCTCGGCTTCACCTTCTGCCCGGACGTCTGCCCGACCACGCTGGCCGATCTGGCCCAGGCCCAGAAGCAGTGGGAAGCCCTGCCTGAAACACTGCGCCCGCGGCTGGTCTTCATTTCGGTCGATCCCGAGCGCGACACCCCGGCGCGGCTGGGCGAGTACGTCCACGCCTTCCACAAGGACACGCTGGCGGCCACGGCGGATGTGCCCTCGCTGGAGCGCTTCGCCACCTCGCTGGGCTTCGTGTTCCAGAAGGTGCCGGGCAAGCATTTCGATGAAAACCCCGAGGACTACACCCTCGAGCACTCGGCCAGCCTGGCCGTGCTGGACCCGGAAGGCCGCCTGGCCGGCCTGATCCGCCCTCCTTTCCAAGCGCAGGCGATCGCCCGCGACCTGCAACTGCTGACCGAGAAATCCGCCCCATGAGTTTGATGACCACGCTGAGCTACGCCCTGCCCCACCGCCTGCTGTCGTCCATGGCGCGCAGACTGGCGTACTCGAGCAACCCGCGGATCTCGCGCTGGCTGATCGATACCGTGACCGCCAAGTTCGGCGTGAACCTGGCCGAAGCCGCCAACCCGGACCCGCGCAGCTACCGCACCTTCAATCAGTTCTTCACCCGTGCGTTGAAGCCGGGCGCGCGCGTGGCCGATGCCGATCCGCGCACGCTGGTCATGCCGGCCGACGGCCGGATCAGCCAGCTGGGCACGATCGAGGACGGGCGCATCTTCCAGGCCAAGGGGCAGTCCTTCACCGCCGCCGAACTGCTGGGCGATGCCAAGGATGCGGAAGTCTTCCACCACGGCCTGTTCGCCACGGTGTATCTCTCGCCGAAGGATTACCACCGCGTGCACATGCCGTGGACCGGCACGCTGCGCGAGACGGTGCATGTGCCGGGTCGGTTGTTCAGTGTCGGGCCGGCGGCGGTGAACAAGGTGCCCGGGCTGTTCGCCCGCAACGAGCGCCTGGTCTGCCACTTCGATACCGATTTCGGCCCGATGGTCTCGGTGATGGTCGGCGCACTGCTGGTCTCCGGCGTGGAGACGGTGTGGGGCGGCGAGGAGATCCCGGCCTACGGCGATACCATCACCCGCAAGGATTACCGCAGCAAGGGCATCACCCTGGAGCGCTTCGCGGAGATGGCGCGCTTCAACTACGGCTCCACCGTGATCGTGCTGCTGCCGCCGGGCGTGGCCGAGTTCGCGCCGCATCTGGACGCCGAGCATGCGGTGCAGTTGGGGCAGGCGCTGGCCACCCTGAAGTGACGGTAGTGCCGGCACATGGCCGGCACTACCCGGGCTCACGCCCATAAAAAACGCCCTGGGAAACCGGGGCGTTTTTTTGTGTGCGATGTTCCGCTCGATCAGACCTCGACCGGGCCGACGTCCATACCGTCGTAGTCTTCCACGCCGTTCGCTTCGGCCAGCGCCTGCAGCTCGTGGTTGCGGGCATCCAGCGAGGCTTCGGTGTGGACCTCGGCGCGCTCCACGTGCAGCACGTGGTACGGGGCCTCGCCCTCTTCCAGGTCCGGCTCGAACACTTCCACCAGGGTGTACCCCATCTCGACCAGCTTCTCGCCCAGGCCGTGCAGTGGCTCCGGGGTGGTGTTGACGAAGAAGTAGCCCCACAGCATCGGGCCGTTGAGGTCCCAATCGGTGTTTTCACGGATGTTGGCGAACATCTCGTTGATCGCGGTGATATCCATCTTGCTGTCCTGTCTGCGTGTTGCGGTGAGCACCGACCCGTGGCCGACGCTGCGATGGATGTGCTGGGCCGGGCGGCCGCAGGCGTGATGCCGGCGAGCCTACCCGGTTATGGCTTACTTGTCGCAGCCCTGCAGCTTGATGCTCTGGCCCTGCTTGAGCGAATAGGCCGGCGCCTTGAGGCCGTTGGCCCGGGCCAGGGTCGGTACGTCGCACTGGAACCTGGCCGCGATCTTGCCAAGGGTCTCGCCTTTGCCGACCTTGTAACTGCGGGCCGGCTTGGCCTTCGGCTTGGCGACCGGCACGGCGACGGGCGCAGCCGGGGTCACCGCGGGCATGGCCTGGGCCTGGGCGACCGGGACCACGCTGCCCACCGCCACGTTGCCGGTGTAGCTGACGGCCGTGGGACGCACGATCGCCGCATTGAGGTCGGCGGTGATCAGGGTGCGGGCCAGATCGGCACGCGGGCCGCTGACACAGAAGCGGTTGTACAGCCCGGCGATGCGGGTGGTCGCGTTGATCGTGGTGCCGGCCGGAATCCAGCCATCGGCCTCATAGCGCGGGTTGAGGTTGCGCAGCGCGCGCATGTAGCCGTCGCGGGTGCCGGTGCTGCCCAGGCAGATGGTCAGTTCATAGATCGTGGTCGACTTGGCCAGGCGGATGGTGGCCGGCTGTGCGCTGATCTTCGGGAACTCCACGCCGTACTGCTGCGGGTGCAGATAGATCCAGGCCGCGGCGATCACCATCGGCACGTAGTCCTTGGTCTCGCCCGGGAACTGGTTGTAGACGCTGTCGGTCCAGAAGCTCTGGCCCGGATACTGGCGGAACACCCGGATGGCACGGCCCTCACCGCCGTTGTAACCGGCCAGCGACAGCTCCACGCTGTTGTTGAGCTCGCGCATGCGCTCGTTGAGGTAGGTGGCGCTGGCCTCGGCCGCGCTGCGCGCATCGAAGCGGGTGTCGAAGCCGGTGCCATCCGGGCCCAGGCCGAAACGACGGCCGGTGGCCGGCATGAACTGCATCAACCCCGCCGCGCCCGCACGCGAGGACGCATGCACCCGCCCGTTGGATTCCTTGGCCATGATGCCGAACAGCAACGCTTCGGGCAGGCCACGCTTTTCCCACTCCGGCCACATCACCGCCCGCAGGTTCTGGTAGTTCTCGTAGCTGGTGAGCAGCGCCGGGCGCATGTCGGTCAGCCAGCGGCGGATGCCCGCCTGCACGGCCGGGTTGTACTCGACCATGGTGTCGAAGGCGTGGCGCTTGTCATTGAGCAGCGCTGCGGCGCGGGCAGCTTCGGGCACGTCGGCAGCCAGCGGGCCGACATGGTCCGGGTCGGCCTCCAGCAGGGTGCCGTCGGCGATGACGGTGCCGTCCTCGCTGTCCTGCTGGCTGTCGGCGTTGCTCTTGAGCAGGCGCTTGTAGGTCGGCAGCAGGTTGCTGACCTGGCAGCCCTTCTGGGCCACGCAGGCGCTGATCACATCCTCCATGTCCTCCAGCGCGGCATCGGCCTCGTTGGTGCCTTTCGGGTCGGCATTGTTCACCAGCACCAGCGCCGCGTTGTAGCGCTTCTCGGCGGCAGTCATGCGCTGATCGAGCGCCTCCACCTTGGCCTTGTCGCGGGCGGAGACGCGCTGGGCATGGGCCTCGGGGACGAACGACAGCATCGCGGCGACCGCCAGCAACGGCCAACCACGGACAAGCAAGACAGGAACGGGCATTTTTGGCACTGTGTGCGAACGATGGGGCAGAGTAGCCGTGCCGCTTGCATCGGGGCAACCCGTCTGCCGGCCGGTCAGTGCCGACGTTTAGAATCCCGCCTATTCACACTGCGAGTTGACCATGGATCCGATTCTGCTCGGCAAAGGCATCACCGACGATATCCCCGTCACCCTGTTGCCGCGGCTGGGCAACCGGCACGGCCTGGTGGCCGGCGCGACCGGTACCGGCAAGACCGTCACCCTGATGACGCTGGCCGAAGGCTTCTCGCGGATCGGCGTACCGGTGTTCCTGGCGGATGTGAAGGGTGACGTGTCCGGCCTGGCCGTGGCCGGCGCCGGGACCGAGGCGCTGCTGCAGCGCGCGAAGGACCTGGGCGTGGCCGACTACGCGCCCGCCGCCAGCCCGACCATTTTCTGGGACCTGTACGGCAAGCTCGGCCACCCGGTGCGCACCACGGTGAGCGAGATGGGCCCGACCCTGCTCGCCCGCATCCTGGAGCTCAACGACACCCAGGCCGGCGTGCTGGACATCGTGTTCAAGCTTGCCGACGACCGCGGCCTGCTGCTGCTTGATCTGGATGACCTGCGCGCCCTGCTCGGCCTAGTCGCCGAAGAGCGCAAGGACATCTCCACCGAATACGGGCTGGTCAGCGCGCAGACGGTGGCGGCCATCCAGCGTTCGCTGCTGCGCCTGTCGCAGGACGGCGGCGAGGCCTTCTTCGGCGAGCCTGCGCTGGAGCTGGCCGACATCATGCGCGTCAACCACGACGGCCGCGGCGTGATCGGCATCCTCGCCGCCGACCAGCTGGTACTGAAACCCCGGCTGTACTCGACCTTCCTGCTGTGGCTGCTCTCCGAGCTGTTCGAAACACTGCCGGAAGTGGGCGATCTGGAGAAGCCCAAGCTGGTCTTCATCTTCGATGAAGCGCATCTGCTCTTCGATGACGCACCGCCGGCGCTGGCGCAACGCATCGAACAGGTCGTCCGGCTGATCCGCTCCAAGGGCGTGGGCGTGTATTTCTGCTCGCAGTTCCCCGATGACGTGCCGGCCAACATTCTTGGCCAGCTCGGCAACCGCGTGCAGCACGCGCTGCGTGCGTTCACCCCGCGCGACCAGAAGGCGGTGAAGGTGGCCGCCGAAACCTTCGTGCCCAATCCGAAACTGGATGTGGCTGCCACGCTGGCCAAGCTGGGTACCGGCGAGGCGCTGGTCTCCACCCTGCAGGACAAGGGCATCCCCTCGCCCGTGCAGCAGACCCAGATCGCGCCGCCGCGCTGCCGGATGGGTGCGATCGGCGAGGCCGAACGTGCGCAGGTGCGTGCCGGCAGTCCGGTCGGCACGCGCTATGACACCGCGATCAACCGCGAATCGGCTGCGGAACGGCTGGCGCAGCGCGCGCAGAAGACGGTCGAGCAGTCGGATGCGCCTAAGGCCCGCACCCGTCAGCAGGATGAGGCGCAGGAAGGCGGCTTCGGCCAGAGTATCAAGGATGCGATCTTCGGCACCAAGCGCCGCCAGGGCATGATCGAGACCATGGCCAAGCAGACCACGCGCACCGTCGGCACCAAGCTGGGCAACCAGATCGTGCGCGGCCTGCTGGGCGGTATTTTCGGCGGAAAGCGCTGATACTCCGTGTCGCGCCGCATGGCGCGGCACCTTTTGACGAGCACAAGCAGACCTGATGTCGCGTTGGCGTCCCCCCGCGGAAAAAAGCACGGCCCTGATCACCGCACAGGGCCACCAGCGGCTGAAGACCGAACTGGATGAACTGTGGCGGCACAAGCGCCCGGAGGTAGTGAAGGCCCTGGCCGCAGCCGCCGCGGAAGGCGACCGCTCCGAGAATGCCGAGTACACCTACCGCAAGAAGCAGCTGGGCGAGATCGACCGGCGCGTGCGTTACCTGACCAAGCGACTGGAGGCGCTGCGCATCGTCGATACGGCGCCGACCGATCCGAACGCCGTGTTCTTCGGCGCGACGGTCGAGCTGGAGAACGTCGATTCGGGCGACATCCATGTGTATCGCATCGTCGGCCCGGACGAGACCGACGCCGGTGCCGGCTGGATCAGCATCGATTCGCCCCTGGCCCGCGCATTGCTGAAGAAGCGCGTGGACGATGAGTTCGAAGTGGAACTGCCCAGTGGCCGCCATGGGTTTGCGATCCTGTCGGTGGCGTATCCCGGCTGACGGCAAGTGCATCGACGCGTGGCGTGGATCTACCGGGGATGTTGGAAACCAGCGGCAGTAGCGCCACGCCATGCGCGAATTGCGCACGGCATTGCCACCGGCGTGCTACCAGATGCATGTCATCACTGCAGCCGCCGAATCACCCCAGCGCAGCGGGATACACGCGCCCCGGGCGCAACGGGCGGAAGTAGTCGGCCCGCGCATAGAAGGTCGCCGCCTGCCGCGCGTGCCACCCGGGAATCCCCGCCAACGGCAACGGACGCAGCTCCAACGGATCACCAAGCCGCTCTCCGTCCGCGATGGCCTGCGCCACCGCCGCGACCGCACTGGCATCGTCATCGCCCTGTACCAGCACGCACTTGCCGACCAGCAGGCGGTCCGGCAGCAGGGCCTGCTCCAGCAGCGCATGCCCGATCACCGCCGCGACGGCGATATCACCGTTGCGCCAGTGCCCTGCTCCGTCCACGAACAGCGCCGGCCAGTCGTGCCGGTCCCATGCGCCCAGCAGCGCAGGGTCGCGCACCCGCACGATCACGCCTGTCTCGTCGAACTGGGTCAGTGCCGCCTGCGCACGGTTGCGTTGCCCCGGCGCCATCGCCGCGATGTGCCGGCATTGCTGCTGGTTGAGCGCGCGCTTGATGGCAGGGTAACGCGCCCAGATCAGGGCGTTGAACAAGTCATGCCAGTTGTCCGCACGCGTGGCGATCCGGCCGCGCCCGGCGATGCGCGCTTCATAATGCAGGCCGTCGGCCAGCAACGCCTCGTCCTGCTCGGCCAGATGCTTGTCCGGCAACGCGAGGCGCGCGTCGAGCGCAGCGATGGTGGGCCAGTCGGGCGCGCCCATCAGATCCTGGAAGTCGCGCAGCCCGGCATAGATCGGCTGTGCGAAGCAGGCCGCATCCACCGCGTTGCGCGGTGGTGCGATGAAGCGGCGTCGACCGCCAGTATCGGCAGCCGACGCCGATACGATCACAGCACGTGCAGATCGAACGGCTTGCGCGCTTCGGCGGCGAGGATCGCGTCACCGAACAGATCGTGGTCGTCGCTCTCGGTGATCTCAACATCGACGAACTGACCCACGCGCAGCTTGGCTTCTTCCGCGTTCTGGATATGCACCAGACCGTCGATCTCCGGTGCATCGGCCTTGGAACGGGCCACCGCGATGCCGTCTTCGATGGCATCGACCAGGCACTGCTGCAGGGTGCCGATCTTGGCTTCCAGGCGCGCGGCGGAAATCTCCGCCTGGCGCTCCATGAAGCGGGCCAGGCGCTCCTGCTTCACTTCTTCGGGCACCGCACCGGGCAGATCGTTGGCGGTCGCGCCGGTGACCGGCGAGTAAGCGAACGCACCGACGCGGTCCAGCTGCGCCTCGTCCAGGAAGCTCAGCAGCTCCTCGAACTCGGCATCGGTCTCGCCGGGGAAGCCGACGATGAAGGTCGAGCGCACCGTGATGTCCGGGCACAGCTGGCGCCAGCGCTGCACGCGCTCGAGCGTCTTGTCGACCGCGCCCGGGCGCTTCATCAGCTTGAGGATGCGCGGGCTGGCATGCTGGAACGGGATATCCAGGTACGGCAGGATCCGGTTCTCGGCCATCAGCGGCACGATCTCGTCCACGTGCGGGTACGGGTAGACGTAATGCATGCGGGTCCACGCATCCAGCTCGGAGAGGCCTTCGCACAGCGCCTTCAGGCGGGTCTGGTAGGCCTTGTCGCGCCACATGCGCTCGGCGTACTTCACGTCCACGCCATAGGCCGAGGTGTCCTGGGACACCACCAGCAGTTCCTTGACGCCACCACGCACCAGCCGCTCAGCTTCGCGCAGCACCTCATCCACCGGGCGCGAGACCAGCTTGCCGCGCATCGAGGGGATGATGCAGAAGCTGCACTTGTGGTTGCAGCCTTCGGAAATCTTCAGGTACGCGTAATGGCGCGGGGTCAGCTTGATGCCGTAATCGGGCACCAGATCCACAAAGGGATCGTGCTTGGGCGGCAGCGCGGCGTGCACGGCCTCCATCACGCTCATGTAGTCCTGCGGACCGGACACCGCCAGCACGTTCGGGTAGGCCTCGCGGATCTGCTCCGGGCGTTTGCCCAGGCAACCGGTGACGATCACCTTGCCGTTGGCGTTCATCGCCTCGCCGATCGCATCCAGCGACTCGGTCACGGCCGAATCGATGAAGCCGCAGGTGTTGACCACCACCACGTCGGCCGAGTCATAAGAGGGAACGATGTCGTAGCCCTCGGACCGCAGCTGGGTCAGGATGCGCTCGGAATCGACAAGGGCCTTCGGGCAGCCAAGGCTGACGAAGCCGACTTTGGGGTTCAGCTGGGACATGGATCGCAAGGACTCTGGGGGCCTGGGCCCATGCCGGAATGGCGTGGGGACCTGGGGCCGGAAACGGCGGCAAGTATACCGGCGTTCAGCCCGCGCCCCTGAACCGGATCGGGTCGATCCCGCCAGATACCGCATGCCCGCTGACATCACGCTAACCCGCGCGGGGCCGATAATGAATGCCTGAACCAACGGAGTCTCGCACCATGGGTGAGTGGATCACGCTCGATACGCATTACGGACCGGTCCGCGCCTGGCAGGCAACGCCGGCAGGCAAACCGCGCGGGGGCCTGGTGGTGATCCAGGAGATTTTCGGCGCCAACCCGCACATCCGCGCGGTGGCCGACGACTATGCCGCCAAGGGCTATGCGGTGCTGGCCCCCTCGTTCTTCGACCTGGCCGATTCGGCCCCGGACGGGACCGAACCGCCGGAACTGCCTTATGACAGTGAAGGCGTGGCCGCCGGCCTGCAGATGGTGGACGAACTCGGGGTGGAAAAAGCGCTGGAGATCGTCCGGGCCGCCGCGTCGCGGCTGGCACCGGCTGGCAAGGTCGGCACGGTGGGCTACTGCTGGGGCGGCAGCATCGCCCTGCTCTCCGCGCTGCGCCTGGGCCTACCCTCGGTCAGCTATTACGGCGCCCGCAATGTGAAGTACCTGGACGAAGCGCCCAAGGCGCCGGTCATGTTCCACTTCGGCGCCCAGGACAAGAGCATCCCGCCTGAAGCGATCAAGGCCCACCGCGAGAAGCTGCCGCAGATGGCCACGTTCGTCTACCCGGCCGATCATGCCTTCAACCGCAGCGTCGGACATGCGTATGATCCAGACAGCGCCCACCTGGCGCTGGAACGCACCCTGGACTTCTTTGCGGAGCATCTTGGATGAGCGAGTTCGAACTGGATTCACGCCTGGCCACCGACAGCGTACTGGTAGCAGAAGGGCCGTTATCGCAAGTGCGATTGATGAACGATGAAAGGTATCCCTGGCTGATCCTGGTCCCACGCCTGAGTGGCGTGACCGAATGGATCGACCTGGATGGCGAGCAGCAGGACAAGCTGCGGACCGAGTTGAACCGGGCGTGCAAGGCGCTCAAGGGCACCGATGGGGTCGAGAAGATCAACATCGGCTCGCTGGGCAACATCGTGCGCCAGCTGCATTTCCATGTGATCGGGCGCCATGTCGGCGATCCGGCATGGCCGGGTCCGGTCTGGGGCCAGGGGCAGGCACACCGTTTTGACCCGGAGGTGCTGGCCGAGCGTGTCGCACTCTGGAAGGAACGGCTAGGATATTCGCCCCAGCCCTAGCGGACCCTGCCCCTGATGCGTTCCAACCTTGTCGCCGCCATCGTCCTGATCCTTGTCGGCCTGTTCCTGCTGGCCAGCAATCTGGGCTGGACCAACATGAACATGGGAAAGCTGATCCTCACCTGGTGGCCGGTCGTGCTGGTGGCGGTTGGCATCGGCCTGCTGTTCGGCCGCAAGTAGAGCGGACCGTTGGTCCGCTGCTTTTCGGTCCGCTGCTTTTCGGCCCGCTGCTTTTGGGTCCGCTGCTTTTGGTCACCACGCCGCACGTCGGACCAAGCCACAAAAAAAGCGCGGAGTACTCCGCGCTTTTTTTGTGGTCGCCCCTTGATGGGTAACGGTAACCGCAGAAGCAGCCGACCAACGGTCGGCTCCACCAGGCGCGGACGCGGCAGCACGCCCGGGGATCGATCAGGTGCGCCGCGCCACCGGCGTGATCATCAGGTCCGCGGCAGGGTCACGCCGGTCTGGCCCTGGTACTTGCCACCGCGGTCCTTGTAGGACGTCTCGCAGATATCGTCCTTGTCGGCCTGGAAGAACAGCATCTGGGCCACGCCTTCGTTGGCATAGATGCGCGCCGGCAGCGGCGTGGTGTTGCTGAATTCCAGGGTCACATGCCCTTCCCACTCCGGCTCCAGCGGGGTCACGTTGACGATGATGCCGCAGCGCGCGTAGGTGCTTTTGCCCAGGCACACCACGAGCGTATCGCGCGGGATGCGGAAGTACTCCACGGTGCGCGCCAGCGCGAAGCTGTTGGGCGGGATGATGCACTCATCACCCACGATGTCCACGAAGCTGCCCGGATCGAAGTGCTTCGGGTCCACGATGGTGGAGTTGATGTTGGTGAACACCTTGAACTCGCGCGAGCAACGGACGTCGTAGCCGTAGCTGGAGGTGCCGTAGCTGACGATGCGCTGGCCGTTGGCCTGCTTGACCTGGCCAGCTTCGAACGGCTCGATCATGCCGTGCTGCTCGGCCATCTGACGGATCCAGCGGTCACTCTTGATGCTCATGTTCGATCCTGGCTGGGAACAATTGGACAGACGCCCGGGCCAGCGATTCTACAGCGACCTGTGATGCTCGCCTACGCGCTTCAGCGTGACCGGGAAAGGCTCGAATCAGCCTAACCACTCTCACTCTAAAGTGAGACATACAACCTTTAATTATCTCATTTTTACAGAATGGTTGCGCCGCGAAGAACTGTTCATTATGGTTCCATTAAGCCTGAACACTCGATTCAGGTAGGAATATTCAGCCACCGTAAAGCATCACGCAAAGGAATCTGATGAAACACACCATCCATGGACGCAAGTTCGCCCGTACCGCACTCGCCTTGATGTTGAGCGCATGCATCGGCACCTCTTTCGCACAAAGCACCTCCGGCAACATCAACGGCAGCGCTACGGCGGAGAAGGTTCAGGTCAAGAGCCTGGCCTCCGGTGCCACCCGCGAAGTCACCGTCGGAACCGACGGCCGCTTCAGCTTCTCGCAGTTGCCCATCGGCACTTATGAGGTCACCACCTTCAGTGGCGGCAGTGCGGTGAACACCACGCGCGTCAATGTCGTCGCCGGCCAGTCGACCACTGCCAGCTTCGCCTCGGCATCCAGCGGCGCCACCTCCCTCGACACGGTCAATGTGCGCGCGCTCGGCGCGGCCAATTCCATCGATCTCGGCAGCGTGGAATCGCGCACCACCTTTACCGCCGACCAGCTCAATTCCCTCCCCGTGGGACGCGATATCACGAGCGTTTCGCTGCTCACCCCCGGGACCGTTGCATCAAGTGGATATTTCGGCCCGGCATCGTTCGGCGGCGCCTCGGCCGCAGAGAACAGCTACTACGTCAACGGCTTCAACGTCACCAATCTGTACGACAGCCTGTCGTTCTCCGAGATCCCCTACCAGGCCATCGACCAGCTGGACGTGCAGACCGGCGGTTACGGCGCGCAGTACGGCTTCTCCACCGGCGGCGTGACCAGCGTCAACATCAAGCGCGGCACCAACGAATGGAAGGGTGGCTTCAGCTGGACCGGCGCCCCGGATTCGCTTCGCGAGAGCGCGCCCGATACGTACTACGACGATGGCTCGCTCTTCCGTTCCTATGATCGCAACAGCAGCAGCTCCAACGTCTACAGCGTCTGGGCCGGCGGCCCGCTGATCGAAGACAAGCTGTTCGTGTTTGCGATGGGCCAGTTCAGCAACTCCAAGACCGGCAATTACGGCAACCGCGGCTCGCAGTACACCACCAATGGCCGTCCGCCCTCCGCTACCGCATTGTCCACGTCGGCCTACGACTATGAGTCCAAGACCCCGTACTGGCTGTTGAAGCTGGACTGGTACCTCAACGACAGCAACCACCTCGAGTACACCGGTTTCGACAACAGCCGCCGCTACAATTACGACTACTACAACGCTGCCTATGATGATCCCAGCAGTGGTGGCGAACCGGCCAAGACCAGCGCCCTCGGCGCGCTGATCGGCAAGTCCGGCGGCCAGACCGACGTCTTCAAGTGGACCAGCTACCTGACCGACAACCTGACTGCATCGCTGCAGTACGGCCAGATGCGCAACCGCAGCTCGGAGCACACGATCAGCCCCGACGGTGTGATGAGCACCTACGACGGCGACATCAACAGCCCGCAGGGCAGCTGCCCCTACGTTCTGGACTACCGGTCCGAGACCGGCGGGACCGGCCGCCAGATCGGCTGCGCCGTGGCCAGCACCGTCGGCATCTTCGGCGGCCGCAACGAGCGCAAAGGCACCCGCCTGGATCTCGACTGGCAGCTGGGCGACCACAAGATCGGCTTCGGCTACAGCGACGAGAAATGGACCTCGGTGCAGGGCACGTCCTACTCCGGCGGGGCCTTGTGGTATCTGGAAGATGACTATGCCGAGCGGGTGAACTTCCGCAACGGTGGCTCCATCGAGATCAAGCAGCAGTCGTGGTACCTGCAGGACAACTGGCAGATCACACCGAACTTGATGCTGTATGCGGGCATCCGCAATGACTCGTTCGACAACAAGAACTCGGACGGCATCTCCTTCGTCAAGCAGGATGACATCTGGCAGCCGCGTACAGGCTTCTCCTGGGATATCCTGGGCGACGGTCGCAGCAAGCTGTTCGCCTCGGTTGGCCGGTACTCGCTGCCGATCGCAGCCAACGTCGCGCTGCGCGCGGCCAGTGCCTCGTACTATCTGGACGAGTATTTCACCTACAGCGGCATCAATCCGAACGGCTCGCCGATCGTCACCGGCAGTTTCGAGGACGGCGCGTATGACGCAGTGATCAACGGCGAAAGCGGTGCTACGCCTGATCCGCGCGCGGTCGCGTCGCGGGGCCTGAAGCCGTACACCCAGGACGAAGTCATCCTGGGCTACCAGCAGCAGATCAATTCGTCGGTCGACTTCTTCAACGACTGGACCGTGGGCATCAAGGCCACCTACCGTCGCATCAACAATGCGATCGATGACACCTGCGATTCGCGTTCGCTCTACAACGCAGCGGTTGCCGCCGGCTATGACCTGTCCAACTGGTCCGACCCGTGGACCGTGCCGGAAGGCCTGCCGGGCTGCTGGATCTACAACCCGGGTAGCGACTTGAACGTCACCCTGGATGTCGACGGCGATGGCACGGTGGAAGAGATCAATGTGCCGGGCGATACGCTGGGCCCGAAGGCCAAGCGCACCTACAAGGCCGTCACCCTGAGCGCGGACAAGCAGACCGAGCGCTGGTACGCCAGCCTCTCCTACACCTGGTCCAAGCTGGAGGGCAACTACGAAGGTCTGGTCAAGAGCACCAACGGCCAGGATGACACCGGCACGACCTCGGACTTCGACTTTGCCGAGATCATGTACGGCGCCGACGGCTACCTGTTCAACGACCACCGCCACAGCTTCAAACTCTTCGGCGGCTTCAAGTTCACCGACGAGTGGTCGGTCGGCGTCAACGTGCTGGCCCAGTCCGGCGCACCGAAAAGCTGCCTCGGTGGCGGCTGGGGCAGCTTCGACACCGAGTACGGTTATACCGGCGTGTTCCACACCTGCGAACAGGGTACCGACGAGATCTCCAAGGTGGGCAGCGCTGGCCGCACGCCGTGGCAGTTCACCGTCAGCCCGAACATCACCTACACGCCCAACTGGCTGGAAGGGCTGAGCATGCAGGTCTCGGTGATCAACGCCTTCAACAACATCAAGCCGGTCCAGGTGTACGAAACCCAGTACGGCCGCCCGAGCTCGGCACCGACCATCCGGACCTACTACAACTACAACACGCCGAAGTACTTCAACGATCCGCGCTATGTCCGGTTCCAGGTGCAGTACGACTGGTAAGTCGAAAACCCGCGTTGCTTTCTCTCTTGACCGCCGGCCTCGTGCCGGCGGTTTTTTCTGCAGGGAACAAAAGCCTTACAGCAACGAGGACAGGATCGGGATGGCTGCCCGCGGCCGCTTGGCCACTTCCTCGATCAACCGCTCGGCCGCGCGCAGGTAGGCCTGGGCCGCAGAAGACGCCGGCGCGGCAGCAGTGATCGGCGTACCGGCATCGCCCTGCTCGCGGATGCCGATCTCCAGCGGCAGCGACCCCAGCAGCGGCACCCCGTACTGGGCGGCCATGCGCTCGCCACCGCCCTCGCCGAACAGGTGCTCGACCTGACCGCAGTTGCTGCAGGTATGCACGGCCATGTTCTCGACGATGCCCAGCACCGGCACCTCCACCTTCTCGAACATCTTCAGCGCCTTTTTCGCGTCCAGCGTGGCGATGTCCTGCGGCGTGGTGACGATCACCGCGCCGGCCAGCGGAATCTTCTGGGTCAGGGTGAGCTGGATGTCGCCGGTGCCCGGCGGCAGATCGATCAGCAGGTAATCCAGGTCGTCCCACAGCGTGTCATTGAAGAACTGCGTCATCGCCGAGGTGGCCATCGGCCCGCGCCAGATCATCGGCGTCTCGTCCTCGATCAGGTAACCGATCGACATGGTCTCCACCCCGAACGCGCGCATCGGCTCGATCGACTTGTTGTCCGGGCTTTCCGGACGGCCACTCAGACCGAGCATGGCGGGCACGCTGGGGCCGTAGATATCGGCATCCAGCAGGCCCACGCGCGCGCCGAGCGCGGCAAGTGCGACAGCCAGGTTGACCGCGGTGGTGGACTTGCCGACCCCGCCCTTGCCCGACCCGACTGCGATCACGTTGCGCACGCGCGGATGCGGCGACAACCCCTTCTGCACTTGGCTGGCGTGGGGACGACGCACTTGGCTGGCACTCACTGCGGGCACTCCGGGAACACAACAATTGGACGCAACACTATACAACCTTGACTGCACCTGACTGAAAATCCCGATTGCTACGAAACCATGCAATTTTCGTTAAGTTCATGTTACGGTCGAAACGCACTACGTTGAGCGTTTTCCGCGCGTTCCGGGAGGGAATCATTGGCGTCAGTGCTTTCTGTTTTGTTCTATGGACTATCAATGAATTACAGCACCACCGCACGTCGCAACACGCTCGCCGCTGCACTGTTCTCCGCCCTGATCGCCACCGCAGCCGCTCCGGCCATGGCACAGGATAAAGCCACGACGCTGGACAAAGTCACCGTCACCGGCTCGCTGATTCCGCAGACCGATATCGAAACCCAGACGCCGGTGATGTCCATCACCGCGCAGGACATCCAGACCCGCGGCTTCACCAGCGTGGCCGAAGTCCTCCAGCAGTCCTCGCTGACCACCGGCGGCCTCCAGGGCGGCCAGACCTCGGCGTCCTTCACCCAGGGCGCGGAAGCCTCGGGCATGTTCGGCCTGAACCCGGGTTACACCAAGTACCTGATCAACGGCCGTCCGATGATGTCGTATCCGGCGCTGTACAACGGCGGCGATACGTTCAACAACATCAGCGGCATTCCGATCGACATCGTCGAGCGCATTGAAGTCCTGCCGGGCGGCCAGTCGTCGCTGTACGGTTCGGACGCCATCGCCGGCGTGGTCAACATCATCCTCAAGGAACGCATGGACGGTGGCAGCATCTCCGTGCGCGGCGGCACCTACACCGAAGGTGGCGGCAACAGCGTTCGCTTCAGCGGCGCGCACGGTTTCAGCGCGTTCGATGACCGCTTCAACGCACTGGTCAACGTGCAGATCGAGTCGAGCAACCCGATCTGGGGCTACCAGCGCGACCTGACCCGCACCACCAATGCCAACGGCTACACCGCGCAGCTGCCGAGCAACGATTTCGCCGTCATCGACGCCGATACCAACCGCCTGTACATGATGGACCCGAACAACTGCGCCAACGTGGCCAGCCAGTTCGGTGGCACCACCGTGCTGGGCACCCGCCCGACCGGCCAGTCGTGCGGCACCTACTTCGGCGCCGGCTACAAGACGCTCAAGAACGGCAAGGACAGCGGCCAGTTCTATTCGGCGATGACCTTCGACGTCAACGACAACCTGCAGCTGTTCGCCGACGTGCTGTACAGCAAGGAAAAGACCGAGTACACCTCCGGCTCGAGCTACCTGTGGTGGGGCACCAAGAGCGGCATGGGCGGCTTCTACGACCAGTCCTCGGGCAAGGTGGTGAACCTGCAGCGCGCGTTCGCCCCGGAAGACATCGGTGGCCAGGGCTACAACGACGTCCTCAACAGTGACGAGAGCCGCTCCTACCAGGTGACCCTGGGCGCGAAGGGCATGGCCGGCAACTGGGACTACAGCGCCAGCTTCACCCGCGGTGAGTACAAGCTCACCGAAAACAAGTTCATGCGTTGGAAGGACCCGATCAACAACTACTTCGCCGAACACGTGCTGGGCCCGCAGCTGGGCACCACGGCCGACGGCTGGGGCATCTACAACCCGAACTACGACGCGTTCTACTCGCCGATCTCGCCGGAAGATTTCGCCAGCTTCACCGGCTACGCGACCAACCGCAGCCGTACCTGGCAGAACCTGGGCCGCGTGCAGATCACCAACGGCTCGCTGTTCTCGCTGCCGGGCGGCGATGCCGGCTTCGCCGTGGTGGTTGAAGGTGGCAGCGAAGGCTGGGACTACTCCCCCGACCAGCGCCTGCTGGACGGCCAGGTGTGGGGCTCCTCGGCCGTGGCTGGCAATGGCCACCGCAGCAATTATGCGGTGACCTCCGAACTGCGCATGCCGGTGCTGGAGCAGGTCACGGTGACCGCTTCGGGTCGCTATGACGCGTTCAAGATCGCCGACAACACCGTCGACAAGGCTACCTACAGCCTGGGCCTGGAATACCGCCCGATCGACAGCCTGCTGTTCCGCGGCAAGTACGGCACTGCGTTCCGCGCACCGACCCTGTCCGATGCCTTCCAGGGCAAGAGCGGGTACTACGCGGCCAACTCGACCGACTACTACCGTTGCGGCACCCTGGGCTATGCACCGGGCAACACCGCCGACTGCCGTTACCACGACAACGTCTCGGTGTACTCCGAGCGCGCCGGCAACCCGGACCTGGAGCCGATCACGGCCGATGTCTGGAATGCAGGCGTGGTCTGGGCACCGATGGCGAACCTCTCCATCTCGGCCGACTACTACAACTGGAAGATCGAGAACGAAGTCGATACGGCCAGCACCGACCAGCTTCTGCTGGCCGAGTACTACTGCCGCAACGGCCTGCCCAACGGCTCTTCGGCCAGCTGCCAGAACGTGGCCGACTGGGTCGTGCGCGACGCCGCCGGCAACCTGAGCAGCCTGTACACCCCGAAGATGAACGTGGCTCGCCAGAACCTGCAGGCCGTGACGGTCGGCTTCAAGTATCTGCAGGACATCGGCCGCTTCGGCTCGCTGCAGTTCTCGGCCAACTACACCAACATGCTCAAGCGTGAAGTGCAGTCGCAGCCGGGTGAGGAGTTCCAGGATCTGCTGGGCAACCCGATCGCGATGTGGAACTACGACAACTTCGCCAAGGTCCGCAGCGATGCCTCCGTGGGCTGGTCGGTCGACAAGTTCACCACCACGCTGTACGCGAACTACATCGGCAAGACCCCGAACTATCTGGCCGGCATCAACGGCTATGACTATGTCCACCCGGCATCGGGCAAGGCGGCAGGCAAGTGGGGCTCGTACACCACGTACAACCTGAGCGTGAACTATCGCGCCCAGGATGACCTGACGCTGTCGGTGATGGTCAACAACGTGTTCAACAAGATGCCCGACGGCCAGGCTTACAGCTACCTGGGCACCTCGGGTGCGCCGTACAACACCGGCCTGTACAACGCGTACGGCCGTGCCGTGTACGTCCAGGCCAAGTACGACTTCGGCAAGTAACCGCCGCAGGCCACACCGGCGACCGTGCAGGGCCCTGCCCTGCCGGTTCGCCATCCGGAACGCCCCGAAAGGGGCGTTTCGCGTTTGTGGGGCTGCCACGTCACCCGCGCCGCCACCGGCGCGAAAGAGGAAGCGAAACCGAGACGACGACCGCCGAAACAGTAATCGCCTTCAACCGCCACCATTCAGCACTGCGTCATCCACTCCGTTGTTACAAATTGTTACATTTTCATACATGGCTGATTTTCAAGTACTTTTTATCGAACCTCCGGCCTTATGGCTGATGGCTATGTGACTGAGCTGTGTAAGCCTCGTTAAGCCCGTGTTACGTTCGATGACGAAGCACGGAAAGCTTCACACGCAGATGTAATCGCTTCCATGGACGGCCCTACCCACGTCGACACCGCACTCGGGGATGCCCATGTCTCGCCACAGCTCCACTCTGTCTCGCCACCCGCTGACCGCCGCCGTACTGACCGGCATGCTGCTGACCAGCGCCGTCACCGCCTTTGCCCAAGACACCGGTACCACCAACCTGGACAAGGTCACCGTCACCGGTTCGCTGATCCCGCAGACCGAGATTGAAACCCATACCCCGGTGGTGACCATCACCGCCGAAGACATCCAGACCCGCGGCTTCACCAGCGTGGCCGATGTGCTGCAGCAGTCCTCGCTGACCACCGGCGGCCTGCAGGGCGGCCAGACCTCCGCCTCGTTCACCCAGGGCGCTGAAGCGGCCGGCATGTTCGGCCTGAGCCCGAGCTACACCAAGTACCTGATCAACGGCCGGCCCATGCTGTCCTACCCCGCCCTGTACAACGGCGGCGATACGTTCAACAACATCAGCGGCATCCCGATCGACATCGTCGAGCGCATCGAGATCCTGCCCGGTGGCCAGTCCTCCCTGTACGGCTCGGATGCGATCGCCGGCGTGGTCAACATCATCCTGAAAGAGCGGATGGACGGCAGCGTGCTCAACGTGCGCGGCGGCACCTACACCGAAGGCGGCGGCAGCACCTTCCGCGTCAGCGGCGCGACCGGCTTCAACAGCGCCGACGATCGCCTCAACGTGCTGGTCAATGCCCAGTTCGAGTCGAGCAATCCGATCTGGGGCTACCAGCGCGACGTCACCAAGACGACCAATGGCAAAGGCTACACCGCCCAGGTGCCGACCAATGACTTCCTGGTCGTCAATCCGGCGGCCGGCAACGCCTACCTGATGATGGATCCGAACCTGTGCGCCAACGTCGCCGGCCAGTTCGGTGGTACCACCGTGCTCGGCACGCGTGCGGCCGGCCAGTCCTGCGGCTCGATCTACAGCCCGGGCTACAAGACCGTCAAGAACGGCAAGGACAGCGCGCAGGTCTACAGCTCGTTCACCTTCGATGCCAGTGACAGCCTGCAGCTGTTCGGCGACGTGCTGTACAGCTATGAGGACGTGAAGTACGCCACCGGCTCCAACTACACCTGGTGGGGCACGGCCTCCGGTTACGGTCGCTTCTGGGACCAGACCAGCGGCCAGTGGATGAACCTGCAGCGCGCGTTCGCCCCGGAAGACATCAGCGCCAACGGCTACAAGGACATCCTCAACACCGACCGCAACAAGGCTTACCAGGTGACCCTGGGGGGCCGCGGCACGCTGGGCAACTGGGATTACAGCGCCAGCTTCACCCGCGGCGAGTACAAGCTGACCGAGCGCAATTTCGTGCGCTGGGCCGATCCGATCAACAACTACTTCGAAGAGCACGTACTGGGCCCGCAGTTGGGCACCCGCAGCGGCTACGCAGTGTTCGCGCCGAACTGGGACGCCTTCTATGCGCCGATCCCGGCCGGCGACTTCGCCACCTTCACCGGTTACACGGAGAGCCAGAGCCGCACGTGGCAGAACCTGGGCCGTTTCCAGCTCACCAACGGCACGCTGTTCTCGCTGCCCGGCGGTGATGCCGGTTTCGCCGTCGTTGCCGAAGCCGGCAGCGAAGGCTGGGATTACACCCCGGACGAGCGCCTGATGGACGGCAGCGTATGGGGCACCACCGCGGTCGCCGGTGCAGGCCATCGCAGCAACTACTCGCTGACCTCCGAGCTGCGCCTGCCGCTGCTCGACTCGCTGACCGTCACCGGTTCGGGCCGCTATGACGCCTTCAAGATCGGTGACAGCACCGTCGACAAGGCAACCTACAGTGTCGGCGTCGAGTTCCGTCCGATCGAGAGCCTGCTGTTCCGCGGCAAGTACGGCACCGCGTTCCGCGCGCCCAGCCTGTCCGATGCGTTCCAGGGCCTGAGCGGCTACTACGCCAACGGCTCCACCGACTACTACCGCTGCGGCCAGCTCGGCTATGCGCCGACCGATACCACCGGCTGCGCCTATGACAGCGTCTCGGTGTTCGGCCAGCGTGCCGGCAACCCGGACCTGGAACCGATCACCGCCGATGTGTGGAATGCCGGCGTGGTCTGGGCACCGTTGAGCAACCTGTCCTTCTCGGTCGATTACTACAACTGGAAGATCAAGAACGAAGTCGACACGCTGAGCTCGGACCAGCTGCTGCTGGCCGAGTACTACTGCCGCAACGGCCTGGTCAACAACACCTCGGCCAGCTGCGACAATGTCAACGAGTGGATCACCCGTGATGCGTCCGGCGTTCTGGACGAGATCTACACCCCGAAGATGAACGTGGCCAGCCAGAACCTGCAAGCCATCACCGCCAGTGCCAAGTACGTGCAGGAACTGGGTCGTTTCGGTGCACTGCAGTTCTCCACCAACTACACCAACATGATCAAGCGCGAGCTGCAGCCGCAGCCGGGCGATGAATACCTGGACCTGCTGCGCGATCCGTACAACATGTGGATCTACGACTCCTACGCCAAGGTGCGCGCCGATGGCTCGCTGGCCTGGGCCTTGGACAAGTGGACCACCACGCTGTACTTCAACTATGTCGGCAAGACCCCGAACTACCTGGCTTACGCCGGCAACGGCTATGACTACGTGCACCCCTCGGGCGCCAAGGCTGGCAAGTGGGGTTCGTACACCACCTACAACCTGAGCGTGAACTACCGGGCAGCGGAGAACATGACCTTCTCGGTCATGGTCAACAATGTGTTCAACAAGATGCCCGACAACCAGGCGAGCAACTACCCGGGCACCTCCGGTACGCCTTACAACAATTACTTCTACAACATCTACGGCCGGGCCGTGTATGTGCAGGCCAAGTATGAATTTGGCGGGAAGTAACACGATAGCCACTCAGCACTGACACCAGAAAGCCCCGCCGAAAGGCGGGGCTTTTTTCATGCGGCATCGCACATTCGGAATGGGATTACCGGTTTCATCCCACTTGTTAATCACGGCCCTGTTCAGCAGTCAGCCCGCGGCGCAATATGAATAAAGTTTAATGTTCATCCAGCGCATTGTTTTTGAAGATATTTCCATAACGCCTCGCCTTCGCCGCAGACAGCCCGCGGCCATTCAGCGTATTTCACGTTAAGCGCGTGTTACGTTCGCGGCACGCCGGTACCGACTGAACGCAGAATGAAACACCCAAGGACGGCCATGCAGGCCTGATACCGGATCGTTGTTGCACGCAATCAAGAGGTCCCATGGAAGGGAAAGCCACGACATCACCACTACATGGGGTTGCACATGTCTCGCCAAGGTAATTCGATCTCGCGTCATCCGCTTGCCGCCGCCGTCCTCACCGGCCTGCTGCTCACCAGCGCCACCGTCTTCGCACAGGACAACGCCGCCACCAATCTCGACCGCGTCACCGTCACCGGGTCCTTGATCCCGCAGACCGAGATCGAGAACCACACACCGGTGCTGACCGTCACCGCCGAGGACATCCAGACCCGCGGCTTCACCAGTATCTCCGAGGTGCTGCAGCAATCTTCGCTGACCACCGGCGGCCTGCAGGGCGGCCAGACCGCCGCCTCCTTCACCCAGGGTGCCGAAGCGGCCGGCATGTTCGGCCTGGACCCGGGCTACACCAAATACCTGATCAACGGCCGGCCGATGCTGCAGTACCCGGCGCTGTACAACGGCAGCGACGCGTTCAACAACCTCAGCGGCATTCCGATCGACATCGTCGAGCGCATCGAGATCCTGCCCGGCGGCCAGTCCTCGCTGTACGGCTCTGACGCCATCGCCGGCGTGGTCAACATCATCCTCAAGGAGCGCATGGATGGCGGCGTGCTCAATGTCCGCGGCGGCGCCACCACCGAAGGCGGCGGCAACAACATCCGCGTCAGCGGCGCCAGGGGCTTCAACAGCGCCGATGACCGCTTCAATGCACTGGTCAACGTGCAGTACGAAAAGAGCAACCCGATCTGGGGCTACCAGCGCGACCTGACCCGCACCAACAACCGCGTCGGCTACAGCGCGCAGGTGCCCGCCAACGATTTCCTGGTCTATCTGCCCGCCGACAACAACGCGTTCGTGATGATGGACCCGACCCGTTGCGCCAGCGTCGCCGGTCAGTTCGGCGGCACCACCGTGCTGGGCACGCGCGCGGCCGGCGAGTCCTGCGGCTCGGCCTACGGCGCCGGCTACCGCACGCTGAAGAACGACAAGGAGAGCAGCCAGTTCTACAGCTCGATGACGTTCGATGTGAACGACAACTTCACCCTGTTCGCCGATGCGCTGTACAGCCTGGAAGAGGTCAAGTACACGCCGGGTTCGGGGTATACGTTCTGGGGCAGCGACCTGAGCTTCGGCGCGTTCTATGACCAGGACACCGATCAGTACATGAACCTGCAGCGCGCGTTCGCGCCTGAGGACATCGGGCCGAACGGCTACAAGGACATCCTCAACACCGACCGCAACAAGGCCTACCAGGTCACCCTGGGCGGGCGTGGCACGTTCGGCAACTGGGATTACAGCGCCAGCTTCAGCCGCGGCGAATACAAGCTGACCGAGCGCGGCTTCGTACGCTGGGCCGATGACATCGACAGCTACTTCGAGAACCGCGTGCTCGGCCCGGTGCTGGGCACCACCGATGACGGCTACCACATCTACAGCCCGAACTGGGGCGCGTTCTATTCGCAGCTGCCAGCCGGCGATTTCCAGACCTTCACCGGCTACACCTACAACCAGAGCAAGACCTGGCAGAACCTGGGCCGCTTCCAGCTCACCAACGGCTCGCTGTTCACCCTGCCCGGTGGCGATGCAGGCTTTGCCGTGGTCGCCGAAGCCGGCAGCGAAGGCTGGGACTACCGTCCGGATGAGCGCTTGATGGACGGCAGCGTGTGGGGCACCACCTCGGTGGCCGGTAATGGCCATCGCAGCAACTACGCGGTGACCTCCGAACTGCGCCTGCCGCTGATCGACTCGCTCACCGTGACCGGCTCGGGTCGCTACGACGCCTACAAGATCGCCGACAACACCGTCGACAAGGCCACCTACAGCGTCGGCGTGGAGTTCCGTCCGATCGAAAGCCTGCTGTTCCGTGGCAAGTACGGCACCGCGTTCCGTGCGCCGACCCTGCCCGACGCCTTCCAGGGCGAGAGCGGGTATTACGCCAACGGCGCGGTCGACTACTACCGTTGCGGCCAGCTCGGCTACGCCCCGGCCGACACCCTCGCCTGCCCGTACGGCAATGAGTCGGTGTTCGGCGTGCAGGCGGGCAACACGGAGCTGGAACCGATCACCGCCGATGTCTGGAACGCCGGCGTGGTCTGGGCGCCGATGAACAACCTCTCGGTCTCGGTCGACTACTACAACTGGAAGATCGACAACGAAGTCGACACCCTGAGCTCGGACCAGCTGCTGCGCGCGGAGTACTACTGCCGCAATGGCCAGGGCAACCCGACCTCGGCAAGCTGCGAGAACGTCGCCGACTGGATCACCCGCGATGCGGCCGGCAACATCGAGCAGATCTTCACGCCCAAGCTCAACGTCGCGCGCCAGAACCTGCAGGCCCTGACGGCCAGCTTCAAGTACGTGCAGGACATCGGCCGCTTCGGCTCGCTGCAGTTCGCCAGCAACTACACCAACATCCTCAAGCGCGAGCTGCAGCCGCAGCCGGGCGACGACTATCTGGATCTGCTGCGCGACCCGTATGCGATGTGGTACTACGACGCCTATGCCAAGGTCCGTACCGATGGTTCGGTGGGCTGGGCCAAGGACCGCTGGACCACCACGCTGTACTTCAACTACATCGGCAAGACGCCGAACTACATGTCCTACCTGGGCGAGAGCTTCGACTACGTCCACCCGTCCGGTTACAAAGCCGGCAAGTGGGGCTCGTACACCACCTACAACCTCAGTGTGAACTACCGGGCGCTGGACAACCTGACCCTGTCGCTGATGGTCAACAACGTCTTCAACAAGATGCCCGACGGCCAGGCCCACAGCTACGCAGGCAACATCGCCTCGCCGTACAACAGCAGCATCTACAACCCGTACGGTCGGGCGGTGTATGTGCAGGCCAAGTACGATTTCGGCACCAAGACCAACTGAGCCGAACCCGGGATGACACCCCCAGGCCCCGCCGCAAGGCGGGGCTTTTCCTTGCCCGCTGCCGGCCGGGGCCACGTCCGCAGTTGACCGGATCAGGCCTCTTGCCATCGGCCATGACCTTCGACACCCTTGCAGGCCGGGCCGGCGGCGTATCGTCTGGCCCACAGGCTCTTCGGGGCCATTCCTGCACGACTTTTCCGGCCTGGAGGCCAATCACGTGATCGCACGTACACCCAAACTGGTACTGCTGACCCTGGCCGTTTCGGCCGCGCTGGTCGGCTGCGGCAAGAACGAAACCCCGGCCACGGACAGCGCAGCCTCCACTGCCGCGCCGGCGGCCCCGGCCGCTACCGAGTACAAGCTCGACGAGAGCAAGCTGCCGGCCTACAACGCCTTCCACCCGTCCGACCTGGACACCAGCATGGACGCCTGTGGCGCGTTCGGTGACTACGTCAACAGCAAGTGGCTGGCCGCCAATGAGATCCCGGCCGACCGCACCAGCTGGGGCGCCTTCACCATCCTGGACGAGCGCTCGGTCGCCGTGCAGCACCAGCTCGCCGAGCAGGTCGCGGCGGTCAAGAATCCGGCCGGCATCGAGAAGATCGTCGGCGATTTCTGGGCCACCGGCATGGACGAAGCCAAGATCAACGCCCAGGGCATCGAGCCGATCAAGGCCGACCTGGCCGCCATTGACGGCCTGCAGGACAAGGACGCGATCGCCAACTACCTGCGCACCAGCGCCGCCAAGGGCGAGAACGTGCTGTTCGGCTTCGGTCCGGAAGCGGACTTCAAGAATTCCAGCATGAACCTGGCCTACGCCAGCCAGGGCGGCCTGGGCCTGCCGGACACCACCTATTACACCGACGCCAAGAACGCCGACAAGCTCAAGGCTTACCAGGCCCACGTGGCCAAGGTGCTGGAACTGGCCGGCGTGGCCACGGCCGACGCTGAGAAGCAGGCCGCCGATGTGGTCAAGTTCGAAACGCGCCTGGCCAAGGCGTCCAAGTCCAGCGTCGAGCTCTCGCGCGATGTCTCGCTGTTCTACAACCCGGTCACCGTGGCCGACGCGGACAAGCTGACCCCGAACTTCAGCTGGACCGAATTCTTCAAGGCCCAGGGCATCGCCGCCCCGGAGAAGTTCTCGCTGGCCATGCCCAGCTTCCACCAGGAAGTGAGCAAGGCACTGGGTGACACCGATCCGTCGGTGTGGCGTGCCTACCTGCGCTTCCATACCGTGGACAGCGCCTCGCCGTACCTGGCCGATGCCTTCGTCAATGAGAACTACAATTTCTACGGCAAGACCCTGAACGGTCAGAAGGAGCAGAAGCCGCGCTGGAAGCGCGTGCTGGGCACCATCGAAAACGATGCCGGTGATGCGTTCGGCCAGCTGTACGTGAAGGTCGCCTTCTCCCCCGAAGCCAAGGCCAAGATGGAAGAGCTGGTGAAGAACTTGGCCGCCGCCCTCAAGGAGCGCATCCAGGGGCTGACCTGGATGAGCGATGAGACCAAGGCCAAGGCCATCGCCAAGTGGGAAACCTTCACCCCGAAGATCGGCTACCCGGACAAGTGGCGTGACTGGAGCGGCCTGACCACCGGCCGCGACAGCTACCTGGGCAACGTCCGCGCCGCCAATGCGTTCAACTACAAGTTCGCGCTGTCCAAGATCGGCCAGCCGGTGGACAAGACCGAGTGGGGCATGACCCCGCAGACGGTCAATGCCTACTACAACCCGCTGCAGAACGAGATCGTCTTCCCGGCCGCCATCCTGCAGCCGCCGTTCTTCGACCCAAAGGCCGATGACGCGCTGAACTACGGCGGCATCGGTGCGGTGATCGGCCACGAAATGACCCACGGTTACGACGACCAGGGCAGCCGCTTCGGGCCGACCGGCAACTTCGAGAACTGGTGGACCGAGGCGGACACCAAGAACTTCAGCGGCCTGACCGGCAAGCTGATCAAGCAGTTCGACGGTTACAAGGTGGACGGCCAGCCGGTCAACGGCAAGCTGACCCTGGGCGAGAACATCGCCGACCTGGGTGGCCTGGCCACCGCCTACGACGCCCTGCAGAAGGCCTCGGCCGGCAAGGAAGATCCGAAGGTCGACGGCTTCACCCGTGACCAGCGCTTCTTCTTCAACTGGGCCACCGTGTGGCGCACCAAGTACACCCCGGAGAACATGAAGGTCCGTCTGGCGACCGACCCGCATGCCCCGGCGCAGTTCCGCGCGATGGGTGCCCCGTCGAACCTGCCCACCTTCGCCGCGGCCTTCCAGTGCAAGGCCGGCTCGCCGATGGTGCGCGCTGGCGACCAGCAGGTCGTGATCTGGTAACAAGCGCCCTTTGTTGAGCGTTGCGCACGCAAAGGCCCGGGGAAACCCGGGCCTTTGCTTTTGGTGCGGGGGGCACCCATCACGCTCTTTTCGCTTTGCTTGGTACACTCGCGCGATCCCAATCCTGCTGGATTCGCTTTACATGTCCAACCTCCGTCCGCTCGCCATTGCCCTGGGCCTGAGCCTGGCCTCCCTGGTCATCGCACACGATGCGCACGCCGCGCAGAAGAAGAAGGCCGCCGCCCGTGCGCCGGCCGTCAGCGCCCAGTGCAGCGACTTCTACGAGGCCACCAATGCGACCTGGCTGAAAGCCAATCCGGTGCCGCAGACCGGTGCCACCACCGCACTGGGCCAGCTGGCCGACCGCGCACGCCAGCAGCAGCGTGAACTGCTGGATGGCGCGATGACCGCGCCGCAGGGCAACGTGCAGAAGCTGCTCGGCGACTTCTGGGCCAGCGGCCTGGACGAGGCCGCGGTGGAAGCCGACGGCTCCAACCCGATCGCCCCGCTGCTGACCCGCATCAACGCGATCAAGAAGGCCAAGGACGTGCCGGCCTCGATCGCCGCGCTGCACCAGGTGGGCATCCCGGTGGCCTTCAACTTCGCCCCGGACGTGGACCTGAAGGCACTGGACCGCCACATCGGCTACTTCATGCAGGGCGGCATGGGCTTGCCGGACCCGGCGTTCTACACCCGTACCGATGCCGACACCGTCGCGCTGATGGCGCGCTACCGCACCTACGTCAAGCAGGTGCTGGCGCTGACCGGCACCCCGGCGGACAAGCTCGATGCCGAATCGCAGTCGGTGATCGCACTGGAAACCGAACTGGCGCGCAATGCGCAGTCGCTGGCTGGCATCAACAACCCGTTCAACAACTACGCGCCGATCTCCACCAAGGAGCTCAACAGCCGTTACCGCAACCTGCAGCTGGAGGCCTTCCTGAAGGCACAGGGCGTCAATGACGACCTGGTCTCGCTGTCCGATCCGGCGCTGTTCAAGCAGCTCGACGGCATGGTCACCCGGCTCAAGCCGGAGCAGTGGAAGGTCTACCTGCGCTGGCGAGTGGGTGATGCGATGGCCCCGTACCTGTCCAAGGCCTACCGCGATGCCGAGTTCGAGTTCCGCGGCCGCGTGATGCGTGGCCAGACCCTGCCGCCGGCACGCTGGGAGCAGGTGCTGGATGCGATCAACGTCGCCGCCGGCCCGATGGTCGGCCGCGAGTACGCCGCCAAGCACCTCTCGGCCGACGACCGTCGCAAGGCGGCGCTGGTGGTGGACAAGATCCGCGAAGTGCAGATCGATGCGGTCAAGCGCAGCACCTGGATGAGCGATGAGGCCAAGACCGAAGCGCAGGCCAAGCTGGCCGCGCTGAAGATCGAGATCGGCACCCCGCTGCGCGATCTGGACTACACCGTGCAGCCGATGGGCCGTGGCAGCTTTGGCGGCAACATGCTGATCGCCTCGACCTGGCGCCACCGCGAAGAGATGAAGCGCATCGGCAAGGGCAACGCCGACCGTCGCTGGGACGTGCTGCCGCAGCAGCCGGCCCTGGCCTACGACATCGCGCAGAACCGCCTGATCGTCACCGCCGCCGTGCTGCAGGGCCCGGTGTTCAATGCCAAGGGCGATACCGCCGACCTGTTCGGCAGCTACGGCGCGCTGGTCGCGCACGAGCTGACCCGCGCGATCGACGCCAAGGGCGCGCTGGTGGATGCCAAGGGCGAACTGCGCAGCTGGTGGACCCCGGCCGACAAGACCGCCTGGACCCTGTTCGGCAACCGCGTGGCCGCGCAGTACAGCGGCTATGACTACCCGGGCGTGAAGGGCGCCAAGGTCAACGGTGAACTCACCCGTGAAGAGAACCTGGCCGACCTGGCCGGCCTCGAACTGGCGTGGGAGGCCTACAAGGCCGTTGAGCCGGCCGCCAAGCCGGCCGCACAGCAGGGCTTCTTCCGTGCCTGGGCGAGCCTGTGGCCGCAGCAGCTCTCGCCGAACGTCGCCGCCCAGCGCCTGAGCTCGGACATCCTGGCCCCGGGCCGCTGGCGCACCAACGGCCCGCTGTCCAACCTGCCGGCCTTCGGTGCCACGTTCACCTGCAAGCCGGGCCAGCCGATGCAGCGCGTGGACAACGACCAGATCAAGGTCTGGCGCTGAGCCCAGCAAGGCAGCAACGAAAAGGGCGCCCATTGGGCGCCCTTTTCATTTAACGGGGACGGAGGTGGTTATTAACTACCTCCGTCCCTGTTATTTGCGTTACTTGATGCTTCGCAGATGGTTGGGCCGCTTCG
This sequence comes from Stenotrophomonas bentonitica, assembly GCF_002887735.1. Taxonomy (GTDB): domain Bacteria; phylum Pseudomonadota; class Gammaproteobacteria; order Xanthomonadales; family Xanthomonadaceae; genus Stenotrophomonas; species Stenotrophomonas bentonitica_A. The sequence continues at coordinate 415,551 of NZ_PKQP01000001.1, forward strand.
GCGGGCCCGGCGGTCGCCGGTTGTTGAACGGCGGTTGGCCGCGCCAATAGCGGATCAGCAGCCAGCCGAACAGCATGCCGCCCAGGTGGGCGAAATGGGCCACGCCCGGCTGCCAGCCGGTGGCGCCCAGCATCAGCTCCATTGCACCGAACACGATCACGAACGTGCGCGCCTTCATCGGGATGGGCGGGAACAGCAGCATCACCCGCTGGTTGGGGAACAGCATGCCGTAGGCCAGCAGCAGGCCGAACACACCACCGGACGCACCCAGCACCGTGGCCGGATCGGCCAGCATCATGCCGACCAGCAGCTGGCACAGCCCGGCACCGGCGACGCACACCAGGTAATAGATCAGGAAGCGCTTCTCACCCCAGGTCTGTTCCAGCGGCGCGCCGAACATGAAGAGCGCGAGCATGTTGAAGAACAGATGGCCGAAGCTGCCATGCAGGAAGCCATAGGTCAGCAGCTGCCAGGGCTGGAAGTTGCCGCCCGGCGAGAACGGATCGAAGCCGCCGCCCAGGGGCTGCAGCATGAAAGGCTCGAAGGTGCCGTTGCCGAGCAGGAACGGCTGCTGCAGCAGGAACAGCACGGCGTTGGCGATCAACAACGCTTTGGTGACAGTAGGCAGTCGCGGAAACATGGGGGCATCCTTTGGAACTGCCTCCATCATAGCCGCAGCACCCCGCTGCGATCTGCGCGCCAGCGCCCGCGTTCAACCCGCAGGCAGCGTCAGCCCGGCCCCCACAGGGCGGCATCCAGATCGTTGCCACCGGCCACCGGCATTCCCTTGACCCGGCCGCGCTCCACCACCACGCCCTCGGCACGCAACCGCTGGCTCTGCTCCTTCCAGCCGGCCGAGCCTTCCGGCATCGCAATGCGCCCGTCCGAGCGCAGCACGCGGTGCCACGGCAGGTCGGGGTCGTCATTCATGCCGAGCACGCGTGCGGTCAGCCGCGCCCTGCCCGGCAGCCCGGCCTTGGCGGCGACCTGGCCGTAGCCCATCACCTGCCCGCGCGGAATCGCATGGATCACCGCCAGGATCCGCGCCCGTGCCTGCGCGGCCGCGTCATCGCCCATGGCAGCGGCGTTCACGCGCGGACCCGGCTGACCAGCAGCACGCCGAGCAGGACCAGGGCCGTGCCGAGGATCTGCCACGTTCCCATGGGTTCGTCGAGCAGCCATAGACTCATCACGATGGTGGAGACCGGACCGAGCATACCGACCTGCGCGGCCAGCGACGAGCCGATCCGCTTCACCGCCAGCATGATCGCCATCACGGGCAGCACCGTGCAGACCGTCGCATTGATCAGCGACAGCCAGTACACCGGCGGGGGTGCCTGGCCCAGGGCGGACATCGGGTGCAGCACCGCGAAGTGCAGCACGCACAGCACGCAGGCTACGCAGCTGGCGTAGGCGGTCAGGCGGATCGCGCCGATCCGCGCCACCACCTGGCCGCTGCCGAACAGATACAGCGCATAGCTCAGCGCACTGGCGAACACCAGTGCACTGCCCAGCACGATGCGCCCGCCTTCCAGCTGCAGGTCATGGCCAAAGGCCAGCAGCACGCCGAGATAGCTGAGCACCAGTGCCGCCACCTGCCAGCGACCAGGGCGCTTCTTCAGCAGGACCAGGCTGATCAGCAGCACCAGCGTGGGGTTCAAATACAGGATCAGCCGCTCCAGGGTGACACTGATGTACTGCAGGCCCTGGAAGTCCAGCAGGCTGGACAGGTAGTAGCCGGTGAAGCCCAGCCACACCACGCGCCCGCGGTCGCCCCAGGACAATGCCGGCGCGCGCCGCGCCGACCATACCGCCAGCACCGCGAACAACGGAAAGGCCATCAGCATCCGCAGTGCCAGCAGCGTGGTGGCATCCACCCCGTGCCGGTACGCAAGTTTGACGATGACCGCCTTGCCCGAGGCGGCAATGGCCCCGATCGCGGCCAAGGCGATGCCGCCGGCGGCGATGCGACTGGAGGACGTGGGGAGCGAGGAAGCGGGTGACGACATCAGGACGGCGAACAGCCGCACGGAGGCGGCTGGGCAGCAGGTGGGGCGGCCATTGTCGCATGCGTGGCGGCGGGTGTTCTGCGCCGGCAGACGCTGCGGGAACGGCGCTCCGATCCTGTTTCAACGGCGAAAAGGGCTCGGCCGACCGAAAGACCCGGCGCCTGCGGAAGGCTGTGCCGCTTCGTGCGCGGTTGCCACGCATGGCGTGGCACTACCTGGATCCCGGGCGCGGCTTCGGCGGCGACACGCCGCGGGCGCGCTTTCAGCGCATCAGTACGACTTCTTCTGCCGAGGTCGGATGGATCGCCACGGTGTCGTCGAACTGGGCCTTGGTCACGCCCATCTTCACCGCCAGGGCAAACCCCTGCAGGATTTCATCGGCAGACTCGCCCAGCAGGTGCACACCGACCACGCGCTCCTCCTCGCCCACGCAGACCAGCTTGAACACGCTGCGCTGGGTGCCGTCGGCCAGCGCCTGCAGCATCGGGCGGAAGTTGCTGCGGTACACGCGCACGTCGCCGTACTTCGCACACGCCTCCTCTTCACTCAGCCCCACGGCGCCGAGCGCCGGATGCGAGAACACCACGCTGGCCACGTTCTCATAGTCCATCTTCGCCTGGGGCTGGCCACCGAACAGGCGGTCCATCAGCTTGCGCGCCGCGGCGATTGCCACCGGGGTCAGGCCGACCTTGCCGGCGATGTCACCCACCGCGTGCACGCTGGGTACCGCGGTGGTCTGCCACGCATCGACCTCGACCTCGCCCTTGTCGCCCACCACCACGCCGACCGCCTCCAGCCCGAGATCGGCACTGTTGCCGCGCCGGCCGGTGGCAAAGAACACGGCATCGAATTGGCCATCTGCGGGTCCATCGTGCCCGAACGCCACAATGGCATCGCCGTCACGGCGCAGCTCGCGCAGGCGGTAGCCGAAGTGGACCTGCACGCCTTGATGGCGCAGATTCTCGGCAAGTTGTCCGGTAAGCTCCGCATCGAAGCGCTCCAGCAGGCGCTCGCCACGGACCAGCAGGGTCACGCGGCTGCCAAGGGCCTGCAGCAGCCCGGCCAGCTCGACCGCGATGTAGCCGCCGCCGACGATCGCGACGCGTTCGGGCGCGCTGCACAGGTTGAAGAAATCATCGGAAACCAGGCCAAGCTCGGCGCCGGGAATGTCCGGGCGCTGCGGATGCGCGCCGGTGGCGATCAGGATGTGCGCGGCGCTGATGCGTACACCATCGCTGCATTCCACGGTGTGCGCGTCGACCAGCCGACCACGGCGAGGCACGCGCACCACCTTGTTCTCATCCAGGCGCTTGAGATAGCTGGCATGGATGTTGGCGATGTAGGCCTGGCGGTGTACCACCAGTTCTTTCCAATCCAGCGAGGGGCGTACCGGGACATCGAATCCCATCGCCGCGGCAAGGCCGATGCGTGCAGACAGATCGGCGGCCAGCCACATCGCCTTCTTGGGGACACAGCCGACGTTGACACAGGTGCCACCGAGTTCGCCCGGCTCCAGCATCGCCACCCGCTGCCCATGCTGCGCAGCGCGGAAAGCCGCGGCCAGGCCGCCGGAACCACCGCCCAGCACGATCAGGTCATAGTCGTATTGCGTCGTCATTGGCATCGCTCAACTCGGTAAGGGGCAGGATCGATCGCCGGCGCGCGGGCAGTTGATCAGCTCTGCCATCAACCGCCGGTGCCGACGCTCATGCGCATTCCCAGCATGCCATGACCGGCCGCGATCCAGACGTGAGGGGCTCGGCGCGACGGGGTCAGGTCCGGCGCAGCGGCGGCCACTGCAGATAGGTCATCGCGCGCCAGATCCACTCCAGCGGCCCGAAGCGGAAGCAGCGCAGCCACAAATGGCTGATGCCGACCTGCAGCGCGAACAGCGCCAGCGCAAAGGGGATCTGCCACAGCCGGGGCATCGCCTCGAACGCGCCCAGTCCGTATCCATAGAACACCCAGGTGCAGACCAGCGACTGCCCGATGTAGTGGGTCAACGCCATCCGCCCCATCGGCGCCAGCAACTGCAGCCGCGCGCGCCAGTGCACGATCCAGGCCAGGTACCCCAGGCACATCAGCAGCCCGGCCAATGCACTCACGGCGTAGGCCACGCCACCGGCAAGATCCAGCGTGCCAGGGGCCTGGTACGGATGCCAGATTGCACTGCCCAGCATCAACACCAGGCCGACCGGCAGGGCGATCCAGCGCAGCCGCGCATACAGCCGCGCGAACCGTTCCGGCTCGGCCAGCGCGCCGCTACGGGCGAACCAACTGCCGATCAGGAACATGCCCAGCACTTCCGGACCGATCACGAAGATGCCCGAGAGCATCGCGCCGAGGTCGCGCAGGCGTTGGCCGACGGCCTCGCCCCACGTGCCGTGCGCGTACGCCTGCCGTTGCAGTTCGATCGTGCGCTGGGCCTGGGCGATGGCCTCGCGCAGCGGGTCCTGCGCGTGCTCCATGCTGGCCATCCAACTCATCAGTGCACCCAGCACCAGCACCAGCCCGGCCGCGCCCAGGTAGCTGATCGCGCCCATCGCCGGCAGCCAACTGCGCGGCGCTTCGCGGCAGGCGAGCAACAGCAGCGAGATCAACGCGTAGATCACCAGGATGTCGCCGGACCACACCAGCAGCGCATGGCACAGGCCGATCAGCAGCAGGGCGGCGCTGCGGCGCAGATAGAACGGTGCGAACGCGCGGCCAGCCGTTTCGGCGCGCTGCGCCATGACGGAAAAGCCGGCGCCGAACAGCAGCGAGAACAGGGTGAAGAACTTGCCCTGGACCAGAACGTAGATCGCCGCGTCGGCCCAGTAGTCCGCGCCCTGCCAGTGCGGATCGATGCCGGTGAAGGACAGGTCCAGCGGACCGCTGAACGCCTCCATGTTCATCAGCAGGATGCCCAGCAACGCGAACCCGCGCAGGATATCGATGACGGCGATGCGCTCATGCGCGCCCACCGGCTGCAAAGGAGAAGAAGCTGCGTTCACAGGCAATCCGCTGACCAGGTCCGTCATTATGCCGTGCGCACGGCGGCCTGCCGCGGAAACGAAAACGGCCCGCCGAAGCGGGCCGTTGGATCAACGAGGGGGCGCAGCACTCAGTGCTGGTGGCCGCCGTCGCCGTGCACGTGGCCGTGCTCGATTTCTTCCTTGCTGGCTTCGCGCACGTCGACGATCTCGACGTTGAAGTGCAGGTCCTTGCCGGCCATCGGGTGGTTCAGGTCGACGTCGACCACGCTCATGCCGACCTTCTCCACGGTCACCGCGCGCGGGCCGAAGTTGGTCTGCAGCACGACCTGCTGGCCCGGGACCAGCTTGCTGGTACCGAAGTGCTTCTTGGGCACGCGCTGGGTCAGGCCTTCGCGGCGCTCGCCGTAGGCGTCGGTCGCCTTGACGTCCACCTCGAAGGTGGCGCCGGCTTCCTTGTCCATCATGGCGTTTTCCAGGCCGGGGATGATGTTGCCGTGGCCGATCAGGATCGCCAGCGGATCACGGTCCCTGGAGCTCTCGATCGGCTCCTGGCCCTGCTCGGCGACGGTGTAATGGAAACGGACGACGCGGTCTTTTTCGATCTTCATGCGCAACTCTGGTCTGGAGACTGCCGAGGGCAGACGGGTGAGGCGGGTTGTGGCCTGCCGGATACGCCGCCATCATGACGGCCTTCTAAGGTCGCGCATTATCCGGACAACATGCACATGACGCCAGTTTCGCGCCTGACCCGCCTGCCCGGCCACGTGGCCCTGCTGGCGATCATCGCCCTGCTGAGCGCCTGCGGCGGCGGCAAGACCACCCGCCCGGCCCCGCCGCCCGCCTCGGCCCAGGTCTGGCCCAACGTCACCCCCAACGATCCGCAGGCCGCCAACTCGGTGCTGATGCGCGCGATCGGACTGGTCGGCACGCCCTACCGCTATGGCGGCAACACCCCCGAATCCGGTTTCGACTGCAGCGGCCTGGTCGCGTATGTGTACCGGGAAATGCTCGACCTGCGCCTGCCGCGGACCTCGCGCGATCTGGCCGCGGTGCAGGGGCCGAAGATCGACCCCAAACGACTGGCACCGGGCGACCTGGTGTTTTTCGGCGACAGGGGCAACGTCTTCCATGTCGGGATCTATGTGGGTGAAGGGCGCTTCGTGCATGCCCCGAGCACCGGGGGCACGGTCCGGCTGGATTCGCTCGGTGGCCCCTATTGGAAGGACCACTACACCGGCGCGAAACGCGTCCTTAACTAAGCTGAACAGGGGTAAGGTACAAATTTGTGACGCGAATCACATAGTTGTAAACGAAAAATTAACGGAATTTGTACCTAATCACTGCGCCTACACGGCATCATCACCCATCGTTTTTATTCAGTGACCGCCGCGTGACGACAGACGACCTGACTTGCAAAGGCCAGACCGCCGCAACCCGGCGACGTGCCCGACCCGCTTTCCTCGCTGCAGCGCTCTGCCTGGCCAGCCTTCCGGCCTGGGCGCAGTCCGCACCGACGATCGCCCCCGAAGCTTCTGCAACCCCTGTCACTGTTGCCCCCGATTCCTCCGCGCCGGCCAAGCCCAAGGCTGATGCGCCGGCCCGCAGCAAGGCCGATGCCGCTGCCAGCGCCACCCTCGCCGCCCTGCTTCCGCACCTGGCGGCCAACGACACCATCCCCCTCATGGACCGTTCGGCGATGTTCGCCGGCGATCTGAGCCGCCTGCTCGCCAATTACGATGCCAGCACCGGCGCGATTACCGTGGCCGGCGACGCCGCCGAAAACGGCAAGGTCCAGTCCCTGCTGCGCCGTGCGATGACCCTGCTGGGCACCCCGTACCGTTGGGGCGGCACCTCGCCGGACAGCGGTTTCGACTGCAGTGGCCTGGTCGGCTATGTGTTCCGTACCGCGCTGGGTGTCGAGCTGCCGCGTGTCTCGCGCGAAATGGCCCATGACGGCGCTGCCCAGCTGATCAACGATCGCAACGCCCTGGCCGCTGGCGACCTGGTGTTCTTCGGCCGCAAGGGCCGTGTGGACCATGTCGGCATCTATGTGGGTGAAGGCCGCTTCCTGCACGCCCCGAGCACTGGCAAGGACGTCCGTGTGGACAGCCTGGTCAGCGGCTACTGGGGTGGCAAGTTCATGCAGGCCCGCCGCGTCGACCTCTGACCCGCCCTGCGGGACCACCGGATCGAAGGCCGCTGCCCTGCAGCGGCCTTTTTCGTTGGGCCGCGGCAGTGGCCGCTGATCGCCCCAACCCGCGTTCCCTTCTCTGTCACGGTCTTTTTCCCGACCGGCGACGCGCCCGGCGCACACGTGCTGCGGCGGGGGACGGACCCGGACGTGGGGCGGCACGTCCGTGGCAACCGATCAGGCAGCAGACACCGCCCGCGATTCCTGTCGACAAGGTGACGCATGGCGGCTGTCCCCGATTTTCCTGCCCGGTGTGTGATCTGGTTTGGGCAACCCCTCGCGCTTGAACGGGCGACGCTGGCTGCGGCCGGCTGGCAGGTCCGCAGCGTGGCCCCCGAACAATGCGCCGGGATCGGCATGCGCGGCAGCGACCAGGTGGTCGGCCTGCTTGACCTGCGCACGGTGGTGCCGGCCAACCTGGCCCACCTGCAGCAATTGCTGGTCGATCACCGCCACATGAGCCTGCTGGCGCTGTTGCCTGCTGCGCCGCTGCGCTCCTCGCCGGTGCTCGATGCGCTGCTGGCGGCGTGCGTGGATACCTATGTCGCCCCGATCGACCTGCCGCGCGTCGTGCAGCGGCTGCAGCAGCTGGCCGGCGCCGAATCCCTGCCCGCCGCCCATGGCCCTCAGTCCCTGATCGGCGACAGCGCGGTGCTGCAGGTCACCCGTGCGGCCATCCGCAAGTACGCGCCGGTGGACCTGCCGGTGCTCATCACCGGCGAGACCGGGACCGGCAAGGAACTTGCCGCCCAAGCGCTGCATGCGCTGTCGGCACGGCATGCGCGCCCGTTCCTGGCAGTGAACTGCGGGGCCATTCCGGCTGCGCTGGTCCAGTCCGAACTGTTCGGCCATGAACGCGGCGCCTTCACCGGCGCGGCGACGCGGCGCCTGGGCCTGTTCGAATCGGCCAGTGGCGGCACCGTGTTCCTGGACGAGATCGGCGACCTGCCGCTGGATGCGCAGACCAACCTGCTGCGGGTGCTGCAGGAAGGCACGGTCGAACGCGTCGGCAGCAACCGGCCGCTGGAGGTCGATGTACGCGTGCTCGCGGCCACGCACGTGGATCTGGAGAAGGCGGTCGAACAAGGCCATTTCCGTCGCGACCTGTTCTATCGGCTCAATGTGCTGCGCCTGCCGTTGCCGCCGCTTCGTGAGCGCGGCAGTGATATCGCACTGCTCGCCCACCATTTCCTCAGCAGCTTCCGGCATCGCCATGTCACCCGCGCGCGCGGCTTCACGGCCGAGGCGGTGCAGGCGCTCGAACGCTTCGGCTGGCCGGGCAACGTGCGCGAGCTGCTCAATCGGGTCCAGCGTGCGGCGATCGTCAGCGATGCCGAGCTGATCACGGCGGCGGACCTGGAGTTGAGTCAGCCGCTTCTGGCCAGCACCGAACGCGGCCTGCACGGCGCAAAGCAGATCGCCGAACGCGAAACGCTGCTGCATGCACTGCGCCAGCACGATTTCAACGTCACCGCCTGCGCCCGTCACATGCAGGTCTCGCGGGTGACGGTCTACCGGTTGTGCCGCAAGCACCAGCTCGCGCTGCCCGAACTGCGCTGAGCCGCAGGGCGCAGCGTGTGAGCGGGCGCGCTCACAGGCTGTACGGCACTTTGAAGGCCAGGGTGAAGTCCGGTGCATCCGGGGTCAGGCCGATACCCAGCAGGCTGACCAGGGTGGTTTTCTGGTTGAGCGCATAGGTGATGCCCAGGTTGAGCGTGCCTGCATTGGCGTCGCTGCCGATCACCTTCAACCACTGCCCGTTCTTGTAGCGCGTGGAGGCACGCGCGCTCAGCTTGTCACTGAAGGAGATGCTCAGGCTGGTGCGCTCATTGAACGCGAACGCCACGCCGGCGCCGAAGTAATAGGAGCCTCCAAGCTTTACGTCGCCCGGGTTGGTGGTGTCCGGGTTGGCATCAATGTCATCGAAGCTGCGCGGGAAGGAATGGATGTAACCGATATTGGCGAACAGGATCGCCGGGTCGGCGGTCTTCACGGCCGACAGGCCGACGTTGGCCTGCCACACGCCGTTGCCGGTCGGTTGCTGCTCGGGCACGGCAAAGCGGATGAAGTCATCGTCATCGCGCTCGAGCACCTTCCAGTCCAGCCCGTACGGCGCCCGCCCGGTCGGCGCGGTCGCGCCCACGGTGAGCACGGTTTCGGGCAGCCGCCCGCGTTCGGCGAACAGCCGGTAGTTGGCGCTCAGGCCAACGTCGCCGATGCCGTTGCCCGTCGTCTTTTCCTGCGCGATGGCCGCGGCCGAGCCACCGGCACCGCCCTTCTGGAACACCGTCTTGCGCGCCAGGTACGGCACGTCCAGGTTCAAGGTCAGGCGCGGGCTGATGCCCCAGCGCGCGGCCAGGTTGTAGGTCAGCGTGTCCGACTCCACGTTCTCGATGGCGATGTTGCCGAGGAAGATCGCATCCAGCGCCAGGAAGCCGTTGAGGCTGAGCTGCTTGCGGTCGTAGCGGGCGTAGGAAAGGCTGTTTTCAATCGTGAAGCGGCGGCTGAAGAGTGCGGCCTGCTGCTGTTTGACATCATCCACGCTGCGCCGCGACTCCTGCTTGGCCTGCTGCGCTTCGGCCGCCGAGCTGGCATAGCCATCGGCACTGGCCGGTGCGGCCGGGGTGCCCGCCGGCAGGGCCTGCTGCGGGGGAGGCGCGCTGGAGGCCACCGGCGCGGTCTTGCCGGTCAGCCGTGCCTGCATGGCCTGCACCTGCATGTCCAGTTCGCGCAGGCGACGTACTTCCTGCGCGTAGTTGGCCTTGAGGCTTTCCAGCTGCGCCATCAGTGCCTTGACGTCGGCCTCGTCAACCGGCGCAGGCTGTTGCGCCTGTGCCTGGGCGGACGCAGCCGCCATCAGTGCCAGCGCCGCCAGCGCCAGCGGTGTTGCGCGGATCATCGTGTGCATTGCCTTGGCCCACTGTTGTGTTGACGCTCCCCCTGCCGTGCCGATAAATCACTGGCCCGGCCCCATGCCTACCCCGCGTACCAGCGTCATCGCCTGCGCCACGTTCTGGTTGAGCGGCACGTTGTTGGCCATCGACTGCCTGACGAGATCGATCTGCAGCCGGTTGGTGACCGATTGCCCATCACTGCCCAGCGCGATGCTCTGCCCGACGCTGCCGTTGCGGATCCATTGCTGGACCGCGCCGACACCCTCGATCTGCAACTGCACCTTGGCCGTGTTGCCTTCCAGTTGAGCCAGCGCACTGACCCCGCCCTGGTGCACGCTGGCCAGGTTCACGCCTTCGCCGGTGGGCGTTGGCGCGGTGCCATCGCGCACGGTCAGCTGGGTGGCGTTGCTGGCCAGGTTGCCGTCACCGGCGACCTGGATGCTCTGGCTCAGGCCGGCCACGTTCTGCAGGCCGCTGGCGTCCACGCTGCGCCCGGGTGTCACGGGCAGTGGCGCATCCGCGGCGGTGACACTCACGCTGGGCGCGAAGCTGATCTTCGGCGCGTTGCCGCCGTGGCTGAAGTCCATGCCCAGCTTCAGCGCGCTCTGTGCCGACTGCCCACCGGCGGTCTGCCATTGCGAGACCATGGTGACCCCGAACCACGCCACGGTGTTGCCACCAACGGTGTAGCGGCCACGCATGAGGTTCAACTCCGGATCGGGGATTTCGCTCAATCCCTTGCCGGGCCGGCTGTCATCGGCATGTGCCGGTGCGATGCCCAGCAGGGCAAGCAGCACGATGCCGGGCGTCCAGGTTGCGATGTTCATGTTGCCTCCTTAAAACAGATCGGCATGGGTGAATCCGAAATCGACCAGTTCCGCGTCGGTGATCGGTCCCTGCCTGGCGTACAGCGAACGGGCACTCGGCCGTTCACCGGGCTGCAGCAGCACCGTGTTGCGATCGAAGTCACTGCCGATCACGACAAACACGGCGCGCGACGGCCACGCCTGGAGAAATTCGCTGACGGGAATGCTGCGGTTGCCCAGAATCGGGTCGGCCACATCCACCAGATCGCCACGGACCTGTTTGAGGACCACGAAGTGGCGGAAGCCCCGCACATCCATCAGCACCAGCCCGGGCACGCGCAGTGAGCGCAGGCGCTCTTCATTGACGCGGTAGCCGCGCCCACGCATGCCCATCGATTCGACGTAACGCTTGATGTCCAGCAGCGAGAAACCGCGCTGGTGGACCAGTTGTGGATCCGAGACCCCCATCATCCCTTCGATCACCGTGCCCTCATCCGCCTCCAGGTGGTAGGCGTAGCGCAGGATCGTGGCAAGGGCTGCCGCGCCACAGCTGTAATCGGTGTGTTGCCTTACCACGTTGCGGAAGCGCCGTTCCTGCATGCTCTCCACGCGCTGGGTGAGCACCGCCCCGTTGGGCAGCACCCCGCTGAAGCCGATGTCGCCGGCCCGCACCAGCCCGATGGGCATCATCAGCATCGACAGTGCCCAGGCCAGCATCCAGGTGCGCATACGTGTGGACATCGTCTACTCCGGCTCAGGAAGGAGCCCCTGCCCCAAGGGGGAGAAGGGACAGGGGCTCCCGGGGAGCCCGGTCATTGGCGGATGACCGGGTTTGTTGCGCTCAACGCGTACTGCCTGCGAAAACGGACAACCTTCTTACTGTTCCGGACCGCCGCCGCCACCGCCGCCGGTGGAGGGCTGCGCAACCGCCAGAGCCAGGCTGTTGGCCTGCAGGTTGCCGGTACCGGAGGCCACGTTCACCCCGATGTTGCCGGAGGCGCCGGAGAACGCACTGCCGGACAACGCCGCGGTGTTGGTCGCATCCACGTTCACCCAGCGGGTGGTGGAGACGGTGCCGCTCAGGCTCGCGTAGAGATCGGCCACGCCCAGTTCGACGAACTGGCTGGTGCCGCGCTCATCGGTATCGAAGGCAATGCCGCCCACGCCCGGACGATTCGGGTTGGCGGTGGCATTCTGGATATCGCTATCCAGATCGATGTGGCCGTTCGCGCTGCCGCTCGGGTGATCCAGCGCGCCGCTCCAGCTGTCCAGGTAGTAGTTGTCTTTCTGGTAGGCACTACCCGTGCCGCTGTAACGACCCGCACCCACTGCCAACGTGGCGCCGGCGACGCGACCGCTCAGGTTCACGTCCACGGTGTCGGTCATCGACTGCAGGTAGCCGGCGTTGCTGACGGTGTTGCCGGAGGACACCTGGTTGGAGCTGATGCTCGAGGTCGCATAGGCGCTGGTGGCGACCGATGCGGCGAGCGCGTTCTTCTGCTCGTTGTTGTTGCCGGAAGCGACGTTGGCGCCGATGTTGCCCGACGCACCGCTGAAGGCATTGCCACCCAGGCCCGCAGCGTTGGTCACGCCGGAGTTGATCGTGGTGTTGCCACCGCCGAACTGGTTGACGAAGACTTCCGCATCGGCCATGCCGAAGCTGAAGGAGGCATCGGCGGCGGACAGCGACGCCGCATTGTCCTGGGCGTTGTTGTCACCGGCGGCGACGTTGAAGCCCAGGTTGCCCGAGGCATCGGCACCGACGTCGTCGGCGATCGAGGCGCTGTTGGTCACCAGGGTGTTGCCGGCCAGATTGTTGGTGACCGACTGGCGGTTGTCGATGACGGCGATGGCGGCCGAATCGATGTCGATCGAACCGGTGATTTCCGGATCACCCGAGAAGCTGATGTCCGAGCTCAGGCGCAGGTCCTTTTCGATGTTGACGTCGACGCCGTGATTGTTCTTTTCCTGGCGTTCGTCGGCCTGGATGTTGCTGGTCTTGTTGACGTTCTCGGTGACGTTGCGGTTGCTGGTCACGTCGCGGTTGCTGGTGACGTTGGTGTTGCTCGTCACGTTGTCGTTGATGGTGGTGTTGGTGGTGCTGTTGTTGTTGCGGGTGTTGTTCCAGGTCCGGTTCCAGGTGCGCGAATCGGTATCGGTGTTGGTGGTGGTATTGGTTTCGGTGTTGGTATCGGTATTGGTATTGGTGCGCGTTTCAGCCACGTTGTGCAGGTGGTTGATGTTGGCGCTCTGGTTCTGGTTGTCGCGGTCATTGCCCCAGCCATTGGCGCCGGCGGAGGCGGATGCAGCGGCGACGGCGATGGCCAGTACGGTCCGTTTCATGTTGGTGTTCATGGTGCCCTCTCTCTCATCACAGACAATCGGGTGGATGTGACTACTCACGGGGTGGACTGCACCGAAATGCTCAGTTGGTTTGCGGTGGCGTTGCCGGATCCCGCGATCTGATTGAGTTGCAGGACGCCGTCGAATCCCTGCAGTGCGGAGGCTTCGACCGCCACCCTGCGAGTTCCGGCCGACCGACCGCTGTTGACGGCCCCCTGCCCCCCTGCTGACGCGAGCGCGCCCGACGCGGCCAAGGCCTCGTCGTTCGTTTCGCGTATGCCCTGTTGCGCCAGCGTGGCGGTGACGACGTTGAGCGTCGCGTTGCCATTACCGCTGGCCTGGTTGATCGATGCGACGCCGCTGGCGCCGTTCAGTGCCTGGCCGCCGATCGTGGCGCTGGCGTCCATGGCGGTGTCGCTGATGCTGAGGTTGTTGGACTGCTGCTGGCGCGCATCGACGTTGATGTGGGCGTTGCGGCCGTTGGCGATGCCCATCAGGTTGGCCTGCTGATTGAGATCACCGGCGGCCATGTTGACGGTCATGGCGCCATCGGCGCCGGCCAGGGTGCGGCCGTCGATGCGGCTCTGGTTGAGATAGGACAGCATCGCGGCGTAGTCGTTGCCCTGCTGGGCATGCGCGGCCAACGGCGCGAGCATCAGGCCCGTGAGCAGTGCGGTGCGCAGGACGGTGTTCATTTGCCGGGCCCGCCCGCAGGCTGGCCGAGCGGGAACTGGGCGAGCGCGCCGCGCACCTGGTCGCCTATGCCGCGGGTCGCGTTGCCGACCGCGCCCATGGGGCCGCCGATGGTGTTGCTGAACTGGCCGCTGGACAGCATGCCGCTGTCGGTGACCTTGCCGAGCGTGCCGTTGACGGTATGCCCGGTGACGCGCTCGATGGTGGTGGCGTTGCGCGGAATGCCGGCACCGGTGTTGGAGCCGAGCGAGGCGTAATCGTCGTCGCTGAGTTCATCCATGCCGGTGGAGGTGCCGAGGGCGTGGCCGATTTCGCGGCGCGGCGAGGGGTCTGCGATGAGGGCCATGCCCGGAGGTGCGGGGCGATAGGCCGGTCGTGCGGAGACGTCACGCAGGAGGACGATTTCGCCGGGCTGGGCCTTGACGCCCTGGCGTGCGCCGGAGGCGTTGGCGGCGGCCGGCACGGCGAGTGCGGCGGCGAGCAGCCACAGGGTGATGTGTCGTGTGCGGTGTGCGGCAACGCTGTCCATGGCGACCTCCGATGACATGCGGAGGGGTGGAGCAGCATTCGTGCCAAGTTCCCAATGGCCGTGTTTCCGGGGTTTTCCTGCGGCGCGGGTTAATCGCACGCAACATTGCTGTTACAGCGGCGTTAGCGTTTGTGCGTATGAATAGGTTTGGCGATGGACGGCGTTGCGCTGAGAGTCAAGCGCGGTGCGGGTGTATCACGGGTGTTACACCGGGTGATACAGGGGGTTACGGTGCGGATTCAGGCTCGCCCCGGGTTTGCTTGTAAAGCCTCAGCCAGTCGCTTTGTCGTGAGGGCCGGCGATGCCAAGCCTCGCCAGCCCGCCAGACATCTGCCTGTTTGGCAGGAAGAAGCGACGATGCGAAAGCAGTTGCACACAAGCAAAAAAAGACCGGCTCTCGCCGGTCTTTGGGTGCTGCGTCCGTGCCTGCATCAGGACGTTCGTTCTTCGCCTTCATCCACGCCGAGGTTGGTGGATGGGTTGTCGTAGATCTCGCGGTCGAGCAGGCCGGTTTCCTTGGCGACGATGACCGGGACCAGCATCTGGCCGGTGACGTTGGTCATGGTGCGCATCATGTCGAGGATGCGGTCGATGGCGTAGAGGTAGCCGATGGTTTCCAGCGGGAGATTGGCGGCGCTGAGGACGACGGTGGCCATCACGACGGCGGTGCCGGGGACGCCGGCGGTGCCGAAGCTGCCCAGGACCGAGGCGATCAGGACCACGATGTACTGCTCGGGGGTGAGCGGCACGCCGGTGTACTGGGCGATGAAGACGGCGCACAGGGCCGGATAGATCGCCCCGCAGCCGTCCATCTTGATGCTGGCGCCGAGGGGGACGGCGAAGGAGGCGTAGTCCTTGTTGACGCCGAGGTTGTGGGTGATCGAGCGCATCGCGGCCGGCATGGCGGCGAAGCTGGAAGAGCTGACGAAGGCGACCTGCATGCCGGGGGCGGCGCCGCGGAAGAACTTGAGCGGGTTCAGGCCGTGCATGAGCAGCAGGCTGCCGTAGACCACGACGATGTGCAGGGCGCAGGCGATGTACAGGGCGAGCACGAAGTTGCCGAGCGGCAGCAGTTTCTCAAAGCCGTAGCTGCCGACCAGGCCGGCGATCAGGCCGAAGGTGCCCAGCGGGGTGATCTCCAGCACGAAGCGGGTCACCTGGATCATGATCTCGCTCATCTGCCCGGTCAGCTTGCGTGCCTCGCTGACCTTGTCGCCGAGCTTGACCATGGCAAAGCCGAGCAGGCCGGCGAAGAAGATCACCGGGAGGATCGAGCCGCGGCCCGCGGCCAGCACGGTTTCACCGGCGCCATTGATGCGGGTGCCGATGCCGGTCAACGCGTAGAAGACGTTGGAGGGCACGACATCCATCAGCACCTTGATCACGCTGGGTACTTCGCGCGGGGTGTAGCCGTGGTCCATGCTCAGGCTGAGCGCGCCGCTGCCCGGCTGCATGAGGGTGCCAACGCCCAGGCCCACGCACACGGCCAGGGCAGCGGTGATGATGAACCACAGGAAGGTGCGCCCGCCCAAGGCTGCCACGGACTTCTGCCCGTGCAGCGAGGAAATGGCGTTGATCACGGCGAAGAACACCAGCGGCACCGCGATCATCTTGATCAGGGTGACGTAGAGATCGCCGAGCGGGCCGAACCAGGTTTCGGCCGCCGGGCCGAGCAGCCAGCCGGCCAGTGCGCCCAGCACGAAGCCGCCGAGGACCCGTTGCCAGAAGGGGATCCGCAGCCAGGCAGAGACCAGCTTCATGTGCGTTCCAGAGATGATTTGACAGCTAGGCACCTTAGCCCAAGCCGGGCCGCGGAACGAGGCGTGGACGGAAAATCAGCGTGTCATCGGCGTGCCTTGCGGCGTTCTGCATAATGAACGCCCGTTTCACATGTGAGATTCATTCATCCATGTCCCGTTTCACGCCCTTGGTGGCTGCCGTCACCACCCTGCTGCTCGGCGCCTGCGCCAGTACCGCTCCCTCCTCCAGCGCCTCTGCCGGCGCGGTCCAGGTCGATGTGCCGGCCATTGCCCACCCCGCCGGGGAGACGCCGCAGTGGTGGTACCGCAGCGGCGCGGCACGGGCGGCCAGCACCGGTGCGATGGACGGCAAGGCCAAGAACGTCATCCTGTTCCTGGGCGACGGCATGAGCCTGACCACGGTGGCGGCGGCCCGCATCTTCGAGGGGCAGCGCAACGGGCACCCGGGCGAGGAGAACCTGCTGTCCTGGGAGCGCTTCCCGGCGACGGCGTTCAGCAAGACCTACAACACCGATTCGCAGACGCCGGATTCGGCGGGCACCATGACCGCGATCACCACCGGCGTGAAGACCCACATGGGCGCGATCGGCGTCAGCGCGGGCACCCGCAATGACTGCGCCGACAGCCTCGACAAGGGCCTGCTGACCTGGCTGCAGCTGGCCGACAGTGCCGGCATGGCGACCGGCGTGGTCTCCACCGCCCGCCTGACCCATGCCACCCCGGCAGCGACCTACGCGCACTCGCCGGAGCGCAACTGGGAGAACGACACCGATGTGCCGGAAGAGGCCAAGGCCGCCGGCTGCCGTGACATCGCCCAGCAGCTGCTGTCGACCTCGCGCTTCGGGCGCGGCCCGCTGGTCGCCCTCGGCGGCGGACGCGGTGAGTTCACCACGGTGGAAGAGCGCGATCCCGAGTACGACGACAAGGTCGGCCAGCGCCTGGACGGGCGCAGCCTGGTGACCGAATGGCAGCAGGCGCACCCGCAGGGCGCGTACGTATGGAACGCCAGGCAGCTGCAGGCGGCGGCCAATGCGCCGGCCATCCTGGGCCTGTTCGAGCCGGACCACATGCGCTACGAAGCCGAGCGCAAGGACGACCCGGCCGGTGAGCCGAGCCTGGCCGAGCTGACCAAGGCGGCGATCGCCAATCTGTCGCGCCATCAGGAAGGCTATGTGCTGATGATCGAGGGCGCGCGCATCGATCACGCCAACCACAGCGGCAACGCTTACCGGGCGCTGACCGATACGGTGGCGCTGTCCGATGCGGTGCGCGCCGCGGTCGAGGCCACCTCCGACCAGGACACGTTGATCATCGTCACCGCCGATCACTCCCACACGCTGAACTTCGTTGGTTACCCGGCCCGTGGCAACCCGATCCTGGGCAAAGTCAAGGACAAGGGGGGCGAAGACGGTGCCGGCAAGCTGGACCTGGCCCGCGATGGCCTCGGCCTGCCCTACACCACGCTGACCTACGCCAACGGCCCGGGCTACACCGGTGCCACCAACCAGCAGCCGGTCGGCCCGAAGCGCTACCCGCACAACCCGAGCAGCTTCGATCCGACCACGGGTCGGCCGGACCTGACCGCGGTGGATACCGAGCATCCCGATTACATGCAGGAAGCGCTGGTCCCGGCCAAGAGCGAATCGCATGGCGGCGAAGACGTCGGCATCTGGGCACGTGGCCCGGGCAGCAAGGCGGTCCGCGGCACGATGGAGCAGAACGCGATCTACCACATGATCGTGCAGGCCACCCCGCGCCTGCGCCAGCGCCTGTGCGAAGCCGGCACCTGCGATGCCAAGGGCGTGCCGGTCGAGTTGCCCAAGCCGACCGCGTTCGAGCGCCAGGCGGGCGACAGCAAGTAATGCATCGACTGCTTCGCAATGCAGCGAACAGGGGCCGTCTCGCGCGGCCCCTGCTGCTGGTGGCCGGTCTGTTCGCATCGCCGCTGGCCTTGGCCGCCGGCACCGACACCGGCACCGGCTGCACCGCCCTGACCCAGGAAGATGGGCTGCAGCCGCTGCCCGGTTGCCAGTGGCTCGATGGGCATCTGGAACTCGACGCGGCGTCCCTGGCGTCGCTGTCCTACGATCAGGACGGGCTGGCAGCGGTCTACGCCGGCGGTGGATTCCACTACGTCCGTGCCGATGGTCGTCAGTTGCCGGTGATCACCTTCGACAACGGCCCGGACTACGTTGTGGAGGGGTTGGTCCGTGGGCGTGTCGGGCAGCGCATCGGTTACTTCGATACCCAGCTGCGCCAAGCCTTTCCGGGCACGTTCGATTTTGGCTGGGCCTTCGATGACGGGGTGGCCCGCGTCTGCGAAGGCTGCCGTCCGGGCACGCCGGACGACCACGGCCACATCGCGATGGTTGGCGGCACCTGGTATCGCATCGATCGGCAGGGGCGCCCGGCGATGGATGCCGGCACACCGTGATTCCCGCGTGGCAACGTCGCCACGCAGCACCGATACTGCCGGTCTGCCTGAGATCGCACTTCCCATGACCTCCCTGCTGCCGCCACCGCCCTCTGTCGTCCACCCTGTGCTGGTCGGCTTCAGCGGTGGGCTCGATTCCACCGTCCTGCTGCACTGGCTGGCCACCTCGCCGGCACAGCGGACGGCCGGCCTGCGCGCCGTGCATATCCATCACGGCCTGCAGGAACAGGCTGACGCCTGGACCGTGCACTGCACGCAGCTCTGTGCGCGCTGGAACATCCCGCTGCGGGTGATCCGCGTGCAGGTGCCGCGTCACCAGGGACAAGGCCTGGAAGCCGCCGCGCGGCATGCGCGCCGTGAGGCGTTCGCTTCGCAGCTGCTGCCTGGTGAACACCTGGCCCTGGCCCATCACCGCGATGACCAGGCCGAGACCTTCCTGATGCGTGCGCTGCGCGGCTCCGGCGTGGATGGGTTGGCCTCCATGCAGGTCACCAGCGCGTTTGGCGCCGGCACCGTGTGGCGGCCCTTGCTGGAGGTTCCGCGCAGTGCGTTGCGCGCACATGCGCAGGCCGAGGGGCTGGAGTGGATCGAAGATCCCAGCAATGCCAGCGATGACGCCGATCGCAACTTCCTGCGGCTGCACGTGCTGCCGCAACTGCGCCAGCGCTGGCCGCAGGCCGATGCGGCATTCGCCCGGAGTGCCGCCTTGTGCGCGCAGTCCCAGCACCTGCTCGACAGTGCCGACCGCGACGCATTGGAACGCTGCAGCGTCGGCCCCGGTGTGATCGACTGCGCGCGGCTGCTGCGCCAGCCGCTCGAGCGCCGCGCCCGGTTGCTGCGGCACTGGGTGCGCGGCAGTGGCCTGCCGCCGCTGCCGGCAGCGGGCGTGGAGGCGGTCGAACGCGAGCTGCTCCCGGCTGCCCACCACGCCGATGCGCAGTTCGCCTGGCAGGGGGCACGCATCCGCCGCTGGCGCGGGCAACTGCACCTGCTCTCGGCCAGCCTGGCCTTGCCGGCCGACTGGAGCGTGCACTGGGATGGCCGCGCGCCGCTGGCATTGCCAGACGGTGGCGAGCTGCGCCTGCTTGGCACGGACGCCGGTTTCGATAGCCCGGTGCAGATCCGCGCACGCCGCGGCGGCGAGCGCATCCAGCTGCCCGGGCGCACGCATTCCCATGCGCTCAAAGACCTGCTGCAGCAGCAGGGCCTGCCGCCGTGGCAGCGCCGCCAGTTGCCGCTGCTGTTCGACGAGGACACATTGCTGGCCGCCGGTGACCGGGTCATCGGTGCCGCCCTGCAACCATGGCTGCTGGCCCATCACGCGCAGTTGCAGTGGACACCCGGCGCGGCCTGAATTGACCCCGCCCGGCCAGCAGCCCACACTTGGCACATGGCAAAGAAGTCCCCCAATGAAACCTCCCCGGTCGCCCACTTCGAGCAGTCGCTGGAAGAGCTGGAGCAGCTGGTGGAGAAGATGGAAACCGGCGAAATGAGCCTGGAGCAATCGCTCAGCGCCTACGAACGTGGCGTCGGCCTGTACCGCCAGTGCCAGCAGGCGCTGGAACAGGCCGAACTGCGCGTGCGCCTGCTCAGCGATCCGGCCCAGCCCGACACCGCGGTGCCATTCGACCCGCCCAGCCATGACGGTTGAGGCCACGTTCGCGCGTTGGCGCGACCGGATCGAAAGCCAGCTCGACGCCAGCCTGCCCTCCCCGTCCGATGCCCCGCGTGGACTGCACCAGGCGATGCGCTATGCGGTGCTCGGGGGCGGCAAGCGCATGCGCCCGCTGCTGGTGTATGCCGGCGGCCGGATTTTCGGCGCCGACGAGAACGCGCTGGACGCGCCGGCGATGGCGGTCGAGCTGATCCACGCGTATTCGCTGGTGCATGACGATCTGCCGGCGATGGACGATGACGCCCTGCGTCGCGGCCGCCCGACCACGCACATCGCCTTTGATGAAGCCACCGCGATCCTCGCCGGTGATGCCCTGCAGACGCGCGCGTTCGGCCTGATCGCCGATGCGCCGCTGCCCGCGTCACTGCGCGTGGCCTGCCTGCAGACGCTGGCCCACGCCTCCGGTGCCGCCGGCATGTGCGGCGGCCAGGCGCTGGATATCGACGCCACCGGTCATCAACAGCCGCTGCAGGCTCTTGAGCGCATGCACGCGCTCAAGACCGGCGCACTGATCCGCGCGGCGGTGCGCATGGGCGCGCTGTGTGGCCAGGCACCCGCCGCCGATCTGGCAACGCTGGATACAGTCGCCTCGGCGCTCGGCCTGGCGTTCCAGGTGCGCGATGACATCCTCGATGTCGAAGCCAGTTCCGAACAGCTCGGCAAGACCGCCGGCAAGGACGAGGCACAGGCCAAGTCGACCTTCCCGGCACTGCTCGGCATGGACGGGGCGAAGGCGCATCTGCGCACGCTGAGCGAGCAGATGTTCGATGGCCTGGCCGGGTATGGCGAGCCGGCAGATGCACTGCGTGCGCTGGCGAAACTGGCGGTCGAGCGGGATCATTGAGCGACCGTGCCGGCAGCCACGCATGGCGTGGTTGCACAACGCCAGGACACAGAAAAACGCCCGGGAATCCCGGGCGTTTTTCGTTCCAGCGCTGCGGATCGATTACTTGATCAGGCGCAGGGCGAACGGATAACGGTAGGCTTCGCCGTTGTTGGCCTTGACCGCTGCGATGATGCAGAAGATCACGTTGAGCAGGCCGACGATCGGCGCCAGCAGGCCACCGATGATGACGATGGTCAGCACGATGCAGATCAGCATCGCGATGGTGATGGTGATCTGGAAGTTCAGCGCTTCCTTGGCCTGGTCGGTGACGAAGCGCTTGCTGCTGTCGTCCTTGTTGATCAGCCAGATGATCAGCGGGCCGAGGAACCAGGTGAAGATGCCCAGCAGGTGGGCCACCAGCGCCATGGTGCGCTGATCGGCCGGTGCCGGGGCGCTCACCGGCGGCGGCGGGGTGGTGACGTTGTCGAAATCGCTCACGTGAAACTCCTTGTTCGAGGTAATGGGCATTGCACGCGGCAGGCTCCCCGCCTGCCAGGGCAGCCCCAATAGAATACGTCAATCGTTACCGGCAACGGTCATTCGTCCTACAAGGATCGAACCGGTGTGCACGTGCGAGCGGGTGTCGATGTCGGCACCCACCGCTTCGATGCTGGCGAACATCTCTTTGAGGTTGCCGGCGATGGTGATGCCGTCCACCGGGTAGCTGATCTCGCCGTTCTCCACGCGGAACCCGCCGGCGCCGCGCGAGTAATCACCGGTCACGCTGTTGACGCCCTGCCCCATCAGTTCGGTGACCAGCAGGCCATTGCCCATCTGCCGGGCGATCGAGACCAGATCGTCCGCGTTGGCGGTGACTTTGAGGTTGTGCACGCCACCGGCGTTGGCGGTGGTCGGCAGGCCCAGCTTGCGCGCCGAATAGCTGCCCAGGATGTAACGCTCCAGCACGCCATCGCGGATCAGCGCCGAATTGCGCGTGGCCACGCCATCGCCGTCGAAGGCGGCCGAACGCAGCCCGCGGCGCAGCAGCGGCAGTTCTTCAATGCCGAACCACGCCGGGAACAGCCGGGTGCCAACGCTGTCGAGCAGGAAGCTGGCGCGGCGGTACAGCGCCCCGCCGGAGACGGCGCCGAGCAGATGCCCGATGAGCGAGCGGGCCACCTCCGGCGAATACAGCACCGGCATCTGCGCGGTGGTCATCGAGCGCGGCTCCAGGCGGGCGACGGTGCGTTCGGCGGCGCGGCGGCCGATCGAGGCGGCATCCTCCAGGTCTTCCCGGGCCAGGGCGCTGCTGTACCAGCCATCGCGCTGCATGCCATCGCCCTGGCCCGCGATCAGCGCGCAGCCGATCGAGTGGTGGCTGCTGCGCTCGCGGCCGATGAAGCCATGCGAGTTGGCATACACCGACAGGCTCTGCGCGGTCGCGGCGGAGGCACCGTCGGAATTGCTGATGCGGGTGTCGGCCTCACGGCCGGCCGCTTCGCAGGCCAGCGCCAGGTCCAGCGCCGCATCGGCGCTGAGCTCCCAGGGGTGCCAGCCGTCCAGATCCGGGAACTGGCGGGCCATCAGCGCCGCCTCGGCCAGCCCGGCGGCTTCGTCGTCCTCGGTGTGACGGGCGATCGCGCAGGCCTGGGCCACGGTCGACTCCAGGCTGCTCTCGCGCAGGTCGGCGGTGCTGGCACTGCCCTTGCGCTGGCCGAAGTAGACGGTCACGGCGATGCCGCGGTCACGGGTGGACTCGACCGTTTCGACCTCGCCCAGGCGCACGTTCACATCCAGCCCGCGCTCATCGCTGCAGCTGACCTCGGCCTGGGTGGCGCCCAGGGCCTTGGCCCGCTCCAGCAGGCGCTGGGAGATGTCGGCCAGCTGCTCCAGGCGCTGCAGGCTGTCGTCGGCCGGGGAGACTTCAGGGGAGATCACGTTCAATGCTTTATCCTGTACAGGTGAGTGCCCGGCGCGACGCCGGCACAGTTTACGGATGTGGAAATAAGACGATGCGCGGACGCGACGAAGAAACCGGTGAATTCCTTGATATCAGCCGCAGCCAGAACCGCCGGGCTGCGCTGGACGTGCTGGCCCTGGGCGAGAAGCTGGTCTCGCTGACCCCGGCCCAGCTGGCGCGCCTGCCGGTGCCCGAAGACCTGCTGCCGCACATCGCCGAGGCCAAGCGCATCACCGCTCATATCGCCCACAAGCGCCAGCTGGCGTTCCTGGCCAAGCACATGCGCCGCGAAGACGACGCCGTGCTGGATGCGATCCGCAACGCGCTGGATGCCAACAGCGAGACCTCGCGCCGTGAAGTGGCCACCATGCACCGCGTTGAAGACTGGCGCGAGCGCCTGCTCAAGGACGGCGACAAGGCGCTGGGTGCGCTGCTGGACGAGTACCCGCATGCCGACCGCCAGGAGCTGCGCACGCTGGTGCGCAACGCCCAGGCCGAAAAGGCCAAGAACAAGCCGCCGCGCGCCTACCGGGAGATCTTCCAGGTGCTGCGTACGCTGCTGCTGCCGGCCGCGCTCGGCCTGGAGGGCGTGAACGCCTCGTCCGACGATGACCTGGACGACGCGGTCGATACCGATACCGACGGCGACGAGAACGCCGAGGACTGAGCCTCGGCGCTCACGCGGCACCGCCAGCACCAGGCTGGCGGCCGCGTCGTCGGGCAGCACGAGGGCACGCATCCCGGCTCAGGCCTGGGTGCCGCCCACGGTGATGCCATCGATCAGCAGGGACGGCTGGCCCACGCCGACCGGCACGCTCTGGCCATCCTTGCCGCAGATGCCCACGCCTTCGTCCAGGGCCAGATCGTTGCCGATCATGCGCACTTTCTGCATGGTTTCCGGGCCATTGCCGATCAGGGTCGCGCCCTTCACCGGCGCGGTGATTTTTCCGTCTTCGATCAGGTAGGCCTCGGTAGCCGAGAACACGTACTTGCCGCTGGTGATGTCGACCTGGCCGCCACCGAAGTTGACCGCGTACAGGCCACGCTTGACCGAGCGGATCATCTCTTCCGGATCGTGCTGGCCGGCGCGCATGTAGGTGTTGGTCATGCGCGGCATGGTCATGTGCGCGAACGACTCACGGCGGCCGTTGCCGGTCGGCGCCACGCCCATCAGGCGCGCGTTGAGCGAGTCCTGCATGTAGCCGACCAGGATGCCGTCTTCGATCAGCGTGGTGCACTGGGTCGGGTGGCCCTCGTCATCGATGTTCAGCGAGCCGCGGCGTCCATCCAGGGTGCCGTCGTCAACGATGGTCACGCCCGGCGCGGCCACGCGCTCGCCGATCCGGCCGGCGTAGACGCTGGTGCCCTTGCGGTTGAAGTCGCCTTCCAGGCCATGGCCGACCGCTTCATGCAGCAGCACGCCGGGCCAGCCCGGGCCGAGCACCACGGTCATCACCCCGGCCGGGGCCGGGATCGCCTCCAGGTTCACCAGCGCCTGGCGCAGGGCCTCGCGGGCGAAGCCCTCCGGGCGCCCCTCGGCGAACAGTTCTTCATAGCTGTAGCGGCCGCCGCCGCCGGAGTAACCGGATTCGCGACGGCCGTGCTGCTCGACGATCACCTGCACGTTCAACCGCACCAGCGGGCGGATGTCGGCGGCAAGCACGCCATCGCTGCGCGCGACCAGCACCGTGTCCACGCCCCCGGAGAGGCTGACCATCACCTGCTGCACGCGCGGGTCGGCGGCGCGCAGGTAGCGGTCCAGGCGCTTGAGCATCTCGACCTTGGCCTCGTTGCCCATGCCATCGATGGGGTCCAGCGCCGGGTACAGCGCGCGGCCGCTGCCACGCACCAGCGAGCGGGCCGACTGCGCCCCGCCCTCGCGGGAAATCGCGCGGGCCGACTGGGCGGCGGCCAGCAGCGCATCGCTGTGGATGTCGTCGGAATAGGCGAAACCGGTCTTTTCACCGGCGATGGCGCGCACGCCCACGCCCTGTTCGATCGAATGCGCACCGTCCTTGACGATGCCATCCTCCACGCTCCAGCTCTCGCGGCGCGCGTGCTGGAAATAGAGATCCCCGAAATCGATGCCCGGCCCCAACAGGGTACCGAACGTGCGTTCCAGACCGCCCGCATCCAGCCCGGCGGGCAGCAGCAGACGGTCGGTGGCCAGCGAAAGTGCGTTGTTGTTCATGCTCTTTGATCTATGGGCGCCGGGCGCAATCGCAACCCGGGCGCGGGAAAGGGGTCAGCGCGCCGGGGGTGCGGCCGGCGCCGGCCTGGGCGCGGTGTCGCGGTCGATCACCTCGACCTTGGGTTCGGCCCAGGGGCCGGTCACGCGGTAGGTCTTGGCGCCGATCTCGCCCAGCGGCTTGGACAGCACCGCGTTGGCCGCCGCGCCCACCGCGGCGCCCACCGGGCCGCCGGCCACGGCGCCAACGACGGTCAGCAGGTTGCCCGCGCGCGGATTGACGTCGATGGTCTGGTCAAAGCGCTGCTGGCGCAGATCGGTCTGGCCGCGGATGGTGATGTTCGCCGCCGGGCCTTCGATCAGCACCTTGTCGGTGGTGGCCATGCCGTTGCCGAAGGCCACGCTGCCTTCGACCTGGTTGAAGGCGAAGCCCTTGGAGAAGAAATCGCGGAAATCGAACATCAACCGGCGCGGCAGCTGGGCCACGCTCAGCAGCCCGAGCACCCGGCCGGCGCCCGGCTCGAGCTCCAGCAGCTGGCCGTTGCGGGCATGCACGTGGAGCTGCCCCTGCAGCGCGCCCAGCTGGAAATCCGACGGCCCCCCCTGCCACCCGGCAGTCATGCTCAGCTGGCCCTGCCCGCCACGCAGCTGGCCGCCGTAATCCAGGTTCTGCATCAGCCCGCCCAGGTCCTCACTCCTGACCTGCACGTTGAACTGGCTGCGCGCGGCCGCGCCCATGCCCATCCAGCGGCCATTGACGTCGATCTCCTGCTTGGGCGCGCGGAACTGCACCTGGTCCACGCTCAGGCCGTTGGCCATCGGGCGGGTGCGCAGCACCGCCTGGCCGAGCCTGGCCTTGCCGAACTGCAGGTCCTCGATATCCAGCGACAGCGGCGGCACCTTGGCCGGGTTGGTGTCATTGGCACTGGCCTGGACCCGTGCAGGCAACGCCACGTCCGGCGGCAGCAGGATCGGGGCGCCATCACTGGGCGCCTTGACCGGCGTGGGCAGCGATTGCCAGTGGACGCGGCTGAGCTTGCCGACGATGGTGCCGCCATCGGCATTGGGCACGCTCAGGCTGCCCGCCAGCGAGGGGCCATCCAGGCGCACATCCACGCTGTTGCCGGTCGGACGCAGCTGCAGCCGGGTCTGCTCGAACACCCCACCGGCCAGCAACAGCTGGCCGACCTGCACATCCACATGGCGCAGCGGCATCGGGTCCTTGTCATCGCCCCCCTCGGGCGAACGGGCCAGGCCGATCCATTCCAGCGCATCCAATGAGCCGCTGCGGCCGTTGACCACCAGCCCGCTGGCGGGGGGATCCCGATCCACATGGTCACTGCCGAGCGTGACCTGTACGCCGGTCTGGTTGTCATGGGTACGGGCAGCCAGCGCCAGGCGCTGGCCGAACGCCACGTCCACGCGGCCACTGCCCATCGGAAGCTGCGCGGTCACGGCCGTGGCCAGCGGCGTGGCGGCCGGTTTGTCCAGCGGCGCGGGCAGCTCCAGCGTGGTCCCGACCAGGTCCGAATGCAGCTTGAGCACGGTCGGCGGCTCGACCTTGCTGCCGGCGGCGACCTTGGGCAGGGTCACCCCGATGGTCCAGCGCGAAGTACCCTGGATATAGGGTTTGAGCCAGTTCAATTCCGGCGCGCGGTCCAGCAGCGCACCCGCGGCCAGCGAAGCGGTCAACTCGGATTCAAAGGCCTGCTGCGGGTCGTGCACGAACTCGCCGGCGCGCAGGCTGAGCAGCCCGTCCTGGCCTTGATGCCGCACGGCAAGCTGTTCCGCATCGAAGCCGCCATGGCCGTAACGGGCCTGGCCGCGCATGTTCTCGAAGACCAGGTCGAAACGCTTCTCGGTGAGCGTCGCACCGTTGAGATCGACCGTGCCCTGCAGATGGCCGCCCCCTTCGTCGTGGTGCAGCGGCTGCAGCAGATCGAAGGTGACCGCAGCCGGTCCCTTCGCGGTCAGGTTGTCCAGGGTCTCGCCGTAGGTGGCCTGCAGCGGGCTCTGCTTGAGCATGGCCAGCAGTGCACCGGCATCGCTGCGGCTGGTCGCCTTGACGTACAGATCGGTCACGCCGAAATCCGGGATGCCGGCATCGAAGTGGTCCACCGCCACGCCCGCCAGGTCGCCCTTGCCATGCAGTTCGAAGCCCGGACCAATGAAGGCGATGTCGGCATCGACCTTGTTCATCGCCGGCCAGTCGTGCTGGAAACGGATGCTGCCAGCGTCGATATGTCCGGTCGCTTCGAAGCGGCCATTGTTCTTGTCGAAGGGCCAGTCTTCCAGATCACCGGTCACCAGGCCCACGCCGCCGCGCACCTGCCCGGAGACCAGCGCGGCGTCCAGCCAATCGGTGGCGGCCTTGCTCATCTTGGAATGGATCCAGAAGCGTTTGGCGGCGGTCATCGGTACATCGTCGATCTTGGCCGCCAGCTCCAGCCACGGGCGCGTGCCGTTGTTCTGGAACCAGATCCCGCCGCGTACATCGGCCGCGTAATCGGTGCCCTGCACGCGCAGGGCCGGGGTGCCGATGCGCCAGCCACCGGCTTCATCACGCCAGCCGACCAGCTGCCCCGCCAGGCGCACATCGTGGCGCTCGCCGAATCCGCTCGGCCAATCGAAGTGCATGACCCGCTGCGGCTGCAGCTCCAGGGTGAATCCATCGGCATCGCCGGTGAATCGGCCACCCACGCCGCTGAGCCCCGGCGAATGCCCGACCGCGGCAAAACGGATGTCTTCCAGGTCGCCTTCGACCGACAGCGGGCCGCCCTGTTCGCCCGCCACCCGCACGCGGGTCATCCGGACCTGCGGCGCGGCGTCATGCAGCCACTCGCGCAGGCCGGGGTCGATCCTGTCGGTCAGCGCCAGGCCGCGCAGCAGCGCGGTGGCATCGATGTTGTCGCCGGCCAGCGCGAAATGCTGCCCGCCAGCCAGCAGCAGCCCATCCAGTTGCTGGGTGCTGCCTTCCATGCCGATCCGCAGGCGCGGCGCATCGGCGCGCCAGCCGCCATGCACCCAGCGCCAGCGCGCGCGCAGCTCCAGCGTGTCCAGCGCCAGCTGCGGGTGGGTGCCGTCTGCAAGCTTCACGCCGCGGACCTGCACGTTCTGCAGGTCCGCATCCGTGGTGACCATCACCACCCGGTGATCGCGCAGATCCACCCATGCATTGAATTCACCGGTGCCCTGCTGCAGACCGATGCCGCCGAACTGCAGCAGCGAGGACCACGCACGGAAATCGGCCGGATCGGCCGACAGCCACGCCTGCCCATCGCCGCGCTTGCGCTCGAACTCCAGCACCGCTGTAAGCGGCTGGGCGGCGGGATCGGCCCAGGCGCGGGCGCCCACGCGAAGGCGCTGGCCGTTGACGCGCAGGCGAAGGTCGATCCGCGGCAGCGAGGCGTTCACGCCCAGCGAGGGCGCATCGACCCGCAGCCGCCCGCCGATCACCTGCAGCTCGCCCAAGCGGCGCAGCGTTTCCAGCGGATCACCCGCAGCCGACTGCGGCAGCCCCTGCACCGACCAGCGGCCGTCATCGGCGCGCTGCAGCACCAGCGCCAAGCCACGCAGGCGCAGCTCGGTCAGCGAGTGACCCGGCAGCAGCCCGGCATACATTGACACCAGCACCTCGGCCTCGCCGATGCGCAGGCCCTGCCCTTCACCGATCCGCAGCCCTTTGAGCTGCAGCAGCGGCCCACGCCGGGTCCAGGCGGTATCCAGCGCATCGAAACGCACCGGCTGGCCGGCACGCGCGCTCAGCCATGCCGCCACCCTGTCCGGATGGCGCTCGGCCAGCGGCAGCAGCTGGCTGGCGGTGCCGACCAGCAGGGCCACGCCCACGAGCAGGACCGCCACCGCATACACGGCATGGCGGCGGATCCGGCGCAGGCGCAGGCGCAGCGGTGTGCTCATCGGAACCTGGGAACGCCGGACCGGCCGCGGTCAGAGCAGCACGACATCGAACTGCTCCTGCAGGTACTGCTCGTCCGCCTGGAAGCGGATGCTCTTGCCCAGGAACTCCTCCAGTTCGGCTACCGCCGAGGACTCCTCGTCGGTGATGCGCGCGACCACCTTCGAGGAGGCAATCACCAGCAGGCGGGCCGCATCGAACTGGCGCACCGCCCGGGTGATCTCGCGGAAGATCTCATAGGTCACCGTCTCGGCGGTCTTGATCGAACCCCGCCCGCTGCACTCCGGGCACGGCTCGGACAGCTGGCGCTCCAGGCTTTCCACGGTGCGCTTGCGCGTCATCTCGACCAGGCCCAGCGGCGAGAAATCGTAGACGGTGGTCTTGGCATGGTCGCGGGCCAGCGCCTTCTCCAGCGTGCGCAGCACCTGACGGCGATGCTCGGCGTCATCCATGTCGATGAAGTCGATGATGATGATGCCGCCCAGGTTGCGCAGCCGCAGTTGGCGCGCCACGGCCTGCGCCGCTTCAAGATTGGTGCGGAACACCGTCTCTTCGAGATTGCGCTGGCCCAGGAACGAACCGGTGTTGACGTCGATCGTGGTCATCGCCTCGGTCTGGTCGATCACCAGATAGCCACCGGACTTGAGCGGTACCTGCTTGTCCAGCGCCCGGCCGATCTCGTCCTCGACCCCGAACATGTCGAAGATCGGGCGATCGCCGCTGTACAGCTCCAACTTCTCGGCCAGCACCGGCATGTACTTGGCCACGAATGCCTGCAACTGGTTGAAGGTCTCCTTGGAGTCGACCTTGACCTTGTCCACGTCCTTGCGGATCAGGTCGCGCACCGAGCGCAGCGGCAGGCTCAGGTCTTCATAGATCACGCTGCACGGGGCGGCATCGCGGCCACGGCGCTCGACCACGTTCCAGACCCGCGACAGGTAGGCCACGTCCTCGGCGATCGCTTCGGCCGGCTGGCCTTCGGCGTTGGTGCGCACGATATAGCCGTAACCGCCGTGCTGGGCCGACAGTTCAGTCACCAGGGTCTTCAGGCGCGCGCGCTCGGCCTCGTCTTCGATCCGGGCCGACACGCCCACCACCTTGGACTGCGGCAGCAGCACCATGTAGCGCGAGGGAATGCTGATCTGCGTGGTCAGCCGGGCCCCCTTGGTCCCGATCGGATCCTTGACCACCTGCACCACGATGTCCTGGCCGTCGCGCAGCAACTCCACGATCGGCACCGAGGACGGCGGCGGCAGGGTGGTGCCTTCGGTATCGGCGCTGGCCACCGGGGCCGGGCGGATCACGTCGTTGGCGTGCAGGAACGCGGCGCGCTCCAGCCCGACCTCCACGAACGCCGCCTGCATGCCGGGCATCACCCGCTGGACCTTGCCTTTATAAATGTTGCCGACCACGCCACGGCGCCAGCCGCGTTCGATATGCAGCTCCTGCAGCATGCCGTTTTCGATGACGGCGACGCGGGTTTCCCGCGGGGTGACATTGACCAGGATTTCTTCAGACATGGGCGACTCCCTTCAGTTCAAACGCCTGCAGCAACTGCTCGGTCTGTTGCAGGGGCAAACCCATCACACCCGAATAGCTTCCCGCCAGGTGGCGGATATATCGTTCGGCGCCGCCCTGGATCGCATAGGCGCCGGCTTTGTCCATCGGCTCGCCCGTGGCCACGTAGGCGGCGATCCGGTCCTCGTCGATCGCCGCGAACGTCACCTCCGAGACCACCAGTACGCCCTGCTCCCGGCCGGCGGCGACCAGCGCCACGGCGGTCATCACCTGGTGGGTGCGCCCGGCCAGCGCGCGCAGCATCGCGCGCGCATCGTCGGCATCGACCGGCTTGCCGAACACGCGCCCATCCAGCACCACCTCGGTGTCCGAGCCGAGCACCACCGCGTCCGGGTCATGGGCGACCAGCGCCAGCCCGGCACGCGCCTTGTCGGCGGCGACCCGCTGCACGTAATCGGCGGCCGACTCGGCGGGCGCACGGACTTCGGGCACGTGAAGATCGAGCGCCTGGAACGGTCGGTCCAGGCGCGCAAGCAGTTCGTTTCGTCGGGGGGATCGAGAGGCGAGATAAAGCATCGAGGAAGCATAACCTGAGGCTACTGTCTGAATCGCAAGCAACACCCTCCAATCGTCATCAACCCCATCAAACCTCACGACGCGTTCATCGCCCCGACACCAACCTCAACGTCTTCACAAGGAGATGTACATGCGCCGCCCGTCCCTGTCCCCGTTGCTGCTCGCCCTGTCCCTTGCCCTGGGAGCTTCGATGACCGCCCACGCCCAGTCCCAGCCCGCCATCGCCGTGCCGGCCGACGGCACCCTGCTCAACATTTCGGCCAATGCCGAGGCCAGGCGCGTGCCGGACGTGGCCACGCTGTCGGCCGGTGTCGTCACCCAGGCCGTGGACGGCAACACCGCCATGCGCCAGAACGCCGAGCAGATGACCAAGGTGCTTGCCGCGATCAAGGCCGCCGGCATTGCCGAGCGCGATGTGCAGACCAGCGGCGTCAACCTGAGCCCGCAGTACCGTTACGCCGACAACGAGGCGCCAAAGATCACCGGCTACCAGGCCAGCAATACGGTCAGCCTGAAGGTGCGCGACATCGCCAAGCTCGGCAAAGTGCTTGATGCACTGGCCGCGCAGGGCGCCAACCAGATCAACGGCCCGCAGTTCGAGATCGACCAGCCCGAGCCGGTCTACGACGAAGCCCGCCTGGCCGCACTGAAGAAGGCCCAGGCCCGCGCCGAAACATATGCCAAGTCGCTGGGCCTGCGCGTGCGCCGGATCGTGAGCATCTCCGAAAGCGGTGGCGGCAACTTCCGCCCGGTGATGATGCGTGCGGCGGCCGCGCCGATGGCGGCCGATGTCTCCACGCCGGTGTCGCCGGGCGAATCGACCGTGTCGGTCAACCTGGACGTGGTGTTCGATCTGGGCCGGTAACACGTCGCAGCAGAGCGGACCCACGTCCGCTCCTGCCTGGCATGACGGCGCCTTAGGGCGCCGTCATGCTGTCCGCGGTCATAGCCCGACTGCAGTCTGCGGCGCACCGCCATCGTCGATGGTCAGGTCGTCGAGGCCGATGGCCGGGTGTCGGTGGAATTCTCGTTGCCGCGTTGAGGCGTCCGGAGAGCACCGCGACGGGGCTCTCCCCATTCATACAACCCCCTCACGCCATCGTTCCCGAATTAAGCAATTTTTCACACTTGCGTCACCTGCCGGAAACCTAGATTGGCGCCGTTGCCACCGTTCTGGTGTCGACTTATTGACATCTAGGTTTTCCCAGTCAGGAGAGAAGCTGTGAAACACCCGACCCAACGCCGCGACGACAGCCGCCGCAATACCCTGGCCCATTCCATTTCCACGATCCTGACCAGCGGCGCGCTGCTGCTGGTAGGGGCCATGGCGTCGTCCTCCGCGTTCGCGCAGGAGCAGGCGACCAACCTTGACCGGATCACCGTCACCGGGTCGAACATCCCCCGCACGAATACCGAAACTCCCTCCCCCGTCCAGGTGGTCACCCGCCAGGAGATCGACCGTACCGGCAAGACCACGGTCGCCGAGTATCTGCAGACCCTGACCGCGGACGGGTCAGGCTCCATTCCCAAGACCTTCGGCAACGGGTTTGCCGGCGGTGGCGCCGGCATCTCGCTGCGCGGCCTGGGCGCCGGCTCCACGCTGGTGCTGTTGAACGGCCGCCGCATGGCGACCTACGGCCTGGCCGATGACGGCCAGAAAGTCTTCACCGACCTGAGCACCATTCCGCTGGATGCGGTCGAGCGCATTGAAGTCCTGAAGGACGGCGCTTCTGCGATCTACGGTTCGGACGCCATCGCCGGCGTGGTCAACATCATCCTGCGCAGCGACTTCAACGGCGCCATCCTGCGCGCCTCCTACGGCCTGTCCGGCGACAGCGACGGCGATGCCAGGAAGGCCACCCTGACCGCCGGCACCGGCGACCTGGCCACCGATGGCTGGAACGCGTTCTTCAGTCTGGACGTGGGCAAGACCGACGCGATCAAGATCAGCGACCGCAAGAACCGCAAGTGGATCGGCACCGGTGATATCCGCCCGTGGGGCTATGGCAACAACGCCCAGTTCCTGGGTGGCGCCGCGCTCTCCGGCGGTACCCGTGGCGGTGTGGGTCCGAACGGTTCGGTGTTCGACGACCGTGCGGTGACGGATGACGACCCGGCCTTCCTCGTCGCGCTGCCGGGCTGCGCCGGTTTGACCACCATCCCCGGCCAGAACGATGTCACCGCCCAGCAGCAGGGCTGCCTGTGGGATCCGGCCCAGCTGTACCGTGACCTGACCCCGGAAGAGAAGTACGTCAACGTATTTGGTCGCGCCAGCTTCGCCTTCGGCGAGGGCGGTGAGATCTACACCGAAATCGGCTACTCCAAGAAGGAAACCACCTTCAGCAACACGCCCTCCGGCGTTTCCGGTGGCTGGGGCTATCCCGGTGGCCCGGTCAACGCCAACAGCGGCGATGGCGCCACCGTGCTCAGCCCGACCCACCCGGACAACCCGATCCCCGGCCAGGCCTCGCGCCTGCGCTACTCGGCCTGGGATGTCGGCCCGCGTGTGACCGAGAACACCAACGAGTTCAACCGCTTCCTGGTCGGCGTCAAGGGCAACTGGGGCGAGTGGAGCTACGACACGGCCTACCTGCATTCGGGCACCGACCTGGTCAACAAGCGTACCGGCTTCCTGAACTACGACGCCGTGCGTTGCGTGCTCGGCAATCCGGCCTGCCCGGCAGGCGTGTGGCGCATCGGCGACAACGCGGGGCTGAACTCGCAGGCCCTGTATGACTACATCTCGCCGGACATCAGCGCCCGCGCCAAGTCCAGCCTGGACATGTTCGACTTCACCGTGTCGCGCAGCCTGGCCGACCTCAAGGGTGGCGCGCTGGGTCTGGCGCTGGGTACCGAATGGCGCAAGACCAGCAACAGCCTGACCCCGCAGACCTTCACCGACCAGGGCCAGATCATCGGCCTGGGCTACTCGGCCTACGACGGTACGCAGAACGTGTACGCCGGCTATGTCGAGCTGTCCGCCCCGGTGCTGGAGCAGTTGGAACTGTCTGGCGCGGTCCGCTACGACAAGTATGAGAGCGGCGAAGGCAAGGCGACGCCGAAGGTCGGGATCAAGTGGACCCCGGCCGACTGGATCGCCGTCCGCGGCAGCTATGCCGAAGGCTTCCGTGCCCCCAACCCGGCCGAGAACGGCGACGGTGGCCTGGCCGCGTTCTCCAACGCTTCCGATCCCGTGCGCTGCCCCGGCGGCAACCCGGCCCCGGGCGCGAACGATGACGATTGCGGCGCACTGCCGGTCGCCATCATCACCCGCCCCAACGCCGACCTGAAGCCGGAAGAGTCCAAGAGCTACTCGGTGGGCCTGGTGCTGCAGCCGACCTCCAGCACCTCGATGACGGTCGACGCGTGGCAGATCAAGCGCACCAACGAAATCGCCCAGGGCAGTACGGCCGAAGCGATTGCCGCGGGCAATGTGCTGCGTGACAACAACCTGCTCAATGGCGTTCCGGGCACCGGCAGCATCCTGGCGGTCAATACGCAGTACATCAATGCGGCATCCACCCGCGTGCGCGGCATCGATACCGACATCCGCCAGACCTTCGACATCGGTCCGGGCCAGCTGGAAATGGACCTGCAGTGGAGCCACGTGCTCAAGTTCGAGCGCACCGATGCCGACGTGACCGTCGACTATGCCGGTACCCACGGCAACTGCGACGTCACCAACTGCATCGGCACCCCGAAGGACCGCATCAACTTCGGTACCACCTGGAAGCAGGGCCCGTGGAGCGTCAGCGGCGTGGCCAACTACATCTCCAAGATGGAGAACACCGACTTCCGCGGTCCGGACGGCTCGTATCAGTTCGCCTATGCCGACGGCACGGACGTCACCAAGATTTCCTCGTTCACCACCTTCGACCTCTCCGGTCGCTGGAACATCACCGAGGCCTTCGAACTGAATGCATCGGTGCAGAACCTGTTCGACCGCATCGCTCCGCTGGATCCGACCACCTACGGTGGCGTGAACTACAACCCGCTGCACTTCAGCGGTGCGATCGGCCGTTACTTCACCGTCGGTGCCAAGTACACCTTCGAATGAGGTAGCCGCACTTGGGGAACAAGGAGCCCGGGCAGTGCCCGGGCTTTTTGTTGCTCGGCCACGCGAGTTGCGCACATCGCAGGCAAAAAAAAGCCCCGCATCGCTGCGAGGCTTTTTTCAAATCTTGGCGCCCGAAGTTGGACTCGAACCAACGACCCCCTGATTAACAGTCAAGTGCTCTAACCGGCTGAGCTATTCGGGCGGGGTGCGCATTGTAGCCCGTTTTTCGCGAGATGTAACCCGTCTGGCGACAACTATTTCACGCACGGTGATACGGATGATTGGCCAGCATGGCCGCAGCGCGGTACAGCTGTTCGGCCACGACCAGGCGCACCAGCATGTGCGGCAGCGTCAGCGGCCCGATCGACCATTTCTCGTCGGCCATCGCCGACACCTCGGCCGAGTGGCCTTCCGGCCCGCCGATCAGGAACGCCAGGTCCCTGCCCTGCCCTCGCCAATGCTCCAGGCGCTGGGCCAGCTGCTCGGAACTGAGTTGGCGGCCCGGCACATCGAGCGCGACCACATAGGCATTCTTCGGCAGCGCGGCGATCACCCGCTTGCCTTCGTCATCGGTCGCGCGGCGCGCATCGCGACCCTTGCCGCGCAGGCCGGGCTCGATCTCGACCAGCTCGAACGGCAGCCAGTGCGAGAGCCGCTTCTGGTACTCGGCAAACCCCTGCGCGACCCAGGATGGCGCGCGCTCGCCGGTGGCGATCAACCTGGCTTTCATCGGTGTCCTCCGCAGCTACCGCAGGCGGCGCCGCAAAAGACAACGGCGCCATCGGCGCCGTTGTCGTGACCGGGCACGCTGCGATCAGCGCGCGTCGTAGTCGTCGTCCGCATCGTCGAGCAGCTCGATCGGCGGCTGGTCGCCCACGGTCCACAGGCGCTCGAGCGCGTAGAACTCACGCACGCGCGGCAGCATCACGTGGACGATCACGTCGCCCAGGTCGACCAGCACCCATTCGGCTTCGCGCTCGCCTTCCACGCCCAGCGGCATCACACCCAGCTTCTTGGCGAACTTCACCACTTCATCGGCAATCGACTTGACGTGACGGCTGGAGGTGCCCGAGGCGATCACCATGTAATCGGCGACGCTGGAGCGGCCGATGACGTCGATCTCAACGAGATCCTTGGCCTTCAGTTCTTCGGTGGCCCCGCGCACGCACTCGAGCAGCTGCATGACGGAGGGCGCCGGATTGGGCAGTTGGACCTTGATGGTCTGGGGCTGGGCTTGGTTGCTCAAAGCGGGTCAACTCGATAAATGTGGGGCCGATTATACGGGGCGGCGGGGCCGCGCGTATTCACGACGGTGTTGCGCCGTACAGGCGGTGACCGAGGATGTAGTCGGCCACCGGCGCCGGCAGCAGCGCCTGCCAGGAACCGTCGGCCTGGATCTGCGCGCGTACGGCGGTGGCCGATTCCTCGCGCAACGGGGCCTGCAGACGCAGCAGGCGCCCGGCCGGGGCGGTGAACAGCGCGCGCTCGTGGCTGGCCCAGCGCCCTTCCAGGGCCTTGGCCAGGACCGGGTCGAGCGTGCCCGCCAGCGGGCTGCCCGGGCGGTCGGCCACGATGAAATGCGCCAGCTCGAACAGCGCGCCCCACTCGTGCCAGCTGGGCAGGGCCAACAGGCTGTCGGCCCCCACCAGCCAGGCGATGGGCTGGCGCGGGCCCAGTTCGGCGCGCAGCTCGCGCAGGGTATCCACGGTGTAGGACGGTACGCCGGGCTGGCGCTCGGCGCGGTCCAGCTCGTGCCGGTCCAGCAGCAGGCCCGGTTCGTCGCCGACGGCCAGGGCCAGCATGGCCAAGCGCTGCGCGGCATCGGCGCCAGGGGCAGCGCGGTGCGGCGGATCGGCGGCCGGCAGCAGGCGCACGGCCACCTGCAGCTGGTCGCGCGCGGCGCGGGCAATGGCCAGGTGGCCCAGATGAACGGGATCGAAGGTCCCGCCGTAATAGATGCGCAGCCCCATGGGCTCAGGCCCGGGCGAGCAGGCGCACGGCACGGGCTTCGGACACGGCGATCAACAGCCGCTCCAACGCCAGCCAGGCATCGCCATCGGCGCGCCCCTTGGCGATGCGGTCCACCAGCCCGGCCTCGGCCACGAAGCGCTCCCAGCGCTTGACCTCGGGATGGCGCTGCAGGGCGCGCTTGAACGGCGCCTGCCGCGACTCCCAGATGCCGCGGCTCTTCATTTCCGCGGCCAGGTTGCCACCGCGCGCCTGCACCCGCGCTAGGCCGGCGGTGGAGAGCAGCTCGCGGATCACGATCGGGGTCAGGGCCGCCACGGCTTCGCCTTCGGCACGCAGCCCGGCGATCATGCGCAGCACCGCGGCAGGCTGGCCGGAGAAGGTGGCTTCCACCAGCCGGAACACGTCATAGCGGGCGGCATCGGCCACCAGCGACTCCATCGTGTCCACGTCCAGCGTCTGGCCGTCGGCCAACAAGGCCAGCTTGTCGATTTCCTGGGCGGCGGCCAGCAGATTGCCCTCCACCCGCTCGGCCAGGCGCTGCACGGCCTGCGGATCCGCGCGCAGGCCCTTGCCACGCAGGCGGCGCTCGATCCACTCGGTGAGTTCATGCGGCTTGATCGCCCACGCCACCGAGATCACCCCGGCACGGCCCACCGCATCGGCCCACTTGGTCTGGTGGGCCTTGCTCCATTCGTTGCAGGTGATCAGCAGGATCACGTCCGGCGCCGGGTTGGCACAGAACTGGCTGATCACTTCAGCGCCTTCCTTGCCCGGCTTGCCGCTGGGCAGCCGCAGTTCCATCAGGCGCCGGGCACTGAACAGGCTGGGCGCGTTGAAGCTGGCGTCGAGCTGGTTCCAGTCGAAGTCACGGCCATCGGCATCGAACACTTCGCGTTCGTTGACACCATCGGCGCGTGCCCGCGCACGCACGGCGTCGGCCGCTTCCAGCACGCGCAGTGTTTCCGGCCCGGCGATCAGATACACCGGTGCCAGCGGCTGGCTGGCCGGTTGGCTGGCAAGCTGTTCGGGACGAAGTTCCATCCGGGCAGGCCGATCCGCGGGCGGACCGGGCTCAGTGCCCCTGCGGCACGTCGGCCGGCACCGCCGGCGTGGCCGGGGGGGTGGCCGGCGTCGTGCCGGGCTTGGCCGGGGCACGGCCGTGCTCCAGCTCGGCACGGACCACGCTGTCGATGCGGCGCATGATCGAGGCCGACATTTCACGACGCAGTTCGTCGGCGAGGATCTCGCGCTCGGTGGTGGTACCGGTGGCGTCGGTCGGCGGCGACACGTAATCGCGCGAGAGCTCGATCACCTGCTGCGGCACCAGCTCGCTGCCGTCTTCGCGGCGGAAGATGAAGATCACCGCGTAGCGCAGGCTGTATTCCTGGGCACGGCCCTGGGCATCGATCGCGATCGGCAGATCGCCCCAACGCTCGGACAGCACCTGGAGCTGTGCGGCCGGTTCGGTGCTGTCGCTGTCGGCAATCTGGGCGCCCGAGGCCTGCAGGCCACGACGCAGCAGCTTGACCAGTTCACTGTAGGGCGCGGTGGACACCACCTGCACCGCCGCCGTATCGGCTGGCAGCATCAGCTTGTTGCGCAGATGGAAACCGCAGCCGGCGAGGGTTGCGGTCAGGACAAGGGCAAGCAGGAATCGGGTCATGGACACAGTCTGTAGGAGCCGGGCGGTCGCGGCAACAAGCAGTGATCGTGCCGGATGCCACGTGAACAGGACTTGATACCGGGCGGCCTGCATGGCGCGTCCGGACCCTGCCCCTGGAGATCCGTGCCACCGGGCGCGTAGGCACCCGGCGGCACGACAGCATCAGCCCTGCGCAGCGGCCACGATGTTCACGATCTTGCCCGGCACGATGATGATCTTGCGCACGGTCAGACCTTCCAGGAACTTGGCCGCGTTCGGCTCGGCCAGGCCCAGCGCTTCGATCTGATCACGCGGGGCATCGGCAGCGACCTCGATGGTGCCGCGCAGCTTACCGTTGACCTGCACGGCCAGCGTCACCGCATCGCGCACCAGCGCGGCCGGATCGGCCTGCGGAAACGCCTGGTCTTCCAGCAGTTCCTCGGCGTGGCCCAGCACCTGCCACAGCGCATGGCTGGCGTGCGGGGTGATCGGGTTGAGCAGCAGCACGGTGGCGCGCAGCGCTTCCTGGCGGACCGCACGGCCCTGCTCGCTGACGTCATCGAACTTGGCCAGCGCGTTCATCAGCTCCATCACCGCGGCGATGGCGGTGTTGAAGCTGTGGCGGCGGCCGTAGTCGTCGCCGACCTTGCCGATGGTTTCGTGGGTCTTGCGGCGCAGCGCCTTCTGCTCGGCGTTGAGCGCGGCCACGTCCAGGGCCGGGGCGGCACCGTCGGCGGCGTGCTTCTGCACCTGCGCCCACAAACGGCGCAGGAAGCGGGCCATGCCGTCCACGCCGGCTTCGTTCCACTCCAGCGACTGTTCCGGCGGCGCGGCGAACATCGAGAACAGGCGCACGGTGTCGGCACCGTACTTGCTCACCATCACCTGCGGGTCCACGCCGTTGTTCTTGGACTTGGACATCTTCTCGGTGCCACCGATCACCACCGGCTGGCCGTCGGCGATCAGGGTCGCGCCGACGATGCGGCCGCGCTCGTCGCGCTGCACATCCACGTCGGCCGGGTTGATCCAGTCCTTGGAGCCGTCCGGGTTCTGGCGGTAGTAGGTCTCGGCGATCACCATGCCCTGGCACAGCAGGTTCTGCGCCGGTTCGTTGCTGTCCACCATGCGCGCATCACGCAGCAGTTTGTGGAAGAAACGGAAGTACATCAGGTGCAGGATCGCGTGCTCGATGCCGCCGATGTACTGGTCCACCGGCAGCCAGTAGTTGCCGCGCTTGTCCACTGCGTCGCGGGCACCCGGGGAGGTGTAG
Source organism: Stenotrophomonas bentonitica (assembly GCF_002887735.1). Taxonomy (GTDB): domain Bacteria; phylum Pseudomonadota; class Gammaproteobacteria; order Xanthomonadales; family Xanthomonadaceae; genus Stenotrophomonas; species Stenotrophomonas bentonitica_A. The sequence goes on from NZ_PKQP01000001.1 coordinate 455,784, forward strand.
CGCGCGTAGTACCAGCTCGACTCCATGAAGGTGTCGAAGGTGTCGGTCTCGCGCTCGGCCGCGCCGCCGCAGTCCGGGCAGGTGGTCTTGCGCCATTCCGGATCGGCCTTGATCGGCGAACCGGTGCCGACGAAATTGACGTTCTCCGGCAGGACCACGGGCAGCTGCTCTTCCGGCACCGGCAAGGCGCCGCACTTCGGGCAGTAGATCACCGGGATCGGGCAGCCCCAGTAGCGCTGGCGGCTGACGCCCCAGTCGCGCAGGCGGTAGTTCACGCGGCGCTGGCCCTGGGCCTTGCGCTCGAAGCGCTCGGCCAGTGCTTCGAAGGCGCCCTGGAAATCCAGCCCGTCGAACTCTTCGGAGTTGACCAGTTCGGTGTCGCGGGTCTTGTCGCCATACCAGTCCTGCCAGCGCGTGGCGTCGTAAGCGCTTTCTTCCTTGCGCAGCGACTTCAACGCGATGACCTGGCGGATCGGCAGGCCGTACTTGTTGGCGAATTCGTTATCGCGCTGGTCATGGCCCGGAACGGCCATCACCGCGCCGGTGCCGTAGCCCATCAGCACGAAGTTGGCGACCCACACCGGCACCTGGGCGCCGGTGACCGGATGGATGGCGCGCAGGCCGGTATCCATCCCGCGCTTTTCCTGGGTTTCCAGTTCGGCTTCGGAGACGCCGCCCTGCTTCATCTCGGCCAGCAGCGCCGCGAGCGCCGGGTTGGACTTGGCCGCGTGCTGGGCCAGCGGATGCTCACCGGCGATGGACACGAAGGTCACGCCCATCACGGTGTCCGGACGGGTGGTGAACACGCGCAGCGGGTCCAGCGTGCTGCCGTCGGCATCGCGCACGTCGAACTGTATCTCCAGCCCTTCCGAGCGGCCGATCCAGTTGCGCTGCATGGTCTTGACCGAGTCGGGCCAACCCGGCAGTTCATCCAGGCCGTCCAGCAGTTCCTGGGCGTAATCGGTGATGCGCAGGAACCACTGCGGGATCTCGCGCTTTTCCACCAGCGCGCCGGAACGCCAGCCGCGGCCATCGATGACCTGCTCGTTGGCCAGCACGGTCTGATCGATCGGGTCCCAGTTCACCACCGCGTTGCGGCGGTAGGCCAGGCCCTTGCGCATCAGGCGGGTGAACATGCGCTGCTCGTGCACGTAGTACTCGGGCGTGCAGGTGGCGAACTCGCGCGACCAGTCGATCGCATAGCCCATGGCCTTGAACTGGCCACGCATGTGCTCGATGTTGGCGTAGGTCCACTTGGCCGGCGCGGTCTTGTTCTTGATCGCCGCATTTTCGGCCGGCAGACCGAACGCATCCCAGCCCATCGGCTGCAGCACGTTGTGGCCGGTCATCCGCTTGTAGCGGCTGATCACGTCACCGATCGTGTAATTGCGCACGTGGCCCATGTGCAGCGCACCGGACGGATACGGCAGCATCGAGAGGCAGTAGAACTTCGGCTTGTCCGAGGTCTCGGTGACCTCGAAGGCACGGGTGGCATCCCAGTACTGCTGGGCGGCGGATTCAACCTGCTGCGGATCGTAAACGTTGGGTTCGACGCTGGTCATAAAAACGCTAGTGCGGCGGCAAAGCGGCACAGGGTACCGCAGTGCGGCATAGGGCTCCAATCGAGGTGGCCCACCGCAGCGCCCAAACCCGTCATCTCATTGAATTGACTGGGGATTGGCCGAATACGTCATCGCCCTGCCCTGGCCCCGGCGCGGTGCCGGGGCGCAGCGGCAGGTGAACCGCGCTCAGGCACGGCGCGCGCCCGGGGCCAGCGGCAGCACCGCCACCAGCCAGACCAGCCACGCACCGAAGGCCACGCGCTGGGCCAGCGGTGCCGGCAGCAGGGCCTGCAGGGCGAACGCCGCCAGCAGCACGCCCAGCCCGCAGGCCAGGTGCAGCGCACCCACCGCGCGCCACGCCGGCAGCCGCAGCGCGCCGATCCCGGACATCACCGCCCCGGGCACGAAGGCCAGCACCCAGACCATCCACGCGCTGGCGTGGTATTGGCTGGCCGGGTTGTCCAGGTCGCTGGTATCCAGCGGCAGCACGCCCATCGCGGTGAAGCCGACCCCGGCCAGCATCAGCAGCTGGGCGCCAACGCGCATCGACCACGGCGCCGTGCGCGGCACCCGGAGCAGCAGGCGCAGCGCCACCAGGCTGGCCAGCAGGCCGGGCAACGCGAACCCGACGATATTGAAGGCCAGCGCATGCGGCACCCCCATCGCGCCCAGCAGCGCCACCGGGTGGCCGATCGGATCGAACAGCGGCAGCGCCGCGCCGAAACCCAGCACCGCGCCCACGAACAACACGGCGGCAGCAATGCCGAGCGCCCCTTCCCAACGTTGGATTCCCTGCATGTTGCTCACCCGGCTGCATTACAAGGCCCGTATTGTCGCCGCTTCCAGGCCGATCCGTCGGCCGGGGTTGCGTCCGGTCGCGGCCGGCACCATACACTTGCTCTCCAGTTTCCCGGTTGATTTGAAACCATGAGCGATCTGCCCCACGTCTTTGACGCCACCACCGAGACCTTCGAGACCGAGGTCCTGCAGAAGTCCCTGCAGACCCCCGTGCTGGTCGATTTCTGGGCCACCTGGTGCGGCCCCTGCAAGACCCTGGGCCCGATGCTGGAAAAGCTGGCGGGCGAATACCACGGTGCCTTCGAGCTGGCCAAGGTCGATGTCGACAAGGAACAGCAGATCGCGGCCGCGTTCCAGATCCGTTCGGTGCCCACCGTGTTCCTGGTCAAGGGCGGGCAGATCGTGGACGGCTTCCCCGGTGCGGTGCCGGAGGGTCAACTGCGCGAGTTCCTGACCCAGCATGGCGTGGTCCCGCTGGAGGCGGCCCCGGACGAGGAAGAAGCCGTCGAGGCGCCTCCGCTGGATCCGCAGGCCCAGGTCGACGTGCTGCGCGCGGCGATCGCCGCCGAGCCGGACAAGGAAGAACTCAAGCTCGACCTCGCCCTGGCCCTGCTGCAGACCGGCGCCACCGCCGAGGCCACCGCGCTGATCGATGCGCTCCCGGCCAATCTATCCACCGATGACCGCGCCGTGCGCGCCCGTGCCCGCCTGGAGTTCGCCAGTGCGCTGCAGGAGGCTCCGGCCGCGGAGGTGCTGGACGCGCGCATTGCGGCCAACAGCGACGACCTGCAGGCCCGCCACCTGCGCGGCGTGCAGCTGCTGCTGTCCGGCCAGGACGCCGCTGCGCTGGAGCAGTTCCTGGACATGCTGCGCCGGGATCGCACCTATGACGACGGGCGTCCGCGCAAACTGCTGATCGATGCCTTCAAGGTGATCGAGGATGAAGATCTGGTCGGCCAGTACCGCCGCCGCATGGCGTCGCTGCTGTTCTGATCGCCGGCGGCCAGCGCCTCTCGGGGCGCTGGCCAGTCGAACCTGCCTATCCCAACTGGCAGCTTTGATGTGTGACGTGAATCACGTTCAGAAACCCTGCACGGCTCCCGGGCAATAATGCCGCCGCGGCCCACTGGAGGCTGCGATCCATCGGGGAGGATGAGGTCTGGGCCATGGCGGCCTACTTGGCTGCGCCCCGCCTTGCAGGGCCGTGAATGACCGTGAGATTGACCCGATTGCTTCGTTTCCCTTTGGCTGCCCGCCTTGTGGTGCTGGTGGCGTTGCTGCTGTCCGCCGCGCCGCTGCTGGCACAGGACTGGACCTACCGGGTGCGTCCCGGCGACACGATCTGGGACCTGAGTGCCCGCTACCTCAAGCCGTCCATTGCCTGGGAACAGCTGCAGTCGCATAACGGCATCGCCGATCCCTACCGCCTGCCCCCCGGCAGCCAGCTGCGCTTCCCGGTGGCCTGGCTGCAGGTGCAGCCCGCGCCGGCACGCGTGCTCGCCGTGCGCGGCCCGGTGCAGAGCCAGGCCGACGGCCAGCCGCGTCGCGATGTGATCGAAGGCGATCTGCTGCGGATCGGCCAGGAGCTGGTCACCGGCGAGGACGCCAGCGTCACCGTGGTGTTCGCCGATGATTCGCGTCTTCAGCTGCGCGAGCGCTCGCGCCTGCGCTTCGATCAGCTCTCGCGCTACGGGCACACCGGCATGGTCGATACCCGCCTGCGGCTGGAACAGGGCCGCGCCAGCAACCGGGTGACCCCTGCCAACGGACCGGCCTCGCGTTACATCATCGATGCACCGACCGCGACCAGCAGCGTGCGCGGCACCGTGTTCCGGGTCAGCGCCGGCCAGGACGGCCGTGGCGCGGCGACCGAAGTGCTGGAAGGCCGCGTGCAGGTCGGCAACCGCCGTGGCCAGCGCCTGGTCACCCGCGGCCAGGCCACCCGCAGCCCCTCGCTGGACACGCGCCCGGCCGGCCTGGAGGCGTTGCTGCCCGCGCCCGTGATGGCGACCGAGCCGCAGCGGCTCGTCACCCTGCCGGCGGCCGTGGCCTGGCAGCCGGTCAGCGATGCTGCCGGATACCGGGTCGAGGTGGTCCGCGCCGATCAACCCGAGGTGCTGCTGTTCGGGCGTGATACCGCTGCCACAACGCTCAGCCTGCCCGACCTGCCGCCAGGCGAGCTGCGCCTGCTGGTAAGGGCGGTCAGCGCGGTGCAGGTCGAAGGCCTGGACGCCAGGCAGGACTTCCTGGTGCGCGATCAGCCGGTCCCGCCGCTGACCGTGCGCCCGCTGCATGGGCAGACCCTCAACAGCGCGCGCCCCCGCTTCGAGTGGACCCGGGTGGCCGAGGCCGAGCGCACGGTGCTGCAGATCGCCCGCGATCCGCAGTTCCTCACTCTCCTGCTTGAACAGGACACCCGCGCCACCCACCTGCGTCCCATCCTGGATCTGGCCCCGGGGGACTATGTCTGGCGCGTGGCGTCGGTGGATCGCAACGGCGACCGCGGCCGCTTCGGCCAGCCGCTGCCGCTGACCATCACCGACGAGCCGGTCGACCCGGCGCTGCAACCGCCGGAAGCCGCCCAGGGCCAGCTGACCCTGCGCTGGCAGGCGGGCGAACCGGGCCAGCGCTATCGCATGCAGCTGGACCGCCGCGGCGATTTCAGTGCGCCGCTGCTGGATCGCGAACTGGACCAGCCGGAGGTGTCGATCAAGCGCCCCTGGCGCGGCACCCTGCATGTGCGCGTGCAGTACATCGACGACGACGGTTACGCGGGGCCGTTCTCGCCGGCACAGCAGATCGCCCTGCCGTGCCGCACCTGCTACGCCACCGGGGGCAGTGCGCTGCTGTTGTGGCTGCTGCTGTGACGCCGCTGCATCTGCCCTGGCCCCACCGCCTCCTGCTGGCCGCGCTGGTCGGTGCGCTGGCGGTCGCGGCCAGTCACTGGCAATGGTTCTGGAAGCAGGACGAGGCGGTCTACGACGCCTACGTCGGCGGGTGGGAGTACACCCCCGACGCCCGCCTGCTGATCGTGGCGATCGACGACAACAGCCTGCAGCAGCTGGGCCAGTGGCCGTGGCCGCGCGGCACCCACGCGCGCCTGCTGGACCGGCTCACCGACGCCCGCGCCGAGCGCGTGGTGCTGGACCTGATGCTGTCCGAGCCGGACCGGCAGGACAGCGCCCAGGATGCCGAGCTGGCCGCGGCGATCCGCCGCAACGGGCACGTGGTACTGCCGGTACTGGCGGCCCCGGCCAGTGGCCCGCGCATGGCCGAGGAACTGCTGCCGATCCCGCTGATCGCCGCCAACGCGGCCAGCCTGGGGCACAGCGATATCGAAGTCGACGGCGACGGCGTCGCCCGTGGCCTGTACCTCACCGCCGGGATCGGCTCACCGCACTGGCCGGCACTGGGGCTGGCGCTGGCCGACACGCGCGGCCCGCTGCCGGGCCTGCATGACCCCCAGCCCGATCTGGCCTCGCCCTATCAATGGCGGCGCGACCACTATGTGCGCGTGCGCTACGCCGGCCCGCCCGAGCGCTTCCCGCAGGTTTCCTATGCCGACGTGCTCAACGGCGAGGTTGATACGGCCCTGCTGCGCGGGCGCCGGGTGCTGGTCGGAACGACCGCCAGCGGGATCGCGCCGCGCCTGCTGACGCCCACCACCCGCGAGCGCTGGATGAGTGGCAGCGAGTACCAGGCCAACGTCGCTTCGATGCTGCTGGCCGACAAGGTCATCAACCCGCTGCCGTCGGCATGGCAGAGCGCCCTCACCGGGGTGCTGGTCGCGCTGTGCTGCCTGTTGTTGACGCTGCCGCGGGCATGGCTCACCGGCGTGCTCGCCCTCCCGCTGACGCTGCTGCTCAGCTTCGTGCTGCTGCGTGCGGGCAACCTGTGGTTCGCACCGGCTGCGGCCCTGACCGGCATGCTGGCCGTGCTGCTGGCCTGGACGCTGTGGCGGGTCAGCGCCTGGCGTCGCCAGGCCAACAGCGATGCGCTCACCGGGCTGGGCAACCGGCTGCGCTTCGAGCAGACCCTGCAGGCCGAGCACGATGCCGGCTGCCGCAGCGGACGGCCGCTGAGCCTGGTGTTGATCGACGTGGATCACTTCAAGCGCCACAACGACGATTTTGGTCACCAGGCCGGTGACACCGTGCTGCGCCGGATCGCGCAGGAGATCCGGGCGCACGCGCGCCGGCCGCGCGACATGGCCGCGCGCTTTGGCGGCGACGAGTTCGCGCTGATCCTGCCCGACACCACGCCGGAAGGCGCAGTGCAGGTGGTGCAGGACCTGGTCGCACGGGCGCAGGCGCTGGAAATTCCCGCCGGCCGCGGTGCCACCACGCATATCACCCTGAGCGCCGGCGTGTTCACCCGGGTGCCGACACCGGGCACCGAACCGCGTCACTTCTTCGAAGGAGCCGATGCGGCGCTGTACCAGGCCAAGGCGGCCGGGCGGAACGGCTATGCGGCCGATGACGGCGGCCCGGGCTGAGCCCACCGCCAAGCACCATACGCAAGCGAATGGTAGACTCCGGCCACCTCCCCAGCGTGACGTGACCCGAATGAAGGCCGCTGTCTTCCGCCACGGCATCAACCTGTGGCCGCCGTTCCTGTTCACCGGCATCCACGTGACCGATGTCAGCCCGGACTACCGCCATGTGCGCGTCGAGCTGCGCATGCGCCCGTGGAACCGCAACTACGTCGGCACCCACTTCGGTGGCAGCCTGTTCGCGATGACCGATCCGTTCTGGATGCTCACCGTGATGCAGAACCTGGGGCGCGATTACTACGTCTGGGACCGCGCCGGCGAGATCGAATTCCTCAAGCCGGGCCGCGGCACGGTGGCGGCCGAGTTCCGTCTGGACGAGCCACTGCTGGACCAGTTGCGCGCAGCCACCGCCGACGGCGGGAAATACCTGCACTGGTTCAGCAATGACATCGTCGATGCCCAGGGCGAGGTCATCGCGCGCGTGCGCAAGCAGGTCTACCTGCGCCTCAAGCCCGGGGCGCGCCAGCGCGCGGGGTGAACGACAGCGCGCTGCTATGCTCGCGCGCCGGCTCCACCCCACGGACGACCATGCGCCTGCCGCTTCTGATCACCCTGCTGCTCACCGCCCTGCCCGCCGTTGGCCAGGAACTGCGGATCCCGCCGGTCGACTACCCGGTGCTGCCGGCCAGTGCCACCTCCGCGGCCGGCTTCGTGCCCGCCGGCTGGCGTATCGAGCAGCAGTTGAGCGGCGACCTCAACGGTGACAAGCGCGATGACCTGGTACTGGTGCTGCGCCAGCAGGACCCGCGCAACATCGTCGTACACGATGGCTTCGGGATCAGCCCGCTGGACAGCAATCCGCGCCTGCTTGCCATCGCCTTGGCCACGCAGGACGGCTACGCGCTCGCCGCGCAGAACCACACGCTGATCACCCGCCATGAGGCGCCGAACCTCTCCGACGTATTCGAGGACGGCGCGGGCGTCTCGATCGTGCGCGGCACCCTGCGCACCACCCTGTTCTTCTTTTCCAATGCCGGCAGCTGGTCCACCGGCTCGGCCAGCTTCACCTTCCGCTGGCAGGATGGCGCCTTCGCGCTGATCGGCTACGACCGCAGTTCGTTGATGCGCAATTCCGGGCAGACCGAAGACCTGAGCATCAATTACTCGACCCGCCGGGTGCGCCACGCCGAGGGCAGCACCGACGCCGACCGCGAAACGGTGCGTTGGGAAACGCTGACCTCACCGCGCCGCTGGACCCTGGAGACGGTGGGCGACGGCAGCAGCTTCGAACCGCTGGCGGACGCCGAGGGGGGCTGAACCGCCGCCGCACCGCGCGCGGTTCAACGTGCCGGTGCCTGCATCGGCACCTGCAGGGTCGGCCCGCCCTCGTCCCTCACCACGCGCCGGTCCACCTGCAGCCACAGGCCATCGTCGCTGAGCACCGGGGTCCGGGTGGGCGAACGGAGCGCCTCCGGCAACCTCTCAAGCGCCACGGATGCCTCGCCAGGCTGCTGGCGCAGCCAGCGCTGTGCCGCCACCAGGCGCAGCATCGCGGCGGCGTCCTGCGGGCGGCCCGCGTACTGCTGCATGTCCGGCCCGGGAAGATTGGCCAGGCTGCAGCCCAGCGGATTGGCGATGCACGCAAAGCGATCCTGCGCCGGCCCGGGAATCGGGGTAGGCGCATCGCGCGCGGCCACCAGCTCGGCACTGGCAGCGCACGCCCACGCGTAGCGCGGCGCCATGCGCGCCTGGGTACGCGGCACATCCAGCAGCAGGCGATTACCCTTCGGGTCTCCGCTGGCCAGGCGCAACCCCGCCCCGGCCAGCGCGAACTCACCGCGCATCGCCATGCACAGGCTCTGCTCGCCAGACGTCATGGGCGTCAGTGCGGCCTCACAGGCCGCAGGCAGCGTCGCATCGGCGGGCAGTTCGACCAGGATGTCGGCCAGCAGCCGCGCGTTGGTCTCCACCACCGCCGCGCCGATCATGCTGGTGATCAGCGTATCGCCCTGCCCCGTCATCCGGCGCCCACTGAGGATGTCCGCACAGGCACCAGCGAGTGCGGCACCACTGTCACCACGCACGTGGGCAAGCGCATGCGCCGATACCGGGTCGAGCATCGGGTGGAAGACCGGCAGCGGCACCATCGGGTCGGTATCGAACGGCATGAACGGGGAGACGAAGTGCCCATGGCCGGCAATCGCGGCCACGCGCTGGTGAAGCGCATCATGACCGGCATGCGCGGCGGCGAAACGCTCCGGGTCGGCGCGCACCGCCGCAAGACAGCCCATGCCCCGTCGGCCACACCGCGCCAGCGCGGGCAGCGGCGTAGCGGGGTAGCGTCCTTCCGCGCTGGAGTCCACCGGCCGCTGGCCGGGCGTGCCGGTGCGCCAACGCTCCACATCCTGCGCCAGCACCGCTTCGCGTGCGTTGGCATCCAGTCCGTCGTAGCGCAGGGTCCACAACGCGGAGAAGCCGTTGCCGCCGTTCGTGGGCACGGGCGCCTGCAGCAGCCGCATCGCCTCGCGCTGCTCAACCAGCAGCGGCCAGAACCGCGAGGCCGCCCAGACCACCGCGACCGCCACCATCAGGCTCAGGATCGAGATGCCCACCCATTTCAGTCCATTCTTCAACACAGCATTCTCCCCAGCGCCCGCGTCCTGCGGGGACGGGCAGCGTAAACCGGGCATCGCCCCCGCTACAATGCGCGGATGTCGCCCGAAGCCCCCCAACTCGTTCCGCGTCCCTCCCTGCAGCGCCTGTTCCTGACCGGTCTGCTGACCCTGCTGCCGATCTGGCTGACCTGGGTGGTGGTCAAATTCGTGTTCGTGCTGCTTTCGGGCATTTCCAGCCCGCTGGTGGTGCCGTTATCCGAGCAGATCGCTGCCTCCTTCCCGCATTACCTGGGCTGGATCAAGGTCGAGTGGATGCAGGACATCATCGCCCTGGCCGCCACGTTGCTGGTGATCCTCTCGGTGGGTGTGCTCAGCCGCCGCGTGATCGGCCAGCGCCTGCTGCGCTGGTTCGGCGCGGTGATCAAACGCATCCCGTTGGCCAGCATCATCTATGACAGCGCCAAGAAACTGCTGGACATGCTGCAGACCGAACCGGGCAGCACCCAGCGCGTGGTGCTGATCGATTTCCCGCACCGGGACATGAAGTCGGTCGGGCTGGTCACGCGGGTGATGAAGGAAGAAGGCAGTGGGCGCGAGCTGGCGGCAGTGTACGTGCCGACCACCCCCAATCCGACCTCGGGCTATCTGGAAATCGTGCCGGTCGAGCTGCTGACCCCGACCGACTGGACCGTGGACCAGGCGATGAGCTTCATCATTTCCGGCGGTGCGGTCGCGCCGGAAACCATGCCGTTCACCCGCGCCGGCGATCGTTGAGCGTGGCGGCAGCCTCGCGCTGCCGCAGCTGACCGCGCGCCGTACATGACAAAGCTGACCGGGGGCCGATGCTGGTCGTACGCAGGCGAATCGGGCAAGCTCCCTCGTCTGTGCGTTTACGGAAACAGCCGATGCCCCACCCCGCCCGCGCCCTGGCGCTTGCCATCGCCGTACTGATGGCCTTCAGTGCCGCCGCTCCGGCCGAAGCCGCCAAGAAAAAGGCCACCCGGCCCGCCGCGGCCCAGTCCCGGCCCGCCGCCAAGCCCAAGGCCAAGCCGCGTGCACGCCCGGCCGCCGCCCCTGCCCGCCAGCCGCTGGTACGCCAGCAGAGCAAGGCCGCGCAGCTGGACCGGATCTACGATGAGTACTGGGATGCCTCGATGCGGCTCAACCCGCTGCAGGCCACCTTCCAGGGCGACAGCCGCCACAACGATCAACTCCCCAACATCCTCTCGGCCGCGTACCGCCAGCAGTCGCATGATTTCACCGTGGAATGGCTGGGCAAGGTCGAGAAGATCGGCCCGGATGGCCTGACCGGCCAGGACCTGCTGAGCTATGAAATCTTCGTGCGCGATGCGCGCATGTCGCTGGCGGCCGAACAGTTCCCGGGCTGGATGCTGCCGGTGAGCCAGTACTACAACCTCGGCAGCATCATGGCCATTCTCGGCTCCGGCTCCGGCGCCCAGCCGTTCAACACGGTGCAGGATTACGACGGCTGGTCGCGCCGTTCGCTGGGCATCCCAGCACTGTTCGAACAGGCCATCGCCAACATGCGCCAAGGCATGGCTGCCGGCGTGGTGCAGCCGCGCGACCTGATGGAAAAAGTGCTGCCGCAGCTGGATGCGGTGATCAAGCCCACCGCCGAGGAAAGCATCTTCTGGGCGCCGGTGCGCAATCTGCCCGAGGATTTCCCCGAGGCTGACAAAGTGCGCATCACGGCCGAGTACAAGCGCATGATCGAGTTGCGCATCATGCCGTCCTACCGCGCCCTGCGCGGCTTCATCGCCACCGAGTACCTGCCCGCCGCGCGCAGCACCGATGGTTTGGCCGGCCTGCCCGGCGGCAAGGCCTGGTATGCGCAGACCATCGTGCAGAGCACGGCCTCCACGCTGACGCCCGAGCAGATCCACGCACTGGCCGAACAGCGCGTGGCCTCGCTGCAGGCACAGATCGCCACGATCATGAAAGACAACCGGATCCGCGGCTCGCAGCAGAAGCTGCTGCGCACGATGCGCACCGACCGCGATTTCCAGTACGCCAACGCCGATGCACTGATCAACCGCTACAAGCAGCTGCAGAGCCAGGTCAATGCGCGCCTGCCGACCCTGCTCGGCACGCTGCCCAAGGCGCCGATGGAGATCCGCGCGGTGGAGCCCGAGCGTGCCGCCACCGCCGGCGCGGTGAGCTACCAGCAGCCGCTGCCGGACGGCATGCGCCCAGGCGTGCTGTACATCAACACCGGCGACCTGCCGAGCCGCCGCCGCTGGGCCGCACCGATGCAGTTCCTGCACGAAGGCATTCCCGGCCACCACGTGCAGTTGGGCCTGCAGCAGGAGCTGGACAAGCTGCCGCGCTTCCGTCGCCTGGGCGGCGATATCGCCTTCGTGGAAGGCTGGGGCCTGTACGCCGAGTCGCTGGGTGAGCAGTTGGGCGTCTATCAGGATCCGTACGAACGCATCGGCTATCTCCAGGCCGCATTGACCCGCGCCGCACGCATGGCCGCCGACACCGGCGTGCACGCGCAGGGCTGGAGCAAGCGCCAGGCCGTGGACTACCTGGTCAAGACCGCGGACATGAGTGCCAGCGATGCCAATGCCGAAGTCGAGCGCTTCATGGCCCTGCCCGGGCAGACCCTCGCCAACGGCCTGGGCGAGCTGAAGATGATGGAGCTGCGCGACAAGGCCAAGGCGGCACTGGGGCCGCGTTTCGATGCACGTCGCTTCCATGAGGAAGTGCTGCGCGATGGTTCGATGCCGCTGGATATCCTGGATGCCAAGATCGCCCGCTGGATCGCCAGCCAGAACGGTGCGGCAACGCCCGCGCCCTGACCGCAGAAGGAACCGGACATGCACATCGTGCGGCATCTACGTGGGTGGATCGGCGCGATGTGCATCGCCGGCAGCGGGTCAGTGATGGCCGCGCCGGCGCTGACACCGCCGGATCCGGGCATCGATGCCCTGATGCAGCGCTACGACGGCCAGGTGCCGGGCGCGGCGGTGCTGGTCCTGCATGATGGCAAACCGGTGTTCCGGCGCGGCTACGGGCTGGCGGTTCTGGAAGATCGCACCGCCGTGACCGCACAGACCAACTTCCGGCTGGCCTCGGTCAGCAAGCAGTTCACCGCCGCGGCGATCCTGCTGCTGGCCGAGGACGGCGCGCTGACCCTGGATGATCCGCTGAAGCGCTGGTTGCCCTCGTTGCCGGCCGCCGCCGATGCGATCACCCTGCGCCAGCTGCTCAGCCACACCAGCGGCCTGCTCGACTACGAAGACCTGATGGCCGCCGACGCGACCGCGCAGGTGCATGACCAGGATGTGCTGCATCTGCTGGAGGCTCAGGACCGGACGTACTTCACACCCGGCACGGCCTACCGCTACAGCAACAGCGGCTACGCGCTGCTGGCGCTGGTGGTCGGCAAGGCCTCCGGCAGCGATTTCGCGACCTTCCTGCGCCAGCGGATTTTCCTGCCGCTGGGCATGCGCGACAGCGTGGCCCATCAGGACGGGGTGGACGGAATCGCCCGTCGCGCCTATGGCTACAGCGAGGTCGACGGGCGCTGGCAGCGCACCGACCAGAGCGTGACGAGCGCGGTGCTCGGGGATGGCGGCATCTATTCCTCGGTGGACGATCTGGCCCGGTGGGATGCCGCGCTGTATGACCAGCGGCTGCTGAAAGCGACATCGCTGACGCAGATGTTCTCCCCTGCCACGCCCACCGCCGAACGGGACGTGCCGTTCTACAGCTTCGGTTGGCGCCTCAACGGCGGCGCACACTGGCACAGCGGCGAGAGCATCGGTTTCCGCAACGTGATCCTGCGCTACCCGGCGCAGCGCCTCACCGTGATCGTGCTCAGCAACCGCAACGCACCCGAACCCTATCCGCTGGCGCTGCAGATCGCCCGGCGCTGGCTGGACACCCTGCAATGAACGCTTCGGACACCTCGCCGCTGACCGGCATCCACCACGTGGCCCTGATCGCCTCGGATTACGCCCGCTCGAAGGATTTCTATACCCGCGTGCTCGGTTTGCGGGTGATCGCCGAGAACTACCGAGCGGCGCGCGATTCCTGGAAGCTCGACCTGGCCCTGCCCGACGGCAGCCAGCTGGAGCTGTTCTCGTTCCCGGGGGCGCCGCCGCGCCCCAGCCGCCCCGAGGCCCAGGGCCTGCGCCACCTGGCCTTCCGCGTGCACCTGCTGGAGCCCATGATCGAACGCCTGGCCGCGGCCGGGGTGGCCTGCGAGCCGATCCGGGTGGACGCGTACACCGGGCGCCGGTTCACCTTCTTCGCCGATCCCGACGACCTGCCGCTGGAGCTGTACGAGATCCCGGCCGACGCCGGCTGAACCGTGCGCCGGGCACGTTCCGTACCGGAGCGAATGGGTATACAGTCGGCCCTGTACCGGCCGCCTGCGCCGGCGTTCACGGACATCCCTGGGAGGGGAACATGCGCAAGACCTTCAAGACCCTGTTGCTGGCGCTGCCGCTGATGATGGCTGCGATGTCGGCCAGCGCCGCCGACGGCGCCGTCGGCCGCTGGAAGACCATCGATGACAAGACCGGCAAGGTGAAGTCGATCGTGGAGATCACCCAGGCTACCAACGGCACCCTGACCGGCAAGGTCGTGGACATCCTGCACTCGGACAAGGGCCCCAACCCGGTCTGCGATGGCTGCGAGGGCGCCAACAAGAACAAGCCGGTCAAGGGCATGACCATCCTGTGGAACCTCAAGGCCGATGGCGCCAACGCCTGGTCCGGCGGCACCATCCTGGACCCGGGCAACGGCAAGACCTACAAGTCCAAGATGAAGCTGCAGACCGGTGGCGCCAAGCTGGACGTGTCCGGCTGCGTGGCCTTCATCTGCCGCGCCCAGACCTGGGTGCGCGAGTAAGCCCCGCGCAGGTTCCAGCCCCGGTGACCCGGCTTCGGCCGGGTTACTGCGTTTTGGCATGCGATAATCCCCGGTTCCCCTGGCAACAGCGCTCACCATGACCCGCACCGCTCTCGTCACCACCGCCCTGCCCTACGCCAACGGCCCGCTGCACCTGGGCCACCTGGTCGGCTACATCCAGGCTGACATCTGGGTGCGCGCGCGTCGAATGAGCGGCGGCAAGACCTGGTTCGTCTGCGCCGATGACACCCATGGCACCCCGATCATGCTCGCGGCCGAAAAGGCCGGCGTGACCCCTGAAGCCTTCATCGCCAGCATCCAGGCCAGCCATGAGCGCGATTTCGCCGCGTTCGGCGTCGCGTTCGATCATTACGACTCGACCAACTCGGCGGCCAACAAGGCGCTGACCGAAGCCTTCTACCTCAAGCTCGAGGCCGAAGGCCACATCGCGCGCCGCTCCGTGGCCCAGTTCTACGACCCGGCCAAGGGCATGTTCCTGCCGGACCGCTACATCAAGGGCATCTGCCCGAACTGTGGCACCCCGGACCAGTACGGCGACAACTGCGAAGTCTGCGGCGCCACCTACAGCCCGACCGACCTGAAAGACCCGAAATCGGTGATCTCCGGCGCGACGCCGGAAATCCGCGATTCGGAGCATTTCTTCTTCGAGGTCGGCCGCTTCGAAAGCTTCCTGCGCGAGTGGCTGGCCGGCGACGTCGCCCTGCCGGGCGTGAAGGCCAAGCTGGGTGAGTGGCTCAATGCCGACGGTGGCCTGCGCGCGTGGGACATCTCGCGCGATGCGCCGTACTTCGGCTTCCAGATTCCCGGCCATCCGGGCAAGTACTTCTATGTCTGGCTGGATGCGCCGATCGGCTATCTGTCCAGCTTCCAGACGCTGTGCGCGAAGACCGGCGAAGACTTCGAGGCGCACCTGCGCGCGGGCACCAGCACCGAGCTGCACCACTTCATCGGCAAGGACATCGTGAATTTCCACGGCCTGTTCTGGCCGGCGGTGCTGCACGGCACCGGCCACCGCGCCCCGACCCGCCTGCACGTCAACGGCTACCTGACCGTGGATGGCGCGAAGATGTCCAAGTCGCGCGGGACCTTCGTGATGGCGCGCACCTTCCTGGATGCCGGGCTGGAACCGGAAGCGCTGCGCTATTACTTCGCGGCCAAGTCCTCCGGCGGCGTGGACGATCTCGACCTGAACCTGGGCGACTTCATCGCGCGCGTCAACGCGGACCTGGTCGGCAAGTTCGTCAACCTGGCCAGCCGCTGCGCGGGCTTCATCAGCAAGCGCTTCGAGGGCCGCCTGGCCGCTGCGCTGCCCGATGCCGCCCAGTACGACCGCTTCGTCGCCGCGCTGGCGCCGATCCGCGAGGCGTACGAGCGCAACGATCCGGCCAGTGCACTGCGCCAGACCATGGCGTTGGCCGATGAAGCCAACCGCTACATCGACGATGAAAAGCCGTGGGTGATCGCCAAGCAGGACGGCGCCGATGCGCAGCTGCAGTCGGTCTGCACCCAGGGCCTGAACCTGTTCCGCGTGCTGGTTACCGCGCTCAAGCCGGTGCTGCCGGCCACCGCCGCGCAGGCCGAGGCCTTCCTGGCCGCGCCGGTGCAGGCCTGGACCGACATCGCCACCCCGCTGACCGCGCACACCATCGCGGTGTACGAGCCCCTGTTCACCCGTATCGACCCGAAAAAAATCGACGCCATGACCGACGCTTCCAAGGACACCCTGCAGGCCGCCACCCCGGCCCCCGCCGCCCCGGCCAAGCCGGCCAAGCCCGCTGCCGCACCGGCACCGGCGGTGACCACCGATGGCGAGGCCGCGCCGGCCTACATCGGCATCGACGACTTCGCCAAGCTGGATCTGCGTATCGGCAAGGTGCTGGTCTGCGAGTTCGTGGAAGGCTCGGACAAGCTGCTGCGCTTCGAACTCGACGCCGGTGACCTGGGCAAGCGCCAGATCTTCTCCGGCATCCGCGCCAGCTACGGCGAGCCGGAGCAGCTGGTCGGCCGCAGCGTGGTGTTCATCGCCAACCTGGCCCCGCGCAAGATGCGCTTCGGCCTGAGCGAAGGCATGATCCTGTCGGCCGGTTTCGACGGCGGCGCACTCGCCCTGCTGGACGCCGACAGCGCCGCGCTGCCGGGCATGCCGGTCCGCTGACCGCGACGGCAGGGCGGCCACCCGGTCGCCCTGCCACGCTTTTCTGCCTGGAGGTGTGGGTTGGAACTGGCGCTGTTCGATTTCGACCACACGGTCACCACCTGCGATACCTACGGGCGTTTCCTGCGCCGTGTGGCCACCCCCGAACAGCTCGCGCAGGCCTGGTGGAAAGTGGGCCCTTGGCTGCTGGCCTATCGCCTGAAGCTGATCTCGGCCGAACGGCTCCGCCGCCGCGTCACCCGCCTGACCTTCACCGATCGCCATCTGGAGGACATCACCGCGCAGGCCGCCGGCTACGCGCGTGACGTGCTGCCAGGCGTGATGCGCCCTGAGATGCTCGAGCAGATCCAGTGGCACCTCAAGCAGCAGCACACGGTGGTGATCGTGTCCGGCTCGCTGGACCTGTACCTGCGCCCGTGGTGCGAGGCGATGGGGCTGGAGCTGATCTGCAACCGGCTGGAGAGCCGCGACGGGCGCCTCACCGGGCGCTATGCCCAGGGCGACTGTGCTCCGCACAAGGTGGCGCAGATCCGCCGTCGCTTCGACCTTCCGCGCTATCTGCGCATCCATGCCTACGGCGACAGCAGCGAGGACCGCCCGATGCTCGCCCTCGCCCACGAACGCTGGTACCGCGGCAAACCCATGAAGCCGCGCCGGACGGCGCCGGCCAGTGCCCCACCCGCCCGGGACAGCCGGGCCTGATGCCCCACCGCGCAGCCACCGCCACGCCATGAGTCTTCCCATCGACACCCTCACCGAACGCCTTGACCGGCTGTTGCCACAGACCCAATGCGGGCAATGCGGCTACGACGGCTGCCGCCCGTATGCCGAGGCGATGGCACGCGGCGAGGCGGGCGTCGATCATTGCCCGCCAGGCGGCGATGCCGGCGCACGCGCGTTGGCGGATGTGCTGGGGGTGATCGCGCTGCCGTTCGACCGCTCGCGCGGCGAACACAAGGCACCGCAGGTCGCGGTGGTGATCGAAGCGGACTGCATCGGCTGCACCAAGTGCATCCAGGCGTGTCCGGTCGATGCGATCGTCGGCGGTGCCAAGTACATGCACACCGTCATCGCCGATCTGTGCACCGGCTGCGAACTGTGCATCCCGCCGTGCCCAGTGGACTGCATCGCACTGGTCAGCGTAACGCGGTAGGGCCGGCCGCGGCCCTGCTCGCGACAGCGGCGACAGCGGGGCGCATGGCAATGCGTCGATCTCCATGGCGCCCCTGCTTCACGGCGCGGTTACGGCAAGGCCGCCGTCACCACGATCTCCACTTTCCAGCTCGGGTCGGCCAGCTTGGCTTCCACGGTCGCACGCGCCGGGGTCATGCCTGCCACCACCCACTCATCCCACGCGGCATTCATGCCGGCGAAATCGCCGATGTCGGCCAGGAAGATCTCCGCGCGCAGGATGTGCTGCTTGTCACTGGCCACCAGTGCCAGCAGCTTGTCGATCTCTTCCAGCACCTGACGGGTCTGCCCGGTGATGTCCTGGCTGGTGTCTTCGGGGATCTGCCCGGACAGATACGCGACCTTGTTGTGCACCGTCATTTCGGACATGCGCGGACCTACGTCGAAACGTTCCAACATGGCGTTTGCTCCTCTGGATGAAACCGCATTGTCACCGATGCAGCGTGCGCCTGCCGGGGCCGGTGCGCAAAGCAGCCACAGCACGCACAGCGCCGCCGCTTGGCAAGCGTCGGCATCAGGCGCACGATTTGCCGGACCCGGCAGGCACGCCCGCCGTTGACTCTTTCATCGCCCATCCCGGAGCACGCTGTACCGATGACCGACACCGCCCCTGCTCCCACGCCGGCCCGCGCCCCCTGGCGTCGCGCCGCAACCGTCGTCATCCCGCTGGTGATCCTGGCCCTGGCCCTGCGCGGGCTGGCCAACGAATTCGACGAACACGGTTACCGCGCGATCCGCGAGGCGTTCCGTCATCTCGGCGCCGGCCAGATCGCATTGACCGTGCTGCTCGGCCTGGCCAGCTACGCCTGCCTGATCGGCTTCGATGCGATCGGCCTGCGCCGCAGCGGCAAACGCCTTCATCCAGCGCGGGTCGGCATCACCGCCTTCCTCGCCCATACGCTGGGGCAGACGCTGGGCTTTGCCGCGCTCACCGGCGGTGCGGTGCGCCTGCGTGGCTATGGTCGCGCGGGGCTGACGCTCGGCGAGATCGGCCAGGTGGTGTTGATGAGCACGCTGGGCTTCATGTTCGGCGCCTGGCTGCTGCTGGCGCTGGCCTTCGTGCTTGAGCCCGGCGCGGCCGCGCTGGCGTTGCCGATCCCGGTGCAGGCGGTGCGTGTGATCGGCGTCCTTGGCCTGCTGGCCTATGCCGGCACGGTGCTGCTGGTGGGGCGCGAGGGCCGCAGTTTCCGGATCCGCGGGCATGCGTTGTGGCTGCCGGATCGCCGCACGATGCTCGGCGTCACGGCACTGAGCGTGGTCGAACTGGTGCTGGCCAGCGCGGCCTTCTATGTGCTGCTGCCGATGGATACGCCGACCGGGCTGCCCGGTTTCGTCGGTCTGTACCTGGTCGCGGTGCTGGCCGGCCTGATCTCCAGCGTGCCGGCCGGCCTGGGCGTATTCGAGTGGAGCCTGTTGAAGCTGTTGCCACAGGTAGCCCCCGCTGCGGTGCTGGCGGCGGCATTGATCTACCGCGTGACCTATTACGTGCTGCCGCTGCTGCTGGCCACGGTGCTGGCGGTGGCGCCCGCGCTGCGTCGCCCGCTGCGCGCCGGTGCCGGTGCGACCCGGGTCGGCTGGACCGCCCTGCGCCCGTGGCTGCCGCAGATCATCGCGCTGGCGGTGTTCAGCGTCGGCGCCGCGCTGGTGATCGACGGCACCCTGCCGACCCCTCGTCGGCACCTGATCACCGCGTCGCTGCCCATCCTGGAAACCTCGCATCTGCTGGGCAGTCTGGCCGGTGTCGCGCTGCTGCTGATCGGTCAGGGCCTGCAGCGGCGCAGCCATGCCGCGTGGATGCTGGCACTCGGCATCTGCGTGCTGTCCCCGCTGCCGATCTGGCTGCGCGGCGGGCAGGTATTGATCGCGCTGTCGGCGCTGCTCGTGGCTGCCGCGCTGTGGGCCTCGCGCCGCGAGTTCTACCGCCAGGGCGCGCTGCTGGATGAGGCCTGGTCGTGGCCGTGGATCCGCAACCTCGGGCTGGTGCTGGTGGCGGTGATCTGGCTGCTGTTCTTCGTCTACAGCCACGTCGAATACCAGAACGAGCTGTGGTGGCAGTTCGCGCTGCAGGGCAACGCGCCGCGTGCATTGCGGGCGCTGTTGCTGGTGGCGATCGCGCTGACCATCTTCGGCCTGGCCCGGTTGCTGCACAGCACGCGCAGCCCGCTGCCGGCCGCCGATGCCGCCACGCTGGGCGCACTCGCCCCGATCCTCGCCGCCGCCGAGGACACCCAGGCCTGCCTGGTACTCACCGCGGACAAGGCCGTGCTGCGCGACGAGGCGCAGCGCGGCTTCGTGATGATGCAGCGCTACGGCGGCTCGCTGATCGCGATGGGCGATCCGGTCGGCCCGCCGGAGGTGGTGCGTGCGCTGATCTGGCGCTTCCGCGAGGAAGCCGACCGGCTCGGCCTGCGCCCGGTGTTCTACCAGGTGGGCGAAGCGCATTGGCAGACCTACCTCGATCTCGGCCTGACCCTGGTCAAACTCGGCGAAGAGGCGATGGTCCCGCTGCAGGACTTCACCCTGGAAGGCCGCGATCGCGCCGATCTGCGCCAGGCCTGGAACCGCGGAAAGCGCGGCGGGTTGAGCTTCCGCGTCGCGCCCCCCGAGGAAGTACCGGCCCTGCTGCCGGCCCTGTCGGTGGTCTCCCAGCAATGGCTGGACGACAAGGCCGGTGATGAAAAGGGCTTCTCCCTGGGCAGCTTCGACCCGGCCTACCTGTCCCGCTTCCCGGTGGCGCTGGTCGAGGCCGAGGGCCGCATCGTGGCCTTCGCCAATCTATGGCAGGCGCCGGCCGGCAATGAACTGTCGGTCGACCTGATGCGGCACGTCGACGATGCGCCCAAAGGCACCATGGATTTCCTGTTCATCGAACTGTTCCTGTGGGGCCGCGCGCAGGGCTTCCACCGCTTCTCGCTGGGCATGGCGCCGCTGTCCGGGCTCGCCCAGCATCGCCTGGCCGGGCGCTGGAACCGTTTCGCCAACGTGGTCGCGCGGCACGGTGAACGCTTCTACGGCTTCAGCGGCCTGCGCCGCTTCAAATCGAAGTTCGCCCCGGTCTGGCGCGCCCGCTACCTGGCCGCGCCCGGCGGCGTGCACCTGCCCGCCGCCCTGCTCGATGCGACCCGGCTGATCTCTCTGGATCCACGTCGGCACGATTGAGGCCGCACCGGGACTGCCGGCGCTCAGCGCGCCGGCAGGTGCTGCACGATGGTATCGGCGAGGCGATCGTAGTCACCTTTGAAATGATGATCGCCGGGCAGCTTGATGATCTGCGCGTTGCCCGCTGCAGGCAGCGACGGACACAGTGCATCGCGATCCTCTTCGCCATACACGCACAGTGTTTTGCCGGCGGGCAGCCGGGCCACTTCCGGCGCGATCGGCAGGCCGTCGCCACCGCCGCCGAGCCAGTTGCTGACATGGAACTCATAATCGGCGTTCTTGCCGACCGACAGCAGCGCGATCATCGAGACCGCCTCCCGCGTTGCCGGTGACAGCTGGTTGATCGCCGCAGGCAACACGTCGGCGCCCTGCGAGAAACCGACCAACACCACGTTGCGGCGCTGCCACTGCCGGCTGTAGTGAGTGGCGATGCGCTCCAGGTCGCGGGCGAACCCTTCCGGCGTGCGCGCGGTCCAGAAGTAACGCAGTGAATCCACGCCGACCACCGGCACGCCGGCCTCGCTCAGCGACGCGGCCACTTCCTTGTCCAGCCCCGCCCAGCCACCATCGCCCGAGACAAAAATGGCGAAGGTGTCACCGGCTTTGGTGGTCGGCACATCGACCACCGGCAGGCCGTTGAGGTCATCCGGTGGCGGCGCCAGGCTGACGCCCTTCTGGGCGCCGATCACCTTGGCCGCCGCCAACAGCCCGGGCAATGCGTCGCCCTGCGCGGTGCGCTCGAACTGGCGCCCCATGCCGACCTTGCGCACGAACGCGGCTGACTCTCCCGCCGGGCAATGCACATCGCCGGCCGCGTTCAACCACGGGAAATTCAGCTCGGTCGGCTGCAGGCGGCCATGGCTGCTGCCGGCCCCGCAGACCTTGCGCTCGCGCACGCCGGACGGGCAGAACCCCGTGGTGATCAGCCCGGCGAACACCTGGGTGTCGGCCTGGGCGGCCACCGCGTAGGCCAGCGCCGCCCCCTCACCATCGCCGCCGATCAGCGGCAGGTGGTAGCCGGGCACGTGCAGATAAGCCTGGAACCAGCGCGAGAAATTCTCGACGTCGCCCGCACCGAACGCGCAGTCACCGCTCTTCTCGCGGGCCAGCACCTGGCGCAGGTGCGCGACATCGACCTGCGCGACCAGCGCGCCCTCGGAACGCAGTGCGTCGATCCGCTGCTGGCTGTCGGCGCGGCCGGCCGCGCCGTCGAACCACACCACCACCCGTTGCGGGTGGCCGTCGGGCAGATGGACCGGCACGTTCTCGAAACGACCATGGCTGAGCTGCTGCGGTGGCGCGGCCAGCGCCGCCCCCGTCATCCCTGCCATCACCAGTCCCAGCATCACCCCCAAACCGGCTCGCCGCATCGTCGCGCATCCCATGGATAGAGTGCCAACGATACGCCCCTGCCCGGCCAAGGGCATGTACAGACCGTGGCCGGACGCTCAGCGCGGCTCACGGCGCGCCTGGCGCCACAGCTGCCAGGCCACCGACACCAGCCACACCACCACCACTGCAATCACCAGCTTCTGCCCAGCGCCGCGCGGTGGGCCGCGCCACAGCACGTGCAGCCACAGCAGCACGAAGCACAGCCAGGCCCACCACCAGGCCGGCCCGGCCCACGTGCGCCAGCGCGGATCGGCGCGCAGGTACCAGCTCTGCAGCAGCATCGCCACGCTCACGCACAGGAACGCGGTATTGGCCGACAGCCCGTGCACCAGCGGCGCCAGCAGCGGCGCGCGCTCGGGCAGCCAGCTGTCGCCGATCGCCACCCCCATCAGGCCCAGCGCGGCGACCCAGAACAGCAGCGGCGCCGCCGCACTGCGGCGCGGCGAACGACTGTTGGCATGCAGCGAGACCGCCAGCAGCATGATCGCCAGCGCCAGCACGCAATAGGCGGTGCGCAGGGCCAGCCCCCAGGGGCCATGCAGGTACAGGCTCAGGGTGGCCTGCACCCAGTCCAGATCATCGCGTGCCCATTGCGTCCACAGCGCGGTGGCGACGAACAGCGCCAGCGCCACCAGGGTCGCCATGGCGACGCGTCCATGATGCTGGGCGGGCCAGCGGGAGGGGCGTGGCAGCGGCAGCGACATCGCGGCTCCTGGGGTCAGTCGGTGGCCTCGGGGTGGCGCTGTTTCCATGCAGCCAGGGCAGCGCGGTAGCGCTGCAGCTCATCGCTGTACAGATCCAGCACGCACAGCGGACAGCCGCTGCCGCAGCACTCGTTGGGGCCGGGTTCTTCCGGCGGTTGCGGACGCGGATCGGAGGCTGGAACGGACACAGGCATGGCCACACAGGGAGGAAAAACAGCGCGCACAGTGTAACGGGCATGCTTCGCGCCGGGGCTTCAGCGCCCGACCCGCCGGCGCAGGTTGTCGCGCGCGGCCGCATCCAGTCGCTGGTGGAAGAAGTCGCTCAGGAAGATCCGCGGCTGCCCCAGCACCTGCTTGAGAAAGCGCCGCCGGTTGAGCCGGAACACAAAGCCCGGCACGTGTCCGGCGTATTCCTCGGCGATACCGCGGTCGTAGGCGTCGAACACTGCCGCCGGCGCCCCGAGAATGGCCATGTCGCAATCCAGGAACAGCGCCGCTTCGGGGTCGACATCGCCGGGCGCGAGCTTGCTGTGGCGGGCGGTCAGTTCGATCAGCTCGACCACCCGGCCCGCATCGATCCCGGCCGCCGGCAACCAGCGCGCGATCGCCTCGCGCGCCAGCGCCGCCGAACGGGCTTCGTTGTCGCCCCGTCCCGCCTCGTAGATGGCGTCGTGGTACAGCGCGGCCAACTGCACCTCGCGCGGCCGGGTCCAGCCCGGGCCGGCCTCGGCGACGGTGCTGCAGTGCTGCAGGACGGCCTGCACGTGCGACCAGTTGTGGTACGCCCGCGGCGGCAGGGCGTAGGCGGTTTCCAGCTCGGCACGCTGCCCGGCAGGCAGGGGAATCGGTTCGAAGCGCATGCACCATGATTGGCCGTCGCCGCGACGCTGGCAAGCCGGGCGGTGGTTTTTTGACCACCTTCCCAGAACCGTTGCCGTGCAGGCGGTGCGCGCGGTTATCCACACGTTTGTCGACCGCTGGTCCACATCCTCTGTGGATGGCGCGGACAGCCGATGAACGGCATGCCGGGGCCCATCAACGCGCCTAGACTGGACCCGACGGACCCCAGCGCCCTGCGAGGTGACGGCGATGACCGCGTGCAGATTCCTGCTGATGATGTGCATGGCCCTGGCCGCCGCACCGGCCTGGGCAGCCGCCCCCGCGCCCGTTGTGACCACCGCCGGGCCAAGCGCGGCCGCCCCACCCACGCCCGCGCAGATCCTGGAGGTGCCCGCGCCGCTGCTGGCGCTGCTGCACGAACGGGTCATCGATCCCGGCTACTCGCGCGAGCGCCGCCTGCAGCGGCTGGTGGAGATGATCTTCGACGCACAGGGGCTGCACCTGGCCTACGACCCGGAGGCGACCTACACGATCACCGAAACCTGGCAGACGCGGCGTGCCAACTGCCTGTCCTTTACGCTGCTGTTTGTCACCCTGGCCAACCTGGCCGGCATCGACGCGCATGTCCAGGAAGTGGCGCAGGTGGTGAGCTGGTACCAGGCTTCCGGGGTGATCTACAGCGTGGGCCACGTCAACGCGGGCATCGTGCTGGACGGGCGCAACGGCACCGTCGATCTGGACCACAACGTGCTCTACGACCACCTCGGCCCGCAGCGCATCAACCGGCAGCGCACGCTGGCCCATTTCTACAACAACCGCGGCGCGGACCACATGACCGCCGGCGATATCGATACGGCCCGCGCCTACTTCAGCGCAGCCCTCGGCATGGCACCGGACTTCGTGGCGGCCTGGAACAACCTCGGCGTCCTCGATGCACGCATCGGCCACCTGGACCAGGCCCGCAGGGACTATGAAACCGCGCTACGCCTGCAGCCGCGGCATGGCGCCAGCCTGAGCAACGCCAGCGCCCTGTACCGCCGCATGGGCGACACCCGCCAGGCGGGGCTGCTGGCGAGCCGGCTGGCGCGTGTGCAGCGCAGCGATCCGTTCGCCCAGTACATGTTCGGCGCCCAGGCCGAGCAGCGCCGGGACTATGCAGCAGCCGTGCGTTTCTACCGCCGGGCGGTCCATCTGTACGAGACGGCGCATCCGTTCCACTTCGCGCTGGCCCGGAGCTATTTCCTGGCCGGCGATGCACGCCGGGCCTCGATCGAAATGCAGCGCGCGCGGGACCTGGCCGGGGAGAGCGGCGATGCGCTCAGGTTCCGCTACCAGGCCAAGCTGGACAGCCTGCAGCGTTGGCGCCAGCGCGGCACCAACGCCAACTGAGCCGGCTCAGGCCTTCTTGAGGAAGCAGGTCTTCAGGACCAGGCCCTTGATCTTTTCCGAGTTGCCCTCGATGTGCTCGGCGTCGTCCTCGACCAGGCGGATGTTGCGGATCACCGTGCCCTGCTTGAGCGGGATCGAGGAGCCCTTGACCTTCAGGTCCTTGATCACGGTGACCGTGTCACCGGCGGCCAGCACGTTGCCGTTGCTGTCGCGCACTACCAGGGCCTCGCCGCCGCCGTCACCGGCGGCCCACTCGTGGCCGCAGTCCGCGCAGATGAACAGCGCGCCATCGGCATAGGTGTTTTCCAGGGTGCACTGCGGGCAGGCGGGAATGGCGGACATCGACAGCTCTTCGGTAACGAAACGGCCACTAGTGTAACCGCCCGTTACCGCCTGCCCTTGCGTCGGCGGTCCCGTTGCCGCAAAGTGCGCGCCCCCTGACCACCGGCCCGGCCCACCGCATGAAACTCGGCATCGACTTTGGCACCAGCAACTCCGCCGCCGCCGTGGTGATCGACGGCAAGGTGGTGCCGATCCAGTTCGGCCAGGCCGAACAGTTCCGCACCACGGTGTATTTCCCCGAGGTGATGCGCGACCCGAACGACTTCGAACTGACCCCGGCGCTGGAGCACGATCTGGCCCGGCTGGTCGACGCGGCCGCGCGCGATGCCCGCGCCGCCGGCCAGGAACGCGCGCCTGATGCACTGCGCCGGGAGGCCCTGCGCGTGGTGCGCCGGCAGTGGATGGAAGAGCAGATGCGGGCCCCGCTCAGCTCCACCACCCTGCTGCAGAACGCCGTCTACGGCGATGACGCGCTGGAGGCCTACTTCGAAGAGAACGAAGGCAACCTGGTGCAGAGCCCGAAATCGATGCTCGGCTACAACCTGCACCCGCGCGCGCGCCAGACCATCGCCGGCATCGCCACGCACATCCTCGAGCACATCCGCCTGACCGCCTCGCGCCAGCTGGACACCCCGATCCGCACCGCCACGCTGGGCCGTCCGGTCCAGTTCCGCAGTTCCATCGGCGAAGCCGGCAACGCCCAGGCGCTGGAGATCCTGCACGGCGCGGCGATCGCCGCCGGCTTTGACAGCATCGATTTCCTCGAAGAGCCCGCGGCCGCGGCCATGCATTACCACGCCGAAAGCCCGCAGGAACACGACGCGGTGGTGGTGGACATCGGCGGTGGTACCACCGATATCGCCCATGCCCGGGTGGGCGGTGGCCAGGCCCCGACCATCCACCGTGCCTGGGGTATCGCCCGCGGCGGTACCGATATCGACCTGGCGCTGAGCCTGGGCGGCTACATGCCGCTGTTCGGCCGCGGTATCACCCGCGTGCCCGCGCATCACTACGTGGAAGCGGCGATGGTGCAGGACATGACCCGCCAGCGCGATTTCCGCCAGCACACCTACCGCGATGTGGACGCGCCGTTCGGCCCGCGCCTGACTGCCCTGCAGGACACCGGCAACACGGCGCGCCTGTACCGCGAGGTCGAACGCTGCAAGATCGCCCTGAGCAGTGTGTCCAGTCACGACAGCGCGCTTGGGTTCATCGAACGCGGCCTGCAGGTGCAGATCGATGCCTCGCGCCTGGAAACCGCCGCCGGCGGCTATCTGGGCGAACTGACCGCCCTGCTCGAGCAGGTCCGCAGCGATATCGGCCACGACCCGGCAGCGGTGTTCCTGACCGGGGGCATGTCGCGCGCCGGCTACCTGCAGCAGGCCGTCGCCAATGCCTTCCCGGGCTCGACCCTGGTCCGCGGCAATCCGTCCTTCGGTGTGGTCCACGGGCTGGCGCTGGCCGCCGCCAACTGACCCTGTTTTTTGCACCAGGCCTTGTCGCACAAGGCCTGAAGAGGCGTGAACGGCCTTATTAACAAAACGTTACGCCGGAAGCGCTATCATCTTTCGGCTTCAAAGCGCAATGCGCTTGACGCAACAAGCACCATCTTCCGGGCCTCCCAGGCCACCGTCCTCTTCGATGCTGCCACCGTCCGGATTCGTCCGCGGTGCCGGGATCGCTCATCGCTGTGATCCGGCTCGTTCACAGCCTGCTGCACCCCGAGCCGCCAAGAGATCTTCAGATTGGGCGAACGCCTGGCTGCACTCCTTACATCGTCCGAGCCCGACCCCATCGACTGCCGTCGTTGCGATGCGGTGTGTTGTCGGCTCACCGTCACCGTCATGCCTGACGACAACGTGCCCGGCTACCTGCTGGACACCGATGCGCGTGGCGGCACGGTGATGGCACGCAACGAAGAAGGCTGGTGCGCCGCGATCGACCCGTATCACCTGCGCTGCACGATCTACTCGCAGCGACCCGCGATCTGCCGCCAGTTCGACATGGGCGGCGATGATTGCCGCCTCGTGCGGCAGGACTACCGTCGACAACAGCAGGATCTGTCGACGTTTTCTTCCACGCTTCATCCATAGCAGGAGCATCCATGGCTCGTACGCCAAAGACCTCCCCCAAGGCAAGCAACACCGTTCGCGTCGACCGCAAGCAAGGGTCCAACTCCGCCGTCAGCAGCCAGAGCATCGCTGCGGATCTGGCTGCCTTCCGTAAAGGTGGCGGCAAGATCGAAGTGCTGGGCAATACCCTGGCGCTGAAAAAAGCCGGCTGACGTTGCTGCCGACCGCACCGGCATCGGCCGGTGCGGTGGCCGCACTCAGCGGCCCAGGCTGACCCGCACGCTCCCGGAATGGGAGTTGATCGAAATATCCCCATCGCCCGAGCCCAGACGCGCATCCAGGCTGCTGCCCGGACCATAGCGCGGCTTCTCCACCTGCCCGGCATCGGACTGGATACCCCCGCTGAACGTCTTGACGTTCAGCTGCGCCGAGACATTCACCGGCAGCTTCAGCGCGACCGATCCGCTGACCGTCTGCATCGTCACCTTGCCGCCCGGCGCCATGCCGGTCGCGCTCACGTCCAGGCTGCCCGAGACGGTTTCCACCGCCAGCCGCTGGATACGCCCGGCAGTGACGTTGACCCGGCCGGAGACCGATTCGGCCGCCACCTCGCCCGAGGCACCGCCGCCCGCCAGCAACTGGCCACTGACCGTGCGCGCGTCCAGCCGCGGGGTCTGCACCTGCGAGCGGATGCCGCCACTGACCGTGTTCAAGGTGGTTTCTCCGCTGCGCCCGGCCGCGGTGATGCTGCCGCTGACACTGTTGGCCTGCAGGCGACGCACGTCGATGTCGGCCACGTCGATGTCGGCGCTGACGGTGCCCAGCTGCACTTCCACCGCGCGCGGAACGCGCAGCTCCAGCGTGGCCCCACCGTTGCTGCGGCCGCGCGGATACTCCACTTCCCAGCGCACGCGGTTGCTGCTCCTGTCCTGTTTGAGGGTGAGCCCGTCGGCCATCGAACCGGTCAGTGCCACGTCGTTGCGATCCCAGCCACGCACGGTGACCTTGCCGGCGATGTTGCTGATTTCCACGCGCCCGCCGGCGCCCAGTGGATGGCGCTCATTGACGCTGGTGGCGGCCTGGGCGACCAGCGGCAGGCACAGCGCCAGGGCCGCGATCATGGACAGAGGACTACGCATGGGGATCTCCTTCAGGTGGGCAGGCCGGCGGAGAACACCGCCTGCTGGGTGAGTTGCAGGCGCAGCGCGTAGGTGCGCTGCAGTTGCCCGAGCAGATAGCCCGAGCGGGGGTTTTCAGCGATGGCGGCGCGGATGTTGACCGCACTGGCATCGAGTTCGTGCAGGGCCGGGCGCCACTCCTCGGTGACACCGTCACTGGGCAAGGCGGCGATGGCCTGCTGGTATTCACCGGCCATGGCGTCGGCCTGGCGCTGCAGCAACGAGGGCGCCGGCGTATGCGGGACCGGCGTCGGCACCACCATCAGCAGCGCCAGCGCGGCGGCCAGGCCGAGCCCGATGCGCAGCGGCCAGCGCTCCCGCCGGCGGCGTGTCGACAGCGTTGCCACGGCGGCCGCCGGGGTCGGGGCCAAGGTCTGCGCCGGCAACTGTGCGGCAATGCCCTGCCACACCCGTGCCGGCGGGAGACGCTCGGCCGGCAGGGCGCGCAGCCGTGCGCTCAGTGCGTTGTCATCGGAATCATGGGGGCTCATGCGGTTTCTCCTAGGCGCGCGCGCAGCAGGCCACGCGCACGGTGCAACTGTGCTTTGGAACTGCCGACCGCCATCTGCAGCTGGTCGGCGATTTCCTGGTGTTTCCAGCCTTCTATGTCGTGCAGGACCAGCACTGCCCGGGCACGGGGCGGCAGTGTTTCCAGCGCGCGCTCCAGGTCCATGGAGGTACCGGCGCAGCGGTCCTGGGCCGGCAGCGTCGCCAGCGACTCCCAGCCCTCCTCGCCGGCATCGCGCGCATCGCCGGTGGCGTTGGCGCGCAGTTCCATCAGTGCCGCGTTCACGCCCAGGCGGTGCAGCCAGGTGCCCAGGCTGCTTTCGAAGCGGAACCCCGGCAGGGCGCGCCATGCCTGCAGGAAGGCCTCCTGCAGCGCATCCTCGGCACGGGCCGCGTGGCCGCCGCACAGCCGCCACAGTACGGCGTACACGCGCGGCGAATGCCGCCGGTAGATGCGCTCGTACGCGGTGACGTCACCGGCCGCCGCGGCACGCACCAGGGCGTGGTCATCGGCGGCGTCGGCCTCGGTCTGGGCGCTGGAAGGGGACATGGTCGTGTCGAGCATATCCGTTGGATGCGGGGGGCACGGAAAAGGTTTAAGCCGCCGCTGGATTTCTTTTTCTGCGCGGCCTTTAAACCTTTCCGGTGGCAGCGGCATCCAATCCCATGTCACTACCGGCGCTCGCCAAGGAGTATCCCCATGTCTTCCAGTTGCCTGGCCGTGCTGCTCTCGCTGGCCACCAGCTGCACGCTGCCGTGGAGCCCGCTGCAGATACAGCTGTCGTTGGCGCCCGCAGCACCCGATGTGTGTGTGCAATACGCCCAGAACGCGCCGCTGTGCGCCTCGGCGATGATTGCTGCATTGGATGTGTACGGCAGGCCGCTGCAGTAAGCCGATACCACGATGCGGTGACGCGCATCGGCATTACCATGGTGGGATCGGCACTATCGCTGCAAAGGAATTCCGCCCCCATGAAAGACCATCTGCCCGCCTGGACCCACGAATGGTTGCACTACGGGGTCCCTGCCCTGCAGATCCTGGTGACGCTGCTGGTGGCCTGGCTGCTGCGGCTGGTCGCCCGGCGCCTGATCCGCCGGGTCGGCGACCACTACACACTGCCGCCGGAAATGATCATGGGCGCGCGCCGGGTGTTCACCTTCGTGGTGTATTTCACCGTACTGCTGATCGTGCTCAACATCGTGGGCGTTTCGGCGACGGTACTGTGGACGGCGTTCACCGGCTTCGCTGCGGTGGGCGCGGTGGCGTTCTTCGCCGCCTGGAGCGTGTTGTCCAACATTTTCTGCACGCTGCTGATCTTCACCACGCGCCCGTTCCGCCTGCACGATTACATCGAGCTGCTGGAAAACGGCGAGAAGCCCGGGCTCAAGGGCCGGGTGATCGACATCAACCTGATCTACACCACGCTGCAGGAAACCGGCAGCGGCCACGAAGGCACGGTGCTGCAGATGCCCAACAACATGTTCTTCCAGCGCACCGTGCGCCGCTGGCGGGATCCGTCGCAGGCACCGGGCGGGATCCAGGGGGACGGTTGAGGGCGCGTGCCACGCCGGTTGTAGATACCGACCGCTGGTCGGTATGGGTTATTGCGTGCCGACCAACGGTCGGCACCTACCGAAGCTGGCTGTCCTTGCTGCCGCGGCGGTTGTAGCCGCTGCCTTCGTGCTGGGCGGCATCTTCTTCTTCCTGGCAGCGCACGCACAGGCGCACACCGGGCACGGCCTTGCGCCGCGCCTCGGGAATGGGTGCCTCGCAGTGTTCGCAGTGGGTCAGCCCGGGGCCGTCGCGCAGCTGTGCGCGGGCCCGCTGGATGGCGTCATCGACGGTGGCGTCGATCTGATCCTGGACGGCGCCGTCGCCTGCCCAACCTGTCGCCATGATGTGTCTCCCATGCCGGTGTCAGGGCACCAGCATAGACCCGGCCCGACGCGGCCAGCCGACGTGGGGCTGAACGCGCACGGCGCCGGGTGAACGCTTCAGGCAGCGCTTACCAGACCAGGTCGTCGGGCACCTGGAACTGGGCGTAGTACGCATCATCCTCGGCGTTGCCGGTGCTCGGCTCGCTGCCGGCGGGCTGGCTGTTGTCGAGCACGATCACGCTCGCATCGCGCTCGCGGACCCTCTCGGCCGCGGCGCGGGGCAGCAGCTCGAAGCCCTCGCCGTGGCGGGCGATCACCAGGCTGCCCGAGGCCAGTTGCCGGCGCAGCACGTTGTTGACCAGCAGGGTGCGGATCACGGTGCCGTCGTTGAAGCGGTATTCGCTCTCGCCCTCACGCTTGACCTTGTGCGCCTCGATGATCTGGCGGACCTGGGCCTGCAGCTCCTGCGCGTGCGCCCTGGCCTTGCGCTCGGCTTCCAGCGCGCGATCACGCTCGGCTTTTTCCGCACGCAGGCGCTCGGCCTCGCGCTGGCTTTCGCTGGGCGCGACCGGGGCCTTGCCGTGGCGGGCTTTCACCTGTTCACGGGCGGCCTGGGAGACCTGGGATTTCTTGACCAGCCCAGCCTTGAGCAGCTGCTCCTGGAGGGGATTTGCCTTCGCCATACGCCTAGCATCTGTTGTTGCGGGATTCCGGGGGCCATCATACTGGTCTGCCCGCCCCGCCCCAACCGCCCGCATGACCGCCCTGAAGTACCTCGCCGGCTATCCCGACGCCCTGCAGCAGCAGGTGCGCGAGCTGATCGCGGGCGACCGGCTGGGGCCGTGGCTGGAGCGCCGCTATGCGCAGCTGCACACCGTGCGCAACGACCGCCAGCTCTACGACTACACCCAGGGCCTGAAAGAGCGCTATCTGCGCCAGTCCGCGCCGTTGTCCAAGGTGATCTACGACAGCAGGCTGCAGGTGCTCAAGCATGCCCTGGGCACCCACACCACCGTCTCACGGGTACAGGGCAGCAAGCTCAAGGCCAGCCGGGAGATCCGCATCGCCACGGTGTTCCGCGAGGCGCCGGCGCCGTTCCTGAAGATGATCGTGGTGCACGAGCTGGCCCACCTGAAGGAATCGGACCACAACAAGGCGTTCTACCAGCTGTGTACCCACATGGAAGCGGATTACCACCAGCTGGAGTTCGATCTGCGCCTGTACCTGACCCACCTGGAACGCACCGCGGCCTGAGCCACGGCCGCCGTCATCGCGCAGCGCCGGGCCCCAGCCAGTACACTCCCCGCCCGCTTCCCGTTTTATGTTGCCTGCCCCATGACCGACCCGATCCGACTCGACAAACGCCTGACCAGCCTGATCGGCTGCTCCCGTGGCGACGCCCAGCGCTATATCGAGGGCGGCTGGGTGACCGTCAACGGCCAGGTGGTCGAGCAGCCGCAGACCCTGGTCACCGACGAAGTGATCGTGCTGCGCGAGAACGCCGAGGCAACCCGCACCGAGACCGTGAGCATGCTGCTGCACAAGCCGGCCGGCATGCGTTCGGACGAACTGTGTGCGCTGGTGACACCGGACAGCCGCAGTGAGCTCGACGCCACCGGGGTGACCCTGCTGCAGCGGCATTTCCACGCCCTGCAACTGGTGATGCCGCTGTCCGATGACGAAAGCGGCCTGGTCGTGGTCAGCCAGGACGGGCGCGTGATCTCGCACCTGAAGGACCGCGGCGCGACGCTGGAGCAGGAGTACCTGGTGGAAGTGAGTGGCGAGCTGGCGCCTTACGGCATGAAGCGGCTCGCGCATGGCTTGAGCTTCCGCAACTGGCCGCTGCCACCGTGCAAGGTGAGCTGGCAGAACGAAACGCGCCTGCGCTTTGCAATCAAGCCGGTGCATCCCGGCCAGCTGCGCGACATGTGCCGCCAGGTCGGGCTGGAGGTCGTCAGCATCCGCCGCCTGCGCATCGGCCGCGTGGCGATGGGCAAGCTGGTCCCGGGCCAGTGGCGTTACCTGGCGCCGGACGAGCGCTTCTAGACCGCCCCGGCACTCGCCCTGCACGCCCCTGCCGCTTACGATCGGGGCATGACCGAGAAAAGACCGTTCTGGCGCCGGCTGCTGCGCTGGCTGGGGATCATCGTGGCCTTGCTGGTGCTGCTGGTGCTCAGTGGCCTGCTGCTGGCCGATCACCTTACCCCGCAGGCTCTCGGCGAGCGCTCCACGGTGCTGCCCACGCAGGCCGACCAGACCGCGATCGATCGCGAGCTGGTCCGCCTGCAGGCCGAGCATCCCGGCCAGACCGGCGTGGCCTTCCTCTCCGATGGGCTCGATGCCTACGCCGCGCGCGCGGTGATCACCCAGCACGCCGGGCGCAGCCTGGACCTGCAGTACTACATCTGGCAGGACGACCTGATCGGCCACCTGATGGCCAACGAGCTGTACCGCGCCGCCGAGCGCGGCGTGCGGGTGCGCATCCTGCTCGATGACATGAATGCCCAGGACAAGGACGCGCTGATGATGGCGCTCGATGCGCACCCCAACATCGAGATCCGCCTGTACAACCCGTTCCGCAACCGCAGCGGGCTGTGGCGGCTGGTCGAGATGGTCCAGCGCGTTTTCAGCGTCAACCACCGCATGCACAACA
This sequence comes from Stenotrophomonas bentonitica, assembly GCF_002887735.1. Taxonomy (GTDB): domain Bacteria; phylum Pseudomonadota; class Gammaproteobacteria; order Xanthomonadales; family Xanthomonadaceae; genus Stenotrophomonas; species Stenotrophomonas bentonitica_A. Next base: position 489,613 of record NZ_PKQP01000001.1, read on the forward strand.
AGTCGTGGATCGCCGACGGGCGCGTGGCGATCGTCGGTGGCCGCAACATCGGCGAGGAATATTTCAGCGCGCGCCCGGACGTGAACTTCCGCGACCTGGACCTGCTGGTCGCCGGCGAAGCGGTACAGCAGGCCAACACCATTTTCGACGATTACTGGAACAGTGATACCGCCGTGCCGATCCGCGCGCTGGCGTTCTACACCGAGCCGCAGCTGCGCCTGCTGATCCGCGAAAGCGAGCACGAAGCGCGCCTGGGCAGTGCCAGGCCCTACCTGGAGAGGGTCGCGCGCTCGCAGGCGCAGCGCTCGTACTACCGCGATGCACTGGACCTGCACTGGAGCGGCAAGGTGGAGATCGCCTCGGACCCGCCGATGAAGCACCGCCGCGACGACCAGGCCGGCTGGCTGGTGACGCGGCTGGTGGAGGAACTGGAAAGCACGCGGCACAAGGCGCTGTTGATCTCGCCCTATTTCGTCCCGGGCGAGGACGGCACCGAAGGGCTGGGCGCGATGGTCGCGCGCGGTGCCCAGGTCGGGGTGATCACCAACTCGCTGGCGGCCAACGACGTGGCCGCCGTGCACAGCGGCTACATGCACTACCGTGCGCCGCTGCTGCGCAGTGGCGTGCAGCTGTACGAGCTCAAATCACGCGGCAACGTGGATGGCAGTGGCCTGTTCGGCAGCAGCGGGGCCAGCCTGCACACCAAGGCGTTCATGATCGATGACCAGCGTGGCTTCGTCGGCTCGTTCAACCTGGATCCGCGCTCGGCGTACCTCAACACCGAGATGGGCGTGTTGTTCAACGATCCGGTGCTTGCCGCGCAACTGCGCCAGGAGTATCTGCGCCTGGCCAGCCCGAGCCAGAGTTACTGGGTGGCCCTGGGCCCGGAGGGCGACGTGCGCTGGCTGGAACGCGATGCACAGCCGCCGCACTGGCTGTACCGCGAACCGGACGCCGGTTTCTGGCTGCGTGCCAGCGCGCGTGCGATCAGCTGGCTGCCACTGGAATCGCAGCTCTAGCTCAGCCCGCCCGGGCCACGTCGTACTCGGCCTCGTCACAGTCCACGGTCTCCACCGCCCGGCCGTGGACCCGCCGCCAGATCCACTGCAGCGCGTGCGGCGGCGTGTCGTCCAGCTGTTCCAGCAGGGCCAGCGCCTGGGCCTGGCCGATCTGGCCGTGGCGGCACAGCAGGCTGGCCGCGGCCGCCGCGCGCGCCAGGCGCAGGCTGGCCGCCAGCCCACCGCCGCTCTGGCGGATCAAGGCATCGTGCACGGCCTTGGGCAGCTCCCATGCGGCGGCGATCCGGCTGGCCACCGGCAGGGTCCAGCTGTCCAGCAGTTCGGCCGCCAGCGCGCGTGGCGGCACCGCCACGCCGTGCTCGGCGCAGGCATCGAGCAGGTGCCGCATCACCAGCGCCGCCCCCAGGCCCTGGGTCAGACCAAGCCACTGCGCGGCGAAGCCATCTTCATGGGTCACCGTGCGCGCGTGATCGGCGGCGGCGCGCGATGCCAGCAGCGCGTGCTCCCAGATCACCGCGCTGAACTGCGGAAAGGCATCGCACTGCAGCTGCATCACCGGCTGCACCAGCACCGCGCTGATGATCTGGCGGATGCCATCGGTCCCTACCAGGGTGACGGCCCGCTGCAGCGTTTCCACCGGGCGTGTCTGTACCCGGTAGACCGGGCTGTTGGCGATGCGCAGCAGGTTGCCGGTCAGCACCGGGTCCTGGCTGATGATCCCGGCCATCGCGCGCGCCGAGGCGTCGCTGTCGTTGACGGTCTGGATCAGCTGCGGCAGCAGTTGTGGGCGGCGAGGCAGGTGGCGGGCCGACCAGTCCCGCGCCAGCAGCGAGGCGGTGACCGCATCGCGCAGCTCAAGCGCGTGCGGGGCCGCTGCATCGGCAGCATCGCCACTGCGGGGCACCAGCGCCAGCGTGTGCAGCCCGGCCTGCAGCACCGCCACGGGGTCGGTGCCTGGCGGAACGCTGCCCGCGGGCAACGCTCCGCACGCCTGCGTGGCGGCTGCGCGCCCCGTCGCGGGTACCGGCGCGACACGCCGCTGGCGGAGCAGCGCGACCCCACCCAGCAGCACCAGCACCGCAACCCCCACCCAGATCGCGACGCTCATGCCCATCGCCCCGGATGCACCGGGTCCCGCACCTGCCCTGTTGCGACTGCGCCCACGTGATCCTTCCTGCGATGACCGGCCATCCACACCGTTGCCACGGCATCGGCCTGCGCTTCAGCAACTTTAATGACAGCGCGACGGGAGATCCCCTGACAGCACCCTCCATCGGAATGGACTAGAATGGCGCCGCGCGACCCGTCCGAGACCCGACGACGTCGCTTTTTTTGTTTTACAACCCACCTTTTGCTGGCGCGTTCGCCGCTGTTAGCCACCGTTCGCACCATCGGAGCCACCATGTTATTTGAAACCCTCGAAACCACCGGTCACGAACAAGTGGTGTTCTGCCACAGCCGCGATGCCGGTCTGAGGGCGATCATCGCCATCCACAACACCACCCTGGGCCCGGCCCTGGGCGGTGTGCGCATGCGTCCCTACGCCAGCACCGACGAGGCCCTGGCCGATGCGCTGCGCCTGAGCCGCACCATGACCTACAAGAACGCCCTGGCCGGGCTCAACGTGGGCGGCGGCAAGGCGGTGATCATCGGCGATCCGAAGCGGGACAAGAGCGAAGTGCTGTTCCGCGCGTTCGGCCGCTATGTCGATTCGCTGGGCGGCCGCTACATCACCGCCGAGGACGTGGGCACCGATGTCAACGACATGGAGAACATCTACCTGGAAAGCGAGTACGTCACCGGCGTGCACCAGGTACATGGCGGCTCCGGCGACCCGGCCCCGTTCACCGCCTATGGCGCGCTGCAGGCGCTGATGGCGGCGATGCAGCACAAGCTGGGCCATGAGGAAGTGGGCAAGGCCAGCATCGCGGTGCAGGGCCTGGGGCACATCGGCATGGAACTGGTGAAGCTGCTGCGCGACCGTGGTGCCAAGTTGTACGTCAGCGACCTGGACAGCGCGCGCGTGGATCGCGCCGTCACCGAGTACGGTGCCGAAGCGGTCAAGCCGGAGGACATCTACGACGTCAACGCCGACATCTTCGCGCCGTGCGCGCTGGAAGGCGCGATCAATCCGGACACGTTGCCGCGCCTGAAGTGCAGGATCGTCTGCGGCACGGCCAACAACCAGCTCTCCAGCCTGGAAGTGGGTGATGAACTGCATGCCCGCGGCATCCTCTATGCGCCGGATTACGCGGTCAACGCCGGTGGCGTGATGAACGTTTCGCTGGAGATCGACGGCTACAACCGTGAGCGCGCGATGCGCCTGATCCGCAGCATCTACCACAACCTCGGCCGCATCTTCGCGCTGTCGCAGAGCGAGGGCATCGCCCCGCAACGCGCCGCCGACCAGATCGCCGAGTCGCGCATCCTCTCCATCGGCAAGCTGAAAATGCCGCTGGGGCGCAGCACGCCGCGGCGGGGCACGCTGCGCGGCAACTGAGCCGGCGTGACAAACGAAGAGGGCGCGATCATCGATCGCGCCCTCTTTTTTCATACACGTCGCAGTGAGACCGGCCGTCAGAACCCGGCCGAGTAGCGCAGCTGCACCTGGCGCAGATCGCCGCGCGGGCCGAAGCGCTGGTCATAGCCGAACGCCAGGCGACTGCTGCGGCTCAGCCACGACTCCACCGAAAGCCCGAACAAGCCGCCCGAGCGGGCCGGCTGCAGGCCTGCCAACGGTGCCCAGGCCTCCACGCCGACGAAGCTCGCCTGCGGATCCAGCCCGGTGCTGGACAGCAGTTGCTGCCACTCGGCGTAACCGCGCAGCGACCAGCTGCCCCAGCGCGTCTCCGCCCGCAGGCCGGCCAGCGCCTGGCTGCGGCTGGCAACGTTGCCTTCGGCGCGCAGGCCGAAGCCAAAGCCGCCGTCCTCGCTGAAGCTGTCGCTGTCCACGCGGGCGTATTCCGCGCCCAGGTAGGGCGTCAGCCCCGCCACCGCCGAGCCGAAGCGGTAGCCGGACTCCATGCTGGCGGTGCTGAAGTGGCCGCCGTAACGCGCGTTGACGCCGTACTGCCCAGCGCCCAGCAGCAGTTGCCGGTCGATGTTGCGGGTGAACTGACCGACCCCGACCTGGCCGATGGCATAGCCGTTGCCGACATTCCAGCCGGCATATACCTGCGCCTGCGACTGACGATCGCGGCCACGGTCACCGCCCCAGTCACGACTGCTGTTGCTGCGCGTCTCGCCGAAGGCGACGCCCATCATGCCGCTGCTGCCCAAGGCCAGATCCTGACCCATCATCCAGCCTTGGGTCTGCGCCCCCGTGCCGGCGAAGCTGCCCTGCCCCGCCTCGCCCAGCGCGCTGTGCCATGCGCCGCGCAGACCGGGCGTGGCCATCGCTGCATCCAGACGCGCCGACAGACCGCGACGGTTCATGTCGATCGCATCGAACGTCATCGCAGCGGCCAGCCCATGCGCCTTGCCGGACAAGCTGTCCAGCGTCTGGCTCAACGCCTGGTCGGTGGGCGTCTGTTGGATGGCCCCCGCCGCTGCGGTCAGGTCGGGATCCAGCACGATCGCGGTCGAGGGTGCCGACGGCTGCAGGCGCGCATCGAGCGCCTGGAACGCCGCTTCCACACGTGCGGCCGAGGCCAGTGTGCCGACATCGGACGTGCGGGCCGCTGCAGCAGTGGTGACCGACGTGGGCTCCACGTCCAGATACACGCGGTTGGGGTCGTAGTGCACGGTCGCCTGCAGCAGTGGCAACGTGGCCGCATTGAAGCCCAGCGAGGAAAACTGCCCGTTGACGCCCCCGTCGGCCACCAGTACCTCATGCTCCCGCCGTGCGACGTAGCCCTCCGCCAACCCATAGACGAACAGTCCGCCATCCAGCGTCGCCCGGCCGCCGATGTGGAGCGGATCGGTGCCCAGCAACATCCAGAACTCACCCGTCGCGCTCTGGATGAAGTTGCCGTTGAGGGTGCTGTTGGCGTGGTCGCGGTTGAACAGGATGCCGTTGTTGTACAGATCGCCGTTGTACTGCGTGGCGATCCGCGGGTTCGCGTTGGAGTTGATCTGCATGACGCCGTTGTTGGTGATCGTCCCGTTGGTGATCACATCCCAGGCGTAAAGATAGGAGTCGGCGTCCACCACGATGTCGGATTGATACAGGTCATTGATGGCTACGGTCGCGCCGCCGGTGATGCGCAGTTGCCCGGCATTGCGGTTTTCTCCGCCGAGCGTCATGCCCGGATCATCGATCCCGTCGACCACGTTGCCACCGCCGTCAACGACCACCCCGCCCGCGCCCGACAAGCCTCCCCACCAGACGGTGTAGGCGGTGCCGAGCGCCGCATGGAAGTCGCCCCAGTCCAGCCGACCCGGCCCGCGCACGGCGCGACCCACGTTGAGCAGGCCATGCCCGAAGACCGCATCGGTACCGACCGCGCCCAGATCGGTCGCGGTGCCCAGCAATACCTGCCGGACCTGGTCCGTGGTCAACGTCGGGAAGGCTTCCCATACCAGCGCGGCGGCCCCGGAGACCAGCGGCGCCGCGTAAGAGGTGCCAGACCCGTACAGCAACGGACCGCCAGGGTTCTTGGGATCGAGGAAGACGGCCGTGCCCGGCGCGGCCAGGCAGTAATTGGCTGCCACACCACAGGCATTGGCGTAGGACGCGAGGGTATCGGGCTTGTTGGTGTCCACGGCGGTCACCGCAAGCCACCCGCGCTCCAGATCCGCCGCCGGCCGGGTGTTGCCCGGGCCCGGCTGGCTGGGCAGTGCGGCCATGCTGGACGGATTGGCGCGGCTCTCGTTGCCGGTCGCGAACACCACCAGGCCGTTGTGGCCGACGATGAACGGGCGATACTCCGCGGCGATCGGTGCGGTGGCGGCCGTGTTGGTCCAATACAGCCCGCCCCACGAATTGTTCATGATCCGCACACCGTCGGTGATCAGATCCTGGTGGACGCCGGCCAGACCGAGCGCGCCGGTCACCTCGTTGCCATTGCCCGTGCCATCGTCGGCAGGCCGCTTGTCGGCGATGATCCGTGCCGAGACGATCAGCGCTTCCGGCGCGACGCCGCCCGGCCAGGCGCCGAACGCGCGTCCCGCCGCCAGCGAGGCCACCGTCGTGCCATGGCCGACCACGTCATCGATGTTGAGATTGTTGACCAGCGGATCGATGTAGGCACGGCTGGACACCACCCGCCCGGACACCGCCGGATTGGTGCGGCTCACGCCGGAATCGACAACGCCGATGCGGGTGCCCTTGCCGGTGAACTGCACATCGCGCGCATTGATCACCGTCAGGTGTGCATCGACGGCCGGAGGCGGAGGCGTTACCGGTGGCGTTACCGGCGGCGTTGTGGGGGGCGTCGTTGGCGGCGGCGACGGGGGCGTGGTCGGGGGCGGCGACGGCTCCAGATCCCCCCGGACATTGCTGCCCCCACCTCCGCAGGCACTCAGTGCCAATGCCAATGCCGCGGCCAAGGCCGACCTGCCGATCACAACCTGCTTCATCCCTGTTCCCCTAGTGAATGGACCTTCCCCACCTGCCTGCCCCCCGGGCAGACACCGGCAGTCAATGCCGACCCTCTATACTGGGCCGACCCCCACGCAGTCTGCCGGGAAATGCGTCGGCTTCCAACGCCCGCGTTCCTATTCCGCTCTTAGCTCACGCACCAAAGAGATTGCACATGTCCAACATCGTCATCGCCGCCGCCAAGCGCACCGCCATCGGCTCCTTCCTGGGCCAGTTCAACGGCGTGCCCTCCCCGACCCTGGGCTCCACCGTGATCGCTGCGGCCCTGGAGCAGTCCGGAGTACCGGCCGCGGATGTTTCCGAAGTGATCATGGGCTGCGTGCTGCCGGCCAACCTCGGCCAGGCGCCGGCCCGCCAGGCCGCGATCGCCGCCGGGATTCCGGTGTCCACCGGCGCCACCACCCTGAACAAGGTGTGCGGTTCGGGCATGAAGGCCATCATGCTGGGGCATGACCTGATCAAGGCCGGCTCGGCCAGCATCGTGGTCGCCGGCGGCATGGAATCGATGTCCAACGCCCCGCACATGATCCCCAACTCGCGCACCGGCAACCGCTTCGGCAACTTCCAGGCCGTGGATCACATGGCCCACGACGGCCTGGTCAATGCGTACGACGGCAAGGCCATGGGCGAGTTCGCCGAATGCACCGTGGAGAAGTACCAGGTCAGCCGCGAGGACCAGGATGCCTTCGCGATCGAATCGGTCCGCCGCGCGCAGGCCGCGCAGGCCAACGGCGCCTTCGATGGCGAAATCGTCGCGGTCAAGGTCAGCACCCGCAAGGGCGAGGTCGAGTACGCGCAGGACGAGCAGCCCGGCCGCTCGGACATCGCCAAGATTCCGACCCTGCGCCCGGCCTTCAAGAAAGACGGCACGGTGACCGCCGCCAGCTCCTCGAGCATCTCCGACGGCGCCGCTGCCGTGGTGCTGCTCTCCGAGGACGATGCCGCCGCCCGCGGCCTGCAGCCGCTGGCGCGCATCGTCGGCCACGCCACCCACTCGCAGGCGCCGGAGTGGTTCACCACCGCGCCGATCGGTGCGATCCAGAAGCTGATGGACAAGACCGGCTGGACGCTGGACCAGGTGGACCTGTTCGAGATCAACGAAGCCTTCGCCGTGGTTGCGATGGCGCCGATCCGCGAGCTGGGCATCCCGCACGACAAGGTCAATGTCAATGGCGGGGCCTGCGCATTGGGCCATCCCATCGGTGCCTCGGGCGCACGCTTGGTGGTCACGCTGGTGAACGCATTGCGCACGCGTGGGGCCAAGCGCGGAATTGCTACCCTGTGCATCGGCGGCGGCGAAGCGACCGCCATCGCTATCGAATTGATTTGATTTGGTTTAACGCGCATTTCTCAAAACTGAATGCGCGATCGCTTGACAGCCAATCGTGGCTTGTCATCATGTTGCCGGGCGCGCAATAGCGCGTTGCCTAATCTAACGACGAGGATTCACAACAATGAGCATCAACAAGCTGCTGATCGCAATGGCCCTGGGCCTGGCTCTGACCGCCTGCTCGAAGCAGGAGCAGGCTGCTGACGCCGCCGCTTCGGCCAACGAAGCCGCCGCTGACGCCCAGGCCGCTGCTGACCAGGCCGCTGCTGCTGGCGCCCCGGCTGCTGACGCTGCCCAGGCTGCTGCTGACACCGCCACCACCGCTGCTGACGCTTCGGCTGATGCCGCTGCCCAGGCTGCTGGCGCTGCCACCGACGCTGCTGCTGAGCAGGCCAAGGACGCTGCCAAGACTGCGGAAAACACCGCTGAGCAGGCCAAGGACGCTGCTGAAGAAGCCAAGAAGTAATCACTTCTTTCTTCAAGCAAGTCTGAAGAAGCCGCTGGTTCGCCAGCGGCTTTTTCTTTGGGCGCGTTTTGGTGGCCGTGCCGCCACCCACCGGTTCTTCACAGGCGCATGAATAGGCTGGCCTCCCATCCATCGCCGTTCTGGAGCGCCACATGAAGATCCGTCCGCTGACCACCTCCCTGCTGGCCGCTTCCCTGCTGCTCGGCCTGGCCGCCTGCAAGGGCCCGGAAGCCGAACAGGCGCGCCGTGATGCCGCCCAGGCCGCCGACAGCACCAACGCTGCCGCCCGCGAAGCAGTCGACAAGGCCGCTGCGGCGACCCGCAGTGCCGCCGACGATGCCGCCGCCGCCTCCGAGCGCGCTGCCGCCGATACCCAGCAGGCACTCGACCGTGCTGCCGCCGCCACCTCCGAAGCCGCCGGCGAAGCCAAGGTCGCGGCCAAGGATGCCGCGGCCCACGCGAGCGATTCCACCGCCGATGCCGCGCAGAAGGTCGCCGACAAGGCGCGCGACGTGGCCGATGATGCCAAGAAGAACGCCAACGAAGCCAAGCGCTGAGTCGGCGTTACGCACCGCCACAGCGTGGTGACCAACGCCCCCTCTCCGGAGGGGGCGTTTTCATTGGCGGCCGCTTACGGCAGAGCGCGGCCCAGCACGGCCGCGAAGTCCACGTCGGCCGGCAGCGTGCCGAAGGCCATCCCATGCTCGGCCCCCAGCCGTGAGCGGATAAAGGCGGACGCGTTCGGGCTCTGCGCACGCAGCAGCACCGCGGCCTGCAACAACAGCGCCAGGCGCTCGGTGACCCGGCGTGCCTGCGCCTGCTCCGGCGGTGTCGCCAACTGCGCCCGCAGTGCCCGCAACGCGGCGTCATAGAGGGCATCTGTCCCGGCCACCGCGTCCAGCTCAACCTGCAGCGCCTGCAGTACCTGCGGCTCGCGCGACAGCGCACGCAGCACGTCCAGGCACTGGATGTTGCCGCTGCCTTCCCAGATCGAATTCAACGGCGCCTGCCGGTACAACCGCGGCAGCATCGACTCCTCCACATAGCCCGCGCCGCCCAGGCATTCCTGCGCTTCGTTGACGAACACGGCAGCCCGCTTGCACACCCAGTACTTGCCCACCGCCGTGGCGATGCGCGCGAAGGCCGCCTGCTGCGGATCGCCTCCGGCCTGGTCGACCGCACGCGCCACGCGCATGGCGAACACGGTGGCCGCTTCGGATTCGATCGCCAGGTCGGCCAGCACATTGGCCATCAGCGGATGCTCGCTCAACCGCGCGCCGAAACTGCTGCGGTGCCGGGTGTGGTGCAGTGCCTGCGCCAGTGCCATGCGCATCTCCGCCGCGGCACCAAGCATGCAGTCCAGCCGCGTCATCATCACCATGCCGATGATGGTGGCCACCCCACGCCCTTCCTCGCCCACGCGCTGCGCCCAGGCCCCACACAGTTCCACCTCGCTGGAGGCGTTGGACCAGTCGCCAAGCTTGTCCTTCAGGCGCATCAGACGGAACGCGTTGCGGTTGCCGTCGGCCAGGCGCCGCGGCATGAGGAAACAGCTCAGCCCACCCGGCGCCTGCGCGAGCACCAGGAAGCCATCGGACATCGGCGCGGAGAAGAACCACTTGTGGCCGATCAGCGCATGGCTGCCATCGGCCTGCGGCTCGGCGCGCGTGGTGTTGCTGCGCACATCAGAACCGCCCTGCTTCTCGGTCATGCCCATGCCCAGGGTGATCCCGGCCTTGTCGGCAATCGGGACGTCACGCGGGTCGTAGTGCGGGGCCGCCGCCTTGTCCGCCCATTCGGCGAGCGCCGGCGCCTGGCGCAGCACCGCGACCGCCGCATGGGTCATCGTCAACGGACAGCTGGTGCCCGCCTCGGCCTGGTGATGCAGGTAGCTCAAGGCAGCGCGCGCGACATGCGCGCCGGGGCGGCCGTCATGCCAGGACAGCCCCGCCACGCCATGCGTCTTGGCCGTGCTCATCAACTCGTGGTACGCCGGATGGAACTCGACGGTATCGATGCGATGGCCCTGCGCGTCGTGCGTGCGCAGGCGCGGGCGGTCGCGGTTGGCATCGAAGCCGAGCCGGTACAGCGCATCGCCGGCGAGGCCGCCGTAGCGCGCCAGCGGGCTCACGAAAACGCCACCTCCCTCGCGCTGGACGGCATCGGCCAGTGCACTGTCGTCGGCCCAGAGGTTCCGGCCTCCGAAGGGCGGCGGCTGGTTGCTCACCTCGTGCGTCTCGAACGCGGGCCAGGCAGACGTCATCTCGGCGACCTCCTTGCAGACAGATGCACCGATTCTGCCGCATCCCCGTGCAGGCCGCCGTTCATGCGGATTCTCACCTCCTGCACGAGCGCGGCGGCACAGTGCAGGCATGAACGCCGATGCCGACAACGACGACCTGGTGGTGCTGCGCCCGGAGGGACTGTACTGCCCGGCCGGTGACTTCCATATCGACCCATGGCGGCCGGTGCCGCGCGCGGTGATCACGCATGGCCACGGCGACCATGCGCGCAACGGCATGGGTCACTATCACTGCACCACGCAGACCCTGCCGATCCTGCGTTGGCGGCTGGGCGATGTGGACTGCACCGCGCACGCCTATGGTGAACGCTTCACCCTTGGCGACACCGAGGTCTCCCTGCACTCGGCCGGGCATGTGCTCGGCTCGGCGCAGGTGCGGATCGCGCATGCGGGCCGGGTGTGGGTGGCCTCGGGCGACTACAAGCGCCAGCACGATCCGAGCTGCGCGCCGTTCGAGGTGGTGCCGTGCGATACCTTCATCACCGAAGCAACCTTCGGCCTGCCGGTGTATCGCTGGCCGGACACCGCACAGGTCGCCGCGGACATCGTGGCCTGGCGGCGCGAGTGCGAAGCGCGTGGCGAGGCAGCCGTGCTGCTGTGCTACGCACTCGGCAAGGCGCAGCGGATCCTCGCCGAACTGCTGCCGCTGGAAACCCAACCAGCATTGCTGCATGGGGCGATCGCCACGGGCGTGGCGGTCTATCGCGAGGCGGGAATCCCGATGCTGGCCACCGAACCGGTCAGCGAGCAGGAACGCGGGGCGGCGTTCGCCGGCAAGCTGATCCTGGCGCCGCCCTCGGCGGCGGGCAGCGCGTGGATGCGCCGTTTCAAGCGCGCGCAGCTGGGCTTTGCCTCCGGATGGATGCGCGTGCGTGGCAACCGCCGCCGGCGCAACTACGATCGCGGTTTCGTCGTCTCCGATCACGCCGACTGGCCTGACCTGCTGCGCACCATCGCCGAGACCGGTGCGCGCCGCGTCATCGCCACCCACGGCAACACCGACGCGCTGATCCGCTTCCTGCGCGAGCGTGGCGTCGCCGCCGAGGCCTTCGCCACCGGCTACGGGGACGAAGAATGAAACGCTTTGCCGCGCTCTACAGCGAGCTGGACCGCAGCACCGCGACCGGCGACAAACGCGCCGCGCTGGTGCGCTACTTCCAGCAGGCCCCCGCGCACGACGCCGCATGGGCCCTGTTCCTGCTGGCCGGCGGCAAGGTCACCAGCGCGCGCCAGAAGATCGCCGGCAACGCCGAGCTGCGCGCGTGGGTGGCCGAGTTGTCCGATACGCCCGCCTGGCTAGTCGACGACAGCTATGACCAGGTTGGCGATCTGGCCGAGACGCTGACCCTGCTCATGAATGATCCGGCGCAGGCCGGCGCGGATATCGGGCTGGCCGACTGGATCGAGCAGAAGCTGCTGCCGGTGGCCAATCAGCCCGAGCCGGTGCGTCACGCCGCCGTCACCGGGGCGTGGCAACAGCTCGCCTTCGATGAGCGGCTGGTGTTCAACAAGCTGCTGACTGGCGCGCTGCGGGTGGGCGTGTCACAGCGGCTGGTGCAGCAGGCGCTGGCCGAATGGTCGGGCATCGACATCGCGCGCATTGCCCAGCGCATGCTCGGCAGCTGGGTACCCACGCCGGGCCTGCTGGCCGCCTTGTTGTCCCCCGAAGAGCGCCCCGAGGATCGCCAGCAGCCCTACCCGTTCTTCCTGGCATCGCCGTTGGAGGCCGAGGTCGACACGCTGGGCCCGATCGATGACTGGCTGCTGGAATGGAAGTGGGATGGCGTCCGTCTGCAGGTGCTGCGCCGCCAGGGTGAGGTCGCGCTGTGGTCGCGTGGCGAGGAGCGACTGGACGGTCGCTTCCCCGAGATCGAGGCGGCCGCGATGGCGTTGCCCGATGGCTGCGTGATCGATGGCGAGCTGCTGGCCTGGGCGGACGGCGACGATCTGCCGCTGCCCTTCACCGCCCTGCAGACCCGCATCCAGCGACTCAAGCCCGGCCCGAAGACACTGCGCGATACGCCGGTGCGCGTGCTTGCCTACGATCTGCTCGAGCTGGGCGGTGAAGACCTGCGCGCCCTGCCCCTCTCGCAACGGCGGGCGCGCCTGGCCGAGGTACTGGCCACGCTGGACGACCCGCGCCTGCGGCTGTCACCGGCGCTCAGCGTGGCGGACTGGCACACGGCGGCACTGCAGCGCGACCTGGCCCGCGAGCGTGGCGTGGAAGGGCTGATGCTCAAGCGCGCCGAGTCGGTTTACCAGGCCGGACGCCGGCGCGGCGACTGGTGGAAGTGGAAGATCGCGCCGCTGACCATCGATGCGGTGATGATCTATGCCCAGTCCGGCCATGGCCGCCGCAGTACGCTGTACACCGATTACACCTTCGGCGTGTGGGATGGCCAGACGCTGGTGCCGGTGGCCAAGGCGTACTCGGGCCTGGATGACAAGGAAATCCTCGCGCTGGACCGCTGGATCCGCGCGAACACGATCGAGCGCTTCGGGCCGGTCCGCAGCGTTCGTGGCGAGCAGGTGTTCGAGCTCGGCTTCGAGGCGGTGAACCGCAGCAAGCGCCACAAGTCCGGCATCGCCGTGCGCTTTCCGCGGATCCTGCGCTGGCGGCATGACAAACCGGCCAGCGAAGCGGACACGCTGGCCCAGCTGCAGGCACTGGCGCGGTGACGCGACGGGAGGCCATGGCCCGCCTGACAGCGTGGTTCGCCAGCCGGGGCTGGGCGCCGCTGCCGTTCCAGAAAGCGATGTGGAAGCATTACCTGGCGGGCGACTCGGGCCTGCTGCACACACCCACCGGTAGCGGCAAGACGCTGGCGATGTTCGGCGGGCCGCTGCTGCAGGCGCTGCACGATCCGCCACCACGCACCACGCGTGGCCGTGCCAAGACACCGGTGCCGGTCCTGCAGGTGCTGTGGATCACCCCGCTGCGCGCGCTGGCCGCCGATACCGCGCGCGCGCTGCGAGAGCCTTTGGACGCCCTCGGGCTGGACTGGCAGGTCGGCCTGCGCACCGGCGATGCCAGCGCGCGCGACAAGCGACTGGCGCGCGAGGGTCGGCTGGATGTGCTGGTGACCACGCCCGAATCACTGGCCCTGCTGCTCAGCTACCCCGACACGATGGCCCGCCTGCAGCACCTGCGCTGCGTGGTCGTGGATGAGTGGCATGAACTGCTGGGCAACAAGCGCGGCGTACTGCTGCAGTTGAATCTGCGCCGCCTGCGCGACGCCCTGCCCGCCCTGCAGGTATGGGGGCTGTCGGCCACGCTGGGCAATCTGGAGGAGGCGCGCGAGGTGCTCTTGCCCGACGTGCCCGACGCGCCGCTGGTGGCCGGCGCACGCCCCCGTCCGGTCAGCGTGGAGACACTGCTGCCCGCGCAGGGCGAGCGTTTTCCCTGGGCCGGCCACCTGGGCTTGTCGCAGCTGCAGCGCGTGCTGGAGAAGCTGCTCACGGTGCGCACCAGCCTGTTGTTCACCAACACCCGCGCCCATGCCGAACTCTGGCACCAGGCACTGGCGGCAGTGTGGCCGGAAGACCCGGATACCCTCGCACTGCATCATGGCTCACTGGACCCGGCGTTGCGCCGCGCCGCCGAGCAGGGCCTGCGCGAAGGCCGCCTGCGCTGCGTGGTCGCCACCTCCAGCCTGGATCTCGGCGTCGATTTCCCCAGTGTCGACCAGGTGCTGCAGATCGGCAGCCCCAAGGGCATCGCGCGGCTGCTGCAGCGTGCCGGGCGCGCCAGGCATCGCCCCGGCGAATCCGGGCACATCGTGTGCGTGCCCTCGCACGCGCTGGAGCTGGTGGAGTATGCCGCCGCGCGTCGCGCGCTGGCCCAGGGGCACATCGAAGCCCGCCGGCCGCTGCGATTGTCGCTGGATGTGTTGGCGCAGCACGCGGTGAGCTGCGCGTTGGGCGGCGGCTTTGATCGGGACGCGCTGCTGGAGCAGGTGCGGCGCACGCACGCGTTCGCCGGGCTGGACAGCACGCACTGGGAGGGCGTGCTCGAGTTCATCGTGCAGGGCGGCCGCGCGCTGTCGCAGTACCCGGACTTCCACAAGGTGGTGCGCGATGACGATGGCATCTACCGCGTGCACGACCGTCGCGTCGCGCTGCGGCACCGGCTGTCGATCGGCACCATCACCAGCGATGGCAGTGTCATGGTGCAGTTCCTGCGCGGCGGCCGGCTGGGTGCGGTGGAGGAGCAGTTCCTCAGCCGGCTGCGCCCCGGTGATCGCTTCCAGTTCGCCGGTCGCCTGCTGGAACTGGTGCGGCTGGAGAACCTGACCGCGTATGTGCGCCTGGCCCGGGGCGGCGATGGCGTAGTGCCGCGCTGGCAGGGCGGCCGGCTGCCACTGTCCGACGCGCTGGGCCATGAAATGGAAACGGTGCTGGCCCGCCCTGCCGACAGCCCGGAGATGCGCTGGCTGGCGCCGCTGCTCGCGCTGCAGACGCGCCTGTCCGTCCTCCCAGGTCCGGAGCTGCTGCTGGTGGAACACGTGCGGCGTCGCGATGGCCAGTTCGTGTTCGTGTATCCCTTCGCCGGTCGCCAGGTGAATGAAGGGCTGGCCGCGCTGATGGCATTGCGCTGGACGCGACAGCACAGCAATACCTTCGGCTACGCGGCCAACGACTATGGCTTCGTGCTCGCACCGGCGCGCCCGGTCGAACTCGATGCAGCGCGCGTACGCACCCTGCTGGCGCCGGAGGGACTGCTCACCGATCTGCGCGAGAGCCTCAACCTGGGCGAACTGGCGCGGCGCCAGTTCCGCGATATCGCGCGGGTGTCAGGCATGCTCGTACCGGCACTGCCCGGCCGCACGCCGCGCAGCCTGCGCCAGCTGCAGGCCTCCAGCGGGCTGCTGTACGACGTGCTGCGCCAGCACGATCCGGATCACATCCTGCTGACGTTGGCCGAACACGAAGTGCTGCACGATCAACTCGATCTGGGAAGCCTGGCCCGCGCTCTGTCGAGCTGCCAGGCCCGAACGCTGAGCGTGCAGCATCCGACCAGCCTGGGACCGTTGTCTTTCCCGCTCTGGGCGGAACGGTTGCGCGGCCAGCTCAGCAACGAAGACTGGAAGACCCGCGTCCTGCGCGCCGCACAGCAACTGGAGAAGCGCCATGGCGCCTGAACTGCCGATCACCCTCGCCGGCGAAAGCGTCCATCTGCTCGGTGCGCGTGCGCTGTACTGGCCGGCGCGCGATGCACTGTTGATCGCCGATCTTCACCTGGGCAAAGCCGATCTGTTCCGGCGTTCGGGCATCGGCCTGCCCAGTGGCGGCACCTCCGATGACCTGCAGCGTCTGGGCACCGTGGTGCAGCAGCGCGCCATCCGCCATCTGTGGATACTCGGCGACGTGCTGCATGGCGCTGCGCACCGCGCTGCGTGGTACCGCCAGTGGCAGGGATGGCGCGAGCAGCATCCACAGCTGTGGATCGGTGCAATGGAAGGCAATCATGACCGTGTGCTGCCCAAGGCCGACCTGGGCATCGAACTGCTGGGCGAGCGTATCCAGGAAGGACCGTTCCTGCTGCGTCATGCACCGCAGCCGCAGCCAGGGCTGCATGTGCTGTGTGGTCACCTGCATCCGCTGGCCCGCTTGCCGGGCATGCAGCGGCGTTGGCCAGCGTTCTGGATGCGCGAGGGAATGACGATACTGCCGGCGTTCTCGGGCTTCACTGCCGGCATCGCACCGGTACTGGCCTCGGGCGAAAGGCTGGTGGCCTGCGTCGAGGACCAGGCCATCGCGTTGCCGGCGCGCTGATCCGGACAGCGCGCGACGTCGGTGACGCAGTTACCTTGCCTGCATCAGGCAGCGGAGGCCAACAGGCTGGGCATCAACCGGATATCCGGTGCATTCGGATTGGGCCGCACCGGTTGCCGCTGGATCGCGGTCAACATCTCATGGGCAGCGCTGCGGATGCGCGGGTGGTGTTCCGGCGCAGCGTGCGTGATGAGGCTGGTGACATGGAACTCAAACACGTCTTCCATCACGTCCGGCTGATCCTCATGCAGCATCTGCAGCAGTCCGCGCAGTTTGCGGATTTCACTTTCCAGAGTTTCGGCCGAGAACAGCATTTCAATCTCCTTGGGTTGCGATCGGTCCACCGGACCGTAGGTCGCAAACGCAGCCCCACCCTACCACCCCGCAGTCGCGGGGCTCCAAGCGATCAGGCATCGGACAGCGCGTCCGTGGAAGCAGCAGGTCGCGCATGGATGAACCACATGCACGCTGCGTTTGCCTGAGTGTTGTCCCACGTGGGCGGTGAGTCCACCGTCAATGGATGTTATTCACGCCTTCACATCCGCTGCGATGCACTGCTACGCGGGGCTATCAGCAGATGCTGTCGCGCTCGCGCGTGTCCTGCAGCCCGTGCATCGCCTGCATGAACGCGGGCGACAACGGCAGTCTGCCGAGCCAGCCGCGCTGCGTTCCACTGAGGACGCGGAGCATGTGTCCACGCCCGCCCGGGATGCGGCCCATCGGCTGGAACAGCACATCGCGGGCGCGCGCCAGGCCATCCCGTTCGGACTGGAACAACGGCGTCAGCCAGCGGCTCCAGTACTGGTAGATCGCTACATGCGCGCGGCGCTGTGCCTGGTAGGCCTGCAGCGCATTGTCGCGATCAGCGTGCGCGCGCAGTGCATCGCGCAACGCCAGTGCGTCCATCAGCGCCATGTTCACGCCCTGCCCCAGCTGGGGGCTCATCGCGTGGGCGGCGTCCCCCACCAGCACCAGCCGCTCGCGGTGCCAGCGCGCGAGCACCGCGTCGCGATACCCGGCGCGAGCCAACTGTGTGGGTTCACACACGCCCGCCAACCGCGCGTGCGCCTGCGGCCACAATGTGGCGATCTCATCCAGCCAGCGCGCCATGCCGTCACGCTCCCACTGGGCGAACCGGTCGCGTGGCAGGCTCCAGAAGAAGCTCAACTGCGGCTCATCGTTGCCGGGTCGCGTGCCCACCGGCAGCAGCCCGATCATCTTGCGCGCCGCCACATAGCGTTGGCGCAGCTCATCGATGTGCGGCCAATCGCAGCGCGGCAGCAGGCACCACAGCGCGCCCCACGGGTATTCGCGGTCAAGCGATGTGCCCTGCACCTGCGCACGCAGCGACGAGGCCGCGCCATCGGCGGCGATCACCAGATCATAGGGGCCATGCCAGCGCCCCTGTGCGTCACGCACGCGCCCCTGCGCGGTGTTCACCTCGACGATGGACGTAGCGGGCTGCAGATTGCCCGGCTGCTCCCACGCAGCGGCCAGCAGCGAGAACAGCGCACCGCGCTGCATGCCCACGCCGTGCAGCGCTGGATTCAAGTCGGCATAGCGCATGTCCATCACCGTGCGCCCGCACGGGGTTTGGCCGTGCAAGCGGCGCACGGGGGCACCGTGCTGCATCACCGCGGGCAGCAGCCCCATCTGCCAGAGCACCTCCAGCCCGGTCGGCTGGAGCAGGAAGCCGGCCCCGACCGGACCGGGCCGCGCCGCGCGCTCGAACACGTGCACCTGGTGATGGTCACGTGAAAGCAGGATCGACAGGGCCTGGCCAGCGGTGCCGTAACCGACGATGGCGATGGTGCGACGAGGGGTCATGGGGGACTCACTGATGAAAAAAAACCCCGCCGAAGCGGGGTTTTCAATGCGCAGCCGAGAAAATCACTCAGCCGGCACGATGTTCGAGGCTTGGGCGCCCTTCGGGCCCTGGGTCACGTCATAGGTGACCTTCTGGCCTTCCTGCAGACTGCGGAAGCCCTTGGAGTTGATCGCGGAGAAGTGCGCGAAGACGTCGGCGCTGCCGTCCTCCGGCGAGATAAAGCCAAATCCCTTGGCGTCGTTGAACCACTTGACGGTACCGTTCGGCATGGTAATGCGAGACCTTCTTCTATGAATGGGTGGTGTACGCTCAACCAGCGCACTGGCGGAGTATGCAAACCTTGTACGGTAATGACAATCACCCCCGTGCCAATTCACCGATCAATTCGGGCAGGCCGGAGGAGGCGGCGTCCACATTGGCCAGCACTTCGGCCATCGTGATTTCATCGCCATCGCCACAGCCGGCGGCCCAGTTGGCCACGATCGCCAGGCAGGCGTAGTCCAGGCCGAGCTCGCGGGCCAGGCTGGCTTCGGGCATGCCGGTCATGCCGACCAGATCGCAGCCATCGCGGCGCATGCGCGCGATTTCCGCATTGGTTTCCAGCCGCGGGCCCTGGGTCGCGCCGTAGCAGCCACCGTCCTGCAGGCGCACGCCGGTCACTTTCGCCGCGGCCAGCACCTTGCTGCGCAGCATCGGCGTGTACGGGTGGCCGAAGTCCACGTGCAGCACGTCGGTGCCCGGCTCTTCGCACAGGGTGGAGATGCGGCCCCAGGTGTAATCGATCAGCTGGTCCGGGCAGGCCAGCACGCGCGGGCCGAACAGTTCGGTGATGCCGCCGACCGTGTTGAGCGCGAGCACACGCTGCGCGCCAATCTGCTGCAGCGCGGCCAGGTTGGCGCGGTAATTGATCTTGTGCGGCGGCAGCGAGTGGCCTTCACCATGGCGGGCCAGGAAGGCCACGCGCTGACCCAGCAGCGTGCCGACGCGGATCGGGCCGGACGGCGTGCCGTAGCGCGTCTGGACCTGGTGGCTGCTCACATCGTCGAGCTGGGCCAGCTTGTAGACGCCGGTGCCGCCGATGACGGCAAGGGAAATGTGTTCCATCATTCCTTCATCGCGTAGATGGCCGGCACGCAGCGCAGCGTTTCGTTGACGTCCATGCCGAAACCGAACACATAGCGGTCCGGCAGGTCGATGCCGGCGTAGTCGGCCTTGACGTCCGGCAGCGCGCGGTCGTGCAGCTTGACCGTCAGCGCGGCGATGCGCACGTCGGTGGCGCCCTGCTCCAGGCACCAGGTGCGCACGCCCTGCAGCGTGTAGCCCTCGTCGAGGATGTCATCGACCAGCAGCACGCGGCGGCCGAACAGCGCGGTGGCCGGCTTGTGCTTCCAGACCAGGTCGCCGCCGGTGGTTTCACCGCGGTAGCGGGTGGCGTGCAGGTAATCGAACTGCACGTCCTGGCCGCGTGCGCCCAGTTCCAGTGCGAGCTGGCCGGCGAACGGCAGCGCGCCGTGCATGATCGACAGGAACAGCGGGACCTCGCCCTTGTAGTCGCGCGCGATGGCGTCGGCGATGCCAGCGATGGCCTTGTCGATGGTGGGACGGTCGACCAGCAGGTCGGCCTGGGCCAGGGCCTGGGAAATGGTGAGGTTGGGCATCAGACGGTTCTTCCAAGGGTGTCAAGCAAACGGGATTGGGTGGTGCCGTGGCGGGAATCGGCCAGCAGGCCGTCCCAGCCCAGCGCGCCGCGGCCGATCAGGCCGAGCAGCGCAGCGGTATTGAGGGTGCGACCTTCGACGGCGCGCAGCGATTCTTCCACCAGTTCGGGGTGGCAGACCAGCACCACGTCGCAACCGGCGTCCAGGTGTGCATCCACGCGCGCCTTCACGCCACCGGCGGCGAATGAAGCGGCCATGCCGATGTCGTCGGAGAAGACCACGCCGCGGAAGCCCATCTGTTCGCGCAGGATCTGCTGGATCCAGCGTGGCGAGTAGCCGGCCGGCTCCGGCGCGACCTGCGGGTAGACCACGTGGGCCATCATCACCGCATCGGCGCCGGCGGCGATGCCGGCCGCGAACGGGATCAGGTCCAGCGCGCGCAGTTCATCGAGCGAGCGCGGGTCGCTGGCGTCGTGGAAATGGGTGTCTTCCAGCACGGTGCCGTGCCCGGGGAAATGCTTGAGCGTGGCGGCCATGCCAACGCTGTGCATGCCGCGCACATAGGCGGCAGTGAACGCTGCG
Organism: Stenotrophomonas bentonitica; assembly: GCF_002887735.1. GTDB lineage: Bacteria > Pseudomonadota > Gammaproteobacteria > Xanthomonadales > Xanthomonadaceae > Stenotrophomonas > Stenotrophomonas bentonitica_A. The sequence continues at coordinate 510,115 of NZ_PKQP01000001.1, forward strand.
ACCACCTGCGGGTCCGCGCTGAAGGCGCGATTGCCGATCGCCAGGTTGCCACGGCCCAGATCGACGACGGGGGCGAAGCTGAGGTCCACGCCACTGGCGCGCACTTCACTGGCCATCAGCCAAGCGTGCTGCTCGGCCAGGGCCAGCGCGGCCTCGCGATCGGAGGCATACAGCGCATCGAAGCCCTGCAGCGGCGGCAGCGCGCTGTACCCCTCGCGGAAGCGTTGCACGCGGCCGCCTTCCTGGTCCACGCAGATCAGCTGCGGGCGCGGCGCGGCGGCGCGGATGGCCGCCGAGAGCTCGGCGATCTGCTCGCGCGAGGCGAAGTTGCGCTTGAACAGGATGACGCCGGCCACGGCGTCGTGCTGCAGCCACTCGCGTTCCTGGGCGGTGAGTTCGGTCCCGGCAACGCCGATCACGAGCATGGGGTGTCTCCAATACGGGGCGCCACCATGGCGCACTGCCGCATTGTCGCAGAACCCGCGCGCAGCGTCAGACCTCGCAACCGTCCGGGCCGCAGCCATCGCCGTGCCCCGCAGGGCCTGCAGGCGTGCGTTCGGCCGCGATCTGGCGCAGGGCCTGGGCGAACGCCTCCGGTGGCTGGGCCCCCTGGATGGCGTATTTATCGTCGATCACGAAGGTGGGCACGGACTGAATGCCGAAGCGCTGCGCCTGCGCCAGCTGCGCCTGGATCTCCTCCAGCCCCTCCTCTCCTTCCAGCAGCGCGGTGATGCGCTCGGCCTGGAGCCGGCCGGCGGCGCCGGCGGCGATCAGGGTCTGGGGGTCGGCCAGGTTGCGGCCCTCCACGAAATGCGCGCGGAACAGTGCCTCGCCGACCTCGGCCTGGACGCCTTCACGCCCGGCCAGCCACATCAGCCGGTGCGCCGGCAGCGTGGTCACCCGGACCTGGCCCTGGTTGAAATCCATCGGCAGGCCCTCGGCGCACGCCGCGGCCTGGGTCTGGGTCAGGATCTGTTCGGTGCGCTCGGCACTGCCGAACTTGGCCGCGTACGCCTGGCGCAGCGGTACCGGGGCCGTGCCGGCGTCGGGATCGAGCAGGAACGGGTGCCAATGCACCTCCACCTCGGGCGCGTCAGCGCCGAGCAACGCCAGTCCCTGCTGGAACCGGTGCTTGCCGATCCAGCACCAGGGGCACACCACATTCGACCAGATATCGATTTTCATCTGGCCAGATTGTGGGCGGAAAGGCCGCTTCACAAGGGCCGCGGATCAGCCGCGTTCAGCGCTGGACCAGCGTGAAAAGGGGTGCGCTGCCAAGGCCAGGTTGTAATAGCGCACCTGGTCGGTGACTTCCTCGCCTGCCCACTCGGGCAGCGTGACCGTCTGCTCGGCGTGCTCGAGCTCCACTTCGGCCACCACCAGCCCGGCGTTCTCGCCGAGGAATTCGTCCACCTCCCAGAGCAGCCCGTCGTGCTCGACCAGGTGCCGGCGCTTGTCGATCAGCCCGCCGACGCACAGCGCCAGCAACGCGCGCGCATCCTCCACCGGGATCGGATAATCGAACTCCTGCCGGGTGTGCCCGATCTCGCGCGACTTCATGTTGAGGAAGGCCTGCGCGCCCTGGATGCGCACGCGCACCGATGCCTTCTGCGCGCCGCTCTCCAGCGAGGCGGCGTCGTTGAGATAGCCCTGTGCCATCGGGATCACCGCGTGCGCAGCGGTGCGCCAGCCCTCACCGGTGACGAGGTATTTGCGTTCGATTTCAATGCCCATGCGCACAGTATGCGGCGATCGCGGCACCGCGGCCACGGCGTGCTTCTATACTGCCCGGCTGCCTTGCAAGGACGCCCCGATGAAACCGCTCTTCCCCGCCCTGCTGCTGACCGTGCTGCCGTTGGGCGCGCTCGCCGCCTCGCCGCCCACGCCTGCACAGATCGAGGCGGCGGTGATGGCCATGGTCGAGGCGGAAAAGACGCCGGCCGCCTCTACCCAGGATCTGCTGCTGCAGTCGATGTTCACCCCTCGCCGGTTCGAACATGGCCCGTGCTGGACAAGCACCACGCTCGCCGGTGCATACGACTGCCTGGTCGGCATGGAGATCGGCCTCAAGAACCGCTACCGCATGCTGCGCTTCGTTCCGCAGGGCATGGGCTGGGCGATGCAGCGCGCCGATGTCGACGCGCCGGTGCCCCCGCGCGAACGTGTCCGCGAGCTGCTCAATGCGCAGCTTGATCGCCGTGCTGCGTCCATCGACGATGCCGCCACCCGCGAGGAACTGCGCGCGTTCCAGCAACGCCTGCAGATCTTCGCGATCGACGACTGCGAACTGCGCAGCACCGAGGCGCCGGAGATCCGCTGCACTGTCACCGCCGGGGATGCGACCGAGCGCGGCACCGAACCGCAGACCTATGTGTTCGACGCACACGGCCAGTGGCAGAACGCCGCGCCCGGGGACGGGCGCTGATCAGCGCTTTTCGAACACCGCGATGCTTTCCACGTGCGCGGTGTGCGGGAACATGTCCATCGCGCCGGCCGAGACCAGGGTGAAGCCCTGCTCGTTGACCAGGTAGCCGGCATCGCGCGCCAGCGAGCCCGGATGGCAGCTCACGTAGACGATGCGCTTGAACTGCTTCAGCGGCAGCTGCTGCAGCACTTCGATGGCGCCCGAGCGCGGCGGATCCAGCAGCAGCTTGTCAAAGCCCTGGCGCATCCACGAGGCCTGGCGCTGGTCCTGGGTCAGATCGGCGGCATGGAACTCGGCATTCTCCAGCCCGTTGCGCACCGCGTTCTCACGCGCACGCGCCACCAGGCCGGCATCACCCTCCACGCCGACCACGTTGCGCACGGTGCGCGCCAGCGGCAGGGTAAAATTGCCCAGCCCGCAGAACAGATCGAGCACGCGCTCGTCCGGACCGGCATCGAGCAGGGCCAGCGCGTGCGCGATCATCTGCACGTTGAGCTTGGCATTGACCTGGATGAAATCCAGCGGGCGGAACGCCAGCTCGACATCCCACGGCGCCAGCTTGAACGACAACGGCACCTCGGCCGGCCACAGCGGCTGCACCGACTCCACGCCACCGGGCTGCAGCGAGATCGCAAAACCGTGTGCCTGCCCGAAGGCGATCCACGCGGCACGGTCGGCATCGCTGAGCGGCTGCATGTGGCGGATGGTCAGCATGATCGCGTCATCGCCGGCGATGAATTCGATCTGGGGAATGTCGCGTTTGCCGTCCAGGGTCTCGATGAACTCGGAGAGCACGCCGACCTTCATCCCGATTTCCGGAATGACGGTCAGGCACTGGCTCAGGTCCGCGACGAAACGCGGGTCCAGCTCGCGGAAGCCGACCAGGGTCTTGTCCTTCTTCTCGACGCGACGCACCGAGAAGCGGCCTTTGCGGCGGTAGCCCCAGCTGTCGCCCACCAGCGGCGGCAGCACCGTGCCCGGGGTGACGTGGCCGATCCGGGTCAGGTTGTCGATCAGCACCCGCTGCTTGGCCACGATCTGCTGCGACTCTTCCAGGTGCTGCAGCACGCAGCCGGCACAGACGCCGAAATGCGGGCAGCGCGGGGTCACCCGCTGCGGCGAGGCCTGTACGACCTCGATGGTCCGGGCTTCATCGAAATGACGATTGCGCGCGGTCGGCTCGGCGGTCACCACCTCACCGGGCAGCGCGCCGGTGATGAAGGTGACCTTGCCACCCTCGCCGTCGCGGCGGGCAACGCCACGGCCGTCATGGCTGAGGTCGAGGATGTCGGTCTGGAAGGGAGTACGGTCGAGGCGGGAGCGGGTTCGGGCCACGTGGCAACAGGCTGCGGGCAAAAAGGGTGCGTATTGTCGCAGATACCAACTGCCAACTGACTTGCCGCCCGCTGAAACCGCTTGCAGGCGGGGACTTCGCGTTTAATATGGGCGCAGCTGACATGGAGGCAGCCCCAATGCAGATGACCCCGAGGGATCCCATGCCCCGATTCCTGCTCGTCGAGGACGACACCATCAGCCGCGGCTTCTTCAAGGCCGCGCTGGAAACCCTGCCGGCGCAGGTGGATACCGCCGATTCCCTGGCCACGGCCATGGACCGCGCCCGTGGCAACCAACATGATCTGTGGCTGATCGACGTCAACCTGCCCGACGGTAACGGCACGCAACTGCTGCAGGAGCTGCGCCGCTCGCGGCCGGACACGCCGGCATTGGCACATACCGCCGATGGCGACACCTCGATCCATTCGCGGCTGCGCGATGCCGGCTTTAGTGAAACCCTGGTCAAACCGCTGAGCCGTGAGCACCTGCTCAAGGCCGTCCGCCGCGCGTTGGTGCATACCGCTGGCAGCCTGTCCACCCCGGTGCTTGCCGACGCCGAGGACGCGGAGGGCGAGCGCCAGGACTGGGACGAAACCACGGCCCTGGCCGCGCTGAACGGGCAGCGCCACCACCTCATCGCGTTGCGCGAGCTGTTCCTGGCCGAGTTGCCCGGGGTTCGCGACGCGGTGGCCCAGGCCCTGCGCGAGGACGATGTGCGGGCCCTGCGCGGCCAGCTGCATCGGCTGCAGGCCAGCTGCGGATTTGTCGGCGCCGCGCGCCTGGCCCGGGCGGTCCGCCAGCTGCACCAGGCCCCGGACTCCACCGGGGCGCAGAGCCGCTTTCGCGTGGCGGTCGACGCCCTGCTGCAGTGAGCACGGGCGGCAGCGCGTGCAGCGTTGCCGCGTGAGTCCCCCCCGCAACGGCGCCGCGGGCCGCCTGCGCTCAGGTGCCCCGTCGCGCCAGGTCCTCCAGCATTTCCCAGGATTTCAGCCCTCGCCCGCCCAGATGGTGCATCAGCACTGCGCGCATCGGCCGGCGCAGGCTGCCCAGATCCTCGGGCCCGGGCAGTTCATCGGCGGCCAGCGCCAGCAACGCACTGCCGGTCGCGGTGCCACGGCGCTGATCCACACCGCGGTCGCTGAGCAGCCGGCGCGGCCCCTCCTGCGGGTCCAGCTCATACCGTGCGGCCGGGTCGACCGGCTCCTCATCGCTGCCGTGCAGCAGATCGAAGCCGAAGCCCAGGGCCTCCAGCAGGTCGCGCTCGAAACGGCGCAGGGTCCAGGCCAGCGGCTCGCCATCGCGCAGCCGTGCGCGGACCTGCGCGTAATGGTCGTAAAGCTCGGGCAGCGGGTCCTGGCGGGGCGCCAGCCGCATCAGCAGTTCGTTGATGTAGAACCCGGCCAGCATCGCCTGGCCGGTCAGGCGTGGCGCAGCGTCCAGGGCCTCGGCCCCGCGCAGCTGGGCCAGCTCGCCCCGCTGCACGGCGGTCAGGCGGATCCACTGCAATGGCTGCAGGGCCGCGCGCAGCGCCTGGCTGCGCGGGCTGGATACGCCTCGGGCAAGCACCCCGATCCGGCCGTACTGCTCGGTCAGCACCTCCACGAGCAGACTGGTTTCCCGCCACGGGCGGGCGTGGAGCACGAACGCCGGCTCATCCTCGATGCGCATGGTTCAACCGCCCGGGGTTGGAGGGGCCGGCTTATTCGTAGCCGAACGCCTTGAGCGCGGCTTCATCGTCGGACCAGCCTTCGCGCACCCGGACCCAGGTTTCCAGGAAGACCTTGGCGCCGAACAGACGTTCCATCTGCAGGCGGGATTTGGCGCCGATCTCCTTCAGGCGGGTGCCGGCCTTGCCGATCACGATCGCCTTCTGGCCTTCGCGCTCGACCCAGATCACCGCACCGATGCGCAGCAGGTTGCCATCTTCGACGAAGCGCTCGATCTCGACCGTGGTCGCATACGGCAGTTCTTCGCCGAGCTGGCGCATCAGCTGCTCGCGCACCAGCTCACCGGCGAGGAAGCGCTGGCTGCGGTCGGTGATCTCGTCCTCGCCGAACATCGGCGGGGCTTCCGGCAACAGCTTCATCAGGTCGCGGACCAGCGATTCCAGGCCATTGCGCTTCTGCGCCGAGATCGGGTGCACCGCGGCGAACGTGCGGCCCTCGGTGACCTGCTGCAGGAACGGCAGCAGGGCGCCCTTGTCCTTGAGCCGGTCGATCTTGTTGACCACCAGCACCACCGGGATCCCCGAGTCGCTGAGCACGTTGAAGGCCAGCGTGTCTTCCTCGTCCCAGCGGCCGGCTTCGATCACCAGCATGCCGGCGTCCACGCCCTCGAGCGAGCCGCGCGCGGCGCGGTTCATCACCCGGTTCATGGCGCGCTTCTGCGCACGGTGCAGGCCGGGGGTGTCGACCAGCACGATCTGCCCTTCCGGGTAGCTGGCAATGCCGAGCAGCCGGTGCCGCGTGGTCTGCGGCCGGTTTGAGACGATACTGACCTTGGCGCCCACCAGGGCGTTGGTCAGGGTGGATTTGCCGACGTTGGGGCGACCGATGACGGCCACGCTGCCGGAACGATGGGGGGTTGCTTCGTTCACTTGGAATCCAGTTGCTCGAGGGCGGCGGCAGCCGCCTGTTGTTCGGCCAGCCGTCGCGAGGCACCTTCGCCTTCGGTGCTGACAGCGGGGTCGGTTACGCCGCAGCGTACCCGGAAGGTCTTGGCGTGATCGTCACCCGATTCTGACACCAGCTCGTACAGGGGCAATGCCTTCTGCCGCGCCTGCAGCCATTCCTGCAGTCGGGTCTTGGGGTCTTTCTCCGGCTTGCCGGTGGCCGGCAGGGCCTGCATCGAGGCGGTGAACCAGGGCAGCACCACGGTCCGGCAGGCGGCGAAGCCGGCATCGAGGTAGATCGCGGCGACGACCGCTTCCAGCGCATCGGCCAGGATGGAGTCGCGGCGATGGCCGCCGGTCTTCATCTCGCCCGGGCCCAGGATCAGGCGCTCGCCCAGGTGCAGCTCGCGCGCGATCACCGCCAGCGCGCCCTCGCGCACCAGTTCGGCACGGGCGCGGGTCAGCGCGCCCTCGTCGGCCTTGGGCCAGCGTTCGTAGAGCGCCTGGGCCACCATCATGTTGACGATGCTGTCGCCGAGGAATTCCAGCCGCTCATTGTTGGGCGTGCCGGCACTGCGATGCGTCAGCGCCTGCTGGAGCAGGCCCGGATCGTTGAAGGGGTGACCGATCAGGTCACCGCGTTGGAAGGTCTTAGTCGGCACCGCGGAGAGTCAGATCCTGGTTGGTGTCAAATTTGCCCACCACGTCGAGATTGCCGATCAGCTCACGGCGCACTTCGTAGTTGACCTTCAAGTTCCAGCCGCCGTCGATGCGGTCGAACTTGATATCGGAGGGCTTGAGATTCTCGGAATAGCTCATGTGGATGCGCTTGAAGAACAGCTCCTGGACCCTGGCCGGCTCCATGTTGGCCACCCCCGGCTCTTTGGCCAGGCTCTTCAGCGCCGTGCGCACGGCGTAATACTCCTGGTACATCGGGAACAGCTTCATCCCGATGTACAGGAAGAAGGCGACCACGATCAGGACCACCAGGAACGAGGTCAAGGTGATGCCGCGCTGCGATGTCATGTTCTTCATTGCGTTCTCCCCAGATACGCGTGTGCCATCAATCAATGGATACCCGTGCCGATCCGCGACGGCTCGAAACCGTCCTTGCAGAACCAGCCCGAGCAGTTCAGCCAGATCAGGAAGGCCTTGCCGCGCAGGTTTTCCTCCGGCAGCAGGCCCCAGAAGCGGCCGTCGTCGCTGTTGTCGCGATTGTCGCCCATCACCAGGTACTTGCCGGCCGGAACGGTCCACTGGCCTTCGCCGCGGGCGTAGTCGGTCTCCAGCACGGTATGGGTGCGGCCCGGCAGGTGCTCGACCAGCAGCGAGCTGCCCTCGCCCTGGCCGTTATGGCCGGCGTACAGGCCTTTGTTGTCGTATTTGACCGGCTCACCGTTGAGGATCAGGCCATTGCCCTGGAACTCGATCTGGTCGCCCGGCACGCCGATCACGCGCTTGATGAAGTTCTCACCCTTGGCCGGATCGTTGTCCGAGTGGCCCGGGAAGTGAAACACCACCACGTCGCCCCGCTTGGGCTCGCCGAACGGGATCACCTTGGCGTTGTTCAACGGCAGGCGCAGGCCGTAGGAGAACTTGTTGACCAGGATGAAATCGCCGATCAGCAGGTTGGGCATCATCGAGCTGGACGGGATCTTGTACGGCTCGGCGATGAAGCTGCGCACCACCAGTACGATCGCCAGCACCGGGAAGAACGCCCGGGCGTAATCGACCACCACCGGCTCGGTGTCCAGCAGGCCGGCGCGCTGGGCGCGGCGCTTGGCGAAGTACAGCTTTTCAGCCAGCAGGATCAGGCCCGAGGCCAACGTCAGTACGACCAGGAGGAACTCAAACAATTTCATGCAGTGTCCTTGGGAACGATTGCAGCGGTGTGGTGTGCCCCTGCGCGTCCGGCGACACCGATCCGGTGCCGCCCGCCGCTGCCGGGAAAGCCATCCGGCCTTACTTGTCCATCTGCAGCACGGCCAGGAAGGCTTCCTGCGGGATTTCCACGCGGCCGACCTGCTTCATGCGCTTCTTGCCTTCCTTCTGTTTCTCGAGCAGCTTCTTCTTGCGCGAAACGTCGCCACCATAGCACTTGGCCAGCACGTTCTTGCGCATCGCCTTGACCGTGGTGCGCGAGATGATCTGCGAGCCGACGGCGGCCTGGATGGCCACGTCGAACATCTGCCGCGGGATCAGTTCCTTCATCTTCTCGCACAGCTCGCGGCCGCGGCGATCGGCATGGCTGCGGTGCACGATCAGCGACAGCGCATCGACCTTGTCGCCGTTGATCAGCACGTCCACGCGGACGAACGGACCGGCATCGAAGCGCACGAAGTGGTAGTCCAGCGAGGCATAGCCACGGCTGACCGACTTGAGCTTGTCGAAGAAGTCCAGCACCACCTCGGCCATCGGCAGTTCGTAGCTGATCTGCACCTGGCTGCCCAGGTAGTTGATGCCAAGCTGGCTGCCGCGCTTTTCTTCGCACAGCTTGATGATGTTGCCGATGTACTCCTCGGGGGTGAGCACGTTGGCGCGGATGATCGGCTCGCGGATCTCATCGACCTGGTTCACCGGCGGCAGCTTGGCCGGGTTGTCCATGTTGATGATGGTGCCGTCGGTCTTGAGCACTTCATAGACCACGGTCGGTGCGGTACTGATCAGGTCCAGGTTGTATTCGCGTTCCAGGCGCTCCTGCACGATTTCCATGTGCAGCATGCCCAGGAAGCCGCAGCGGAAGCCGAAGCCCATCGCCTCGGAGCTTTCCGGCTCGAAGCGCAGCGCGGCATCGTTCAGGCGCAGCTTGTCCAGCGCTTCGCGCAGGTCCGGATAATCCTCGGCATCGACCGGGAACAGGCCGGCGAACACGCGCGGCTGCATTTCCTGGAAGCCCGGCAGCGGCTTGGCGGCCGGGTCGGCGGCCATGGTCAGGGTGTCGCCGACCGGCGCGCCGTGCACGTCCTTGATGCTGGCCGTGACCCAGCCCACTTCACCGGCGCGCAGGGCCGGCAGCACCTTGCGCTTGGGAGTGAACACGCCGACGTTGTCGACCTGGTGGTTGCGGCCGGTGGACATCACCTGCAGCTTGTCGCCCGCCTTGATCTGGCCCTGCATCACGCGCACCAGCGAGACCACGCCCAGGTAGTTGTCGAACCACGAGTCGATGATCAGCGCCTGCAGCTTGTCGGTATCACGCGGCACCGGCGGCGGAATGCGATGCACGATCGCCTCCAGCACGTCCTGCACGTTCAGGCCGGTCTTGGCACTGACCGGCACGGCATCGGTCGCGTCGATGCCGATCACGGCCTCGATCTCGGCCTTGGCGCGCTCGATATCGGCGGTGGGCAGGTCGATCTTGTTGATCACCGGCACCACTTCCAGCCCCTGCTCAACGGCCGTGTAGCAGTTGGCGACGGACTGCGCTTCCACGCCCTGGGCCGCATCGACCACCAGCAGCGCGCCTTCGCAGGCGGCCAGCGAGCGGCTGACTTCATAGGAGAAGTCGACATGCCCGGGGGTGTCGATGAAGTTCAGGTGGTAGGTCTGGCCGTCTTTGGCGACATACGGCAACGAGACCGACTGGGCCTTGATGGTGATGCCACGCTCGCGCTCGATCGGGTTCGAGTCGAGCACCTGCGCCTCCATCTCACGGGCCTGGAGGCCACCGCAAAGCTGGATGATGCGATCGGCCAGCGTGGACTTGCCGTGGTCGACGTGGGCGATGATGGAGAAGTTGCGGATGAACCGCATCGAATCAGAAGACATAGGTGGCGGCGGCGCGTCGCGTCGTCAGGATGACTGCGGATTATCGCATGGCCGGCCCGGTCCCGCGTGGGCCCGGCGGCGATTGTCGCCAACGGCCCCCTGGAAACGACCGGGCCCGCCGAAGCGGGCCCGGAAACACAGGCGGGGCGGGCTTACTGCCCGGCCTTGACCGCCACGAAGGCACTGTTGCCGTTGGCGCGGACCAGCAACATGACCACGTCACCCTTGCTGTAACCGCCCAGCGCCTTGTTCAGCGCGGCCACGGTGCCGACCGGGGTGCGGCCGACCTGCAGCACCACCAGCCCCGGCGACAGGCCTGCATCACGCGCCGACTGGCCGTTGACCCGGGTGATCCGCACGCCCTCGCCGGCCGCCAGGCCCAGCTGCTGGCGCTGCGCGGCGGTCAGATCGGCCACGTCCAGCCCCAGCAGGGCATTGGCGCCGGTCTCCGGCTTGGCCGCTTCCGCGGCCGGACGGGTGGCGCCGCGCTCGGCGTCTTCGGCCAGTTCGGTCAGGGTGGCGGTGATTTCCCGCTCCTTGCCGTCGCGCAGCACGCTCAGGCGGACCTTGCTCCCCGGCGGCAGCGCGCCGATGGCCGGCGGCAGATCACTGAAGGTATTGATCGGGCTGCCATTGACCGAGCGGATCACGTCACCCGGTTCGATACCGGCCTTGAGCGCCGCGCTGCCCGCGACCACTTCGTTGACCAGCGCGCCGCGGCTGTCCGGCAGGCCCAGCCCTTGCGCCTTGAGGCTGTCGATCGGCCCGACGGCCGCGCCCAGCTGGCCCCGGCTGACCCGGCCGGTCTTCTTGATCTGTTCGACCGCGCCCATGGCCAGGTCGATCGGGATCGCGAAGCTGATGCCCATGTAGCCACCGGACGCGGAGAAGATCTGCGAGTTGATACCGACCACTTCGCCGCGGGTATTGAGCAACGGGCCACCGGAGTTGCCCTGGTTGATGGCCACGTCGGTCTGGATGAAGGGCACATAGCGCTGGTCCGGACCGCCGGTGCTGCGCCCCACCGCGCTGACCACGCCGGCGGTCACTGAGTTGTCCAGCCCGAACGGCGAACCGATCGCGACCACCCACTGGCCCGGCTTGAGCGTATTGGAATCGCCCACGCGCACCGTCGGCAGGTTCTTGGCGTCGATCTTGAGCAGGGCGACGTCGTACTGCTGGTCGCTGCCCACCACCTTGGCGGTGAACTCGCGGCGATCGCCGAGCTTGACCTTCACTTCACTGGCATCGGCAACGACGTGGTGATTGGTCAGCACGTAGCCATCGGCGGAGATGATGAAGCCCGAGCCCATGCCGCGGCCGCGGATGCTCGGCGTGCCGTCATCGGGGCCGTCGGCGCCCTGCCCCGGCATCTGGAAGTCCGGACCGAAGAAGCGGCGGAAGAATTCGGGCATGTCCTGGTCCGCCGGACCGGCCATGCGCGCCTGGCGATTGCTGCGCACGATGGTGGTCTCGACATTGACCACGCCCGGACCGACCTGTTCGACCAGGTTGGTGAAGTCAGGCAGACCGCTGACCAGCTGCGGCGCCGGCGCCCGCGGAGCGGCGGCCGCCGCGGTGGCCGGCGACGGCGACTGGGCGCAGGCCACCAGTGGGAGCGTCATGGCGATCAGCGCCAGGGCGTGGGTACGGATACGGGCGGTCATCAGACACGAGCCTCCGGGTCAGGAAAAAAAGGGGGGGGGGGAACGCTCCGGCGCACGGGCCGGAGCGGAGCGTCGCCGCGACGATGCTCAGTCGCGGTGCCGGCGTGCGGGTTCGGCCGTTTCGGCTGACTCCTGCAGACGCGGCTCGAAGGGATAGAACGCAGCCTGCGGCGCCTGCGTGGAGAAGCTCGCATTGAGCGCCCCGCCCGCAGCCGGGGCCAGGCTGGACCGCGGCCAGGGCTTGGCCTGCAGGTTGCCGACCTCACCGAACGGGAACTGCCGCACGGTCGCCGCCGGCATGGCCGGGGTCAACGGCGCCTGGCTGGCAACCGCCCGCTGCGGTTCGGCACTGCGTTCGGCGGCGCTGCCACGCGCGGCCTGCTGGGTGCGCGTGGCGCTGGCGCTGGCGCGGCGTGCGGTGGCCACGTCCTGGCGGCGGCTGGCCGCCGCCACCGCAGCCGCCGGCACCGCAGCCGCCGGCACCGCAGCCACGGCGAGTGCCTGTTCGGCGGCAGAGGCTTCGGTAACCGGTGCGGCCGGCAGTTCGGCCTGGCTGGCGATGATGGTGGTCGGCGCCTCCAGCGGGGCCTGGGCGGGCAGCTGTTCGCGCGTCATGAACATCGCCACCGCGGCCACGGAGGCGGCCAACGCCGCGCCACCGCCCCAGCGTCGCCAGCTGCCGCGCCGTTGCGCCTGCTCCGGGCCACGCTCCACCCTGGCCTGCATCGCCGGGGCGGGCTCTACGGCCACGGACGCGCGCACACGCTCGGCGAAATCGACCGGGGCCGGTGCGCAGGCCTGCCCGCGCAGCACATCGCCCAGCACCTGCCAGCGTTCGTTGCAGCTGGACAAGGCCTCATCGTGTTCCAGCCGACGCAGCATGAAGCGCGCTTCATCGGCCGACAGTTCACCATCGATCAGCGAGGACAGCTGCTGACGGTAATGGGCGTCGAATTTATCGGGGGACGCGCCCCGGGAAGCATCATTGGACATATCGTGGCTCATGCGCGGCTCTTCTCGCGGTTCGCGCTGCCCACATCGAGCAGCGGCCGAAGTTCAGTGTCGATCGCCTCGCGGGCACGGAAAATCCGCGACCGCACGGTGCCGATCGGGCACCCCATCTTCTGCGCGATTTCGTCGTAGCTCAGGCCCTCCACCTCGCGCATGGTGATGGCTGACCGCAGTTCTTCAGGCAGCGCGGACACTGCCTTCATCACCGTCTGTTCCAGTTCCTGCCGCATCAACTCGCGTTCGGGCGTGTCGGTGTCGCGCAGGCGGGTGCCGCTGTCGTACTGCTCGGCGTCCCCGATTTCGATGTCATCGGTGGGCGGGCGGCGGTTGTGCGCGGCGAGATGGTTCTTGGCAGTGTTCACGGCAATCCTGTGCAGCCAGGTATAGAACTGGGCGTCGCCGCGGAAACTGCCGATCGCGCGGTACGCGCGGACGAACGTGTCCTGGGCGACGTCCTGACATTCACTCCAGTCCGCGATGTAGCGCCCGATCAGCGCGATGACCCGATGCTGGTACTTGCGCACCAGGACATCGAACGCCGCGCTCTCGCCACGCTGCACACGTCGGACCAGCTCCAGGTCCAGCTCCTGTGGTGTTTCAACCTCGGCCATGGGGGGCCGCACTCCTGTCAGCCCAACCGACGTCGGGCAATGAGACTGCCAATCCCGGGAAAAGTTCAGCGCTCGATCACACAGCGCCGCACCAGCTTTTAACCACCGTTCCGTTAAGGTTTCCGATCCAGGCAATGAATCGACGGTATCTCTCCCCAGCTATAGGGATTTGACGGGGAGGAAACAACCTCTGGATCATAGCCCCCTTCTCCATACACAACCGGATGGAACGTTCCCATGCTCTCAGGCTTCGATGGGCTCCGCTTCTCGCATTGGCACCCGCAGATCCGTGACGATGGCGTCGTGGTGCTCAGCCTCGACCGCCAGGACAGCAGCGTCAACGCCATGTCGCAGGACGTGCTGCTCGAACTGGGCGACCTGATCGAGCGGATCGCGATGGACCCGCCCAAGGCGGTGGTGATCCAGTCGATCAAGGCGGCCGGCTTCATTGCCGGGGCGGACCTGAAGGAATTCCAGGCGTTCGACCGCCGCGGCACCGTCAATGACGCGATCCGCCGTGGCCAGAGCACCTACCAGAAGCTGGCCGAACTGCCCTGCCCGACCGTGGCGGCGATCCATGGGCATTGCCTGGGCGGCGGCACCGAGCTGGCGCTGGCCTGCCGTTACCGCGTGGCCTCCAATGATCCGTCCACCCGGATCGGCCTGCCGGAAACCCAGCTGGGCATCTTCCCGGGCTGGGGCGGCAGCTCGCGCCTGCCGCAGCTGGTCGGCGCGCCGGCGGCGATGGACATGATGCTGACCGGCCGCAATCTGTCGGCCTCGGCCGCGCGCAACATCGGCCTGGTCGACAAGGTCGTCGCGCCCGCCGTGCTGCTCGATACCGCGGTCTCGCTCGCACTGAAGGGCACCACCCGCCCGTTCAAGCAGCGCGCGACGGCGTGGATCACCAACACCTGGCTGGCGCGCAGGCTGCTCGCCCCGCAGATGGCCAAGCAGGTCGCCCGCAAGGCGCGCAAGGAGCACTACCCGGCGCCGTACGCGCTGATCAACACCTGGGCGCGCACCGGTGGCAGCCCGATCCAGACCCGCCTGGATGCCGAGCGCCGCGCGGTGGTCAAGCTGGCCGGCACGCCGACCGCACGCAACCTGATCCGCATCTTCTTCCTGACCGAACGCCTGAAGGCCCTGGGTGGCAAGGACCATGGCATCCAGCACGTGCACGTGGTCGGTGCCGGCGTGATGGGCGGTGACATCGCCGCGTGGTCGGCCTACAAGGGCTTCAACGTGACCCTGCAGGATCGCGAGCAGCGCTTCATCGATCCGGCCATGGAACGCGCGCAGGCGTTGTTCGCCAAGCGGGTGAAGGACGAGAGCAAGCGCCCGGCCGTGGCCGCGCGGTTGAAGGCCGATCTCGCGGGCGAGGGCGTGGCGCTGGCCGATCTGGTGATCGAAGCGATCATCGAAAATCCGGAAGCGAAGCGTGATCTGTACCAGTCGCTGGAGCCGAAGATGAAGGCCGATGCGCTGCTGACCACCAACACCTCCTCGATCCCGCTGGACGAACTGCGCGACCACATCCAGCGCCCGGCGCAGTTTGCCGGCCTGCATTACTTCAACCCGGTCGCGCAGATGCCGCTGGTGGAAATCATCCATCACGACGGCATGGCCCCGGAAACCGAGCGTCGCCTGGCCTCGTTCTGCAAGGCACTGGGCAAATTCCCGGTGCCGGTCGCCGGTACCCCTGGCTTCCTGGTCAACCGCGTGCTGTTCCCGTACATGCTCGAAGCCGCCACCGCCTATGCCGAAGGCGTGCCCGGGCCGGTGCTGGACAAGGCCGCGGTCAAGTTCGGCATGCCGATGGGCCCGATCGAACTGCTCGATACCGTCGGTCTGGACGTGGCCGCAGGCGTGGGCAAGGAACTGGCGCCCTTTCTGGGGCTGCAGGTGCCGGCTGCCCTGGCGACGGTGGAACAGGGCAAGCGCGGCAAGAAGGACGGGCAGGGCCTGTACAAGTGGGAGAACGGCCGGGCGCAGAAGCCGGACGTCCCCGCCAACTACGAGATCCCGGCCGATCTGGAAGACCGCCTGATCCTGCCGCTGCTCAACGAAGCGGTGGCCTGCCTGCACGACGGCGTGGTCGCCGATGCGGACCTGCTCGATGCCGGCGTGATCTTCGGCACCGGCTTCGCCCCGTTCCGCGGCGGCCCGATCCAGTACATCCGCGCCACCGGTGCCGATGTGCTGGTCGAACGCCTCAAGGTGCTGCAGCAGCGCTACGGCGATCGCTTCGCCCCGCGCCCGGGATGGGACTCGCCGGTACTGCGTGAGCCCGTGATCTGAGGCGCGATGATGTGATGTGACGACGCCACCGTGAGGTGGCGTTGTCGTTTGTGCTGCCATCCCTGTGCGACCAGAACAACCTGTTACCGATACAGGCCTCCCGCCCCCACACCCCGCATGCGATCCTCCCGCTCTGTCCCCGCCAGCGAGACCGCCCGCATGACGACCATCATCGCCCCCCGCATCCATGACATCGGTGGCCTGCAGGTACGCCGCGCCGTGCCGACCCTGCAGGCGCGCAGCGTGGGTCCGTTCGTCTTCGTCGACCAGATGGGCCCGGCCGTGCTCTCCCCCGGCACCGGCATCGACGTGCGCCCGCATCCGCATATCGGCCTGGCCACCGTCACCTTCCTGTGGTCCGGCGCCATCGGCCACCGCGACACGCTCGGCTCGGACCAGGTGATCCGCCCCGGCGACGTCAACTGGATGACCGCCGGCCGCGGCATCGCCCATTCCGAACGCACGCCCGCCGTCGAACGCGAGCACGACCATCCGCTGCACGGCATGCAGACCTGGCTCGCGCTGCCGAAGCAGTTTGAAGAGACCGATCCCGCGTTCTACCACCATGCCGCCGCCACCCTGCCCCAGCAGCGCCGCAAGGGGGCCTGGCTGCGTGTCATCGCCGGCCGCGCGTACGGCGAAGAATCGCCGGTCAAGGTCTTCGCCGATACCCTCAACGTTGCCATCGATCTGGATGCCGATGCGGAAATCGATCTCGATACCGGCCACGCCGAGCGCTCGCTCTACATCCTGGAAGGCCAGGCCCAGCTCGATGGCGTGGATGTTCCCGCCCAGCACCTGATCATTCCCGAGCCCGGTGCCCGCGGCCGCCTGCGCGCCAAGACCCCGATCAAGGCGATGCTGATGGGCGGCGAACCGCTGGATGGCCCGCGCCACCTGTGGTGGAACTTCGTGTCCAGCTCCACCGAGCGTATCGAGCAGGCCAAGCACGACTGGGAATCCGGGCGTTTCGGCACCATCCCCGGCGACGACAAAGAGTTCATTCCGCTGCCCACGTACTGACCCGCGCACCGCCATCGACCGTTCGTCGGGTATTGACGCCATCGTCACCCCGATGAACCCCGATTCAGCTACGTTGCGCCTGCCCACCCCGGGCATACACGTGGAGCACGTCGATGAGCATGGGCAAACGTCTGGCCGCCGAGTTCCTGGGCACGTTCTGGTTGGTATTGGGTGGGTGTGGCAGCGCCGTGCTGGCCGCCACGTTCGGCGGCGATGGCAATCCGCTGGGGATCGGCTTTCTGGGCGTCGCGCTGGCCTTCGGCCTGACCGTGCTGACCGGCGCCTATGCGTTCGGTCACGTGTCCGGCGCGCACTTCAATCCGGCGGTCAGTGTCGGCCTGTGGGCTGGCGGCCGCTTCCCCGCGCGCGAGCTGCTTCCCTACATCGTGGCGCAGGTGCTGGGCGGCGCATTGGCCGGCTTCATCCTGCTGCAGATCGCCTCCGGCGCGCCCGGTTTCCAGATCGATGGCAGCCAGGCCGGCGCATTCGCCAGCAACGGCTATGGCGCACTTTCGCCGGGGGGCTACAGCGTCGCCGCCGCCGCCCTCTGCGAAGTGGTGCTCACCGCGTTCTTCCTGATCGTGATCATGGGCTCCACCCACGGCAACGCACCGGCCGGCTTCGCCCCGATCGCCATCGGCCTGGCCTTGACCCTGATTCACCTGATCAGCATTCCGGTGACCAACACCTCGGTCAATCCGGCGCGCTCCACTGCCGTGGCCCTGTTCGCCGGCAGCGGCGCGCTCAGCCAGCTCTGGTTGTTCTGGCTGGCTCCGCTGCTGGGCGGGCTGATCGGCGGCACTCTCTACAAGTGGATGGGCACCGCGCCGCGCTGATGCTCAGGGCCGGGCGGGCAACCCCTGCCCGGCCGCTGACAAAGGAATCAACTGAAACCGTTATTTGTACACTGAGTCACATTCCGTTAAGGTCCCGAGCACTCGTCCGACACTGACGGCAGCGAGTCATCCGGTACGCGCGCGGGGAATGCGCCACCACGGCCAGGGGTGTCGACGGCCACCGGAACGCCTGTCAGCGACGGACGCGATCATCGACCTTGGGGGAATGCATGAACGTCCTGCGCGCTGTTGTGTGTGTGTGTCTGCTGGTGTCTGCCGGCGCCGTCGCGGCGCAAGCGACCAGCGAATGTCCGTCCCTGCCCGCCAGCAGCGGCCTGAACTGGCAGCAACTGGCCCAGCGGGACCTGATCCTGTGCAGGGCCAGCACCGCCGATGGGCGTGAAGTGCTCAGCCTGACCTTGAGCGCACGCAATCCGGAGCTGCCGTTGAACCGTGCGCTGCGCCAGGAAAAAGGCAGCTTCGCCGGTGAAACCCTGTACTGGTACCAGCCCGACCTGGGCGGCCAGAAGCCGCCGGGGTATGAAACCCGCCGCATCACCGTGGTCAAGTTCGACAGGAACCGCTTTGCCCAGATCGCGCTGTATGCCGGTGACGCCAGCGAACTCGGCTCGCTGCAATTGTTGGCGCAGGGCATGAGCCTGACGCCCTCGGCCGTCGCCGCCGGGCGCTGAGCACGAGGCCGGGACGGTGCACCGCACTCATCCCGCCATTCACGGTAACGCCGGCCGCTGGCCGGCGCCTCCCACACCGTCAGGTGTCCTGCGTTTGTCGGCCAGCGAGCGGTGCCAACGCCCCTCAGAAGCGGCCTTCCTGGAAATCCACGAAGGCCTGCATCAGCTCCTGCTTGGTGTTCATCACGAACGGCCCATGCCGCATGACCGGCTCGCGCAGCGGCCGGCCCGCCACCAGGATCAGGCGCGCCCCGGTTTCACCGGCACGCAGGACCAGCTGCTCGCCGCCGCCCAGCACCGCCATTTCCTGGCGGGCTACCGGACGCGCATCGTCGCCTTCGCCGATCTCCAGCCCGCCTTCGAACACATAGGCGAACGCGTTATGGCCATCGGGCAGCGCGTAGCTCCAGCCCGCGCCGGCATCCAGCGTGATGTCCAGGTACACCGGATCGGTGGCCGGCTGCACGATCGGCCCGACCGTGTCGCCCACCTGGCCGGCGATGACCTTCACCTGCACGCCCCCGGCCGGTGCCGTCACCGGAATATGGTCCGGCGCGAACTCCTGGTACTTGGGCTCGGTCATCTTCTCGCGCGCGGGCAGGTTCACCCACAGCTGGAAGCCGCGCATCTGCCCCGATTCCTGCTCGGGCATCTCCGAGTGGATCAGGCCGCGGCCGGCGGTCATCCACTGCACGCTGCCCGGCGTGAGCAGGCCCTCGTTGCCATGGTTGTCCTTGTGCCGCATGCGGCCATCGAGCATGTAGGTGACGGTCTCGAACCCACGATGCGGATGGCTGGGGAAGCCGGCGATGTAGTCCTCGGCGCGGTCCGTGCCGAATTCATCCAGCAGCAGGAACGGGTCCAGGTCGGGCAGCGAGGGGCCGCCGATCACGCGCGTCAGGCGCACGCCGGCGCCATCGGAGGTGGCCATGCCACGGATGGTGCGCAGCACGCGCAGCGGGGTTGGGCTGCTCATGATGACTCCAGGATCGGTGAACTGCCTACAAGATGGGCGCGCCGGCCCTGCCGGCCAACCGCCACGCCCGCAACCGATTGTTCCAAGCGTGGTGTTCCGATGGCGTGCACGGGCACGCACCGCGCCCACCCTACGACCAAAGTACTAGCGGCAAGCCCCCGCCATTGCATTGACCCCGTCAGTGCCAAGGCGGACTCTTACGACGATCTCCAGGGAGACGCAATCTCATGAAAGGTTTTTCGAAACTGGGTTGGGCAGTCATCGCACTGCTCGGCGCCTTCTGTCTAGGCACCGTCGCACTGCGCCGCGGTGAACCCATCAATGCGCTGTGGATCGTCGTCGCTGCGGTCTCCATCTATCTCATCGCCTATCGCTTCTACAGCCTGTTCATCGCCGACAAGGTGATGCAGCTCGATCCGACCCGGGCCACGCCCGCGGTGATCAACAACGACGGTCTGGATTACGTTCCGACCAACAAGCACGTACTGTTCGGCCACCACTTCGCCGCCATCGCCGGTGCAGGCCCGCTGGTCGGCCCGGTGCTGGCCGCGCAGATGGGCTACCTGCCCGGCCTGCTCTGGCTGGTGGTGGGCGTGGTCGTGGCCGGCGCGGTGCAGGATTTCATGATCCTGTTCCTCTCCAGCCGCCGCAACGGCCGCTCGCTCGGTGACCTGGTGCGTGAGGAAATGGGGCCGGTGCCCGGCACCATCGCCCTGTTCGGTGCCTTCCTGATCATGATCATCATCCTGGCGGTGCTGGCGATGGTGGTGGTCAAGGCGCTGGCCGAAAGCCCCTGGGGCATGTTCACGGTCATCGCGACGATGCCGATCGCGATCCTGATGGGCGTGTACATGCGCTACATCCGCCCGGGCAAGATCGGTGAGATCTCCGTGGTCGGTCTGATCCTGCTGCTCGCCGCGATCTGGTTCGGTGGCAAGGTCGCCGCCGACCCGGTCTGGGGCCCGGCCTTCACCTTCACCGGTATCCAGATCACCTGGATGCTGATCGGCTACGGCTTCGTCGCCTCGGTGCTGCCGGTCTGGCTGCTGCTGGCCCCGCGCGATTACCTCTCCACCTTCCTCAAGATCGGCACCATCGTGGCGCTGGCGATCGGCATCCTGATCGTCATGCCCGAGCTGAAGATGCCGGCGCTGACCCAGTTCGCCGCCAGCGGCGACGGCCCGGTCTGGAAGGGCGGGATGTTCCCGTTCCTGTTCATCACCATCGCCTGTGGCGCGGTCTCCGGTTTCCACGCTCTGATCGCTTCGGGCACGACGCCGAAGCTGCTCGCCAATGAGCGCCACATGCGCTACATCGGCTACGGCGGCATGCTGATGGAATCGTTCGTCGCGGTGATGGCGCTGGTAGCCGCCTCGATCATCGACCCGGGCATCTACTTCGCCATGAACGCGCCGGCCGCCGTGATCGGCCCGGATGCGGTCTCCGCTGCGGCCTATATCAGCAACACGTGGGGCTTCATCATCACCCCCGAGCAGCTGGAGGCCACGGCCGCGGCGATCGGCGAGCCGACCATCCTGCACCGCGCCGGTGGCGCACCGACGTTGGCGGTGGGCATCGCGCAGATCCTGCACGAGGCGATCCCGAGCGGCAGCAACGCGATGATGGCGTTCTGGTATCACTTCGCGATCCTGTTCGAAGCCTTGTTCATCCTCACCGCGGTCGACGCCGGTACCCGTGCCGGTCGCTTCATGCTGCAGGACCTGCTGGGCAACTTCATCCCGGCCCTGAAGAAGACCGAATCGTGGACGGCCAACATCATCGCCACCGCCGGTTGCGTGGCGCTGTGGGGCTACCTGCTTTATACGGGCGTGGTCGATCCCTTCGGCGGCATCCAGACCCTGTGGCCGCTGTTCGGCATCTCCAACCAGATGCTGGCCGGTATCGCGCTGATGCTGGGTACCGTGGTCCTGTTCAAGATGAAGCGTGACCGCTTCGCCTGGGTCACTGGTGTGCCGGCGGTGTGGCTGCTGATCTGCACCACCTATGCAGGGCTGATCAAGATCTTCGACAAGAACCCGGCGCAGGGCTTCCTGGCCCAGGCGCACAAGTACCAGGACGCGATCGCCACCGGCACCCTGACCGCCCCGGCCAAGACCGTCGGCCAGATGCACCAGATCGTGGTCAACGCCTACGTCAACACCGGCCTGACCGTGCTGTTCCTGTTCGTGGTGTTCTCGATCCTGTTCTACGCGATCAAGACCATCTTCATGGCCCGCCGCACGCCGCAGCGGACCGACAAGGAAACCCCGTACGTGGCGCTGCAGCCGCACCAGATGGCGGACCTGTGATGAGCACCGAACTCGTCCCCGCCGGTCAGTACCAGGCCCACCGCCGCATCTGGCGGCGCCTGGTGCAGACCGCGCGGCTGTGCTGCGGTATTCCCGACTACGACAACTACGTTCGCCACGTGCTGGAGAAGCATCCGGACCGCGTGCCGATGGACTACAAGACGTTCTTCCGCGAGCGCCAGGAGGCGCGATACAGCGGCAAGAACGGGGGGCGCTGCTGCTGACGCCGCAGGGTGCGCATGGTCCCGGCCGCGGGTTGGGACACAGATGAACAAACGGCGGCGCGAAAGCGCCGCCTTTTTTTTCAGACTGCGATCGACACTGCCTGCGGCCGTCCTCAAGCGGAACCGGCCAGCGGCCGGCACTACTGGAGCGTGAGGGGACTCAACGTCACCTGTGCATTGTTCGCCGCGCCCATCCTTCCGGTATAGCGCTGATCGCGCTGGAGCAGGTAGAAGCTGTCCAGGTAGTCGGTATCGTTGGTGAACCAGCCGCTAGGAATTGCCTTGAGAATCGCGCCGCCGATATCAGCAATCACCGCATACTCCGGGGCGAAGGCACCCAGCGCCAGTTTCACGCCTGAAGTGAGGGCGATCAGCAGGTCTTTGTAATTGGTGTCGCCATCGTCTTCGAACAGTTGCACGTTGGCGGTGTCGAACCGGTAATTGCCCCAGATCACCAACGGCTGGCCCGGGGTGTAATCGGTCTTGTCATGGTCCAGATACGGCAGTGACACCGTGGCCATCTCCGGCTCTGCCGTGTCGATCTGCAGCCCGGACACGACCGCGAACACTTCGGCGCCGCCCAATGCCCACGGCTCGCCGTCATTGACCAGGCGGATGCGGTCGAGCCGGGTGACATCCAGAGAGCTCGCTCCATTGGCGGTCACCGTGAGGCGATCTGCCGACTGCAGCCCCCTCGCCTGCAACCCTGCATTGATCAGCGCCATGCCTTCCTGCACCGCCTGACCTGTGTCGATGTCCACGATCAGCACCGGGAAGGTCGGGGCTATCTGCGCGTCCAGCAGATGCTGACGTCCGTGCCGGTCGTAGGCGACCATCGACGTCCAGGTGCGGTCGTCTCCCGTTGGCAGCACCGCTACCCAGAGATCGGCAGGCGCCACCGCGCTCAGCACCTGCCCAGCAGGCACGAAGCTGCGGACCTGCAGCAAACTGCGCGCACCGGCCGGCAAGCCCTTGTACTGGCGGACCAGGCCATCGCGTCCAGCCAGCGTGCGCGCCGCCAGGCTGCTGCCATCCGGATCGGCCCGGGCCATGACCGAGGTCAATGGCAGCCCGCGATCGGGGTGCGCCGCCAGCGCATCGACCACGGCGTCGGCCAATGCCGGCTGACCGAGCCACGCCGCCACATCGCGCGCACTCGCCTCCGTCACCGCATGCACGTTGCCACCGTCGCCCGGTGCGGCCTGTACGGGCAGTACAGAAGCAATCATCAGTACGCCGGTGGTGACCAGCGACATCCAGGTTCCCTTCGTCTTCATCGCATTCCCTGATGGGCGCCGACTGCCATCGACAGATGGGTTCCATGCCGTGCGCGCCCGGCGCAAGGCACAGTGCATGGCGCCGGACCTTACGCGGCGGTATCAGGACGATCCGGCACCTCTTTCACACTTCATGACAAATGAAGCCATTTCTGAAAGCTGGACGTGACGGTGATCCCAGACCTTTCGCACCTCAGCGGCACGTCGCCCAAAAAAGAGGCGGCCATCAAGGCCGCCCCGGGAGTCAACAACTAGGAGCGCCTGCTTACGCGCCCGCCATCCACTTCAGGATCAGCCCGGTCACATAGGCCAGGCCGGTGCCGGTGGCATAGCCCACGGTGCCCAGCAGCACGCCAACCGGCGCCAGCGACGGATGGAACGCCGCGGCGACCACCGGTGCCGACGCCGCCGCACCGATGTTGCCCTGCGAGCCGATCGCGAAGAAGAACAGCGGCGCGCGCATCAGCTTGGCGGCGATCCACAGCACCAGGATGTGGGTCAGCATCCAGATCGCGCCCAACGCGAACAGCCACGGGCGGTCCAGCAGCGAAAGCAGGTCCATCTGCATGCCGATGCAGGCGATCAGGAAGTACAGGAACAGCGTGCCCAGGCGCGAGGCACCGGCCGACTCCAGGCGGCGCGCGCGGGTGAAGCTCAGGCCCAGGCCGAGCGCGGTGGACAACAGCACCACCCAGACGAACGCGCTGTCCAGGCTGAACTGGCTGGCCCAGCTCACATTCGTCTTGAACCAGCCGCTCAGCGGTGCGGCGATGGCATGCGCCAGACCGACGCCACCCAGTGCCACGCCGACGATCACCATCAGGTCGGTGAGGCTGGGAATGCGGGCGTTCTGCGCCTCGTAGGCGGAGATCCGGGCCTTCATCTCATCGATGGCACGGGTATCGGCGCCATTGCGCGTATCGATCTGCTGGGCGCGGTTGGCCAGGAACAGCAGCACCGCCATCCACAGGCTCGCGCAGGCCACGTCGACCACCGCGAACTGGCCGAAGGTGGTGGCATCGGTGCCGAACACTTCGCGCATCGCCACCATGTTGGCGCCGCCGCCGATCCAGCTGCCGGCCAGGGCGGCCATGCCCTTCCAGGTATCACCGGCCACGGTGGCCGGGTGGATCCAGGACATCGTCTGGAACGACACGATCGCGCCGAGGATGATGCCCAGCGTGCCGGCGCAGAACACCACCAGCAGCTTCGGGCCCAGCTTCATGATGCCCTTCAGGTCGATCGAGAGCGTCAGCAGCACCAGCGCTGCGGGCAACAGCACGTCACGGGCGATCGGGTTGTACAGCGAGGTGTTGTGGCCGTCGATCAAGCCGGCGGTGTTGTAGATGGCCGGGATGAAGTAGCACAGCAGCAGCGCCGGCACCCACGCGAAAATCTTCTTGAGCAGTGGGGTCGGGCCACTGGCGGCCCAGAAGATCACGGCCAGGGTGGCGGCGATCAGGCCGAGGCCGACGATGTCATTGGTGATCAGGGCAGTACTGGGTTCGGTCGGCATCAAGCCATCCTCTGTCGATCGAAGGGAAAAAAAAAGCGCCGCATAGAGCGGCGCCTCCGGAGCTTAACATTGTCTTCACGACGCCACACTTTGCAGCGCAGCGCGCGGGCCGATCACGACGCGGGCAGCGATGCGCGTTCAGAGCGGCCCGGCAGCGAAGCGCCCAGATCGAGGATCACACAGGTACCGCGCGGCACACACGGCTGGATCTGCAGCGCCCAGCCCAGGTGCTCGCACAGCCGGGCGATCAGCTCTAGGCCGATGCCGCTCTGCTCGTTGCGGTCGCCGCGCGCCATGCGTGCATGTACGGCGGCGATCTCTTCCGGGCTCATGCCCAGCCCGGGGTCCTGCAGCGTCACCACGGCCTGCCCGGAGACCTGGATGTGGATGGTGCCGCGACCGCTGTTCTCGATCGCGTTGCGCAGCAGATTGCCGATCGCGGCCTGGACCACGCCGAGCGGGGCGATGATATCCACGCGCGCAAGACCGTCGATCTCGATGTGCAGGTCCTTGTCGCCCATCAGATGGCGATGGTCTTCGATGATGTCCGGCACCAGCAGATCGAGCGGAATGCGTTCGCCCAGTGCGGCCAGCCGTGCCGGGTCGCGTGCCAGCACCAGCAGCAGCTGGATCAGCTGCTCCACCCCCTGGGCCGTGCGGTGCACGCGCTGCATCTGCTGGCGGGCGCGCTCGGGGATGTCCTGCTGGCCCAACGCCAGCTCGGAGGCACCGGTGATCACCGCGATCGGCGTGCGCAGCTCATGGCTGGCCGTGCTGATGAAGACCCGCTCGCGCTCGACGAACTGTTCGTTGCGCGCCAGGTAATCGTTGAGCGCGTTGGCGATGACATACAACTCCGAACTGGCACGCGGATCCACCTCCACCCGCTGCCCGGGAACGCCGGGCCGCAGTTCGTCGATGCGCCGCGCCAGCGAGCTCAGCGGCCGTACCAGCCGGCCGACACCGAAGGAGGCCATCAGGACGGTGACGATGATCATCAGCACGCCGGCCAGCAGTACCCAACGCGTGGCGAACTGCTCCAGCTCGTGAAAGTCGTTGATGTCCAGCACCAGCGCCAACCGCCCCAGCTGCGTGGTTTCGCGCACCATCACCGCGCTGGCGCGACCGTTGACCTCCACACCATCGTGCAACCCCGGGTGCAGCGTGCGCAGGCTTTCCGGCACCCCCGGGCTGCCGTCGATATAGAACAGCCGCAACGTGTCCGAATCCTGCCAGCGGTAGTGCGGCTCGTGTTCGATGTGGTTGACGATACTGTCCAGCTCGGAGTTGAGCAGCGCGCGCCATGCCGAATGCTCGGCATGTTCATGCACGTAATTGCCCACGCTGAACACCGCCAGCGAGATCAGCGCCAGATAGCCCAGCAGCCACCACACCATGCGCCGGTGCATGGGCGATGGCGTGGGCGATGGCGTGGGCGTGCGCTTACGCCACATTGTCGTCAGCGCCGGCCGCGGACACGCCGAGGCGGTACCCGACCCGCGGCAAGGTGTGGATCAGCTTCTGCTGGAACGGGCCATCCACGCTGCGGCGCAGTTCGTAAACATGCGAGCGCAGCAGGTCGCCATCGGGCAGCTCATCGCCCCACAGCGCGAACTCCAGTTGCTGGCGGGTCACTGCGCCGGGGCTGGCGCGCATCAACACTTCCAGCAGCTTGCGGCAGGCCGGATACAGGTGCAGTGGCTTGCCATCGCGCTGCGCTTCCAGCGTGGCCAGATCCAGCTTGAGGTCGGCCACTTCCAGCAGCTTGCGCGGATTGCGCCCTTTGGCGCGCACCATCAGCGCTTCAAGACGTACTTCCAGCTCGGGCAGTGCGAAGGGCTTGGTCAGGTAGTCATCGGCGCCCGCGCGGAAGCCGGCGATCTTGTCCGGCAGTTCGTCGCGCGCGGTGAGCATGATCACCGGCACTTCCGAGCCGTGGTCGGCACGCAGCCGGCGCAGCACTTCAGGCCCCTCCATGCGCGGCAGCATCCAGTCCAGGATCAGCGCGTCATAGGGCTGCGACACCGCCAGGTGCAGGCCGGTCACGCCATCGGGCGCGACGTCCAGCACGTGGCCCCGCGATTCGAAATAATCGAATAGATTGGCAACCAGCTGACGGTTGTCTTCAATGACCAGCAACCGCATGGGACACTCTCTTGACCGGTTGGGCGCATGGTAGCCGGAACCGTGTCGGAATCCGGTCGCAATGGGGTGGTTACGACGCTTTTCCTACGCTGTCGAGGAGACAGTGGCTGTTTTGCCGGTGAGCTTGGGCGTGACCGAATCCCTCTTCCTGCGGCGCTGGCCGCGTGTGCTGGTGTGCCTTGCCCTGCTGCTGGCGCTGGCGGCGGGCATCGGCTTGCGCCAGCCCTCACCGCCCGATGAACCCCGTTTCGTGCTGGCCGCGCAGGCCATGGTCGAGTCCGGGCAATGGCTGCTGCCGCACAGGGGCAGCGAGCTGTACGCCGAAAAGCCGCCGGTGTTCATGTGGATGCAGGCCGCCAGCCACCAGTTGTTCGGCGGCTGGAGCATCGCGTTCCTGGTGCCATCGCTGCTCGCGGCGCTGCTGACCCTGTGGCTGACCTGGGACCTGGGGCGGCGCCTGTGGAACCGCCGCGTCGGGTGGTGGGCCCTGCTCGCCTTGTTCAGCTGCCTGCAGTTCGGCCTGATGGCCAAGCGGGCGCAGATCGACATGGTGCTGGTGGCCATGACCACGCTGTCGCTGTGGGGGCTGCTGCGCCACCTGCTGGAAGGCCGCAACCGGCCCGCGCTGTCGCTGGCCGGCTTCGCCGCCGGGCTGGGCACGGTGACCAAGGGCGTGGGCTTCCTGCCGCTGCTGGTGCTGCTGCCGTTCGCCGCCTGGCGCTGGCGCGCGCGCGGCGCGGCGTTGCCGGCCGGCACCGCCCGCGATCTGTGGTGGCTGCTGCCCGCCTTCCTGCTCGGCACGGCGGTCTGGCTGGCACCGCTGGGCGTTGCCCTGCTGCATTCGTCTGACCCCGCCCTGCACGCCTACGCACGCGAACTGCTGTTCAAGCAGACCGGCACCCGCTACGCCAACGCATGGCACCACGTGAAGCCGGCTTGGTACTACCTGCAGGTGATGGCGACCTTGTGGCTGCCGGGCAGCCTGTTGCTGCCCGCCCTGGTGCCGGCATGGTGGCGCCGCCTCAAACGCCTGGATGGACGCTGGTGGCTACTGCTGGGGTGGTCGCTGCTGGTGCTGGTGTTCTTCAGTGCCAGCCCGGGTAAACGCGAGGTCTACATCTTCCCGATGCTGCCCGCGTTGTGCCTGGCCGCCGCCCCGCTGCTGCCCGGGCTGCTGCGCCGGGCCGGCCTGCGCTGGCTGCTGTGGGCGTATGTCGCCGTTCTCGGTGTGGCGGCGTTGTATGTCGGCACCCAGTTGTGGTCGGCCAGCACATGGGCGCACGTGCAGCTGGCGCGGCGCGCGATGCCCGACACGCTGCTGCCCGTGCTTGGCGGCTGGCTGATCGCCTTCGGCGCGGTGTTGCTGGCGCTGGCCCTGTGGTGGCGCCAGCACCGGGCAGGCGCCCTGGTGGTCGCGGCGGCCTTCCTGCTCTGGAATCTGTACGGCTGGGTCCTGATGCCAACCCTGAACCCGTACAGTTCCGCCTCGGCCGTGATGCAGCGCGTCGGCAAGCGGATCGGGCCGGAGGCCGAGCTCGGCGTGGTCGCCTGGCGCGAACAGAACCTGCTGCAGGCCGACCGCCCGGTGACCGATTTTGGTTTCAAGACCCCGTGGGACCAGCAGTGGCAGGCCGCCGGCCCGTGGCTGTCACACGCGCCCCGGCAACGCTGGCTGCTGGTGCTCGATGAAGCGATCAGCCCGTGTGTGGACCCGTCGGCGGTGATCGAGATCGGCAGCGCCAACCGCAACCGGTGGCTGCTGTTCCCGGGCACCGCCTGGCAGGCCGACTGCCACGCCGCCGTGACCGCCACCGACACCGCGCAGGACGAGGAAGACTGAACGGCAGGCCGCGCTTAACCGGCGGCCAACATCGCTCC
This sequence comes from Stenotrophomonas bentonitica, assembly GCF_002887735.1. GTDB lineage: Bacteria > Pseudomonadota > Gammaproteobacteria > Xanthomonadales > Xanthomonadaceae > Stenotrophomonas > Stenotrophomonas bentonitica_A. The sequence goes on from NZ_PKQP01000001.1 coordinate 538,720, forward strand.
GACCACTCTCCGACACTCCGCTGACGACCATGGCGCCGGAATCTCCCGCCGGCCTCTTCGTCCATGTTTCCAGCGTCCACCGTTGCGCTTTCTTCCCTTCCCGCCGCCACAACCACGCCGCGCTTCCTCCGTGCCCATCTCTGGCTCCCGCTGGCCGTGACACTGTTGGCCAGCGCGGTGCTGATGGGCGCCGGTGGCGACCAGTGGCTGGCCGATCAGCTCTATCGACTCGAAGGGCAGCAGTGGGCGCTGCAGAATGCCTGGGTCACCACCCACCTGATCCACCAGGCCGGCAAATGGGCCAGCAGTGCAGCGGCGCTGGTGGCGATCATGCTGTGCTTCCACGCCTGGCGCAGCGAACGGGCCGCCGCGTGGCGCTGGCCGCTGCTGTACCTCGTGCTCGCGGTCGCACTGGGCACCGGCGTGGTCTCGCTGCTCAAGTCACTGACCAACATGGATTGCCCGTGGGATCTGGCCCGCTATGGCGGCACCCGGCAGTTCATCGGCCTGTTCGCAACAAGGCCACCCGGGATGCCGCGTGGAGTGTGCTTTCCAGGCGGGCATTCCAGCGCGGGGTTTGCGTGGGTCAGCCTGTACTTCTTCGCGCTGATGGTGCACCCGGCCTGGCGCTGGCGCGGCCTGGCCGTTGGCCTGCTGGCTGGCGCCGTGTTCGGCGTCTCGCAGCAGCTGCGCGGTGCGCATTTCCTGTCGCATGACCTGTGGACGCTGGCCATCTGCTGGACGGTTTCGCTTGGCCTGTATCTGCTGATCGAACCGGTGCGGCTGCGCGGACGCGGCACGTCACCAGGCATCGCGCAGGGAGAAGTGGCATGAGCACCACGCTTCCGCGCGCCACGCGCTTGTCGGCGCTGGCCACCCTGCGCGCCTGGCGCCCGCAGTGCACCACCGAAACCCTGATCCTGCTCACCAGCATCTTCTTCGCGGTGGCCTGCAATGGCCTGTTCTGGCACAGCGCGATGGCCACGCATCCGGGCAGCATCGGCTTCGCCGTCTCGCTATTGCTGTTCCTGGTCGGCGCGCACTGTCTGCTGATGGGGCTGCTGGTGTGGCGCTGGAACGCCAAGGTGGTGCTCAGCGTGCTGCTGATCGGTACGGCGCTGGCCGCGCACTACATGAGCAGTTACCACATCTATCTGGATGCGGACATGCTGCGCAACGTGCTGGCCACCGACCACAAGGAAAGCCGCGAACTGATCACCCCCACCTTGATCGCCCCACTGCTGCTGTTGGCCCTGGCGCCGATGCTGCTGCTGTGGCGCGTGCAGCTGCGCCGGCGCACGCTGGGCAGGGCGCTGCTGTGGCGCATTGGCTTCCTGCTGCTGTCGGCCCTGATCGCCTTCGGCGGGGCGATGCTGTCTTTCCAGGAGATGTCCTCGCTGATGCGCAACCAGCGCGAAGTGCGCTACCTGGCGACCCCCGGCAACGTCCTGCTCGGCCTGCCCAAGGCGCTGCGCGGCGACAACCCGATCCAGCGCGCCCCGAAACTGCCAATCGGGTCCGATGCCAAGGCCACCCCGCGCGCGGTCGGCAGCCGCCCGCGCCTGTTGGTGATCGTGATGGGCGAAACCGCACGCGCACAGAACTGGGGCCTCAACGGCTATGCCAGACAGACCACGCCGGAACTGGCCCAGGCCGGGGTGATCAACTTCCCGGACATGCATTCGTGCGGCACCAGCACCGAAGTCTCCCTGCCCTGCCTGTTCTCGCCCTACGGGCGCCACGACTACGACGAAAAGAAGATCCGTGCGCACCAGTCGCTGCTGCACGTGCTGGATCACGCCGGCATCGCCACGCTGTGGCGCGACAACCAGTCCGGTTGCAAGGGCGTGTGCGAGGGCCTGCAAATGCAGCCGCTGGATGATGCCAAGCACCCGACCCTGTGCGCCAACGGGCGCTGCATGGACGAGATCCTGATCGACGACCTGGCCGACCAGGTCCGCGCCAGGCCCGGCGACCGCGTGGTGGTGCTGCATCAACTGGGCAACCATGGCCCGAGCTACTTCGAACGCTACCCGGCGCGCTTCCGCCGCTTCACCCCGACCTGCGATACGCCGGACCTGGGCAAGTGCAGCCGCGAGCAGATCACCAACAGTTACGACAATGCGCTGCTGTACACCGATCACCTGCTCTCGCGCACGATCGGCACACTGAAGGGCATGGACGACTACGACACGGCGATGATCTATCTCTCCGATCACGGCGAGTCGCTTGGCGAGAAAGGCCTTTACCTGCATGGCGTGCCCTACGCGATCGCCCCGCAGGAACAGACCCGGGTACCGATGACGATGTGGTTCTCGCCCTCGTTCGCGGCCAACCGCGGGCTCAACCTGGCCTGCGTGCGGGCGCGCGCGGGCAAGTACACCGACCACGACAATCTGTTCCCGTCGGTGCTGGGGCTGATGCAGGTCAAGACCTCGGTGTATGAGCGTGACCGGGATCTGTTTGCTGGGTGCGAGGTTTGAGGACGTCCGCGCTTTGGTGATGGTCCAGCGTCCGGGGCGGAAAATCGCCCGCTTTTCGCCTTCCAGTTGAGGCGAGGCAGGCCATACCGTGGCGGGACCGTGCTGCCCTGCCCCTTGCGGTGTGCCCGGCGCTTCACTAGCCTTCGCCGGTCTGACACCACCCAAGGATGTGCCCGTGAACCACCGCCCGCTCCTGCTGGCCCTGGCAGTCAGTGCTGCCGCACTGACGCTGGCGGCCTGCCAGAAGGAACCGTCCCCCGCCGATGCACCGGCCACGGGCACCACCCAGTCAAAGGAAACCGCGGACCAGTTCATCGCCCGCGTCAACGCCGAGTACAAGGCCATGTACCCGGAAATGACCTCGGCCCAGTGGCTGTCTTCGACCTACATCAATGATGATTCCGAGCGCGTCGCGGCCAAGGCCAACGAACGCTGGCTGACCGTGCTCAATGGCTGGATCGCCCAGGCCGGCCAGTACGACGGCCAGCCGATGAGCGAAGACACCAAGCGCCAGATCCACCTGCTCAAGCTGATGACCTCCATGCCCGCCCCGCGCGACCCGGCCAAGCTCTCCGAGCTGACCCGCATCGCCAGCCGCATGGAAGGCGCCTATGGCTCGGGCAAGTACTGCACCGACGAAGCCAACCCGCAGAGCTGCCGCCAGCTCGGCGACCTGGAGCAGGTGCTGGCCCGCAGCCGCGACTACGACAAGCAGCTCGACGCCTGGCAGGGCTGGCATGGCACCACCAAGCCGATGCGCGCCGACTACGAGCGCTTCGTCAGCCTGGTCAACGAAGGCGCCAAGGAAATGGGCTTCGCCGATGCCGGCCAGATGTGGCGCAGCGGCTATGACATGCCCGCCGACCAGATCGGCCCGGAAACCGACCGGCTGTGGGACCAGGTCAAGCCGATGTACGAGCAGCTGCACTGCTACGCACGCACCAAGCTCGATGCGACCTATGGCAAGGACAAGGCCGAGGTCAATGGCGGCCTGATCGCCGCGCACCTCACCGGCAACATGTGGCAGCAGGACTGGTCCAACCTGTGGGACCAGTTGGAACCGTATCCCGGTGCCGGCAACCTGGACATCACCGCCGCGCTGGAAAAGCAGTACCAGACCAACCTGAGTGGCGCCCTGGCCAAGGCCGGCAGCGGTGCCAACGTCGAAGCGCTGTACAAGGCGCAGCGTGAGGCCGAACTGCGCACCGCCAAGCAGATGACCGAGCGCGCGCAGGATTTCTACGTCTCGCTGGGCATGCCGGCGCTGCCGAAGTCGTACTGGGACAAGACCCAGTTCATCAAGCCGCTGGACCGTGACGTGGTCTGCCACGCCAGCGCGTGGGACATGAACATGGACGGCGACGTGCGCACCAAGATGTGCATCAAGCCGAACGAAGAGAACTTCACCACGATCTACCACGAGCTGGGCCACATCTATTACGACCTGGCCTACAACCCGCTGCCGCCGTTGTTCCAGGGCGGTGCCAACGATGGCTTCCACGAAGCGATCGGCGACACCATCGTGCTGGCGATGACCCCGCAGTACCTGAACTCGATCGGCCTGGTCGACACGCCGCAGGAAAGCCGTGAGGCGACCATCAACGCGCAGATGCGCATGGCCCTGAGCGGCGTGTCGTTCCTGCCGTTCGGCCTGATGATCGATCGCTGGCGCTGGGGCGTGTTCGACGGCTCGATCACCCCGGACCACTACAACCAGGCGTGGTGGGACCTGAAGGCCAAGTACCAGGGCGTGGCCCCGGCCAGCGCGCGCGGTGAGGAATTCTTCGACGCGGGCGCCAAGTACCACGTGCCGGGCAACACCCCGTACACCCGCTACTTCCTGGCGCGCATCCTGCAGTTCCAGTTCTACAAGGGCCTGTGCGATGCCTCCGGTTACAAGGGGCCGCTGCACCAGTGCAGCTTCTACGGCAACAAGGAAGCCGGCCAGAAGTTCTGGGCGATGCTGAGCAAGGGCGCCAGCCAGCCGTGGCAGGCGACGCTGAAGGAAATCACCGGCGGCGACAAACTCGATGCCGGCCCGATGATCGAGTACTTCACCCCGGTCAACGAGTGGCTCAAGCAGCAGAACCAGGGCCAGATGTGTGGCTGGCAGCTGCCGGCCAGCACGACGGCTGCGGCCACGGCGGCGCCGGCAACGACCAAGCAGTAATCCAACGCGCAACCCTGGCAATCAGGAAAAGGCCGACAGCGATGTCGGCCTTTTTCTTTGCTTCCGCCCCGTCCGCTCTTCCGCGCAGCGCGTGAGCCGGTTCACAGTCCGTGCGCGCGGGCCTCTCGACAAGCATTGCGTGAAAAAGTGATCCAATGCGATAGACAGGTCCGATGCAGTTCAAGCTTCCACAACGTCATGCAGAACGCGACACGTGGTGCCGGTGTGTGAGCGTTACGGTCAGTGCTCGTTCCCTTGCGCTGGATTGCCCATGACCCGTCACACCCTTCTGGCCGCTGCGGTGCTGGCCGTACTTGGCTGCGCCACGGCCCACGGCAGCAACGCCGCCTTCGCCGTCACCCGGTCCGCCTCGGCGGATGCCGACTCCCGTCCACCGCTGCGCACCGCCGCCATGCCCGCCGCCAGCGATACCTACGACCCGACCCAGACCTACGTCGCCGGCTGCGTGGTGATCTTCCAGTCGCGCTATTTCAAGGCGAAATGGTGGGCCAACGTCGGCGAATCGCCCGCGGCCATCGACCCGGCCCAACCATGGCTCTCGCCTTGGGAAGAGATTGCCGAAACCGCACCCGGCTGTGACGATGACACCGGCGGTCCGGGCCCCGGCGGCCCCGATCCGCTTGATCCGGTCGAGATCCCGCTGAGCCAGCTGCTGGCCGACGAGGCCCGCCTCACCGACTTCCCGTTGATGCAGCAGACGCTGGCATCGATTCGTACCTTGCCCAACACCCAGGTCCAGGCCGTCGAGCCACTGCGCGCGGCCAACCCCGAGAACGTGCGCCGGGTCGAAGCGCTGCTGGATGCCGCGCAGTTCGACGACCTCTTCCCGATGCGGGCCCCGGAGTACACCTACCGGGGCTTCCTGCAGGCGTTCGCCAAGTTCCCGGCGATCTGCGCCTCCTACACCGATGGCCGCGATGCCGACGCCATCTGCCGCAGGACGTTGGCAACAATGGTGGCGCACTTCGCGCAGGAGACGGGCGGCCACGATGCGCACAGCCCGATTCCCGAGTGGCGCCAGGCGCTGGTGCACGTCCGCGAGATGGGGTGGAGCGAAGAAACGCCCGATGGCTACGCAGGCGAATGCAACCCGGCCACCTGGCAGGGCCAGACCTGGCCGTGTGGTGTGTTCGAGAGCGGCCCTCACGCCGGTCGCTTCAAGAGCTACTTCGGGCGGGGCGCCAAGCAGCTGTCCTACAACTACAACTACGGACCGTTCTCCGATGCGATGTTCGGCACCGTGCGCACCCTGCTCGACCAGCCCGAGCTGGTCGCCGATACCTGGTTGAACCTGGCCAGCGCCGCGTTCTTCTACATGTATCCGCAGCCGCCCAAGCCCTCGATGATGCATGTGATCGACGGCACCTGGCAGCCCAACGCACGCGACCTCGCCAATGGTCTGGTGCCCGGCTTCGGGGTGACCACGCAGATCATCAACGGTGGTGTGGAATGCGGTGGCAGCACTGAGCACCTGCAGTCGCAGAACCGGATCACGTACTACCGGGCCGCGGCGGCTCACTTCAACGTCCCGGTGCCGGGCAATGAAGTGCTGGGCTGCAAAGGCATGAAGCAGTTCGATGAGGGCGGCGCTGGCGCTCTGCCGATCTACTGGGAAGAAAACTACGATTGGCACGAAGGCAACGTCGGCGGCAAGAGCTACCAGTGCAAGCTGGTGACCTACCAGACGCCGTACTCGGCGCTCAAGCCCGCCGATTACGTGAAATGCGTCATCGACAAGTTCGATAACGTGGACGTGATCGACGACCTGCGCGGTCGCTGAGGGACGACGGGGCGGCGCGGGTGCGCCGCCCCGTGTTGTTTCAGGACGCCGGCTTCAGCTGGGCGGCCAGTTCCACTTTGAACTGCTCGAAGTCCATGCCGTCGGCCTTGGCTTCGGCGTGCGCCGCGTCTTTGAGCGCGTCCGAATACACCAGACGCACCGGGGTGCCCTGGCGTTCGTGCAGTTCAGCGGCCTGCATGATCAGGGCCAGCACCCGCGCTGCACTGGGGGTCTGGCCGGCGATACGGCCGTCCATGCCCAGCACCCACTCACCATCCCGGCGGACAATGCCGGCCAGCAGCGTGCGCTGCTGGTCGCGCAGCTCGGCATGCGGCTCAACCGGCGTGGCGTTGGCCTGCTCACGGTTGGCGGCCTGGGTTTCACGGCGCCGGCGGATGTCGCGGCGCAGCTTGGAGGTGGTCGACATGGGGAAATCCGGACTGCGGCAAAGCGCCAAGGATACCGCACGGGCCCCGGCGGGCCCGTTCTGAAGCGGCTGCGGCCGGCTCAATCCAGGACCTTGCCGTGCCGCCAATAGCCCATGAAGGTGATGGCCTGGCGGTCGATCCCACAGGTCTTCACCAGGTGCCGGCGGATCGCCATCACCGCGCCGGCCTCGCCGGCGACCCAGGCATACAGCCCGCCACCCGTTGCACTGGCCTGCTCCCACAGGATGTCCTGATCGATGTCGATCTCGGCCAGTTCCTGCTCACCATGGCGCGGACCGTAGGGACCGATCCGGGCCCGTACCGCGTCCTGCAGCCGCTGACCATGCGCGGCGCCCTCGCGGGCCAGCCAGAACAGCTGCGCACCGGGCGGTGCCTGCAGCGGCAGCACATCCGCTTCGTGCTCCACCTCCAGGAAGGCCTGCACCTCCGGCGGCTGCGGCCACTGCGCCAGGCCTTCCAGAATGCCGGCCACGGCTGGCAGCGCAGTGTCATCGGCCACCAACAGCACGCGCTTCACCTGCGCCGGCGGCTTCCACTCGTAGCCCTCGCTGCTGGCTTCAACCCGCGCATCCGGCGCCAGCAGGCCGACCCGATCGCCGACACGTGCCTGCATGGCCCAGCGCGAGGCGGGGCCGGTCTCGCCGTGCAGCACGAAATCGATATCAACTTCGCCCACGTCAGGGCGCAGCGCACGGAGGGTGTAGGTGCGCATCGGCGCACGCTCTGTGTCGGGCAGCGCGCGATAACGCGCGTACCAGTCCTCGCCCTGCGGCACCTCGGGGGCTGCCTGGCCGGCGAGCGGGAAGAACACCTTGATGCGCTGATCCGGCCCGTCGGTCTTCATGTTGGCCACATCGGGCGCAGCGAAGACCATGCGGGTCAGCGACGGAGAGAGAACAGTGCGCTGCTTGAGCGCGACATCGAACAGGCGGTAGGTCTGCTGGGCAGCCATGCAATCACCCTGAATTGCGGCGGACGCGGCGTCCGCAGGGGAGCGTATTGGCTGTCGTGGAGCACGAACTGGCTGGCGAAGGCACAGGATACGCCGCAGTCGCACAATGGCAATGCCGCCACGCCTGCATTCTGTGCAGGCGGGGCGTGCGTGTGGCTCACTCGATCGGCGTGAGCAGGTCGCGGCGGCGTTCGCAGTGCCGCTCCCAGTACCAGAAGCTGCCGCCGATGGCGAAGAAGCCTGCGTAGCCCAGGGCCAGATGCAGCGGGTTGCTGCTGAGCATCGGCGAGACCACGCCGGCCACCACGGTGTTGATCATCAGCTGGATGAACATCTGCATGGACGAGGCCAGGCCGCGCTGATGCGGATACATGTCCAGCACGGCCAGCGCCAGGATCGGGAAGATCAGCGCCATGCCGACACCGCCAAGGAAGATCGGCATCACTGCCCAAGGCAGCGCGATCTGCGGCACCGACACCACGTAACCGACGTTCAACAGCGCCGAGACCGCACACAGCCCGAAACCGATCGCGATCTGCCGCTGCGGCACGATCCGCCCGGCCATGCGGCCGGACAGGAACGAACCGACCGTCATGCCGCCGATGGTGGGAATGAACAACCACGCAAAGCCGCCCTCGCCCAGCTGCAGGTGCTGCATCACGAACACCGGCGCGGAGGCGATGTACAGGAAGATGCCGGAGAAGTTGAAGGCGCCGGCCGCGGCCAGACGGAGCAGGCGCGGGTTGGAGCCCATGCGGGCATAGCTGCGCAGCAGCGCGCGCATCGACAGCGGTGTGCGGGCCTCGACCGGATGGGTTTCGGGCAGCCACTTGCCGGTGGCCAGCAGCAGCACCACGCCGAACAGCACCAGGAACCAGAAAATCAGCGGCCAGTCGCCGCCACCGAGCAGGATCCAACCGCCGATGATCGGCGCGATCGCCGGCGCGACGCCGAAGATCATCGAGACCTGGCTCATCAGTCGCTGCGCGTCGGCACCGTGGTACAGATCGCGGATCACCGCACGGCCGACGATCACGCCCACGCCGGCGGTCACGCCCTGCAGGGCACGGAAGACCAGCAGCGTGGTCATGTCCCGTGAGAGCGCGCACCCGATCGAGGCGCCGATGAACAACACCAGCCCGCCGATGATCACCCGGCGCCGGCCGAACGCATCCGACAGCGGGCCGTGCGCCAGGCTCATCAGCCCGTAGAACAGCAGGTACACGCTGATGGTCTGCTGCACCGCGACCTGGTCCACCTGCATGCGGTCGCCCAGCAGCAGGAACGCCGGGAAAATGGTGTCGATCGAGAACGGACCGAACATCGCCAGGCCTGCGAGCAGCAGGGCCAGGCGGCGGGTCGAGGGCGAGGCGGGCGTCATGCGGGCTTCCGTCAGCGGCCATGCGCAATGCACGGCGGGCGCCAGCCCGGAACGGGCGGCGCCAGATGAATACGAGGATCCGGTGATCATAGGCCTTTGCCGCCCCCGGCACCATGGCCAAGCGCGGTTTCCGGGGTCCGTGCGTCCCCGTATTCAGGTGCTGGAAAGGCCCAGCGAGTGGAAGCGCTGGGCTATAATCGCCGGGCTACATGGTGGGAGAAGCGGCGCTTTGTTTTGAAGCACCCGCTGCCGAAGGCGCAACGCCCGTAATCGCTCAGGCCCGATACCACCCGTACCAAAACTCTGGAGAGACCGGCGAGTGCCGGCGCCGAAGGGGCACGAAGCACGCCGATGCGCGCTTTTAAACTCTCAGGCAAAAGGACAGAGGGGCACCCAGGAAGACCGCAAGGTCCGGTGGATCGCTGTCGCCCGCGACGCGCCCTGGCCCGGCCGCCTTCCGAACGTGCGTGCCCACTCTCCGAGATGCCAGCCATGTCCCAGAACACTCCCTCCCTGCGCGAGCTTGAACACAGCCACGCGTTCGTCGAACGCCACATCGGCCCCAACGACGCCGAAATCGCGCAGATGCTCGACGTGGTCGGCCACGCCTCGCTGGACGCGCTGACCGATGCGATCGTCCCGGCCGGGATCAAGTCGCCGGCGCCGCTGGACCTGCCCGAGTCGCTGACCGAAGTGCAGGCACTGGCCAAGATCCGCGCCATCGCCGACAAGAACCAGGTGTTCCGCACCTTCATCGGCCAGGGCTACTACGGCACGCTCACCCCGAACGTCATCCTGCGCAACGTGCTGGAAAACCCGGCGTGGTACACCGCCTACACCCCGTACCAGGCCGAGATCTCGCAGGGCCGCATGGAAGCGCTGATCAACTTCCAGACCCTGTGCGCCGACCTGACCGGCATGGAGATCGCCAACGCCTCGCTGCTCGATGAAGCCACCGCCGCCGCCGAAGCGATGACGCTGGCCAAGCGCTCGGCCAAGAGCAAGTCCGATACCTTCTTCGTGCACGACGCGGTGCACCCGCAGACGCTGGAACTGCTGCGCACCCGCGCCGAGCCGATGGGCATCGTGCTGCGCGTGGGCACCCCGGCCGAGGCGATGGAAGCCGAAGCCTACGGCGTGCTGCTGCAGTACCCGGACACCTTCGGCCATATCGGCGACTACAAGGCGCTGGCCGATGCCGTGCATGCGCGCGGCGGCCTGGTCGCGGTGGCCACCGACCTGCTCGCACTGACCCTGATCGCCGCCCCCGGCGAATGGGGCGCGGACATCGTGGTCGGCAACTCGCAGCGCTTCGGCGTGCCGTTCGGCTTCGGCGGCCCGCATGCCGCCTTCATGGCCTGCCGCGATGCGTACAAGCGCTCGATGCCGGGCCGCCTGATCGGCGTCTCGGTCGATGCGCAGGGCAATGCCGCTTACCGCCTGACCCTGCAGACCCGCGAGCAGCACATCCGCCGCGAGAAGGCGACCTCCAACATCTGTACCGCCCAGGTGCTGCTGGCGGTGATGGCGTCGATGTATGCGGTGTACCACGGTCCGGAAGGGCTGACCCGCATCGCCCGCCGCACCCATCGCCTGGCCGCGATCCTGGCCAGTGCGCTGCGCGCTGCCGGCGTCAACGTCGGCGAGCACTTCTTCGACACCCTCCACGTCAAGGATGTCGATGCCAAGGCGATCCACGCCAAGGCCGCCGCGGCGCGCATCAACCTGCGCGCGATCGACAGCGACGCGGTCGGCATCAGCCTGGATGAAACCACCACCCGCGCCGACATCGTCGCGCTCGGCCAGCTGTTCGGTGCCACGGTGGATGTCGATGCCCTCGACGCCGCCACCGCCGACGCGCTGCCGGCCGGCCTGGTGCGTACCAGCGAATTCCTGACCCACCCGGTGTTCAACACCCACCACAGCGAGCACGAACTGCTGCGTTACCTGCGTTCGCTGGCGGACAAGGACCTGGCGATGGATCGCACCATGATCCCGCTGGGCAGCTGCACCATGAAGCTCAACGCCACCGCCGAGATGATTCCGGTGACCTGGCCGGAGTTCGCCAACATCCATCCGCTGGCCCCGGCCGACCAGGCCACCGGCTACAAGGAACTGATCGACGGCCTGGAAGCGATGCTGGTGGAATGCACCGGCTATGACGCGGTCAGCCTGCAGCCGAACTCCGGTGCGCAGGGCGAGTACGCCGGCCTGCTGGCGATCCGCGCCTACCACCGCTCGCGCGGCGAAGGCCATCGCGACGTCTGCCTGATCCCGGATTCGGCGCACGGCACCAACCCGGCCTCGGCACAGATGTGCGGCATGAAGGTCGTGGTGACCAAGACCGATGCCAACGGCAACGTCGACCTGGACGACATCCGCGTCAATGCGGAGAAGTACAGCGACCGCCTGGCCGCGTTGATGATCACCTATCCCTCCACGCATGGCGTGTTCGAGGAAGAAGTGGTGGAAATCTGCGAGATCGTGCACAAGCACGGCGGCCAGGTGTACACCGACGGCGCCAACATGAACGCCCTGGTCGGCGTGGCCAAGCCCGGCAAGTGGGGCTCGGACGTGTCGCACCTGAACCTGCACAAGACCTTCTGCATTCCGCACGGCGGCGGCGGCCCGGGCGTGGGCCCGTGCGCGGTCAAGTCGCACCTCGCCCCGTTCCTGCCGAAGGTGCTTGGCGGCGAAGGCGATGTGGGCATGGTCAGCGCGGCCAGCTTCGGCAGCGCCTCGATCCTGCCGATCAGCTGGATGTACATCACGCTGATGGGCACCGCCGGCCTGCGCAAGGCGACCCAAGTCGCGCTGCTCAACGCCAACTACATCGCCAAGCGCCTGGCCCCGCACTTCAAGACCCTGTACACCGGCCGCAACGGCCTGGTGGCGCACGAGTGCATCCTGGACGTGCGTCCGCTGGAGAAGACCTCCGGCATCGGCGCCGAGGACGTGGCCAAGCGCCTGATCGACTTCGGCTTCCACGCCCCGACCCTGAGCTTCCCGGTCGCCGGCACGCTGATGGTGGAGCCGACCGAAAGCGAATCGCTGCACGAACTGGATCGCTTCATCAACGCGATGATCCAGATCCGCGAAGAGATCGCCGCGATCGAAGACGGCCGCCTGGACCGCGAGGACAACCCGCTCAAGCACGCCCCGCATACCGCTGCGGTGGTGTCGGCCAGCGAGTGGGCCCACGCCTACCCGCGCGAGCTGGCGGCCTTCCCGCTGGCCAGCCTGCGCCAGCAGAAGTACTGGCCGCCGGTGGCGCGCGTGGACAACGTGTACGGCGACAAGAACGTGATGTGCGCCTGCATCCCGGTCGATGCGTACAAGGAAGACGAGGGCGTGGAGATGTAGGTGTCGACCGATGGTCGGCACGATGCCTGACAGGCGTACCGACCAACGGTCGGTACCTACCTTGATCGGCATGCATCTGGAATGAAAACGGCCCGCATCGCGCGGGCCGTTTTTTGTTGCGTGCCCTTGCGGGGTGTGCCGACCAACGGTCGGCACCCACCACCCGCCCGGGGTCAGTCGGCCCGGCGGCTGGCGCGCACGCGGCGGGCGACTTCGCTGCTGATGGCGATCACCGCCGTCAGCGCGGCCATCGACAGGAACTGCAGGCGCGTGTGCGACTCGGACAGCAGCAGGCCGAAGATCAGCGCCAGCACCCCCAGGCCGATCACCGTGAGGTACGGATAGCCGGCCATGCGGAACGGCAGGCGGGTGCCGTCGCGGTTGGCACGGTGGCGCAGGATCAGCTGCGACAGCAGCGAGATGGTCCACACCAGCAGGCAGGTCGAGCCGACGATATTGAGCAGTACCGGCAGTACCTTGTCCGGGAACAGCAGCTCCATCACCGTCGCCGCAAAACCGAAGAGCACGCTGGCCAGCACCGCGATGATCGGCACCTGGCGCGGATCGGTCCAGCCCAGCACGGCCGGCGCCTCGCGACGCTGGGCCAGCGAGTACATCATCCGCGACGCGCCGTACAGATTGGCATTGAGCGCCGACAACAGCGCGATCACCGCGATCAACGTGATCGCCGTGGCCGCGCCAGGAATCTTGGCCGCTTCGAGCACAGCGGCAAACGGCGAGCGGAGGGCCTCGCTGGTCCACGGCACCACCGCGATGATCACGCTCAGCGAGCCGATGTAGAACACCAGGATGCGCCAGGCCACGGTGCGGATCGCGCGGGCGATGCTGCGCTCGGGATCTTCGGTTTCCGCCGCGGCCACCGCCACGATCTCGGTGCCGCCGAAGGCGAACACCACCACCAGCAGCGCCGCGCCGATGCCGGCCAGGCCCTTGGGCATGAACCCGCCGTGCTCGGTGAAGTTGCGCAGGCCCGGTGAGGCCACGTCCGGCAGCCAGCCCATCAGCAGCGCCACGCCGATCAGGATGAAGCCGACGATCGCGGCCACTTTCAGGATCGCGAACCAGAATTCAAACTCGCCGAAGTTCTTCACCCCGAGCAGGTTGATCGCGGTGAAGAACAGCATGAAGGCCAGCGCAGCCATCGGCACCGGGATCGCCGGCCACACCGTGGCGAGCAGGCCAGCCGCACCGACCGCTTCAGCGGCGATCACGATCACCAGCTGCACCCACCACAGCCAGCCCACCGTGGCACCGGCAGTGGCCCCCATGGCATCAGCGGCGTACACCGAGAACGCGCCGCTGGTCGGCTTGGCTGCGGCCATTTCGCCCAGCGCGTTCATCACGATGATCACCAGTGCGCCGGCCACCAGATACGACAGCAGGACCGCCGGGCCGGCGGCCTGGACGCCCACGCCGGAGCCGAGGAACAGGCCGGCACCGATCGCGCTGCCCAGGCCCATCATGATCAGCTGGCGAGGCTTGAGCGCGTGCCCGAGGCGGGTATCGGCGGGCGGAGTGGCAGGAGCCGGAGTCTGGGATGCGGGCATCGGAATCGATTGGCGGGCAACAAGTGCGACACCATACCCTGTCGGCCGCGCGGCGGCATAGGCCGGAAGCCCCACCCCGCCTCAGGCGGCGGCGCGCTCCCCGATCTGGGCGCGATAGGCCCGGGGCGACAGCCCGACCTCGGCCTTGAACTTCCGGGTGAACGCACTCTGGTCGGTGAAGCCGCACGCCTGCCCGATGCTGGCAATGCTGTCCGGGCCGTGCAGCAGGTGCACCGCCATCTGGATGCGCAGCCGGGTCAGCACCTGCTGCGGGGTCATCTGGAACACCTTGCGGAAGGTGCGCTCCAGCTTGGACAGCGAGAAGCCGGTGATGTCGAGCAGGGTCTGCATGCGCACGTTCTCGGCGTAATGCGCATTCAGATGGGCCAGGGCCAGGCGCAGCTGTTCGTACTGGGTGCCCAGGCTGTCCTTCTGGCCGAGGTCGCGCGAGATGCCGATCAACCCGCGGATCTGCCCGTCCACCAGCAGCGGCCGCTTGCAGGTCAGGCACCAGCCCGGCTCGCGGTTGGCGAACAGATGCAGTTCCATCAGGTTCTCGATGACCTTGCCGGCCAGCACCTGCTCGTCCTGGGTGGCGTAATCGGCCCCCAGGCCGGTGGGATAGATCTCCGCCGCGGTCCGCCCGATCACCTCCTTGCGCGACTTCAGGCCCAGCCGGCGCAGCATGGTCTGGTTGATATGCGTATACCGCCCGTCGCAGTCCTTCATGAAGAACAGGACGTCGGGGATCGCATCAAACAGGGCTTCGATGTCGGCGGGTTCAACGCGCATGCGGCTGGGAAAGACAGGAGAAGACGCGCCCAAGGATACCTGCCCGCGCGCGCCTCACCCAGCGCCCGGGCGCCGCATGTGAAGCGCGGGTGCAAGCAGCGTCGTGTTTTCGCACCTTCGATTAACGCCCGGCCCGCCAGTGTGAGGTGATCCCCCTTCCCGCCAGCTCCCGGAGTCGCCTCATGGCCGCCAGCAAGAAAAGCACGAAGAACGCCCCCGCACCCGCCACCGATGTCCGCGGCGAAGGGGATGAACTGCACCAGCGCGCGGGCAACGGCCACCCCGGGCTGACCACCAACCAGGGCATTCCGGTCGGTGACAACCAGAACTCGCTGCGCGCCACCCCGCGCGGGCCGACCCTGCTGGAAGACTTCATCCTTCGCGAGAAGATCACCCACTTCGATCACGAGCGCATCCCCGAGCGCATCGTGCATGCCCGCGGCAGCGCGGCGCACGGCTATTTCGAGCTGACCCGCTCGCTTGGCGAGTACACCCGGGCGCGGATCCTCAATGAAGTGGGCGTACGCACCCCGGTGTTCACCCGTTTCTCCACCGTGGCCGGTGGCGCCGGGTCGGTCGACACCCCGCGTGACGTGCGCGGTTTCGCGGTCAAGTTCTATACCAAGGAGGGCAACTGGGACCTGGTCGGCAACAACATCCCGGTGTTCTTCATCCAGGACGCGATCAAGTTCCCCGACCTGATCCACGCGGTGAAGATGGAACCGGACCGGGCATTCCCGCAGGCAGCCAGCGCGCACGACACCTTCTGGGACTTCGTCTCGCTGATGCCCGAATCGATGCACATGATCATGTGGGCGATGAGCGACCGCACGATCCCGCGCTCGCTGCGCACCATCGAGGGCTTCGGCATCCACAGCTTCCGCCTGATCAACGATGCCGGCGAGTCGACCTTCGTCAAATTCCACTGGCGGCCGAAGCTGGGCATCCAGTCCACCGTGTGGGACGAGGCGGTGAAGCTGCAGAGCGCGGACAACGACTTCCACCGCCGTGATCTGTTCGAGGCGATCACCACCGGCAACTTCCCCGAGTGGGAACTGGCGGTACAGCTGTTCACCGAGGAACAGGCCGAGGCTTTCCCGTTCGACCATCTGGATTCGACCAAGATCATTCCCGAGTCGCTGGTGCCGCTGACCGTGATAGGGCGCATGGTGCTGGACCGCTGGCCGGACAACTTCTTCGCCGAAACCGAGCAGGTCGCCTACTGCCCGGCCAACGTGCCGCCGGGCATCGACTTCAGCAACGATCCGCTGCTGCAGGGCCGCCTGTTCTCCTACCTGGATACCCAGCTCAGCCGCCTGGGCGGCCCGAACTTCCATCAGATTCCGGTCAATGCGCCCAAGTGCCCGTTCGCCAATCATCAGCGCGACGGACACATGCAGATGAACATCCCCAAGGGACGGGTCGCCTACGATCCCAGTTCGCTGCAGGGCGACAGCCCGCGCGAGACCGCCGATGGCTTCCCGAGCCACGCCACCGCGCCGGATGACGGCCGCAAGGGGCGCGTGCGGGCCGACAGCTTCGCCGATCACTACAGCCAGGCCCGGATGTTCTTCCGCAGCCTGGAGGCACCGGAACAGGCTCATCTGGCCTCGGCGCTGGTGTTCGAGCTGTCCAAGGTGGAGACGGTCAAGGTGCGCGAGCGCACCGTGAGCCATCTGCGCAACATCGATGAGGCCCTGGCCAAGCGGGTTGCCGATGGTCTGGCGATGCCGGCCCTGCCCGAGCCGGCCGCCACGCAGACCCCGGCGCAGGATTTCCCGAAGGCGCCGGAAGTGCGCATCATCGGCCGCACCAAGGACCTGCTGACCGGTCGCTGCATCGGCATCCTGTTCGACGAGGGCTCCGATGCGGCGCTGATCGCCAACCTGCGCAAGGCGGCCGACAAGGCCGGCGCCAGCGTCAAGCTGGTTGCGCCCAAGATCGGTGGCGCCAGGCTCAGTGACGGCAAGACGCTGGCGGCGGATGGCCAGCTGGCCGGTACGCCGTCGGTGGTCTTCGATGCGGTGGCCGTCGTACTCAGCCCCGAGGCGGCAAAGAAGCTGGGCAAGGAATCGGCCGCAATCGATTTCGTCAGCGATGCCTGGGTCCACCTGAAGGCGATCGCCGCCGATGATGGCGCGCAGGCGCTGTTGAAGATCGCGCGTGTCGGCAACGATGCCGGGGTGGTGGAAGCCGAGGATGCCAAGGCCTTCCTTGCCGCCGCCGCTACGCGGCAGTGGGCCCGCGAACCGAAGGTGCGCACGCTCTCCTGAGCGGCGCCACCTTCGTCACCAGACAGGAGCATGACCATGCCGCGCGGTGATAAATCCAGCTATACCGACAAGCAGAAGCGCAACGCCGAGCATATCGAGGAAAGCGAGAAAGACCAGGGCCGCAGCGAAGCGGCTGCGGAGCGCATCGCCTGGGCCACGGTCAACAAGCAGGATGGTGGCGGGAAGAGGAGCGGTAGTGCGAACAAGACCGCCGCCAAGACCACGACGACCTCGAAGACCGCGGCGACGAAGAAGGCAGCGGTAAAGAAAACCGCTGCGAAGAAGGCCGCTGCGAAAGCAGCGCCCGGGAAGGCCACCAAGAAGACTGCAAAAAAGACGGCGACGCAGGCCGCTGAAAAAGCGACGACAAAAACCGCGATCAAGAAAACGGTAAAGAAGGCGGCGAAGAAGACCGTCGCCAAGCAGGCCACCGGCAAACCGGCCTCGAAAACCGCCTCCGGGGCGCATGCGAAAAAGACGGCAGCGACCGGGGGCCGCAAGCGAGCGGCCGGCAAGTCCTGACATACGCGCAGGGCCGACCGTGCATCTACCGCGTGCTGCCTGAAGCAGCACGCGGCAGATCACTTACCGTTGCCCTTACCGCTGCGCTGGCGCGGTGGACGGCCTGGATGGGGTGACCGTTCGAGGCGCTACCGGTTTCACTGGCAAGGGCAACGACTGCAGCCGACGGATCGCGCTGATCGGCACGGCTTCGGCGCGCCGTTGCTCCGGCCACCACAGGAACACGAACGCACTGCTGGATCCCAGCAGTTTCGCGGTGCCCGGCAGCGCTGCAGCGTCACCTCCGAGCACGACCTGCACTGGTGTACCGCCCCTGCCATCGCGGATCTTCTCGGCCGAGCTCAGCGCATACAGCGCCGCGCCGAATGCCATGAAGCAGACCACCGCAATACACATGCCGGTCAGCGGACGCAGCCCGGAGAATTCCCAGTTCATCCACGGCGACTCCGAGAACAGCATCCGCCATCCCCAATGCCGCGCACGCAGGCGTGCCACCTTGGCTGGATTGCGCCGCCGCAGTGTTTCCGGCCAGCCCAGCAGCACTGCCAGCAACGCGCCCACCAGCAGCATCAGCACGTAGGCCGGATCACGCAGCCCGGCCACCAGGAAGTCGCTGACCTGCAGGTAATCCAGGATCGACAACCGGAACTTGAAATAGAAGAAGTAGCTCGACCACAACCCCAGCACGGACAGGAATACGTAGCCCGCACTCACCATCAACGCCGGCTCCTGCCGCAGCAGGCGCCAGATCACAGCCACCATCGAGTCTTCATTGCCGTGCGTGACCGGCAGCAACGACCAATCGGTCGGCGTCTGCTCCGCCGGGACATCCCCGTGAATGCTGCCCTCGTCCCTGTTGCCCATGCGCCCCTCCCCCGTTCGGCAGAGCATCGCGTACTTTGGCGATGGACGGAAGCGGGCCGGCCTTACTGCACGCTGAAACTGGCGACCGTGGCGTGCTCGGTTCCCTCGATGCGCAGGTCGATGGCGAAGCGGTCGCACAGCCGGTGCACGATCGCCAGGCCGAGCCCGAAGCCGGCGCTGCCCTCGCCTTTCGCGAATGGCTGCATGATCGTGTCAGGGTCACCTGCCGGCGCCGTGTTGCGGATGCGCAGTCGTCCAGCCGCCACATCGATGTACACCTCACCCGCCCGGGTATGCGCAAACGCATTGCCGACCAGATTGGCCAGCAGCATGTGCAGCACCGGCCCCGGTACCGGCAGGCTCACGTCGGCTGGCACGTCCACCCGCACCGCCACCGGCTTGCCCTCCAGCAGCACGGCCTGCTCGACCACCACCTGTTCCAGCACCGGCAGCACCGCCAGTGGCGTCGCGTCCTGTTCCACGTTCTCTTCGCGGGCCAGTGTCAGCAGGGTGATGACGGTCTGTTCGAGTTGACGCGCCGAATGCTGGACATGCGCGAGCTGCCGCCGCCCGGCCCCGGACAGGCCAGGTTCGCTGGCCAGCTGTTCGGTGGCACTGCGGATCACCGCCAGGGGCGTGCGCAGCTCATGGCTGGCATCACGGGTAAAGACATGCTCGCGCGCAATGAAGGCACGCACGCGCCCGCTCAGATTGTCCAGGCCGCGGGCGAGCACGCCGACCTCGTCATCGGGGAAGTCCCCCGCGAACCCCACCGGCAACCTGTCCGGCGCCATGCCGTCGACCAGCGCCGCCAGCTTCGACAAGGGACGCGTAGTCCGTCGCGCCAGCCATGCGCCGGCCAGGATGGCGACCACCACCACGGCCAGCCCGGACCAGGCCAGCAGCGCCAGAATCTGGCTGCGCATCGGCCGCACCACCAGCTGCTGGCTGACCTCGGCGACCAGCCATCCCGGTGTACCGGCTCCGCCCGGCGGCAGCGCGCGCAGATGATAGTGCCGCCCTTCGGTGCCGGCGATCTCGCGGCGCCACGGCTCAGCATCGAAGGCGGCCTTGAGATCCGTGGGGAAGCTGGCAGGGGTGTCATGGACCGCCATGAACGCATTGCGCGGTGGCGACCAGGCCCCACTCGCGGCCCGCTGCTCCAGTTGCTGCTGCGCTTCCTGCTCAAGCATTGCGTCGAAGAACCGGTCTTCGACGCTGTACACGAACACCGCCACGTACAGGCCGAACAGGCCGGCCACCGCCAGCGCGAACACCGCGAAGGCCAGCATCAACCGGTTGCGCAGGCGATGCACCCGTGCCGTCATGCGTCGGCCTCCAGCCTGAAGCCGACCTCGTGTACGGTCTTGAGCATCGGCCGGTCGAAGGGCTTGTCCAGCCCCTGTCGCAACAGATACAGATGCGAGCGCAGCGGATCCGAGGGCGGTGCTTCATCGCCCCAGAGGCGCCGGATCAACTCGCTGCGGGTCACCGTACGCGGCCAGGCTTCGGCAAGCAGCACCAGCAGGCGGTAGGCCGTCTGCGGCAACTCGATCGGCTGCTCACCGCGGTGTACGGTCCCGCTGCGGCGGTCGATGCCGAGAGATCCGACGCGCAGCACATGCCCGTCGCGTCGGCCGTGCCGATGGGCCAGGGCCAGGCACCGCGCCAGCAGTTCCTCGCCTGCGAACGGTTTGACCAGGTAATCATCGGCACCGGCCTGGAAGCCGACCAGCTTGTCGGCCAGCGTGTCGCGCGCGGTCAGCATCAGGATCGGGATGTGGCGGTCGGCCTGCTCACGCAGATGGCTGCATACGCGCAGGCCATCCATGCCCGGAAGGGTGAGGTCCAGCACCAGCACATCCGGCGGCTCTGCCAATGCCATCTGCAGGCCACTGCGGCCATCGGCGGCAAAGGCCACGCGATGGCCGCGGGCCTCCAGCAGCGTGGCCATGCCGGCGCGCAACGCCGGGTTGTCCTCGATCACCAGGATGTGCAGGCCATCGTCCATGGGTCAGCCTTCGATCGTGTCCTTGAGCTGCTTAGCTTCGGCCATGTCCGGGTGGGTTTCCAGCAGTTTGCCGAGTACCGCGCGCGCCTGTGCCACCTCGCCCAGCCGCCAATGCGCCTGTGCGATGCCCAGCGGCAGCTGCGGTTCGCTCATGTACGGGGCGGCCAGCTGCATGATCGACAGCGCATCACGTACAGCCGCATCGTCCTGCGCGGCCTGCAGCTGGTAGTAGCCGAGCACGCCGATCAGCTGATCGTGATAGCCGGTACGGTTGCTGGCCAGCTCGCGCTTGACCGCCTCGCCTTCACCGGCCAGCAGCCGCTGCACCAGCGCCATGCTGGCCTCATCGCGCCACGGCGTGCGCGCGATCGGCGTGCGGCCGGTGGCCTGCACGATCGCCTCGGCCACGGCCGGTGTCGAATAGGGGTTCTGCCCGGTGATCAGGCGCCCGTCCACCACCAGCTTGGGCATCATCAGCGGCGCCTGCTCCCAGCGCGCGCCACGCTCGCGCAGCGCGGTTTCCAGCAGGAACGGAAACTCCTTCGCCCAGCGCTTGCCGAACACCCCTTCCTCTGCATTGGTGAAGCCGGTCATGCGGCGCCCGGCCACCAGCAGCGATCCGTCCGCCAGCCGCACGTCCACCAGTGCGGCCGGGCCGTGGCAGACCGCCGCGACCACCGCGCCACGGTCGTGCATCGTGCCGAGCAGCCCCCGCAGCGCGGGGTCGGCCGGCAGGTCGAACATCGCGCCCTTGCCACCGACGACGTAGACCGCCGCATAGTCGGCGGCGCTGAGGGTCGCGGTGGCGCGGGTATCGGCCAGCAGTGCGGCCGCGGCCGGATCGGCCAGGACGCGTGCGTTGAAGGGCTCCTCGGCGTTGAACTTGTCGGCCTCGACCGGTCCGCCTTGCGGGCTGGCGACCTGCACGGCCAGGCCGTTGTCGCGGAAGATCAGGTAGGCCTGCGCGAACTCGTCCATCTCGAAGCCGGGACGGGTCTTGCCCTGGTCGCGGCCTTCGCCGCTGACCACGATCAGCACGGTATCGGTGGCCGCAGGGCGGGCATGCACGGTGGAAACGGCCAGCAACATGGCCAGGGCGGCACCGGTGCGGCGCAGCAGGGACAGCATCATGGGCGACACTCCTTGGAAGGTGGCCCCAGCCTGCCGCGCCGATGTGAATCAGATTTCAAGCTGTCGCGCACGTACACGCAGCTGAACGACCTCACTGCGCCGGGCCGGGTCGATGGCTCCCCCGGCCCGAAGATGCGAAAATCCCTCCCCCTCCAGGGCAGGCCCCGCGCCAGCCGATTCCCGAGATACCGTGAAGACCCCCCAAGGCTTGCAGGCGCTGATCGACGACGGCGTGATCGATGAAGTGCTCCGCCCGCTCAAGAGCGGCAAGGAAGCAGCGGTATACGTGGTCCGCAGCGGCGACGACGTGCGCTGTGCCAAGGTCTACAAGGACATGGCCCAGCGCAGTTTCCAGCAGCGCGTGCAGTACCAGGAAGGCCGCAAGGTCCGTGGCAGCCGCGAAGCGCGCGCCGTGGGCAAGGCGAGCAATTACGGCCGCAAGCAGCAGGAAGCGGCCTGGAAGAACACCGAGGTCGAAGCGCTGTACCAGCTGCGCGATGCCGGCGTGCGCGTGCCCGAGCCGTACGGCTACTTCCACGGCGTGCTGGTGATGGAGCTGGTCACCGATGCCGAGGGCTATTCCGCCGCGCGCCTGGGCGAGGTCGAGCTCAGTCCTGAACAGGCCCGCGAGTTCCACCAGATCCTGGTCCGCCAGGTGGTGCGGATGCTGTGCTGCGGCCTGATCCACGGCGATCTGTCGCCGTACAACGTGCTGGTCGGCCCGGAAGGCCCGGTGGTGATCGATTTCCCGCAGGTGGTCAGTGCGGCGGGCAACAACGCCGCGCGCACGATGCTGCTGCGCGACGTCAACAACCTCACCGCCTATCTGGGCCGCTGGGCGCCGGAACTGCTGGAGACCTGGTACGGCGAAGAGATGTGGGCGCTGTTCGAGGCCGGCGACCTGCTGCCGGACAGCGTGCTGACCGGCGAATTCGAACAGGATGAAAGCAGCATCGACCTGGATGGCGTACGCCATGCCATCAACGATGCGCGCGAAGAAGCGCTGATCCGCCAGCAGGGTCGCGAGGCGGCGGAAGAGAACGACGACTGAGCCCGTCCGCCGGCAGCGTGCGCCGGCGGACGGGTTCGACCGGCACAACGCCCCGCCGACGCGGGGCGTTCCGGTTTACCCGGCGGGCCGCGCGATCATGCCGCCTGCAACGGCGCCGGCCGGACCCGCGCCGTGGCATCGGGTTCCAGGGTGAACACCGCCACCGACCCGGTCAGTGCGTGCGCCTGCTGCTCCAGCGCGCGGCTGGCGGCGGTGGCTTCTTCCACCAGCGCCGCATTCTGCTGGGTGACCTGGTCCATCTGCACCACCACCTGGTTGACCTGCTCGATGCCCGCGGCCTGTTCCTTGGTCGCCGCGGCGATGTCGCTCATCAGCTGGTTGGTGCGCGAACTGGCCTGGGTCAGGCGGGCGATCGCCGCTTCGGACTGCACCGTGACATTCAGCCCGGTCCTGACGTTGGCGCTGGCGTCGTCGATCAGCTCCTTGATCTCCTTGGCCGCGGTGCCGGCACGCTGGGCCAGGGTCCGGACCTCGGTGGCGACGACCGCGAAGCCGCGCCCGTTCTCGCCGGCGCGGGCCGCTTCCACCGCAGCGTTCAGCGCCAGGATATTGGTCTGGAACGCGATGCCGTCGATGACCGAGGAGATCTCGGCGATGCGCGCCGAGGACTGGTCGATCTGGCTCATCACCGCCGCCACCTGCGCGATCGCCTGCTCGGTCGCCTTGACCGCGGCACCGGCTGCATGGGCTTCAAGGTCGGCCTGGTTGGCCAGTTCGGCGTTCTGCCGGACCGTGGAGGTCAGCTCTTCCATCGACGCGGCCGCCTCCTCCAGATTGGCGGCCTGCTGCTCGGTGCGGCGCGACAGGTCATTGTGGCCGGCCGCCAGTTCCTGCGCGGCATCGTTGATGCTGCCGGCCGCGCCCTGGATCTGCCGCACGATGCCGGTCAACTGCCCGGCGGTCACCGTGGCATCGTCGCGCATCTGCGCGAACACACCCTCGTAGTGGCCCTCCATCCGCGCGGTCAGGTCGCCGGTGGAGATCGCGCGCAGCACCTGCGACAGGTCGGCGATGCTGCTCTGTGAACTGGCCATCATGCCGTTGAGCTGGGCCACCATGGCCCGGAACTGGAACTGGAAGGCCTGCTCGCTGCCGCGCACCGAGAAGTCACCGGCACGCGCGGCGGCGGCCAACGTCTCGATCTGCTGGTTGATCGCCATCAGGCTGTCCTTGACGTTGGCCATGGTGGTGGTCAACACGGCCTTCTCGCCGGGGTAGCTGTCCAGGTCGCGACTGAGGTCGCCGATCGCGTAGCGCTGCATCACCTCGACCATGTGGAACTCGACGGCGACGTGGGACCCGACCAACGCGTTCGTGGCGTGGATCATCCGCCCGAAATCGCCGGGGAAGGCCGTCTCATCCATGCGATGGCTGATGGCCCCGGCTTCATGCTGACGCGCCATGTCCAGCTGCGCGGCGATGGCGCCCTGGACGCTCTGCCGAACCGTGGCCATCGCGTTGCCGAGCTGGGTGATCTCATCGCGGCCGCCCAGATCCACGTCGTGGGCCAGATCACCCTTGGCCATCCGGTTGGCCAGACCGACGGCGCGGGCCAGCGGACCGGTCAGGCTGCGGCCGATCAGCACGGAGGCGGCGATGCCGACCACCAGCGCGATCACCCCCAGCACCAGCAACTGCAGCAGGGTCCGCTCACCTAGCCGGATCGCCTCGGCAGCGGCCTGGCGGCTTTGCTTTTCCTCGTAGACCACGCCATTGCTGAGCGCCTGGTTCCAGCCATTGGCCGCCTGCTGCACGGCGCCGAGGGTGAGCGCCGTGGCACCGGCAACATCGCCCTGCTGCAGCTGTTCGCTCATCTGCTTGTTGAGCGGACGCGCCACCGCGCGGGCTGCCGCGATGGCCTCGCCGATGGCCTTGTCCTCGGGCTGCGTGGGCAGCGCCTGGTAGGCGGCCCAGCTGGCTTCATAGCGCGCGACCAGTGCGGCGATGCGCGCTTCGTCATCGGCCAGACCGTCGCCCTGCCGGATCAGCATCTCCCGGCGCACGACCATCATCTGGTTGTTGGCATCGAGCATGTCCGAGAGCAGCCTCACCTTGGTCACGTTGACCTCGACCACCTGCTGCATCGCGCGCTTCTGCACGGCGCTGCCGGTCGCGCCGGTGGCCACGACGGCCGCCACCAGCAGCAACAACAGGCCAAAACCCATACCTAGACGCCAGACGACACTGACGTTGCGCAGATAATTCATGAGACATCCAAAAACGTGGGGGGTGGGCTGGTATCGGCGCCAGGGCCAGCGGCTTGACCGGCTAGCGTGATCACGCTGTGAATGGATTCACCTTAGGCGCGCCGCGTGCGCGTTCCCGTACGCCACTCAGCCGCGCGTCAGGGTTTTCACGGCGAGTGCGCACACCGGGCAGGCATGGTGGAAACACGTTCCCGCTGGAGTTGCCGATGTCCCTTCGCCTGCACCGAATCGCCCGCCTCACCGCGCTCGCCCTCGCCTTGGGAGCGTCCTCCGGCTGGGCGGTCGCACAGACGGCACCCGCGGCCACTCCCGCTGACACGGCCACCGCCAAGACACCCGTGGCGACCGGCGTCCGCTCTGATCTGCACGCGCAGGTGCTGCTGGATCGCGCCCATTTCTCGCCGGGGCAGATCGATGGCGAAGTCGGCTCGAACCAGAAACGCGCGGTCTCCGGCTTCCAGGCCGCGCGAGGATTGAAGGTCACCGGCGAACTGGACGATGCGACGTGGAAGGCCCTGCAGCCGGACAGCGCTCCGCCCTTGGTGCGCTATACGCTGACCGCCGAGGACGTTGCCGGCCCGTTCAACCCCGTGCCGAAGGGCCCGGCCGAACAGGCCAAGTTGAAAGCGCTCGGCTTCGGCTCGGTGGAAGAGGCGCTGGGCGAACGCTTCCATGCCTCGCCGGAACTGCTCAAAACCCTTAACCCGGGCGTGGACCTGGGCAAGGCCGGCAGTGTGATCCAGGTACCGAACATCTCCGTCACACCGTTGGCCAAGGCCAGCAAGCTGGTGATCGACAAATCCGACTCGACGCTGCGCCTGTTCGATGCCGACGGCAAGGTCTATGCGCAGTTCCCGGTTTCCTCGGGCAGCAGGCATGACCCGCTGCCGATCGGGAAGTGGAAGATCCTGGGCATTTCGCGCGATCCGACCTTCCACTACAACCCCAAGCTGTTCTGGGACGCCAAGGCCGGTGACAGCAAAGCGGTGCTGCCGCCCGGCCCGAACAACCCGGTCGGCGTGGTCTGGATCGATATCTCCAAGCCGCACTACGGCCTGCACGGCACCCCGGAGCCCGGCCACGTCGGCAAGACCGAATCGCACGGCTGCGTGCGCATGACCAACTGGGATGCGCTGCAGGTGGCCGACGCAGTGGATGCCTCCGTGCCGGTCGTGATGCAGGAGTAAGCAGATGAAGATCCTGCGACTGCTGGCGGTGGGCCTGGTCATCGGCGTGGTCGGGTACTGGCTGCTGGGGCCTGGCCCCTCTGCCCGCCTGGGAGCCGCCGAGCCGGCCAAGATAGGCTCGGCCACGAGTTCCACCCGCGCCGCACTCGATGCGCCACCGCCACCTGCTGCCACCCCGGCCCCGACGCCGGTACCGATCCAGACCACGCCCACACCGCCCGCGCCTGACGCGGGCGGTGCCGCACCGGCACCGGCAAACGCGGCCGGCGCCTTGCTGCTCCCGGTGCAGGGCATCGGTGCCGAGCAACTGCAGGACACCTTCACCGATGCACGCAGCGAAGGTCGCGTGCACGATGCGATCGACATCCTTGCGCCAAACGGCACGCCGGTGCTGGCGGTTGCCGATGGGACGGTCGAAAAGTTGTTCGACAGCGTGCGGGGCGGGCTGACCGTGTACCAGTTCGAGCCGAGCGGCCGCTACTGCTACTACTACGCGCACCTGGACCGCTATGCCGACGGTCTGGCCGAGAAGAAGACCATCAAGCGTGGCGAGGTGATCGGCTATGTCGGCAGCACCGGCAATGCCAGCCCCGACGCGCCGCACCTGCATTTCGAGATCCACGTACTGGGCCCGGAAAAGCAGTGGTGGAAAGGCGAATCCATCAACCCCTATCCGGTGCTGAAAGGTCAGCAGGCGCTCTGATCAACGGGGGCCGGGGGTAGCGTCCCGGATCGCCCGCGCCAGTTCCCAGGCACGGCCGCGCAGCGCATCCAGGCGGTCATTGAGTTCGCCAGCGTCTGCCTTCCACTGGAAGCGGCCGTTGCTGTAATCCTGGCCAAGCGCGAGGTCGTTGAAAGACCCCATGCCACCGTAGGCGCGCAGAAGGCTTTCCGGCGCGCCGGGATTGCCCTGCTCGAGCTGGGTGATGACGCGCCGCATCCAGTCCGCCCAGTGGCGTTCGCCGTCGCCGCGCAACAGCGCTTCAAGCTCGGATACCACCGCATGCAAGGCGCGGTTCGCGCTGCTCATGCCGATGCCCGCCTGATCTCCCGTTTCCATGCCGCCCCGGTGTCTCGTTGAGTGGCTGCACAGCATGCCATGGTGTCGATGGCGCGGGCGCGAACGTTGCGGTCAGCTGCCCGGGCGCACTCAGTAAAACTACTGGCGCGAATGCGGGAAATTGCCGTTGTCGCGGCCATCCACGCGGCGGACACTGGGCCCTGACGGCACGCCCTGCCCGTTCTGGAGAAGACCGTGACGATGTCCGCCCCCCGTATCGCCCTGCTCGTGTTGTCTGGCGTACTCGCAGCAGGTGCTGCCGCGGCGCAGGACCTGCCTGCCACCGCATCGGACCGCTTCGCGATGCTGGATCGCAATGGCGATGGCAAGGTCAGCCGTGATGAGTATGACGGTGACGCGTTCTTCCGTCTGGTCGATGCGGATCACAACTACCGCGTGAGCGTCGATGAAGTACAGGGGGTACTGGGACCGCAACGCGACGGTGAGTTCTCCGCTACCGAGTGGCTACGCATCGCCGACCAGAATGGTGACGGTGAACTGAGTGCCGAAGAGATGCGCCGCTCCTCGGAGATGCGTTTCCAACGGCTGGATGCGAACCAGGACGGCAACCTGGAGTTGTCCGAAGTACGGATGGGCATCGGCCAGCGCTGAGGCGCCCCGGCCACGAAAAAGCCCCGCTTTCGCGGGGCTTTTCCTGCACCTTCAGGCACTACCGGGCATGCCCGGCACGCCCGCGCCTGATCAGGCGAACGGGTCCTGCAGGACCATGGTGTGGTCGCGGTCCGGGCCGGTCGAGACGATGCTGACCGGGCAACCGGCCAGCTCTTCCAGCGCGCGCAGGTAAGCGCGGGCGGCCGGCGGCAGGTCATCCCAGTTGGTGATGCCGTGGGTGTTCTCGGTCCAGCCCGGGAACTCCAGGTACACCGGGGTGCATTCTTCCCAGCCCTGCGCGTCCAGCGGCGCGTACTCGGTACGCTTGCCACGGTATTCGTAGGCGATGCAGACCTTCAGCTTCTCCATGCCGTCGAGCACGTCCAGCTTGGTGATGCACAGGCCGCTGATGCCGTTGATGGCCACGGCGCGCTTGAGCGCGACGATGTCCATCCAGCCGCAGCGACGCGGGCGGCCGGTCGAAGCGCCGTACTCGGCACCGCGGTCGCGGATGCCCTGGCCGACTTCATCGTCCAGCTCGGTCGGGAACGGGCCACCGCCGACGCGGGTCGCGTAGGCCTTGGCGATGCCCAGCACGTAGTCGATCGCATCGGCGCCGACGCCGGCACCGGCCAGTGCACCACCCACGGTGGTGTTGGAGCTGGTGACGTACGGGTAGGTGCCGTGGTCGATGTCCAGCAGTGCGCCCTGGGCGCCTTCGAACAGCACGCGCTTACCCTGCTTGCGCAGGTCATGCAGGATGCCGGCGACGTCGGACTTCATCGGCTCGACGTATTCGCCGAAGGCCAGTGCTTCGTCGTAGGTCTTCTGGAAGTCGACCGCGTCGGTATTGAGGTACTTGGTCAGCACGAAGTTGTGGTAATCCAGCGCGGTGCGCAGGAGTTCTTCCAGCTGGGCCGGGTAATGCAGGTCGGCGATGCGGATGCCGCGACGCGCCACCTTGTCTTCATACGCCGGGCCGATGCCACGGCCGGTGGTGCCGATCGCCTTGCCGCCGGCAGCGCGTTCGCGCGCCTGGTCCAGAGCGATGTGGTACGGCATGATCAGCGGCGCGGCCGGGGAGATCTTCAGGCGCGAACGCACTTCCACGCCGGAGGTTTCCAGCTCGGCGATTTCCTTCTGCAGCGCGGCCGGCGAGATCACCACGCCGTTGCCGATCAGGCACAGCGCGTCTTCGCGCAGGATGCCCGACGGGATCAGGTGCAGCACGGTCTTCTTGCCATTGATGACAAGGGTGTGGCCGGCGTTGTGGCCGCCTTGGAAACGCACTACGGCACCGATTTCCTCGGTGAGCAGATCGACGATCTTGCCCTTGCCTTCATCGCCCCACTGGGCACCAAGCACTACGACAGACTGACCCATGACGGGCTCCTCATATGTTGCGGCCATCGGGGCCGCGGACGGGTAAACCGTGGCAGGGCTGGCCAGCGCGGTGATGGCGGCTCCAAACGGGGAGCGGCCGGCGATGGAAGGCCCAGACACGGAAAAAGCCGAACGGGGAGGCCCGTCCGGCTTTTTTGCATTATCCGGGTTTCCCTGGGCAGGTGCCACCCCGCTGGCGGCCCGTGTTGGCAACCGGTCAGGACGGGCCCACCGGGTAGTGCCGGCCGCTGGCCGGCTCCCGACCATGGCTGGGGAGCCGGCCAGCGGCCGGCACTACCCGGTCAGAGGCGGGGCAGAGCGGAGCCGGCCAGTGGCCGGCATTACCGGGTCAGGGGCCGGGCAACGCCCTACGCTATGCGTGACGGATCCACCAGAGCGTGGTCAGGCCGGCCAGCAGGATCACCCCGCCCCACGCACGCAGGGCGCTGCTGCGCAGCATCAACAGCTGCTCGGCCATGCGCTTCCAGGCCAACGGGGCGGCGAACAGGAACAGGCCTTCCAGCACGGCGACCAGGCACAGCGCCGAGAACAACTCTTTCATGACATCTCCACAAACAAAACGGGGACCCGGTCTGCACCGGGTCCCCGTGGATGACTACCGCCTGCGGCCTCAGCGATCGCTCTTGAGGTACTGCAGGAACGGGTCGTTCTTGTCGAGCACGATCACGCCGTTGCCGTCGGTCATGGAGCCACGGTAGGCCTCCAGGCTGCGGTAGAAGGCGTAGAACGACGGGTCGGCCGAGCCGGCCTTGCCGTAGATGCGGGCGGCATCGGCATCGCCGGCACCGCGCAGCTGCTGGGCGTCGCGCTCGGCTTCGGCCACGATCACGGTGCTCTCGCGGTCGGCCTGGGCACGGATGGTCAGCGACTGCTCTTCACCCTCGGCGCGCAGCTTGGCTGCTTCCTGCTTGCGCTGGGCGCGCATGCGCTCGTACACATCGTTGATCACCTGGCTGTCGGTCGGCAGGTCGATCTGCTTGATGCGCAGGTCGATGATCTGCATGCCGAGCGCCTTGACCGACTCGTTGATGCCGGTCAGCTGGTTGGCGATCAGTTCGCTGCGATCCCCGGAGACCAGCTGCTGCAACGAACGCGAGTTGATCTGGTTGCGCAGCGAGTCGGTGATGATCGGGGCCAGACGGGCGTTGGCCACGCGGGCATCGCCGCCGGTCGCACGGAAGTACGCGCGCACGTCGGAGATGTAACCGATGGCGAAGAAGTCGACGCTGACGTCCTTCTGCTCGGCGGTGAAGTAACGCGCCGGGGCGGTATCGAGCACCTGGAAGCGGCGATCGAACACGCGCACCGTCTCCACCAGCGGCACCTTGAAGTGCAGGCCCGGCTTGATGTCCGCACGGACCACCTTGCCCAGGTTCAGCACCATCGCGGTCTGGTCCTCACGGACCACGTAGACCGAACCCAGCAGGCCGAGCAGGACCGCTACGGCCAGACCAATCCACAGTGAACTTCTCATCGGCTGCCCTCCTCACGACCGGTCGGGCGCGTCGTCGGACGCTCCGCATTGCGAACGCCATCCACGGCCGTGCTGGCAGGCAGCGACGGCAGCATGACTTCCGGGGTCACCGCCGGAGCGGCGTTGGTGCTGGTGCGGGTGTCGCCCGGCATCGGCACGTAGATCAGCTGGCGGCCATCGCCGCCGATGATCTTGCGGTTCTCCGAGAGCACCGTCTGCACCGTTTCCAGCCACAGGCGCTTGCGGGTGACTTCCGGGGCGTCCTTGTACTGGGCCTGCAGCAGGCTGAAGCGCTCGGCATCACCCTCGGCCTTGGCAACCACGGCCTGCTTGTAGCCTTCAGCGGTGGTCCGGGCCCGCGAGGCCTGGCCGCGCGCTTCCGGGACCACCTTGGCCGCATAAGCCTGGGCTTCGTTGATCAGCCGCTCCTTGACCTGCTGGGCACCGTTGACCTCGTCAAAGGCCGGCTTGACCTCCTCGGGCGGGCGGGCATCGGGCAGGGTCAGGCCGGTCACCGACAGACCGGTGCGGTAGATGCCGAGCGAGGCCTGCAGGCGCTCTTCGGCGGCCACGGCCAGCGGGCCACGGTTGTTGAGCACGTTGTTGAGGTCGGCACGACCCACCTGCTCACGCACCGCGCTCTGCGCGGTCTGCTCCAGCACCTGGTCGGCATCGACCGAGCCGAACAGGTACAGGCGCGGATCATCGATGCGGTACTGGACGTTGAGCGAGACGTTGACGATGTTCTCGTCGCGGGTCAGGACCGGCACCTGGCTGCTGAACGTCTTGATCTCGGTGGCATTGACCTTGGTGACCGATTCCAGCGGCCAGGGCAGCTTGAAGTTGGGGCCAGGCTGCAGGATGCGATGGAACTGGCCGAAGCGCAGGACCACACCGCGTTGCTGTTCGCCGATCAGCTGGAAGCTGGAGAACAGCAGCAGCAACACCGCAGCCACCGCGACCCAGCGCAGGATGCCGCCATCGAACAGGTCTTTCAACGGACCGGGCAAACCGCCCCAACCGCCGCCATTGCCGCCACCGCGAGGACCGAACGGCCCACGTCGATTCTCGTCGGGGCCTTGTCCGCCCTTGTTGCCGCCGGGTGTATTCCAGGCCATGCACGCTCCATCAAGGTAAGGTTGCCTGCGGGCCACTCCCGCACCGTCAACCGTTAAAACGTTGTCGATTCTACTAGATGGGGCAGATCGACAGGATTGGAAGGGGTCACGCATCTCCGGGAACGATTCATAACCGCAGCGGGTAAGGTAGTGGTTTCCCCCCGTCAGGCATCTTCATGGCAATTCCCGACCGGTTCAACGCCTTCCGCATCCACCAGGACGATACCGGCTACCACGCCGGGCTGGAACCGATCGGGCTGGCGCAGCTCAACCCGGGCGAGGTGGTGATCCGCGCGCACTGGTCCTCCGTCAACTATAAAGATGCGTTGGCTGGCACCGGCAAGGGCAGGATCCTGCGGCGTTTCCCGCTGGTCGGCGGCATCGACGTGGCAGGCACGGTGGTCGCCTCGACCGATCCGGCCTGCCGCGAGGGTGATGCGGTGCTCGCCACCGGCTGCGGGCTGAGCGAGACCCGCGATGGCGGCTACAGCCCGTATGTGCGCCTGGCCGCCAGCGCGGTGATCCGGCAACCGACGGGACTGACCCCGCGCGAGGCGATGATCCTGGGCACGGCCGGCTTCACCGCCGCACTGGCCCTGGTGCGGATGCTGGACAACCGGCAGACCCCTGCCCACGGGCCGCTGGCCGTGACCGGGGCCACCGGCGGGGTCGGCTCGCTGGCGGTGGACATCTTTACCCGGGCGGGCTTCGAGGTGCATGCGATCAGTGGCAAGCCCGACCAGGCCGACTACCTGCGTGGCCTGGGTGCGCGCGAGGTCCTGCCGCGTGAGGTGCTGGCAACCACCCGCCCGATGGAGTCGGCGCGCTTCGGCGGTGGGCTGGACAACGCGGGTGGCGCGATGCTGACCAGCCTGCTGGCCCAGACCGTGCCTTACGGGTCCGTGGTCAGTGCCGGCCTGGCCGCCAGCGCGGAGCTGGAGATGACGGTGATGCCTTTCATCATCCGCGGCGTGTCGCTGATCGGGGTGTCTTCCTCCAGTGCACCGCGCGAGCTGCGCGAAGCGGTCTGGGAGAAGCTGGGTGGTGCGTGGAAGCCGGCGCATCTGGACGCGATCTGTACGGGCGAAATCGGGCTGGATGGCCTGCCGGCGGCGTTCGATACCCTGCTTGCGGGCGGCAACCACGGCCGCACGGTGGTACGAATCGACTGAGCGTGGCAGCCGGGCGACGGACGGCACGCCCGGCGCTTCACGACGGCGCGATGCCCGCACTACACTGCGGGCATCACACGGGGAACACCATGGCACGCATTCTGATCGTCGACGATTCACCGTCGCAGCTGTTGGGGATACAGCGGATCGTCGAGAAACTCGGGCACCAGATCCTGACCGCCACCGACGGCGCGGCCGGGGTGGAAGCGGCCAAGGCCGAGCTGCCCGATCTGGTGCTGATGGACGTGGTGATGCCCAACCTCAACGGTTTCCAGGCGACCCGGACGCTGGCCCGCGACGCCTCGACCAGGCACATTCCGGTGATCCTGGTGACCACCAAGGACCAGGACACCGACCGCATGTGGGGCATGCGGCAGGGGGCGAAGGCCTACATCACCAAGCCGTTCTCCGAAGACGAGCTGTCGGAGGTGCTGGAGCGCGTTTTCAGCCACCAGGAACCGCCGACGGCGTGATGCCGATGCCTCACACCTTCTCGCCGAAGGCCTTGGCCAGCGCCTTGTAGGCCTTCTTCTGCGCCTCATCGGTGGGCGCCGGTGCGATGATTTCCAGCTCCACGATCTGATCGCCATCCGGGTTGCCCGGCAGGCCACGGCCACGCAGGCGCAGCTTGCGCCCGGCATCGGACTCTGCCGGCACCTTCAGGTCCACCGCACCGCCCAGGGTCGGCACGCTGATGCTGGTCCCCAGCGCGGCCTGCCACGGGGTCACCTGCAGGGTGTACAGAATGTTGCGGCCATCCACCTCGAACTGCGGGTGCTCGGCGTATTCCACTTCCAGCAGCAGGTTGCCGCCACCGGTGCCCTGCCCGGTCAGGCGGATCACCTGGCCCGGGCGGATGCCCTTGGGCACGCGCACATCCAGCTGCTTGCCGCCCACGTTGATGCGCAGGCTGTCGCCCTGATAGGCCGCTTCCAACGGCACCGACAGCTTGGCGCGGGTATCGCGGGTCGGCTGCGGCCCCTGGCTGGCGCCGCCGAAGCCACTGGCGCGACCACCGCCACCGCCGCGCTGGCGCGCGAACAGGCTCTCGAAGAAATCGCTGAAGCCGCCGCCACCGGCGCCGCCCCCGAACACCTCTTCGAAGTCATAGCCCTGGCCACCGCCATAGTTCGGCGGGGTATGGAACTCCTCGCCGGGCCGGTAGCCCTGCGCCTTGAGCTGGTCATAGGCCGCGCGCTTCTGCGGATCGCGCAGCGCCTCGTAAGCCTCGTTGACCGCCTTGAATTTGTCCTCGGCCCCGGCTTCCTTGCTCACATCCGGGTGGTACTTGCGCGCCAGCCGGCGGTAAGCAGTCTTGATCTCAGCATCGCCCGCGGTGGGTTCCACCCCGAGCGTGGCGTAGTAATCCTTGAATTCCATCCAAACACCTCGACTAAGTTCGGCCACCCGCGTGGGCGGGCGCCGTCCGCGCAATTCTAGCCGCTGCGGACCGGCCCACCGTGACGCCGGGCGCGAATGATCCTGCGCAATGCGGCGGACATCCCAGCCGGCTACGCTGCCCCGGTAGCGCGCCTCTCCCGCTCCAGATGGGTCTGCACGTCCGGTTTTCAACGTGTTGACATGGCCATCCCATGCCCCTCACTACCCTGCCTGTGTCCAAGGAGTCCGCATGACCATCCACGTTGGCGACCGCATTCCCGAAGTCACCCTCAAGCGCATCCGCGAGGGCATGGAGACCATCGACACCCATGCCCTGTTCGATTCGCGCAAGGCGGTGCTGTTCGGCGTGCCCGGCGCATTCACCCCGACCTGTTCGGCCCGGCACCTGCCCGGCTTCATCGAGCAGTTCCCCGAGTTCCGCCACCGCGGGATCGAAGTGTTCTGCATGGCGGTCAACGATCCGTTCGTGATGAAGGCCTGGGGCGAGAGCCAGCAGGTGCCCGACGGCCTGCAGCTGTTGTCCGACGGCAATGGCGAGTTCACCCGGGCCCTCGGCCTCGAGATGGATGCCAGCAGCTCCGGGATGGGCATCCGCTCGCGCCGCTTCGCGCTGTACGTCGAAGACGGTGTCGTGCGCGAAACCTTCATCGAGGAACCCGGAAAATTCGAGGTGTCTTCGGCCCAGTACGTGCTGGAGCATCTCCCCCGCTAGACCCACGCAACAGAGGAACCCGGCCAGCCATGTCAACGCCAGCCAAGAACACCCCCAACAACGCCCGCCCGCCGGGCATCAGCGACACCGCCACCCTGCGTGCCAAGGCCCGCAAGGACATCGAAGATGGCGCGATCACCGACAGCTACAGCGCCGACCGCAAGGCGGTGATCAAGCTGCTCAACGATGCGCTCGCCACCGAGTACGTCTGCGTGCTGCGCTACTACCGCCATTACTTCATGGCCAAGGGCATGCTCGCCGATTCGATCAAGGCCGAGTTCCTGGAACACGCACAGCAGGAACAGGCGCATGCCGGCAAGCTGGCCGAACGCATCGTGCAGCTGGGCGGCGAGCCGGATCTGAACCCGGATACGCTCACCGCGCGCTCGCATGCCGAGTACAAGGAAGGCAGCGACCTGCGCGACATGGTCCGCGAGAACCTGATTGCCGAGCGCATCGCGATCGACAGCTACCGCGAGATGATCAACTTCGTCGGCGACAAGGACACCACGACCAAGCGCATCCTCGAAGAGATCCTCGCGCAGGAAGAAGAGCACGCCGACGAATTCGCCGATCTGCTGGACGGCTGGATCGGCGAGTAACGCCAGCCGCATGCCGACTCTTGGCCCTGTAGTGCCGGCCGCTGGCCGGCTCCTGACGCTGTAGTGCCGGCCGCTGGCCGGCTCCTGCAGCATCCGAACGGCGTGCAGTGCCGGCCAGCGGCCGGCACTACCGTTCATGGTGTGATGCCGGCCAGCGGCCGGCACTACCGTTGATGGGATGATGCCGGCCAGCGGCCGGCACTACCCGATCGCGGGCAGCAACCCGTCAGCGCAGGATCCGGAACCGCACCTGCGTCCACGCACCATCGGCGGCCAGCGCGGTCAGCGTGTGCTCACCCACCTCGTCGAAATCGCGCTGGAACAGCCGCGCGCCTTCAGTGCGGGCGATCCAGCGGTCATCCAGCAGCCAATCCACGGTCGTTTCATTGCCCAGTGCACGCAGTTGCAGGCGAACGCCGCGCTCGGCATTCGGCGCGCGTGCGAGGGTGGCGCGGTCGTTGAGCCCCTCGATATGCAGCGTCCCACCACTCTCTCGACCATCGTCGCTGCAGTCCGGGGACAACGCAGGCAACTGCGAGGCCTGACGCTGCGCGTGCGGCAACCACGGCGACAACAGCGCCGGCCAGCGCGCGATCTCACGCGACTCCGCCGCATGCGGTCGGCTGCACTCCGGCGACAGCCGCAGCCCCGTGCGCGCATCCACCTGGAACCGCTGCAGACCCGGCTGCCACAGCCGCGCCTCGCGCTCGGCGAAGGTCGGCGGCACCGCCCCATCGAGCACGAACGCCGGCATCCGCCGCTGGCACAGCGCGGGCGCCATCTGCTCGGCCAGACCACCGGTCGGCCAGCAGA
This sequence comes from Stenotrophomonas bentonitica, assembly GCF_002887735.1. Taxonomy (GTDB): domain Bacteria; phylum Pseudomonadota; class Gammaproteobacteria; order Xanthomonadales; family Xanthomonadaceae; genus Stenotrophomonas; species Stenotrophomonas bentonitica_A. The sequence continues at coordinate 575,314 of NZ_PKQP01000001.1, forward strand.
TATCGGCCTGCGCCACGCTCGCCGGCATCGGCGCCGCACGGGCATCGCCGGCCTGGCGCGGCAGACTGTCGACCACCTCGAACATCAGCGGCAACGCGGTCACCGCGCCGTACTGCCCGGGCAGCGGCGTGCCATCCGGGCGCCCCACCCACACACCTACCGTGTAATGGCGCGTCGTGCCGATCGCCCAGGCATCGCGGTAGCCGTAGCTGGTGCCGGTCTTCCAGGCCACACGTGGGCGGCCGGTGACATCGAAGGTGCCGGTGCCGTAGCCCGGGCGGGGATTGGACTCGAGCACCTCGCGGGTGATCCACGCCGCGCCGGGGGACATCAGGCGGCGCTCGATCACCGCATCCCCGGCGGTATAACGCACCCGCCCGGCGATACCGTTGCGGTTGAACGCGGCGAAGGTGCCGACCAGATCCTCCAGCCGCGCGCCGGTGCCGCCGAGAATCAGCGAGAGATTGGGCGCACTGCCGTGCGGAAAGCGCAGATTGATGCCCGCATGCGACAGGCGTGCCGCGAAGCGCGCCGAGCCGACGCGATCCAGCAGGTCCACCGCCGGCACATTGAGTGACAGCCGCAGCGCCGTGGCGGCACTGACCGGCCCGTTGAAGGCCGCATCGAAGTTGCCCGGCCGATACCCGCCGAAGCTCTGCGGCGCATCCACCATCAGGCTTTCCGAATGGATCAGGCCATCATCCAGCGCCATGCCGTACAGGAACGGTTTCAGCGTTGAGCCCGGTGAGCGCCACGCCTGCACCATGTCCACATGGCCGAGCCGCTGTTTGTCGCCGAACGCCACCGAACCGACGTAGGCACGTGCCTCCAGTGTGCGGTTGTCCACCACCAGCAACGCCGCCGAGGTGCGCTCGGGCAGCTGTGAAAAGTAGGACGACACACGCTCTTCCAGCGTGCGCTGCAGGCCGATATCCAGCGTGCTCTCGATCCGCGCCACCCGCGGCTGCGCCGAGCGCAGGCGCTGGGCCAACAATGCCGCATGCAGCGGAGGCTGCAGCGCGCGCGTGACCACCGGCTCGATGCGCGCATCGTCGACCTCCTCGCGTGACCACACGCCGAGCGACACCATCCGCTCCAGCACCTTGTCGCGCGCACGCTGCGCCGCCTCCGGATGGCGGTCCGGACGCAACCGGCTGGGCGACTGTGGCAACACCGCCAGCAGCGCCGCCTCGGCATGCGACAGCTGCGAGGCTGGCTTGCCCAGGTAGGCCCAGCTCGCCGCCTCCACGCCTTCGATGGTGCCACCGTAGGGCGCGCGCTCCAGGTACAGCGCCAGGATCTGCGCCTTGCTCAGATGCAGCTCCAGCTGCACCGCGCGCAGCAGCTGCTTGGCTTTGCCCCACGGCGTGCGGCTATGCGGATCGAGAATGCGGGCGACCTGCATGGTCAGGGTCGAGCCGCCGGAGACGATCCGCTGCTCGAACAGCCACTGCTTGCCGGCCCGCAACAGCCCCCACGGATTGATGCCCGGATGCCGCCAGAACCAGCGGTCTTCGTAGTTCAGCAGGGCCTGCAGATACAGCGGCGAGACGCTGTCGGCGGAGGCCGGGTAGCGCCACACCCCGTCCGCGTCGGCGAAGGCGCGCAGCGGCGTGCCATCACGCGCGACCACCAGGGTGCTGGTGTCGCGCTGCCTGGGCAGCGGGGGTGGAAACGCGAGATCCAGCACCAGCAGCAGCGTGAGCACGGCGGCCGTGCCCCATCGCAGGCAGGGCAGTACGTTGCGTCGCACGGAGGTCCACGACCGCTTGGAAAAGAGAGACGTCATCGGCTCAGCAGCAAGGCAGGCGGGCCGTCAGATGACGGCCCGCCCTGCGATCAGGGCTGCACCACGGTCAGCGATGCCGGCAGGCTGCGCCCCACCCCGCGCAGGTCGGGACGGTACATGTCCTCCACCAGCGGCGGCGGCACGCGATACGTGCCCGGCGTGACCGCGCGCACCAGATAGAACACCTTGGCAGTGCTGCCACGCGAGAGCTTCAGCGCGGCCACGTAACGGTCGTCGCGGAACTCCTCGTGCTTGATGTTGGCTGCATCGCCCCGATCGTTGACGCTCAGCCCGTCGACCACCACATCGGCCCACTGCTTCGCATCGCCCAGGTTGAAGTTCTCGATCTCCAGCCCGGCCGGGAGCAGATCGGTCAGCAGCGCATCGGGCATGTCCACGTTCGGGGTGACACTGACCCGCACGATCAGGGCCTCGCCTTCCTTCAGCGGACGCGGCGTCCACGGCTTGCCATCGGTGGTGTACCAGCTGCGCTCCACGCCGAGCGTGCGGCTGTCCGGCTCCGGTGGATTGCGCGGAATGCCGGCCACTTCCAGGCTGGCGAACATCGGCGGCTCCCCCTGCGGGGTGAAGCGCACGCCCTTGGCCAGCGCGGCGTAGTCGAAGCTGCGGCCGAACATGCGCCGCGCCGAGACGCTCTCGCTCTCGCCACCCACTACCAGTTCGCCGGAAACCAGCTTCTTCTGGTTGGCCGACAACGCCTTGCCCATGCGGGCCAGCGCCACCTGCTCCTGGGTGCTCAGCCACATCCAGCCACTGTTGCGGCGGGCATCCAGCGCGCGACCGAGATCGACCGCACGGGCATCGTAGGCCGGCTTGGACAGCTTGCGCTCGTGCAGCAGCGCGATCATCAACGCGTCATCGCGCACCGCGCTGCCGTAATCGCCGAAGTAGGCCGGACGGTCAGCCGCGCTCTTGGCGAAGCCGGCGGCAATGGCCGCATCGCCGCGCTTGTGATCGCCCTGCAGGGACAGTGCGATGCCCAGGTGCACCAGCGACAGGCCGGTCAGCGACTTGCTGCGTTCGTTGTCGTACAGCGCGCGCAGGGTACCCAGCGGTGCACGGTTGACCCGGGCCAGCACGTAGCCCGAATACGCCTGGTTGGCGAACTTCAGGTTCTCGCGGCGGTCCTCGCCATAGAACTGGTTGCCACCGGACAGCAGGTCTTCGCTCAGGCGGTTCAGTGCTTTCTGCAGCACGTTGTCCGGCACCGCGAAGCCAGCGTCCTTGGCGTCGAGCAGGAACTCCGCGATGTACGGCGTCAGCCACGGATTGATGTAGCCGTCGTCGCCCCACATCGAGAAGTTGCCGTTGGCGACCTGCATCGAGGCCAGGCGGCCGAAGGCACCCTCCATGCGCTCACGGCGGGTCTTGGCATCCAGCCCGTCCGCGCCCAGCATGGCCGAGGTCGCCTCATCCAGCATCAGCGCCGCGTAGCCCTTGCTGGTGGTCTGCTCGGCGCAGCCATACGGATAGTTGAGCGCGCCGTTCAAGGCACTGGCGAATGGAATCGGCGGCAGCGCACTGACCAGCATGCGTGCGGTCACCGAGTCGTTCATCAGGCCATCGGCCAACCCGGCCTCCATCGTGACGGCGGCCAGCGGATCCAGTGTGCGGGTCTGTGCGCGCAGCACCTGCGGCCACGCCGCGCGCACCGGAAGGTCATAGCGGCGATCAACCTTGAAGCCGTTGCCGTCCACGCGCACGCGCACCTTGGCCACGGTGTAGCCCTCGCGCGCGGTCAGCGGGAAGCTCAGCGTGCTCTTGGCGTCCGCGTTGAGCTTGAGCGTGCGGCTGGACTCGCCCAGCGTCAACGGCCCGATACCATCCACCTGCACCTTGAACTCGCCCGGCGTGCCGGTGAAGTTCTGCACGTCCAGGGTCACGGTGCTGGTATCCCCGGGCGCCATCACGCGCGGCATGCTGGCTTCGGCCAGGATCGGCGCGCGCACCACGGTTTCCACATCGCGCTTGCCGTACTGGTCATCGGCATACACCAGCGCCGAGACGCGCAGGGTGCCGTTGAAATCCGGCACTTTCAACGCGATCCGCGCAATGCCCTTGGCATCGAGCTTCACCGGGCCGGAGAACAGATCGACCGTCTGCACGCGCGCGGTCGGGCGCTTGGCCTGCGGCATCGCCGCCAGTGCCATGTCGCCACCGAACTTCAGCTTGCCGCTGCTGCCGTCGAAGCTCTCGATCACGCGGCTGTAAATGTCATACGCATCCACGGCGAGGCGACGCTGCGCGAAGAAGTGGCCAGCGGCATCGGGCACCGGGAAGCGGGTGATGTTGAGGATGCCCACATCCACCGCCGAGACGGTCACATGCGCGACCTTGCCCGCCAGCTGCGGGGCGCTCACGGTGACCGGCAGCGTCTGCTCCGGGCGCATCTGCTTGGGGGCCACCAGGCCAACGGCGATCTGCCGCGCCTTGCGGTCCATCGGCACATGCACCACGCCGACCGCACGGGCCGGGGTGATCTTGCTCGGCGCACTGCCGCCACGGAACACCAGCGCGGTGATGTAGACGTCGTGACGTTCCCACTCGGCGGTGACCGGAATGTCGTAGGTGCTGCCAGGCTTGGCGTCGATATCCTGGACGTAGAGCATCTTGTCGCTCTCGACCATCAGCACGCCCTTGCCGGCATGCGGCGGGGTCACGGTGACGCGCACGGTATCGCCAGCCTTGTAGCCGGTCTTGTCCAACGCCAGCTTGATCTTGTCCGGGCGTGCATCCAGGCCGCGGTTGTCGTCGTTCCAGCTCCAGCCGGCGTTGAAGGGATAGCGACTGGTCAGCCCGGTGGCCGGGTCGAACACGTCCAGCCGGTACTCGCCCCACTCCACCGGGAAATCAACGCCGACCGCCGCACTGCCGGCATCAACGGTGCGGGTGTCCTTGTTCTCGAAGCGGCGGGTGAAGTCGTAATCCCAGCGGTTGTCGTTGAAGGTCCAGTGGTAATCGCGCAGCTCGCGCACCAGCGTGACCTTCAGGCCCTTGGCCGGCTGCGGCTTGCCTGCCGCGTCCACGCGCATCAGTTCGAAACGCGCATTGCTGTTGGCATCGGCGCCGTCCTTGGGATCGAACAGCGGGCGTACACCCACCAACGCCGTGGCCGGCCACATCACCCGCTTCAGGGTGCGGGTCACGGTGCGGCCACCGGTTTCATACACGCTGCCGGAGAGCACCACGGCGATCGGTGCGGTCGGCTTGACCTCGGCCGGCAGCTCCACGTCCTGGCGCAGTTTGCCGTCGGCCGGGAATTCGGTATCGATGACGTCGCGCGCCTCGCGCGGCAGCGCGGTGGTCGGGTCGCCGAAGAAGTAGCCCGGCAGCGACTCGACCGGCGACTGCTCGGCCGCTACGGCCAATCGCGCGGTGAAGCGGTTGCCATCGGCCGGCGCACCGTACAGATACGCCGCATCGGCCTGCAGCTTGAGCGGCTCGCCCGGCTTGAGCGTCTTCTGCGCGCTGTCCAGGTCCAGCTTCATGCGCTCGGGCAGGAACTCCTCGATCCGCAGGGTCATACCCTGGATCGCTTCCTTGCTGGCCGGGTTGGTGCGGAACTCCACCTGCCAGCGCCCGGTCGGGGCCTCGGCGGGGATCAGCTGCTCGAAGCTGAAGTAACCCTGCTCGCCCGGGGTCAGGCGGGTCTCGCGGAAGGTCTTGCTGTCCGGCTGCTTCAGGCGCAGGAAGACGGGCTGCGGCTTCACCGGCTTGCCGTCGTTGTCGCGCAGCAGTGCGGAAATGCGCACGGTCTCGCCGGGACGGTACAGGTCGCGGCCCGACCAGGTGAACACGTCGAACCAGGCGTTGTCGCGCCCGGCCACGGCGAACTCGCTCAGGTCCAGCGCGGGCTGGTTGAACGGCAGCATCGAGGTATCGCCGCCACTGCTGGCGATCAGCACATGGCTGGCATCCAACGTGTAATTGAGCAGCGCATTGCCGTTGCCGTCGGTTGCGCCCTTGAGCACCACCTCACCCTTGCCATCGAGGATGCGCAGCTCGATCTTCTTCAGCGACGCCCCGCTCTGCAGCGAGGCGGTGTGCACGAACAGCTTGTCCTTGTAGGCACGCGTATGCAGGCCGATGTCGCTGACGGTGAAGAAGGCGGTGTCGTACTCGCCTTCGAACGAACCGCTGCGCTTCATCACCGCGAAATACAGGCCGGGCTGCTGCAGCTCCTTGATGTCCTGGGTCGGCAGGTAGGTGAGCACGCGCTCGTTCTGCTTGCCGCCGATCACGAAGCGGTTGACGTACACCGGCTCGGCCAACTGCGACATCGGCGTCTTGTCGCCGTAGTCGCTGTCCAGCTCCCAGCTGCCGCGGCGCCCGCCGCGCTGGTACTGGCTGAAGAAGTTCGGCAGTTCCTTCTCGCGCACGCGCAGGAACTCCACGTCCACTTCCGGCACGTTGACCGAGACCACCGGCAGGCCGCGGCTGTCCTTGGCGGGCAGCACGCTGCCCTGCGAGGCGAACCCGGCCACCGGCTTGAGCTCGCCGGTGAAGACCTTCTGGCGCAGCTCCTTGCCGATCCGGCTGCCATCGGCGGCGAGCAGATCGGGCGAAACGATCAGCGAATATTCCTTGGCCGCCTCCACGAACGGATAGCGCAGGGTCTTGCCGTCATCGGACAGCGACCAGCTGCTGTCCTCGGTGCCGACCTTCTCGGCGAAGCGGACCAGTGCATCGAAATCCTGGGTGCCGACCAGCGGGCGCGAGAACTCCAGCGCCAGCGACAGGCCGTCGCTCTTCTGATCGGGGTAGGCCCGGACCAGGGTGAACTCGGTGACCGCCTCGGCCTTGGCCGTGATCGGCGCGCCGGACGGGGCTGGTAGCTGGCCGCTGTCGTTGCGCTTGCAGCCCCCGACGCCGATGGCCAGGCCGGCGACCAGCGCCAGGCCCGCGATTCCCTTCCAGCTCCACTGCCCGAACCGACTGCGGCTAGCCATGACGTCACTCCTTGAACAAGGCGGCCAGTATACGGGCCGTCCCCGTCCGTTCACGGGCGACCCCGGGCGATCCGGGCGTCATGGGTGACCGGCAGGGCCACCGCCAAGGGCAGCCGCCAAGAGCCATCGCTAAGGGCAGCCGACCAACGGTCGGCTCTACCCGGCGACGTAGAGGTCGACGTACTCGTGCACCGGCATCGCTTCCAGCGCGACCGGGTCCAGCGACGCCTCGATGATCCGGCGCTGCTGCACGGTCGGGAACACCCCGGCCAGGTGTCGGCGGAACTTGTCCTCCAGCAGCGGGATGCCCTCGGCCCGGCGCCGCGCGTGGCCCAGCGGATACTCGACCACGGCCTCCATCGTGCTGCCATCGGCGAACGTCACGTGCAGCGCGTTGGCGATGCTGCGCTTGTCCGGGTCCAGGTAGTCGGCCGTGAACTGCGGCTCTTCCACGCAGGTGATCGTCGCCCGCAGCGGATCGATGCGCGGATCGGCCGCCACGTCGTCCTCGTAGTCCTCGGCAACCAGCCGGCCGAAGATCAGGCCGATCGCCACCATGTACTGCACGCAGTGATCGCGGTCGGCCGGGTTATGCAGCGGGCCGGGTTTGTCGATGATGCGCAGGCAGGCCTGCTGGGTGCGCAGGGTGATCTGCGCGATGTCCTCGCTGCGTTTTCCGGTGGCGCGCATCTGCGCATGCACGTCCATTGCCGCTTCGACCGCGGTCTGGCCATGGAACTCGGCCGGATAGCTGATCTTGAACAGCACGTTCTCCATCACGTAGCTGCCGTACGGCCGCTGGAAGCGGAACGGCTGCCCGCCGAAGGAGACATCGTAGAAGCCCCAGGTCGGCGCGGTCAGCGCGCTGGGATAGCCCATCTCACCGGCCGCGGCCATCAGCGACAGGCGCACCGCACGGCTGGTGGCATCACCGGCCGCCCAGCTCTTGCGCGAGCCGGTGTTGGGCGCGTGCCGGTAGGTGCGCAGCGACTGCCCATCCACCCAGGCCAGCGACAGCGCATTGAGCATGCGCTCACGATCCAGACCAAGCAGGTGTGACACCACCGCGGTGGAGGCGACCTTGACCAGCACCACATGATCCAGCCCGACCCGGTTGAACGCATTCTCCAACGCCAGGCAACCCTGGATTTCATGCGCCTTGATCATCGCCTCCAGCACATCGCGCATGGTCAGTGGCGCCCGGCGCAGCGCCTCGGCATTGCGGCTGAGCCAGTCGGCGGTAGCCAGGATGCCGCCGAGGTTGTCGGAGGGATGCCCCCACTCCGCGGCCAGCCAGGTGTCGTTGAAATCCAGCCAGCGGATCATCGCGCCGATGTTGAAGGCGCCCTGCACCGGATCCAGCTCGAAGCGCGTCCCTGGCACCCGGGCGCCGTTGATCACCTGCATGCCGGGCACCAGCGGCCCGAGCAGCTTGCTGCAGGCCGGGAACGATAGCGCCGCCAACCCGCAGCCCAGCGTATCGATCAGGCAGTGCCGCGCGGTGGTGTACGCCAGCGGCGAGCTGACCGGGTAGTCGCGGACGTAATCGACGATGTCGGTCAGGACCGTGTCCCATGGCGGGCGCTGGTTGCTGTGGCTGTCATGACCGGACATCGCGATTCTCCTGTTGGGACTTACAAGGTGGCGGCAGGCACCCTTACCGCACCGTCCATCAAGACGCGGGCACTGCGGCTCATGATGGCCTTGGTGACCGTCCACTGACCGTCAACGAGCGCCGCCTGCGCGCCCACGCGCAACGTGCCGGAGGGATGACCGAAGCTCACCGATTCACGCTCACCGCCACCGGCGGCCAGGTTCACCAGCGTGCCCGGGATCGCGGCGGCAGTGCCGATGGCGACTGCGGCGGTGCCCATCATCGCGTGGTGCAGCTTGCCCATGGACAGCGCGCGCGCGTGCAGGTCGATCTCGCCCGCGGCGATCTGCTTGCCACTGGAGGACACGTAGTCCTGCGCCGGGGCGACGAAGGCGACCTTCGGTGTGTGCTGGCGGGTCGCGGCCTGCTCGATGGTCTCGATCAGCCCCATGCGCACCGCGCCGTGCGCGCGGATCGCTTCGAAACGCGCCAGGGCGGCCTTGTCCTCGTTGATCGCCGGCTGCAGTTCGGTGCCGGTGTAGCCCAGATCAGCCGCGTTGAGGAAGATGGTGGGAATGCCGGCGGTGATCATCGTGGCCTGGAAGCTGCCCACGCCGGGCACGTCGAGCGTGTCGACCAGATTACCGGTGGGGAACATCGCCCCGCCCTCGCCATCATCGGAGGGATCCAGGAACTCCAGCTGGATCTCCGCGGCCGGGAAGGTCACGCCATCGAGGTCGAAATCGCCGTCCTCCTGCACCTGGCCCTCCACGATCGGCACGTGCGCCAGGATGGTCTTGCCGATGTTGGCCTGCCAGATCCGCACGGTGCACAGGCCGTTGTGCGGAATCCGCGCCGGATCGATCATTCCGTTGCTGATCGCGAACGGGCCCACCGCCGTGCTGAGGTTGCCGCAGTTGCCACTCCAGTCGACAAATGCCGTCTCGATCGCCACCTGGCCGTACAGATAATCCACGTCGTGCTCCGGCACCGACGGCGCGGAGATGATCACGCACTTGCTGGTGCTGGAGGTCGCGCCGCCCATGCCATCGGTGTGCTTGGCATACGGGTCGGGCGAGCCGATCACGCGCATCAGCAGCGCATCGCGGGCCGGGCCCGGCACCTGCGCGGCGGCAGGCAGGTCGCTCAGCTTGAAGAACACACCCTTGCTGGTGCCACCGCGCAGGTAGGTGGCGGGAATGCGGAGCTGGGGGAGATGGGTCATGAAATCATGTCCGTGCAGGATGGATGGGGACGAGCGGATGCGTCATCCGCTTGAATGGCGCTGCGTGCACCGGAGGACGGTCATGGCGTCTGATCCATCAATGCATCGAGCCCGCGCGAGGTATCCCAGACGCGAAGGATGTCAACGCGGTCCGGAAGGTCAAGGTAATAGATCAAATAGCGATCAAAGATGGGCAAGATCACGAATCGCAGTGGGACCGGCAGGTCATCGCTGACCCAAGCGTGCCGAGCGGACCCTGCCCCAGGAAATGCCGCGATCCGCAGCAGTGTGGCATCCACCGTCGCGATGAACCGTTCGCCCAGCGCCAACCCTCCCTGACGCGCGAACCAGAGCGCAGCGTCGGCCACGTCCTGTTCCGCGCGTGGCCGCCACTCAATCCGCTTCACGGTCCAACCGCTCTGCCAGGTCACGGCGCATCCGCTCGAAAGTTGCCGAGGTGACCGGCGCACTTGGGCCAGACGCCAAGCCCTCCGCAATCAACCTGCGCAGCAGCTCTTCGGCCTTTTGCCGCTGGCGCTGGCGGATCAGGTCGCGCACGTAGTCGGACGTACTGGAGTACCCCCCCTGGCTGACTTCCTCATCGACAAACTGCTTGAGCGGATCGGTGAGCGAGATGTTCATCGTGGCCATGATCAGACCTCTTTGGCAATTTTTGCCATAAAAGTGTGCACCTACATCTCATTGATCGCAACTCCGCCCCGTTCATCCCGCCGCTCCGCTGTTTCGGCTCCCGCGCTACGACGCTCCCAGCGGAACAGCCACAGGATCATCAGCTTGGTGCTCCCGCTGACCACGGCCAGCAGCAGCAACGGCCAGCCCAGACGCAGGCCCATTGCGAAGGCGAACAAGATGGTGGAGATGTCCAACAGCAGGATCAGCTGGCTCATCCGCAGCGACACCGCGCCCGTGCGGCCGGAGCGCCAGATCAGCAGGATCTGGTGCGCATAGCCCTGGGCCAGCAGCGCGGTAACGGCCACGATCATCGCCGAGGCGAGCACGCGGCCCTCATCCACGTGACGCTGCCCCCACACCAGGCCCAGCAGTGCGCACAACAGCGCCACGCACGCCACGACAAGGCTGGCGGTCGCAGCGCGGCTGCGCCGGTCCGTCCAGATCTCTCTCAGGATCAGCAGCACAAGCACCGAGGCAAGCAGGCGCGGCCACACGATGAAGTGGTTGAACGGCTGGATGCTGTAGCCGTAGACGAAGAACGACAGGTAGGCGAGGAAACCGACCGTGAACTGGTTGAGCGACAGGATATCGGTGGCGACTGCGCCCGCCGTCGCGCTCGCGCGGCGCTGCCACACCTTGCGCAGCTGGGCCCACACACCCACCAGGCTCAGCAGGATGAAGGCGGTATTGATCGCGCCCGCCACGGTGTAAAACATGTCGCCGCCTGTCCCGGTTATTGTGGAACCTACGCGCCGATGGCCCCATGCCAGCGACGCGCCAGGCCCGCACCTCGCGGGCGGGCCTGGCATACCGTCACATCACCTGCGCCGATTCCAGGAAGTCCTGGGCGAACCGCTGCAGCACGCCGCCGGCCTCGTAGATCGAGACTTCTTCAGCGGTATCCAGGCGGCAGGTGACCGGCACCCGCAGCTGTTCACCGTTGCGGCGGTGGATGACCAGGGTCAGCTCGGCACGCGGCACACGCTCGCCGAGCACGTCAAAGGTTTCGGTGCCATCGATGCCCAGCGTCTTGCGGTTCACGCCTTCCTTGAACTCCAGCGGCAGCACGCCCATGCCGATCAGGTTGGTGCGGTGGATGCGCTCGAAGCCTTCGGCCGCGATCGCTTCCACACCGGCCAGGCGCACGCCCTTGGCGGCCCAGTCACGCGAGCTGCCCTGGCCGTAGTCGGCACCGGCGATGATGATCAGCGGCTGCTTGCGGTCCATGTAGGTTTCGATCGCTTCCCACATGCGGGTGACCTCGCCTTCCGGCTCCACGCGCGCCAGCGACCCCTGCTTGACCTGGCCATCAACCACGGCCATTTCGTTGATCAGCTTCGGGTTGGCGAACGTCGCACGCTGCGCGGTGAGATGGTCGCCGCGGTGGGTCGCGTAGGAATTGAAGTCTTCCTCAGGCAGGCCCATCTTGGCCAGGTATTCACCGGCCGCGCTGCTGGCCATGATCGCATTGGACGGCGACAGATGGTCTGTCGTGATGTTGTCGCCCAGCACCGCCAGCGGGCGCATGCCGGTGAGGCTGCGGGCACCGGCCAGCGCGCCTTCCCAATACGGCGGGCGGCGGATGTAGGTGCTCTGGGGGCGCCAGTCGTACAGCGGGCTGATCGGTGCACCGTGTTCCACCTTGAAGGTGAACATCGGGTCGTAGACCTTGCGGAACTGCTCCGGCTTGACGCAGGCCTTGACCACCGCGTCGATCTCGGCATCGCTCGGCCACAGGTCCTTCAGCGTGATCGGGTTGCCATCGGCATCGTGGCCGAGCGCATCCTTTTCGATATCGAAGCGCACCGTGCCGGCGATCGCGTACGCCACCACCAGCGGCGGCGAGGCCAGGAACGCCTGCTTGGCGTACGGGTGGATGCGGCCGTCGAAGTTGCGGTTGCCCGAAAGCACGGCGGTGGCATACAGGTCGCGGTCGATCACTTCCTGCTGGATCTTCGGGTCCAGCGCGCCGCTCATGCCGTTGCAGGTGGTGCAGGCGAAGCCCACGATGCCAAAGCCCATCTGCTCCAGTTCGGTCAGCAGGCCGGCTTCTTCCAGATACAGCTGCACGGCCTTGGAGCCGGGCGCCAGCGAGCTTTTCACCCACGGCTTGCGGGTCAGCCCGGCGCGGTTGGCATGGCGGGCCAGCAAGGCGGCGGAGATGACGTTGCGCGGGTTGCTGGTGTTGGTGCAACTGGTGATCGCGGCGATGATCACGGCGCCATCGGGCATCAGGCCATCGGCCTGTTCCTGCTTGCCCGAGGCGAGCTTGCCTTCGTCGGCGATGCCGCGGGCGGCCAGGTCGGTGGTTGCCACACGCTTGTGCGGGTTCGACGGGCCGGCCATGTTGCGCACCACGCTGGACAGGTCGAACTGCAGCACGCGCTCGTACTGCGCGGTGACCAGATCATCGGCCCACAGGCCGGTGGCCTTGGCATAGGTTTCCACGAGTGCGACCTGGTCGTCCTCGCGGCCGGTCAGGCGCAGGTAATCCAGGGTCTGCTGGTCGATGTAGAACATCGCCGCGGTGGCGCCGAACTCCGGCGTCATGTTGGAAATGGTGGCGCGGTCGCCGATGGTCAGCGCGTTGGCGCCCTCGCCGTAGAACTCGATCCACGCACCGACCACGCGCTCCTTGCGCAGGAACTCGGTCAGCGCCAGCACCACGTCGGTGCAGGTGATGCCCGGCTGCGGGCAACCGGTGAGTTCCACGCCGATGATGTCGGGCAGGCGCATCCACGAGGCACGGCCGAGCATCACGCTCTCCGCTTCCAGGCCGCCCACGCCGATCGCGATCACGCCCAGCGCGTCCACGTGCGGGGTGTGGCTGTCGGTGCCCACGCAGGTATCGGGGAAGGCCACCCCGTCGCGCACCTGCACGACCGGCGACATTTTCTCCAGATTGATCTGATGCATGATCCCGTTGCCCGGCGGAATCACGTCGACGTTCTTGAACGCCTTCTTGGTCCAGTTGATGAAGTGGAATCGGTCTTCATTGCGGCGGTCTTCGACGGCGCGGTTCTTCTCGAACGCGGCCTTGTCGAAGCCCGGGAATTCCACCGCCAGCGAGTGATCCACGATCAGCTGGGTCGGCACCACCGGGTTGATCTGCGCCGGGTCACCGCCGGCATCGGCGATGGCATCGCGCAGGCCGGCCAGATCGACCAGGGCGGTCTGGCCGAGAATGTCATGGCACACCACGCGCGCAGGGAACCACGGGAAATCCAGGTCCTGGCGGCGCTCGATCAGCTGGCGCAGCGAGGCCTCCAGCGTGGCCGGGTCGCAGCGGCGCACCAGGTTTTCGGCCAGCACGCGCGAGGTATACGGCAGCGTGGCATAGGCACCGGGCTGGATCGCATCGACCGCGGCACGGGTATCGAAATAGTCCAGCGCGGTGCCGGGGAGGTTCTTGCGGTACTGAGTATTCATGGCTGGCGATAGCTGCTTGTTGGCGGGCCGGGGCGTCGTGACACCGGCGAAGAAGGAGTAGCGACGCCGCAACGGAGCAGACCGGCATCGCGCCGGCCTGTTCCGCAAAGCACCCGCGAACGGGTGCGGTACGTCGGTCTTACTTGCGCTGGTCGATCGGCACGAAGGCCTGGTCTTCCGGGCCGGTGTAGTTCGCACTCGGGCGGATGATCTTGCCGTCGATGCGCTGTTCGATGATGTGCGCGCTCCAACCGGAGGTACGCGCGATTACGAACAGCGGGGTGAACATCGCCGTCGGCACGCCCATCATGTGGTAGCTGACCGCGCTGAACCAATCCACGTTCGGGAACATCTTCTTGATTTCCCACATCACCGATTCCAGACGCTCGGCGATGTCGTACATCTTGACGTTCTGCTGCTCGGCGGACAGGTCGCGCGCGACCTCCTTGATGATGTTGTTGCGCGGGTCGCTGACGGTATAGACCGGGTGGCCGAAACCGATCACGACTTCCTTGCGCTCCACGCGGGCCTTGATGTCGGCCTCGGCATCATCCGGGCTGTCGTAGCGCTTCTGCACTTCGAAGGCCACTTCATTGGCGCCGCCGTGCTTGGGACCGCGCAGGGCACCGATACCGCCGGTGATCGCACTGTACATGTCGCTGCCGGTGCCGGCGATGACACGGCAGGCGAAGGTGGAGGCGTTGAACTCGTGCTCGGCGTACAGGATCAGCGAGGTGTGCATCGCCTTGACCCACGAATCCTGCGGCTTCTCACCGTGCAGCAGGTGCAGGAAGTGACCACCGATGGAGTCATCGTCGGTTTCCACGTCGATCGCACGACCGTTGTGGCTCCAGTGGTACCAGTACAGCAGCATCGAGCCCAGGCAGGCCATCAGCTTGTCGGCGATGTCGCGCGCGCCCGGATGGTTGTGGTCATCCTTCTCCGGCGACACGCAGCCCAGCACGGAGACGCCGGTGCGCATCACGTCCATCGGGTGCGCCGACGGCGGCAGTTCTTCCAGCGCGGCCTTGACCGCGGCCGGGATGCCCCGCAGCGACTTCAGCTTGGTCTTGTAGGCCACCAGCTCGGCGCGGGTCGGCAGTTTGCCGTGAACCAGCAGATGCGCGATTTCCTCAAACTCGCTGGTGTTGGCCAGATCGGCGATGTCATACCCGCGGTAGTGCAGGTCGTTGCCGCTGCGGCCGACGGTGCACAGCGCGGTGTTGCCGGCGGCGGTGCCCGACAGGGCGACGGATTTCTTCGGCTTGAAGCCGGGGGCGGTAGTGGTGTCGCTCATGATCCCTCCAGAAAACTAGTGTGCGGTCTTACTTCTTGGCGGCGAACAACGCATCGAGCTGCTGCTCGAAGGCGTGGTAACCGATACGGTCGTAAAGTTCCTCGCGGGTCTGCATCGCCTCCACCACATTACGCTGGTGGCCCTCGCGGCGGATGGTCTCATACACGTTCTCGGCCGCCTTGTTGGCAGCACGGAACGCGGACAGCGGGAACAGCTGGATGGCGACGCCGGCCGAAGCCAGTTCATCGCGGCTGAACAGCGGCGTGGCACCGAACTCGGTGATGTTGGCCAGCACCGGCACCTTCACCGCATCGACGAAACGGCGATAGGTGTCCAGATCGTAGGCTGCCTCGGCGAAGATGCCGTCGGCACCGGCCTCGACGCAGGCGATGGCGCGCTCGATCGCGGCATCCACACCGTCCACCTGGATGGCATCGGTGCGCGCGATCAGGAAGAAGTCCGGATCGGTCTTGGCATCGGCGGCGGCCTTGACCCGGTCCACCATCTCCCCCTGCGACACGATCTCCTTGCCCGGCCGGTGACCGCAGCGCTTGGCGCCGACCTGGTCTTCGATATGGCAGGCAGCCGCGCCGGCCTTGATCAGCGACTTGACGGTGCGCGCGATGTTGAAAGCGCTCGGGCCGAACCCGGTGTCGATGTCCACCATCAGCGGCAGGTCGCACACATCGGTGATGCGGCGCACGTCGATCAGCACGTCTTCCAGCGTGTTGATGCCCAGGTCCGGCAGGCCCAGCGAGCCGGCCGCGACGCCGCCGCCGGACAGGTAGATGGCCCGGTAACCGGCACGCTTGGCCAGCAGCGCGTGGTTGGCGTTGATTGCACCGATCACCTGCAACGGGGATTCGGCGGCCAGTGCGGCGCGGAAACGGGCGCCAGCGGAGGAAACAGGGGTGCTCATGCGGCATTCCATCGTGGTTGACCGGTGGATAAGCACAAGGGCCGTGCCAGCTCGCAAGTAACTGATTTCATTGATTCAACACCGGGACGAGGATGTTTCACCTTGAAACATTGAAACACCTGTAACATGGCTGGAACTGAAACACTGAAACACGCCCATGTCGATCAGCCTGCCCCGCCACCGCTCCCGCCTGTCTGATCCGGAGGCCGGCCAGCTGCCGGTGATCTGGACGGTCAGCGTGTCGCGCTTGACCGGCCTGCTCGGCGATGTGATCCCGGAGTTCGACCGCCGCGCCCGCATCGTGCCCATCAACCTCGGCTTCGAGGAGGCGGTGGATGTGATCGGCCAGCGCCTGCGCCGCGAACACTGCGACGTGGTGATCGCCGGCGGCTCGAATGCGGCCTACCTGCGCAGCCGGCTGGAGGTGCCGCTGGTCCCGATCCAGGCCAACGGCTTCGACCTGATGGAAGCGCTGGCGCGCGCACGCCGGATCGCCCCCAGGATCGGCCTGGTCACCCATGCCACCGATGTGCCGACCTTCGGCAGTTTCCAGCACAGCTTCGGGCTGGACATCGAGCATCGCCGCTTCGTCACCCGCGAGGACGCGCGCGACTGCATCGCGGACATGCGCGCCAATGGCATCGAGGTCATCGTCGGCACCGGCATGGCGATCGACCATGCCGAGCAGGTCGGGCTGCCCGGCGTGCTGCTGTACTCGGCCGACTCGGTACGACAGGCCTTCGAACATGCGCTGGAGCTGACCCAGACCCTGGCCCGCTCCGGTGCGTCCTCGTTGCGGCGGCGGGCACCGCCCAAGCGACGCGATGCCGACCATGCCCTGCTCGGCGACAGTGCCGCGATGCAGCAGGTGCGCGAGCACATCGCACTGTATGCGCCCTACGACAGCACGGTGCTGATCACCGGCGCCACCGGCACCGGCAAGGAACTGGTGGCCCGGCAACTGCACAGCGCCAGCGGCCGGCGTGGCCGCTTCGTCGCGCTGAACTGCGGGGCGATCAGCGAATCCCTGCTTGAAGCCGAGCTGTTCGGTTACAACGAAGGGGCGTTCACCGGCGCCCGCCGCGGCGGTCGCGTGGGCCTGGTGGAAGCGGCCGACGGCGGCACCCTGTTCCTGGATGAAATCGGCGAACTGCCGTTGCCGCTGCAGACCCGGTTGCTGCGCGTTCTGGAAGAGCGCGAAGTGTTGCGCGTGGGCGCCACCGAGCCGACGCCGGTGGACGTACGCGTGGTCGCCGCCACCCTGCAGACGCTGGAATCGCTGGTGGACACACAACGTTTCCGCCGCGATCTCTACTACCGCCTGGCCGCACTGCGCATCGCGCTGCCGATGCTGCACGAACGGCGAGAGGATGTCCCCTTGCTGGTGAGCCACTTCTTCCGGCAGCTCGCCGGTACGGACGCGCCGCTGTCCGCCGAGGCACTGGCGCGGCTGCGCGACTACCCGTGGCCCGGCAATGTACGTGAACTTCGCAACATGGTGGACCGGCTGCGCATCCACTGGCAGCAGCAGCCGGGTGAGCTGTCGTTGCCGCAGATGCTGCACTGGCTGCCGGAGCTGCATGCAGTGCACACCGTGCCCGCGAGCCGAGCCACCACCCCACCCGGGGCACTCACCGCTGCAACGGCGGCGCGGCCGGATGCGGACGCACTACAGCAACTGCTGGCCGACTGCGGCGGCAACCGCGAGCAGGCCTGCGCACAGCTGGGGGTTTCGCGGACCACGCTGTGGCGATGGCTGCGCGAGGCGACGCCAGGGTGATTACGGGAACAGCATCCGCTTGCTCCACTGGCCATCGGCGCCGACCTCATAGCACCAGCGCTCGTGCAGGCGGAACTGCGCGCCGTACCAGAACTCGATCCGCTGCGGCACCACGCGCAGGCCGCTCCAGCCGTCCGGGCGCGGCACATCGCGGCCGTCGAAGCTGGCCTCGGTGGTCGCCACGCGTGCATCGAACTCCTCGCGTGAGGCCAGCGTCTTCGATTGCAGCGATGCCCACGCGCCAATCTGGCTCATGCGCGGGCGCGAGGCGAAGTACGCATCAGCCTCGGCATCGCTGACCTGCTCCACCCGCCCTTCGATGCGCACCTGGATGCCGGCCTCGCGCAGGCTGCGCCACAGGAACAGCAGCGCGGCCTGCGGATTGGCCTGCAGCTCACGGCCCTTGTGGCTGTCCAGGTGGGTGTAGAACACGAAACCGCGTTCGTCGAACGCCTTGAGCAGCACCGTGCGCGCCGAAGGCTGGCGGTTCTGGTCGGCCGTGGCCACCGTCATCGCATTGGGTTCGACTTCCCGGCTCGCCCTGGCTTCTTCAAACAGCCCGGCAAAGGTGGACAACGCTTCGGCATACAGATCGGTCATGGCGGTTTTCTTGTCACGCGGTTTGGGTTTATTGTCGCTGCATGCCTGCACCTGCGTACATGCCCCCGACAAAAGGTTTTCCGGATGCGCTGGTCGCGCAGGCGCTGGATGACGCATTGAGCTTCGGTGCGGCCATCCCAGTATTGGCGATCAGCGGCCTGCAGGGGAGTGGCAAATCGACGCTGGCCGCCCAGGTCGTGGCGCTGGCGGAAACGCGCGGCCTGCGCGCGGCCATGCTTTCCATCGATGATGTCTACCTGACCCGTGCCCAGCGCCAACGCCTGGCGCGGCAGGTCCACCCGCTGCTGCTGACCCGCGGCCCGCCAGGCACCCACGATCTGGCCTTGGCCCATGCCACGCTGGACGCGGTCGCCGCTGGTGGGCCGGTCGCCTTGCCCCGGTTCGACAAGCTCGCTGACGAGCGCCTGCCCGAGAAAGACTGGACACGCATCGACGGTCCCCTCGACCTGCTGGTGTTCGAAGGCTGGTTCCTTGGCACGCCCGCGCAGGGTGAGGCCGAATTGGAGCCACCGCTCAATGCACTCGAGCGCGAGGCCGATGTGGATGGCCGCTGGCGGCGCTGGTGCAATCAGGCACTGGCCGAGCAGTACCCCGCGCTGTGGCAGCGGTGCGACCGGCTGTGGTTCCTGCAGCCGCCGGATTTCTCGGTGATCCCGCGCTGGCGCTGGCAGCAGGAGCAGAACCTGCAGGCCGCCCAACCCGACCGCAGCAGCATGAGCCGCGCCCAGCTGGAGCGGTTCGTGCAGTACTACGAACGGGTCAGCCGCCAGGCCCTGCGCACCCTGCCGGAACGGGCGGACAAGGTGATCGCGCTGGACGAGCAGCGCCGGATCGTCGCCACGCGCTGACCGGCGCCGGAGCCGAGCCCGCGGCGATCAGCTGACCAGGAAGGTCACGCGCAGGTTCACCCGCCACTCGGTGATGTTGCCTTCGCCATCGGTCACCACCTTGGTTTCATTGATCCAGGCGCCCTGGATGCCTTTGACCGTCTCGGAGACCTTCTTCAGGCCGCTGCGCACGGCGTCTTCGACGCTGGTCTTGGACGAGGCGTTGATCTCGATGATCTTGGCGACAGACATGGTTCGCTCCGGTGTCGCGCGGGACAGTCCGCACCCGCCCACCATGGGGGCCGCCGCGTAAAGGCGATGGCACGGAGATGTTAGGATCGAGGGTAATGAATCCCGCTCCGAACCTGATCCTGATTGGCCCGATGGGCGCCGGCAAAACCTGCATCGGGCGCCGGCTGGCCGAGCGCTTCACGCTGGACTTCGTGGATGCCGACCAGGCCATCGTGGACAGCACCGGGGCCAGCATTCCGGCGATCTTCGAACTCGCTGGGGAAGCCGGGTTCCGCCAGCACGAACGCCAGGTCCTGCACGCTCTGCTGGACGGCCATGGCCAGTTGATCTCCACCGGGGGGGGCGCCGTGCTGGACCCGGACAACCGCGCGGCCATCGCCCGGCGCGGCTTCGTGGTCTACCTGCGGGTCAGCGTGCCGGCCCAGCTGGAGCGGCTGGCCCGCGACCGCGGCCGCCCGCTGCTGCAGCGCCCGGACCGCGAGCAGGTGCTGCACGAAATGGCCGCCGCCCGCGATCCGCTCTACCAGGGCCTGGCCGACCTCACGCTGGATACCGATCTCTACACGCCCGCCGAGGCCACTGCGCAGCTGGTGCTGCGCCTGGCCGCGCAGTGGCAGCGACAGGAAACTCCCGAATGACCCCCGCCCCGCGTACCGTTGCCGTCAGCGGCGACACCCCCTACACCATCCACATCGGCCCCGGCCTGCTTGGCCAGGGAGAACTGCTGGCCCGCCATGTGCGTGGCCGCCACGTGCTGCTGCTCAGCGACTCCTCGGTCGCCCCGCTTTACCTGGCAGGGGTGAAGGCGGCGCTGCTGGCCACGCGCCCGGACCTGCTGATCGGCGAGCTGGTGCTGCCGGCCGGCGAAGCCTCCAAGACCCTGGCCCACTTCGGCGATGCGATCACCGCCCTGGCCGCCCTCGGCGCCACCCGCGATGCCTGCGTAATGGCCCTCGGCGGTGGCGTGGCCGGTGATCTGGCCGGCTTCGCCGCGGCCTGCTGGATGCGCGGCGTGGACTGCGTGCAGCTGCCGACCTCGCTGCTGGCAATGGTCGATTCCTCGGTCGGCGGCAAAACCGCGGTGGACATCCCCGAAGGCAAGAACCTGGTCGGGGCGTTCCACCCGCCGCGCGCCGTCATCGCCGATACCGCCGCCCTGCGCACCCTGCCGCCCCGCGAACTGCGCGCCGGCCTGGCCGAAGTGATCAAGTACGGCGCGATCCGCGATCCGCTGTTCTTCCAGTGGCTGCAGGCCGAGCATGCCGCGCTGCTGGCCGGCGATGACACCGCGCTGGCCCAGGCCATCGCGCGCAGCTGCGAGCACAAGGCCGAGATCGTCGCGCGCGATCCGCTGGAAAAGGGCGAACGCGCCCTGCTCAACCTCGGCCATACCTTCGGCCACGCGATCGAGACCGAACAGGGCTACGGCGCGCCGGGCAACGACAACCTCAACCACGGCGAAGCGGTCGCGGTCGGCATGGTGCTGGCCGCGCGCCTGTCGGCCCAGCTGGGCATGAGCGAGGAGGCAGACACCGAGCAGCTGCGCGAGCTGCTGCTGCGCTACGAACTGCCGGTGGCCATTCCGGCCGGCCTGGCGCCGGAGGCGCTGCTGGCCCGGATGCGGCTGGACAAGAAGAATGTCGCCGGCCGGTTGCGACTGGTGCTGTGGCGTGGCATCGGCCGCGCCGAAGTCGTCGCCGACGTCGACGAGGCCGACGTGCTGCGCGTGCTGGCCGCCGGCTGAGCGTGCGACGTTCCGCCGCACCTGCCCCGTTGCTGACGGCCGCCTCCGGCGTTCACGGCTACAATCGGGGCATGCGCGTCTTCCTGCACCAACATCCCCGCGGTGCCGATCCGGCCCGCTATCTCCAGCTCACCCTGCAACCGGACCTGTTCGGCGGCTGGGAGCTGCTGCTGGAGTCCGGCCCGATCGGCGGGCGCGGGCAACTGCGCCGCGAGCTGTACCTGCAGGAAGACGTGGCGCTGGCCGCGTTCGAAAAGGCACGCGATGCGCACCTGCACCGCGGCTACGAAGTGACCTACACCAGCAGCGACGCGCCGCACTGAGCGGCCACCGCCGCACTGACCCCATTCGGCCCCGCGCCACCAGATCCCAAGGAAGCGTTCCGTGACCAGCCCCTCCCGCCATGATCGCCTGCTGCGCGCCCTGCGCCGCGAACCGGTGGACTGCACCCCCGTCTGGCTGATGCGCCAGGCCGGTCGTTACCTGCCCGAGTACCGCGCCACCCGCGCCAAGGCCGGCAGCTTCCTGGCGATGGCCAAGAACCCGGACATCGCCTGCGAAGTCACCCTGCAGCCGCTGCGCCGCTTCGACCTCGACGCGGCGATCCTGTTCTCGGACATCCTGACCATCCCCGATGCGATGGGCCTGGAGCTGTATTTCGTCGAAGGCGAAGGCCCGAAGTTCCGCCACCCCGTCCGCGACGCGGCCGCCATCGCCAGACTGGCCGTGCCGGACATGGAAACCGAACTGCGCTACGTGATGGACGCCGTGCGCGTGATCCGCCGCGAACTGGACGGCAGCGTGCCCCTGATCGGCTTCTCCGGCAGCCCGTGGACGCTGGCCTGCTACATGGTTGAAGGCGGCGGCAGCAAGGACTTCGCCCGTATCAAGGCGATGGCCCTGAACGAACCGGCCGCCCTGCACCAGCTGCTCTCGGTCGTCACCGATGCGGTGATCGCCTACCTCGCCGCCCAGCGCGCGGCTGGCGCCCAGGTCCTGCAGGTCTTCGACACCTGGGGCGGGGTACTCAGCCCGACCATGTACCGCGAATTCTCCCTGCGTTACCTGACCCGCATCGCCCAGGAACTCGAACGCGGTGAAGGCAGCGACCGCACCCCGCTGATCCTGTTCGGCAAAGGCACCGGCCTGCACCTCGGCGCCCTGGCCGACACCGGCGCCGACGCGCTCGGCGTGGACTGGACCCTGGACCTCGCCGACGCCGTCGCCCGCACGGGCGGCCGCGTCGCCCTCCAGGGCAACCTCGACCCGACCACGCTCTACGGCAATCCGGCCGCCATCGAACGCGCCGCCGGGCAAGTGCTCGACAGCTACGCCCAAGGCAACGGCGGCTCCCGCGAAGGCCAGGTCTTCAACCTCGGCCACGGCATGTCCCCGGACATGAATCCCGAGCACGTGCAGGTGCTTGTGGAAGCCGTACATCGTTTGAGCCGACGCTGATCGCCATCGGCAGGTAGCCGGCCAGCGGCCGGCACTACACGGGCACGGCCGACGAAGCACGCGTTCTGCACCCAGGACGCGTGCTTTCGTTGTTGCACGCCCCAATGCTTCGGCTTCGGCTCTTGACCACACCCTGATCCCACATCGGCGATCATATCGCCCTCGTTGACGAAGGCCCCGCACCATGACGACCAGCAGCTACGCCTCGATCCGGCCCCTGTTGTGGCTCGTATCGCTGGCCATCTTCATGCAGATGCTGGACTCCACCATCGTCAACACCGCATTGCCCGCCATGGCCCGCAGCCTCGGCGAAAGCCCGCTGCAGATGCAGTCCGTCGTCTTCAGCTACGCCCTGGCCGTCGCCACCTTCATCCCCGCCTCCGGCTGGATCGCCGACCGCTTCGGCACACGACGCACTTTCCTCGTCGCGATCATCCTGTTCACTCTCGGCTCGCTCGCCTGCGCTCTCGCCCAGACCCTGCACCAGCTCGTCGGTGCGCGCGTCCTGCAGGGCATCGGCGGCGCCATGCTGCTGCCGGTCGGGCGCCTGGCCGTCATGCGCTCCGTCTCGCGCGAAGAATTCCTTCGCGCGATGAGTTTCATCGCCATCCCCGCCCTGATCGGCCCCCTGATCGGCCCGACCCTCGGTGGCTGGCTGGTCGAAGTCGCCTCCTGGCACTGGGTGTTCCTGATCAACCTCCCGATCGGCATCATCGGCTACGTCGCGGCGATGAAGATCATGCCGGACCACTACGCCGAACACCGCACCCGCTTCGACATCGCCGGCTACCTCATGCTTGCCTTCGGCATGGTCGTACTGTCCCTCGCGCTGGACGGCATCTCCGGCATGGCCACCCCGCATGCACTGGTCATGCTCATGACCGTCGCCGGCCTGGCCGCCCTCGTCGGTTACTGGCTGCACGCCGCCAACTCCACGGCACCGCTGTTCTCGCTGGCACTGTTCCACGTGCCCAGCTACCGCATCGGCATCCTCGGCAATCTGTTCTCACGCATCGGCAGCAGCGCCATGCCGCTGCTGATTCCACTGCTGCTGCAGGTCGGCATGGGCATGAGCCCGATGAAGGCCGGCCTGTTGATGATCCCGGTCGCTGCGGCGGGCATGGTCTCCAAGCGCTACGCGGTCAAGCTCGTCGAGCGCTTCGGCTACCGCCGCGTGCTGATGGTCAACACCGTGCTGGTCGGCCTGGCGATGGCCAGTTTCATCTTCATGACGCCCGGCCAGCCGCTGTGGATCCGCATCATCCAGCTGGCCCTGTTCGGTGCGGTCAATTCACTACAGTTCACCGTGATGAACACCGTGACCCTGCGCGATCTGGACCGCGACTTCGCCAGTGCCGGCAACAGTCTTCTTTCGATGGTGATGATGCTCGCGACCGGTTTCGGTGCGGCCGCGGCCGGCAGCCTGCTGGCCGCGTTCAATCATCTCGATGCGTCGCACGGCGCGACGGCCGCGCTGCACGCCACCTTCGTCTGCGTCGGCGCCATTACCCTGACCTCCACGCTGATCTTCTGGCAGCTGCCGGACACGCGGCCCTCGCCGCGCGATGTCGAGGAAGTCGCCGAGTAACCGCGGGCAGACGTCCTGCGGTCTGCGGTCTGCGGTCTGCGGTCAGCTATAGGGACCGTCAGCGGACCAACGGTCCGCTGCTACCGGGAGCGTGCAGCACCCGCGCGATCGCCTCCACCAGCAGATCGCCGGTGACCGGCTTGCGCAGGAAGGCATCGAAGCCTGCGTCGCGGGCCTGCTGCTCGATCGATGGATCGGTGCGCGCCGTGACCGCGATCAGCGGCATCTCGAACCCTTGGCTGCGCAGATGCTCAGCCAATGCGATGCCGCCCAGCCCGGGCAGATCCAGATCCATCAGCACCACTTCGAACGGCGCCTCGCTGACCTCGCGCAGCGCCGACAACGCGTGCTCGGCATGCACCACCTGGTGGCCACGCGCCGACAGCAGGCCGCTGACCACCTCGGCCACGGTCAGATCGTCCTCCACCAGCAGGATGCGCAGTGGCGGCAACACCCACTGCTCGCCCTCGGCCGCACCCGGCACGCCGGTGGTTCCCTGCTCCAGGGGCAACGGCAGGGTCACCGTGAAACGCGTTCCCACGCCGAGCTGGCTCTGCACGCCGATCTGCCCCTGCATCGCCAGTGCCAGTTCGCGGCAGATCGCCAGGCCCAGCCCGCTGCCCCCGTACTGCGCGGCGGTGCGGGCGCCATCGGCCTGCTCGAAGCGGCGGAACAATCGCTCCTGCTGATCGGTGCTGATGCCCGGCCCGGTATCGGATACCTCGATGTGCAACCCGCGGCCGGCCGTGATCGCGCGCAACGTCAACCGTACTTCGCCGTGGCTGGTGAACTTGACGGCGTTGCCCAGCAGGTTCAGCAGGATCTGGCGCACGCGCAGCTCGTCACCGACCGTGCGGGTGCCGGCCGGCAAGGTGTTGTCGACCACGAACCGCAGCCCCTTCTGCCCGGCCAGCGCGGCCATCAACGCACAGACATCGTCGATCGGTCGCTGCAGCTGGAACGGCTGCGCCTGCAGTTCCAGGCGCCCCGACTCGATCCGGGCCAGGTCCAGCGCGTCGTTGACCAGATGCAGCAGGTGCTCGCCGGCGTGGCGGATCGACTCGGTATAGCCACGCTGCTTGGGGTTCAATGGCGAGGACAAGAGCAGCTCGCTCATGCCCAGCACCCCGGTCATCGGCGTGCGCACCTCATGGCCCAGGTTCGCGAGGAAACGGGTCTTGGCCGCCGAAGCCTGCTCGGCCAGTTCCTGCTTCTGCAGGGCCAGCTGGTACGCATGCCGGCGCTGCAGCCGGCGCCGGTACAACCAGGCGAACAGACTGAGCAGCAGCAACACGGCCGAGGTCAGCAGCAGCAGGCCCGACAGGCTCCGCCACCACGGCGGCAGCACCCGGAACTCCAGCACCTGCACCCGCGACCAGATGTGGTCGGCCGAGCGGGCCTGCACTTCCAGCCGGTAGCGGCCCGGCGGCAGGCGCGAGAACAGACGTTCGCCGCCGGGTCCCACTTCCACCCAATCCGGGTCGTAGCCGGCCAGCCGGTAACGGTAGTTGTTCGAGGTGGAATCGGCGAAGGACAGCAGCCGCGCGACGATCCGCAGGTCGCGGTCGCCGTCGGCGATGTCCAGCGGCACCGCATGGGTCAGGTCCAGGACACGCTCGCCACGGCGCACCTCGACCCGCTCGATCACCAGGGGCGCGCGTCGCGTCGCCGGCTTGACCTGTGCCGGATCGAACACCACCACGCCGGCCGGCGTGCCACCCACGATGCGACCACTCGGGGTCAGCGTCAGCGTGCGGCGGCGGAATTCCTGGCTGGGCAGGCCATCATGGACGCCGTACTGGCGCACGCTGCCGGCGTCCGGATCGACACGCACCAGGCCGCGTGCATTCGCTGCCCAGACCACCCCCTGCCGGTCCACCACCAGACCGGTGGCGGTGATCGCGGGGTAGCCGGCACTGCTGCCGATCACTTCCTGCAGGGTCAGCCGATCGCCCTGCCAGCCGTAGTGCGAGAGCTTGCCTTCCTCGGAAAGCCAGACACTGTCATCGCCGGCCAGCGCCATCGCATGCACGCTCGCCGCGGGGCCACCGGGCAGCGGCTCGAAACGCGCGCGCGCCGCGACCCACTGCAGCAGTCCCTGCCCGGTGGCCACCCACAGGCGGTCCTGGGGACCGCACCGGATATCGAGCGCGTTCTGGCCCGCGCTCAATCCAGCGTGGCCCAGCGCGATGCGATGCAGGACGCGCCCATCGAGATCGCGCTGCTGCAGCCCGGTGGCCGACGCTGTCCACAGGCGCTGCCCGTCGCACAGCGCCAATGATTCGATCGCGCCCTCCATCGTGGCGTCCACCGCCGCGTCGCTTCCCCAGCGCCGCATCCGCTTCTGCCGGGGGTCATAGCGCAGCAGCGCGTCCCAGGAGCCGATCCAGACCTGCCCTCGCGGATCCTCCAGCACCGACTGCAGCCATTGCGTGCCGTCCACCCAGGTCCGGTGCTGTTCGATTTTCCCGCTGACCGGGTCGAACTTGTCCAGGGCGCCGTGCGTGCCCACCGTCCACACACCGCCGTCGGCGGCCGCGCCCATGCCCAGCACATACGCATTGCGCAGCGAGGCCGGGTCATCTTCCAGGCGCGACAGCACCGAGAACTGCCACCATCGCGGCAGCAGATGCCACAGGCCGCCGTTGGTGCTGGCCAGCCAGATGCCGCCCTCGCGATCTTCGTAAGCGCCGGTCCAGTTCGGCCGCACCTGCCCGCGCGCGATCGCGCTGTACAGTGGCACCTGCTGGAACTGGCCGTCCATCGCACGGCCCAGGCCCGAGCGGGTGTCCAGCCAATACCCGCCCTGCTCGTCGCGCAACATCATGCCCAGGATCTGATCGCCATCGGCAACGACCCAGGGCGCCGGTTCGAAGCGGCCATCCGGGCGGCGCACCGCCACCCCGACATTGCTGCTGATCCACAGGCTGCCATCGGCCTCGGCGGTGAGGCCGTTGATGACGCGCGCCGACAACTGGGCACTGGGCACCGGTTCGAAATCGTGTCCGGTCCAGCGCGCCAGGCCGGCTTTGGATCCGATCCACAAGGTGCCATCCAGGGTGGTGGCCAGATTGCCGACCGATGCCGCCGGCAGGCTGCGCGGGTTGCCCGGCTCGGGCATGAAGCGGGTCAGCGTGCCATCACGCTCCAGCCGGTGCAGGCCGCCCTGGTAAGTGCCGAACCAGATCGCACCGTCCGGGGTGGACGCCACGCTCCAGATCGTGTTGCTGCCGATTTCCGGATGGCTGTCGCGATCGTAGAAGCGGATCTCGCGGCGATCGGCCGACATCATCGCCAGGCCGGCGTTCTCTGTACCGATCCACAGCTGATTACGCGCATCCACGTGGACGCTCCAGACGTGGTTGTCGCGCAGGCCGTCCTCGGCACGCCAGATGCGGTAGTTGCGGCCGTCGTAACGGGCCAGGCCATCATTGGTGGCAATCCACAGATAGCCGTAGCGATCCTCGGCCATGCGATTGACGGTGTTGGATGGCAGGCCATCGAACACGGTGAGCTGCCGCGGCGTCGGCGGTACCGGCTGGGCCGACGCAAGCGCCGGCCAGAGCACACACAGGCCGATCAGCAACGGCCACAGCACACGCAACACCAATGGCTCTCCCGGGTCTGTCCCTCGATTCACTGCCGTCGCCCGGAACGGGCCTGTCACCCCTGACCACCCCGGTCGTCGGGCAACGCCCCGCATAGTAAACCGTTCCCTGCGCCGGCACGATCCACGCGCGGCAAGGCGAGCCGTTGTATCGCCGCGTGCAGCACATCGCCCTGCAGCGGCTTGTGCACCACACCGTCCGCCCCTGCGGCGATGACCTGCATCTCCAGGTCCGGCTCCCGTCTCGCCGTGAGCACCAGTACCGGCAGGCGTTGGCCCTGCTGACGCAGCAGGCGCAGCAGTGACAGCCCGTCCATGCCCGGCAGGTCCAGGTCCAACAGCATCAGCTGGGTGCCGGGGCGGGCCAGCGCGGTCAGTGCCGCCAGCGCGTGCGCGGCATGCACGACGGTGTGACCGCGCAGCCGCAGCAGTGCGCCGACCACCTCGGCCACCAGCGGATCATCTTCCACCAGCATGACCTGAAGGGCATCGAGCGCATCGCCCTGCGGTGCGGTCGCGTGGGGCCCGATCGCCTGGCAGCCTTCCAGCGGGACACTCAGCATCCCCTGCCAACGATGGTCAGGCAACCGCGACACGCGCAGGTGCCCGTGCATCGCGCCGATCAGCACGTCGACATCGGCCAAGGCCTCGCGTACCTGCAACGGCGCTGGGGACGGACAGGCCCCCGGTTCGGCGAGCACATCCAGCAGCAGGCCACTGCGGCCCGGCCGCCAAGCGATGCGCAGGGTCAACCGGACAGCCCCGGTCTGCTCTGCCAACCCGCACGCGAGCAGTTCCACGGCTTGTCGCAACCGGTCCGGGTCGCCCACGGCGCTGGCACCGGGTTGCAATGGCGGGGCCAACACGAGGCGGCAGCCACCCGCCTCCAGACCCCCGGCCACGGCGGCATGTACCTCGTCCCACCACGGACCGATGGCAAAGCCCCGTGGATGCAGCATCACCTTGCCGGCCTGCAGCCTGGCCATCTCCAACGCCTCGTCCACCACCTGCAGCAATGCACGCCCGCCCTGCTGGATATGCAGCACCTGCTCGCGCGCGCCTGCGGGTAACGGCGTGGCCAACAGCAGTTCGCTCATGCCAAGCACGCCGGTGAGCGGTGTCCGGACTTCATGCCCCAGCGTGGCCATGTAGCGCGCCTTGGCCTGCGCGGCCTGCTCGGCACGTGCCTGGCGGCGCGTGGCCGCCCGCCAGGCGAGCGCGCGCTGCCGCCGCTGCCTCAGCGTCCACACCAGCAACGTGCCTGCACTGGCGGCGAGCAGCCACAGCAACGCCCACGCCCCGGGATGCGCCCAACCGTTGTAGGCCACGTGCAGGTGCACCTGCTGCAGGGCCGACCATTGCCCATCCACGTCACGTGCCTGGAATTCCAGTACATGCTCGCCGGCCGGCAGGCGGGGGAAGCCGCGCGCGCCGCGTCGCCCGGCGCGGACCCATTCGGGGTCTTCGCCCCGCAGCCGGAATCGATACCCGCTCACACCGTCGGGCCGGCCGCTCAGCAGGCGCGCCGACAACTGGATGTCGCGATCATCGGCGTTGAGCTGCAGTGGATCGGTGGAAGGCAGCTCGACCCAGCGCCGTTGTCGACGCACCTTCACCCGGTCGATCACCAGCGATGCCGGCGTCGTGGCGTCGACCATGCCCGCCGGATGCAATGCGAGCACATCGCCGTTGGCTTCCAGGGCGAGCAGATGCGCTCCGGCAGCAACCAGGCCAGTATCGAACACCATCAGCGGCAGGCCATCATCGGCGGTGTACAGCCGCGCACTGCCGCGCTCCGGGGCCAGGCGCACCACCCCGCGCGCCGTGGTGGCCCATAAGGCACCATCCGGGGCGTCGCTCAATCCGCGTGGCAACGCGGCCGGTACTCCCTGCGCCGCGTCAACCCGTTGGCTGTGAGGCGGGCGGCCGGGCGCATGCTGGTAGGCCGACCAGCCCTCCGCATCGGCTGCCCACAGCCACCCATCGGAGGCCAGATGCAGCGCGCCGATCTCCCGCCGGCCGCTGCCCGGCACCGGGAGAAAACGGCTGGCCGCCACGTGCCACTGTTTGAGACCCTCGCCGTCCCCCAACCATACCTCTCCGCCGGGGCTGCACTGGAGGGCGAACTCCGCCACGCCCGGGCGCAGGCCCGCCGCCGCGTAGGCAGCACTGGCCAGGACGCGGCCATCGCCCGCACGCTGCTCCACGCGGCCATTGCCGGCCAGCCACACGTGATCGCCACAGGCCAGCAACGCGGCCTGCGGCGACGTGCCCGGCGACACACTGGCCGCCCCCACCTGCCAGCGCTGCCGACGCCGGCGCAGCGGATCGATCCGGGTCAGCCACGGCGCCGCGAAGACCCACACCACGCCCTGCGGATCTTCAACCACCACGTGGCGATCTGCACGTGCTGGATCCTGTGCATAGGACCACCGCGCGGGGGAGAAGCCCTGCTCCGGCGAGAGACGGGCGAGCGTGCCGCCGCGTGCCCACCATGCGTGTGCGTCTGCCGCCGGGGCCAGGCTGCCTGCCGCACCGGCGATGGGTCCGGCCGGTGCGGCGAAACGCTCGAAGTGCCGCCACTGGGCGCCGAGTCGCCATACGCCCTGGCGGCTTCCCGACAACCAGACCCGCCCCTGCCGGTCCTCGAACGCCTGCCCGATGCGCGACACCTCGCGCCCGTGCGGCCGGGGCAGTTGGAGTGCGTGGTGGTTCCGGCCGTGCTGATCCTGCCACCACACCTGGTCGCCATCGCCGAACCAGTCCCCGCCACGCCGCGCCGCGCCGAGCCAACGGGCCGGTGTGCGATGCCCGGAAACGGGTTGCAAGGACGGCAGCTGCCGCACCCGCGAACCCTCGGCCGTGCTGGAATGCAACCGCCCCTGCGAATCCAGGCCGAGCGCGGTCACCGGCCGAGCGGAAGCGCCGAGCATCGCAGGCGTCTGGAACCGGTCGTGCTGCCACCTCGCCAGCCCGGCGGCACTGCCGATCCACAGGCCGCCGTGCGGATCGGACACGAGCCGCTCCACCCTTGCCGACGGCAAACCACCACCGCCAGCGGCCGGCAGGTGCTGACGCAGGAAGTGATCGCGGTCGAGCCGGAACAGACCGGCATCGCGGGTACCAAACCAGACGCTGCCATCGTCCATGGGTTGGATCGCCAGGATCGGGCTGGCCGCCACCGTGGGTACCGCCGGCCCCGCCCACCGGGCGAACTGCTGGCGGTCAGCGGAAAGACGCTGCAGATAACCGTTGCCGGTGCCGATCCATAGCTGGTCACGAGCATCGAGGGCCAGGCTGCGCACCACGTTGTCGGCCAGGCCGTGTTCCATGCGCCAGATCCGGAAACCGCTGCCGTCATAGCGCGCCAGGCCGTCGCCCGTCGCGAACCAGAGATAGCCCTTACGGTCCTCCACGATCTGATGCACCACGTTGGACGGCAATCCGTCGACGGTCGTCATCCGTACGCCATGGCTGGGCAGCGCCAGCACCGGAAACGCCTGCAGCAGCCAGACCAGCAGCCCCCACCGCCCCCATCGGCACCCGCGGTGCGGCGTGCCGCTCATGCGCTGCGCCGGCATCTGGCCAGTCCATCGCCCAACGCCGCCCGGCTCACGGGCAGGCGCAGGAACAGCTCGAAGCCGGCCGCGATCGCCTCGCGCTGCGCAGCGGCATCCGCACGCGCAGTCAGTGCTACCCGTGGCACCCCCGGCCACCGCCGCGACAGCCGTGCCCCCACGCGTTCGCCATCCACCCTAAGGGCGGGATCGACCACGATGACGTCCCAACCCGCACCGTCCGCGGCGGTGGGCGGCAGTGCATCCGCGCCGGGAAAGTGGGTGGGCAGATGGCCCAGGGAGGCCAGCATGGCCAGCAGCACCTCGGCAACGACCGCTGAGGGATACACCACCAGCACCCGCAGTGCGCCGGCCGCAGCCGGCCCCGGCAGCGCACACGCTGCAACGATGCCGGTGGGGAGCTCACCGCGCGGCAAGGGCAGCGCCACCTGGAAACAGGTGCCCTGGCCGGGAACGCTGGTCACGGTGATATCACCGCCCATGGCCACTGCCAGATCGCGTGAGATCGACAATCCCAGCCCACTGCCGCCGTAACGGGCCGCGGTCTGCGCGCCATCGGCCTGTTCAAAGCGCTGGAACAGGCGCTGGCACTGCGCCGGCGTCATGCCCGGCCCGGTATCGCACACCCGCAGCACGATCCCTTGGCCATCGTGTCCGCCGTGCGCTTCCAGCCGCACCGTTCCCTGCGCGGTGAACTTCAGCGCGTTGCCGAGCAGGTTGAGCAGGATCTGGCGCAGGCGACGCGCATCGCCGATGACGCACGCCGAGGCCGGCAGCGTGCTGTGCCACTCCAACGCAAGCGCCTTGCCCTGCGCCACCGGCAGCAGCAGCGCGTGCAGTGCTTCGATCATCCGCTGCAGCACGAATGGTGCCGGCTGCAACTGCAGTTCCCCTGATTCGATGCTGGCCAGATCCAGTGCGTCATCCATCAGCCGCAGCAGGTGCTCACCGGCATGGTGCAGGCTGTTGACCCGGCTGCGCTGGGAGGGCGGAAGCGGTGAGCGCAGCAGCAGTTCGCTCCATCCCAGCACCGCGGTCATCGGTACCCGGATGCGGGTCCCCAGCGTGGTCAGGAAACGGGTGCGCTGCACGGATGCGCGCTCGGCATGCCCCTGCCGGGCACGCAGCCAGCGCCAGCGGCGCTGCCGACCGCGGCGTACGTGGAAGCGCCATCCCCAGAGCCACACCGCACCCAGCCCCGCGGCCGCGGCGGCCCACCGGGCCGGCGGCGCCTGCCACCATGCCGGGACCACCTGCAATGTCACCCGGCGCACCGGCGACCACCGGCCGTTTCCCTGCCGGGCCTGCACCTCAAGCGTCTGCAGCCCCACCGGAAGTCGCTCGAACACGCGCAGGCCGGTGGCATCACTTTCCTCCCACTGGGCCTCGTGATCCTGCAGCCGGAAGCGATACTGCACGTGCGACGGCGCACCGCTGCTGAGCAGCCGCGCGGCAACGCGCACATGCCGATCAGCACCCGAGAGCGGCACCGGGCCGGCGCCGACCGGCAGCGTGATCTGCGCCTTGCCACGGCGAGCAGTGATCGCATGGATGACCAGGCCCGGGGCGCGCTCAGGGCCCGCGACACCGGCCGGATCAATCAGCAACAGCCCGCCTTCGCTGACCGCAGCGGCGAGCCGACCGTCGGCGGTGCGCACCAGCCCGTGCGGCAGCACGCCCTGCGCCGGCAGCCCCTCATCGCCGCCGAAGTGGCGCACGCCGCCGCCGTGCGGGTCGACCCGGACCAGGCCACGTGCATCGCCTGCCCACGCAACGCCCGCTGCGTCGACCACCAGTGCGCGTGCCAGCAGACGCGGATACCCGTGCGCAGGGCCGAAGCTGTGCGTCTTGCGCAGCTGCTGGCCATCCCAGCGGTAGCGCCGCAGTACCCCGAGGCTGCCGATCCAGTAGTGGCCATCCTCGCCGCGGGCGATCGCCCCCACTTCGCCGCGCGGCGCTCCCTCCACGACCGCGAAGCGTTCCTGCGCCGGCAGCCAGCGTTTGACGCCGCTGCGGTCGGTTGCCCACAGCCGGCCATCGTCATTGCACAGCAACTGGGGGCCATG
Organism: Stenotrophomonas bentonitica; assembly: GCF_002887735.1. Taxonomy (GTDB): domain Bacteria; phylum Pseudomonadota; class Gammaproteobacteria; order Xanthomonadales; family Xanthomonadaceae; genus Stenotrophomonas; species Stenotrophomonas bentonitica_A. Next base: position 608,751 of record NZ_PKQP01000001.1, read on the forward strand.
GCTCGGCGGCACCAGCCCGAGGGTGTGCGGCGCGGCGGACAACTGCAGCACACCGTCGGCATCGCGTCGCTGGATGCGGTCGGCACGCCCGAGCCACAACGATCCATCGCTGCAGGCCTGCAGATCGACCCTCCCCGCGTCGCCGCCCACGCCCAGCAACCAGTGACGGCGGCCACCGCTGCCCGGCAGGTAGCGCGACAACGTATTGCCACTGGCCACCCATACCTGGCCGCGACGGTCTTCGGCGATGGCCACGGTGCCCGCACGCAGGTGATCGGGGCGGTAGTCGACGCCCAGGTCGCTGCGCCCGCTCACCGTGTCAACGCGCTGCAGGCGCCCGCGATCGCCGGCGATCCACACCCGCCTGCCATGGGAGGGCGCCAGGGCCAGCACGTGGTCGCCATCGAGTCCGGGCCAACCATCACGGGCGGCCGCCAGCAGCGTGAACTGGCGCCACCGCGCGGGCAGGTGCCACAGGCCCTCGCCGCGGCCGACCCACCACAGGCCGCCGACCCGGTCCTCCAGGACATGGCTGACCGCAGCCGTGCTCATCACGGCGCCGGCGTATCCACGCAGCGGCACCGGCTGCGGCGCCTGCCCGCGCGCGTGAAGTCGCAGTCCGCTTGCGCCGGCGCTCCAGAGGTCGCCCGCGGTACTGCGCAGCACCGGCATCGCCGTGCCCTCCGGCATCCGATGCAGCTCGCCATCGCGCCACCGGTGCACGCCCTGCGGTGTGTGCACCCACACCCCGCCGTCCGGATCGGGCCAGAGCACGTGCACGTCAACGTGCTGGTCATCGTGCAGCGGTACCTGGATGAAACGATGTTCCTCACGCCGCAGTGCCCCCGCCGGCGTCCCGATCCAGAGCCGTCCCTGGTGGTCGGTGACCAGGGCAGTTACGCGGCGCACGGGGGCGCCGTGCAGCTGCAACGGCACGCGTTGCCAGCGGCCGTCCGGCTGACGTGCGAACAGGCCGTCGTCGAGGGTGCCCACCCACACCACACCGTCGGGGGTGCTGGTGATCTGCATGACGCCGATGCGCGGCAGGACCACCGCGCCATTGCCCGGCACGCTCTGGATCTCGCGGCGATCAGCAGACAGCGTCAACAGGCCCTGCGAGGCGGTCGCCAGCCAGAGCTGGTCCTGCGCATCCAGATGCAGCGCGCGCACGTCCACATCCGGCAGCCCCTGCTCCCTTCGCCACGCGCTGAAACGATGACCATCAAAGCGCAGCAGTCCATCGTCGCTGGCGAACCACAGATAGCCGTCGCGGTCTTCCACGACCGCACGCAGCGCCGCAGTCGGCAACGCGTCTGCAGGGCCCAGCGGCCGGGGCCAGGGCGCCGTGACGGGATCGCCGGCCAGAACAGGGACCGGCAGCCAGAGCACGAGACCCAGCATCACCGCAGCCCAGCGATGGCCCATCGGTGCGGATCGGCCTCCCCCCACGCGTACCCCGACCGTCCTCTCCTGCATGAACAGCAAGGTATGCCAAAGCCACGCGAAGCGGGCTGGCAGGGTCTGGACCCGGTCACAGTCCGATCAATCAAATTTCAGATCAAAAAAGAAACTACGAGGCATGGCATTGATCGCACCGGTGCGCGCTGTGCTTCGGCTGATCAGTGTCGGGGCGACTTCCCGGCGCGCGCCTGCACGATCGCATCGATCAGCATGTCACCGGTCACCGGCTTGCGCAGGAAACCGTTGAATCCGGCCGCCAGCACCTGCTGCTCGGCGTAGGCATCCGAGCGTGCGGTCACCGCGATCAGGGGCAGCTCATAGCCCATCGCACGCAGTTGTCCCGCGATGGCGATGCCGTCCAGCGCCGGCAGGTCCAGGTCCAGCAGACCCACGTCGAAGCGGTCGGCCGCCACCTCGGACAACGCCGCCAGGCCGTGCAGCACGTGCACCACCTCGTGCCCGCGCGAGCGCAGCAGCCCGGCGATGACATCGGCCACGGTGGCATCGTCCTCGACCAGCAGGATGCGCAGCGGCGGCAGTTGCGTGCGCGTGTCATGGCCCGCCTCACGCGGCGTGCCGAGCGGCTGTACGGTCCAGGGCAACGGCAGCGATACGGTGAATCGGGCGCCATCGCCCAGCCGGCTGTCGATCTCGATCCGGCCACCCATCGCCACCGCCAGTTCCTGGCAGATCGCCAGGCCCAGGCCACTGCCACCGTAGCGCGATGCGGTCCGTGGGCCATCGGCCTGTTCAAAGCGATGGAACAACCGTCCTGCTGGTCCTGGTTGATGCCCGGCCCCGTATCGGAGACCTCGAAAATGATCGCGCGACCCTCCTCGCCCAGTTCGACCCCCAGGCCGACATGGCCATGCTCGGTGAACTTGATCGCATTGCCGAGCAGGTTCATCAGGATCTGCCGCACACGCATCTCATCGCCGCTGACCTGCACCGGACCGGGCAGGTTGAAGCTGCGTTCGAACGCCAGCCCACGGTGGTGGGCCATGGGTTCCATCAAGGCTTCCACCTGCTCCAGCAACGACATCAGATCGAACGGACGCAGATCCAGCTCCAGCCGCCCTGCCTCGATGCGGGCCAGATCCAGCGCGTCGTTGACCAGCCGCAGCAGATGTTTGCCGGCATGCTGGATCGAGCCGGCATACCCCCGCTGCACCTCATCCAGTGGGGTCGACAGCAGCAGTTCGCTCATGCCCAGCACGCCGGTCATCGGTGTGCGCACTTCGTGCCCCAGCGTGGCCAGGAAGCGGCTCTTGGCCTGTGACGCCTGCTCGGCCAACTGTTGTTTGTGCACCGTCAGCTGCCATTGCTGGCGACGGCGCAGGCGCGCACGTGCGACGTACGCCAGCGCGGCGATCCCGATCAGGCCCAGCAGCACATAGCCCACGATCGCCCAGCCACTGCGCCACCATGGCGGGCGCACCTCCAGGTCCAGCGTGCTGGGCGGCGTCCACGCGCCCTGCGGCGTCGCGGCCTGCACCTCGATGCGATAGTGCCCGGCGGGCAGGCGCGACAACAGGCGCTCGCCATCGGCCGCCTGCATCACCCAGTTCTGGTCATAGCCGGACACCCGGTAGCGGTAGCGGTTGCCATGCGGGTTGGCGAACGACAGCAGGCGCGCGGACACGATCAGGTCGCGGTCCTGCGGGCCCAGCACGATCGGTGCCTGCGGAGGCAGCATCTGCTGGCCCTCGGCATCGTCACGACGCACCTGCACGCTGTCGATCACCAGCTGCGATGGCGGCAGCACCATGTCCGCCGCGTCCGGATCGAAACCAACCAGCCCGGTCGCGGTCACTGCCAGCACCCGGCCGTCGCGTGTCTGCACGGGCGGGCGATTGCTGAACTCCACATCCGGCAGCCCATCGCGTTCGCCATACAAGCGCAGCCGACGCTCGGCGCCCTGCCAGCAGATCAACCCACGCGGGGTGGTTGCCCAGACCTGCCCGTGCCTGCCCAGCGCCAGCCCGCCCATCGACACAGCAGGCAGGCCCTGGGCAGCGCCGACACGTTCGCGCAGGCTCATGCTGAGCCCGTCCCAGCGGTACCGTTCCAGCGCGCCTTGGCGCGCCAGCCAGAGTTCATCCGGGCCGGTCCAGGCGGCATCGTAGATGCTGCCGCGGGAAATCCCGGGCACCTGTTCGAAACGGTCGTTGCGCCACCGCATCAGCCCCATCTGGTCGCCCATCACCCAGAGCTGCCCGCGCGGATCGAACACCATCTGCTCGACCGGATTTTCGGTCAGCCCGCGGTTCTGGTCGTTGCGGATCGTATCGAGCACGTTGCCGCGGGCGTCGCGGCGCTGGATGCCGAAGTTCATGATCGACAGCCACAGCTCGCCATCCGGTGCCTGCCGGATCAGATCGATGCGCTGGCGTACATCGGCGCCACCGCCGATCTTCCATTCGCGCAGTGTGCCGGTGGCCGGCTGGTACAGATTCAGACGGCCCGCGCGACCGATCCACACGGCGCCGTCCTCGCGGGGCAACAGCGACCACGCCGCGCCCACCCCGATCTGTTTGTCGTCGGCGATCTGGCGCAGCTGCCCCTGCACATCGAGACGGTAGAGCCCGTGCGCGCCGGAAATGTAGAAGTCGTCCCCCGCCGCTGCCGCGCCCAGCAGGTACACACTGTCCAACGGCTTGCCGTCAAGCTGGTACCAGCTGGAGAAACGCTTCCAGTCCGGTGGGAGGTAGGCCAGTCCCTGGGTCAGCATCGCCACCCACAGGCCGCCTTCATGATCCTGCAGCATGTCCAGCACGCCACTGCGCGCGGTCAGGAAGCCACTGCCGGCATCACCGGCGAGCAGCCGCGCGGTGCTGGCATCGCCGCGGTACAGACCATCGGCCGTGCCCAGCCAATAGCCGCCGTTGCGGTCGTGGATCACCGTGGCTGCACGTACATCGGCGCTGAGCTTCCAGGGCGCCGGACGGGCCTGGTCATCGGCACCGATCTCGAACAGCCCGCCTTCGGTGCCCGCCCAGACCGTGCCATCGGGCTCGCGGGTCAGGCGGAACACACTCTTTCCGCCCAGCAGGTCCGGCGCGATCCGGGTGAAACCGTCGCCATCCCAGCGGGCGACACCGTTGGAGGTCCCCACCCAGACCCGCCCCTGCGGATCGGCCAACAGGGTGTAGATGGTGTTGTCGGGCAGACTGCGCGGATCGCTCGGGTCGGCCTGGTACCTGACCAGCGCCCCGTCTTCGCTGCGCCGGCATATGCCGTGCTGGTTGGTGCCGATCCACAGCGACTGCGCGGCATAGGCCAGCGACCAGAACTGGCCCTCGCACGCCTCGCTCAGGGCGGTAAAGCGGGTGAACGCCGTCCTGTCCGGACCCAGCATGCCCAGGCCAGCGCCATTGCTGCCCACCCAGACGCGGTCCAGCGGATCGATCAGCAGCGTTTCCACCTCGTTGCCGGGAAGCGAGCCGGGGTCGGCCGGATCATTGCGCCAGACCCGCAGGCCGACGCCGTCCACGCGGGCCAGGCCGTCATCGGTCCCGGCCCAGATGTAGCCCTGGCGATCCTGGGCCAGGGCCAGCACCATGCGCGACGGCATGCCCTCGGCCGCGCCCAAGCGGCGCAAGCGTGGCGTTTCCGCCGATATCCCTGCGGCTTCCAACACTGACGGCACTGCGCACAACCACAGCCCCAACAGCACGATGCCTGCACCCCAGCGGCGCGTGCTCATCGATCCGGTCTCCCTGTTGGTGCGGATTGTCACACAGCGATCAGGACGGTGTCCGCATTCCGGGCCGACGGCCGTGGATGGAACGGGCTGTTTCCGTCCTGCACAGGGAACACGGCACGGGCGCCCCGTGCTGTTGTCGGCCGCACCACGATCTGTTGCAGCCATGACGCTGCATCCCATGACACGGCTGTGCGTATGATCGCCCCAGACCCTCATGGAGCCAGCGCCTTGCTCAAGCGCCTGACCCTTTCGCTGCTGTTGTCGGCCCTGCCGCTGCTCGCCATCGCCGCCCCCGACAGCTACCGCCTCGACCCGGTGCATACCCGCGTGCTGTTCGCGGTGGAGCATGCCGGCTTCTCCCACGCACTGGGCACCGTGTCCGGCAGCGAAGGCGTGCTGGTGTTCGACCCGGACGACTGGCGCACGGCACGCCTGGAGGTCAGCGTGCCGATCCAGCGCCTGGACCTGGGCGATGACAAATGGAACAAGGCCACGCTGGCGCGCAACCTGCTCGACGGTGAGCGTTTCCCGCAAGCGCGGTTCGTCTCGACCCGGGTCGAACCGATCGATCCCACCCACGCCAACGTGATCGGCCAGCTCACCGTGCGCGGGGTGACCCGCGAGGTCACGCTGGCGGTCACCCTCAACGCGCTCAAGCGTCATCCGCTGCCGCCGTTCCGCCGCACCGCCGGCTTCTCGGCCACCGCCACACTCAGCCGCAGTGCCTTCGGCGTGGATGGCTGGGCCTCGATGATCGGCGATGAGGTGCAGCTGCGGATCGAAGCGGAGGCCGTGCGCGATCGCAGCGCGAGCGACCCGGGCGATCCTGCCCCTGCCGATGTGCCGGGAACTCCGGCCCGGCCGATCGACTCAGATACCCCACAGCCGGTCCAGGAGACCACGCCATGACCGCCAAGAACACCCCGACCCGCTGGGGCGGCGTCAGCCAGACCCTGCACTGGCTCATCGCCGTACTGATCCTCGCCCTGGGCATCGTCGGGCTGACCATGGGCGAGCTGCCCAAAACCCCGAAGTACTTCTGGGTCTACACCATGCACAAATCGATCGGCATCACCGTGCTGGCGCTGGTGGTGACCCGGCTGCTGTGGCGGCTGTACGCCGGCGCCCCGCAACCGGTGCCGGGCACGCCAACCTGGCAGGAACGCATCGCCTCGGCCACGCACTGGCTGCTGTACGTGCTGATGTTCGCCATTCCGCTGTCAGGCTGGCTGTACGACTCCGCCAGCGGCCTGCGCCCGTTCCGTTGGTTCGGCCTGGTCGATGTGCCCAAACTCAGCCCGCCCGATGAACGTGTCACCCAGATCTCCCACGCCATTCACGAGTGGGGCTTCTGGCTGCTGATCGCGGTGGTCGTGGCCCATGCCAGTGCTGCGCTTTACCACCATTTTTACCAACGCGATGCCACGCTTGCGCGCATGCTCCCGCAGCGCTGGCTTGCCTCCCCCCAGAAGGATTGACCATGAACATCAAGCTCACCTCTCCCGCCGCGGTCGCCGCCGCCCTGGCTGGCCTGCTGGCCACCGCCCCGGTGCTGGCCGCCGATTACGTGCAGGCGCCCGGCTCGGTGCTGGCCTTTGCCACCAAGTACGACGGTGAAGTGTTTACCGGCACCTTCCCCGGCTTCGACACCAGGATCAGCTTCGATCCGGCCAAGCTGGACGATGCCAAGCTGGAAGTGACCATTCCGCTGGCCAGCGCCAAGAGTGGCAACAGCGACCGCGACTCGACCCTGCAGGGCGCGGACTTCTTCAACGTGGGCAAGTTCGCCCAGGCCAAGTACAGCGCCACCAAGTTCCGTTCGCTGGGCAACAACCAGTACGCCGCAGACGGCACCCTGGAGCTGCGCGGCGTGAGCAAGCCGGTCACGCTCACCTTCACCTGGACCCCGGGCGCGCAGCCGGTGCTGGCCGGCAAGGCGACGGTCAAGCGCCTGGACTTCGGTGTGGGCGGCGGCGACTGGGCCGACACCAAGACCATCCCGAACGAGACTGCGATCAGCACCAAGGTCGTACTGAAAGCAAAATAAGCCGCGCCGGCTACAGGTAGAGCCGACCGTTGGTCGGCTGCCGCAACGATGATCCCCCGGGCGGCCGACCAACGGTCGGCTCTACCGGATCCAGGCGTCTACCGCCGCCACATCGAACGGCCAGTCCAGCTCGCGGCCCCGCGCATCGCGCAACACCGGCACCCTCAGCCCGTAGCGGGCCTCCAGCGCGGGGGCGTCATCGATGAACACACTGTCCAGATCGGCCACCCGGGCCTGCGCCAGCACCGCCAGGGCCTGGTCGCACAAATGGCAGTCATCACGCTGGAACAAGGTAAACACCGGGCCACCCACCTTGGGAAATGTTGCGCCGCACTCAAGGCTGGCGCCTGCGACAGCATAGAATAGCGCTCCATCCGATACCCGCAGTTTGGCAATCATGGCTGTCAGCACGTTCGACGTTTTCAAGATCGGCATTGGCCCGAGTTCTTCGCACACCGTAGGACCGATGAAGGCTGCCGAACGTTTCGTGCACCGCTGGCTGCTCGATCCGGGCCATCTGCAGGACGTGGTGCGCATCCGCGCCGACGTCTATGGCTCGCTGGCCCTGACCGGCCGTGGCCATGGCACCGACAAGGCCGTGCTGCTCGGGCTGGAAGGCCAGCGCCCGAACCTGATCGATCCGGACATCATCCCCGAAACGCTGGACCGTATCCGCAGCAGCAAGCGCATCCGCCTGATGGGCCAGCACGAGATCGCCTTCGACGAGAAGCGCGACCTGGGCCTGAACAAGCGCCAGAAGCTGCCGTACCACACCAACGGCATGCGCTTCACGGCCTACGGTGCGGACGAGCAGGTGATCGCCACGCGCGATTACTACTCCGTCGGCGGTGGTTTCGTGGTCAACCAGGATGACGCGGCCGATGACCGCATCGTGCCCGATGAAACCCCGCTCCCCTACCCGTTCAAGAGCGGCGATGAGCTGCTCGCGCAGACCGCCCGCAGTGGCCTGAGCATCGCCCAGATGATGTTCGAGAACGAGAAGTGCTGGCGTTCCGAAGACGAGATCCGCGAGAGCCTGCGTGAAATCTGGGGGGCCATGCAGGCCTGCGTGGCACGCGGCATCCGCCAGGAAGGCACCCTGCCCGGCGGCCTGCATGTCTCCCGCCGCGCACCGGCGCTGTACCGCGAGCTGTCCTCCAAGCCCGAAGCGGCGATGCGCGACCCGTTGACCACCCTGGACTGGGTCAACCTGTACGCGCTGGCAGTGAACGAAGAAAACGCCGCCGGTGGCCGCGTGGTCACCGCCCCGACCAACGGCGCCGCCGGCGTGCTGCCGGCCGTGCTGCATTACTTCGACCGCTTCTGCCCCGGTGCCAACGAACAACGCGTGTTCGATTTCCTGCTGACCTCGGCGGCGATCGGCATCCTGTACAAGGAAAACGCCTCGATCTCCGGTGCCGAAGTAGGCTGCCAGGGTGAAGTGGGCGTGGCCTGCTCGATGGCCGCCGGCGGCCTGGTCGCCGCGCTCGGCGGCAACCCGAGCCAGATCGAGAATGCCGCCGAGATCGGCATGGAACACAACCTCGGCCTGACCTGCGATCCAATCGGTGGCCTGGTGCAGATCCCCTGCATCGAACGCAACGCGATGGGCGCGGTCAAGGCGATCAACGCCTCGCGCATGGCGATGCGCGGCGATGGCAAGCACAAGGTCTCGCTGGACAAGGTCATCAAGACCATGCGCGACACCGGCCGCGACATGCAGGACAAGTACAAGGAAACCAGCCGCGGCGGGCTGGCGGTCAACGTCATCGAGTGCTGATCCACCGCCCCCGGCAGTAGAGCCGACCGTTGGTCGGCTGCTCCCGGTGGCCTCATCGGCACGCCCGCATACCGCCCGGATGTTCGGCACCCCTGCACATCGCTCGGATGTAGAGCCGACCGTTGGTCGGCTGCTCCCGGTGGCATCGTCGGCACCCCTGCACGGCCACTCCCGTACAGTCAGGACTTCCCCCGATGGAGACCGCCATGCGCATCCTGGCCGCCGCCCTGCTCGCCTGCCTGCCGCTGACCACCCTCGCCGCCGATACCTACGGCCCGCGGCTGGAAGGCTTCGACTACCCCTATCCGGTCAAGATCTTCCGGTTCGAGTCCCAGCGCCAGCCGCTGGAGATGGCGTACATCGACGTGCCCGCCGGCGGCAAAGGGTTCGCCGGTACGGTCGTGCTGCTGCATGGGAAGAACTTCTGCGCGGCCACCTGGAAGGACACCATCGCCGCACTGAGCGCGGCCGGCTACCGGGTGATCGCCCCGGACCAGATCGGCTTCTGCAAATCGAGTAAGCCCGAACGCTACCAGTACTCGTTCGGCCAGCTGGCCGCCAATACCGAAGCGCTGCTGGAGCATCTGGGCTACGGCGAGGGCAAGCTGCACATCGTCGGCCATTCAATGGGCGGCATGTTGGCGGCACGCTTCGCGTTGATGTATCCCCAGCGCGCGCTCAGCCTGTCACTGGTCAACCCGATCGGACTGGAAGACTGGAAGGCCAAGGGCGTGCCGTGGCGCAGTATCGATGCCTGGTACGCAGGCGAGCTGAAGACCAGCTTCGACAGCATCAGGAAGTACCAGCTCGACGTTTATTACAACGGGCAGTGGAAGCCCGAGTACGAGCAGTGGGTGCGCATGCAGTCGCGCATGTACGACGGCCCCGGCAAACAGGCAGTGGCGTGGAGCCAGGCGCTTACCTCGGACATGGTGTTCAACCAGCCCGTCGTCTATGAACTGCCGAAACTCACGGTCCCGACCACCTTGTTCATCGGCCAGACCGACCGCACCGCGATCGGCCGTGACCTGGCGCCGCCCGCCCTGAAAGCGACGCTGGGCAACTACCCTGCGCTGGGCAAGGCGGCGGCCGCGGCGATTCCCGGCGCCACCCTGGTGAGCTTCGAGGACCTGGGCCACTCGCCGCAGGTGCAGGACCCTGCGCGATTCAATGCGGCACTGCTGAAGGCAATCTCACCACACGACTGACCTGCCCACCACCCCGGTACTGCCACGCCATGCGTGGCAGCAGCCGTCCTCACCATTATCCGCCGACGCAGCCAACCACCCTGGCGCTACCGCGTGCCTTGGGGGGATCGCGCGGCAATCAGCGCCGCACGATCGCCAGCACGTCGTCCAGCAATGCGGCGGCGGTGACTTCCGCGCCGGCGCCCGGCCCCTGGATCAACAGCGGCTGGGCGTGATACCGATCGCTATGAATCGCCACCCGGTTGTCGGTCTGCGCGCCGCCCGCCAGCGGATGGTCGCGCGGCAGTACACGCAGCCCGACCGACGCACCGTCGTGATCGAAGCCACCGACGAAGCGCAGGCATCCACCCTGCTCGTTGGCCTGCTGCCAGTAGTGCTGCAGCGGCGCATCCAACAGCGACAGGCGGGTCACCGCATCCGCCGCCGGGAGCGCGGCGAGCGCATCCGGTACCAGCGAGGCGACCTGTACCTGCTCGGCGCGCAGTGCGATGCCGCTGGCGCGCGCCAGGATCAGCAGCTTGCGACGGACATCTTCACCGGAGAGATCCACGCGCGGGTCCGGCTCGGTGTAACCGGCGTCGGCGGCCTCACGCACATACGCGGAGAACGGACGTTGGCCATCGTAGTGATGGAACAGCCACGCCAGCGAACCGGACAGCACGCCTTCCACGCGGTGGATGCGGTCGCCACCGGCAACCAGTGCGCGCAGGCTGCTCAGCAACGGCAGGCCAGCACCGACCGTCGCACTGTCGCCGTAGCGCGCGTCGCCCTGCTGGCCGCTGTCGGCGATGGCCTGGGCACGGGCCAGCTGGGCCCCCTGGCCAAGCTTGTTGGCGGTCACCACATGCACGCCACGCGCCAGCCACTGCTCGTGCCAGTTGGCGACCTCGTCACTGGCCGTCGCATCGACCACCACGTCACCGCGCTGCAGGCCCTCGGCTTCCGCCCAGGGCTGCAGTGTCACCGCACCGCGTGTGGCCAGGTTGGCCTGGGCAAGTTCGTGCGCGGGGGCCTGTTCGCAGGTGCGCGCCGTGCGTGAATTGGCCAGCCAGGAAAACGACGGCAGCGTGACGCCACGGTGCTGCAACGAGGCATACCGTTCCACGAAAGCGGTGCCGACCGTGCCGGTGCCGAGCAGCGCCAGTTTCCGGTTGGCAACCAGCGGCAGATTCAGCACCGCGCTCATGCATCCACCTGTTTACGGCGCTGCACGTCGCGGTGCTGATCGATCACGACCTGGGCGCGTTCCAGCCCGGCCTGCAGATCGGCCACCAGGTCTTCCGGCGATTCAATGCCGACCGACAGGCGCAGCAGCCCTTCGCTGATGCCGGCATGCGCGCGCGCTTCCGGGGTCATCGCTGCATGGGTCATGGTCGCCGGGTGCGCGACCAGGCTCTCGACGCCGCCCAGCGATTCGGCCAGGGTGAAACAGCGCAGGCCATCGACGAAGGCGCGCACCGCCGCGTGCGGATCATCGCCCGGGCACGAGGCCAGTTCGAAGGACAGCATCGCACCGAAGCCGCTCTGCTGGCGCGCCGCGATGGCATGGCCGGGATGATCGGCCAGGCCGGGGTAGTACACGCTGGCCACCGCATCGCTGGCGGTGAGCAGATCGACCACGGCCACCGTGTTTTCCTGGTGCGCGCGCAGCCGTGCACCGAGCGTGCGCAGGCCACGCAGGGTCAGGAACGCATCGAACGGCGAGCCGGTCAGGCCCAGTGCGTTGGCCCACCACACCAGCTGCTCGTGCACCGCCGGATCGCGCGCGACCACCGCGCCGCCGACCACATCGCTGTGCCCGTTGATGTACTTGGTGGTGGAGTGCAGCACCAGGTCGGCACCGAAGCTGATCGGCTGCTGCAGCGCCGGCGACAGGAAGGTGTTGTCGACGACGACCTTGGCACCGGCCTTGTGCGCGGCGTCGATGACGAAGCGCAGATCGGTGATGCGCAGCAGCGGGTTGGACGGGGTTTCGATCAGCACCAGCGTCGGCGACTGCGCCAGCGCATCGGCCAGCGAACGCGGATCGGTCAGGTCGGCGGTGATCAGGCCGAAATGGCCCTTCTTCGCCAGCGCGTTGAACAGGCGCCAGCTGCCGCCGTACGCATCATGCGGCACCACCAGGGTATCGCCGGGCTGCAGCAGCGCATTGAGCACCAGGTTGATCGCGCCCATGCCGGTGGACGTGATCACGCCACCGGCGCCCCCCTCCAGCTCGGCCAGCGCTTCACCCAGCAGATCACGGGTGGGGTTGCCGCTGCGCGTGTAGTCGTACTGGCGCTTGTTGCCGAAGCCATCGAAGCTGAAGTTCGAGGACAGCACGATCGGCGGGGTCACCGCGCCATGGGCGGTGTCACGGTCGATGCCGGCACGCACGGCGGCGGTGACACGGCTACAGGACGGCTCGGTACCAGCGGAACGGCTCATGCGGTTTCTCCGGGGGATCGAAAAGCGGTGGCGAGGATCGCGTCGATGCGATCGGTTTCTTTCAGGAAGGCGTCGTGGCCATACGGCGAGCGCAGCACGCGCAGGCTGCCGCGCGGGCCCAGCCCTTCCACCAGACCGACGCAGTCGGCCAGCGGGACCAGGCGATCGCCTTCCACGGCAACCACGACGGTCGGCACCTGGATGGCGGCCGGGTCGATGCGGTGCAGGTCGATCGATTCGGACAGGCGCAGGTAGGCATCGACCGGGGTACGGGCGACGTACTGCGCACCGGCGGCATCCAGATAGTCTTCAGCGGCGACGCGCACGCGGCCATTGACCACTTCCGGCGCGGCGTCGAAGCGTTCGCCGAATTCTTCCGGCGTGCGGTAGCTGAGCATGGCGAACTGGCGCGCCAGCGACAGCCCGTGGCTTTCGGCGCACTGCAGCTGGCCCAGCGCGACCGCGCGACGCTGCAGCGCGCGCCAGGCGGCGGCATACGGATGCGGGCGGTGCGCGCCGCTCACCGCGATCAGCTTCTGCAGGCGCTGGCGGTGACGGAGCGCGAACTGCTGGCCAACCAGCGCCCCGTAGGAGTAACCGACGAAGCACTGCAGGCGAACGATGCCGAGATGATCGAGCAGCAGGGCCAGCGCGTCGGCCTGGTCGGCGGTATCGATCGGCAGGTCCAGCGCGCCGTCGGCACCAATGAAATCGAACGCCAGGATGCGCAGCGAGGCAGGATCCAGCGCGCGGCCCGGGGCCACCAAGCCTTCGGCCCAGCCCTTTTCCGGGAATTCGGCATTGGCCGCCACGTGGCGGTGGGCGGAGATGCCACCGGCCAGCACCACCACCGGCACCTCGGCGCGGCCCACGATTTCGTAGCGCAGTCGCACCGGCCGCGGTCCACCGTGACGCATCGACAGCACCGCCGCGATATCGCCGCGCACGGCGTTCAGCCCGGCGTCGACGGGGACGCTGAGCGGGGCGAAAGTTTCGGTGGCAGCAGGGGCGGCGGTGGCGAAGCTCATGGCGGTATCCAAAGGAGGAAAACGGCCATCGAGCTTTCGCGGAGCTCGCGTTCGAAGCGCACGCACGGTGCACGGTTCGAACCATCTTTCGGAAGACACCAACGGTCTCCGCAGGATTTGGCACCTACGCAGGGTCGCTTTCGCGTCTGCGGGCTGCCCCGGCTTCAAAGGGCCTGTCCCTCTGCCGGTCTCGATGGTGCAGCCACGATGCCAGCGCTTTTGGCTGATGTCAATCCCTTCATCGGCATGAAGAGATATATATTCCAGATCATCATCAGTCACGCATACTCCAACTCCCCTGCTTACCGGCGAATGCCTTGCGCTGCCTGCGTCTGCCCGTACTGACCGTGTTGATCCTGCCGGCGCTGAACGCCTGGGCCGGGCCGGGCGCGAACTGGCGGGACGGCTGGCGGATCGACCGTCCAACGGCGGCCACCTCCGTCCAACCGGCCGGTGAGGCAGGTGCGCCGGCCTTGGCGGTGCTGACCCTGGAGGGGGAAGGCGACCGTTGGCAGGCACGCGTCGACAACCGCCTGGCGGGGCCGGTCCAGGTGGCACTGGCGTCCTCACCCGGTGCCCCCGCCCTGCCCGGGCTCCCCCTGCAGACCGTGGTGGCCGGTTCGGCTAGCGTCGTGGTGGTCCACGTGCAGCCGCCGGCCGGCACGACGACGATCCGGCTGGCGCTGACCGCCGTTCCCGGCGATCCCACCGCCCGCCCGCAGGACGTGGCCTACCAACTGCCGTTTGACGCCGCCCGCATCAAAGTCAGCCAGGCGCCGCAGGGCCGTTTCAGCCACGGCGACGCGGAAAACCGCGACGCCATCGACTTCGCGCTGCCCGAGGGCACGGCCGTGCTTGCGGCGCGGGCGGGAACCGTCATGCAGGTCCAGGCCGGTTTCCAGGGCAATGGGCAGGACCGCGACCACGATCTGGGCCGGGCCAACCTGGTGCGGGTGCTGCACGAGGACGGCAGCATGGCCGTGTACGCCCACCTGCAGCACAACGGCGCGCTGGTCCGCCAGGGCCAGCAGGTCCAGGCCGGGCAGCGCATCGGCCTCTCGGGCAACACCGGCTTCAGCGCCGCGCCGCACCTGCACTTCGCGGTCCAGGTCAATGCGGGGATGCGGCTGCGCTCGATTCCCGCCCGGATTGTCAGCCCGCAGGGCGAGCTGCACTTCGCCCGCACCGCCGATGAGACCGGGGCGTCCGCCCTGCCCTGACCCCGGCCACGCCCGCCCCCGCTATACTGGGCGGCTCATCTCCATGAAAAGCGCCCCGGGCGGGCGCGTCACGCCATGTCCGAAGTCGCTACCGAAGCTGCGCGCCGCCGCACCTTCGCCATCATTTCCCACCCTGACGCCGGCAAGACCACGCTGACCGAAAAGCTGCTGCTGTTCGGCGGTGCGATCCAGATGGCCGGTTCGGTCAAGGGACGCAAGGCCGCGCGCCATGCGACCTCCGACTGGATGGCGCTGGAAAAAGAGCGCGGCATCTCGGTGACCTCCTCGGTGATGCAGTTCCCGTACGAAGGCAAGATCGTCAACCTGCTCGACACCCCCGGCCACGCCGACTTCGGCGAGGACACCTACCGCGTGCTCACCGCGGTGGACTCGGCGCTGATGGTGATCGACGTGGCCAAGGGCGTGGAAGAGCGCACCATCAAGCTGATGGAAGTCTGCCGGCTGCGCGACACGCCGATCATGACCTTCATCAACAAGCTCGACCGCGAGGGCAAGGAGCCGATCGATCTGCTGGATGAAGTGGAAAGCGTGCTGGGCATCCAGTGCGCGCCCGTGACCTGGCCGATCGGCATGGGCCAGCGCCTGAAGGGCGTGGTCCACCTGATCAGCGGCGAAGTGCACCTGTATGAGCAGGGCCGCAACTTCACCCGCCAGGATTCGACGATCTTCCCCTCGATCGATTCGCCCGGGTTGGCCGAGAAGATCGGTGAGCGCATGCTGGCCGATCTGCGCGACGAGCTGGAGCTGGTGCAGGGCGCCAGCCATCCCTTCGACGTGGAGGCCTACCTGGCCGGCAAGCAGACGCCGGTGTTCTTCGGTTCGGGCGTGAACAACTTCGGCGTGCAGCCGCTGCTGGACTTCTTCGTCGAGCACGCGCCCTCGCCGCAGCCACGCGCCACCACCGGCCGGGTGATCGCGCCGGAGGAAAACAAGCTGACTGGTTTCGTGTTCAAGATCCAGGCGAACATGGACCCGCAGCACCGCGACCGCGTCGCGTTCATGCGGGTGTGCTCGGGCCGTTTCGTGGCCGGCATGAAGACCTTCCATGTGCGCACCGGCAAGGAAATGAAGCTGGCCAACGCGCTGACCTTCATGGCCAGCGACCGCGAGATCGCCGCCGAGGCGTGGCCGGGCGATGTGATCGGCATCCACAACCACGGCACGATCTCCATCGGTGACACCTTCACCGAAGGCGAAGCGGTCAGCTTCACGGGCATCCCGAACTTCGCGCCGGAACTGTTCCGCCGCGCACGCCTGCGCGATCCGCTCAAGCTCAAGCAGCTGCAGAAGGGCCTGGCGCAGCTGTCCGAAGAGGGCGCCACCCAGTTCTTCCGCCCGCTGATGAGCAACGACCTGATCCTGGGCGCGGTGGGTGTGCTGCAGTTCGATGTGGCGGCATACCGCCTGAAGGATGAGTACGGGGTGGAAGCGACCTTCGAGCCGGTCAGCGTGACCACGGCGCGCTGGGTCACCTGCAGCAACGAAAAGAAGCTGGAAGAGTTCCGCGAGAAGAACGCGGGCAACCTCAGCATCGACGCCGCCGGGCAGCTGGTGTACCTGGCACCGACCCGGGTCAATCTGCAGCTGGCCCAGGAACGCGCGCCGGACGTGCGCTTCGCGGCGACGCGCGAAGCGGCGCACAGCGTCTCGGTCGGCTGATCGCGCGACCGCGCTGCCGGCTGAACAGGCGCGCGTGCATGCGCGCGCCATCGCGGCGATGATAGGGGGGAGCGGGCTCCCCCTCCCCGCATCTCCCATCATCGCCATGACCTCTGTCGTTTCCGTTCGAGAAGAAATCGCCAGCGCCCTGACCCACGGGCTTGGCGCCGTCGCTGCACTGGCCGGTAGTGCGGTGCTGATCACCCTGGCCGCCATCTATGGCGACGGCTGGCAGTTGGCCAGTGCGATCGTGTTCGGGGTGGCATTGCTGCTGTTGTACACAGCCTCGACGCTCTACCACGCGATCCAGCATCCGATCGCGAAGGGCCGGCTGAAGGTGTTCGATCACTGTGCGATCTACCTGCTGATCGCCGGCACGTATACGCCGTTCACGCTGATTGGCCTGCGCGGCCCCTGGGGCTGGGGAATGTTCACCGCGATCTGGGCGCTGGCGCTGTTCGGGGTGGTCTTCAAGTTGTTCTATACGGGCCGGTTCAAGCTGCTGTCGACGATCATCTATATCGCGATGGGCTGGATGGTGATGGTGGCGATCAAGCCGATGTGGAACTCGTTGGATGCGTGGACGCTGGGATGGCTGTTGGCCGGCGGCGTGTTCTATACGTTGGGGACGGTGTTCTATCACCGGGAGTCGGTGCCGTATTCGCATGCGATCTGGCATCTGTTCGTGATCGGCGGGAGTGTGTGCCACTTCGTTGCGGTGACGGCGCAGATTCTCTGAGTGCTGTTTTCTGCCAGGCAAGTGCGACGGCACCCGGACCAGCGAGAGCGCTAGCACTAGGACTAGCAACGGCAACAGCAACGGCAAGAGCAAGACCAAGAGCGACTCGGGCGTCAGGAATGCGCCAGGCGGGGTCGGCACGGGTGGGTCGGCGGGACACGCCGTGAATCCGTCCCTGGAGGCTCATGTCGCGCCATCCATGGCGCTCATGGTCCCGCCAACCCACCCGCACCGCCCCGCTCACCCTTGGCCGGTGGCCTGAGAAGGTCAGAATCCTGGTTGGACCGGATGCCAAGCATGGCCGACGCACCGCGCTTGGAGCAGTCATCGACAACGGCGGCGCCGACGGTCGACACGCCTCACCCTGACAGTACCCTTACCAATGCTTCGCGTTGCCTGCACGATGCAAGGGCAACCATGGGGATGTGAATACAGTCCCCTCCCCTGCTCCGTCCGATGCCGCTTCTCGTTCCCGCTGGCGCTGGCGCCTTCCCGGTAAGCGTGGGCAGCGGTGGTTGGCGATTCTGGTGTTTCTGTTCGCGGCACTGTTGATCCTGATCGCGTTATGGGACTGGAACTGGTTCAAGGGGCCGGTGGAACGGGCGGTGCAGGCCAAGACCGGCCGGGAGTTCCATATCAATGGGGATCTGGATGTCGATCTGGGCCGGGTGACGACGGTGCGAGGCGATGGGCTGACGTTCGCGAATGCGGCCTGGGCCAAGCAGCCGCAGATGGCGACGGCGGATCGGGCGGAGATCGATCTGCGGGTATGGCCCTTGCTGAGCGGGCAGGTGCGGATTCCGGAGATCCGCTTGACGCGACCGGATCTGCTGCTGGAAACCGCGCCGGAGAAGAATCAGCCGGGCAACTGGGATTTCCTGGGCCCGAGCGACGGTGACCCGCCGGTGCTGCAACGGTTGCTGATCGAGGATGGGCGCCTGCAGTTCCAGGACACGGCCGGCAGGACGGATGTGCTGGTCTCGCTCAACAGCGGCAAGCCGCGGGACAAGGACAGTGGTCCGCCATTGCTGGTCAAGGGCAAGGGACGCTGGCAGGGCAATCCGTTCTCGCTGAATGGCAATACCGAGTCGCCGCTGGAGCTGACCAATACGGGGCATCCGTTCCGCATCCATCTGGATGGGCGCGCGGGGAACACGCATGCGATCGCCAGCGGCACGCTCACCAATCCCTTCCAGCTGCGGGTATTCGATCTGGAGCTGATGCTGAGCGGGCAGGACATGGAGGATCTGTTCCCGCTGATCGGCGTGGCAATGCCGTCCACGCCGCCGTACAAGCTCAAGGGCCGCTTGAAGCGCAACAACGCGGTCTGGCGCTATGAGTCGTTCACCGGCACCGCCGGCGACAGCGACCTGGGCGGGACCGCGCAGATCGATGTCAGTGGCGAGCGCCCATTCCTGACCGCGGATCTGGTCTCCAAGCGGCTGGACTTCGACGATCTGGCCGGCTTCATCGGGGCACCGCCGAAGACCGGTGCCGGCGAGTCGGCCAATGCCGACCAGAAGGCCAAGGCGGCCGCGCTGGCGGCCAGTGCCAAGGTGTTGCCGGACACGCCGTACAACCTGTCCAAGCTGCGTGCGATGGACGCCGACGTGCGCTGGAAGGCGCAGCGCATCAATTCGCCGACGCTGCCGCTGGATGACATGGATGCCCACCTCAAGCTCAATGACGGGCTGCTGCGGCTGGAGCCGTTGAACTTCGGCGTGGCCGGCGGCGACATCCGCAGTACGATCCGCATGGATGCGCGCAAGCAGGCGATCTCCACGCAGTTGCAGGCCACCATCCGCAAGGTGCAGCTGGGCAAGCTGTTCCCTGATGCGAAGCTGGCCGAACAAGCCTCCGGCGGCATCAGTGGCGACGTCAAACTGACCGGCCAGGGCAACTCCGTCGCGGCGATGCTGGGCAGCTCCGATGGCACCGTGGCGGTCGGGATCGGCCGCGGCCATGTCGGCAATCTGATCATGGAACTGGCCGGCCTGGATGTCGCCGAATCACTGAAGTTCCTGTTCACCGGCGACAAGCAGATTCCGCTGCGCTGCGCGTGGGGCGACTTCGGTGTCGACAACGGCGTGATGCAGTCGCGCTCGCTGGCCTTCGATACCACCGATACGTTGATCCTCGGCGAAGGCAAGGTCGATCTGAAACAGGAGCAGCTGGACCTGCTGCTGCGCCCGCGCCCGAAGGACATGAGCATCCTGGCGCTGCGCTCGCCGCTGCGCATCGGCGGCACCTTCAAGGATCCCTCGTTCCGCCCGGACTTCAAGGCGCTGGGCATCCGCGGGGCGATCGCGCTGGCGCTGGGCAGCATCGCCCCGCCCGCCGCGCTGCTGGCCACCATCGAGACCGGCCCGGGCGAGGACAGCAACTGCGGCGGCCGTTACGCCAAGTAAGCGCGGGGCCATCCGGGCAGGGACCGACGCTGCGTCGGCCTGCCCCGCCGCGCGCGGCCACGCTCAACCGGCAACGATGTACTGCTGCAGTTGATCCAGTTTCTGCGCCTGCTCGTCGATGACCGCCTTGACCAGATCACCGATCGAGATCACCCCGAGCACACCCGTGCCATCGACCACCGGAAGGTGGCGGATGCGGTAATCGGTCACCAGCTGCAGGCAGTGCTCGACCTGCTCGCCAGGGGCGACGGTCACCACCTTGGGGGTCATGATCTCGCGGACTTCGGTCGTCCGGGACGAGCGTTCGTGCAGCACGATCTTGCGTGCGTAGTCGCGCTCGGAAAGGATGCCGACCAGTTGCCGGCCCTCCATCACCAGCACCGCGCCGATGCCCTTCTGGGCCATCAACCGGATGGCGTCGATCACCGCCGAGCTCGGGGTGACGGCGAATACCTCAGGGGACTTGCCTTCCAACAGCTGCCGTACCGTGGTCATCTCGCTGCTCTCCACCGATGGGATGCACGGCCGAGTCTGCCACGAACGGGGCCTGCCAGGTGTCAATCAGGTACAGCGGGCGCTGCTTGGATTCCTCGTACAGCCGGCCCAGGTATTCACCAATCAGGCCCAGGGCGATCAGCTGTATGCCGCCCAGGAACAGGATCACCGCCATCATGGTCGGCCAGCCCGCAACGCGGTCGCCGTACAGCGCTGCCTTGGACACCACCACCAGCGCGAACACGAACGCGAACGTCGCTGCGGCCAGGCCCAGATAGGTGGTCACCCGCAGCGGCGCGGTGGAGAATCCGGTGATCCCTTCCAGGGCGAAATTCCATAGCCGCCAGAACCCGAATTTGCTCTCGCCCACCAGCCGCGCATGCCGATGGTAGGGCAAGGCCTTGCGGCGGAAACCCACCCAGCCGAACAGCCCTTTCATGAACCGGTGGCGCTCACGCAGCTGGCCCAGTGCCTGCACAGCGCGCGGCGACAGCAGCCGGAAATCACCGGTGTCGGCCGGGATCGGCGTTTTGGACAACCGCCCGATCACCCGATAGAACGCCTTGGCAGTGGAGCGCTTGAGCCAGCTCTCGCCATCGCGCGCCAGGCGCGTGCCATAGACGTTGTCATAGCCCTGCTGCCACAGCGCGACGAACTCGGGAATCAGTTCCGGCGGATCCTGGCCATCGGCGTCGAGGATCATCACCGCGCCGTCGTCGACGAAATCCAGCCCCGCCGTCAGCGCGGCCTCTTTGCCGAAGTTGCGCGACAACCGCAGTACGCCGACGCACGAATCCGCGGCGGCCAATGCCTGCATGACGGCCCAGGTGGTGTCCGTGCTGCCGTCATCCACATACAGCACGCGGCCGTCGATGCCCTCCAGCCCAGCCAGCACTGCGCGCAGGCGCGGGTGCAGCATCGGCAAGGCGAGCGCTTCGTTGTGGGCGGCGACGACGACGGTCAGGCGAGGGCTGGTCATGCGGCGATTGTAGCGTCAGCCAATTACATGCATGAACGCTCACTCCTCGCCGAGGTACGCCCCTCCCCCGAGCTGCCGGGCCTGCCGCTGGATCCAGGCGGCGCGGCGCTGCACGTACGGGCCGGGCTTGGCCGCGCTGTAACGGCGGGGCGACGGCAGCACCGCCGCGAGCCGCGCACTTTCGGCGGGGCTCAGCCGGGACGCGTCCTTGTTCCAATACTGCTGCGACGCGGCCTGCGCGCCATAGATGCCATCGCCGAACTCGGCGATGTTGGCGTACATCTCCAGGATCCGCGACTTCGGCCACAGCGCTTCGATCAGCACCGTGTACCAGACCTCCAGCCCCTTGCGGATCCAGCTGCGGCCCTGCCACAGGAACAGATTCTTGGCGACCTGCTGGCTGATCGTGCTGGCCCCGCGCAGCCGCCCGCCGCGCGCGTTGTGGTCACGCGCCTTTTCGATGGCCTGCAGGTCGAAACCATTGTGCCCCGGGAAACGCTGATCCTCGGCAGCCACCAGCGAAATCGGCAGGCTTGGCGCCATCTGGTCCAGATCGCGCCAGTGGTAATGCAACCGATAGCTCCAGTCACCCTCCCCCAGCGCCTCGCCGTAGCGCCACAGCATCACGCTGGAAACGGGCGGGTCGATGAAACGCAGGACCAGCACCTGCAGCACACTGAACCCGACGAACAGCACCGGCAGCCACAGCAGGCGGCGCCAGCGCCAGCGGCGCCGCGGTGACGGTTCCAGATCCGGTTCGACCTTGAGGTTGCTGCGCTCTGCCCCCATTACTGGTGCATCCTTTACTTGCACGGTTGTCGGCGCATTATCCGGCAACCGGCACTCCTTTCGCGCAGCCACCGAACCGATGACCGCCCAATCCGACTCCCTTGTTCGTTTCCTGCTCCCCGATGCCGGCGTCCGCGGCGTGCATGTGCACCTCGATGACACCTGGCGGGAGATCCTCTCGCATGCGGTCTACCCGCCGGGCGCCGCCGAGCTGCTCGGCGAGGCCAGCGTGGCCTCGGCGCTGTTCACCGGCCACACCAAGGTCGATGGCCGCCTGTCGATCCAGCTGCGCAGCAACACTGCGATGCGCACCCTGTTCACCGAGTGCACCGCCGCCGGCACCCTGCGCGGCATCGTCCAGCTGGCCGAGGGCGGTGGCGACGCCCCGCGTGATCTGACCGCGCTGGGCGAGGATGCGCTGCTGGCGATCACCATCGAAAACCCCGGCCTGGATCCGCGCGAACCGCAGCGCTACCAGAGCCTGGTCGGCTTGACCGCGGCCGGCCTGGACGAAGCCTTCGAAGACTATTTCCGCCAGTCCGAGCAGTTGCCGACCCGTCTGCTGCTGGCCGCCGATGGCACCCGCGCCGCCGGCCTGCTGCTGCAGAAGCTGCCCGGCGATGAAGGCGACCAGGACGGCTGGTCGCGGGCCAGCGCACTGTTCGAGACCCTGGGCAAGCAGGAACTGCTCGAGGTGCCCGGCCACGATCTGCTGCACCGCCTCTTCCATGAAGAGACGCCGGAACTGCTGGGCGACAAGGCCCTGCGCTTTGCGTGCTCCTGCTCGCGTGAGCGGGTGGCAGGCATGCTGCAGTCCATTGGCGAAGAGGAGGCCCGCGCCGCCGCCGAGCCCACTGGCGCGGTGGAAGTACGTTGCGAATTCTGTGGGCAGGAGTATCACTTCCCGTTGACGGAATTCGACATACTGTTCCGCGAGATGGATGTATCCTCGCCGGCACCTGAACGGCTTCAGTAAACTTGGCAAGCGTTTTGTTCTGGGGAGAACCAAGACTTGTTAAGAAATCATAAACGCCCTAGGATCATGTCCCGCTTCGGCGGGAACTTGTGTTCACTGCGCTTGTCTGAGAGTTCCCATGCATCCCCTTCTGCGTCTACCGCTGGCCCTGATGATCGCCCTAGGCGCGATCCCGGGCGTGCATGCGCAGGCCAAGGGCAAGCAGGACGGCACGGTGCTGCCGGTCTGGAACAAAGGCAGTGGCAAGGTCGAAGCGTTGCTCTACCTGGAACCGACCGGCGAACAGGCCGCAGGGGCCCGCTGGCATTTCGGCCGCAGTTCGCTGGACGCGGCCTTCGGCCTGTCCTCGGGTGACTCGCTGGGTCTGCTGTGCAACAGCAGTCGCGGGACGAGCATCAGCGGATTGGCCAGCCATTGCATGCTGGCGACACTGGGCGATGAGGAAGACAACACGCTCAGCCGCCGCGTCAGTGGCACCGCCGCGTTCAACCGGCCTGGCGGCCGCGTGGGCATCACCGCCGGCAGCGGCCGTGACACCCTGCCAGCCTGGCTGGCCGGCCCGAACAAATCGCCGTCGCTGCGTGCCGAGCAGAACGACCTGACCGTCTTCGGGCAGAAGAACATCGGCCGCGAGGGCTTCGTCTCGATCGGCGGCACCTATGCCAAGGCGCGTCTGGTCCCCATCGCGGACGCCTCGCCGGCGATCGTGGACCGCTGGGACAGCAAGAGCCTCACCATCGGTGCCGGCTATGGCAACTTCAGCGGCAACATCATCGGCCGCGTGGTCGATGTTCCGGGCCAGCCCGGCAAGTGGGAAGGCCTGGGGGTCGGCCTGACCTGGCGCACGCCGTGGAGCGGGCAGCTCACCGTGGGCGCCGAGAACGTGGTCACCCGCGGCAAGAACCCGTTCGCCCCCCGCAACGAGAGCACTGACGAGGGCACCGTGCCCTACGTCCGGTACGAGCAGGATCTCTGACCTGTCTTTGCGACGACCCGTCAATACACGTCACCCGAAGGGCGCCTCCATGAGGCGCCCTTTTTCGTTTGGGCTGGGTGTCAAGGGCGCGCACAGCCCATTCAGGGTGAATTTTTTTTAACAAAGATCTTAACAAATGAGACGTTTTAGACTGCAGGTATCGCTTAAAGCCTTGTATCGCAAAGGCTTTGCCGAATTTCACCTAAATCACATGGAACATTAACGGCTCTTTAATTTTTAGTTGCACGTGGTTACTATCGAGTCAGCTTCACGGATTGGGAACGCCTTTCGTCCCCGCGCTGAAGCCCATCCCAACACGTTGCACCCAAGTCAACTTGGAGAGAGAGCCCAATGAACCGCAACAGCAACAAACTGCGCGACGCCGTCGTCCTCGCGCTGATCGCCAGCGCTGCCGGCACCGGCAGCGCCGTCGCTCAGGAAGCCACTGGCACCACCAATCTGGACCGCATCTCGGTCACCGGTTCGCGCATCCGCCAGGTTGACGTGGAAACCGCCCAGCCGGTGCTGACCATCTCGCGTGCGGATATCCAGAACCAGGGCTTCAGCTCGGTCGGCGATATCCTGCAGAACATCTCCGCCGCCGGTAGCCCGAACTTCAGCCGCGCCTCGCCGCTGACCTCCAACCAGGAAGCCGGTGGTCAGTACATCGACCTGCGCAACCTCGGCGCACAGCGCACGCTGGTGCTGGTCAATGGCAAGCGCCTGGGCATCAGCCCGGATGGTTACCAGGACATCTCGATCATCCCGACCTCGATGGTCGAGCGCATCGACGTGCTGAAGGACGGCGCCTCGTCGATCTACGGCTCGGACGCAATGGCCGGCGTGATCAACATCATCACCCGCAAGAACTTCGATGGTCTGGAAGCCAACGTCTACAAGGGCCAGTACAGCCAGGGCGACGGCGAGAAGGAAACCTACGACTTCGTCATGGGCTTCTCCGGTGACCGCGGCTCGCTGACCGTCGGCGCCGAGTACCACAAGGAAGAAGGCGTGTGGGCCAAGGATCGTCCGTTCACGGCCGACACCTACCCGGATTGGGATCCGGCAGCATCGCTGACGACCGTTGGCCAGTGGGGCAACTGGCGCGTCGGCAACGCAGGCAACTGGCAGGCTCCCAACCGTGGCGGCACCGCCCTGGGCCCGGGTCAGTTCCACAGCCAGACGTCGGCCGATACCAGCCGCTCGTCCGACCAGATGCACCTGCTGACCCCGCTGGAACGTCGTTCGCTGTTCGTCAGCGGCAACTACGACATCACCGACAACGTCCGCTTCACCACGGACCTGTCCTACACCAAGCGTGAGTCGCAGCGCCAGATCGCCGGTTACCCGCTGCAGTCCACTGCATTCGGCGTGCCGATGTCGGCTGACAGCTACTTCAACCCGACCGGCGGCGTCGCCGACGTCAACTGGCGTCGTCGTGGCTGGGAAGTGCCGCGCACCACCGACAGCACCCTGACCACCTGGCGTTTCGCAGCGGCCCTGGAAGGTTCCTTCGAAATCGGCGACCGGTTCTTCAGCTGGGACGTCGGCTCGCTGTACAACGAAAATGACAGCCTGCTGATCAACAACGGCAACTTCTACATCCCGGCCGTGGCCGATGCCGTGGGTCCGTCGTTCCAGAATGCTGCCGGCCAGATCGTCTGCGGCACTCCGGGCAATGAAATCGCCGGCTGCGTGCCGTGGAACCCGTTCGCAGGTTTCGGTACCGGCGCGGTTGCCAACTCGCTCGATGACCCGAACGTGCGCAACTACCTGTTCCGCGAAGAGCACGCCACCGGCAAGACCAGCACCCACAACTACTTCGCCAACCTGTCGGGCACCATCGTGCCGCTGCCGGCCGGCGACCTGGGCTTCGCGATCGGTTACGAATACCGCAAGGAAAGCGGCGCCTTCAACCCGGATGCGATCGCCCAGTCGGGTGACTCGACCAACCTGGCGTCCGGCCCGACCAAGGGTTCCTACGCCCTGGATGAGTTCTACCTGGAGTTGAACATCCCGATCCTGGCGGATCTGGCGTTCGCCAAGGAACTGACCCTGGACCTGGCCACCCGTTACTCGGACTTCACCAGCTTCGGTGACACCACCAACAACAAGTTCGGCCTGAAGTGGCGTCCGATCGACGACCTGCTGGTGCGTGCCACCTATGCCGAGGGCTTCCGCGCCCCGACCATCGGTGACCTGTACGGCGGCACCTCGCAGACCTTCCCGACCAACTTCGTCGATCCGTGCGACAGCGTCTACGGCGACGTCCGCGGCAGCGCACGCTGCGTCCAGGATGTCGGCCAGGGCTACCGTCAGCTGCAGCAGGGCTTCGTCCCGACCACCGGCCGTGCCGCGCAGAGCCCGGTGCCGTTCAACTCCGGCTCGAACCCGAACCTGACCCCGGAAACCTCCGAGTCCAAGACGGTCGGCTTCGTCTACAGCCCGAGCTACGTCACCGGCCTGAGCGTGGGTGTGGATTGGTGGAGCATCCGCATCGACAACACGATCGTCACCGACAGCCCGAACCTGATCATGGAAGACTGCTATGTCCGCCTGATCGAATCGCGCTGCTCGATGTTCACCCGTGACCCGGCCAACGGCAACATCGTGGGCACGCTGAACTACGGCAACCGCAACGCCGGCTACACCGAAACCGAAGGCTTCGACTTCGACATCAGCTACAGCCGTGACACCGATTTCGGCCGCTTCTCGGCCAAGTCGTCGACCACGTACGTGGGCAAGTACGAAGAGAAGTCCACGGACGATGCCGACGCCGTGCCGTCCCAGAACAATGGCTTCGGCGCGTACTTCCGCGTGCGCTCGAACCTGGGCCTGGGCTGGAGCATGAACGACCTGTCGGTGAACTGGAACCTGCGTTACTACTCCGGCACCAAGGAAAGCTGCCGCTTCGCCACCCGTTGCACGCTGCCCAACTACAGCGCACCGGATACCCTGGGCGTGATCTCGCCGCAGACCGAGCTGGGTGCAGTGACCTTCCACGACGTGCAGGTGTCCTATGCCACCCCGTGGAACGCCACCGTCGCCGTGGGTGCCAACAACGTGTTCAACAAGGTCGGCCCGATGATGACCTCGCAGCCGAGCTCGAACTTCTCGTACTACGGCGGCTACGACATCGGTCGCTTCCTGTACATGAAGTACTCGCAGAAGTTCTGATCGATCCACTGATCAACAACGTCTGATCCAACGGCCCCGAAAGGGGCCGTTGTTTTTTGTGGTGGTGCCCGCGTCCGGCAAACGGCGCGCACAGAAAAGGCCGCGTTTCCGCGGCCTTCTGCATGCCTGTCACGGGCCGGTCAACCGAGCGGAATCAACGTCTCGATCACGTGTTCCACATAGGCTTCGAAATCCTCGCGGGCCTGCTTGGGCTGCTGCAGCTGCAGCGACAACTGCAGGAAACCCACATAGGCGGCGTAGGCCAACCGCGCACGGTGCTGCGCATCGGTACGGCTCAGGCCCGCCTGGCGGAACGAGGCGACCAGATACTCCAGGCGCCGGTGCGAAACACGGTCGATGACCGGGCGCACCATCGGGTGATCGAGCGCCTTGAGCAGTTCGCTGTAGATGATGTGCGGCTGCACTTCATGTGCGACCACCTGGAACAGCTGGCGCAGGCGCACGCGCGGATCGGTGACATCGGCCAGGCTGCCGAAGACCTGCTCCTGCTCGAACAGCTCCCAACGCTCCAGCGCCGCCTGCAGCAACGCGTCGCGCGAGGGGAAGTGCCAGTAGAAGCTGCCCTTGGTGACGCCGAGACGCCGCGCCAGCGGCTCCACCGCGACCGCGCCCACGCCTTGTTCGGCAATCAGATCCAGTGCGGCCTGGGCCCAGTCTTCGGCACTGAGGCGGCTGTTGCGGCCGGCACGTGGCTCGCCGGCGGAAGCTTCGGGTTCATTCATAGGTGGATTTAACCATACGCCGGGGTTGGTTGCAGTATGTGAATCGGTGAAACGCCGCTTCACGCCTGCTGGCACAAGGGATACACACACCATACTCCTAAGTATTGACATCGCACAGGGCAGGTCCATACTAGCGAGTATGGTCACTCTTTCTTCCTCTACCCTGCCGCGTTTTGACGATGAGCGACTGACCGGTGCACATGACGCCGTGCTCGCCGCGACCCGCTCACCCCCGGGACGCCGCGGCACCGTGATGTTCGCCCATGGCTTCGGGCAGACCCGGCACGCCTGGAACGCCACCGCGAGCGCTCTGGTCGAGGCCGGTTACCAGACCCTGGCGTACGACGCACGCGGCCACGGCGATTCGGACTGGAACCCGGCCGACCTTGCCTACCACGGCGAACAGTTCGCCGATGATCTGATCGTGCTGGCCGGCGAACAGCCACAGCCGCCGATCCTGATCGCCGCGTCGATGGGCGGCCTGTTCGGCCTGCTCGCCGAGTCGCGCTGGCCCGGCCTGTTCTCGGCGATGGTGCTGGTCGATATCACCCCGCGCTGGGATACCGCCGGGGTCGAAAAGATCCTGATGTTCATGACCGCGCACCCGGACGGCTTCGCCTCGCTGTCGCAGGCGGCCGATGTGATTTCCGCCTACGTGCCGCACCGTCCGCGCAAGTCCGAAGATTCCCTGCGCGCATTGCTGCGCGAGGACGGCCACGGCCGTTGGCGCTGGCACTGGGATCCGCGTCTGGTCGCCGAGCTGGCGCGTGACAGCGAACAACACCAGGACGCGCTTGCCGATGCGGCGCGCCAGGTGAAATGCCCCCTGCTGCTGGTCAGCGGTGGCCGCAGCACCCTGGTCACCCCGCAGACGGTGGCCGAGTTCCTGGCGTTGGTGCCACATGCACGCCACGTGCAGCTGCCGGAGGCCACGCATATGGTCGCCGGTGATGACAACAACGCCTTTACCGCTACTGTGTTGGACTATCTGGACGTGTTGCCCTCGGCCTCCGCCGTCGCATCGTCCGCCATTACCGAGCACGTCACCGGAGCACGCTCATGAGCATTGTCGTTCCCTTCCTCGTCGTCCTGTTGGCAGGTGCGTTCGTCGCCTACCACCGGATGCGCCTGATCACCTGGACGATCATCAGTGTGGTGCTGCTGGCCGCCTGCTGGTTCATCCCGTACGTCAACCAGACCGCCACGATCGTGGCTGCGGCCATCGTCGCGGTGATCGCCGTGCCGCTGCTGCTGCCCTTCATCCGCAAGCCGCTGCTGACCGCACCGATGATGAAGGTGTTCCGCAAGGTCCTGCCGCCGCTGTCGCAGACCGAGCGCATCGCGCTGGAAACCGGCTCGGTCGGTTTCGAAGGCGAGCTGTTCACCGGTGACCCGGACTGGAACATCCTGCTCAACTATCCCAAGCCGCAGCTCACCGCCGAGGAACAGGCCTTCCTGGATGGCCCGGTCGAAGAGCTGTGCAGGATGGTCAACGACTGGGAAATCACCCACGTTTACGCCGACCTGCCGCCGGAACTGTGGAGCTTCATCAAGAAGAACAAGTTCTTCGGCATGATCATTCCGAAGGAATACGGCGGCCTGGGCTTCAGCGCGCTGGCCCACCACAAGGTGATCCAGAAGCTGGCCTCGGTGTCGAGCGTGGTCAGCTCCACCGTCGGCGTGCCCAACTCGCTGGGCCCGGGCGAACTGCTCAACCATTATGGTACCCAGGAGCAGAAGGACCAGTACCTGCCGCGCCTGGCCGATGGCCGTGAAGTGCCGTGCTTCGGCCTGACCGGTCCGTTCGCCGGTTCGGATGCGACCTCGATTCCCGATTACGGCATCGTCTGCAAGGGCGAGTGGAACGGCGAGCAGGTGCTCGGCGTCAAGCTCACCTTCGACAAGCGCTACATCACCCTGGCCCCGGTGGCCACGCTGATCGGCCTGGCCTTCCGCATGTACGATCCGGACGGCCTGATCGGCAGCACCCGCGACATCGGCATCACCCTGGCGCTGCTGCCGCGTGACACCGCCGGTGTGGAAATCGGCCGTCGCCATTTCCCGCTCAACTCGACCTTCCAGAACGGCCCGATCCGCGGCAAGGATGTCTTCATCCCGCTGACCCAGCTGATCGGTGGCGCCGAGAAGGCCGGCAAGGGCTGGAACATGCTCAACGAGTGCCTGGCCGTGGGCCGCTCGATCACCCTGCCCTCCACCGCCAGCGGTGGTGCCAAGGCCGGTGCGGTGGTGACCGGTGCCTATGCGCGCATCCGCAAGCAGTTTGGCCTGTCGGTCGGCCGCTTCGAGGGCGTGGAAGAAGCGCTGGCCCGCATCGGTGGCAAGGCGTACGCGATCAGCGCGCTGTGCCAGGCCACGGCCGCTGCGGTGGACCGCGGCGACGTGCCGTCGGTGCCGTCGGCGATCGCCAAGTACCACTGCACGACCATGAGCCGTGAAGTGATCTCGGACGTGATGGACGTGATCGGCGGCAAGGGCATCATCCTGGGGCCGCGCAACTTCGCCGGCCGCAGCTGGCAGGCCGCGCCGATCGCGATCACGGTCGAAGGCGCCAACATCATGACCCGCAGCCTGCTGATCTTCGGCCAGGGTGCGATCCTGTGCCACCCGTGGGTGCTGAAGGAAATGAAGGCCGCGCAGGATCCGGACACCCGTGCCGGCCTGCAGGAATTCGACCGCAGCCTGTTCGGCCACATCCGCTACGGCATCTCCAACGCCGTGCGTTCGTTCTGGTTCGGCCTCACCGGCGCCCGCTTCGGTGCCGCCCCGGGCGATGCCTACACCCGCCGTTACTTCCGCAAGCTGGACCGCTACTCGGCCAACCTGGCGCTGATGGCCGACATCTCGATGATGACCCTCGGCGGCAAGCTGAAGTTCAAGGAATCGCTGTCCGGCCGCCTGGGCGATGTGCTGAGCCACATCTACATGACCAGCGCCATGCTCAAGCGTTACCACGACGAGGGCGCGCCGGCGGCCGACCAGCCGCTGCTGGCCTGGGCTTTCCATGACAGCGTGCACAAGATCGAAGAATCGCTGTCGGCGGCGCTGCGCAACTTCCCGATCCGTCCGATCGGTTGGCTGATGTGGGCGCTGATCTTCCCGTTCGGCCGCCGTGCCGAGGCGCCGGGCGATCGCCTGGGCCACCGCGTGGCCGCGCTGCTGATGGCGCCAAACGAAGCCCGTGACCGCCTGGCCAGTGGCGTGTTCCTGACGCCGTGCGAGAACAACCCGGGTGGCCGCATCAACAGCTACCTGTCCAAGGCGATCATGGCCGAGCCGGTCGAGCGCAAGTTCATCAAGGCGCTCAAGACCAAGGGCATCGAAGCGCTGGACTTCGCCACCCAGCTGGACGAGGCCGTGGCCGAAGGCGTGATCACCCAGGATGAGCGCACCCTGCTCGAAGAGCTGCGCACGCTCACCCTGGAAACCATCACGGTGGACGACTTCGATCCGGAAGAACTGCGCTCGGCGGGCTACTACAAGCGCCAGCAGACGGACGCACAGTCCCAGGCCGCGTGATCCCGGCCACCAGGTAAACGACAACGGCGGACTTCGGTCCGCCGTTTTTTTAGGAGACTCCCGATGTCCGCTCCCCTGCTCACGCTTTACCGCCGCATGCAGCGCTGGCCCGCCGGCGGCTGGCTGTTCTCGCGCGCGGTGTGCTTCAAGGCGCCCTACTTCGCCAGCATCGCCCCGCGCATCACCGCGCTCGAGCCGGGCCGCTGCGAAGGGCGCATCGCGCACCGGCGCAAGGTCACCAACCACCTCGGCACGGTGCATGCGATCGCGCTGTGCAACCTGGCCGAACTCACTGCGGGGCTGATGGTGGACGCTTCGCTGCCCAAGGGCATGCGCTGGATCCCGAAGGGCATGGAGGTGCAGTACCTCGCCAAGGCGACCGGCACCCAGCACGCCATCGCCACCCCGGAGCAGCCGATCGTGGCGGCCGAGGCGGGTTACGCGCTCCCGGTGAGGGTGCAGGTTCGCGATGACGCCGGCACGGTGGTGTTCCAGGCGCGGATCGCGATGTGGGTGTCGCCGGTCAGGCGATGAGCATTGGCGCAGCCACCCACGGGGTGGCTCTACGTTCGATCCGTCTGTCGCAGGGTAGCGCCACGCCGTGCGTGGCTGCCGCAGATCAGGCGGGAACACTCCACCACGCGGCCACGGCCAGGATCGCCGGCACGGCCTGGATGAAGAAGATCCGCTTGTTGACGCTGTAGGCGCCGTAGCAGCCGGCCACGATCACGCAGCCGAGCATGAAGTTCACCAGCATCGGCAGGTGGTCGAACAGCCCCCACAACAGGCCGGCAGCGAGGAAGCCGTTGTACAGGCCCTGGTTGGCCGCCAGCACGCGCGTGGTCTCGGCCTTCTCCGGCGTGTTGCGGAAGGTCTTCAGGCCCAGCGGCCGGGTCCACAGGAACATTTCCAGGACCAGGAAGTACACGTGCAGCAGGGCGACCAGCAAGGTCAATGACAGCGCGATCCAATACATGGGCCAAGGTTCCTGGAAGACTCCGGAGAGCTTACTCCGGTCGCTCGCCGGGCAGCTTCTTTTCTTCGCGCAGCAGGCCCAGCGCGGCAATCGTCATCGCCCCGGCCACCACCAGCCCACCGACGAAGACAATGTGCGAACCGAACAGGGACAGCCCCTTGTGCACCCAGGCGAACGTCAGGTCGCCGCCACGGTAGACCACGGTGTCGATCGCCGCGCCGGCCTTGTAGCGCCACTGGCGGTCCACACGGGTGTAGATGGTCTCGCGCGCGGGCTTGGCCAGCGAGAATTCGCTGGCGCGGGTCATCACCTGCACCATCGCCACCATCAGCGGCAGCGGCGATGCGGCCAGTATCGAAAACCCGATGATGATGGCGACACCCGGGATCAGCAGCGCCGGGGCGATGCCGTACCGCGACAGCAACCAGCGGGTGAAGCCGAGCTGCACGATCAGGGTCAGCGTGTTCACCGCCAGGTCCACCCGCGAGAAGAAGGCCGTGCTGGCCGCGGCGTCGGGATACAGGCGGCGCACGATCGAGGCCTGCTCGTTGTAGAGCATCGTGCCCACGCCCACGCCGAACAGCACCAGCACAGCCAGCCAGCGCAACAGCGGCTCACGCACGATCAGCTTCAGGCCGTCGAGCACGCTGCCGCCCATCGGGGTTTCACCCGACACCAACTTCTGCTCCTGCTCCCGTGCCACCGCCCACAACCGCAGCCGCCAGATGCAGACCAGGCAGGCACTCAGAAAGCCGGCCGAGACCAGCATCAGGTTGGCAATACCCACCCGCTCCACCAGCGCCGCCGTGATGATCGGTCCCAGGAACGCACCGAGCGTGCCTGCCGCGCCGATGTAGCCGTATACCTCGCGTGCCTGGGCGTTGGAGAACACGTCCGCCATGAAGCTCCAGAACACCGCCACCGCAAAGAGGTTGAACACGGCGGCCCAGAAGAAGAACGCCATGCCGCGCCCAGGCACGCCACTGTCGAACAGCAGGTAGAAACCCAGCAGGGAGATGATGAAGAAGACATACACCGCGGGCAGGAATACCCGCCGCGCATAGCGGCTGACCAGCGCGCCGTACAGCGGCTGCAACACCAGCATGATGAAGAACACCCCGGTGAACAGAAACTGCAGCACGAAGTCCTGCACCGCAATGCCATGCGCGCTGAACCAGTCGATCAGCACGGGCGGGAACACCGCCTTGGCGTCGGCCGAGGCAGCCATTGCCTCGCGCACCGGGCGCAGTACGTAGTAGCCGCTCAGCAGGCAGAAGAAGTACAGGCACGCCCAGATCAGGGGCGGCGACTGGCGCAGCGCCCCGCGCAGGCCCGATTGCACCGGTGCTGTTGCGACAGCACTCATCGCACCCACTCCCGGCTTGGGCGGCGTGACAACGGCGGCATCGTGGAAACTCCGGGCAGGGAAGCGCGCAAGGTAAACGATGCACCGCAACATCGCCAGCGTTGGGCGCGGCCACCTGCGCAACGCTGCGTGGCCGATGCTGCAGCCCCTGCGCGGGGCAACCTGCCTTATGCTCGGCGGGCACCCCGTCCAGGAGCGGCATGTACGACTACATCGTCATTGGTGCCGGCTCGGCCGGCTGCGTGCTGGCCAACCGGCTCAGCGTAGACCCTGCCTGCCGGGTGCTGCTGCTGGAAGCCGGCCCGCGCGACACCAACCCGTTCATCCACATGCCGGCCGGGTTGGCGCGGCTGGTCAACAACCGCCGCATCAACTGGAACCTGGACACCGAGCCCGAGCCCGCGCTCGGCGGCCGTCGCCTGTGGTGGCCACGCGGCAAGGTGCTGGGCGGCTCCAGCTCGATCAATGCGATGTGCTACGTGCGTGGCGTACCAGCCGACTACGATGGCTGGGAGGCCGCCGGTGCCACCGGCTGGGGCTGGGAGCAGGTGCTGCCCTGGTTCGTGCAGGGCGAGCGCAACAGCCGCGGTGCCAGCGCGCTGCACGGCGATGCCGGTCCGCTGTCGGTGTCCGACCTGCGCCACCACAACCCTCTCTCGGCTGCCTTCATCGCAGCCGCGCAGCAGGCCGGCCACGCCCATAACCCCGACTTCAATGGCCACCAGCAGCTCGGTGTGGGGCTGTACCAGGTCACCCAGCGCGAAGGCGCGCGCTGCTCGAGCGCGGACGCCTACCTGCGCCCGGCGCGCCACCGGCGCAACCTGACGGTGCTGACCGGTGCCCACGCCGTCGCGCTGAGCTTCGACGGCACCACCGCCACCGGCGTGCACTATCGGCGTGGCGGGCAGCACCTGCATGCACGCGCCGGTACCGAGGTGATCCTCAGCGCCGGCGCCATCCATTCCCCGCACCTGCTGATGCTGTCCGGCATCGGCGAGGCGGACACGTTGCGCTGCCACGGCATCACGCCGCGCGTGGACCTGCCCGGGGTCGGCCGCAACCTGCAGGACCACCTGGACATCTGCACCGTCGTGCACACCGGCCCAGGCGTCAGCTACGACCGCAGCAGCGAACTGCGCATCGCCATCGACTACTTCCTGCGTGGCCATCGCGGCGCCGGCACCAGCAACCTGGCCGAGGCCGGTGGTTTCGTGCGCTCATCGCTGGCCACCGATGCCCGCGCCGACGTGCAGTTCCATTTCGTCCCGGCAATGCTCGACAACCACGGCCGCCACCGCCTTCCCGGCGACGGCTACACCCTGCATGCATGCCCGCTGCACCCCCGCAGCCGCGGCCGCTTGCGGCTGCGCGACGCCGACGCACGCTCAGCGCCCCGCATCCATGCCAACTACCTGGGCGATACGGGTGGCCATGACCTGAAGATGATGCTCGAATGCGCGCGCCTGGCGCGCACGATCCTGGCCCAGCCCGCCTTCGACCGTTGGCGCGGCACGCCCGTGTTTCCGTCGCACAGCAATCTAGATGACACCGCGCTCGAGGCGTTCATCCGGGCCAAGGCCGAGACCCTCTATCACCCGGTCGGCAGCTGCGCGATGGGGCAGCATGCCCAGGCCGTGGTCGACCCGACCCTGCGCGTGCACGGCACCCGGCGGCTGCGGGTAGTGGACGCTTCGGTGATGCCCACCCTGATCAGCGGCAATACCAACGCGCCGACGATGATGATCGCCGAGCGGGCCGCCCACTGGATCCGGACCGCCGCGGCAGGCTGAACAGGGGTGCGCTGGCCGCCCTCCCGTGCCCGCGACCGACCGGGACCGGGATCGGTAAAACCCGCACGTTTTCAATGCGATACGCATTCATCTTCGATTCGTTTGTGCAATCACGAAAAGCGACGCTAGAATCGGTCACAGCAGTCGCGCACGGGCACCCATACGATGAACCAGAACAACAGGCGCCGACCGATCCGTTCGGCGGCAACCGGGTTGTTGGGCATGTTGATGCCCATCGCCATGTCTTCCACCGCGCAGACCCCTGTCGCCTCGCCCGCCGCGTTGCCGGTCAACATCGAGGAGTCGGCGCCGACCGCGGCACCGCACACCCAGCCTGCAGCGTACCGCACGACCCCGGCCGGCCTGAAGGTGCAGCCGCCCGCGCCGGGCTTCAACGTCGCTTCGATCGAATCGATGGCGCAGCAGCTCACCTACGGCGAGCGCGTGCCCGGGATGGCCGTGGCCATCGTCCAGGGCGGCCGCGTGCTGAGCGCGCGCGGCTACGGCGTCACCGACGTCAACAACCCGCAGCAGGTCGATGCCCACACCGTGTTCCGCCTTGCCTCGCTGTCCAAGGCCTTCGCCGGCACGATGGCCGGACTGCTGGTCAACGACGGCACGCTGCGCTGGGACAGCAAGGTCACCGACTACGTGCCCGGCTTCCAGCTCAGCACGCCCGAGGCGACCGAGCGCCTGACCGTGGCCGATCTGCTCAGCCATCGCGTCGGCCTGCCCTACAACGCCTACGACCGCGACGTTGAAGCCAACGCCGAGTACTACACCCTCACCCACAAGCTGGCCGCCACCTCGCTCAAGTGCCTGCCCGGCGACTGCTATGCGTACCAGAACGTGGCCTTCAGCCTGATCGGCGATGTCGTCTACGCCGCCTCCGGCAGCTTCTACGAACAGTCCGTCGAGCGCCGCCTGTTCAAGCCGCTCGGCATGGACGATGCCAGCCTCGGCCTGGCCGGCATCCAGGCCAGCTCGCGCTGGGCCCGCCCGCACGTGCGCAGCCGCAACGGCTGGGTCGCGCTCACGCCCAAGCCGACGTATTACCGCCTTGCTCCGGCCGCCGGCGTCAACGCCAGTGCCAGCGACATGGCGCAGTGGTTGCTGGCCCACACCGGCCACCGCCCTGACGTGCTGCCGGCCCCCTTGCTGGCCACGCTGCACGCCAGCCTGATCAGCACCCCCGGCGAAATGCGCTCGGGCTGGCGCCGCGAGCGCCTCAACTCGGCTGGCTACGCCCTCGGCTGGCGCACCTTCGATTACGCCGGCCACGAAGTGATCTTCCATGCCGGTGCCGTCCAGGGCTATCGCGGCCTGGTCGCCCTCGTGCCGGAACGTGACCTCGGCATCGCCATCATGTGGAACGGCGAGAGCAGCCTGCCCAGCGGCCTGCTGCCGACCGTGCTCGACCAGGCGATGGGCCTGCCGACCCAGCGCTGGCTGGACGTGGACACCGATTTCGGCAGCGACAACCTCATGGCCGAAGACGCCGCCACGCAGGGCAAGCGCAAGGGCGTCTCGTCAAACCGCGCCGTCGCCTCCCCGCGCTGATCCGCGCGCACAGTGGCATCGAAAAAGGCGGCCGGATGGCCGCCTTTTTCATGGTTTCTGTTTGCCTTGCCCATAAAAAAAACTCCTTCCCCGCTGGGCTGCCAGGGAAGGAGTCTCAGGTACGGCTATCGGGAAAAACTCAGATCAGCGGTGCCGGGGTTGCCGGCAGAGCGACCGGTGCGGCCTTCTTCTTGCGAACGGCCGGCTTGCGCTTTGCAACCCTCTTCACCGCCTTCTTCGCCGATGCCTTCTTGGCCGGAGCCTTGCGGGCAGTTGCCTTCTTGGCGGTGGCCTTCTTGGCTACCTTGCGGGTGGCCTTCTTGGCGGTCTTCTTGGCAGCCTTCTTCGGAGCGGCTTTCTTGGCTACCTTGCGGGTCGCCTTCTTGGCCGTCTTCTTTACCGCCTTTTTCGCGGTCTTCTTGGTGGCTGCCTTCTTTGCAGTCTTCTTGGCGGCCTTCTTCGCCGTCTTCTTCACTGCCTTCTTCGCGGTCTTCTTGGTCGCAGCCTTCTTTGCCGTCTTCTTCACGGCCTTCTTCGCCGTCTTCTTCACGGCTGCCTTGCGGGCGGTCGCCTTCTTGGCCGCCTTCTTCACCGTCTTCTTGGCAGCAGCTTTCTTGGCTACCTTCTTGACGGCCTTCTTGGCAGTGGCCTTCTTAGCGACCTTCTTGGCTGCCTTTTTGGCGGCCGGCTTTTTCTTCGCAGCTTTCTTGGTTGCCATGGGATGGCTCCTCGTCAGTGATCTATGGAGTGGAAACGCCCAGGTAAAGCAAACCCGCCGTTGCTGCGTTGCGGGGACCGCCGTCGCGTCATGCGCGTCGTGACGGATACGGTGACACCCGCCGCATGTGGCCAGGCAGGTATCGAAGAGGAAAGGAACTTGCGGTTCGCCGGGGGAAGCGAAGCCATCTCCACCGTCATGGGACGCGAGGTGGATGTCCAGGTTGTGCTTCGCGACTTGATGTCGATTCTGCTCACTCTGTTCGCAGGCAAGGTCTGCTGAGGCGAAACCTAATCACGCTTTTTTTGACTGTCAACAACCCCGGCGAAAAATTTTCACACCGGCGCCTTGCCTCGCCCCCCCTCGCTGCGCCCGCCTGCGACCTGCCGAACGCACGCTGCCGCCGCCGGCGCGAACGCCCTGCGCCCGCACACGCTGACAGCACTGAAAAGAAAATCACTTAAAAGAAGCACTTTCGTGTCGCGACATCGCAACATCGCGGTGCATGCCATTGCGTGCCCGCGCGTGCAGCCTGCTCGACCACGCACCTCGCCACCCTCCCCGTGCGCCCCTTAAACAGACCGGAAAACTTTTCACATCTGCGCGCACTTTTTTCGACCCGATTCGCGCAACTGCGCAAACTTTTGACCGCCCTGGCACCGGCGCGTCCGTCCGCGATGATCGACTTCGAGCGTCCGTGCGCGTCCATATCGATGCCATATCGATGCCATATCGGTGCGCGATCGGGTGCGCGGCGCGGACCAGATCACCGGCATGCATCGGCACCGAACCGATCGTCATGAGCCCGTGGTCGCGATCGCGTGCCGCCGCGCGCGCACTGCAATCCTCACGTACTGCTAACGCCGTTCGCGCGCGCCCGGCGAACGGGCAAAAAAAACGGCCGCACCAGGCGGCCGTTCTTCAGCGGCGGCGACGATCAGTGATCGTCGTTTTCCAGCAGCTCGGCGTAGTCGTCCGGACCCAGCAGGTCGTTGACTTCTTCCAGGCCGGCCACTTCGACGACATAGATCCAGCCCTCGCCGTAGGCGTCTTCGTTGATGGTTTCCGGCTTGTCGCTCAGGGCCGAATTGACCTCGACCACCGTGCCGGTGATCGGGCTGTACACGTCCGAGGCGGCCTTGACCGACTCGACCACGGCAGCCTGCTCGCCGGCCTTGACCTCCTGGCCAACCTCCGGCAGTTCAACGTAGACCAGGTCGCCGAGCAGGCCCTGGGCGTGGTCGGAAATACCGACGGTGACGCGGCCATTGCCTTCAACGCGCGCCCACTCGTGGGACTTGAGGAATTTGAGGTCGCCGGGGATCTCGCTCATGGGACTGCTCCGAGGAATATCAGGGGGGTCAAGAAACGGGGGTAGTGTAACCAACCGGCGCGGATGCGGAGGCATCCGCACCGGGTAAAGCACGGCATCAGCCGTCGATCAGCACACCGGGCTGGGGCTGGCCTTCGCGCACGAACGGGAACTTCACCACGCGCACCGGAACCTGCTTGCCGCGGATATCCACGCGGACCTCGCCCAGTTCGCCGCCCGGCACGCGGGCGAACGCGATGCCCTTGCCCAGGGTCGGCGAGAAGGTGCCGGACAGGATCTCGCCCTCGCCGCCGGCGGTGAGTACCACCTGGCCGTGGCGCAGTACACCCTTCTCGTCCATCACCAGGCCGATCAGCTGGCGGGCGTTGCCGGCCGCCTTCTGCGCTTCGAGCACGTCGCGACCGATGAAGTCGCGACCTTCGTCCAGCGCCACGGTCCAGGCCAGGCCGGCTTCGTACGGGGTGATCTCTTCGTCCATGTCCTGGCCGTAGAGGTTCATGCCGGCTTCCAGGCGCAGCGTGTCGCGCGCACCCAGGCCAGCCGGACGCACGCCGGCGGCGCTCAGGGCATTCCAGAAGGCGACCACGGCGCTCTGCGGCAACAGGATCTCGAAACCATCCTCACCGGTGTACCCGGTGCGGGCCACGAACAGCGCGGTGCCATCGGCGGTGGTGGTTTCCAGCGCGGCGAAACGGCCCAGCTTCTCCAGCGCGGCGCGGTCGCCCTCGCCGAGCAGGCTGATCACGCGCTCGCGCGCGGTCGGCCCCTGCACCGCGATGATGGCCAGGTCTTCGCGCTCGATGACCTCCACGTTGAATGCCGCGGCCTGCTGGCGGATCCAGGCCAGGTCCTTTTCGCGGGTGGAGGCGTTGACCACCATGCGGAAGAAATCGTCGGCCATGTAGTAGACGATCAGGTCGTCGATCACGCCGCCGCGGGCATTGAGCATGCACGAGTACAGTGCCTTGCCGGTGGCCTTGAGCTTGTCCACCGAGTTGGCCAGCAGCGTGCGCAGGAACGGCTTGACCTGGTCACCGCGCAGGTCGACCACGGTCATGTGGCTGACGTCGAACATGCCGGCGTCGCTGCGCACCAGATGGTGCTCGTCCAGCTGCGAACCGTAATGAATGGGCATGTCCCAGCCACCGAAATCGACCATCTTGGCGCCGAGTGCGCGGTGGGTATCGTTGAGAAGCGTCTTCTGGGTCATGACCGGTTCCGGGGGAATGAAGGCAAGACATCCATTATCCCAGAACCGTCTTCACAACGCCTGCGGCGGTGCGGGAAAACCGCGGATCAGGCCTGCTGCACCTTCAGCGTCATCCCTTCCACCGCCACCACCCGTACCGGGCTGC
This sequence comes from Stenotrophomonas bentonitica, assembly GCF_002887735.1. Lineage (GTDB taxonomy): Bacteria > Pseudomonadota > Gammaproteobacteria > Xanthomonadales > Xanthomonadaceae > Stenotrophomonas > Stenotrophomonas bentonitica_A. Next base: position 649,225 of record NZ_PKQP01000001.1, read on the forward strand.
CGGCGGGCAGGTCGGGACCTGCGACAACCCAGAAGGCATCGTCCACCTTGGCCCGGCCCTTGCCGGCGATGATGGCCTGGTCGAGCACGACCACCCGCCCGATCAGCTGTTCGGCGCGGCGGTTCAACAGCGGCTGGTCGCTCCGGCGATCGTGCGACCGGCCCCAGCGGCGGTAGCACTGGATCGAGACCACGCTGAGCACCACGAACGCGACCACCTGCCACAGCAGCGGGATCTCGGCGAACACCGCCACCAGCACGAACACCGCAGCCGCACCGATCCCGATCCACAACATGAAGGCACCGGGCGCGAGCGCCTCGGCGGCGAACAGCACCAGTGCCAGCGCGCCCCAGGCCACCACTTCCCAGCGCATGTCAGCCTCCGATCCGCGGCGGGACGCCGCGCGTGGCTTTCTTCTCTTCCTGCTTGGCGAACGCTTCGCGTGCCAGCTCGGCGACGCCGGCGATCGAGCCGATCACCCCGCTTGCCTCCATCGGCATCAGCACCAGCTTCTGGTTCGGCGAGGTCGCCAGTTCCTTGAAGGCTTCCACGTACTTCTGCGCGATGAAGTAGTTGATCGCCTGCACGTCGCCCTGGGCGATCGCCTCGGACACCATCGTGGTGGCCTTGGCTTCGGCCTCGGCCAGGCGTTCGCGCGCTTCGGCATCGCGGAAGGCGGCCTCCTTGCGTCCCTCGGCCTCGAGCACCGTGGCCTGCTTTTCGCCCTCGGCGCGCAGGATCTCGGACTGGCGCGAACCCTCGGCTTCCAGGATCTGCGCGCGCTTCTCGCGTTCGGCCTTCATCTGCCGCGCCATCGCATCAAGCAGGTCGCGCGGCGGCTGGATGTCGCGGATTTCGATGCGGTTGACCTTCACGCCCCACGGGTTGGTGGCATGGTCGACCACGCTCAGCAGCTGGGCGTTGATCACTTCGCGCTGGCTGAGCGATTCATCCAGGTCCATCGAGCCGATCACGGTACGGATGTTGGTCTGCACCAGGGCGATCATCGCCACCTCCAGGTTGGCGACCTCGTAGGCGGCCTTGGCGGCATCGAGCACCTGGAAAAACACCACGCCATCCACGCGCACGGCAGCGTTGTCCTTGGTGATCACTTCCTGGCTGGGCACATCCAGCACCTGCTCCATCATGTTCACCTTGCGCCCCACGCCGTAGACGATCGGGATCAGGAAATGCAGGCCCGGCGACATGGTGTGGGTGTAGCGGCCGAAGCGCTCCACGGTCCATTCGTAGCCCTGCGGCACCATGCGCACGGCCTTGAACAGGATGACAACGGCCACGAAGGCCAGCACCAGCGAGAACAGCATGGTCGGAAACATCAGGTCACTCCCTTTCCCCGGATTCGTAGCACCGAGTATAGCCACGCTGCCTTCACGCCGGCATCGGGGTGCCTGACGCGCCGCAGGTCAGGATCAGGCGCTGCGCGGGGCGAACATGATCACCATCATCCCGGCCAGGCACAGGCCGACGCCCAGCAGGTCCCAGCGGCTGGGGCGGATGCCGTCCACCAGCCACAACCACATCAGCGCGGTGCCGATGTAGACCCCGCCATAGGCCGCATAGACACGGCCGCTGGCGGCCGGGTGCAGGGTCAGCAGCCAGGCGAACACTGCCAGGCTGGCAGCGGCCGGCGGCAGTAGCCACGCGCTGCCCTCCCTGCGCAGCCACAGCCAGGGCAGGTAACACCCGACAATCTCGGCCACGGCGGTCAGCACGAACAGCAGCAGCGTTTTCACGGCTTGGGCTCGTCCGCCTTGGCCTGCTGCCAGAGGGCTTCCTGCGCGTCCAGATCGAGCGCGGCCATGGTCTGCCCGGCCGCGTGGGCCTGGGCTTCCATCGCGCGGAAGCGGCGCTCGAACTTCTGGTTGGCCTGGCGCAGTGCGGCGCCGACATCGACCTTGGCGTGGCGGGCCAGATTGGCGCAGACGAACAGCAGGTCGCCGAGTTCTTCCTGCAGGCGCGCGTGGTTTTCCTCGACCGGGCCGCGCGCGAATTCAGCGGCGACCTCGTCCAGTTCCTCGCGTACTTTATCCATCACCGGCGCCGGGCCCGGCCAGTCGAAACCGACCCGCGCCGCACGCGCCTGCAGCTTCACCGCCCGCTGCCATTCCGGCAGGCCGCGCGAGATCCCGGCCAGCGCCGAGGTATCGGTGTGGCCCTTGGCGGCGCGCTCGGCGCGTTTGATCGCCTCCCAGTTGCTGTTGACGTCCTCCGCGCCGTTCACCTGGACCTGGGCGAACACATGCGGATGGCGACGCTCCATCTTGTCGCTGATCGCGCGGGCGACGTCGGCAAACCCGAATGCGCCCTGCTCCTGCGCCATCTGCGCATGGAAGACCACCTGGAGCAGCAGGTCGCCGAGTTCATCCTTCAGGTCATCCAGGTCACCCCGGTCGATCGCATCGGCGACCTCGTAGGCTTCCTCGATGGTGTACGGGGCGATGCTGGCGAAATCCTGCTGCAGGTCCCAGGGGCAGCCCTGCTGCGGGTCGCGCAGGTGCGCCATGATGCCCAGCAGGCGGTCCAGTTCGGGGGTGGCAGGCATCATTGCTCCAATCAGGTCAGGCGGACAGCCACTCGCGCCACGGCAGGCGGGTATCGCCCAGCGCGATGAAGTCACCGTTCAAGAGGGTCTCGCGGCGGTTGTAGCGGAACGGCTTGCCGGTCTCGGCCGAGAGCACCGCGCCACCGGCGGCATGCAGTACGCACTGACCGGCGGCGGTGTCCCATTCGGACGTCGGGCCCAGACGCGGGTAGACGTCCAGCGTGCCCTCGGCCAGCCGGCAGAATTTGAGCGAGGAGCCCTGTGCGAGCACCTCGATATCGCCCATGCGGTCCAGCAGCGCCTGGGTCTGCTCGCTGCGATGCGAGCGGCTGGCGGCGACCCGCAGCGGCGCCGAGGCCGGCGTGCGGGTGCGCAGTACCGAATCGCGCATGCCGTCGCGGCGATAGGCCAGCTCGCCGCGCATGGCGTGCCAGACCTGGCCGGTGGCCGGGGCCAGCACCACGCCGAAGGCGGGTGCGCCCTGGTAGATCAGCGCGATGTTGACGCTGAACTCGTCGTTGCGCTTGACGAATTCGCGGGTGCCGTCGAGCGGATCGACCAGCCAGTACGCCCCCCAGTGCTGGCGGACCTCCCACGGTACCTGCGCCGATTCTTCAGACAGGATCGGCAGGTCCGGGGTCAGCTGCGCCAGCCCGCGCTCGATCACCTGGTTGGCGCCGAGATCGGCGGCGGTGACCGGACTGTGGTCGGACTTGATCTCCACATCGAACGGGGTGGCGTAGACGGCCATGATGGCGGCGGCCGCGTCCTGGGCGATGGCGATGACGGTTTCGCGCAGATCCGTCGTGAGTTTGATCATTCCTTCCGTCCCAGCCACTCGCGCGCGATGAACAGCGCCGCCAGCGATCGGCCCTCGGAGAAGTCCTCGCGCAGCATCAACTGGTCCAGGTCGGCCAGCTTCCACGGCACGACGTCCAGTTCCTCCGGCTCGTCGCCGGCCAGGCGCTCGGGGTACAGATCGCGCGCCACCACCAGCCACGACTGGTGGCTCATGTAGGTCGGCGCCAGCGTCATTGCGCGCAGCACATCGACCCGACGGGCACCGTAACCGGCCTCTTCCTTCAATTCGCGGTCGGCCGCCTGTTCGGGCGTCTCGCCGGCATCGATGCGCCCTTTCACCAGGCCCAGCTCGTAGCGATGCATGCCGGCGGCGTATTCACGCACCAGCAGCACGGTCTCGTCGTCGAGCATCGGCACCACCACCACGGCGCCATGGCCGCGGGTCACCAGCCGTTCGAAGCGGCGGCGTTCGCCATTGGAGAATTCCAGATCCAGATGCTGGCGCTGGAACGGCCCGCTTTCCTCGTCCGTGATCTGGTGGATGATGGGCAGGCGACGGCTCATGCGAGCATCTCTAGAATGGGTACTGGTGAAAACGTGTTCATGAGCCCGAAATGCTAGCAGACCCAGCCCCCCTCACGCTGGCCGATCAGTGGCGGCAACGCGATCTGGCCGTGCTGTGGCACCCGTGCACGCAGATGCGCGAGCACCCCGACACCCTGCCCCTGCTGCCGATCGCCCGTGGCGAAGGCCCGTGGTTGATCGACCACGACGGCCATCGTTATCTGGATGCGGTGAGCAGTTGGTGGACCAATCTGTTCGGCCATGCGCAGCCGCGCATCGGCGCGGCCATCGCCCAGCAGGCCACGCAGCTGGAACAGGTGATGCTGGCCGGCTTCAGCCATGCGCCGGCGGTGCGGCTGGCCGAGCGCCTGCTGGCGATCGCGCCACGCCAGGCCGGGCGTGATCCGCTGGCCAAGGTGTTCTATGCCGACAACGGTTCGGCCGGGGTGGAAGTGGCGCTGAAGATGGCCTTCCACTATTTCCGCAACCGCGGGGAGAACCACCGCACCCGCTTCGTGGCATTGGAGAACGGCTACCACGGCGAAACCCTGGGTGCGCTGTCGGTCGGCGACATCCCGCTGTACCGGCGGGTATACGCGCCGCTGCTGACCGAGGCACTGTTCGCGCCCTCGCCCGACGCCTACCTGGCCGAACCCGGCCAGAGTGCGGCGCAGCGTGCGCACCAGGCGGCCGATGCGCTGGCCACGCTGTTCGACCAGCACCCGGGCGAGATCTGCGCGGTGATCTTGGAGCCGCGCCTGCAGTGCGCCGGCGGCATGCGCATGCATGACCCGGTCTATCTGCAGCGTGCGCGTGCGTTGTGCGATGCCAACGGTGCGTTCCTGATCGCCGATGAAATCGCCACCGGTTTCGGCCGCACCGGCACGATGTTCGCCTGCGAACAGGCCGGGGTGATGCCCGACCTGCTGTGCCTGTCCAAGGGCCTGACCGGCGGCTTCCTGCCGCTCTCGGCGGTGCTGGCCACGCAGGCGCTGTACGACGCCTTCCTCGACGATTCGCGCGAGCGCGCGTTCCTGCATTCGCACAGTTACACCGGCAATCCACTGGCCTGCGCCGCTGCGCTGGCGACGCTGGACATCTTCGCCGGCGAGGACGTGATCGCCCGCAACCGCAGCACCGCTGAAGTGATGCGCACCCTGGCCGCACCGTTCGCCGACCACGCGCATGTCGCCGATGTGCGCCAGGCCGGGATGGTGGTGGCATTCGAACTGACCCGCAACGGCGACAAGCGTACGCCGTTCCCGGCCGAGGCCAGAATCGGGCTGCACGCCTACAAGGCCGCGCTCAAGCGCGGCGTGGTGCTGCGCCCACTGGGCAATGTGCTGTATTGGATGCCGCCGTACTGCGTGGAGGACGACCATCTGGATCTGCTTGCACTGACCACCCTGGCTGCCATCGACGAGGCCGTCGCATGCGCGTGACCCGGAGCTACATCGATCATCCGCTGACTGTCGGCCAGACCCTGTCGCTGCCCGAGGATGCGGCCAACCATCTGGTCCGCGTGATGCGCCTGCGCGAAGGCGATGGCTGCGTGCTGTTCAACGGTGATGGCCAGGACTACAGCGCGACCCTGGTGGTGGTGGGCAAGCGCGATGCGCAGGTGCGCATCGAGGCCGCCACCGCGCTGGACAACGAATCGCCGTTGCACATCACCCTGCTGCAGGGCATCGCCCGTGGCGAGAAGATGGACCTGATCCTGCAGAAGGCCACCGAACTGGGCGTGCAGGCCTTCGTGCCGGTCAATGCCGAGCGCACGGAAGTGAAGCTTGACGCGGCCCGCGCCGAGAAGCGCCTGGCGCACTGGCACAGCGTGGTGGTCTCGGCCTGTGGCCAATCCGGCCGCGCGCGCGTGCCAAGCGTGGTCGCGCCGCGATCGCTGCAGGACGCCGCCAACGCGATGCCGGCCGAGGCGTTGAAGCTGACCCTGGATCCACAGGGCGAGCATCGTCTGTCGACACTCTCGGCCGCACCGGACGGCGTGGTGATCGCGATCGGCCCGGAAGGCGGCTGGTCGCCGCGCGACCGCCAGGCGCTGGCCGCGGCGGGCTTCCAGGGATTGCAGTTGGGCCCGCGCGTGCTGCGTACCGAGACCGCAGGGCTGGCGGCGATTGCGGCGGTGCAGGCACGCCTGGGCGATCTGGGCTGACGATCGCGCTTGCCTGACGCCTCAGCCCCCTTGATTCATCGGGAGCGATTGCGCCCTTGAGTCCAGGGGGCACGCCGACAGGCGCGGGGACACTTCACCCCGCGACCGGGAAAGATTCGTCCAGCGCCGCTTCCAGGGCGTCCAGGTCCGGCAGCAGCGCACTCTGCTCACCCAGCAGCACGCGCATGTGTACGCCCTGCGGCAGGGTTTCTTCGGACGCGTCGGCGAGCAGGCCGTCGCGCGGCACCGCGATCAGCTGCGGGAACGTCTGGGTCAGCAGGGCGAAGTACGGGCGGCGCGGATTGCCGCCCAGTGCCTTGAGCACGACCACCTTGTTGTTGGTCACCACCGGCTCGTCGCCCTGCCCGGACAACCGGGCAAAGGACAGCAGCGGCACGTCCCAGCCGTGCCAGGCGATCTGCCCGACCAGCCAGGCCGGTGCGTCGGGCACGGTTTCGACCGGCACCTTGGACATCATTTCGGCGACGGTGGCATTGGGCAGCAGCACGCGTTCGTGCCCGGCCTGGATCAGGACACCGCGGATTTCGTCGTTGCTGGCGTAGCTCATGGAGATTCCTTCAAGGGTGCGTCGGCGCGCTTACGCGTCCACGCCCCAGCGTTCGGCGATGGTGGCGGCCAGCTGCGGCGGTTCACCGGCCTGCTGGCCGGCAGCGACCACGGCACTGGCCGCCGTCGGGTCGTAGCAGCCCTCCCCGATCTGACCGCCCACCCAGGCCCCGGCGGCCGCCAGGGCGAGCACGGCGTCCACCTGGGCGGCATCGGCGCCGCTGAGCAGGACCACGCCGCTGTGCAAGGCCGGCAGTGCCGCGATCTGGATGCCGGTGGGCTCGGCGATGAAATGCAGCGTGCCCTGGCGCACGACGATGCCGATGTCATCAGGCAGGATGTAGGCCTGCCCGGCTTCCACCGGCTGGGCGTCTTCGGCCAGCAGCACCGGCAGGGCGGACACCCGTGCCATCTGCTTGACCAGATTGCCGTAGCGGCCTCCGTCCAGGCGCATATGCACCAGCACCGCGGTGCTCAGCGATTCGGGCAGCGCGGCCAGCAGGCGGCGCAACGCATCCGGCCCGCCGATCCCGGCCAGGACCAGCACCGCACCCGTGCAGCCACCGGCGGCTCCCGGCTCGGGCTCAAGCTCGACCAGCGACAGACGTTCGATGTCGAAGCGCTCCGGCGCCGAGCCCGTGTGGGTGCTCGATGGTGAGCCAGTGACCACGGCGTCATCTTCGACCAGCGACCAGCGGCTGTGGTCCCCGATCGCGGCGATCGGGTCCACCGGCGCACTGCTCGCCGCATCGTCCACCTCCAGCGCGGCCAGTGCCTCTTCCAGCGACACCGGCTCGCTCAGCTCCGCCGGCACCTGGTACAGGCCATCGGCAGGCACGTCGGACGCCGCATCCTCCGCTTCGCGCAGGTGGAACTCCAGCGGCGCATCGGCATGCAACTGCGCCGGGGTAACCGGCAGGCCCGGTTCGGGCTGCAGTTGCTGGTCCTGTTCCGAGCCCGGCGGCAGCACGTCCTGGTGACCGTGCAGCTTGGCCACCAGATGCCGCGCCCAGCGCTGCGCTTCCCAGCCATCGCGGCGCGCGGCCAGCTCGGCCTCGTCGAAGATCAGGGTCAGTGACGGCGAGCCCAGCACCGGCTCCAGCCGTTCCAGTGCGTCTTCGATCGCCGGCTCCAGCGCGATCAGCACCGCGCCGGGGTCGGCATCACGCAGGGCCTGCAGCTCGAGCGTGTTGGGGTCGTCCTCCAGCACCACGCGGGCGCCGGCATGGTCGAGCGCCTCGCGCAGCCGCTCACGCGCCGGCCCGGACCGGGCCAGCAGCGCCACCGACAACAGGGCGTGGACATCACTCGCGTGCACGGGCGATCCCCAGCAGGTCATACACGTTGCGCATCAGATCCAGCTCCTGGTACGGCTTGCCCAGGTAGCGCTGGACACCGAGTTCAAAGGCGCGCTGACGGTGCTTGTCGCCGCTGCGCGAGGTGATCATCACGATCGGCACGCGCTGGTAGCGTGGGTCGGCGCGCATGACACTGGCCAGCTCGTAGCCGTCCATGCGCGGCATCTCGATATCCAGCAGCATCAGGTCGGGCACGCGCTCGTCCAGCCGCTCCAGTGCTTCGATGCCGTCACGGGCAACCGTGACCTCGAAGTTGTGGCGCTCCAGGATGCGGCCGGTGACCTTGCGCATGGTCAGTGAATCGTCGACCACCATCACCAGCGGCACATCGCGGTCGCTGACCTTGGCGGTGGCGGTGATCGGCTTGTGCGGATTGGCCAGGTAACGACGCACCAGTGGCGCGACGTCCAGGATGACGACCACGCGGCCATCGCCGGTGATCGTCGCACCGTAGATGCCCGGTACCGAGGCGATCTGCAGGCCGACCGGCTTGACCACGATTTCGCGGTTGCCCAGCACCTGGTCGATCGCCACGGCCACGCGCAGGTCACCGGCGCGGACCAGCAGCAGCGGCACCTGGGCCTGGCCTTCGGCACGGGCCTGGGCCTGGCCGATCAGGGTGCCCAGATCGTGCAGCGCGAATTCCTCGCCACCGTAGTGGTAGCCGCCGTTGGCGGTTTCGAAACGCTCGCGCGAGATCCGGCCGATACCGCTGACCGAGGCCACCGGCACCGCGAAGGTGGTCTCGCCGATCTGTACGAACACCGCCTGGGTGACCGCCAGCGTCTGCGGCAGGCGCAGGGTGAAGGTCACGCCCTGGCCGCTGACCGAGTGGATGTCTACCGAGCCGCCGAGCTGGCGCACTTCGTTGTGGACCACGTCCATGCCCACGCCACGGCCGGCCAGCTGGCTGACCTGGTCGGCGGTGCTGAAGCCGGGCGAGAAGATCATCGCGTCCAGTTCGGCATCGCCCAGTACCGCATCGGCGGCGATCAGGCCACGCTGTTCGGCACGGCGACGGATCGCCCCGCGATCCAGGCCGACGCCGTCGTCGACCACTTCCAGCACGATTTCCGAGCCTTCACGGCGCAGGCGGATGGCGATCTCGCCCTCTTCCGGCTTGCCGGCGGCACGGCGCTGTTCCGGGGTTTCCAGACCGTGCGCCACCGAGTTGCGCAGCATGTGTTCCAGCGGCGCGACCATGCGGTCGAGCACGTTGCGGTCCAGTTCGCCGTGGGTCCCTTCCAGGGTGACGTGAACCTGCTTGCCGGTGTCCTGTCCGGCCTGGCGAACCACCCGGCGCAGACGCGGCACGAGCCCATCGAAGGGCACCATGCGCGCGCGCATCAAGCCGTCCTGCAGTTCCGAGCTGACCCGGGACTGCTGCTGGAGCAGCACGTCGTACTGGCGCGACAGATCGTCCAGCACGCCCTGCAGGCCGCCCAGATCGGCGGCCGATTCGTTCAGCGCGCGGCTGAGCTGCTGCAGCGTGGAGAAGCGGTCCAGTTCCAGCGGATCGAACGTGTGGTGGGCCTGGTCCTGTTCGCGCTGGTAACGGGCCACGATCTGCGCTTCGGTTTCCAGGTCCAGCCGGCGCAGCTGGTCGCGCAGACGGGCATTGGTGCGGTCCAGTTCGCCCATGGCGCCGCGGAAGGCCCCGAGCTGCTGTTCCAGCCGCGAACGGTAGATCGCCACTTCACCGGCGTGGTTGACCAGGCGGTCGAGCAGATCGGCGCGCACGCGCACCTGTTCCTGCTGCGGCCGCGGCAGGCCATCCTCTTCGCTGACGGTTTCCAGCGGGACGGGTGCCGAGAGCGGCGCTGCGACAAGCGCGGCGATCGCCGCCTCGACCCTGGCATCGCCGGAGGGCAGCGCATCGTTGGCGGTGTCGGCCGGCGCCGGCGCGATGCGGCCCTGGGTGCGCTGCTCGAAGGCGGCGATCAGGTCGTCGGGCATGGCCACGGTGCGGTGCTGCCCGGTACGGGTCAGCAGCTGGTGCAGGCGATCGAACCCACGCTCCAGCAGGTGCACGTCGCTGCGGTCGATATCGGTGCGGTTGGCCGCCACGGCTTCCAGCAGCGACTCGATGCCGTGGCCCAGGTCGCCGATGGGATTGATCCCGGCCATGCGCGCGCCACCCTTCAGGGTGTGCAGATCGCGCTGCAGGCCAGCGATCACGTCGCGGTCCTGGGGCGCAGCGCGCAGCTCGCTGATCAGACCATCGCAGTGGTCAAGCAGGTCCTTGCCCTCCTCCACGAAGATATCGACCAGCTCCTGGTCGAGCTGGGTGAAGTCGAGTGCATCGCCCGGCCCGAGGTCGTCGCTGTCGGCCGACGCCGCCGCGAGGACGTCGGCGGGTTCCGGATCGTTGGTGAGGCTGGCCGCAGGCGCGTCTTCGAGTTCGAAGAAGCGGGCCGGGGTGGCCGCGTCGGCCGAAGTATCCGGCGCCGTGGTCTCGCTCACGTCGGCGAACGCGTCGGCTTCACCCGTGTTCTCGTCGGTGGCGTCCAGACCCAGCACCCGGGTGTCCAGCGCATCCGGCGCATCGACAACGGTCAGGCCGTCGTCCATCGCCTGCTGCGCGTCCACCACCTCGCCAAAGGCCGGCGGCGGTGGCAGGACGTCGGCCAGTGCCTGCGCGTCCTCGTCGCTGTCTTCGTCGCTGTCTTCGTCGCTGCTCTGCTCGCCGACCTGCTCGCCGTGCTGCTCGCTGTCCTGCTCGCCATCGCTCCAGTTGTCGTTGGCCGCGTCATCCACGGAGGCCGCGTAGACGCTGCCCGGCGCAGGAGCATCGGCAGAGGTGTCGGCAGCCGGACCGTCGGGGCCGACCGGGCGCGCCGCTGCCGGATCGGCCTGAGTGTCGGCCTGGGTGTCGGCCTGAGTGTCGGCCTGAGTGTCGGCCTGGGCGTCAGCGTCGGCCCTGGTTTCAGCCTCGGCGTCGTCCTGGCTTGCCGGGGCGGTCGGCTCGGCGAGCTGATCGAAGTAGCGCGAGAGATCCTCGGCCGAGGTCAATTCGGCCGATTCCAGGCCCGCATGCATAGCGGCCGGATCGGTGTCCTCGGCCACCGCATCGGATGCTGCCTGCGCATCGGCGGCATGCGCGCTGTCGGGCAGCTCCGCGTCGAAGTAGGCGGACAGGTCGTCCGTGCCGGTCAGCTCCATGGCGATGAGCGCATCATCGTCGTTGGCCGGCGCGACCGCGTGACTGGACTCGATCACGCTCAGGCCATCGGCGTCGATCTCGGCCTCCAGCTCGTCGATGCCGGTGGTGTCATCGGCGCGCGCCAACACCGGTGCGGCGTCGTCCTCAACCTCATCGCCAATCACTTCGACCGCATCCGTCCGCGCATCGGCGACCGGGGCGAACTGCCCAGGCTCGGCGGCATACGCTTCAGCTGTTTCGCCGGCGTCGGTCGCTTCGTCCAATGCGTCCGTGCCGGCGGCGTCAGTCGCCTGGACGGGCAGTTCGTCGTGCACCAGGTCCAGATCGTCCTCCGCCAGCGCCGGCCAGCGCGCTTCGGGCAACGTATCGGCCAGGGCGACCAGACGGGCCGCCAAGGCGGTCTGCACGGGCACCCGCGGGGCCTCGTCCTGCAGGGCCGCCATGGTGGTGGTGATGGCGGCGCAGGTCTCGGCGAGCGCGTCCATGCCTGCCGCAGCCGGCAGCGCATCGGCCGCAAGCGAACGCTTGAGGTAACTCTCCGCCGCGCCGGTGACGGCCGTGATCTCCGGCACATCGGTCATGGCGAAAGCACCGTTCATCGTGTGCACGGCGCGCAGCAGGCCGTCGGTCACCGGCTGCGGGGCATCGGCAGCGGAATCCAGCCACGCCTGCAGCGTCGCCTGGTGCACCTCGACCTCGGCTTCCAGGATCTCGCGCAGCACGCTGTCGATGTTGGCCGGCGTACTCTCGATCACCGGCACAGCCTCGGCCGCAACGGTCTCCATGACCGTCGACACCGCGGTGCTCACCGCACGCTGCAGCGGCACGTGGAAGGTCTCTTCGCCCGCGGCCACGCGATCGGCGATGGCCTGCATGGCCTGCAGATCGGCGGTGACACGGCTGCCATCGCGCAGTGCCGCATTGAGCTGCGGCAGCGCGTCGTAGGCCTGGCCGACCAGCGCAACCACGGCCGGCGAGGCCGGGCGGCTGCCATCGAGCACGCGGTTGAGCATGCCCTCGATCTTCCAGCTGAACTCGCCCAGGGTGCGCGCACCCACCAGCCGGCCACTGCCCTTGAGGGTATGGAACACGCGACGGATCGGGCGCAGCCTGTCCAGGTTGTCCGGCGCGGCGCGCCAAGCCGGGAGAAGGTTGCCCAGGTTTACCAGCTCTTCGTCGAACTCTTCGATGAACACCTCGCGGATGTCCTGGTCGATGTTCTCGCCATCGTCTTCGAAGCCCGCCTCGATGCTGATGTCATCGGCGGACGCGACCACCGTCGGGCTCCCCGCTGCGGCGGCCGTCGGCACGGTCTCGGCGTCGGCGCCTTCCGGGCGGAACTGCGCCGCGGCGGCATCCAGCTCGGCCAGGAAGCGGGTAGCGGCATCGTCCAGCTCGATACGGCCGATCACCGCATCGCGCACCGTGGCGTTCGGCTGCGCTGCATCGGCTGCGGCCTCGGCGGCCGTGTCGACATCGTCGGCGAACGGGTCGAGCGGCGGCGCGGCGCTGTCCTGCGCCGATGCGACGGGAATCTCCTGCAGGAACGTCGGCAGCGCTTCCACATCCACCTCGCCCGGCGTGACGCTGGACGAAGCCGCGGCCCCTGCATCAATGCTGTCGCTGTCGCTGTCGCTGTCGCTGTCGATATCAGTATCGGTATCGGTATCGATGTCAGTGCCAGTGCCAGTGCCAGTGCCAGTGTCAGTATCGATGTCAGCGTCATCGACCTGCAGCGAGAGCACGTCATCGGCGTTGCGCAGGCCGTCATCGAAGGTGAATTCGATCGGCTCGTCGCTCAGCGCCAGCAGCTCATGCTCGGCAGCCACCGGATCGAACCCGGCGCCGGTGGCAACGAAGGCCGGCATCTCCAGCGGGGCGTCGGCGACGTCGTCGCCCATGCGATCGGCCTGCAGCGCGGGCGGCAGCGAGGCCACCCCCCACGCAGCGCCGGGCGGCAGGTCGGCAATGACCGGGTCGAGATGGGCAAACGTCAGCCCTTCATCGGCGTCGTCCTGCTGGCCCAGCGTCCACTGCGGCGCATCGGCACTGACCGGCGCGGTGGAGGCATCGAACACCAGCGCCACCGGCGGCGGTGTCACGGGCGCGGCTGCCGCCGGCGGCGGATCGAAGGTGAAGTCCGGCAGCGGCGGCGGCAGGTTGGCCGGGCGCGGTACCTCGGCGGTCACCGCGAGCTCGATCGGCTCGGGGGCCGGCGCGTCCCACGGTGTCAGTTCGATGGGTTCGGGCGCGACCGGCAGCGATTCCGGGCCGGTGTCGGCGGTTGGCTGGTTCGTATCCGGCAGCGGCCAGTAACGCAGCGTTTCCAGGCTGCTGCGGGTGATGTCCAGGATGTCGTCGCGGCCCGGCCGGCGTTCGCGCAGGGCTTCCAGGTAGTACTCCAGGCTGGCCATGGCATCGGCCAGGGTATCCAGCTGGCGCCCACTGGGCACGCGCTGCTTGCCGAGCAGTTCCACCGCGATGTACTGGCGCACGCCCTGCAGGTAGTCGGCCGGGGCCGACAGATCGAGCATGCGCAGCGCGCCGGCCACCTCGCCGAGCAGGCGCGGCACTTCCTGCAGCTGCTGGTGATTCCAGTTGGTTTCGATGAAGGCGACGAAATGCTCACGCGCGGCAGCAAAATTGGCAATGGCTTCATGGGCCAGCACTTCCACCGTGCGGCGGTTCTCCACCGCGCTGGGATCGTCCTCGCCACTGCCGCCGGCGCCCAGATGGGCGACCTGGTCGTCCAGCGAGGCATCCACGTACAGCAGCGCGCCGGCGATATCCAGCAACAGCGTTTCATCGATCTGCTGCACGCCCTCGACCACCTCGCGCAGCGCATCGCGCTGCTGCACGACCACGCCACGGGCCACGCCCAGGCCCATCATGCCCAGCGTATCGGCGACCGCGCCCAGCTCGTTGACCTGGGTCTGCAATTGCACCGGCTCGCCGCCGGTACGCAGGTGCAGGTCCAGCGCGTCCTTGATCCGCAGCAGCTCTTCCTTGACCGCGTTGCCGACCGTATCGAGCAGCTCGCGGTTGCGGCCGCTCAGGCTGCCACGCGCGTGGTCCAGCTCGGCCTCGGTGGCGCTCGCGCTGTCCGGTGCGAAGGCGAACAGCACGCTTTCATTGATGCCCGGTGCCGCGCGAGCGGAGCGGATGTCGTTGAGCAGCGGCAGCAGCACGATCGGGATGTCGCGGTGACCGTTCTGCAGGCGCTCCAGGTAATCGGGCAGCAGCACGCTGCCACGCATCAGCGTGGCGCAGGCTTCATCGCGGTCGGGTACGTCGTCGGCGCCGATCGCGTTGGCCAGCTGTTCCAGCTCCTCGGCCACCATCGCCGGGGCGTACAGCTCGACCATGCGCAGGGTGCCCTGCACCTGGTGCAGGTAGCCGGCGCAGAAGCGCATCCGGCTGCCGTCGGCAGGGTCTTCCACGTAGTACTCGACCTCGTTGCGCACCTGGCGCAGGGTCTCGTCCAGCTCCGGCTTGACCCAGCCCAGCGCAGCATGGCTCATGGCATCGCGCAGCGTGCTCATGCCAGGTCTCCCGGCAGCTCGGCGCACATGGCGTGCGGTGATTTCTCGCGATGCATCATCTGCTTGTTCCTTCCCTCTCCGCCCTGCCCGTGGCTCACGCCGGCAGCTTGAAGTCGGCAACCGAGCGGCGCAGGTCGGCCGCCAGCTGTGCCAGGTGGCCGATCGACTCGGCGGTCTGTCCCGCGCCCTGCGAGGTCTGGCCGGTAATCTGACGGATCACGCCCATGGTGCGGGTGATGTCCGATGCCGCGGCCGACTGCTGCTGGGCAGCGATCGAGATGTTCTTGATGAGGTTGTTCAGTGCGTTGGAGACGCGCTCGATTTCGGTCAGCGCGGTACCGGCGTCTTCGGCCAGGCGCGCGCCGGAGACCACTTCGGCGGTGGTCTGCTCCATCGAACTGACCGCTTCGTTGGTATCGGCCTGAATGGCCTGGACCAGATTCTCGATCCGTCGGGTCGCACCGGACGTTCGCTCTGCCAGGCGCTGCACTTCGTCGGCCACCACGGCGAAACCGCGACCGGCCTCACCGGCCGAAGCGGCCTGCACGGCCGCGTTCAACGCCAGGATGTTGGTCTGCTCGGAAATGTCGTTGATCAGTTCCACGATCGAGCCGATTTCCTGCGAGGACTCACCCAGTCGCTTGATGCGCTTGGAGGTTTCCTGGATCTGGTCGCGGATCTGGTCCATGCCCTGGATCGTCTCGCGCACCACACCGGCACCTTCGGCGGCGATGATCACCGAGCGCTGCGCCACGTCGGCAGACTCGGCCGAGTTGCGCGACACCTGCTCGATGCTCGATGCGATTTCGCCGATCCGGTCCGAGGCGGAGGTGATCTGGTTGGCCTGGTGGCCGGCTGCTTCGGCCAGCTGCATCGCAGTGGCCTGGGTTTCCTGGGTCGACACGGCGACCTTGGCCGAAGTGTCGTTGATCGTGGTCACCAGATGGCGCAGCTCATCCACGGCGTAGTTGATGGCGTCGGCGATGGCGCCGGTCATGTCCTCGGTCACCGAGGCCTTCACCGTCAGGTCGCCTTCACCCAGCGAGCTGATTTCATCCAGCAGCCGCATGATGGCCTGCTGGTTGCGGCTGTTGTATTCCACCTGGGTCTGGTAACGCAGTTCCTGCTCGCGCGAGCGGCTGCGCACGGTGCTGCCGACGAACCCGACGATGGCGATCAGCGAGAACGCGCCGGAGGCCACGCCCAGCCAGAAGTTCGGGAACAGGCGGGTATCGCGCAGCGAGCCGAACGAGGAGAACGCTTCGAACAGCTTCTTGCTGTCGCGCAGCATGTCCGCCGAACCGCCGGTCAGGGCAGCGGCCGACGACTGCGCGGCGAACAGCTGGCGGGAGCTGGCCAGGATCGCGTCGGCGTCCTGCTTCATGGTGTCCCACTGCTTCTGCGACTGCTCCAGCGCGGCCAGTGCCGGGCCGTTGCGGACCGCGGCGATGCCCAGTTCCTCGTTGCCATTGCGCAGTGCGTCGAGCACCTGGGTGAACACGACCGAGTCGCGGGCGAGCGCATCGCCGGCGGCTGCGGCATTGGCGCCGCCGGCGCGCATTTCCGTCACCCGGCGGGCCATCGAGCCGACCACCACCACCTGCTGCAGCGCGTTGTAGACCTGCGAGGACGGCGCACCGCTGGCCGACATCGCGCGGACCACTTCGTTCAGCTGCGCCTGCAGTGCGGGCACGCCGTTGACGAAGTTGTTGGCATTGCCAGCCAGGGCCAGCACGGCCGGTTCGCTGGCGACCAGCTGGCCGGCGCTCTTGCCGAGCGGCTCCCAGGTCTGGATCAGCGTGTTCAGCGGCCCGGCGACATTGGTTTCGGTCCCGTAGCGACCCTTCAGGCCACTGACGGTGCTTTCGATGTCGCTCTTGGTCAGCTTGAACGCGGTGAACGCCTGGGCGTTGCCCGACACCGCTTCACGGCCCTGGTTGGCCAGCTGCTGCGAGAGCACCTGCAGGTTGGCGGCATCGGTACTGGCACTGGCCAGGCGACTGCCCTGCCAGGTCGCCACGCCGGTGTTGACGCCGAACACGATCATCGACACGGCCAGCAGGCCGAGCCAGAAATTGGTGCCCACCGAACCGAACTTGCCGGCCTTGGCGGATTCCGAAGCAGTACTCATCGTTCAACCTCGATCTTCAATACGGAGAGACAGGCGCCTGCGGTCAGGCCGCGGCCTGCCTGAATTCGGGGGTACGCGACAGCAGCGACAGCGAGAACACGCCCCAGTCATGGCCATCGCCATGGAAGGCGCGATCGATGAAATGTGCGTAGCGGCCGGTGGCCAGATCGCCGGCGACGATGTTCTGGTCCAGCTCGAAGCTGCGCTGGCCGAACAGTTCATCGATGGTCAGCGCCACGTCACCGCCGGCCTGGCGCATGATCAGCACGCGCTGGCCTTCCTGCTGCACGGTGCGCTCGCCTTCCAGGAAGAACTTCAGGTCGACCACCGGGAACAGGTTGCCGCGCAGGTTGCCCACGCCCAGCAGCCACGGCTGCGCGCCGGGCACCGGAGTGACCGGCGGCATCGGCACGATTTCCACCACTTCGCGGAAATCCGACACCAGCCGGCGCTTGCCGACCCGGTAACCGACGCCACGCCACAGGTCCTGCGAGAACTGCCGCTCGGGCAGCTGCACCGCATGGGCCAGGCTGCGCCGCTCATAGCCCTGGAGGATGTCGAAAGGAGAACGCATCAGACCACCAACTGGTTGATCCGCGCGATCAGTTCCTCCTCGCGCGGCGGCTTGACGATGTAGTCGGCCGCCCCCTGGCGCAGCCCCCACGCCTTGTCGGTTTCCATCGCCTTGGTGCTGACGATGACCACCGGGATATGTTTGGTGGCCGCGTCGCGCGCCATCGCACGGGTGGCCTGGAAGCCACTCATGCCCGGCAGGACCACGTCCATCAGCACCAGCTGCGGGGACTGCTCGCGCACGAGTTTGAGCCCGTCCTCGGCGTTGTCCGCTTCCAGGACTTCATGACCGGCCTTGGTCAACCATTGCGTGAACACCGCACGGTCGGTCGGTGAATCCTCGATCAGTACGATTCGAGCCATTGTGCCTTTCCCCCCTGGTCAGGCGTTGACGTATGTGCGGATGGCACCCAGCAGTTCTTCACGCGTGAATGGCTTGGTCAGGTACTGCTCCGAGCCGACGATGCGGCCGCGCGCCTTGTCGAACAGGCCGTCCTTGGAGGACAGCATGATCACCGGCGTGGCTTTGAACAGCTGGTTGCCCTTGATCAGCGCACAGGTCTGATACCCGTCCAGCCGCGGCATCATGATGTCCACGAAGATGATCTGCGGCTGTTGGTCGGCGATCTTGGCCAACGCCTCGAAACCATCGGTCGCGGTCACCACCTCGCAGCCTTCCCGCTTCAACAGGGTTTCCGCGGTCCTGCGGATGGTCTTCGAATCATCGATGACCATCACGCGCAGCCCTGCGAGTTCCCCACCCGCAGCCATGTATTCAGTCATTACCTTTCCCCAAGCTCGCGACGCTTGCGCTGATCCCCGGCGCCGCTGCGAAAGCGTATCTATATCCCAATACCGGCGCGCGCTTCAAGCACACCCACCGCGGCCCCGCCGCGAGCGGCCCCGCCGGTGCGCGGCACGCCCCTTTTGCGCAAACCCGGCCCGTTCCCCGGCCGGGCCGGACACTGCGTTCCGGCCCCCGGGGCAGGCATTGCCGGGCCATTGTCGCTACCATCATCGGCCTGCCCGCCAGGTTGCGACCATGCCGTTGAATGTCATCGTGGTGATGGACCCCATCGCCCATATCAAGATTGCCAAGGACACCACCTTCGCGATGCTGCTGGAAGCCCAGCGCCGCGGCCATGCCCTGCACTACGTCAGCCCCGGTGGGCTGGCCCTGCGCGACGGCCAGGCCATCGCCCGCACCGCCCCGCTGCAGGTGCGCGAGGACAAGAACGACTGGTTCACCCTGGGCGACTTCAGCCAGACCGTGTTCGGCCCCGGCCAGGTCGTGCTGATGCGCAAGGACCCGCCGGTCGATGCCGAATTCATCTACGACACCCACGTGCTCAGCGTCGCCCAGCAGGCCGGTGCGATGGTGGTCAACGACCCGCAGGGACTGCGCGACTACAACGAGAAACTGGCCGCCCTGCTGTTCCCGCAGTGCTGTCCGCCGACCCTGGTCAGCCGTCGCAACGCCGACCTGAAGGCCTTCGTGCTCGAACACGGCCAGGCCGTGCTCAAGCCGCTGGACGGCATGGGCGGCCGCTCGATCTTCCGCAGCGGCACCGGCGACCCCAACCTCAACGTGATCCTGGAAACCCTGACCGACGGCGAGCGCACGCTGGCCCTGGCGCAGAAGTTCATCCCGGACATCACCGCCGGCGACAAGCGCATCCTGCTGGTGGATGGCGAGCCGGTGGATTACTGCCTGGCGCGGATTCCGCAGGGCGACGAATTCCGCGGCAACCTGGCCGCCGGCGGCCGCGGCGAAGGCCGCCCGCTGAGCGAGCGCGACCGCTGGATCGCCGCCCAGGTCGGGCCGGAAATGAAGCGCCGCGGCATGCGCTTCGTCGGCCTGGACGTGATCGGCGACTACCTGACCGAAGTCAACGTCACCAGCCCGACCTGCGTGCGCGAGCTCGACGCCCAGTTCGGGCTGAACATCGCCGGCACCCTGTTCGACGCGATCGAGGCCGGCCTGCCGCGATGAGCGCCAGCGTCGCCCCGGTGCCGACGTGGCAGGCGCGCGAATCCCAGCGGCTGGGCGCGACCCTGACGCTGTCGGTGCTCGTGCACGCCCTGCTGATCCTCGGGGTCGGCTTCGCGGTGAGTGACAGCGCCCCGCTGGTACCGACCCTGGATGTGATCTTCAGCCAGACCCAGACACCGCTGACGCCCAAGCAGGCCGACTTCCTGGCCCAGGCCAACCAGCAGGGTGGCGGCGACCACGACAAGGTGCAGCGCCCGCGCGACAACCAGGCCGGGATCGTGCCGCAGGCGCAGGCCGGGCTGTCGCCGGTTCCGCAGCAGCGCCAGGAGGCGGCCAGCGTGCCGCCGCCGCAGACCCGCGTGGTCAACAGCCGCAATGGCACCGACACGGTTGCGGCAGCCCAGCCACAGCCGCTGCCCGAGCAGCCCCGCCCGGATGCGCCGATGACCGCGCGCGAGCAGCGTGACGTGGAGATGGCACGGCTGGCCGCCGAAGTGCACCTGCGCTCGGCGCAGTACGCCAAGCGCCCGAACCGCAAGTTCGTTTCGGCCAGTACCCGCGAATACGCCTATGCCAACTATCTGCGTGCCTGGGTCGACCGCGCCGAGCGTGTCGGCAATCTGAATTACCCCGACGAGGCGCGCGCGCGCCGGCTCGGCGGGCAGGTAGTGATCACCGTCGGGGTGCGCCGCGACGGCACGGTGGAAAGTGCCCGCATCCTGCAGTCCAGCGGCACCCCGCTGCTCGATGAAACCGCGCTGCGCGTGATCACGCTCGCCCAGCCGTTCCCGCCACTGCCCAAGACCGAGGATGCGATCGACATCCTGCAGGTCACCCGCACCTGGGTGTTCCTGCCCGGCGGGGAGCTGCGCGACGACCGCTGAGGGGGCGATAGCCGACCAACGGTCGGCTCTACCGGGCGGCCTTGGCCGCCCGCGCGGCCTGCTGTTCCACCAGGGTCAGCGCCACGTTGTTGCGCAGATACGCCGGCTCCACCAACTCCGGTGCCACGCCTTCGCCGCGCTGGAACGCCGGCACCGCCAGCGCAAGTACGTCCGACGCACGCGGCAATGCCTGCGCGTCCACGCCGGTCAGCTGATCGGCCAGCCGCGTGGCCAGCACGCCCTCGGCCGCACCAAAGCCAGTCCCCACGCCGAACCAGCGCGAGCCCCCGGGCAACACCACCTGCTCGGGCGCGCAGACGATTTCCTCGCCCTGCAACTGCCACTGCCCGTCGATCCGGACATGGCGCGCGGCATAGACCTCGCCCATGCGCGCATCAATGCTGGCCAGCACTTGATCGGCGTCCGCCGGCGCACGCAGCGCCAGCGCCTGCAGGGTGGAGACCGCGATCAGCGGGCGGTCCAGCGCCAGGGCGATGCCCTGGGCGATGGCGATCGCCAGCCGCACCCCCGTGAACGCGCCCGGGCCGCGGCCCAGTGCGATCGCATCCAGCTGCGAACGGGCCACACCCGCCTCGGCCAGCAGCGCCTCGGCCCAGGGCAGGCTGAGTTCGGCGTGGCGGCGCGGCGCGATCTCGAAGCGCTCAGTGACCTGCCCATCCACATACAGGGCGACGGAGCAGGCTTCGGTGGCGGTTTCAAAGGCGAGCAGTTTCATGGCGGTCAGAACAGGGAAGTAGGAAAGTCATCGGTCGGCGGTACAGCCCGCACGGGCGGCGCAGCGACGGGCGCTGGTGCAGGCGGAGCGCCGAGGACGGGCCATTGTGGCGCAAAGAAGGCCTGCACATCGGCCAGCGAGCGGGTGCGACGGAACGGCGGCAGGGAATCCAGGAAGATCCGGCCATAGCCGCGGCTGAGCAGGCGCGGGTCGCACAGCACCAGCACCCCGCGATCGGTCTCGCTGCGGATCAGGCGACCCACCCCCTGCTTGAGCGCGATCACCGCCTGCGGCAACTGCTCGTCGCGGAAGGGATTGCCGCCATCGCGGCGGATCGCGTCCAGCCGCGCCTCGAACACCGGGTCATCCGGCGCGGCGAACGGCAGTTTGTCGATCACCACCACGCTCAGCGCATCGCCCACCACGTCCACGCCCTCGCGGAAACTGGCCGAGCCCAGCAGTACCCCATTGCCCGACTCGCGGAACCGCTGCAGCAAGGTCGCACGCGGTGCCTCGCCCTGCACGAACAGCGGCCACGGTGCATCGCGCAGCGCCTCGGCGGCTTCGCGCAGCGCGCGGTGCGAGGCGAACAGCAGGAACGCGCGCCCGTGCGAGGCCTCCAGCACCGGGGTCAATGCGCGGATCAAGGCGGTGCCGAAGCCACGCGCGGCTGGATCGGGCAGATCGGTCGGCAGGTAACACAGCGCCTGATGGGCCCAATCAAACGGGCTGGGCTGCAGCAGGCTGACCGGATCATCCAGGCCCAGCCGTTGGGAAATATGCTCGAAACCGCCGTCCACGGTCAGCGTGGCCGAGGTGAACACCCAGGCTGCCATCGAGCGTTGCCGATGCTCGCGCAGCGGGCCGGACACATCCATCGGCGTGCGCTGGCAACGGAAGCCACGCGGGGTCAGCTCGTACCAGAGCACCTCGGCCGGTGGCGGCGCCTGCTCAGGGTCGGTGTCGAAATCCAGCATCGGTGCGTCCTCACCGAGCCAGCGCGACAAGCGGGCGACGGCGTCCATCGCACGCGCATGGCAGGCATCCAGGCCGGGCGATGCTTCACGCACGCCCGCCAGCGCATCGCGCAGCTGCACCAGCGTGCTCATCGCCATGTCGAAGCCATCGCGCACCTGCGGCACGGTCAGCGCACGCCACTGGGTGCCGCGCGGCGGCAGCCCATCCATCGCCACGCGCAGGTCGCGCAGGGTCTGCTCGAGTGCGGCAGCCGGCACCTGCAACGCCGCCTGGGCACCGGCCACGCTGCGGCTCTCGGCCAGGCAGTCGCGCGCCAGTTCCTGCCACGGGCGCATGCCGAAGCCTTCACCGAAGAAGTTGGCGGCCAGTTCCGGCAGCTGGTGCGCCTCGTCGATCACGAACGCCTGCGCACCGGGGAGGATTTCGCCGAAGCCTTCCTGCTTGAGCGCCAGATCGGCCAGCAGCAGATGGTGGTTGACCACCACCACATCGGCGGCCTGCGCCCGCTGCCGTGCCTGCACGACGAAGCAGTCGTCCCAGAACGGGCATTCGGTGCCCAGACAGTTGTCGACGGTGGAGGTCACCATCGGGTACAGCGGCGAGTCTTCCGGCAGCGCGTCCAGCTCGGCCATGTCGCCGAATTTCGTGCGTCCGGACCATGCGAGGATCCGCTGGAACTGTGCGACCTGCTCGGGGGAGCTGAAGCGGGGTTCGCCGCGGGCCTGCTGCAATCGATAGCGGCACAGGTAGTTGGCACGTCCTTTCAGCAGCGCACTGCTGTGCCCCACGCCGAGCGCGGCACGCACCCGCGGCAGATCGCGGTGGTACAGCTGGTCCTGCAGCGCGCGGGTCCCGGTGGAGATGATGGTCTTCAGCCCGGACAGCAGCGCAGGCACCAGATACGCATAGGTCTTGCCGGTGCCGGTGCCTGCCTCGGCCAGCAGCACGTCGCGCTGGTCGAACGCTTCGGCGATCGCCGCGGTCAGGCGCAGCTGGGCCGGGCGCGGCACAAAGGCATCGAGCTGGCTGGCGAGCGCACCGCCCTCACTGAGGGCATCGCGGCTGGCGTGTGCGAGTTGGGACATGACGACAATGATAGAGGCTGCCGGGTTGCGCCCGGCGCTACGCCGTCACGCATCCGCTTTCGCGCTGCATCAGTAACGCATGATGCCCGGCACCGTGCAGCCTTCCAGCTGGGCATGCGCCGAGGCGGCATTCTCTTTTTCACCCCGGGCCAAGCGCGACTGTTCGATCGTCGCCCAATGGCGGCGGCACAGCGGGCCGGTCTTGGAGCCCAGCTCGACCGACTTGCGGGCGAAGGTTTCGGCAGCCGCCCACTCACCCTGCAGCAGCGCGATTTCGGCGCGGTCCTGCAGCACCGATGGATCCGAGGCCATGATCGCCAGCGCCTGGTCGAGCGCGGCCGCGGCGCCGGCCAGATCATTGGCCTGGCGGCGGGCCAGCGCGGCCTGGCGCAGATCTTCCACTTCGCTGTCGCGCAGTGGCTGCACGGCCAGTTCCTTGTCGTCGTTGCCGGCGGCGGCATCCACGGCCGCCAGGCGCTGGGCCGGCGTGGTGGTATCGACGGGCGCCTTCACCACCGGCGGCGGGGTGACGCAGGCGGCCAGGGCCAGGCAGAGCGTGGCCAGCGAAGCGGAACGGATCAGGAATCGGGTGGTCATGCAGGCTGGCCTTGATCAGGGTTGACGGGCGGGGGGGGTGGCCGGTGCATTCTGCGCCGGTTCGGGGGCGGGCTCGGGCTTCTTCTCCAGGCCGAACCAGCTGCGCCAGCCACCGCCTTCGCTCTGCTCGCCGCCCTCGCCTTCGGGCAACGCGCTCGGCGCGGCGCACGGGACGTAGGATGGGGTATACCCCACCACGAACGGGAAACGACGCGCGCCCGGGCAGCCTTCATCGGTGGTGGCGGTACCGCTGGCCTCCACGTACTGCCAGTCCAGGCCCTTGTTGCTCACCTTCAGGGGCGCGCTCGGCAGGCGCTGGAAGATGCCCGACCAGACCCGCATCGAGCCGGTCGCGCCATACAGCCCGGCCTGCTGGTTCTGGTCATTGCCCATCCAGATCACCGCCAGGTGGTCGCCGGTGTAGCCGGCGTACCAGCTGTCGCGACCATCATTGGTGGTGCCGGTCTTGCCCGCCGGCTGCAGGCGGCCCAGCCCATCGGCGTTGAGGCGCTGCGCGGTACCGCTGGCCACGACCTGCTGCAGGCCGATGCTGATCAGGTTCGCGGCGATCGAGTCGCCCTCCTGCGCCGGCGCCGGGGTCTTGTCGTAGCGCTTCATCAGCTTGCCCTGCGGATCGAGCACGCCACGCACCGCATGCAGCGGCTGGATTTCACCGCCGGAGGCCAGGAACTGGTACAGCTGGGCCATCGCATACGGGCTCTGATCGGTGGAGCCCAGGATCACCGCTGGATTGGGGTCGGCCTTGATCCCGGCCAGGACGTGGATCAACTGCGTGACCCGCTCCGGGCCGACCTGCATACCCACCCGCACCGTGGCCTGGTTGTAGGAATGGGCGAGTGCGTCGATCAGGCGGACCGTGCCGTGACTGCGGTTGTCCGCGTTGCCCGGTGACCATTGCTTGCCGCGGCTGAGCTGTACCGTCACCGGGGAATCGTCGACCCAGCTGGACAGCGAGTAGCGGTCCGGCTGCGCCAGCGCCAGCAGGTACACGAATGGCTTGAGCAGCGAACCCACCGGACGCTGCGCCTCGATGGCGCGGTTGAAGCCCGGCTCGGACACTTCGCGGCTGCCGACCACGGCAAGCACATCGCCGTTGTGGACGTCGGTCAGGACCAGGCCGGCCTGCAGCTCGGGGCGACGCTTGCTCTCCAGCGATTTGATCGTCTTGGTGACCGCGCCTTCGGCATACGCCTGGGCAGACGGTGCCATGCCGGTCATCACGCTCAGCCCGGCGCCCTGCAACACGGACTCCGGATAGTCGTGGCCGAGCTGGCGCCGGACCAGATCCACATAGGCCGGGAAGCGGTTGGCCGCGATAAGCCCCGGGGTCTTGGGGACACCCAGCGGCGCCTCGACGGCACGCTTGTACTCGGCATCGTCGATCAGATTGGCCTCGCGCAGCTTGCCCAGCACGAAGTTGCGGCGGTCCAGCGCGCGTTCGGGATTGCGGCGCGGGTCGTAATAGGACGGGCCCTTGACCAGGCCGATCAGCAGCGCGACGTGCTCGGTGTTGAGCGAAGCCAGATCACGGCCGAACCAGAATTCCGCACCCGAGGACATGCCATGGATGGCCTGGCTGCCGCGCTGGCCCAGGTAGACCTGGTTGAGGTAGGCCTCCAGGATGGTGCGCTTGTCGTAGCGCGCCTCCATGATCAGCGCGTACAGCACCTCGTTGAATTTGCGGGTGACGGTCTGCTCTTTGCCGATCCCGAGCAGGCCGCTGCGGGCCAGCTGCTGGGTCAGCGTCGAGGCACCCTGGCGGCTCTGGCCGCCGGAGCGCACGGTCACCCACACCGCGCGGGCGATACCGCTCAGATCGATACCGTGGTGGCGGCTGAAATCCTTGTCCTCCACCGCCTGCAGGCCGGTGACCAGCAGCTCGGGGGTTTCCTCGATGCGAACCAGCCGGCGCTCTTCCTGCTTCTGGCCGTACAGCGTGGCGATACGGGCCGGATCCAGGCGCGCGGCCTTGAGGGCCTTGCGGCTGTCGGGATCGCGCAGCGAGGCGATCGACCCGCCGGACAGGCTCAGCTCGACGCGGCGCGGGGCGACCCGGCCATCCACATCGTTGTAGCCACGGCTGGAAATGACGAAGCGCCCGCCTTCCTGCGTGTACGTGGCCGGCGACTTGCCGATCCCGTCATCGCGGTAGGCCGACGCCGCCAGCTCGGTCTTGAGCGTGGCCGCATCCATGGCCACACCCGGCGCCAACGCCAGTGGGCGCGCATAGACACGGGTGGGAATCTGCCAGCGCAGCTCGCCGAAGCGCTGGGTGACCTGTTGGTTCAGGTACACGGTATAGGGGATCAGGAAGCCCAGCCCCAGCGCGACAGCCGCCATGCCCCAGGTGATCAACCGGCGCCGCCACAGCGGGCCGCGGCTTTCGGTGTCGTCGTCGAACTCGTCGATGTCGTCGGAATCGTAGCGTCGGGGCACGGGGATGCGAGAATATGAAGTCCGGCGAGTCTAACGCAGCCACCGCGAGCGGCGCGTTCTCCCGGGTTCCCCCGCTTAAGCTGGAGTTGCAACGGGATGTCGATGTCCTTGGCCGATGCTCGCTATTTCCTGAACCGCATGCTCGGCCTGTTCCGTCGCAGTCTGGCCAGCCTGCGCACCCGGGGCTGGCGCGCCACCTGGCAGCGCATCCGGGTCCATACCCAGGCCGTGCCCGCCCCGCGCGGCGCACCGCTGTTCCTGCCGGAGGCCACACCGTTCGCGCCGTTCACGGTCCCGGCCAGCGAGCGCCCGGTGGTCAGCATCATCATTCCGGTCTACAACCATGCCGGCCACACGCTGGCCTGCCTGCGGGCGCTGGCGGCCCACCCGCCGCAGGTCGACTGCGAGATCCTGGTGGTGGACGACGGCAGCAGCGACGAAACCACCGCCTGGATGCCGCAGGTCCGCGGGCTGCGCTATGAGGTGCGGCCAACCAACGGCGGATTCATCGAGGCCTGCAACGATGGCGTGGCCCGCTCGCGTGGCCAGTACGTGGTGCTGCTCAACAACGACACCGTGCCCCAGCCGGGCTGGCTGGATGCCCTGCTCGCCACCTTTGCTCGGGTGCCGCGTGCCGGCCTGGTCGGTGCGCAGCTGCTCTACCCCGATGGCCGCCTGCAGGAATCCGGTGGCGTGATCTTCCAGGACGGCAGCGGCTGGAGCTATGGCCGCTTCGAGTCACCCGAGGATCCGCGCTACAGCGCGCTGCGCGATGCCGACTACTGCTCCGGCGCGGCGTTGATGATCCCCCGCGCCTTGTGGGACCAGCTTGGCGGCTTCGATCTGCGTTACAAGCCCGCCTACTACGAAGATACCGACCTGGCCTTCGCCGTCCGCGAAAGTGGCCACCGCGTGCTGGTGCAGCCGGCCAGCCGCGTGGTGCATGACGAGGGCACCAGCAACGGCACCGATACCGGCAGCGGGGTCAAGGCCTACCAGGTCCGCAACCGTGGGGTGTTCGCGGCGAAGTGGGCCAAGGCGCTGCAAGCGCAGCCGAGCGTGGGCAGCGTGCCCTCGCCGGCCCTGCTGCATCGCGCCCAGCGCCAGGTCCTGATCCTGGATGAAGAAGTGCCGCAGCCGGATCGCGACTCGGCCTCGCTGCGCCAGTACAACCTGATCCGGATGCTGCTCGACGAGGGCGTCCATGTGGTGTTCGTGCCGACCCGGCGCGAGCATGCCGGCGCCGCCACCGAGGCGCTGCAGGCACTGGGCGTGGAGGTCTGGTACGCGCCCTACCTCGACGGCGTGGCACCGTGGCTGCGCGCCAACGGCGCCCGCTTCGGGGTGGTGATGATGGTGCGCTACCACGTTGCCCACGAGTGCCTGCCGCTGCTGCGCAGCTTCGCGCCGCAGGCGCGCACCGTGTTCGACACCGTCGACCTGCATTACCTGCGCGAGCGCCGTGGTGCGGAGATCGCCGGCGATGCAGGCCTGCTGCGCAATGCCGAGCGCACCCGCGCACGCGAGCTGGCGGTGATGGATCAGGTCGATGTGACCGTGCTGGTCAGCGCGGCCGAGCGCGAGCAGCTGCGCATCGATGCGCCGGGCGCGACGGTGGAACTGATCTCCAACCTGCATGAAGTTGCAGGCGCGGGCCCCGACTGGGCCGAGCGTCGGGACCTGGTGTTCGTTGGCGGCTTCCGTCATCCGCCGAACCTGGATGCCATGCAGTGGTTCATCGGTGAGGTCTTCGCGCGCATCCGCGCGCAGCTGCCCGATATCCGGTTCCACTGCATCGGCGCAGCCGTGCCCGATGCGCTGCGCGAGCTGGCCGCGACCCAGCCCGGTGTGGACATCCATGGCTTCGTGCCGGACGTGGTGCCGTACATGGACGGCGTGCGCATCGCCGTGGCGCCGCTGCGCTTCGGCGCGGGGGTCAAGGGCAAGGTGAATCTCAGCATGGCGCACGGCCAGCCCGTGGTCGCCACCACCTGCGGCGTGGAAGGCATGCACCTGCGCGATGGCGAGGATGTACTGGTGGCCGATGATGCCGAGGCGTTCGCCCAGGCCGTGGTCCGGCTGTACCAGGATGAGGCCCTGTGGCGCCGGCTCTCCACCGCCGGGCTGCAGAACATCGTGGACCACTTCTCGCTGGATGCCGCCCGCGCCACCGTACAGCGGGTGTTCCTGGCCTAGGCTCCCGCGCCGCCACCGGCACTGCGCAGGCGTTCGGCAAATGCCGGCAGCTCGGGCAGGTCCGGCTGCCAGCGGCGCGCCTGCACCAGCGCCTGTTGCGCGAAGGTGATATCGCCCGAGCCAAGCCGCTCGCTGCCGATCGCCAACCAACGCTGCGCCAGCCGGCGCCTTGCCGCAGCCTGGCCTGCGTCGCTGGAGGACAGGGTCTGCCAGGCCTCCAGACAGGCTCCGGCCCCTAGTACCCGGTTCTCGCGCAGGCGATCCTCGAAACACTGCCGGCTCGCTGGCAACAACCGCTGCGCCGCCGCGCGAACACGCGGGTCCTGCGGCGCAACCCCCTGGGCCTCACGCAGCGCGTCGTAGGCACTGCGGCCGGGGGGATCCAGGAAATTGCCACGGCCCTCGGCCTCTTCCAGGCGCGTGAGCAGGCCCTGCAGCGTGCGTTCGCGCTGCGCCCGCGGCACCGCCGGGGTCTTCAACGCGGCCTGCGAACGACGCGCCTGCTCGATGGCATGCCGCGCCGTCTCCAGCGCGCGCGTGGAAGCGCCCAGCGTTTCAGCCTGCTGCACCGCCTGGGCCGCTTCGTCGAAACGGAAATTGCCGGCCAGCCGCGTCGCACGCGAGAGCTGCGCATCGGCCACCTGCTGCTGGCCGCGGTGTGCGGCAGGATCGTCGGGCAAGGCGGCAAGCACCGCGGCGAAGGCCTCCGCCGCAGCCTCCAGTTTCTGCCGGCGCAGCGCGGCTTCGCCTTCGCGCTGGCGCCGCTCCAGTACGTTGTTCAGTGCCTCCTGGGTGGCCGGCAGATCGACATGTCCGGCGTCGAAGCCCCGGGCACTGCGCACGCGTTCGGCCGCGCGTGCGACATCGCCGCGCCCGGCCGCCGTGCGCGCCTGCTGGAGGAGGTCGGACAGCGCATCCTCACGCCCTTCCAGCGCACGCACCTGGTTGGGCGAGAGCGTGAGCACCTGCTGGAACAGCGGCAGCGCGCTGTCCGGGCTGCCATCGAGCCGTTGCGCCTGCAGGGCCGCTTCGGCGCGGCCGAGCAAGGCGCCGATCCCCGCGCGTGCCTGGTCGTGCGCGCGCAGCTGCTGCGCCACCGCGTCGGCTTCGCGCTGCGGCACCTGCAGCTCGCGCGCCAGGGCCAGCGCTGTCGTCGCGGCCGCCGGGTCGCCGCGTTCCAGTGCAGCACGCGCCTGCTGCAGTGCCGCCTGGCCGGTACGGGCCAGGCCGGTGCGTGCCTGCAGCCGGTCGTTGTCCAGCGCCAGCGCTGCTTGATAGGACTCACGTGCGCCGCTGCCGTCGGGCAGGGTCAGGCGGCCTGCGGCCAGCGCGCGATCGCCCTGGTCGAGCAGCTGCTCGATCTGCGGTTCATTCCAGAACCAGTTCGCCAGCGGCCGGCGCAACAGCGCCAGGGCCACGAACAGCAGCACGGCGATCAGCAACGCCCAGCGCCAGATGCGCTTGGCGTGGCGCGCCTGCACCCACCACCAGCGCCCCTCGCGGCGCACCCGCCGCAGCGCCTCGTGCGCGGCATCATGCCTGTCATCGTCCCGGCTCATGCCGCGAGCCTAGCGTGGGGCACGTGAGCTCAGCCTAGACGCCGGGCTTCGCTGACGCCGGGCAGTGCGTCCAGCTTGCCCAGCAGGGTGGAAAGCTGCCCGTAGTCGCTGACCTTCAGCCGCAGCCGCAGGTGCGCCCGGCCGCTGTTGCGGACGTTGTCGCTGTGGATGTCCAGGACGTAGGCATCCTCCTGCGCGATCAGGTTCGTGATGTCCTTGAGCAGCCAGCGCCGGTCGACCGCATCGACCACCACGTCCACTTCATAGCCACCGCCGGCCTGGCCCCACTCCACGGGAAGAATGCGCTGCGGGCTGGCTGCGGCCAGCCGGGCCAGCGCCGCACAGTCGGTGCGGTGCACGGTGACGCCACGCGCCCGCGTGAGGTAGCCGACGATCGGTTCGCCGGCCACCGGCTGGCAGCAGCGGGCCAGCTGCACCAGCAGGTTGCCCACGCCCTGCACGGTGAAGTTGGCACTGCGCACGCTGTCGCGCCGCGCCGTGGGCCGCGGCATCGCCGGCACCGCCGGCTGGCTGGCGGCCCGTTCGGCTTCCAGCAGCGCACGGCTGACCTGGTTCGGCCCGGTGTCGCCCAGCGCGACCTGGATATAGAGATCGTCGACGCTGTCGGCGTGGAACTTCTTCAACGCGATGGCAAGGTCGGCATGCTGCAGGCCGAGCCGCTTCAGCTCGCGCTCGAGCAGTTCGCGTCCGGCCTGCACATTGCGTGCGCGGTCCAGCTTGTGGAACCAGCCGCGCACCTTTTCACGCGAGCGGTTGCTGGCCAGGAAGCCACTGGAGGCCAGCAGCCAGTCCCGCCGGGGGTCGGCCTCCTTGCCGGTCAGGATCTCGACGCGGTCGCCGCTGCGCAGCCGGTAGGTCAACGGCACGATGCGGCCATTCACCTTCGCGCCGCGGCAACGGTGCCCGACCATGGTGTGCACGTGGTAGGCAAAATCCAGCGGCGTGGCGCCCTGCGGCAGGTCCATCACCTCGTCCTTGGGGCTGAGCGCGTAGACCCGGTCCTCGGTCAGCTCGGCATCCAGCGCGCCGGCCAGCTCACCGCCGTGCCCCTCCTGGGATTGCTCCAGCAACTGGCGCATCCAGGTGATCTTGCGGTCGAAGGCCTTCTCCGCACCCTTGCTGCCTTCCTTGTAGCGCCAGTGCGCGGCCACGCCGAGCTCGGCCTGGGCGTGCATGTCGTGGGTCCGGATCTGCACTTCGATGGTGCGACCTTCCGGGCCGACCACGGCGGTATGCAGCGAGCGGTAATCATTGGCCTTCGGGCGCGCGATGTAATCGTCGAACTCGCTCGGCACCGGCGCCCACAGCGCGTGCACCACGCCCAATGCGGCGTAGCAGGCGGCCACGTCCTCCACCATCACGCGTACCGCACGGATGTCGTAGAGCTGCTCGAACGCCAGCCGCTTCTTCTGCATCTTCCGCCAGATGCTGTAGATGTGCTTCGGGCGGCCACTGACCTCGGCACGGATGCCCTGCGCCAGCAACTCGCGCGACAGCGCCTTTTTGACGGCCTCGACATAGCGCTCGCGCGCCAACCGGGTTTCGTCGACCTCGCGGGCGATGCGGCGGTAGGTCTCCGGTTCGAGGTGGCGGAACGCCAGGTCTTCCAGCTCCCACTTCAACTGCCAGATGCCGAGCCGGTTCGCCAGCGGCGCGTGGATGTCGCGGGTGAGCTGGGCCAACGCGCGCCGTTCCTCCTCGGGCAGGCGATCGGCACCGCGCATGCGGGCCAGCTGGCGGGCGAGCAGGATCGGCACCACGCGCAGATCGCGGATGATCGACAGCAGCAGGCGACGCAGCCCCTCGCTGTTGCGACCGGCCTCACGCCCGGCATGCAGCGCCCAGACCTGGTCGGCCGCGTCCAGCCCGTCCAGCAGGCCGACCACCACCGGCTTGAGCGCACCGACCGGCAACGCGTCCAGCCCGGCGCGCAGCCACGGCAGATCGAACAGCAGGGTGGCCAGCAGCGCCGACTCGTCGGCCGACAGCAGCGACAGCGCATCAAGCGTGTCGGCCAGCACCGGCCAGCCCGCGCGCATGTCCAGATCGGCCTCGGGCTGCTGCCAGCGCTGCAGCAACGCCTCGCGCAGTTCGGTCGGCAGCGAAGCCACCGAGGGTCGGTTCAACAAGGCATCCAGGCCGGGGGCAGAAGCGCGGTTCACAGCATCGTACAGACAAGACAGAGGCCATCTACACTAGCGCCGCAGCGCCCCCCCGACAATCGCCGTCGCCTGCATGTGCACATGCCCGGGCGCTGGCACTACACTGCGGCCATCCCTAGGAGAGACCCTGCCATGCGCTTTTCCCGTCTGCGGTTGTTGGCCTGCGCGGCCATTGTGATGAGTGTGTCGCTGCCGGCGCTGGCCCAGCGCGTGGTGGAAGGCGATCTGCAGCAGCAGATGTCGCCGGCCGAGTTCAAGGCGGCCGGGCTGGAGAAACTCACACCGCAGGAACTGGCCGAGCTCAACAACTGGCTGCAGGGCAAAGTGGCTGCCCTGGCCGCCGATGCTCGCGAGCAGGCCCGCGAAGAGGGGCGCCAGGAAGTCATCGTGAAGAACCACGGTTTCTTCGATTTCGGCACCAAGGAGCCGATCAAAAGCACCTTGACCGGTGAGTTCCGCGGCTTCGGCAAGGGCCAGCGTTACGTGCTCGCCAACGCGCAGGAGTGGGAGCAGATCGACGACGCCCAGGTCGGTGGCGTCCGCCGCCAATCGCCCGAGGTCAGCATCGCTCCCGGCCTGGGCGGCGTGTGGTACCTGCAGGTGCAGGGCGTCAACACCCGCGCCAAGGTCCGCCGCGTCAAGTAATCCGCACCCGGTTCCCCGTGCCGCACCGGCACGGGGGTTGCCGGATCAGGCCTTCTGCAGCGCGGCTACGCGCTGGGCCAGTTTCTTGGCCGAAATGCCGGTACGCGCCCCAAGCTCCTGGGCGAACAGCGAAACCCGCAGCTCCTCCAGGTCCCAGCGCAGGTCCTGCCACTGCGGCCGCTGGCGCAGGCCACGCGCGTCGGCCTGCGCCAGCGCCTCCACGAACGGACGCAGCTCCAGCATGCGCGCCTGATCGCGCGGTGGATCACGCTTGGCACGTTCGGTGCGCAGGATCATCGCGCGCAGATAGCGCGGGTACTGCGCCAACGCGTCGGCCGGCGTGTCACGCAGGAACCCGGGATGGACCAGGGCGGCAAGCTGCTGCTCCATGTCATCGAGGTTGCCACGCGCCCACCCCATCAGCGGCGCTTCCAGCTGTGGTTTGAGCTCGGCCACGTGGGCGAGGATGTTCTCGGCCAGCTTCAGGCGCGCCATCGCCTCACCGAACAACGCCTTGCCCGCCTCGGCACTGCGTTTGGCGAACGCGGCAGGGTCGCGGATATCACCCAGCCCGTCGGCCAGCACGGCATTCATCGCCGCATCGACCAGATCGCCCCGCAGCCGCTCCTGCGATTCGATCGCGGCGTACAGCAGCCCGGTCTTGGGCGGCACCGGCAATTGCTTGCGCGCCTGCTTGGCCTTGTCGGCCAGCGCGATCTCCATCAATCGACGAACCCCGAGCGGATGCTGTTCCAGCGCTTCGTTGCGGTCGGCGAAGATCTTCAGCGCTGCGGTCTCACCCTGATCGACCAGTGCCGGGTACGCCGGCACGCCGGCTTCGCCGGGCACCTGCAGCGGGATCGGGGTAGCCGGGAAATCGCGTAGCCCTTCCGCGGCAAGCGCACGCCCTGCGCGTGCGGCGAAGGCCTCACCGGCCTTGTCGCCGAAGCGGGCACGCAGCGCCTCCAGATCGCGCGAGGTCGCCAGCACCTTGCCGTCGGCATCGCGCAGGCGCAGGTTCATGCGCAGGTGCGGCTCCAGCGAGGCTTCGTCGAAATCGGTTGCGGCCAGCTTGGCACCCGTCGCGCGCGCGAGGAACCGCGCCAGTTCGCCCCGGATGTCATCGGCGGTCGGTTCGGCGAAGGCCTCGGCAAACGCGCGGCCAAAGTCCGGTGCCGGCACATAGTTGCGGCGCATCGCCTTGGGCAGGCTGCGGATCAATGCGGCGGCCTTGTCAGCGACGAAGCCCGGCGCCAGCCACGACAGCCGCGCCGGATCCAACGCGTTGAGCAGGTGCAGCGGCACCTCCAGCGTCACACCATCGTCCTCGGCACCGGGTTCGAAGGTGTAATGCAGCGCCAGCCGCGCATCGCCCAGCGGCAGGTACCTGGGATAGCGCTCGGCATCGCTGCCTTCGCCCGGCAGCAGATCGGCCAGCGTCCACGACAGCGCCCGGCGCTTCTCCGGCGCCAGTGCTTTCCACCAGGTATCCAGGCCCATCGCCGAATGGATCTCGGCCGGTATCCGGTCCAGGTACCAGCGCGCCTGCCAGCCTTCATCGGCGACGATACCGGCGCGGCGCAGCTTGGCTTCTTCTTCGCGCGCCTGCTCCAGCACCTTGAGGTTGTCGGCCACGAAGCCGGCCCGGGTGTTGATCTCGCCGGTCACCAGGCCCTGGCGCACGAAGATGTCATGCGCCTCGGCCGGCGCGATGCGGCCGTAATGCACCGGTTTTTTCGGGGCCAGCACCAGTCCGAACAGGCTGATCTGCTCCGAGGCCAGCACCTGGCCCTGCGCACGCGACCAGTGCGGATCGAAGTGCTTGCGCAGCAGCAGGTGCGGCAGTTCGTTGATGACCCAGTCCGGCTCGATCGCCGCGTTGGTCAGACCCCAGATCTTCTGGGTGTCCAGCAGTGTTGCAGTGAGCAGCCACGGCGGCGGCCGCTTGGCCAGGGCCGAGCCCGGGAACGGCAGGAAGCGACGCTGGCGCGGCGCCAGGAAATCGCCCTTGTCGCTGCGATGGCCGATCTGCGTGGGCAGGCCGGCGATCAGCGCGCGGTGCAGGGTCTGGTACGCCGCGGCGCGCACCTTGTCGCTGAACGCGCTGCGTGCCTCGGGATCGGCACCGTTGCCGGGCGCGGCCTTGTCCTCGGCAGGCGCCGGTTCGGATTTCCCTTCGCGGGCCAGGCGCGCGGCACGGTGCTGCTGGCCACGCGTCGCCTTGATCCTGGCCTCGTCATCGCGCGCCGGCGCCGGTGCAGAGGAACCGGCCAGCAGCGGCGCCAACGAGGTCTCTGCCGGCTCTTCATTCCAGCCCAGTTCTTCGCACAGCACGCGCAGTTGGCGATGCAGTTCCCGCCATTCGCGCATGCGCAGGAAACCAAGGAAATGCCGCCCACACCAGTCGCGCAGCTTGGACTGGGTGAGATCTTCGTGGGCCTGGCGGTAGCCGTCCCACAGGCGCAGCACGCCGACGAATTCCGAGCGCCCATCGGCGAACAGCGCATGTGCGTTGTCCGCGGCGGCGCGCGCTTCCGGTGGCCGCTCACGCGGGTCCTGGATGCCCAGGAACGAGGCGATCACCAGCATCGGCCGCAGGCAGCCCTGTGCCTGCGCGGCGACCAGCATGCGAGCCAGTTTGACGTCCACCGGCAGGCGCGCCATCTGGCGCCCGATCGGGGTCAGGCGGCGCTCGGCATCGACCGCACCCAGCTCACCCAGCTGCTGCCAGCCATCGGCGATGGCGCGTTCATCCGGTGCTTCCAGGAACGGGAAATCCTCGATCCTGCCCAGGCCCAGCTGCAGCATCCGCAGGATCACCCCGGACAGGCTGGAGCGACGGATTTCCGGATCGGTGAACTCAGGGCGCGACTGGAAATCCGCTTCGGAATACAGCCGGTAGCAAATGCCTTCGGAGACACGACCGCACCGGCCCTTGCGCTGGTTGGCGCTGGCCTGCGAGACCGCTTCGATATGCAGCCGGTCCAGTTTCTGGCGCGGGCTGTAACGCTTGATGCGGGCGAAACCGGGGTCGATCACATAGCGGATGCGCGGCACCGTCAGGGAGGTTTCCGCGACGTTGGTGGCCAGCACGATGCGCCGGTTGCTGCCCGGGTTGAACACCAGGTCCTGATCCTTCACCGACAGCCGCGCATACAGCGGCAGCACGTCGGTGCCGCGGTACTTGCGCCGCTCCAGTGCCTGGTGCGCATCGCGGATTTCGCGCTCGCCCGGGAAGAACAGCAGGATGTCGCCGCGCGGATCGATGCGGGTGATTTCATCCACCGCCGCGACCACTGCATCATTCACGGTGCGCTCGCCATCGCGGCCACCGTCGGCATCGCCGCCGCCCTCGCCTTCCAGCGGGCGGTAGCGCACGTCCACCGGGAAGGTGCGGCCTTCCACGCTGATCACCGGCGCATCATCAAAGTGCTGGGCGAAGCGCGAGGTATCGATGGTCGCCGAGGTGACGATCAGTTTGAGATCCGGCCGCTTCTTCAGCAGCTGCTTCAGATAGCCCAGCAGGAAATCGATGTTGAGGCTGCGTTCGTGCGCCTCGTCGACGATGATCGTGTCGTAGTTGGACAGCCAGCGGTCACTGCTGATCTCGGCCAGCAGGATGCCGTCTGTCATGAACTTGATGCGGGTATCGTCACCGACACGGTCGGTGAAGCGCACCTGGTAACCCACGGTGGTGCCCAGTTCGGACTGCAGCTCCTGCGCGACACGCGTGGCCACCGCTCGTGCGGCAATCCGCCGCGGCTGCGTGCAGCCGATCATGCCGGCGGTGCCACGGCCGGCGGCCAGGCACAGCTTGGGCAGCTGCGTGGTCTTGCCCGAGCCGGTCTCACCGGCGATCACCACGACCTGATGGTCGCGGATCAGCGCGGTGATGGCCTCGGCTTCACGCGCAATCGGCAGCTGCTCGTCCAGAGTGATGGCCGGCTGATTCAGCGCACGCGCTTCACGGCGCTGCACGGACGCCTGCAAGGCCTGCTCGAACGCCGCCGCCAGCCCCGCATCCGCCGGTTTGGCCCGCCAACGCGAGAGCATCCCCAGCAAACGACCGCGGTCGCGGCTCATGGCCCCGTTGATCGCGGCCTGCTGCTGGGCCAGGCGTGCTGCATGTGGTTTTTCGATAGCGCTCATCAATCGATTCGTTTAGAACTTTTGTTTACTACTGAAAGGGTAGTCTGATCTATTGTGAAGGCCATCCGATTCATCCCATCCATAAGGAGTTCTCCCATGGCGAAGACGACCAAGACCCCGGCAAAGCCCAAGACGGCCAAGCAGAAACTCGGCGCGGCGGCCCCGTCGGCCCCGAACATTGATATCGGGATCAAGGAGGGCGATCGCAAGAAGATCGCCGATGGACTATCGGCCTTCCAGGCAGATGCGTTCACGCTCTACCTGAAGACCCACAACTTCCATTGGAACGTGACCGGGTCGATGTTCAACTCGCTGCACACCATGTTCGAGACCCAGTACACCGAACAGTGGGCCGCCCTGGACGACGTCGCTGAACGCATCCGTGCACTGGGCTTCAACGCCCCGGGCTCCTACCGCGAGTTCGCGGCCCTGACCTCGATCGCCGAGGAGCCGGGCCTGACCGACAGCGCGGACTGGCGTGAAATGGTACGCCAGTTGGTCACCGCCAACGAGGCCGTGTGCCGCACTGCCCGGAAAGTGCTGGATGTGGCCGACGATGCCGATGACGCACCGACCGAAGATCTGATGACCCAGCGCCTGCAGACCCACGAAAAGTACGCCTGGATGCTGCGTTCGCTGCTGCAGTAATCCCTCCGGGGGCCTTGCCCCTGCGGGATTTCCAAGGTTGCGCTGCGGCGCGCCCCCCTTGACTCCAAGGGGGGCTGCCTGGTCGAAGGGTGTCCCGCTTACGTTCACATCCGGAATGGGATGACCCGCCTCGGGGCGCCCAGCCCTGTAAACTACGGCGATGTCTTCCCGCCCCGCGCACGACCTGCTCAGCCGCATCTTTGGTTACGACGAATTCCGCGGTCCGCAGCAGGCGATCGTCGAGCATGTCGCCGCCGGCAATGACGCGCTCGTCCTCATGCCCACCGGCGGCGGCAAATCGCTCTGCTACCAGGTCCCCTCCCTGCTCCGCGATGGCACCGGCATCGTCATCTCGCCGCTGATCGCGCTCATGCAGGACCAGGTCGAAGCCCTGCGCCAGCTCGGCGTCCGCGCCGAATACCTCAACTCCAC
This sequence comes from Stenotrophomonas bentonitica, assembly GCF_002887735.1. Classification (GTDB taxonomy): domain Bacteria; phylum Pseudomonadota; class Gammaproteobacteria; order Xanthomonadales; family Xanthomonadaceae; genus Stenotrophomonas; species Stenotrophomonas bentonitica_A. The sequence continues at coordinate 687,196 of NZ_PKQP01000001.1, forward strand.
CCTCGACGGCGAAACCAGTGCCCGCGTCGAACGCGAACTGCTCGCCGGCGAACTGGACATGCTCTACGTCGCGCCCGAGCGGCTGCTCACCGGTCGCTTCCTGTCGCTGCTCTCGCGCAGCCGGATCGCCCTGTTCGCCATCGACGAAGCCCACTGCGTCTCCCAGTGGGGCCACGACTTCCGCCCCGAATACCGCCAGCTCACCGTCCTGCACGAACGCTGGCCCGACGTGCCGCGCATCGCGCTGACCGCCACCGCCGATCCGCCCACCCAGCGCGAGATCGCCGAACGCCTGGACCTCACCAACGCCCAGCACTTCGTCAGCTCCTTCGACCGGCCCAACATTCGCTACACGGTCGTCCAGAAGGACAACGCCAAAAGGCAGCTGCTGGACTTCCTCAAGGTCCACCGCGGGGCCGCCGGCATCGTCTACTGCATGTCGCGGCGCAAGGTCGAGGAAACCGCCGAGTTCCTGTGCAAGGAGGGCATGAACGCCCTGCCCTACCACGCCGGCCTGCCGCCCGAGGTCCGCGCCGCCAACCAGCGTCGCTTCCTGCGCGAGGATGGCATCGTCATGTGCGCCACCATCGCCTTCGGCATGGGCATCGACAAACCGGACGTGCGCTTCGTCGCGCATACCGACCTGCCCAAATCGATGGAAGGCTATTACCAGGAAACCGGCCGCGCCGGTCGCGATGGCGAGCCCGCCGAGGCCTGGCTCTGCTACGGCCTGGGCGACGTGGTGCTGCTCAAACAGATGATCGAGCAGTCCGAGGCGGGCGAAGAGCGCAAAGCGCTGGAACGCTCCAAGCTGGACCACCTGCTCGGCTACTGCGAATCCATGCAGTGCCGCCGCCAGGTCCTGCTGGCCGGGTTCGGCGAGACCTACCCGCAGCCCTGCGGCAACTGCGACAACTGCCTGCTGCCGCCCGATGCCTGGGATGCCAGCGTCGCCGCCCAGAAGGCATTGAGCTGCGTCTACCGCAGTGGCCAGCGCTTCGGCGTGGGCCATCTGATCGACATCCTGCGCGGCGGCGACAACGAGAAGGTGCGCCAGTTCGGGCATACCGAACTGAGCACCTACGGCATCGGCAAGGATCTGGACGCGCGTACCTGGCGCAGCGTGTTCCGCCAGCTGGTCGCCTCCAGCCTGCTCGAGGTGGACAGCAGCGCCTACGGCGGGCTGCGCCTGACCGATGGCAGCCGCGAGGTGCTCAAGGGCCAGCGCAAGGTCATGATGCGCCGCGAGACGCCCAAGGCGGCCCGCGAGCGCGATCGCAGCGGCCAGCGCACCGGCCTGTCGGTGCTGCCGCAGGACCTGGCGCTGTTCAATGCGCTGCGGGGCCTGCGCGCCGAACTCGCGCGCGAGCAGAACGTGCCGGCCTTCGTGATCTTCCACGACAGCACCCTGCGCAACATTGCCGAACAGCGCCCCACCAGCGTCGATGCGCTGGGCCGGGTCGGGGGCATCGGTGGCACCAAGCTGGCCCGTTACGGCGACCGCCTGGTCGAGATCGTGCGCGAGGAAGGCTGATGCGCCGGGGCGGCCAGACAGACCTTGCTCCAGAGTTGAACCGCGTGTTCAGCCATGGGTGCGACCGTGCGGATTTGGCAGTAAGGTGAGCCCCATGTCCGCCAGTGGCCTGCTCCTGCGAGTCGTCCTGATGCTCAGCCTGTTGCTCAACGGGCTGAACGTGGCCATGGCCGGCCCGATGGCGCTCGCCCTGGCCGAGCCGGCCACCGCAAGCGGTGCCGCACCGACCTGCCATGGTGAAGCACCGGCGGCCGCCCTCCCGCATGACCATCACGCCATGCCCGATGCTGCCAGCGGAGTGCAGGCGCCTCACGATGGCGACCACTGCAAGATCAAGGACTGCCTGCGCAGCTGCGCGCAGCAACCCAGCCTGACCGCCCAGGTCGCCTGGCTGGCCACGCCCCCGCCGCTGTCGCTGGCCCCGCTGCCGGCCGCGCATCCGTCGCAACCGACACCGCCGCTGGACCGCATCACCCGCCCTCCGATCGCCTGATCCGCAGCGCTCTGCGAGCGCCTGCCTGATGCCCTGCCCGCATGGCCCCGCCTGCGGGCGTTGCCGGCACCCCGCGTGCCATTCGAATCGGATCCGGAGTTGCAATGTCTTTCCTTAAAACACCCGGCACGGGCACCCCGCCCATGCCGTCACGCCGCCTGTTCGTGCAGGGCGTGGCTGCCGGCGGCGTGGTCGCCGGTCTGGCCGCCACCGGCCTGAGCCCACGCGCCTTCGCGGCCGCCGGTCCCGGCCTGGCCGGTGCCCCGCAGGTGCTCAGCAGCCATGACGTGCAGCTGAGCATCGGCGAATCGCTGGCCAACTTCACCGGGCGCACCCGCCCGGCGATCACCGTCAACGGCAGCCTGCCGGCGCCGATCCTGCGCTGGCGCGAAGGCCAGACGGTCAACATCCGGGTGGCCAACACGCTGCAGGGGCACCCCACCTCCATCCACTGGCACGGCCTGCTGCTGCCGGCCAACATGGACGGCGTGCCCGGCCTGAGCTTCAACGGCATCGCCTCCGGCGAGGCCTACCAGTACCGGTTCACCCTCAAGCAGTCGGGCACGTACTGGTACCACAGCCATTCGATGTTCCAGGAACAGGCCGGCCTGTACGGCGCGCTGATCATCGACCCGCTCGAGCCGGCGCCGTACCGCTTCGACCGTGAGCACGTGATCGTGCTCTCGGACTGGACCGACATGGACCCCGGCGCGCTGTTCCGGCGCATGAAGAAGCTGGCCGAGTACGACAACTACTACAAGCGCACCCTGCCCGACTTCCTCCGTGATGTGCGCCGGGATGGCTGGGCCGCAGCCACCGCCGACCGCGGCATGTGGGGCCGGATGCGGATGACGCCGACCGACATCTCCGACATCAACGCCCACACCTATACCTACCTGCTCAACGGCACCGCACCGGCGGGCAACTGGACCGGGCTGTTCCGCAGTGGCGAGAAGGTGCTGCTGCGCTTCATCAACGGTGGCTCGATGACCTACTTCGATGTGCGCATCCCCGGCCTGAAAATGACCGTGGTCGCCGCCGATGGCCAGTACATCCACCCGGTCAGCATCGATGAGTTCCGCATCGCACCGGCCGAGACCTTCGATGTGATCGTCGAACCCAGTGGACAGGATGCCTACACGATCTTCTGCCAGGACATGGGCCGCACCGGCCATGCCGCCGGCACGCTGGCGGTCCGCCACGGCCTGCAGGCGCCGGTTCCCGAGCGCGACCCGCGCCCATTGCTGACCATGAGCGACATGGGCCATGACATGGGCCATGCCGGAAACGGTATGGCGGGTCACGACATGAAGGGCATGGAAGGTGGCTGCGGCGCGAGCATGGGCCACGGCGCGCACGGCGCTGATTCCAAGGCGCCGCGCCACCCGGCCAGCGAAAAAGGCAATCCGCTGGTCGACATGCAGAGCATGGCCACCGACCCAAAGCTCGATGATCCCGGCATCGGCCTGCGCGACAACGGTCGTCACGTGCTGACCTACGGTGCGATGCGCAGCCTGTTCGACGATCCCGATGGCCGCGATCCCGGCCGCGAGGTCGAGCTGCACCTGACCGGCCACATGGAGAAATTCAGCTGGTCCTTCGACGGCATTCCGTTCGCCAGCGCCGAACCGCTGCGCCTGAACTACGGTGAACGCATGCGCATCGTGCTGGTCAACGACACGATGATGCAGCACCCGATCCATCTGCATGGCGTGTGGAGCGACCTGGAAAACGCCGATGGCCAGTTCCACCTGCGCAAGCACACCATCGACATGCCCCCCGGCACCCGCCGCACCTATCGCGTGCGCGCCGACGCGCTCGGCCGCTGGGCCTACCACTGCCATCTGCTGTACCACATGGAAGCGGGCATGATGCGCGAAGTGAGGATCGAAGAATGAGCCGCGCTCCGCTTACCGCGATGCCCACCCTCAGCGCTGCGCTGCTGCTGGCCTTGTCCGCCCCGACGTGGGCGCAGTCGCATGCCGGCCATGCCACGGCACCGATCACGGCCGATGCGCCACCGGCAGATGGCGGCAGCGCCGATCACAGCCAGATGGATCACTCGACGATGGACCACGGCAGCGCCGATCACAGCCAGATGGACCACTCGACGATGGACCACGGCAGCACCGATCACAGCCAGATGGACCATTCGACGATGGACCATGGCAGCGCAGATCACAGCCAGATGGACCATTCGACGATGGACCACGGCATGCCGAAGCCACCCGCGCTCACTGAGCCACGCGAACCGATTCCGGTCGTCACGCCCGCCGACCGCCTCGCCGCGTTCCCTCCGATCGACGGTGCGATGGAGCATGCACCGGAGATCCACAGCATGCTGCTGGTCAACCGCCTGGAACACTGGGACGGCCAGCACGGTACCGGCCAGGCGTGGGAGGCCAGCGGCTGGGTCGGTGGCAACATCAACCGGCTATGGCTGCGCAGCGAAGGCGAGCGCGGTGACGGCCGCACCGAGTCGGCCAATCTCGAGGTGATGTACGGCCGCAGCGTCTCGCCGTGGTGGGACGTGCTGGTTGGCGTGAAGCAGGATTTTCGCCCGGCGGATTCGCGCACGTGGGCGGCGTTCGGCATCCAGGGCCTGGCGCCGTACAAGTTCGAGACCTCGGCCACGGCCTACATCGGCGAAGGCGGACAGTTTGCTGCGACAGTGGAAGTGGAGTACGAGCTGCTGCTGACCAACCGCCTGATCCTGCAGCCGCTGGTGGAAGCCACGTTCTCGGCCAAGGACGAGCCGGCGTACGGCAACGGTTCGGGACTCAACAAGGTCGAGGCCGGGCTGCGCCTGCGCTACGAGTTCAGCCGCCGCTTCGCGCCTTACATCGGCATCAGCCACGAGCGGCTGTTCGGCGATACCGCTGATTACCACGAGGTGGCCGGTGAGCGCGCGCGCGATACCCGCTGGGTGGCGGGCGTGCGCGTCTGGTTCTGATCCAGCGGCCGTGACAGGTTCCGGGTACCAAGGTGCCCGGAACCCCTGCCGCCTGCGCCGATGCCGTAAGCTGCCGACCCGCTCTGCCTGCCCTGCGCCATGACGTTGACCCTCCGCCGCGCCACCCTTGCCGATGCCGATGCGCTCTCGGCGATCGCCATCGCCACCTACACCGAGACCTTTGGCGATTCGTACCCGCCGCAGGATCTGCGTGATTTTCTGGACAGCCACTACGCGGTCGAGCCACAACGCCGCGAGCTCGCCGACCCACGCAATGCGGCGTGGCTGCTGGAAGACGGCGCACGTGTGGTGGGCTATCTCGCCGCAGGGCCGAACTGCCTGCCGCATGCCGATGCCGCCGAGGGCGATATCGAACTCAAACGTCTCTACCTGCTCGCCAGCCACCAGGGCGGTGGTCACGGCGCGCGCCTGATGGACGCGTTCCTGGCGTGGCTCGATCAACCGCAGCGGCGCACGCTGTGGGTCGGCGTATGGTCGGAAAATCTAGGTGCGCAGCGCTTCTATGCGCGCTATGGCTGCAGCAAGGTCGGCGAATACGATTTTCCGGTCGGCGACAGTGTCGACCGGGAATTCATCCTGCGCCGCGCCTGAGCACGGCACAGGCGCCTGTCAGAAGTCGAACAGGTCCGACAGGAAGCTTTCTTTTTTCTTCTTGCGGTAGCCGTGCTGGTCGCCGTACGGCTGCTGGCCCAGATGGCGGGTGTCACGGTGCTGCACGGCGGCCGGCGGCGGCGGAGCAGCCGCGCGTACCGGGGCCGGTGCTGCGGCACCGGCCGAGCGCTCGATGATCTTGTCCAGCTCGCCACGGTCCAGCCACACGCCACGGCACTGCGGGCAGTAATCGATCTCGATGCCCTGGCGCTCGGACATCTGCAGCGCTTGGGTCTTGCATACGGGGCATTGCATGGGCAGTTATCCAAGGGGCAAAGCCGCACTCTAGCCGGTCCCACCTGACCGTGGTGCAACGCGGCCATGACCGATGGCCCCCCGACCAATGCCCCATGCTGCCCGGCCTGTCCTCGCCAACAATCCACGCATCCCTGGATATGGAGCGTCCCATGCCGTCCTTCCGCCTGCCCACCTGGCTGGCCGCCTGCGTGGTCGTGCTGACCCTGGCCATCTCGATCAACCTGCGCGACCTTGCCGCGTGGCTGGGCGCACCGATCCCGAAACTGCCGATTCCCTATGGCGGCGCCATCCTCGACAACGGCCTGGGCGTGCTGCTGGTGCTGCTCGTGGCCGCGCTGCTGGTGCGGCCGGGGCAGCGCCTGAGTGCGCTGCTCGGGTTGCGCTGGAATGGCTGGCAGGGGCCGGCCCTGGCGCTGCTGGCGACGCTGCCGTGCTGGCTGGGTCTGTGGTGGCTGGGGGGATTCAATCCGACCCAGGATGTGCTCGCCCTGCTGATGCTCGGCGTGCTGTTTCCACTCGCCGAAGAGATCATCTTCCGCGGTTTCGGTTTCATCTTCGCGCACCGCCAGCAGCGTTGGCCGTGGCTGGCTGCTGCGCTGGTCCAGGCTGTCATCTTCGGCGCCATCCACTGGTGGTCGTTCGGCGGTGGCGGCAGCATGGCCCTGCAGGTGTTCGCCATCACCGGCATCGGTGGGCTGGTGTTCGCCTGGCTCAATACTCTGGACGATTACACCCTGTGGAGCGGGCTGGCCCTGCATGTCTCGCTCAACCTGGCCTGGAACGTGTTCGTGATCACCGAGGCCACGGCCGTCGGTTGGCCGGCTACCGTGCTGCGCCTGTCAGCAGCAGGACTGGCGGTGGCGCTGGTCTGGGCCTGGCACCGCCGCAGGCCCCGGTCCCTCACATCGGCATGAGCCACCCGAAGGCAGGTCACGCGGGGGGGTTTACCTGGCATTTCGGTGCCGTCCACGGCCTCCTCACCGGCGGCCCGCGATACTTGCGCGCCCCTGTCCGGGGGTAAGCAGGAACCACGCTCCATGTTGTTGTCCAAGCACCATCCCGAACCCCGCGTGCTGTTGATCGAAGACACCGAAGACACCCGCGAACTGAGCCGCATGGCACTGGAAAGCCAGGCCTGCGAAGTCGTTGCGGTCAGTTCGGCGGAAGCCGCGCTGGGGCTGCTCCAGGCCGGCGAGCGCTTCGATCTGGTGTTCACCGATGTCTGCCTGGGCGCGGTCAGCGGCATCGAGGCCGCCCATCGGGTCAAGCAGGAACGGCCTGGGCTGCCGGTGCTGGTCACCTCGGGCCTGGAGCCTTCCGTCGTGGTGCCGCAGCTCGGCCCTGGCATGCATTTCCTGCCCAAGCCGTACAGCATGAGCGAACTGCTCGACGCGATCCGGGCCTGTTTCCAGCAACCGCTGGCGGCCTGCGCCTGAGGCGGCTGATCGGTTTGAACGGCGGGTGATCTTCATCCGGATTTCATGCCCGCGTGCCCATCGTCGGCGTCAGTGAAACGCGCTTCTTTTCCCTGCCGGAATCGACGTCATGCTTTTTCGTACGCTGCTGGCCACGCCCCTGCTGTTGCTGCTTCCGTTCGAGAACGCGCGTGCGGATGATTTCGTCACCTGCGAGAGCCGCGACAACCGCTATCAATCCTGCACCCTGCCCCGCGCCGGCTACGTCACCCTGGACCGCAAGCTGTCCGGTGCGGACTGCCGGCAAGGCCGCACCTGGGACTACGACCGCCGCGAGGTCTGGGTGGATGATGGCTGCCGGGCCTCGTTCCGGGTCCACGGCGGCAGCGACCGTGATGATCGCCACGATGATGACAACCACGACGCCAAGGTCGCCGCCGGCGTGCTGATCGGCGCGGCCATCCTCGGCGCGCTGGCGCACAACGCCAACAAGGATGACGCGCGCTACGACGACGACACCTACCAGGGCGCCCGGCATACCTCCTACGTACCCGGCTGGATGATCGGAGAATTCGAGGGCTACAACCCGACCTTCAATGCCGACATCCGCATGCGCATCGACAGCGATGGCCGGATGAGCGCGCAGACCGGCGGCCAGACGTTGAATGGCTGGGTCAACGGCGGCCAGCTCAACGTCGGCAGCAGCGTGTTCGATATCAGCCAGAGCCGCGACGGGTTCGTCACCACCGAGGTCGGCGACCGGCAGAACGAGGTGCGCTACCGCCGCGTGCGCTGAGCGACGCGGCGGTGGCCGGCATCACCGGGCGATCTGGCACTGCAGCGTGGTGCCGTAGAAGTCCAGGGTGGTCTGGTCGTCGTGGATACGCAGGTCGACGCCCTCCCGGCCCCAGCGGCCGCCATTGTTCTCGTCCTTGCTCACGGGCATCGGGAAGACGATCGCCTGATCGTTGCCCCAGCTGACCACGGCCGCGGTCGGGTCGATGTCGTTGTAGAACACCGCCGTCACCGGCTTGCTGTTGTCGTCGCAGCGGTACTCGACCTTCGCCGGCACCTGGATGCCGCCGCCGTTGATGGTCAGCTCGACCAGGCGCGTCTGATAGGACTCCACCAGGCAGCGCTTGGGATCCACCGCGCGCGAACAGGCATCGCGCCCTTTGATCCAGCCACGCTGCTCGGCCGCGATGTCCAGCTCGTCCGGGCTGGTCTGCACGCGCTTGTAGAGCGCGGCCAGCTGACGGTCCAGCGCGGCCAGCCGTGGGTCGACGCACACCAGTTTCTCGGCCTCGGACTGTGCCTTGGCGCAATCGAACGACGGGGACTGGGTCGCGGCAGCGGCAGGGTCGGCAGGCTTGGCCGCGGTGGGGGCCTCGGCGGTGGCCGACGGGCCCGCCTGATCGGCGGATTCAGGCTTGGAGCACGCCGCGAGCGCAAGCGCCCCCAGGCTCAGCAGGACGACACGTTTCATGGCACCTCCAACAGCAATCAGCTCAAAGACGGCCTATTGTGCGCGATCGCGTGCGTAGCGGGTGTATGCGGCGCCTCCTCCAGCCGACACGGTCCGCCAGGCGCAAGGATCGGCCCGGGCGTCCTTCCCTGCGATGCTCATGGCGCTTCTCCGCCTCGACGTGCAGGTGTGCGCAGGGCACCGCTGCCACTACCTGCGAGGCGTCCCCTTGACTAAGATCGAGGGTGGACAGTCACGTGGAAGCCGGATGTGCCGGCCCGACTCAGGGAGGATGTGATGGCAACCATGCGATGGATGGCGGGCCTGTTGGCGGCGGTGGGCACGCTCTCGGCCAGTGGCGTGAGCGCGGCCGCGGCAGTGGATCGGGATGCCTGGCGGGCAGATTACGCGGTGCTCAAAGCAGCATTGCAGAGCGACTACGCGCACCTGGCCTGGATGGCCTCGCCCGAGAGCGGCGTCGATCTGCCGACCCTTGATGCCCGGGCACAGCGCGACCTCGCCGAGGCACGCAATGACGCCCAGGCCACCCAGGCGCTGCGCAGTTTTCTGGCCGGCTTCCATGATGGCCACCTAGCGCTGCTCGACCGGCTGGATGCAGGCGGCACGTCCCAGCCACCACGGGCTGTCGATCCGCGCACGCTGGGCCCGAGTGCCGGTTGCGCTGCGCTCGGGGTCGCCGATGAAGGCCGGCAGGACTTCAGCCTTCCGCTGGAAACACTGCCCGGCTACACCCCCTTGGACGGCCAGGCCGACCCTGCGCTGCGCGCCGGCATCCTCGCGTTGCCCGAGGGACGCAAGGTGGGCGTGCTTCGGCTGCACGAGTTCGATGCGCTGCGCTATCCCGGTCTATGCCACGCGCTGTGGCCACAGCTGCGCCATGCCGATTCCATCGGCGACATGCGCAGCGTGCTGGTGAACGGCTGGGTGGCCATGATCGCCGGCAGCCTGCGCCGGTTCCAGCACGATGGCGTCGATGCCGTGCTGGTCGATGTCGGCGACAACCCGGGCGGGGATGACAGTGGCGACACGCTTGCGCGGTTGTTCACCCCGCGGCCGGTCACGTCGGCCACGCTGCTGGTCAGTCAGTCCGCCGCAGGCAGGCCCTATCTCGACGAACAGTACGAGCGACTCGACGATGCCCTGCGCCGCCATCATCCGGCCGCCACCGCCCGCCGCCTGCTGACGGCTGAGCGCGCCAGCTTCGATGCTTCGCGGCGTGCACTGAGCCTTCCAGCCTGTGACCTGTCCTGGGTGTGGCAGACCCAGCAGCCATGGAACGGCGGCCAGTGCCGTCGCCTGGTCGCGGCAGGCACCTCCGGTGGCCCGCTGCCAAGCCAGGCGGTGGATACGCTGGACGATTTCCTGATCGCCCACCGTCTCGACTGGGCACAGGACCTGCGCGCCCACTGGGGTGCGTGGGACGGGCCGGTCTACGTCATCACCAATGGCAAGACCGTGTCCTCGGCGGAGATGTTTGCCGCGCGCATGCAGGACAACCGCATCGCGCGCATCGTCGGCACCGGTAGTGGTGGCTACGGCTGCGGTTTCATGAGCGGCGCCCCATCGCGCGAGCTGCCCCACTCACACCTGCGCATGCGTATTCCGGACTGTGTCCGGTTGCGCGCCGACGGCACCGATGAAGTGGCGGGCATCGCGCCCGATCTACCGATCACGCCCCGCGCTGGCGAAGGGGCACGCGCACGCGCGCAACGACTGCTGGAGACCGTTGCCGAGGACATCACGCGGCACTGAGCCGCTCACTGCAGTGCCTCCTGCGCGCTAGAGACGCGCGCCCTGCGTGGCACCATGCTCGGTGATTTCGTCGTACTGTTTGTCGCGCGCGGCGTATTCATCGAGAACCGCTTTCCCGATGCGGTTGAGTTCCTCACCGAGCTGCGGGCAGCGCATCCCGCCGCCAACGGCGGCGAATCGTCGCTGGATGTCCTCGGCAGCCTGATCGGCATGCGCTGCATGGCCGTCTTCATGCACCCGCAGCGCCTGGCTGTAGCGCGCCCATTCCTGTTGCAGCGAGGCGGGCGCCGTGTCCGCGCCGGTCCAGCGCGGCAGCACCATGGTGGCCCTCACCTCCATGCGCACCTTGCCGAGTCTGCAACCTGCACCTCGTGGGGCATAGTCGAAGTTCCACCCCACGTACCAGTCCACGTGGCCGTGATGGCGCACGCCGTCCTTGCCGACGGGCCCGTGCGCGTTCAGTGACGTGCGCAGTTCCTGCAGGGTGTCACCCTGCACGTCGTAGTAGGTGATCGTCAGATCCTGCGCGGCGCCCGCATCCAGGGCAATCAGCGCAAGGACCAGTGCAGTGCCACGCAGCAGCGCGTGGGGACGGAAGGTAGACCGGGGATGTGGGAGCTGGTTGTTCACGACGCGTTCCATGCAGAAGGACGGGGCTTGATGCGATCCGGGCCGAACGGGAGGCATGAAAAAGGCGACCTCGCGGTCGCCTTGATCATGGATGCAATGGTGGGCCGTGATGGATTCGAACCATCGACCAAAAGATTAAAAGTCTTCTGCTCTACCAACTGAGCTAACGGCCCATTGCATCCCCGACATGACGCCGGGGGTGCGCATTCTAACGCATCTTCGCGCTCATGCGTACCCGTCCGGCATCACACGTAGTGGGTGGGATCCGGTACGCCGGCATCCGTGAAACCCTGCGCACGCAGGCGGCAGGCGTCGCAGTGCCCGCAGGCGCGGCCCTGGTCGTCGGCGTTGTAGCAGGACACGGTCAGGCCGAAGTCCACACCGAGGCGAACGCCTTCACGCACGATGTCGGCCTTGCTCAGGAACTGCAGCGGCGCGTGGACCTGGATGCCCGCCCCTTCCACACCCGCCTTGGTCGCCAGGTTGGCCAGCGCCTGGAAGGCCTGGATGAACTCAGGGCGGCAATCGGGGTAGCCGGAGTAATCCACGGCGTTGACGCCACAGAAGATGTCGTTGGCGCCCAGCACTTCGGCCCAGCCCAGCGCGACGGACAGCATGATGGTGTTGCGGGCCGGCACGTAGGTGACCGGGATGCCCTCACCGCCCGCTTCGGGGACGTCGATATCATCGGTCAGGGCCGAGCCGCCGATGCTGCGCAGGTCGACGTTGACGGTTTTGTGGGCCACCGCGCCCAGCGCGCTGGCGACCGCCGCGGCGGCATCGAGTTCGGAGGTGTGGCGCTGCCCGTAGCGCACGCTCAGGGCGTGGACGGCGAAACCCTGCTCGCGGGCGATGGCGACGACGGCGGCGGAGTCCATGCCGCCGGACAGGAGGACGACTGCTTTCTTCATGGGGCTGTTTCCGGTGGTTTGCGGGGAACCAGCACGCTGTCCCGCGCCGGGTACATCAGGGAATGCCAAGGCGGCTTATCGGCCCGGCTCGTCATTCCACAGAAGCTTGTGCAGCTGCATCTGGAAGCGCACCGGCAGGCGGTCGGCGACGATCCAGTCGGCCAGCTCGCGCGGGCTGACCTCGCTCTTGCTCGGCGAGAACAACACCATGCTGCGCTCGTTGAGGCGATGCTCACGGACCATGCCACGGGCCCATTCGTAATCTTCGCGGCTGCACAGGACGAACTTGATCTGGTCGCGCTTGGTCAGCAGCGGCAGGTTCTCCAGGCGGTTGCGGGCCATTTCGCCGGAGCCGGGGGTTTTCAGATCGACCACCCGCGATACGCGCGGATCGACGGCGCTGACATCCAGCGCACCGGAGGTTTCCAGCGAGACGTCCAGGCCGGCATCGCAGAGCTTCTCCAGCAGCACCAGGCAGCGCTTCTGCGCCAGCGGCTCGCCACCGGTCACGCAGACGTGGTGCACGCCCTGGGCCAGCACCTCTTCCACGATCGCGTCGATGTCCCACCAGGTGCCGCCATGGAAGGCGTAGGCGGTATCGCAGTACGTGCAGCGCAGCGGGCAGCCGGTCAGGCGCACGAACACGGTCGGCCAGCCGGCGGTATCGGCTTCGCCCTGCAGGGACAGGAAGATCTCGGTGATCTTCAGTCGCGGCAGCGGGGACTGCACGATCTCACTGGGGAGTGCGGCGGCAGCGGACAGGGTCGTGGTCATGGCGGTGATTCTTGGGGGACGGCTTCGGAAACGACAACAGCCGGGCATGGCCCGGCACGGAAGACCGGGCAACGCCCGGTTGGCGATCAATCATTATACCGGGCCCGGCCGCCTCAGCGGCCCGGGGCGGATTCAGCGGATCTGCTGACCCAGCCGGATCGACTGCAGACGGTCCTGCGCGGTGCGCGCGGCGTCGGAGCCGGGGTACGTGGACACGACCTGCTCCAGGGTCGCCTGGGCCTGGTCGACCTTGCCTTCGCCATACTGCGACAGGCCGATCTTGAGCAGGCCACCGGACGCCTTGTCATGGGTCGGGTAGCGCGAGATGAGGTCGCGGAACTGCGCCTCAGCCAGCGGGAAATTGCGGGTGGCGTAATAGCTTTCGCCCAACCAGTACAGCGCGTTGGGGGTATAGACACCGTTGGGGTACAGCTCGAGGAAGCTCATGAACAGCTGCGCCGAGTCGTCGTACTTGCCGGCCTTGAGCGAGTCGAAGGCGACATTGTAGGCCGTGCGCTCGTCGCCACTGGCAGCCAGACTGCCGGCATCGCCGTGCACGGAGGGCGGCCGCTCGGAAGCGGCCGTTGCCGGTTTCGGGGGTGCAGCGGGGGCAGTCGCGGCTGCGGCCGGGGCGGCGGGAAGCACGGGGGCTCCACCTTCCAGGCGGTTCAGGCGGCTGTCCAGGTCCAGGTACTGGTCCTTGCCGGTCTGCTTGAGCTGCTCATTGTCGTGCTGCAGCTGCTCGACCTGCGACTGCAGGGCCTGCAACTGGGTACGCAGCTGGTTCAGCTGGTTGAGCATGTCCATGTTGGACTGGTTGTTGTTCGCCTGCTGCTCAAGCGCGCCGACGCGGTCGGCCAGACTCTGGCGCTGCGCATTGGCCGGTGCGGCAGCCACGAGGGCTGCCGCAACGATCATCGATAGAAATCGAAAGCGCATCTATTACTGAGCCGTGTACACGATCTCGACGCGACGGTTCTGCGACCAGCAGGACTCGCCCGACTCGGTGCAGACCGGACGCTCTTCACCGTAGGACACGACGGTCAGCTGCGAAGCCGAACCACCGTTGGCCTGCAGTGCCGAGGACACGCCGTTGCCACGACGCTCGCCCAGGGCCTGGTTGTACGCGCGCGAACCTCGCTCGTCGGTGTGGCCCTGCAGGGTCATGCGCGAGGACGGACGGTCACGCAGGTACTTGGCGTGGCAAGCCATGATGGCCTGGAATTCCGGCTTCACGTCTTCCTTGTCCAGGTCGAAGTACACCACGCGCTGGCGCAGGCAGGAGTCGGTATCCAGATCGCCCGGGCCGTACAGGCCGGAGGTGGACGGGCCGGTCGGAGCGGTGGTGCTGCCGGTATCAACCGGGGCAACAGGCGCTTCCTTGACCTTCTTGGAACAACCGGCCAGGGCGGCCACGGACAACAGGGAGACAAGCAGAACGCGGGTGGTCTTGTTCATGGCGATACCTTTGAGGCTCCTAAAGCCGGATGAGGGATGAATACGGCGAAATCTTAACACTCTGTTAGCGCTTTGTACGGTATGGCGACCAAGAAGGCTCACGAACATCACCGTCGGCCAGAACCAGCCGCTGGCGCACGCGCGCATCGGCCGAAACGGCATACAACACGCCACGACCACCCTCACGGGCGGCGTACAACACCATGCTCGCGTTGGGCGCAAAGCTCGGCGATTCATCCAGCGACCCTGGCGACAGCGTGTTCCAGCGGGCCGAGCCCGTGCTGCTGTCCATCATCGCGATCTTGTAGGTGTTGCCACTGCCCTGGGCGACCACCAGCTTCTTGCCGTCGTAGGACAGGCTCGGGGTGGCGTTGTAGTTGCCCTGGAAGGTCACGCGCGAAGCGCTGCCGCCGCTGGAGGCCACCTGGTAGATCTGCGGGCGGCCACCACGGTCGGAGGTGAAGTAGACGCTGCTGCCGTCCGGGCTCCAGGTCGGCTCGGTATCGATGGCGAAGTGGTTGGTCAGCTGGGTCAGCTGCTTGCTGCCCAGGTCCATCACGTAGATCTCCGGGTTGCCGCTGCGCGACAGCGACAGGGCCAGGCGACGGCCGTCCGGGGAGAACGACGGGGCGCTGTTGATGCCGCGGAAGCTGGTGACCAGCTCACGGGCGCCACTGGAGATGTTCTGGATGTAGATCGCCGAGTTGCCGCGTTCGAAGCTGACGTAGGCCAGCTTGTTGCCGTCCGGGCTCCAGCTGGGCGAGAGCAGCGGCTCGGCCGAGCGCACGATGGTCTGCGGGTTGAAGCCGTCCGAATCGGCCACCATCAGCGCATAGCGCATGGCATCGCCCTTGCCGCTGGCGGTGACATAGGCGATGCGGGTCCAGAAGGCGCCGCGGACACCGGTGATCTTTTCGTAGATGGCATCGGCCATCTGGTGGGCGACATCGCGCATGGCGTTGCCACGGGCGGTCATCGCCAGCCCGAGCAGGCGCTCACCCTTGGGCACGTCGTAGAGCTCGTACTCCACGCGGTAGGCACCGGCGCCGGCGTCCATGACCCGGCCGACGACGATGTAGTTCTGCTTCAGCGCGCGCCAGGTAGCGAACTGGATCTCGCTGCCACGGGTCGGTTTTTCGACGATCTGGGCTTCCGGCAGGTTGCGGAACTGGCCGGAACGGTCCAGATCGGCGCGTACCACGGCGGCCACGTCGGTCTGCGGGGCACCGGCCGAACCCTGGTAGGGCATCGGGACGACGGTGATCGGCGTGGCGGAGGCATTGCCGCCAATGATGTCGATATCCAGCCCCTTCTGCTGCGCCATGGCAGCAAAGGGCAACAACAGGGCCGCAACAACGGCAAGCCAGCGAGGCATTTTTTTCATGGAGCGCTCAATAGGGGAGAAACCAGAACGAGGGATAACAGGACCGCGGTGAACAGTTTCGCAATCATGAACCAAGGCAGTGTGAATTCCGAGTCACCGAGCGCACAAATCTCACGGCCCGTTAACCAACCGGCCGGATTCGGCGCGCTCCGCCCCCCGACTTGGCCATGAGCCCCTGTACAGCGTGCCGGCGGAACTTCACCGGACCGCCCGGGATCAATCCTGGGCGGTGAAGGTGAAGTTGATCGTGCGCGCGAACACCGATTCGAAACCGCGGTACGGCAACGGCTGGGCATTCAATACGGCGGCCTCGATCGAGCGGCGGCCGGCTTCGTCGAACGGGCAGCTGCCGCTGACCTTGGCCTGGATGACCTGCCCGCCCGGAATCTGGGTGATCGAGACCTGGCAGCGCTGGCCCAATGGCACCGAATCCGGACGCGTCCACTGCGCGGAGACCTTCTGCTGGATCGCGGCGGCGTACTTGGCGCTCAGATCGTCGCTGGTCCCGCCCGCACCGGCCGCCGGCTTGGCGGCACCGGTGGCACCGGCGGTGGAGGCCGAGGCATTGGCGGCACGCGCGGCGGTGACCTGGCGCAGCTTCTGCTCGGCCAGCTTGGCTTCGTTCTCGGCCTGGGCGCGCTTGCGGCGGATCTCGGCCAGCTTCTTGTCGCGCTCGGCCTCGGCCTTGGCGTCGTTGGCCTTCTGTTCCTGCTCGGCCAGCTTCTTCTTCAGCTCGGCCTCTTCCTGCTGCTTGGCCAGGCGCAGCTTCTGCTCGGCCTGTTCCTGGCGCTTGCGCTCGGTCAGGTCGATCTGTTCCTGGCGGCGCTTGGCTTCCTGCTCCTGTTTGGCCTTTTCAGCCGAGATCGCCAGCGCGTTGACCGCTTCCTGGTCGACCGTGTCCGGCTGGGCGATGCGCTCCTGCGCCTGCGACTTCTGCGGCGTCGGCGCGTCCTGCGGGCGCGGCTCGGGCAACGGCTGCGGCGGCGGCACGGTGTCTTCGGGAATGGGCTCGGGCTCGGCGACCGGTTCGGGCAGGTCCGGCAGCGTCTCGGAGGCGCGCAGGGCCTGGCGCGCGGCCGAGGCTTCGGAGGCGGACAGCTGCAGGCTGGCCTCGATGACCGGATCGCCGGCGGCCGCTTCGGTGGTGCGTTGCGGCGACCACAACCAGGCGGCAATGAAGATCAGGGCCAGCAGCAGGTGCACGCCGAGCGCCAGCGCGATCGGCAGACCCCACTTCTCTTCAGGCTGACGCTGCGGTGGCAGGGCTTCAGCGTGCATCGGTCGCCAGGCCCACCTTTTCCACGTTGGCGCGCTTGATCACGTCCATGGCCGCGACCACCTTCTCATAGGCCACGGCCTTGTCGGCGGCAACGATCACGCGCAGGTTTTTGTCCTGCGAGGAAAGCGCGGACAGCTGGGCCTGCAGGCGGGCGGCATCCATCGGTTCCGGATCCTTGGCCTCGGGCAGCTTCAGGCTGAGCTGGCCATCCAGGCGGACGGAGACGATCACCGGATCCTGCTTGCTCTCCAGCGCCTTGGCCTGGGAGGTCGGCAGATCCACTTCAAAGCTCAGCGTGAGCAGCGGCGCGGTCACCATGAAGATGATGAGCAGCACCAGCATGACGTCGATGTAGGGCACGACGTTGATTTCGGATTTGAGCTTTCGGCGCTTGCGGCGGCCAATGGCTGCGGTCATGGCAGGACTCCTGTGCTGGGCGCTTACTCGTCGCCCGCGGTCTGACGCTGCAGGATCGAGCTGAACTCTTCTGCGAAGGTTTCAAAGCGCACCGACATGCGCTCCACGCGGGTGGTGAAGCGGTTGTAGGCCCACACCGCCGGGATCGCCACGAACAGGCCGATGGCGGTGGCGAACAGGGCTTCGGAGATACCCGGGGCGACCGAGGCGATACCGGCCTGCTCGCCGCTGTTGATCATGTCGTGCATGGTCACCATGATGCCGAACACGGTGCCGACCAGACCCACGTACGGGGCGGTCGAGCCGATGTTGGCCAGCAGCTCCAGGCTGCGCTCCATCTGGTCCACTTCGCGGGTATAGGTGGTGCGCATGGCGCGCTGGGCACCTTCCAGCTGGGCGCGGCCATCCAGGCGGCGCTTGTCGCGCAGGCGGGTGAACTCGCGGAAGCCCGATTCGAAGATCGCTTCCAGGCCACCGACCTGGCGGTTGCGGTCGGTCGCCGAGCTGTACAGCTTGCCCAGGTCCGCACCGGACCAGAAGCGGCTTTCGAACTCGTCGGCAGCGCGGTTGGCGGCGTTGAACACGCGCGCCTTGCGGAAGATGATCACCCAGCTGATGAACGAGCCGGCCAGCAGCAGCAGCACGATGATCTTCACCGGGATGCTGGCCTTGACCATCAGGTCCAGGTAGTTGATGCCACCGCCATGCGCGGCTTGGGCGACAGTCTGCGCCGCGGCGCTGGTGACTTCCTGCGGCAGCGCTTCGGTCACCGTGGCCTGCAGGGCCAGGAGCATTGCGATCATCCGTTGTTCCTCAGTATGCGG
Organism: Stenotrophomonas bentonitica; assembly: GCF_002887735.1. Lineage (GTDB taxonomy): Bacteria > Pseudomonadota > Gammaproteobacteria > Xanthomonadales > Xanthomonadaceae > Stenotrophomonas > Stenotrophomonas bentonitica_A. The sequence continues at coordinate 705,436 of NZ_PKQP01000001.1, forward strand.
ATTCTGGAAATTCGAGGTGTTTCAGCGCGGCATGCAGTGCATCGTCCATGCCACGCGGTTTGAAGGTGGCTGCATCGAGCGCGGCGATCTTCACCTGCGCGGTCAGCAGTGTTTCCTCGCCCCGGCACACGGCCTGGGCGAACACCATGCTGGCACGCTTGCACTGCACCAGCGTGGCGGTGACCGCCAGCGCATCGTCCAGCCGCGCCGGCTTGAGGAAATCCATGGTCATGCTGCGCACCGCGAACACCAGGCCATGGTCGCAGCGCATGCGCTCCTGACCATACCCCAATGCGCGCATCCATTCGGTCCGCGCCCGTTCCATGAAGGCCACGTAGCGGGCGTGGTACACGACCCCGCCAGCGTCGGTATCTTCCCAGTAAATGCGTGTCGGCCAACTGAATCGGGGCTCAACCCGGGGATCAACCGACATCCGGGACCTCCGCGAACAGGTCGGCCGGCGGATTCTTCGGCTTCAGGCCCATGTGCCGGTAAGCCTTGTGCGTGCACATGCGGCCCCGGGCGGTGCGGATCAGGAAGCCCTGCTGGATCAGATAGGGTTCGACCACGTCTTCCAGCGTGCCACGCTCTTCGGAGAGCGCGGCGGCCAGCGATTCGATCCCGACCGGACCGCCGTCGAAGTAATCGACCATGGTCCGCAGCAGGCGCCGATCGAGCTCGTCGAAGCCCTCCGGGTCGACCTTGAGCATCTGCATGGCGGCCTGGGCCACGTCCTGGTCGATGTGGCCGGCCGCCTTCACCTGCGCGAAGTCGCGTACCCGGCGCAGCAGCCGGTTGGCGATACGCGGCGTGCCACGCGAGCGCCGGGCGATCTCGGCCGCCCCTTCGGCGGTGCAGTCGATGTTGAGGATGCTGGCCGAGCGCCGGACGATCTTCGTCAGCTCTTCGGGCGTATAGAACTCCAGCCGATGCACGATGCCGAAGCGGTCGCGCAGCGGCGCGGTCAGCAGGCCGGCACGGGTGGTCGCACCGATCAGCGTGAACGGCGGCAGATCGATCTTGATCGAGCGGGCCGCAGGGCCCTCGCCGATCATGATGTCGATCTGGAAATCTTCCATCGCCGGGTACAGCACTTCTTCGACGACCGGCGAGAGGCGGTGGATTTCATCGATGAACAGCACATCGTGCGGCTGCAGGTTGGTCAGCAGCGCGGCCAGGTCACCGGCCTTCTCGATCACCGGCCCGGAGGTGACGCGCAGCGCGACCCCCAGCTCGTTGGCGATCACGTGGCTCAAGGTGGTCTTGCCCAGGCCTGGCGGCCCGAAGATCAGCACGTGGTCGAGCGCGTCGCCACGCGCCTTGGTCGCTTCGATGTAGATCGACAGCTGCTCGCGCACCGGCGCCTGGCCCAGGTAATCGGCCATGCGCTTGGGGCGGATGCTGGCGTCGGTGCCCTCGTCTTCGCGGGTGGCACCGGCACCGATGATGCGGTCGTCTGTCATGCGGCAATTATGCGGCAAAAGGAGCGCGATCCGCGTTCCAGGTAATGCCGGCCGCTGGCCGGCTCCGCACGATGCACGCTCCAGGTAGTGCCGGCCGCTGGCCGGCTCCACGCGATGCAGGGGTCACCGGGAGCCGGCCAGCGGCCGGCACTACCGGTTACGCATCGGAGGGGCACACCGAAGGTGCGGGGTTTTAAGTGGAAGGCGCCCGGGTCCCAAGGTCTGCGCAGCAAACCTTGGGCCGCAAGGGGCGATCCGACGCAGTCAGATCTCCACCTGTGCGCCCAGTTCCACCAGCCGATTCCCCGGAATCCGGAAGAACCCGGTCGCCGGCGCCGCGTTGCGGTGCATCAGCGCGAACAGCTTGTCGCGCCAGATCGGCATGCCGCGGTTGGCCGTGGCCACGATGGTCTCGCGGCTGGCGAAGAACGTGGTGTCCATCGGGTCGAAGTAGATCCCGCCGTGGTCGCACGAGCGCATCAGCGCCAGCGGTACGTCCGGGGTCTCCATGAAGCCGAAGCGCACGTAGATCCGATAGAACTCATCGCCCACCGACTCGATCTTCAGGCGCTGGCCCGAAGGCGCGTACGGCACCGGCAGGGTCACCACGTGCAGGAACACGTTGCGCTCGTGCAGCACCTTGTTGTGCTTGAGGTTGTGCATCAACGCGTGCGGGGCCACCGAGGGGTCGGCGGTCAGGAACACCGCGGTACCCGGCACCCGCACCGGCGGGGCCAGCATCAGGCCCGGCAGGAAGGTGTCGATCCGGATGCCGTCCTTGCGGATCTCATCGCGCAGCAGCTCGCGGCCCCGGCGCCAGGTGCGCATCATGGTGAACAGCACGATGCCCAGCACCACCGGGAACCACGCGCCCTGCAGCAACTTGGCGCCGTTGGCGATCACGAAGCCCAGGTCGATCACGAAGAAGATCACGCACAGCGGCAGGATCCAGTTGCGCGCCTTCGGCCACAGCGCGCGGGCGACCAGTGCGAGCAGCAGGGTATCGATCAGCATGGTGGCCGACACCGAAATGCCGTAGGCCACGGCCAGGTTGGAGGAGCTGCGGAAGGCCAGCACCAGCCCGATCACCATCACCGCGATGCCCCAGTTGATGCCCGGGATGTAGATCTGGCCGATGGTGTCGTGCGAGGTGTGGGTGATGCGCATGCGCGGGATGTAGCCCAGCTGCATGGCCTGGCGCGAAACCGAGAACGCCCCGGTGATCACCGACTGCGAAGCGATCACCGCCGCCATCGTGGCCAGCACGATCATCGGGTACAGGCCCCACTCCGGCACCGCCTCGAAGAACGGATTCTTCACCGCTTCGGGGTGCTTGAGCACCAACGCGCCCTGCCCCAGGTAGTTCAGCACCAGGCACGGCAGCACGAAGTAATACCAGGCGTGGCGGATCGGCCTGGCGCCGAAGTGGCCCATGTCGGCATACAGCGCCTCGCCACCGGTCACCGCCAACACCACCGCGCCGAGGATGAAGATGCCGTGCCAGCCGTGCTCCATGAAGAAGCGCAGCGCCCACATCGGGTTGAAGGCCTTGAGCACTTCCGGCGCATCGACGATGTTCCAGATGCCGATCGCCGCCAGGGAGATGAACCAGATCGAGGTGATCGGGCCGAACAGCTTGCCGATCTTGGCCGTGCCGAAGCGCTGTACGGCAAACACCGCCAGCAGCACCACCACGGTGATCGGCACGATGAAGTTGTGCAGCCCCGGGGCCGCGACCTCCAGGCCTTCGACCGCACCCAGCACGGAGATGGCCGGGGTGATCACGCCGTCGCCGAAGAACAGCGAGGCGCCGAAGATGCCCAGTATGCCCACCACGTACGCCGAGCGCGAGCCGTTCCGCAGCGTGCGCTGGGTCAGCGCCATCAGCGCCATGATGCCGCCCTCGCCGTCGTTGTCGGCGCGCATGATGATGGTGACGTACTTGAGCGTCACCACGATGTTCAGTGCCCAGAACGCCAGGGACAGCACGCCCAGCACGGTGTCATGGTCGCTGTTGAGGCCGTAATGCGGGGAGAACGCTTCTTTGAGCGTGTACAGCGGGCTGGTGCCGATGTCGCCGAACACCACGCCGATGGCGCCGATCATCAGCGCCATGCCGCCGGCCGCCGGCGCGTGGCCGTGCGGGGCCTGGCCGTCGCTGTGCTGGGGGGAAGTGGTGGACATGAGGCTCCGGGCGGACGCGGTCGGTATCGGATCAGGAACAGGCGGGCGCGCGGCTCAGCGCAGCGCAGCCTGCAGGGCTTTGCGGATGACCGTGGCGACATCGTCGCCTTCGGCGTTGGCGTCGCGCGCCATGCGTGCAGCCTCGACCGGCTTGTAACCCAGCTGCTGCAGGGCCACGGTCGCCTCGGAGACCGGATCGGTGGCCGGTGCCGCGCCGGCGATGGGTGCCCCGCCGCCGCCGAAGTTGGCCGCGCGGTCGCGCAGCTCCAGCACCATGCGCTCGGCGGTCTTCTTGCCGATGCCCGGGATGCGGGTCAGCGCGGTGATGTCGCCGGCCTGCAGCATGCGCGCGAACTCGTCCACGCTGACGCCGGAGAGCACCGCCAGCGCGATCTTGGCGCCGATCCCGCTGACCTTCTGCACATCGCGGAACAGGCGGCGCTCACCCTCGCGCAGGAAACCGTACAGCGAGACGCTGTCTTCCTTCTGCGCGTAATGGGTGAACAGCGTGACCTCGCGGCCCAGCTCGGGCAGGTCGTAGAAGGTGCTCATCGGCGCCTCCAGTTCGTAACCGACGCCATTGACGTCGACCATGAGCCACGGCGGCGCCTTGTAGGCCACGATCCCGCGCAGACGACCAATCATGCAGTTTTCCTCATTTCCGGCTCCAGGCCTGGCGCGCATTGACGCCCAGGCGCAGCGCCGTGGCCCGGACATGGGCGTGGGTGATCGCCACGGCCAACGCGTCGGCGGCGTCGGCCTGCAGCTTGGTTTTCAGGTTGAGCATGAGCCCGACCATGTGTTGGACCTGTTGTTTTTCCGCGCCACCGCGGCCGACCACGGCCAGCTTGATCTCGGTGGCCGCGTATTCGCTGACCGGCAGGTCGCGCATCACCACGGCCGAGATGGCCGCGCCGCGGGCCTGGCCCAGCTTCAGTGCCGAATCCGGGTTGCGTGCCATGAACACCTTTTCGATGGCCACTTCGTCGGGGCGGTACTCCTCGACCAGGGCGGTCAGGCCCACCACCAGCAGCTTCATCCGCTGCGGGAAGTCGTCCGCGCCCAGCAGCACCAGCGGCAGGTGGTGGACATGCACCACCCTGCCGGCGGCGTCCACATCAATGATGCCCACCCCGGTGCGCTGCGAACCGGGGTCGATGCCGAGGATGCGTGTCATGCGGCACGCACACGGCCGCCCGCGGCCCGGAAGGGACACATGCGGCGGGGATAACAGGGAACGGCTGGAGTCATCATGGTCCGCATTGTCCGCTCACCGGTCGCGCAAAGCGACCGGTGAAGGGCCCGCTCAGGCGTAGGCGTCCGCGCCGAGATCGGCGTTGGAGAACACGTCCTGCACGTCGTCCAGGTCTTCGAGCATGTCCAGCAGCTTCTTGACCTGCAGAGCGGTGTCGCCCTCGACCTTGATGTCGTTGTCGGCACGGAAGGTGATTTCGGCATGGTCCGGCTTGAAACCGGCTGCTTCCATCGCGTCCTTGACGGCGTGATAGCTGTCGGCCGCGGTGAGCACATCGATCGCCCCATCTTCCGGGTAGACCACGATGTCGTCCGCACCGGCCTCGATCGCCGCTTCGGTGACGGCTTCTTCGTCCGCACCGGCGGCGAAGTGCAGCACGCCCAGGCGCTTGAACATGAAGGCCACCGAGCCTTCGGTGCCCATGTTGCCGCCGCACTTGCTGAACGCATGGCGGACATCGGCCACGGTGCGCACGCGGTTGTCGGTCAGGCAGTCCACGATCACGGCCACGCCACCGGGGGCATAGCCCTCGTAGCGGATCTCTTCGTACTCCACGCCTTCCAGCTCACCGGTCGCCTTCTTGATGGCGCGCTCGATCACGTCCTTGGACATGTTCGAGGACAGGCCCTTGTCCATGGCAACGCGCAGGCGCGGGTTGTTGTTGGGGTCGCCTCCACCGCCGCGCGCGGCAACGCCGATCTCGCGGATGATCTTGGTGAAAATCTTGCCGCGCTTCGCGTCAGACGCGTTTTTGCGGTTCTCGATGGAGGGGCCTCTACCCATGGGGTGACTCTCGTGCTTCTGTCAGGAACAGGGCGCGAATTCTACCTGATCCGCCGCCCCGCCCGTGTCACCACCCCGCCCGCTCAGGCGGCGTGGGCCGCATCATCGCGCCGGAACCGGCCATCGCGCAGGAAGGCGGCGGTCTGCCGCGCGGCATCGGGCGAGAACACCAGCCCGCTGTGGCTGGCCGGGATCACACAGTGGTCGGCCAGGCCCGGCAGCTGGGTCTCATCCAGCGCCACGGTGCCATCGGAGGCCTCGCCACAGGCGCCCAGCAGGCTGCCCAACCCATGCGGGACCGAGCCGGCGATCAGGCCGACCTGGGCCCTGCCCTCCCAGGCCGGCAGCCCATCGAGCAGCAGTTCCGAGCTGCGCCCCAGCGCCAGCGACCAGCCGTGATCGCTCAGGGAGCGGGCGGTCACGCTGCCGCGCAGTGGCGAGCCCAGGCAGACCACGCGCGACACCGGCAGCTCCGGGGCGCGCCGCAGGGCCTCAAGGGCGACCAGCCCGCCCAGGCTGTGGCCGACCAGCGAGACCGGGCCACTGTCCTTGAGCCGCTCCAGCAGCTGCGGCACTGCCACCTCGGGACCACCGAACACGCTCGAATACCCGAAGGTATCCACGGTGAAGCCACGGGCGCGCAGGCGCCAGGCCAACGGGCCGACCCAGGCGCGTGCGTTCCAGATGCCATGCAGCAGTAAAACGGGGGGATTCATGATGTCAGCCTCGCCCATTGGGCGGGGCGCCTGCAGAAGGAAACAGCGTCATTAGACAAATGGGCCAGCCAACGGCAGGTGAAGCCGCTGCGGCCATGACGATGTCGTGCTCAGCCCGCCGTGGGCGGGCGGCGCAGGATGAACTCCAGGTCGCGCACGCTGCCGACCGGGAACTCGTAGGTGCCGACCTTGCTGAAGCCATAGCGGGCATAGAACCGCTGCGCGCCGAAGTTCTCCGACCAGACGCCCAGCCACAGCGTGCGCGGGCCTTCCCGTTCCAGCCAGGCCAGCGCGGTTTCGAACAGGCGGCTGCCCCAGCCGCAGCTCTGCTGGTCCTTGATCAGGTACAGCCGCTTGAGTTCGCCATCGCCGGGCTGCACCTCGGCATGCGGCAGGCCACAGGGGCCGGCGGCGGCATGGCCCACGGCGACGCCATCGAGCTCCAGCAGCCAGACCGCGTAATCGGGGTGTTCGAGGATGATGCGCTGGCGCTGCGCCGGGTAGGCCTCGTCGAGGAAGGCCTGCAGGTCCTCCGGCGGGTACAGATGGCCGAAGGTTTCCACGAAGGTACGCGCGGCCAGCACCGACAGGGTCTGGGCATCGTCCGGGGTGGCGCGGCGGATGGTGTAACGGCCTGGGGTCACGGCGGGAGCATCGGCATCGGCGGGAGCCGTCAATTTACCTGAACGCTGCGGCGATGGCGCCGCGTGACGATCAACGTTTTCGATCATCACGGGCGCCACCCACGGCCCGGCACCGACCTCCGGCCGGTACCTGCCGCACCCCACGCCGGCCCATGGCCGGCGCTTGCCCGCTTATTCCTTGACCGCGCGCGGACGGACCTGGACGTGCACTTCCGCCAGCTGCTCGTCCGGGATCGGCGACGGGGCACCGGTCATCAGGCACTGCGCGCCGGTGGTCTTCGGGAACGGGATCACGTCGCGGATCGACTCGGTACCGGCCATCAGCGCGGCGATACGGTCGATACCGAAGGCGATGCCACCGTGCGGCGGCGCGCCGAAACGCAGCGCGTCGAGCAGGAAGCCGAACTTGCCCTCGGCCTCTTCGGCCCCGATGCCCAGCAGGTCGAATACCGCGCTCTGCATGTCCGAGCGGTGGATACGGATCGAACCACCGCCGATCTCGTTGCCGTTGAGCACCATGTCATAGCCGCGCGATACGGCGGTCTTGGCGTTGGCGCGCAGATCGGCGATGTCATCCACTGCCGGCGCGGTGAAGGGGTGATGCAGGGCGACGTAGCGCTGGGCTTCGTCGTCGTACTCGAACATCGGGAAATCGGTGACCCACAGCGGTGCCCAGCCGGCGGCGACCAGGTTGAAGTCCTTGCCGGCCTTCAGGCGCAGGGCGCCCATGAAGTCGGAGACCTTGTTGTAGCCACCGGCGCCGAAGAACACGATGTCGCCATTGCCGGCGCCCACCTGGGCGACCAGCGCGGCGAAAGCCTCGTCGCTGAAGAACTTGGCGATCGGCGAGCTGACTTCGCCGCTCTCGCTGATCTTGATGTAGGCCAGGCCCTTGGCGCCGTACTTGGCGGCATGCGCGGCGTACTCGTCGATCTGCTTGCGCGACAGGCTGGCACCGCCCGGGATGCGCAGCGCAGCCACGCGGCCGTCGGCATCGTTGGCGGCCGCGGTGAACACCGGGAACTCGCTGGTCCTGACCAGTTCGGCCACGTCCACCAGCTCCAGCGCGATGCGCAGGTCCGGCTTGTCCGAGCCATAGCGACGCATCGCCTCGGCCCAGGTCATGCGCGGGAAGCTGGCGGCCAGCTCCACGTCCACCACCTCCTTGAAGATGGCGCGGATCATGGTTTCCACGAAGTCCTGCACGTCGCGCTCGCGCACGAAGGCGAACTCCATGTCCAGCTGGGTGAATTCCAGCTGGCGATCGGCACGCAGGGCTTCATCGCGGAAGCAGCGCGCGATCTGGTAGTAGCGGTCGAAGCCGGCCACCATCAGGATCTGCTTGAACAGCTGCGGGCTCTGCGGCAGGGCGTAGAACTCGCCCGGGTGCATGCGCGCCGGCACCAGGAAGTCGCGGGCGCCTTCCGGGGTGGCCTTGGTCAGGATCGGGGTTTCAATGTCCTGGAAACCGGTGGCGTCCAGGTGACGGCGCAGGGCCTGCACCAGCTTGATGCGGGTGCGCTGCATGCGCTGCATTTCCGGGCGGCGCAGGTCCAGGTAACGGTACTTCAGGCGGGTTTCCTCGCCCGGGTTCTCGTGCGCGTGGAACGGCAGCGGCTCGGCCTTGTTGAGGATGGTGATCGACGTGGCGATCACTTCCACGCTGCCGGTGCGGAGTTTGTCGTTGGCCGCATGCCGCGCACGCACCACGCCTTCGACCTGCAGCACGTCCTCGTAGCCCAGGCTGGCGGCCACGGCGAACACGGCTGCGTTGTCGACTTCCACCGTCACCTGCACGATGCCTTCATGATCGCGCAGATCGATGAAGACCACGCCGCCCTGGTTGCGGGCAACGTCGGTCCAGCCGGCGAGGGTAACGGTTTGGCCAATCAGGGTCTCGTCGACCAGGCCACAGAAGTGGGTACGCATGGGGGTAAAGCTCCGCAGGAGAGTGCCGGCGCCAAGCTGCGCCGGAAAGCCCGTTATTCTGCGGCCGCCAGCCCGGCGGGGCAAATCCGGGCGCCGCGGCCCGGCATCACGCGCTCTGAACCGGGGGCGTTCCTATAGTCCGCGCACCAACGACCGCACGGGGATGTCGCCATGCAACGCCGTCTGAGCACCGTTTGCCTCACCCTTGCCCTGGCCTGTATGGCCCCGGCCCTGCACGCCCAGATCAGCACCCGGGCCTATGCCCCGGAGAATCTGTCGCAGTTGTCCTCCTCCGACCGCAGCCGGGTCATCACCCAGGAATACGCCGACCAGTCCAATGGCCGCCGGATCCCGGATGACCAGCTGCGCTTCTACCTGGCCCAGGTCAACTCGGGCTGGAGCTTCTCACGCATCAAGCAGGACATCGCCACCTCGCTGCGCGGCAACGGCAACGGCGGCGGCTGGAATGGCGGCGGCAACGGATCCGGCAACAACGGCACGGTCCGCTGCGAAAGCCAGGACAACCGCGAGCGGGTCTGCAACACCGGCTGGCGCAGCGCCCGGCTGTCCCGGCAGATTTCAGGGACGACCTGTACCGAGGGCCGCAACTGGGGCTCGCGCAACGGCACCGTCTGGGTCAGCGGTGGCTGCCGGGCCGAATTCGTCGAGGGTCGCGGCAATGGCGGCAACTGGGGCGGCGGTAGCGGCACCGGGGCGACCATCCGCTGCGAGAGCCAGGACAACCGCGAGCGGACCTGCAACACCGGTTGGCGCAACGCGACCCTGGTCCGCCAGATCTCCGGCACGGCCTGTGTCGAAGGCCAGACCTGGGGCGTGCGCAATGGCGCGGTGTGGGTCAACCGCGGCTGCCGCGGCGAGTTCGCCGAGGCGCGTGGCAACAGCGGCGGCAACTGGGGCGGCGGTGGCAACAGCAACTACAGCGTGACCTGCAGCAGCAACGACAAACGCCAGCAGACCTGCGCGTGGGATGACCGCCAGGGGCGCCCGGCACTGGTCCAGCAGCTGTCCGGCACGGCCTGCGTGGAGGGCCGCAGCTGGGGCTACAGCAATGGCAGCCTGTGGGTCAGCGGCGGCTGCCGCGCCCGCTTCGGAGCGCGCTGAGCGGCCCGGCCCTGCACCCGGTGCCGACCGTGGGTCGGCACCTTGCGGCGCCGGCCACCTGCGGCCGGCGTCGGGAGACCGGGTTACGGTGCCGGCGTCTCACTGCCCCACGGCGCCGGCGGCAAAGCCACCGGCTTGGTCAGGTCGAACACCACCTGGAAGTGGCGCCCGCCCGGCCGGGTGAGCTCGTAGACGAAGCGCTGGTCGGGGTCTACTTCCATCGCCCAGGTGTTCTGCACGGAGGCCAGCATGTCGGCCTTGCGGAACATCGCCACCGAATCCGAATCCACCGGGAACGACTGGCGCTGCGCGGTCCCCGGCGGCTTGCTGTCACCACCGTACATCGTGACCGCATCCGGGCTGCCATCCTCGTGGCGGTGATCATGCTTCAGGCGCAGGCCGTTCTCGGTGCGGCTCAGCACCCAGGTGCGCGAGTGGTCGTCGCCGACATGGAACGGGATCCGCAGCTCGTGTGCCGGATCCTCGCAGCCACGTACATGCATCACCAGGCGCTTGCCCTCGAAAGGATCGGGCGCATCGGTGCGCGGTTCGTTGACCGCGATGCGGCCTTCGAACGCCTTGCCGCAGTGCGCGGCTACGGCGGACATGAAGGCATCGGACGGTGCCATCGACACCTCGTGCCCGACGGTGTCATTGGTGCCGCTGCAGGCGGTGATCGCCAGCGCAGTGACCAAAGGAAGAAGTTTGACTGCGTTCATGCCCCCACCCTAACGGGCGCGAGCGGGCAGCGCAAACCCCGCGCTTGATGCGACAGACAGGGTTGCCAACGCATCCGCGCCGCTGCAACCAGCGCTTCATTGCCCCTGTGTTATGGTCGGTCACGTGATTCGTTCGCCTTCTTCCCCACGAAGGACGCACGCGTGTTGCGGCTGACCGCCCTGCTCACCGGTGTGGCGCTGTTGCTGACCGGCAGCGGCCTGCTCGGGACATTGCTGGCGGTGCGCGGTGGTGAAGCCGGCTTCGGTGCCGGCACGTTGGGGTTGGTGATGTCCGGCTATTTCGCCGGGTTTTTCATCGGCACCTTCTTCGCCCCCTCGCTGATCGGCCGCATCGGCCATATCCGTGCGTTTGCCTTCTTTGCCGCCCTCGCCGCCATCGCGGTGCTGCTGCACCCGCTGTGGATCAATCCGGTGGGCTGGGGCGTACTGCGCATCCTCACCGGCATCGCCCTGGTCGGCCTGTACACGGTGATCGAGAGCTGGCTCAACGCCGAGCCCGACCCCCGGCTGCGCAGCCGCGCCTTCTCGCTCTACATGGTGGTCAATCTCTCGGCACTGGCCCTGGGCCAGGTGCTGCTGATGCTCGGCGATGCCGGCGCGACCTCGATGTTCATGCTCACCGCCATCCTGGTCTGCGCGGCGGTGTTGCCGGTCACCGCCACGCGGCTGCGCCCGCCGGAGATTCCCTCGGTGCCGCGCCTGAAACTGGCGCGCCTGTACGCGATGGCGCCGGTGGCGACCGTTGCCGCCGGCCTGTCCGGGCTGGCGATGGGCGCGTTCTGGGGCCTGCTGCCGGTGTACGCCGGCGAGGTCGGCCTGGATGGCAATGGCGTGGCCCTGTTCATGCTGACCGCCATCGCCGGTGGCGCGTTGCTGCAGTGGCCGCTGGGCCATATCAGCGACGGGCATGACCGCCGCACCGGGCTGGTCGCCCTCAGCCTGGCTGCGGCCGGCATCGCCGTCGTGGCGTCGCTGCCGATGATCCAGCTGCAGACCCATCTGCTGTTCGGCCTGTTCTTCTTCTACGGCGGGCTGGCCTTCGCCCTGTATCCCTTCGCCGTGGCGCACATGCTCGATTACCTGCCACGCGAAGACCTGCTGTCCGGGTGCTCCAGCCTGCTGCTGGTGCATGGCGTGGGCGCTGCGCTCGGCCCGGCACTGGCCGGTGCGGCCATGCAACGCTTTGGCGCGCCTGCGCTGCCGTTGTACTTCGCGGTGGTGCTGATGCTGCTGGCGTTGTTCACCACCGCGCGCCTGCTCAGTTTCCAGCGCCTGCGCACGCATCCGGTCGGGTTCCGGCTGATGCTGCGCACCACGCCCTCGGCCCTTGAGCTCATGCCCGAGACCGACACCGCACCGCCGGATCCCGATACCCCCCTCCCCTCTGACTCCGATAAGGAAGTGCATTGACTGTTTCGACACCGACCTCCCTCACCCCAACCCGTACACCGCCGGCGCCGCCGGCACCGCAACTGATCCTTGCCACCGATCTGGATGGCACCTTCCTCGCCGGCGATGCCGCCGCGCGCCATCGGCTCTACCGGCTGGTCGACCAGCACCCCGGCATCCGTCTGATCTTCATCACCGGCCGCGGCCTGGAAGCGGTGATGCCCCTGCTCTCCGATCCGGCCATTCCGCGCCCGGACTACGTGGTCTGCGATGTCGGCGCCACCGTCGTCGATGGCCACACCCTGCAGCCGCTGCAGCCCCTGCAATCGATGATCGACGCGCACTGGCCGGGTGAGCAGGTGGTCGCCGCGGCGATGCGTCCGTTCACCGCGCTGCAGCGCCAGGACGTGCCGCAGGAACGCCGCTGCTCTTACTTCTGTGATCCGGACACGCTGGCGCCACTGCGCGCGCAGATCCAGGCGGCCGCACAGGCGCTGGGCTGCGATGTGCTGTATTCGGCCGACCGCTATCTGGACATCCTGCCGCCGGATACCGACAAGGGCCGCACCCTGGCCGCGCTTGCGCGCCTGCTGGAACTGCCGCGCGACCGCATCCTGGTGGCCGGTGACACCCTCAACGACCTGTCGATGTACACCTCAGGTTTCCGCGGGGTGTGCGTCGGCGATTCCGAGCCGGCACTGACCGCCGCCACCGCCGACCTGGACCACACCTTCCACGCGCAGGCACCGGGGTGTGGCGGCATTCTCGAAGCGATCGAACATTTCCACCTGCTTGCCGATGACGATCCCTTCCTGCGCCCGCCGGCGCAGGCACGCGCAGACGGGGCGGACCTGGTGATGGTCTACCACCGCCTGCCCTTCGATGAAGTCATGGAAGACGGCGTGCTGGTGCAGCGTCCGCCGCGCTCGCCGAACGGCATCATTCCCTCGCTGCTGAGCTTCTTCGAAGGCGGCCAGAAAGGCTCCTGGGTGGCCTGGGGCATCGATGAGCCCAAGCGCGGCCCGTTCCAGACCCACCTGCCGGTGGATGCCGAGCGCTACCCGACCCTGACCGCCGCGCGCGTGCCGCTGAGCAAGCAGGAAGTGGACATCTTCTACAAGCGCTTTTCCAAGGAAGCGTTTTGGCCGATGCTGCATGTGTTCTGGGAGCGCGCCAAGTTCCGCGAGGAAGATTGGCAGGTGTTCCTGAAGGTCAACCGCAAGTTCGCCGAGGCCACTGCCGCCGAAGCCGCGCATGGCGCGACGGTGTGGATCCACGACTACAACCTGTGGATGGTGCCGGCCACGCTGCGCGAGCTGCGCCCGGACCTGAAGATCGCTTTCTTCCACCACACCTACTTCCCCTCGGCCGATGTGTTCAACGTGGTGCCGTGGCGCCGCGAGATCATCGGCAGCCTGCTCAGCTGCGATTACATCGGCTTCCACATTCCGCGCCAGGTGGAAAACTTCGTGGACGTGGTCCGCGGTGCGATGCCGGCCGAGCGCCTGGCGTGGGAAAGCTGCGCCCCGCGCTTCCTCACCTACGGGTGCGCGGTTGGCCTGGACACGATGACCACGCGCCTGCGTGTGGGCGATCGCGAAGTCGCTCTGGGTGCACATCCGGTGGGCACCGACCTGCGCCGCATCCACAACGTGCTCGCACGCAGTGACGTGCGCAACGACATCTTCAAGCTGCGCCGCGAGATCGGCGCGCGCAAGCTGGTGCTCTCGGTGGAGCGCCTGGATTACACCAAGGGGACGCTGGCCAAGCTGGAGGCGTTCGAGCGCCTGCTGGAACAGCATCCGGATCGCCAGGGCAAGGTCACCCTGCTGATGATCTGCGTGCCGGCCGCGCGCGAGATGACCATCTACCGCACGCTGCAGAATCAGATCGAACAGGCCGTCGGGCGGATCAACGGCCGCTTCTCGCGGCTGGACTGGACGCCGGTGCGCTTCTTCGCCCAGGCGCTGCCGTTCGAAGAAGTGGTGGCCCATTACGCCGCCGCGCAGGTGATGTGGATCACCCCGCTGCGTGATGGCTTGAACCTGGTGTCCAAGGAGTTCGTGGCCACGCAGGGGATCGAGGGCAGCAACGGCGTGCTGGTGCTCAGCGAATTCGCCGGGGCGGCGGCCGAGCTGAAGGGCGCGGTGCTGACCAATCCGCATGACCCGGCCGACCTCACCGCCGGCCTGCTGCAGGCGTTGTCGATGCCCGACGAGGAAGCCACCGGACGCATGCGCCAGCTGTTCGGCAGCGTGGAGTACTACGACGTGGATCGCTGGGGCCGGGAGTTCCTGGAGGCCGTGCGCACCAGCCAATCCGAAGGCTGACGCGGGAACGGTAGTGCCGGCCGCTGGCCGGCGGCTCAAGGTAGTGCCGGCCGCTGGCCGGCGGCTCAAGGTAGTGCCGGCCGCTGGCCGGCTCCAAGCGGTGCCGGCTGCGGGCGATGCCGGTTTCATGGGTTGCCGGCCAGCGGCCGGCACTACGGCGTGCGCACCGACCAACGGTCGGTGCCTACCCTGTTCGCGCCGACCAACGGTTGGTGCCTCCCGGGCGGTATCGCCTACCCGGCCTGCTGCATGATGCCTTCGGCGATCACGGCCACCTGCCGCAGCACATCGTTGCGGCCGGCATCGTCCACCGTCGCGCCCTGCAGGTAGCTGGTCAGCACCCACGGCGCACCGCCGGCGAGCGGCCACAGGATGGCGATGTCGTTGGTGGTGTCCTCCCCGTTGCTGCCGGTCTTGTCGCCGACCCGCCACGCCTTGGACAAACCGGCACGCAGCCGCGCATCGCCGGTTTCGTTGTCGATCAACCAATCCGCCAGCTGCTGCCGCGAGGCAGGCTTCAGCACATCCCCGAGCACGAAGCGCTGCAGGCTGGCCGCCATCGCGGCCGGGCTGGTGGTATCGCGCGGGTCGCCGGGAGTGAAGCGGTTCATCTCCGGCTCGAGCCGATCATTGCGGGTCACCGCATCGCCATTGGCACGCAGGAACGCGGTCACCCCGGCCGGTCCACCGACCACCCCCAGCAGCAGGTTCGCGGCAGGGTTGTCGCTGGTGATCATCGTTGCCCGGCACAGGTCGCGCACGGTGACATCCTTGCCGATGTGTCGCGTCGTCACCGGCGCATGCGAGAGCATGTCCTGCTGGCGCACGGGGATGCGCTGGTCCAGCGGGAGCCTGCCCTGGTCGGCCAGATGCAGCACCGCAGCGGACAACACGAACTTGAACGTGCTGCACATCGGGAAGCGCTCGTCCTGCCGGTTGCCAGTGCGCCAGCCAGTGCCGGTGTTGAGCAGGGTCACGCCCAGGCGACCGCCGCTGGCCGCTTCCAGCGCCGCGAAATCCTTCGCCGCGACGGCAGGTTGCGGCGAGGGCAGCGGCGTCTTGGCGAAGGCGGTGGCGGCCAATGCAGAGGCGGCAGCCGCGCCGGTCCATTGCAGGAACTGTCGTCGAGCGATCATGCAGGTTCTCCTATTGAAGCCGCCATGGTCGACAAACCGCGTCCAGCGGACAAACGACCATTTCAATGGTCACCCATTAGTTTCTCTTATTGCTTCTTCGCCACCCTCGGTTGAGCCCGCCTTGTAAAAGGTGTCGGGACAGAAGCGGGGAGTGGGGTCAGGTGCACCGTATCGATGCCTGTCGGACGTGGCACCAGGAAGAATGCGCGCCACGTGCTCTGCTCGAATCACCTCAACGGACTTATTGTTTATCAGCGCGCAGTAGTCGGCGCTGCACTCGATTAGCACCCCCCATTGGCCCAAGGGCGATTCTTCGGGCAAGCGGTAAGAGACGAGTGCGAGTTTCGATGGATCAGAATCACAGAACTCAAGAGCCTTTCGCGTCCCTACGGACTCAAATGGAAACCCAGAGAAAATGACGAAAAGTAGCACCGAGGCTGCCCCAACCACCAGGATGGAGGGAAGCAACGTAATGGATGCGAACCAGAGAACGACTGCCATGATGATTCGCTGCTGCCATGGCCACTGAGACATGTCGCCGCCCCGTTTCCATTGATTGATCCACTTCGGCCGCCACCACGATTTAACGTGTGTCTTGGAACCGAGCCTTCTTATCCATCCGATGATGAGCGGAAACGCGAGCATCGTCAGCACGACGGTGACAAGTACCCACCCTGATTCGCGCGCCAGACGAAGGCAGGCAGCTCCCATCTCTTCAAGCACGACCATTGAAGCCTCGAGCCAGCCAAACGCAACGAGAAGCGTCAAACGGCCTCCCTCGACAGGGAACTGACCCGCATCCACGCCAAAAGCGGACAGATAGGCACTTCGATAGAGCATTCCTTGCAAACCAACAACAAACGAGGACACGCCAAGCACAACACCGGACGTAAGTACAAACCGGAAGATGCTCTTCCGCTTTTTGGGGGTCGTTTCGGTCAAGGCTGAACTCCTTTCGGCAGATCGTTGATGTTTCTTAATTGCACGAAGTGCCATCATTCATCAACTCCGCTCACGGCTCACGGCTCCCCCCATGCTCCGCCCCCAGCTGCCGCTCAATGCCCTGCGCGCCTTCGAGGCCGCTGCGCGGCACCAGAACTTCACCCGCGCCGCGCTGGAGCTGTGCGTCAGCCAGGCTGCGCTGAGCCATCAGATCCGGGCACTGGAGGACCGGCTCGGGGTGTCGCTTTTCACCCGCCTGCCGCGTGGCGTCGCACTGACCGACGAAGGCGCGCGCCTGTATCCGGTGCTCAACGAGGCCTTCGACCGTATCGCGGTGAGCCTGGACCGGTTCGTCGGCGGGCATTTCCGCGAGGTGCTGAGCGTGGGGGTGGTCGGCACCTTCGCCACCGGCTGGCTGCTGCCGCGCCTGGGGGATTTCAATGCGCGCCATCCGGATATCGAGCTGCGCCTGCAGACCCACAACAACCGCATCGACCTGGCCGGTGAAGGGCTGGACCTGGCGATCCGGTTCGGTGATGGCGATTGGCAGGGGCAGGTCAGCGAACCCGTACTGGATGCACCGTTCGCGCCACTGTGCGCGCCGGCGCTGGCACGTACGTTGCGGCAGCCGCGCGATCTGGCCAGCGTGCCGCTGTTGCGCTCCTACCGCAGCGATGAGTGGCCACGCTGGTTGCAGGCGGCAGGCGTACCGGAACTGGACGCCCGCGGCCCGGTGTTTGATTCGTCACTGACGCTGGCCAGTGCCGCCGCCGCAGGCGCCGGCGTGGCGCTGTTGCCGTTGAAGATGTTCGAGCAGGATCTGGCCCACGGCCGCCTGATCCAGCCCTTCGCGCAGACGCTGGAGCTGGGGCGGTACTGGCTGACGCGGCTTCGCTCGCGGGCCGAGAGTGATGCGGCGCGGCGGTTCCGGGAATGGCTGGCAGCCCGGTAGATCCACGCCATGCGCGGATGGCCGAACGTCGGAACGCACCTCATCCACGCATGGCGTGGATCTACACGGGATGCGGCACGACCAGCGTGCCGCATCGCCCGCCCCGATCAGGCGTCCAGCAACTCCATCCACGTCTGCTCGGCCTTGCTGAGCAGGGTGGCAGTGGCTTCGCGATCACGCCCAAGCACGGCCATGCGGGTCGCATCGGCGTAGTTCGACGGATCGGCCAGCTGGCGGTCCAGGTCGGCCAACAGCGCCTCCAGCTCGCCCACCTTGGCTTCCGCGGCGGCCAGCTTGTGCGGGTTGGCGGGCTTGCGCGCGGGCAGCGGCGGGGTCGGCGGTGCCGGCTCCGGAGCCGCCGCGGCCATCTTCTGCTTGGTGCCCTGCGCGGCGGGACGCGACCGCAGCCAGGCCGCGTACGCATCCAGGTCGCCATCGAACGGCTCGACCACGCCATCGGCCACGCGCCAGAAGGTATCGCAGACCAGGCCGATCAGATGGCGGTCATGGGAGACCATCACGATCGCGCCTTCGAAGTCGGCCAGCGCTTCAGCCAGCGCTTCGCGCATTTCCAGGTCCAGATGGTTGGTCGGTTCGTCGAGCAGCAGCACGTTGGGCTGCTGGTAGGCGATCAATGCCAACGCCAGGCGCGCGCGTTCGCCACCGGAGAATCCATCCACCGGTTCGAAGGCGCGGTCACCGGCAAAGTTCCACTTGCCGAGGAAATCGCGGAAGGACTGGTTCGGCGCGTCCGGGGCGAGGTCGCGGAAGTGCTCCATCGGCGACTGCCCTTCGTGCAGCGATTCCACCGTGTGCTGGGCGAAGTAACCGATGCGCAGGTCCGGATGCGCGGCACGCTCGCCACTGATCGGGTCCAGCTCACCCACCAGGGTCTTCACCAGCGTGGTCTTGCCGGCGCCGTTCGGGCCGAGCAGACCGATGCGCTGGCCCGCCTCCAGGCCGAAGCCCACGTTGTGCAGGATCACCGAATCGGCGCCGTAACCGGCCTCGACATGGTTCAGGCGGATCAGCGAGAACGGCAGCTTGGCCGGCGGGGCGAATTCGATGCGGAATTCGCGCTCGGCGCGCACGGCCTCGGTGCCGGCCAGCTTGGCCAGGCGCTTCATGCGGCTCTGCGCCTGGGCGGCCTTGCTGGCCTGCGCCTTGAAGCGGTCGATGAAGCTCTGCAGATGCGCGCGCTCGGCCTGTTCCTTCTCGTGGGCGAGCTGCTGCTGGCGCAGCTGTTCGGCGCGCTGGCGCTCGAAATCGGTGTAACCGCCAACGTACAGCTTGGCGCCGCCACCGTGCAGGTGCAGGGTGTGGGTGGCCACGTTGTCCAGGAACTCGCGGTCATGCGAGATCAGCAGCAGGGTGCCCGGGTACTTGAGCAGCCATTGCTCCAGCCAGAACACCGCGTCCAGATCCAGATGGTTGGTCGGTTCGTCCAGCAGCAGCAGGTCGCTGGGCATCATCAGCGCGCGTGCCAGGTTCAGGCGCACGCGCCAGCCGCCGGAGAACGAGGAGACCGCACGCGAGTGCGTCTCGGCCGGGAAGCCCAGGCCATGCAGCAGCTTGCCGGCGCGCGCTTCGGCGTCATAGGCGCCGATCTCGGCCATGCGCTGGTGGGCGGTGGCAACGGCTTCCCAGTCTTCACGTGCCGCGGCCGCAGCCTCTTCACGCATGACGGCGGCCACCTCGGTGTCGCCTTCCAGCACGAACTGCAGCGCCGGGTCGGGCAGCGACGGGGTTTCCTGGGCCACGCTGGCGATGCGGATCTTGCCGGGCAGATCGACGTCGCCCTTGTCCGCCTCCAGCTCACCCTTCACGGCGGCGAACAGGCTGGACTTGCCGGCCCCGTTGCGGCCGACCACGCCCACGCGGTACCCCGCGTGCAGGGTCAGGTCGACATTGGACAACAGCAGCCGCTCGCCACGGCGCAAGGCGAAGTTACGAAGGGAAATCATCTTGGGGGTCCATATAACGGAATGGAATGTGCTCGTGAGCACCTTTCCTGCGACGTAATTCTAGCGTTAACGAATACTTGACGGGCCCCGGGATGCGCGGCAGGCCTCGTTTCTCTCTCCCACGACCCTGCCCGCGCTTCCCCGGGACCCTCCTGTCGAATCCCCCGCCTCACGTAAATGGTTGCTGCTGCAACGTTTTTTGCGAAAACGGCAAACATTTGACAAGTGATGAATATCCCGTTAATCCGTCTATTGCGCACCGCAACAACCGCCTTCGCAGACCCGATCCTCGATGTCGTGATGTCGCTTTGGTGCAGCACCGCCACTACCGGAGCCACATCCTGATGAACCGCAAGACCAGTACGCTCGCCGCCGCCGTAGCTGTCGCGCTCGGTATGTCCAGCTTCGCCGCTACCGCCCAGGATGCGCCCGCCCGCACGGCGGCCAACACCCTGGACACCATCATCGTCACCGGCACCCGCGTGGCCGACCGCACCGTGGCCGAGTCGCAGTCGCCGATCGACATCATCACCCCCGAGGCGCTGCAGTCCACCGGCACCACCGAACTGGCCACGGCCCTGGCCCGCGCCCTGCCCTCGCTGAACTTCCCGCGCCCGGCCCTGACCGACGGCACCAGCGGCATCCGCCCGGCGCAGCTGCGCGGCCTCTCCCCGGACCAGGTGCTGGTGCTGGTCAACGGCAAGCGCCGCCACACCTCGGCCCAGATCAACGTCAACGGCAGCATCGGCCGCGGCTCCTCGGCGGTGGACATCAACGCGATTCCGATCGCCTCGATCGAGCGCGTGGAAGTGCTGCGCGACGGCGCCTCGGCGCAGTACGGCTCGGACGCCATCGCCGGCGTGATCAACATCGTGCTCAAGGGCTCGTCCTCCGGCGGCAGCCTGGCGCTGGACGCCGGCCAGTACTCGGCCGGTGACGGCAACAAGTACCAGCTCTCCGGCGATACCGGCATCGGCTTCGCCGACGGCCGTGGCAGCGTGCACGTGGCCGGCCAGATCATCCAGCAGGACGAAAGCAACCGTGCCGGTCCCTACCAGGGCACCACGCCGAACACGAGCAACTTCCCCAGCATCGGCCAGACCACCTTCGTGGTCGGCGATCCGCAGGTGGATGCGACCGCCGCCTCGGCCAACGCCAGCTTCCAGTTCAGCGACCACGTCTCGGCCTACGCCACGGCGATGGCCAGCAACCGTGACATCACCTCGTTCGCGTTCTACCGCTCGCGCAACCACCTCAGCCAGGGCGCGCTGCTGGCGCAGACCTACCCGGACGGCTTCGTGCCGGAAATCAACCAGTACTCCAAGGACCGCTCGCTGGTCGCCGGCGTCAAGGGCGATACGGACAGCGGCTGGAACTGGGATGTCAGCTACAACTACGGCGCCAACAAGATCGATTTCCACACCCGCAACAGCATCAACTACGCGCTCGGTGTAAACAGCCCGCGCTCGTTCTACGACGGCGCGCTGGAGTACACCCAGAACATCGTCAATGCCGATGTGACCAAGACACTGGACTGGGGCCTGGCCTACCCGGTCACGCTGTCCTTCGGCGGTGAGTACCGCAAGGAGAAGTGGGAGCAATCGGCCGGTGAACTGAATTCCTACACCGGCAGCGGTGCGCAGGGCTTCGGCGGCTTCACCCCGCTCAACGCCGTGGACGCCGACCGCGACAACTACGCCGTCTACGCCGGCCTGGAAGCCGACCTCAGCGACAAGTTCTCCGCCGGTGTCACCGGCCGCTACGAGGACTACTCGGACTTCGGCGACAAGTTCTCCGGCAAGCTCTCCGCACGCTATGCCTTCACCGACAAGGTTGCCCTGCGCGCCACGGCGTCCAGCGGCTTCCGCGCGCCGTCGCTGGCCCAGCAGAGCTACCAGGCAGTGACCAGCACGATCGTCAACGGCGTGTTCGTCGAACGCGGCACCTTCCCGACCACCAGCCCAGCCGCGCAGGCGCTGGGCGCCAGCCCGCTGAAGGCCGAGAGCTCGACCTCCTACAGCCTGGGCCTGGTGCTGCAGCCGGTAGACCGGCTGTACCTGACCGTGGATGCGTACCAGATCGACATCGATGACCGCATCGTGCTGTCCACCAACATCACCACCAATGACGCCGCCAATGCGCTGCTGTCCAACCTGGGGCTGCCGGGCGTCACGGCGTTCTCCTACTTCACCAACGGCGTGGACACCCGCACCCGCGGCGTGGATGCGGTCTCCAGCTACACCATCCCCTTCGCCGCCAGTTCGCTGGAACTGACCGCGGCCTACAGCTACAACGAGACCGAGGTGAAGAAGTTCATCGCCTCGCCGGCGGTGTTCGGCGCGCTGGGCATCACCCAGTCGCTGATCGGCCGCGATGAGATCGGCCGCATCGAAGACAGCTACCCGCGCGACAAGACCATCCTCAGTGGCACGTGGCGTTCGGACCGCTGGGACCTCAACCTGGCCGCCACGCGCTACGGCTCGTTCACCGTGCGCAACTCGGCCACCGCCCTGCGTGACCAGACCTACGACGCCTCGTGGGTGCTCGATGCTTCGGCCAGCTACAAGCCCAGCGAGAACTGGACCCTGACCCTGGGTGCGGACAACATCCTGGACGAGTACCCCGACCGCACCGTGGACCTGCAGAACTCCACCTGGGGCATGCTGCCTTACAGCAACTACTCGCCGTACGGGTTCAATGGTGCCTACGTGTACGGGCGCGTGACCTACAAGTGGTAACAGGGTAGTGCCGGCCGCTGGCCGGCACCACCGAACATCGCGGTCACCGCCTGAAAAACGCACATGCCCCGGTCCCCCGGGGCATGTGCGTTTGGGCCGCCGAAATGCCGGGATCTGCGCATTCATCGCAGCGCGCCTTCGCTGTCCCGGACAGCACATGACCTGACCACGGGGACATAGCAGCATTGCGGGCAAGGATGTTTGCCCGGACCGGCCGCATCGGTGAAAATCGGGGCACCCCCCATCTTTGCGAGCCCCGATGCACCATGACACCGACCTGATCAACATCGTTGCCGTTGGCCTTGGGCTCGCCTTCATCTTCGGCGCGCTGGCCAACAAGCTGCGTTTGTCTCCCCTGGTCGGTTATCTGATTGCAGGCATCTGCGTAGGCCCGTTCACCCCCGGCTTCGTTGCCGACCAGGCCCTGGCCAACCAGCTGGCCGAGATCGGTGTGATGCTGCTGATGTTCGGGGTCGGCCTGCATTTCTCGCTGAAGGACCTGATGGAGGTCAAAGCGATCGCCATCCCGGGTGCGATCGGCCAGATCCTGGTCGCCACGCTGCTCGGCTGGGGCCTGGCCGCGTTGATGGGCTGGCCGGTGATCTACGGCGTGGTGTTCGGTTTCTCGCTGGCCACCGCCAGTACCGTGGTGCTGCTGCGCGCGATGGAAGAACGGCGCCTGCTGGAAACCACGCGCGGCAAGATCGCGATCGGCTGGCTGATCGTGGAAGACCTGGCCTGCGTCCTGGCCCTGGTGATGATGCCGGTGCTGGCCGGCGTGTTCGGCCCCGATGCGGCCAATGAAACCCATACCGTCGGCAGCGTGCTGGCCAGCATCGGCTGGACCTTCGTGCAGCTGGGCCTGTTCGTGGCGGTGATGCTGGTGGTCGGGCGCCGGGTGATCCCATGGATCCTGGAGCGCATCGCCGGCACCGGTTCGCGCGAGCTGTTCACCCTGGCCGTGCTGGCGATCGCGCTGGGCGTGGCGTTCGGCTCGGCGATGCTGTTCGGCGTCTCCTTCGCGCTGGGCGCGTTCTTCGCCGGCATGCTGCTCAACGAATCGGAGCTGAGCCACAAGGCCGCCAACGATTCCCTGCCGCTGCGCGATGCGTTCGCGGTGCTGTTCTTCGTTTCGGTCGGCATGCTGTTCAACCCGGCCATCCTGATCGAGCACCCGTGGCAGGTGCTGGCCACCGCTGCGATCATCATGTTCGGCAAGTCCGCGGCCGCGTTCGTGATCGTGCGGGCCTTCGGTCATCCCACGGGTACCGCGCTGACCATCTCGGCCAGCCTGGCGCAGATCGGCGAGTTCGCCTTCATCATCGCCGGCCTCGGCGTGACCCTGAAGATCCTGCCGCCGACCGGCCAGGCCCTGGTACTGGCCGGCGCGCTGATCTCGATCATGCTCAACCCGCTGGTGTTCGGCCTGCTCGACCGCTGGCTGCTGAAGAACCAGGAAACCACCCCCACTGCGGTGGAGACCGAGCTGCCGCCCGGCCCCTCGCTGGACCTGCACGACCATGCCATCGTGATCGGCTACGGCCGCGTCGGCAGCGCGCTGGCGCAGGTCCTGCGCGACCGTGGCGTGCCGGTGATGATCATCGACGACAACAAGGAGCACGTCGCTGAGGCGCATGCGGCCGGCCTGCCGGGCATCCGTGGCAGCGCGGCCTCTGATCGCGTGCTGGCCGAAGCACACCCTGAGCGCGCCAAGATCGCCGTGCTGGCGATTCCGCAGCCGCTGGAAGCCGGTGAGACCCTGGCCAAGCTGCGCGCGCTCAATCCGGGCCTGACCCTGCTGGCGCGCGCACACAGCGATGCCGAGGTGAAGCACCTGCTCGCCCACGGCGCCGATGGCACGGTCATGGCCGAGCGCGAGCTGGCCTACTCGCTGGCCGAGATGGTGATGTCCACCCCGCCGTACCGCACGATGGGGCAGCAGCACAGCATTCCGGTGGTCTGACCGCCGCTACCCCACCGGCACGCAGATATCGGCGCGCAGGATGGCGTCGGGCACCTGTTCGGGGTCATCCAGGTAGTGGTAGTACAGCTCTGCATCGCGCAGCGTGTGACCACTGTCGGGCAGCCAGTCGCGTAGCAGGGCATCAGTGGCCGCTTCCAGGCCCGCGTAACTGCCCACATGGCGCAGCACGGCATACGAGCCGCCGCCCAGCGTCAACGCACGCAGCGGGGTCGGTAGCGCCTGCGGCGTGCACCCGAAGCCCATTGCGCAATCGAATACGCATTCCTGCGCCGGCGCATCGCGGTGGTCCGT
Source organism: Stenotrophomonas bentonitica (assembly GCF_002887735.1). GTDB lineage: Bacteria > Pseudomonadota > Gammaproteobacteria > Xanthomonadales > Xanthomonadaceae > Stenotrophomonas > Stenotrophomonas bentonitica_A. The sequence goes on from NZ_PKQP01000001.1 coordinate 729,998, forward strand.
CCGGGCGATGCCGATCAGCTGCTGCAGCTGTTCGACCCAGCCCTGCTCGGCGGCCCAGGTGAAGATCTCGCCGAACGCCTGATCCAGATCATCGAAGGCCCCTTGCGTGCGCAGCGCCACCACATCGAAGGGATCCAGCGTGGTCACCGTGACCTGCAACGGCACCGTCCCGTCTGCGTGATCGCCCGCCGGCAGCGCCAGCCGCTGCTGCCAGTGGCTGCGCAGCCCGGCATTCTCGCGAAGGCTGCTCGGCGTGGTATCCAGCGCCTGGCGACAGGCGCGGGCCAGCGCCTGTGGGCTTTCATAACCGACGTTCAAGGCCACCTCGGTCACCCGGCTGTCCGCCTGGCCGAGCAGCTGCAGCGCCTGCAGCAAACGCAGGCGCGCCACGGTGCGCCCGGGCGTTTCGCCGGTCAGCGCGCGGTACAGGCGATGGAAATGGAACGGTGACTGGTGCGCGATCGCAGCCAGTGCCTCCAGATCCGGCAAGGGATCGCCAGCACGCAGGCAGGCCTGCAGATGGGCGATGACGCGATCGATACCGTGGCGCTGGCGGACCTGGGCAATGCGGCGCATGGCGGGCTCCCTCTCTAGGTGACGCTCAGCGTGCGTCGTTCCACAGGCGGCCGCGTGGCCGATCTTGCGCAGTTGGGCGATCGTCGGCCGATCCTAACCCTGCCGGGAGAGCCACGCCATGCGTGGCTGCGGCGCCGGAAGAAGTAGCAGCCACGCATGGCGTGGCTCTACCCCATGGCAGAGAATCCCATGGCCAACGAAAAACCCCACGGCGGCCGGCCCGCACCGGCCGCCATGGGTCCTGCCACTACGCCTTGGCCAACGCCTGCTCCAGATCGGCGAGCAGGTCGTCGATGTGTTCGATGCCCACCGACAACCGCACGGTGTCTTCGCTGACGCCCGCCTTCTCCAGCTCGGCCGCATCCAGCTGCCGGTGGGTGGTCGAGGCCGGATGCGTGGCCAGTGACTTGGCATCGCCCAGGTTCACCAGGCGGGTGAACAGCTGCAGCGCGTCCAGGAAGCGCGCGCCGGCCGCGCGGCCACCGGGCAGGCCGAAGGTCAGCACGCCGGAACCGTGGCCGCGCAGGTACTTCTGCACCAACGCGTGCTCGGGATGATCGGGCAGCGCGGCGTAGTTGACCCACGCCACCTTGGGATGGCGCTGAAGGTGTTCGGCCACCGCCAGCGTGTTGGCGTTGATCCGGTCCAGGCGCAGCGCCAGGGTCTCGATGCCCTGCAGGATCAGGAAGGAATTGAACGGTGAGATGGCCGCGCCGGTATTGCGCAGCGGGACCACCCGCGCGCGGCCGATGTAGGCGGCCGGCCCGAGGGCGTCGGTGTAGACCACGCCGTGGTAGCTCACGTCCGGCTCGTTCAAGCGGCGGAAGCGCTGCTTGTGCTCCGCCCACGGGAAGCGCCCGGAATCCACGATCGCCCCGCCCAGGCTGGTGCCATGGCCACCGAGGTACTTGGTCAACGAATGCACCACGATGTCCGCGCCGAAATCGAACGAGCGCTGCAGGTAGGGCGTGGCGACCGTGTTGTCCACGATCAGCGGCACGCCATGCGCATGCGCGATCTTTGCCACCGCCTCGATGTCGGTGATGTTGCCGCGCGGGTTGCCGATCGATTCGACGAACACCGCCTTGGTGCGCTCATCGATCAGCGCGCCGAACGCCTGCGGATCGCGGTAGTCGGCAAAGCGCGTTTCGATCCCGAACTGCGGCAGCGTGTGCGCGAACAGGTTGTAGGTGCCGCCGTACAGGGCACTGGCCGAGACGATGTTGTCGCCCGCCTCGGCGATGGTCTGGATCGCGTAGGTGATCGCGGCCTGGCCCGAGGCCAGTGCCAGTGCACCGATCCCGCCCTCCAGCGCGGCGATGCGCTGCTCGAGCACGTCCGTGGTCGGGTTCATGATGCGGGTGTAGATGTTGCCCGGCACCTTCAGGTCGAACAGGTCCGCGCCGTGCTGGGTGTCATCGAAGGCGTAGGCCACGGTCTGGTAGATCGGCACTGCCACCGCGCGCGTGGTGGGGTCGGGCCGGTAACCGCCATGCAAGGCGATGGTCTCCGCGCGCCACTGTGATTCGGGACTGCCGTGTTCGGACATAGCGCATCGCCTCCAGGTGAATGCCGACGATACCGAACAAAAAACCCCCGCCGAGGCGGGGGTTCATGCCGAACACGCATGGTGTGAGGCTCAACGGTTATCAGGCCGCCGGTGCGCGCGGGGCTCAGCCCTTCACGAACACCAGCTTGCCCTCGGCCGCATCGACCCGGATCACATCGCCGTTGAGGAACTCGCCGGAGAGGATCTTCTGCGCCAGCGGGTTCTCCAGCTGCGACTGGATCGCACGCTTGAGCGGACGCGCACCATAGACCGGATCGAAGCCGACGTTGCCCAGCAGCTGGAAGGCCTCGTCGCTGACCTCGATGCGCAGGCCGCGTTCGGCCAGGCGCTTTTCCAGGCCCTGCATCTGGATGCGGGCGATCTGCTTGATCTGCACCTTGTCCAGCGGGTGGAACACCACGATGTCGTCCAGGCGGTTGATGAATTCCGGGCGGAAGTGCGCCTGCACCACGCCCATCACCGCGGCTTTCATCTGCGTGTAGGCCTCCGGGCTGTCATCGCTGCTCATGTCCTGGATCTGGTGCGAGCCCAGGTTGGAGGTCATCACGATGACGGTATTGCGGAAGTCCACCGTGCGGCCCTGGCCATCGGTCAGGCGGCCATCGTCCAGCACCTGCAGCAGGATGTTGAACACGTCCGGATGCGCCTTCTCCACCTCATCGAGCAGGATCAGCGAATACGGGCGGCGACGCACCGCTTCGGTCAGGTAGCCACCTTCTTCGTAGCCCACGTAGCCCGGGGGTGCACCGATCAGCCGCGCGACGCTGTGCTTCTCCATGAACTCGCTCATGTCGATGCGGATCATCGCGTCGGCGCTGTCGAACAGGAACTCGGCCAACGACTTGCACAGCTCGGTCTTGCCCACGCCGGTCGGCCCCAGGAACAGGAACGAGCCGCTGGGACGGTCCGGATCGGACAGGCCCGCACGCGAACGCCGCACCGCATCGGAGACCACCTTGATCGCCTCTTCCTGGCCGACCACGCGGTTGTGCAGCACCTCTTCCATGCGCAGCAGCTTGTCGCGCTCGCCTTCGAGCATGCGGTTGACCGGGATGCCGGTCCAGCGCGAGACCACTTCGGCGATCTCCTCGGCGGTCACCCGGTCCTGGACCAGCTTGAACTCACTGGTTTCCACTTCCTGCGCGGCGGCAAGCTGCTTTTCCAGCTGCGGCAGCTGCCCGTACTGGATCTCGCTCATGCGGCCGAAATCCTGGCGGCGCTGCGCCGATTCCAGCTCCAGCTTGGCCTGTTCGATCTGCTCCTTGATCCGGGTAGCACCCTGCAGCGTCGCCTTCTCCGACTTCCAGATTTCATTGAGGTCGGAGAATTCGCGCTCCAGTGCATCGATATCGGTTTCCAGATCGGCCAGGCGCTGGCGCGAGGCGTCGTCCTTCTCCTTCTTGAGCATTTCGCGCTGGATCTTGAGCTGGATCACGCGGCGTTCCAGGCGATCCAGTTCCTCCGGCTTGGAGTCGATCTCCATGCGGATGCGCGAGGCGGCCTCGTCCATCAGGTCGATGGCCTTGTCCGGCAGCTGGCGGTCGGCGATGTAGCGGTGCGACAGCGTGGCCGCCGCGACGATCGCCGGGTCGGTGATTTCCACGCCATGGTGCACGGCGTACTTTTCCTTCAGCCCGCGCAGGATCGCGATGGTGTCTTCCACGCTCGGCTCGCCCACCAGCACCTTCTGGAAGCGGCGCTCCAGCGCGGCATCCTTCTCGATGTACTTGCGGTATTCATCCAGCGTGGTCGCACCGACGCAGTGCAGCTCACCGCGCGCCAGCGCGGGCTTGAGCATGTTGCCCGCGTCCATCGCGCCGTCGGCCTTGCCGGCGCCGACCATGGTGTGCAGTTCGTCGATGAACAGGATCACCTGCCCTTCGCTCTTGGCCAGGTCGTTGAGCACGCCCTTCAGGCGCTCTTCGAACTCGCCGCGGAACTTGGCACCGGCGATCAGCGCGCCCATGTCCAGCGACAGCACGCGCTTGCCGCGCAGGCCCTCGGGCACTTCGTCGTTGATGATGCGCTGGGCCAGGCCCTCCACGATGGCGGTCTTGCCCACGCCGGGTTCACCGATCAGCACCGGGTTGTTCTTGGTGCGGCGCTGCAGGACTTGGATGGTGCGACGGATCTCCTCATCGCGGCCGATCACCGGATCCAGCTTGCCGCTCTCTGCGCGCGCGGTCAGGTCGATGGTGTATTTCTCCAGCGCCTGGCGCTGGTCTTCCGCATTTTCCGACTGCACGGTCTCGCCGCCGCGCACCTTGTCGATGGCGGTTTCGATCTTCTTCCTGTCGGCACCGGCGGCGCGCAGCGCCATGCCCAGGGTGCCGCCATCGTCGACCGCGGCCAGCACGAACCACTCACTGGCGATGAAGGCATCGCCGTGCTGCTGGGCCAGCTTGTCGGTGTTGTTGAGCAGCCGGTTCAGATCGTTGCCGATCGACAGGTTGCCTTCCTGCCCGGAGACCTTGGGCAGGGCCTCCAGGGTTTCATTCAAACGTTCGCGCAGTACCGGCACGTTGACGCCGGCCTGGGCCAGCAGCGGGCGGGTGCTGCCACCCTGCTGGTCCAGCAGCGCGCTGAACACATGTACCGGTTCGATGATGTTGTGGTCGCGGCCCACGGCCAACGACTGCGCGTCGGCCAGCGCCTGCTGGAAACGCGAGGTGAGCTTGTCCATCCGCATGATCTTGTCCTCGATGTAAACGGGGCTGGCCGTGCCAGCACTGTCCCTGAGATGCGGTTACGGGGGCGTGTTTCAAGGGTGGATGAGATGCCGATTCAGGCTTCGTCAGGCCCCTGGCGGGCGGCCCAGCAGGGGCGGTTCGGGCGGCAATGGCACCAGGCAGCCGATTCCGGCCGGCAGGTCCAGGGCCACGTCGTAGCCGCCGGTGACGCCGTAGCCGACCCGCCACGACGAGGGAAACAGATCCGGCGACTGGAAGGCGATATCCACCGGAATGTTCGCCAAGGTATCGGCCACCTGCAATGGCGTGCTGGCCGGCGCGTACTCGATGTCCTCCGCCCCGCGCGTGGTGATGACATTCTTGCGCTGGATTGCGGCGGCCGGCACCGACGAACGCGGCGCACCACGCATCTGGAATGCCCCATTGAAGCCGGTGTCGACCAGCATGAGCGTGTTTTCGCGACCGCGGATCGGGTAGCGGGCCTGCTGGAACGGCCCCCACAACGAGGAGGTGAACACCATCCGCCGTGTGCAGGCGGCTGGAGTCTGCGTCCCGAGCAGGGTCAGCGTGTCACGGGAAAGGCGGACCCGTCCCAGCGCGCGCAGCACATCCAGGCCGATCAGGTTGAGCTCGCGCGTGGCTTCGCTGTTGAACGAGACATCGCGCACCCGCTGCCCGCCCAGCTCGATATCGATCGGTGCAGCCAGCCCCGCCTGCTGGATGTCGCCGTCGATGATGCGTGAGACCACGAAGCTTTCGGTCACTGTCAGGCCCAGCGTTTCGGCCAGCGCGCGCGTGATGTGCGAACGCGGGGCGCCGGTATCGACGATGAAGGCCGCCTCCTGGCTGACGGGATGGCCGTCGCGCGTGCCGTGCAGGGTAAGCGTGACCGAGGGCAGCTCGTTGCTGAACTGGATCGGCACCGCCACCTCCTGCTCGCGCTCGGCAACGGGCGGCGCACTGCGCGGCCAGGCGGTGAACGCCGCGAATGCCGGGCGGGTGACATCGGGCACTTCGTCGCCGGGCTTGAGCATCGGCACAATGGTGCGCTGGTAGTCCTCGCGCACGCGCAGCATCAGGCTCGCCCATCCAGCGATATCGCCCTCGATCAGCGCATTGCCGGCCAAGGTGGATTCACACAGGAAGGCCAGCCCCTGCAGCGCAGGCGGCGCATCACGGGTTTCGTCCAGGCACTGGCGTGCAGCCCGATTGGAGGCGGCCAGCTCACCACGGACGCGGTGATAGCCTGCCGCACCCAGGTGCCGGCGTGCACCGGATACCCCGCTCATCTCGCGCAGCGTCGTCAGTTCCGCACGCAGCACTGCATCGCTGTAGCCGAAGCCATCGTGCAGGGCCACCGGGTCGGCCGCTACGGCAGCCGGCAACATCGCCACGCACACGCCCATCGCCCACATCCGCATCGCCTGCTCCCATCGACATCCCCGCCCGACCCTAGCACGGGAACCACGCTGCGCTCACGCCTGCTTTCGGCTGCGCGGGCCATGCTGGCCACCGGTTCCGCACGGAGTGGCTGCATGCATTACGAACTGTATTACTGGACCGGCATCCAGGGCCGCGGCGAGTTCGTGCGGCTGGCGCTGGAGGATGCGGGCGCGGGCTACACGGATATGGCGCGGGTCCACGGCGATGCCGTGATGCAGCCGTATCTGGACGGCAAGGTCGAGGGCCTGCAGCCGTTTGCCCCACCATTCCTGCGCACCGGCCGGCAGGTGATCGCCCAGGTCGACGCGATCCTGGATCATCTGGGACCGGAACTCGGCCTGGTGCCCGATGCCAGTTCACGGCGGCAGCAGGCCCTGCAGTTGCAGCTGACCATCGCCGATCTGGTGGCCGAGGTGCATGACACCCACCACCCGATCGCGGCCTCGAAGTACTACGACGACCAGAAACACGAAGCCAAGGCGCGCGCGGCGTCGATGCGCGCCGAGCGCATGCCCAAGTTCCTCGGTTACTTCGAGAACGTGCTCAAGCACAACGGTGGGCGTCATCCGCTGCGCGAGCACTCCTATGTCGATCTGTCGCTGTTCCAGCTGCTGAGCGGGCTGGAGTACATGTTCCCGCGCCGCATGCAGGCCCTTTGGCCGACGCTGCCGCAGCTGCGCGCCCTGAAGGACCGGGTGGAAACCCGGCCCAGCATCGCCGCCTATCTCGCCTCGGAACGGCGCCTGGCGTTCAACACCAACGGCATTTTCCGGCATTACCCGGAGCTGGATGGCGAGCAATGATGCCGCGGGGCATGCAGCGGTAGCTCACGACCGCTGGGCGTGAGCAGGTAGTGCCGGCCGCTGGCCGGCTCCGCAGCAGACCTACCCCATTCGGTAGCTCACGACCGTTGGTCGTGAGCACAATGAAACGCAGCCGGCCAGCGGCCGGCACTACAGCGCTACGCGCGTTCCGAAGGCTGCTTCTGCAGCGACAACAGCGCCAGCAACCCGGCCAGCGCCACGTACGCGCCGGTGAACTGCCAGCTGATGATCTTCGGCAGGCCCTCCAGCTGCCACGGCAGATAGATGCCACCGCGCGGATCCACCGAGTGGATCAGGCCGAACAGGGTCAGCACCGCCGCCACCAGCAGGAACCCGGAGGCGCGCAGCAGCTTCCCATCGATCATCGCCACCACCGCCGCGATCCACAGCATCGAGGTGATGATGAAGCCGTTGCCCAGGGTGAAGATCACCGCCAGCTCCGGCAGGCCATGCCCGTCCAGCGTAGTGGTCATCGCCGCGAGCTGTTCCGGGGCGATCCAGCCCGGGGCCTTGATCGCCAGAAGGTAGGCCACCGAAGGCAGGAAGCCGAGCACCATCGCGCCGGCGTGCTCGCGCGGCGTGGCCTGGAAGGCCTGGGTGGTGATGTCGATCGCCACGTACACGATGATCGGCGCCAGCACGGCCAGCGGCAGCCACTGCACCAGCCCGGAAATCACCCCAAGCATGCCGCCGATGCCCACGAACAGACCGGTCAGCAGCGTGTAACCGCTGCGCGCGCCCATGTGCTTGTAGGCCGGCTGGCCGATGTACGGCGTGGTCTGCGCGACGCCGCCGCAGAACCCGGCCACCAGCGTGGCGACGGCCTCCACCAGCAGGATGTCGCGGGTGCGGTAATCATCACCGGCCGCACGCGCGCTTTCGGAAACGTTGATGCCACCGACCACCATCAGCAGGCCGAACGGCAGCAGCAGCGGCAGGTAGGTGATCGCGGTCGGCAGGCCGTCGATGAACCCCAGTGTCGGCCAGGGCAGCACCACCTGCGGCGGTACCCACTCAGGCACCTTGAAGCCCGGCACACCCAGGCCGGCCAGGCCGAGTCCGTAGTACAGGATCGTGCCGAAGACGAAGGCGACCAGCACGCCGGGCGCGCGGATCGGCAGTTTGCGCTTGGCGATCAGCACGTACAGCAGCAGGCCGAGGGTGACGAAGCCGACGACCGGCGAGCGCAGCGTTTCCAGCAGTGGCAGGAAGCCCATCAGCACGATCGCGATGCCGGCGATCGAGCCGAGCAGCGAGGCGCGCGGCAGCGCGCGGGTCACCGCCTCGCCGAAGAACGACAGGATCACCTTGAGCACGCCCATGATCACCAGCGAGGCCATGCCCAGCTGCCAGGTGGCGATGGCCGCATCGTGCGGGGCCAGGCCCTGGCCCTTGAAGGCGAGGAAGGCCGGGCCGAGCACCAGCAGCGCCATGCCGATGCTGGTCGGCGCGTCCAGGCCGAGCGGCATCGCGGTGACATCATCGCGACCGGTGCGCGCGGCCAGGCGGCGCGCCATCCAGGTGTAGAGCACGTTGCCGACCAGCACGCCGAAGGCGGTGCCCGGGAACATGCGGCCGAACACCACGTCCGCGGGGAACTGGAAGATGCCGACCAGGGCCATCGCGATGAAGCCGAGGATGGACAGGTTGTCGACCACCAGGCCGAAGAAACCGTTGAGATCGCCGGCGACGAACCAGCGGGGGCGTCCGGTGGGGACGGGAGCGGAGGCGGACATGCGCGGGGGCGGCCATGGGGAGGGGGTAGCCGATGGTAGGGCCTCGCCGCCCCCAGTAACAGGCACACCGATGGAACGCCGGGATGTATGGGTCATCGCATACGCGATTGCGCCCGCGTAGTGCCGGCCGCTGGCCGGCTCCCGATACCGTCGGATGAATCCTGGGGAGCCGGCCAGCGGCCGGCACTACCGGAGCGTGGGGATCAGGGCTTGTTGAGGAAGTTGTTCGCCAGCAGGTCCCGTACATCCCCGACCCGCCCGCTCAGCAGCGCCTTGGCCGCGTACAGGGCAGTACCGGCCACCTGCTTGGCTTCCACCTGCGGCGGCATCACCAGCTCGGTCGGGCTGGTGTGCACGTCCAGCAGCGCCGGGCCGGGATGGGCCAGGATGTCCTGCACGGCCTGCTCCAGGTCTTCCGAGCGGGTCACGGTGCGGCCGTAGAACCCGATCACCTCGGCTAGGCGGCCGAAGTCAGGGTTCTTCAGGTCGGTGTAGTTGTCCAGCAGGCCTTCGACCTTCTGCTCCAGCTCGACGAAATTCAGCGAGCTGTTGTTGTAGACCACCACCTTGATCGGCAGGTTCTCCTGCACGGCGGTGAGCAGGTCGCCCAGCAGCATCGCCAGGCCACCATCACCGGACAGCGAAATCACCTGGCGGCCCGGGTAGGCCTTCTGCAGGCCCAGCGCCTGCGGCATCGCGTTGGCCATCGTGCCGTGCAGCAGGCTGGTCAGCGTGCGGCGGCGCCCATTGACGCGGATATGGCGCAGGATCCAGACCATCGGCGAGCCGCCATCTGCGGTAAAGAGCGCGTCGTCGGCAGCGTGGCGGTCGATCAACGCGGTGAGATGCTGCGGGTGGATCAGCTCGCCCTCGCCCGGCTGCTCTTCCTTGGCCCGCGTGGCCAGCGCCTTCTCGCGGTGCTCCATGCATTCATCCAGGAAGCTGCGGTCCTCGCGTTCGGGCAGCAGTGGCAGCAATGCCTCCAGGGTCGGGCCGATATCCCCCACCACGCCCAGATTCACCGGATGCCGGCGGCCCAGATGGCTGCCATCGCGGTCCACCTGGATCAGCGTGGCCTTGTCCGGGTAGTACTGGCCCCACGCGAAGTCCGCGCCGAGCAGCAGCAGCGTGTCGCAGGCCATCAGCGTGTGATACCCGGACTCGATGCCGAAGATGCCGGTCATGCCCATGTTGTACGGGTTGTCGTACTCCACGAAGTCCTTCGCGCGCGAGGTATGCGCGATCGGTGCCTTGAGCCGGGCACCCAGCGCGACCAGGGCATCATGCGCATGTTCGCAGCCCGCACCTGCGTAGATGCCGATGCGCTTGCCCTCGCCGATCAGCGCGGCGATGCGCTGTAGTTCATCGTCCGACGGGCGCAGCACCGGCTGGGTGTAATGCACCGAGAACGGCACATCGTGCTTGACCTCCGCTTCGCTGATGTCGGCCGGCAGGATCACCACCGCCACACCGCGGCGGCTGATCGCCGCCTGGCACGCCAACGTCACCACGCGGCGCGCCTGCTCGGCGCTCTGCACCTGCTCGCAGAACACGCTGCAGCTGCCGTACACCGCCTTGAAATCGACTTCCTGCGGGAACTCCATGCCCAGCTCGGCGGTGACCACCTGGCTGGCGATCAGCACCATCGGCGCGCGGTTGCGGTTGGTCTCGAACACGCCATTGATGAAATGCAGCCCGCCCGGGCCGCACGAGCCGGCGCAGGCGGTGAGCTGCCCGCTGATCAGCGACTCGGCACCGGCGGCAAACGCGGCCACTTCCTCATGCCGCATGTGTACCCACTCGATCTCGCTGTGATGGATGGCATCGGTGACGTAGTTGAGGGTATCGCCGACGATGCCGTAACAGTGACGGACACCGGCGGCCTGGAGGGTCTCAACCACGATCTCGGCAACGCGCTTGCTCATGACATGCTTCCACGACGAGGGGGAAGCGTCAGCCTAGTCCCGGGCAAGTGACACTCGTGTGGGCTTACGCGTGCCGGCGCTGGGTCACGGCTGCGTGTTCACCCAGCCCAGCACCGCGCCGCGCGTGGGGTGGTCATAACTTACCTGCACCCAGCCATCGCGCTCATCGAGCAGCTCCACGCGGTCATCGCGCACCAGATACCGCGGGGTCGTGGCATCACCGGGCTGGCGGTACAACGGCAGCCGCGCCACCATCACATGCCCGGAAATGCGCAGCAGCGGCGAGCCGGCGCGCGGTGCCTCCAGACCATCGCCGATCGCGGTCTCCAGCACGTTGCCTTCAGGATCGAAGGTGCTCCAGACCGCCAGGGGACCGCTGTCGGCGGTCTGCTTCACGAACACGTACGGCTCGAGCAGATCGTCGAGCATCAACATGCGCTCGGCGCGGTACAGGTACAGGCGACCGCCGTCGTAGCGGTACTGATCCACGTACCACATCGGCCCGCTGCGGCAGCTGCTGCTCAGGGTGCGGTTGTCTGCCTCCACCGTCAGCCCCATCAGGTCACCGCACTGCGCGCGGTCGTTCGCGATGGGCGCCAGCGCCACCAGTTCCTGTCGCGCCGGAGCGTAGCGGTACACCGCGACCGCTTCGTTGACCATGCCGACCGCGGCGCGCGCGACCAGCTCCGGGTGACCATCGAAATCGACATCCTCGGCGGACAGGCGTGCGTTGCCGTCCGCGTCGGTCACCCCCGGCAGCACCTGACGCTTGCCCGACGGGGCCAGTACGACGGCAATACCGCCGTCGTCCTGCAGCGTCGCCTGCACCTGCACGCCGCCAGCCACCTCGAGCAGAAGCCGGGCCCGGGCGCCGTCCTGCGCGTGCGCGGACGCTGCCGCCGCGCCCATCAACACCGCGGCCAGCATCGCATTGCCGTGTTTCATCATCGCTCCGTGCAGCGCCGCTACGGCGCCCTGGGTCAGAACGATACTTCAACCGCCTGCTGCGCCCACAGCACCGACTGGTGGCCGGTGGCCTGCTTCCATGCCAGCCGGATCGCTTCGATGTCGGCGCGGCGCTGCGGGGTGTTCTCGTGCAACACCACCAGCACCTTGGTGCGCAGGCGGTTCGGTTCGGCGGCGCCACGGAACAGCCACTGGCCGTAGGCATCGAACACGGTCAGGCCGTCCGGGAAGCGCGGGGTGACTTCCTTGTCGAGGAAGGCGCGCCACTGCGCGTCACTGATGCCCTCGGTCTGCGGGCGGTCGGCCACGCCGGTTTCTTCGCCCACGCCGAAATACAGCTCGCTGCGGACCCAGCCGGCCGCAGCGTCCGGGCGCGCGGCGTCGCCCTGCAGGGTCGCCGTGGCGGCGGCTGGCGGAGTGGGTTTGGCGGCCGGGGCAGCGGTGGCACAGCCGCTGGTGGCCAGGACCAGGGCAATCAGGATGGCGCGGAACGACATGGACAACTCTCCGGAAACTCGGGGACAGGCAGGGGGAAGGAGCGTGCCGGACATCCCGGTCCGGCGCAGATCGCCAATCGCTATCTGCTGATAACCACCCCGATGGGACTTGCGTCACACAGGGACATCACGCGAAGATAATATATCGCTTCATCCGGATGGATTGGTAGTGCCGACCTTGGATCGGCAACGCCGGCTCCTCCCCCCTCCCCCCGCCCCTCCCCTCGTCGTCCCGCTGGAGTCCGCATGTCCCGTCCGTCCGCGTCGCGCCTTGGCCTTGCCATCGCGCTCGTCCTTACCTCCCCCCTGCTCGCCCAGGACGTACTTGCGCAGGACGCGCCGAACACCGCCAAAACGCTGGACACCGTGATCGTCACCGGCACCCGTGCCGTTGACCGGACCGTGCTGGAATCCACCTCGCCAGTGGATGTGCTCACCGCCGAGGACATCCGCAAGGCCGGCGTGGTCAATGGCGAGCTGGGCAGCGCCCTGCAGGCGCTGCTGCCCTCGTTCAATTTCCCGCGCCAGTCCAACTCCGGCGGTGCCGACCACATCCGGGCCGCCCAGCTGCGCGGCCTCTCGCCCGATCAGGTGCTGGTGCTGGTCAACGGCAAGCGCCGCCACAGCAGCGCCCTGGTCAACACCGACAGCAAGATCGGCAAGGGCACCACCCCGGTCGATTTCAACGCGATCCCGGTCAGCGCGATCAAGCGCATCGAAGTGCTGCGCGATGGCGCCGGTGCGCTGTACGGCTCCGATGCGGTGGCCGGCGTGATCAACGTGATCCTGGATGACGCGCCGGAAGGCGGTGCATTCGAAGCGAGCTTCGGCGCCAACCACACCGACCTCAAGCCGATCGACCGCACCCTCACCGACGGCCAGACCAGCTACGCCAGTGCCAAGGTCGGCACCCGCCTGGGCGATGAGGGCGGCTTCCTGCGCGTGGGCCTGGAGCTGAAAAATCATGAAGGCACCAATCGCGCCGGCTTCGACCAGATCCCGCCGTGGGACCAGACCCCGACCAACCTGGCCCTGCAGGGCAAGCGCAACTACGTGCTCGGCGATGGCAAGACCAAGGACCTGAACGCCTGGTACAACGCGCAGCTGCCGTTCGGTGAAACCTCCACGTTCTACAGCTTCGCCACCTTCAACCAGCGCGACAGCGAAGGCGCGAACTACTTCCGCTATCCGGACAGCGACGCCAACTGGGCGCAGGTCTACCCGAACGGCTACCGCCCGATCTCCGAGGGCGAAAACCGCGACGTACAGGCCGTGGCCGGCGCGAAGGGCCAGTGGGGCGAGTGGAACTACGATGCGAGCCTGGATTACGGCATCAACACGTTCACCTACCGCCTGCGCAACTCGCTCAACGCCTCGCTGGGCCCGACCAGCCCGACCCGGTTCAAGACCGGTGATTACCGCAATGAGCTGACGGTCGCGAACGTCGACCTCGGCCGTGTCTTCTCGCAGGGCGAGAGCATCACCCACAGCCTTGGCCTGGGCCTGGAAGCGCGCCGCGACCACTACCAGACCCGCCCGGGTGATCCGACCAGTTATGCCGCGGGTCCGTTCACCGATCGCCCGACCGGCTCGCAGGCCGGTGGTGGCCTGACCCCGCAGGATGCGACCTCGCTCTCGCGCGATGTCGCCAGCGCCTACGCCAGCCTGTCCAGCCAGTTCGGTGAGCATTTCTCAAGCGATCTGGCCGCACGCTACGAGCACAGCGATGATTTCGGTGGCGAGCTCACCGGCAAGCTGGGCCTGCGCTACGAATTCACGCCGGCCTTCGCGCTGCGCGGTGCGATCTCCAACAACTTCCGTGCCCCGTCGCTGGCACAGATCGGCTACGAATCCACGTCCACCGGCTACAACGCGGCCGGCCAGCTGGTGCAGGGCCGCGTGCTGTCGGTGAACAATCCGATCGCGCGTGGCCTGGGCGCCACCGACCTGAAGCCGGAGAAGTCGCTCAACACCAACCTGGGTTTCACCAGCCGTATCGGCGAGCACTTCGATGTCTCGCTGGACTTCTTCCAGATCGACATCGATGACCGCATCGCACTGTCGGAAAGCATCACCGGTGATGCCCTGACCGACTACGTGCAGCAGCAGTTCGGCGTGGCCGGCCTGCAGAGCGCCAGCTTCTTCGTCAACGCCGCCGATACCCGCACCCGCGGCGCGGAACTGGTGAGCAACTGGCGGCAGTCGCTGGGCGATGGCGAGCTGGTGCTGACCGGCACCTACGCCTACACCAAGACCACGCTGAAGAACGTGCTCGCCACCCCGCCGGGACTGCTCGCGCTGGACCCGGACTACGTGCTGTTCGGCGTGGAAGAGACCAATACGCTGACCGATGCCACCCCGCGCACCCGCGCCGCGCTGGCCGCCAGCTGGGCCGATGATCGCTGGTCGCTGAGCAGCCGCCTGAGCCGCTATGGCAGCGTCACCCGCGTGTTCAACTTCGGTGATGGCTATATTCCGCGCCAGACCTACGGGGCCGAGTGGCAGCTGGATGCCGAGGTGGAATACAAGATCACCCCGCAGTGGAGCGTGGCGCTGGGCGGGCAGAACCTGACCGACAACTACTCGGATCTGTCCAACGACGATATCTGCTACTTCGGCAACCTGCCGTATGACGTGCTGTCACCGATCGGTAGCAATGGTGCGTATTACTACGGGCGCGTGCGGTATACGTTCTGACGGGGTGCAGCCGACCAACGGTCGGCTCTACCGGGTTGGCGCAGCCGACCGACGGTCGGCTCTAACGGGTTTGTGCAGCCGACCAACGGTCGGCTCTACCGGGTTGGTGCAGCCGACCGACGGTCGGCTCTACCGGGTTGGTGCAGCCGGCTGACCGTCGGCTCTACCGGTGGTGAACGGGAGGATGCGTGGGTGATGCCATGACCTGGCGATCACATCCACGCTGGCATGTTGGTCACCATGGCCAACGACTTCCCCCAACGTCCGCCGCCGCCGCTGCTGGACGATGCCTGTGCGCTGTTCCTGGACGTGGATGGCACCCTTATCGAATTCGCGGACGACCCCGAGTCGGTCGCGCTGCTGCCGGATGTGCGTGAGGCGATCGGGCGCATCAGCGACCGCCTGGATGGCGCGGTTGCGCTGATCAGCGGCCGACCGCTGGCGCAGCTGGACAAGCTGTTTGCGCCCCTGAGCCTGCCCGCCGCCGGCCTGCATGGCCACGAGCTGCGCAACCACGAGCAGCGCGCGCAGAGCAGTGATCCCTCCGCCGATACCAGTGAGTGGCTGCACGCCCTGCACCAGCAGGCGATGCGGTTCGCGCACGGCTACCCCGGCGTGCTCGTTGAAGACAAGGGCCGCAGCCTGGCCCTGCATTGGCGTGGTGCTCCGCATGCCGCCAATGACGTGCGTGCGTTTGCCGAACGGCATATCCGCGGGCATGGCGGCTACCGGCTGCAGCCGGGCGACCATGTAATCGAATTCCTGCCTGAAGGCAGCGACAAGGGGCGTGCGATGCGGCAGCTGATGCTGCAGCCGCCGTTCCGTGATCGCATGCCGGTGTTCGTCGGCGATGACCTCACCGATGAATTCGGCTTCGGCGCGGCCAATGACCTGCATGGCTGGAGCGTGCTGGTCGGTGCGCGCGAGCCGAGCGATGCGGTGTTTTCGCTGCCGACGATACGCAGCGTCCACGCCTGGCTTCGCGAGAATGCCTACTGATGCCTTGACCCCAAGGCCCCCTGACGCCGCGCGCAGGTCTCCCCCACCGGTGTGCCGCCGCGGCATGACACGAGACTTCCTGCATCATGAGCGAACCCGATCTGAATCTGGGCGTGGTCGGCAATGGCAGCTTCGGCGCGCTGATCGACAAGCACGCGCGCGTCGTCTGGAGCTGCCTGCCGACCTTCGACGGCGACCCCACCTTCTGCGCCCTGCTTGGCCCCAATCAACAAGAGGGCGGTGACTTCGGCATCGAGCTGGAGGACATGGTCGAGAGCGAACAGAGCTACCTGACCAACACCGCCATCCTGCGCACCGTGCTGCGCGACAAGCATGGCGGCGCGCTGGAAATCATCGATTTCGCGCCGCGCTGGCGCCAGAACGACCGCTTCTACCGGCCGGTCAGCCTGATCCGCCAGGTCCGCCCGCTGTCCGGCAACCCGCGCATCATCGTGCGCGCCCGGCCACTGGCCGACTGGGGCGCGCGCGTTCCCGATTCCACCTGGGGCAGCAACCACATCCGCTGGGTGCTGCCCGACCACGTGCTGCGCCTGACCACGGATGTGCCGCTGCGCTTCGTGCGCGACGGCCTGCCGTTCGTGCTCAACCACCCGGTGCACCTGGTACTGGGCGTGGACGAATCGCTCAACCGTTCGCTCAGCGGCTACGTGCAGGAATCCTTCCAGCGCACGCGCGACTACTGGCGCGAATGGGTGCGCTATCTGTCCATCCCGCTGGAATGGCAGGACGCGGTGATCCGCAGCGCGATCACGCTGAAACTGTGCCAGTACGAAGACAGCGGCGCGATCATCGCCGCGATGACGACCTCCATTCCCGAAGCGCCCGGCAGCATCCGCAACTGGGATTACCGCTATTGCTGGCTGCGCGATGCCGCCTTCGTGGTGCGTACGCTCAACCGCCTCGGCGCCACGCGCACTATGGAGCAGTTCCTGGGCTACATCTTCAACCTGGCCACCGCCGATGGCAGCCTGCAGCCGCTGTACGGCATCAGCTTCGAGGCCAAGCTGGAAGAAAGCGAAGTCCCCTCGCTGTCCGGCTACCGCGGCATGGGGCCGGTGCGCCGCGGCAACCTGGCCTGGGTGCAGCGCCAGCACGATGTCTACGGCAGCGTGGTGCTCGCCTCCACGCAGCTGTTCTTCGATCGCCGCCTGCAGGACCCGGGCGATGCACACACCTTCGCGCGGCTGGAGCCGCTCGGCGAGCAGGCCTTCACCCTGCATGACGTGCCCGATGCCGGGCTGTGGGAGTTCCGCGGCCGCACCGAAGTGCATACCTACACCAGCGCGATGTGCTGGGCCGCCTGCGACCGCCTGTGCAAGATCGCGGTGCGACTGAAGCTGGATGATCGCGCCACCTACTGGCGCGAGCGAGCCGACATCATCCATGCGCGGATCATGCGCGACTCGTGGAGCGAAGCGCTCGGGCACTTCACCGATACCTTCGGTGGCCACCGCCTGGATGCCTCGTTGCTGCTGCTGGCCGACATCGGGTTCATCGACGCCACCGACGCACGCTTTGTCGCCACCGTCGAGGCGATCGGCCGCGATCTCAAACATGGCAACGCGTTGTACCGTTACGTGGCGCCGGATGACTTCGGCGAACCGGAAACCAGCTTCACCATCTGCACCTTCTGGTACATCGATGCGCTTGCCGCGATCGGTCGCCTGGACGAAGCGCGCGAGATGTTCGAGATGCTGCTGGAGCGCCGCAATCACCTGGGCCTGCTCTCCGAAGACCTGGCCTTTGACAATGGCGAGGCCTGGGGCAACTTCCCGCAGACCTATTCGCACGTGGGCCTGATCACCGCCGCCATGCGCCTGTCGCGCAGCTGGCAGGAGGCATCATGAGCCGCCTGGTCGTCGTGTCCAACCGGGTCGCCGTTCCCGGTGAATCCCGCGCCGGCGGTCTGGCGGTCGGCCTGCTCGCCGCGCTCAAGGAACGTGGCGGCCTGTGGTTCGGCTGGAGCGGCAAGTCGGTACGCGACAACAGCGGCACGCTGCACGAGCAGGTGGACGGTGACATCCGCTACGTCACCATGGACCTCAACAAGCGCGATGTGGACGGCTACTACAACGGCTTCGCCAATCGCACGCTGTGGCCATTGCTGCACTTCCGGCTGGACCTGGTCGACTACGACCGCGGGACGCGCGAAACGTACCGCCGGGTCAACGCGCTGTTCGCCGAGAAGCTCGCCCCGCTGCTGCGCGAAGACGACATCGTCTGGATCCACGATTACCACCTGATCCCACTCGCCTCGCTGCTGCGCGAGCGTGGCATCGGCTGCCGGATCGGCTTCTTCCTGCATGTGCCGATGCCCTCGGCGGACCTGCTGCAGGCCATGCCCGACCACCTGCGGTTGTTCTCCAGCCTGTACGCCTATGACCTGGTCGGCTTCCAGACCCAGCGCGATGCGGACCGTTTCCAGTCCTACGTGCGCCTGTTCGGTGGCGGCCGGGTGCTGCCCGATGGCGAGCTGGAAGCGCCCGGTGGCCGACGCTTCCGCGCCGCGGCCTTCCCGATCGGCATCGATACCGAGTTCATTGCGCGGCAGGCCAAGGCCGGGGCGAACAAGCCAGCGGTCAAGGACCTGCGCGGCAGCCTGCGCAATCGCCAGCTGGCGATCGGCGTGGACCGGCTGGACTACTCCAAGGGCCTGCCCGAACGCTTCCAGGGTTTCGAGCGGTATCTGGAACGCCACCCGGACCAGCATGGCTCGCTCACGTATCTGCAGATCGCCCCGGTATCCCGTGGCGATGTCACCGAGTACCGGCAGCTGCGCGGCCAGCTGGAACAGATCGCCGGCCACATCAACGGCGGGCATGCCGCGCCGGACTGGACCCCGCTGCGCTACGTCAACCAGAACTTCACCCATGCCACCCTGACCGGCTTCTACCGGGCGGCGGCGGTGGGCCTGGTGACCCCGTTGCGCGACGGCATGAACCTGGTCGCCAAGGAATACGTCGCCTCGCAGGATCCGGAGAATCCGGGCGTACTGGTGCTGTCACTGCTGGCCGGCGCTGCCGATGAACTCAAGCAGGCACTGCTGGTCAATCCACATGACCTCGATGGCGTGGCCGATGCGATCGCCACGGCCGCGACGATGCCGCTGAAGAAGCGCGTGGAGCGCTGGCAGGCGATGATGGACCACCTGCGCACCTACGACATCAATCATTGGCGGCAGACGTATCTTCAGGCCCTGGAAGGGTGATGCCGCCGGGCTACCGGACGCGCGTACGGTAGTGCCGGCCGCTGGCCGGCTCGTCACGATCGTTCAGACGGTCACGCCGCGATCCACGCCAGGGTCGCCATGCGCCCGGTGCGGCGGTCGCGCCGGTGCGAGTAGAACCGCTGCGGATCGGCCAGCGTGCAGTACTGCCCGCCACTGATGCTGGCCGGGTCCAGCCCGGCGGCCTGCAGGCGCCGGCGGGCCAACGCGTACAGGTCGACCTTCCAGTGCCCCGGCCGTGTTGCCACGAATGCCGCCGCAGCGCCCTCGTCGCGCTCCACGAAGGCCTCGAACACGTCCTCGCCGATCTCGTACAGCGCCGGCCCGGCGGCCGGCCCCAGCCACGCCTGCAGCTGCACGGGCGGGGTCTGCAGGGCGGCCACGGTGGCCTCCAGCATCCCATCGGCCAGCCCGCGCCACCCGGCATGGGCGGCGCCGATCTCACCGCCATCGCGCGCGGCGAACACCACCGGCAGGCAGTCGGCGGTGAGAATCGCCAGCACCACGCCCGGCACCGAGGTCACGGCGGCATCGGCGGTCGGTTCAGCCTCCACACCCGCGGCGGTCGGCGGCGCGGTGAAGCGGCGCACGCCGGTGCCATGCACCTGGCGCAGCCAATGCGGCGCCGAGGGCAGGCCCAGCCCGGGCACCAGCAGGTCACGGTTGCGCTGCACCTGCGCCGGGTCGTCACCATCGGCCGAGTACCGGTTGCCCATGTTGAACTGGTCGAACGGCGCCACCGAACCGCCCGCGCCGAAACGCAGGGTGGTCAGCGCATGGACCCCGCTCGGGGCCTGCCAGTCGGCGCGCAGCACGGGCACGGTGGCGTCCATCAGCGGCGGTTGCGTTCCTGCTCGGCGAAGCGCTTGCTGTCTTCGCGCAGGGCGTGCAGCAGGGCCTGCATGTCGGCCGGCGGCGGCGCGCTGTTGGTGATCTTCTCACCGGTGATCGGGTGCACGAATTCCAGCGTTTCAGCGTGCAGCGCCTGGCGCTTGAAGCCGCGCAGCTCGGCGACCAGTTCATCGCTGGCGCCCTTGGGCAGCTTCAGCGCACCGCCATACAGCTGATCGCCGATGATCGGGTGACGCAGGTGCGCCATGTGCACGCGGATCTGGTGGGTACGGCCGGTTTCCAGGCGGCATTCCAGCGCGGTGTGTGCACGGAAACGCTCGCGCAGGCGGTAGTGCGTGATCGCTTCCTTGCCGTCTTCGCGCACGGCCATGCGGATGCGGTCGCGCGGGTGGCGGTCGATGCCGGCGGTCGCGGTGCCGCCGGAGACCAGCGCACCCACCACCACGGCCAGGTACTGGCGGTGCACTTCACGGGCGGAGAGCTGCTCCACCAGTGCGGTCTGCGCCTGGATCGTGCGGGCGATCACCATCACGCCGCTGGTGTCCTTGTCCAGGCGGTGCACGATGCCCGCGCGCGGCAGCACCGACAGCGAGGGGTCGCGGAACAGCAGCGCATTGACCAGAGTACCGGTCGGGTTGCCCGCGCCGGGATGGACCACCAGGCCGACCGGCTTGTTGATCACGAACACGTGCTCGTCCTCGTACAGGACCTCCAGCGGGATGTCCTCCGGCTCGGCATGGGTCTGGGTGTCGAGCACGACATGCAGGCTGGCCACCTCGCCGCCGCGCACCGGGTCGCGTCCGCGCACGGTGTCGCCGTCCAGCAGGACGTCCCCGGACTTGATCCACTCGGTCAGCTTGGACCGGGAGAATTCGGGGAACAGCTCGGCCAGGACCGCGTCGAAACGCCGGCCGGCGGCGGTATCGGGCACGATGGCCTGGCGGGGGGAATCGGAATCAGCAGGGGTATCGGACATGGGGGAACACCGCAATAGGGACAATTTTGGGGTCCGGCCGACCAGTTTCAGTCGCGGGACAGGCCACTAGGCTATCATCGACCCTTCGTATTCCAGCCGCGTCCCGCCCTGACCCCATGATCCGACGCTCCGTTATGCTGTCCGCGCCCGTCCGCCTCGCCGCCCTGATGCTGGTGCTGCTCTTCGTCGCCACCGGCTGTCACCGCGGCACCAAGGGCAAGAATCCGGATGAAGGCCTGCCGGTCGAAACGCTCTATGAGAAGAGCCACAAGCTCATGGAAGGGGGGAACTGGAGCGGTGCCGAAGCCAGCTTCCGCCGCCTGGTAGCCCAGTACCCGTATGGCCCGTACACCGAGCAGGCCATGATCGAGAGCGCCTACGCGCAGTACAAGGCCGGCAAGCACGATGACGCGGTGTCCAGCGTGGACCGCTTCATCCGTACCTACCCGACCCACCGCAACATCGCCTACATGTACTACCTGCGCGGCCTGGCCAATGGCAACCGCGACACGGTCTTCCTGCGCCGCGTCTGGTCGCTGGACCCGAGCCGCCGCGACCTGTCGAGCCCGCGCCAGGCCTATGCCGATTTCACCATCGTCACCGAGCGCTACCCCAACAGCCGCTACGCCGCCGATGCGCGCCAGCGGATGATCGCCCTGCGCGACGTGTTCGCCCAGTACGAGCTGGACAACGCCCTGTACTACCTGCGCCGCGAGGCCTACGTCTCGGCCGCCGGCCGCGCCAACTTCCTGCTGGAAAACTACCCGCAGAGCGCGTTCCAGTACGACGCCGTGGCCGCGCTGGGCGAGGCCTACACCCGCCTGGGCAACAAGACCCTGGCCGACGATGCCCGCCGCGTGCTCGAGCTGAACCAGCCCGACCACCCCTGGCTGCAGGGCAACTGGCCGAAGTATCCGTGGATGGTCCGCAAGCTGAACCCGTTTGCCGGCGAGAAGTCCGCCAGTACCGGCGAACGCAACGCCACGATGAATCGCAAGTAAGAAAAAAAAGGCCCCGAAAGGGGCCTTTTCCGTCAAGGGACGTTTCCCAAGCCGCTCCTTCTGGGACTGGCATCTCAGCGCCAACGATCCGCGCTATTCAGACTGACACCTCACGGCCACACCCGCCCGCAAGGAGTCTGCATGATGCTCAAGATCGTCCATCTGCGCGCCGTATCCCTCGTGTTCGTCTCCGCCACCCTCGGCCTCGCCGCCGGTGCCGCCGGTGCAGCCGGTTCCACTGCGCCGTCGCAGGCAGGCGATCTCATCTCGGCCGAGTCCTATCAGGCCAGTTGGGTGCCTTCCCGGGCCGCCCACGCCTACAAGCTGAGCTATCGCACCCCCGACCACCACGGCCACCTGGCCCAAGGCACGGGGCTTCTGTACCTGCCAGCGGGCACTGCACCCCCCGGTGGCTGGCCGGTCGTCTCCTGGGCGCATGGCACCCAGGGCGTTGCCGATCACTGTGCGCCATCGGTTTCCGGTCCCTTCCAGCCCGAGCGCGATGGCCGCTTCCTCGACCAGTTCCTGGCCCGGGGCTACGCCGTGGCAGCTGCGGACTACCAGGGGCTGGGCAGCCCCGGCGAGCATGCCTATCTCCACGTCGGGACCGCTGCGCGCAACACCATCGACATGATCAAGGCCAGCCGTCAGTACCTCGGCCCGGCGACCCTCGCCCCGCGCTGGGTCTCGGTGGGCCACTCCCAGGGAGGGGCGGCCGCGCTCGCCGCCGGCCATATCGGGCCTGGCTACGGCGGCCCGTCGCTGGAGTACCGGGGCAGTTTCACCACCGGCACCCCCACTGCCGTGGAACTGACCGCACTGGTGATGAAACCCGACAACCTCACAGCCAATCCCGGCGCGCTCAATGCGTACCACGCCTACCTGCTGGACGGTCTGCTGCAGCTTGCGCCACACATCGACCAGGTACTGTCCGAACACGGGCGCGCGCGCGTCGCGCTGGCCCGCCAGCACTGCCTGGGTGCCCTGAGCACGCTGCTGGAAGGCGCCAACACCGGCGAGATGTTCAGCGCGCCGCTGTACACCGTGCCTGGCATCTGGACGCTGCTGCACGACTATCTGGGCGTGCCACGGCGCGGCTTCAGCCAGCCATTGATGCTCGGCCACGGGCGCCAGGACCGCGATGTGCCCTATGTCACCACGCTTCTGTACGCCGCTGGCCTGGCGCTGCGCGGGGAACCGGTCGCGTTCCGCGCCTACCCGGTCGATCACCGCGGCACGCTGGACGCAGCGGCAGCCGATGGCCTCGCCTTCGTGCGCGCGCGCCTGGACGCCGGCGCGCCGGCCTACAACGCGTTGGACGAAGTCACCGCACTGGAAGCGTTGCTGGATACGTCACCGTAGCCGGCAATCGCTCCTCGCCAGGCAGCTCAGCCCTTGTACCCGTTACTGATCGGGTACCGACGCTCACGCCCGAACGCCCGGCGCGAGACCTTCGGCCCCGGGGCTGCCTGGTGGCGTTTCCACTCGCTGGTGCGCACCAGGCGCAGCACACGGTCCACCACCTCGGCGGCGTAGCCGGCGGCCACGATCTCCTCGCGTGACTGCTCCTGGTCCACGTAGCGGTACAGGATGCCGTCCAGCACGTCATAGGCCGGCAGCGAATCCTGGTCGGTCTGGTTGGCGCGCAGCTCGGCCGAGGGCGGGCGGGAAATCACCGCCGGTGGGATCACAGGCGCACCGCCTACGGTGTTGCGCCACTTGGACAGGCCGAACACCTCGGTCTTGTACAGGTCCTTGAGCGGCGCATAGCCACCGCACATGTCGCCGTAGATGGTGGCGTAGCCGACCGCATACTCGCTCTTGTTGCCGGTGGTCAGCAGCAGCCCGCCGAACTTGTTGGACAGCGCCATCAGGATCACGCCGCGGCTGCGCGACTGCAGGTTCTCTTCGGTCACATCCGCCGCCTGCCCCTCGAACATCGGGCCCAGCGCGGCCATCAGGCCTTCGAACACCGGCTCGATCGAGACCGCTTCCAGCGTCACGCCCAGCGCGCGGCACTGTTCGGCCGCCAGGTCGTTGGACATGTCCGCCGTGTAGCGCGACGGCAGCCGCACCGCGGTGACGTTGGCCGCGCCCAGCGCGTCCACCGCCATCGCCAGCACCAGCGCCGAATCGATGCCGCCGGACAGGCCGAGCCAGACCTTCTTGAAACCGTTCTTGCGGCAGTAATCCTGGATACCGCGGGTCACCGCACGCCAGGCCAGCGCATCCATGCTCTCGTCGCCGTCGTCGATCCACTCGCGCGGCAGGAAGCGGCGCGCACCCGCGTCGTAATCCACGACCAGCCACTGGTCGGTGAAGGCCGCGGCGGCCGGGTGCACCGTGCCATCCCCATCGGCGACCACCGAGGCGCCATCGAACACCAGCGCGTCCTGGCCGCCCACCACGTTGAGGTAGGCGATCGCGGCCCCGCTCTCACGGGTACGCTCGGCCAGCAGCGCGTCGCGCTGGGCGTGCTTGCCGCGCTCATACGGGGAGGCATTGGGCACGACCACCAGCTGCGCGCCGGCGCGGACGGTATCGGCCAGCGGTTCGGCGAACCACAGGTCCTCGCAGACCAGTACACCGACCGGCACGCCCTTCAGTTCGAACACGCAGCTGCCGCCGTCCGGGTCGACATCGAAATAACGGCGCTCATCGAACACCGCATAGTTGGGCAGCTCGCGCTTGCGGTAGGTGTGCTCGACCTTGCCGTCGCGCAGCACGCTGGCCGCGTTGTAGACCACCGCGCCTGCAGCCTGGGGCCAACCGACCACGGCCGCGATCCCCGTGGTGGCCGCCGCGATGCGCTCCAGCGCCTGCTGGCAGTCGTACAGGAAGCCCGGGCGCAGCAGCAGATCCTCCGGCGGGTAGCCGCTGATCGCCAGCTCGGGGAACACCACCAGCTCGGCACCGTACTCATCGCGCGCCTCGGCGATCATCGCGACGATGTTGTCGGTGTTCTGCGCCACCGCGCCAACCGGGAAATCGAACTGCGCCAGGGCAATGCGGAGCGACGTCATGGGGTTCCAGCCTGTAGGTGTACTGCGCTCATTGTAGTGCCGGCCGCTGGCCGGCAACCACGCATTCGGCGGCAGCACGATGCGGCGCCGGCCAGCGGCCGGGACTACGTGGTGTGCGTACCGAACAACCGTGGGGACCTACCGGTCCCGGTGTTGCCTTGAACGCAGAAAGGCCGCCCGGAGGCGGCCTTTCTGTTTGATGCAGCCGACCAACGGTCGGCTCTACCGGCGGCTGACCAACGGTCAGCTCTACGGGCAGCTGACCAACGGTCAGCTCTAC
Organism: Stenotrophomonas bentonitica; assembly: GCF_002887735.1. Classification (GTDB taxonomy): domain Bacteria; phylum Pseudomonadota; class Gammaproteobacteria; order Xanthomonadales; family Xanthomonadaceae; genus Stenotrophomonas; species Stenotrophomonas bentonitica_A. The sequence continues at coordinate 755,300 of NZ_PKQP01000001.1, forward strand.
CGGCGGCTGACCAACGGTCAGCTCTACCCACGCGTCGGCCGCGGTGCGGCCGGCGTTTTATTTCACCAGCTTGGCGATGGCAGCGCCCAGGTCGCCCGGCGAACGGACGGTCACGACGCCAGCAGCTTCCATGGCGGCGAACTTGCCTTCGGCGGTGCCCTTGCCGCCCGATGCGATCGCACCGGCGTGGCCCATGCGCTTGCCGGCCGGAGCCGAGGCGCCCGCGATGAAACCGACGACCGGCTTCTTCACGTGGTTCTTGATGTACTCGGCACCGGCTTCTTCAGCGTCACCGCCGATTTCGCCGACCATGATGATGCCTTCGGTCTGCGGATCTTCGTTGAACAGCTTCAGGCAGTCGACGAAGTTCAGGCCGTTGATCGGGTCACCACCGATGCCGATGCAGGTGGACTGGCCCAGACCGACTTCCGTGGTCTGCTTGACCGCTTCATAGGTCAGGGTGCCCGAACGCGACACGATGCCGATCTTGCCCGGCTGGTGGATATGGCCCGGCATGATGCCGATCTTGCACTCACCCGGGGTGATGACGCCCGGGCAGTTCGGCCCGATCAGCACGGTGTCCGGATGCGAACGGGTCAGCACGTTCTTGACGCGCAGCATGTCCAGCACCGGGATGCCTTCGGTGATGCACACGATGACCTGGATGCCGGCAGCCGCCGCTTCCAGGATCGCATCAGCCGCGTACGGCGGCGGCACGTAGATGACCGAAGCGTTGGCGCCGGTGCTCTGCACGGCGTCGGCAACGGTGTTGAAGACCGGCAGGTCGATGTGGGTGGTGCCGCCCTTGCCGGGGGTCACGCCGCCAACAACCTGGGTGCCGTACTCGATCATCTGAGTGGCGTGGAAGGTGCCCTGCTGGCCGGTGAAGCCCTGCACGATCACCTTGGTGTTCTTGTTAATCAAAACAGACATGGGAATTCCTTGGTGTCGGGATCAGGCGGCGTTCTTGACAGCTTCAACGATCTTCTTGGCGCCATCGTTGATGTTGTCAGCCGGGATGATGGCCATGCCGCTGTCGCGCAGCAGCTGCTTGCCTTCTTCCACGTTGGTGCCTTCCAGGCGCACCACGACCGGAACCTTGACGCCCACTTCCTTCACGGCGGCGATGATGCCTTCGGCAATCATGTCGCAGCGGACGATGCCGCCGAAGATGTTGACGAAGATGCCTTCGACCTTGTCCGAGGACAGGATCAGCTTGAAGGCTTCAATGACACGCTGCTTGTTCGCACCGCCGCCCACGTCCAGGAAGTTCGCCGGCTCGCCGCCGTTGAGCTTGATGACGTCCATGGTGGCCATGGCCAGGCCGGCGCCGTTGACCATGCAGCCGATGTTGCCGTCCATGGTGACGTAGTTGATGTCCAGCTCCGAAGCGATCACTTCGGTCGGATCTTCCTGGGTCTTGTCGCGCATGGCGACCAGGGCCTTCTGGCGGAACGCGGCGTTGTCGTCGCTGTCGAACTTGCCGTCCAGCGCGTACAGGTTGCCGTCGTCCAGGATGGCCAGCGGGTTGATTTCAACCAGGGCCAGGTCCTTTTCGTTGAAGAGGCGGTACAGGTTCACCATGATGTTGGCGAACTGGCCGGCCTGCTTCGCGGTCAGGCCCAGCTTGAAGCCGAAATCACGGCCGTGGTAACCCTGCACGCCTTCAACGAAATCAACGTTGAGCGAGTGGATCAGCTCGGGGGTTTCAGCGGCGACCTGCTCGATCTCCACACCGCCTTCCGAAGAGGCGATGTAGGTGATGGTCTTGGTGCCACGGTCAACCAGCACCGACAGGTACAGTTCCTTGACGATCTCGCCAGCGGTGGTCACCAGCACCAGGTTGACCGGCAGTTCAACGCCGGCGGTCTGGTAGGTGGCCATCTTGGTGCCGAGCATCTTGGCCGCAGCGGCCTTCACGTCGTCGGTGGTCTTGCAGAACTTGACGCCGCCAGCCTTGCCGCGGCCGCCAGCGTGGATCTGCGCCTTGACCATCCAGGGGCCCTGGCCCAGGGCGTTGGCAGCGTCAACCGCTTCGTCCGGGGTAGCCGCGACCTTGCCGGCCGGAACGGGAATGCCGTACTCGGCAAGCAGCTGTTTTGACTGGTATTCGTGGAAATTCATGCGTCACCGTGGGAATAGGAACGACCGCACGCATCTCCAAGGCTCCCTCACGGGGGCGCCGGTAAGGACCGCGGCGGGCCCACTATTGTGGACGACCCGGCGCGCAGGCGCAAAGAAGTCAGTGGCAAGACACCGGCCAGGCACCGTTTCCGGCGCAATTTCAGACAGTTGCGGCAGGTGCCGGAAACAGCCACCCGGGTCGCCCGCGGCACGCCCGCGCAGCCTGCAGGCACCCGCACGCGGTCCGGCCTTCACACACCCCGCCCCGGCCACCGGCCCCCAAACCCGGCCGGACCCCCTACACTGCCCCCATGCCAGAAGGGGAGTTCCGGCGTGTCACCCAGTGCTTCATTGATCGACCGCATCGAATCGATACCGCGGCGCGAGCTGTATTTCTTCGCGCTGTACCGCCTGCTGATGGCCACCGTCATCGGCGCGCTGCTGTTCAGCCCGCTGAGCGGCCTGGTGGGAACCGCCGACCACCCCCGGCTGGCCACGTTCGTGGCCAGCGGCTATCTGGCGGTGGCGGTGCTGGTGCTGCTGTTCGGCCGCAACGAGCGCTGGCTGCGCACCATCGTGGTGTGGAGCGTGGCCGCCGACATCATCGCCGCCACCCTGCTCGCCCATGCCCTGCCCGGGGCCAGCGCGGGCATCTCGATGTCGTTGCTGTTCAATATCGCCGCCGCCGCGACGCTGCTCCCATTGAGCATGGGGCTGGGCTTGGCCGCGGCCGCCAGTGCCGCCACCGCCGGCGAGTATCTCTGGAAACAGATCGAAGGCGGCGACCCGACCCGCACGCTGGCCGAACTGGCCATGTTCGTCACCAGCTACCTGGCCATCGCCTTCATCAGTTACCAGGTCGGCAACCGCGCCCGCATGAACCAGCAACTGGCCAACCAGCGCGGCGATGAAGTGGCCAACCTGTTCCAGATCAACGAACTGATCATCCGCCGCATGCGCACCGGCGTGATCGTGGTGGACGGGGCCAACCGCATCACGCTGGCCAACGAAGCGGCCTCCACCCTGCTTGGCGATGCCGACGGCAACAGTGGCAGCGGCCGGCTGGAACTGGGCAGTGCCGCGCCCGAGCTGAGCCGCCGGCTGCTGCGCTGGCGCAATGGCTGGACCAATGAAGAGATGCCCCTGCAGCTCTCGCCGGACCAACCCGAAGTGCAGCCACGCTTCGCCCGCCTGCTGGCCGGCAGCGACCTCACCTTGGTGTTCCTGGATGACTCGACCGTGGTCTCGCGGCGTGCCGAGTCCTTGACCCTCTCGGCGATGGGACGCTTCTCGGCCAGCCTGGCCCATGAGATCCGCAACCCGCTGGCGGCGATCAACTACGCCGCGCAGCTGCTGGAGGAATCCACCGATATCGGCGACACCGACCGCCGCCTGCTGCAGATCATCAACCAGCAATGCCAGCGCACCAACGGCATCGTCGAAAGTGTGCTCGGGCTGGCGCGGCGCGAACGCGCCAACCCGGAGAACGTGGACCTGGCCGCGTTCGTGCGCCGCTTCGTACTGGAGTACAAGCAGGGCCTGTCGCTGGAAACCGACAGCGTGGAACCGATCATCAGCGAGACCTCGGTGCACGCGCTGGTCGACCCGCGCCACCTGCACCAGATCCTCACCGTGCTGGTCCACAACGCGCTCAAATACGGCCGCGTGGCCGATGAGCCGGCCCGCGTGCGGCTGCGCGTGGCGCGCCAGGAGCGCACCGCCATCATCGATGTGATGGACCGTGGCCCGGGCATTCCCGAGACGGTCGCCAGCCAGTTGTTCCGTCCCTTCTTCACCACCTCCGAGCACGGCACCGGGCTGGGCCTGTATATCGCCCGCGAGCTGTGCCGCGCCAACCAGGCACGGCTGGAGTACGTCTCGGTGCCTGCCGGTGGCGCCTGTTTCCGGCTCGTGCTGGCCGGCCCGCACACGATGATGGCCGGATGAGCGGCGCATACCCGGTCGCCTCCGTCAAACATTTGTCGCCAATGACCGCCCTCGGCTATCTTCCTTCCTTATGAATGACACCCGCAGCGCCCTCGTCGTCGATGACGAGCGTGACATCCGCGAACTGCTGGTACTGACCCTGGGCCGCATGGGCCTGCGCATCAGCACCGCGGCCAACCTCGCCGAAGCCCGTGAACTGCTGGCCAGCAACCCGTACGACCTGTGCATCACCGACATGCGCCTGCCCGACGGCAACGGCATCGAGCTGGTCACCGAGATCGCGCAGCACTACCCGCGCACGCCGGTGGCGATGATCACCGCCTTCGGCAGCATGGACCTGGCGGTGGAAGCCCTGAAGGCCGGCGCCTTCGATTTCGTCAGCAAGCCGGTCGACATCTCGGTGCTGCGCGGCCTGGTCAAGCACGCGCTGGAACTCAACAACACCGAGCGCCCCGCCCCCGCACCGCTCGCGCCGGAACAGGCCGCACGCCTGCTCGGCGACTCACCTTCGATGGATGTGCTGCGCGCCACCATCGGCAAGGTCGCGCGCAGCCAGGCGCCGGTCTACATCCTTGGCGAATCCGGCGTCGGCAAGGAACTGGTCGCACGCACGATCCACGCGCAGAGCGCCCGCGCGCCCGGCGCCTTCGTGCCAGTCAACTGCGGCGCCATTCCGTCGGAACTGATGGAGAGCGAATTCTTCGGCCACAAGAAAGGCAGCTTCAGCGGCGCGCATGCCGACAAACCCGGCCTGTTCCAGGCGGCGCATGGCGGCACCCTGTTCCTGGATGAAGTGGCCGAACTGCCGCTGCAGATGCAGGTCAAGCTGCTGCGCGCGATCCAGGAGAAATCGATCCGTCCGGTCGGCGCCGCCACCGAGGTGCCGGTGGACGTGCGCATCCTCTCGGCCACGCACAAGGATCTGGGCGAGCTGGTCGAAGATGGGCGCTTCCGCCACGACCTGTACTACCGCATCAACGTGATCGAACTGCGCGTGCCGCCACTGCGCGAACGCCGCAGCGACCTGCCCGCACTCGCCGCCTCGATCCTGGCCCGGCTGGCCCGCACCCACGGCCGCCCGACCCCGCTGCTGGCGCCCTCGGCGCTGGACGCCCTGGCCCAGTACCACTTCCCCGGCAACGTGCGCGAGCTGGAGAACATCCTCGAGCGTGCCCTGGCGCTTGCCGAGGAAGACCGCATCGGTGCCAGCGACCTGCGCCTGCCCCAGCACGCGCCGCGCTTCGGGGCCGGCAACGCGCCCGCCACCCAGGAAGAAGCCGTGGTCGACCTGCCGGCCGGCAACGGCGCCCTGCCCTCCTATATCGAACAGATGGAGCGCACCGCGATCCAGAAGGCGCTGGAAGAAAACCGCTGGAACAAGACCCGTACCGCAGCCCAGCTGGGCATCACCTTCCGCGCGCTGCGCTACAAGCTGAAAAAGCTCGGCATGGAGTAGCGCCACCCCATGGGTGGCGACCCAGCATCCACCAGCCCAGAACCAGAAAGGCCCGCTTGCGCGGGCCTTTCCGTATCAGCCAACCGCGCTGATCAATCCTTGGTGACCCGGTTGATCTCCGCCAGACCCGTCACCCCGGCGGCGGCCTTGGCCAACGCGGACTGGCGCAGATCGTTCACCCCGGCCTGCTGCGCGGCCTCGGCGATCTGCAGCGCATTGCCACCGGCCAGCACGATCGTGGAGATCTCGTCGGTCATCGGCATCACCTGGTAGATACCGGTACGGCCCTTGTAGCCTTCGGTGCACTCATCGCAGCCGACCGGCTCGAACAGCTTGATGCCCGCGTCCAGCTGGGCCTGGGTGAAGCCTTCGGCCAGCAGCGCGTTGGCCGGCAGCTCCACCGGGCGCTTGCAGTGGTTGCACAGCCGGCGCGCCAGGCGCTGGGCGATCACCAGGGTCACCGAGCTGGTGATGTTGTACGGCGCGATGCCCATGTTCATCAGGCGCGCGATGGTCTGCGGGGCATCGTTGGTATGCAGCGTGGAGAGCACCATGTGGCCCGTCTGCGCAGCCTTGATCGCAATCTCGGCCGTTTCCAGGTCGCGGATTTCGCCGACCATGATGATGTCCGGATCCTGGCGCAGGAACGAGCGCAGCGCCGCGGCGAACGTCATGCCGCGCTTGACGTTCTGCTGCACCTGGTTGACGCCGGGCAGGCGGATTTCCACCGGATCTTCGGCGGTGGAAATGTTGCGGGTCTCATCGTTGAGGATGCCCAGCGCGGTATACAGCGAAACGGTCTTGCCCGAGCCGGTCGGGCCGGTGACCAGCACCATGCCGTAGGGCTTGTGGATCGCATCCAGGAACAGCTTCTGCTGCGCCGGCTCATACCCGAGCTTGTCGATGCCCAGTTTGGCAGCGCTGCCATCGAGGATACGCAGCACCACCTTCTCGCCGAACAGGGTCGGCAACGTACTGACGCGAAAGTCGATCTGGCGGGTCTTGGAGAGGTTGAGCTTGATGCGCCCATCCTGCGGCACGCGCTTCTCGGCGATATCCAGCTGCGCCATCACCTTCAGGCGCGCGGCGATGCGCTGGTTGAGCTTGACCGGGGCCTTGGCCACGTTCTTGAGCAGACCATCGATGCGCAGGCGCACGCGATAGTCGTCTTCGTAGGGTTCGAAATGGATATCCGAGGCGCCCTTGCGGATGGCGTCGATCAGGACCTTGTTGATGAATTTGACGACCGGGGTGTCATCGCCCTTGGCGTCGATCCCCGCATCGGTGGTACCGCCTTCTTCGTCGCCGGCCGAGACATCCAGGTCGCCCATGTCATCGTCGCCGCCGCCCAGCGCCGAGCCCAGGGTGTCCTGGGTGGTCTGCCACTGCTCCAGCGTGCGGCGGATCTGTTCCTCGTCCACCAGGATCGGCTCGACCACCAGGTTGGTGTGGAACTTGATCTCATCCAGCGAATGGGTCGGGTTGCTGGTGCCCACGAACAACCTGCCACCGCGCTTGAACAGCGGCAGCACGTGGTGCTTGCGCAGCAACTCCTCGCTCACCAGCTTCATGGCGTTGTGGCTGCTGTCGAACGCGGTCACGTCCAGCAGGGGCATGCCGAACTCCAGCGCATTGGCGGCAGCCAGCTGCGCGGCGGTGACGAGCTTCTTCTCCGCGAACCACTGCGGCAGCGGCTGCCGGGCGGCGGTGGCGTCGGCCATGGCGGTGCGGGCGGCGGCCTCGTCCAGCGCGCCGTCCTGGACCAGGCGGCGGGCAATGCCGGTGATGCCGACGAGGTTGGCGGTGGCGGCGGCTGCGACAGTGTTCATGGCAAGGCCTATCAAATTGGCGGTGCTAGGTTAGCAACCGGCTAGACGGCTGTGTACAGCTCCGGAAAAGAAGATGCCCGCGACTAATCGCGGGCATCAACTATCCGTTCTAAGAACCCCGCCGCATTGAGCGGCGCATAGGCCTTAGTTCAGCTTGTCACATGCCTTGGTCTTATAAGCTTCGACGCTAGATGCGGTCACCGTACAAGCCCAAGTAATTTCGTCAACACCGTTGGTCGGGATCGTTGGGACCAAGGTGACGGTTGCAGTGCCATCTTTGGACTTGCCAGTCAGGCCGCCCGTTTCAGTACAAAGTGCACTCGTCGCCACGTCAGCGCACAGACCGCGCTCAGAGCTATGGTTCTCTGCAACCTTGATCTTTTCCCCAGCAACCGACCCGATAGCCTGGGTAATCTTGGCGCGCGCGGTGTAGTTACGGTACTGCGGCAGCGCGATGGCAGCCAGGATCGCGATGATCGCCACGACGATCATCAGTTCGATCAGCGTAAAGCCCTTCTGGTTCTTCATGTGTACATCCCCTAGAGATAGATAAGGTGTAGGCACTGGGCCGTCGCCGTGCCGGCAAGCCGGTTGAGCGGGGCGGGCGCCCTGTGCGGGTGGATCGAAGCAGGTTGCATGCCAACTGGGCCGGCAATGCTCCCCAGCATTCCCCGGCGCAATGATGGCAGCAATCTTCGGGATTGGAACCCCCCGCGCAACAAATTGCGACGGACCCGACAATGTGACGGGGCGCGTCACCTTCTGACCCAGCCGGTCCGGCCAGCCCATCGCTTCGGGCACCCCGAAGGGCTGCCCAGCGCCAACGGAACCGGCTACCATGCCGCGAGATAGCCCGCCTGGGGATGGCGTGGCTGGGGAGCCAGAAAATGTCTGTCAGCCGTAGTGCGATCAAGAAAGAGCCCGTGGTCCGCAACACCATGGAGCTGCAACCGTTTGTCTGGGTGGGGACCGACAAACGCGGCGTCAAGATGAAAGGTGAGACGCCGGCCAAGAATGCCAACCTGCTGCGCGCCGAGCTGCGCCGCCAGGGCATCACGCCCAACGTGGTCAAGCCCAAGCCCAAGCCCCTGTTCGGGGCGGCCGGCAGTGCGATCAGCACCAAGGACATCGCCTTCTTCAGCCGCCAGATGGCGATCATGATGAAGTCCGGCGTGCCGATCGTCAGCTCGCTGGAGATCATCGGCACCGGGCACAAGAACCCGCGCATGCGCAAGATGGTGGAGAGCATCCGCACCGATATCGAAGGCGGCTCCTCGCTGTACGAGGCGATCAGCAAGCACCCGGTACAGTTCGACGAGCTCTACCGCAACCTGGTCCGGGCCGGCGAAGGCGCCGGTGTGCTGGAAACCGTGCTCGACACGGTGGCCAACTACAAAGAGAACATCGAGGCCCTGAAGGGCAAGATCAAGAAGGCCCTGTTCTACCCGACCATGGTCATCGCAGTAGCGCTGATCGTCAGCGCGGTCCTGCTGATCTTCGTGGTGCCGCAGTTCGAAGACGTGTTCAAGAGCTTCGGCGCGGACCTGCCCGCTTTCACCCAGCTGATCGTGGCGGCGTCGCGCTTCATGGTGGCTTGGTGGTGGTTGATTCTCTTCATCGTCATCAGCGCGGTGCTTGGCTTCATCTTCGCCTACAGGCGATCGCCCTCCATGCAGCACGGCATGGACCGCTTCATCCTGAAGGTGCCGGTGATCGGCCAGATCATGCACAACAGCTCGATCGCCCGGTTCGCCCGGACCACGGCGGTGACCTTCAAGGCCGGCGTGCCGCTGGTGGAGGCGCTGGGCATCGTGGCCGGCGCCACCGGCAACAAGATCTACGAGGAGGCCGTGCTGCGCATGCGTGACGATGTCTCGGTCGGCTACCCGGTCAACATGGCCATGAAGCAGGTCAACATCTTCCCGCACATGGTGGTGCAGATGACCGCCATCGGCGAAGAGGCCGGCGCGCTGGACACGATGCTGTTCAAGGTGGCCGAGTACTTCGAGCAGGAGGTCAACAATGCGGTCGATGCCTTGAGCAGCCTGCTCGAACCGATGATCATGGTCTTCATCGGTGTGGTCGTCGGCGGTATGGTGGTCGGCATGTACCTGCCCATCTTCAAACTCGCCTCCGTGGTTGGATAATCAATAAATGGCATTTCTCGACCAGCATCCCGGCCTCGGCTACCCCGCCGCGGTCGGGCTGGGGCTGCTCCTTGGCAGCTTCCTCAACGTCGTCATCCTGCGCCTGCCCAAGCGGCTGGAGTGGGAGTGGAAGCGCGATGCGCGCGAAGTGCTGGAAGAGCCGGACATCTACGAGCCGCCACCACCGGGCATCGTGGTGGAGCCCTCGCACTGCCCGCACTGCAAGCACAAGCTGTCCTGGTACGAGAACATCCCGCTGTTCAGCTGGCTGGCCCTGCGCGGCAAGTGCCGGCATTGCCATGCCCCGATCTCGATCCAGTACCCGCTGGTGGAGCTGCTGACCGCCGTGCTGGTCGCCGCCAGCGTCTGGCAGTTCGGGTTCGGCTGGCAGGGCTTCGGCGCGATCGTGCTGAGCTGCTTCCTGGTGGCGCTGTCGGGTATCGACCTGCGCACCCAGCTGTTACCGGATCAATTGACCCTGCCCCTGATGTGGCTGGGCCTGATCGCGGCCAGCGACAATCTCTATATGCCGGCCAAACCTGCCCTGCTGGGTGCGCTGGCGGGCTATCTGTCGCTGTGGTCGGTGTGGTGGCTGTTCAAGCAGATCACCGGCAAGGAAGGCATGGGCCACGGCGATTTCAAGCTGCTGGCCGCGCTGGGCGCCTGGTGTGGGCTCAAGGGCATCCTGCCGATCATCCTGCTGTCGTCCATCGTGGGCGCCATCGTCGGCTCGATCTGGCTGTACTCGCGCGGCCGCGACCGGGCCACGCCGATCCCCTTCGGGCCCTACCTGGCCATTGCCGGCTGGATCGTCTTCATGTGGGGCGAGCCGTTGATCAACGGCTACCTGAGCTACGCCGGCCTGCGTTGAGGGCCGCGCGATGAGCCGCTTCGTGATCGGGCTGACCGGCGGCATTGCCGCCGGCAAGAGCGAGGTCAGCCGCCGCTTCGAGGCGCTGGGCATCACCGTGGCCGACGCCGACCTGGCCGCACGCGCGGTGGTGGCGCCGGGCAGCGAGGGGTTGGCGCGGATCGCCGCCCACTTCGGAGACACCATCCTGCAGGCCGACGGCCAGCTGGACCGTGCCGCGCTGCGGGCCCGCATCTTCGATTCCGCGCAGGCGCGCCAGGCGCTGGAGGCGATCACCCACCCGGCGATCCGCCAGCTGCTGCGCGAGACCTGCGAGCAGGCCGAGGGACCGTACGCGATTGCCGCCATTCCCCTGCTCACCGAGGCCGGCGGCCGCCAGCAGTACCCCTGGCTGGACCGCATCCTGGTGGTGGACGTGCCGGTAGCCGTGCAGCACGCGCGGCTGATGCAGCGCGATGGCATCGATGCCGCGCTGGCCGATCGGATGATTGCCGCCCAGGCCAGCCGCGAGGCGCGCTTGGCGTTGGCCGACGACGTGGTGGTCAATGATGGGCACCCGGACCACCTGCAGGCGCATGTGGAGCGGCTGGATCGGGCCTATCGGGAGTTGGCGGCGCGGTAGAACTGGGGGAGCCTACCAACTCGGTGAGAGGAGCCGACCAACGTCGGTGGCAGGAGCCGACCAACGGTCGGCTCTACCGTTTCAGGCGGGGGAGAAGGTCAGCGTGGCGATGACGCCGCGCCCGGCGCCTGGTCGCACGTTGACCTGCCAGCCGTAGAGATCGCACAGGCGGCTGACGATGGACAGGCCGATACCCCCACCCTGCGAATGACCCGCATGCGTGCCGCGGTAGCCACGCTGGAACAGTTTGGCGGCATCTTCTTCGCTCAGGCCGGGGCCGCTGTCGATCACCTCGACCGCGTTGTTGCCCACCCGCACGCGCACCGCGCCTTCCTTGGAGTACTTCACGGCATTGCCGATCAGGTTGCCCAACGCGACCGAGAGCGCCGATTCCGGTGCATCGATCACCAGGTCGTGGTTGCCTTCCAGGATCAGTTCGAGCGGCTTGCCGCCGAGCTGGGCACGGTGCGAATCCAGCAGCTGCTCGGAGACCCGGGCGACATTGCTGCTGCCCTGCCCGCGCTCGTTGCGCGAGAGCAGCAGCAGCGCGCCAATCAGATCGGTACATTGCTGCTCGGCGCGCTGGATGCGCTGCAGGCGCTGCAACACCTTGGGATCGAGATCCGGGCGGGTCAGCAGCAGCTCCGTAGCACCGCGGATCACGGCCAACGGCGTGCGCAGCTCATGGCTGACGTCGGCGTTGAACTCGCGGTCGCGCTGCACTACTTCGGTCAGCCGCGAGGAGTAGTCATCCAGCGCTTGGGCCAGCTGGCCCACCTCATCGTCCGGGAAGCGCGGTGCCAGCGGTTCGGGCTCACTGGTGCCACCGCGATACGCACGCAGGCGGGCGGCCAGATCGGAGACCGGCTTCATCACCTTGGAGGCGGACCACCAGCCCAGCACCAGGGACAGGGCGCTGAACACCAGCACGGAGAAGAACAGCGCGCGCTTGAGCTGCTCCTCGCCGCGGATGCTCTCGGTCATGTCATAGGCGAGGAAGAACCATGCATCCGGCGCTTTGCGGACGGCCAGCTTGTAGGAGAACGGTTCGTTGTGCTCGTCCACGCCGCTGAGCTTGTAGTTGCCTGTGGCAAACGCCGCCCACTCCGGACGCTCTTCGCGTACGCGGTCGAACTTGTCGCTGGGATAGGCGAAAGCACGGATCTGCTGCACGGGGACGGCGGGATTGCGCCCCGGGCTCTCGTAGAACCGGCGCGCGAACTCATCGATGTTGCGGTTCATCACGTCTTCGACGAGCTGGTTCTCCACCCGGGCCCGCGCCCAGTTGGTGGCAAACGCAAACAGCGTGGTCAGGCAGAAGCCCAACAGCACGAACGAGACGATGATGCGGCTGCGCAGCCGCCGCCGGTATGGCGCGCGGCGACGCTCCCCCTTCCCCGTCACCGGATCAGGCTTCCGGCGCGGCGATGCGGTATCCGATGCCATGGCGGGTCTGGATCATCGGGACTTCGAAGGGCTTGTCGACCACGGCGCGCAGGCCGTGGATGTGCACGCGCAGGGAATCCGAATCCGGCAGCTCTTCGCCCCAGACGCGGGTTTCCAGTTCCTGGCGGGTGACGACGGCCGGGGAGGCCTCCATCAGCGCCTGCAGGATCTTCAGCGCGGTCGGGTTGAGCTGCAGCAGCTTGCCCTGGCGGCGCACTTCCAGCGTGTCCAGGTTGTATTCCAGATCGCCGGTTTCCAGCACGCGGGTCTGCACGCCCTTGCCGCGACGCGACAGGGCGTTAAGACGCACCTCGACTTCCTGCAGCGCGAACGGCTTGATCAGGTAGTCGTCGGCGCCGGAGTCGAAGCCGGCCAGCTTGTTGTCCAGCGAATCGCGGGCTGTCAGCATCAGCACCGGGGTCTGCTTGCGCGCCTCGTTGCGGAGCTTGCGACAGACCTCGATCCCATCCATGCCGGGCAGGTTGAGGTCCAGCACGATCGCGTCGAACTCATGGACGACCGCCAGGTGCAGGCCGGTGACGCCATCGGCGGCGAAGTCGACGGTGTGACCGCGGTCTTCGAGGTAATCGCCGAGGTTGGCGGCAATGTCGCTGTTGTCTTCGATGACGAGAATTCGCACTGGGACCTCTGATTCGTGGGGGTTCAACGGAAAGAACGGAGCCGCAGGGCAGCAATGGGAACGGGACTGCGCGACCTCACGCTGACGATACAGCGTCGATTCTTAACATTAGACACCGTCGAATGCTGGCGCAGCGTCAAAACACAGCGGTGATCACCTGTCATCTTTGGGTTCGGAAATCCGAAGCTCACGCTTCATCTGCCGGGCGTCTTCCGTCGCCTGGCGGCGCTGGGCCACCGTCATGCAGGTGCGCTGGGGGCGGTTGCTGCCGATCGGACGCTCGCTGCGGCAGACCATGCGACTGTCTTCCTTGGCGTTGGTCATCAAGGTATTGACCACTTCCTGGTCGTTGAAGACCTCTACTTTCTGCGGCGGGGTGAGCTGATCGAATCGCTCACGGCCCGCCATCCTGGTGCGGATACGGTCCAGAGCGGCCTGGACGCGGCTCTTGTCGGCCACGCTCAGCTCACTGTAATCCTCGCTGTGCAGCGCGCGCTCGACCTTGGCCAGCTGCTCGGCAACCGGCGCATCGTCGGCAAGCGCCATCGCGGCCTCATCGGGGTTCGCCGGCGGCTTGGCATGGGCACCCAGCGAAAGACAGCCGAGCAGCGCGACAGCGATGATTCGATGCATCTGTGACATCTGCGACTTCCTTATCCACATGAATGAACACCAACTCTACGAGGATGCACTTGGCCCGACAAGTTACTCATGGCAGGGGCCGCAGGCCCTGCGCGGGCAGAAAAAGGCCCGGACAGACGAAGCTGGCCGGGCCTGAAGGTGTTTCCCGATTACCGATCCTGCTGAGGAGGGCAGAGCTGCGGTCCGACAGAGCCTACGCCGGGGTCGATTAAACCGATGTTAAGACCTCAAGCGGCATTGAAATACCCGATCAACCCTTTGTATTTGAAGGTTTTTTCAACGAAGCAACGTGGTCGATGATGCGCCCGGCCAGGTCGGCCTGGCAGATCGCCTCGATCCCCTCCAGGCCGGGGGTGGAGTTGACCTCCAGCACCAGCGGGCCGCGGCTGGAGCGGATCAGATCCACGCCAGCCACGCCCAGCCCGAGCGCCTTGGCCGAGCGCACCGCCACCAGCTGCTCGGCCCGGCTGGCCTTGGCGGCGCGGGCGCTGCCGCCGGCATGCAGGTTGGAGCGGAAGTCTCCCTCCGGCGCCTGCCGTTGCATCGCCCCGACCACCTGATCACCCACCACCAGGCAGCGCAGGTCGGCGCCCTGCGCCTCGCCGATGAACTCCTGCATCAGGAAGTTGGCGTAGAGCCCGCGCAGCGCCTCCACGATTCCGCGCGAGGCGCTGGCCTTCTCGGTCAGGATCACGCCGCGGCCCTGGGTGCCCTCGTTGAGCTTCACCACGTGCGGCGGCGGGCCGAGCATCGAGAGCAGATCGACGGTGTCGTCCGGGTTGTCGCCGAACACCGTGACCGGCATGTCAATGCCCTTGGAGGCCAGGATCTGGTGTGCGCGCAGCTTGTCGCGGGCACGCAGGATCGCATCGGAGGGGTTGGGCGTGCGGGCGCCCATCATCTCGAACTGGCGCAGCACGGCCGTCCCGTAGCGGGTGACCGAGGCTCCGATGCGCGGGATCACCGCGTCCACCCCGGTGATCGGCCGGCCCTTGTAATGCATGGTGAAGCCATCCGCGGCGATGCGCATGTAACAGCGCAACGGATCGAGGATGCGCACGGTATGGCCCCGCGCACGGGCGGCCTCCACCAGGCGACGCGTGGAGTACAGCTTGCTGTTGCGGGACAGGATGGCGAGTTTCATCGCGGCGCAGGGGGTGGAAAGCGCGAAGCATAGCGCGTGGCGTGTAGGCCGCGATGACGGACCGCGCTCGCGATCCAGCTGCCCGCATCCGGCACTTTCCCGCTGTTAATGGGCTGGGTGCACGCCGCGAGACCGGGGCGCCGTCTTCAACTATCAAGCAGAGCAGTGCCGTACGAGTTGTCTACAGCGCAAAGCCAGTTGCCGTCCGGTTCCCGACGAAACACGTAGGTGGCCCGGCGAACCGTCGAGATCGGAGCGCCCTCTTCATCGGTGGTATCCAGCCAGGTTTCCATGACAACCAGCGCCGTTTCTCCGCCCTCAATCACTTCCATCTTGCCTTGGCGGACCTTCAGTGTGCCGTCGAAGTAAGAAGAGATTGCCTCGAATGCGCTTTTGATCTGGTCCTTGCCCCTGGCGTACATGCCCGGCTTCACCACCAGGGTGGCGTCATCTGTGTAGAACCGCATCAGGCCATCGAAGTCCTTCGCCGATATGGATCGGTCTGCGGCTTCGATAAGGGTCTTCAGGGGATGATCGGACATTCTTGACTCCAAAAATGGCCGCGGCGGAAAAACAAAACCCGCCTCGCGGCGGGTTGCGTTGTCTGAAACAAGACGCGCTCTACCCACCCTTATGGAGGGTGGCAATAATCAACGTGCGGGCGCGTACAAGTGGCATGCAGTGACCGTATCACTGGCGTCGAAAACTGGCAAACCCGCCAGCAAGCTCCAGCTGAAGGCCGGATCGAGACACAGGCCTGACCTGAGCACGAAAATTGCGGAGGGGATCGGAGGGTGCGGAGCGGCCTGAAACCCCATAAGCACTGGAGGATATGGAGCGGGTGAAGGGAATCGAACCCTCGTCAGTAGCTTGGGAAGCTACAGCTCTACCATTGAGCTACACCCGCAAGGCGCGGCGTAAGTCTATTCGGGCGGGGCCCTCAAACGCAACGGGCGGCACTGGGCCGCCCGTTGTTTCACGTTTTCCGGCGCCGTGCGCGGCGCCCGCGAACGGGCACTGCGCACGTTGGATCAGAAGCTGCCGCCGAAGCTGGCGAACAGCGACACATCACGTGCACGCTTCTGCATCGTGGTGGTGCTCATGCCGATGTTGCTGCTCAGGCCCCACAGGTTCAGGCGCGCGCCCAGCACGGCGGTGGCGTAGTTCTTGTCGAACTCCAGGCCCGGCACCTTGTACATGCCCACGTCCGGCATGGACTGCAGCCAGGCGCTGGCCTGCTTGGTGTCTTCGAACTCATGGTCGTAGGTGACCTGCACATACGGCTTGACGTTGCCGCCGTCGAAGCGGGCCTGCCAGCCGACGCGGCCGACGGTGGAATCCGTGTCCTGGTCGCCATAGCCCAGCGCCGAGGCGCTCGGGTTGGACTCGGTGTAGCCGTCCAGCTTGACCTTCTGCCAGATCACCGCGGCGACCGGACCGTGGCGGAAGCCGCCCTCGGTGCCGAACTCGTAGCCGGCGTTCAACGCGGCGGTCAGGTTGCTGCCTTCCGGCGAGCCCTTGTGGATACGCGTGGCCGGGCCGAGCTGCAGCTTGCGGGTCACGTCGTAATCCAGCCAGCTGTAGCTGAGCTGGCCGTTGACCCAGGCGCGGTCGCCGTACCAGCCGGCGAACAGGCCCAGCGTGGTGTCGGACTGGGTGAAGTCACCCTTGTTGTTGCCGAAATCGGCGTCCATGCGGCCATAGCCGGCGAAGCCGCCGACAACCATGCCGTCACGCGCCCAATCCACACCGAACAGGCCGGCCGGGGCCATGCCGTCGTACAGATCGGCGTGGGCGTAGCGCTGCATGTCACCGCGCAGGTTGCCCCACCAGCTCAGGCCGTCGGCCGGACGGCCATCCACGTGCCAGCTGACCTGGTCAGCGCGCGAGCGGCCGATGGTCTGCGCCGAGTGGGTCAGGATCTGCTGGTTGCGCGGGGCTTCCAGGATCGACAGGGTGTACTGGCCCAGCATCTCGTGGGTGGCGGTGGTCGGGTGCACACCATCGGCAAACACGTAGCTGTTGGCGGCGTCCGGGGTGACGTAGCTGGTCGGGTTGCAGGTCAGCGAGGAGGCCGTGGTGCAGGCCGGGCTGGTCACGTTGACGAAGCCGTACTGGCCCGGGTTGGCGACGATTTCCTGCAGGATGTGGAAGGTATCCACCGGAATCACCTGCAGGCCGGCGGCTTTCAGGCCACCGAACAGGGCGTCGTTGTACGCCTTGGCCAGCGCGGTGCCGGCAGCCATGCCGGCCGGGCCACCGGCACGGGCGCCCGGGGTCAGGCCGACGTCCGGAATGGTCGGCACCACGATGTATTCGGCGCCAGCGCCCTTCAGGGTGCCGACGATGCCGACCTGGTCGCGCACCGCATTGGTCAGCGTGGAGACCAGCGGCGCGCCGGCCTGGATCGCGAACAGATCATTCGCGCCGCCCCACACGGTGTACAGCGCGTTCGGATCGGCCTTGCCGCCGTTGGCCGCCAGGTACTGCGCGGTCTGGGTCTTGAGCGAGTACACCGGGATGGCCGGGGTACCGGCAGCCAGCACCTGGCTGGTGTCCACGCCGACGCGGGCGCCGCCGATGGCGTAGTTGTCACCGTTCTGGCCGTTGCCGTGGGCCGCACCGTTGGTGCCGTAGTAGTTGGCCACGTGCTGGGCCCAGGTCCAGCCCGGGTTGGTGGTGAACTGGCCGGTCACCGGCTGCACCGAGGCGGGCAGCAGCGGACGGAAGTAGCCGGCATCGGTCAGGCTGTCGCCGATGAAGACGGTCTTGGTATACGGCGACTGCGCCATGGCCGGCGCTGCCGCCAGGGCAATGGCCACGGCCATGAGGGAACGGATCGGGCGTTTGCTGAGCAACATGGAAACTCCTTGCAGGTGGGGAAGACGGCGGGACGTACGCCGGCGCACGGTGCCATGTTTCCACTGCACCCGGCCCGCATCACGCTGCGCTGCCGCATGAACGCCCCAGCCCCGCCGCCCGGCCATCGTTGGCCTGGCGCTCGCGGCACTGTTGACGCGCGGCGCACAGGGTACGCACTGACGGGTGATTGAAGGACAATAGCGTCATGAACATCCAGCTCAACGGCGAGAACCGCCAGCTTCCGCACACTGCCACTGTCCACGACCTGCTGCGCAGCGAGGACCTGCTGGAGCGCCGCGTCGCGGTCGAAGTCAATGGCGAGATCGTCACCCGCAGCCAGCACGCCAGCCACTCCCTGCGCGATGGCGACGTGGTGGAGATCGTGCATGCGCTGGGCGGTGGTTGAGGCAGCATCGTGACGCGCGATAGGCGATAATTCGGGGCATGAACGCACCTGTCCCCACTGATTCGCTGGTGATCGCCGGCAAGACCTATGCTTCCCGCCTGCTCACCGGCACCGGCAAGTTCAAGGATCTGGAAGAAACCCGCCTGGCCACCGAGGCCGCTGGCGCCCGGATCGTCACCGTGGCGATCCGCCGCACCAACATCGGGCAGAACCCGGGCGAGCCGAACCTGCTCGACGTGCTGCCGCCGGACCGTTACACCATCCTGCCCAACACCGCCGGCTGCTACACCGCCGAGGACGCCGTGCGCACCTGCCGGCTGGCCCGCGAGCTGCTGGACGGCCACAACCTGACCAAGCTGGAAGTGCTGGGCGACCAGAAGAGCCTGTACCCGGATGTGGTGCAGACCCTCAAGGCGGCCGAGCAGCTGGTCAAGGATGGCTTCGAGGTGATGGTCTATACCTCCGATGATCCGATCCTGGCCAAGCGCCTGGAAGAGATCGGCTGCGCCGCGGTGATGCCGCTGGCCGCGCCGATCGGCTCGGGCCTGGGCATCCAGAACAAGTACAACCTGCTGCAGATCATCGAAGACGCCAAGGTGCCGATCATCGTCGATGCCGGCGTGGGCACGGCCTCCGATGCGGCGATCGCAATGGAGCTGGGCTGCGATGGCGTGCTGATGAACACCGCCATCGCCGGTGCACGCAACCCGGTGCTGATGGCCAGCGCGATGCGCAAGGCCGTGGAAGCCGGCCGCGAGGCTTTCCTGGCCGGCCGCATTCCGCGCAAGCGCTACGCCAGTGCGTCCTCGCCGATCGACGGGTTGATCGGCTGATGACCAATCCTTTCGACAGCGCCGGTGCCAAGGCACCGCCCAAGCCCTTCACCATCACCGAAGGCCGCCGCGAGGTCCGCAGTTTCGTGCTGCGCCAGGGCCGCTTCACCCCCGCCCAGCAGCGTGCGTTCGACGACCGCTGGCCGCGTTTCGGGCTGGACTTCACCGGTGAGCCGCGCGATCTGGATGCCACCTTCGGGCGCGATGCGCACAAGGTACTGGAGATCGGTTTCGGCAACGGCGCGGCGCTGCGTTTCGCCGCCCAGCAGGACCCGAGTCGCGATTACATCGGCCTGGAGGTCCACGCGCCCGGCGTCGGCCGCCTGCTCAACGCGCTGGCCGACGACAACGCCGACCACGTGCGCCTGTACCACCACGATGCCGTGGAAGTACTGGAAAAGGAAATCGCCGATGGCGCGCTGGATGAAGTGCGCATCTATTTCCCGGACCCGTGGCACAAGAAGCGCCACAACAAGCGCCGCCTGATCCAGCCCGGCTTTGCCGCGCTGCTGGTACGCAAGCTGCGCATCGGTGGCCGCCTGCACTGCGCCACGGATTGGGAAGACTATGCCGAGCAGATGTGGGAGGTGCTCGACGCCACCGCCGGGCTGACCAACCGGGCCGGCCCGCGTGGGCAGGTGGAGCGGCCGGAATGGCGCCCGCAGACCCATTTCGAAACCCGTGGCCAGAAGCTCGGCCATGGTGTGTGGGACCTGTTGTACGACCGCACCTGATCCGACTAGGAACCGCGCCACCCCATGGATACCGCGCTGACGCTGACTACCGACATGAAGCTCGTCCTGGGGCTGGTCGGCTTCACGATGGCGATGTTCCTGTTCGAGCGCATCCGCGCCGATGTGGTGGCGCTGGTGGTGCTGGTGGTGCTCGGCGTCACCGGCCTGATCGCCCCGGAAGAAATCTTCGGGGGCTTCTCCGGTAACGCGGTGATGAGCATCATCGCCACCACCATCCTCGGCGCGGGCCTGGACCGCACCGGGGCGTTGAACCGGTTGGCGGCGTGGCTGCTGCGGCGCGGGCATGGCGTGGAGACGCGCCTGCTGATGATGACCACCGCGATCGCCGGCTTGAACTCCTCGTTCATGCAGAACCCCTCGGTGATGGCGCTGTACCTGCCGGTCGCCTCGCGCCTGGCCGCGCGCACCGGGCTGACCCTGCAGCGCCTGCTGCTGCCGATCGCCGCGGCCATCGTGATGGGCGGCGCACTGACCATGGTCGGCAACTCGCCGCTGATCCTGCTCAACGACCTGCTGGCCTCGGCCAACAACAACCTGCCCTCCGGCCTGGCCACCATCGAACCGCTGCGCATGTTCGCGCCGCGGCCGATCGGCGTGGCGCTGCTGATCGCCTCGCTGCTGTACTTCCGCTACTTCGGCGACCGCAAGCTGGTCGAGGAAGAGACGCTGGCCAACGATGGCGTCACCCCGTCGCGCACGGAAAGCTACTTCGCCAAGACCTACGGCATCGAAGGCGATGTGTTCGAGCTGGTGGTCACTGCCGAAAGCCCGCTGGTCGGCATGACCCTGGGCGAAGCGGAGAACGTGCACGACGCGCCGCTGCTGCTGGCACTCAAGACCGGCAACGACACCCGCCTGGCGCCGCCGGCGGAGATGCGCATCTGGGTGGGCAGCGTGCTCGGCGTGATGGGCGCGCGCCAGCAGGTCAGCGATTTCGCGCAGAACCAGTTCCTGCGGATGTCCTCGCGGCTCAAGCACCTGGGCGATCTGTTCAACCCGAGCCGCGCCGGCATTTCCGAAGCGGTGGTGCCGCCGACCTCCGATGTGATCGGCAAGAGCGCCTCGGACCTGCGCCTGCGCAAGCAGCGCGGCATCAGTCTGCTGGCGATCAACCGCGACAAGCAGGTGATCCGCGAGGACGTGCGCAACGTGGCGCTGCGCGCCGGTGACATGCTGGTCTTCCACAGCATCTGGACCGACCTGGCGCAGGCGGCCAAGAGCCGCGACTTCGTGGTGGTCACCGACTACCCCAAGGGCGAGCAGCGCCCGCACAAGTTCAAGATCGCGATGAGCATTTTCGCCATCACCATCCTGATCGCGCTGACCTCCAAGCTGCCGGTGGCGCTGACCCTGATGACCGGCGTGGCCGGCATGCTGCTGACCGGCGTGCTGCGCATGGATGAGGCCTATGCCTCGATCAACTGGAAGACGGTGTTCATGATGGCCGGGCTGATTCCGCTCGGCTGGGCGATGGACAGCAGTGGCGCGGCGGCGTGGATCGCCGGCCACACCATCGACCGCCTGCCGACCGGCATCCCGGTCTGGGTGCTGGAGATCGCGCTGGCGTTGTTGACCACGATGTTCTCGCTGGTGATCAGCCATGTGGGCGCGACGATCGTGATGGTGCCCATCGCGGTGAACCTGGCGCTGGCGGCCGGGGGCAGCCCGACCGCGTTCGCGCTGATCGTGGCGTTGTCGGCCTCCAACAATCTGATGACGGCCTCCAACCCGGTGATTTCGATGATCACCGGCCCGGCCAATTACACCCCGCGCGAGCTGTGGCGCGTCGGCGCCCCGCTGTCGTTGATCTATACGGTGGTGGTGGTGCTGATGATCAACCTGATGTTCTAGGGAGTGCCGGCCGCTGGCCGGCTCTCGCAATGCACCGGGTAGTGCCGGCCGCTGGCCGGCTCCCGCAATGCACCGGGTAGTGCCGGCCGCTGGCCGGCTCCACGTAGCTTGGCCATCAAGCGCAGCCGGCCAGCGGCCGGCACTACCAGATGGTGGGTGGCCGGCCGTCAGATAATGAGTGGCCGGCCGTTCATCGTCATCCCAACCAGACCTGCCCATCGCGCACCTGCACGGGCACCGCGCGCAGGCGATCACCGCGGCACGGTCCGGCCACGCAGTCGCCGTTGTCCAGGGAGAACGAGGCCCCGTGTGCCGCGCAAACGAGGTGGCCTTCCCTGCTTTTCAGGAACTGACCCGGGGCCCAGTCCAGCCGGCGGCCGGCGTGCGGGCAGATGTTCAGCCACGCGCGCACCTGGTCGCCCTGGCGGTACAGCACCACCGATTCGCTGTCGCCCTCGATGCTGGCGTCGACCTCGGCAAAACCCCCGTCGGCAATGGCCTGCAGGGTGATCAGGGCGGTGGCGGTGGTCTCGGGCGGGGACATGGCATCCAGCAGCAGGCAACGGAAACCGTAGTGTCTCACGCGCTCATGTCACTGGCTCCCGGATGAATACAAGTCATTGATTTGCAATGTGTGCGGGGTACGTTTAACGCTTTTTTCACTCAGTCACAAAGGCCAGCACGGATACTCATCCACTGCTGACCTCAGCCAAAAAAGAGTGCCATGTACAGCCGCATCTTCCAGTTCAACCAGTTCCGCACCCTGTTCGCGCCGCGCAAGCCGCGCCACCCGCTGGTGCGCGTCGCGGTCGGTCTGTTGGGCCTGGCGATCCTGGCCGCGCTGGTGTTCGTTGGTGTATTCGTGGGCGCGGCGATGATCATCGCCGGCCTGGCATGGAAGCTGCTCGCCCAGCGCAAGAATGCGCGCACCGCTCCGTCGCAGGTCGTGGACGGTGAATACCGCGTGGTCCGCAAGCAGGCCTTGCCGATGTCGCGTTGATCGACGCGCTTCCCTCCTGATGACGGCCGCGCCCTGCGCGGCCGTTTCTGTTTGTGGGAGCAGGAAAACGCTCTAGACTGCGGCGAAACCTCTCCACAGGACGCGCGCATGACCGATGTAATCCCCACGCCCGAGCAGCCCCGCATTCCGGTCGCCGGCGGCGGTACTTTCCCGGTGCGCCGGATCTACTGTGTGGGCCGCAACTTCGCCGATCACGCGCGCGAAATGGGCGCGGCCGTGCCCGCCGCCGATGATCGCGGCCGCCCGATGTTCTTCAGCAAGCCGGCCGATGCGATCGTGGTCGGGCATGACGATGTGATCCCCTACCCGCTCGCCACCCAGGACCTGCACCACGAAGTGGAGCTGGTGGTGGCGATCGGCAAGGACGCGCCTGCCGGTGAACTGCCGGTCGACCAGGCCGAAGCGCTGGTGTTCGGTTACGGCGTCGGCCTGGACCTGACCCGCCGCGATCTGCAGGCGCAGGCCAAAGCCAAGGGCCACCCGTGGGACCCGGCCAAGGGCTTCGATCAGTCCGCCCCGGTGAGCGAGCTGGTGCCGGCCGGCGAAGTCGGCGATCTGGCCGCGCTCAACCTCTCGCTGGAGATCAATGGCGAAGTGCGCCAGCAGTCGCTGCTGGACCAGATGATCTGGAACGTGCCGGAAATCCTGCACGAGCTCTCCAAGCTGTGGGCGCTGCGCGCGGGCGATCTGGTCTTCATGGGGACGCCTTCGGGCGTGGCCGCGTTGAAGCCCGGCGACCGTTTCAGCGCACGTCTGGAAAACGTGGCCGAGCGCCACGGCATCATCGCCGGATGACAATGGCTGCGTTACGCTGCGGCGTCATTTGATTCCCCCACTACGACAGGAGAGCCCGATGGGTGTACTGACTGAGTTCAAAGAATTCGCCATGCGTGGCAACGTCATCGACCTGGCGGTCGGTGTGGTCATCGGTGCGGCGTTCGGCAAGATCGTCACCGCGCTGGTGGACAAGATCATCATGCCGCCGCTGGGCTGGGTGATCGGCCGCGTGGACTTCTCCGAACTGGCGTGGACCCTGGCCCCGGCGCGCATTGCGCCCGATGGCAAGGAGATCCCGGCGGTGGTGATCGGCTACGGCGACTTCCTCAATACCGTGGTGCAGTTCGTGATCGTGGCCTTTGCGATCTTCATGGTCGTGAAGTTCATCAACCGCCTGGCCCGCAAGAAGCAGGCCGAGCCGGCCGCCCCGGCGGCACCGAGCGAAGAAGTGCTGCTGCTGCGCGAGATCCGCGACAACCTCAAGCAGTAAGACCCCCCCCGGTAGTGCCGGCCTGAAAACCCCGCTCCGGCGGGGTTTTCGCGTTTGGAAAACAGCATTCGCCGGAGCATGACCTCCCGCCCATGTACGCGCCGGACAGACTGGTAAGCTCGGACGCTTCCGCCCCGTTTCCCGGAGTTCGTCCCATGCGTCGCCGCGTCCTTGCCATCGCATCTTCCCTCGCCCTGCTGGCCGCGCCCGCGTTCGCGGCGACCGGTATCACCACGCTGCCGCCGACGTCGCTGGCCACCGCCGCCGAGCTGCGCGAGCAGGCCCTCAAGGACGACACCGGCTGGAAGGTGGTCGAATCGCTCACCACCGAGATCGGCCCGCGCATCGCCGGCAGTGAAGCCGACGCACGCGCCGTGGCCTGGGCGGTGGCCAAGTTCAAGTCGCTGGGCTTCGACAAGGTCTGGACCGAGCCGGTCACCTTCCCCAAGTGGGAGCGCCGCAGTGAGCACGCCGAAGTGATCGGCAAGCATGCCCAGCCGCTGACGGTCACCGCCCTGGGCGGCAGCCCGGGCGGCACGGTGGAGGCCGACGTCGTGCGCTTCGCCGATCTGGCCGCGCTGCAGGCCGCGCCGGAGGGTTCGCTGAAGGGCAAGATCGCCTTCGTCGATTACCAGATGACCGCCTACCGCGATGGCCGCGACTACGGCAACGGTGGCGCCGTGCGCAGCAAGGGCCCGTCCGAGGCGATCCGCAAGGGTGCGATCGGCTTCGTGATGCGCTCGGCAGGCACCGATTCGCACCGCGTGCCGCACACCGGCATCACCCGCTTCGATGACGGCCTGACCCCGGTGCCGGCCGCCGCGCTGTCGGTGCCCGATGCCAACCAGCTGGCGCGCCTGGTCGCGCTCGGCAGCACCACGCTGAAGCTGAGCCTGGATTGCGGTTGGGATGGTACGGCCACGTCGCACAACGTGATCGGCGAGATCACCGGGCGCAGCCTGCCCAAGGAAGTGGTGGTGATCGGCGGTCACCTCGACTCCTGGGACCTGGGCACCGGCGCGGTGGATGATGGGGCCGGCGTGGGCATCACCATGGCCGCTGGCCATCTGATCGGCCAGCTCAAGCAGGCGCCCAAGCGCACCATCCGCGTGGTCGCGTTCGCCAACGAGGAGCAGGGCCTGTACGGCGGCAAGGCCTACGCCGAGGCACATGCCAAGGACGTGGTGCGGCACCAGCTGGCCGCCGAAAGCGATTTCGGTGCCGGCCGCATCTATGCCTTCAACACCGGCTCGCCGAACCCGGCCAATTCGCGCGAGGCCACCCGCCAGATCGCCGAGGTGCTCAAGCCGCTGGGCATCGAGTACGCCGCCGACAAGGGCGGCCCGGGCCCGGACGTAGGTCCGCTGGCGGCCAAGGGCGGCGCGTGGGCATGGCTGGCGCAGGACGGCAGCGACTACTTCCACCTGCACCACACCGCCGACGACACGCTGGACAAGATCGACCCGGCGGCGCTGGCGCAGAACGTCGCCGCCTACACGGTGTTCGCGTATCTGGCCGCCGAGGCCGACGGCAGTTTCGGCAGCGAAGCCAAGCCGACCACGCCGCCGAACGAGTAATCCCGACACGCAGGCGGCAGGTACCGACCGTGGGTCGGTACAAAAAAAAACCCGGTCGCAATGCGACCGGGCTACCGGGATTCGTCACACCCCACGCGGTGAGCGCCGTACTACTTTCACGGTCCGGAGAAACGGACCGTCGCACTGCGTGGATGTCTCTCCTCATCTACGCAGCACAACGTCCACCCCGCACTGTGCTCAGTTCTCACGTCGAGCGCTATGCGGAAAATCCGAATCGGATGTAGTCACGACGCGTTCGGTGAAACCGATCACACCGCGGGTCCGGCGCAACGCGCCGTTCCCGACAAACGCACACCTTCCGATCAGCGCGAGCGGCTGCCGTACCAGTGCGCCAACAACACCGCCGTCGCCGAAGCGACGTTGAGGCTTTCCACGGCACCGGACCCGGGAATGGACACCTGCAGATCGCAGTCGTCGGCCAGATCGCGGTCCATGCCCTCGCCCTCGGCACCCATCACATAGACCAGGCGTTGCGGCAGTTCCGTGGCGAACAGGTCCTTGCCTCCCTCCACCAGCGTTGCCGCCAGGCCGATGCCGGCCGCGCGCAGCTGCGCCATCGCCTCGGGCAGTTCCGGCAGACGCACCAGCGGCACCGACTCGGCGCCGCCTTCGGCCACGCGCGCGGCCGCGCCGGACAATGCCAGAGTGGACCCCGGCGGCAGCAGCAGCCCGGCCACACCGAAATGCGCCGCCGAGCGCAGGATCGCGCCGAAGTTGTGCGGGTTGCCTACGCCATCCAGCCACAGCGCCAGCACCGGCGCGCCGGCCGGCAACGTGGCCAGCCATTCGTCCAGCTCCAGCATCGGCGCACGCAGCACGTCAGCCACCAGGCCCTCGTGGTGGGTGGTCGCGGCGAGCTTGTTCAGATCGCCGTCTTCCACCACACGGTAACCGACGCGGTTGGCCACGCACCATTTCAGCACCGGCTGCATGCGCGGGATCAGCGACTCGGTCAGGTACAGCTTGCGCAGCGCCTGCGGGCGATGCTCGAACAGTGCCTGCACGGCATTCCAGCCGTACAGGCGCAGCTCGTCGTTGCCGCGGCCGGGCGGCGGCGGCGTGCCACCTTCGCGCGGCGGCAACGGCGTGGCGCGCGGCGGCCGCGAGGACGGACGGCGCGCATTCTTCCAGGGATCATTCACTACGGGACAGCTCCAGCTTGCGTTGACGCCAGAAATCGGCGTTCTTGATGCCAAGTGCATCGGGGTCGAAGGTCGGATCCAGGCCGAGCTTCTTTTGACGTTCGTAGTCGCGCAGGGCCAGCATCGCCGGCTTCTGCACGATCAGGATCGCGATGATGTTCAACCACGCCATCAGGCCGACGCCGATGTCGCCCAGCGCCCAGGCCATGCCGGCATTGTGGAAGGCACCGAAGATCACCATGCCGATGATGCCCAGGCGCAGCAGCAGGACGGTCAGCGGGCGCTTGGCGTTGTTGTTGACGTAGGTCAGGTTGGTCTCGGCCATGTAGTAATAGGCCATGATCGTGGTGAAGGCGAAGAAGAAGATCGCGATCGCCACAAAGGCCGCGCCGAAGCCCGGGATGACGGTTTCCACCGCCGCCTGGGCGTAACCCGCGCCTTCAGCGACACCGGCCAGGCCGGCGAACACGGGCGCGCCGCCCGGGACCGGGGAATACACGTTGTAGGTGCCCGCGGCCAGGATCAGGAACGCGGTGGCGGTGCACACCATCATGGTGTCGAAGTAGATCGCGAAGGCCTGCACGTAACCCTGCTTGGCCGGGTGCGAAACCTCCGAGGCGGCCGCCGCATGCGGGCCGGTACCCTGGCCGGCCTCGTTGGCGTAGATACCGCGCTTGACGCCCCACTCCACCGCCAGGCCCATCATCGCGCCGAACGCGGCATGCGCACCGAAGGCGCTGCTGAACACCGTGTGGAACATGTCCGGCACGCGGTCGTAGTTGATGATCATGATGACGATGGCCATCAGGATGAAGGCGGCGGCCATGAACGGAACGACCACCTCGGCGAAGTTGGCGATGCGCTTGACGCCGCCGAAGATCACCACGGCCAGCAGCAACGAGACCACGATGCCGATGCCCAGCTTGAGCGCCTGCACCGATTCCAGGCCCATGAACTGACCATCCAGTGGCCCGCACAGCGCACCGCCGCGGCAGGCATTGATGATGCTGTCGGCGATGGCATTGGCCTGCACGCCCGGCATCAGGAAGCCGGCGGCGATGATGGTGGCCACGGCGAAGGCCAAGGCGTACCACTTCAGGCCCATGGCCTTTTCAATGTAGTACGCCGGGCCACCGCGGTAGCGGCCTTCGGCATCCTTGGTCTTGTAGATCTGCGCCAGGGTGCATTCCACATACGAGGTGGACGCACCGAGGAAGCCCATCACCCACATCCAGAAGATCGCACCGGGGCCACCGAAGGCGATCGCGGTGGCCACACCGGCGATGTTGCCGATGCCCATGCGCCCGGCCATGGACATGGCCAGCGCCTGGAACGAGGACACGCCCGCCTCGGATTTCTCACCCTGCACGGTGAGCCGGCACATCTCCACGAACCCGCGGATCTGCATGAAACGGGTACGGGCACTGAAGTACAGGCCTGCGGCAAGACACAGGAAGATCAGGGCTTTGCTCCAGATGATCCCGTTGATGAAACTGACTACTTCTTCCACGCGCTCTCTCCAGTCGGCGGAAACAAAAGGAACGTCCCCGTCGGCTGGGACCCGGTCGATTCTCCACGATCCGCGCCGGGCTGCGTAGTGGCAATTTCGATGAATGGGCGGCAATGCCGCCCATTCCGGTCAGGCATGGCCGCCCACGGAGGGTGTTTCCGCTTCCTGGCGGGCCAGTTCGCGCGCCACGGCTTCCGGCGAACGCGTGTACGGGGCCAGCAGCGAATAGAACGCCGGCACCACGAACAGCGACAGGAACGTGGACACGGTCACGCCGAAGATCACCACCACGCCGATCGTGCCGCGGCTGGCCGAGCCCGGGCC
Organism: Stenotrophomonas bentonitica; assembly: GCF_002887735.1. Classification (GTDB taxonomy): domain Bacteria; phylum Pseudomonadota; class Gammaproteobacteria; order Xanthomonadales; family Xanthomonadaceae; genus Stenotrophomonas; species Stenotrophomonas bentonitica_A. The sequence goes on from NZ_PKQP01000001.1 coordinate 783,737, forward strand.
ACCGGCCACCACCAGCGGGATCGCACCGACCACGGTGGCGATGGAGGTCATCAGGATCGGACGCAGGCGGACCATGGCCGATTCGACGATGGCCTGGTGGACGTTGCGGCCTTCATCGCGCAGCTGGTTGGCGAACTCCACGATCAGGATGCCGTTCTTGGCCGCCAGGCCGACCAGCATCACGATGCCGATCTGGCTGAACAGGTTGATCGTGCCGCCGCTGACATACAGCCCCAGCAGCGCGCCGAGCACGCCCAGCGGCACGGTCAGCATGATCACCAGCGGATGGATGAAGCTCTCGAACTGCGCGGCCAGCACCAGGAACACCACCAGCAGGGCCATCGCAAAGGTCAGCAGGACGGCGCTGCCGGCGTTCTGGTACTCGCGCGATTCACCCTTCCAGCTGATCTGCGCGTGCTGCGGCAGCTCTTCACTGGCCACCTGCTGGGCCCAGGCAATGGCTTCACCCAGCGGATAACCCGGGGCCAGGCCGGCATTGATGGTGATCGAGCGCAGCCGGTTGAAGCGGTTGAGGCTGCCGGCCTCGGCCACTTCGCTGAGCGTGACCAGGTTGGACAGTGGCACCAGTTCGCCGCCACTGGCGCGCACGCGGATCGCAGCCAGATCCGACGGCGAGGCCCGGCCTTCGCGACCGGCCTGGACCAGCACGTCGTACTCCTCGCCGTTGTCGACGAAGGTGGTGACGCGGCGCGAGCCCATCATGGTTTCCAGCGCGCTGCCGATCGCGGTGACCGACACACCCAGATCGGCCGCACGCTGGCGGTCGATGTTCACGCGCATCTGCGGGCGCGTTTCCTTGTAGTCCGAATCCGTGCCGACCAGGCCGGGGTTGTCGGCCATGCGCAGCAGCATGCGGTCACGCCACTGCGCGATTTCTGCGTATTCCGGGCCACCGAGCACGATCTGGAACGGCTGCCCCTGGCTGCGGACCAGGCCGCCACCGACCTGGGTGCGCACGCGCACGCCCCGCAGATCATTGAGGTGGGTCTGCAGTTCGGCGGCCACGTCCGGGGTGGAGACATCGCGCTGGCGCCACGGCTGCAGGAACACGCTGATGCGGCCGGTATGCATTTCTTCGCTGGAGCCCCAGCCACCGGGCACGCGCGGGTTGGCACGCACGATCGGCTCGTCCTCGCCGACGAAACCGGAGACGATCTTCTCGACCTGCTGGACCTGGCCGACGGTGTAGTCGAAGCCGGCGCCTTCCGGGCCGTCGATCATGATCTGGAACGAGCCGCGGTCTTCGGCCGGGGCCAGTTCGGAGGGCAGCACCTTGAGCAGCAGCGCGCTGGCCAGCAACGAGAGGATCATCACCACGATGTAGACCCAGGTGCGGGTCACGTGCGCTTCCAGGAAGCGGCCGTACGCGCCCGACAGGCGATCCAGGTTGCGGTTGATGACACCGTGCAGGCCCTTCGGCGCCTGGCCGGTGTGCGGCTTGAGCAGCTTGGAGGCCATCATCGGGGTGAGCGTCAGCGAGACGAACGCGGACAACGCCACCGCCGCGGCCAGCGCGACGGCCAGCTCGCGGAACAGGCGGCCGGTGTTGCCTTCCAGGAAGCCGACCGGCAGGAACACCGCGACCAGCACGGCGGTGGTGGCGATCACCGCGAACGCCACCTGGGTGGTACCGCGTTTGGAGGCGACCAGCGGCGGCTCGCCCAGATCGATGCGGCGCTGGACGTTTTCCACGACCACGATGGCGTCATCCACCACGAGGCCGATACACAGCACCAGCGCGAGCAGGGTCAGCAGATTGATCGAGAAACCGAAGGCATACAGGGCGATGAAGGCGGCGATCAGACAGACCGGCACCGTGACCGCGGGAATCAAGGCGGCACGGAAACTGCCCAGGAACAGCCAGATCACCGCCAGCACCAGCAGCATCGCTTCGACCAGCGTGGCGTAGACGCGATCGACAGCCGCCTCGATGAAGGTGGTGTTGTCGAAGGCGACGAAGATGCGCGTACCTTCCGGCAGCGTGCTGCTGATCCGGTCGGCTTCGGCGCGCGCTTCGCGGGCGACATCCAGCGCGTTGGCGGTGGAGGTCTTGACGATGCCCAGGCCGATATTCGGCTCGCCGTTGCTTCGGTAGTAGGCGCGGCGCTCGGAGGAGGCCAGTTCGATCTTGGCCACATCGCCCATGCGCACCACGTAGCCGTCGGCGCCCTTGCCGAGCGGGATGCCGGCGAAGTCTTCGGGTTTGACGTAGTTGCGCTCCACGCGCAGGGTGAAATCGCGGTCGGTGGATTCGATGCGGCCGGCGGGCAGCTCGACGTTCTCGTTGCGCAGCGCGGTTTCCACATCGCCCACGGTCAAGCCACGCGCGGCGAGCTGGTCGCGGTCCAGCCAGATCCGCATCGCATAGCGCTGGCGGCCACCGATGCGCACCTGGGCCACGCCATCCAGGCTGGAGAAGCGATCGACGATGTAGCGGTCGGCGTAATCGCTCAGCTCCAGCGTATCCATCGAGGTCGAGCTCATGTTGAGCCAGATGATGGGATCGGCGTCGCTCTCGACCTTGGCGATTTCCGGCGGCCGGGCCTCTTCGGGCATGCGGTCGGCGACACGGCTGACCGCATCGCGCACGTCGTTGGCGGCCGCTTCGATATCGCGGTTGGAGGTGAATTCGATGCTGACCTGCGAGCGCCCGTTGGAGCTGCGCGCGTTGATGGTATCGATGCCTTCGATGCCGGCCAAGGCATCTTCCAGCACCTGGGTGATGCGGCTTTCGATGACCGCCGCCGAGGCACCCGTGTAATCGACCGAGACCGAGACGATCGGCGGATCGATCGCCGGCAGTTCGCGCAGGGTCAGGCGGGTGAACGACATGAAGCCCAGCACCACCAGCAGCAGGCTCATCACCACGGCGAAGACCGGCCGCTGGATGGAAATATCGGAAAGCTTCATCCGGCGGTGTCCGGTTCAGCCGTGGCAGCGGCGGCCGGCGTGGCCGGTGCAGCCTCTTCGGCCTGGATCTTCAGGCCCGGGCGCAGCTTGCCGGTGCCGTCCACGACGATGCGGTCACCGGCGGCGAGGCCATCGCGGATTTCGACCACGCCGCTGCGGCGCGCGCCGGCGGTGATGTCCACGCGCTCCACCACCTGGTCCGGTTTGACCCGGAACACATACGAATCGCGCCCGACCTGCACCACGGCGATTTCAGGAATCACCAGCGCCTGGCGCTCGGGGCGGAACATGCGCACATCCAGCAGCATGCCCGGGCGCAGGGCGTGGTCGGCGTTGATGAAATCGGCGCGCACGGTCACCGCACGCGTGCCCGGATCCACGCGGGTATCGATGGTGGCGACCTGGCCTTCAAAGTTGCGGCCCGGGTAGGCCACGCTGGTCGCGTTGACCTTGTCGCCGGTGCTCAGCGAGGCCAGCTCGGCTTCGGGCACCTGGAAGTCCACGTGCATGCGCTCGATGTCGTCCAGCGTGGTGATCGCGGTGCTGGGCGTGACCAGCGAACCGGCGCTGACCTGGCGGATGCCAAGCACGCCGGCGAAGGGCGCTCGCACGCGGCGATCACCGATATCCGACTGCATCTCACGCACGCGTGCATCGGCGGCATCGCGGATGGCGCGCTGCGTATCCAGGGTGGAGCTGGCCACCAGCTGCTGGGCGGCGAGTTCGCGCTGGCGCTTGTACAGCTGGTCCGCTTCCAGGAAGGTGGCCTGGGCCTGCAGCAGCGCGGCTTCCTGGGCCTGCCCGCGCAGGGTCACCAGCGGCGTACCGGCACTGACCTGCTGCCCGCTTTCGAAGTGCACCGTCTCGATGATTTCGCTGACCTTGGCGGTGACCGTGACCGATTCGCGCGCCTTGGCCGTGCCCAGTGCCTGCAGGGTGTCGCTCCATGCCGAGGTCTGCACCACCTGGGTGGTGACCGGTACGGCGTCTGCCTGCCGGCGAGCGGCCTCGTCTTTGCTGCCACACCCAGCCAACGCGACCAGAGTGATGCCAGCGGCGAAGCGCGCTGCGATGCGTCCCAACATGTAATCCATTCCCGGTTGTTTCTCGACCGCCGAGTGTATAGAGGGGTCGAGCCGGGGCATATGTGCCAAGCGTTTACCGGCCTCTTCACATCCGCTGGTGACGGGCGAAAGCCTTTCCGTGCTGGGGCCTGCACCGGATGTATCGCCATGTATCGACGCATGTCGAAATGCGGGGGCGGCGCCGGGTGGTCGCGCCCGGCACCGGCAGAGGCCGGGCGGGAGGCTTGGCCCCCGCCCGGCCGTGAGGCTCAGTAACGATAGTTCACTTTCAGCCAGGCGGTGCGGCCGGGCTCGTTGATGCGCACCGGGTCGGCCGGGAAGCCGAAATCGGCGCTGCCGGCCAGGTTCAGGTGCTCGCTGTAGGTGCGGTCGAACAGGTTGTCCACGCCGGCACTGACCAGCAGCGCCGCGTTGACCCGGTAGCTGGCGTTCAAGGCCAGGGTGGCGAAGCCGGCGCTGGGGCCCAGATCGCGGGCGACCACGTTGCCCTGCCCGGCTGCCACACGCCCCTGGCGGGACACGGCACGCGCCAGCGCCCCCACGCTCCAGCGCTCGCCTTCCCAGGCCGTGCTGAACCGGGCTTCCAGCGGCGGCATCTGCGGCAGCGCGCCGCCGTCGCTGCGGTTCTCGCCCCAGGCGTAGGCCAGTGTGCCGCCGAGCTTCCACTGCCGGGCCAGCTGCCATTCCGCACCCGCCTCGGCACCGGCGATGCGCGCGTCGACGTTGGTGGCCTGGCTGGTGCTGCCCATCATGCCGCCGTCGCGGTAGGTGAACAGGATGTAGTCCTGGAGGCGCCCGGCATACGCCGAGACCCAGGCGTTGAGGCGATCGGTGCGGTACTGCAGGCCCAGATCGAGCTGGTTGGTCTTCTCCGGCTGCACACCGGTGAAGGCATTGATCGCGCCCACCGGGCCGAGATCCGGCGAGAACAGTTCCCAGTAGTCGGGCATGCGCTCGCTATGGCCGATCCCGGCGTACCAGGTCAACGCGGGCGCGATGTCGCGCTCGAACCGGACGAAGCCGCTGCCCAGGTTCTCGCGACGGGTCTGCCCGGCGGTCGCATTGGGCATCGCCATCATGCCGGCGGTGGCGCGCTCGTCCTTCACTTCGGCGCGGTCGATGCGCAGGCCACCAACCCAGCGTTGCGCGGTGCCCTCGCCCAGGGTGATCTCGGTGAACGCCCCGAGGTTCTCCAAGCGTGCGTCGGTACGCCACGGCTGCTGGCGGTACACGTTGCGACCCATCGCGTTACGGCTGCGATGACGGCTGTCCTGCGCATCCACGCCGACCACGATGGCGATGTCCTGCCAGCGCCATTCCGAAGCGATACGGCCACCGGTGGTGCGGCGATCAACGTTGGAGGCCATCGGCATCGGCATGCTGCTGGCCGGGTTCGGCGTGCGCAGCGTGTAGTTGTCCATCACGTGGTCGGCGTCGTTGTAGTACAGGTTGGCCTGCAGCTTGTCCCACGCACCGGGCAGGTTGTCCTTCTCGAAGCGGGCGGCGTAGCTGGTGCGCTTGAACGCGGCGCCGTCCATGCCGCGGCCGGCGTAGCGCGCGATCGCATCGCCGGTGCCGGCCGACAGCTCCAGCACGGTATCGGCGTCGGGCGTCCAGCCGACCGCGACATCGCTGTTCCACTTGCGCCACCTGGAGGGCACCACATCGCCGTTGCCGTCCTTGTAGTCATCCGATTCGGAGCGGTTGCCGTTGACGCGCACATAGCCCGGCGATGCGCCGGCGGTGAGATCGAGCACCTGGTCGTTGCGGTTGCGCGAGCCGACCAGCGCACTGGCGTTGATGTCCATGCCCGGTTGATCGAAACGTGGCGTGTCGCGTTCGAAGCGCACTGTCCCGGCCGAGGCACCGGCGCCCCAGCGCACGCTCTGCGGCCCCTTGATGATGGTCAGCCGGTCGAAGGTTTCCGGGGCGATGTAGGACAGCGGGTTGTCCATCCGCGAGGGACACGCGCCGATCAGGTTGCCCTCGTTACTGACGATGTTCAGGCGCGAGCCGAACATGCCGCGCAGCACCGGATCGCCGTTGGTGCCGCCGTTGCGGACCGCGGCGAAGCCGGGAACCGTCTTCAGGTAATCGGCGCCATCGCTGGCCGGCACCGGCTGCCGCGGCAGGCGCGGATCGGTGACCCAGTGCAGCGGTGAGGACGGTGCGGTGGCGGTGACCACCAGCGTATCGAGGGTGCGAGCATCGTCATTGGCCGCATGCAGCGGCAGCGCGACCAGGGCCAGCGACAGGGAAACAGACAGGCGCGTCAGTGCGCCCGCGCTGCGGGAAGAAACCGTCATGGTGGAACTCCAGAAAAACACGCAGGCACGCGCCGCCATCACGGCGACACGGGCAGGAAGGGCGGTGGTTTCAGGAGAGTGCGGGCGGGCCGCGCGCGGCGTGGGCCGGCCAGCGCAGGCTGCGAGGCGTGGGGACCGCGCGCAGCACGCGCGGTGCGATCACCGGCATCGCCGGCAACAGCAGGATCAGCACCGCCAGCCACGGCATCAGCCGCGAGGCCATCATGCAGTACTCGCAGGCGTCGCCGTGCCCGGCATGCTCGCTCATCGGTGGCGACGATGCGGGGGTGTCGTGGGCGCTTGGCAGGGCGTGCGTCGGCATGGGCTGCATCGCCATGTCGTGCTGCTGCATGTCGTGGTGGTGCACGTCGCGCTGCGCGATGTCGTGCTGCATGCCGTGCCCCGCGTGCGCATCCGGCGGCGCAGGCAGCGCGTGGGTCATGCCGGTCGGCATCAGCATCACCGGCGCCTCAGCGTGCGCCTGCTGCCAGCGGCTGAGCAGCGGCGCCAGCGCCATCAGCAGCGTCGCCACGAAGGCAAGCTGCAGAAAAACGGCATACGGGCGACGGCGGACGTTCACCCCGTCATGGTAGCGCCCGACCGTGCGCCGGGCAGCCCGAAACCCTGCGACCAACCGTCGCAGTGGCCTTCTCGAAGCACCCCACCGAACCCCTCAACCTCTGGAGAAAAGCCCCCTTCTGTTGAAGGGGGCGCGCCAACGGCGCGGGGTAGAGGGGGAATGCGCGGGCAGACCATCACCGTCGTCAGACGGTGATGGTCTGCGTCAGCGATTCCCAGGTGGGCGGCAGCGGCCAGTTGGCCTCCTGGTTGCCGTCGATCACCCGGCGCAGGTCGCGGGTGTCAATCTGCGGGGCCAGCACGTGCACCAGTTCCAGCGCGTAGTCGCGCAGTACGCGGTCGCGCGGCAGCACTGCCCAGGCGATGCACTCGTCGATCGGGGCCGGGGCCGGCCAGGCGCGCAGGTCTTCATCGCTGGCGTTGACCGCCATTTCCGCGAGCAGGCCCACGCCCAGCCCGGTACGCACATAGGTCTTGATCAGGTCCGCATCGAGCGCAGTCAGCGCGATATCCGGGGTCAGCCCGGCGCTGGCGAAGGCGCGCTGGAGCGAGGAGCTCCCGCGGGTGGAGGATTCGTAGCTGATCAGTGGATGGCTGGCGAGCGCCTGCAGATCCGGCGCGGCACCTGGGCGGTCCAGCGCGTGCCCACGTGGCACCAGCACCAGCCGGCGCCAGCGGTACAGCGGAATGGCCAGACCGGCAGTGGGCTCACCACCGGCGGTGCTGATGATGGCGATGTCCGCATCGCCCTGGCTGAGCAGGTCCAGCGCATCGCTTTCGGCGGCCTGCTGCAGGTGCACGCTGACCTGCGGGTAGGCCTGCTTGATCCGCGCCACCGCCGGCGGCAGCACGAAGCGCGCCTGGGTATGGGTGGTGGTGAGCACCAGCTGGCCCTGGCTCTCGCGGCGCTGGTTGGCCGCATAGGTCCGGATATTGTTCGCTTCGCCGAGGACGGCGCGGGCGCGGCCGATCACTTCCACCCCGGCCGGGGTCACCGCTTCCAGGCTGCGGCCCTTGCGTACGAACAGCAGAAAGCCCAGTTCATCCTCCAGCTGCTTGAGCTGCTTGGACAGGCCGGGCTGGGTGGCGTGCACGCGGGACGCCGCCAGCGTGATGTTCAGCTCGGCGTCGGCGATGGCGACCAGATAGCGAAGTTGGGTCAGCGTCATGGGCGGGCGATACGGCGCATGGAGAGGGGGCCATCCGACTGTAGGGCAAATGCCGTCACCAGCTTATAACCAAACGTTGTTTAAGAAGGTAATCAGGTCATTTCGCGCGGTCATATGCCGGCGGTACGGTCTGACCGACCCCGGCCCGGCCGCAAGCGGGCGCCCTGCGCCACCACCGGCCCGAGCCTCCCCTGCCGCTCGGCCTCCCGGGCGGCAACGACTTTTCCGGAGCATCCCCATGGCCCTGTACGACTCCATACTGGACACCATCGGCAACACCCCGGTGGTGCGCCTGCACCGTCTCGCCCCCGAGCACGTCACCCTGTATGCCAAGGTCGAGTCGTTCAACCCCGGCGGCTCGGTCAAGGACCGGCTGGCGCTGGCGATCATTCTCGACGCCGAGGCCAAGGGCCTGCTCAAGCCGGGCGACACCATCGTGGAGGCGACCTCGGGCAACACCGGCGTGGCCCTGGCCATGGTGGCCGCCGCGCGTGGCTACAAGTTCGTGGCCACCATGGTGGAGACCTTCTCCATCGAGCGCCGCAAGCTGATGCGCGCCTATGGCGCCAAGGTGATCCTGACCCCGGCCGCCGAGCGCGGCTCGGGCATGGTGCGCCGGGCGAAGGAACTGGCCGAGGAACATGGCTGGTTCCTGGCCAGCCAGTTCGCCAACCCGGCCAACCCGGCCTATCACCGCAACACGACCGCCCCGGAAATCCTGCGCGATTTCGCCGGCAAGCGGCTGGACTACTTCGTGACCGGCTGGGGCACCGGTGGCACCCTGACCGGGGTCGGCGAGGTGCTCAAGGTCGCCCGCCCGGAAACCCGCATCGTCGCCACAGAGCCCGAAGGCGCCGCCCTGCTCAAGGGCGATGAGTGGAAGCCGCACAAGATCCAGGGCTGGACCCCGGACTTCGTGCCGGAGGTGCTCAACCGTGGCGTCTACGACGAACTGCTGACCATCAACGATGCACGGGCGATCGAGACCTCGCGCCGGCTGGCGGCCGAGGAAGGCATTTTCGTGGGCATTTCGGCCGGCGCCACCGTTGCCAGCGCGCTGGACATCGCGGCCAAGGCCGCGCCGGGGTCGGTGATCCTGGCGATGCTGCCCGACACCGGCGAGCGCTACTTCTCCACCCCGCTGTTTGCCGATATCAATGAAGGCTCCGACGACGACTGGCTGGCCGGTCTGCCCTGATCCCGCCGTTGGTCCGGAAGAACGCAACGCCCGCCCTGACCGGCGGGCGTTTTGCATGCGGCGCTTCATCTGCGGTGAAGCGATCCGGCGGCATCGTGTGAAGGTCAGCCAGCGCTCGGGCGGGTCGCACTGCCTGAGACGATGATGACGCAGCCTAGATGTCCTGCCGGGTACCGTGCAGGTCAGGCACGTCATTCCGTTGTATGGACCCGGTAACAGTGAGTAAGGAGCGGTACGCATGAAGATCGAAGTGTGGCAGGGCGACATCACGACCCTGGCGGTGGATGCGATCGTCAATGCGGCCAACGAATCCCTGCTGGGCGGCGGCGGCGTGGACGGCGCGATCCATCGCGCGGCCGGCCCGCAGTTGCTCGACGCCTGCCGTGCCCTGCCGGAGATCCGCCCGGGCATGCGCTGCCCGACCGGCGAGGTCCGCCAGACACCGGCCTTCAATCTGCCGGCAAAGCATGTGTTCCACACCGTCGGCCCGGTCTGGCAGGACGGCCTGCGCGATGAGCCGGCACTGCTGGCCAACTGTTATTGGAAGTCGCTGCAGCTGGCCGAGAAGCTGGACGTGGAATCGATCGCGTTCCCGGCCATCAGCTGCGGGGTGTTCGGCTATCCGCTGCACCAGGCTGCGCACATCGCCGCCACCGAGACCCTGACCTGGCAGCGCTCGCACCGCCAGCCGCGCCGGATCATCCTGGTGGCCTACAACGCGGCGACGTTCAAGGCGTACCAGTCGGCGCTGGCCGCACTGGGGCAGCCGGTGGAACCCTCGACCTCGGCGATCTTCGCGCCGCTGGCGTTGGGGCTGCCGCCGGCGGCGGCGCACTGACACCTTCGCCCACGCCATAGACCCACTGGGCGAAGAACGGCTGCAATGAGCGGCCGGCCGCTGCTTCCATCGCCCGCTGGAAATCGACGGTCACCACCGAGCGTCCATCGTTGGCCTGCGTGTAGTCACGGATGCCGCGCCAGAACGCGGCCTCGCCCATTTCCACGCGCAGCAGGTGCAGGACGTAGGCGCCCTTCTGGTACACGACCGCGCGGTCATCGCCGCTCGGCGCGCTCCAGTCGGCATACACCAGCGCGTGATCCGCCCCCTTGGCACGCAGCGCCTCCAGCCGCGTGCGCCAGATCGTCACCTGCGCCTGGTAGGCCGCCTCTCCCTGCGCGTGCTGGAGGTAGGCGGCGGTCATGAAGTTGGCCATGCCCTCGTTGAGCCAGAAATGCTCCCAGCCGGCGCAGGTCACCCGGTTGCCCCACCACTGATGCGCGGCTTCGTGCGCCATCAAGGCGGTCTGGGTGGGATCCTCCAGCAGTTGCTGGCCATAGCGCTCGGACATCAGCGACAACCCGGCCATCTCCTGTCCGATCGTGCGGGCCACCAGCGCCTGCTGGTAGTCACCGCGATACGGCAGGCCGGCGCGGTCGGCGAAGAAGTCGAGCATCTCGCCCGTAGCGGTGAACACGCGCTGCAGCTGCTCGGGCGACCGCTGCATGGACAGGAACCGCAAGCCGGTCGCGCCATGGCGCTGCGTCGCTTCCTGATAGCGGCCGGCCGTGAAGCCATAGACATACCCCGGCATCGGCGTCTTGAGCTGCCAGCGATGTTCGATGCGCCCATCGGGAAGGGAGCGCAGCGGCAGCGTGCGGCCGGTGCCGGCAGCCAGCAGGCCCGCCGGCAGGGTCACGGACAGGTCCAGCGTTGCGCGCTCGTCGGGGGCATCCACCGAGGGCATCCACTGGCTGGTCGAGAAAATCGTGTAGACCTCATCGCGCTCGGGCGCGAATTCCAGGCCATACGGCGGTTCGCCGTGATAGCGGATCGTCACGCTGGCGGTGGCTCCCCGCGCGAGTGGTTCGGCCAGCGTGATCTGCACCTTCGCCGCGTGCTGCTCGAAGGCCAGCGCGCGATCCCCCTGCATCACGGCCGTCACTTTGAGCGAACCGCTGTCCAGGGTCACTGCGCGCAGTTCCTGCTCGGCTCTGAACCGCAGCGTCTGCTGCCCGGTGACGCGCTTGTTGGCGATGTCGGGCACCAGCGCGACGTCGTAATGCAGTACATCAAAGCCGCGCGGCGCCACTGCGTACGCTGGTGCGCTCCCCAGCAGCCATGGCACTACGCACAGCGAGACACAGAGACGTACGACCATGGGATCCATCCACGCGAAGATGGATCCCATCGTGCCAGAGCACGCGTGCATGTGCGCACCACTGTCCCGCCCAAACAAAAACGCCGGCACAAGGCCGGCGTTTTCGTTGACGGTGGTCAGGCGTGCATCAGCCGTTCCACTTGCCCAGGGCGGCCTGGCCGTTTTCCTTGGCGCGATCGTAGATCGTCTGCTGCGCCTTGGCGACGTTGGCCTTGGTGTCCTTGGCCCACAGCTTCAGCGCGGCCTGCTGCATCGCGCGGCCGTAGGAGAAGCTCAGTGGCCACGGCAGGTTGCCCATCTGGTTCATGGCGTTCAGATGCGCGGTGGACTGCTCATCGCTCTGGCCACCAGACAGGAACACCACGCCCGGCAGGATCGCCGGCACGGTGCTCTTGAGGCACATCACGGTCGACTCGGCCACTTCCTCGACGTCGGCCTGCTCTTCGCAGCCCTTGCCGGAGATGACCATCGAGGCCTTCAGGATGGTGCCTTCCAGCAGCACGTTCTGCTGGTACAGCGCGTCGAACAGCGAACGCAGGGTGGCTTCGGTGACTTCGTAGCAGGTCTCGATGTCGTGGTCGCCGTCCATGATCACTTCCGGCTCGACCATCGGCACCAGGCCACATTCCTGGCACAGCGCGGCGTAACGGGCCAGCGCGTGGGCGTTGGACTCGATGCAGGTGCCCGACGGGATGCTTTCGCCGATGTTGATGACCGCACGCCACTTGGCGAAGCGCGCACCCAGCTTGTAGTACTCCTGCAGGCGCTCACGCAGGCCGTCCAGGCCTTCGGTGACCAGCTCGCCCGGGCAGCCGGCCAGGGCATGGGCGCCCTTGTCGACCTTGATGCCCGGAATGATGCCCTGGGCCGCCATGTACTTGGCGAACGGGACGCCGTCCTTGGTGGACTGACGGATGGTCTCGTCGTACAGGATCGCGCCGGAGATGTGCTCGTTCAGCTTGGGCGTGGTGAGCAGCAGTTCGCGGTAGGCGCGACGGTTCTCCTCGGTGTTCTCCAGGCCGACGCTGGCGAAGCGCTTGCCGATGGTGCCGGTGGATTCGTCGATCGCGATGATGCCCTTGCCCGGGGCGACCATGGCCTGTGCGGTTTCAGCCAGCTGTTCGATGCTCATGTACTTCCTGTGGCGGGTGCGGGAAAACGCCAATTATAGACCCCGCCTCCCGTGAACTGACCGTCCACGGAATCTGGAAACGATTCCATCTGAAACGACGAACCCGCGCGGCCGTAAAGCCACGCGGGTCCGGGGGTTGCGCGGGGGGCGGTTAAAGCTCGCCCAGCCCGCTGGCACGGCCGTCTTCGCCCACTTCCAGCAGGCGCAGCGTGTTGGTGGCGCCATGGGTTTCCATGTGTTCGCCACTGGTGAAGACCACGCGGTCGCCGCCCTGCAGCTGGTTCGCTTCGAACAGCAGGCGGATGCTGCCACGTGCGGCTTCGCGCGGGGTCAGGCCGCGGCTGTCGAAGTTGATCGGGAACACATCGCGCATCAGCGCCATCTGGCGGCGCGCGCCGTCATGGCGGGTCACCGCGAACACCGGGGCCGAGGCACGGAAGCGCGACAGGTAACGCGCGGTGCCACCGGATTCGGTCATCGCCACGATCGCGCGCACGCCCACGTGCTGGGACAGGAACATGGTGGCCATGGCGATCGCCTGGTCGGCGCGTTCCAGGTTGCGCGGCGAGGCGCCGAAGTCCGTCTCGGTCTGGAACTGGCGTTCGGCACCCAGGCAGATGCGGGCCATCGCTTCGACCGCCTTGACCGGGTACATGCCGGCGGCGGTTTCGGCCGACAGCATCACCGCATCGGTACCGTCGATGACCGAGTTGGCCACGTCCAGCACTTCGGCGCGGGTCGGGATCGGGCTTTCCACCATCGACTGCAGCATCTGGGTGGCGGTGATCACCACCTTGTTCTGCGCCAGCGAGGCCTTGATGATCTTCTTCTGCAGGCCCGGGAGTTCGGCATCGCCGATTTCCACGCCCAGATCACCACGCGCCACCATCACCACGTCACTGGCGTCGACGATCTCTTCCAGGTTGTCGATCGCTTCGGTGCGCTCGATCTTGGAGACCAGCGCGGCGTAGCAGCCGTGCGACTCGGCGATCTCGCGCGCATCGTTCATGTCCTGCGCATTGCGGCAGAACGAGACGGCGATGAAGTCCACGCCGATCTTGGCCACGATGCCGATCAGTTCTTTGTCACGCTCGGTCAGCGCGCCCAGCGACAGGCCACCGCCCTGCTTGTTCAGGCCCTTGCGGTCGGACAGCACGCCATCGTTGAGCACGGTGTTGATGATGCGCTCGCCCTGCACTTCGGTGACCTGCAGCTGCATCAGGCCATCGTCGAGCAGCAGGATGTCACCGGCGGTCACGTCCTGCGGCAGGCCCAGGTAGCTCACGCCGACCTGGGTGGTGTCGCCGGCCGGCGCATTCGGCGAGGCGACCAGGTCGAAGCGGTCACCGGCCTTGAGCTTGATCTTGCCTTCGGCGAAACGCTCGATGCGGATCTTCGGGCCCGGCAGGTCGGCCAGGATGCCCACTTCCACGCCCACGCGGGCGGCCGCGGCACGCACATCGGCGGCGCGCTTGGCCTGGCCGGACGGGTCACCGTGGCTGAAGTTGAGGCGAACCACGTTCACGCCGGCGCGGAAGAGATCCTCCAGCACGCCCGGCGGGTCGGTGGCCGGTCCGAGGGTGGCGAGGATCTTGGTGCGACGCTGACGCTCAATCATGGTTAATGGGCTCCCGTTAAAGGAGCGAAATTAGCACACCCTTCACGTCCCATGAATACGTTTACAGCATTGGCGCAGTTGGGTTTCGCTGTTGTCCTGCAGACAGCGCGAGACGACCGGGCGGACAGCGCATTGGCTGCCCGCCGGCCAGCGCCAGCCCCGGCGGGGCTTTGCGCAGGACATGCGGCGGCGTACGGGACGCCGCCGGGTGCCTCAATCGATCAGCGTGAGCAGCTCATCGGGGGCCTGCGCCAGGTGCTCCGCACCGGCCGCCGTGAGTTCTTCGGCACCGCCAAAGCCCCACAACACGCCGATATTGCGCAAGCCGTGATGACGCGCGCCTTCGATATCCATGCGCCGGTCGCCGATCATCCAGCACTGGGCCGGGGTCAACGACAGCCGGTGCAGGGCCTCGGCGACCAGCTGCGGCTTCTCGCTGCGGCTGCCGTCCGGGGTGGCCCCGATCACGTCCTCGAAGCAGTCGCCGAACGGCAGGTGCTCGACGATGCGCCGCGCGTGCGGCTCGTTCTTGGCGGTGACGATCGCCAGCCGGTGGCCGCGATCCTTCAACGCCTGCACGACCTGGCCGATCCGCGGGTAGACCTCATGCTCGCGCCAGCCGACCACGTCGAAGCGCTCGCGGTAGTACGTCACCGCCTGCTCGACCTGGGCCGGGTCAGTGAACAACGGCGCGAAGCTGGTCCGCAGCGACGGCCCGATCCAGCGCCGCAGCTCGGCCTGCGGCGGGACCGGCTGGCCCATCTGCGTGAGCGCATGCGCCACACACTGGGTGATCCCGACGGCCGAATCGATCAGCGTGCCGTCGAGGTCGAAGAACAGCACATCGCGGCTCACGAGCCGCGGGCCTCCAGCGCGGCGACGGCCGGCAGGGTCTTGCCTTCCAGGAACTCCAGGAAGGCGCCGCCACCAGTGGAGATGTAGCTCACCTCGCCCGCGATGTCGTACTTGTCCACTGCGGCCAGGGTGTCGCCACCGCCCGCGATCGAGAACGCCGGCGAGGCGGCGATGGCACGGGCCAGCGCTTCGGTGCCATGGCTGAAGGCCTCGAACTCGAACACGCCGACCGGGCCGTTCCAGACCACGGTGCCGGCCTTGGCGATCAGGCCCGCATAGTGCTGGGCGGTATCCGGGCCGATATCCAGGATCAGGTCATCCTCGGCCACGTCGGCGACGGCCTTCACCGTGGCTTCGGCGTCGGGCAGGAACTGCTTGGCCACGACCACGTCGGTCGGCAGCGGGATGTCAGCGCCACGCGCCTTGGCATCGGCCACGATCTTCTTCGCGGTGTCCAGCAGGTCCGGCTCATACAGCGACTTGCCGACGGAATGACCGGCGGCCGCGATGAAGGTGTTGGCGATGCCGCCGCCGACGATCAGCTGGTCGACCTTGCCGACCAGGCTGGAGAGCAGCTCCAGCTTGGTGCTGACCTTGCTGCCGGCCACGATCGCCAGCAGCGGCTGGGCCGGGGCAAGCAGCGCCTTGGCCAGCGCGTCCAGTTCGGCCATCAGCAGCGGGCCGCCGGCAGCGACCGGAGCGAAGCGGATCACGCCATGGGTGGAGGCCTGTGCACGGTGCGCGGTGCCGAAGGCATCCATCACGAACACATCGCAGAGCGCGGCGTACTTCTTCGCCAGCGCTTCATCGTCCTTGCCTTCGCCCACATTCATCCGGCAGTTTTCCAGCAGCACGATCGAGCCCGGCGCGACCTGCACGCCGTCCACCCAATCGCGCACCAGCGGCACCTCGACACCCAGCAGCTGCGACAGGCGCAGCGCCACCGGCGCCAGGGATTCGGCCTCGCTCCACACGCCTTCCTTGGGACGCCCCAGGTGCGAGGTCACCATCACGGCAGCGCCCTTCTCCAGGGCCAGCTTCAGCGTCGGCAGCGAGGCGGTGATGCGCTGCTCGGAGGTGATCTGGCCGTTGTCGATCGGCACGTTCAGATCCTGGCGGATCAGCACGCGCTTGCCGGAGAGATCGAGGTCGGTCATGCGAACAATGGACATAAGCAACTCTTTGGCTCTGAAGAAGGAAAGGCGCCGCGCGGCGCAGACCGTCATTGTCCCGGCTGGCGCGGTGCATCGCAAATCCAGTGAGAAAGGCGCAGTGGCGAGTGTTGGTCGTCGCGCGCGGACAGGCCGTACCGACCAACGATCGGTACCTACCCGTTCCGGTGTGGCTGGCGCAGCAGGCTGAGCGCGAACCCGCCGACGATCAGCACGCCGATCACCAGCAGGGCCCACAGCAGCCACTGCTTCCAGTCGCGCTGCGCTGCCAGCGCAGCATCGCCGGCGAGCACTTCCGGTGCGCCGTGCACGGTGGCCTGTGCCGGCTGCCACTGCGCGCCATGCTGTTGGCGCAGTTGGGCGATCACGGTGGCGACCGGCGCGTCCTGGCGCTCGGCGCGCACGCTGCCGGCGGCCACCGCATACGGCGGCTCGCCCTGGCTGAGGAACACCAGCGTTTCAGGCTGGTAACCGAGCTTGAGCGTTGGCGCCGGCATCGACTGCGGCTGGCCCGCGATCAGTTTCCAGTAACGATCGCGCGTGCTGCGCGTCAGCGGCTGGGTCTGGGATTGGCGGCGGTCGGCGGCGTCCTGCAGCTGATAAGCCACCCACGGGCCTGCGCGCACCTGCCATGGCTGGTCGGCGTCATCGCGGCTCAACAGCGTCCACTGCACCACGCTGTTGTCGGCGGTGGCGATGTCGGCCTGCGCGATCGGGAAGCGCCCATCGAGTTGATATTCAAACTCGCCCGGCTTGCCGGCGGTGCCGCTCAACGATTGCCAGCGCCAGGCGATCGCCTGCGCGGTCGGCACCAGCTCGGCCTGCACGGTGGACAGCGCCGGCAACGCATCCGCGCCGATCGGCAGGATCCGGAAATACCTGGCCTGGCGCGCGATCTCGATGCGGCGCTGCTGCAGGCGGCGGCCTTCGTGCTGCAGGTCGACCAGCGGCACATCGTCGGCGATGCGCAGCCAGTCGCGCAGGTCGTTGCTCATTTCCACCCGCACGCGCGCCTGCAGGGGCACCTGGGTCTGCCAATCCAGGCGCAGTGCCTGCACCCCGGTCTTGAGCGCACTGGCATCGATCAGCCAGCCCGCCGGTTGCCCGGCCGCCCCACCCCGCCCCAGGCGCGCTTCCACCCGGCGCACGCTGCCATCGGTGTTGCGCTCGGTGAGCAACTGCAGGTCATCGCCGGAGGTGCCCGCCATGGGGGGCAGCGGGAACCAGGACAGCGTCTGCCATTGCGGTGCCTGGGCCAGCGGCTGGTCGGCCGCGAGCAACGCCGAGGGCAGTGCCTGACCTTGTGCATTGAACACCTGCACATCGGCCAGGCGTGGCGACACCGCGGTGCGGTACACCCCGTCATCCAGGGTCAACCGATATGCACCAGCCTGGGGTTGCGCGAGCTGCAGCGGCCATTGCTGGCGGTACGCCTGGCGGTCATCGGCGGTCTGCGCCAGCGCCGGCAGTGCGAATGCGGCAAGGAGGATCAGCGGGCGGAAGGTCTTCAAGGGTGCGGCTCCACGGCAGGGTCCGGCGCGCGGGGCGGCGCCGGTGCCAGATAACCCACGACCGTGCACAGCAGGCCGTAGGCGATGAAGGAAGAAATGCCGAGCAGGTTGCCCAGGTGCTGCCGGTCGATCAGCACCAGCTTGGCCAGCACGACGCCCATCAGCACCGCACCGACCAGCCACAGCGCGCGCTGCCCGCGGCGCGAGCCCCATACCCAGCTGATCACGCCGAGCACGCTCCACACCACGGTCAGGCTGGTCTGGGCCAGGGTGGAGGACCACAGGCGTTCGTTCCACGGCACCCCGCCCCAGTGATGCACGGCATGCAGGGTGATGCTGGTCAGCGCGACGAAGCCGGCAATGGCCAGCAGCGGAATGCGGAGGGCGCGCAGGCCGTCGGGCGCGTGCGCGGACCACAGCCAGCGCGCGGCCAGCACCAGCACCGCCAGCTGCGCCAGCTCCACCGGGTTGAGCAGCGGCAGCCACGGCAACGGCGCGGCGCCGGCCGGAACCAGCAACAGGCCGGCCCAGCTCACGCCCAGCACGGCGAACAAGGTGATCTGCAGCGGCGTACGCATCGGGTCGAAGCGCTCGCCCAGCGGCACCGTCAGCCAGCGCCAGCGCAACAACGCGACCGCCGTGACCAGCAGCCACGGCAACAGCATCAGGGCCAGGCCCCAGCCCCGCGCCAGCGCGAAGCGATCGGCCAGCCACAGGCTGGCCAGCGACACCACCGACGGCCACAGCAGCCACCACAGGAACTGCGCCGCCAGCGAGGTGCGGTCGTCGCCCCCGCGCAGGCACCAGAGGCTGCGCACGCCCAGCAGCGCGAACACCGCCCAGGCCAGCGCGCCATAGCCGGCGAACGGTTGGTCATGTACATCGGCCTGCCACAGCGCCAACGGGAAGGCGGCCAGCACCATCGCCAGCGTGGTCAGCACCAGCGCACGCGCCGGCCAGCGGCGATGCATCTCGGCGGCCAGCCAACCGGTCACGGCTGCGGCGATCAGCAGCGCATCGGGCTCGGTGCGGTGGGTGACGAAGCGCAGGATCTCGTGACTGAGGCTGCCCAGCCACCACAGCAGGCCCCACAGGTAGTACACGATGGCCGGCGCATCGCGCTGCGCGCGGCGGTAGCTGAAGGCCGCCGCAAAACCGGCCAGCGCCAGCAGCAAGCCACTCATGAAGGTCGGGTTGGCGATGGCGGTGGCATCCAGGTGCCAGTAGTCCGCGCCCACGACGAAGCCGAACGCGGCCCCCAGGGTCAGCACTGCCCCGCTGACCTGTGGCAGCCAGCGTTGCTGGCGCAGGCCCAGCCAGGCCAGCGCGGCACCTTCCAGTGCGAACACACTGGCGGTGGCGCGTGCAGACAGCGCCAGCGGCACCGCCAACGTGGCGAAGCCGACCGCGAGTACCGCATGCGACTGGCCGAGCGCAGCGTAGCGCTCACGCTTGATCAACGCCCACGCCAGGCCTGCATACAACGCAGCCAGTGCCAGCGAACACAACGCCAGCAGCAGGCGGTCGTCATGCAGCAGGCCGGCCTGTAGCGAGAAGGCGATCAGCGGCGTGCCGAACACCAGGCTGCCATCGATCAGGTCGCGCTTTTCCGCACTCTGCCGGCGCGCATAGAGGATCGGGATCAGCAGATAGAAGGCGAAGAACAGCAGCAGGAACGGCTCGGTGCTGGCGAACTTGTCGGCGCTGTACTGGAGCACGCCCCAGGCCGTCCCGATGCCGAAGGTGAAGGCGAAACCGAGCAGGTTCAGGGCGCGCCACGGGCGCCACCAGGCAATCGCCAGGATCGCTGCATTGAGCACGGCGTAATACGAGAACAGCGCGACATGGTTGCCGCTGCCGGTGGACAGCCAGATCGGCGCCATGAAGCCGGCCAGGATGCCGAGCACGGCCAGCGTGCGCGAGTTCTGCACCACCGCCAGCACGCCCATGCCGGCGATCAGCAACACGCTGAGCACGAAAGCGGGCGCGGCAGGCATCAAGTCATAGCGTTTGAACGCGGCGAAAATGGTCAGCAACAGGATGCCGATCGCCCCGCCCTGCAATGCCAGCGCGAACATGCGCCGGGTATCGCGCTGCACCCAGCCGAATACCAGCCCGGCCAGCGCCGCCACGGCGATGGCGGCCAGGCGCAGCTCGATCGGTGCATTCAACCAGCCCTGGTCGCTGGCGTACTTGAGCAGTGCGGCCACGCCGGCCAGCAGCACCAGCATGCCGATCTTGACCGGCACATTGCCTTCGGTGAACCACTGTTTGAGGGTGCCGACGAGCCGCTCGCCGATGCCGGGGCCCTGCGGTTCGGGCGGGGCGACCGGCTGCGCGGGCGGGGGCGGCAATGGCGGCGGTTGCGCCACGTCGATCACCGGTTCGATCCTCGGCTCCAGCGCCTCGGCGGCCGTCGTGGAGACAGGCGCAGAGGCGGCCCTCGCGGCGCCGACGGTGTCGACCGATGCCAGGTCGGTCCAGCGCAGCGACGTTTCCCGCTCCGCCGGCGCCGGCGCCGGCGCAGCCTCCCAGGCGGACCCGGCGGCGCGCTGCTCCAGCGCGGCGACGCGTCGGCGCAGCCCGGCGATCATCACCAGCGCCACGATCAGCAGCAGCGGGATCGCCAGCAGTACCAGCACCAGCAGGACAATCAGAGCTTCCATTCCAGGCCATCCTCAAGAGGTCGCCACGGCTGTACCCGGTAGGCACAGTGCCGGCGGCACGCGGGCCATGCTAATGGATCGGCGGCAGGCGCGGGATCAACGCCCCGCAGCGCCTGCCTGAAACGACAGACCCCGGCACGGGGCCGGGGTCTGTGGAATGACGCAGGGGACGCGCTGGCTTACGCCGCGACGACCTTGACCATTTCCAGGCACTTGTTGGAGTAGCCCCACTCGTTGTCGTACCAGGACACCAGCTTGACGAAGGTGCCGTCCAGCGCGATACCGGCATCGGCATCGAACACCGAGGTGTGGGTCTCACCGCGGAAGTCGGTCGCCACGACCTTGTCTTCGGTGTAGCCCAGGATGCCCTTCAACGCGCCTTCGCTCTGTGCCTTCACTTCAGCGCAGATCTCGGCGTAGGTGGCTTCCTTCTCCAGCTCGACGGTCAGATCGACCACCGACACGTCCGAGGTCGGCACGCGGAAGCTCATGCCGGTCAGCTTCTTGTTCAATTCCGGGATCACCACGCCGACGGCCTTGGCCGCACCGGTGGAGGACGGAATGATGTTTTCCAGGATGCCACGGCCACCGCGCCAGTCCTTGTTGGACGGGCCATCGACGGTCTTCTGGGTGGCGGTCGCGGCGTGCACGGTGGTCATCAGGCCACGCTTGATGCCCCACTTGTCGTTGATGACCTTGGCCAGCGGGGCCAGGCAGTTGGTGGTGCACGAGGCGTTGGAGACGATCGCCTGGCCGGCGTAGGTCTTGTCGTTCACGCCGAACACGAACATCGGGGTGTCGTCCTTCGACGGTGCCGACAGGATGACCTTCTTGGCACCCGCGTCGATGTGCTTCTGCGCGGTTTCCTTGGTCAGGAACAGGCCGGTGGATTCGATGACGACGTCCACGCCGACCTCGTCCCACTTCAGGTTGGCCGGATCGCGCTCCTGGGTCAGGCGGATCTTCTTGCCGTTGACCAGCAGGTCGTTGCCGGAGACTGCCACGTCAGCCTTGAAGCGGCCATGCACGGAGTCGTACTTCAGCATGTACGCCAGGTAATCCGGCTCCAGCAGATCGTTGATGGCGACGATTTCGATGTCATTGCCGAAGTTCAGCACGGCCGAACGCAGCACGTTGCGCCCGATGCGACCGAAACCGTTGATGCCAACCTTGATTGCCATGTTCACAAGCTCCTGCAGCCGCGACGGTGCGGCGCCGATGGAAAGGGGTGTTCATTCTAGCAGGGCCGGACCCGGGCAGGCCCGCGCAAGCCGAATGGGAACCGGTTACAACGGCAAATACCCGGATTGATCCGGATCAAGGCGCGCAACCGCGCGGGCGGCAAAACTGGCCCCATTCCAACCCGCCACGAGACCGTCTCATGCGCAAGACCTCCCCCCTCCTGCTCACCAGCCTGGCCGCCGCCCTGGCGCTGGCCGCCGCCCCGGCCATGGCCCAGTCCAAGGGCGACTGGACGATCGGTGCCGGCGTGCACCAGGTCGCCCCGAAGTCCAACAACGGTTCGCTGGCCGGCGGCACCCTGAAGGTCGATGTCGACAACGACATCAAGCCGACCATCACCGGTGAGTACTTCATCGCCGACAACCTCGGCATCGAGATCCTGGCCGCGCTGCCGTTCAAGCACGACATCAACATCGCCGGCCTGGGCAACGTGGGCAGCACCAAGCACCTGCCGCCGGTGGTGTCGCTGCAGTATCACTTCAACAGCGCGGGCAAGGTCTCCCCGTTCCTGGGTGCCGGCATCAACTACACGACGTTTTTCAGCGAGAAGACCGGCGGCGCGCTGGCCGGCAGCAAGCTGAAGATGGAGGACTCCTGGGGCCTGGCCGCCCATGCCGGCCTGGATTTCGCGATCAATGACAAGGGCTCGCTGCGCGTCGATGTGCGCTGGATGGACATCGACAGCAAGGTCAAGCTCGATGGCGAAAAGATCGGCACCGTCAACATCGACCCGCTCGCCTACGGCGTGTCGTACGTGTTCAAGTTCTGATCGGCGGATCAGGACACAACCAGGCAACACCCTCGCAGCAAGACAGTTTCCCCGGCTTCGGCCGGGGTTTTTTTTGGACAGGCGCGGCGGTCCGGGGGGCGCTGCGGGGCGTGACGCTCGCGGTTACGCTGCGGAAAGCAGATGCCGCGCCGCGGCCTGCGCATGCAGCGTGGTCGTATCGAACACCGGCACGGTTGCATCCTGCGCGCCGACCAGCAGCATGATCTCCGTGCAGCCCAGGATGATGCCCTGCGCGCCGCGATCCACCAGCCGCTGCATGACCGCGCGATACCTCTCGCGCGATGCCGGCAGCACCTGCCCCTGCACCAGCTCCTCATAGATGATCCGGTGCACCGCCGCGCGGTCCTCGGGCTCCGGGACCAGTACCTCCAGTCCATGCGCGTGCGTGAGCCGACCCTTGTAGAAATCGTGTTCCATCGTGAACGCGGTGCCGAGCAGGCCAATGCGCCGCAACCCGGCGCCCTTGATCGCTTCGGCCGTCGGGTCGGCGATGTGCAGCAGCGGAATCGCGATCGCCGCCTGCACCGCATCCGCCATGCGGTGCATGGTGTTGGTGCAGATCACGATGGCGGTGGCTCCGGCGCCCTGCAGGCGTTGGGCCGCATCGATCATCCGCTGCGTGGCACTGTCCCAGTCGCCGGCATGCTGCAGCGCCTCGATCTCGGCGAAATCGAACGACCACAGCAGGATCCGCCCGGAATGCAGCCCGCCCAGCGTGTCGCGCACCTGCTCGTTGATCAGGCGGTAATAGTGGGCCGAGCTTTCCCAGCTCATGCCGCCGATCAGGCCAACGATGTGGGCCATGGGGTCGCTCCTGCGTCCGCCCGATGCCGGGCACCCGCCGAGCCTAGCCGAACCCGAGCGGCACTGCAGCCGGCCAGATCGCGGCAAGCCCGCGCGCGGCCAGCCCGCTAGAATGCCGCGGATGAAAATGCCTTCCCTGCTCCCGGCCACCGCGCTCGCGCTGGCCCTCACCCTTGTTTCCACCGATGCCCTGGCCTGGGGCGCGCAAGGCCACCGCCTGGTGGCGCGGATCGCCGAGGCCCGGCTGACCCCGCAGGCCCAGGCCGAGGTGGACCGTCTGCTCGCCGCCGAGCCGGATCCGACACTGCATGGCATCGCCCCGTGGGCCGATCAGCTGCGCGCCAAGGACCCCGGCCTGGGCAAGCGCTCGGCCGGCTGGCACTACGTCAACATCGGCGAAGACGATTGCCACTACGAAGTGCAGAAGCACTGCAGGAACGGCAATTGCGTGGTCGAGGCGCTGAAAGCACAGACCGCGATCCTCGGCGACCGCAGCAAGTCCGATGCCGAACGCGCGCAGGCACTGAAGTTCGTGGTGCACTTCGCCGGTGACATCCACCAGCCGATGCATGCCGGCTACGGCCATGACAAGGGCGGCAACGATTTCCAGGTGCAGTTCAACAACCGCGGTACCAACCTGCATTCACTGTGGGACAGCGGCATGCTGAATGAGCAGACGCTGGACGACGACCAGTACCTCAAGCGCCTGCTGGCCCTGCCCAAGCCGGTGTTCGCAACGCGCTCCAACATCGATGCCGATGCCGTGCAGTGGGCCGAGGCCAGTTGCCGGATCGCGATTGCACCTGGCGTTTACCCGGACAAGCGTACGCTGGCCCCGAGCTATGCGGCGACCTATCGCCCGGTCGCCGAGCGCGAGCTGCGCCTGGCCGGTGAACGCCTGGCGGTGCTGCTCAACCACACCTTGGGCAAACGCTGAGGCCATCACCATGTCACTGCACGTCGCCAGTTTCTTCCATCCGGACAGCCACACGTTCAGCTACGTGGTGCATGACCCGGCGACGTTGCAGGCGGCGGTGATCGATCCCGTGCTGGATTACGACCCGGAGACCGATGCATTCGGTGCCGGACCGCTTCAGCCGCTGCTGGCCCACGTAAGCGGGCACCGCCTGCAGGTGCGCTGGCTGCTGGACACCCATGCCCACGCCGACCACGTCAGCGCCGGGCGCTGGCTGAAGCGCCATTGGCCGGACGCGACTCTGGCCATGGGCGCGGGCATCGTGCAGGTGCAGCGCACCTTCGCACCCCGTTACGCGCTGGAGGTACCGACCGACGGCTCGCAGTTCGATCATCTGTTCGCCGATGGCGAACGCTTCACGCTCGGTGATATCGACGCCGAGGTGATCGCGGTGCCCGGCCATACCAGTGACAGCGTGGCGTATCGGATCGGCGATGCGCTGTTCACCGGTGATTCGCTGTTCATGCCTGACGGCGGCACCGCCCGCTGCGACTTTCCGGGCGGTGACGCGGCGCAGCTGTACCGCTCGATCCAGCGGCTGCTGGCCTTGCCGGACGCGACGCGCGTGTTCATCTGCCACGACTACGGCCCCGGTGGCCGCGAGGTCGCCAACGAGACCACCATCGGCGCGCAGCGCGCGCACAACATCCACCTGCATGACGGCATCAGCGAAGCCGAGTTCGTGGCCACCCGCCAGGCCCGGGATGCCACGCTGGCCGAACCGACACTGATGCACCCCTCGGTGAAAGCCAACATCCAGGGCGGCCCGCCGAGGTAGTGCCGGCCGCTGGCCGGCTCCCCTGCAACGGGTGGCCCCCGTTTTCCTCAGCGGCCTTGCCCGCGCACCACGTGCTGCCCTTTCACGATCTCGAACGTGAAGCCGTACAGCAGGCTCACCGGTACCGGTTCGGTGCGCTCGGCGCCCTCGCAGTTGCCTCGATCCGTGGGTACGCGCTGCGGAGGGAAATGACAGACGGCCGCGGGGACAAAGCGCCATATCGCCACCGCTTCCTGGGCAGCCTGCACGAGGGGCGCGTTCTCCGGGGCATTGCCGGCGGCGCAATCGCTGCGATCGATCACGGGCAGACTGCGTTCGACCTTGCCTTCCGCATCGATCACCAGCTGCAGGCACACTGTCGTCGGTGCCAGCGCGCGGCGCGGGTCGCGATCACCGACCGCCGGGTCCGGCCCCGCATTGAGCTGCGGCATCCGGTAGCCCTCGCTCGGCCCCAGCTGATACGTCTCCACCTTCCCGCTCCCCTGAGCGCCGACGTTCGGATCCAGACGCTGGTGAGCCACGTTCTCGGCACGCGTGTCCACCGTGGTCGGCGAGGGGTGACTGGCGCAGCCGGCCACCAGCATCGCCAGGACCACGGCGAGTGACCCCCGCTTCACAGCGTCGGGTCCGACGCATCCAGTTCGAATGTCATCGGAATCTTCAACGCCGAGGCAACGGCGTGTCCATTCTGGCGCGCCGGTTCGAACGTCCATTGCTTGGCCGCAGCGATCGAGGCCTCGTCGAACACGCCGGCCGGGGTCGAACTGAGTACCCTTACATCGCCGGGCTTTCCAGCCGCATCCACCTCCACGCGCAGCACCACCTTGCCGGAAATGCCCTGATCAAACGCGGCTTTGGGATACCTGGGCGGCGTCAGGTCACGGGCCTGCGCGCCCACATCGCTCGTTGCCGCGTTGGCCTTCGCCGGCTCGTCGCCGGCGCCGCTCTGGCTGGCCCAGGCCACCGTGCAGAGCCCGACACACAGCCCGACCACCAGCACCTGCCCGGTCATCCACGGCAATGCCTTCCGCTTGTGTTCCTTCAACATGGCAATACGCTCCTTCAACATCGGTTGGCTGCGCCAGTGGCAGGCCATCGGGGCAACCGGGTGGACCAACTGCGCCTTCAGCAGCGCAGTGGCGTAGAGCCGGCGCAGGGCCGGATGCGGATCGACCGTGCGCGCGTCGCAGGCCAGTTCCTGATCGCGCAGGAAGCGGCGCGCCGCCCACGGCAGCAAGGGGTGGAACCAGAACACACAGCGCAGCACGGCAAGCGCGGCGTTTGCCCAGGGATCGCCATGGCGGCGATGGCTGTGCTCATGGCGCAGGATCAGCTCCTGCTCGGCCGGGCTGAATCGCTGCTCGAAGTCCGGGCTCACCACGATGCGCGGCTGCCACAGGCCGACCAGCGCCGGCAGGCCGGGATCGCCACTGGCCTGCCAGCTGCCATCCATGCGCGGCTGGAGCACGCCCAGTGCGTGCTCGAAGCGGCGCTGCGCGCGCCAGCTGACGCAGGCCACCGCTACCGCGCCCAGCAACCACACCGTCAACAGCAGTAGCGGCCACTGCGAGGCGTCGGTGGGCACGGCCGGCGCGCGCAGGGCCGAAGCCATGACCATGACCGGGTCCGTTTCAGTCATCGGCAGCCGTGGCAGTGGCAGGTAGGGCGCGACCAGCATCAACGGCAGCAACCACCAGCTGCGGTAGGCCAGCGCTGCGCCTCCGAGGCGCAGCAGCAGCGGCCTGGCCGCGGCCAGCACCAGCGTCGCCAGCGACAGCCACACGCTGGCCTGCAGCAGTCCATCAAGCAGCTCAGTCATGGCCCAGCTCCAGGATCAGCTGCTTCAGCTCGGCGATGTCCTGCGCGCTCAGCTCCCCGCGCTGGCTGAAGTGCGCCACCAGCGGCGCGACGCGACCGTCGAAGACCCGGTCCAGGAAGCCCTCGCTCTGCTCGGCCACCCAGGCCTGGCGCTGCAGCACCGGCGAGTACAGATAGCGACGCCCATCGCGGCTGGCGCTGATCGCGCCCTTGGTCAGCAGCCGGTTGAGCAGGGTCTTGATGGTGGGCTCGGCCCAGTCGCGGCTGGCCAGCGCGGTCACCACCTCGTCAGCGCCCAGCGGATGGCTGCGCCACAACACCTCCATCACCACCGCTTCGGCTTCACTGATCTGGCTCATCATTTACACCCGTAATCGACAGATCGATTACGCCCGTAATCAACCTGGGTGTCAACCCTTCGACAGCCGGTTCATGCAGCCGCTGCCAGCATCTGCGCACGCCCCACGGAGCCCTCGATGAGACGCTACCGAAAATTCGACTACCCGGTCGACGATGTGCGCCGCTTCTTGGAGCCGGGCCCGATCGTGCTGATCAGCTCGGCCTGGAAAGGCCAGCGCAACATCATGACCCTGGGCTGGCACATGGTGCTGGAGTTCACGCCCTCACGGCTGGCAACGATGATCTCCAGCGGCAACCACAGCTTCGAGCTGATCCGCCGCAGTGGCGAATGCGTCATCAATGTGCCCACCGCCGAGATGCTCGATACGGTGGTGGGCATCGGCAACAGCAGCGGCGCGGAGATCGACAAGTTCGACCACTTCGGCCTGGAGGCGGTGGCCGCCACGGAGGTCGCCGCCCCCTTGATCGCCCAGTGCCACGCCAGCTTCGAGTGCCGGCTGGCGGACCGCAGCCAGATCAAACGGCATGGCCTGTTCATCTGGGAGGTCGTCAAAGCGCACGTCGCGCGCTCCCCGAAAGTACCGCGCACGGTGCATTACCGCGGCGATGGCCAGTTCATGCTTTCCGGCGATGAAGTCTCGCGTCGCCGTATGTTCAAACCGGAAATGCTGTAATGACCCGCATGATTTCGCAGGATAGCGCCGCATGACCGAACACCTGACCGACCTGGACGCCGCCGTCGAGTGGCTGCTGCAGCGGGTCGATGGCCCCCTGCGCATTGGCGCCCCGCTCGCACTGGGCAAGCCGCACCGGCTGCTCAACGCGCTGTATGCCCGTGTTGAACACGATGCCTCGCGGCCGCTGCAGCTGTATACCGCGCTGTCGCTGAATCCGCCGCGTGGCGGTGCCGGGCTGGAAGCGCGCTTCATGACGCCCTTCGCCGAGCGTCATTTCGGTGCGGAGTTCCCGCGCCTGGCCTACGCCGATGCCATGGTGCGCGACCAGCTGCCGGCGCATGTGCAGGTGGAAGAGTTCTACATGCAGTCCGGGGCGCTGCTCAATTCCTCGCAGGCGCAGCGCAGCTACACCAGCCTCAACTACACCCATGCCGCCGATGCGGTGGCGCAGCGCGCGCCGCATGCGATCGTGCAGAAAGTGGCGATGCGCGCGAACGACCGGCGCCTGTCGCTGTCGTGCAACAACGACATCACCCAGGACACGCTGGATGCGATGGTCGCGCGCGGGCTGCCACGCCCGTTGATGATCGCCGAGATCGATCCGCAGCTGCCCTACCTGGCCGGTTCGGCCACGGTGGATGTGTCGTTCTTCGATCTGGTGATCACGCCACCGGGGCCCTACCCGGACCTGTTCGGCCTGCCGCGCCAACCGGTGAGCGATGCCGACTATGCGATCGGCCTGTACGCCAGCACGCTGGTGCGCGATGGCGGCACGCTGCAGATCGGCATCGGTACGCTGGCCGATGCGCTCAGCCATGCGCTGGTGCTGCGGCATACCGACAACGCCCGCTACCGGCAGATCCTGCAGGCGCTCGATCCCGGCCTGGCCAGCAACCCCACCGTCCTTGAGTGCGGTGGCCTGGAGCCGTTCGAGATCGGCCTGTACGGTTGCAGTGAGATGCTCAACGAGGGCTTCCGCCGGCTGGTCCAGACCGGGGTGATCCGGCGCAAGGTGCATGACGATCTGGCCTTGTTGCAGCGGATCGAGAACGGCACCGCGTGGACCACCGACTACGCCACGCTCGAGGCCGAGGGCGAGTATCTGCACGGCGCGTTCTACCTGGGCTCGCCGGAGTTCTACCAATGGCTGCGCGACCTGCCCGAGGAGGAGCGCAGCGCGATCGGCATGCGCCGCATCAGTGAGATCAACCAGCTCTACGGCGGCGATGAAACGCTGGAGCGGATGCAACGCCGCGATGCGCGCTTCTTCAACTCCTGCATGATGGCCACCGCGCTCGGTGCGGCCGTTTCCGATGCGCTGGAAGACGGCCGTGTGGTCTCCGGCGTCGGCGGCCAGTACAACTTCGTGGCGATGGCGCATGCCCTGCCCGGCGCCCGCAGCGCGCTGATCTTCCGTGCCACCCGCGAGGACAAGGGCACGCTGCAGTCCAACGTGCGCTGGAACTACGGGCACACCACGATTCCGCGGCATCTGCGCGACCTCTACATCAATGAGTACGGCATCGCCGACCTGCGCAACATGACCGACGAAGACTGCGTGATCGCGATGGCCACGATCACCGATGCGCAGTTCCAGGCCGCCTTGCTGGACAAAGCGAAAGCCTCGAAAAAGCTGGCCGCCGGGTTCACTGCGCCCGACGATGGGCGGCGCAACACCGCGGCCGAGGTCAGCGCGGCACTGGCGCCATTCCGCCAGTCCGGCCTGCTGCCGGACTATCCGCTGGGCAGTGATTTCACCGAAGTCGAGCAGCATCTGGTCAAGGCGCTGGGCTGGCTCAAGCAGAACACGCAGACACCGATGGCCAAGCTGCGCACGGTGCTGGCTGCGCTGACGCAACCGGCCGGCGATGGCGACCAGGCCTATCTGCAGCGGATGGGGCTGGAAGCACCGAAGACGTTCGGCGAACGCATCGAGGCGCGGTTGGTGCGCTTGGGATTGGCGCGCACGGCAGCCGGGTGATGTAGATCCACGCCATGCGTGGATGCGTGGGGATCACGCGTCAGCCGTGGTCGAGGGTTGCGCCAACAGCATCCACGCATGGCGGGGATCTACCTTCGATCAAGGATGGCGTGGTGATTGCCCTTCAACAAACGAAAAGGCCGGGGAATCTCCCCGGCCTTTCGCGTTGCAGCTACCGGGCAGCGCCCGGCACCGCCATCAGTTCGCCAGCTGCGCCTTGGCCGCGGCCACGACGTGCTCGGCGGTGATCCCGAAGTGCTTGTACAGCGCTTCGGCCGGGGCCGAGGCACCGAAGGTGTCGATACCCACCACCGCACCGTCCAGGCCCACGTACTGGCGCCAGAAACCGGTGACGCCGGCTTCCACGGCCACGCGGTTGCGCACGGCATTGGGCAGCACGGACTCGCGGTAGGCGGCGTCCTGGCGCTCGAACACGTCGGTGGACGGCATCGACACCACGCGGGTCTTGATGCCGGCGGCATCCAGTTCCGCCTTGGCGGTCACGGCCAGGCCCACTTCCGAACCGGTGCCGATCAGGATCACGTCCGGCACGCCGCCTTCGGCGTCGGCCAGCACGTAGCCACCGCGCGCGATCTGGGCGACCTGTTCGGTGCTGCGCGGCTGGTGCGGCAGATTCTGGCGGCTGAAGACCAGGCAGCTCGGACCATCCTTGCGGGTGATCGCCGACTTCCAGCTGACCGCCGACTCGACCGCATCGCACGGGCGCCACACATCGTTGTTGGGGATGTAGCGCAGCGAGGCCAGGTGCTCCACCGGCTGGTGAGTCGGGCCGTCTTCGCCGAGGCCGATCGAATCGTGCGTGTACACGTGGATCGCGTGGGCCGGGATCAGCGCGCTCATGCGCACGCCGTTGCGGGCGTAATCGCTGAACACCAGGAAGGTGGCGTCGAACGGAATGAACCCGCCATGTAGGGCCAGGCCGTTGGCGATCGCGGTCATGCCGAACTCGCGCACGCCGTAGTAGACGTAGTTGGCGTTCGGGTCATCGGTGGCGACCGACTTGCTCGCCTTCCACAGGGTCAGGTTGGAGTGCGCCAGATCGGCCGAACCGCCCACCAGCTCCGGCAGCAGCGGCGCGAACGCTTCGATCGCCAGCTGCGAGGCCTTGCGCGAGGCGATGGTCTGGCCGTCGGCCTGGACCCGGGCGATGTAGGCATCGGCCTTGGCGATGAAATCGGCCGGCAGCTCGCCGTGCGAACGACGGATCAGCTCATCGGCTTCGGCCGGGTACTGCGCGGCGTACTTGTCGAACTGCTGCTCCCACTCGGCCTGGCGCAGGGTGCCGGTACCGCCGGCACGCCAGCCGGCGTAGATCTCTTCCGGGATCTCGAACGGGCCGTACGGCCAGCCCAGCTGCTTGCGGGTCGCTTCCAGCTCGTCCTTGCCCAGCGGGGCGCCGTGGCTGGATTCCTTGCCGGCCTTGCCCGGCGAACCAAAACCAATCGTGGTGCGGCAGCAGATCAGGGTCGGCTTGTCGAACTGCGACAGCGCGCTGTCGATGGCGGACTTGATGCTCTCCGGGTCGTGGCCATCGACGCCGCGCACCACGTTCCAGCCATAGGCCTCGAAACGCTCGGGGGTGTTGTCGGTGAACCAGCCATCGGTGTTGCCGTCGATGGAGATGTGGTTGTCGTCCCAGAAGCAGAGCAGCTTGGACAGGCCCCAGGTGCCGGCCAGCGAGGCGGCTTCATGCGAGATGCCTTCCATCAGGCAGCCGTCGCCCAGGAACACCCAGGTGCGGTGGTCGACGATCTCGTGTTCCGGGCGGTTGTAGCGCTGAGCCAGCAGCTTCTCGGCCAGGGCGAAGCCCACGGCGTTGGCCAGACCCTGACCCAGCGGACCGGTGGTCGTCTCCACGCCGGGGGTTTCATGGTGCTCGGGGTGGCCGGCGGTCTTGCTGCCCAGCTGGCGGAACTGCTTGAGCTGCTCGATCGGCAGGTCGTAGCCGCTCAGGTGCAGCAGCGCGTACTGCAGCATCGAGCCGTGGCCGTTGGACAGCACGAAGCGGTCGCGGTTGAACCACTTGGGATTCTTCGGGTTGTGACGGAGATAGTCGTTCCAGAGCACTTCGGCGATGTCGGCCATGCCCATCGGCATGCCGGGATGGCCGGACTTGGCGGTTTCGACCGCATCAGCGGCAAGGAAGCGGATGGCGTTGGCCAACTGGCGGCGGGTAGGCTGCGTCATGGTTCTGTCGGAGTCGGGAGGCTCCCGCGGAGCTGCGGGCAGCCCATTGTCCCACAGGTGATCGGCGGGGTCAGGCCGAAGACAGGCCAGGCCCTTAACGACGACGCCCCGCACTGGGCGGGGCGTCAGGGCAGCTCGGGCCTGTGCAGGCTCAGTCGCGCGGGGCCGGCGCGGGGGCCGGGGCCACCGTGGCCACGACCGGGCCATCGTCCACCTCGCCCTTGGCCACCAGGGTGGTCAGGGCCAGATCGCCGGTGACGTTCAGCGCGGTACGGCACATGTCCAGGAAGTGGTTCACGCCCAGGATCAGGCCGATGCCCAGCGGGTTCACGCCGACCATGGCGCAGATCATGGCCACCACCGGCAGCGAGCCGGAGGGCACGCCGGCCGTGCCGATGCCGCCCAGGATGCAGACCGCCATCACCATGAACTGCTGGCCGATGCTCAGGTCCACGCCGAAGAACTGCGCCAGGAAGATCACCGTCACGCCCTCGAACAGCGCGGTGCCGTTCTGGTTGGCGGTGGCGCCCACGGTCAGCACGAAGCGCGAGACCTTCTGCGGCAGGCCCATCTGGTCGGCCACGCGCAGCGCGGTCGGCAGGGTGGCATTGCTGGACGCGGTCGAGAAGGCCATCACGGTGGCCTCCTGGGTGTCGCGGAAGAACGCCAGCGGCGAGCGGCCGGACAGCCATACCGCGACGCCGTAGGTCACCACCATGTGCAGGCCCAGCGCCAGCACCACCACGCCTACGTAGGCGCCCAGGCGGATGATCAGCTCGAAGCCGAACAGCGCGGCCAGGTTGAACATGAAGCAGGCCACCGCGTACGGGGCCAGGCGGATGACCAGGTTGATCAGGGTCATCGAGATTTCGAAGATGCCTTCGATGGCGCGACGCAGCGGGGCGACCTTTGCCTCGTCGGTCAGCACCATGCCGATGCCGAACATCAGCGCGAAGAACATCAGCGAGAGGATGGCGCCATTGCTGGAGGCCGCCTCGACCACGTTGCTCGGCACGATCGACAGCAGCATGTCCATGCCCTTGGGCGTGCCATGGATGCCAGCGACGATTTCCTTGCTGCGCTCGGCATTCTCGGTGAGCATCTGCGCGGCCACGACCGGGTCCACGCCCGCGCCGGGCTTGAGCACGTTGACCAGCACCAGGCCGATGCCCACGGCGATGCCGGAGAGCAGGATGGTGTAGGCCAGCGTCTTCCAGCCGATGCGGCCGAGGGCGCGGATGTCGCCCATCTCCGACACGCCCATGATCAGCGCCGAGAAGATCAGCGGCACGATCAGCATGAAGATCAGATTGAGGAACAGGCCCGAGGCCGGCGTGGTGACGTAGTCCATCACCCATTTGGCTGCGGCCTGCAGGCCGTCGATGCTGCCACCGAGCGCATGGACGGTCAGCCCGAGGACCAGGCCGATGATGAAGCCAATGCCCATTTTCCAGTGCAAAGGCAGTTTCTGCCGGGTCGTTGCGGCCTCAGTCATGGAGCGGCGTTCCTCGAAAAAATGAAATCAGCTTAGCAAAGGCGGCCGCCCTGACCGACACGCCTTTTTATGAATGCGCAGATGGGTACAGCGGTGCCAGGCCATTGTTCTGCGTGGCCGCAGGGGGCCGCCAGTGCGGTCCGTCATGGAAGGCGCGCCGCAGATCCTGTCGGGCCTGGCCGACATCGCCGCCCTGCCCGCCCCAGCGGACCTGCTGCATCTGGACCAGCGCCGCCCGCTGCTGTGCGTCGTCGAGGCGCTCGAGCACCTGCTCGAACGTCTGCACACCGCCCATTCCCGCCAGCACCGCGATGATCTCGTCCCATCCGCCGGCTTCCATCGCCCGGCGCAGGTCGGCGCGGGTGTACGGACTCCCCGACGCGGTGATGGATACGCCCCCCTTGGTGCCCCGCACGACCGCCGGGCGCCGCCGTCGGCGCCAGCCCCAGGCCAGGGTCAACAGCCACAGCACGGCCAGGCCGGCCGACAGGGCGATCCAGCCCCAGGGACGTGGCGCGGCCTGCGCAGGCGCCAACTGCAGATCGGTGGACGCCGTGGCCGGCTCACCCGGCAGGGCCGAGGTGGTGTCCACCGGCAGGGGTGCTGCGGCACTGCCGCCGACGCCGGCGGCGATATCCAGCTGCAGGTCCGGCAGGCTCGCGTTGCGCGGCTGACCGGCCGCCACGTCCCACCACGCCATGCGCAGCCCCGGCACCGTCAGCGCACCGGCCTGGCGCGGCACGATCGCGAAGCGCCGGGTCAGCGTGAGCTGCGGCGTGCTGCCGTTGAAGGTTTCATCGAACTGCGGCGGCTCGGCGAAGACCTGCGCACCTGGCCCGACATCGGGCACCGGCAGCTCCGGGAACTGCGCCTTGGTCGCGCCCTCGGCCACGGCTTCGACCACGATGGTGGCCGCTTCTCCGGCACGGCCGGTGGTGGGCGCGGCGGTGTAGCGCAGGCGCAGCCCATGCAGCGGCAGCCACGGCTGCGGGGCAGACGCGGGCTGCGCCTGGACCTGCAGCGTGCGCTCGGCCGATGCGGCGCGCAGGCGGCCATCGCCACCGAACATGTCGTTGAAAAAGCCGCCCGCGCTGCGCCCGTTGAACTGGGCCGCTGGCAGCACCAGCGCTCCGCTGCGCTCGGGGATCAGCAGGAAACGACGTTCCACCACGTTGTAGCGGCGGCCATTGACCTCGCGCACCAGGGTGCGGTCTTCGCCCACCCGCTGCAGCGATGCACCGGCCGGCGTATCGAGCACCAGTTCACCACTGAGCAGTTGCGCGGCGTAGAACAGGCGCACCACCACGCCGACACTCTGCTGCACGTACGGCGTCGGATCATCGACCTCGGTTTCCAGGAACACGGCGGCGTTGCCCGTGGCCGCGGCGGGGGCTGATGCGCTGCTGGCACCGACCTGCAGCGTCAGCGGCTGCGTACGGCTGCTGCCAACCTGCAGGGCGGGAACCTGCAGCGTGCCGCTCCGCTTCGGGCTGAGCGCCACCGCATACAACGCGCGCGAGGTCATCGCGCCATTGCTCCACTGCACCTGGCGGCTGCTGGTCTGGCTGCTGAGATCGAAGTCGGTCCGCAGCGGTGCATAGTCCGGCGCACCCCCACCAGCATCGGATTCAATGTTGAGCGTGACGGTGTCGCTGTCGGTGATCTGGTCACGATCAAGCCATGCCCGGGTCTGTGCCTGCGCGGCCAGGCTCGCGCACAGCAGCAGGACGAGTCCGGCGCGCAACCAGCGCTGTATCGTGGAGTGTGTCATCGCCCTTCCCGTTTCCTGCGTTCGTTTTCCAGCTGGAACTTGGCCCGCAGCAGGCTGCCCGGATCATCCGGTACGCGCCGCATCCAGGCCTCGACTGCCTGCTGCTGCTCACGCTGCTGCGGGGTGCCGCTGACCTGGCCCTGGGCCTTGTCGTTGCCGTCGTTGTTCCCTTGGCGCTGCATCGCCTGCTGCATGCGCTCGCGCTGGGCGGCGTCGGCCTCGGCCTGCGCCTGGCTGTCGGCGGCCTGCGGTGACTTCTCGCCCTGGGAGCGGCCATCCTTCGGATCACCGGACGAGGTCGGCGGGGACTGCCCCGGCTCGCCCTTGTCCTGCGGCGGCGAACCGTCACCCTCCTTGCCCTGTCCCTGCCCCTGATTCCTGCCGGCGTCGGGCTTTTCGGGCGGGTTCTTTCCGTCCTTCTGATCGTTGTTCTGGTCGTTGTTCTGCGGCGGCTTGCGCTTCCGGGCGGCGTCGACCGCGGCGCGGTTGGCCACCGCATCGGCCATGCCGGGATGCTTTTTCAACGCGCGGTCATAGGCCTCGATCGCCGCGTCGTACTGCCCCTGGCGCGCCAATGCGTTGCCGAGGTTGTACCAGCCGGCGTCGGTGTCGATGCCCTCGAACTGCTGCTGGGCGGCCTTGAAGTCGCCCTTGCGGTACGCATCCACGCCGCTGGACAAGCGTTGCTGATCGACCTGGTCGGCGCGTTGCCACCACGTTCCTTCGGCGGCGTGCGCCGTCGTGGGCAGCGCCATCGGCACTGCCGCCATCATCACCAGCACCGCCAGTGCGCCGCGACGCCGGAACGCAAACAGGGCCAGCACCATCAGCGGCGGCAGCAGCCAGAAACCTTCATCGCGCCAGGTGCGGCCCTGCCCTTCGCGGCTGTCATCGGCACTGACCCGCGGGATCAACACGTCCAGCGCGGCCAGATCCTTGTCGTCGGAGGCGATGCGGGCATAGCGACCGCCGCCGCGGCTGGCGACGCCGCGCAGGGTGCCCTCTTCCAGCCGCGCGGGCACGATCTGGCCTTCGCCATTGCGGTAGGCCGCGCCCTGCGGCGTACCCAGGCCGAGCACGGAGACCACGAAACCCTGCGCGCGTGCCGAGGCCGCCGCCTGTTCTGCATCGGCATCGGCGCGATCGGTCAGCAGCAGAATGTCGCCACCGCGTGCGCCGGATTGCTGCAGCAGCTTCACCGCCGTTTCCAGCGCACGGTCCGCGCGCTGGCCATCGCGTGGCATCACGTCCGGTGCCAAGGCATCCAGGTACAGGGCGACATTGGCCATGTCGTCGGTCAGCGGCGCCACCGTGTAGGCGTCATCGGCGTACACCAGCAGGGCGACTTCACCGCCCTGGCGTTCGCGCAGCAGTGTGGCCAGTTTGGCGCGTGCCTGGAGCAGGCGCGACGGTGGCAGATCGGTCGCGGTCACCCGAGAAGAGAGATCCAGCGCAACCACCAGCGGCGACGGCGTCTGCCACAACGGTTGGGCGACCTGCCGCCACGAGGGACCGGCCAGGGCCACGATCGCGATCACCGTACCGGACAGCAACAGCACCAACCCACCCCAGGCGCGACGGTCGCGGCCGACCAGCAGGTGGCGCAGCAGGTGCGCATCCACGGTCTGCCGCCACACGTTGGCCCGGCGCCGGCGCAACCACCAGATCGCCACCAGCAGCGGCAGCGCGAGCAGCGCCCACAGGGCCTCGGGGCGCATGAAATGCAGGGCGTTCCAGCTCGCGCTCATATCCAGCGCCTCGGCAGCAGCCAGGCCAGGCCGGCCAGCAGCAACGCCAATGCCAGCGGCGGCGCGTAGCGCTCGATCCGCGGCCGCACCGCCGTGCCCGTCGATTTGACCGGTTCCAGCCGCTCCAGCTCGGCATAGATGCCGGCCAGCTCATCGGTATTGCGCGCGCGGAACGAGCGGCCACCGGTGAGCTCGGCAATCCTGTTCAAGGTCGCCTCGTCCACCGGGTCGTCGCCCGGCGCGATCTGCACGCCGAACAGACTGATGCCGCCATCGCCGCCGAAGGCCACGGTGTACACGCGCACGCCTTCGGCCTGGGCGAGTTCGGCCGCGCGCAGCGGTTCGAGGACGCCGGCATTGCTGACGCCGTCGGTGAGCAGGATCAGCACGCGCTGGCCCTGGGGTTGTTCACGCAGGCGTTTGACCGCCAGCGCGATCGCATCGCCGATCGCCGTCTCGCGCCCGGCCAGGCCGACCACGCTGTCGCGCAGCTGGTCACGCACGCTGGTGAGGTCGGCGGTCAACGGCGTGAGCGTGTAGGCGCGCTCGCCGAAGATCAGCAGGCCGACACGATCGCCGACGCGGCGGTCCAGGAAGTCGGCGAGCACCGCCTTGGCCGCGGTCAGCCGCTCGACCACCTGGTTGCCGAGCATCATGTCCGCCTCGCTCATGCTGCCGGACACATCCACTGCCAGCATCATCTGCCGGCCCTGCTGTGGCGGCGTCACTGCATCGCCGAGCTGCTGCGGTCGCGCGGCGGCCACGCACAGGCAGGCCCAGGCCAGCCACAACAATGCACGCCCCAGCCGTGGCCCCGCACCGCCCGGGGCAGCACCGAGCGACTGCAGCTGGTCGGCGGCATAGGGCACCCGCAGCGCGGCGCCCGCGCCGGGGCGCGACGGCCACCAGCGCATGAGGATCGGCAACGGCATCGCCAGCAGCATCCAAGGCCAGGCCAGGCTGTCGACCCAGCTCAACCACGTCGGCAGCGTGATCGCGATCATCGGCGCCGCTCCGTAAGCAGCGACAGATAACGGCGGCGCGCGAGCACGCGCAGCCGCTGCACCGCCTCGGCATCCACGCTTGGCCGATAGCCACCGTCCAGCAGCAGTGCGCCGTCGCCGTCGGAGAAGGCGCGGCTGTTGTTCTCATCCAGGAACGCCAGCCACGCCGGCCCCTGCAGACGCTCCGCGCCTGGCTGGTACCGGCGCGCCGCACGGCGCAGCAGGGAAGCGATCGCAGCAACCTGCAGTACCGGCGAGCCGGCCTGGTCGACCTCGGCATCGAACAGCTCCAGCCACCGCTGGCGCGCGCGCCGCGCACGCCACTGCCAGACCCAGATCGCGGCCACCACCAGCACGAGCGCGGCGAACACCAGCCACCAGCCCGGTGCGGGCGGCCACCATGGCGGTGACGGCGGCAGCTGCACATCGCGCAGCGGCAGCGACGCGGCCGCGCTCATGCCACCACCGCGGTCGGCAGCGGGCTCAACCAGCTGTCGCTGGCGTCATCGGTAGAGACTACGTGCACCTGGATCCGGCGAGCGGACAAGGTGGTCTGCAATGCATCCAGGGGCGCGACGAATCGTTCGCGCCAGTGCTCGCGCACCGCCGCATTGCCCAGATCAAGCAGGACGCGACGTCCTTGGGAGAGGAAGGGCAGCGCATCGGCGGGAGGTGCCCGTTCCAGCGGATCGACCAGCAGCATCACCACCACTTCGTGGTGCATGGCCAGCGCAGCCCAGCGGGCACTGGTGATGGTGGAGGCGCGCGCCGGATCGGCCAGCACGACCACGCGTGCACCCGGACGCAGCAACCGTGCCGCCTGCTCCAGCGCGCGATCCAGCCCGGCATCTTCGGCAGGCGGTTCGGCGTACCAGCGGGTCAAGGCATCCAGCACGCGCAGCACCCCGCGGGTGCCACCGGCCGGTGCGATCGGCGGCTCCTGGGTACTGCCCCGCACGGCGGCGAGGCGATCGCCCTGGCGCTGCGCCAGCCATGCCGCGACCGCGCCGACGCGTGCGGCCTGCACGGATTTGAAGCGGACCCGGGTGCCGAAATACAGCACCGGATCGGTGTCGGCGACCAGCAAAGTCAAACGTTCGCGCTCGGCCTGGAACAGCTTGGTGTGGGCCCGCCCGGTGCGCGCGGTGACCCGCCAGTCGATATGCCGCGCATCGTCCCCCGGCACGTAGTCGCGGGACTCGGCGTACTCCATGCCCCGGCCCCGCGCCGGTGACGGCGCACTGCCGGCATGACCGAGGCGGCCACGGCGTGCCGGCGGTGCGCGATGCGCACTGCGGCGCAGCGCCACCAGCTCGGCCAGGCTCGGCCGCAGGCCATCACCCTCCAGCGGCGTGGCCGTATGCACGGGGGTCTCCATCGCGCTCAGGGCGCCGGCACGCGGGCCAGCAGCTCGGCGACCAGGCGCTCACCATCCCAGCCTTCGGCGGTGGCTTCGTAGCTGGGCAGCACGCGGTGGCGCAGTACGTCCGGCGCCACGTTGCGCACATCTTCCGGGGTGACGAAGTCACGCCCGGCCAGCCAGGCGCGCGCACGCGCACAGCGTTCCAGCGCGATAGAGCCACGCGGGCTGGCGCCCCAGGCGATGCGCCGGGCCAGTGCCGGGTCGTAGCGGGCGGCATCGCGCGAGGCCAGCACGATCTCGATCAGGTAACGCTCCAGCGCCGGTGCCACGTGCAGCGACAGCACCGCCTTGCGCGCGGCGAACACATCGCTCAGCGGCATGCGGGCCGGCGCGGCGGCCGGCGTGGACAGCGCCTCGCGGGCGCGCTCGCGGGCCAGGCGCAGGATTTCGGTCTCCGCATCCGAATCGGGATAGCCGATCCGCACATGCATCAGGAAGCGGTCCAGCTGGGCTTCGGGCAGCGGGAAGGTGCCTTCCTGCTCGATCGGGTTCTGCGTGGCCATCACCAGGAACAGCGAGGGCAGCGGATAGGTATGCCGGCCCACGGTGACCTGGCGCTCGCCCATGGCTTCGAGCAGCGCGGACTGCACCTTGGCCGGGGCGCGGTTGATTTCGTCGGCAAGCAGGATGGGATGGAAGATCGGGCCGGGCACGAACTCGAACCGCCCTTCCTGCGGGCGCCAGATTTCGGTGCCGGTCAGGTCGGCCGGCAGCAGGTCCGGGGTGAACTGCACGCGCGAGAAATCCGCATCCAGCCGGGCGGCCAGGGCACGGATCGCGGTGGTCTTGGCCAGGCCCGGAGCGCCTTCGACCAGCAGGTGGCCATCCGCCAGCAGTGCGGTCAGCAGGCGCTCGACGAGCGCGCTCTGGCCGACGATTTCGGACGACAGACCATCGCGCAGCGCGCGGAAGGCATCGTGCAGGCGGTCGTGCTCCACCGGAGCGGGCGTGGGGGTATCGGGCATGGGGGGCGGCAGATTCATGGCATCCATGTGACCTCCACGGTGGGCAGAGGTTCCATCGCCATGATGGCAGGACAGCGCCGGTTACGACATCAAGATTGGCTGAACGCAGAAAGGGCCGCGCGCGGCGGCCCTTTCCTCACTGCATGAGGGTGCGTATCAATTCACGGCCGGGGTGGTCCGGGACACGCGCAGCACCTTGGGGGTCACGAACACCAGCAGTTCGGCCTTGTCCTTGTTGCGGCTGCGCTTCTTGAACAGATTGCCCAGGAACGGCACGTCACCCAGGAACGGTACCTTGTTGACGCTGTTGCGGTCGGTGAACTCATACACGCCACCGATCACCACGGTCTGGCCATCATCGACCAGCACGGCGGTGTTCACTTCCCGGCGGTTGATGGTCGGCACGGTGCCGTAGCCATCCAGGACGATGTAGCTGTCCACTTCATCCTTCTTGACCGCCATGTTCAGGAACACGCGGTTGTCGTTGGTGATGGTCGGGGTGACCTTCAACTCGAGCACCACTTCCTTGAACTGCACGTTGGCCTGGGCCACACCGCCGGCACCGCCACCGCTGATGGTGACGTAGCCGATTTCCTTACCCTGCTTGATCACCGCTTCGCGCTGGTTGGTGGTCACCACGCGCGGGTTGGAGATCACTTCGCCGCGGGATTCTTCCTGCATGGCCGACAGTTCGACGTCCAGCAGATAACCGGCATTGAGGATCGACAGCGCCAGCGAGCCGGGGCTCTTGAGCGCGTCCACCGGCAGGTTCCAGTTCAACCCGCTGTTGATGGTGGACGGCGCACGGACCGGGATCGCGCCGGTGCGGCCTCCGGCCACCCACTCGTTGATGGCCTTCTGGTATTCGAAGTCCTTGGCCGCACGGTCGTTGATGTTCTTGCCGTTCTGCCCGAGGTCGCCGCTGAAGTACACGTTGTCGCGGCTGCCGCTGATGCCGAACTTCGCGCCGAGCTCGCGTGCGAAGGTGTCGGTGGCGATCACGATCCGGCTTTCGATCAGCACCTGATCGACCGGACGGTCGATCACGTTGATCAGCTCGCGCATCCGCGCGATCTTCTTCGGGATGTCGCTGATCATCAGCGTATTGGTGCGCTCGTCGGCCACGATCCGGCCACGCGAGGACAGGAAGCCACTTTCTTCCTGCGAATTGCTGCCACTGCCACTGCCGCCGCCGCCGCTGTTGCCGCCGCCGATACCCTTGGCCTCGGTCAGCGCTTTGAAGATCACCGCAGCGTTGTGGTAGTTGATCTGGATGTAATCGGTGACCAGGTCCTCGCGATTCTCGATCGCGATGCGCGCGTCTTCCTTGTCCTGCTCGAACTTGGCCAGCTCCGGCTGCGGTGCAACCCAGATCACGCCGCCATCGCGGCGCTTGTCCAGGCCCTTGGCGCGCAGCACGATGTCCAGCGCCTGGTCCCACGGCACGTTGATCAGGCGCAGGGTCACGTTGCCCTGCACGCTGTCGGAGGCGACCACGTTGAGGTTGGATTCCTCGGCCACCAGCTGCAGCACGGTGCGTACCGGCACGTCCTGGAAGTTGAAGGTCACCGGCTTGCCGCTGTAGCCGCGCTGGGCGACGGACGCCGCCGCCTGGCTGACCGTGGCGGCATTGACCGCACCGGTTGCCGGGGCCGCCTGGCGCGGGCTGATCTCCACCACGTACTCGTTGCCGCTCTGGTAGGCCAGCGATTCGAACGCGGTGTTGGTGTTGAGCACCAGCTGGGTGCCGCCGCCATACGGCTTGGCGTCGATGCGCTGCACCGGGGTGGCGAAGTCGGTCACGTTGATCGGCTTCTGCAGGCTTTCAGGCAGGCGCGCATTACCCACGTCGATGACGACGCTGTTGCCCTGGCTGCGCAGATCCGGGCTGGCGCCCTGACCGTCAAACTGCAGGATCAGCCGGCCGGCGCCATCGTCGCCGCGCTTGAAGTCGATCTTGGACACCGACAGCGAGGCCGGCGCAGTCGCCGGCGCGGTGGTGGCCGCCGGTTTGGGCACGGCGCCGCTGGGCGTGGCCGCCATCAGCGTGCCGTTGGCCACCATGAGCGCGACTCCCAGCGCGCACAGGTGGATCAGCTTCTGCCGCCGGACCGGACGCAGCCGCAGGGCGTTGGAAAAGGTCATCGTGCTATCCCCATAATCATTCATTGATCTTCAAGCGCGAGCGTTGCCGGCCGTTCCAGCCAGCCACCCGCGCCATCCGGCACCAGTTCAATCAGCTCAATCCGGTCCTCGAAGACCCCGGTCACCCGCCCGTCGCTCTGCCCCAGATAGACGCCCGGACGCACCCGATAGGTGACCTTGTCCGGTGCCATCACCAGCACGACGAGTCCGCCCCCACGGCCGATCGAACCCACCATGTCCAGGCTGTCCAGCGGGAAATCTTCCAGCGGCTCCTTGCGGCGGTTCGGATCCGGACGCAGCCCCGATCCCCCTTGCGGATTGGTCCAGGCGTCGGTGAACGGGTCGCGCATCCCCTGCGCGGAATACTCAAACGTCTCGAACTGCTGCATCACCGGCAACGGTTCCAGCGGCGGTGCCGGGCGTGCACGCACGTCGGCCACCCACTTTTCCAGGTTCGGTGCATCGCCGGGCGTGCTGGTCACGCCGCGGGCGCAGCCGGCCAGCAGCACCACGCCCAACAGGCCGCATACCCGTGCGGTCGGGTTCAAGCGGCTCATTTCCGGCCTCCCTTGGCGGCCTTTTCCTGCTCGGCAGCGGCTTTCTCCTGGGCTTCCATCTCCACGTCATCCAGGTAACGGTAGGTCTTGACCGTTCCGGACAACTCCAGCGCACCGCTGCGGGCGGTGATGCCGGTCTTGGGATCCTTGGGCTTCAGGTTGATGTCGTGCATGGTCAGGATGACCACGCGCGGCAGCGAGGCCACGCCACTGACGAAGGCACCGAACTGGTGGTAACTGCCCACCATGCGCAGGGCGATCGGCTTTTCTGCGTAGAACTCCTTGGGCTGCTCGGCACCGGGCTGGAACAGCTCGTTGGCCAGCCCGCTGGAGAGCGCCGTCTGCGAGATGTCGATGATCAGATCCGGCATTTCGGTCTTGCTGGGCAACTGGCGCAGCATCTGCTGCAGCACCTGCTCCATCTGGGTCAGCTGCTGCTTGAGCGGCTCCAGATTGACGGCACGGCCCTGCTCTTTCTCGAACTCGGTGCGCAGCTCGGCTTCCTTGTTGACCAGGGCCGAGAGTTCGTCGCGCTTGCCGCTGATCAGCAGGAACCAGCCCATGACCACGATGAACAGGGCGAGGACGAAGCAGAACACAACCTTGGCCTGCTGCGGCCAGTTGCCGATGTTGTTGAAATCCAGCTCTTTGAGGTTGATTTTCTGGCTCATTGCTGGCTCCCCTCCGGCGCATTGGCAGGCGCCGGCGGAGGTGCGGGCGGCGTGGTCGGAACAATGCGGCTACCGGCCGGCTTGGCCGGTGCGGCGGCGTCCGAAGCGGCCGACCCTGCCGGTGCGGCGGCCGGATCCTGCGATGGCGCGGCCGGGGCGGCGGACAGCGGGGCGACCGGGGCAACCGGCGCGGCGGCGGCGGTGGTATCGACCACAGAACCATCCGCGGACAGGGCGGCATCGCTCTGTGCGGGCAGGTTCACCTTGACCACGAACATGTACGGCAGGGACTTGATGTCCAGCAGCTGCCCCGGGGCGGTGGAGGTCTTCTCCTTGTCCGGCGCCTTGGCCTCGATGA
Organism: Stenotrophomonas bentonitica; assembly: GCF_002887735.1. Lineage (GTDB taxonomy): Bacteria > Pseudomonadota > Gammaproteobacteria > Xanthomonadales > Xanthomonadaceae > Stenotrophomonas > Stenotrophomonas bentonitica_A. Next base: position 827,889 of record NZ_PKQP01000001.1, read on the forward strand.
TCGACAGCTCCGGGTTGGTCATCCAGCCCGAGCTTTCCAGGTTGCGCATGTAGGCACTGACGCGCGCATTGGACTGCGTGCGCCCTTCCAGGGTCAGCACGTCGCCTTCCTGCTTGAGCGTGGTCAGCACCACCCCGTCCGGAATGGTCCGCACCAGCGCATCGAACAGATGCACCATCTGCGAGCGCTTGGCCTGCAGTTCCTCGATCACGCCCTTGCGTGCCAGCAGGCGGTCCTTCTGGCGGTCCAGGCGCTCGATTTCCTTGTTCTGCTCCTTGACCTTGTCGATCTCGGCCTGCAGGAAGGTGTTGCGATCCACCTGCCCGCTGACCTGGCGGTCGTAATAGAACCAGATCAACAGCGACAGCAGCAGACCGCCGATGGCGGCGGCACCGAGCATCGCGTAGAAGTCGCGCTGGCGTTGCTTGCGCCGCTCGGCGCGCCAGGGCAATAAATTGATGCGCGCCATCAGTCAAAGCTCCTCAGGGCCAGACCGGTGGCGATCATCAGCGCCGGGGCGTCCTGGGCCAGGGCGTGTGCCTGCACCTTCGGGCCCAGGGTCATCTGTGCCAGCGGGTTGGCCACCACAGTGGCCACGCCCAGCTGCTCTTCCACCATGTCCGGCAGGCCGGTCAGGGCCGCGCAGCCGCCGGCGAGCACGATGTGGTCGACCCGGTTGAACTCGCTGCCTGCATAGAAGAACTGCAGCAGGCGACTGATCTGCTGGACCGTGGCTTCCTTGAACGGCTCGAGCACTTCCATCTCGTAGCTTTCCGGCAGCCCGCCCTGGCGCTTGGCCAGGCCGGCCTCTTCGTAGGTCAGCCCGTAACGGCGCATCACTTCGTCGGTCAGCTGCTTGCCGCCGAACACCTGTTCGCGGCTGTACAGGCTGCGGCCGCCACGCAGGACATTCAGGGTGGTCATGGTGGCGCCGATGTCCACCAGCGCGACCACGCCATCACTGGCCACCGGCAGCTCGCTGGCGACCAGGGCAAAGGCGTTCTCGACCGCGAAGGCCTCCACGTCCATGACCCGCGCCACCAGCCCGCCCAGCTCCAGTGCCGACTGGCGCAGCTCGACGTTCTCTGAACGCGAGGCGGCCAGCAGCACCTGGACCATTTCCGGGTTATTCGGAATCGCACCCAGCACTTCGAAGTCGAGGTTCACTTCCTCGATCGGGTACGGGATGTAGTTGACCGCCTCGAGCTCGACCTGGGCTTCCATGTCGTTCTCATCCAGGTCGGCGGGCATCGGGATCAGCTTGGTGATCACGGCCGACCCGGCCACGGCTGCCGCCGCATGGCGTGCCTTGGTTCCGGAGCGGTTCACGGCACGTCGAATGGCCTCCCCGACCGCTTCGACCTCCACGATGTTCTTTTCCACGACCGCATTCGGCGGGAGTGGTTCCACGGCGTAATGTTCCACGCGGAAACGATTGCCGCTGCGGGATAACTGCAACAGCTTTACTGCAGTCGAGCTGATATCGACGCCGATAAGAGGCGACTGGCTTTTTGGGATAAGCCCCACGGTTTCTCCCCTGCCGATGGGCACTTGGACGCAGAACCTGCGACCGCGCATTAATAACGTTTTTTTTGCAAATCGCAACCGTCAAGCTGTAAAACGGGCATCACTGCTCGTTTCACGCGTCCCCAGACGGTGATCGACTGCTCTCCCCGGGAACACCCCCAGCCGTTCCCTTGCGTAATCTATACTCTGCGACCACGAAATTCGCAATCGGAATCTGTCACTGATGACACGTCTTCGCCGTTGGCTGCGCTGGATGCTGGTCGCGTTCCTGGTCCTGGCATTGATCGGCGCCGCGGTTGCCGGCGGCCTTTACTACGCCGTCTCCTCCAAGCTCCCGGACGTGCAGACCCTGCGCGACGTCGAGATGCAGGAGCCCATGTACGTCTATGCCAGCGATGGCAAGCTGATGGCGGTGTTCGGCGAGACCCGGCGCACCCCCATCACCATGAAGGACGTCCCCGAGCGCCTCAAGCAGGCCTTCCTGGCCACCGAGGACGCGCGCTTCTACGAGCACGGCGGCGTGGACTACAAGGGCATCGGCCGCGCGGTGTGGCTGCTGGCCACCACCAACGACAAGCGCGTGCCCGGTGGTTCGACCATCACCCAGCAGGTCGCCCGCCAGTTCTTCCTGAGCTCGGAGTACAGCTACACCCGCAAGCTGGCCGAGATCCTGCTGGCGCGGAAGATCGAGAGCGAGCTGAGCAAGGACGAGATCTTCGAGCTGTATCTCAACAAGAGCTTCTTCGGCAACCGCGCCTACGGCGTGGCCGCCGCGGCCGAGTTCTACTACGGCAAGAAGCTGGGCGAGCTGGACCTGGACGAAATGGCCTCGCTGGCCGGCATCCCCAAGTTCCCCTCCAGCGGCAACCCGCTCAGCAACCCCGAGCGCGCCCGCGAGCGCCGCGACTTCTATGTGCTGCAGCGCATGGCCAACCTGGGCTTCATCTCCCAGGCCGAGGCCGACGCGGCCAAGGCCGTGCCGATGCACGCCACCGCGCATGAGCCGCCGCTGCAGGTGGAGGCCCCGTACGTGGCCGAGCTGGTCCGCCAGGAAATGATCGCCCGCTTCGGCGGCGACGTGGTCAACAAGGGTTACCACGTGACCACCACGATCAACGCCGAACTGCAGACCGCAGCCAACCTCTCGGTGCGCGACGGCCTGCTGGCCTACGACCACCGCCACGGTTGGCACGGGGTGGAGCAGCACGTGGAGGTCCCGGCCGACGCCGACGCCGCCGCGCTGGCCACCAAGCTGTCCGGCATTCCGGCGCAGACCGGCCTGCTGCCGGCGATCGTCGCCACCACCGCGGCCGATGGCAGCGCCACCGTGGTGCTGGGCAACCGCAGCGAAGTGGTGCTGCCGGCCAACGCCGCGCGCTGGACCAACAAGACTCCGGCCAAACTGGTCACCCGCGGCGACATCGTGCGCGTGCGCGCCGGCGAGAAAGAAGGCGAGTGGCTGCTCGACCAGATCCCGCGCGGCCAGGCTGCGCTGGTCTCGCTGGATGCCGAAAACGGCGCACTGAAAGCGTTGGTCGGTGGCTTCAGCTTCTCGGGCAACAAGTTCAACCGCGCCACCCAGGCGCGCCGCCAGCCGGGCTCGAGCTTCAAGCCCTTCATCTACGCGGCGGCCTTCGACAAGGGCTTCAACCCGGCCTCGATCGTGCTCGACGCCCCGGTCGTGTTCCGCGACCGCCGCGGCAAGACCTGGTCGCCGCAGAACGATGGCGGCGGCTTCCGTGGCCCGATGCGCCTGCGTGAAGCGCTGGTGCAGTCGCGCAACCTGGTCTCGGTGCGCCTGCTCGACGGCATGGGCGTGGATTACGCGCGCAAGTACATCAGCGAATTCGGCTTCGCCGAGGCCGAGCTGCCGCCGAACCTGTCGATGTCGCTGGGCACCGCGTCGCTGACCCCGCTCTCGGTGGCCCGCGGTTACGCGGTGTTCGCCAACGGCGGCTCGCGGGTCGATACCTGGCTGATCGATCGGGTCACCGACCGTGATGGCGTGGAAGTGTTCAAGGAAAACCCGGCTGTTGCCTGCCGCGATTGCGCCGGCAACAGCGGCGTGCCGGTCAGCCAGGTGGTGGACGGCTTCAACTTCGGCTCCGCGCCGGCGGCAAACACCGCACCGGCCAAGCCCCAGCAGGCGACCGCCGCTGCCGAGGCACCGGGCCCGGTGCCGGTCAACCCGGATGCCAAGGTCGCGCCGCGCGCGATCGATGCGCGTACCGCGTACCAGCTGAACTCGATGATGCGCGACGTGGTCCAGCGCGGCACCGGCACCGCGGCCAAGGTGCTCGGCCGCGAGGACGTGGGCGGCAAGACCGGCTCGACCAACGATCACCGCGATGCCTGGTTCTCCGGTTTCGGTGGCCCGTACGCGACCACCGTGTGGGTCGGCCGCGACGACTTCCGCTCGCTCGGCTACCGCGAATACGGCGGCCGCGCCGCCCTGCCGATCTGGATCGAGTACATGCGCGTGGCGCTCAAGGACACGCCGATCGCACAGAACGAGCCGCCGTCGGGCATGGTCCAGGCCACGCTCAACGGCGCCACCGAGTGGGTCAAGGTCGAAGACATGGAGAAGCTGGAGGAGTACGACTTCAACAGCCACACCCCGCAGGCCGACGACGCCGCGTTCGATATCTTCTGACTGCGTGCGCCGGGTACGCCCGGCGCCCCCCTCCTGCGTATCGTCCGCCCCATCGCCCGGTAGAGCCACCCCATGGGTGGCTGCACGCAATCCCTGATCGCAGGCACAGCCACGCATGGCGTGGCTCTACCCGCCTGTCACATCGCCGGTGTACATTGCCGTGCAGGTCGCCAAGGAGTACCGGTCATGCATCGAGCCCGTCAGCATGCAGCCAAGCAGACCCGTGAGCGCCGCCACCAGTTGGCGCATGAGGCCGCCCGCCTGATGGCCGAGGGCGGCATCCGCGATTACCACCAGGCCAAGCTCAAGGCCGCGACACGGCTCGGCATCCATGACGATGCCTCCCTGCCCCGCAACACCGAGATCGAAGACGCCCTGCGTGAGTACCAGCGCCTGTTTGCCGGTGCCGACCACGGTGCGCAGCTGCGCCAGCGCCGCGAGGCCGCCCTGCGCGCGATGGAGTTCCTCAAGGCGTTCTCGCCGCGCCTGTGCGGCCCGGTGCTCGATGGCACCGCCGATGCCAACAGTCCCGTGCAGCTGCAGGTGCACAGCGACGATGCCGATGCCGTGCAGCGCTATCTCGATGAGCACGGCATTCCGGCCGAATCACGGACGCGCCGGCTGCGGCTGGACCGCGAGCGCAGCCTGGATGCGCCGGTCTGGGTGTTCAGCGCCGAAGACCTGACCTTCGACATCGCCGTGCTGCCGTATGACGGCCTGCGCCAGCCGCCGCTCTCGGCGATCGACGAGAAGCCGATGCGGCGCGCGTCGGCCACGCAGCTGCGTGAGCTGCTGGCGGACGGCGAGATCGAGGGTTATCTGGGCGGTCGCTGAAACGACGCCCGGCCTCCTTCAGGCCTCGGCGAACTTGACCAGAAAGCGCTCGATCGCCGCGACCAGGGCCAGCGGCGTTTCGTTCATCGGGTAGTGACCCGCATTCTCCAGCACCTCCAGGGTCGCCTGCCGATAGCGGTGCAGGTAGGTCCTGTCCATGAGGGCCGCGTTGAACACGGGATCATGCTCACCGATCAGCACCTTCACCGGATGTCGGCCGATGATCTCCATGCTGAAGTCCGTGTCCGCCCAGGCCGGGAAGTACGCCGCGAATGCCTCCGGCGACGCGTGCGCCATCGAGTACTGCGCCTTCCAGTCCAGCCACGCGGCGGGCAACCGCCCACCGGTGCTGCGATCGATGATGCCCCGACGGATGCTCACGCTGCCTGCGGCCGCTTCAAGCACCTGCCGCGCGGGCGAATCGTAGGCGATGCCACCGCACGGCACGGGTGCCACGGCGACCAGCGCGCGCACGCGATCCGGGGCGAGCACCGCGATCCGCTCGATGGCCATGCCACCCATCGAATGCCCGACCAGGCTGAAGGTCGCGATGCCCAGCGTGTCGGCCAAGGTCAGCGCGTCATTGGCGATCTCGTCGATCGTGTAGTCACCGGGCACCCCGTGCATGCCACCGTAGCCGCGGCAATCCATGAAGAGGTAGCTGAACGCCTCGCCGGACAGCCATGGCTCGATCGGTTCGAAGGCGTGGGCGTCACCAAACCAGCCATGCAGGACCAGGACAGGATGGGCGCCAGTGCCGACGCGATGAAAGGTAGTAGTGGGCATGGCTGCACCGTGCGGACGTGAGGTCGGGCCGCGATGTTAGGTCGACTGCGCGTGGCCCGCCGTCGATATCAGGCCGATGGCGATAGAATCCGGGCCATGCGCAATACCCTGCTCGATCCCTTTGAAGATCTACCTCGCGCCGTGGTGGTCACCGCCAACGACTACGCCGCCGGATCCGTCTTCCCCGATCACGCGCACCGGCGCGGTCAGTTCGCGTTTGCCTCGCGCGGCACCATCAGCCTCACCACACCCGAGGGACGCTGGCTGGTACCACCGCAGCGTGCCTGCTGGGTGCCCGCAGGCGTCGCCCACGCCATGGCGATGCGTGGCCCGGTCACGATGCTCAATGTGTTCGTGGCAGCGGACGAAGTGGCGGCGGTCCGGTTGCCTGCGCGCTGCGGCGTGTATGCCGTATCGGCGCTGCTGCGGCACCTGATGGACGATGCGGTCGACCTGCCGGCGATGTACGACCTGGACGGTCGCGGCGGTCGGCTGATGCAGCTGCTGGTCGCGGAGATCGCCGCGATGCCACGCCTGTCACTGCATGCACCGCTGCCCCGCGACCCGCGCCTTGTGCGCACCTGCCAGCAGCTGTTCGATGCGCCCTCGATCGCCGCCTCGCTCGATGAGGTCGCCGCCGAGGCGGGCATGAGCCGGCGCACGTTCACCCGCCAGTTCCGCGCGGACACCGGGGTGGGCTTTGCCGAATGGCGCCAGCAGGTGTGCCTGCTCGCCGCGATCGAACGCCTGGGTGCCGGGCAGCCGGTCACGCGGATCGCACTGGATCTGGGATACGCCAGCCCAAGCGCGTTTTCGTCGGCGTTCCGCCGCGTGCTGGGGGAATCGCCCAGCCGTTACGCGGAAGCACGCTGACGATCACCATGCGCTGAAGGCCAAACGCCCCGCAATGCGGGGCATCCGACGGTGCAGGAGAATCAGCGCGTGCCGATGATCCGCACATGCTCCACATCGATATCGGTGGGCTTGAAGCGATGCGTATCGACTTCTCCCTGCAGCTCCACCACGGTCGTCGCGCTGACGGGCTGCCGGTCGGGCAGATCCTTGTCATCGATCTCGACGTCGATCTCGCCGGTGGCATCCTTGAAGCGATAGCGTTCGTGGCCGATCTTGGCGATCAGCGTGCCCTGCAGTACGACGGGCTGGTCATCGCGCTGGTCGCGTGCTTCGGCGACGGTGGTGACCGCGCTGGTTGCGCCAGGGCCGGTGTACTGGGCATGTGCGCCGGCGCTGACCACGCTCAGCGGTGCGGCGATGAGGACTACGGCGATCAGACGATTCATGAGGGACTCCATGGGCGTGAGGGTGACCGCCAAGGTTGTACCTCGATCGAAGTGAGGCCCATGCAAGAAGTACGAAAAGAGGTGACCGGCGGCGCCCAAAAAAAACGCCCCGCAGTGCGGGGCGTTTTCATCACAACCTGCCGGGGCGATCAGCCCTGGTAGTCACGCACGTCGCTGCCGGTGTAGACCTGGCGCGGACGACCGATCTTCATTTCCGGATCGACCTGCTGTTCCAGCCAATGGGCGACCCAGCCGGAGGTACGGCCCAGGGCGAACATGACGGTGAACATTTCGGTCGGGATCTGCAGCGCCTTGTAGATGATGCCGCTGTAGAAATCGACGTTCGGGTACAGCTTGCGGGCGACGAAGTAGTCATCCTGCAGCGCGGCCTGCTCCAGCTTGACGGCCACGTCCAGCAGCGGATCCTGCACGCCCAGCTGTTCCAGCACCTTGCCGGTCATCACACCGATGACCTTGGCGCGCGGGTCGAAGTTCTTGTACACGCGGTGGCCAAAGCCCATCAGGCGGAAGCCGGAGGTCTTGTCCTTGGCCTTGAGCACGGCGGACTCGACGTTGTCGGCCGAACCGATCTCTTCGAGCATCTTCAGCACGGCTTCGTTGGCACCGCCGTGGGCCGGACCCCACAGCGCGGTGACGCCAGCGGCGACCGACGCGTACGGGTTGGCACCCGTCGAACCGACGAGACGCACGGTCGAGGTCGAGGCGTTCTGCTCATGATCGGCGTGCAGGATGAACAGCAGATCCAGCGCCTTGACCACGTCCTGGTTCAGCTCGTACTGGCCATCGGCCGACTCGAAGGTCTGCTTCAGGAAGCGGCTGACGTAATCCAGCGAGGTGTCCGGCTTGTTGGCCGGCAGGCCCTTGCCGTGGCGGTAGATCAGGGCCGACAGGGTCGGCACCTTGGCGATCAGGCGCACGGCGGCGTGGCGACGCTGTTCGGCGTCGGACAGATCCAGCGAGGCGTGGTAGATGCCCGACAGCTGCGCGATGGCGGCGGTCAGGATGGCCATCGGATGGGCATCCTTGGCGAAGCTGCCGATCAGCGTGTTGATCGACGGATCCACATCGGCCTCGGCGGCCAGCTCGTCGGTGAAGGCCTTCAGCTGCTCGGCGCTCGGACGCTCGCCGTTGATCAGCAGGTAGGCCACTTCGACGTAGCTCGACTTTTCCGAGAGCTGCTCGATGGGATAGCCGCGATACAGCAGCACGCCCTTGTCACCGTCGATGTAGGTGATGGCGGACTTGCAGCTGGCGGTGGCGGTGAAGCCGGAGTCGTACGTGAAGAGACCGGTTTCCTTGGTCAGCTTCGAGATATCGACGCAATCGTTGCCGAGCGTGGGTTTGATGACTGGCAGAACAACCGACTTGTCGCCGGCGTTGAGCGTGACCTGATCAAGATCGGACACTGTGTGCGCTCCTCGAGGGAAGGCGCCCGCCCAAGCGCATGGGTCAGGCACGTGAAGGAAGTCCACGATCGTTATCGTGGATCCCGCCATTATCGCACAGCAACATTTTCGACGCCCTAGGACGGAAGTCGTAGACGCAGGTTCCGGGGCGCGGCGAAGGCGCTGTTGCAGCCGCCCCAAGGCATGGCGCCCGATCACGGACACAGCGTTCCGTCGGCGGGGCGCACGGGCCTCACCTGGCGTTCAGCAATCCGGAAACAACAAAAAACAACGGCCGCCAAGGCGACCGTTGTTTTCATGCAGCTGCGTTGACAGCTCAGGCCGCGGTCGGCGCCGGCTTGCCGAAACGCTTCTGGAACTTGTCGATACGGCCGCTGGTGTCGATCACCTTGTGCTTGCCCGTGTAGAACGGATGCGAAGCCGAGGAGATTTCAACCTTGACGAGCGGATACTCGTTGCCGTCTTCCCACTTGATCGTGTCCTTGGTGGACATGGTCGAACGGGTCAGGATCTTGAAATCAGAGGTAACGTCGTGGAAAACCACGTCGCGGTAAGCAGGATGAATATCGGCCTTCATGGGCGCGCACCGTAATAAGGGCTGGTGGTCAAGAGCGGCATTATAGTCCCGGCCGCCGCAAAGGGCAAGCCGGGTCCATCAACCGTGCGAAAGGTCCGCCGCAGCGGCGTCATCAGACGCCGAGTGCCGCCCTCACCTGGGCCTCGAAGCGACCCTGGTCGTAGGCCATCAGCAGCTGAGTGTTGTCAGGCTGCCCGGTCTGGCGGTTCCAGTCGACAATGGTAGCACCTCGGCTGTGCACGCCGGCCAGTTCGACGTTCAGGGGACGCGATTCGACCCGCAGGGCGCCTTCGGGCTGCAGCGCCCAGGCCATGGCCAGGGCATCGGCGGCGAACCAGCGCTCGCCGCGGCTGTCTTCGGACCACAGGCGGGTCTGGCGCGAAATCAGCTCGTAGAAGCGGGCCTTGTCGGTGTCGGCGGCCAGCCACTTCTCGACATCGGCGTGCAGCAGGCCGTGGGCGACGGTGGCCTCCCAGTCGGCCACTTCGATGTGCGGGAAGCCGGTGAACACGACGTGCGCCGCTTCGGGGTCGAAGGCGATGTTGAACTCGGCCGCCGGGGTGATGTTGCCGTGACAGGTCACTGCCCCGCCCATCACCAGGAAGCGCTTCACGCGCTGCGGCAGGGTCGGGTCGAGCTTGAGGGCCAGGGCCAGGTTGGTCAGCGGACCCAGGGCGACCAGGAACAGCTCGCCGGCGTACTGGTGCGACAGGCGCAGGATCGCCAGCGCGGCGTGCTCGGCTTCGGCCTGGCGCTTGGCGGCCGGCAGGTTCACATCGCCAAAGCCGTCGGCGCCATGCACATGGGCGGCATCGACGGAGGGGTGCAGCAGCGGGTCGGCGGTACCGGCGTAGACCGGCACGTCGTCACGGCCAGCCACTTCGCACAGCTTCAGGGCATTGCGGACCGTGTGGTCCAGGCCTACGTTGCCGGCGGCGATGGTCAGGCCAACGATATCGTGGCGCTCATCGGCGAAGGCCATCAACAGGGCCAGGGCGTCATCGACACCCGGATCGGTGTCGATCAACAGCGGAATCTTCTTGGTCATCGTTGCCGTCTTGATAATCGGCAAGGGACTTTCGCACCCCGCCATGACAAATACAAGGCGGTGCCCTTGGCGCCCTGCGGCAAGGCGTCATGCCGACGCGTAGCGCACGGCCGTGCCGATCCAGCGCCGCACCACCTGGTCGGCCACGTCAGGCGCCTCCGCCAGCAGCCGCTCGGCCAGATCGTGCACGCCCGGGAGCAGGTCCGCATCGCGGGCCAGATCGGCCATGCGGAACCCGGCCAGGCCGGTCTGCCGCGTCCCCAGCAGTTCGCCGGGGCCACGCAGTTCCAGGTCCTTCTCCGCGATCAGGAAACCATCGTTGGTCTGCCGCATCGTCTCCAGCCGCTCGCGCGCCATGTTCGACAGCGGCGCCTGGTACAGCAGCACGCAGCGCGACACCGCCGAGCCGCGCCCTACCCGGCCGCGCAGCTGGTGCAGCTGGGCCAGCCCGAGGCGCTCGGCGTTCTCGATGATCATCAACGACGCATTGGGCACGTCCACGCCCACTTCGATCACGGTGGTGGCGACCAGCAGATCGATCTCGCCGGCCTTGAAGGCAACCATCGTGGCCAGCTTCTCGCTCGCCTTCAGCCGCCCGTGCACGAGCCCGACGCGCACGCCGGGCAACAACGCCTGCAGCGATTCGAACGTGGCCTGGGCCGGCGTGGCATCGAGTTCTTCGCTTTCTTCGATCAGCGTGCAGACCCAGTACACCTGCTGGCCTTCGCGGCACGCCACCGCGATGCGTTCGATCAGCTCCGGGCGACGGTCGTTGTTGAGCGCCACGGTCTGCACCGGCGTGCGCCCGGGGGGCAGTTCGTCGATGGCCGACACGTCCAGATCGGCGTACTCGGACATCGCCAACGTGCGCGGAATCGGCGTGGCCGTCATCACCAGCTGGTGCGGCACGCTGCGTCCGTCGGCGCCCTTGTCGCGCAGGGCCAGGCGTTGATGCACACCGAAGCGGTGCTGCTCATCGACGATCGCCAGCGCCAGGTCCTTGAACACCACGCTTTCCTGCATCAGCGCGTGCGTGCCGACCACCACCTGCGCCTCGCCCGAGGCGACCTCGGCCAGCACCTTGGCGCGCGCCTTGCCGGTGACCTTGCCGGCCAGCCATGCGGTGCGCACGCCCAGCGGTGCCAGCCAGGCGCGAAGATTGTTCATGTGCTGCTCGGCCAGCAGTTCGGTCGGCGCGGCCAGCGCGACCTGCTTGCCCCGCTCCACCGCCAGCATCGCCGCCAGGGCGGCGACCACGGTCTTGCCCGAGCCGACATCGCCCTGCACCAGCCGCAGCATCGGATGCGCCTTGGCCAAGTCCTTGCGGATCTGCTCGAACACGCGCTGCTGCGCACCGGTCAACTGGAACGGCAGGCTGTCGCGCAGCTGGGCCACCAACGCGCCCTGCCCGCGCAGCGAAGGCGCGTGATGGGCCTGCAGCGCCATGCGCTGGCGGCGCAGGCTGAGGTGGTGGGCCAGCAGTTCTTCGATGGCCAGGCGGCGCTGTGCCGGGTGGCGGCCGGCGGCCAGCGCGGCCAAGTCGGCCGTCGGCGGCGGCCGGTGCACGGTCAGCAGCGCGCTGCGCAGCGACGGCAGGCCCATGCCGGACAGCCAGCCCGGCGGCACCAGTTCCAGCGTGGATTCTTCCGGCAACCGGTCCAACGCCAGCCCGATGAACTTGCGCAGGGTGGCCGGGCCGACGCCTTCGATGGCCGGGTAGACCGGGTCGAGGCTGTCGCCAAGATCGTCATCGTCGTTGACGCCCATCACCCGGTAACTGGGGTGGACGATCTCCAGCCCGGTATGGCCGGGCTTGGCGGTGCCATAGCAGCGGATGCGCGCGCCGACGGCGAACTGCGACACCTGCTGCGAGCGGAAATGGAAAAAGCGCAGCACCAGGGTGCCGTAGGAGTCGTCTTCGATGGCGACCTTGAGCACTGGGCGGCCACGGAAGCCGCGTTCGACCGCGCTGACCCGCCCTTCCACCTGCGCGGCCACGCCGGGCTGCAGTTGGGCGATAGTGGTCAGCCGGGTGCGGTCTTCATAACGCAGGGGCAGGTGCAGCCACAGGTCCTGCAACGAGGACAGGCCACGGGCCTCCAGCTTGGTGGCCACCGCCGGGCCGATCCCGGGAAGCATCGACAGCGATGCTTCCCCGGCCGCGGCCAGGGCCGGTGCAGGAGCCCGTGACCGTGCCACGTCAGGCCTGGTCGAGCACCATCACCGCATCGACTTCAAAGTTGGCGGCCTTCGGCAGACCCGCCACTTCGATGGTCGAACGTGCCGGGAACGGCGCCTTGAAGTAATCCTGCATGACCGCATTGACCTTCGCGAACTCGCCCAGATCGGTCAGGTACAGGCCCAGGCGCACGATCTGATCCAACGAGCCGCCGGCCTCTTCGGCCACGGCCTTCAGGTTGTCGAACGCACGACGCGCCTGCGCCTCGATATCGCCTGCACCCACGATGTCACCGGTGGCCGGATCCAGCGGAATCTGGCCCGAGAAATACACGGTATTGCCGGCACGCACAGCCTGCGAATACGGACCGATGGCCGCCGGGGCCTTGGCACTGGTAATGATCTGACGGGACATGGAAGCTCCAGGGGGACAAAAATGGGCCCACCATTGTACCGCCGGACTCGCCCTCCCCGAGAAGCATCCGAAGCCGCAATCGAAGCCGCAATCTCTAGTAGAGCCGACCGTTGGTCGGCTGGCCGGAAAATGACGAAGACGATTGGTCGGCTGGCCGGAAAATGACGAAGACCGTTGGTCGGCTGGCCGACCATATCGATCATCGCCGCGCGGTGGGTGAGCAGCCGACCAACGGTCGGCTCTACCCCGGGGTGTGCCCATTGCCCGGCGATGAGGCATTGGAGCCGATCATCGCCGCGCGGTGTGCGAGCAGCCGACCAACGGTCGGCTCTACCCCCGGGGGTGTGCCCATTGCCCGGCGATGAGGCATTGGAGCCGATCATCGCCGCGCGGTGCACGGTAGCCGACCAACGGTCGGCTCTACTCCGGTGGTGCGCCAAGAGCGCCGGGGCCCATCATCGCCGCGCGGAACGCGGTTTATTGCCGGCGAACCGACTGCACCACCGACAACCGCCGCAGACGCCGCATCACTTCCGCCAGATGGTTCCGATCACGCACCTGGATATTGAACGCCAGCACCGCCGCATTGAAATCGCGATCCAGGTAATCGACCCGTTCGATGTTCGAATGGCTCTGCGCGATCGCCGCCGCCAACTGGGCCAGCACGCCGGTCCCGTTCTCCACTTCCACGATCAAGGACGTGTCGTAATCACCCGACACCGTCGTATCCCACCCGATCGGCACCCAGCGCTCGGGCGACTTGCGCAGCTCGGCCAGGTTCGGGCAATCCAGACGGTGCACCACGATGCCCTTGCCGGCGGTGTGGTAGCCCATGATGTCGTCACCCGGGATCGGCTGGCAGCAGTTGGCGAAGCTGACCACGCCGCGCTCGCTGCCATTGATCAGGATCTTCTCCTGCGAATGCTTCGAATGCGCCCCACCGCGCAGCTCGGCGTAGGCCATCAGCGCCTGCGCGGCCTGGTTGGGCATCCAGTTGCCCAGCGCCACTTCGGCCAGCAGGGCCTCCAGGCGGGGGTAGCGGTGTTCGGCCAGGAAGGCATCCAGGCGCCCCTTCGGCAGGCGCTCCAGCGAGCTGTCCATCGCCTCCAGCGCGCGGTCGAGCATGCGGTGGCCCAGCTGGACCGCGTCTTCGTGCTCCAGCTGTTTGAGCTGGTGGCGGATGGCGGTGCGCGCCTTGGAACTGACCACGAATTCCAGCCACTGCGGCTTGGGCGTGGCCGAGCGCGCGGTGATCACTTCCACCGTCTGGCCACTGACCAGCTTGGTGCGCAGCGGGACCAGCTTCTTGTCCACGCGCGAGGCCACGGCCATGTTGCCCACATCGGTGTGCACCGCGTAGGCGAAATCGAGCGCGGTGGAGTTGCGCGGCAGGGCCAGGATCTTGCCCTTCGGGGTAAACAGGTAGACCTCGTCCGGGAACAGGTCCACCTTGACGTTGTCCAGGAACTCCAGCGACGAACCGGCGGCGCGCTGGGAATCGATCAGTTCCACGATCCAGGCATGCGCACGGCTCTGCGCGCTGTTGGGCGAATCGCCACCGAACTTGTACGTCCAGTGCGCCGCCACACCGCGCTCGGCGATCAGGTCCATCTCTTCGGTGCGGATCTGCACCTCGATCGGCGAACCATATGGCCCGAACAACACCGTGTGCAATGACTGGTAGCCGTTGGCCTTGGGGATGGCGATGAAATCGCGGAAGCGACCGTCCAGCGGCTTGAAGGTGGCATGCACCGAGCCCAGCGCGTGATAACAGTTGGGCACGTTGCGCACCACCAACCGGAACCCGAACACATCCATCACCTGATCGAAGGATTTGTTCTCGTCGCGCATCTTGTTGTAGATGCTCCACGGCGTCTTGATGCGGCTGACCAGGCGGTGCTCCAGCCCTTCCTTGGCCAGGCGCTGGCTCAACTGCACCTCCACCTGCGCCATCGCCTCGCGGCGGACCACCGGCTGGCTGCGGATGTGCTTTTCCAGAATGGCGTGGCGCCACGGATACAGCGCCTTGAAGCCCAGGTTCTGCAGCTCGCTCTTGACCAGGCTCATGCCCAGCCGCTGCGCGATGGGCGCGTAGATTTCCAGCGTCTCGCGCGCGATCCGGCCACGCGCCTCGCGGCTCTGCGCGCCGAGGGTACGCATGTTGTGCAGGCGGTCGGCGAGTTTGATCATGATCACGCGCAGGTCGCGCGACATCGCCAGCAGCATCTTGCGGAAGCTCTCGGCGGCCGCTTCCTGGCGGTCGCGGAACTTCAGCTTGTCCAGCTTGGTGACACCGTCGACCAGCTCGGCCACTGCCTCGCCGAACTCGGCGGCCAGCTCTTCGCGGGTCAGCGGGGTGTCTTCGATGGTGTCGTGCAGGATCGCCGCGATCAGCGCCTCCACGTCCAGGCCGAGCTCGGCCAGGACCTGGGCCACGGCGACCGGATGGGTGATGTAGGGCTCGCCCGACTTGCGGGTCTGGCCGGCATGCGCGGCGGCGCCTACTTCCCAGGCGCGGCGCAGCAGCGGCAGTTGGTCGGGCGGCAGATAGTGCGCTGCGCGCTCAAGCTGGAGGACATAATCGGGTACGGCCGCGCCGGCGGGCGTGGCGACCTTGGCAGTGGGGCCTGGGTTCATGCTCAAAGACTATGCCAGCGGCGTGATATCGGCAAACCCCTGAACAGGGAGTTTCACCTGCAACAACACGCCTGCACCGGATCCACCGGCGGCCCAAACGAAACAGCCCGCCAAACGGCGGGCTGTTCGCAGCAACAACAACGGACGCGCGAGGCGATCAGTCGTCGTTCTTGGACATGTCTTCGTCGGCGACGACTTCGGCAGCGGCCCATTCCAGTGCTTCACGCTCGGCACGCTCGCGCTCGGCCTTCTCGACTTCGTCGATCAGGGCGTTGTCGATCTTGCGGGCGGCAATTTCGCGCAGCGCCAGCACGGTCGGCTTGTCTTCGGTTTCGCTGTTGTCCAGGGTGGCCTGGACGCCATTGGCCAGCTGACGGGCGCGCTTGGACGCCATCATGACCAGTTCGAAACGGTTGTTCACGACTTCCAGACAATCTTCTACGGTGATGCGGGCCATGCGGGCTCCCGGCAGCCGGTGAGGGCTGCTCAATCGAATGAGGGAAAGGGGACGGATTGTACCGGCCAGGGCTGGACAAAATCAAGCCAACCGGCTAGCACCCCGTTGAGAATCAGTCAGTTGTGGCCGGGTCCTGGGTCAGCAGGGCCTGGATGAGGCCCGCGTGGCGGACCTTCTGGGCCTCCCGGCGCAGGCGGCTGGCCGTGAAGATCGCGCACAGCTCGTCCACCGCGGTCTCGAAGACCTCGTTGACGATCACGTAATCGAAGTCGTTGAAGTGCAGCATCTCTTCACGTGCGGCGGCTAGGCGCTGGGCGATCACCGCCTCGCTGTCCTGCCCGCGCTTGCGCATCCGGTCCTGCAGCGCCTGCCTGGAGGGCGGCAGGATGAACACGGTGACCGTGCCCGGCACCAGCTGGCGGACCTGCTGGGCGCCCTGCCAGTCGATCTCCAGCAGCACGTCCTGGCCAGCCGCCAGCTGCGGCTCGACCGACTGCCGCGCGGTGCCCTTCCAGTCGCCATGCACCCAGGCATGCTCGAAGAAGTCACCGGCGGCGATCATCTTTTCGAACTCGGCGGCGCTGACGAAGTGGTAGTGCTCGCCGTTGATCTCACCCGGGCGGGTAGCGCGCGAGGTGAACGAGATCGACAGCGCGATCTGCGGGTCACGGGCCAGGGTGGCGTTGACGATGCTGCTCTTGCCGGCCCCGGAGGGCGCGGCCACGATGTACAGGGTGCCGCGCGCGGGCTCGGCGGCCGGAGGGGTCTGGCTGCTCATTCGATGTTCTGCACCTGTTCGCGGATCTGGTCGATGAGCACCTTCAGCTCGACGGCGGCATTGGAGGTACGGCTGTCCACCGATTTGGAGCCCAGCGTGTTGGCCTCGCGGTTGAATTCCTGCAGCAGGAAATCCAGGCGGCGGCCGACCGGCTCGCGCTGCTTGAAGACCCGGCGGATCTCGGCGATGTGGCTGCCCAGGCGGTCCAGTTCCTCATCCACGTCCAGCTTCTGCAGCCACATCACCAGCTCCTGCTCGGCACGGCCGGGATCGACCGGGTGCGGCAGATCGGCCAGGCGGGCCGACAGCTTGGTGCGCTGGCCTTCACGGATCAGCGGAATCAGGGTGGTGACCTCCGCGGCGATGCGCTCGATGCTGTCCACGCGCTCCTGGATCGCGGTGGCCAGCTTGTCGCCTTCACGCTCGCGCGCGGCCACGAAGCCATCCAGCGCGGTATCCAGCAGGGCCAGGGCCTCGGCATGCAGAGCGGCGGCATCCACTGCCTCGCCCTGCATCACGCCCGGCATCTGCAGCAGTTCGGTGAAGCTCACCTGCAGGCTGGGGAAGCCGGAGGACAACCGGGTGGCCAGCTCACCGAGCTGGCCCAGCAGCGCATCGTTGACCACCAGGGCACCGGTGACGTCCGGCGCACGCAGGCGCATGACCAGATCGATCTTGCCGCGGCTGCAGCGCGAAGCGACGCGCTCGCGCAGTTGCGGCTCCAACGCACGCAGTTCTTCAGGCAGGCGCACGCCGACCTCCAGGAACCGGTGGTTGACCGAGCGCAGCTCACAGGCCAGCGTCCCCCAGCGGGTGGCGCGCTCGCCGTTGGCATAGGCGGTCATGCTTCGAATCATGCGGGTTTCCGGTGCTCTCAAAGTGCAAATGGTACCCTAGCGGTCTCCTTAGAGCCTCCTCGCCCGCCGGTCTCCGGCCCGGGCGTGGCCCCGCATCCCCCGTCTTACCGGAACTTGAGCATGACTGATTCCCGTCCCAGCGGCCGCCAGGCCGACCAGCTGCGCGAAGTGCGCATCGAGCGCGCCTTCACCCGTCACGCCGAGGGCTCGGTCCTGGTGAGCTTCGGGCAGACCCGCGTACTGTGCACGGCCAGCGTTGAAAACCGCGTGCCGGGCTTCCTGCGTGGCAAGGGCGAAGGCTGGGTGACCGCCGAGTACGGCATGCTGCCGCGTTCGACCCACACCCGTAACGACCGCGAAGCCGCCCGCGGCAAGCAGGGTGGCCGCACGCTGGAGATCCAGCGCCTGATCGGCCGTACCCTGCGTGCCTGCATCGACCGCGGCGCGCTCGGCGAGCGCACCATCACGCTCGATTGCGACGTGCTGCAGGCCGATGGCGGCACCCGCACCGCGGCCATCACCGGTGCCTACGTGGCCCTGGTGGATGCGGTGAACTTCCTGATCAAGCGCGGCGACATCAAGCGCAACCCGATCTTCGGCGCGGTGGCGGCGGTGTCGGTGGGCGTGTACCGCGGCACCCCGGTGCTGGACCTGGACTACGCCGAAGACAGCGATTGCGATACCGACATGAACGTGGTGATGAACGACGGCGGCGGCTTCATCGAACTGCAGGGCACCGCCGAAGGCCATGCCTTCCGCCGCGATGAACTGGATGCGCTGCTGGCACTGGCCGAAAAGGGCATCAAGGATCTGTTCGCCGCCCAGCAGGCGGCCCTGGCCCAGGCATGAACCGTCGCATCGCCCTGACCACCCTGGTGGTGGCCGACTACGACGAGGCGATCGCCTGGTACACCGGCGCGCTGGGCTTCAGCCTGCTCCAGGACATCGACCAGGGCGACAAGCGCTGGGTGGTGGTCGGTCCGGCCGACGGCAACGCGGCAGCCCTGCTGCTGGCACGCGCCAGCAACGACGAACAGCGCGCGCGGATCGGCAACCAGACCGGTGGCCGGGTCGGTTTCTTCCTGAACACCGATGATTTCTGGCGCGACCACGCGGCAATGACCGCGCGTGGCGTGGTCTTCCTCGAAACCCCACGCGAAGAGGTCTACGCGACGGTCGCGGTGTTCCGCGATCTGTACGGCAACACGTGGGACCTGCTGGAGCCCAAGCAATGAAACTGGTACTGGCCAGCGGCAACGCCGGCAAACTGAAGGAACTGCAGGCCATGCTCGGCGGCCTGCCGCTGGAGATCGTGGCACAGGGCGCGCTGGGCGTCAGCGACGTGCCGGAAACCGGCCTGACGTTTGTCGAGAACGCGCTGATCAAGGCACGCCACGCCTGCCAGAGCACCGGCCTGCCGGCGCTGGCCGATGACTCCGGCCTGATCGTGGACGCACTCGACGGCGCGCCCGGCCTGTACAGCGCGCGCTATGCCGGCAGCCCGACCAACGATGCGGCCAACAACGCCAAACTGCTCGAGGCGATGCGCGAGGTGCCGGCCGAACGCCGCACGGCCCGCTTCTACGCGGTGATCGTGCTGCTGCGCCATGCCGATGATCCGCAGCCGCTGATCTGCGAAGGCAGCTGGGAAGGCGTGATCCTCGACGAACTGCGTGGCAGCCACGGCTTCGGCTACAACCCGCTGTTCCTGGACCCGGTGCTGGCCCAGACCGCGGCCGAAATGGCGCCGGACCTGAAGAACGCGATGAGTCACCGCGCCAAGGCACTGCAGCTGCTCAAGCAGAAACTGCCCGCCCTGCTCTGATGTCACACGACCACTGCTCCCACCTGCCCGGCGAAGCCTGCGCCGGCGATCACGACCCCGCCCCGCGGCTGGTGACGCCGCCGCTGGCGCTGTACGTGCATCTGCCGTGGTGCGTGCGCAAATGCCCGTACTGCGATTTCAACTCGCACGCGGCCAAGGGCGAACTGCCGTTCGATGCCTACATCGACGCACTGATCCGCGACCTGGACCAGGATCTGCCGCTGGTCTGGGGACGCGTGGTGAGCAGCGTGTTCTTCGGTGGCGGGACGCCGAGCCTGTTCCCGCCCGAAGCGATCGACCGCTTCCTGCAGGCAGCCTCGGCCCGGCTGCGCTTCGCGCCGAACCTGGAAGTGACCCTGGAGACCAACCCGGGCACCGCCGAGCATGGCCGTTTCGATCGTTACCGCGCCGCCGGGGTGAACCGGATCAGCTTCGGGATCCAGACGTTCAACGACGAGGCGCTCAAGCGCCTGGGCCGCATCCACGACAGTGGCGAGGCCGAGCGCGCAGTGAAACTGGCGCAGGACGCCGGCTACGACAACTTCAACATCGACCTGATGTACGCGCTGCCGCAGCAGACGCTGGCCCAGGCCGAGCATGATCTGAAACGGGCCTTCGCGCTGCAGCCCACGCACCTGTCGCACTACCAGCTCACGCTGGAACCGAACACCGTGTTCTTCGCGCGGCCGCCGCAGGGCATCCCCGACGAGGATTCGGCGTGGGACATCCAGGAGCACTGCCAGCGCCTGCTGGCCGAGGCCGGCTACGCACAGTACGAAGTCAGCGCCTACGCCAAGCCGGGCCGGCAGAGCCAGCACAATCTCAATTACTGGCGCTTCGGCGATTACCTGGGCATCGGCGCCGGTGCGCACGGCAAGATCAGCAGCGGTGCCGAACAGCACGTGCTGCGCCGATGGAAGCACAAGCATCCGCAGACCTTCATGGACACTGCCGGCACCCTGGCCTCGATCGGTGGGGACGATGTGATCAGCGCCGAACGCCTGCCGTTCGAGTACATGCTCAACCTGCTGCGCCTGCACGAGGGTTTCGGGCTCAAGGATTTCGAATCGCGCACCGGCCTGGGCCGCGCGCAGATCGCCGCGCCGCTGGGCGTGGCCGTGGCCAACGGCTGGATGACCGTCAGCGGCGATCGCGCCACCCCGACCGAACTGGGCCGGCGCTTCACCAACGATGTCGTCGAGTTGTTCCTGCCTTGAAGGCACGACGCCCCCCTGTAGTGCCGGCCGCTGGCCGGCGCCAGACCTCCCGACGGGCCGTTATGGCAGGCATCCAGCGAAACCGTTAGATTCCGTGTTCTCAGGGGAGCTGGAAGCACATCGGATGTCTGCGCCCGCACTTTCGTCGTCCCAGCCCGACATGACGCGCTTTGCGGACGTGGCCGCACCACCGCGCGTGCGCCGCCTGCTGGCCGCGTTGCACGGGCTGGCGGTACAGACCCTCACCACACCGCTCAGACTGACCATCGTGGAACTGGAGCGCGAGCTGTTCCGCGACGCCGAGCGCGCGCGCAACAGCCAGATCCAGGCCGACATCTTCGCCCAGGCCCGCCAGCTGCACGAGGTCAACGCGCAGTTCGGCCCGCGCTTCCTGGACGCCCTCGGTGACCGCCTGGCCACCCTGCGCGGCCCGCGCCATACCCAGCGCATCGTGCCAACCGAGGTGTCCGTGTCGGCGACCGCGCTGACCCTGGTCAACGACACCGACGTGGACCGCGACATCGTGCTGGTGGACATCATCCGCCGCGAGGCCCAGCGCTCGGCCACCGCCCTGCAGCTGCTGGGCCAGCGCTTCGGCGTGCTTGCCGCCGGCCCGGCCTTCGATGTCGATGACCTGCCGTTCGGCCCCCAGGCCTTGTGCCGGATCGTGCGCGAGCTGGGCGAGCAGTTCGCGCTCGGGCTGGAAACACAGCTGGCGCTGTACCGCGTGTTCGACCGCCAACTGCTGGAGCGGCTGGGCGAACTGCTGGAGCGCGCCAACATCCTGCTCGCGCACGAAGGCGTGCTGCCCGGGCTGGTCTACACCCCGTACCTGGCGCGCTCGGCCACCACCCGCCGGATCATCACCGGGCCCGAGCGCGGCCTGCCCGGCGCGCGCGGCGGCGCCGCCGCGCGGCCCTTGACCGCCTGGAACGGCAGCGCCCCCAGCGCGGGCTGGGCCGCGATGACCCAGGCGGCAATGGTGCCGCCGGCCGCTGGGCCGGCCCATGGCATGTCCAACGGCGACGCAGCAGCGCCAGGTCCAGCAGCCGCCACGTCTGCATCGGCGCCAGCCACCAGCGCCCCGCCTGCGGCAACCGATCTCGGTGCACCGGCGATGTCGGCCCTGCACCAGATGCTCGGTGCCGCCCGCCAGGCGCACGCCGCCGGCACCGTGCCGGGCGGCGATGCCATGGCCGCACAGGCTGTCGCCGCGACGACCGGCGCGCCCACGCCCGCCGCCGACAACGCGTTTCTCGCCCCGGACGCCCCACCGGCATTGGCGGTTCCCGCCGAAGCGGTGCATGCCACGCTGGCGCGCCTGCAGAGCCAGGCCATTCCCCCCGGCGGCGCCCGCCGCAGCATGGCCGACCTCCACAACGCACTGCTCGCCCAGGTCCGCGCCGACCATGGCGCGCACGCGGCCCTGACCGTCAAGGACAGCGACACCTTCGACCTGCTCGACATGCTGTACGGGCAGATCCAGCGCGAGGTGCGGCCCGAGGCCGTGGCCGCCGACCTGCTGACCCGCCTGCAGGTACCGGTGGCCCGCGCGGCCCTGACCGATCCGGCCTTCTTCGTGCGCGACCAGCACCCGGCGCGGGAACTGCTCAACGCCGTCGCCGAGGCCGGTGCCAACTGGCTGGGCGAGGAGGACGTGGACCCGCTGCTGGTGCAGAAGCTCGGCCACGCGGTCGACCAGGTAGTGAACGACTACGACGGCGATGTGGCGGTGTTCGACACCGCCAATGAAGAGATCCAGCAGCACTTTCGCGCGCTGGCCCACAAGGCCGAGCTGGCCGAGCGTCGTCATGTCGAAGCCGCCCGCGGCAAGGAACGGTTGGAGGCGGCCAAACAGCAGGCCAGTGCCAGCATCGAGCAGCTGTGCACGCAGGCCGCGCCCCCGCGCTTCGTGCAGGCGCTGCTCAAGCAGGCGTGGTCGGATGTGCTGACCTTGACCCTGCTGCGCAACGGCGAAACCTCGCCGCAGTGGCAGCAGCGCCAGCAGGAAACCACCCGGATCGCCGAGGTCACCTGCCTGGCCCCGGGCGCAGGCGCGCGCGATGACGCGCTGGGCAACCAGGTCGAGGCCGCCCTGCTGCAGGTCGGCTATCACCAGGATGAAGCGGCCGCGATCGCGCGTCGCCTGTCCACGCCGGGCGGCGAGGACGACAGCAGCTCGCGCACCGAACTCACCGCGCGCCTGCGCGCGCGCACCCGGCTGGGCGAACAGGCCGACGCCAGCGACCCGCGCAAGGTCGCCCCGCTCGCGCGCAGCACCGCGGAAGATGACTGTTACCGCCAGTTGCGCACACTGCCGTTCGGTACCTGGTTCGAGTTCACCACCAACCAGCAGGGCGACGTCCGCCGCCAGCGGCTCTCGTGGTACAGCCTGATCACCGACAACGCCCTGTTCGTCAATCAGCGCGGGCAGAAGGTTGGCGAGCATTCGCTGGACGCACTGGCCCGGCTGATGGCGCACGGCCAGGTGCGGATCGTCACCGAAGACAAGGGCCGGCTGATCGACCGCGCCTGGCAGGCCACCCTGCGCACATTGCGCTCGCTCGCCGGCAGCCCCGTGGAGAACGCTGGATGACCACGCCCGATACCCGCCGTGCACCGCGCCGCCAGGTGACCGAGCTGGTGCCCGTCACCGACCTGATGGCCGAGACCGTGATCGGCCGGCTCGGCAATGTCTCCGAAACCGGGATGTTGATGCTGGCCTCGGTACCGATGCACGAAGACGCGCTGTACCAGCTGCACTTCGCCATTCCCGGCCCGCAGGGAGAGCCACTGCGGATCGACGTGGGCGTGCACCTGCTCTGGAGCGAGCAGACCCATGCGCCGGGCCAGGCCTGGGTGGGTTTCCGCTTCCTGACCTTGGCACGCGACGCACGCGAACAGCTGCGCCACTGGATCGCCGAGGAAACTTCGGCAGTCTGAGCGCCGGTTCCGGCACAGCGCCCGCGGGCGGATTGCGGCAGAATCCAAGGCTGCATTCCGCACTGCCAGCGAGCTTCATGCCATGAACCAGCCAGACCTCGGCGCCCTGTATTCCCACCACGCCAGCGTCATGCGCCAGCGCGCCGACGAAGCGCTCGCGCGTGGCGGCTTCGATCATCTGGTGATTCCCAGCGGCACCCAGCATTACCAGGCCTTCGATGATCGCGACTACCCGTACGCGGTGAATCCGAACTTCAAGGCGTGGCTGCCGCTGACCAAGCTGCCCAACAGCTGGCTGGTGTACACCCCGGGCCAACGACCGAAAGTGATCTTCTACCAGCCGTTCGACTACTGGCACGTAGTGCCGGATGCGCCGAACGGCTGGTGGGTCGAGCATGTCGATATCGAGATCATCCGCAAACCCGACGATGCGCTGGCACTGCTGCCCAAGGACGCGGCCCGCTGCGCGATTCTCGGCGAGCCGCAGAGCGCGCTGGGCGCGTTCGTGCCGAACAACCCGGCGCCGGTCATCGATTACCTGGACTGGCAGCGCGGCTACAAGACCCCCTATGAAATCGCCTTGATGCGCCAAGCGCAGCGACTGGGCGTGCGCGGTCACCGTGCCGCCGAGGCGGCCTTCCGCGCCGGCGCCAGCGAATTCGAGATCCACATGGCCTACTGCCGGGCGGTCGGCCAGGACGCCAATGAGCTGCCGTACGGCAACATCATCGGTCTCAACGAGCATGCCGCAGTGCTGCACTACACCGACCTGGGCCGCAGCGCGCCGACCCCGCTGCGCAGCTTCCTGATCGACGCCGGCGCCAGTGCCTACGGGTACGCCAGTGACATCACCCGCACCTATGCGGCCGGCGGCCACGACGAATTCCAGGCCCTCATCGACGCGGTGGACGCGGCCCAGCAGACGATGGGCGCGGGCGTACGCGCCGGGGTGGATTACAAGCAGCTGCACATCGATGCGCACCTGTCGCTGATGGGCATCCTCAAGGACTTCGGTGTACTCAACGTCTCGCCGGAAGCAGCGTTGGCCACCGGCGTGAGCGCGGCCTTCTTCCCGCACGGCCTGGGCCATCTGATCGGCCTGCAGGTGCACGACGTGGCGGGTTTCGCGGCCAGCGACCGCGGTGGCCGCATCGAGCGCCCGCAGGGTCACCCGTACCTGCGCATGACCCGCGTGCTGGAGCCGGGCATGGTGGTCACCATCGAACCGGGCGTGTACTTCATCGACATGCTGCTGGACGAAGTGAAGCAGGCCGGCCACGGGGCCAGCATCAACTGGGACCGCGTGGACTTCTTCCGCCCGTATGGCGGCGTGCGCATCGAGGATGAAGTGCTGTGCACCGAAGGCGATGCCGACAACCTGACCCGCCCGGTGTTCGCGTCCGCCAGCTGAGCGGACATGCAGGTGCCGACCCACGGTCGGCACCTGCGCGACATCGCGGTAGTGCCGGCCGCTGGCCGGCTCCCCAGGATGCCGGGATTTCATGAGGAGCCGGCCAGCGGCCGGCACTACCGGGTGGCTGCACCGCGCAGCCACCCATGCGGTGGCTGCACCCTGAAGCGGATCAGCGCTTGGCCATCTCGTCTTCAATCTCATCGGCACTGCGCGCCAACGCAGCGGTGAGCACCTGATGGCCGTCCTCGGTGATCAGCACATCATCTTCGGTACGAATGCCGATACCGCGCCAGCGCGCTTCCACGCTGCGGTCGTCCGGTGAGACATACAGCCCCGGCTCGATGGTGAACACCATGCCCGGCTCCAACATCCGCGAATCGCCCGCCAACCGGTAATCGCCGACGTCGTGCACATCCAGGCCGAGCCAGTGCCCGGTCTTGTGCCGATAGAAACGCTGGTAATGCGCTTCGGCGATGTTTTCTTCCAGCGTGCCCTTGAGCAGGCCCAGCCGCAGCAGCCCCTCGGTCAGGGTTTCCACCGCAGCCAGATGACCGGCCTCATAGGCATTGCCCGGGCGCGCCTGCGCCAGTGCCGCGGCCTGCGCGGCGCCGACCAGGTCATGCAGCGCGCGCTGCTCGGCACTGAAGCGGCCGTTGACCGGGAAGGTACGGGTGATGTCGCTGGCGTACCCGCGGTACTCGGCACCGGCATCGATCAGGACCAGCTCGCCGTCCTGCGAGCGCGCGTTGTTGTCGCGGTAATGCAGGATGCAGCCGTTGGCACCGGTCCCGACGATGCTGCTGTACGCCGCACACGCGTCATTGGCACGGAACACCCGCTCCAGGTCGGCCTGCAGCTCGTACTCGTGGATGCCCGGCCGCGCCGCGTGCATCGCGGCGCGATGCGCCTGCACGCTGATATCGGCAGCGCGCTGCATCACGGCGATTTCCGCCGTGGATTTGAACAGCCGCTGTTCGTGCAGCAGGTGGCCCAGTTCCAGGAATTCATGCGGCGGCTGCGCGCCATGCCGCACCTGCGAACGCACGCGGTTGACCCAGCCGATCAGCTTGAGATCGAACTCGGCATCGCGGCCGAAGTGGTAGTACACCCGCGAGCGCCCTTCCAGCAGGCCGGGCAGGATGTCGTCCAGATCGTCGATCGGGTACGCATCGTCCATGCCGTACTGCGAGACCGCCCCTTCCTGGCCGGCGCGCGCGCCATCCCAGGCTTCACGGTCGGCGTCGCGCTCGCGGCAGAACAGGATCACCTCGCCATGGCGACGGCCCGGGATCAGCACCAGCACGGCCTCCGGCTCCGGGAAGCCGCTCAGGTACCAGAAATCGGAGTCCTGCCGGAACGGGTAATGCGTATCCAGGCTGCGCACCCGCTCGGCGGCGGCCGGCAGCACCAGGATCGCGTCGTCGCCGGCCATCTCCATCAACTGCTGGCGGCGACGCGTGTATTCGGCGGCGGAGATGCCGGTCAGCTGCCGGATATCCATCTCAGTTCAGGCGCTGCCGATGGCGCGCCGCCATGACGCAGTCGCCGTGCAGGAGCAGCACCGCCACGCGGATGAACTCCTCGATCTCGGCCAGCGCGTCTTCGTCATCGTCGTTGCCGCTTTCGAAGTCTTCACTGGAGGCCTGCGCCAGTTTGGCCAGATCGGTCAGCGCCTCGTCACCCTCTTCGGACAAGGCCGGGCGGTTCTGCCCCGAGCCCAGCCCGAAACCGCCCAGGAACGCACGCGCCCAGGTGAACAGGGCATCGGCCTGGGTGGCGGTGTCGCTGGCATCGCTGAGCAGCAGTTCGAACGCGAAATCGCGGTCTTCCAGCTGCGCCACGCTGGCATCGAGCAGGCGTGCCAACGCATCGCCCTCGGCCGGGGTCGGCAGGTTGTCATCGGCCAGCACGCGGGCAGGCCATTCACGCACCGGCGCACCGCCGGCAGACAGCCAGCCGCACAGGCCACCGTGCAGTTCAGCGGCGCTGGCGCCCAGGCCCAGGGCCCGGCTGGCCTGGTTTACGTCGTCGACACTCGGGAGTTCGGTCATCTTGGGGCTACGGTTTGTGAGCGCCACAGTGTACCAATCCACCCGTGTCCGCCGGGTTGCGATGGCCGTCCCCGCGGCCGGCCCCGGCACCCCGGGGGCGACCGCCCCCAGGCCCCGTCATTATTCGCTTGACCGCCCCGTCCGCCCTTGCCTATCGTGCCGGTCATGGAACCCGCCGACGCCATCGCCCAGTTGCAGGCCTTCGCTGCCCGCGTGGAGGCGTTGCTTGAGCGCAACCAGCGCCTGGCCGACGAGAACCGCAGCCTGCGCCATCAGCAGGAACAACTGGTGGCCGAGCGCTCCCAGCTGCTGGCCAAGAACGAGCAGGCCCGCTCCCGGGTCGAAGCGATGATCACCCGCCTCAAATCCCTGGAGCAGCACACATGAGCCAGACCGAACCGGTCAGTGTCCGCATCCTGGACCGTGAATACACGGTCGGCGTGGGCGCGGAGGAACGGGAGAGCCTGACCGCCGCCGCCCGGCTGCTGGACGCCAAGATGCGCGAGATCCGGGGCAGCAACCGGATGGCCGCGGTGGACCGCGTCGCGGTGCTGGCCGCGCTGAACCTGGCCCATGAGCTGCAGCAGCTGCGCGATGAGCACGCCCGCCAGGCGATCGCGCTGCAGCAGACGCTGAGCGATCTCAACCGCCGCCTGGACCGGGCGTTCGACAGCGCCGGGTGATCCACGGGCGTGGTTCCACGCCATTCGATTGCACACGTACATCGCGTGGCCTTCATCGATCTGAATTGATGTGCAATTCGACCGACGAACGGACTGGTCGAATTGCCCAAGAAGGCTATAATCCTCGTCGCGTTCTCTGCTGTGAACGACGGCGTGTGCAAACATTCGCCTTGTCCCTTAATTACGACCACGGGTGCGCGACGGCGCCGGGAGTGCAAGTCCGCCTTGTAGCGGGAAGCCCGATGGAACCCCAGCGTACCCACTTGAACCCCGGGTTCAAGGTCGTTTCGCATGCATCGTCACGGCGGAGAATGCAATATTCCAGCAAGAGCGGCGTTCCCCTGGGACGTCGCTCTTGTTTTATCCGCTTCCTCCGCACGCTCCGGACCCAGGCATGACCGACCCGCGCTCCGCACTGCGCCTGCAGCTGCGCCAACGCCGCCGCGATCTCCCCGCCGCCGTGCGCCTGGCCGCCGCCGAACAATTGGCCGATGCCCTGCTCGCCCTGCCGTTTGCGCCTGCCCAGGGGCATGTTGCCGGGTACTGGGCGATGGATGGCGAGATCGCACTGCACCGCTGGCAGATGCAGTTGCCCGCCGGCCTGACCTACTGCCTGCCGGTGCTGCACGAGCAGACGCTGCGCTTCGCGCCATGGCGCCCGGGGCAGGCGCTGACCGCCAACCGCTTCGGCATTCCCGAACCCGACCTGTCGCTGGACGACACGCTCGCGCCGGAACAGATGGCGCTGGTCGTCGCGCCGCTGGTCGGTTTCGACGCGCAGGGCCGCCGGCTGGGGATGGGAGGCGGCTGGTATGATCGCAGCTTCGCATTCCGCCACCAGCGCCCGGCGCCACCGTGGCTGGTCGGGGTCGGCTTCTCGGTCCAGCAGGTCGATGACCTGCCGGTGCAACCGTGGGACGTCGCGGTGGATGCGATCTGCACCGACGTCTCCACCCTTGTCTGCGTACCGACCAACGGTCGGCACCTACCGTAATCAAAGACTCCGCATGACCGCACGCAAGCGCTACTGGCTGATGAAGTCCGAACCGGACGCCTTTTCCATCGATGATCTGCAGCGCGTGGGCCGCGAGCCCTGGAACGGCGTCCGCAACTACCAGGCGCGCAATTTCATGCGCGATGGCATGAAGGTCGGCGACGGGGTGATGTTCTACCACTCCAACACCAAGGTGCCGGGCATTGTCGGGCTGGCCACGGTAGCCAGCGAGGCCTACCCGGACGACACCCAGTTCGACCCCAGGTCCGATTACTACGACCCCAAGGCGACCCGCGAAGAACCGCGCTGGATGCTGGTGGACGTGGCGTTCGAGCGCAAGCTGCGCGACACCATTTCGCTGGACGAGATCAAGCTGCACGCCGATGCGCTGGGCGAAGGTTTCCCGCTGACCGCGCGCGGCAACCGCCTCTCCATCCTCCCGGTGACCGCCGCGCAGTGGAAGCTGCTGCTGTCGCTGGAAAAGCACTGATTCCCTTTCCTCCAAGAGTTGCCCGCCATGTCCGAAGCCAAACGCCTCGCCGCTGAAAAAGCCATCGAATACGTCGAAGACGGCATGATCGTCGGCGTCGGCACCGGCTCCACCGTTGCCTACTTCATCGACGCCCTGGCCAGGATCCAGCACCGCATCAAGGGCGCTGTCTCCAGCTCGGACCAGAGCACCGCGCGCCTGAAGCAGCACGGCATCGAGGTGCTCGAGCTCAACCACACCGGCAACCTCTCGCTGTATGTGGATGGTGCCGACGAATGCGATGGCAACAAGAACCTGATCAAGGGCGGCGGCGCCGCGCTGACGCGTGAGAAGATCATCGCCGAGGCCAGCGAGCGCTTCGTGTGCATCATCGACCCGAGCAAGCAGGTCAAGGTGCTGGGCAGGTTCCCGCTGCCGGTGGAAGTGATCCCGATGGCACGCAGCCTGGTCGCCCGCCGCATCATGGACATGACCGGCGGCCAGCCGGCCTGGCGTGAGGGCGTGGTCACCGACAACGGCAACGTGATCCTGGACATCCACCACCTGGAGATCACCGATCCGGTCAAGCTGGAGCGCGAGCTCAACCAGCTGCCCGGCGTGGTCAGCGTCGGCCTGTTCGCGCGCCGCCCGGCCGATGTGGTGATCATCGGCGGCGAGCCGCCGGTCGTGATCTGACCCCCGTGGCCGGCGCCCGCGCCGGCTGCCCCCAACGAGGCAATCCCATGTCCCTGTCGCGCCTGCTGCCCCTGCTTCTGCTGCTCACCCTGGCCGGCTGTGCCAGCACCAACGCCCGTCACTGGGTGGAGCTGGACGGCAACCGCTACCACGTTGAACTGGCCACCAATGACGACACCCGCGCCCGCGGGCTGATGTTCCGCGACCAGATGCCGGAGGACCACGGCATGCTGTTCATCCATGAACGCGAAGAGCTGCAGGCGTACTGGATGAAGAACACCAAGATCGCCCTGGACATCCTGTACTTCGATGCACAGCGCCGCCTGGTCAGCCAGCAGCGTGACGTGCCGCCGTGCTCGGCCGGTGACCGTTGCCCGCCCTACCCCAGCAGCGAGCCGGCCCGTTACGTGCTGGAACTCAATGCCGGTCAGGCCGAAAAGATGGCGCTCAAGGACGGTACCGAACTGAAGTTCGGCCCCGGCATCGCCGACGGTAAATAAAAGGGACCCGATAAACGCGCCGCGCCCTTGAATCGCGGCGCGTTTGTCGCCAGTCTTGTCCCATGCAGGGGCAGATCACATTGCCGACGTGGGAATCGCTGGCCGAGCTGGATGACGAGGCGCTGCCTTTGTTGCCGACCGCGCTGCTGATCGCCCGGGACGAATACCCGGACCTGGACCCTGCCGTCTACGACGCGGTCCTGCAGAGCCACGCCGACCACCTGCGCACCGAGATCGCCACGATCGACATGTGGCCGCTGAAGATCGCCGCGGTCAACCGCCATCTGTTCGACGAACTGGGCTACAGCGGCGACCATGGCGAATACTACGACCCGCGCAACAGCTATCTGAACCAGGTCTTCGAGCGCCGCCTGGGCAACCCGATTTCACTGGCGCTGGTGCAGATGGAAGTCTCGCGCCGGCTCGGCATCCCGCTGGACGGGGTGTCCTTCCCCGGCCATTTCCTGGTGCGCCTGCCGCTCAACGACGGCGTACTGGTGATGGACCCGTTCAACGGCGGCCGCCCGCTCGGCGTGGAAGAACTGCGCGAACGCGCCCGCTCGCACCTGGGCGGTGAAGTGCCCGACGACGATGTGCTGGCACAGATTCTGGACCCGGCCCCGGCGCGCGCGATCCTGATGCGGATGCTGCGCAACCTGCATGGGGTCTATGTGGAACGGGGTGAATGGGACCGTGCCGCACGCAGTGCCGATCGCCTGCTGAAACTGGCGCCCGAACAGGACGATGCGCTGCGCGACCGCGGCATGGCCTACCTGCAGCTGGACTACGAGGCGGGCGCGCGCAACGACCTGGGGCTGTACCTCAAGCGCAATGCCAAGGCCAGCGACGCCCAGTACGTGCGCGAGAAGCTGGTCAGCCTGGGTGGCGCGGTGCCGCGCCTGCATTGAAAGGCGCCATGACGCGGCGCCGGCCCGGCCTCAGTCGACTTCGACCATCTCGAAATCGTCCTTGGTCACGCCACAGTCCGGGCACGTCCAGGTATCGGGAATGTCTTCCCAGCGCGTGCCCGGGGCGATGCCCTCTTCCGGCAACCCGTCTTCTTCCCGGTACAGGAAGCCGCAGACAACGCACATCCAGGTGCGGAAGGTGGTGGCGGTAGCGTCGGTCATCGGATAATCACGGCAGGACAAGAGCTGACAGCGCTCATTGTCCCACTCCCGTTGCGCTACCGGTAGCCATTG
Organism: Stenotrophomonas bentonitica; assembly: GCF_002887735.1. Lineage (GTDB taxonomy): Bacteria > Pseudomonadota > Gammaproteobacteria > Xanthomonadales > Xanthomonadaceae > Stenotrophomonas > Stenotrophomonas bentonitica_A. The sequence goes on from NZ_PKQP01000001.1 coordinate 859,358, forward strand.
ATGAATCACGCTTCAGCCCCCACGCCGCCCCGCGGCGTCTACCTCATCACCCCCGACGAACCCGATACCGCACGATTGCTGGCGCGCACCGCGCCGCTGTTGGCGGCCGGCGCCACCTGGCTGCAGTACCGCAACAAGACCGCCGATGCCGCCCTGCGCCTGGAGCAGGCGACCGCGCTGCAGGCGCTGTGCGCGCCGCACGGCGCGCCACTGATCATCAATGACGACCCGGCACTGGCCCATGCCGTGGGCGCCGCTGGCGTACACCTGGGCGGCACCGACGGCGACATCGGCGCGGCGCGCGCCCTGCTGGGCCCCGACGCCATCATCGGCGCGTCCTGCTACGACCAGCTGGCCAATGCCGCGCGTGCCGTGGCCGAAGGGGCCAGTTATGTGGCCTTCGGCGCGTTCTTCCCCACCACCACCAAGGTCACCGCCAGCCGTGCCACGCCGGACCTGCTGCGGCAAAGCGCCGCACTGGGCGTGCCGCGGGTGGCGATCGGCGGGCTCAGCCCGGACAATGTAGGTCCCATCATCGCGGCCGGCGCCGACTTGGTGGCCGTGGTCAGCGGCATTTTCGCCGCCCCCGATCCGGTTGCCACCCAGCGCGCCTTCCTCGCCCAGTTTCCGTAAGACCCAGGACACCCCATGAACCACGACCAGTCCCACGCCCTGTTCACCCGCGCCCAGAAACTGCTGCCGGGCGGCGTCAACTCGCCCGTGCGCGCGTTCAAGTCGGTCGGCGGCGAGCCGTTCTTCGTGCAGCGTGCCGATGGCGCGTACCTGTACGACGTGGATGGCAACCGCTACATCGATTACGTCGGCTCCTGGGGCCCGATGATCGTCGGCCACAACCACACCGCGGTGCGCCAGGCGGTCAAGCAGGCGATCGGCAACGGCCTGTCCTTCGGTGCGCCGTGCGAAGCGGAAGTGACCATGGCCGAAACGCTGACCCGGCTGGTGCCGTCCTGCGAGATGGTGCGCATGGTCAACTCCGGTACCGAGGCCACACTGTCGGCGATCCGGCTGGCGCGCGGCGCCACCGGCCGCAGCCGCATCGTCAAGTTCGAAGGCTGCTATCACGGCCACGGCGATTCGTTCCTGGTCAAGGCCGGCAGCGGCATGCTGACCCTGGGCGTGCCGACCTCACCGGGCGTCCCGGCCGGCCTGAGCGAACTCACCCTGACCCTGCCCTACAACGATTTCGAGGCCGCCACCACGCTGTTCGCCGAACAGGGCGAGCACATCGCCGGCCTGATCATCGAGCCGGTGGTCGGCAACGCCAACTGCATCCCGCCGCGCGAGGGCTACCTGCAGCACCTGCGCGCGCTGTGCACGCAGTACGGCACGGTGCTGATCTTCGATGAAGTGATGACCGGCTTCCGCGTGGCCCTCGGCGGCGCGCAGGCGCACTACGGCGTCACCCCGGACCTGACCACCTTCGGCAAGATCATCGGCGGCGGCATGCCGGTGGGTGCCTATGGCGGCCGCCGCGAGCTGATGTCGCAGATTTCCCCGGCTGGCCCGATCTACCAGGCCGGCACGCTCAGCGGCAATCCGGTGGCGATGGCCGCGGGCCTGGCGATGCTGGAACTGGTGCAGGAACCGGGCTTCCATGATCGCCTGAGTGCCGCCGCTGCGCGCCTCTGCGCCGGGCTGGAAGCCGCGGCGGCCGAGGCCGGCGTGGCGGTGACGACCACCCAGGTCGGCGCCATGTTCGGCCTGTTCTTCACCGACCAGAAGGTGGAAACCTACGCCCAGGCGACGGCGTGCGACATCACCGCGTTCAACACCTTCTTCCACGCGATGCTGGAGCGCGGTGTGTTCCTGGCCCCTTCGGCATACGAGGCCGGCTTCCTGTCCAGCGCCCACGACGACAGCATCATCGATGCGACCATCGAGGCCGCGCGCGAAGCCTTCAAGGTCGTCAAAGGCTGATCGGAGGCGGTAGGTGACGACCGTTGGTCGTCACAGCGTGCGTGCCGATCACCCCGGGTAGGTGACGACCGTTGGTCGTCACGCCGTCCACCGGCCGGCTTCGGCGCTCAGACGAACAGAAATCGGCCTTTCATCATCGCGAAGTGCCCCGGGAACGAGCAGAAGAACGTGTAGTCGCCGCCCTTGGCCAGCTTCGCGGTCGAGAAGGTGACGCTGGTGGTCTGCCCGCCCCCGATCACCGGGGTATGCGCCAGCACACGCGCATCGCCCTTGGGCAGGTAGCTGTCGGACAAGGTCGTGCGCATGCCGGCCATCGCCACCGGCTGGTAATCCGCGGTGCGGGTCAGCACCCAGTTGTGGCCCATCGCGGTCGCGGCAAGCTTGCCGGTGTGGCGCAGGGTCAGCTTCACCTGGGTGCAGTCCGCCGCAACCTTGATCTCCTTCTGGCTGAAGCTCATCTGGTCGGTGCTGTCGATGGCGATCGCGCAGACGCGCGCATGGGCGGCCGGGGCCAGCATCAGGCCGGCAAGCAACACGGGGGCAAGCAGTTTCACGGCGATCTCCATCGAACAGTCCACGCGATTCTAGAGTCCGTGCCCACGCCCGGCCTGCGACGCGATGTCGCAGCAAGCGCCCCGACTGCGGTACGGTCAGCGTTGGACCCGGACAAGAGTGCGCGATGACCGATGCCGTGGAGGGGCTGCTGCTGGATTTCGATGGCGTGCTGGTGCGCCATGCGCGGCATTTGCGCGTGCGTCACCTGGCCGCCAGCACCGGCTGCAGCGTCGCACAGGTGCACGCCGCCCTGTTCGACAGCGGCCTGGAGCAGCAGCATGACGCCGGCCTGGACAGCACGCTGTACCTGCAACAGTTGGGCGCGGCGTTGGGCAGCACGGTGAGCATCACGCAGTGGCAGGACGCCCGCATCGCCGCGTCCATGCCACAGGCCGGGGTCATCGAACGCATCGAACAGGTTGCACGCCGCATGCCGATCGCGATCCTGACCAACAATGGCGCGCTGATGGTGGACACCATCCCGCGCATCCTGCCCACCCTGGCCGCAGCGCTGCGCGGGCGCATCCTGTGCAGCGGCGCGCTGGGCGCTCGCAAGCCGGACCCGGCCGTGTTCGTGCAGGCGATGGCGCTGTTGGGCGCACGCGCCGGGCGCACGTTGTTCGTCGATGACCTGTTCACCAACGTGCGCGGTGCGCGTCAGGCAGGATTGCGGGCGGAAACCGCCACCGACAGTCGCAGCATCGGCAAGGTGTTGAAGCGGTACGCCCTGGCGTAGAGCCGACCAACGGTCGGCTCTACCGCTGTTGGTTATCGCGAGGCGATGAAGGATTGCACCGCCGCGCGCAGGCGCTTGAGGCCTTCGGCGATTTCTTCATCGGTGATGTTCAGCGACGGCACGAAACGCAGCACGTCCGGGCCGGCCTGCAGGGTCAGCAGGCCGTGCTCGGCGGCGTGGTCGAGGATGGGACCGGCCTGGCCGGCAAAATCCTTGTCCAGCACCGCGCCCAGCATCAGGCCGCGACCGCGGACCTGGCTGAACACCTTGAACTCGTCGTTGATCCTGCCCAGCCCATCGCGCAGCGCCTGCGACTGACGGCTGACGTTGTGTGCGATCTCCGGCGAGGACAGCTTGCGCAGCGCCACGCGGGCGACAGCCGCGGCCAGCGGGTTGCCGCCGAAGGTGGTGCCGTGGGCACCGAACTGCATCACCTCGGCCACCTTCGGGCCGGCCAGCATCGCGCCGATCGGGAAGCCGCCGCCCAGCGCTTTGGCCAGGGTGACGATGTCCGGCTTGATGTTGTCCTGCCAATGCGCGAACAACGTGCCGGTACGGCCCATGCCCGCCTGGATCTCATCGAGCACCACCAGCGCGTTGTGCTGGTCGCACAGCTCGCGCACGCGCTGCAGGAAGCCCGGCTTGGCCGGCATCACGCCGCCCTCGCCCTGGATCGGCTCCAGCATCACCGCGGCCACATCACCGGCGGCCATCGCGGTTTCCAGCTGGACCTCGTCGTTGAAGTCGACATAGCGGAAGCCACCGGGCAGCGGCTCGTAGCCTTCCTGGTACTTCGGCTGGGCGGTGGCGGTGACCGCGGCCAGCGTGCGGCCGTGGAAGCTGCCGCGGAAGGTCACGATCACGCGCTGGTGCGCCGGGCGGCCCAGCGAAGAGGCCCACTTGCGGACCAGCTTGATCGCCACCTCATTGGCTTCGGCGCCGGAGTTGCACAGGAACACGCGCTCGGCGAAGCGCGAGGCGGTGACCAGCTCCTCGGCCAGGCGCAGCGGCGGCTCGCTGTAGAACACATTGCTGGTGTGCCATAGCTTGCCGGCCTGCTCGATCAGCGCCGCCTTCAGGTCCGGATCGTTGTGGCCCAGGCCGCACACGGCAATGCCGGCGGCCAGATCGATGAACTCGCGGCCCTGGTTGTCCCAGACGCGCGCGCCCTGGCCGCGCTCGAGCACCACCTGGCGCGGTTTGTAGACCGGCAGGTAGTAATGCGACAGGGACAACAGCGGATCGGTGGCAGCGGCGGTCATGGCAGTCAGGGCCTCAGGAAAGATCCCATTCTCGCGCTTTGGGCCGGTGGGGCACAATGCGGCCCATGCGACCGTTCACCGCCCCCCAGCTCAACCCCGCCACCGAGACCGGCTGGCGCCGCCAGTGGTTCGACATCATCTACCGCCACGACACCCGGCCCTCGCGCAATTTCGACCTGCTGCTGGTCTACGCGATCATCGCCAGCGTGGTGGTGGTCATGTTCGACAGCGTGCAGCGCTTCCATGCAGCCTACGCCGACTGGCTGTACGTGCTGGAATGGGGCTTCACGATCGTATTCACCGCCGAGTACCTGCTGCGGCTGGTGGTGGTCAAACGCCCACTGCGCTACGCATTCAGCATCTGGGGCATCATCGATCTGGCCTCGATCCTGCCCACCTACCTGTCGCTGTTCATCCCCGGCGCGCAGAGCCTGCTGGTGGTGCGCGCGCTGCGCATCCTGCGGGTGTTCCGGATCCTCAAGCTGACCCGCTACATCGAAGAAAGCGGCGTGCTGATGGAATCGCTGTGGCGCAGCCGCCGCAAGGTGCTGCTGTTCCTGTTCACGGTGATCACCATCACCATCATCGCCGGGACGATGATGTACGTGATCGAAGGCCCCAACCACGGCTTCACCAGCATCCCCAGCAGCATGTACTGGGCGGTGGTGACCATGGCCACGGTGGGCTTCGGCGACATCGTGCCGCAGACCGTGCTCGGCCGCTTCGTCACCTCGGTGCTGATCCTGATCGGCTACAGCATCATCGCCGTGCCGACCGGCATCTACACCGCCGAACTGGCCAACACCATGCGCGATGCCGAGCATGCCGCGCGCCGTGATGCGCGCGGCTGCCCGCATTGCGGGCTGGAAGGCCACGAACCGGACGCCGTGCATTGCCGCCATTGCGGCGAAAAACTGCCACCGGTCTTCAACGTCTGATGCTTGCGGCGGGCCGCCAGGCAGCCCGCCGCGCGATCACTCAACGCGCGCCGCTGGTCCGCGCCAGGCGGTTGCTCATGTCGACCAGGTCGTTGTAGCTGGCCAGCAACGCTTCGGCCGAGCCCTGCGGGTTGCTGATCCGCCCACCGCTCTCCATCAGCATCTGCTCGCTGCGGGTATACGGCTTCTTCGACTCGACGCGCGCGATACGGCGGCCGGCATCGCGGGCCAGCGCATCGGCGGCGCGCTCCACGTGGCCCCACATCGCATCGCCCTTGCCGATCTTGTCATCCTGCGCCTGCTGCAGCAGCGCCTGGAACGCCGCGAGCTGGGTGCGTGCCACCGCCAGATCGGGCGTCTCGCTGTTGAGCAGCTGCGTGAGCTGCTTGCCATCACCGAGAATCTTGATCTGGTAGTACGCCATCGAGCGGCCTTCGGAAGCTTCAATCTCCTTGAGCTGTTCCGCACGGCGTTCGTCTTCGCGCTTTTCCAGCGCGGCGTCCAGCGCGGTGCCTGCGTCGAAGAACGCCGTGTAGGCCTTCATCAGCGGGGCATGCTGGCTGCGCATCCCGGCATGGTCATCGCGCAGGTAGTCCTCGCGGCTGTAGTAACGGTCGGCCTGCTCGATAAGGGCGTACAGGTCGACGAACGTCTTCTGGTAAGCGCTCGCCGCCGGATCCAGCTCGGGCTCGGCCGGCGTCATCGCCAGCGCGGCGACCATCGGGGCGTTGCACGCCTCCACGCGATGCGACAACACCGTGCCCGGCCCACGCACCTGCTTCTCATTGCCGGTCGGGCCAGCCTCCGGATCCTGCATCCAGCCAATGTACTGCTGGAAGCCTTCGTGGATCGGCTGTTCAACGGCGTTGAAGCAGGCGATGTAGGCGTTCACCTTTTCCACGCCCTGGGTATCGGCAACGCTGCCCGGGCCCTTGCTGCAGGCGCCGAGCAGGCTGATCAAGGCGATGGCGGCGGCGAGCGGTGCGGTCCGTGTGCGGAATGACATGCATGTGTCCATACGATTTGGGGCCCGCACCATAGCAGCCCGGCCTGTGCAGCGTTTGTCATCGCGCACGCGGCGCGCACCGCGCGCGCGTCAATCCAGGAACAGATCGGGCATCAACGGACGCGACGGATCGACGGCATAGCCACTCAGATCAGTGATGCCGGCCTGCGCCAGCACCTCGTCATCCAGCAGGAACTGCCCACTGAAGCCGGCCGCCTCGCGGGTCAGCACCGCGTGTGCGGCATCGGCAAGAATGGCCGGCGTGCGGCAGCCGCCGATGTCCACGCCGGGAATCATGTTGATTGCGTCAGTGGCGATCACGGTACGCGGCCACAACGCATTGACCGCCACGCCCTGTGGCCCGAACTCCGCGGCCAGGCCAAGCGTGACGAAGCTCATGCCCATCTTTGCCAGCGTGTAGCCGGTATGCGGCGCCCACCACTTCGGGTCCAGGCTTGGCGGCGGCGCGAGGGTGAGAATGTGTGGATTGGGTGCCTGCAGCAGGTGCGGCAGGCAGGCCTGCGCGCACAGGAAGCTGCCGCGCGCGTTGACCTGCTGCATCAGGTCGAAACGTTTCATCGGCGTGTCCAGCGTGCCGCGCAGCCAGATCGCGCTCGCGTTGTTGACCAGGATGTCGATGCCACCGAAGGTATCCACGGTGGCGGCGACGGCCGCACGCACCTGGTCTTCTTCGCGGATGTCGCACTTCAGCGCCAGCCCCTGGCCGCCGGCGGCGGTGACCGCCTCCGCTGCGCTGTGGATGGTGCCGGGCAGCTTGGGATTGGGCACCGAGGACTTGGCCGCGATGGCGATATTGGCCCCGTCCCGTGCAGCACGCAGTGCGATGGCCAGGCCGATGCCGCGCGAGGCGCCGGTGATGAACAGGGTCTTGCCTTGCAGACTGGCCATGCGCGGATTCCTTCGATGCGATTGCAGTGAACCGGCATTATGCCGCCCCGGCGCACACACCGGATTCATGCGCCGCGTCGATACTGGGCATTCACGTTCTGCATGGAATGAGCGACATGACGGCGATCCGCCTTCCCCTGACCGCGCTGGCGCTGGTACTGGCGATGGCTGCCTGCCAGCCCGCCGGCGACCCGTCCACCGCCCCTGTGCAGGCGGCCGCCACCGTTCCCGGTACGGCCGGCGGCGCCTCCCCCTTCAGCGAAGCGGCGATCTGGGACGGCGAGGTGGACGCCTGCCGCGGCCAGGCGCCGGTTGCCGATGATTGCCTGTCCAAGGCGATGCAGGCGGCCAAGGCCAGCCCGCAGGCGATCGCCGCGGCCCATCAGCTGGGCGCGCAGGGGAATCCCGGCTACGTCAGCGCATGGCGTGACCAGGACGGCGTGGGCATTGCCACCATCGAGTACCCGTTCCGTGCCAATACCAATGAAGGCACGCTGCTGGTCGACAGTGCCGGGCATACCGTGGATGTGGATGCGGATGTCCTGCCGGAGATGTCGCGCGCCGATGCAACGGTCAAACCCTTCCTTGATGCGCACCCGGACGCCTCACCGTTCGCCCCCGCCGAGGCCAGCGGCAGTGAAGCGCTGCCCAACGGCGGGCTGCGCCTGATCTACAGCACGCCGCTGCGCACCTGCCATGCCTGCGCGGACGAGGGCATGCTGCGGGTCGCCTACGAGTTCGACGCGCAACGCCGCTTCACCGGCAAGCAGATCCTCGACCTGCGCTGAGCGCCAGGCATCGGCCCCTGCTACGGCTTGGGGCCCTGCCCTTCGTTGTCTTCCCAGTGCAGGATCCTGCGGGTGACGAAGCGGTAGACCGGCTTGCCGGTGCGGAACCAGAGGTCACGCACCCACGAGGTGCGCTTGAGCAGCCGCTTCTCCACCGGCGTCAGCGACGGCCGGCAGTACATGCGCTTGTGCTTGAGCAGGTGGCGCAGGTCCTCGCGGGCCAGCAGGCGCATCCAGCGTGAGCGCGGATTGCCGATCACCGCCAGCTGGAAATCGATCAGGGCCGGCGAGCCGTCTTCGCGCACCAGCCAGTTGGCTTCCTTGGCCAGGTCGTTGTGCGCGATGCCGTGGCGATGGACCTGCTGCAGCAGACGGCGCGCCGCACGGAAATAGGCAAGGTCGCCATGCGGCGGACGCTGGTACATCGCATCGCCGGCCATGAAGCTGCGGTCCAGCCAGCGCCCGTTCCAGCCCAGCAACCGCGGCGTGGCGGGCATCCCATCCAGATGCGCCAGCGCGCGCGCCTCGCGCCGGGCCAGCCACCATGCCGGCAGGCGCAGCCACCACGGGGTGGCCTCCAGATCACGGCGCACGAAGCGCTGGCCGTCCTGCTCCATCAGCAGGATGCGGCCGAAGCTGTCGGCTTTGAGGGCGGTCGGGGCGGGATCGGCAGGGCGTGTCATGGCGCCATTCTAGGCGGCTGATCGCGCTCATTCACTGCAGATGCCGCACATTGCCCGCCGCTGGCCGGCAGTCAGTCACTTTGCCCCCCCTATAATCCTCCGATGGACTCGTCATGGATCGATGCCACGCTTGCGTGGATCTCAGCTCACCCCGTGCTTGCCGGTGCGGTCATTTTCCTCATTGCCTTCTGCGATGCGGTCATCGTGCTGGGCGCGATCGTGCCCGCGTTGCCGCTGCTGTTCGCCGTGGGTGTGTTCATCGGCCTGGGCCAGATCTCCGGGCCGTACGCGGTGGCCTGCGCAGCGCTGGGCGCGTTTGCCGGCGACGGCATCAGCTACTGGGTAGGCCGGCGCTGGGGGGATCGCCTGCGCGGCTTCTGGCCCTTCAGCAAGTATCCGCAGCTGCTCGACCGCGGCGAGACGATGTTCCGCCGCAACGCGTTCAAGAGCATCCTGGTGGCGCGCTATGTCGGCGCGATCCGCCCGTTCGTGCCGGCCATCGCCGGCATGATGAAGATGCCGCTCTCGCGCTACTTCCAGGCCAGTGGCATCGCCAGCCTGTCTTGGGCGGTGCTGTTCCTGGCCCCCGGCTGGGTGCTCGGCGAGGCGTATGACGCGGTCGCCGCCGTTGCCGGCCGGCTGGTGATGGTGCTGGGCCTGCTCGGCGTGATCATGGGCCTGGTCTGGGCGATCGTGCTGTACGGCTACCGCTGGTCGGCCTCGCGCATGGACAGCTGGCTGGCCATGCTGTTGAACTGGTCGCAGCGCCATCCAACGCTGGGCCGTTACTCGGTGGCGGTGTTCGATCCCCAGCGGCGTGAATCGGTGCCCCTGGCGATGCTGGCGGTGATGCTGCTGCTGCTTGGCTGGGGCTGGTTCGCCCTGTTGATGGCGGTGGTCGCCCATGGCGAACCGCTGCGGGTCGATCTGGCCGTGCACCACGCCATGCTGGCCCTGCGCAATCCGCTGGCCGATTACCCGATGGCCGCGCTGGCCTCGCTGGGCGCCTGGCAGGTCCTGTTGCCGGCCACGGCCGCCGGCATGGGCTACCTGGTCTGGCGCCGGCGCTGGATGGCGGCCGGTCACTGGCTGGCCGCGCTGGCCTTCGGCCTGGCCCTGTGCAAGCTGCTCGGCGCAACCGTGGACGTGGTCCGGCCGCCGGATGCGAGCAGCGGCTTCGGCTTCCCGTCGGTCTCCGTAACGATGGCCACGATCACCTTCGGCTTCTTCGCCGTGCTGATCGCGCGCGAACTGCCCGGCCGCACCCGCGTGTGGCCCTACCTGCTGTCGGGCATCATCGTCAGCCTGATCGGCTTCGCCCGCATCTACCTCGGCGCCCATTGGCTGAGCGATGTGATCGGCGGCATGCTGTTCGGCCTGTTCTGGCTACTGGTGCTCGGCATCGCGTACCGCCGCCGCTTCAACCGCTCGTTCTGGGTCAAGCCGGTGGCGTGGCTGTTCTACGGTACCTTCGCCGTGGCCGCGCTCTGGTACGCCCCGCGCAACATCCCGGTGAAACTGGCGCGCTTCGAACCGGCGCAGCCGAGCCCGGCGCCGCTGGATGCACAGGCCTGGTGGACAACCGAGTGGCAGCACCTGCCCTCGCGCCGCAATGAATTCGATGACGACCAGCGCTGGCCGCTGGATGTGCAGGTGGCCGGCCCGCTGGCACCGCTGCAGCGCCGCCTGGAAAGCCAGGGCTGGCGCGTACAGCCACAGGCCGGCTGGGAGCAGGCGCTGTTGATGCTCGACAAGTCCTCGGACAAGGACAAGGTGCCGGTCCTGCCAGCCACCCTGGACACGCAGGTCGAATCGCTGCTGATGCTGCGCGCCGGCAATGCCCCCAACGAGATGTTCGCGTTGCGCCTGTGGCCGGCACCGGCGCGTCTGTCAGCGCCGGTGGATGAGCCGTTGTGGCTCGGCAGTGCGCAGACCCTGCACTACCAGCAGCACTTCAATCTGATCGGGATGTGGCGCCCGATGCGTGGCATCGACCCCTCGCTCAATGCAGTACGCCAGGCACTGGATGGCCTGCCACAGCAGGTCGACACCCATCCGGATACGCAGATGCCGGTGCTGCGCGTGCGCATGCCCGCGGCCGAATGAGGCAGCGCCGGGATCATCCCGGCCGTTCGTGCAGCGGGGCCTCGCTCGCCCCGCGTTACGGCATCCAGTCCAGCAACGCCTGCAGGCGCTGGTGCGGGTCATCGTGCTGCAGCAGCTGCAGGCGCTGCGCATCCTCCAGGGGCAGCAGCTCAGCCAGGCGCCAGCCGACCCAGCTGGCCTGCTCCATCTGCGCCGGGCTGACCGGAGCAAACGCGGCACCGGCCTGTTCGATGATGTGCTCAAGCACGGTCGCCATCAGCGCATGTTCGGGCTGCAGCTCATCGTCGCTGTCGGCCGCACACCAGGTCACCTCGGCAATGATCAGCCCGTTGTCGCGCACGCGCGTGCGATCGACATGGAAGCGACGCTGGCCACGCAGGCGCAGCACCAGCACGCCATCGGCGCCCACGTCGAAATCCTCGATCCGCGCCTCCACGCCGTAGGCGGCCGGCACCGCGGGGGCGCCGGTTTCCTCACCGTGCAGGATCATGCAGACACCGAACGCGGTACCGGCGCGGCTGCATTCGCGCAGCATGTCCAGGTAGCGCCGCTCGAACACGCGCAGGCCCAGCGCGGCGCCGGGCAGCAGCACGGTGTGCAGCGGGAACAGGGGCAGTGACGCGGTGTCGGTCATGGCCAGGCCCGCTCAGGACGGCTGCAGCTGTGCCAGGAAGCGCCGCGGCGCGCCGTCGAAGCCACCATTGGACATGAACACCACGTGGTCGCCGGGCATGGCGATCGCGTCCAGGCGGGCCAGCAGCGCATCGGTATCCGGCACGGCATACGCGTCGCCTCGCACGGCCGCGATCACGCCGGCCGCATCCCAGGCCAGCTCGGGGCGGTGCAGGAACACCACGGCATCGGCACCGTCCAGCGACGGGGCCAGCGCCTGCGCATGCGCGCCCAGCCGCATGGAATTGCTGCGCGGTTCCATCGCCACCACGATGCGGGCTTCACCAACCCTCGCACGCAGGCCCTCAAGGGTGGTGCGGATCGCGGTGGGGTGATGCGCGAAGTCATCGTAGACGGTGACATCGCGTGCCTGGCCGATCACTTCCAGGCGGCGCTTGACGCTGCGGAACGCGGCCAGCGCCGGCATCACCGTGGCCAGTTCGACACCTACCGCATGCGCGGCGGCCAGCGCAGCGAGCCCGTTGAGCACGTTGTGCCGGCCGAGCAGCGACCAGCGCACTTCACCGACGCGCGCGCCGCGATGGTGCACCACGAACACGCTGCCGTCGGCCTCCACCAGCTCGGCGTGCCATTCCAGCGCAGGATCGAAACCGAAGCGCTCCACCGGCGTCCAGCACCCCATCGCCAGCACCTCGGCGAGATAGGCATCTTCGCCGTTGACGATCAGGCGCCCGCGCGCGGGCACGGTGCGGATCAGGTGATGGAACTGGCGCTGGATCGCGGCCACGTCCGGGAAGATGTCGGCGTGGTCGTATTCGAGGTTGTTGAGGATCGCCACCAGCGGCCGGTAGTGCACGAACTTGCTGCGCTTGTCGAAGAACGCAGTGTCGTACTCGTCGGCCTCGACCACGAACTCGCGGCCGCTGCCGATGCGCGCGGAGACGCCGAAATCCTCCGCCACGCCGCCGATCAGAAAGCCCGGCTCACGCCCGGCGCTGTGCAGCAGCCAGGTCAGGATGGTGGTGGTGGTGGTCTTGCCGTGCGTGCCGGCCACAGCCAGGGTGTCGCGGCCCGGCAGCACCTGCTCGGACAGCCACTGGGCCCCGGAGATATAGCGCTGGCCTGCATCCAGCACCGCTTCCACGGCAGGGTTGCCGCGCGAGAGCGCATTGCCGATCACCACCTCGTCGCAGTCCGGTGCCACGCTGTCGGCGCGGTAGCCCGGATCCAGGGCGATGCCCAGGCGTTCGAGCTGGGTGGACATCGGCGGGTAGATCGCCTGGTCGCTGCCGCGGACCGTATGGCCCTTCTCGCGTGCCAGCGCGGCCACGCCGCCCATGAAAGTGCCTGCAATACCAAGAATGTGGATCGTGCTCATGCCTGCGATTGTCGCCGATCATCACCGTCGATGGACATCGCCGTCAGATAACTCCTAGTCGAGTATCAGAGAAGTCCATCACGGTGTCAGGGAAATCCCGATAGCGCCGTACTGTGAAGACGGACACAATTCCATGGGCCAGCCGCAGCACCCCATTGGTCCTACTCCCCAAGAGGCCATCCCCAGGGGGGCTCATGCTGCGGGGCTCTGAGCAAGCCCGCTCGCTGGCACCTTCAAACCACACGCCTGGTCCCTTCGGGGGCCGGGCGTGTGTGTTTCAGGCACTGGGCAGCGCACTGCCCGTGCGGTGCCGCCGTAGCGGCACCGACCGGATCAGGCCTGGATCGCGGCGCGGATGCGCGCTTCCACGTCGTTCAGTTCACCCACGCCATCAACGCGTGCGAGCGTGCCACGGCCGGCATAGAAATCCACCACGGGCGCGGTCTGGTCGTTGTAGACCTGCAGGCGCTGACGCACCGATTCGGGGTTGTCATCGGCACGGCCCTGCTCGGCGGCGCGGCCGGCGATGCGCTCGACCAGCAGTTCGGTCGGCACGTCCAGCTGCACGACCGCATCCAGCGGCTGGCCGATCTTGGCCAGCAGGCTGTCCAGCGCATTGGCCTGGGCCACGTTGCGCGGGTAACCATCCAGGATGAAGCCCTTGGCCACATCGTCCTGGCCCAGGCGCGACTCGAGCATGCCCAGCAGGATGTCATCGGACACCAGGTTGCCGGCATCCATCACGGCCTTGGCCTGCTTGCCCAGCTCGGTCCCCGCAGCCACTTCGGCACGCAGCAGGTCGCCGGTGGAAATGTGCGCAATCGAAAGATGTTCCTTCAGGCGCGTCGCCTGCGTCCCCTTGCCCGAACCGGGCGGTCCCAACAGAACCAATCGCATCAACCTGACTCCAACGTGGTAAGAAAATGGAAGGGCGCGCGCCCCGGGATTGTCCACAATCACGCTGCACCGCAATACGCGCACTTTACCCCATACCGGTAATGTCTCTGCAATGTCCTTCCCCCAGACCAAGGTCGCACCATGCCCAACGGTACCCTGCTCTACGCCCAGTCAGGCGGCGTCACCGCCGTCATCAATGCCACGGCCTCGGCGGTCATCAGCACGGCAAGGGCCAAAGGAATCAAGGTCTTGGCCGCACGCAACGGTATTCTCGGCGCGCTCCGCGAGGACCTGATCGACACCTCGAAGGAAACCGCTGCCGCGATCGCCGCCCTCGCCCATACCCCCGGCGGCGCGTTCGGCTCGTGCCGCTACAAGCTCAAATCACTGGAGGCCGACCGCGGCAGGTACGAGCGGCTGCTCCAGGTGCTGCGCGCGCACGATGTGCGCTGGTTCCTCTACAACGGCGGCAACGATTCGGCCGATACCGCCTGGAAGGTCTCCCAGCTGGCCAAGGCCTTCGACTACGACCTGACCTGCATCGGCGTGCCCAAGACCATCGACAACGATCTGGCCGTGACCGATACCTGCCCGGGCTTCGGCTCGGCCGCCAAGTACACGGCCGTCTCGGTGCGCGAAGCGGCGCTGGACGTGGCCGCGATGGCCGAGACCTCGACCAAGGTGTTCGTGTACGAAGCGATGGGCCGCCATGCCGGCTGGCTCGCGGCGGCCGCGGGGCTGGCCGGCCAGGGCGCCGATGACGCCCCGCACATCATCCTGCTGCCCGAGCGCGCCTACGACGAGGCCGCGTTTCTGGCCAAAGTGAAACAGGTGGTCGAGCGCGTGGGCTACTGCGTGGTGGTGGCCTCCGAGGGCATCCAGACGGCCGATGGCCGTTTCGTCGCCGATGCGGGCGGTGGCACCGATTCGTTCGGGCATACCCAGCTCGGCGGCGTGGCCTCGCAGCTGGCGGCCCGGGTCAAGGATGGACTGGGCTACAAGGTCCACTGGACCCTGCCCGACTACCTGCAGCGCTCGGCGCGCCATCTGGCCTCCAAAACCGACTGGGAACAGGCGCAGGCGGTGGGCAAGGCGGCGGTGCATTTCGCGTTGAAGGGCCAGAACGCGGTGATGCCGGTGATCGTGCGCACCAGCGATAAGCCCTATCGCTGGAAAATCGAGGCCGCCCCGCTGCACAAGGTGGCCAACCACGAGAAGAAGATGCCGGCCGGCTTCATCCGCCGCGATGGCTTCGGCATCACCGACAAGGCCCGCGCCTATCTCGCCCCGCTGATCAAGGGGGAAGCCCCGTTGCCCTACGGGCCTGATGGGCTGCCGAAGTACGTGACGCTGAAGAACGTGGCAGTGAAGAAGAAGCTGCCTGCCTTTGAAGCATGAGCAACCCGTCGGTGCCGGCCGCTCGCCGGCAGCGCGGTGCTCCCAGGCCCTGAGGTGGTGCCGGCCGCTGGCCGGCAGCGCCGTGTCCCCGGCAGAGTCCGGGAGCCGGCAAGCGGCCGGCACTACCGGTGCGTGGTCAGGTCAGTTGCAGGCCTTGCCCTCGACCTTCATCTGCGCGGCGAACATCGGCACCTGCGCGATCTTGCCGGCGGCGGCCTGCTTCTTGGCGTCTTCCAGGTAGATGCGCGACTGGCCCTGGCCATCGCGTTCGGGCGTGGTGGTGACCGGCATGCGCCACACGCGCACCACCGCCTGCTGGGCCGGGCAGCCCGCATTCGGCACACGGATCACATCATTGAGTTTCCAGCCCTTGGCCTCGCTGGGCTGCGCCTTGTCGTAGTCCACAAAGCGGGCGCGCGGCCGGCACTGCTCGCTGGTACGGACCACGGCAAACTTGTACGGCTGTGCCGCCTCGCCCGTGAACACGCCTTCCAGCCGTGCACAGGCTTCGGGGATCTGGCGGAGTGTATGCGCAGCGCCCACCGCCTGCGGCGTTCCTGCGGCGCGCTGCAGTTCGGGGGTTTCCGCAGCGAAGGCGGACACGGCGGGCAGCAGGGCCAGCCAGAGCAGATGACGGGGGGACATGGCAGGACTCCAACGGCGGGGGAATGGGCCGAGGCTGCCAGTGGGTGGCTGAACGGCATGGCAAAGGGGGCCCGTCGTCCGGATCTGCGTGGTTCCCGGCCAGCGGCCGGCGCTACCCATGCCACGGGCCGGCGCTACCCATGTCACTGACAGTTCGGCCTCACGCATGCGGTTTGTAATCCTTGCTAGCTTGCATCGAGGATTTGCCCGCATACTCGGGCCACCAGGGATTGCTGAACACCGCCACACGCTTGACGACCGGGCACGGTCTGAACGGGTTGGTTCATGGTTGCAGCCCGTTGTGCCCCCGCGTGGAGAAGTTCATCCGTTCACTGGATGTCATTCCATCACCCGGGAGGGGACATGCTGGAACGTTATGGGCTTTCTCTGGCGCTGTTCTGCGCCATCCTCGCGATTCTCTACGGCATCGTGTCGGCACGCTGGATCCTCCGGCAGCCGGCTGGCAATGCGCGCATGCAGGAAATCGCCGCCGCCATCCAGGAAGGCGCGCGCGCCTACCTCAACCGCCAATACCTGACCATCGCCATCGCCGGTGCCGTGCTGTTCGTGCTGGTCGGCATCTTCCTCAGCTGGTACACCGCGATCGGCTTCGCGATCGGCGCCGTGCTCTCCGGCGCGGCCGGCTACATCGGCATGAACGTCTCGGTCCGCGCCAACGTGCGCACCGCCGAGGCGGCCCGCAACGGCCTGAGCGCGGCCATGGACGTGGCCTTCCGCGGCGGTGCGATCACCGGCATGCTGGTGGTCGGGCTGGGCCTGCTGGGCGTGGCCGGGTACTACGCGCTGCTGTTGAAGCTCGGGCTGGATGTCGCGCAGACGCTGCACGCGCTGGTCGGGCTGGCGTTCGGTTCGTCGCTGATCTCGATCTTCGCGCGGCTGGGCGGCGGCATCTTCACCAAGGGCGCCGACGTCGGCGCGGACCTGGTCGGCAAGGTCGAAGCAGGCATTCCCGAGGACGACCCGCGCAACCCGGCGGTGATCGCCGACAACGTGGGTGACAACGTCGGCGACTGCGCCGGCATGGCGGCGGACCTGTTCGAAACCTACGCCGTCACCGTGATCGCCACGATGCTGCTCGGCAACCTGATGATCGCCGAGGCCGGTGCCAATGCGGTGCTGTATCCGCTGGTGCTGGGCGGTGTCTCGATCATCGCCTCGATCGTGGGCGCGCTGTTCGTCAAAGTAAAACCGGGCGGCTCGATCATGGGCGCGCTGTACAAGGGCGTGATCGTATCCGGGGTGCTGGCGGCGATCGCGTTCTACCCGATCACCACGCAGTTGATGCCGGACAACGCGCATGGCGCGCTGAACCTGTATTTCTGCGCGTTGATCGGGCTGGTGCTGACCGGGTTGATCGTGTGGATCACCGAGTACTACACCGGCACCCAGTACAAACCGGTGCAGCACGTGGCGCAGGCCTCCACCACCGGGCATGGCACCAACATCATCGCCGGCCTCGGTGTCTCGATGAAGTCCACCGCCCTGCCGGTGATCGCGGTGTGCGTGGCGATCTGGCTGGCACACTATTTCGGCGGCCTGTACGGCATCGCCATCGCCGCCACGGCGATGCTCTCGATGGCCGGGATGATCGTCGCACTCGATGCCTACGGCCCGATCACCGACAACGCCGGCGGTATTGCCGAGATGGCCGAACTGCCGCCGGAAATCCGCGACATCACCGACCCGCTGGATGCGGTCGGCAACACCACCAAGGCGGTGACCAAGGGCTACGCCATCGGCTCAGCGGCCCTGGCCGCGCTGGTGCTGTTCGCCGATTACACCCACAACCTGCAGGCCGCCAATCCCGGCGAGACCTTCGCCTTCGATCTGTCCAACCATGAAGTGATCATCGGCCTGCTGATCGGCGGCCTGATCCCCTACCTGTTCGGTGCGATGGCGATGGAAGCGGTGGGTCGCGCGGCGGGTGCGGTGGTGGAGGAAGTGCGCCGCCAGTTCCGCGAGATTCCCGGGATCATGGAAGGCACCGGCAAACCGCAGTACGACCGCGCGGTGGACATGCTGACCCGCTCGGCGATCCGCGAAATGATCATCCCCTCGCTGTTGCCCGTCGCCGTGCCGGTGGTGGTCGGCCTGCTGCTCGGGCCGCGTGCGCTCGGTGGCCTGCTGATCGGCACCATCGTCACCGGTCTGTTCGTGGCGATCTCGATGACCACCGGCGGCGGCGCCTGGGACAACGCCAAGAAGTACATCGAAGATGGCCACTTCGGCGGCAAGGGCAGCGAGGCGCACAAGGCCGCGGTGACCGGCGATACCGTCGGTGATCCGTACAAGGACACGGCCGGCCCGGCGATCAACCCGCTGATCAAGATCATCAACATCGTGGCGTTGCTGCTGGTGCCGCTGCTCTGAGGCAGGACGGGCGCGCGGGCCTCGTTGGCCAGCGCGCCCAAGGGGTGTTCTCCTGCCGCGCCTCAACGCCGCCGGATGAAGAACGTCACCGGTACCATCACCTCCACCGGATCACCGGCCACCTCGGCGGGCGGCGGTGGCAGCGGGCTGCCGCGGCGCACCGTGGCCAGGGTTTCCTCATCCAGCAGCGGATGACCGCTGCTCTGGCCCAGCCGGATGTTGGAGGCGTTGCCCTGGCGGTCCACTGAGAAGCGCACATAGGCCACGCCCTGCTGGCGAAGGCGCTCGGCCTGGCGCGGATAGCGGCGGTACTGTTCCAGATGGCCGAGCAGCAGCCCCCGCCAGGTGACCGCCGCGTTGCCCTGGCGGCCGGCCACGGTCTGCGTGGCAGCGTAGCGTTCGGACGGGCGTGCGGAGACATCCGGCGGTGCCAGCGTCTGATCGACGTTGTGCGGGTCGGTCGGCTCCTCTTCTCGCGGCGTCTGGCGACGCAGCACGTCCTGCGCGTCCGGGGTGTCGGCCGGCGGCAGATCGATCTTCGGCACCGGCGTGGGCTCGGGCCGATGCTGTTCGTGCTGCAGCGGCCCGGGCGGCATCTCCTTCGGTGGCGCGGATGGCGCCTCAGGCACCGGCGCCAGTTCCACCATCACCGCTTCCACGGGCGTGTCGCTGGCCAGCACCGGCGCACGCTGCTGCCACCACAGCGCGCCGCCGATCAGCGCGCCATGCACGGCCAACACGAGGGCCAGGCTGCCCACCCAGCGCAGCGTCGCGGCGGGGTCGCGGCTCATTCGCGGCGCTGCTCCAGCCCGACCAGCGCGATTCTGCGATACCCCGCCGTGCGCAGGGCATTCATGGTCTGCATCAGATCGCCATAGGGCACCGCCTGGTCGGCGCGCAGGTAGATGCGCTGCTCGTGGTCACCGGCGGTCAGCCGCTCCAGCGTGGCTTTCAGGCCATCACGGCCCACCGGCACGTCGTTGATGCTCAGTGACAGATCGGCCTGCACCGAGAGGAACACCGGTTCGCCATCACGTGGCTGCGGCTGCGCAGTGCTGGCCGGCAGGTCCACCGGCGTGTCCACGGTGGCCAGCGGCGCGGCGACCATGAAGATGATCAGCAGCACCAGCATGACGTCGATGAAGGGCGTGACATTGATCTCGTGGCTTTCTTCCAGCGCGTCGTCGTCGTGGCGGGCGGTCTTGATGGGCATGGCCGGTCCTCAGCGCGCGTCGTGCACGGCCGGCGCCTTGCCAGGCCGGTCCAGATCGCGCGAGACCAGTTGCTGCACGCCCGCGGACAGATCCCCCAGCAGGCCGCGGATACCGGCCAGCACGCGGGTGAAGTGGTTGTAGATCACCACGGCGGGAATCGCCGCGACCAGGCCCAGTGCGGTGGCAAGCAGCGCCTCGGCGATACCCGGCGCGACGACGGCAAGATTGGTGGTGTTGGCATGGGCGATGCCGATGAAACTGTTCATGATTCCCCAGACCGTGCCGAACAGGCCGACGAACGGCGCGATCGCGCCGATGCTGGCGAGCAGGCCTACGCCGGTGCGCAGCTGGCGCGCATGCGCCAGTTCGATGCGTTCCAGGCGCGACGCGACGCGGTCCTTGATCCCGACCGGATCATGCGCGTCGTGCGAGAGGCGCAGCTCGGTACGGGCGGCATCGATCAACGCATGCGCGACGCCCTCGTCCAGCAACGGCTGCGTCTGCGGCGCCGGCAGGTGCGCGGCCTGCAGCAGCAGCGCACGGGCCGCGCGCAACGTCGTGCGCTGCCGCGCCAGCTCCCAGGTCTTGGCGACCAGCACGGTCCAGGTGGCGATCGAGGCGAGCGCCAGCCCGATCATCACGGCCTGCACCACGCCATCGGCGGCCTGGTACATGCCCCAGGGAGTCAGGTCATGCGGCAGCGCCGCCACGGTGGCAGGAAGAGCGATGGGCAGGGTCATGGGCGGAGTCGTCGGTCAGGGCATCGCGGCGCGTGACAGGGCCGGAGGCAGGCAAAGGGCGGAGGAGTATCGGGGGGCGAAGCGGTCGGAATCAGTGCGGGGCGGACAGCACCTTCAGCGCTCCGACGAGCGATCCGGCGTGGCCGATGGCCGCGGCGCGGGCCGTGACAGCACATAGGCCGCGCTGGCGGCGAAGAACAGGCCGACGCCGAGCAGCAGCGGCCAGGACGGATGCGCGCCCCAGCAGAACATGACGAAGCCGAACGCCATGCCGGCGCCGGCAAAGGCCTTGCCCTTGCGGCTGATCGCGCCCTGCTCGCGCCACAGGCGCAGCGGTGGGCCGTAACGAGGATGCTCGAGCAGCCGACGCTCGAACTTCGGCGAGCTGCGCGCGAAGCAGCCGACGGCCAGGATCAGGAAGATGGTGGTCGGCATCACCGGCAGCAGGGCGCCGATGACGCCCAGCGCCACCATGATCCAGCCCAGGCCGAACCAGAGCCAGCGCATCACGGGTGGCCGTGGCGGTCCGGCACGGCGGAGCTGTGCCGAGCGGTGCTCATGCGAATTCTTCCTCGACATGACCGTGCACGCTGCGGAAAGCGGCATCGGCGGCATCGATCACCTGTTGTTCCTGCGCCCGGGTGAGCGCGACGCCGTCGAGCGCGGCGGTGAACGCGCGCCAATGGCGGGCCGCGCCATCGGGATGTGCGGCCAGGTGGCGCGCGCCGAAGTCACTGTCCAGGCCGAGCCTGGCGGCCATCTTGTACAACACCGTGCCCCCCAGGTTGGAGCCTTCGGCCACATACAGCCAGCCGAGCGCGGCCGGCAGCGGCAGGTCGCCATCCAGGCCGGCGGATGCCGGCAGTGGCAGGGTCTGTTCCAGATCGGCCAGGTCGCGGGCGATCAGCGGCAGCCGGCGGCGCTCGTCCAGGTCGGGCAGCAGCGCGTCCAGCGCGGGGTTGCCATACAGCGCGTCGATGTCGCGGTGAAAGCGGAACTGCACGCGCACGAATTTCGCGAACAGGTCGCGGCTGGCGAAGATGTCGCCGGCCATGATGCGCTTGTCCAGCGCGCCGTGGCTGTCACGGGTGGCGGCCTTGAGGCGTTGGCTGCGGGTGGCTTGGGGAGTATCGATGACGATCATGGCACTGCTTGGATGGGGAAGTGGGGCGCGGTTCTCTGTTGAAGACGTCTGTCACGGCTGCAACCCCAAGCCCATTGTCGCGTGGGGAGCGTTGCGTCCGTCACATGCCACCGTCACGGCCTTGCCCCGATAATACGGGCCACGCCCTGCCACTGGAATGACACGATGATCACCACCGAACCGCGCATGACCAATCTGTTCCTGCAGCTCGGGCTGGAAGCCAGCGAGGAGGCGATCGCCGCCTTCATCCGCGACCACCAGCTCTCCAACGATATCCGCCTGATCGAAGCGCCGTACTGGAACGATGGGCAGCGCCAGTTCCTGACCGAGCAGCTGCGCTCGGATGCGGAGTGGGCGATCGTGGTCGATGAGCTCAGCGAAGCCCTGCACGCCGATGCGACCGCGCAGGCCAACGCCGGCTGAGCGATCACGGGCATCTGATGCCGGCCGGCCAAGGATGGGCAGGCTGGATGCACGACAGGGGCCGGCCATGCCGGCCCCTGTCGTGTCCGGGCATCAGTAGCGGTAGGTCAGCGCCAGCCGCACCGTCCGGCCCGGTGCGGGCATCACGCCCAGCGCCAGCGGATCGAGATAGTAGCGGTCGGTCAGGTTGTCCACGTTGAGGTCGACCGCGAACTGCTCGCTGGCCTGCCAGCTGGCGAACAGATCCACGATGGTCGCCGGGCGGTACAGCTGCTGGATCGCCGACAGGCCCACGTTCCATTCCTTGTCCAGCGTGCTGATCGGGCCGGCGTTGTGGATCACCCGGGTGCCGAAGCTCAGGCGCTGGTCGAACAGGCGCGAGCCCAGGGTCAGGTTGACGTTGTAGCGCGGCGGGTTCTGGGTGTTGCTGTAGGACCCTTCAAAGCCACCATCCACGCAGTCCGGCGTGTTCTTCAGTTCCTCGATCTTCCGCTGGATGCCGTAGGCACGACGCTCGGCGGCGATGTCCGGCGCGCAGGTCTTGGCCTGAATGTAGTAGTGCGCGGACAGATCGGCGAACACCATGCCGCTGTCATAGCTGGACTGGAACTCCACGCCGGAGACCTTGAAGCGGTCCACGTTGCGGATCAGCCCGGCCGACAGGGTGCGGTAGTCGCGGGTGATCAGATCATCGATGCGCGTGTTGAAGTAGGCCAGCTTGAAGCCGGCCTGGTCGCCCTCGGTGAACAGGCTGTGGCGCACCGTGCTCGCGCCGATCTCCCAGGTCCCTGCCCGCTCCGGCTTGAGCTCACCGGTCGGCTTGGCCGCGGTGAACAGGCCCAGCGTGGTCTCGAACAGGCTCGGCAGCTTCACGCCCTCGGCGTACTTCACGTACACCATCGTGTCTTCGTCGAAACGGTAGGCGACGCTGGCGCTGGGCATGAAGGCGCTGTCGCGCCGACGGATCGGCTGCGACCAGGTCCAGCTGACCGGCACGCTCAGATCTTCGGCATCATCAGCGTCGTAGAAGTTCCAGCCGGTGATGTCAGCCACCGTGCCCTTCTCATACGGTGATGCCAGCAGCGAGGCCTCGGTGAACTGGCCGTTGGCATCCGGATACCAGTTGAGCATGGCGATGCGCTTGGCGCGCCATGCCGGTAGATTGGGGTTGCCATCGAGCAGCTGGGTGTAGCGGTACTGACCGATCACCCCGTACGTTTCCGGCGTGGCCAGGCGATTGCGGTCGTGCACGTTGACGCGGTTGTAGCGGCCACCGACCACCACTTCCCAATGCTCGTCCGGCTGCCATTTGACCGAGGCCACCGCGCTGTATTCCTTGCGCTCGGCGTTGCGCAGGAAGCGGTTGTTGACCAGGTCGTCGTGCATGACCGGCGAGTGCGGGCCCGGGCCGACGTCCTCGTCGCTGAAGGACAGGCCGTAGTCCAGCGTGAACAATCCGGCGCGACCGTCCAGATGCGTGGTGTTGCCCACATCGAAACCAAGCCGGGTCTGGGTCAGCTCATTGCGGTAGGCATCCTTGTAGCCCGGGTCGGTGTTGAACGAGGGGCCGTCGTACCACTCGGTACGGCGATCGAAGTACCACGGGGTGATGCCGGTCAGACCGTTGTACATCAGGCTGTCGGCATCGGTGTACCAGAGGTTGGCCTTCAGATCGATCCGCTCGTTGTCCGGGTTGAAGCGGTAGCGCAGGTTGTAGGCATCCATGTCGACATGGCCCGGGTCCCACTGCGGCACGCGGTCGCGGTCCACGCGGATGATCTGCGAGGCCATGATCTCGCCGGCGGTGCCTTCATAACGGCGGTAGCCCGCTTCCAGCGTCTGGTCATCGTCGATGCGCCAAGTGCCCTTGAGCAGGAAGGACTCCGAGCGCGAGGAGGTGTTGAACACCTCGGTATCCGGCGGATTCAACGGCGCCAGCGTGCGCCGGGTCTGTGGAAAGTCGTCGTAGCCGTGCTTGCCGGAGAAATAGTTGCCGTTCTCGCGCCATGCGTAGGCGGCGACCAGGTCGAAACGATCCCAATGCTTGGCGGTGGCGATGTTGAAGAACTGGCTGCCCAGGGCGCTGCGGTCGGTGCGCGGTGCGGCGTCGTAGGCGGGCACGTTGTTGGCGCTGGCATTGGCCATGCCGGTGCGCACGCGCAGCCCGGCGTCGCGGCCCTCACGCAGCACGTCCTCGATCTTCAGGGTTTCCATCTCGACCACGCCCCCGATGCCGCCGGAGGCGTTGACGCCCAGGCTCGGCCCCTTGGTGATGGTGATGTTGGAGATCAGGTCCGGATCCAGATAGGTGCGCTGCGACTGGCCTGCGTAACCCCGATAGGTATCCATGGTCGACTGCCCGCCGTCGATGATCACCGGAATGCGGCTCTGGCCCTGGATGCCGCGGATGTTCACGTCCAGCGCGTTGGCGGTGCGCGGATCGCCGGCGGTCACACCGGCCACGCCCTTGACGATGTCCGAGGTGGAGGTGCCGCGAAAGCGCTTGATGGTGGTGCGGTCGATGTAGGCGCTGGAACCGGCGGTGCGGTACACGTCCAGCGCGCGCTCGGCGTCGCTGCCGCCCTCGATGCGATCACCTGCCACGCTGAGCGCATCGGTGACAATCAGGCCGTCGTCGTTGCCGGCCACCCGTGCGCGCTCCAGCGTTACCGCTTCCGGCCCGACCTGGCGCATGTTCAACCCACTGCCCTGCAGCAGGCGCAGCAAGGCCGACGGTGCATCCATCTGCCCGGCCACCGCCGTGGAGGTCAGCCCGTCGGCCAGTGTTGCCGGATAGGCGACCTGGACACCGGATTGCCGCATGTAGGTGCGCAGCGCGTCGGCCAGCGGCTGGGCGGGAATGTCGAAACGCAGCGTGGCCGCAGCGGAGGCCGGGCTGGACTGGGCCAGGGCCGGCAGTGCCAGCGCGGCGGCCAGGCCGGCGCTGAGCAGGGCGATGCAGAGACGTGACGGGCGCAGGCGATGCCCCGCGCGGGTGGAAGTACGCATGAAAAAACCTGTCGAAAGATCAGTGCCGCGGAGGCGGGTCATCCGCACGCAGGTGCGGATGCAGCGGACGTACGTGGCGGCGGCGGGTACGTTATGCCGGGTAAGACGAACGAACAGGTCGCTGCCCCAAGACCAATGCGCCGCCCCCCGACTGGACGCACGCCACGCCGCCTCCGCAGCAGGCCCGCCGCGCTACGGGTGGGTGGCCGGTGCCACGATCGCCACGCCCATCGGCAGGCGGGTCACGCTCAACCCGGCGCTGACCGCCAGGGCGTCCAGGGCCTGCTCCGGCCGGTCGATGCGGAAGGCCGCATTGATCGCGGGCAGACTGGCCAGATCCCCGCGCACGAAGGTGGGCCCGGACCGATAGCGCGCGATGCGCCGCACCGCCTCTTCCACCCCGGTTGCGTCGAGCAGCAGTTCGCCCTCACGCCAGGCCGCGATCCTGTCCAGCGCGACGTCTTCCTGCCGTGTGACCCGCCCACCCGCTGCGAAGCGCGCACGCTGGCCCGCGTCCAGATAGGTCCAGCCACCCCGATCGGCCGCTGCGACCCGGACCCGGCCCTGCGCCACGACGGTGTCCACGTGGTCGCCTTCGCGTGCGACCGCGAACGCCGTGGAAATGTCCTCGATCACCCCGCCCTGCGCATCCACCTGGAATGGGCGCGCCGCGTCGGGTGTCACCTGGAACCACGCTTGGCCGCGCAGCAGCGCGATGCGCCGCACCTGCCCGTCGTAGCGGATGGCGATGGCGCTGTCGGCATCAAGCACGGCGCGGCTGCCATCGGGAAGCACCACGGAGTGGATGGCCGTGCCGCTGCGGTGATCGGCCTGCAGCCGCAACCAGGCTTCCGGCGCCACCCAGGCCAACGCCACCAAGGCGGCCGTGGCCGCGCCAACGGCGGGCCAGCGCAGGCGGCGCGGCGGCCGGCGGGCCACCACCGCCGGGGCCGGTTGCGGCCCGAGACTGCGCCACAGCTGGCGTTCGTATTCGAAGGTGCGCCGGTTGTCCGGCTCGGCCAGCCACTGCTCGAAGGCCTGCATCTGCCCGGGCTCGACCGCACCGGAGGCGAGCCAGGCAATCCAGGCGCGGGCCTGGACGGCAGCAGGGTCGGACGGTGGCAAGGGTCGGGACATCGGAGGCTGTTCGTGCGGGCTCATGGCTGGCAGTGGGTGCGCAGGCGCGCGCGGACGAAGAAGAGGCCGGAAGGGTCGGCATTATGATCAAGACGGATGGGAAACGGGCTTCCCCAAGCCCGGATGCGTGCCGCTCAGCGCCCGCTGCGCGCCCAGGCCAGGCGCTGCAAGGCGCTGCGCACGTGGTTTTCGACGGTCGTCACCGACACGCCCTGGCGCTTGGCGACCTCGACCTGGGTCATGCCCTGCAGGCGGTTGAGGCGGAGATCGTGCGGGTCGGCTCGGGAAGATGTTCGGCCGCCGCCAGCACGCGCTGCAGGTCGTCCTGCGCCATCGCCTGCTCTTCGGTGGAGAGCACCTCGTCCGGCCCCCACAGGTAATGCTCGGCCAACAGGCGCGTGCGTCGCGTGCGCTCACGGCCGTGGTCGGTGGCCAGATTCGCCGCCAGCCGATACAGGTACGCCCGGGGGTTGCTGATCGGCTGGCCGCCGTCGACACCCCGGGCCTTGAACCAGATTGACTGGATCACATCCTCCGCGCCGCCATCACTGCCCAGAATGCGCTGCACCAGGCGCAGCAACGCCGGGCGTTCGCGTATCAACAGCTCGGTGAGAGTGGTGGCGTTGGAGGACATGGGCCAGTGCACAAAGCGGGACCGCAGGGAGACGGCAACCCGTAAGGCGCGGCATGTTACTCCGCAAATGAGAATGAGTCACGTTTGGCCAAGCCTCATGCCGGTCACAGGCATCCGGTCAACCCTTCGTAGAGATTGGTCGTGGTGCCGGGCAGCCGCACGTGCAGTGGATCGTCCTGTTCCAAGGCCTGAAGCAGTATCGGCAGGGGCGTCCTGGCGGCCAGCGGGACGGGGCAGGCCCAGCTGCGCGCATCGACGATGATCCTCCCGGTCGATCCATCTACCCGCGCGGTGCTGCCGGTAAACGTCCATACGCACTCCTCCACGCCGCCATCGGCGGCGTTGACCGAACAGCGGAAACGCAGTGACTGCAGGTTGTGATACTCCCCTTCGCAGAAGGTATCGCCGCAGACCTCATCGAAGCCGCGGACCAGTCGCGTTTCCAGCGCGAGGAAGCGCTCCCGGCCGGCGGCCGGGGTCGGATAGCTGCGCGCATCGATGAAGGTCTGCGCAGTGGTGCCCCCTGCCGGGAAGCTGGCGGCTGCAAGTACAAGCGCGACGCTCGCGAGGAAGCGGTTCATGGGTGTCTCCTGTGGGACGCGGCAAGCGAACCGCCTTCGCCGAGGCAGCCGAGAAGCGCGTCATGGACCGACCGTCCGGTACCCGGCAGCGGCAGGATCAACGCGTCACGACGTCCCAAGGCGGCATGCAGGGCCTCCACAGGCGTATGCGGGGCCAGTGGCACGGCGCACGCCCAGGTACGGTTGTCTGGCATGACCTTGCCGGTGGCGGCGTCCACCTCCAGGTTGCCGGCCGCAATGACCAGCGCGCATTCCGTCACGGTGCCCGTGGCCGCGTGCACCGAACAGCGGAACTGCAGCAGGGCATGGTTGGCATAGACACCCTGGCAATAGGTGACGCCGCACAGGTCATGAAACTCCCGCATCAAGTGGCCCTCGAGGGCGTAGAAACGGTCCCAGTTCGCCTCCTTGTAGGGAAAGTCGACCAGGTCCACGTACGGTCTGGACGAGGCATGGGCCGCGGCGGCCGGGGCCACCAGGCAGAGTGCCGCCGCCATCGAAAGGCCGGCCATCGGGGTCATCTTGGGCATCGCCAGGCTCGGAGTGGGTTCCACGCCATGATCGCCAGCGGCGCCGGGCCCGGCCATCAGGCCTCAACCCAGCGCCGCGTCGGGATGGAAGGCGCCGCTGTGTGGCGATTCTTCCCTGCCTGGCGGACCGATTCGGCGCCCCGGCGGCCAGGCCGCTGCACGTTGGCCGGCAAAGGCATAAAATGGCGGACTTTGCGCCCTACCCCCTCTCAGCTGGAGCACACCCATGGGTCTGGAACTCGTTTCGCCGGGCAAGAACCCGCCGGAAGAAATCAACGTCATCATCGAGATCCCGAAGGATTCCGAGCCGGTGAAGTACGAAGTGGACAAGGAAACCGGCGCGATCTTCGTCGACCGCATCCTCTCCACCCCGATGCGCTACCCGTGCAACTACGGCTACGTGCCGAGCACCCTGTGTGGCGACGGCGATCCGGCCGACGTGCTGGTGGTGCTGCCGCTGCCGCTGGTCCCGGGCTCGGTGGTGCGTTGCCGTCCGGTCGGCGTGCTCAAGATGAGCGATGAGGCCGGCAGCGACGAAAAGATCCTGGCCGTGCCGATCTCCAAGGTCTTCAGTGGCTATGCCCACGTGGAAGACATCGAGCAGGTGTCCAGCCACTGGCTGGAGCGCATCGGCCACTTCTTCGAGCATTACAAGGACCTGGAAAAGGGCAAGTGGGTCAAGCTCGATGGCTGGGGCGGCGCCGCCGAAGCCAAGAAGATCCTGGTCGAAGCGCACCAGCGCTACCTCGGCAACATCGCCTGAGATTGACCGGCATCGCTCCGGCACCGCCTGCCGGAGCGATGTGCATCACGTTTTTCCAATGCGGCACATCACTATTCGTGCCGGATTGGGTACATTGCGTCTCTTCACACCGTCCACGGTGCGTTTCACCGTGGTCAGCCAGGGGACCGTGTCGTGCGCATTCTGCTTGTTGGGGACGAAGCCAGCCTGTCGGCTGAGCTGTTGGAATTCATTGCCGATCTTGGGGAAGAGTGGCAACCGCTGACCGCTGCCGATGGCCAGAGCGCCATGGGCATCGTTGCCGGCTCGCCGGTGGATGCGGTGATCGTGTGCCCGCAGTTGCCCGATCTCAACGCCACCACGCTGCTCGGCCAGATCCGCACGCTGCGCCCTGAGACCATCCGAATCGCACTGGTGGATGCCGAGCACGGCAACCGCCCGCCGCCGGCGCGCCTGATCGGTGTCGCCCACCGCTTCCTGCCGATGCCGCTGGCCCCGGAAGTGCTGCTCGAAGCGCTGACCAGCCTGGAAGAGCTGCGCGAACTGCTCGACAGCGCACGCCTGCGCAGTGCCATCGGCCGGATCGAGAAGCTGCCCTCGCCACCGCACCTGTATCTGTCCCTCACCCAGGCGCTGGAACACGACGACGACACCAATACCGCCGACGTGGCCAAGCTGGTCGCGGCCGACCCGGCCATCGCGGCGAAGGTGCTGCAGTTGTCCAACTCGGCGTTCTTCAACAGCGGCCGGATCATTTCCGACCTGCGCACCGCCGTGACCCGACTGGGACTGTCGACCCTGCGCGACCTGGTGCTGGCCAGCGAAGTGTTCTCGGCCCAACCGCTGTCCGGTGCCGAGCGCAACTCGCTGCAGCAGCGCGCACTGCTGGCCTCGCGCCTGGCCGCCAAACTGCTGCCTGATTCCAGCGCCGAACTGGGCGCCACCGCGGCCCTGCTGGCCGACATCGGCCTGCTGCTGCCGGGCGTGCGCAACGAGCGCACGCCCGAAGACGCGGCCGACAATCGCCCCGGCCATGCCGAGGCGGGCGCCTACCTGCTGGGGCTGTGGGGCCTGCCGATGCCGATCATCGAAGCCGTGGCGTTCCACCTGCAGCCGCATCGCTCCACCACCCGCAGCTTCTGGGTGACCGGTGCGGTCCACGTGGCCCTGGCGCTGATCAACGGTGACCCGGTCGACGAGGAGTATCTGCAGCGGGCCGGCGTGCTCAACAAGCTCCCGCAGTGGCGCGATCACGCCAACGCACTGATGGGGCTGGTGGCCAGCGACGCCTGAGTGTGGGGCGGAGCATGCTTGAAGGATGGCGCGCCCCGTGGCGCGCCATCGTCGTTTCAGCGCTGCGGACAGGCGTCCAGCACGCACAAGCGCCACAGGCGCTCGCACATGGCGGCCGAGCCACCGTCGGCGAGGCATTCGATGCGGACGTCTTCGCAGTAGCGCCCTCCCCCGCAGATGATCAGGCCGGGCGACGCACTGGCCGCGGTCGCCAGGGAGGCAAGCAGTACAGCGGAAATCTTCTGAGCGAGCGTCATTTTCATATCGATCTCTCAATCGTCCACGATTGGACCGATTGACGGTATCAACTGCATTTCCGCTCGAATTGTGAGGCGGATCACCGTTCGCTGAAACTCAGACTTTCCCTACCCCACAACGCAAAGAGGGCGGACCTTGCGGCCCGCCCTCCTTTTTTTACGCCATTGCTTCGATGGATCAGAAGCGCTGGGTGTACTTCAGGTAGTAGAACCGACCGATGTCGAAGCCGCCGTAGTAGGAGAAGCTCGAGTTCGGCTGGCTGTACATCACCGGGCCTTCGTGGTTGAACACGTTGTTCGCGCCAGCCGAGATGGTGGCATCCCA
Source organism: Stenotrophomonas bentonitica (assembly GCF_002887735.1). Classification (GTDB taxonomy): domain Bacteria; phylum Pseudomonadota; class Gammaproteobacteria; order Xanthomonadales; family Xanthomonadaceae; genus Stenotrophomonas; species Stenotrophomonas bentonitica_A. The sequence continues at coordinate 889,650 of NZ_PKQP01000001.1, forward strand.
CGGGGTGTTGTAACGCACCTGCAGGTCATGGAACGTGTTCGAGCCGGTGTTGCGCACCGGGATCGCCAGCGTGTAGGCCGAGGAGTAGCTCGGGTTGTTGCACTCCGGACCGCCTTCGCGATCGTAGGCGCACTCTTCCTTCAGACCGGAGTAGTAACGCATGCCCCAGTTGACGCCGAAGTTGCCCAGGCTCCAATCGATGTTCAGGTTGGAACGGACGCGGAAGTTGCCGCCCCAGTCGCCCGTGCCCCAGCCGGTGTGCTGCTCGACGGCGGTTTCAGCTTCGTTGTCGCGCTTGTACTCGAGGTAGTCCACATAGGTGGTCTTCCAGTCGATGACGATGTTGCCGAAGGACAGTTCCGGCAGACGGTAACGGATACCCAGGTCGTAACCTGCGGTTTCCTGGTAGCCGCCGTTGATCAGCGTACGGGTCACGTCGACGACCTGGCCCGAATCGGTGTCACGGGTGACACGGTCACAGGCGTTGGCGTTGTTCAGCACGTAGCACTGGTTGAGGATCGAGGTGACCGACTCCGCCGCGATGACGTTGTCGATGCGGATCTTCCACCAGTCCAGGCTGACGTCCAGGCCCTGCACGAAGTTCGGGCTGTACACCAGGCCGACGGTCCAGGTCTTGGAGGTTTCCGGCAGCAGGCCGTCATTGGAACCGGACAGGTACGGGTAGTTCGACTGTGCGCCCGGGCCGGTGGCATCGATGCCACCCGACGCTTCCTGACGGAAGTTGGCCGGCACGGCGCCGCCGCAACGGGCAGCGACGTCGGGGTTGCGCACGGCAGCACCGAAGAAGGTGTCGCACGGGTCGGTGTACTTGTCGAAGCTCTGCGAGGTGCCACCGTACAGGTTGGCCACGGTCGGCGCACGGAAGCCGGTGGCATAGGTGCCACGGACCAGCAGGTCGTCGATCGGCTTCCACTTCAGGCCGAACTTGGAGTTCACCGTGTCGCCGAAGGTGTTGTAGTCCGAGTAACGGCCGGCCATGTCGACCGACAGTTCCTTGGCGAACGGCAGATCGGCGAGGATCGGCACGTTCAGTTCCAGGTAGAACTCGTCCAGCTTGTAGCCACCGGCGGTCGGCGCACCGGCCAGGTCGGTGCTCAGGCCCGACTGCAGCAGTGCATCCGGGTTGTACTCGGCGTCTTCTTCGCGGTGCTCGTAACCGGTCGCGAAGGACAGGTCACCGGCCGGCAGGGTCACGATGGCGCCGCTCAGGTTGGCGCTGTAGACCTTGCTGGTGGTCAGCGAGGTATCGTGGGTCGGCAGGAACAGGTACTTCTGCAGGTCCGGGTTGGACAGCGAACCGTCGGCGGTGGAGCCGTACGGCAGCAGCGGGTTCCACGGGGTGCAGCCGGCGATCGGAGCAGCGGCGGTACCGCACTGGGCGATACCGTTGGCATCCAGGTACGACGGGCCCACGGCATTCTTCACGTTCGGAATGAACAGGTTGCCGGTGCCGGTCTTGACGCCCTTGTTGCGGTTGTAGACGTAGCCCACATCCCAGTCGAAGTACTTGTCGGCGAACTCGAACGAGCCTTCCAGACCACCGCTGAAGCGGAAGGTGTTGAGCTCGGACTTGGTCTGACGCGGCACTTCCCACGTACGACGCATGAAATCAACGTCGGTATCGAGCGGGTTGAAGACGCTGTCGCCGGACATCTGGGTGTCGTAGGCAGCCGAACGGTACGGGTAGCCGGCGATCTGCTGCAGCGCTTCGCGTTCGGTGTACAGGACGCTGGCGGTACCGCGGATGTTGTCGGTGAAGTCGAACTGACCGTTGGAGAAGACCGAACGACGCTTGATGCCGGTCGACAGGTACATCTGCTGCGACGGGTTGGACAGATCGGCGTTGCCCAGCTCGTGGTAGTCGCCGAAGTTGTTCGAGGCGCCGCCCGGGTTCAGGACGTAGTTGCCATCATCCGTAACCAGCACGCCCTTTTCGGTGATCGCGCTCCAGCCGTTGGTGTCGTCGTCGGTCGGAACCGGATGACGATAGCCGTTGGCAGAGGCGCTGTAGCGACGGTTCTTGGCCAGAACCGGCTCTTCTTCGCTGTACTCGGCGCCAAGGGTGATCGAACCGCGATCGCCGGTCTGGCCGTAGACGAAGTTGTAGGTGGTCTTGTCGCCGTCGCCCTGGCCGTACTGGCCCTTGTAGACGCTGGCTTCCAGGCCGTCGAAATTCTTGCGGGTGATGATGTTCACCACGCCGGCGATCGCGTCGGAACCGTAGATCGCCGAGGCGCCGTCGGTCAGCACTTCGATGCGCTCCACGACCGAGGTCGGGATCGAGGCCAGGTCGGTGTAGCCGCCGGAGCTGACGCCCATGCGCTTGCCGTCGAGCAGCACCAGGGTGCGCTCCGGACCGAGGTTGCGCAGGTCGACGTACTGGCCGCCGACTTCTTCGCCCGAGGACAGCGCATCGGCGCGGCTGATCGCCGGCGAGCCGGTGGCCGACAGGTTCTGCACGATGTCGGCGACGCTGGTGAAGCCCTGCTTCTCGATGTCGGCGCGCTGCAGCGCGATCACCGGCTGCGCGGTTTCAGTGCTGGCCTGACGGATACGCGAACCGGTGACCTGGATGCGGTCCAGGTCGGTCGTGCCGCTTGCTTCCTGAGCCGAAGCAAAGGCCGGCGTCAGGGCAAGCGCAATGCCGGCGGGCAGAAGGCCCAGCCGCACTGCGGGAGTACGAAAATTCATTTATCTCTCCGAGGTACGTTAGTAGCGTGTTAAAAACGCCTCGGAAAGTTACGATTGCGTTGCAGTGAATTATTTGCGGGAGACAACCGAAGACTTTGCCGAATCTGGCGAGAGATTCGCACCGGCCTCACGATAGCGTGACGCAGACAACCCGAAGCGGGCCCGAAACGCCCGTGCGAAGCTGCAGCAGTTGTCAAATCCGCTGGCGGCCGCCACTTCGCCCACCATCATGTCCGTATCGCGCAGCAGATCGGCGGCGCGCTCCAGGCGCAGGCGCGCGGACAGCGATTGCGGACTCTCCGCATACAGGCTCTGGAACGTCTTGGACAGGTACCAGCTGGAGAAGTTGGTCAGCTCGGCCAGCTCACCGATACGCACCACCCGGTGGCTGTTGCCCTCCAGGTACAGGCGCGCGCGCTGCATGCGTCCAAACACCTGGCGCTTGCGGCTGCGGGAGCGGCCCGGGCAACGCTGCACGCCGGACGCCATGCCCTGCTGCAGGGCCGCCAGGTGCAACAGCACCGGGCGCAGCGCCTGGGTCGGGTGGCCGCTGGCCAGCACATCACGCCACAGGCGCAGGGCGACACGGGCATCGCTGCGGCTCATGCTGCCGCGGCCGGCGTAGAGGCTGCAGTCGGTAAGCTCACCCAGCGCGCGCAGTGCGTCCGGGGCCAGGCTCAGGCCGATGCACAGGCCATCGCGACCGGCCTGGACCATCGGGCGGGATTCCTTCTCGAAGGCGATCCACTCACGCTGGCGCAGCCGGAAGCGCCCCTCTTTGGATTCCACCCATGCGCTGCCGCGCAGCTGGATCCACACCGTGAAGGTCGTGCCAGGGCTCTGCAGGCTGCCCAGGCGGGCCACGCCCAGGCAGGTTGGCAGGGGACCGTCGTCGACGACCTTGTCCAGAGAGAGCGCTTGACCGCGATCGGCCAGGGAGAGCTGACGCATGACGACACCGTGAGTTTGCCTTTGCTGGCCTGCAGTGTTGCCAAATCAGGCCACTGCCTCAGGAAGTCCTGGCGAGATTGATCCGAATTCGAGGCGAGAACCTTACGAAGAACTTACGAAGGGTCTTTCGTCTTGAAAATCATGGACTTGACGAAGCCGGGGAACAGCGACGGGACGCGCTCGGGAAGCGACATCACGCCAATGTCCGTGCCATCGGCCACGGCCAGGGCCAGGTACAGCGCTTCGCCGCCCGGGCCCGCGCTGAATCCATTGCTGGCACTCAGCCGCTCTGCGTCCAGGCAGTGCTCCTGGTCGGCGACCGGCTCTGCGATGCGCGTGAACACGGTCGCGCAATCGGCACGGTTGGACAGATAGTCGATGCTGCCCTGCGCCGATACGGTCCAGGTGCGATAGCGCCAGCGCGTGGGCCGGTCTTCACTGATCTGGCGGATGCTGCCCGGCGTCAGGGCGGCATCGGCCTGCCACAGGCCTCCGGCCGAGAGGCGGGTGAACAGCACACGTTCGCCGGCGATGTCATAGCGTGCCTGCGAGACCCCCTCGATGCTGCCGAGCAGGCGCCATGGCGTCACGCTGCGATCGAACAGGGACAAGCGCATGCGTTCGTCACGGTCGCGCTCCACCACCAGCAGCTGCTGCCCATCCCTGCCGTACAGCGCCTGCAGCGGCTGCCGTACCGGCACGGGCAGGCGCACGGTCTGCTCATCGCGCGGAGACACCTCATAGATGCCGGGGTTGGCATGTTCATCGCGGCCCAGCACCAGCACGCGTTTACCATCGTGCGACCAGTCGGAGGACTGGCGCGCCTCAGGCCGCAGCCCTTCGATCGGACGCAGCGACTCCGGCCGCTGCATGTCGGCCCACCACAGCGCGTAGCTGCCCGAACGGTCCGACGAAAACACGATCTGCTGGCCATCCGGCGACACCATCGGCTGCGCATCGCGTCCACTGGAGGGGAACAAGCGCTCCGGTGCGCCCAGCCCCCCGGCCGCCACCGGAACCCGGAACAGGCCGAACTGCGGGCGGCGGTGCACGAAGGCGAGCATGTCACCGGTGCGCGAAACAGTCGGCGACTGCGCATCGTCCAGGCCGACATCACGCAGCACGCGGGTGTCGGTATCCAGTTCATACAGGCGCGATTCGCTGTCGACGCGGCGGCCGAACACGAGGTGGCGGCTGTCGCTGCGCCAGGCCCAGCCACGGATCTCCGCCGAATCGTCGGTCAGCTGCTCCGGGGTGCCCCCTTCAGCAGGCATCCGCCACAGATCGCCGATCTGGGGATTGCGGACGAAGACGATCCAGCGACCGTCCGGCGAATAGCGTGGCGCGTACTCGAAGTTGTCACGGCCGAGATCGTAATCGAGCGACTGCCATCGTCCGCTGGCGATATCCAGAGTGCGGATACCGCGCTGCGCATACCGGCCAGACAGCGAGCCGAACACCAGACCCCGCCCATCGGGCGTCCAATCGAAGCTGAGCAGTTCGGTACCGTCGCACCGGGTGACATGGCGCACTGCGCCGCCGGTCGCACTGGCGATCAGCACTTCGCAACTCTCGGCAGGGCCGAACCGGGCGAACGCAATCTCACGACCGTCGGGCGACCAGCTCGGGAACCGGTCGGACATTCCGTTGGGAGGCTCGACCAACAGGCGGGCAGGCGTATTGCCGGAGGTCTGCACTTTGATGACGCTGCCCGGGCGGCTGGGCACATCGGCCTCATAGGCGATCTGCGATCCATCCGGGGACAATGTGGGATACGTCTCGAACCCTGCCGTTGCGGTGATCAGCCGGTAAGGCCGCTGCGGGCTGCCGATCACCCGCGTGCCATCTTCCACCGCCGCGTCCACCGCCGAGGCGGGCGGATCGCGCTGCATCAGCATTCCCGCCATCACCAGCAGCGCCACCAGCATCGCCATGCCGACCGCCACCACCGCATAGCGACGCAGGCGACGCCGACGGCGTTTGATCGGGTCCAGCTCGGTCAGCACCGGCGGCAATGCCGCAGGCACTTCAGCCACGGTGAGCACGCTTGCGGCCGGCTGCTGGAGGTCAGGCTCGATCAGCAGTGCAGGCGCAGCATCCTCGACCACGCTGACGGCCACCAGAAGCCGGTAACCGGTCTTGGCGATGGTTTCGATATAGGGCGCGGCCGCGTCATCATCGCTGGCGAACGCCTTGCGCAGCTGGGTCACCGCCTGGGTCAGCACGTCGTTGGTCGGCAGGGTATCCGGCCAGACCTCCGCGAACAGTTCATCCCGGGTCACGACCGCGCCCGGCGATCGCAGCAGCATCCTGAGCACGCCCAGCGCCTTGGGTGTGAGCCGACGTGGGCGACGCATGCCTTCGCTCATCACTTCCCGCGAGGAGAAAGTGACGATGAAGTCGCCGATTCGAATCACATCGGCGGAGGGGCGCTCACTGTCGTTGCTGATCATCCAGAACACGTGGAAATGCAAAAAAACCACTGGAACTCACGCGATCGTCACAATCGATACAACCGGACGAACCGCCAGATTCCGCACACGCCATCGGCGCAAACCGCAAAAACACCAAGGCGCGCGAATACTAGCCTATGCCGGTTAACCACGCCTATGCGCGCGGGTGACGACAGGCTCTCTCTCGCCGATGAATTCACATAAATCGCATCACCATTCGCGCCTTCTGGCGCGAATTTTTTATCCTGGATTCAGTTTCGTGCACGCGCCAGCATGGTCAGCCCGACGAGCCGCGAGACCACCAGGGCGACGTACATCACGCCTGAAAACTGCTCCAGCATTACCAATGCGCGCGCTTGGGAATGGATCGGCACGACGTCGCTCAACCCCACCCCGGACAACAAGCTGAAGCTGAGATAAAGCAGCTCCATCCAGGTCCTCAATTCGCTCTCGCTGGTTGCCACGAAACTGCCCGGGTACCACTGCTGGCAGACCGCGAACGCGAAGGCGAAGGCCCAGGCCAAAAGCGTGAACGTGGCGCCCGCAGCGAACAGTTCGTCACGGGTCACCTTGTGGTCCTGCAGCATGTAGGCAATCAGGCTGCCGGCCGTATAGAAATACAGCAGGCATTCGAGCAGCTGTGCGGTGGTGACCAGTGCCGGGCGCTCCAGCAGGGCGCCTGCAATGGAGAACACCACCGAGGGAATCGCCAGCACCAGCGCTACCCACATTCCAAGCGGACTGCGCCGCACCACCCACAGCGCCAGGCCGAGCACGGCGATGCCGAACGCGCCGAACAGCGCGCGGCTGGCGCCGGCCTCGTCCATCGCGGGGTAAAGCAGCACGCCCAGCAGCTGCACGGCCAACAACCAGGCCGAGGGATGCCGGCGCGCGATGGCCAGCCATTTGGTGCTGCGTGCTATCGCCATTGTGCTCCCCCACCCCTGCCTGGTCGCGCCGAGCTTAGCCGGAATCGTGCGCGCGCCGGATGATGGCCGGGACGGCGTGCCCGCCCCGGCCGATGCGTCACTCCTGCCGATACACCTCTGCGCCCAGATCGCGGAACTGTGCGGACTTTTCGGCCATGCCGGCCTCCAGCGCCGTGCGCTCATCCAGGCCCTGCCCCGCTGCATAGTCACGCACGTCCTGGGTGATTTTCATCGAGCAGAAGTGCGGGCCGCACATCGAGCAGAAGTGGGCCAGCTTGTGCGCGTCCTTGGGCAGCGTTTCGTCGTGGAACTCCTTGGCCTTCTCCGGATCCAGCCCGAGATGGAACTGGTCTTCCCAGCGGAATTCGAAGCGTGCCTTGCTCAGCGCGTTGTCACGCACCTGCGCGCCGGGATGGCCCTTGGCCAGGTCCGAGGCGTGCGCGGCGATGCGGTAGGCCATGATGCCGTCGCGCACGTCCTGGCGGTTGGGCAGACCCAGGTGCTCTTTGGGCGTGACGTAACAGAGCATCGCCGTGCCGTACCAGCCGATCATGGCCGCGCCGATCGCACTGGTGATGTGGTCGTAGCCCGGGGCGATATCGGTGGTCAGCGGGCCGAGTGTGTAGAACGGCGCCTCACCGCACTCACGCAGCTGCTTGTCCATGTTTTCCTTGATCAGCTGCATCGGCACGTGGCCGGGGCCTTCGATCATGGTCTGCACGTCGTGCTTCCAGGCGATCTTGGTCAACTCACCCAGCGTTTCCAGCTCACCGAACTGCGCCGCGTCGTTGGCGTCGGCGATGCACCCCGGGCGCAGGCCGTCGCCAAGCGAGAAGGTCACGTCGTAGGCCTTCATGATCTCGCAGATGTCTTCGAAGTGGGTGTACAGGAAGTTTTCCTTGTGGTGTGCCAGGCACCACTTGGCCATGATCGAGCCGCCCCGCGAGACGATCCCGGTCACGCGCCCGGCGGTCAACGGCACATAGCGCAGCAGCACACCGGCATGGATGGTGAAGTAGTCCACGCCCTGCTCGGCCTGCTCGATCAGCGTGTCGCGGAAGATGTCCCAGGTGAGTTCCTCCGCGCGGCCATCGACCTTTTCCAGTGCCTGGTAGATCGGCACGGTGCCAATGGCCACCGGCGAGTTGCGCAGGATCCATTCGCGGGTCTCGTGGATGTGCTTGCCGGTGGACAGGTCCATCACGGTGTCACCGCCCCAGCGGATCGCCCAGACCAGCTTTTCCACTTCCTCGGCGATGCCCGAGGAAACCGCGCTGTTGCCGATGTTGGCGTTGATCTTGGTGAGGAAGTTGCGGCCGATGATCATCGGTTCGCTTTCCGGGTGGTTGATATTGTTGGGCAGCACCGCACGGCCGCGGGCGATTTCATCGCGGACAAATTCCGGTGTGATGCGCGCCGGGATGGACGCGCCGAAGGCTTCGCCGGGATGCTGCCTGAGCAGCGCGGCATCGACGATGGCCTCGAGACGCTGGTTTTCGCGGATGGCGACGAATTCCATCTCCGGGGTGATGATGCCGCGGCGTGCGTAGTGCATCTGCGTGACGTTGGCACCGGCCCGCGCGCGCCGTGGCTGCAGCCGCGACGGGAAGCGCACCGCATCCAGGCGCGCATCGGTTTCGCGGGAGCGGCCAAACGCCGAGCTCAGGCCGTCGAGCACATCGGTATCGCCCCGCTCGGCCACCCAGCCGGCACGCAACGGCGGCAGCCCCACGGAGAGGTCGATCCGTGCATTCGGATCGGTATACGGGCCGGACGTGTCATACACGGTGACCGGCGCGTTCTCTTCCCCACCAAACAGGGTCGGCGTGCGGGTCAGCAAGATCTCGCGCATGGGCACCTGCAGGTCGCTGCGTGAGCCGGGCACATGGATCTTGCGTGAGCCGGGAATCGGGCGGGTGACCGATTCGGACAATTGCTGGGCCTGCTGCTGCAGGGAGGAAAGCGCTGCGTTCATGACGTCGTCCTGGATCGGGTCCCGCCCGGGAATGGGCGGAACGGACGAAGCGGCGGCGCACGGCAGACGCAACACGGGCGGTCTTCGGGCGGGGCAGCCCTACGGCGCAGTGCATCAGCAATTGCGAAGCTTCCCTACGCCGGTATCAACCGGATCAGGTTCGAAGGGACTGTCTCAACCTTGGCCACTGGGCCGCGGTACCCCCGCTTCGGGGCGAATTAGAGCACAAAGCGATGACCCTCGGCGCGCTGGGGCAGACCAACCAAGCTGCTTGGCCCTGGGTGTGAACAGCGTGCCGACATCCGATGCACTACCATGCTGCAGCGCGGTATGCGGTGCGATCGGCGGTAGCGTCCCGATCACGCGCGCATTGCGCATTGTTCGACGCCATTGACGTCCGTACTGACCGGCCTCGACCGGCTTGATCCGCCCCAGTCGTTGCCGCCGTGCCGCTGGAGATTGCAAGCCTCGGCTCGCCCCTACTGATCGGAGACACGCCTGCATGGTGTTCCGCATTTCCATCGCACTGGTCGCACTGCTGGTGCTGATCGCCGGCCTCGCGCCGGGCCCCTTCAACGAGGTCGTCCAGAGCGGCCTGTCTACCATCATCCGCAGTACCGGCTGGCTGTACCTGCTGGTGGTGTTCATCACCCTGTCGTTCCTGATGTACCTGGCCTTCGGCCGCTTCGGTTCACTGCGCATCGGCGGCGAAGATGCCGAACCCGACTTCTCCAATGCGAGCTGGATGTCGATGCTGTTCGCGGCCGGCATGGGTATCGGCTTGGTGTTCTGGGGCGCGGCCGAGCCGATCTCGCATTTCGTGAAGCCACCGGAAGGGTTGGCCCCGCAAAGCATGGAGGCGGCGCGCGCATCGATGCGCTATGCGTTCTTCCATTGGGGCCTGCACCCCTGGGCGATCTACGCCCTGATCGGCCTGGCGATGGCGTGGTTCCAGTTCAACCGCAACGGCCGCGGGCTGATCAGTGATCTGCTGCAGCCGATCATCGGTGCGCATCACCGGGGCTGGATGGGCACTGTCGTCAACGTCGCTGCAGTGGTCGCCACCGCGATCGGTGTGGCAACGACGCTGGGCTTCGGCACGATCCAGATCGCGGCCGGCCTTGAGCGCGTGTTCGGTATCCAGGCCTCGGTACCCGTGCAGTTGACCATCATCGCGGTGGCGTTCGTGCTGTACATGGCCTCCACCACCAGTGGCGTGCACCGCGGCATCAAATGGCTCTCGAACTTCAACCTCGGCCTGGCGGCATTGCTGCTGGCGCTGATCCTGGTGCTGGGGCCGACCGGCTTCATCTTCGATACGTTCACCACCACGATCGGCTCCTACCTCAATTCGCTGGTCACCATGAGCCTGCGCATGTCACCGTTCTCGGGCAGCACCTGGGTGGCGGACTGGACGATCTTCTACTGGGCCTGGTGGATTGCATGGGCACCGTTCGTGGGTTCGTTCATCGCGCGCGTCTCGCGTGGGCGCAGCATCCGCGAGTTCGTGCTGGGCGTGGTGATCGCACCGAGCGTGCTGGGCTTCCTGTGGTTCTCGGTATTCGGTGGCACGGCGCTGTGGTCGCAGATCTTCGGCCACGTGGATCTGGCCCAGGCGCTGGGCAATGGCTACGAGACGGTGCTGTTCACGATGTTCGACAGCCTGCCGATGCCGACGGTGTTGTCGGTGATCGCGCTGGTATTGCTGATGATCTTCTTCGTGACCTCGGCCGATTCGGCGGTGCTGGTGCTGGCGACGATGTCGACGGAGGAGGCCGGCGATCCGCCGCTGGCGCGCCGGATGGTGTGGGGCGTGGCGATTGCGTTGATCGCGGGCGTGCTGCTGTTGGCCGGCGGCCTCAATGCGCTGCAGGGGATGATCACGATCGCGGCACTGCCGTTTGCGTTGTTGATGCTGGCGGTGATGTGGTCGTTGTACCGGGTACTGGATATGGAGCATGCGCTGCAGCGGCGCCGTGCGCAGCGCGCGCGGCGGTTGATGGACGAGTGGATCGAGCGGGAGATCGCGGCGCAGGAAGAAACGCGCGATGAGGCGGCTCGGGCGCCTTGAGCTGAACGCTTGGAGCGTCCCGCCTTCCGGGCTATCGGTGGGCGGGACGGGTGGGTTGCAGCGATGACCTGATGCATCGGGTCATCGCTGAGTGAGAGGAGCCACGCATGGCGTGGCTCTACCCCTTCGGCCGTGTTCGCTTTTGCCATGCGCACCGCCCCCCCCCCGCAGCGCCAAAGCGTCCTGCTCTACGCTCTGCTCTGCTCTGCGCTAGTGCCGACCAACGGTCGGCACTACGGAGAGTGCGAGAAAATCAGTAGCCCGCCGCCTGCCCATCCTTGCGGCTTTCCGACGCCCCGTAATACACCCCGGTCTCCGGATCACGCAGGATCGCCTGATACCCGCCATACGGGCCATCCGCAAAAACAACACGGTGGCCCTTGCGCATCAGCGCCCGCACCGTCGCGTATGGGAAGCCCGTTTCCAGATTCACTTCGCCGCCATCACTCATCGCCGTCGCCTGGCCGGTCGGCTCGGTCGAGCCCTCGTGCTGGATGCGCGGCGCATCGCCGGCCTCCTGCAGATTCATCCCGAAGTCGACCATGTTCATCACGATCTGCGCATGGCCCTGCGGCTGCATCGCACCGCCCATCACCCCGAAGCTCATCCACGGCTTGCCATCCTTGGTCACGAACCCCGGAATGATCGTCTGGAACGGACGCTTGCCCGGTGCATACCCGTTCGGGTGATCCTTCTGCAGCACGAACATCTCGCCACGGTCCTGCAGAATGAAGCCCAGGCCCGGAGGCGCCATGCCACTGCCCATGCCGCGGTAGTTGGACTGGATCAGCGAGACCATCATGCCGTCGGCATCGGCCACGGTCATGTAGATCGTGTCGCCTTCCTGCAGCTGCTTGGGCGTGCCCGGCTGCACTTCGCTCAGCGCCTTGTCCATCGAGATCAGCTTGCGGCGCTCGGCGGCGTAACCCTTGGAAATCAGCCGGTCGACCGGGGCCGGATGGAACGCCGGGTCGGTGTAGAAGCGCGCGCGGTCGGCGAAGGCCAGCTTCTTGGCCTCCACGAACAGGTGCACGTGTTCGGGTGAGCCAAAGGGAATGCTGGAGAAGTCGTAGCCTTCGAGCACATTGAGGATCTGCAGCGCCGCGATGCCCTGGCTGTTCGGGGGCAGCTCCCACACGTCATAGCCGCGGTAGTTGCTGCTGACCGGCTCCACCCACTCGCCGTGGTGGCTCGCCATGTCGTCATAGCTCAGGTAGCCGCCGTTGGCCTTGAAGTAGGTGCCGATGGTGCGGGCGATGTCGCCCTTGTAGAAGGCATCGCGCCCGCCCTGGGCGATCTGCTCAAGGGTGTGGGCCAGGTTCGGGTTCTTCCACATCTCGCCCTTGCGCGGGGCATGGCCGTTGATCGTGAACTGCTCGGTGAAGCCAGGATACTTGGACAGTCGCGGCACCGAGCGGTCCCAGTAGTAGGCGATGACCTCGGCGACCGGGTGGCCTTCGCGGGCGTAGTGGATCGCCGGGGCCAGGTTGTCGGCCATCGGCTTGCGGCCGAAACGGTCATGCAGGGCGAACCAGCCGTCCACCGCGCCGGGCACCGAGACCGGCAGCGGGCCGGTGGCGGGGATTTCCTTCAGGCCGCGCCGCTGGAACTCGGCCAGGGTCAGCGACTTGGGCGAGCGCCCCGAGCCGTTGTAGCCATACAGCTTCTCAGTTTTGGGGTCCCAGACGATCGCGAACAGGTCGCCACCGACGCCATTGCCGGTCGGCTCCATCAGGCCGAGGGCAGCGTTGGCGGCGATCGCGGCATCCACGGCCGAGCCACCGGACTTCATCACGTCCAGGGCGATCTGCGTGGCCAGGGGCTGGGAGGTGGCGGCCATCGCGTGCGGGGCGATCACCTCCGAGCGGGTGGCAAAGGTATGGCCGGTGATCCGGTCTGCGGCGATCGCCGCGGCGGGCAGCGTGGACAGCAGGGCGGCGGCGAGCAGGCCGCAGGCGAGGCGTGGGGACACGGGGGAATTCCTGAAGGGTGGTAGCGACATCGATGGTGGCGGCAGATGGCCTGTGATGACATCCCACAATGGTCATGTACCGGGGTGGAAATCGGCCCCGGATCCGCGCAATCGGCAGCGCCAAAATACTGAATTCCGGTTCACCGGAACGCTTTCAGCCGCAACCATCCTTGTCTGGCGGGGCATTGCGGTGGATGCAGACGAAACCGATGGAAATTGTCCTGCCAGGGTTGACACCGCCAAAACCCGTGTGGTTTTCTCGATCTCATGTTGCAGCGCACAGCCACCCGCGAATCCATCCAGCACGCCGACCCCGGCGCGGCCGCGATCCATTCGCTTCTCGTCCTCGTACTTATTACCCAACCAACAGGTGCGGGACGGACCGGCGTGTAAGCAAGACTGCCAGGTATCCATCAAAACCCGCACCCGACCAGGTGCGGGTTTTTTCGTTTCAGAACCCTTTGTTTTCCATCCTCCCCTCCGAGTTGCCTTCCACCATGACCCGCCAGCCCGCCCCGAGCCAGCCGACGCCCACCGCCCCCACGGCGGGTGCGTTCGCGTGTGGTCGCGGCCAGGCCGGTGCCACCCCTTCCCCTGATGGGCCGACGCGTCGCTGACCGTCGGCCCTCTTTTTTCTTGCCTCCAAAGGACCTCCCCCATGAGCACCAACGACCTGCCCCAGATCAAGATCGCTGTTGTCGGCTACGGCAGCCAGGGCCGCGCGCACGCGCTGAATCTGCGTGAATCCGGTTTCGATGTCGTCGTCGGGCTGCGCCCGGGCGGTCCGACCGAGGTCAAGGCACAGGCCGACGGCTTCACCGTCAAAGCCCCGTCCGAAGCGGTGAAGGATGCCGATCTGGTCGCGGTGCTGACCCCGGACATGGTGCAGAAGAAGCTCTACGAAGACGTGCTCGCACCGAACATGAAACAGGGCGCGGTGCTGCTGTTCGCGCATGGCCTGAACGTCCACTTCGACATGATCACCCCGCGCGAGGATCTGGACGTGGTGCTGGTCGCACCGAAGGGCCCGGGTGCGCTGGTCCGTCGCGAGTATGAAATCGGCCGCGGCGTGCCGTGCATCTGGGCGGTCTACCAGGACAAGAGTGGCAAGGCCGCCGAGTTCGCGCTGGCTTACGCCGGTGGTCTGGGCGGCGCGCGCGCCAACCTGATCCAGACCACCTTCAAGGAAGAGACCGAGACCGATCTGTTCGGCGAACAGGCCGTGCTGTGCGGCGGTGCTTCGGCACTGGTCCAGGCCGGGTTCGAAACCCTGGTCGAAGCCGGCTATCAGCCGGAAATCGCCTATTACGAAGTACTTCACGAATTGAAGCTGATCGTGGATCTGTTCTACGAAGGCGGCATCACCCGCATGCTGGAATTCATCTCCGAGACCGCGCAGTACGGCGACTACGTCAGCGGCCCGCGCGTCATCGATGCCGGTACCAAGGCGCGCATGAAGGACGTACTGACCGACATCCAGAACGGCACCTTCACCAAGAACTGGGTGGCCGAGTACGAAGCGGGCCTGCCGAACTACAACAAGTTCAAGCAGGCCGACCTGGAGCACCCGATCGAGAAGGTAGGCAAGGAACTGCGCGCCAAGATGGTCTGGTTGCAAAGTCAAGCCGCGTAAACGCGCGGCTCCCCCACCCGCTTTCGTAAAGGTCACCGCATGAACACCTCCGCACACAGCACCGCGCCCCGCAACGGCGCACGCTGGTTGACGCAGGCCCTGGAAGCCGAGGGCGTGCATACGCTGTTCGGCTATCCGGGCGGCACCATCATGCCGTTCTACGACGCCCTGGTGGATTCCGGGCTGAAGCACATCCTGGTCCGCCACGAGCAGGGCGCCGCCCTGGCTGCCAACGGCTTCGCCCGCGCCAGTGGCCGGGTCGGCGTCTGCGTCGCCACCTCCGGCCCGGGCGCCTCCAACCTGGTCACCGGCATCGCCGATGCGATGCTGGATTCGGTGCCGATGGTCTGCATCACCGGCCAGGTCGCCACCCCGCTGCTGGGCACCGACGCGTTCCAGGAACTGGACGTGTTCGGGCTGACCCTGCCGATCGTCAAGCACAGCTGGCTGGTGCGCTCGGTCGATGACCTGCCGCAGGTGGTCGCCGATGCGTTCCGGATCGCCCGCGAGGGTCGCCCGGGTCCGGTGCTGATCGATCTGCCCAAGGACGTGCAGGTCGCCGATGCGTCGCATCTGCCCGACCACGTCCCCTCCACCGTGGTGGCACCGCCTGCGCCGCAGGACGAGGCCATCGCGCACGCCATCGCCGCCATCGCCGAGGCCGAGAAGCCGGTGATCTATGCCGGTGGTGGCGTGGCGCTGGGCGATGCGGTGGAGGACTTCCGTGCCTTCGTCGAGGCCACGGCGATCCCGACCGTGCTGACCCTGCGCGGGCTGGGTGCGCTGCCGCCGCAGCATCCGCACTACCTGGGCATGCTGGGCATGCACGGTACCCGCGCGGCCAACATGGCGGTGCAGGAAAGCGATCTGCTGGTGGTGGTCGGCGCCCGTTTCGATGACCGCGCCACCGGCAAGTTGAACGAGTTCGCTCCGTTTGCGCGCGTCGTGCATATCGATGCCGACGCGTACGAGATCTCCAAGCTGCGCACCGCCGACATCGCGGTGCCGGGCAACGTGGGTACGGCGCTGCGCGCCCTGACCGCCGCGGCCACCGCCCCGGCCACGCAGGAGGCCTGGGCGAAGCGCTGCCAGGGCCATCGTGAACGCTTCGCGCCGCGCTACGACGCACCGGGCAAGCACATCTATGCACCGGCGCTGCTGAAGCGCCTGAGCGAACTGGCCCCGAGCGACGCGATCATCGCCTGCGATGTCGGCCAGCATCAGATGTGGGTCGCCCAGCACTGCCGCTTCAACCACCCACGCAACCACCTGACCAGCGGCGCGCTGGGCACCATGGGCTTCGGCCTGCCGGCAGCGATGGGCGCGCAGTTCGCCTGCCCCGACCGCACCGTGGTGCTGGTCTCCGGCGATGGCAGTTTCATGATGAACGTGCAGGAGCTGGTCACCATCGCCCGCTGCCGCCTGCCGGTGAAGATCGTGCTGCTGGACAACAGCTCGCTGGGCATGGTCCGCCAGTGGCAGGAGCTGTTCTTCGCCGAGCGCTACAGCGAGATCGATCTGTCCGACAACCCGGACTTCGCTGCGCTGGCGCAGGTATTCGGCATTCCGGCCACGCGTATCGAAGCACGTGACGATGTCGAAGGTGGCCTGGCCGCGATGCTGGCCCAGCCCGGCCCGGCGCTGCTGCATGTGGCCATCGATGCCCGTGCCAACGTGTGGCCGCTGGTGCCGCCCAACAACGCCAACAGCACGATGCTGGAAAGCAACCCCGCCCATCAGTCCCAGGAGTTCCCCAATGCAATACCGGCTTGACCTGGTGCTGACCCCGGCCGAAGGCGCGCTGCTGCGCGTGATCGGCATGGCCGAACGCCGCGGCTTCGCGCCGCGCGCGATCGCCGGCGCGCCCAATGCCGCCGACGATGGCCGCTGGCACCTGCAGCTGGTGGTGGACAGCACCCGTCCACCGGAAACGCTGCGCCGCCAGATCGAGAAGATCTACGACTGTGTTTCGGTGCGCATCAGCGCACTGGAACCCGGAGTATCCGCATGAACGCCCGCACCGCTGCATCGGTGCCGGTACGGAGGTGCCTTCTTGCAGCACATGGATGTGCAAATGGTGCGCGTGCAGGATGCACAACGTCGCACCGCGCTGCAGGAGGCACGACGCCGCACCGTGCGCCGTCGCAGCGCGTACCGCATGGCGACGATCACCGTGGCCGGGTGCACGATGCCGGCTAGCCGCGCCCCGCAGGAACCGGATGTAGGCGACGTAAGCGTCGCCGACGTGCTGGCCGCGCAGGCGCGGCTGCGCCGCTTCCTGCCGCCCACGCCGCTGCATTACGCCGAACGTTTCGGCGTGTGGCTGAAGCTGGAGAACCTGCAGCGCACCGGGTCGTACAAGGTGCGCGGCGCCCTGAACGCACTGCTGGCCGGGCGTGAGCGCGGCGATGACCGCCCGGTCATCTGCGCCTCCGCCGGCAACCACGCCCAGGGCGTGGCCTGGGCCGCCTACCGTCTGAACATCCCCGCGATCACCGTGATGCCCCACGGTGCGCCCGCCACCAAGATTGCCGGTGTCGCCCACTGGGGCGCCACGGTCCGCCAGCACGGCGAGAGCTACGACGAGGCCTACGCCTTCGCCCGCGCCCTGGCCGACCAGCACGGCTACCGTTTCCTGTCCGCCTTCGACGATCCCGATGTGATCGCCGGCCAGGGCACCTTGGGCATCGAACTGGCCCCGCATGCGCCCGACGTGGTGATCGTGCCGATCGGCGGCGGTGGCTTGGCTTCGGGCGTCGCGCTGGCGCTGAAATCACAGGGTGTACGCATCGTCGGCGCGCAGGTCGAGGGCGTCGATTCGATGGCCCGTGCGATCCGCGGCGACGTGCGTGAGATCGCCCCGGTCGCCACCCTGGCCGACGGCGTCAAGGTGAAGATCCCCGGTTTCCTGACCCGCAGGTTGTGCAGCGCGTTGCTGGACGATGTCGTCATCGTCCGCGAAGCCGAGCTGCGCGAAACCCTGGTGCGGTTGGCGCTGGAAGAACACGTCATCGCCGAAGGCGCCGGCGCGCTGGCGCTGGCCGCCGGCCGCCGCGTGGCCGGCAAGCGCAAGTGCGCGGTGGTCTCCGGCGGCAACATCGATGCGCTGGTCCTGGCCCAGCTGCTGGCCGACATCCGCCCCCGCCCCCCGCGCAAACCGCGCCGCCGCGCCAGCGAGCGAACACGCCCGCCCCTACCAACCGTGCTCGCGACACCCCCGATTTCCGTTTCGATTCCTACCTCTGCCATCCCATCCGACATTGCCGTCGAGGAGACCTCCTGGTGACCATGCCCAACTCCCCCCGAATCAGAATTTTCGACACCACCCTGCGCGACGGCGAACAATCGCCCGGCTGCAGCATGAGCCCGCAGCAGAAGCTGGTGATGGCCCGCGCGCTGGACGAGCTGGGCGTGGATGTCATGGAAACCGGCTTCCCGGCCAGTTCCCAGTCCGACCGCGAAGCGATGGCGATGATCGCCCGCGAGGTCCGTCGCCCGACCCTGGCCGTGCTGTCGCGCTGCCTGGCCGCCGATATCGAAACCTCGGCCAAGGCGCTGGAAGCCGCCGCGAACCCGCGCCTGCATGTATTCCTGTCGACCAGCCCCCTGCATCGCGAGCACAAGCTGCGCATGAGCCGCGAGCAGGTGCTGGAGTCGGTGCACAAGCACGTCAGCCTGGCCCGCAGCTACGTGGGCGATGTGGAGTTCTCCGCTGAAGATGCCACGCGCACCGAGGAAGATTTCCTGATCGAGGTTGCCCGCGTGGCCGTGGCCGCCGGCGCCACCACCATCAACCTGCCCGACACCGTGGGGTTCACCACGCCCGAAGAGATCCGCGGCATGTTCCAGCGGGTGATCGCCGGCGTGCCCGACAGCGACCGCATCATCTTCAGCGCGCACTGCCACAACGATCTGGGCCTGGCCGTGGCCAATTCACTGGCCGCCATCGAAGGTGGTGCACGCCAGGTCGAGTGCACCATCAACGGCATCGGTGAGCGCGCGGGCAACTGCTCGCTGGAAGAGATCGCGATGGTGCTGAAGGTACGCAACGCCTTCTACGACGAAGACACGCGCATCAACACCCAGCGCATCGTAGCTACCTCGCAGCTGCTGCAGCGCCTGGTCGGCATGCCGGTCCAGCGCAACAAGGCGATCGTCGGCGCCAACGCCTTCGCGCACGAGTCGGGCATCCACCAGCACGGCATGCTGCGCCACCGCGGCACCTACGAAATCATGCGTCCGGAAGACGTGGGCTGGGAGTCCTCGCAGATGGTGCTGGGCCGCCACAGTGGCCGCGCCGCGGTCGACCAGCGCCTGCGTGCGTTGGGCTTCTGGCTGGAAGAAGAAGAGCTGAAGCTGGTCTTCGAACAGTTCAAGGCGCTGTGCGAGCAGCAGCGCGTGGTCACCGATGCCGACCTGCAGACCCTGATGCAGGGCAGTGCCACCCAGAACGGCTACCGCCTGGCGTCGATGACGATCAGCGACGTCGGCAGCCGCGCCAATGCGCTGGTCGAGCTGTCCGATCCTGAAGGCAACCGGGTTGCCGAGACCGCCCAGGGCGATGGCCCGGTGGATGCGTTGTTCGGCGCGCTGTCGGCCGCGACCGGCGTGCAGTTGATGCTGGACAGCTACCACGTGCACAGTGTGGGCATCGGCGCCGATGCGCGCGGCGAAGCCAACCTGAGCGTGCGCCACGAAGGCGTGGAGTACGAAGGCACCGGCACCAGCCGCGACATCATCGAAGCCTCCGCATTGGCGTGGCTGGAGGTGGCCAACCGTCTGCTGCGCCAGCGCAGCGCGACGACCGAGCAGCCCACGGCCACCGCCGCGGCCTGAGCACCCCATGACGTACCCCGAACCGCAGCAAGGCCAGTCCATGACCCCAGCTCCCCGCACCCTGTACGACAAACTGTGGGACGCCCACGTCGTCGTGCCCGAAACCGACAGCGCCCCCGCCGTGCTGTACATCGACCTGCACCTGATCCACGAAGTGACCTCGCCGCAGGCCTTCACCGAACTGCGCGAGCGCGGCCTCTCCCCGCGCCGGCCGGACCGGACCAAGGCGACGATGGACCACTCCACCCCCACCCTGCCGGCCGCTGCCGACGGCAAGCTGCCGTATGCCAGCGCCGCCGCCGAAGCCCAGGTGGCGATGCTGGCCGACAACTGCGCCACGCACGGCATCGAGCTGTTCGACCTGCAATCGGCCAGCCGCGGCATCGTGCACGTGATCGCCCCCGAGCAGGGCTTTACCCAGCCGGGGATGACCATCGTCTGCGGTGACAGCCACACCTCCACCCACGGCGCGTTCGGCGCGTTGGCCTTCGGCATCGGCACCAGCGAGGTCGGCCACGTGCTGGCCACCCAGTGCCTGCTGCAGCGCAAGGCCAAAACAATGGCGATCACCGTGGATGGCACGCTGGCGCAGGGCGTCGGCGCCAAGGACGTGGTGCTGCATATCATCGGCGTGATCGGCGTCAACGGCGGCACCGGCCATGTGCTGGAGTTCCGCGGCAGCGCGATCGAAGCGATGGACATGGAGCAGCGCATGACCTTGTGCAACATGTCCATCGAAGCCGGCGCTCGAGCCGGCATGGTCGCCCCCGACCAGACCACCTTCGACTGGGTCGCCAATACCCCGCGCGGACCCAAGGGCGCCGACTTCGACGCCGCCGTGGCCGCCTGGTCGCAGCTGCGCAGCGATGCCGGTGCGCGCTTCGACGTGGAGGTCCACATCGAGGCCGCCGACATCCGCCCCACCCTGACCTGGGGCACCCACCCCGGCACGGCGATCGCGGTGGACCAGCCGATCCCGGCGGCCAACGATGCCGCCGACCAGAAAGGCCTGGACTACATGCACTTCCACGCCGGGCAGACCCTGGCCGGCACCCCGGTGGATGTGGTCTTCGTCGGTTCGTGCACCAACGGCCGGCTGAGCGACATGCGCGAAGTGGCGCAGGTGCTGCAGGGCCGCCGCGTCGCCGACGGCGTGCGCATGCTGGTGGTGCCCGGTTCGGAAATCGTCAAGCGCCAGGCCGAAGCCGAAGGCATCGATGTGGTGGTGCGCGCTGCCGGTGCCGAATGGCGCGAGCCCGGCTGTTCGATGTGCATCGCCATGAACGGCGACCTGGTCGCCCCGGGGCAGCTGGCCGTCAGCACCAGCAACCGCAATTTTGAAGGCCGCCAGGGCCCCGGCTCGCGCACCCTGCTGGCCTCGCCGATGACGGCCGCCTGGGCCGCAGTGAACGGCCGCGTCGCCGACCCACGTGAACTGTATGCCACGCTGGAGGTGGCCTGATGAGCGGCTTCCGTACCCTGACCTCGACCAGCGTGGTGCTGCGCGAGACCAACATCGATACCGACCAGATCATCCCCGCGCGCTTCCTGTCCACCACCGAGCGCGTCGGGCTGGGCAAGCATGCGTTCAATGATTGGCGCTGGCAGAGCGAAGGCGTGCCGAACCCGGCGTTCGCCTTCAACCAGCCGCACAACGCCGGCCGCAGCATCCTGCTGGCCGGCCGCAACTTCGGCTGCGGCTCTTCGCGCGAGCATGCGCCGTGGGCGCTGACCGACCTGGGCCTGCGCGCCATCGTCAGCAGCGAGATCGCCGATATCTTCCGCGGCAATTCGCTGAAGAACGGCCTGCTGCCGATCGTGCTGGACGAAGCCGACGTGCAGACGCTGATGCAGCGCCCGGATGACGCACTGACCATCGACGTGGCCGCACGCGAACTGCGCACGCCCGACGGGCGTGTGTATACCTTCCCGCTGGACGGCTTCTCGCAGACCTGCCTGCTGGAAGGCGTGGACCAATTGGGGTATCTGTTGGGCCGTACCCCTGATATCGAACGTTACGAGAGTGAACATGCACGCTGAGATTGTCGTATTGCCGGGTGACGGCATCGGTCCGGAAGTCGCCGCCGCCGCCGTGGCGGTGCTGGAGGCCGTCGCCACCCGTTTCGGGCACACCTTCGGGTTCCAGGAGCACGACATCGGTGGCATCGCCATCGATCGCCACGGCGAACCACTGCCGGCCACCACGCTGGAGGCCTGCCGGAAGGCGGACGCCATCCTGCTCGGTGCGGTGGGCGGGCCGAAGTGGTCCGATCCCAACGCCAAGGTGCGCCCGGAACAGGGCCTGCTGGCGATCCGCAAGGCGTTGGGGCTGTATGCCAACCTGCGCCCGGTGCGCACGCATGCCGCCGCGCTCGGCGCTTCGCCGATCAAGGCCGAACTGCTGGAGGGCGTGGACTTCGTGGTCGTGCGCGAACTGACCGGCGGCATCTACTTCGGTGAGAAGACCCGCACCGCCGACACCGCCAGCGACCTGTGCAGTTACAGCGTGGGCGAGATCGAGCGCGTCATGCGCACCGCGTTCCGGCTCGCGCAGACCCGCCGCGGCAAGGTCACCTCGGTGGACAAGGCCAACGTCCTGGAGACCTCGCGCCTGTGGCGCGACGTCGCCGCACGGATCGGCCGCGAGGAATTCCCGGAGATTGCCCTGGAGCACCAGCTGGTCGATTCGATGGCCATGCACCTGCTGGCCAAGCCGCGCGAGTACGACGTGATCGTGACCGAGAACATGTTCGGCGACATCCTCACCGACGAAGCCTCGATGCTGGCCGGCTCGCTCGGCCTGCTGCCCTCGGCCTCGCTGGGCGAGCCCGGCGCGGTCGGCATCTACGAGCCGATCCACGGCTCGGCGCCGGACATCGCCGGCAAGGGCATCGCCAATCCCTACGCCACGATCTTCAGCGCTGCGATGCTGCTGCGGCATTCACTGGGGCTGGACGAAGAGGCTGCTACGGTCGAGGCAGCGGTGTACGCCGTACTGGATGACGGCGTGTTCACCGCCGACCTCGCCGCCAAGGGTTTCGCGGTGAGTACCGCCGCCGCAACCGACGCGGTCCTTGCCAAGCTGCAATGATCGCAACGAGCGCGGCCTGAGGGCCGCGTTCGTGTTTCTACATCCCGCACGGCCTCCCTGTCCCGTCGGCCACGTCGCAGTCAGCGGCCGGCCCCCAACAAGGAAAGCCCTTGAACCATCGTTCCTCTGACGACTTTCTCAACCACGTGGCCCAGCGTGATCCGCACCAGCCGGAATTCCTGCAGGCCGTCAAAGAAGTGATCCAGAGCCTGTGGCCGTTCCTGCAGCGCCACCCCCGCTACCTGGAACAGGGCCTGCTGGAGCGGCTGGTGGAGCCGGAGCGGGTGATCCAGTTCCGCGTTGCCTGGGCCGATGATGCCGGCAAGACCCATGTCAACCGTGGCTGGCGCGTGCAGCACAGCTCGGCGATCGGTCCGTTCAAGGGCGGCATGCGCTTTCATCCCTCGGTGAACCAGTCGATCCTGAAGTTCCTGGCGTTCGAGCAGACCCTGAAGAACGCGCTGACCACCCTGCCGATGGGCGGTGGCAAGGGCGGTTCGGATTTCAATCCCAAGGGCCGCAGCGACACCGAGGTGATGCGCTTCTGCCAGGCGCTGATGCTGGAACTGCATCGCCACCTGGGGGCAGACACCGATGTACCGGCTGGCGATATCGGCGTGGGCGCGCGCGAGGTCGGCTACATGGCCGGCATGATGAAGAAGCTCACCAACAATGCCGCCTGCGTGTTCACCGGCAAAGGCCTCTCCTATGGTGGCAGCCTGATGCGCCCGGAAGCGACGGGCTTCGGCACGGTCTACTTTGTCGAGCAGATGCTGCACCATGCGCGGCGCAATACCGATGGCGCGAAAGTGCTGATTTCCGGCGCTGGCAACGTGGCCCAGCATGCGGCGATCAAAGCCATCGAACTCGGCGCGAAAGTCCTCACGCTTTCCGATTCCGGCGGCACGCTGTACGCCCGGGAGGGCTTCGACGAAGCGGGCCTGCAGGAGGTGATGGAACTGCGCAACGAACGTCGCGGCTGCCTGTCCGAACTGGCCGACGACACACGCTTCGAGTACCTGGACGGCGAGCGCCCCTGGCACATCCCGGCTGAGATCGCCCTGCCCTGCGCCACCCAGAACGAACTGGACGAGAACGACGCCCGCGCCCTGGTGGACAACGATGTGCTGTGCGTGGCCGAAGGCGCCAACATGCCGTCGACACTGGAGGCCATGGAGGTCTTCCTCAAGGCAGGCACCCTGTATGCGCCGGGCAAGGCCAGCAACGCCGGCGGCGTGGCCACCTCGGGGCTGGAAATGAGCCAGAACGCGCAGCGCCTGTCGTGGCACCACGCCGATGTCGATGAGCGCCTGCACGGCATCATGAAGGATATCCACGCCAACTGCGTGCGCCATGGCAAGCGGGCCGATGGCAGCGTGAACTACGTGGATGGCGCCAATATCGCCGGCTTCGTCAAAGTGGCCGATGCGATGCTGGCGCAGGGCGTTTACTGACACGGATCAGTAAAAAGGCGCAGCGGAAGGCATCCGCTGCGCCTTTGGGCGTCATCTGACGCGTCAGTCAGTGCGGCGTGCCAGCGCCCGCCTCATCCGGCTTCACTCGGAACCACGCCGCATACAGTGCGGGCAGGAACACCAGGGTCAGCACGGTACCGACGATCAGGCCGCCCATGATCGAGATCGCCATCGAGCCGTAGAACGCACTGCGCGACAGCGGGATCATCGCCAGCACCGCGGCCAGCGCGGTCAGCACGATCGGTCGGAAGCGGCGCACGGTGGCATCGATGATCGCGTGCCAGCGGTCGTGGCCGGCGTCGATGTCCTGCTGGATCTGGTCGATCAGGATCACCGAATTGCGCATGATCATGCCAGCCAGCGCGATCGTGCCCAGCAGGGCCACGAAGCCGAACGGTGCACGGAACAGCAACAGGAACAGGGTCGCGCCGATGATGCCCAGCGGCGCGGTGACCAGCACCATCGCCGCACGCGAGAAGCTGCGCAGCTGCAGCATCAGCAGGGTCGCCACCACGATCAGGAACAGCGGCATGCCGGCCTTGATCGAATCCTGGCCGCGCGTGGAATCCTCCACGGTGCCGCCGGTTTCAAGCAGGTAGCCGGACGGCAGCCCGGCACGGATTTCCTCCAGTGTCGGCAGGATCTGCTGCACCACGTCCAGCGGCTGCTTCGCATCGGCGATGTCGGCGCGCACCGTCACCGTCGGCAGGCGGTTGCGGTGCCAGATGATGCCGTCCTCGAACACGTACTCCAGGCGCGCCACCTGCGACAGCGTCACCGAGGTGCCGCTGCTGGTCGGGATCGCCAGGCTGCCCAGCATGTCCAGCCGCACGCGTTCGTTGTCCGGCCCACGCAGCAGCATTTCGATCAGGCGGTTGCCTTCCCGGTAGGTGCTCACACTCATGCCCGACAACGAGGTGCCCAGCAGCTGGCTCACCTGCGCGCTGCTCACACCCAGTGCGCGTGCCCGGTCCTGGTCGATCACCAGCCGTACCACTTTGCTCGGCTCGCTCCAGTCCAGGTTGACGTTCATCACGTGCGGGTTCGCACGCACCTTGGCTTCCACCTGCCGGGCGATGGCCTGCACCTGCTCGATATGCTCGCCGGAGATGCGCATCTGCACCGGGTAGCCGACCGGCGGGCCGTTCTCCAGGCGGGTCACGCGCATCTGCACGTCCGGGAACTGCGGAATCACGTCCTTGAGCAGCCAGTCGCGGGTCGCCTCACGTGCCTTGGTGTTCTCGGTCAGCACCACGAACTGCGAGAAGTTGGTGGCCGGCAGCTGCTGGTCCAACGGCAGGTAGAAGCGCGGCGAGCCGGTGCCCACGTAAGCGACATAGTTGCTGATGCCCTCGCGGTCCTTGAGCAGTTTTTCCAGCTTGGCCGCCTGGGCCTGGGTCGCCTGCAGCGAGGCGCCCTCGGCCAGTTCGATGTCCACCATCAGTTCCGGGCGGGTCGAATCCGGGAAGAACTGCTGGGGCACGAAGCGGAAGATCAGCAGCGAGAACACGAACAGCGCGGCGGTGGCGGCGATCACCCACCAGCGATGGCGCAGGCAGACATCGAGGAACCTGCGGAAGCGCACGTAGAACGGACGCTGGTACGGATCGTGGTCGTGCGCATGCACCTTCGGTGCGATCCAGCGCGCGAACGCGGGATGGCGGTCGGCCCACTGCATGCGACGCGCGTGCCAGCGCCCGACCAGGCTGTCCGGCTTGGGCGGCTGCGGGTTGAACAGGTCCGGCAACATCTTGTCGCCCAGGTACGGAATGAACAGCACCGCGGCGATCCACGACACCACCAGTGCGATGGTCACCACCTGGAACAGCGAGCGGGTGTACTCGCCCGTGCTGGAGGCGGCCGTGGCGATCGGCAGGAAGCCGGCCGCGGTGATCAGCGTGCCGGTCAGCATCGGGAACGCGGTCGACTCCCACGCGAAGCTGGCCGCGCGCAGGCGGTCGTACCCCTGCTCCATCTTGGTCGCCATCATCTCCACGGCGATGATCGCATCGTCCACCAGCAGGCCCAGCGCCAGCACCAGCGCGCCCAGGGAAATCTTGTGCAGGCCGATGCCGAAGTAATGCATGACGAAGAAGGTCATCGCCAGCACCAGCGGAATGGTCACGCCCACCACCAGGCCGGTGCGCAGTCCGAGCGAGAAGAAGCTCACCAGCAGCACGATCACCACCGCTTCGGTCAGCACCTGCACGAACTCGCCGACCGACTCTTCCACCGCATGCGGCTGGTCGGAGACCTTGCGCAGCTGCATGCCGGCCGGCAGCGTCTTCTGCAGGCGTTCGAACTCGGCGTCCAGCGTACTGCCCAGTTTGAGGATGTCGCCGCCGTCTTTCATCGCCACCGCAATGCCGATGGCGTCTTCGCCCATGAAGCGCATCTTCGGCGACGCCGGATCGGCAAAACCGCGCTTGATCTCGGCGATGTCGCCCAGGTGCACGGTGCGGTCGCCGGCCTGGATCGGGAAGCTGCGGATGTCCTCCACGCTCTGGAACTGCCCGGTGACGCGCAGCTGCACGCGATCGGTCGGGGTTTCAAAGAAGCTGGTGGCGGCAATCGCGTTCTGGTCGGCCAAGGCCTGCTGCACCTGCTGCAGCGATACGCCCAGCGTGGCCAGCTTGGTGTTGGACAGCTCGATCCAGACCTTTTCGTCCTGCAGGCCTTCCAGCTCGATCTTGCCCACATCGGGCACGCGCTGCAGTTCCAGCTGGATGCGGTCGGCGTAGTCGCGCATCACGGCGTAGTCGAAGCCCCGCCCGGTCAACGCGTAGATGTTGCCGAAGGTGTCGCCGAATTCGTCGTTGAAGAACGGACCGACGATCTCGCGCGGCAGGGTCGGCTTGATGTCGCCCACGCGCTTGCGCACCTGGTACCACAGGTCGGGAATCGCCTTGGAGCGCAGGCTGTCGCGCGCCACGAAGATCACCTGCGATTCGCCCGGGCGCGAGTAGGAGCGGATGAACTCGTACTGCCCGGTGTTCAGCAGGGCTTTTTCGATCGGCTCGGTGACCTGGCGGGAGACCTGTTCGGCGGTCGCGCCGGGCCAGTTCGTGCGCACCACCATCACCTTGAAGGTGAACGGGGGATCTTCGGACTGGCCCAGGTGCTTGTACGACCACGCGCCGATGATCGCGAAGGCCAGCATCGCAAACAGCACCAGGGGCCGGTTGCCCAGCGCCCATTCGGAAAGATTGAAGCGGCGCACGGGATCAGTTCCCCTTGCCGGCAGCAGGCGCGTCGGCCGCGGCAGGCTTGGCTGCCGGTGCCAGCACCGGGCGGTTCTGGCGGTCCACCGCCGTCACCGGCTGGCCCTCGCGCAGCAGATGGCCGCCGGCGGCGACCACCCAGTCGTTCGCAGTCACCCCGCTCAGCACCGGAACCGATTCAACGGCGTACGCCCCGACCGTCACCGGCGTGGCCTTCAACGTGTGCCTGGCAGGATCGACCACCCACACGCTGCTGCGGCCGTCGGCGCCGCGCTGTACGGCGGCCAGCGGCAACTGCAGCGTGCCCTGGCGTCCTGCGGCGGCGAACACGCGCGCGCTCTGGCCCAGTTCCACTTCGGTCAACGCTTCCGGTGCCAGGCTGACGCGGGTGGCATAGGTGCGCCCCTGTGCATCGGCGGCCGGGGCGATCTCACGGATCGTGCCCGGCAGCATCTGGCCGGGGCGGTTCCACAGTTCCACCTGCACCGGCTGGCCGACCTGGTAATCGCGGATGTTGCTCTCCGGCAGGGCGATCACGACTTCGCGGCCGCCGTCGGCGGCCAGGGTGAACACGGTCTGCCCAGCGCTGACCACCTGCCCGGCTTCGGCCTGGCGACTGGCGATCACGCCATCGGCCGGCGCGCGCAGCTGCGCGTACTCGGCCTGGTTGCGCGCCACGGCCAGATTGGCGCGTGCGGCATTGGCCTGGCCCTGCGCGGCCTTGAAGGCAGCAGTCTGGCTGTCCAGCGCGGACTGGCTGACCAGTTGCTGCTCGGCCAGGGTGGCGTAGCGCTTCTGGTCATCACGGGCACGGATCAGGTCGGCTTCGGCAGCGGCCAGCTGCGCCTGTGAGGCGCTGGCCTGGGAGGCGTAGTCGGCGGCGTCCAGCTCGGCCAGCAACTGGCCCTTGCGCACGCGCTGGCCGGCATCGACATGGCGCTTGATCAGATTGCCGCCGACGCGGAAGGAGAGCGGGCTTTCCTCGCGGGCCCGGATCTCACCGGGGTAGGCGGCCACTTCCTGGCCGGCCACGGTGCCCGGGTGGACAACCAGCACCGGCATCGGCGCGGCCGGTTCGGCATCCTGCTTGCCACATGCTGCCAACGCCAGCGCCAGCAACCCACCACCCATCCATCGCATGTTTTTCATGAGGTCCTGGACCTGAAAGTAACCCGGGAAAAGCCATTGGAAACGCTCTGTTCCAATCGCCTCAATATTGAACCAGTCGGTATAGTATAAATATCGAACCGATTGGTCTAGTATTGATTGGATGACTGATCCGACCTCCTCCAAATCGCCCTCCAAGCCGGTCGCCAAGGCCGCCGGGCCGGGGCGCCCGAAGGATCTGGGCAAGCGCGCGGCCATCCTGGAAGCGGCCAAGTCGCTGTTCGTCGACCAAGGCTACAACGGGGTGAGCATGGACAGCATCGCCGCCCAAGCGGGCGTATCGAAGCTGACCGTTTACAGCCATTTCGGCGACAAAGAGACGCTTTTCACCGAAGCAGTGCAGTCCAAATGCGTCGAGATGCTGCCTGACGAACTGTTCGTCACCGACGTCGAAGGCCCGCTGCGCGACCAGCTGATGGGCATCGGCCACGCCTTCTTCACCCTGATCACCTCCGATGCGGCCGTCGCCGTGCAGCGGGTGATGATGTCGCCGGATACCGATGATCGGATCCGCGAGATGTTCTGGCTGGCCGGCCCGCAGCGGACCACCGATGCGCTGGCCGACTTCCTGCGTGCCCGTACGGCCCGCGGCGAGCTGGAGATCACCGATTTCCCGACCGCCGCCATCCAGTTCCTGACCTTGATCAAGGGCGAGCTGCATACGCATATGATGTGCGGGCTGCGGCCGGCCCCGGCCGAGTGCGATGCCAACGCTCATGTGAGCGCCAGCGTCGACTTTTTCCTGCGGGCGTATGCCCGGCGGCACTAAACTGAATGGACCGGAGGTCGCGGTGACTTCCGGCACTGCGACCCCGGCGCGACGGCAGCGATGCTCTCAGCGCGCCGCCGGCTCCCGGCACCGGTAAAATGGCCGGCCCACTGCGCTGGATATAGAACCTCATGACGATCGATTACTCCCACGCCCGCGAACTGATGGTCGAACAGCAGATCCGCCCCTGGGATGTGCTGGAAATCCGCGTGCTCGATGTACTGGCACGCTTGCCGCGGGAGGCGTTCGTCGCTGAATCGCACCGGGCCCTGGCTTACGCCGATATCGAGCTGCCGCTGGGCAACGGGCAGAAGATGATGAAGCCGGTCATCGGAGGCCGCACCCTGCAGGCGCTGGATCTGCAGCCGGGTGATGAAGTGCTGGAAATCGGCACCGGCAGCGGCTACCTGAGCGCCTGCATGGGCGAGCTGGCCCGCGAAGTGCTGAGCCTGGAGATCGATGCCGAGCTGGCCACCACCGCGCGCGCGCGTCTGGACGCCGCCGGCCTGGGCAACAACGTCCGCATCGAAACCGCCGACGCGCTGAGCTGGGATACCGAGCGCCGCTTCGATGCGATCTGCGTCACCGGCGCGGTGGATGTCATCCCGTCACGTTTCGCCCAGTGGCTGCGTCCGGGCGGTCGACTGTTCGTGATCCGTGGCCGGTCCCCGGTCATGGAAGCGGTGCTGGTCAAGGCGGACGGCACCACTGAATCGCTGTTCGAAACCGATATCGACTACCTGCGCGGTGCCGCCCCGGCACCCCAGTTCCAACTCTGAGTCCAAGGAAGCCGCAATGATCCGCCGATCCCTCGCCCTTGCGCTGGCCGCCGCCCTGCTGCCGATGACCGCCTCTGCCGCCGACCTGCTGCAGGTCTACGAAATGGCGCGCAACGGCGATCCGCAGCTCTCGGCTGCCGAGTCGACCCGCCTGTATGACAAGGAAGGCGCCGTGCAGGCGCGTGCCGCATTGCTGCCGCAGCTCAACGGCGAGGCCTCGCTCAACCGCAGCCGCACCAACCCGAACCATGATCTGACCTCCAGCTCGTTCACCACCAAGAGCCGGAACTACACGATCAACGGCAGCCAGACGGTCTTCAACTTCACCCAGTTCGCCAACCTGCGTTCGCAGCGCGAACTGAGCCGCGCAGCGGATTTCACCCTGGATTCGGCCAACGACGACCTGATCGTGCGCACCTCGGCGGCGTACTTCAACGTGCTGGTGGGCATTGAATCGCTGTCGGCCGCGCAGACCAACGAAGCCGCTGCCAAGAAGCAGTTCGACTTCGCCGACAAGCGCCTGGAAGTGGGCCTGGCCCCGATCACCGACGTGCACGAAGCCCGCGCCCAGTACGACCAGGCGCGCGCCAACACGATCATCGCGCAGAACACCCTGGCCGACGCCTACCAGGCGCTGACCGAACTGACCGGCCAGCCGGTCACCGACCTGCGCGCCCTGCCGGCCGATTTCCGTCCGGAGCTGCCGGCCAAGTACGCCACCATCGATACGCTGGTGAACGAGGCCGTTGCGCAGAATCCGGCGCTGAAGGCGCAGGAACTGAAGGTCAACGCTGCCGAATCCGGCGTCTCGGCCGCCCGCGGCGCGCACTACCCGACCCTGTCGATCGGTGCCACTGCCGGCAAGTCGGCCAGCTGGGGTGATGTGGTCGGCGACAGCGGCAGCTTCAGCCCGGACCGCCGCACCAACAGCGTCGGCCTGACCCTGAACGTGCCGATCTTCTCCGGCGGCGCCACCCAGTCCGGCGTGCGCCAGGCGCTGGCCCAGCGTGACATCGCCCAGGACGGTTACGAGCAGCAGAAGCGCGCCCTGGACCGCAACACCCGCAACGCCTACCAGACCCTGGTGGCGGGCATCAGCGAAGTGGAAGCGCGTCGCCTGGCGGTCGTGTCGGCACAGAGCGCCTATGACGCCTCGCAGGTCGGCCTGGAAGTCGGTACGCGTACCGTGCTGGACGTGATCCAGAACCAGCGCATCCTGTTCTCCGCGCAGCTGGACTACGCCAACGCCCGCTACACCTTCCTGCAGAACCGTCTGCAGCTGGGCCAAGCCGTCGGCACGCTGGACATCGCCGAACTGCAGGACATCAACCGCCTGCTGACCCAGAAGGCGGCCACGCCGAGCACCACCGTCAACTGATCGACGGCGCACGGCGAGAGAAAAAACCACCCGCCTGCGGGTGGTTTTTTTTTGCGTGCAAGGTGGTGATCGCGACATGCCACAGATGCTGCCCACGTGGCGGCCGCCATCGCGACCGCTTCGTGCGATGCCTACCCGCACACACTCTCCACCGTGAACCGGTCCACAGTCCGGCACGTGCCGTGAAAAAGGGCTTGACCCTCCGGCAGCGGCCGACTAAGGTCCGCCCCGCACCACCTTCCCTTTCCCTCCAGAGGCCCCCTCCTTGGACAGTCATAGTCGATCTCGTTGCTGCTCCTGAGCCGACGGACCCACTGACCCCAAGGTCGGTTCCGTCCGCACAGGACGGGGCCCACCGGCGCAGCTGACACGCTCGCCCGCCTCGCATCATCCGTATCGCCGTTCCACCGACCCCAAGAAGGGTGCCGCTGGCGTTTCCGTTTGCCTGGAGATTGCCCATGCACGTTTCCCGTGTGTTCGCCCTGCCCCTCGTGGCCGTGGCGATGCTTCCGCTCGACACCCGCGCCGCCGCCAGCCTGATGGTGGACGACGCCTCCATCACCGATGCCGGTCGCTGCCAGTTGGAAAGCTGGGGCCGCCATACCGATGCCGGCAACGACTGGACGGCCGTCCCGGCCTGCACGTTCGCCGATACCGAATGGTCGCTCGGCGTCAGCCATCAACACGCCACCTCGACGACGCAGTGGGCCGTGGGCGCCAAGCGGGTACTGCGTGATCTGGATCAGCGCCGCTGGGGCGTGGCGATCAGTGCCGGCCTCGGCAGCGACTGGCACCGCCCGCGCGCCGACGACTGGAGCCTCAATGCACCGCTGACGGTGGTGCTCGGCGCGTCGGATCGCACCCTGCTTCACCTCAACCTGGGCTGGGCACGCATGGGCGATGCACGGGGCCGCACCGATGGCATCGGCGTGGAAATCGTGGCTGCACCGCAGTGGTCACTGCTGGCCGAAACCGCCCGCGATGCGGCGCGCCAGCGCAGCAGCCAGTTCGGCGTGCGCCACGAACTCTGGCGTGGCGCCAGCGTGGATCTGCTCGCGGGGCGTGCCCACCACCGGCGCGACGGGCAGTGGATCACGCTCGGCCTCAATCTCGCCGCCGCGCCGTAATGCCGCGCGTGCCGGCTGACCGCACCGACTGATCCTGCCGGCCGCCTGCGCTGCGTACGCGGCGCGCACGCACACCCCTGCCTGCCTCGCCCGGGCGCACGCCGATGCGTCCCACGCCTGTACCTCATCACTGCGCGTTGTCACCCCACGCGCCGCTTTCTGCTGGAGAACCACCATGAACCGCGAAGACCTCCTGTTCTCGATCCGCACCCTCTCGCTTTCCCTCGACACGGCCGGCTTTGTCAGCATCGCCGCGACCACGCATCCCTCCGACCTGGTCGATGCGCTCGATGCGCTGAGCGTGGACAAGACACTCCCCTTGCTGATGATGCTCGACCCGCAGGCACGCGCCGAGCTGTTCGCGCACTTCACCGAGATACGCCAGGATCAGCTGCTGGCCGCGATGCCGCGCGAGGCGGTGGTGCAGCTGTTCGAACACATGCCCTCGGATGACCGCGCCGATCTGTACAACCGGCTCGGCGATGATGCCAAGCAGACACTGCTGCCGGCACTGACCAAAGTCGAGCGCGACGACATCCTCAAGATGGCGTCCTATCCCGAAGGCACGGTCGGCTCGGCGACGACGTCCGATTATGTCTGGGTTTCACCGGAGATGACCGTCGCGCAGGCGCTGGCACATATCCGCGCCACTGCGCTGCACAGCGAGACGGTGAACATCCTGTTCGTGCTCGACCACACGCTGCGGCTGCGCGGCACGGTGGCCCTGCGTGATCTGGTGTTGGCCAACGAGAACCGCACGGTCGCCTCGATCATGCATGAGCAGCCGGTCGCCGCAAAGGCGCACTGGCCCAGGCTGCAGGCCGCCGAACTGATCCGTCGCTACGATCTACTCGCGCTGCCGGTCACCAACGGCGGAGACCGCATGATCGGCATCGTCACCGTCGACGATGCGATGGACATCGACAAGGAACAGGACGCCTCGCAGCTGGCGCGCTTCGGCGGCACGGTGAGCGCGCACGGCAACGACCTGGACGTTCGCAGCACGCCACTGAAGCAGATGTTCCGCGTGCGGGTGTTCTGGCTGGCGATCCTGACCTGCTTCGGCATCGTCACCAGTACCTTTGTGGCCGCGCAGGAAGAGCTGCTGTCGCAGGTGATCGTGCTGGCCGCCTTCATCGCCCCGATCGTGGACATGGGTGGCAACACCGGCAGCCAGTCGGCCACGCTGGTGATCCGCAGCATGGCACTGGGCGAATTGAAACTGAGCTGGCGCGATGTGGCGTTCGTGATCAAACGCGAACTGCCGGTGGCCGCCGCGCTGGGCATCAGCATCGCCGTGCTGGAAGCGGTCCTGGCCTATTTCAGCAAGGGCGTTGGCATGGACGTGCTGCTGGTGGTGGGCTCGAGCATGCTGGTGTGCACCGCACTGGGCGGCATCATCGGCGCATTGCTGCCGTTCGCCGCACGCCGCATCGGGGCGGATCCGGCCACGCTGTCGGCCCCGATGATCACCTCGGTGATGGACCTGCTCGGCGTGTTCATCTACTTCGGCTTTGCCTACGCCTTCCTGGGCGACCTGCTGGTCGCCGCTGCCTGACGCAGGCGCGGGCCCGGTCGTCGCATCGCGCGATCAGGCCTGCGATCAGGCCTGCAATCAGGCCACCGGCGGCGGCAACTGCGGGGCGATCAGGGCTACGGTGCGCTTCAGTGCGCCGCGCCCGTTGCTCACCAGCGCGCAGCCCGCCCGGGCCATGTCCTCGCGGGCCTGCGGATCGCGCAGCAGGGTCAGCAGTGCATCGCCGACCCCGTTGGCATCCTCGGCAATGACCACCGCACCGGCCTCGCGCATGCGCCGGGAAATCTCGGCAAAGTTGTGCAGGTGCGGGCCAGTGACCGTTGCGGTGCCCATTGCCGCCGGCTCCAGCAGGTTGTGCCCCCCGATGGCCTGCAGGCTGCCACCGACGAAGGCCACCTGGGCGCACCCGTAGAACGACATCAACTCGCCAAGCGTATCGATCACGAACACATCGGTATCGGCCTGCGGCCACTGCTGCTGGCGGCGCGTGGCCACCTTCCAGCCCTGCTCGCGGGCCAGCGCTTCCACCCTTGGGAAGCGCTCGGGATGCCGCGGCGCCCACAACAGCAGCAGGCCCGGCACCGCCTCGCGCAGGCGGCGGTGCAGATCGATGGTGGCCTGCTCTTCGCCCTCGTGCGTACTGGCGGCGATCCAGACCGGATGCTGGGCGGGCACCAGCTCATGGAAGCGCGCGATGAAGTCCTGCACGTTCGGCGTGGCGATATCGAATTTCAGATTGCCCAGCGGCTGCACCTGGTCCGGGCGGGCGCCGAGCTGGATGAAGCGCTCGGCATCGTCGGCCGATTGCGCCGCCACACAGGTCACGGTACGCAGCGCGCGGCCGATCAGCGGCCGCAGCAGGCGGTAACCGCGCAGCGAGCGCGCCGACAACCGCGCATTGAGGATGTAGACCGGGATGCTGCGGTCGCGGCACCCGAACAGCAGGTTCGGCCACAGCTCGGTTTCCAGGATCAGCGCCAGGCTCGGCTTGAAGTGGCCGAGGAAGCGACCGACGCTGCCCGGCACGTCGTAGGGCAGGTACACGTGGTCGACCGCATCGCCCCACAGCGCGCGGACCCGTTCGGAGCCGGTCGGGGTGATGGTGGTGATCACCCAGCGGATGTCCGGACGCAGCGCACGCAAGGCGTTCACCAGTGGCGCTGCGGCGTTCACCTCACCCACCGAGACCGCGTGCAGCCAGACCCGCGGCTGGCCGCTGGAGTGCGGATAGGAGGCATAGCGCTCATCCCAGCGCTGGAAGTACTCGCGCACCCGGAAGCCCCGCCACACCAGGTGGTACACGGTGATCGGCAACAGCAGGTAGAGCACGGCCGAGTACAGGCCGCGCAGGATCCATTCGACAGGGCTTTTACGCATGGGCAAAGGATACGGGAGCGGCGCGGGGAAGACACGCCGCGCCGCCGTGATGGCCCTGCCGGGACGCATCCGGGCGCATCCATTAGAATCGAGGCATGTCCGATAACGCTTCCACCGCCACCCGGCCGTCCCTGCGCAATCCGCGCCACTGGCCGACCTTCGCTTTCATGCTGGTCGCCTTCGCGATCGCCCGCCTGCCGTGGATGCTGCAGCGTGCGCTTGGCCGCGGCGTCGGCACGGTGGCCTACCGGCTGGCCAGCAGCCGCCGGCGCGCCGCCGAGGTCAACCTGAAGCTGTGCTTCCCCGAGAAGGACGACGCCTGGCGCCAGCGCCTGCTGCGCGACAGCTTCGACGCGCTGGGCGTGGGCATCTTTGAATTCGCCCGGGCCTGGTGGGGCAGCATCGACAGCATCCGCCCGCAGGTGCAGATCGAGGGGCTGGAGCACCTGCACCGCATGCAGGCCGAGGGCCGTGGGGTGCTGCTGGTGTCCGGCCACTTCATGACGCTGGAGATGTGTGGCCGCCTGCTGTGCGACCACGTCGAGCTCTCCGGCATGTACCGCAAGCATCGCAACCCGGTGTACGAGTGGGCGGTGAAGTTCGGCCGCCTGCGCTACGCCAAGGCGATGTACGCCAACGAGGACATCCGCGCGACGGTGCGGCATCTGAAGAAGGGCGGCTTTCTCTGGTACGCGCCGGACCAGGACATGCGCGGCAAGGACACGGTGTTCGTGCCGTTCTTCGGCCACACCGCTTCGACCATCACCGCCACGCACCAGCTGGCCCGGATGACCGGCTGCGCGGTGATTCCGTATTTCCACCGTCGCGAAGGCGGCAAGTACTTCCTGAAGATCGGCGCGCCGCTGGAGAATTTCCCCAGCGAGGATGTCGAGGCTGATACTGCGCGCGTCAACCAGGCCATCGAAGCGATGGTGCGCGAGGCCCCGGACCAGTACCTGTGGATCCACCGCCGCTTCAAGCGCCAGCCCGGCGGCCGCAGCGATTATTACCGGTAGAACCACCCCATGGGTGGCTGCCCCCTCGGTAGCGCCACCCCATGAGTGGCTGCAGGGTGCCTGACCGCGAACAGCCACCCATTGGGTGGCTCTACGCTTCCATGGGCCACCGCGACCAGGCGTGCGGGTACTCCCCCAACGCACTGGCCAATCCCGCACGTATCGGGTTGGCGAGGATGTACAGCGCCTGCCGGCGCAAGGATGCCTCATTTCTCACGGCGTGGTCGAAGTACCCGTGCTGCCAGAGCTTTCCCTTTCGCTGCAGACGCTCATTCAACAATCGGCTGCTGCGTGATTTGAACAGCAGCACGCAACGAGCCAAGGTGTCTTGCCGCAGTTGGATCAACCAATGCACATGGTCCGGCATTACCACCCAAGATAACGTGCAGCTGACCCCGCAACGATCCATGTAGCGCAGCGTGTCGATGATTACCTCTGCGTTGAGGGGATCCTCGAACCACTTGCGCCTGTCGTGCGTGGTGGTGGTGAGCGCGTAGCAATACCCTGGATGCGAGTATCGGCCGCGTTGAAGGCGTTGGCTGGCCATCGCACGAGAGTGCGTTGGCCGGGGCATGGAGCCATCGGTGGATGGCGCGCATGTGCGTCGGCATGTCCCCATACCCGGGCCACAAGCAGCCACGCATGGCGTGGCTCTACCCGTCGTCGCGTGCCAACAGACTGCCGGCATACAGCGCGGCCAACAACAGCGTGAGGCCACCCCAGAAGGTGGAATAGAACGCCAGATGCGTGTTGAGCGGGAACACGGTCACCGCCAGCGCCAGCATCGCCGGGCGTGCGCGCTCACGGGCCTGGGCCGGCGCGAAGCGCCACGCGCGCCACGCCTGTGCGACCGCCGCCAGCCACAGCAGCAGGCCGAGGATGCCGGTTTCAGACAGGATCTCGAGCACGATCTGGTGCGCATGCAGTGCCGGACCCGCGCCCCAGACTTCCTGGGCGGCAGGGTCCGGGTTGCAGGCCGGGTAGGCGTCGCGGAAGCCACGTGCGCCGACGCCGTTGATGGGGTGCGCTTCGATCATGCAGGCAGCTGCCGCCCAGATCTGTGCGCGGCCGGACAGGGCTTGATTGACGCCATCGCTCTCACCCTCCCAGGCCATGGCGGTACGCGCAACGCGGTCACCGACCTGGGGCACGGTCACGGTCAGGACGACCGCTGCCACCGCACCGAAGGCGACGCAGGCCAGCAGCCCGCGCACGCCGATCAGGCGCCAGCCGGAGAACACCAGCACCAGCGCATAGGTCAGCCAGGCCGCGCGCGAACCGGCCAGCACCAGCACCACCCCCACCGCGGCCGCTACCAGCGACCAGCCGAGGATGCCGGCGCGGCGGGAGGCAGCAAACAGCAGGAACGGCGAGAGGCTGGCCAGCACCTGGCCGAACTTGAGATTGCAGGGGCCGAGCACCCCGCTGAGCCGGTCCACCAGCGCCATCTCTTCAGGCGAGCACAGGCCGTGACCACTGACGGCCCACTTGAGCTGGTCCATCGACCAGAACAACGGACTGCTGCCGAGGAGGGCCTGCGCCAATGCATCGGCGGTCCACAAGCCGGTGATCGCGGCCAGGCCGCCCAGGGTCAGCGCGCGCCGCTGCGGGGTGGCCACGGCTATCGCAACCAGCCACATGAAGGGCAGGTAGCGCAGGCCAGCGGCGGTTTTGCGCCACGCGGTGCCGGGGTCGATCGCATCGAAGGCGGACACTGCCTGTGGCAGCCAATAGCCCAGGAACAGGATGCTGGTCAGCGCCCACGCCGGGCTGCTGAGCAGGCGCTGATTGCCCTGCAGCCGCAGCTGCACCATGCGCACTGCCGCATACAGCGCGCCGAGCACCAGCACGCCTTCGGCGATGCCCGGCAACGGCCACAGCGCAACGAACGCGATGACCCACCACGGCGCCCAGCGGCCAGCGCGGGAGGCCGGCGACCCGGGCACGAGGGTCGTCTCAGCCGACGAGGGAGGCATAGAGCTGGAGCGTGTCACGCTGCATCGCCTGCAAGGTAAACGGGATCCGCGACGGCAAGGCCGGCGGCTGCAGCAACAGCTGCTGCGCGCGCGCCAACAGCGCATCGGCGTCGCCCAAGGGTACCGCGCCGGAGGGTTGCAGCTGAGTCAACAACTCGCCCACGCCGCCGTGGTTCCAGCCCAGCACGGGGCGACCCACCGACAGCGCTTCGACCACGGTGCGGCCGAACGCTTCGGCCTTGTCCGAGAGCTGCAGCACCAGATCGCTGGCGGCATAGGCCTGCGCGATGCGCGAGGTCGGCGCGGTCATCAGCACCGCATCGAACACACCCAGGCTGCGTGCCTGGGCGTCCAGTTCGGCGACATAGGATTCGCGACCCGGCTCGCGCGTGCCCGGCATCCACAGTCTGGCCGGCACGCCGGCAGCATGCAGCCCGGCCAGCAGGGTCAGGGCGTGGCGATGCCCTTTCAGGCGGGTGCCGCGGCCCGGCAGCAACAGCAGCGGCGCATCGCCGGCCAGCGCCGGATGCTGCCCGGCCACGGCCAGACGCGCGCGCCTGTCCTGGCGGCCCACGCGCGGGAACTGCGCGACATCGACACCGCGGGGGATCACCTGCAGCCGCTCGGCCGGGACCCTGGGGTAATGCGTCTGCACGAACTCGCGCACGCTGTTGGACACGCAGATCACGCGCTCGCCGCTGGTCATCACCGCGCTGTAGCGGCCCGGGGAATTGAGACCGTGCACGGTGGTGACCCAATGTGGGCGGGTCGCGGCCGGCAGATTGCGTACCGCGTACAGGCCCAGCCATGCCGGCAGCCGCGAGCGCGCGTGCACGATGTCCGCGCCCACCTCGTTGAAGAGATTGCGCAGGGTCAGCACGTGACGCAGGGTCAACAGCGATTTGCGGCCGATATCCAGGGTCAGGTGTTCGGCGCCACTGGCCAGCAGCGGCTCGACCAGGCGCCCACCGGCGGACACGACGATCGCCCGGTGGCCGGCGGCAACCAGGGCGGAGGCGATCTCAAGGGTGGAACGTTCGACCCCGCCGGAGTGCAGCGCCGGCAGCAGCTGCACCACGGTCAGTCGGCGCACAGTGTTGTCCGCGGATCAGTCGGCGAGCACGAACACGGCGCCGCAGTACGGGCACGCGGCCTCGCGGTTGGGCTCGTCTTCGATCGGCAGGTACACGCGCGGGTGCGAGTTCCACAGCGCCATTTCCGGCGTCGGGCAGCTCAGCGGCAGGTCGCTGCGGTGCACGGTGTAACGCTTCTCGGCGTTGGCGGGCGCAGTGGCGGTATGGCTCATGGCGTGGACACACAAAGGGGGTTGCGAGACCGTGGATTCTAGCATCTGGTGGCCGCGTCAGGCCGCAGGGGCCCTGCGGGTGCCTGGCGCCGCCGCTGGTGGCCCGGCGACGCATCACCGGTCCTTTTAAATCGATCCAAATTGCTTGTCAACAATTCGATATGAAACGGATTTGCCGGATTTAGATCGAACTAATTGCACTTGTCAGGGCCAGTTCCGGTGATGCAGGATCGACCGGTACCGATCATCGACCCGATCGCCTGCCCGCCCCCACCGGACATGCATCGCCTCTTTACCTGCCGTCTGCCGATGGCTGGGGCGACGCCGTCCGCCGTGGCCATCGATGCGGGTCCTGCCTGCCGCCTGCCCTTCCCGGGAGACCCTTGCATGACCCTGTCCGACCTGCGCCCCGCCCGCCGCGCCCTTCCCCTCGCCCTGGCCCTGGCCTGCGCATCCATCGCGTTGCCGGCGGCCGCGCAGGGCCTGCAGACCTCCTTCGAGCCGGGCCAGCCGGCCCCGGCCGCGGCGGCCGGCGAGGGCGCCCTGCAGGTCCGGATCGGCAATGGCCCCGCCGCGCCCTACGCGGCCAAGCCCGGCGTCGGTTACAGCGGCCTGCATGCGCTGCATTACGCCAGCACCGGTGGCGAGGCGCGCCGCCAGCTCTTCAAAACCGATCTGACCATCGACGCCGATACCACCCTGTCCTGGCTCGTGCTGCCCGAGATCGTCGGCAAGGACACCGTGGCCTCGACCTACGTCTCGCTTGACCTGGTCCTGGACGACGGCACGCGCGTTTCGGCCAGCGCCGCGCGCGATCACCATGGCGTGGCGCTGGGCGCGCGTGCGCAGGGCGATTCGAAGACGCTGTACCCGCAGCAGTGGGCGCGCAAAGCCGTGCGCCTGGGCGACACCCCGGCCCTGCGCGGGCGGCGCGTGGTCGCACTGGAGCTGGAGGTGGCCAGCGCCGCCGGCGCCCCGGTCGCCGGTTGGATCGACGACGTCCACCTGCAGGCGCAGCCGCGCAGCACGCCGCAGCGTCCCTCGGACTGGGTGCTGACCACCCGCGGCACGCAGGCCAACGGCACCTTCTCGCGCGGCAACAATTTCCCGGCCACCGCCGTGCCGCACGGTTTCAACTTCTGGACGCCGGTGACCGATGCCGGCTCGCTGACCTGGCTGTACCGCTGGAACGAACAGAACGACGCGGCCAACCGGCCGCGCCTGCAGGCACTGGCACTGAGCCACCAGCCCAGCCCCTGGATGGGCGACCGCCAGACCTTCCAGGTGATGCCGTCGGCCACGCGCGGGGTGCCCGAGGCCGATCGCAGCAAGCGCGCGCTCACCTTCTCGCGCGAGAACGAACAGGCCCGTCCGTACCGCTACGACGTACGCTTCGACAACGGCATCGCGGCATCGATCGCGCCAACCGACCACGCCGCGGTGTTCCGCTTCGCATTCCCGGAAGGGGGCGATGCCAACCTGCTGTTCGACAATGTCGATGCCCGCGGCGGGCTGACCCTGGATGGGGCGACACAGACGCTCTCCGGCTACACCGACACCCGCAGCGGCCTGTCCACCGGCGCCACCCGCATGTACGTGGTGGCCAGCTTCGACCGGCCGTGGCGCAGCAGCGGCACCGTGGAGACCGGCCGCCCGACCGGCTACATCAAGTTCGATGCCGGTGCCGACCGCCGCGTCTCGATGCGCATCGCCACCTCGCTGATCTCGGTCGAGCAGGCGCGCCACAACCTCACGCTGGAGCTGTCGGCCGCTGACGATGTCGACCGCGTGGCGGCACGCGCGCAGGATGCCTGGGACCAGCGCCTGGCCCGTTTCGACGTGGGCGACGCCACCGACGACCAGAAGACCACGCTGTATTCCAACCTGTACCGCCTTTACCTCTATCCCAACTCCGGGCACGAGAACGCCGGTACCGCGGCGGCACCTGACTGGCGCTATGCCAGCCAGGCCAGTGCCTCGGACGAGAACACCGACGGCAGCGCCACGCGCAGCTTCGCGCCGGTGCGCGACGGCAAGGTCTACGTCAACAACGGCTTCTGGGACACCTTCCGCACCACCTGGCCGGCGTATGCGCTGTTCACCAAGGACGATGCCGGTGCGCTGGTGCAGGGCTTCCTGGAGCAGTACCGCGCCGGCGGCTGGGTCGCCCGCTGGTCCTCGCCCGGCTATGCCGACCTGATGGTGGGCACCAGTTCGGACGTGGCCTTCGCCGATGCGTGGCTGAAGGGGATCGGCGGTTTCGACGCGCAGGAGGCCTATGCCGCCGCGCTGAAGAATGCGACCGTGGTTCCGCCGGACCGCCATGTCGGGCGCAAGGGCATGGACCGCTCCACCTTCCGCGGCTACGCCACTGCCGATGTGCATGAAGGCATGTCGTGGACGATGGAAGGCGCGCTCAACGATTTCGGCGTGGCCAACATGGCCGAGGCCCTGGCCAAACAGGCCGATACACCGGCCGCCCGCGAACGCTATGCCACTGAAGCCGATTATTTCCGTCACCGCGCTGGCACCTACGCCACGCTGTTCGATCCGGCCGCGGGCTTCTTCCAGGGGCGCAAACCGGATGGCAGCTGGCGGCTGGATGCCAAGGACTACGACCCGCGCGTGTGGGGCCATGACTACACCGAATCCAACGGCTGGACCTTCGCCTTCACCGCCGCGCACGACGGCGAAGGGCTGGCCGCGCTGTACGGTGGCCGCGAGCAGCTGGCGGCCAAGCTGGACACGTTCTTCGCCACCCCGGAAACCGCCGATGCCGCGTTCTCCGGTTCCTACGGCGGCACCATCCATGAAATGACCGAGGCGCGCGATGTGCGCATGGGCATGTACGCGCACAGCAACCAGCCGGCGCACCACATCCCGTGGATGTACCTGTATGCCGGGCAGCCGTGGAAGACCCAGCAGCATGTGCGCGAGATCCTGTCGCGCCTGTACCTGGGCAGTGAGATCGGCCAGGGCTACCCGGGCGATGAGGACAACGGCGAGACCTCGGCGTGGTACCTGTTCGCGTCGCTGGGCATCTATCCGCTGCGCATGGGCGCGCCGGAGTACGTGATCGGTTCGCCGCTGTTCCGCCACGCACGTGTCGAGCTGCAGGGCGGCGCGGTGCTGACCGTCAACGCTCCGGAGAACTCGGACACCAACATCTACGTGCAGTCGTTGAAGGTCAACGGCACGCCGTGGACCAGGACCTGGCTGCCGCACGAGCTGCTCGCCAAGGGCGCCACGCTGGACTTCGTCATGGGCCCGGAACCTTCGCGCTGGGGCACCGGCCCGGATGATGCACCGCGCTCGCTCACCGCGCGCGGCCAGCAGCCGGCCCTGCTGCACGACCTGCTTGGCAGCGGCGCCACCGCCCAGCTCGGCGACGGCCGGGCGGCCACGCCGCTGATCGATGACGACGCGGCCACGGCGCTGCCGCTGGGCGGCTCCAGCACGATCACCTTCAGCAACGTCGCCGCGGGTACACCCTCGATGTACACCCTGACCAGCGGCAATGGCCCGATCCGCGGCGGCGAATGGACGCTGGAGGCACGCACCACCGGGGGCCGCTGGGTGCAGGTCGACCAGCGCCGGGGCGAAGCCTTCGCCTGGGCCATGCAGACCCGTCCGTTCCGCATCGCCCAGCCGGGCCGCTATGCCGAGTACCGCCTGCGCATTGCGGCACCCGGCCGCCTGCAGCTGGCCGAAGTCGAACTGCTCGCCCCGGCCACCACCCGATGAGGCCCCGCATGCCGATCTCCCGTTGCCTGTTGGCCGGCCTGGTGGTCGGCGCCGGGCTGGCCGATGCCCACGCGCTCGAGACCACACAGACCCGCGAGGATGTGACCCTGCACTACCACGACCCCAGCGATGCGCTGGCCGCGCCGGTGCGCGAGCGCATCATCGAGACGTTTTTCGGCGCCTACCTGCGCGAGCGCGCCGATTTCCATCCTGCCGCGCCGACGCAGGTCGGCATCGTGATCGACCCCGGTTACGACGGCATCGCCTTTGTCGGTGAGAAGGCGCAGGCGGCGACGATCACGATCAACCCGGCGTGGCTGGCCAAGCACCCGGGCGACATCGATCTGGTCACCCATGAAGCCATGCATATCGTGCAGGGCTACCCGGAGTACGCCAATGCGCGCGTGCCGGGCTGGCTGGTGGAAGGCATCGCCGATTACGCCCGCGACCGCTACGGCGAGGACAATGCCGGGGCCGGCTGGGCGTTGCCCACGCAGGTCAAGCCGGAGCAGAACTTCGATACCGGCTACCGGGTGACCGGTGCGTTTCTCGCCTGGAGCGAGGCGCAGCATCCCGGGCTGGTGAAGGCGCTCGATGGCGCCCTGCGCGAGGGGCGCTACACGCCGGCGTTGTGGGAAACGCTCAGTGGCGTGGCGTTGCCGGCGTTGTGGGAACAGTACGTGCGGGCACGCTGATTGCTCCGGGTGCCCGATCGGCGTCTGCGAGGCGCCGGCCAGCGGCCGGCACTACCGGTGCCATCGGTGCCCACGGGGTGTTGGTAGGTACCGACCGTTGGTCGGTACGCTTTCGTGGGTCAGCGCGCGCCCACCAACCCGGCGTACAGCGCGAACAACTGCTGGAAATACCGCTTCGTGCGTGGATCGCGCATGACACCGTTCCCGTGGCTGACCGTGGAGGATATGGTCGGGCCCAGGGTGGCGGCGCCCCCACCGGAGCGCCACCACGGCCGGGCCGCGTGGTGCTATTGGGCGCCTGGGAGGTTGCAGGGCGGTGACGTCTGTGCGGCGCGCGTGTGGCAGAGCCACCGGTTTCGCTGCCTGAAACGAGAACGCGCCCCGAAGGGCGCGTTCTGGCAACTGAGATCAAAAAGACCGGCAGGTTACGCGCCGTTCTTTTCGGCCTCCAGCTGCTTGCGGATCTGCGCATCCACGGCCGCGATCGCGGTCATGTTGAGCACGCGGCGCGAGGTCGCGCTGGTGGTCAGGATGTGCACCGGCTTGGCCACGCCCATCAGGATCG
The DNA here is from genome assembly GCF_002887735.1 of Stenotrophomonas bentonitica. Lineage (GTDB taxonomy): Bacteria > Pseudomonadota > Gammaproteobacteria > Xanthomonadales > Xanthomonadaceae > Stenotrophomonas > Stenotrophomonas bentonitica_A. The sequence continues at coordinate 934,405 of NZ_PKQP01000001.1, forward strand.
GGCCGATCGCCACGCCGTCGGTGAACACGCGTACCAGGTTGTAGGCGATGTTGGCCGCTTCCAGGTTGGGCAGCACGAACAGGTTGGCGCGGCCCTTCAGCGTGCTGTTGGGCAGCAGCTTCTGGCGCAGGGCTTCATCCCATGCAGTGTCGCCCTGCATTTCGCCATCAACATTCAGACGCGGGTTGCGCTTGAGCAGCATCTCGCGGACCGCACGCATCTTCAGCGCGTCCCTGGAATCGTGGCTGCCGAAGTTGGAGTGCGACAGCAACGCCACCTTCGGCTCGATGCCGAACAGCTTCATTCGGTACGCCGCCTGCAGCGTGGCTTCGGTGATCTGCTCGGCGGTCGGGTCTTCCTGCACGTGGGTATCCACGAAGAAGAACACGCCCTGCTGGTTGATCACGCCGGTCATCGCCGAGGTGGAGGTCACCTTGGCTTCCAGCGGCAGCACGCTGCGCACGTAGCCCAGCTTCTTGTGGAAGCGGCCGACCACGCCGGTCAGCATCGCGTCGGCTTCGCCACGCGCCACCATCACCGCCGCGATCAGGGTCGGGCGCGAGCGCATCAGGTTCTTGGCCGCGGCCACGGTCACACCGCGGCGGCCGGTGAGGTTGTGGTAGTACTGCCAGTAATCGTTGAAGCGCGGGTCGTCGTTGATGTTGGTGATGTCGAAGTCGACACCGGCCTTCATGCGCAGGCCCAGGCGCTCGATACGCGATTCGATCACGTCCGGGCGGCCGATCAGGATCGGCTGCGCCAGGCCTTCATCGACCACGTTCTGCACCGCGCGCAGCACCACTTCTTCTTCGCCTTCGGCGTACACCACGCGCTGCTTGTCCGAACGTGCACGGTCGTAGACCGGCTTCATCATCAGGCTGGTGCGGTAAACGAACTGGGCCAGCTTCTCGCGGTAGGCGCCCATGTCGGCGACCGGACGCGTGGCCACGCCCGAATCCATCGCGGCCTGGGCCACGGCGGCCGACAGCTCCACCAGCAGGCGACGGTCGAACGGACGCGGAATCAGGTAGTCACGGCCGAAGCTCGGGGTCTCATCGCCATAGGCCGAGCCCAGGTCGCTGGCCTCGCGGCGTGCCATCGCGGCGATCGCGTGCACGCAGGCGATCTTCATTTCCTCGTTGATCGCGGTCGCGCCGACGTCCAGCGCACCACGGAACAGGTACGGGAAGCACAGCACGTTGTTGATCTGGTTCGGGTAGTCCGAACGACCGGTACCGATCAGCGCGTCCGGGCGGACCGAACGGGCCACTTCCGGCATGATTTCCGGGGTCGGGTTGGCCAGGGCGAAGATCACCGGATCCTTGGCCATGGTCTTGACCATGTCCGCGGTCAGGATGCCCGGGGCCGACAGGCCCAGGAAGATGTCCGCCCCATCGACGATCTCGGCCAGCGTGCGCTTGTCGGTATCACGCGCGTAACGCGCCTTCTCCGGGTCCAGATCGCTGCGGCCGGTGTGGATCACGCCGTCGCGGTCGAAGGCGAGGATGTTCTCTTTCTTCAGGCCCAGCGAGACCAGCATGTTGACGCAGGAGATGCCCGCCGCACCCATGCCGGTGGTGGCCAGCTTCACCTCTTCGATCTTCTTGCCGGTGACCAGCATGGCGTTGAGCACGGCGGCACCGACGATGATCGCGGTGCCGTGCTGATCGTCATGGAACACCGGAATGTTCATGCGCTCGCGCAGCTTGCGCTCGACGATGAAGCACTCCGGTGCCTTGATGTCTTCCAGGTTGATGCCACCGAAGGTCGGTTCCAGCGAGGCGATGATGTCGACCAGCTTGTCCGGGTCGTTTTCATCGATCTCGATGTCGAACACATCGATGCCGGCGAACTTCTGGAACAGCACGCCCTTGCCTTCCATGACCGGCTTGCCGGCCAGCGGGCCGATGTTGCCCAGGCCCAGCACGGCGGTGCCATTGGAGATCACGGCGACCAGGTTGCCGCGTGCGGTGAGCTCGCTGGCCTGCTGCGGGTCGGCCATGATCGCCTCGCAGGCGTGTGCCACGCCCGGGGAGTACGCCAACGACAGATCGCGCTGGGTCAACATCGGCTTGGTCGCGGTGACCTTGATCTTGCCGGGCGGCGAGAGCCGGTGATAGTCGAGGGCTGCCTGTTTGAAATCTTCGTTGGACATCGCTTTCTGCAGATGAATGGGCGAGAGGAACAGGGGATCATACCCCCGTTGGCGTGGACGGACCTGTCGCTACGCTGTCGCGGTCATGCTGCAACCGCACATAATCCAGCAGCGCGCACCGGGCCTTCAAAACAAAACATGGCCGTGCCGCCCCGGCAGGAACGGCACGACCATGCACCACACAATCAGCTCATCGGGCTCAATGCGCCGGGGCCGGCAGCGTCGCCGGCAGGTCATCGACCACCAGCGGCGGCAGCTCGGCTTCACGGCCATCGAGCACCATCGCCAGGCGGTCACGGTCCAGCGCGTTTTCCCAGCGCGAGACCACCACCGTGGCCACGGCATTGCCGATGAAGTTGGTCAGCGAGCGGCATTCGCTCATGAAGCGGTCCACGCCCAGGATCAGCGCCATGCCGGCCACCGGCACTTCCGGCACCACGGCCAGGGTGGCGGCCAGGGTGATGAAGCCGGCACCGGTCACGCCGGCGGCGCCCTTGGAGCTGAGCATCGCCACCAGCAGCAGGGCGATCTGGTGGCCCAGGGTCAGCTCGGTGTTGGTGGCCTGGGCGATGAACAGCGCCGCCAGGGTCATGTAGATGTTGGTGCCGTCCAGGTTGAACGAGTAACCGGTCGGGACCACCAGGCCCACCACGGACTTGCTGCAGCCAGCCTTTTCCATCTTCTCCATCAGCGAGGGCAGCGCCGATTCCGAGGATGAGGTGCCCAGCACCAGCAGCAGCTCGGCCTTGAGGTAACGGGCCAGCTTGAACACCGAGAACCCGCACAGGCGGCAGACCACGCCCAGGATCACCGCCACGAACAGGAAGGCGGTCAGGTAGAACGAGCCGACCAGCCAGGCCAGGTTGACCAGCGAGCCGACCCCGTACTTGCCGATGGTGAAGGCGATCGCGCCGAACGCGCCGATCGGGGCGGCCTTCATCAGGATGTGGACCAGGCGGAACACCGGCGCGGTCAGCGCCTCCAGGAAGGTCAGCACCGGGCGGCCCTTCTCGCCGGTCAGGGCCAGCGCGATGCCGAACAGCACCGCCACGAACAGCACCTGCAGGATGTTGCCCTCGACGAAGGCACTGACCAGGGTGGCCGGGATGATGTCCATCGCGAAGCCGACCAGGGTCAGCTCATGGGATTTCTGCACATAGCCGTTGACAGCGGTCTGGTCCAGGTCGGCCGGGTTGATGTTCATCCCCGCGCCCGGCTGCACCACGTGCGCCACCACCATGCCGACCACCAGGGCCAGCGTGGAGAAGAACAGGAAGTAGGCCATCGATTTGGCGAACACCCGGCCCACGGTGCGCAGGTGGGTCATGCCGGCGATGCCGGTGACGATGGTCAGGAAGATCACCGGGGCGATGATCATCTTCACCAGCTTGATGAAGGCGTCGCCCAGCGGCTTGAGCGATTCGGCGAAGGCCGGCTCGTAATGGCCGAGGATGGCACCGAGGACGATCGCCACCACCACCTGGAAATACAGTTGGCGGTAGAACGGCAGCGGCTTGGCCGCCAGCGGGGCGGTGGTGGGAACGTGCATGGGAAAGCTCCGGCAGTGTCACGAAGGATGCCGGCCGCGTTGGGCGGCATCTGGCGTGGCCTTTTTACGCCCGCATCTCGCCAACGCAGATAACCTATTGGTACTAGCCCCCCGGTTCAGCTGGCCGGACTGCCTACACTGCCCCGGCACCGCGCCCCCACGGCGGCGGGTGGCCCGGCAGCGGATCAAGGGGGACAGACCCACAGATTTGCCGTCCGCGGCCGTTGTTGTACTGCCCCACCCTTATTCAAGCAGCTACCGCCCATGCGCCCTACGCCCCTGTTCATCGCCCTGGCCCTGACCACCGCCCCGCTCGCCGCCACCGCGGCCGACTGGGACAACTGGCCGACCAAGACCACTTTCAGTGACGGTACCGAGCTGGCAGCGACTGCCAACATCGCCTATGACCTCAACGACTTCTCCGGCGGCAGCGGCATCGAAGACGCCGACGCCGTGCGCCGCAAGGAATTCGGCGCGACCCTGAAGAAGAAGGGCGTGTACGACGCCATGGTCTATTACGACTTCCAGGCCGACACCTGGCTGGACGTGTTCGTCCGCTTCGAGAGCAAGGCCTTCTTCGGCAGCGACATCGGCCGCTTCCGCTTCGGCTACATGAAGACCCCGGTCGGCCTGGATGCCGGCACCTCCTCGCGCGCCGGCAGCTTCCTGGAAACCGCCCTGCCCGTGCAGGCGTTCTACGAAGGCCGCCGCACCGGTGCCGAATGGGTGCTGGAGCGCCCGCAGTACCTGCTGCAGGCTGGCGCCTACGGCGGCAAGGACCTGCAGGGCGACAACCCCGGCACCACCCAGGCCGTGCGCGGCGTGTGGACCCCGGTCAAGGCCGCAGGCGACGTGGTCCACCTGGGCCTGGCGTATTCGCAGGAAAACCCGCGCGGTTACCGCGATGGCCGTGACGTCTCGCACGCCGCCAGCGCGCGCCTGCGTGCGCGTCCCGAAGCCGGCCTGACCGACATCCGCCTGGTCGACTCCGGTGCCCTGACCACCGCCGACAAGATCGTGCGCACCGGGCTGGAAGGCATCTGGATCCGCGGCCCGTTCTCGCTGCAGGGCGAAGCGCTGCAGACCACGGTCAGCCGTGACGGCAAGCCGGATTACACCGGCAGCGGCCAGTACGCGATGGCCAGCTGGATCCTGACCGGCGAATCGCGCCCGTACAGCGCCGGCGCGGTGGCCAACGTCAAGCCGGCCCACGGCTACGGCGCGGTCGAGCTGGTCACCCGCTACAGCCGCATCGATCTGGACGATGCCGACGTGTTCGGCGGCCGCCAGCACGATTGGACCTTCGGCGCCAACTGGTACCTGACCTCGCACTTCAAGTTCCAGGCGAACTACGTCAAGGTCGACGCCAGCCGTCGCGGCGTGCGCAGCCAGCCGGAGATCTTCGAACTGCGCGCGCAGATGCATTTCTGAGCCCGCCCGGCGGACGCGTTGACGCGCGTCCGCCCTGCCCTGCCTAGACTGGCGCCATGTACCGCGTCTCCCGCTATCGCCCCTGGTGGCTGCTCATCGTCCTGATGCTCGGCGGCACGGCGCTGTGTGCGCTGCTGGCCGGGCGCTATGCGCAACAGCGGGCGCTGGATGACGAAAGCCTGCAGGTGCGGCGTCAGCTCGGCCTGTATGCGCAGACCCTGCAGCAGCGCATCGATCGCTTCGGCACGCTGCCGCAGGTGCTGGCGCTGGACCCGGACCTGCACCAGGCGGTGTCCCATCCGCTCACCGCCGCCGAGCGGCAGCGGCTGAACCTCAAGCTGGCCCAGGCCAACAGCGTCACCCGCGCCTCGACCCTGACCCTGATCGACCGGCACGGCATCGCCGTGGCCGCCAGCAACTGGGACCAGCCGACCAGCAATGTCGGCGAGGACTACAGCTACCGCCCCTACTACCAGCAGGCGATGGCGCGCGGCAGCGGGCATTTCTACGGCATCGGCATGACCACGGCCGTGCCGGGCTACTTCCTCTCGCAGGCGATCTACGACGATCGCGGCACCGTGCTGGGCGTGGTGGCGATCAAGATCGAGCTGCGCGCACTCGAACAGGAATGGCTGCAGAGCCCGGACATCGTGCTGGCCACCGACGCGCATGACGTGGTGTTCCTGGCCAACGGCGATGCCTGGCGTTACCGCCTGCTGCGCCCGCTCGGCCCGCAGGAGCGCAGCGAGATGCTGGCAACCCGCCAGTACGCCGACCGCTCGCTGCAGCCGCTGCAGGCCCGCACCGCGGAGGTGCTGGCCGATGGCGGGCGCATGGTGCGTGTGGAGCAGCCCGCCCTGCCACGGCCGGTGCTGTGGCAGACGCTGGCCCTGAACGAACCGCAGTGGAAACTGCACCTGCTGCATGACGCCAGCGCCAGCACGGCCGTCGGCCGCAGCGCCGCGCTGGCCGCTGGCGGGATCTGGTTGGCGCTGTGTTTCCTGGGCCTGTTCGTGCAGCAGCGCCGACGCCTGGCCGCGCACCGCCAGCGCAGCCGGCGCGAGCTGGAAAGCGTGCTCAAGCAGCATGCACAGGAGCTGCGCACCGCCCAGGACGGCGTGCTGCAGGCCGCGCAGCAGGCCGACAGCGGTCTCAGCCGCAGCCTGGCCCACCTGCCACAGGGCGTGGTGGTGATCGACAACGAGCAGAAGCTGGTGGCGTGGAACGCGCGCTATCTGGAGCTGTTCCGCTTTCCGACCGGGCTGATCCGGGTCGGACGCCCGATCGAGGAGATCTTCCGCTACAACGCGCGCCGTGGTCTGCTTGGCCCCGGGCCGATCGATGAAGCCATCGAACGCCGGTTGAACCATCTGCGCAGCGGGCGCCCGCACATGCGCGAGAGCGAGAAAGACGACGGCACGGTGCTGGAGATCCGCGGCAACCCGCTGCCCGACGGTGGCTTCGTCACCAGCTATGCCGACATCACCGCCTACAAGAACACCGCGCGCGAACTGCGCTCGCTCGCCGATGCGCTGGAGCACCGCGTCGCCGAGCGCACCCGGGATCTGGATGAAGCGCGCCGCGAAGCCGAACGGGCCAACCGCTACAAGTCCCGGTTCGTGGCCTCGGCCGTACACGATCTGCTGCAGCCGTTGAACGCCGCGCGGATGTTCGTTTCGGTGCTGCGCGGCAAGCTGCAGGGCGACGCGCGCGAACTCAGCGAGCACGTGGATGCCGCGCTCGCGGCGCAGGACGCCATCCTCAACAGCCTGCTCGATATCTCGCGGCTGGAATCGGGTGCGCTGCAGACCCATGTACGCGCCTTTGCGCTGTCGCCGCTGCTGGAAACGCTGGCGCGCGAGTTCGGCCTGGCTGCCGAAAGCCGCGGCCTGCAGCTGCGCTGGGTGGATACGCAGGCGGTGGTGGTCAGCGACGAGGCGTTGCTGCGCCGGATCCTGCAGAACTTCCTGTCCAATGCGCTGCGCTACACCCCGCGGGGCCGGGTACTGATCGGGTGCCGCCGCGACGGTGCCCAGCTGCGCATCGAAGTGCATGACCAGGGGCCGGGCATTCCCGACAGCCTGCAGGGCGAGATCTTCGAAGAGTTCCGGCGGCTGGACGATGGCGTGGACCAGGAACGCGGGGCCGGACTGGGCCTGGCGATCGTGGAGCGCATCGGCCGCCTGCTCGGCCACCCGATCCGCCTGCGCTCGACGCTGGGGCGTGGCAGTGTGTTCTCGGTAAGCCTGCCCATGGGCGAGGCGGCAGACGTGGTGCCCGCATCGGCACCCGCGGCTGCCCCGGTGGTCGACACCGGCGATGACAGCCCGCTACGCCATTGCCGGGTCTGGAGCATCGATGATGATCCGCGGGTCTGCGCCGCCACCCGCGCGCTGTTGGAACGCTGGGGCTGTGCGGTGGAACTGGCCGATGGCCCGCAGGCCGCGCTGGACCTGGCCACGCCCGCCACGGTGCCGCAGCTGCTGCTGCTCGATGTGCGCATGGGCGAGTTCCATGGCCCCGATCTTTACGAGGCGCTGTGCGTGCAATGGCAGGCGCGGCCCCCGGTGATCCTGGTCACGGCCGAACGCGACGATGCACTGCGCGCACAGGCGGCCGAAAACGGGTGGGGATTCCTGTCCAAGCCGGTGCGTCCGCCGGCCTTGCGCGCGCTGATGACGCAGGTGCTGCTGCGCCATCGCGGTGATGCCACGCGCTAGATGCCGGGGCCTGCGTCCCCTTCCGGCTCCAGCGCCTTCACCAGCACCGCCGCCTGCGTGCGGCTGTGGCACTCGAGCTTCTTCAGGATCGCGGTCACGTGCACCTTGACCGTGTTTTCGGCCAAGCCCAGTTCATAGGCGATCTGCTTGTTGAGCAGGCCGTCGGCCAGGCACAACAGCACCCGGAACTGCTGCGGGGTCAGTTGCGCCAGCCGCGTGGCCAGCAGCGCATCGGATTCGGACCGCTCTGCCGCCATCGCCGGGAACCACACGCCGCCATCGAGCACCGCCGCCACCGCCTGGCCGAGCGTTTCGGCCGGCGCTGATTTGGGAATGAACCCCGCCGCGCCGAACTGCTGCGCCCGCCGGATCACGCGCGGGTGGTCGTTGGAGGACACGATCACCACCGGTATGTCCGGATGCGCACCGCGTACGTGCAGCAGCGAGGAGAATCCGCGCGCACCGGGCATGGTCAGGTCGAGCAGGACCAGTTCGATCTCGGCGTGCTGATCGAGCGCGCTTTCCAGTGTCGCGGCACTGGCCACTTCAATCACGTGGACCTGCGGCAGCGCCTGACGCAGGGAATGCACGACCGCAGCGCGGAGCAGCGGGTGGTCATCGGCGACCAGGACGGTGATGTCACTCATGCACGAAGTGTGGCATGCCACCCGGCGCACTGTCGCATTCGGCCGCTGACAGCTGGATGACAGCTCACCGGTGACAGGGTCGGATCGACATTTCCTTGTACTGGAGGCTGCATGCTGACACTCATCGGGCTATTGACCATTGCTGCACTGGTGGCTCTGCTGATCACCGGGCGAACGACGGCCATCATCGCCCTCGTGTTGGTCCCGCTGGTGGCTGCGCTGATTGTCGGAACCGGCACGGATGCGCTTGCTGGCTACTTCAATGACGGCCTGAGGCGGGTCGCCCCGATCGCTGCGATGTTCATGTTCGCGATCACTTTCTTCGGGGTGCTGCAGGATGCGGGGCTGTTCCGCCCCCTGGTTGACGGGCTGGTGCGGATGACCGCGGGCAATGTCGTCGCGGTCGCCATGATGACCGCACTGCTGGGGATGGTGGCGCATCTGGACGGTGCCGGTGCCACCACCTTCCTGCTCACCGTGCCGGCGCTGCTGCCGCTGTACCGGCGCCTGCACATGAGTCCGTACCTGATGCTGCTCCTGCTGGCGACCGGTGCAGGCATCTTCAACATGCTTCCGTGGGCGGGGCCGCTCGGGCGCGCTGCCGCCGTGACCGGCATCGACGTCGGCGTGCTGTGGCAGCCGCTGGTGCCGGTGCAGGTGGTCGGTGCGGTGTTGCTGCTGGCGATGGCGGCCGTGCTGGGACTGCGCGAACGCGGGCGTGCTGCCCGCCTCGCCGCCAGCGGTGGCGACCTGGCGCCTGCCGGGACCGCTGCGCCGCTGCCCCGCGCAGCGGCGCCAGTACCCGTGCGCCATGCGGGGCTGAACGCGCTGCTGTTCGTCGCGGTCCTGGGTGCGCTGGTCGGTAGTCTGTTGCCCTCGGCCTACATCTTCATGATCGGCTTGGCGCTGGCCCTGCTGATCAACTACCGGCGCCCCGCGCAGCAGATGGAGGCGATCGCCGCGCATGCGCCGGCGGCGCTGAAGATGGGTGCGATCATCCTGGCCGCGGGCTCGTTCCTGGGGGTGATGGACGGCAGCGGGATGCTGCGCTCCATCGCGGCGGACCTGGCCCATGTGCTTCCCGACTCCATGCTGCCATGGCTGCATGTGCTGCTGGGCGTGGTCGGCTTGCCGATGGAACTGCTGCTCAGTACCGATGCCTACTATTTCGGACTGCTGCCGGTGGTACTGGAGATCACTACGCCGCTCGGCGTGGACCCCGCGCACAGCGTGTATGCGCTGACCATCGGAAACATCGTGGGGACCTTCATCAGCCCGTTCTCACCGGCGCTATGGCTGGCGCTGGGGCTGGCCGGAGCGGACATCGGGCGCCACATCCGCTACTCGCTGGGGTGGATGTGGGGCTTCTCTCTGCTTCTGTTGGGGGCTGCCTGGTTGCTGGGCGTGTTCTGATCTTCGCGCGGCGTGCTGTCACTGCCTGCGGGCAGCACGCTGGCGCGCCAGGCTTCCAGGAACTGGCGACGCTTGAGTGCGTCCAGATACACCAGCAGGCCGGGGCCGAGCTGGATCGGGCGAAGGTTGCTGGATGGCCCGCCGCCAGTAGTAGCCGCGGGCAGGATCGAGGTCAGGCGTGCCTCCCGTGAGAGGACCTGCTGCCCGCGCGGAGACAGCAGGTAATCCAGGAATCGGCCCGCTTCCTCGGGGTGCCGGCTGCTGCGCGGTATGACCGCCGTACGCAGCACCACCAGGGTGTAGTCCTCCGGCTCGACGATGGCCAACGGCGCGCCGGCCTCGATCCGTGCGCGTGCATAGGACCCCAGCACGTTGTAGACAAGGGCCAGTTCGCCCCGGCTGACCCGGTCCAGCAGCACGCCGGTCCGTTCCTCCAACTGCACCGCGTTGTCGCCCAGTGCACCCAGCAGCGCGCCGGCAATGCTGCCGCGCTGGCTGTCCTGGGTGGCCATGAGGTAACCCACGTTGCTGCGCTCGATATCGTAGGTGCCCACCCGCCCTTTCAACGGTGCATCGGCAGCGTGCAGCAGATCGAGCAGTTGCCGGCGCGTGCGCGGCACCCGGTTCGCCGCCAGGCGGCGGGTGTTGTAGACCATGACCACCGGCTCGTAGCTGATCCCGAACGCCTCGTGCCGCCACTGCGCCCAGGAGGGCAAGGCATCGGTCTGCGCCGAGCGGTGCGGCAGCGCGTGTCCATCGTTGACGAGCTTGGTCTGCAGGTCCATGCCACTGCTGATGAGCAGATCCGGTGCCGCACCAGGCCCCGGCACGTGCAGGTAACGGCTGTAGATATCCTGGGTGATGATGTCTTCGTAGATCACCTCCGTCCCCGGATGCAACCGCTGGTAGTCGGCGATCACCGTGGCGAACACCTCGATGTCGGTCGAGCCATGGATGCGCAGCTGCGCGGTGGGCGCGCCCTGCGCGGGAAAGCGCTGCACGTCGCCGGGGTCGGCCGCTGCGGTGAAAGCCACCAGCATCAACCACAGACCAGACAGAACCTTCATGCGTGCCTCCTCGGCAGCCGGATCGTGGCGATCAGGCCGCCGCCCACCCGGTTGGACAGATCGATATGGCCGCCATGGCTGTCAACCACGCGCTTGACGATCGCCAGCCCGAGCCCGGCGCCACCGGCGGCCGCACCTTCGCCACGCGCGAAACGCTCGAAGACCCGCTCCGCATCGGCCGGCGCGATGCCTCGGCCGTGATCGGCGATGGTCAGTACGCAGTGGGTGTCATCGGTGGTCAACGCGAGCTGCAACGCGCCGTCCCCACCGTACTTGAGCGCGTTGTCGATCAGGTTCTTGATCGCTTCGCGCAGCAGCAGTGCATCGCCGTTGACACAGGCCGGCTCGCGGGTCACCGCCAACTGCACGCGGGGTGCGGGCAATGCCTGCGGAAGCGCCTCATGCAGGGCCTGGTGCACGGTCTCGGCCAGGTCCACCGGCGCGAACCGCTGCAGGTTCGCGCGATGGATCACGCTGGCATCGCTGAGCAGCTGGTTGAGCAGGCGGCTCATGTGGGTGGCGTTGCGCTCGATCGCCTGCAGGCTGCGGCGCATGTCCTCCGGATCATCATCATCCAGTGCCAGCTGCGCCTGCGCGCGCAGCGCGGCCAGCGGCGTACGCATCTGGTGCGCGGCCTCGGCCATGAACGCGCGCAGGGTTTCATTGCTGGTCGACAGCCGCCCCATGAAGCGGTTCAGCGCACCGACCATCTGGTCCATCTCCTGCGGCGTGGCCGCATCCAGTGGCCGCAGATCGGAGGGCTCGCGCCGGGACAGCTCGCGTTCGACCCGCACCAGCGGCCGCAGCGCCCGGTGCACGCCGAGCGCGACCAGGGCCAGCGACAACAGCGAGAGCACCACGATCGCGACCAGGGCGCGGGTCACCATGTCCTGGGCCAGCGCCTCGCGTGCGCGCCGGGTCTGCCCGACCTGCACGCGGACTTCCGCCTGCGCGGACGGGGAGGAGACCCGCCGCGACACCACGACGAAGCGCACGGTCTCGCCGCTGTACGGCGCATCGAACAACTGCGGGCGATCGCTCGGCGCGCGCGGCGGCGCCGGCAGATCGCCGTAGCCGGTCACGGTCTGGTTGCGTGCATCGGAGACGCGATAGAACACGCGGTCTTCCGGCGCCATCGCCAGCAGGTCGAGCGCGGCGTAGGGCAGATCGACCTGCCACTGCGCCTCCACCAGCGCCACCGAATCGATGATCGACAGTGCCGAGGACACCAGCAGGTGATCGTAGGAACGATTGGCGGCGCGCTGGCCATAGTCGCGTGCACCGAAGAACAGCGCCACGGCGAACAGCGCCATCAAGCCGCCGAGATAGAGCCACAGCGTGCGCCGGATCGAGCTCGGCGCGCGGGCATCACCCGCCATCGGGACGGCTGTCATCAGGCGTGGCGTCGTGTGCTTCGAGCAGATAGCCGCTGCCGCGTACGGTGACGATGCGCAGCGGTGCATCGGCCAGCTTGCGCCGCAGGCGACCGACGTAGAGTTCGATCGCGTTCGGGCCGGCCTCGTCATCGAAGCCGAACAGGCCGTTGCCGATCTCGTCCTTGCCCACCACCTGCCCCAGCCGCCCCATCAGGATCTCAAGCAGGCGGTACTCGCGGTTGGGCAGCTCGATCGGCTGGCCCTCCAGGCTGACCCGGTGCGCGGCGTTGTCGAACTGGAAGCCACCAATCTGCACCACCTCGCTGGCCTGCCCGCGGGTGCGGCGCAGCAGCACGCGGCAGCGCGCCTCGAACTCGCGGAAATCAAACGGTTTGCCGAGGTAATCATCCGCGCCGACATCCAGCGCCTGCACGCGATCTTCGATCCCGTCACGCGCGGTGAGCATCAGCACCGGCGTGCTGTCGCCGCGCTCGCGCATGCCGGCCAGCACGCGCAGACCGTCCAGCTTGGGCAGGCCGATATCGAGCACGACCAGATCGAAGCTCTGGTAGCGCAGCACGCTCGCCGCGGCCAGCCCGTCGCTCTGCCAGTCCACGGCATGCCCACTGCGGCGCATGCGGCGGACGATCGCGTCGGCCAGGTCCGGGTTGTCTTCCACCAGCAGGATGCGCATCGGTCGGGATCGGGAAAGGTGCGGGAATGCTAGCGCGTGCGGCCGCCTCCGTGCGCTTCGCTGCGGTGCAGCAATGACTGACAGGTGGATGACAGCATCCCGGCACTAGGCTGCGCCCTCGCGTCACCACTGAACATCCGGCACCTGGGAGGGTCCATGGAACTGAACGCATTGCGCTGCTGTCTGCCGGCTGCCTGCACGCTGTTGTTGGCCGCGCCGGCCTGGGCCGCCGACGACCGTGATGACGAGCGCCCGGTCACCGCCAGCCTCGGCGGCCGCCTGCACCTGGATTTCGCCGATTTCCACAACGACCGCCGCGGCACCCCGAACAAGGACGACACCGAGATCCGCCGCGCGTGGCTTGACGTATCCGGCAAGTTCTTCGTGGTCGACTACAAGATGGAAGCGGATTTCTCCGGCGACCGGGTCGAGGCCAAGGACGTGTTCGTCAGCCGCAGCTTCGGCGATGCCGGCAAGCTGACCGTGGGCCAGTTCAAGCAGTTCTTCTCGCTGGATGACCGCACCAGTTCCAACTACGGCACCTTCCTGGAGCGCGGCAACGCCGGCACCACGTTGGCCCCGCTGTATCGCCTCGGCGCGTCCTGGCAGGCCGCACGCGGCGACATGACGTGGGCGGCCAGCGCCTACAGCCTGGAGAGCATCGACGCATGGCAGGTCAAAGGCCGTGCCGCCGGTGGCCGCGCTACCTGGGCGCCGGGCGCCACCGCCGGCGACGTGCTGCACCTGGGCCTCTCGCTGGCCCATGAGCGCTACGACAACCCCGGCACGGACGGCGTGCCTGCCCTGCGCATCCGCCCGCGCCCGGCCGGCCACCTCTCCGACAACAGCCGCCTGACCCTGGTCGATCTCTCGGCCGGGCGCGACACCGACGTCAACAAGTGGTCGCTGGAGTACGCACAGGTGAACGGGCCGCTGTCCTGGCAGGGCGAATTCAGCGGCGCCACCTTCGACGACGGCAGCCAGCGCGGCAAGGTGCTGGCCGGCTACGGCCTGGTCAGCTGGTTCGTCACCGGCGAATCGCGCGTGTACGACCGCAAGACGGGGCGCTTCGGCCGGGTCAAGGATTTCCAGCACACCGCCGGCGCGTTCGAACTGGCACTGCGCTATGACCAGATGCGCGGCGACCAGCACCTGATCGGCCAGCCGGACCTGCGCGACGGCCAGACCGAGGCGTGGACGCTGGGTGGCAACTGGTACATGCGCCCGAACCTGCGCTTCATGCTCAACCTGATCGAAAGCCGCAACCGCGACCGCCTGGCCGACGCCACCGTGGATCGCACGCGCGCGGTCACCGGCCGCCTGCAGTACGACTTCTGATGCCTACTTTCCGCACCGTTTCTTCTGGAGAATGCAGATGATGCTGAGCATCCTCGGCTTTGGCATGGTCATTACATTCATGTATTTGATCATGAGCAAGCGGCTCTCGCCGCTGGTCGCCCTCATCACCATTCCGATCCTGTTCGCGCTGATCGGCGGCTTCGCGGCCGGCATCGACGACATGATGCTGGAAGGCATCAAGAAGATCGCGCCGACCGGCGTGATGCTGATGTTCGCCATCCTGTACTTCGGGGTGATGATCGATGCGGGCCTGTTCGATCCGCTGGTGCGGATCATCCTGCGCTTCGTCAAGGGCGACCCGATGAAGATCGTGCTCGGCACCGCCATCCTGGCGATGCTGATCTCGCTCGACGGCGATGGCTCGACCACCTACATGATCACCGTGTCGGCGATGCTGCCGTTGTATCAGCGCCTGGGCATGAACGCGTTGAACATGACCTGCGTGACCATCCTCGCCGGTGGCGTGATGAACCTCACCCCGTGGGGCGGGCCGACCGCCCGTGCCGCCACCGCGCTGCACGTGGACCCGGCCGACGTCTTTGTGCCGCTGATTCCCTCGATGGTGATCGCCTGCGCCGGCGTGCTGGTGCTGGCCTGGTACCTGGGCATGAAGGAACGCCGTCGCCTGGGCGTGGTGACCCTGCCGCAGGGCGGCAGCTGGATGGACAACAGCGTCTCCGATGACGGCAACACCCTGCCGACCGTGGAAGATGCCGAAGACATCAAGCGGCCGAAGCTGCTGTGGGTCAACCTGGCCCTGACGCTTGCCCTGATGACCGCACTGATCATGGGCGTGCTGCCGATGCCGGTGCTGTTCATGGTCGGCTTCGCCATCGCCCTGGTCATCAACTACCCGAACCTGGCCGAGCAGCGCCGCCGTGTGGTCAACCACGCCGGCAACGTGCTGTCGGTGGTGTCGCTCATCTTCGCGGCCGGCATCTTCACCGGCATCCTCAACAACACCGGCATGGTCGAGGCGATGTCGCACAGCTTCCTGGCGGTCATTCCCGACAGCTGGGGTCCGTACCTGGCGGTGATCACCGCGTTGGCCTCGATGCCCTTCACCTTCTTCATGTCCAACGACGCCTTCTATTTCGGCGTGCTGCCGATCCTGTCCGAAGCGGCCGGCAACTACGGCATCACCCCGGTGGAAATGGCGCGTGCCTCGCTGGCCGGCCAACCGGTGCATCTGCTCAGCCCGCTGGTGCCCTCGACCTACCTGCTGGTCGGCCTGGCCAAGGTGGAGTTCGCCGACCACCAGAAGTTCACCCTGAAATGGGCCATCGGCATTTCGCTGCTGCTGATGTTCGGTGGGCTTCTGTTCGGTCTGTATCCGCTTGCGTCCTGACCCGTTTACCAAGGAGCGTTCCGCCATGACTCTTCGCATCGCCTACGTCACCAGCGCCATGGGCAGTGTCGGCACTGCCATCTGCCAGAAGCTGGCCCGCAACGGCCACACCGTGGTGGCCGGCTGCGCACCCAATTCGCCGCGCAAGGCTGCCTGGCTGCGCGAACAGCGCGAGCTTGGTTTCGATTTCATCGCCTCGGAGGGCAATGCAGCGGACTGGGCCTCCACGGTGGCGGCGTTTGCGAAAGTGAAAGCCGAGGTGGGCGAGATCGACGTGCTGGTCAACAATGCCGGGGGCAGCCGCGACGTGTTGTTCCGCCAGATGAGCCCGGACGACTGGAATGCAGTGATGGGGTCCAACCTGCACGCGCTGTTCAACATCACCAAGCAGGTGATCGATGGCATGAGCACGCGCGGCTGGGGCCGGATCGTGAACATCGGCTCGGTCAGTGCGCACAAGGGCCAGATCGGCCAGGTGAACTTCGCGACGGCAAAGGCGGCGATGCATGGTTTCAGCCGGGCGCTGGCCAATGAGGTGGCAACGCGCGGGGTGACGGTGAATACGATTTCGCCCGGGTATATCGCGAGCCAGTCGATCAGCAGTTTCCCGCCGGATGTCCTGGATCGCCTGGCGGGTTCGGTGCCGATCCGTCGTCTGGGCAAGCCGGAGGAGGTGGCCAGTCTGTGCGCGTGGTTGGCGTCGGATGACGCGGCGTATGTGACGGGTGCGGATTATGCGGTGAATGGTGGTCTGCACATGTTCTGAGGATTTTGCGCGTCCTGTTTGATGCGTGACCTCCCCCACGAGGTGAGCCGCGATGCTGATTGGCATCGCGGCTTTTTTTTCGCTGGTTTGCGTTATGTGGACGTCGTTTCGGTAGCGCCGGCCGCTGGCCGGCGCCTCGCGATGGCGGGTTCAGGGGGTTGCCGGCCAGCGGCCGGCACTACCGGCACCACCGACCGACGGTCGGTGGCTACCCCACCGGATCAGAACTCCGCAGCGACCGTCATGAACAGCTGGCGCGGCGCGCTGGCGTGGATCGCGTAGCGGGTGCCGGTCGGGTCGGTCGGGGCGAACGAACTGAGCTGGCCGGCGTAGCGCTTGTTGGTCAGGTTGGTCGCGTTGAGCGAGACCTTGATGTCGCGCAGGCCCATGCCCGGCCCGAACGAGTACCCCATGCCCGCATCGAAGGTGGTCACACCCGGCACCGACTGGTCGTTGGTGTAGGTGTAATACCGCTTGCCCGTGTACTTCGCGCGCAGGCTGGCGAAGAAGCCATCGCGGTTCCAGCTGATTTCACTGGAGGCCATGCGCTCGGGCGTATCGACCGTGATCTTCCCGGCCACCGGCACGATCGCACCGCCCGAGGTGTAGTTGTCCTCGTAGGTGGTCTTGTTCCACGAGAGCGCGTTGTACCACTGCAGGCCGTCCATCGGCTTGAGGATGAAGGTCAGTTCCGCACCGCGGCTCTTCACCGAACCGACGTTGATGAAGCGCGTGATGCACTCCGGTCGCGTACCCACTTCGATGCTGGTGCACGGGTTGAGCGAGAGCAGGCGGTTGTCGAACATCACGTGGTAGGCCGCGATCGAGGCCTGGTACTTCTCGCCGAAGGTGCGGAAGCCCGCTTCCAGCGTCTTGGACTTTTCCGGCTCCAGCCCGGCGCTGGCGGCGAAGGATTCCGGCGAGACCTGCAGCGGGCCACCGCTGCCGCCGCCGACGAAGGCGGCGATGTTCTCCGAGTACGAGGCAAATACTTCCTGGTTCGGGCTCAGCTTGAAGCCGATACCGGCCTGCGGCAGCACCGATTCCTTGGCGGTCAGGGTGCCGGAGGCGTAGCTGGCTTCGGTGCCCGGCTTCGCGTTGGCGGTCATGCGGGTGTTCGGGCTCTTGATGCCCACATCCACGGTCAGGCGGTCGTCCAGGAAGCGCATGCGGTCCTGCACGTAGAACTGGCGCGTGCGGATGTCGAAGTCCTGGTCGAACAGGCGGCGGTCCGGGTGGTTGAGGTAGCCGTCATCCAGGAACGGACCGGTGATGTAGTAGAAGTTGCGCTCCACGTTGTGGTCGTTGCGCTCGTACCACAGCCCTGCCTCCAGCGAATGGATGCCCCACTGCCAGCTCAGCGCGGCGGTGATGCCCTGGCGGTTGATGGTGTAATTGGTGCTGCGGATGGAGATCGGCAACATCTCCGGGGTGCCCGGGTTGGACGGCTGGCCCGGTGCCCACCAGTGGCCCTGGCCACGGTTCTCATGGTGGTAGCCAAGCAGCTTCAGGCGGGCGCTGTCGCCCAGCGCGAGGTCGGCATCCAGCGAGTACAGGTTGTCATCACGCAGCGCGCGGCTCTGGTAGTACGCATCATCGATGCTGTTGACGCCACCGGTGAACGCACACTTCTGGGCGTTGTAGGTGCCCGGTGCGCAATAGGCGGCGGCGACGGCGCGATCCCAGTCCGGCGCGTAGATGTTCCAGTCCCAGCCCAGGCCGCGCGCCAACATGCTCTTGGACAGGTAGGCGTAGTTGGCCTGGCTCACGCGCGAGGTCGCCGCGAACGCGCCGAAGCGATTGTCACCCACGTTCCAGATCGCCTTGGCATTGAACTGGCGGGTGGTCTGGTTCTGGTTCGGCTCGGCCCACATGTCCGCGTCCTGGTGCACGCCGGACACGTAGGCAGAGAAGCCATTGATATCGCCGGTGTCCACGCGCAGGTAGCCACGGCGCTGGTTGTCATCGCCGACGGTGACACTGGCCTTGCCGCCGAACTCGGTGGACGGGTCCTGCGAGAAGTACTGGATGGTGCCACCGAGGTTGCTGGTGGAGGCCACGCCCAGCGAGCCGATGCCCTGCGACAGCTCGGCGCCGGCCAGGTTCTCGGCGATCAGCGCACGGGCGATGCTCAGGCCGTTGTAGTTGCCGTAGCTGTTGTCGCCCAGCGGAATGCCATCCAGTGTGTAGCCCAGGCGGCTCTTGTCGAAGCCACGCAGGCTGATCGTCTGCGATTCTTCATTGGCGCCGAAGGCATCGTTGGACTGCACGGAGACGCCTGGCAGGCGGTCGAGGATCTTCTGGCCGCTGGTACCCGGCGGCAGCACTTCCTTGTCCACGGCGGTGATGCGCTGCACCTGGCGGGTCTCGCCCTGGCCGATCACCGAAACGGTGTCCAGGGTCTGCGCGCTGAGCGCGACGTTGGCAGCGGCGGTGGCGTCTACATCGGCAGCGTGGGCGTTGGCGGCGCACAGCGCGAGCGCCACCGCGATCGTCAGGGGTCGGGTAAGCATGGTCGTCCGTTACATGGGGGAAGATGACCTGCGCAATGCAGGTGCATGACCAGCATGCGAGCGGAACATGAAAGGATGTTTACGGTGCGGGTCATCGCAGATGAATTGCGATGCAGTGCTCATTAACGCACTGAGTGCATGTGGAAGGCGCGCGAGCTTGCCGGCCAGCGGCCGGCACTACTCGGGGGCGAGCTGGTCCATGCGGATGCGGTTGGCGAACAGCGAGAAGGCGAGCATGCCGGCCAGCCCATTCGCGCGGCTGACCCAGTGCGGGAGCCAGCGCGGCGGGCGCAGGATGCCCTCTTCGAACAGCGGCGCAAACGCGATCGCATCGGTCAGCGACATCTTGCCGGCAAACAACCAGCGGCAGACCTGCAGGCGGTCCTCGGCCAGCATGTGGCGGAAGAAGGTGTGCACCGAGACCAGCCCGCGCAGGTACACGGTGTCCTTGGTGAAGGCTGCGCCGCCGCTCGGCGGCACGCCGCGGAACACGCGCTGGGCCGAGGCAAAGCTCTCTTCGTTGTTCTGCCCCGCCGCGCAGAAATAGCGGAACACCTCGATGAAATCGGCGCCCTCGCGTGCCATCGCGATGGCTTCGGTACGCAGGCTGATGCGCTTGAGGCGCTCGATGTCGATGCTGCCGGTGATCTGCTCGGCGAACGTGGCCAGCCCTTCCTGGGTCGCGGTGACCCGCGGCGACGACAGCGCCAGGCTGGGCAGGTGGGGCTGTTCGCGGCCGTTGAGTGCGGTCAGTGAGTGGACCAGCGCCTCGTGGTGGAACAGCTGCGCGCGATCGTAGGCGCTGAAGCGGGCGCTGGTGCGCAGGCGGATCCGGTTGGGACCGGCGGCGGCCTTGGAGATCAGCTCCGGATCCAGCTGCACGGTGATGATGCGCGACTCGAAGAACGCATCCAGATCGCTCTGCAACTGCAGCTGCAGGGCCGTGGCCGAGACCGGCACCTGTTCTTCGGGTGCGAGCAGTTCGTGGTCCAGCTCCTGCGCGATCTGGATGAAGTGGCGGGCAGCATCGCGGGTACTGGGTCCATTGCCTGGCAATGGCTGCTCCGGCGCGCCGAACAACTCCACCGAATAACGGTCGACCTCGGCGGTGCCCAGCGATTCGAGCAGGCCGGCGGCCTGGTCCCAGCTGTGCGCCGAGCGCTGCACATACAGGCCGATGGGATGGTCGGGATCGCATTGGGCGCTGATCGCAGCCAGCCGGTGGCGGGTATCGCTGAAATCGAGCCGGGGGTAATCGACCTGCGGCAGCACCGGCTGGCCGCGGGCGACGCTGGCCAGGAACGGGGCCTGCAGCGCGGCCGGCCAGCTGGTCAATCCCAGCAGTTTGATCCCGCCCACCGCCTCGACCAGTTGGGCATCGAGCGCGGTGTGGTGGGCAACGTCACGATCCACGGTCATTGGCGTGTCCATGGACGGACAGTAGCAAAAGCTATCGCCGGCCGCCCTTACCGCCCGGGCGCCACTGGGCGCCCTTGCCCACGTGCTTGCGTTCGATCGCCTGCTGCGCCTGGCGCACGGCCAGCTTGGCAGCGGCGGCGGCCACTTCTTCTTTCAGCTTGAAGTAGTTGAGCAGGCGCTCTTCATCCAGCGTGCCGTCCTCGATGGCCGCGCGGATCGCGCAGCCCGGCTCACGCTGGTGGGCGCAGTCGCGGAAGCGGCATTGCGCCGACAGGGCTTCCACGTCGGAGAAGCCACCTTCGCTCAGGGCCTCCTCACCGGTCGGCTTGAGTTCGCGCATGCCGGGGGTATCGATCAGGCAGGCGCCGGCCGGCAGCGGGATCAGCGCGCGGTGGGTGGTGGTGTGGCGCCCGCGCGAGTCGTTGACGCGCACATCGGCGGTCTTCATCCGCTCCTCGCCCAGCAGCGTATTGGTCAGGGTCGACTTGCCGGCCCCGGAAGATCCCACCAGCACCACGGTCTGGCCGGCGGCCAGCCACGGCAGCAGGGCCGAGGCACTGGCCGGGTCCTTGCCGTTGATGGCCAGCAGCGGGATGTTCTGCGCGGCCAGTTCTTCCAGCACGTCCAGGGCGTCCTGGCTGTATTCGGTCTGGTCGGCCTTGGTCAGCACCACCACCGGCTGCGCGCCGCCCCCGCCGACCAGCAGCAGGTAGCGTTCGATCCGGCGCGGATTGAAGTCCGCATCCAGGCCACAGACGATGAACACCGTATCGATGTTGGCCGCGATGACCTGCTGGTGGTAATGCTCGCCGGCCGCGCCACGCTTGATCGCGGTGCGCCGCGGCAGCAGGGCCACGATCTTGATTCCCTCCAGCAGCACCCAGTCGCCCACCGCTGCGCGCTCGTGGCTGGGGAAGCGTGGGCGCTGCCACTCCGGCGGCGACTCGGTCTTGATCGCCGCGTCAGGTGCATCGGACACGATGTAGCCGGTGCGATGCTGCTCGATCACCCGGCCCGGGCGCGCCTGCGGGAACTGCTCGAACAGGGCCTGCCAGGCCGGCAGTTCAGGGCCGCCCGGCCAGGGCCAGCCGATGGTCTGCAGGGCACGGTAATCAGTGGGTTCGCTCATCGTGCCCATTCTAAAGGGTGTGGCGGCCGGGCGTCGCCGCGATGGGCCGGCGCTGGGGTCGACCCGTGGAAATCCTTTCAGTTGAAACCGCCTTGCCAGCGCAGGGAATGCGGCCGGAAACGCTTGCCCTGCAACGCAACAATTCCGCTACCATGCGGTTTCCATGCCTGAATGACGGCCCGTTCATGTCCACGCCTCCGCTGAAGCCGCTCGCCACCCGCGAGCGCCTGTCCGAAGTCCGCTACGAGATCCGGGGCGAACTGGCGCGACGAGCGCGGGAGCTGGAGGCCCAGGGCCGCAAGCTGATCAAGCTCAACATCGGTAACCCGGGCAATTTCGGGTTCCGTGCGCCGGAGCACCTGCAGCGCGCGATCGCCGACGACATGGGCCGCACCGATCCCTATACCCACCAGCAGGGGCTGCCGGAGGCGCGCGAAGCCATCGCCGCCGCGTACGCCCGGCGCGGCGCACCCGATGCGCACCCGGACCGGGTATTCATCGGCAACGGCGTCAGCGAGTTGATCGACCTGTCATTGCGCGCCCTGCTCAACCCGGGCGACGAAGTGCTGGTGCCCTCGCCCGATTACCCCTTGTGGTCGGCCGCGACCATCCTCAACGATGGCCGCCCGGTCTATTACCGCTGCGCGCCGGAGAACGGCTTCCAGCCCGACCCGGTCGAGATCGAGGCGCTGGTGTCCTCGCGCACCCGCGCGATCGTGCTGATCAACCCGAACAACCCCAGCGGCGCCAGCTACTCGCGTGAGCTGCTGGAGCGCATCGTCGCCATCGCAGCCAAGCACAACCTGCTGTTGATGGTCGATGAGATCTACGACCAGATCCTCTACGACGACGCGCAGTTCCATGCCGTCGCACCACTGGCGGGCGACCACCCGTGCATCACCTTCAGCGGCCTGAGCAAGGTGCATCGCGCCTGCGGCTGGCGCGTGGGCTGGGCGATGCTGTCCGGTGCGGCCGAGCGGCTGGGCGAGTTCCGTGCAGCGATGGATCTGCTCAGTGCGCTGCGCCTGTGCGCCAACGTGCCGGGCCAGTACGCCATCGATGCGGCGGTCAACGGGCCGGACACGATCTCGCCGCTGTGCGCGCCCGGTGGCCGCCTGTATGAAACCCGCCGCGCAGTGATCGAGGCCTGCAATGCCAGCGAGCACCTGTCGCTGGTGGCCCCGGCCGGTGCGCTGTATGCGTTCCCGGCGGTGGTCGGTGCGGCGGCGCGCAGCTTCGACGACCATGATTTCGCGCTGGAACTGATGAACGAGGAAGGCGTGCTGGTGGTCCCGGGCTCGAGCTTCAACGTGCCCTACCGCCACCACTTCCGTG
Source organism: Stenotrophomonas bentonitica (assembly GCF_002887735.1). Classification (GTDB taxonomy): domain Bacteria; phylum Pseudomonadota; class Gammaproteobacteria; order Xanthomonadales; family Xanthomonadaceae; genus Stenotrophomonas; species Stenotrophomonas bentonitica_A. The sequence continues at coordinate 957,326 of NZ_PKQP01000001.1, forward strand.
TGACCCTGCTGCCCGAGCCGGAGGTCATGCGTGATGTGTTCGCGCGCATCGATCGCGCCCTGGCACGGCGTGCCGAGGCCAACACCAAGGTGGTGCCGCTCAAGCCGCGCAGCGCGGTGGCCTGATGGGCCTGCCGTACCTGGCCCTGGGCGATTCCTACACGATCGGCGAAGGCGTTGACCCCGCCGGGCGCTGGCCGATGCAGTTGGCCGCCGCCCTGCGCGATATCGGCGTGGCGGTGGACGATCCCAGGATCATCGCCACCACCGGCTGGACCACCGACGAGCTCGAGGCCGGTATCGATGCAGGCGCACCGCAGGGGCCGTTCGAGCTGGTGAGCCTGTTGATCGGGGTCAATGATCAATACCGTGGGCGCAGCGTGGACGAGTACCGCCCGCGCTTCACCGCGCTGCTGCAGCGCGCGCTCGCCTTCGCCGGTGACCGTGCCGCGCGGGTGCTGGTGCTCTCGATCCCCGACTGGGGCGTGACCCCGTATGCCGTGGCATCCGGGCGAGACCGCGTGCAGATCGGGCAGGAACTGGATGCCTACAACGCGGCGGCGGCAGCGATCTGCGCCGAGCACGATGTAGCGTTTGTCGACATCACCGACCTGAGCCGCCAATGGGGGGGCGAGACGGTGATGCTGGCCGACGATGGCCTGCACCCCTCCGCGGCGATGTACACGCTGTGGCACCAGCGCGCGTTTGAAGTAACGCGCGTGCTGTGGGCGGAGCCCAGCCGCTGAGCGAGGCCACGCTGCCGCTGGCCAAGGAACAGGCCCGCCGGATCGCCACGGCGTTCCTGCCGGCACAGCGCTTCGGCAACCGCCGCGATTACTACTACAGCCGCGGCAAACTTGGCAGCGATCCGCTGTATCCCGGGGTGCTCGCCGCGCTGGAGGATGCTCCTGCCGCGCCCTTGCTGGATATCGGCTGCGGTTTGGGCCTGCTGGCCCACGTGCTGCACCAGCACGGCAGTGCGCTGGCGTACCACGGCCTGGATATCGACGCCGACAAAGTGGCCCGCGCAGAGCGGGCCAGCGCACGCGCCGCGCTGCCGCACGCCCGGTTCACCTGCGTGGATGCCAGCGCCGCCCTGCCCGCACACCACGGCAACGTCGCGCTGCTGGACGTGTTGCAGTACCTGCCCGCCGCGGCCCAGACCCGGTTGCTGCACGAGGCCGCCGCACGCGTGGCGCCCGGTGCGCGGCTGGTGATCCGCACTGTGCTGGCCGACAACAGTGGCCGCGATCGCACCACGCGCATCACCGACATGCTCGCGCACCTGGTCGGGTGGATGGGCACGCGGCCACGCCATTACCCCGATGCCGGGAGCCTGCGCGCCCCCCTGGAGCGGGCCGGGCTGCAGCTGCGGATGACACCGCTGTATGGCAACACCCCGTTCAACAACTGGCTGATCGTCGGCGATCGGGCGCGCGTCGCTTGACCGACGTGGCTCGCGCCACCGGCCGCACGCGCGCATACTCGCGCCCCCCTTCCGGCACGGAGCCGCCCATGCCTCGACAGACCCGACATTCCGCGCTTGGCATCGCCGCGCTGATCGTCAGTGGCGTGGGCCTGGTGATGCTGCTGCTGAGCATGCATTACGCCCATGCGCCCGAACACGCGGCGATGCGCGAGCTGCCATGGTCGCTGGCCGCACTGCTGGGCAGCAGCGTCGGCCTGGCGATCCTGGCCCTTTTGCTCGGCCTGGGCAGCGTGCTGCAACCCCGCCGGCGCCGCCTGTTCGGCATCATCGCGCTGCTGGTGACCCTGGGCCTGCTGATCGCCCAGCTCTCGCTCGGGGGCTGGATCAGCGACCAGTGGCATGCGTCGCACCCGCCCGCAGGCGCCACGACCCCGACCACGCCCGCCCTGGCCCACTGACACCGTCCGTTCCACCGCATCGACAAGGAGCCCTGATGCACACCCCTCATTCCGGCATGGGTATTGCCGCGTTCATTACCGCCGTGTGCGGCGCCGTGTTGATGCTGGGCCTGGTCGTCATCGCCGGCATCATCGAGACCACGACGCCAGGCGGCATGGAAGAAACCTCGATGTCGGCGATCCTGGTCGGTCTTGGCCTGATGCTCACCGCCCTGATGCAGCTGGTGGCCTTCGGCCTGGGCGTGGCCGGTGCATTGCAGGCGGACCGCCGCCGCGTGTTCGCCGTGCTCGGCCTGGTGTTCTCGATCGGCAGCATGCTCGGCGTGGTGCTGCTGATGGTCATCGGCTCGCTGAGCTGAGCCCGGCCTGCGCCGGTCCCCGGTCTGGCGTCAGTCCGGCAGGCCGGCATGCAGGCCACGCGCCTGCACCGCCTGCAGCACCGCTTCGATGATGGCCAGGTTGTGGCCATGCGCGGCACCCTCATGCAGCAGCACGATGCTGCCGGGCGCCAGATCACGGGTGATCCGCTCGACCACCTGGCCGGGCGTGCAATCGACACCGTCGAAACCACGGGCGCTCCAGCCGACCCGGGTCAGCTGCCACTGCTTCAATGCAGGGGCCACGAACGGATTGGTCATCCCCACCACCGAGCGGTACCAGCGCGGCGGCGTGCCGGCGATCGCAGTGAGGGCCTGCTGGCACAGCGCGATTTCCTCCGCCATGGCCTGCCGCCCCAGCCGCCAGAAGCGGGTCTGCGGGTGGCTGTGGCTGTGGTTGCCCAGGCTGTGCCCGCGGGCCAGCATCGCCTGCACCAGCTCCGGCCGCGCCTGCGCGCGTTCACCGACCAGGAAGAAGGTCGCCTTGGCCTCGTAACGGTCCAGCAGCTCGAGCACCGCCGGGGTTTCTTCCGACGGCCCATCATCGATGGTCAGCCAGACCTTGCGCGCCTGGCCGGGCAGGCGGCTGAGCACCGGGGCATAGAAGCGGCTGTTGGGCAGGAACACCGGCACCATGAACAGGGCATGGGACGCCACCATCAGCGGCAGCCCACAGCGCCAGCCCCAAGCGACCCAGGCCAGCACCACCAGCACCTGCGACAGCACCAGCCACGGCAGCCAGCGCCAGGGGCGCCGGGGAATGCGATACAACGTTTCCGGTACGGTCATGCCCCATGATGCCATGCCGCGTAGAATAGGCGGTTCGCATATCCGGACCCCGACCGTCATGTCCCTTGATCCCGCCCTGCGCTCGCGCATCGAATCCATTCTCAACGCCAACCGCGTCGTGCTGTTCATGAAGGGTCAGCCGAGCATGCCGCAGTGCGGTTTCTCGGCCAAGGCCGTCGGCGCCCTGCAGGACCTCGGCGTGGAGTTCGACCACGTCAACGTGCTGGCCGACGCGGAGATCCGCGAAGGCATCAAGGCCTACGGCGAGTGGCCGACCATCCCGCAGCTGTACATCGATGGCGAGCTGATCGGTGGCAGCGACATCATCCTGCAGATGGCCGGCAGCGGTGAGCTGAGCAGCGTGCTTGGGCTGGCCGCCCCGGACCGCACCCCGCCGCGCATCACCGTGACCCCGGCCGCGGTGGAAATGCTGCGTGGCGCGCTGGCCGATTCCCCGGGTGCTGCGCTGCAGCTGGGCATCGACGCGCGCTTCCAGCCGAACTTCCAGCTGGCCCCGCACGACGACAACGCGATCGCCGCCGAGTCCAACGGCCTGCGCGTGCAGTTCGACCTGGCCAGCGCCCGTCGCGCCGAAGGCATCACCATCGACTGGGTGGACGACATCCGCGGCAAGGGCCTGGCGATCGACAACCCGAACGCCCCCAAGGCGGTGCAGGAACTGAGCGTGCGCGACGCCGACGACCAGCTGCGTGCCGGCAGCATCACCGTGGTCGACGTGCGCCCGGCCGACGAGCGTGCGATCGCGGCGATCAACGCCCCGTTCGAAACGTTCGACGGCGACAACCGCGCCCGCCTGGAAGCCCTGCCCAAGGACACCGCGCTGGCCTTCCTGTGCCACCACGGTGGCCGCAGCGCACAGGCCGCCGAGCAGTTCCGTGCCCTGGGCTTCACCAAGGTGTCCAACATCACCGGCGGCATCGATGCCTGGTCGAACGAGGTGGACAACGGCGTGCCGAAGTACTGATCTTCAGCACGTTCCTGCACAGAAAAACGCCGGCAATGCCGGCGTTTTTTGTGCGTGGCGCCCGGGCGTCCATCGGTTATCCCGCAAACCCGCCTTCGGCCAGGTAATCCAGTTCCTCCGGCGTCGGCATCCGGCCCAGCACCGCATTGCGGTGCGGGAAGCGGCCGAACCGGCGGATGATGTCGCGGTGCAGTTCGGCGTACTGCAGGTATTCCTTGTCGCCGAGCGCCTCGAACATCGCCACCGAGCGTTCCTGGTCCTGCGGATCCTCGGAGTGCTCGAACGGCAGATAGATGAAGGCCCGCAGCTTGGGCACCAGCTGCAGGTCCAGGCCTTCTTCCACCGCCCGCATGGCGTAATGACGCGCCAGGCCATCGGTGGCGTAGGAATGGGCCGTATCGCGGAAGCAGTTGCGCGGGAACTGGTCGAGCAGGATCATCAGCGCCAGCGCGCCATCGGCACTGCTGAGCCAATGCTCGCGCGCACGCCGGGCGGCGGCGAAATGCGCGTCCTGGAACTGCTGGCGAAACCGCGCATCGAACGCGTCATCGCGCGCGAACCACTTCTGCGGTCCGGCGTCGCGCCAGAACTCCACTACTTGTGCCGCCACGTCCATTTATTACCCCTGTGAATGGCCCGCCCCAAGACGCCCATCCGTTCCATTGCCGTTACTCGTCAAAACGCAGGTGGCGGACCGACTTGCCGTTGCGCCGTATCAGCTTAAGTGCCTCGATACCGATCTGGATATGGTTCTCGACGAACTGTGAGCTGACCTTGGCATCGGAGACCTCGGTCTTCACGCCGTCGGGAATCATCGGCTGGTCGGACACCAACAGCAAGGCCCCGATCGGGATGTGGTTGGCAAAGCCGGCGGCGAACAGGGTTGCCGTCTCCATGTCGATGGCCATGCAGCGCATCACCCGCAGCTTTTCCTTGAAGGCTTCATCGTGCTCCCAGACCCGGCGGTTGGTCGTGTAGACGGTCCCGGTCCAGTAGTCGTGGCCGAGGTCGCGGACCATGGTCGAGACCGCCCGTTGGAGGGCAAAGGCCGGCAGGGCCGGGACTTCCGGTGGCAGGTAATCGCTGGAGGTGCCCTCACCACGGATCGCAGCGATCGGCAGGATCAGGTCACCCAGCTGGTTCTTGCGCTTGAGCCCGCCGCACTTGCCTAGGAACAATACGGCCTTGGGCATCACCGCCGACAGCAGGTCCATGATGATGGCCGCGTTGGGGCTGCCCATGCCGAAGTTGATCAGGGTGATGTCGTCGCTGGTGACGCTGGCCATAGGCCGGTCAGCGCCCTGGATGGGCGCCCCGGTGAGCTGGGAAAAGGTCTGCAGGTAGCCACCGAAGTTGGTCAGCAGGATGTGCTGGCCGAAGTGTTCCAACGGCACGCCGGTGTAGCGCGGCAGCCAGTTTTCAACGATGTCCTGCTTGGTTTTCATGATGGATCCAACGAACGACAGGCGACAATTCTGCGAGACCCGCCGCGTGGCGTCGAGGGTGGGCACTCAATCCGGGTGGTCGATCCCATCGGCCTTGCCGCGGAGGATGAGCGAGGCCAGCGAAAGAAGGGCGGCCGGTATGGCCAGCAGCAGCACCAGCGCCATGGGCGCACCAAAGCCCCACAGCGACGCCGCAAAGGCGATGGAGGACATGCCAACCAACAGAAAGGGGTGCTGGATCCGCTTGATGGCCAGGTAGCTGGCAGTGCACGACAACAGGGAGAGGGCGGCGAGGACGATGCGCACCTCGTTGGGTAGCCCGCTGGGCGAATGCTCCACGAAGCCGGCCACCAGCATCAGGCCAGACGCGAACGCCAGCAGGACCAGCACCAGGTAGTAGTGCCTGGCATGCCTGCGATCAAAGCCTTCGGTTACCTTCATCGACACCTCCTTGTGACTGTCCGGTTCTCTGCGGGCGCGGGGTTGCCCGCCTGCTTGAACCTTCCACGTTGGATGACAGCGGCGCAAGTGGCGATCGCGACCTGGCGGCCGTGGGCAAGAAAAAGGCGGCCCATGGCCGCCTTTTCCCGTTTACCGGTACCGCTGGATCAGAACTGCACGGACCAGCGCGCGGTGACGCTGCGGTCGCGGGCGTCGTCACCGAAGGTGCCGTTGTAGCCCAGCTCCAGCTGGTTGCGCGGGCTCAACCAGGCCGACAGGCCCAGCTCGGCGACCACGGCGTTGTCGGCAATCGCCGCACCGCTGACCGCGAAGCTGCTGCCGCCGGTCCAGGCCAGATCGGCGACCTGGCTGCGGTCGCCGGAGGCACGGCGGTAGCCGACGCCACCGCGGACATGCAGCCAGCTTTCCTGCTGCCACGAGGTCTTCAGGCCCTTGTCGAACCGAACGCCGGCGGTCGCCACGTTGGTGCGGGTGTCGGCGACCTGGCCGTGCAGTGCCGCAGCGCCCCCCTGCTCGGTGATGCCGTCCACATCCACCTCGACCCGGGCGAACTGCAGGTACGGCTCCAGCCCGGCCTCGCGACCACCGAAGCGGTACGCGCCCTCGATGAAGCCCTGGCGGGTGGTGGCGTCGTACTTGGCCGACAGTGCGTCCTGGTAGCCGGCAAACGTCAGCTGACGCTTGCTGTCCACGTCATGGCGGGAATAGCCCAGACCGGCGCGCAGGCCAAATGCCCCCCACTGGTTGCCCACGTAGGCACCGAAGTGGGTGTTGTCGATCTCCGACCGGGCGCCGCGACCCGCGGCCTGCTTGATGTCGGTACGGCCGGTACCGACCAGCCCACCGACCTGCCAGCCACCACCGAACACATGATCGGCGCCGACCAGCAGCCCGTTGCTGTTGGAATCGGTGCGCGCAGCGTTGGCATCGCCATCGAGCTTGCCGCTGCCCCCGATCGCCTGCACCCATGCACCACCGGCAGCCTCATCCGCGGCACCCGGCGAACGCACGCCGACCGCACGGCTCAGGGCCGCATCACGCAGGTAGCGGCTGCTTTCCACCAGCGCCATCGGCGTGGCGGCGTGGAGTTCACCACTCAGCGCATCCAGTGCTGCACCGACCTGGGCCGGGAACAGCTGGGTCAGCGGCCTGGGCAGGCCCTGGTTGATGGCCAGGCCATCGGCGCTGGTGGCCACGGCGATCTGGTTCGGCGTGACCGCAGCGCTGGCCAGCGCGTTGCCGCGGGCGACGTCGATGCGCAGCCCATTGGCGCTGTAGCCCAGGCTGAACTTCAGGAACGGCGAGAAGGCCGAGAAGTCGGTCGTGGCGAACTGACCGTTGATGCCACCGGCGGCCTGCAGGAAGTTGAACTGCTCGCCGAGGTAGTACACGCCGGCTTCCGGCAGCGCCTTCAGCGTGCCGCCCAGCGTAGCCGTACCGGAGACGCGCAGCAGATCGCTGCGGCTGCCCGGCGCCAGCTCGGCCTGATAGATGCCGGTGGCGGTCTGCACGTAATCGCCGTTGACGGTCAGCGTGCCGATCGAGTTGCCCGGGGCGATGATGCCTTCCACGCGGGTGCTGCCCAGCGTGCCGACGCCCTTCAAGGTGCCCTTGGCACCGACCACCGTCGCGCCATCCTGCTGCACACCGTTGAAGGACACGGTGCCGGCGGTGACGAACAGGTCCGAGCCGTCCAGCAGGGCCCCGGCATCGACGCGGGTGGCACCCGCCGAGGTCAGCGAGCTGTCGACCAGCCGGCCATTGAGCACGAAGCTGCCGCCGCTGCCGACCGTGGTGTCGCCGGCCTGCTGCAGGCCGTTGAAGGTGACCGAGCCGCCGGTCACGTTGAGCGCCGAGCCCGCGAGCACGCCCGTGGTGGAGATCACGCTGCTGCCCCCCAGGCTGTTGAGCGTGGTGGACACCAGGCTGCCGTTGAGCAGGAACTGGCCGCCCTGCACATCGACCGAAGCGGTCAGTGCATTGGCACCGTCCAGTTCCAGCACGCCGTCGCGCACGATGGCGCCGTTGAAGCTGTTGTCACCGCTCAGGCGCAGCCAGCCGATGCCGGACTTGGTCAGCTTGCCCGGGCCGCCGATGTCATTGGTCCAGTCGTCCCACGCATCGCCTTCCCACACCTTCAGGCCACCGGCCTTCTGGTTCATGACCACGTCGGTGTCCACGCGCAGCAGGCCGTAGCCTTCGATGGCGGTCTTCAGATCGACCATGCCCCAGCCGTAGATCGCGTCGACGCCGGGCGCGCCCAGGTCGCGTGCCGTGGTCAACAACACATCGCGTACCTGTGCGTTGTCCAGGTACGGGAAGCGCTCCATCAGCAGACCGAGCGCACCGGTGATGTGCGGTGCCGCCATCGATGTGCCGGTCTTGTAGCCGTAGGTGTATTCAGGACTTTCGCTTTCGATGAGAAAACGCAGGTAATCCTCGGTCAGCTCCATGCGACCGTTGATCTCGCCGGCCACGATCGTGCTGGCGATGTTGGTGCCCGGTGCGGACAGGCACCAGTTGGCCGAAGCACCGCAGATGCTGGAACTGGCATCAATGACGTAGTCCGTTTCCCCTGCGGTGGGGAGGCGGACATTCGCGACGGCCAGCCAGTACGGCTCGATCTCCGGGTTCCAGCGCGGCAATGCCGCCGTGATGCCGGCCATCCCCCCGGCCGAGTTGCCTGCCGACCACACCTGGATCAGCTTGGAACCCGGTGCACCCTCGGTATCACCGTAAATGCTGCCGTAAACACCATAGTCCGCGCCGATCGCTGCGTACTGCGCGTCCAGACTGGCCACCGTGGCATGGCGGGTCGAGATACCCCAACTGTGATTGAGCACGCGCACGCCCTGTGCCTCGGCCTGTGCATACATGTCCAGCGTTGCTGCATCGTCCGGGTCAGTGCGATACAGCGCACGCGGCCGGTAGAAGTTGTCAGGATCCAGGCGCCACTCGTAATACGTGTCGCCAAAGACGCGGGCAGCGGTCAGGTTGGCGCCAAAGGCCACGCCATGCATCCCGGTGCCATCGCGGTTGGCGCCAACGGTACCCAACACGTGCGTGCCATGGTCGGCGTAGCTGAAGCCGTACGGCTGTCCCGCCGCGATCAGTCGATCAGCAAGCGCTGGAGGCACGCCGGGACCCAGACCGTAGTAGTTGTACCCGGGCTGGTCGCCGCGGGTACTGCCGCAGGCGCCTTCGCCCGCCACGATGCTCGGGTCGGCGCAGCCGCCGTTGCCGATGGAGATACTGGAGGTGTTGCGTCCGGCGAATTCGTCGTGGGCAAGGGCAGAGCCCGAATCGAACACGCCCAGGCGCACGCCCTGGCCGGTAAGGCCGCGCGCATACGCGTAATCGGCCCCCATCGCGGCCAGACCTCAGTCGGCATTGAACTCATCGCTATGCCAGCTTTCCACATCACCCGGCTTGCCCAGAATGGGGCCGGCGGCCTCGGCGCTGGTGCGCGGGCTCGTGAAGGAAACGGTCTGGTCGTTGGCGCCGGTCGGCGCAACAAAGGTCGCCGCCAGCGAAGCGCTGTGCAGGTCACGCGCGAACGCGACGGACTGCTCTGCGCGCTGCTGCTGGTAACGCTGCAGGACATCGGTGGTGGGGCTGGCCAGCGCCGGAACGGCGATGGCGGCAAGCAGGGTGCCGGTGATGGCCGAGGCCAGCAGGGACGGCGAAGGACGGCGGGACGCCGCGCGGGACAGGGAGTGCAGGGTCATGTACTGAGAACTTCCTTGATCTGGTTCGAGTGTCGGAATCTGGAACGGGAGGATCAGCAATGCTTCTGGAGCCGGCATCGATCACGCCGATGCCGACCTGAGCGTACCCGAAAAATTCATGGAAAGTTCACAATTGTGTCTCATAACGATGCTAGGTCCCATTTGATAAAAATATGCAAAAGGTCACTTGGCAAGGCGCCCCGCTCCCGGCTAGCGTCGAGCCATTGTGTCCATGCGGCTTCGGGGAGAACCATGCAGAAGTTGTTGAGCGTCGGCGTTGGCCTGGCGTTGATGTCGATCGTGTCCGCGCCGGCGCCCGCCGCGTCGCGCTTCCTCCAGGATCCCTACCCCAGTACCTATGCGCCGATCGCCTCGGCCCCGGTGTTGATCAGCAATGCCACCGTGCTCACCGGCACCGGCGTGCGCCTGGACAACGCCGATGTGCTGCTGCGCGACGGCCGCATCGCGGCGGTGGGTACCGGCCTCACAGCCCCCGCCGATGCGGTGCGTGTCGATGGCCAGGGCAAGTGGGTGACCCCTGGCATCATCGATGTGCACTCGCACCTGGGCGTGTATCCCAGCCCGGGCGTGAGTGCGCACAGCGACGGCAACGAGATGACCGCACCGGTCACCGCCAATGTCTGGGCCGAGCACTCGGTGTGGCCGCAGGATCCCGGCTTTGCCGCGGCACTGGCCGGCGGCGTGACCTCGATGCAGGTACTGCCCGGCTCGGCCAACCTGGTCGGCGGCCGCGGGGTGACCCTGAAGAACGTACCCGCGACGACCTACCAGTCCATGAAATTCCCCGGTGCGCCGTGGGGCCTGAAGATGGCCTGCGGCGAAAACCCCAAGCGTGTCTACGGTGGCAAGGGCACCGCCCCGGGCACGCGCATGGGCAATGTCGCCGGTTACCGTGCAGCCTTCATCGATGCCAGCGAGTACATCGCCAAGAACACCCCGAAACAGCCGAAAAAGAAGCGCTGGTTCAGCGGTGACGACAAGGGCGACAGTGCCGGCGACAGCGGCGGCAAGCGCGACCTCAAGCTGGATACGCTGGCCGGCGCGATCCAGGGCGATATCCGCGTGCACATCCACTGCTACCGCGCCGATGAGATGGCCACGATGCTGGATCTCTCCAAGGAGTTCGGCTTCAAGATCGCCGCCTTCCATCACGCGGTGGAGGCCTACAAGCTGGCCGACCGGCTCGCCGAGGAAGGCGTGTGCGGTGCGCTGTGGGCCGACTGGTGGGGCTTCAAGATGGAAGCCTTCGATGGCATCCAGGAGAACATCGCGCTGGTCGACCGCCCGGCCAACAGCTGCGCGATCGTGCATTCCGATTCGCCCGAGGGCATCCAGCGCTTGAACCAGGAGGCGGCCAAGGTGATCGCCAACGCACGTCGTGCCGGCATCGAGATCGCCCCGGAGCGGGCCATGATGTGGCTGACCTCCAACGCAGCGCGCTCGCTCGGCGTGGAAACGCAGACCGGCAGCCTGGAGGCCGGCAAGATGGGCGATGTGGTGGTGTGGAACGGCAGTCCTTTCAGCTCCTATGCGCTGGCCGAGAAAGTCTACGTCGATGGCCACCAGGTCTATGACCGCCAGGACGTGAGGCGGCAGCCGCTGTCGGACTTCATGCTTGGCCAGGAGGCACGCCCATGAGCCGCCGCGTCCCGATGCGCCTGCTGCCGCGCGCACTGCTGTTGCTTGCGGGTACCTGCGTAGCGACATCCGTGTCCGCGCAGGACCTGCTGATCCGCAACGCCACCGTACATACCGCCGCGGCGCGCGGCAGCCTGGAGCACAGCGACGTGCTGGTCCAGGGCGGCGTGATCCGCGCCGTCGGTCCGGGCCTGTCGGCGCCGGCCGGCGTGGCCGTGGTCGAGGCGGCGGGCAAGCCACTGACCCCGGCGCTGTTCGGCGGCATCACCGATATCGGCATCGAAGAAGTCTCCGGGGAGTCAGCCACGGTGGACAGCACGCTGAAACTGGACGACCAGCCGCTGCGCCCGGAATTCGACGTGACCCTGGCCTTCAATCCGGACTCGGTGCTGATCCCGGTCGCGCGGCTGGACGGCATCGGCTTCACCCTGCTCGGGGCGAATACCGGCGGCGGCTTCATCGCCGGCCAGGGCGGGGTGGTGCGGCTGGACGGCAGCGCCGATCCGGTCGGCCCGCAGGCGTTGTTCATTCGTCTCGGCGCGTCCGGTGCGGAGCTGACCGGCACTTCGCGCGCCGCGCAATGGATGCTGCTGGAGCAGATGGTCAGCGAAGCACGGGGCCGCGTTCCGGCCGATTCGCCGCATGCCCTGCTGACACCGGCCGGGCGCGCCACGCTGGCGCGTTACCTGGCCGGCCAGGGGCGGATCGTGGTGCAGGTCGACCGCGCCGCCGACATCCGCCAGCTGCTGCGCTGGGCCGGCCGCGAGAAGGTCAAGATCGCCATCGCCGGCGGGGCCGAGGCGTGGCGCCTGGCTCCGCAGCTGGCCCAGGCCGGCGTGCCGGTGTTCGTGGATGGGCTGGGCAACCTGCCGACCAGCTTCGATCAACTCGGCGCGACCCTGCAGAACGCCGCACGCCTGCAGGCGGCCGGCGTGCCGGTCAGCTTCGCCCAGCGCGACGATGCCTCGCACAACGCGCGCAAGATGCGCCAGCTGGCCGGCAATGCGGTCGCCAACGGGCTGCCCTGGGGGGATGGCCTGGCCGGCCTGACCCGGGTGCCGGCACAGGCGCTGGGCGTCGGCGACCGCCTCGGCACCATCGAGCCCGGCAAGCTGGCCGACCTGGTGCTGTGGGAGGGCGATCCGCTGGATGTCGGCCACTATGCCGAGCAGGTCTGGCTGGGGGGCCGCGCGATGCCGATGCGTTCACGCCAGACCGAACTGCGCGACCGCTACCAGGTCCCGGCGTCGAGCGAACCACGCGCATACTCGCGCTGAGCCCCTGCGCAGGGCCGCTGGCTGCGGCGGCCCTGTTTCCGCGCCCCTGTCGTCCTGCAACGTGAGCACCCGATCATGACCCTGCGCTGGTACTTCGATTTCGTCTCACCCTTCGCCTATCTGCACTGGCAACAGCTCAAGGCGTTGCCGCAGTTCAAAAGCATCGCCCCGGTGCCGATCGCCTTGGGCGCGGTACTGCATCACCTGGGCAACCTGGGCCCGGCCGAGATTCCGGCCAAGCGGGTGTTCACCTACCGGCAGGCGTTGTGGCAGGCGCGCAGCGCCGGGGTGACACTGCGCTTTCCGCCGGGCCATCCGTTCAATCCGCTGGCGGCGCTGCGTCTGTGCCTGGCCGCTGGTGCCAGCCACGAGACGGTCGAGATCCTGTTCAACTGGATCTGGCGCGATGGCCACGCCGGCGACAGTGCCGCCGCGCTCGCCCTGCCCGGCGCGATGCTGGACATCGCCGATGTCGCCGCGGCGATTGGCGCACCGTCGGTCAAAGAGGAACTGCGGCGCAACACGGATGCCGCGCTGGCCGCGGGGGTGTTCGGCGTGCCGACGCTGGCGATCGGCAGCGAACTGTTCTGGGGCAACGACGCCCACCCGCTGATGCAGGCGGTGCTGGCCGACCCGGGCCTGCTTGAGCAGGGGGAGTGGGCCCGGATCAAGGACCTGCCGGTAGCGGTGGAACGCAGCCGCTGACGCCCGGCCCCTCTCCCCGGTCAGGCAAGCCGAGCCGTTTTGCGATAGCGTTCACGTTTCCGAACCTACAACCTGCCGGAGGGGCACAGGATGCGCATCGGAATCGTGGTCGACTCTGCGTGCGATCTGCCGCAGGATTTCATTGAACAACACAACATCGTGCTGCTGCCGATCACCGTCCGCATCGGCGAAGCCATGCTGGCCGACCATCGCGACGAACAGGCCACGCTGAGTTTCCTGCATGCCCACGTGGCCGAGCACGGCGCCGAGGCGGAGACCATTCCGTTCAGCGTCAACCAGATCCGGGACCTGTTCCTGGGCAAGCTGGTGATCGACTACGACCATGTCTTCTGCATGACGATCACCAAGACCCGCAGCCCGATCCACGACAACGCGATGCAGGCGAGCTTCGCGATCCTCAACGACTACAAGCCGGTACGGCAGGCGGCAGGGTTCAACTCACCGTTCGCGCTGCGCGTGCTCGATACCCAGAACCTGTTCGCCGCCCAGGGCGTGACCGCGGTGGAAGCGGTGCGCCTGCGCGACAGCGGCGCGAGCGTGCAGCAGATCCGCGAACGGCTGGAACTGCTGGCGCACAATGTGCACGGCTACATGATCACCCGCGATCTGTACTACATGCGCGCCCGCGCACGTCACAAGGGCGATCGCAGCGTAGGGCTGATCAGCGCCGCGCTGGGCAGTGCGCTGGACATCAAGCCGGTGCTGCATGGCTACCGCGGCGAGACCGGGCCGGTGGCCAAGATCAAGGGCTTCGACAACGCCGTGCAGAAGCTGTTCGATTTCGTCGGGCAACGGGTCAAGGCCGGCCTGATGACGCCCACGGTGTGCATCAGCTACGGCGGCGAGCTGGCCGACCTGCGGGCCCTGCCCGGTTATGCCGCGCTGCGTGAGACCTGCCAGGCGCAGGGCGTGGATGTGTTCGAGGCGGTCATGAGCCTGACCGGGATGGTCAACGTGGGCAAGGGCGCGGTAACGATCGGCTTCGCCGACGGCCCGCATGTTTTCAGCGGCTGAGCACACTGGCCAGCCCTGCAGCGGCCATGCCACGATCCGGGCACGGCCGCGGGTTCTGCACGCGGATTCCACCGCGTCTCTGCCAGCCTTGCCGCATTCAATGGAGGTAACCATGCCAGTTAGTTACGACATCAGCCTGCCGGATCCGGCCAAGGCGCGCGGCAACGATCCGGACCTGTCCTTCCGCGCCCAGGGTGCGGCCGGGCTGGCCGAAGAACTCGAGAACGCCCTGCGCACCCCGGTGCTGTTCGACCGCTGGCGCGCCAAGCAGGACGATCCCGACGCGGTCGACCCGCAGTGGGGCGCGACCGATCCGGCCGCCACCGTGACCGGCGCGCAGGATGATCTGCGCATCAACCTCTGCGCCACCACCAGCATCGACAGCGACGTGTTCAAGCAGCGCCTGCGCATGCTGGCCGGCAGTCACTGGGAACTGCGCAACGTGCGTTGAGCCATGTTGCCCGGCCCGCTGGCAGCCGACGCGCTGCCAGCGCGGGTCACGCCTACCCCCACATCGCGCCAGCCGCCACCCAGCGCGCGATACAGATCCACCCGTGCGATCGCAGCCGCCGCCTGGCTGTCAGCCAGCGCGGCCTGGTTGTCCAGCGCGATGCGCTGGGTGGTAAGCACGTCCAGCATGTCCACCACGCCCGCCTGGTATTGGCGCCGCGCCGCGTCCAGTGCGCGTTCGCTCTGGTCCACCGCAACCTGCAGCGCGGCCCCGCGCTGCTGCTCGGCGGCGTAGCCATCGATCGCATCGTCTACTTCGTGCCAAGCCTGCAGCACGGTGCGCTGGAACTGCAGCCCCGCCTGTTGTTGCTGCAGCCGGCTCAGCGCGAGGTTGGCCTTGAGCCGGCCGCCCTGGAAGATCGGCAGGCTGATCGACGGCCCGATGCTGAAGCGGTGCGCGTTCCAGCCATCCAGATCGTCCAGCTGCTGCGCCTGGTAGCCGATGTCGCCGTTGAGGGTGATCCGTGGCAGGAAGCTGGCCTTGGCCACGCCGATCGAGGCGGTGGCCGCATGCAGGGCCGCTTCGGCGCGCCGGATGTCCGGGCGGCGCTCGGCCAGTTCGCTGGGCAGTCCGGTGGCCATGGTGGGCAATACCGGCCAGTCGCGGCGGATGTCGGCCAAGCGCGCATCCAGCGCCTGCGGAGGTTGGGCCAGCAGCATCGCCAAGGCATTGCGTAGCTGCGCATCACGGTGCCGCAGCGGTGCCAGGCGCGCCTCCAGCGCTGCCACCTGGGCGGCGGCACTGGCCACCTGCAGGGTGCTGGCCACGCCCTGCGTTTGACGGACGCGGGTCAATCGCGCGATGTCGCGTGCAATGCGCAGGTTGTCCTCGGTAATGGCCAACAGCTGGCGGGTCGCACGCAGCTGCAGGTAGTCACGTGCAGTTTCGGCCAGCACGGCGGTCTGCACCGCATGGGCGTCCTCATCGGCTATCTGGATGCGCGCATCGGCTGCCTCCACCTGGCGCCGCATGCGGCCCCACAGGTCCAGCTCCCAGCTCATGCCGATACCGGCCTGGAACAGGCCATAATCCTCCCGCCCGCCGTTGCCGGACGGATCGTTGAGGCCCATTTCGCTGTTGCGTGCGCGCACGCCGCTGGCGCTGGCACTCACCGCGGGCGCGCGGTCGGCGGCGATGACGCCGCGCGCGGCACGGCTCTGCTGCACGCGGTTGGCGGCCAGCTGGATGTCCAGGTTGGCCTGCAGCGCCTGCGCGGCCAACGCGGCCAGGGTGGGATCCTCGAAGCCGGCCCACCACTGTGCATCGCTGGCCAGGGCGTCCGCGCTGACCGCCGCGCCCTGCCAGCCGGCGGGTAGCTGCGCGGTCGGGCGCACAAAGTTGGGGCCCAGCGTGCACCCCGTCAACGCCGCACACAGCGCGCCCAGCGAAAGCGCGCGCCACGCTGCCTTGCCGGTCATGCGCCCTCTCCTTCCAGGCCGCGATGGCCGCTGTCCAGGTCGACGCTGGCCTCCACCGACATGCCCGCGCGCAGCTGGCCGAGCAACGGCTGGTCCTTGTCGAGCACGATCTTCACCGGCACCCGCTGCACCACCTTGGTGAAGTTGCCGGTGGCGTTTTCCGGGGCCACCGCCGCGAAGGTCACGCCCGTGGCCGGGGCGATGCTGTCGATGTGGCCGCGCAATGGCTGGCCGGGAAACATGTCCACCTGCAGGTCCACCACCTGCCCGGCGTGCATGCGGGTGAGCTGGGTTTCCTGGAAGTTGGCCACCACGAACGCCTGTTGCAGCGGCACCACCGCCAGCACCGCCGTGCCCGGCGTGAGGTAGGCGCCCACGCGGATCGCGCGACGGCCGACCATGCCATCGATCGGCGCGCGCAGTTCGGTGTGCGACAGGTCCAGTTCGGCCCGCGCCTGCGCCGCTTCGGCGCGTTGCACCGCCGCCTGCGCGGCCTGCACGCCAGCAGTGAGAATGCCGGTGCGCTGGCGTGCGGTCAGCAGCGCCGCCCGGCCCTGGTGCAGGTGCGCACTGGCCACGGCCTGGCGTGACTGTGCCTGCTGCGCGTTCTGCACGGTGCCCGCACCGTCGCGGGCCAGCGCGCCGTACCGATGCTGGTCGGCCTGGGCCATAGTCAGTTCGGACTGGCTCACATCCAGCGTGGCGCGTGCTTGGTCGATCAATGAATCCTGCTGGGCCAGCGCGGCCTGCGCATTGGCCAGCTGCGCGCGCGCATTGGCCAGGTCGGCACGCGCGGCGGTCAGGGCCACCTGGTAGTCGCGGTCATCGATGCGGGCCAGCACGTCGCCGGCCTTGACCGACTGGTTGTCGGCCACGCGCACCTCGCTGACGAAGCCAGCGATCTTCGGCGCGACCACGGTGAAGTCCGCGGTGACATAGGCATTGTTGGTGGTTTGATGGCGGCCGTCGCGCAGCAGCCACCAGGCACCGCCAGCGAACAGCAGCAGGCCGGCGGCGATGACGAAGGGAACGGAGTTGCGATGCAGGGACACGGGGGAGTTCCTTGGATTCAAGCCACGGCACGTGGCGGATGGATGCGTGTGGGCAACCACGGAATCAGCGCGATCAGCGCCACCGCCACCCACGCCACGATGAGATAGAGATCGGCCGAGGTCAGCGCCACCACCTGCGCATGCAGACGCGCGCCCAGCCCGGGTGCGGCGCCCGCGTCAAACCAGGGTGCGTTGCCGATCCGGTCGACCAGCGCGGTCGAGTGCAGATGGCTGCGCGCGGTGGTGACCGCCTCGAGCAGGCCACCGGCGAGGACCGCGGCGAAGCCTTTGACGGTGTTGAACCATGCTGAAGCGAAGGGGCCATCGGTCGGCGCCAGGCTGCCGGTGGCGAGCATCAGCAGCGGTAGCACCGCCATCGGCTGGGCGATGACCTGGATCACCTGCAGCCACACGAAGTTGTCGCGGTGCCAATCGGTGGTCAGCTGCGCGCCCAGGCCACAGGCCAACGCCAGCAGGCCCAGGCCGATCGCCTGCACCCAGCGGCTGTCCACCCGGCGCTGGTTGAGCAGGGTCGCCACCAGCGGCAGCGCGATCAGCTGCGGCAGCGCGACCCACAGCAGCATCGGCGCGGTCTGCAGCGGCCGGTAGCCCTGCACCTTGGCCAGGAAGCTGGAGGGAATCATGATCACCGCCAGCAGCACGAACAGCACGCCACCGAGGGTGATCAGCGCGTAGCTCAGATTGCGGTTGGCCAGCAGCTGCAGCTTGAAGAACGGCAGCGGGTGCGACCATTCGTTGTAGAGGAACAACGCCAGCAGTCCGCTGCCGCCACCGAGCAGCAGGCAGATCAACGGCGAGGCGAACCAATCCAGGCGCGGGCCCTGCACCAGCCCGATCACCAGCATCACCAGCGCCGGAAACCCGAGTGCCAGGCCGACACCGTTGAACTGCGCGAACCGTTCAAGACGCAGTGGATCCTGTGGCAGCCCCCAGGCCACCATGCCCAGCGCGGCCAGGCACCACGGCACGATCTGCCAGAACGCCCACTGCCAGCCCACGAACTCCACCCACAGGGCCGCCATCGGCGTGCCCAGGCTCGGCCCGAAGGTCGCGGTCAGCGCGTAACCGGCCAGGCCGTACAGCTTGATGCCCGGCGGCAGGAAACGCAGCGCCACGCTCATCAGCAGCGGCGGCAGCGCCCCACCGGCCAGGCCCTGCAGCGCACGCAGGATCAGGAACGAGGGCAGGTCCGGCGCGAACGGGCACACCACGCCCAGCACCATGAAGGCACCGATCATCACCATCGCAAAGCGGCGCAGCGAGAAGGTCACCGCACACCACGGTGCGAACGCCATCGCACTGACCGACATCGCCGTGTACAGCGCGATGATCCAGCTGCCGTCATCGACGCTGAAGCCCATCGCACCCCGGATGTCGGCCAGCGCTACCTTCGTGACGTTTTCGTTGATGCCCGAGATCAGCACGGCCAACAACACACCGCACAGGCCGACCACCAGGCGCAGGCCGAACGCCGTCTGCGCCGGCAGTGCAGCCGGTGCAGCAGGCGCCATCGGCAGCGGCGCGGGCACGGCAGTCATCGTGCACCGCCGGCGGGCGGATGGGGCAGTGGGAACAACAGGGACATGGGGCCACTCCACGACGGGGAGCGGCAGTCTAGGCAGGGCCGATGTTGCGAAAAATGCTGCGTCGGCCATCGCTGGCGTGCGTCACGCGCACGCCTCGCCGGTCGCCTTGCGGGTGGACCTGGCCGTTGCCGGTCAGGCCTGCGTGGGCTCCGCGTCGCACATCGCCTTGATGCTGCGGCGCAGCCAGCGATGCGCCAGGTCGCTGTCCAGGCGGGGATGCCATGCCTGCACGACAATCGCGCTACGCACCGGAATCGGCAGCTCGAACAGGCGCAGCGGAACCCCGAGGCGTTCCAGCCGGGCCAGCATCACGCTGGGCATCTGCGGCAGGATCAGGTCCGAATCGGCTGCGGCGAAGATCGCCGAGTGGAAGGTCGGCATGATCTGCGCGACCCGCCGGCTCAGGCCCAGCGCCTCCAGATCCTCATCGATCGGGCCATACCAACGGCCACGCCGCGATACGGCAATGTGGTCGAAGGCCACGAAGCGCTCGGCGGTGATCTCCCCGGCAAAGATCGGGTGGGCCTCGTGCGCGGCACCGAAGAACGAGGTGCTGAACAGGTTCTGCACCTTGGTATCGGCACTGAGTTTGCCGGCGGCGCTGATGTGCAGATCGATCCGGCCCTGCTCCATTGCGTCGTCATCGCCATCGCCCTCGGGGACGAAGCGCAGCACCGAACACGGCGCCTGCGCCTTGAACAGTTCGCGCATCCGCCCACCGTAGGTGCCGACGAACACATCATTGGCGCGGATGCTGAAGGTGCGCTCCAGCGTCATCATGTCGACCTCGCGGCCGGCGTTGAACACCAGGTGTGCCTGCTCGATCACCCCACGCACCTGCTCGCGCAGCTGCAGCGCGCGCGGGGTCGGGGCCAGCCCGCGGCCGGCACGGACCAGCACCGGATCGCCGAGCGCCTCGCGGATGCGGCCCAGGGTGCGGCTCATCGCTGGGCACTGAGGTTCATCCGCCGCGCCGCACCCACGACGCTGCCCTCCTCGATCAGGGCATCCAGGGCGATGAGCAGGTTCAGATCGGGCATGGTCACGGCAGTATCACCTTCAACGTGTGGCGGTGACTTTACTGCAATCCAAACCCCCTATTCGTGCGTTGCACGCACTACTCGCCTGCGGCACACGGCATGGGTCCAGTGCGGGCAGTAGGCGACCCTAGCGGCCCCTCTTCCGAGAATGCCGATGTTCACCAAGATCCTCGTTGCCCTGGATGGCGGCCCCCAGCATGCGCAGGTACTGGAGCTGGCGGCCTCATTGGCCGGCCCTGCCTCGCGCCTGCACCTGCTGTGCGTGCTGGACCCGGCCTTCGCGCTGGCCGACGACGCACCCCGTGCCGAGCACGCCGAGTATCCGGCCGCCGACGCCCAGGTCCACCAGGCCGAACAGCTGCTTTCCAACGCGCTGGGCCGCCTGCGCGAGCGCGGCATCGATGGCCTCGGGCATCACCCGGCCGGCGAACCGGCGCAGGTGATCTGCGACCATGCCCGCCAGCACGGCTGCGACCTGATCGTCATCGGCCACCGCCACCTGTCGCGGCTGGAGCGCCTGCTGGATCGCTCGGTCGGGCAATGGACGGTGGACCATGCGCCGTGCCCGGTGCTGGTGGAAGTGCGCGGCGGCGAGGCCTGAGCGGGGCACGCCGAGTAAGGCGCCACGCCCAGGCACGCGCTCCCGGGCCGTGCCGGGTCCCCTTGCCCGGCCCGGTTCGGCGCGTGTCGCCGCCGCCCAGCGGCGGGTCCACCGGTGTGCCTCAGGCGTACAGCGCCTTGGCGTGGTGCGCGATGTGCTCGCCGATGAAGCTGCTGATGAAGTAATAGCTGTGGTCGTAACCGGGCTGCAGGCGCAGCGTCAGCGGATGACCGGCCGCCGTGCAGGCGGCCTGCAGCCATTGCGGCTGCAGCTGGTTGTCGAGGAACTCATCGCCACCGCCCTGGTCGACCAGCAATGGCAGGCGCTCGGTGGCCGTGGCCACCAGTTCGCTGGCATCCCAGGCCGCCCAGCTGGCGCGGTCCTCGCCCAGGTAGGCAGTGAACGCTTTCTGGCCCCACGGCACGCGCGTCGGCGCGACGATCGGCGAAAACGCCGACACGCTTTTGTAGCGGCGGGGATTCTTCAATGCGATCACCAGCGCACCGTGGCCCCCCATCGAGTGGCCGCTGATGCTGCGCGCGCCTGTGGTCGGGAAATGCGCGTCGATCAGGGCCGGCAGTTCGTCCACCACGTAGTCGTACATGCGGTAGTGCGCCGCCCACGGCTGCTCGGTGGCGTTCAGATAGAAACCAGCGCCCTTGCCCAGGTCGTAGCCTTCGGCATCGGCGACGTCATCGCCGCGCGGGCTGGTGTCCGGCGCAACCAGGATCACGCCGTGCTCGGCGGCATAGCGCTGCGCGCCGGCCTTGGTAATGAAGTTCTGTTCGTTGCAGGTCAGCCCGCTCAGCCAGTACAGCACCGGCAGCTTCTGCGTGGCCGCCTGCGGCGGCAGGTAGACGGCGACATTCATCTCGCAGCCCAGCACCTGCGAGGCATGGCGGTACACGTCCTGCCAACCGCCGGAGGCGGCGCGGTGTTCGATGCGTTCCATGGGGATTCTCCGTAGGGGCGGCGCGGATCGCGCGCCGCCCGTGGTAGCTCAGAAATGCACGACCGAGCGGATCGACTTGCCTTCGTGCATCAGGTCGAACGCATCGTTGATCTCGTCCAGGCCCATCGTGTGGGTCACGAACGGCGCCAGTTCGATATCGCCCTTCATGGCGTCTTCGACCATGCCCGGCAGCTGGCTGCGGCCCTTGACACCACCGAAGGCGGTGCCCTTCCACGAGCGGCCGGTAACCAGCTGGAACGGACGGGTCGAGATTTCCTGGCCCGAGCCGGCCACACCGATCACCACCGACTGGCCCCAGCCACGGTGCGCGCATTCCAGCGCGGCGCGCATCACGTTGACGTTGCCGATGCATTCAAACGTATGGTCCACGCCCCACGTGGTCATCTCCACGATGACCTGCTGGATCGGCTTGTCATGGTCCTTCGGGTTGATGCAGTCGGTCGCACCGAACTGCTTGGCCAGTTCGAACTTGGACGGGTTGGTGTCGATGGCGAAGATGCGGCCGGCCTTGGCCTGGCGCGCGCCCTGGATGACCGCCAGGCCGATGCCGCCCAGCCCGAACACGGCCACCGAATCGCCTTCCTGCACTTTGGCGGTGTTGTGCACCGCGCCGATGCCGGTGGTGACGCCGCAGCCCAGCAGGCACACGTGTTCCGGGTTCGCCTCGGGGTTGATCTTGGCCAGCGAGACCTCGGCCACCACGGTGTACTCGCTGAAGGTGGAGCAGCCCATGTAGTGGTAGATCGGCTCGCCGTTGTAGCTGAAGCGGGTCGTGCCATCGGGCATCACGCCCTTGCCCTGGGTGGCGCGCACGGCCACGCACAGGTTGGTCTTGCCGCTCTTGCAGAACAGGCACTCGCCGCACTCGGCGGTGTACAGGGGGATCACGTGGTCGCCCGGCTTGACGCTGGTGACGCCCTCGCCCACTTCCACCACGATGCCGGCGCCTTCATGGCCCAGCACGGCAGGGAACAGGCCTTCCGGATCATCGCCGGACAGGGTGAACGCATCGGTGTGGCAGACGCCGGTGTGGGTGATCTTGACCAGCACTTCGCCCTTCTGCGGCGGAGCGACGTCGATCTCGACGATCTTCAACGGTTCGCCAGCGGCGAAGGCAACGGCAGCACGGGATTTCATGGGGAGCACTCCAAGGCAGGGAACAAGACAGGTGCGCGCGCGGGTAGCCGCACGCTTATTTCAGGTAGGAACGGATCAGCGCGCTCATGTCGCGCACACGCTCGGCGCGCTGCGCATCGGACTGCGCCGGCTGGCCGAATTCTTCACGCAGGTGGGCTTCCATCACTTCGGACATCAACCCGTTGACCGCACCGCGGATCGCCGCGATCTGCTGCAGCACCGGCCCGCACTCGGCCCCGGCATCCAGTGCCCGATCCAGCGCATCGCACTGGCCGCGGATGCGACGCACGCGGGCCAGGACCTTCTTCTTTTCTTCCGGGGAGTGCGGCACGCGCGAATGACCAGAGAACTATACTGGGGGATAGTATACACAACCGGTCGCCCGCCCGGCTCAGTCGAACGCACCGGCATCGGCCAGTGTCGCCAGCGCATCCACCACGTAGCGCACCTTCGGCCGCAGGTGCCGGGTCTGCGGCCATAGCGCGTGGATCTCCACATGGTGCTGCATGCAGTGGCCCAGCACCTGCTGCAACGCGCCCGACTGCAGGTGCCGCTTCACCAGGAAGTGCGGCATCTGGCAGATGCCCAGGCCGGCGATGGCCGCTTCGATCACGGCATCGCCATCGTTGAGCTGGTGGGTGCCGCTGGGAATGAAGCGCGCTTGCCCGGCGTCTTCTCCGATCCGCCACGCCACCGGCTGTCCATACCGATAGCCGACGATGCTGCGATGCGCATGCAGGTCGTCCACGGTGGCGGGCGTGCCGTGCCTGTCCAGGTAGGCCGGCGAGGCGCAGGTGATCAACTGCTGGGTGCCCAGCCGTCGTGCAACCAGGTGCTGGGCCTGGTCCAGCCCACCGAACCGGATCAGCAGGTCGATGCCCTCTTCGACCGGGTCCACGAAGTGGTCGGTGAAGGTCATGGTGAGCTGCAGTTCGGGGTGTTCGGCACAGATGCGCAGCAGCACCGGCAGGATCATCAGCCGCCCGAACGAGGACGGCATGTCGATGCGCAGGCGGCCTGCCGGCAGGTGCGAGGCCGAGCCCAGGCACGCCTCGGCCGAGGCGATCTCTTCCAGCGCGGTGGCGCAGGAGGCGAAGTAGGCCTGGCCATCGGCGGTGAGCGAAATGCGCCGCGTGGTGCGATGGAACAGCCGCACACCCAGACGCTCTTCCAGCCGCGCGATCGCCTTGCCGACCGCCGAGCGCGAGATTCCCAGGGTCTCGGCCGCTTCGGTGAACGTGGCCGAGCGCGCCGTGGTGACGAAGGTGACCAGCCCATTCAACGATTCCACTGGCAGCATCACCGCGCTCCATTGGGGACACAATGTCCCACTTGCTGGGAAATTGAAGTCCTTTATGTGCCTCCAGGTCAACCCTATCTTGAAGGGGTCGCGCCGCTGGCGCCCCCTTCCCCACGAGTTCGCCTTATGACCGCCCTGCTCTTCCAGCCCTACGACCTCGCCGGTACCCCCCTGCGCAACCGCATCGCGATGGCGCCGATGACCCGCGCACGCAACCCCGGCACCGTGGCCAACGCCCTCACCGCGCAGTACTACCGGCAGCGCGCCAGTGCCGGGCTGATCATCAGCGAAGGCACCCCGGTGTCGCCGCAGGGCCAGGGCTACATCGACGTGCCGGGCATGTGGTCGGCCGAACAGGTGGAGGGCTGGAAGCCGGTCACCGCTGCCGTGCATGCCGAAGGGGGCGTCATCTTCGCCCAGCTCTGGCACGTGGGCCGCATGTCGCACGCCTCACTGCAGCCCGACGGCGGCCAGCCGGTCAGCGCGGGCACCCGCCCGGTGGCCAGCGACCCGAAGAGCAGCGCCTTCGTGTACCGCGAGGACGGCAGCCGTGGTCAGGCCGATCCGACCCCGCCGCGTGCCCTGCGCACCGACGAGCTGCCCGGCATCGTCGACGATTTCGCGCGCGCGGCCGACAACGCGATCGCCGCCGGTTTCGACGGTATCGAACTGCACGCGGCCAACGGCTACCTGTTCGAACAGTTCCTCAACCCGGTCACCAATGACCGCACCGACGGCTACGGCGGCACGCTGCAGAACCGCGCGCGGCTGATCCTGGAGACCGTCGATGCGATGGCCGCGCGGATCGGGGCGCACCGCGTCGGCGTGCGGCTGGCACCGAACAACCTGCAGTTCGACATGCCCGAGTACGTCGGCAACGAAGCGGCGTATCTGTACCTGGCGCAGGAACTGGGCAAGCGCGGCCTGGCCTACGTGCACCTCAACGACAACCATGCACGGGGCGTGTCGGTCCTGAGCGAGGCGTTCCTGCGCACGTTCAAGCAGAGCTACGGTGGCACCCTGATCCTGGCGGGCAGCCTCACCCGCGAGCGCGCGCTGCGACTGGTGGACGAGGGCATCATCGATCTGGCGGCGTTCGGCCAGCCGTTCATCGCCAACCCGGACCTGGTGGCGCGGCTGGAGCGCGATGTGGCGCTGGCGGTGCCGGATCGGGCCACGTATTACGGCGGTGGTGCGGAGGGGTATACCGACTATCCGGTTGCCGGCTGATCATGGGGCCGGCGCGGGCGTGGTGATTCCGTGGGTGCGTGCAGCCATCCATGGGGTGGCTCTACCCGTGCCCCGCCGGCGGTAGCAACTGTGTTGCTGGAGGAGCTTCAGCCCCCCAGCGGACGGGCATGGTAGT
>NZ_PKQP01000010.1 GCF_002887735.1 Stenotrophomonas bentonitica
GGTCGATGGACTTCGTGTTCGACCGCACCGCGGAAGGCCGGGTGATCAAGTGCCTGACCATCGTCGACGACGCCACCCACGAGGCTGTTGCCATCGAAGTGGAGCGGGCAATTTCCGGGGGGACGTCGGACAACGAGTCCTTGTTCAAGCTTTACGAGCAAAATTTGATTGTCTGCTCTGGGTGCGGATGGAGCTTTGACGTCAATTCAGGTGTGGAGGCAGCGGCGGCCGATTAAATTGACGCCCTAACCAACGCCAGCCGACATCGCTGTGCTTGAGTCAATGCACTTTGGCAATAGACTGGAAGGACACTCACCAGGACACATTCTGGCTAGAGTTCTTCATTAAGAGCAATGGGTTAGTGTTGGGGTTGTTTAGTCCCACTGTCTCCGCCAATGACCAATTTGCAGACCCAAGGCTAGCCGCGCTCCTACACAGAGGCCAACCCACGCCCCCGCCGAGTCGCACCAGGCGAGTACCCCATAACACGCTTGTAAGCCCGGCTGAAAGCCGCCTGCGACGCGTACCCAAGACGCTCTGCCACCACCTCGATGGAGAGGTTCTGGTGGCTCAGCCATTGACTGGCCAAGTGCATACGCAGCTCGGTCACATATCGCAGCGGCGCGGTTCCCATGACAGTCTGGAACCGTTCCGCAAAGACAGACCGTGAGATGTTGGATTCCGCAGCCAGCGCTTCGACCGTCCAGTCACGCCCAGGGTCTTTGTGCAGGGCAAGCAACGACAGTGACAGACGCGGGTCGCGCAGGGCCATGACCAGGCCGGAGGCGCCGTCGCAACCGCGCTCGACCCAGTCACGGACAATCATGGCGGCCACTGCATCCGCCAGCCGGGCGAGGATTCCTGCATAGCCAATGCGTCCGGAACACACCTCGCGCTTCATCGCGTCGACCATCGGCAACAGCCCCGGGAACTGCGTGGCGTTGCCATCGCACAACATCGCCGCCGGCATCACCTTGCTCAACCCTTGCATGCCGCCCAGATCGAACACCATGCAGCCGTGGAAGAGCACGGCGCTGGGCACGGCATGTGTGCTCGGGCACGTGTCTATTCCGCTCACCGCGTCGCCCAACGGGGCTGCGTCGATCGTTTCCAGGCACTGGACGGGATGGTCCTCGCCCGACAGCAACGCGTGTTCGTCTCCGCGGGGAAGAAGCACGACATCCCCGGCGGATAGACGGTGTTGGCTGCCGTCTGCGCCACGAAGAATCGCCGTGCCCACTGCCAGGTAATGGAAGTAGGCATGGCCTGGCTTCGAGGGAAAGCCAAGCCCGAAGGTCGGCCCGGTCTGAATGCGCCGGTATTGAACGCCATGCAGCCGCATGCCGGTCAGCAGTTCGCTGATCAGGTCGGTGGGCCGGATTGGCATGTGGCTCATTGAGACGGTCCGGGGTTTCGATCAAAAATACAGGTCGGGCAATCATAGATCATCCTGGCTGGGCTCCCTAGACTCTCGGCTGCACGAATGCACTGGGATCTGTGATGAGCAATAACGTAGTTGATGTCGCGAACACGCCTGATTCTGTGGACAGGGGGAGCGGGGAGCCTTCTTCATCGGCGTGGGTGGCGGTGTTTTCGCTGGCCATGGGGGTCTTCGGGCTGCTCACGGCGGAATATCTGCCTGCCAGCCTGTTGACGCCGATGGCGGCGGACCTGGGGGTGTCGGAGGCGCTGGCCGGGCAAGCGGTGACGGTCACTGCGGTTGTGGCCTTGTTCGCTGGGCTGTTGGTGCCGCGGCTGACCCGCTCGATAGACAGGCGCCTGGTGCTGTTGAGTTTCACGGCCCTGATGATCCTCTCCAACGCCTTGGTGGCGTTGTCGTCCAGCATGGGCGTGCTGCTGGTGATGCGGGTCCTTCTGGGCATCGCGCTGGGCGGTTTCTGGAGCATGGCAGCGGCCGTGGCCATGCGGCTGGTGCCGGCCCAGCGCGTGCCTCGCGCGCTGTCCATCATCTTCAGCGGGATTGCGGTCGGCACGGTGGTGTCGGTTCCGTTGGGGAGCTACCTTGGCGGGCTGCTGGGTTGGCGCAGCGCCTTCTGGGCGGCGACGGCGGTCGGTGGACTCACGTTTGCGTTCCAGTGGTTCACGCTGCCCCGGATGGCCCCGCGCCAGGCGGCAGTTCCGCAGTCGGTGGTGGCGCTGCTGCGCCGCCCGGGCGTTGCGGTCGGCATGCTGGGCTGCGTCCTGGCGCACACCGGTCAGTACTCGCTCTTTACCTACATCCGCCCCACGTTGGAGAGCCTGGGGCAGATGAGCGCCGATGGCCTGGCGCTGATCCTGCTCGGGTTCGGTGTGGCGAATTTCGTTGGCACTCTCCTGGCCGGTTGGCTCATGGAGCGCAGTCTGAAAGTCACGCTGGTGCTCATGCCTGCCTTGGTTGGCGTAGCCGCGCTGGGCATGCTCCTGTTGCCGGTGGGCGTCGGCGGGCTGTCGATCCTGGTAGCGCTGTGGGGTCTGGCCTTCGGCGGCGTGCCGGTTGCGTGGTCGAGCTGGGTCGCGCGTGCGGTGCCTGACCAGGCCGAGAGTGCCGGCGGGATGGTGGTCGCTGCGGTGCAGTCGTCCATCGCAGCGGGCGCCGCGTTGGGTGGCGTGGTGTTCGGGCTGGGCGGCATCGTTGCAGTCCTTGTCGTTGCCGCGGCGGTGATGCTCCTCGCCAGCCTGCTCATCGCGTTCCGGGTCAGGGTGAGCTCGGCGCCGTTGTCGGCGGGTCCGGCGTTTCATATCTAGGCACACCAGGAATGCACGTCGGGAGTGAAGGACTGTCGATGTAGTCGGCGTCCTGTCTTCGCTTCCGCTAAAGTGCTCGGCCCTGTTTTAACTGGCGCTCGCTCCCGAGCGTGCACTTGAAGGACGTTGTTGTTGATGGTGTTGAAAGGTCTGGTGGTGTTGTTTTTGGTTTCTGCGTCGGTTCCTGGTGTGGCAGCAGAGCTGGTCGGCCGCGCGACGGTCACGGACGGGGACACCCTCACCGTGGCCAAGCAGCGCATCCGCCTGTGGGGCATCGATGCGCCGGAAAGCGCGCAGCAATGCACCGGTAAAGATGGGCGCACTTGGCCCTGTGGGCGTCGGTCAGCCGCCGCGCTGGACGGCTATCTGCTGGAAAAAACCGTTCGTTGCCAGCCCAAGGACACGGACCGCTACGGCAGGGTGGTGGCGGAGTGCTTTGTCCAGGGGGCGTCGGTCAATCGGTGGATGGTGCGCTCCGGTTGGGCGGTGGCGTACCGCCAGTACGCCACGGCATTCATCGCAGACGAAGCCGACGCGCGCCAGCACCAGCGGAACCTCTGGCAGGGGCCGTTCCAGATGCCAGCCGACTATCGTCGCAGCAAGCGTGACCAGGCCGCGCGACACGCCCCGGTGGCCACGCAGCCGGCGCCGGGCGGATGCCAAATCAAGGGCAACATCTCCCGCCAAGGCAAGAAGATCTACCACGTGCCGGGCCAGCGGGACTACGCGCGCACGAGTATCGACACGAGCCGCGGCGAGCGCATGTTCTGCAGCCCTGCCGACGCAGTGCGGGCAGGGTGGCAGGCGGCCAAGCGCTGAGCGTCTCAAACCCTCTCATGCAGGCGGCGACGCAGCGCGCCCGCCGCTGCCGCGATGGCCATCGCAGGCAACGCCAGCACCAGTGCATACACCAGTCCGGCCAGCAACAACGGACCAACGCCCGAGACCACGGCCACTACCGGCACCTGCAGCGCCATGAGCAACAGTCCCCACAGCCACGCGTTGCGGGGGAAGCAGGCGCCTAGAACCGCGGCAATAGCCAGTGCGATGGGATAGACGACGGTCCAGAACGCCGGCGCATCCCAAGGCTCGCCGCCGGGTGTCCGCCAGGCCACCAGCACCCAGAACACCACGCCGACCTTCAGCGTGACAGCCGCTGCTGCAAGAAGATTTCCCGTCGTCCGCATCGTTGTTCTCCAGCGCGAACAGGCAGGATGCCATCGTTCGACGGGTGAGTGCTTCTACTTCATGGCCTCAATCGGCACCAGTGACGCCCACACCAGCAGCAGGGCCAGCCACATCCAGCGCCAGCGGCCCATGCCTTGCCTCGCTGCGCGCCAGGGGCAGCGCACGGCCGTCATGCCCTTGGCCAGTGGCATGGTCGGGCCTAGAAGGTGTACGCAGCTTGCACGTACACACGGCGCGGCTCACCCGGGAAGTGGCCGGTGCGCTCGGTGAACCCGCTGGCGGCGTACACCTTGTCGAACAGGTTTTTGACGTTGGCCTGGAACTGCCACTGCTGCCACTGGGTCTTCCAGCTCATGTCGAACACGGTGTACGGCTTCACCCGTTGGCCATCCAGGCTGACGCGCTCATCCACGTAATCGGCGCCGAAACCGATGGCCGAACGGATTGCCGGCAGGTCGTAGCGTGTCCACAAGCCTAGCTTGTTCTGCGGCGCATTGGCGAAGCGATCGCCGGACGCATTGGTGATGCCGTTGCTGCCGGCATCTTTCACCCGCGCATCGTTGTACGCGTAGGTGAGGTTGAGCACCCAGCGGTCGGTGACATCGGCCAGCAGGTCCAGCTCCATGCCCGTACTGCGCACCAGGCCCAGGGCGGCCAGTTGGTTGACGCCGTCCACGATCTCACCGGTGGCCTGCACGATATTGCTGCGGTCGATCCGGTACGCGGCCAGGTTCAAGGTGACGCGCTCGGCCAGCAGGGATTTCAACCCGACTTCCCATTGTCTGCTGCGCTCGGCATCGAACGGGCCGCCCGCCTCGGCGCTCTGGTTGGCCGCGCTCTGGGGCATGAAGCCGCTGGCGATGTTGGCGTAGAGATTGATGCCTTCCCGCACGGTGTACGTGCTGCCCAGCCGCCAGCTGATGTCGTTGCCATCCACCGCGGTGCCGGCAATGCGGTCATCGTCCTTGAACCCGTCCCAGCGCAGTCCGGCCAGCACATGCCAGCGCGGGGTCAGCGTCAGTTCGTCCTGAAGGTAGCCGCCATAGCGCTTGCTGCGCGTGCTCGTGCTCCGCCAGGGCAGGGCGGCCAGGTTGTAGTCGCGCCACGAACTTGCGCCATACACCGGGTGGAACAGGTCGATGCCCGGCACCGGGCCGGCACCCCGCGCCAGGTCCGCGCTGTTGGCCGTCTGCGCGGTGAAGTCGGCATCCTGCTGGTACACATCGGCGCCAAACAGCACCTTGTGCTCGATGCGGCCGGTGCTGACACGCCACACTGCGTTGGCGTTGGCGGTGAAGGCATCGTTGTCGCGGATCTGGTTGCGCAGCTGGCGGGTCATCCATTCGGGTATGCCGTCGCGGTTGCGGTCGATCAGCCCCATCGGCTCGTGGTAGATCTGGTGCTCGTTGTTCTCGAACCAGCGCGCACCCACATCCACGTCCAGGTTGGTGCTGGGCGAGAAGCGGTACTGCGCCAGCGCCACCTTGGCGCGCATGTCGAGGAAGTCGGTGGCTTCGTTGTGGTTCCAACGCCGGTCAGTCAGAAAACTGCCGTTGTCGTCCACCGGTACGCCGCGCAGGCGGTTGCCGCCCAGGTTCTGGGTGATGTCGGTGAACTGCAGGGTCAACTCGCCGGTGTCGCCCACGTCGAAGGCGAGCGATGCATCACCGATCACGCTTTCGCTGTCCGCGTTCCAGCGCACGCCCTGCTCGGTGTCGCCATACAGCCCGGCGCGGTAGCGCACGCTGCCAGCGGCGTTCATCGGCCCGGTGGCCTCGATCGATGCAGCACGGAAATCGTTGTTGCCGGCCTGCAGTTCGATGCGGCGCTCGGGCGTGGCTTTCGGCTTGCGCGTCACGTAGTTGATGACGCCGCCGGCATCACCGCCGCCGTACAGGGCGCCGGCCGGTCCCTTCAGGACCTCCACGCGCTCGATGTTGAACAGCTGCGGGACCGAAAAACCGGCATAGGGGTCGCCGCGCAGGCCGTCATACAGCACGTTTTCCTGGCGGAAGCCGCGCAGGGTCACGCCGGCGTAGCTGAAGAAGCTGATGCCGCTGATGCTGCGGTACAGGTCGGTGATCTGGCGGGCCGCCTGGTCTTCGATCAGCTCACGCGGCACCACCTGGATGGACTGCGGCACCAGCGCCAGCGGCGTATCCGTCCGCGTGCCCACCGCGGCGTCGTCGACCCGGTAGAGGGTCTGGGCGCGGCCGAGGACCTGAACGGCGTCGAGCTGCTGCACATCGGGGGAGGAGGGAGGAGCGGCGTGTGCCGAAAGGCAGGCGAAGGTCAGGGGCAGGCCCAGGGCAGAGAGACGAAGCGACGGGCGGGTCATCGGGGGCAGGGGGGGGGCGTAGTTGCGAATGAGAAATATTAACATGCAGCCTCAGTCGCTCAATCGGCTGCATCACCCCAAGGCGGTGCAGCGCCCGATAATGCAAGTCGCGTTGCTCCTGGACGTGCGGCGCAAGGCCACGGGATAGCGCGCGCTTGAGCCGCTCCGGCGTTACAGCTCCACGACCACTTTGCCCTTCGCCCGCCCGCTCTCCACGTAAGCCAGCGCGCCCTGGGTGTCCTGCAACGGAAACACCCGATCAATGACCGGTGCGATCGCGCCGGATTCCACAAGCGAGGTGATGGTGCTCAATTGCGCCCCATCGGCTCGCATGAAGACGAAGGTATACGTGACTCCCTTCTTCTTGGCCTTGCTGCGGATGCCGTGGCTGAGCAGGCGCATCACCTGTTTGAGCGGCCAAGCCAAGCCACGCGCGGCGGCGAAGGCGGGCGTGGGCGGGCCCGAGATGGAGATGAGGTGGCCACCCGGCTTGAGGATCTGCAGCGAGCGCTCCAGTTCCTCCTTGCCCAGGCTGTTGAGCACCACGTCGTAGTCGCGCAGGTCCGCGGCGAAATCCTGCCGCCGGTAGTCGATGACCACATCCGCGCCCAGCGCCTTTACCCATCCCACGTTGGGCGTGCTGGTGGTGGTGGCAACGAACGCGCCAAGGTGTTTGGCCAGCTGGATCGCCACGGTGCCGACGCCGCCGGAGCCGGCCTGGATGAAGACCTTCTGCCCGGGCTTCAGCTGGGCGGTTTCCACCAGGGCCTGCCATGCAGTCAGCGCGACCAGCGGCAGCGAGGCGGCCTCTACCATGGTGAGGTTGGCGGGCTTGAGGGCCACGGAGGCGGCGTTGACGGCGATGAACTCGGCGAACGCGCCGATGCGGTCATCGTCGGGACGTGCATACACCTCATCGCCCGGTTTGAACTGGGAAACGCCGGCGCCCACGCGCTCCACCGTTCCGGCCAGGTCGTTGCCCAGAATCAGCGGCAGGCGATACGGCAGGATCACCTTGAATTCGCCACGCCGGATCCTGGGGTCCAGCGCGTTGACGCTGGCCGCGTGCACGAGGATGAGCACATCGCCGTCGCGCAGCGCTGGCGTTGGCACGTCATTGATATGGCCCGTTTCGTTCTTGCCATAGCGGTCGATGAGGAAGGCTTTCATGGGCGATAGCGCTCCGCTGCCTGCGCCTGGCGGATGTCCGAGATCAGGCCTTGGCGCGATGCCTCCAGCGTGTCCCAGCGGGCGGCCACATGCAATGGCGGAATGGTCACGGTTTCGCGGCGATCGAAGCCGACCAGGGCGGCATCGACCAGCTCGCCGACGTCCATCACTTCGGGCAACGTGTTGATGTCGATACCGGCACGCTCCCAGATCTCGGTGCGGGTGGCTGCGGGCAGCACGGCCTGCACGTAAACGCCCTTGGGCGACAGCTCCAGGCTGAGCCCCTGCGACAGGAACAGGACGAAGGCCTTGCTCGCACCGTAGACGGACATGCCGAACTCGGGCGCCAAGCCGACCACCGAGCCGATGTTGACGATCGCGCCTTCGCCGGCGTTGGCCAGCCGCGGGGCGATGGCCGCAGCCAGGCGCGTCAGGGCGAGTGTGTTGAGGGTGACCACTTGATCGATGCTGTCGGCCGACTGGTCGGTGAAGCCGCCGGATTGCGCCACGCCCGCGTTGTTGATCAGGATGCCGATGCAGGCATCGTCGCGCAGACGGGTTTCCACGGTGGCCAGATCGGTGCGCACGGTGAGGTCGGCCGGCAGGACGTCTACGGCGACCCCGGTGTCCTGGCGCAGGCGGGCGGCCAGCGACTCCAGGCGGGCCGTGTCGCGCGCGACCAGCACCAGGTCGTGGCCGCGGCGCGCGAAGCGTTCGGCGTAGACGGTGCCGATACCGCTGGAGGCGCCGGTGATGAGGACGGTGGGAAGCTGGCTCATGGTGTGTCTCGTGGAAGGGGGGGCGGCAGGGCGTTGTCGACGGCTTACCGGGGCGTTGTATCGGTCAACGCGGGGTAGTCCCGCCCGGCGGTGGCGACGGCTGACGGTGCGCAGCAATGATGATGACCGTCATCTTAGATGTCAACGGTTTGATGATGGTAGTCATCTATCGTGGTAAAGTGCGCTTCACCAAGGCAGAGCGTGAAGAGAGACCGGGTCATGAAGGTCACCAAGGCACAGGCGCAGGCCAACCGGGCGCACATCGTCGACACCGCCTCCACGCTGTTCCGGGAGCGGGGCTACGACGGCGTGGGCGTGGCCGATCTGATGGCGGCTGCCGGCTTCACCCACGGCGGCTTCTACAAGCATTTCGGGTCGAAGGCCGACCTGATGGCCGAGGCGGCGAGCTGCGGCCTGGCCAGATCGGCCGAGGCCGCGGCCGGCACGGACCGGGAGAGCTTCGTGCGCCATTACCTTTCGCGTGAGCACCGGGACGCGCCGGGCCAGGGCTGCACCATGGCAGCGTTGTGCACCGACGCGGCGCGTCAGCCGGCCGCGGTCAAGGCGGCCTTTGCGGCAGGCATCGAGGCGCAGCTGGCGGCCGATTCCACCCGGGAAGAGCAGGCCGACACCGCCACGGCCGAACAGGCGCGCGCGCGGCGGATCGCCTTGATGGCGCAGGCTGTAGGGGCGATGGTGCTGTCCCGGTCCTGCCCGGACGATTCGGCGATGGCGGACGAACTTCTGGATGTCTGCCGGGCGGATGTGCTGGCGCGGATGTCAGGGGTGTCTGCGCCCTGACGCGTGTCGGGCGAGCCCCATGCGATGGTGAACCCATACCCGATTGGTCACTATTTGCCCGCTCTATCTGGCAGCGCTACCCTTGCGGTATGCCTATTTCAACCTCCGCAGTGCCCGATGCCGGGCGTGGCCCCGCCGAGCACGATGTGCGCACCCAGATCATCGAGGCGGCCACCGCGCACTTCAGCCATTACGGCTACGACAAGACCACGGTGTCCGACCTGGCCAAAGCCATCGGCTTTTCCAAGGCGTACATCTACAAGTTCTTTACCTCCAAGCAGGCGATCGGTGAGGTGATCTGCGCCAACTGCCTCAGCCAGATCGAACGCGACGTAGATGACGCGTTGGAGGGTATCCAGGCGCCGCCGGAGAGGCTCCGCGCGCTGTTCACCGTGATTGTGGCGTCCAGTCTTCGCCTGTTCCTGCAGGATCGGCGACTGTATGAGATCGCGGTCGCGGCCGCGACGGACGATTGGCCCTCCGTCCAGGCGTACAAGCACCGCATCCGCCAGCGGGTGGAGGACATCGTCCAGGAAGGTCGCGCTGCCGGGGTGTTCGAGAGCACGACACCGTTGGGCGACACCAGCCGCGCCGTCTACCAGGTTCTGGTGCCTTACCTGAACCCGGTGACGCTGCCGCACGTATCGGCCCTGCATGCGGAAGCGCCCGAGGCTCTGCACCAACTGGTCCTGCGGAGCCTTGCGATGCCACCCAAGTGACTATTGACTGGATTGGTCACTAGGAACAGAATGCGCCCGGATATCCCACTCCGGAAGACCGTATGCGGCGCCGTTCTGTACTCACAGCCATTTCCTGTGTTGTTCCGTTGTTCCTTGTGGCCTGCAGCAAGCCGGGTGAAAGCGACCCCCGAACCGCACCGCCGATCGTCCGGGTGGCGCAGGTGCAGCCGGGCATCGGAAACGCGCGCACCTTCACCGGCACCATCGCCGCACGGGTGCAGAGCGATCTGGCCTTCCGGGTGGGAGGCAAGGTCACTGAGCGCCGCGTTGAGACGGGACAGACGGTCAAGCGCGGCGACGTGCTCTATCGGATGGATCCGCTCGACCTGAATCTGGCTGCAGCTTCCCAGCAGCAGGCCGTCATCGCGGCCCGTGCGCAGAGCGTGCAGGCCACGGCGGACGAGGCGCGCTATCGCGACTTGGCAGCCAAGGGCGTGGTGTCCCGCTCGGCGTACGATCAGATGAAGGCGGCGGCAGACGCGGCGGCTGCGCAGCTCAAGGCGGCCGACGCGCAGGCCCGGGTGGCACGCAACGCCAGTCAGTACACCGCGCTTGTTGCCGATGCCGATGGGGTGGTCATGGCCGTTCTGGCCGAGCCCGGCCAGGTAGTGGCGGCGGGGCAGATCGTCGCCCGGCTTGCCCGTGCGGGCAGTCGTGAAGCCGTGGTCCAACTGCCCGAGACGCTTCGCCCGCAGATCGGCTCGGCCGCATCGGCGTCGTTGTTTGGTGCGCGCGTTTCGATGCCGGCACGGTTGCGCGTGCTCTCCGAATCGGCAGACCCTGCAACCCGCACCTTTGAAGCCCGCTACACCCTGGAGGACGGCAACACCGTATTGCCGCTGGGGTCTACCGTGACGGTAGCGGTTGAAGGCACCGCAGGTGAGGCGGGGGGCGTTGAGGTCCCGTTGGGCGCGGTGTTTGATCCTGGCACCGGAACCGGCGTCTGGGTGATCGGGGGCGAGCCACTCAGCGCCCGTTGGACGCCGGTAGTGGTCAAGCGGCTGGGGGACGACCTGGCCCTGGTTGAGGGCGCGTTGAAAGCATCCGACCGCGTGGCCGCGCTGGGCGCGCACCTGCTCCACGAAGGGCAGGTGGTTCGTCTGGCCGATACCGCCACGGCCACCGCCACAGCGGGCAAGGGAGCCCACCCGTGAGTGGGTTCAACCTGTCGGCGCTTGCGGTGCGCGAGCGCGCCATCACGGTTTTTCTGATCTTCCTGGTCTCGGTTGCCGGCATCGTGTCGTTTTTCCAGTTGGGCCGCGCAGAAGACCCGGCATTCACCGTGAAGGTGATGACCGTGGTGACGGCCTGGCCGGGGGCCACGCCCACGGAGATGCAGGACCAGGTGGCCGAGAAGCTGGAAAAGCGCCTGCAGGAGCTGCGCTGGTATGACCGCAGTGAAACCTATACGCGTCCCGGCTTGTCGTTCACCACGCTGACCTTGCAGGACGGCACGCCCCCGTCCGCAGTGCAGGAGGAGTTCTACCAGGCGCGCAAGAAAATGGCCGACGAAGCCGCGAACCTGCCCGCAGGCGTGATCGGCCCGATGGTCAACGACGAGTATGCCGATGTCACGTTTGCGCTGTTCGCATTGAAGGCCAAGGGCGAACCATTCCGCGTGCTTGCACGCGACGCCGAAACCCTTCGTCAGCGCCTGCTGCATGTTCCCGGCGTCAAGAAGGTCAACATCATCGGCGAGCAGTCCGAGCGAATCTATGTGGAACTTTCCCACGAACGTCTGGCAAACCTGGGGATGACGCCGCAGGCGGTGTTCGCGGCGCTGAACGGCCAGAACGCGTTGACGCCCGCCGGCTCAGTGGAGGCCAAGGGCCCGCAGATCTTCATCCGCCTCGACGGCGCGCTGGATCAGCTGCAGAAGATCCGCGATACCCCCATCGTTGCGCAGGGCAGGACGCTGAAGCTGCAGGACATCGCCACCGTGAAGCGTGGCTATGAAGATCCGTCGACCTTCATGATCCGCAACGGGGGCGAGCCGGCCATGCTGCTGGGGATCGTCATGCGCGACGGCTGGAACGGCCTGGATCTGGGCGCCTCGCTTGACGCCGAGGTCAAGAAGATCAACGACGGCCTCCCGGTGGGGATGGCCTTGGAGAAGGTCACCGACCAGGCGGTGAACATCAGCGCGTCGGTGGACGAGTTCATGATGAAGTTCTTCGTCGCCCTGCTGGTGGTGATGGTGGTGTGCTTCGTCAGCATGGGCTGGCGGGTGGGCATCGTGGTGGCAGCTGCCGTGCCGCTGACGCTGGCCACGGTGTTCCTGGTGATGGCGGCCACCGGAAAGAATTTTGACCGCATCACGCTGGGCTCGCTGATCCTGGCCCTGGGGTTGCTGGTAGACGACGCGATCATTGCCATCGAAATGATGGTGGTGAAGATGGAAGAGGGCTACAGCCGGGTCAAGGCATCGGCCTATGCGTGGAGTCATACGGCAGCGCCCATGCTGGCCGGCACCCTGGTGACGGCCGTGGGCTTCATGCCCAATGGCTTTGCCCGGTCCACCGCCGGTGAATACACCAGCAACATGTTCTGGATCGTCGGCATTGCGCTGATCGTGTCGTGGGTAGTCGCGGTGTTCTTCACGCCCTACCTGGGCGTGAAGCTTCTGCCTGACCTGAAGGCAGTGGAGGGCGGTCACAGCAGCCTTTACGACACGCCGCGCTACAACCGCTTCCGGTCGATCCTGGCGCGGGTGATTGCGCGCAAGTGGCTTGCCGCAGGGTCGGTGATCGGCCTGTTCGTGCTTTCGGTGGTTGGCATGGGGGCGGTGAAGAAGCAGTTCTTCCCCATCTCTGATCGCCCGGAGGTGCTGGTCGAGGTGCAGATGCCCTATGGCACCGCCATCGAACAGACCAGCCTGGCGGCCAGGAAGGTCGAAACGTGGCTGTCGGCGCAGGCGGAATCGAAGATCGTCACGGCCTACATCGGTCAGGGTGCGCCGCGCTTCTACCTCGCCATTTCGCCGGAGCTGCCGGACCCTGCGTTTGCCAAGATCGTGGTCCGCACCGACAGCCAGGAACAGCGCGATGCCCTGAAGGCGAGGCTTCGCCAGGCCGTGGCAGAGGGCCTGGCGCCCGAAGCCAGCGTGCGCGTGACGCAGCTGGTGTTCGGGCCTTACTCGCCGTATCCGGTGGCGTATCGGGTCAGTGGTCCGGATCCGGATGTCATTCGTGGCATTGCCGCCAAGGTGGAGCAGATCATGCACGCCAGCCCGATGATGCGGACCGTGAACACCGACTGGGGTGTGCGCACGCCCACGCTGCACTTCACGCTGGACCAGGACCGCCTGCAGGCGATGGGCATGACCTCGGCGTCGGTATCGCAGCAGTTGCGGTTTTTCCTGAGCGGGGTGCCGGTCACCGCCGTTCGTGAGGACATCCGGACCGTGGAGGTGGTCGCTCGATCGGGCGGGGACACGCGCCTGGACCCCGCGCGCATTGCGGATTTCACCTTGGTTGGCGCCGCTGGCCAGCGCGTGCCGCTGTCGCAGATCGGTGCCGTTGAGGTTCGCATGGAAGAGCCGGTGCTGCGTCGGCGCGACCGTGTGCCGACCATCACCGTGCGGGGTGATATCGATGATGCGTTGCAGCCACCGGACGTATCAGCGGCCATCAGCAAGCAGCTTGCGCCGCTCATCGCGTCGCTGCCTGACGGCTACGCCATTGCCCAGGCCGGTTCCATTGAAGAATCCGGCAAGGCGATGAGCGCCATGCTGCCGCTGTTCCCGATCATGCTGGCGGTCACCTTGCTGATCATCATCCTGCAGGTGCGCTCCATCTCCGCCATGATCATGGTCTTCATGACCAGCCCCTTGGGCCTGATCGGCGTGGTGCCGACCCTGCTGCTGTTCCAGCAGCCGTTTGGCATCAACGCATTGGTGGGACTCATTGCACTGTCGGGCATCCTGATGCGCAACACGCTCATTCTGATCGGCCAGATCCACGAGAACGAAATGGCAGGGATGGCGACCTTCCACGCGATCATCGAGGCGACCGTCCAGCGCGCCCGCCCGGTGATTCTGACCTCCCTGGCGGCGGTGCTTGCGTTCATTCCGCTGACCCATTCCGTGTTCTGGGGAACGCTTGCCTACACGTTGATTGGCGGCACCATCGCCGGCACCGTGATGACGCTGGTGTTCCTGCCGGCGATGTATGCCATCTGGTTCAAGGTCCGAGCGGAAACGCCCCCTGTTGCCTGAGTGCGGCCGGGACCTCTTTTATATGGGAAGTGAGTGATGAGCATTGCCGAGAAAGATCGCATCGTGGTGACCGGGATGGGCGTGGAGAGCCCCCTCGGGTGCGGAGTGGAAACGGTGTGGTCGCGCCTGCTGGCGGGACGCTCCGGGATTGGCCCGCTGGGCGAGGCGCTTTCGGCCGGAACGGGCTGCAACGTAGGCGGCCGTGTGCCGGACCGGGAACAGGATCCTGAGGCGGGCTTCGATTCCGGCGGCATCATCGCGCCGAAAGATCTGAAGAAGATGGATCGGTTTGTCGAGTTCGCGTTGGTGGCCGCCCACGAAGCGCTTGCGCAGGCAGGGTGGAACGCAGCCGATGAGCGTGGCCTGCTGCGAACGGCGACCGTGATTGCGACGGGGATCGGTGGGTTTGGTTCCATCGTCAATGCGGTCCACACCACCGAAAGCCGTGGACCTGGCCGGTTGTCGCCCTTCACTGCACCCACCTTCCTGGCCAACATGGCCGCGGGGCAGGCGTCCATCCGGTACGGGTTCAAGGGCCCGCAGGGCGCGCCGGTTACGGCCTGCGCGGCGGGCGTGCAGGCCATCGGTGATGCGGCGCGCCTGATCCGGTCCGGCGAAGCGGATATCGCATTGTGCGGCGGTGCGGAAGCGGCGATGCACCGCGTCAGCCTGGGCGGCTTCGCCGCTGCCAAGGCGCTCAGCACCGCGTTCAACGACACACCCACAGCCGCGTCCCGCCCGTTTGACACGCAGCGGGACGGGTTCGTCATGTCCGAAGGCGCCGGGTTGCTGGTGATCGAGCGACTGGATCACGCCCTGTCGCGGGGCGCCAGGCCGCTGGCCGAACTGGTCGGCTACGGTACGACCGCGGATGCGTACCACCTGACCGCCGGTCCTGACGACGGCAGCGGGGCACGCCGCGCGATGGAGATCGCGTTGGCGCAGGCGGGTATTGCCGCTGAGCAGGTTGACCACATCAACGCCCACGCAACCTCGACCCAGGTCGGGGATCGGGCGGAGCTTGCCGCCATGCGTGCCTTGTTCGGCACCCGTGGCGACCTTCTGATTTCCGCCACCAAGTCGAGCACCGGCCATCTGCTCGGGGCGGCAGGCGGCATCGAGGCCATCTTTACCGTGCTTGCCCTGCGTGATCAGGTCGCCCCCGCGACGCTCAACCTGGTCCAACCGGATCCGCTGGCAGACGGGCTCTCGATCGTAGGCGGTGTGCCCCGAGAGGCGGACATCGCATACGCCCTGACCAACGGGTTCGGGTTTGGCGGAGTGAATGCCAGTGCGCTCTTCAGGCGCCTGTGAGCACCGTCAGTCCAGAGGCGATGCCGCCGTCGCGCTTTTCCTGCGCGGCTACGCAGCGCCACTGCAGTTGCAGAGAAATAGCGCAGGCGGTCAGCAGATTTTGACGCGTTCTTGGCGCCTGCTGAGGATACTTTTCCGTCATTGTTCCAGAGGAGAAGGGCAATGGCCGCCAGACAAAAGACCCCGTCAAACCCCCAGGTGCTGAGGATCGAAGCGATGCCGCTGGGCTTCGGCGAAGCCGCCGTCGTGATCGAGCTGGCCGCCGAGCCACCGAAGCGCTGGTTCAAGGCGCTCAAGCGGGAGATGATGTACTCGGAGGGCCTGGAGACCGCGTCGGCGAAGTTCGACGGCTGCTTCGTCTACCTCGTCGGGCTGGACCCGGCCCTGGGAAGCGCTGTGCGCTGTGCCAGCCGATTGCTTGCAGCGGTGCAGGAAGGCTTTCAACAGAGCAGCACGGTTTCTCCAGAGATGTCGACGATGGCTGTTGACGGCGGGTCCCATCCGCCTGTGTCCCTGCACATACCGCGTTCACCGATGGGTCGAAACGAAGCATCCGGGGAGATGAACATCAGGATCTGACCCTTGTCCTGGGAAGGGCTTCCTCACGGGAAGTATCGACACGTCGACCATCGTCGACCGGAAGGTCGATGTCCGAGGGGCGCTATAGAAAAGCAGTGGCGCCGATGACGTTTCTGGCCTTGCACCCGGACCTACGTTGAACGTAATTTACGTTCAGCGTAGGTCCGGGTCATGCTTGTTGCCATGACCCGCACGCCTACCTCGATCCGCTCTGTATTCGCCCGCCGCTTGAAGGCGTGCCGGGTAGATCAGGGCTTGTCTCAACGCGCGTTGGGGGTGCTTGTGGGATTACCGGAAGACGTGGCGGGCGTTCGCATCAACCGATACGAACGGGCCGTGCACAATTGCGATATCGAGACAGCGCAGAGGATCGCGTCTGTGCTGGGGGTTTCCGTTGCCTATCTGTACGCGGAGACGGATGACCTCGCGGAGCTCATCCGCCAGTTCAGCAGGATGTCCGCCAAGGAGCAGGAGGCGCACCTCGCCAATGTCCGGCGCAAGGCGACGTAGTCGTTCGTTCGTTCGCACGCAGCCCGAGGAGCATGCGCGGGTCCAGAAACAACTCGCTCCCACGCCCACGCCGGCCTCCCGCCCGGCGCCGGGCGGTCCCTGACGGCCCTGTCAGCTCGGCCGCTACTGGTGCCGCATCACCGCCTCAAGATGCGCCTCCGGATCGATCATGTGCGAGTGGTCATCCTGATCCAGCTGGATCTCCGCCCAGTGGATGACCCCGTTGAACCTGCCGCGCTCGGTCACATAGCCCTCATACACCGGCATGCCGGTGTCGATGCCCACGTCCAGGCCCTCATCGAAGGAGTAGTACAGCGGATGGGTACGCTCCACCTCGCCGGTGCTTGAGGCTTTCCCGTCGATGTACAGGGTGACCGTGCCACCGCGCCCGATGCCGCCGCCCGCGTAGGCGAATTCCACCCGCACCTGATGGCGGCCGGTGCCGATGTCGGCCTCGGACAGCACCGTCTTCCGCAGCAGTCCGCAATGGTTGTAGTGGTAGCCCAGCTTGCCGTTTTCGGCAAAGAACGACCAGCCACCGGTGCGTCCGCCCTGGGCGACGATCACGCCGTTGAGCGTGCCACTGGCGGCCGCTTCGATCTCGGCGGTTACCGCGTAGGAACGGTTCTTGACGTTGATCGCCACGTTCTCGCCCAGGCGGGTCATGCCGGGGTACAGCCGCAGGCTGTCGCCGGTGGTCAGCGTGGGACGTCCGGCAAGTTCGGGATTCATGCGTTCGGCGGCGCGATCGTCGATCGGCAGGACGTTGTGGCGAACCGCCTCGATCAGGAACAGCTGCTGCAGCTCGGCCAGCTTGTCCGGCTGCGCGGCGGCCAGGTTGTCGGCCTGGGTCCAGTTCTTGGTCGTGTCATACAGTTCCCAGACGTCCTGCGAAAAATCCACGCCCTTGGCCACCACATTCCAGGGGGTGCGGTGCTTGGTCTGCGCGGTCCACCCGTTGTGGTAGATGCCGCGGTTGCCCATGATCTCGAAGTACTGGGTGAGGTGACGCTCCTCGGCATCGGCGTCGTTGAGGGTGTAGGCCATGGAAACGCCGTGCATCGGTACCTGGGTGACACCGTTGACCGTATGCGGCTGTGCCAGCCCGGCGAGGTCCAGGATGGTCGGCGCCACGTCGATCACGTGGTGCCATTGGCTGCGCAGTTCGCCACTGCCGGTTATCCGGGCCGGCCAATGCACGATGGTGCCGTTGCGCGTGCCGCCGTAGTGCGAGGCCACCTGCTTGGTCCACTGGTAGGGCGTGCACAACGCATGCGCCCAACCGACGGCGTAGTGGTTGTAGGCCGTGGGTCCGCCCACTTCGTCCAGGTGCTGCTGCCAGAACGCTGCGGTCTCGTACTCGGCGCCCCCGTTGGAGGCGGTGGTGAGCATGAAGGCGCCGTTGATGCCGCCCTCGGCGGAGGCGCCGTTGTCGCCGATGATGAAGTACACCAGCGTGTCGTCGAGAACGCCAAGTTCCTCCAGCGCGTCGATCACGCGGCCGGTATGGTGGTCGGCGTACGCGAGGAAGGCGGCATAGACTTCCATCTGATGCGCGAGGATCGGCTTGAGTTCGGCCGGCATGTCCTCCCATGCCGGAATGCCCTCCGGCCGCGGGGTGAGCACGGCATCGGCGGGGATGACACC
This sequence comes from Stenotrophomonas bentonitica, assembly GCF_002887735.1. Classification (GTDB taxonomy): domain Bacteria; phylum Pseudomonadota; class Gammaproteobacteria; order Xanthomonadales; family Xanthomonadaceae; genus Stenotrophomonas; species Stenotrophomonas bentonitica_A. The sequence goes on from NZ_PKQP01000010.1 coordinate 18,028, forward strand.
CAGCTCGCGCTGGCGCGCGAAGGTAGCGGTGCGCATGGCATCCCAGCCCTGATCGAACGCGCCTTTGTACTTGGCGATCCAGTCCTTCGGGACGTGGTGCGGGGCGTGCGTCGCTCCGGGTGCGAAGTACACGAAGAAAGGTTTGTCCGGCGTCAGGCTCTTCTGCAGGCGGACATAGTCGATGGCCTTGTCGGCCAGGTCCGGCATCAGGTGGTAGTCCGGATCCAGCGGCGCCTCCACGGCAGAGACGCCATCGACCAGTGCGGGCGTCCACTGGTTGGTTTCACCGCCGATGAAGCCGTAGAAACGCTCGAAGCCACTGAAGGCCGGCCAATGGTCGAACGGGCCGGTCGGTCCGGACTCCCACACCGGCACTTCGTGGCACTTGCCGAACTGGGCGGTGTTGTAGCCGTTCTGGCGCAGGATTTCCGGCAGCGGCGTGACCGAATTGGGCCGTGTCGAACGATAGCCCGGCGCGGGGGTGGCGGTCTCGGTGATGTGGCCCATGGCCACCGCGTGGTGGTTGCGGCCGGAGAGCAGCGCGGCGCGCGTGGGCGAGCACAGGGCGGTGGTGTGGAAGCGGGTGTAGCGCAGGCCGCTATTGGCCAGCCGATCGGCGGTGGGCGTATGCACGGGCCGCCGAACGCGCTGGCGGCACCGAAGCCAACATCGTCGAACATGATCAGCAGGACATTGGGTGCGCCGTCCGGCGGGCGCTTTGCCGTGATGGGAGGAAGCTTGACCCCAAGCTTTTTCGCATCGAACGACAGGGGGCCCTGGTAGGCCTGGTCGGGAATCAGAAGGATGCTACCGGGGAGTTCCTGGCTCATGGTCGCGCCTCGATGGACTGAGGCCCCAGTGTGGCCAGCGGGGTCTGCGTTGGCACGCGAAAATAGACGGGCCACGGCCTAGGTAGAAGTACTGGCGGCGGCGCGCCGGATCGATTTACCGCCGGTGGCCGGCCAACCTATCTCACCGGTTTTCCGTAGCTATCCGAGAGCATTGCCTTGTAGGCCTCCAGAGGCTGGAGTCCCACCGCGCGCCGCCGGGCGTCGAGGGTCTGCATGTCTTCGGTGGGCTGAAGCTCCATCACGCCGTCGGCGGCGCTCTTGAACTGCGTGCCGTAACGCTGCGGCTTGCCCTGCGCGATGGGCACCCGGTCGGTCAGCAGCGCTACATCCGCGGCGTCGGCATCGCCGGTCTCGGCGGCGGTCTGCATCAACGCCAACGCCTGCGCCTGGAACGCGGGGTCATGGTCGGCGTGCTGCACGATCAGCCATGCGGCTTTGGCCCCGTCGCGGCCGACCCGCGTCGTGCCTGGCCACCCCTTTTCGGCGATCACGGCTTTCAACCACGTTGCATTGGCTTCGCTCACCGGCGCCGTCTGCCGCCACGCATCGCCGCCACCAGCGGCGATGGCGGCATGTTGCGCGGTCTGGTCCTTTGCCTCGCGTGCGAGCAAGGCCTGCCTCAACGGCGCATCGCGCAGCGCCTCGTGCTTCTTTTCTTCGGCGATGACCCGCTGCAGCACCGCTGGCCATGCGGGATCGGCGCGCAGCGCATTCAGCCCGGGACGCTGTTTGGTCCGCAGTTCCTCCAGTGGCAGGCGACCACTGGCGAGCAGCGCATCGACGTACGCAAACGCCGCGGCATGATCGCCGGCTGCCGCCGTGCATTCGATCAGCAGCAGCTCGCCTCCGTCGGGGAAGGGGATGCCGTGCGTGTACAGGTCACTCAACGTGGCGCCGCAGGCGGCGTAGTCGTTGTTGCCGTAGGCATCCAGCGCGGTGAAGAAGCTGGCCGGCTCGGCGGCGGCAGCCGCGGCAGCGGCAGCGGCGAACAGGGCGACCGTCAGCGTTGCCGCCCGGGTTGCTATGGGTCGTATTGGCCTTCCGTGCATGGGTGATCTTCCTTGGTGAACGCACCGACAACGTAGCGGCTTCAGCCCCCGGAATTGAACCTGGCGTGCGCGAGCCGAAGCGGTGCGATCACGGCGTGGGCAGTAGCAGTCGAAGAACATGCCGGTCCCTCCAGCCTGCCGGATCGTGCGGGCGGTGTGATGCCCAGGCTCACGCGCAGCACGCACGGCGTTGATCCAGGCTCCCGCACTCTGGCGCATTCGTCACTCTCCCAACGCCCGGGACAGCGCCATGGCCGATCTGCCTCCCCATCGTTACGACGTCATCATCATCGGTGGCAGCTACGCGGGCATGTCCGCCGCGCTGCAGCTTGTGCGTGCCCGCCGCAAAGTACTGATCATCGACGGGGGGGCGCCGCGCAACCGGAATGCGCGCGTCGCGCATGGGTTCCTTGGGCGGGAGGGGCTGCCGCCGGCGGATATCGCTTCCCAGGCCCGCGAAGAGTTGTTGCGCTATCCCTCGTTGACCTGGCTCGCCGGTATTGCCCGTTCTGCTACGGTAATGGCAACTGCATCGGAAGAGGGCGGGACCTTCCGGGTCGAGGTGGACGCCGGCCAGGCGTTTCTGGCGGATCGGGTGATCTTGGCGTACGGCGTAACCGATGATCTGCCCGACATCCAGGGCATCGGCGAACGTTGGGGCCGGAGCGTTTTTCATTGCCCGTACTGCCACGGCTACGAGGTGTTCGAAGGGCGCATCGGGGTGATCGGCTGCGCAAAGGATGGTGGTGCGGCGCAGGCGCTGCTGCTGTGCGACTGGGGCAACATCACGCTGTTCTGCAGCGAGGCCTCCGCGAGGATCGATCCCGCACAGCGTGCACGGCTGGACGCATGCGGCGTCGTGATCGAATCGACCCGCGTACGCGCGGTGGAAGACAGCGCCACCGTGGTGCTCGCCGATGGGCGCCGGGTGGAGGTGGATGCGCTGTTCATTTCACCGCATTCGCGATTGTCCAGTGATCTGGCCGAGCAATTGGGCTGCGAGCTCAAGGATGGCGGGTGCATCACCACCGATTCGGCCAAGCAGACCACGGTACCGGGCGTGTTTGCGTGCGGCGACGCGGCCCGGATGGCAGGCAGCATCGCGCTGGCAGTGGGCGAGGGGGCGCTGGCGGGCGTGGCGGTGCACCACTCCCTGATGGGGCTGCTGGAATAGCGCCCGAGGGAGATGCCGCATCGTTGGAAGAAACGGAATTGGAGCAGCCAGGCTTGTTCCATGCCGCGCTGTTGCTCAGAGGCCGAATCGCCTACGCCGGTGGAGAACACGGCGGATGGAAGGCGTGGCAGATGAAAAACACCCTGATACGGCGCTCAGCTGACCTCCCACTGCCCCCTGCCGCTGATGCGGTCAGAGAGCCGTGGGATGAGACTCAGCGGCGCGCGTCGTCGCGGGCCTTGCCCACGTCGCTCTGCACTTCACCCACACCCTTCTGGATCTTGCCTTCCACTTCCTTCGTCTTGTCGCCGGTGACCTTGCCCACGACTTCCTTTACGGTGCCCTTGACCTGGTTCTTGGCGCCTTCAGTGCGATTCTTGTCCATGGTTGACTCCACAATGTAGTTAGAGAGAGAGGGCCCGTGTTGCTGGGCATCTCCACCCTGACGGGGCGGCAGTGGCGCGAAGGTGAAATTCGCTGGTGATGCGGAATCCGTTCAAGCGCCGGAAAGGTTGACGCTCACGCGCGCTGCACGTCATTCATCCGCATCGCGCTCATCCCACGCATCGCCATCCCATTGCGGTGGTTCGGTGATGGCTGCGGCGGCATCCGGATCGACAGGTTCCAACAGCGTGTAATCGTCGCGCGCGGGATCACGAAACGCGCGGCTGACCGCATAGGCCTCGAGTGCGGGCGTAGTGGCGCGGGCGTTCAGCGCCGCGGGCGTTCTGAAGGCGCCGCTCAACCAGTCCAGTGCGGTGGCCGGTGCGATGAAGATCGGTCCATCCGGCGTGAGCGGGGCCGGGATCGCGTGGTTCGGCCCGGTCAGGACCGTGAAGCTGTCCAGCTGCTGGCCATCCTCGCTTTCCCAGTGTTCCCAAAGGCCGGCGGCGAGCAGGACAAGCCCGTCCTTGCGCTGCACGAACAGCGGCCACGGCGGCCGGCGCGCGCGGTCCCATTTGTAATAGCCGGTCATGGGCAGCACGCACGGGCGCTGTGCCCAGGCCTGCGCGTAGATGCGGCTGCGTGGCGCGCGCTCCAGCCGTGCGGTCACCGTGGTATAGGGCGTGGCCGGTTCCTTGGACCAGCGCGGCACCAGCCCCCACACCATGTCGGCCACGGCAATGGAGCCGTCGTGGTCGCGCGCCAGCACCGTGGCCACGCTGCCATTGGCGATGTTGTAGTGGTCCGGGCCGGCGGCCAGCGTCCGCGCCAGCGCGGCAGGCAGTCCGGCGGGGAGTGACTCGGTGTCGGCGATGGCTTGTGCGAAACGGCGCATGGGCCGAGCATCCGACGATATCCGTGATGGCCTCGTAGGCAGCGCCGGCATTGCTCACCCGGGCGCTGCCTGCTGTGCTCGGCGCTCATGTGTCCGGATGCGGCTCGGCCAGCGCGGCCCGCCGCGCCTGGAACACTTCTGGCGTCTGCGGCTTGACGAACAAGGCGACCAGCTCGGGATACTCGGCTTTCACCGCTTTCTCGATCCGGGTGATGCACGCCTCGATCTGCGGCGTGGTGCGATCATCTTCGAATTCGGCACTCAGCATCGCCACGACCTGTTCGGGTCCCATCTGCATGGTGGTCACGCCATTGGCACGGCGCAGGTCGGCATCGGTGTTGGCCACGGCGAGAATGCGCTTGGCAACGCTCGGGTGCGCCGGTTCGCCCACCAGCAGCCCCTTGGTTTCGCGTGCAAGCAGGAAGGCAGTGACCGCCAGCACACCGGCGATGCACAGCGAAGCGACGCCATCAAGGATGGGCATGTCCAGCAGCTGCGCGGCGAGCAGGCCGACCAGCGCGAAGCCCAGGCCGAGCAGGGCGGCGCTGTCTTCCAGCAGCACCGTGAATGTGGAGGGATCCTTGCTGCGGCGGAATGCCTCGAAGTAGCCCAATGAACCCTTGGTGGCGCGGAATTCGCGCAGCGCGATCCACCACGAGGTGCCTTCGAACACGAGCGAGATGCCCAGCACGATGTAGCTGATCAGGTGGTTGGTGGCCGGCTCCGGGTTGCGGATGTGCTGGATGCCTTCATACGCCGAGACGCCCGCACCGGCGGCGAACACCAGCAGCGCCACGATGAAGCTCCAGAAATACAGTTCCCGCCCATGGCCGAAGGGATGCAGGGTGTCCGGCTTCTGCTCGGCCCGGCGCAGGCCGTACAACAGCAGCAGCTCGTTGATGGTATCCACCAGCGAGTGGACGCCCTCGCTGAGCATGGCCGAACTGCCGGAGATGCCGGCGGCGACGAACTTGGCGATGGCGATGGCCAGGTTGCCGGCGAGCGCGGCATAGATCACGAGACGGGAGCCAGTCGGCTTGGCCATGGCGGAGGCGGGGGTGGGGAGGGTGCGGCATCATCGCCAACGGCGCGTCCCGGGCGCGTGCACGTCCGGGCCTGGCAGGCCGGGCGGCAGTGCGGCGCTGAGCGGCCGGGGCTGTACCCGCCGCCCGTGGCGCGGGATAATCCGTGGCCGTGGGCAGCGTTCGTTTACGGCTGCGGGCGTTGACATGGAGTTGGCCCCGCGTGGATTAAATTGCTCTCCCCCTACCGGCCGGCCGGCCGACCGCTGCCTGCCGGTCCCCCTGCTGCTGCGATGCCTTTCAGTTCAAGGTTCGGTGACCCGATGATGTCTGTCCTTCCCTGGTCTGTCGCGCGGCTGCGCGGCGCGCGTGCCCCGGCCGTCCTGGAGCGGCGCGCATGAGTGCAGGGGTGGGGCGTTTTCCCGGCAGCACCGGCCCGATGGCCGAGCAGGTGCGTGGATGGAACTGGCAGGCGACGCCGGTGGGTTCGATCGACCATTGGCCCAGTGCGCTGCGCAATGCGGTCAACCTGATCCTGGCCTCGCCCGAGAGCATGTACGTGGTCTGGGGCGATGACCTGACTTTCTTCTTCAACGATGCCTACAGCCCCATCCTGGGGCCGCGCCTGGAGGGGGCGCTGGGGGCGCCGCTGAGGCAGCTGTGGGCGGATGCGTGGGACGCCGTGCGCGCACCGATCGAGGCTGCCTTCGCAGGCGGGTCCTCCCGCTACGAGAACCTGCCTGTCTCGATGAGCCGCCAGGGCGTGCCTGAAGAGACCTGGTGGACATTCTCCTTCTCGCCGATCTTCCTGGACGATGGCAGTGTCGGCGGCGCGTTCTGCGTGACCAACGAGGTGACCAGCATCATCGTGGCGCAGCAGCGCCTGGCCAAGGAGAACGAGCGCCTGATCGCGCTGTTCGACAAGTCGCCGATGTTCATGGCCTTCCTCAGCGGGCCGGAGCATCGCGTCGAGCTGGCCAACCCGGGCTACCAAAGCCTGGTCGGCAACCGCCACGTGCTCGGGAAGTCGATCCGGGAGGCGCTGCCGGAAATCGTCGACCAGGGTTTCATGCCGTTGCTGGACGAGGTGTACCGCACCGGCAAGCCGTACATCGGCAGCGAGATGGTCTACGACGCGCCGTTCCCGTCCGATCCCTCATCGGCCCGGCGCCTGCTGGATCTCGTCTTCCAGCCGGTGGCCGGCGAAGACGGCAGCACTGCGGGCGTGTTCGTGCAGGGCTGCCGCTGCTGGACGGCAACGGCGAGATCACCGAATGGTTCGGCACTGCCTCGGACGTGACCGAGCGGCGCCTGGCCGAAGACCAGCTGCGCGAGCTGACCTTGACCCTGGAAGAGCGGGTGCAGGCGCGCAGCGCCGAGCTGCAGGTGGCTGAAGAGCGGTTGCGGCAAAGCCAGAAGATGGAGGCCGTGGGCCAGTTGACCGGCGGCCTGGCGCATGACTTCAACAACCTGCTGACCGCCATCTCGGTCGGCCTGGAGCTGCTGGAGCTGCGCATCGATCAGCGTCGCTACGATGATGTGGGCCGGTACCTGGAGATGGCGCAGTCCAGCGCGTCGCGCGCCACCGCGCTGACCCAGCGGCTGCTGGCCTTCTCCCGCCGGCAGACGCTGGCGCCGACGCCGGTGGTGGCCGATGCCCTGGTGCGCGGGATGCTGGACATCATCTCGCGCACGCTGGGGCCGTCGATCGCGATCGCCACGCAGCTCGATTCGGATCCATGGTCGGTGCTGGTGGATGTGCCGCAGATGGAGAATGCGCTGTTGAACCTGTGCATCAATGCCCGCGATGCGATGCCCGAGGGCGGCCCGCTGACCATCAGTGCGGCGAACGTGACGTTGCAGGGCGAGGCTGCGGCAGCGCTGGATACGCCCCCGGGCGATTACGTGCGGCTGGCCGTCAAGGACGCCGGAACCGGCATGGAGGCGGCGGTGATCGAGAAGGTCTTCGAGCCGTTCTTCACCACCAAGCCGATCGGGCAGGGCACCGGCCTGGGCCTGTCGATGATCTATGGCTTCACCCGCCAGTCCGGCGGCCAGGTGCGGATTGATTCGCAGGTCGGCCAGGGCACGACGGTGGAGCTGTACCTGCCACGCTTCATCGGCGAAACCGCGGCCAATGCGGTGCAGGAGACCGAGCAGGATGCGCCCGCCACATCCACGCCCAGCGTCGGGACGATCCTGGTGGTTGAAGACGAGGGGGCGATCCGCGCGCTGCTCAGCGAGGTGCTGGGCGGCGCCGGCTATCGGGTGCTGGAGGCGCCGGAGGGCGGCCAGGCGGTCGAGCTGCTCCACTCCGGGCAGCCCATCGACCTGCTGATCACCGATGTTGGCCTCACTGGCGGGCTCAATGGCCGGCAGGTCGCCGATGCAGGGCGCCAAGTGCGGCCCGGGCTGCCGGTGTTGTTCATCACCGGCTATGCGGCGTCGGCGGCGGTGGGCGCCGGGCAGCTGGAGGAGGGGATGGAAGTGCTGACCAAACCGTTCACCACTGCCGAACTGGAGCGGCGTGCGCGCGCGCTGTTGGCGACTGCAGGCAGCAGCCAGTGACGGTGTTGGCTGCGCTCAGAGCAGGGACCTGACCGAGCTCACCAGCTGTTTGAGCGTGAAGGGTTTGCGCAGCAGTTTGATGTCCTCGCCGAGAAAGTCCGGCCGGGCCCCGGCCGCCCCGGCATAGCCGGTGACCAGCAGGATGGGCATGGCCGGGTGCAGCGTGGTGGCGATCGTGGCCAGGTCGCGGCCGTCCATTCCGGGCAGCCCGACATCGGAGACCAGCAGGTCGAACGGGCCGTCATGCCTGAGGCACCCCAGCGCGGCCTCGGCGTCGGCAACGTCGAGGACCTCGAAGCCATCGTCGTTGAGGATGTCCTTGGTCATCTCCCGGATGGGCGCATCGTCTTCGACGAGAAGCACGCGGCATCGTGGGTGGGAACGGGCAGCAGTCATTGCGGGCGCGGATCCTCGTGGCATGCAGCCACCTGTGCGGAGCTCCACCTTAGCGCCCGCGCGCGTTAGCCGGCCGTGCATCGCGCGCCAGCCCGGCGTCATGATCCCCGGGAGGCGCCGATGACGGCAGCCTCCTTCATTACCCTCGGTCCAAGGTCTCACCGCCCTGGGCGGGGCTCTCGTCCTGCAGGGAGGCCCGGATCGAGCGGGCCAGATCGGTGCGGGTGAACGGTTTGGCGAGCAGCGCGATGGTCCGACCGACCGTGCCGCTTGCGTCGATATCGCGCGGATAGCCCGAGGTGAACAGGACCCGCAACCCCGGTTTCCGGCCGATCGCCTGCTTGGCCAGTGCCCAGCCGGACATGCCCGGCATCACGATGTCCGAAAACAGCAGGTCCACGCTCACGTCCGGCCGCTCCAGCAGGCGCAGGGCGGAGGGTCCGTCATGCGCTTCGAGCACGCGGTAGCCCAGCTGGCGCAGGGTATCCACGGTGTAGGCACGGACATCGTCATTGTCCTCGGCCACCAGCACCGTGGTCTCCTCCTCCACCTCGTAGGCGTTGGCTTCCTGCGCCTCGGCCTGGCGGGTGCCGGGCAGGGCCGAGGCCGAGCGCGGGAACAGCAGGGTGATCGTGGTGCCGCTGCCTTCGATGGAGTCGAGCAGGACATGGCCACCGGACTGCTTGGCGAAACCGTACACCATCGACAGGCCCAGCCCGGTGCCGCGGCCGACCTCCTTGGTGGTGAAGAACGGTTCGAACACCCGGCCCATCACCTCGGCGGACATGCCCTGGCCGCTGTCGCGCACCCGGATCATGGCGTATTGGCCGGGCGGCACATCCGGGTGCTGCGCTGCGTAGTCCTTGTCCAGATGGATGTTGTCGATCTCGATCGTCAGGCGCCCGCCCTCGGGCATGGCGTCGCGGGCATTGACCGCCAGGTTGAGGATGGAGGCCTCCAGCTGGTTCGGGTCGATCTCCACGCACCAAACATCCGGGCTGTGCAGCATGTCGATCTGCACCAGCTCGCCCAGTGAACGCTTGAGCATGTCCTGCATGCCGCGCATTTCTTCGTTCAGGTCCACCGGCATGTTCTTCAGCGGCTGCCGGCGCGAGAACGCCAGCAGGCGCTGGGTGACGTTGGCTGCGCGCATCACGCCCTTCATCGCGTTGTCCAGCGAGCGCGATGAATTGCCCGCAGCGTCACCCAGGCGGTCGGTCAGCATCTTGGCGTATTCGATGTTGCCGGCGATCACGGTCAGGATGTTGTTGAAGTCGTGCGCGATGCCACCGGTCAGCTGGCCGACGGCCTCGATCTTCTGGCTGTGCCGCAGCGCCTCTTCGGCCTGCCGGCGCGCGGTGGTTTCCACCGCTTCGGAGACGACCGCGGTGATCCGCGCCTGATGATCGAACAGGGGGCGGAAGGAGAAATCGAAGGTCCGCTTGCCGGTGGGCAGGCGCAGCTCCAGTTCATGGCGGGAAGCGGTACCGGCCGCCGCCTCGAGAATGGCCGTGCAGACCACACCAGGTACCCCGGGGGTATCGGCGAACCAGGCAGACTCGCAGTAGAGGCTGTCGCGGACGTCTTCCTTGTCGGCGAGGATGGCCGCCAGCGACGCCGAATTGGTGTCGATGATGTGGCCATCCAGGGTCAGCAGGTTCTGGTGCTGGAAGCTGGATTCGAACAGCGCCTGCAGCCGGCTTTCACTGCGGTGCAGCGCCGAGGTCCGCTCGTCGACCTGGCGTTCCAGGGATTCGTTGTTGGCCCTGAGCTGCGCCTGCGCGTGCTTGAGCTCGCTGATGTCGCGCGCCATCGCGTAATAGCCGAGCACCGCGCCGTCCGGCGCCAGCTCGGGTACGCAGTCCACCTGCGCGTGGCGGGGCGTGCCATCGCTGCGCAGCGAGAGCAGGTCGAAGCTCACCTTCTCACCGAGCAGGACCCGGTCCAGGTGCTGCTGGATGCTGTTGAAGGTGTCCTCGCCGATCACCTCGCGGGTGTGCCGGCCGATCAGGCTCTCCGGCGTACGGCCGTGCCACTCGACATAGGCGTTGTTGGCGAAGCGGTAGCGATGGTCGTGACCGAAGTAGGCGATCAGCGCCGGCAGCGAATCGGTGATCAGCCTCAGCCGCTGGTGGCTCTCATGCAGCTCGGCCTCCACGCGCTGCAGCCGGCGGCGCTCCTGCGCTTCGCCGATGGCCCTGAGCACGGCATCGGGCAGGCGCTGCAGGCGTGACTTGACCACGTAATCGCGTGCACCGCGCTTGAGCGCCTGCACCGCGAGTTCTTCGGTGAGCGTGCCGGAGACGAAGATGAAGGGAATCTGGGGGGCGATCTCGCTGGCCAGGGCGAGCGCGGCGTCACCATCGAAGCCCGGCAGGACGTGGTCGGCCAGGATCACATCGAACGGCGTCGTGGTCAGGGCATCGAGCATGCCCTGGTGCGACCAGGTGCGCTCGGCGGTGAACGGCACCCCGGCGCGCTTGAGCTGCGCGGTGATCAGTTCTGCATCAAGTGCACTGTCTTCGACCATCAGGATCCTGATGGTCTTTGCTGTGGCGGCCTCAGCCATCGTGTCTACTCTTCCCGCCGAACAGCGTGCCGTGCGGTGGCGGCTGGTTGGTGATGCCCCAGAACATGCCCAGGCCCTGGATCGCTTCAAGGAATTCCTTGAAGTCCACCGGCTTGACCACGAACGCGTTGACGCCCAGCTCGTAGCTGCGGATCAGGTCCTGCTCTTCGCGCGAGGAGGTCAGCATCACCACCGGGGTGCTGCTGAGGGCACGGTCGGTACGGATTTCCTTGAGCACTTCCAGGCCGTTGAGCTTGGGCAGCTTCAGGTCCAGCAGCACGACCACCGGGCCGCCATGCATGGCCCCTTCATAACGCCCCTGGCAGCGGAGATACTCCAGCGCTTCCACGCCGTCGCGCACATGGGTCACGTCATTGAGCAACTGGCAGCGGGCGAGCGCGGCCATGGTCAATTCAGCGTCTTTCGGGTTGTCTTCTACGAGCAGGATCGGTCGCAGATCTCTCATAGGTGGTCTCCAGTAACAAAGGGAATGGTGAAATAGAATGTCGCGCCGGCGCCGACCTGACCTTTCGCCCAGGTCCGGCCGCCATGGCGGGTGATGATGCGGTGCACGTTGGCCAGACCGATACCGGTGCCTTCGTACTCATCGACGTGATGCAGCCGCTGGAACACGCCGAACAGCTTGTCCACGTAGCGCATGTCGAAACCACAGCCGTTGTCCTTCACGAAGAAGACGTCCTCCGTGTCGTTGCGTTCATGCCCGACCTCGATGCGTGGCTCGGGCGTGTCGCGGGTGAACTTGATCGCGTTGGCCAGCAGGTTCTGCCAGACCAGCCGCAGCATGCCGGGGTCGGCCTGCACCTTGGGCAGCCCCGCGATCTGCCAGTCGATGGCGCGCCCGGCGTACTCCATGTCGAGTTTGTGGCGCACGTCTTCCACCAGGGCGGTCATGTCCATCGCGATCTGGCCCATCGTCGAGCGGCCCATCTGCGAGAAGCTGAGCAGGTCATCGACCAGGGTCCCAGCCGATTTTGCCGACTCCACGATGGTGTCGAGAAATCTCTTTTCTGAATCGTTCAATCTTTCGCCGGCCGAGGACCACAGCAGTTCCGAGTAACCGACGATGTGCCGGAACGGGGCGCGCAGGTCATGGCTCACCGAATAGGAAAACGCTTCGAGTTCCTTGTTGCTGCGCAACAGCTGCTCGTTCAATGCCGCCATCTCTTCGGCCTTGCGCAGCACGATATCCACGATGGCCGTGCGCAGTTCCAGCGCAGCATCGCGGTCCACGTCGTTCCAGGGCAGCGACTGCTGGCGCACGGTCTGCTTCCAGCCCTCGAAGGAGGTGCGCGGCGACAGGGGCTGTCCGGTCTCTTCCTTGCGCGGGTCGCCGCCCCAGCGCACGGTGCGGACCACTTCGGGACGGAACCAGATCACGAAGCTGTCGTGGATCTGCGAGATCGAGATGGCCAGCACGCCGCTGGCCACGCCGGCGAAGGCTTCGGCCTCCTTCCAGTCCAGCGGCAGGGTGTCGGTACAGAAGATGTCGCCCTCGATCTGTTGCGCGGTCAGCCATTGCACCAGCTGCATCACGTGGCGCTGGCCGGGGCACTGGCCATGCAGGATGCACTCGCCACGGTGCACGATCGCCGCGCCGGTGGACTGGGTGAGCGCCAGCAGGCTCTGCTGGTCGCGGCCGAGTGCGGCCATGAAGTCGGTGTCACCGGCCATCCGCCCGAGCAGCCGGACCTGGATCGCGCGGCGCGCGATGCGCTCTTCGACCAGTACCGCGCGCTGTTTCACCGCGATCTGCAGCGACAGGATCTGACCGATGAACTCGCAGGCCGTACGCACGTGGTAGGGCACCCGGCGGGCGACCTGGTTGTGGCAGGAAATCAGGCCCCACAGCTCGCCTTCGGACAGCACCGAGACCGACATCGAGGCGCCCGTGCCCATGTTGCGCATGTACTGCAGGTGCACCGGGGAGACGCTGCGCAGCATGGCCGGGCCCAGATCGATGGGCGCCGCATCGGCGAGGGCCGGTACGCGCACCAGCGGCACGGGGGTGTAATGGCTGTCGGCGATCAGGCGGACGCGGTTCTGCCGGTACAGATCGCGCGCCTGGGCGGGGATGTCCGATTCCGGGAAGCGCAGGTCGAGGTAGGAGGGCAGCACGTCGTTGCGGTCCTCGGCCACCACCGCGCCGTTCCAGTCCTTGTCGAACTGGTAGATCATCGTGCGGTCGAAGCCGGTCAGCTCGCGGATATGCGTGGCAGCGAGTTCGCACAATGCCTGGGTCGTCGGCGCGTGCTCGATGGCGGCCATGAAGCGGCGGATCGAGGGATACAGGTCCTCCAGCGAGCCCGGTTCGCCCGGCACCGGGGCCTCCAGCTCGATGATGACGTCATCACCGATCCGGTGGGCCACGGTGTGGTGGTTGCCCGCCGTACCCACCGGGTGCGCGCCCAGGAAATGCGAGGCACCCTTCTGCAATGCCTCCAGCACCGGCCTGCATGGCGCCAGAGTGCCGGCCAGCACCTGATCCAGCGGCTGGCCCAGCGGATCGCCAAGCGCCTCCAGCAGGCCCGGCTCGGCCATCGCGCGGGCGTTGACCGTCAATGTCGTGTGATCGAGGACCAGGATCAATCCGTACGGCTGGATGGCACCGGGGGTACGGATCGGCTCACGCGCGCAGCTGGACAGATCCAAGGCGCTTGCGCCGGAATTCCTCGAGGACATTCATTGACTCCTGATCTTTACCAGTACTGGCCACCGCACGAATGGCACGGCTGCGCCTGGTTGTCAGGAGCACACACCGTCACCTGCGACGCGGCGTGCCACAGTTCCCTTATTTTTGCATAGGCGGGCGCCCGGATCTGTGAGGATGCGACGGTGTTCCTTGCGCTGCGCGCGGATCAGTCCCAGCGGTAACGGAGGGTGGCTGACCACAGCCCCCCCGAGCCATCGACCGGTCCGCCATTGGCATACCGGTAGTATTCGTTCGCGGCAAGCAGCGGCTCGGGCAGTCTGGTGACTTTGCGGTCGAACACGTTGTTGGCGTTCAGCGCCACGTCCCAGCCGCCGGGCAGGGTGGCCCCCAGCTGCAGATCGGTGATCCAGAGGCCGCCGATGTCATAGGCGATCTCGGCCTGGCCGGCATACGGCCCACTGCTGGCCACCGTGGTCGGCGAACCATAGCGTTGGATGTCGCCATAGCGGCTCTGGCGCAGGCCGACCCGGTAGCGGCCCAGGCTCCAGTCCAGACCCAGCACCTGCCGGGACTGGGGCGCCTTGTAGAGCAGCTCGTTCTGCGATCCGGTGCTGAACACCGGCACATTGAAGGCGGCGAGCACGGCGGGGGTGGGGGCCAGGCCGGTGATCCTGGCGCGGTTATGGCTGCTGGCCAGGGTCCAGCGCAGGGTGCCGCCGCGGCCCAGATCGACGCGGCCTTCGAGCGTGGCCTCCACGCCATCGGTGCGGGTATCGGCGGCATTGATGAAGTAGCGCACCCCATCCTGTGCGCCGAGTCCCACCGAGGTGACCAGCACGCCGGAGCCGGGATACAGCCCCTCGCGGAAGGTCGTGGACAGGGCGATCCGGTCATCCACATCGATGCGGTAGGCATCCACCGTCAGCGATGCGCCCTGCCATGGCTCGGCCACGATGCCCAGGCTGAGGCTTCGCGAGGTTTCCGGGCGCAGCGGCTGCGCGCCCAGTGCGATGGCCTGCGGCGAACCGGCCTGCAGGATGTGGTCGGTGTAGAAATTGCCGTTGGAGGTGTTGCGGTACGCCTGCGCGGCCAGGGACGGCGCCTGGAAACCGTTGCTGATCGTGCCGCGCAGGGCGAGCCGGGGATGCAGCGCGAAACGGGTGGAGAGGCGGCCGGTGGTTTCGCTGCCGAAATCCGAGTAACGCTCATGCCGGCCGGCCAGGTCCACGCGCCAGCGCGCGCCCAGGTCGGCTGCGACGCCGAGGTACAGCGCGCCGCTGTTGCGGCTGACATCGACCGCGTCCTCGGGCCGGTAACCGGGCAGCGCCTGCGAGCCGCCCAGGCCGATCCCCAGCACGGTGCCCGCGTAGGGGCCGTCCAGCACCCGCTGCCCGCCATGGGTGTAGGACTGCACGTCGCCCGCGCCGATCCGGTAGCGCTCGTCGCGATACTCCGCCCCTGCACTGAGTTCCAGTGGCGCGGCCAGCCACGCCGTCTGCAGCTGGCGGCGTAGATCCAGGTTATGGGTCCAGGCGCTGTAGCGCAGGTCGCCGATGTAGAAATCGGTCTGGCTGTCCAGGCCGTAGGTGGGGTTGATGCTGTTGTGCAGGTTGATATCCATCGCATCGCGCCCGTAGCCGCTGCTCAAGTCCCAGTCCCACTCGCCGAACTGGCCGCGTACCCCCAGCGTGAGCGCGCCGTCGTTCTCGTCGATGTGCTCGGTCGGTGCAAAGCCATCCGGATCGATCGCGCGTACTACCTCATTGCGCAGCGGTTGGCGGAAGTTCTGCGGTGCCCAGGCATCACGCTGGGCCAGGGTCAGCAGCCCGTAGGCCTCCACCGTCGCGGCGAGGGGAATACTGGCATTGGCCGTGGCGGTCTTCGTGCGGAACGCGCGGATGCCCCGGTTGCGCCAGGCATTGTTGTCGCGCGTGGCCTCGCGCGGATCCGGCGTCGCGCCGGGTGGCAGCGTCGGGTTGCTGGCCTGGTTGCCGCCGGGGCGGATCGCATTGCCGGCCGCGTTGCGCGGAAAGTAGTACAGGAATGTATCGCGTGCGGGGCTGGTGTAGTTGGTGGCTTCCTGGTCGTCCAGCTGCGCCGCCAGGTGCAGATAGCCGCCGTCGTCCAGGCCGAACCCGGCATCGGCCTGCACCACGCGCGCGCGGCCATCGCCGGCGAAGTAGGTGCCATCGCGGTAGGAGACGTTGCCGCCGCGGGCAGCCTTTTGGGTGACGATGTTGATGACCCCGGCGATGGCGTCCGAACCGTAGATCGCCGAGGCGCCATCGCGCAGCACTTCGATGCGTTCGATCGCACCGGTGGGGATCAGGGCGAGATCGGCGGGCGCGGCGCCACCGAAGCCACCCGCGCCCAGCAGCGCGGTGGCGTGGCGGCGCTTGCCGTCCACCAGTACCAGCACGTGGCTGGCATTGAGGCCGCGCAGCTGCCCGGCACGCACCATGCTGTTCAGATCCCCGGTCTCCAGCGGCAGGTTGAAGCTGGGCACGGTGGTGTTGAGCACATCCAGCAGGCTGGTTGCGTTGGCGGCGCGGATGTCCTCGGCTGAGAGGACATCGATCGGCGCCGCGCTTTCGCGCACGGTGCGGCCCTGTGCACGGGTGCCGGTCACGGTGACCGTATCCAAGGTGGCGGTGCTCACGCTGGTGGCGACCTCCACCTCGGCTGCGCCGTATGCGGCGAGGGGCAGGGACAACGCGGACAGGACGGCGACAACCAACGGCAGGCGATGGTGCGTGGACAGCATGGAAGATCCCCAGGAGAAGAAAGGCCGATGCACAGCGGCATGCGGCGGGCAGGCGAGGGCGGATGGACCGGATCAGCCGGTGGCTGGCGTAACCGTGCAACAGCACTCGGCAGCGGCGGCGCCACGTCCGGTGCGGGTCATGGCGCACCGCCGGCGGCGGCAGCCCAGCGGGCGAGGTCGGCAGGATGCAGCGGGCCGTTGTGGACCTGCAGCACGGTGCCGTGCGCATCGATCAGCACCGAAAACGGCAGTGTGCCGATGCGGTTGCCGAACGCGGCGGCGGTGCCGGGCGGGCCGTCGCCCTCCACCAGTTGCGGGTAGGTGAGGCGTAGCTGGTCGCGCAGGGCCTTGGCCGATTCCACATCATCCAGCGCGACACCAACCACGTGCACGCCGTTCGGCCGCGAGGTCTGCGCCTGCGAGAAATCCTGCAGGTCGGGCAGTTCCTTCAGGCACGGGCCGCACCAGCTGGCCCAGTAGTTGAGCAGCACCGGGCGGCCGCGCCATTGCGCCAGCGACGCCGGGGCACCCTCGAGATCGGTCCAGTGCAGGGCCGGTGCCGCCTGGCCGGCAGGCGCGGCCGTGGTGGGCGGGGCGGCGAACGATGCCATGGGCAGCGCGATCATCAGCACGGTAGCCAGCAGCGCCAGGCGGCGCAAAGCGGAAGAGGTCATGGAGGTGAGGCCGTCGAAGAGGTCGCGCGCGACGCGAAGCGGTCGTCGGTAAGGGTGTGCAGGAACTGCTCGATGTCGTCGATCTCCGCCTCGGTCAGGTGCAGGGGATCGCGCAGCTGCGCGTCCCGGCCGATCGAATCGGGGATCACTTTGCCGGGGTCGTCGTAATACACGATCACTTCGCGCAGGCTCTTGAACATCCCGTTGTGCATGTAGGGCGCGGTCAGTGCGACATTGCGCAGGCCCGGCACCTTGAACTCGCCTTTCTGCGCCGGATCGCCGGTGATCCCGCCGCGGCCTTCGTCGTTGAACTCGCGGCCGTTGTAGATGCCGATGTTCTTGAAGCGGTCCGAGGTGAAGTCCTCCCCGGCGTGGCAGCTCACGCACTGGGCCTTGGTGATGAACAGCAGGCGGCCGCGCTTGGCCGCGTCGCTGATCGCATCCTCCTGGCCCAGCGCGTAGCGGTCGTACGGGCTGTCCACGGTGTTGAGGGTCTTCTGGTAGGCGGCCAGGGCGCGGCCCAGCGTGCGCGCGCTGGGAGCGGCGCTGTAGGCATCCTGGAAGCGTGCCACCCACGCAGGATCGGCACGCAGCCGCGCCACCGCGTCATCCACCGGCAGGTCCATCTCCAGCGGGTTGGCGATCGGCGCGAGCGCCTGTTCCTCCAGGGTCTCGCTGCGGCCATCCCAGAAGAAGCGGGTGCGCCCGGCACTGTTCATCACGCTGGGCGTGTTGCGGGTGCCCAGGCGACCTTCCACGCCCAGGCTGAGCGCGCGGTCATCGGCGAAGGCGCGGGCCGGCTGATGGCAGCTGGCGCACGACACCGTGCGGTCACGAGACAGGATGGGATCGAAAAAGAGCTGTCGGCCCAGCCGGGCGCGCGGGTTGTCGGACAGATCGCCGTCGTAGGTCGGCGCATCGGCGGACAGCACCGGCGCCAGGAACGCGCCGCCGGCCAGTGCCGCAAGCAGGGAGAGGGACAGGGCAGGGCGTGGCATGGCGGGCGCCGCGCTCAACGCGCGGCGATCTCCTGCTGGACCAGCTCGCACAGGCCGCTCTCTTCGAAGCAGACCTGCGCGCGCAGGGTGCCGTTCACCGGCGTGCCGCCCGCCGCCACGGGCAGGCGCAGCTGCCCTTGTTCGCTGAAATAGGTGTAGCGGTAGTCACCGGCGAAACTGCGGCCGTGGCCTTCGCGGGCATCGACCGAGCGCAGCGGGCCCTGCGTCTGCGCCCCGTCCGCCAGGATCACCCGTGCCGCGCGCGGGCCGATCTGCGGTTGCTCGAAGTCCGAGGCGTACAGGATCCAGCCCGGTTCGATGCGGGCATCGATGACCAGCTCGCGGGACCCGTCGGGCGCGGCCTCCAGCCGCGGCTTGAGGGCGACCTTTGGCGTATCGGCGGCGATCGCGTTGCCACCGCTCAGCAGCAACGCAACGCCCAGGGAAAGGATGCCGTACCTCACTCCTTGCCCCCTTGCGCCTCGGTGGTGATGCGCAGCTGCACCTCGTCGGCGATGTTGGGCAGGAACGCATCCAGCCCGAACTCGCTGCGGCGGATCACGCCCGTGGCGTTGAAGCCGATGGTCGGCACCTTGCGGCTGGGATGCTCGCCCACCTTGTTGAGGGTGGCGTCGAGCACGACCGGGCGGGTGACGCCATGCAGGGTCAGCTCGCCGGTGATCTTCAGGCGGCCGGCGCCCTGGGACACGACCGAGGTGCTGCGGAAGGCAGCCTGCGGGAACCTGGCGACATCGAAGAGTTTGTCGCTCTTCACGATCTCGTCGAGTTTCGGCACGTGGGTGGCCAGCTCGGCCAGCGGCAGCTCGACCTGTACCTGCGAGGCGGCGGGCCTGGCGGCGTCGTAGACCAGCGTGCCGCTGCTGATCGCGGCGCGGCCGGTCGGGAATGAAAAGCCGTTGTGGTTCCAGGTGAACAGCACATCGGTATGGGTCGGGTCGAGCTGGTAGGTCACCGGCGCGGCGATCGCCACGGCAGGTGCGGTGGCAGCGGTGAGCAGGGTCAACAGCACGGTGGTGCGCATGGGGCGGGTCTCTTCGTGGTGGCGCGCAGCCGCCCGCGGCATCGCGGGGAGGCCGGGCGGGCGCGCAGCGCAGGAGGGAGGGCCGCGGCGGGCGGGCAGGCCGGCCGCCGCGGAGGGTTACGGGGCGACGGCCAGTGCCGGCGTCGTGGTTGCGGTCGCGGCGCTTGCCGCATACGGATCGGGCTCGGCAATCAGCCCGTCGAGCAGGCTGTTGAAGCGGGCCACATAATCCTGGTGATACTCCCCGGTCACGGTGCCGGTGTAGCCGGTGTAGATCTCGCGGACCTTGCCGTCACGGCCGATGATGATCGTGGTCGGGAAGGCGGCCATGTAATTGAGGCCCTTGAGTTTCTCGGTAGCGACTTTCTTGTCGGCGATGCCGCCGAACACGATGTCGTAGCGGATATCGAAGTAGTCCTTGAAGGTGGTCAGGGTCTTCTTGAAGTAATCGAAGTTGTCTTCCTGCTCGAAGGCGACCGCCACCGCCTCCACGCCACGGTGCTGGTTCTGCTTGAACCACGGGGCCAGGAAATAGGTCTGGTCGGTGCAGTTCGGGCACCAGGTACCAATCACTTCAACGATGACCACCTTGCCGCGGTATTTGTCGTCGCGCAGCGAGACCTGCTTGCCCTGCAGATCGGGGAAGCTGAAATCGATGCGTTCCTGGCCATCCTTGAGGAAGGTGAGCTTGTACGGATCCGGCAGCTCCACCTTGTCGCTTTTCTCGGCCTCGAACTTCACCACGTTGTAGATGCCGCTGCCGAACGCGCCCTGGATGTTGCCGTCTTCATCGATCGTGCCGCGGATCAGCAGCGGGCTGGGCCCACTGAAGCCGGACAGGTAGAAACGGTTGCCCTGCACGGTGCCTTCCAGCTCGCGGGTATCACCCACCACGGTCATGAACACGCCGGAGAGGCGATTTCCCTCCTGTTTGAGCAGGGCGACCTGGTTGCGCTTGTCCTGGCGGGCGGCCTTGTCGATGGTCTGCACGGCCCACTTGCCGCTGAGGTCCGCCGCCGGTGCCTCGTCCTGGCCGGGCTTGACGAAGCGCCATGCCGCGCCCTGTTCGGCGGTGAAGGCAAGGTTGCGCGCCCCTTTGCGGCTGGGCACCAGGTCCTTGTACTGGCCGACCAGGTGCTTGCCATCCTCGGAGACCTTGCCTTCGAGCACCGCATCGTAGGTGTTCATCCGCACCGAGAAGGTCCCGTCATCGCGCGGGGTGACCTTGAATCTGTCGGTGCGGCTGCCGTTGAGCAGGGTGAAGGTCGCGTCCTGCGCACGCTTTCCCTTTACTTCGAAGTTGAACGGAATGGGATCGCCATCGATATTGAATTCGCCGCGCCACACGCCTTCGGCAGGAAATGGGGCGGTGGCTGCGGCCGCTGCAGGCAGGGCCAAGGACAGGCTTGAGGCGAGGAACAGGGCCGCGACGACGCGACCGGATAATGCCAGTGTCATGAGAGTGCTTCCAGATAATCCCCTTGGACGCGCCAAGTCGCCGGCGATGCAGCCCCCGTTCCACTGCATCCGCTGAAAGGCCATCCCTGGCCGGTCACGTGCCATCCATGGCGTGACTGGATTATTGCCACGTGAATGTCGTAAAAGTTCATCGTGGCTTGGAACGCATGTTCATCAGCATATTCACCGGCGCGACGATGGCAGGCTGATAACCGTTTTGACATCAGCGCATTTGCCGCCGTGGCCTGCATCGAAGACCATGGTGCCCGAGGCGCCTGGCCACGCGCCGATACTAAGGAGGGAGCCCATCGTGAAGCCAAGGGAAGGTATCCAGGTCTCGGTTTACACCCGCTGGCACCAGCTGGCCGTCCCGCTCGCATTCCTGTTGGCCGCGGGCAGTTTCATGTTCATCGTGCTCAATCGCGGTCCGGTGGGTATCGCCATCGTGGTGGCACTGCTGTGCCTGGTGCTGCCGCCGATGTTGGCCTTCCAGGGCTTCCCGACGCGCAATGAAGTGATGGTCATGGCCGATGGCCTGATGTTTTCGCGACGTGACGCGGTGCCCTTCGATCAGTTGTCCAGCTGGGGCACCGATGACTATCTGAAACTGGTGCGGCCGGGCCGGGCGACACTGATGGTGAGTGCAGCCGATCTGCAGAGCCGTGACCGCCTGCTGCGCGAATTCGAACACGCACTGGAGGCTTGGCAACGCAGGCAGCCTGCGCTCAGCGAGCCGATCCGGCGTACTCACTTCTATGGCTCGGCGCGTGCGGCGGCCATCGGCGCGGTGATCATCGGGCTGGGCGCGCTGTGCATCGTCATGGCATTGCGGTTGCGTGAGCCGTCCATCGAGCTGGCGGTTGTCGGCGCGCTGGGTGGGCTGGTCGGCGTGATCATGCTGCTTGGCCGGCGGGTGTGAGTCTGGCGCGGCCGTCCACACGGTCTTGTTTTCAGCGTCTCGCGTATTTCACGACCTGAAGCGCAGCCTGCCGATGCGAGCTGCATCCGCAGCGCATGAAAAGGAGTGCCATCCGCTATGAATACCCGAGGCGATTACGCCCACCCCGAGCCCGTCGCTGCCGCGACCGTGGCCGTGGTCACCCCACCGCCGGTGGTGGATCTTCCGCGCGAGAGCGCCGTGTCATGGGGCGCGATCCTGGCCGGTGCCATCGCCGCAGCCGCGCTTTCGTTGATCCTGGTGATTCTCGGCGTGGGCCTGGGCCTGTCGTCGGTATCGCCGTGGTCGTTTGAAGGCGTGACTGCCGAGACCTTCGGCTGGTCCAGCATTGCCTGGTTGACCTTCACCGCCATCGCAGCCTCCGGCCTGGGTGGCTATCTGGCCGGTCGCCTGCGCACGAAGTGGAGCAACCTGCACGGCGATGAGACCTACTTCCGCGATACCGCACATGGTTTCGTGTCGTGGGCGGTGGCCACTCTGCTGACCGCTGCACTGCTGACCTCCGCGATCGGCGGCATTCTCGGCGCTGGCGCCAAGGTGGCCGGTGCCACCGCAGGTGCGGCGGCGTCCACTGCCGGCGGTATTGCCGCAGCGGGCGCAGGCTCGGCCGCGATGGGCAACGAAGAGGGTGACGTGCAGTACTGGGTGGATTCGCTGTTCCGTGCCAACCCTACCGCAGCGCAGCCCGCGCCGCCGGTGGGTCCGGCCGATGCAGCGGCACCCCCGGCACCGCCGGTCAACGGCGCACCGCCGCCGCCGCGCCCGATGCCGGGTGCCGACCGTCGTGCGGACAGCCGTGAGGTGCGTACCGAGGTCAATCGCATCATCGTCAACAGCCTCAAGTCCGACACCATGGACCCGGCCGATACCCAGTACCTGGGCCAGCTGGTGGCGGCACAGACCGGCATGAGCCAGGCCGAAGCACAGGCCCGCGTGACCGATGTCCAGACCCGCCTGCGCGCTGCGCTGGACAACGCCAAGCAGCAGGCCAAGCAGGCGGCCGACGATGCCCGCAAGGCGACCGCCTATGCCGCGCTGTGGCTGTTCATCACGCTGCTGATCGGTGCCTTCATCGCCAGCCTGAGTGCCACCTGGGGCGGCCGTCGCCGCGACCTGTGAACCTGACCATCCCAAGGGAGGAAACACCATGAAGTACATTCTGCTGTGGATGCTCGGCATTCCGATTCCGCTGCTGCTCCTGTTCGCGCTGCTGCGCTGACCGTTCCACCATCAGGCCGCCTTCGGGCGGCCTGATGCGTTGTGGCGGCCCGGCCGGGAAACTGGCGAGGTGAACAGCCCAGGTCCGGTCTTTCTGAATGAGTCAGGGAAGTGCAAACAACCTTCACGCCATCAGCATCTGCCGTCATGCCCAATCTTCCTGAATTCATTTAAGCTTGGACGATTGCGACCCCCATTCATATCGGTGATGGGGCGTCTGTCCACCCGGTGTTTCCCTTCTTTCAGGACCTTTTCCATGGCGGCTTTGCAGCAGCGCACGATCGATCTCATTCGCAGCCATCAAGAGTCCCTGCTGGCCGCATGGGCCGGCAATCTGGCCGGTTCCAGCCAGGCCCAGGACGGCCGCCTGTCCTCCCGCGAGCTGGACCAGCAGGTCCGCGAGTTCTGGCGTCTGTTCCTGGAGGCGCTGTCGGCTACGGAGGTCAGCTCCATCGCACGGGTCGAGTGGCAGGACATCCGCCGCTTCCTGGAGGAACTTTCCCGCGAGCGCGTGCTGAAGGGCTTCAACTCGTCGGAGACCGCCAGCTTCATCTTCTCGCTGAAGCGACCGCTGTTCGAGGTGATCCAGCAGGGCTACGCGAATGATCCGGCGCAGCTGGGCGACCAGTTGTGGGCTGTCTCCGAGCTGATCGACCAGTTGGGACTGCACACGGTCAGCGTGTTCCAGAAGACGCGCGAAGACGTGATCCAGCGCCAGCAGGAAGAGATGCTGGAGCTGTCCACGCCGGTGGTGAAGCTGTGGGAAGGCGTCCTCGCGCTGCCGATGATCGGCACGCTGGATTCGCAGCGCACCCAGGTGGTGATGGAATCGCTGCTGCAGCGCATCGTGGATACCGGTTCGGAAATCGCGATCATCGATATCACCGGCGTGCCCACCGTGGACACGCTGGTCGCGCAGCATCTGCTGAAGACCGTGACCGCCATCCGCCTGATGGGCGCCGATGCGATCATCAGTGGCGTGCGGCCGCAGATCGCCCAGACCATCGTGCACCTGGGGCTGGACCTGCAGGGCATCGTGACCAAGGCCAACCTCGCCGACGCACTGGCACTGGCGCTCAAGCGCACCGGCCAGACCGTGACCCGGACTGCCCGCTGAGATGGAACGCATCCCGATCCTGCAGATGGGCGATCTGCTGCTGGTGACCATCCAGGTGGACATGCACGATCAGCTCGCGCTGACCCTGCAGGATGACCTCACCGAGAAGATCCGCAGCACCTCCGCGCGCGGCGTGCTGATCGATATTTCCGCGCTGGATATCGTCGATTCATTCATCGGCCGCATGATCGCGACCATTTCGTCGCTGGCCCGGATCATGGATGCCACCACGGTGGTGGTGGGCATGCAGCCGGCCGTGGCGATCACGCTGGTGGAGCTCGGCCTCACCCTCAGCGGCGTGCGCACCGCACTCAACGTGGAGCGCGGCATGAAGCTGCTGCAGCGCACCGACGAAGACGAAGCGGCCTCATGAGTGCCAACAGTGGTTCGCTGCCGATCCGCATCGAGCAGGATGTGGTGCTGGCCCGCCAGGCCGCGCGCCAGGTGTGCGTGGCCTGCAAGCTGCGCCTGATCGACCAGACCAAGCTGGTCACTGCCGCCAGTGAGCTGGCCCGCAACGCCGTG
Source organism: Stenotrophomonas bentonitica (assembly GCF_002887735.1). Classification (GTDB taxonomy): domain Bacteria; phylum Pseudomonadota; class Gammaproteobacteria; order Xanthomonadales; family Xanthomonadaceae; genus Stenotrophomonas; species Stenotrophomonas bentonitica_A. Next base: position 42,361 of record NZ_PKQP01000010.1, read on the forward strand.
ATCTACGGTGGCGGCGGGACGATGGACTGGGACGTGGTCGAGAAGGGGCTGCGCAAGGGCGTGCGGCTGGTCTTCGCCGACAACGGGCCGGGCATTCCGGATGTCGCGCAGGCGCTGACCGATGGCTGGTCGTCCGGCTCGGGCATGGGCCTGGGGCTGTCCGGCTCACGCCGGCTGGTGGATGAATTCGAGCTGGAGAGTGCGCCGGGGCAGGGCACCCGCATCACGATCACCAAATGGAGCTGAACTTCGCAGGCCAGGTAACGCGGGTCGTGGTGGTCGAAGAAACCTCACAGGTCGGACAGGCGCGACGCGAAGCGCTGGCACTGGCCGATCATGTCGGCCTGGATGAAATGGACGCCGGCCGCGCGGCGCTGGTGGCGACCGAAATGGCGACCAACGTGCTCAAACATGGGCGCGGTGGCCGCATGTACCTGTCCGTGGTCTGTGGCCGCGGCGGCAACGGGGTGGAGCTGTGCACCGTGGACGCCGGCCCGGGCTTTTCCCTGGCCGAGTGCCTTCCGGACGGGTATTCGACCTGCGGCACCCAGGGCCTCGGGCTGGGGGCGATCCAGCGCCAGGCCAGCGTGCTCGATGCCTGGTCCGATGCCAAGGGGGCGGTGGTCGTGGCGCGGATCTACGCCAGCCGCACCCCGCGCGACATCGACGTGGCTTACGGCGCCCTGCGCCTGCCGATGCGCCACGAGCTGGCCTGCGGCGATGCATGGCATATCCGCGCAGACGCACGGACCGTGTCGCTCACGGTGATCGATGGCCTCGGCCACGGGCTTCCTGCGGCCGATGCTGCGTGGGCCGGTGTGGATGCGGTCGCGCATTCTGCCGCGGGCGGTGCACCGGCGTTGATCGGCGTGCTGCATGCCGGTATGTCCGGTACCCGGGGTGGCGCGGCAGCGGTGGCCTGCGTGGATGTGGCGACGGGCCAGGTGGAGTTCGCCGGCATCGGCAATATCGCCGCAAGCCTGTGCGAGCCCACCAGTTCGCGTGGGCTGGCCTCGCACCCGGGGATCGTCGGCGTGCAGTACCGCAAGGCACAACCATTCCATTTTCACGCGGCCACAGGCACGCTGCTGGTCATGCACAGCGATGGACTACAGGCGCGTTGGAGCCTGCGTGATTACCCCGGCCTGTTTCCCCGTCATCCAGCAGTGATCGTGGCGGTGCTGCAGCGTGATTTTGATCGTGGCCGGGATGACGCCGGCATTGTTGCACTGCGTCTTGGAGATCTGCATTGAGCGTCACCCCCAATGATGAGGAACTGCAGCGGCTGCGCCTGGAAGCCGATGCGCTGCGTGCCGAGTTGGATGAAACCAACCAGGGCGTGCTCGCGCTGTATGCCGAGCTGGACCAGCAGGCCGAGCAGCTGCGCGAGGTCTCCGAGCTGAAGAGCCGGTTCCTGTCATACATGAGTCATGAGTTCCGCACGCCGCTGGGCTCGATCCTGAGCATGACGCGGCTGCTGGAAGACGGCATGGACGGCCCGCTGACCGACGAGCAGCGCCGCCAGGTGCGCTTCATCAGCGCCTCCACCAGCGAGCTGCGCGAGATGGTGGACGACCTGTTGGACCTGGCCAAGATCGAGGCCGGGCGGATCACCATTTCACCGGCCTGGTTCGACCTGATGGACCTGTTCTCGGCCCTGCGCGGCATGTTCCGCCCGCTGGTGGAAGGCAACCAGGTGGACCTGGTGTTCGAAGATCCGCCGGTGATGCCGTTGCTGTACACCGACGACAAGAAGCTGGCGCAGATCCTGCGCAACTTCATTTCCAACGCACTGAAGTTCACGCCCAATGGGCAGGTGGTGGTGTCGACCCGGTTGGAAGGGGAGAGCGCCGTGCGCTTCAGTGTGCGCGATACCGGCATCGGCATCCCCGCCGAACTGCAGTCCACCCTGTTCGAGGATTTCGTGCAGGTGGATACACCGCTGCAGAAACGCCTGCGCGGCACCGGGCTGGGGTTGTCACTGTGCAAGCGCTTTGCCGAGCTGCTGGGTGGGCACGTCGGGGTCGAAAGTGAAATCGGCGCAGGCTCGGACTTCTATGTGGTGTTGCCGCTGACCTTGGCCACGGAGGCCGCGAATGGCGAACCCTGATCGCATCCTGGTGGTGGACGACAACGTGGCGACCCGCTATGCGGTGCGCCGGGTGCTCGAGCATCACGGGTTCCATGTCGAGGAAGCCGGTACCGGCGGGGAGGGGCTGGAGCGCCTTGCCGAGCATGATTTCGATGCGCTGGTGCTGGATGTGAACCTGCCGGACATGAGTGGCTTCGATGTGGTCCGCCAGCTGCGCGAGAACGCGCGGCTGCAGCTGCTGCCGGTGGTGCACGTCTCGGCGGCCTCGATCGCGACCGGCGACATGATCACCGGCCTCAACGCAGGCGCTGATGCCTATCTGATCCATCCAGTGGACCCGGATGTGCTGCTGGCCACGCTGCGCAGCCTGCTGCGCGTCCGCCGCGCGGAGGAAGCGCTGCGCGAGACTGAAGCGCGCTTCCGCGAAATCTTCCGCCATATCAATGCGCCCATCGCGGTGCTCGATGCCAACCTCAACGCGCACGACGCCAACGACGCGTTCACCCGTCTGCTGGGCCAGCAGATCGGTCCGGGCCAACTCGATCAGCTGCTTCAGGATCAGGCTGCGCCGCTGAGTGCGTTGAAGGTCGCCCTCGCCGAGGGCGAGCGCTGGCAGGGAACCTTCAGCCTTCGCGTCGGCGGTGCGATCCGCATGACCGAGTGGCGGGTGACCCCCTATCAGGCCGCCGGCCAAGGGCTGGTGCTGATCGAAGACACGACCGAGCACCATGCGCGTGCCAACGAGCAGCGCCAGGAGCTGGAAAGCGCCACGTCCGAACTGGCCTTCCAGATCGCCGAGCGCGAGCGCACCGAGATCGAGCTGATGCAGGCGCAGAAGATGGATGCGCTCGGCCAGCTCACCGGCGGCATCGCGCATGATTTCAACAACCTGCTGACCACGATCATCTCCGGGTTGGACATGATCGAGATCGCCGCCTCCAGCGGTAAATGGGACAAGGCCTCGCGCTACGTCGAGATCGCCAACGGCTCGGCACACCGTGCCGCAGCGCTGACCCAGCGCATGCTGGCCTTCGCGCGCAAACAACCGCTGGACCCGCAGACCTTCGACGTCGTTGCGCGGGTGCGCTCGCTGGAAGACATGCTGCAGCGCTCGATCGGGGAGAACATCGAGCTTGAACTGGAGCTGGGCCCGGAGCCGTTGATCGCGGTGGCCGACCCGAACCAGTTCGAGAACGTGATCCTCAACCTGGTCATCAACGCCCGCGATGCGCTGGCCGGCCAAGGCCTGATCCGCATCCGCGCCGGGCGTGCGCAGATCGAACGTGACCATGAGCTGGCCCCGGGCCACTACATCACGGTCACCGTCCTGGACAACGGCGTGGGCATTCCCACCGAGCTGCTGACCAAGGTGTTCGAGCCGTTCTTCACGACCAAGCCGCAGGGCGAGGGCACCGGGTTGGGGTTGTCGATGACCTACGGGTTCGCGCGTCAGTCCGGTGGCAGCGCACGCATCGCCAGCGAGCGTGGCGAGGGGACGGAAATCGAGCTGCTGCTGCCGGAGGGCCGGCTCCAGCCGGTCGCCCAGGCATCGGTACCGGCACAGCTGCCCCGTGGCAGCGCCGAACGCATCCTGCTGGTGGACGATACCGATTCGGTGCGGATGATGGTCCGGGAGATGCTGGTCGAAGCCGGATACCAGGTGGTCGAGGCCATCAACGCGCAGCAGGCGCTGCTGGAACTGCATTCGGACCGTGAGCTGGACCTGCTGCTGTCCGACGTCGGCCTGCCCGGCATGAACGGTCGCGAGCTTGCCGATGCGGCCCGGGCCCTGCGGCCGCACCTGCCGGTTCTGTTCGTCACCGGCTATACGGAAAGCGCCGCTGTCCGCAATGAATTCCTCGGGCAGGGGATGTCCCTGCTGCCCAAGCCGTTCAGTGTCAACGAACTGCTGCGGGGCGTGCGGCAGATGTTCAACCCGGGCTGACAGGCTTCGCCCGCAGCCTGGGTACAATCCCCTGACGCCTCCGGGGGAAACCACCATGTCGCCACCCGCAATCGGCCCGGCCGCCCGCGCACTGGCGGCGCGTGAGTGCACGGCCATCGCCGAGGCGCTTTCGCCCCAACCCGATGTCCACGATGCCGTGCATCGCGCGCGCAAGACCATCCGCCGCCTGCGCGCGCTGCTCGCACTGCTGGAGAACAGCCATTTTGAGACAGACCAGGCCGATGCGGCCCTGCGGCGCCTCGGGCAAGGGCTGTCGGCATTGCGCGATGCCCACGTGGTGGTGGACACCTGCCAGCGCCTGGCCGCGCAGCAGCCCGCCCTGCCATGGGCGGAGGTCGGCAGACGGCTGACGGTGCGCCGCGACGCACGCCTGGCCCAGGCGCTCGCACGCGACCCGGCGTTTGCACGCCGCCACGCGGCACTGGGACGTATCGTGCGGGATCTCCAGGCCCAGCCATGGGAGTCCCTTGGAAGGCGTGACCTGCGCAAGGGACTGGCGCGTAGTGAGCGGCGTACCGCCAAGGCGGAAAAGCGCGCCGCACGCAGCCGCGATACCGAGGATCTGCACCGCTGGCGCCGGCGGGTACGCCGCCTGCGCATGCAGCTGGAAGCACTGCCAACGCTGGACAGCGCGCTGGCTGCCTCGATCAAGCGCAGCCGCCCGGGCCGACAGGCGCGGGCACTGCACACGCTGGGCGATCAGCTGGGCTGGCAGCAGGACCTACGGATGCTGCGCAACCTGGTGCGGGTGATGCCGGGTGTGGGGGACCGCCGTGCACTGCTTGCGCAGATGGATGCGGAGGGGGTGGCTGCGCTGGGCTGAGCTGAGCCGCCGTATCGATCTGCTGCTCAACTGGGTCGGCCTGGCGTGGGCAAGGTGTACTCGCGGAGGTAGTCGACGAGGTCGTCCTGTCGGCCGCTACCTGCCAACAGCCAGAGAAGCAGCCGGGCTTTGCGCGGACACAGCAGCCCACACATCCGGAGACCATTGCGGATCAGACCGATCTCGCCACCTTCAAAGCCATAGGTGCACTGTGCGGTCGGTCCCGACCCCGTACGCGTGCCCACGAGGACCGGAATCTTCGTGGCAATGCGCGCCAGGACGTTGGACCAGGATGCACTGACGTGACCTGCGCCGAAACCCGCGATGACGAGGCCTTCGTAGCCCAGCGGCAGCAACTGCTCCAACAGCAGGGTATCGGCAGCAAGTGTTGCTTCCAGGAGCGCAATCTTCTGGTGCGTACGCGTTGGCAAGGGCACCAGCATGCGGGCGCGCGCCGGGCGAAGAAAGCAGGCGCGGCCTTCGATCATCAGGCCGACGGGACCCACCACGGGCGAAGTGAAGGCATGAAGGGCCAGCGTGCTCGACTTCCGTACATGCCTGGCCTCGTGGACCTCGGCGTTCATGACGACCAGGACACCGCGTGCGCGACTGTCGGCAGTGCAGGCAACCAGGGTGGCGTCCAGTATGTTGCCGGGGCCGTCCGCCCCGGCCTGTCCCGCCGGGCGCATCGCCCCTGTAACGACCAGGGGGGCATCGTGAGTCCAGAGGTAATCGAGGAATGCGGCGGTCTCCTCCAAGGTGTCCGTGCCCTGGGTGACAACCACGCCGTCAGCACCTTCTTCGATCTGACGGTCCGCCCACGCCAGCACCTGCAGCAGCAGGTTGAAGTCCAGCGATGCGCTGGGGACCAGACTCAGGCTTTGCACGCCGATCTGCGCGATATCGGAAATGGCAGGCACGGTGGCAAGCAAGGCGTCGCCAGCCAGGACGGGTGTGATTCCTTCGCCTCCCTGTTGGTGCTGCATGCTCAGCGTGCCGCCAAGCGTGGCGATGGAGATTCGGGGTGTGGGCAAGGCAGACCTCAGGGAACAGGGAGGATTCGTGACGTTCCGGGAACTCAACCGCGGAAAACCAGGCCCAGTGACGGCACGACGAGCAGGGTGCTGACAGCCATCGACAGGACATTGCCGAGGTACGGATGTACATGGTTGGGCAACCGGGATGAAAGAGCTCTCGCCAGTGGCGGGGCGATCAGGGCGCCCAGCACCGCGCTGCTGATCACCACCGCCATTCCGCCGCCGTGGGTCAGAACCGCGGCGGGGACAACGGAGACCAGTGGGACATAGGTGGGGTGCCAGCCGTGCGACATCCATTGCCGGCGCCAGAGGATGACACCGACGAGGGATGCAAGCGCCTGGCCGGCAATCAGAGGCAGCAGCAGGCCCGAGCCATAGGCTGGCGCGAGCGGATTCAGCGCGTACGCGAGCAATACCCCCGCGAGCAGGCCAATGCTGGCCCATTCGTTACCGAAGAAGGGGGCTTCTGAGAAATCTGCCAGTACACGACGAACGGTCCAGGTGATGCCATATCGTTGCGTGACCACCGGCGCTGACGGCACCGGAAGCTTCCGCTGCGGAGCAGGCGGGCTGACCAGCCACGGGATGCGCCGACACAGGAAGAAGGCGGCCGCGCTGCCCAGCGCCATGCCGAGTACATTGCCCACAACGGCCGGGAGTTGGAGCGGGGTGCATACGTAGTTGACCAGCAGCAGGCAGGACGGAGTCACCAGCACGGCGCCCAGCACTGCCCCGTTGACAGCGATCTTCCACCCTCGCCCGAACAGTAGAACCATGGCGGCAGGCAAGGAAACAGCGGCGACAAAGGTGGGCTGCCAAGTCCCCGTACCGAGTGACCATCCCCATAGTGCATGGCTCAGCAGCATACCCAGCAGCGAGCTGGACACTACCCAGGGCCACAAACCACTGCCGTAGCAGATGCTGAAGCCCTGCCAGCGATGTCCGCCGCGACTGGCGAGATGCCCGACCGCCGCACCCAGAAGAAGGCCTGCCGAGGCCCACTCGTGCTTGTAGAAGGTGACCTCACTGAGGTCACCGGCAATCCAGCGCCACCTTGCCCATGGCGAAGCGCTGAGGCCGGCGATCATGTCGTCGTAGCCCGGCCAGTCGCCCGCACCACTGGAGCGATGGGCGAGCGCCGTCGCGCCGAGCAGCACTACCGTGATCGCTGTGGCGGCGATCATCAAGACCCACGGCGAGGCCGAGATGCCACGCCGGTCGAGAGTGGAGGGCGTCGGCATCTCGTCCGGCCTCACCGCGGCAGAGAGGGATGTTGGCGATAGCCCAGCATCGGGTCGTAGAGATCAGTGCGTCGATCACGATGCAGATCGTTCAAAGCATTCCAGATGGGAGCGCTGCGGGCGGTCGACAGGTCGATGTCGGCATAGACGATGGCCTGGTGCTCCGCCGGGGCCACCGGCGCGATTGGCCAGCCGTTGGTACCCGCAATGAGTGAGCATCCAAGGAAGCGTTCACCGCACTCGCTGCCAACGCGGTTGGCGGCAGCGATGAAGACGTTGTTGACGTGCGCTGCGGTCATTGTCAGGTACGACGCCATGCACTTTCCCGCGTCGTCGAACAGCGGCGGGGGTGTCCATACCCAGTTGTTCAAGCTGCAGATGATGTCGGCGCCCTGCTGGCCCAGCAGGCGTGGCACCTCCGGGAACCAGACATCCCAGCAGATCATCAATCCGATCCGGCCGATGCTGGTTTCGAACACCGGGAAACCGAGATTTCCTGGCGAGAACCACAGCTTTTCCTTGTTCCAGAGATGCGCCTTTCGATACTTGCCGATGAGGCCATCCGGCCCCATCAGGACAGCCGTGTCATACAGATGCACCCCATCACGCTCGGCCAGGCCGGCGGCGAGGTGGATCTGGTGTTCCCTTGCGAAATCGGTCCAGGCGCGGGTGCTGGGCCCGTCGGGAATGACCTCGGCATGTGCATAGGCATCCTGACGATCTGCGAACAGATAGCCTGTATTGGCCAGCTCGGGCAGCACGATAAGCGTGGCACCGTTTTCGACCGCCTCCCGCGCCAGCGACAGGCTCTTGCCCAGATTGACCTGACCGTTATGCACCCCGACCTGAGGGTCGAACTGCAAGACGGCGATGCGTACTGCGCTGATGGCATTGCTCATGCGGGTTACCTGTTCCTGTCCAAATCGCCGGCGGCTGCCGTGCAAATGAATAAGAAGCTGGATCGCGCCCTGTCGCCATACACAAACTACGATTTTCTCGTAGGTGATTACCGCGTCTGCAATGGTTTTTTTCTATTCCTGGAAGCCCGTCACTGCGCGTGCCTTCGGCGGCTTGTACTCGCATCGCGGATACCCCGAGCACGACTGGAAGGCGCCATACGGCCCGGTGCGCGGCACGATCACGCCCACCCTGCAGGCCGGGCAGGCCTGCTCGTGGATGGTCTCACCGGCCATCGAGGTGACGCGCACCGCACCGTCATTGACCAGCTCGGTCAGGAAGGCCGAGCGCCGACCCTGCACGGTGAACATCGCCACCGAGCGGCGCGCGCGCGTCAGCGCTACGTAGAACAGGCGGCGTTCTTCGCCCAGCGGATACGCATCGCTGTCGGGCATCGCCAGCGCGAGCACGGGATCATCGGCGCGGGTGTTGGGAAAGCGCCGGTCCAGCATGCCGGGCAGGATCACATAGTCCGCCTCCGTGCCTTTGGAGCGGTGCGCGGTGAGGAAGCTGACCTCCATGTGTTGGCCATGCCGTGCCCGCCACGTGGCCGGCAGCATCGCGCGGTCTGCGTTGTAGCGGCCGAGTACGAACACCGTGACCTTGCCATCGCGGCCGGGCGGCACCTGGCCGGACAACAGCTGCTGGTGCAATCGCTCCAGATACTGCTCGACCGCTCCGGCCAGCCGGTCGCGCGAGGCGACCTGGTAGGCCTGCAGCACCGCGCCGTACGCCGGCGTGACCGACTGGACGTCCTTCGGGATCTGCGCAGGGTTACGGGATACGAAGGCACTGGACACATCGCACAGCGCCTGCGGGCAGCGGAACGTCTGTTGCAGCTTGAGCACCTGGCCCTGACCGAACCAGTCCACGAAGCCGGTCATCACCGACACGTCCGCGCCGGCAAAGCGATTGATCGACTGCCAGTCGTCACCGACCGCGAACAGGTGTTTTCCCGGTGCCTGCACCAGTGCCCGGCACAGCCGCGCACGGGCGCGCGAGGCATCCTGGAATTCATCGGCCATCACCAGGTCGAAGGGAGCGACGTAGCGCCCCTGTTCGAGGTGCTCGGCGGCCTGGTTGAGCATGTCTTCGAAATCGATCCCGCCCTCGGCCACCAGCGCATCGTCCCAGCCTTCCAGGATCGGGACGATCAGCGCGAGGAAGAGGCGGTAGCGGTGCTTGAAGTGATCGTCGGGCAGGCGGCGCAGGCGTTCGACCATGTCCTCCACGTGCAGCGCGTTGCTCTTGGCGTGGCTGATGAAGGTACGGACCAGGCCGATCAGGTCGCTGTCCGGCATCGGCGTCGCGCCGCCCTCGGGCAGGTCGCGGTCGGGATTCGGGTCCAGTTCGATACCGCGCTGCGACAAGGCCTCGCCCAACTGCACGAACAGTTCGCCGGTGCGCAACTGCTGCGGGGTGGTCTGGATCCGCTCGATGCCATCGCGGGCGCCCGGCTCGCCAGCGCGAGGCGCGGGCGCGCGGTCGTGTCCCGCCGGGGCGAGGTGGTCGTGATACAGCGCAATGCCGGGGTAATGGAAATCCGGGCGGTACGGGCGGTACGCATCGGTCCCGGCATCGAATGCATCGCGGCGTGCATAGGTGTACGCCACGCCGTTGTAGAACAGCCAGTCGGCGATCACGCACGCTTCGATGCTATGCACGCGCTCGCCCTGCAGGGTGCGCACATACCCCTGGCCATCCTTGTCCCACTCCTCGGCGTCCAGCGACCCGCCGGTGACCGGCAGGTCACGGCCGAACACCAGCCGGAACATGTCCCACTGGGTACGGAAGGCGAGCGAGCGGTCCTTGAGCTGGTCGATGATCTCGGCCAGCCGATGGAAACCCTGGGTGGCATCGACCGCCCAGTCCGGCACCTGCGGCATCCGGCCGGTGGCCTGGGCGATGATGTGCCGGCCCAGCGCATGGAAGGTGCGCGTTTCCACCTGCACCTGATCCAGGCCGAGGCGCTGGAACGCGCGGTCCGCACGCGCCTGCAGCTCGGTGGCGGCTTCCTTGTTGAAGGCGAGCATGACGATGCGCTCGGGCGCGACCAGCCCGCGTTCGATGGCGTACGCCGCCTTGGCGACCATCGTGGAGGTTTTGCCCGAACCTGCTGCGGCCACCACCTGGACGCGGTTGTCGAAGCAGATCACCGCGCGGGCCTGCTCATCGGTGAGTGGCCGGCTTTCGACGCGGTCCAGCAACGCACGGCTGGCGACCCGTTCGCGCGCCTGATGGACCTCATTGCGGCGGGCCCACATCGTTGGCCAGTCGGCCAGCCACAGCATCAGCGCTTCTTCGATCGCGGCCGGGTCGCCATGGAGCTGGCTGCGCAGGTCGGCATCATCGAACACCGTCCACAGCGCGTCCTCATCCAGGGGCAGGGTGGGGCGTGCCTGCAGCAGTACCTGCTGCTGCTCGCAGGTCAGCCACAGCGATTCCTCGTCGGCCAGATCGGTAGCCGCCTGCACCTGGGCGAGCCAGTGCTGGATGGCGGTGTGGGACTGCTGGAACAAGGCGACATGGTCGCGCTGGCGCTGCTTGCCGCTTCGCTCCTCCAGTGCCGACACCAGCAAGCGCGCGGACGCGGCGGGCAGGCCGCCGAGGATCAACGGTGGGTGCCCTTCACGATGGAGGCTCAGCCGTGCCCAGGGCAGGCGCGGGTACACCTGCAGTGCATCCAGCGGCGCGTGATACCGATGACCGCCAATGGTCAGTAGCAGCTGGTCGTCTTCCAGGCGCAGGCGCCAGTGCGGCGATCGCGTGAGGCGTTGGCCCCAGTCGCTCGGGGCCCATTCGTACGTCATCGGTGTTCCAGGTGCGGCCCTCGTTGCGGCCGTGGCCGGAACAGCATGGGTGGCGCGGTTTGATCGGATGCCCATGATAGGGGAAATAAAAAAAATCCCCGCCTGGGCGGGGATCCGGATCGAGCGGTGGTTCGGGGCGCGCGCTTACTGCTGCAGCACCGGCACGCTGCGCGCGCGGCGGTCCACGAGCATCGCCACGCACCACAGCAGCAACCCGCCCAGCGCGGTGGCAGCGCCAACGTAACCGGTCACCGCAGGGCTGAAGCCGGCGCCGATCGCCATGCCACCGAACCACGGGCCCAGTGCGTTGGCGGTATTGAACGCGGCATGGTTGGAGGCGGCGGCCAGCGTCTGCGCTTCGCCGGCCACGTCCATCAGGCGGGTCTGCAGCACGGCCGCCAGGGCGCCCATGGTGCCGACCGCAATGATCATCGGGAACACGCTCCACACCGATTGCGCGGCCAGCGGGAAGGCCAGCAGCACCAGGATCGACCAGACCAGCACGACGGCGGCGGCGCGGAACTGGAAGCGGTCCACCAGCCAGCCACCGGCGACGTTGCCGATGATCGCGCCGATGCCGAAGATGCCCACGGCCAGCGGCATCCACGATTCGGCCAGGCCGGTGACCTGCACCAGCGTCGGGGCGAGATAGGTGAACACGCAGAACATGCCGGCGAAGCCGACCGAACCGATCGCCAGTGCCAGCCACACCTGGGGACGATTGAAGGCACGCAGTTCGCGCATCGGCGAGGTACGCACCTCATCCGGATCGGGCAGCAGGAAGCGCGCGATCATCGCCACGGTGGCGATCGCCAGCACGCTGACCAGGGCGAACGCGGTGCGCCAGCTGACCTGCTGGCCGAGCCAGGTGGTGAGCGGATTGCCGACCAGGATCGCCACGGAGAGGCCGAGCAGCACTTTGGACACCGCCGCGCCACGCTGCGCTGGCGGGCTGATCGCCGCCGCCACCAGCATCGCCACGCCGAAGTAGGCGCCATGCGGCAGCCCGGCGACGAAGCGGGCCAGCAGCATCGTGCCGTAGTTGGGCGCCAGCGCGCTGGCCAGATTGCCGATGGCGTAGAAGCCCATCAGCGCCAGCAGCAGGTTGCGGCGCGCGAAGCCGGCGCCGGCAAAGGCCAGGACCGGGGCGCCGACCACCACGCCGATGGCATAGGCGCTGATCAGGTGGCCGACCTGGGTTTCGCTGATCGACAGCCCGCGGCTGATCTCCAGCATCAGGCCCATGCTGGCGAACTCACTGGTGCCGATGGCAAAGCCGCCCAGCGACAAGGCCAGCAGGATCAGGGTGCGCTCGCGCGGCGAGAGCCGGGCGGCCAGAGGGACGGAGGAGGAGCTCATGCAGGCGGCGGCGTCGAACGGGGAAGCGCGGCATTGTACTGCTGCGACGCAGCATTAATCAGCCGGGCCCATGGAACGCTGGATCTGCCTGGTGCGCGCTGCCCCGTGAGCGGCGTACCGCAGCGTCCGGACAGGCCCGCCGCGCTTGGCTATCGCCGCCTTTTCACGGATACGGCCGCGCCCTGAACGGCTGCGGCTCGGGCGCCGCCGGCGGAAGGCGCTCGCCGTGCACGCGGCTGAGGATCTCATTGGTGCGTCGTTGTTCGGCCACGATCTGTTGTAGCAGCCCCTTGATGCCGAAGATGGCAAACGGAACGAACAGCCACAACAACCCGAGCAGCGCGCCAATGAGCGCGACCAACAGCGAAAACCCTGAACCCGCAGGACCCATGTCTTACTTCCTTGTCGTTGAGAGGTGCTAGATCACCTCAATGATAGCCGTAGCGTTTTGTACCCGGGCCGCATTGCACGCCCAGGAGCATTGCCCAGTGTGCGGCGACGAAATATCACCAGTCGATCACGGCCAGTCTCGCCCATTCATGCGACAATTTGGCTTCAAGGCCACCCGTCGATGGCTGCGCGATGCCGCCAGAGAGGTTGCGATGTCTTCCAGTCCAGGCTTTCCTGCCCTTATCGGTTTCGATCTGCCCGGCCCACAGGCGGGGACCCGTTCGCAGCGGGTGATTGTCACCGCGTTGCTGGATGACACCCCGCGCGCTGACTGGCTGCGCATCCTGCACCGCCTGGCGTGGCCATCATTGCGGCTGGATCACGGCGTCGAGCAGATCCGCCTGGTCGGGCAGGGCCTCCATTTCGTGGGTGCGATCACCGATGCCAGGGCGTTGTCGGCCTCGGTGCGTGGCCTGTTCAACGAGGTCAACGCGAAAGCGCTGGACCGCCGCCTCGCCGCGATGGAGAACCCGCTGGATGACGACGGTCCGGGCAGCGCGCCTGCGGCGTCGTTGGCCCATGCCACGGATCCGCGCCTGGACGACGTGGCCGCACTGCTTGCGATGCCGGCCGTGCCGGGCATGCTGGAGCTGGCGAGTGCGATGACCGGCATGCGGTTCGTTGCAGTGGCCCGTGTCACCGCCGATCGGTGGACCGCCTGCGCCGTGCATGATCGTCTGGATTTCGGTCTGCGCCCGGGCGATGACCTGGTGCTGGAGACCACCATCTGCGATGAGATACGCGAGCATCGCCATCTGGTCCAGTTCGATCAGGCCAGCACCCATCCGGTGTTCTCCAGCCATCCCACGCCCGCGCTGTATGGGTTCGAGAGCTACATCTCGGTCCCGATGTTCCGCCGCGATGGTGGCTTCCACGGCACGCTGTGCGCGTTGGATCCCAATCCTTCCAGACTCGACGCCGCGACGGTGAAAGGCTTCGAGGTGCTGGCGGGGCTGATCGGCGCGCAGCTGGATGTGCAGGATGCGCCAGCCGGGGAAGGGCAGCCAGTGGTCAGCATGGCCGAGGCGCTGTCGGTGCTTTCGCGTCAGGTGGACGCGCTCGACGCGCTCGACGCGGCCGCGCTGCCGGAGCAGTTCCGCGCGGTGAGCACGCAGTTGCGTGCGCTGGTGGACGGGGCGCGGGCTGTGGCGGGCTGAAGGCCCTTCAGGGAAGGCGTGGGGCGTCTCAGCCGCCCGCCTCCACCGGCGCAAAGCGCGCCCGCCACTGCCCCTCCACCTCCACCCGTGCGACGAACATCTCGTACGGACGCACCCACAGGCCGACATCCGAATCCAGCGGCCGGTACAGCACCATCGGCGCCAGCGTTTCACTGTGGCGTACAACCCCGATCACCTCGTAGTTGCCGCCTTTGAAATGGCGGTAGTGGCCGAGCGGCAGGGTGGGCAGCGGGGAAAGATCGGACATGGCGGCGGTAGCAGAGACGGGGGGCCCATTATCGCCCCGCGCACCGATTGGCGGTGATGTTCGGTCGGGTCAGCCGGCATCCGGCAACGGGCCGGCGCGGCAGGCGTTGACCAGGTGCAGCACCGCGTCGGGGTGCATCGGCCGGGCCAGCTGGTAGCCCTGCGCTTCATCGCAGCCCCACAGCCGCAGCAGCGAAAGCTCGGCGTCGTTTTCCACGCCTTCGGCCACGGTACGGTAGCCCAGCTGCCGGGCCAGCTTGATGATGGCTTCCACCTTCAGCCGGGCGGTGCGTGAGCGCGCCAGCCCGGTCACCAGCGTCTGGTCGATCTTGATATGGCTGATCGGCAGCTCGCTGAGATAACCGAAGTTGCTGTAGCCGCTGCCGAAGTCGTCGATCGCGATACGCACGCCGGCCGCCGCCATCTCACGCAACTGCGGCAGCGCCGCCGGATGGTGGTTGAGCCACTGGCCTTCCGTGATTTCGATTTCGATCAGGCCCGGGGCGAGGCCGTAGGCATGCAGCCGCTCGGACAGCACGCTCCACACGCACTGGTCATCGAAGTCGCGCGGAGAGAGATTGATGGACAGGCTGAAGCCGGGCACGGTCTTCTGCCAGTGCGCGGCCTGGGCCAGCGCGTGGTCGATGACCCAGCGGCTGAGCGCGGGCATCAGCGCCGTGCGCTCCAGCACCGGGATGAATTCGCCCGGGCTGATCGGGCCCAGCATCGGATGGGTCCAGCGCAGCAGGGCTTCGGCCGACACCGGCTGCCCATCGATCAGATCGAAGCGCGGCTGGTACACCAGGCTGAACTGGTGCTGGGCCAGGCCGCGCCCGGCATCGGAGGCCAACCGGTAACGGCGGCGCAGGGCATCGTCGCGTTCCTGCGAATACCAGCACAGGCAGGCATCGGTCTGCAGGGCATGATGCATGGCGACCAGGCATTTGCGGACCAGATCCGCGGTCTCCTCGCTTACCGCGCGGAAGTCGCAGACGCCGGCATGGAACTGCGGTGACATCGGGATGCTGCCGGCCATCAGCGGCCGGCGCATGCGCACGCGCAGGCGGTCGAGCAGGCCCTCGGTCTGGTGATGCGAGTGGTCCGCCAGCAGGAAGGCGAAACGGGTCACTCCCACGTGATAGACCTGCGTAACATCACGCAGCACGTCCTGCACGCGCAGCGCCGCCTGGCGCAGCAGGGTTTCCACGGGTTTCATGCCCAGGGCCTGGCCGGCGTCGTTGGCGCTCTGCAGGTCGAACACATCCAGCAGCACCGCCGTGAACCTCCGGCCTTCACCGCGGCGGGACAGGGAGGTGAGGTCGGCCTGGAACTGCTGCCGGTTGGGCAGGCCGCTGACCTGATCACGGCGGCCGAGCGACATCTTCAGTTCCATCTGCGCAACCACCACGCGTGCGAGCGTCTGCAACTGCACCTGCTCTTCGGCAGAGAGCCGCCGCGGCTCACGCCCCATGATGCACAGGGTACCCAGCGCGACGCCGCCCTTGGTGATCAGCGGCGTACCGGCATGGAAGCGCAGCTGCTCGGGGCCGGCGACCAGCGCATTGCCGGCAAAGCGCGGGTCCTGGCGAAGATCCTCTATCTGCAGCACCTGGCTGGAACCCAGCGCGTGCGCGCAGATCGAGGCATGCCGTTCGTTGCGGGTCAGCGCCAGCCCCACGCGCGAGATGAGGTGCTGGTGGTCGGCATCGAAGATCGACACCAACGCGATCGGCACGCCGAAGGTGAAGGCCGCCAGTTCGGTGATCGGGTCCAGCGCCGTGCCCAGCGCAGGGTCCATCACGTTGAGTGCTTCGATCAACGCGATCCGGTCAACATCGTTGCGTCTGTCCAGCATGTACCGCGCCCTGTTCCGACTTCATCGCTACTATCACGATGGCAATGCAGAACCAGTGTGAAGCAGGGGCGAGGCGGATGAAGCGTTCACGCAGGCTGGGCGGAACCCTGGCTCAGAGCGGTGCGTCCGGCGACTGCAGCAAGGTGACCAGCTGGCGCAGGCGATAGGGCTTGGGCAGGAATTCGACATGGTCCGGCAGTGGCGGCAGCTGCGAGCGCGCATAGCCAGACGCCAGGATCATGCGCGCATTGGGCAGCACGTCGGCCACGTGCTCGCTGAGCTCTACGCCGCTCATGCCGTTGGGCATGCTGATATCGCTGAACACCACATCGAACCCACCCGGGTCCTGCATCAGGCGCAGGGCGGTCGGACCGTCGTCGGCCGTGTGGATTTCGATACCGAAGTCCTGCAAGGCCTGGCCGATCAGTTCACGCAGGTCCTGCTGGTCTTCGACCATCAATACGCGTAGGGGCTCAGACATGCTCGACTTCCTCAATGACAGGTAACAACAGGCGGACGGTGGTGCCCCTTCCGGGGGCGGTTTGTACGTCGACGAAGCCGTCGCACTGCGAGACGAAGCCAAACACCTGGCTCAGGCCCAGACCGCTGCCCTTGCCGACTTCCTTAGTGGTGAAAAACGGCTCGCTGGCGCGCTCGGCGATGTCCGGGGGCATACCGTCGCCCTCATCGGTCACCGCGATGGCGACATAGTGGCGGCGCATGGGCTGGGACAGATCCGGTGCCAGTCGCTGTTCGACCTCGGCCGTGATCGTGACCGTGCCGCCCTGGGGCATCGCTTCGGCACTATTGAGCACCAGATTCAACACGGCGCTATGCAACTGTACGCCATCGGTGACGATCGGTGGCAGGTCCGCCGTCAATTCCAGCTGCACCTCGATGCCAGCCGGGCAGGCGCGGCGCAGGACGGGCAGGGCATCGCGCAGGAAATCCTGCACGACCACCGGCTCGCGCACCAGGGTCTGATCGGCCGAGAACGCCAGCAGCTGGCGGGTCAGCAGCGATCCCCGGTCGGCGGCGGCCTGGGCCAGGTCCACCAGCTCCTGGGTGCGGTTGTCGGCGCCGGGGCGCAGGGCGATCAGGTCCAGTGCGTTGCCGATGGTGGTCAGCAGGTTGTTGAATTCATGGGCCAGGCCGCGGGTCAGCCGGCCCACGTTGTCCAGCTGCCGTTGCTGGACATGCGCGCGCTGCGCATCCTGCAGCAGGCGCTGGGCCTGGTAGCGCTCGGTGACATCCTGGGTAACCTTGACGAACCCGAGCAGGCAGCCGTCTTCGCGGACCGGCTCGATCACTTCGCCGGCACGGAACCGCTCGCCAGTGCAGCGCACCCGCCAGCCCTCGCCGACGAAGCGGCCATGGTCACGCGCATACGCCAGCGCCTGCTGGGGCACGCCCAGCTGTTGATCCTCGGGGGTATAGAACAGGCCGACATGCTTGCCGATCACGGCTTCGGCGGTATAGCCCTTGACCCGCTCGCAGCCACGGTTCCAGCTGCAGATGTTGCCCTGCGTATCGAGCAGATAGATCGCGTGATCGCTCACGTTGTCGATCAACAGCTTCAGCTGCCGGCTTTCGTCGGCAAGCGGTGCAACGCTGGATACGGCCTGGACCACGACGGTTATCGACTCCCCGATAAGGGACCGAACCGTAGGGGCCATGATGTGAAGAAAATGTCAAGAACGTGCCGCAATCACGCTGACTTCTGGCGCTTAACACCCGTTTACCGCTTCGGGTACCATCAGGCCCCTTTTGAGCTGGAACACGGCATGAATTCTGCGCCCACCTCCCGTGACCGTTGGATCTGGCTTGCGTCGGCCGCCTTGATGGCCGCCACGCTGGGCACGGAGATGGTGGTGCCGCTGGGCTATGCGGTCTGGCTGACCTACTTCATGGCAGTCGGGATCACGCTGTTCCAGCGTCGCATGGAAGTGCCGCTGCTGGTGGCGATCGGCTCGTGCATCCTGCTTGCGGTGGGCTACAACGTGGCGCCGGCGAGCAGCAATTCGGCGTTTTCCTTCGTCAATCGCAGCATCGGTGGCGTCGCGTTCCTGATGATGGCGCTGACCGTGATGAAGGCCATCGGTGCGCGCCGTGAAGCGGCCGATGCGCTGTGGCTGCAGGCCGGAGAGAACGTGGTCGGCACCAGCCTGCAGGGCGATCCCACCCCGCGCGAGCTGGCTGACCAGGCCATGCGCGCCCTGTGCGCGCAGCTCAATGCCGATGTCGGCGCGATGTACCGCCTGCAGGGCGAGCGGTTGGTGCTGGTCGGCGGCTCCGCGCTGCCGTCGCAGCTGCCCGAGACCCTGCCGGCACATGCCGGGCAATGGGGCGAGATCATCCGCGAAGGCCGCGCGCGTCGCCTGGAGGACAGCGACAGCCCGCTGGATATCGATACCCCACTGGGCCGCACCACCGTTCACCAGCGCCTGCTGGGGCCGATCACGGCCGATGGCGTGGTGATCGGCGTGATCGAGCTGGGCCGTGCCGGTGTGTCGCCTGCGCGCAGCCTGGAAATGGCGCTGCTGCTGCAGTGCGCCGAGCCGATCGGCATCGCCCTGCGGGCGTCGCTGCTCAATGCGCAGCTGGTGGAGCTGCTGGAAGAGACCCAGCGCCAGAGCGAGGAGCTGCAGACCCAGCAGGAAGAGCTGCGGGTGGCCAACGAAGAGCTGGAAGAGCAGAGCCGCAGCCTGCTGCATTCCCAGGCCAACCTGGAGCAGCAGCAGGCGGAGCTGGAGCAGACCAACGTGCAGCTCGAAGAGCGCACCCACGAGCTGGAGTCGCGCCAGCAGGCGCTGCTGCTGGCCCAGGCGCAACTGGTCCAGAACAGCAACGAGCTGGAAGCCAGTTCACGCTACAAATCCGAGTTCCTGGCCAACATGTCCCACGAGCTGCGCACGCCGCTCAACAGCGCACTGATCCTGGCCAAGCTGCTGGCCGACAACAAGGACGGCACGCTGACCGCCGAGCAGGTCAAGTACGCCCAGGCGATCCACTCGTCCAACAACGATCTGCTGGCGTTGATCAACGACATCCTCGACCTGTCGCGGATCGAGGCCGGCCATGTGGAGCTGGTTGAAGAGAACCTGGCCGTGTCCAGCGTGCTGCAGCGCCTGAAGGAAACCTTCGAGCCGATGGCCTTGCAGAAGGGCCTGGCCCTGGAGATCAGCGCTGCCCCGGAGGCGCCGACCCAGCTGCTGGCCGACAGCCAGCGCCTGCAGCAGATCCTGAAGAACCTGCTGGCCAATGCGGTCAAGTTCACCGAGCACGGCAGCGTCTCGCTGAAGGTGCGCAGTGCGGGGGCAGGGCGGATCCAGTTCGCCGTCTCCGATACCGGCATCGGCATTCCCGAAGAGCAGACCGCGGTCATCTTCGAGGCGTTCCGCCAGGCCGACGGCAGCACCCGCCGCCGTTACGGTGGCACCGGGCTGGGGCTGTCGATCTCGCGCGACCTGGCCGCACGCATGGGCGGCAGCATCACCGTCTCCAGCGAGCCGGGCCGCGGCAGCTGCTTCACGCTTGAACTGCCGCTGTTGGCCGGTGGCGGCACCGGCAACGCCCAGCACGTGGTGCATGACGTGCGCCCGGCTGCCGTAGCAGCGCCGTCCCGGCCGGCTTCCGCACCGCTGGGGCGGGCGCATGGCGAACCCACCCCCGCGCCGGCGCCGGCACAGGACAAGGTGGTCGATGACCGCGGCCGCCGCAGCCGCGCCGGCCGGATGATCCTGGTGGTCGAGGATGACACTGCATTTGCCAGCGCCCTGGTCTCGATGGCTCACGAACTGGACTTCGACTGCGTAGTGGCCGGCACCGCCGAAGAGGCGTTGAGCCTGGCTGCCGAGCTGCGCCCGAACGGCATCCTGCTGGATATCGGCCTGCCCGACGTCTCCGGCCTGAGCGTGCTGGAGCGCCTCAAGCGCGACCCGGCCACGCGCCATATCCCGGTCCACGTGGTCTCCGGGCTGGAGCGCTCGCAGGTGGCGATGGAGCTGGGCGCGATCGGGTATGTGATCAAGCCGGCCACGCGCGAGCGCCTGGTCGGGGCGATCCAGCAGCTGGAAGCCACCAGCCAGCGCGACATGCGCCGCCTGCTGATCGTGGAGGACGACAGCGAGCTGCGTTCGAACCTGCAGCTGCTGCTTGGCCGCGACCAGCTGGAAATCACCGCGGTGGGCACCATCACCGAGGCGATGGCCGAACTGGCCGGGTCCACCTTCGATTGCATGGTCACCGACCTGGCGCTGCCGGACGGCACCGGGTACGACCTGCTCGAGCGCATGGCCGGCAATGATGCGGTCGCGTTCCCGCCGGTGATCGTCTACACCGGCCGCGCACTGACCCGCGATGAAGAACAGCGCCTGCGCCGCTATTCCAAGAGCATCATCATCAAGGGCGCGCGCTCGCCCGAGCGCCTGCTCGATGAGGTGACCCTGTTCCTGCACAGCGTGGAGGCCTCGCTGCCGACCGACCAGCAGCGCCTGCTGCGCGAAGCGCGTCGCCGCGATGCGGTGCTCGATGGCCGTACCGTGCTGCTGGCCGAGGACGACGTGCGCAACATCTTCGCGCTGTCCAGCGTGCTGGAGCCGCTCGGCGTCACCCTGGATATCGCCCGCAACGGCCGCGAGGCGCTGGAGAAGCTGCGCCCGGAAATCGACCTGGTGCTGATGGACATCATGATGCCGGAGATGGACGGGCTGACCGCCATGCGCGAGATCCGCGCCGACAACCGCTGGCGCGACCTGCCGATCATCGCGTTGACCGCCAAGGCGATGCCCGATGACCGCGAGCATTGCCTGCAGGCCGGTGCCAACGATTACATCGCCAAGCCGATCGACGTGGACAAGCTGGTGTCGCTGTGCCGCGTGTGGTGCTCGCGCCGATGAATGAAACGGAGCTGTTCGACCTGGAGTTGAAGCTGTTGCTGGAGGCGGTCTACCAGCGCTACCACTACGACTTCCGTGACTATGCGCTGGCATCGCTGCGGCGGCGCATGCGCCATGCAATGGCCCGGTTCGACTGCCCGACCATGGGCGCGCTGCAGCACCGCCTGCTGCACGAGCCGGACACCTTCGCCCAGGCGATGCAGTACTTCACCGTGCAGGTCTCGGAGATGTTCCGTGACCCGCCGTACTTCCGGGTGCTGCGCGAGCATGCCGTGCCGGTGCTGCGCACCTATCCCTCGATCAAACTGTGGATCGCCGGGTGCAGCACCGGCGAAGAAGTGTGGTCGCTGGCGATCCTGCTGCACGAGGAAGGCCTGCTGGACCGGGCGATCATCTACGCTACCGACATCAATCCCGAAGCGTTGCAGGCGGCCGAATCCGGGGCCTTCGCGCTGGACCGGCTGGCGCAGTTCAGCCGCAATTACCTGGCGGCCGGCGGCACCGGCTCGCTCTCGGATTACTACAGCAGCGGCTACGGCAGCGTGGTGTTCGATCGCCGCCTCAAGCGCAACATCGTGTTCGCCGACCACAGCCTGGCCACCGATACGGTGTTCTCCGAAGTCCACCTGGTGTCCTGCCGCAACGTGCTGATCTATTTCCAGCGGCCACTGCAGGACCGCGCCATCGGCCTGTTCCATGAGGCCCTGGTCCATCGCGGCTTCCTGGGCCTGGGCAGCAAGGAGTCGCTGCAGTTCGGCGCGCACGCGGATCTGTTTGAAGCCTGCGCGCGCGACCAGCGCCTGTACCGGAAGCTGGCCTGATGAGCACGGCCTCCCAGCGCAGCCGGTTCGACCTGGTGGTCATCGGCGCTTCGGCCGGTGGCGTCAGTGCGCTGCAGGCACTGCTGTCGGCGCTGCCGGCCACGCTGGCGCTGCCGGTGCTGGTGGTGCTGCACCTGCCGCGCGACCGCCCCAGCCGCATTGCCGACCTGCTCGATGCCGGTTGCCCGCTGCCGGTGCGCGAGGCCGAGGACAAACAACCGCTGCAGGCCGGTACGGTGACGTTCGCGCCGCCGGATTACCACCTGCTGGTGGAGGACCGTGACACGCTGGCACTGTCGGTCGATCCACCGGTGCTGTTCTCGCGCCCGGCGATCGATCCCCTGTTTGAAAGCGCCGCCGATGTGTTCGGCGGCGGCGTGTTGGCGATCCTGCTGACCGGCGCCAGCAGTGACGGCAGCGACGGTGTCGCCGCGGTCCGCCAGGCCGGTGGCGAAGCCTGGATCCAATGCCCTGAGGAGGCCTATTCCTCGATGATGCCCGCATCGGCCCTGGCACACGCCGGCGCCGACGCGGTGCTCCCGCTCACCTCCATCTGCACGCGTATGAAAGGCCTTACCCGATGAACCTGATCGAGCCCGCCGGGTCGACTGCCACCACCGATTGCGTGAAGCTGCTGATTGTCGATGACATCCCGCAGAACCTGGTCGCGATGGAAGCGCTGTTGCGTCGCCCGGGTCTGGAGATCCTGTGTGCGCTGTCCGGTGCTGAAGCACTCGAGCTGCTGCTGGAGCATGAAGTCGCGCTGGCCCTGCTGGATGTGCACATGCCCGAGATCGACGGCTTCTCGCTGGCCGAGCTGATGCGCGGCTCGCAACGCAGCCGCGACGTGCCGATCATCTTCCTCACCGCTTCGCCGAATGATCCGGTGCGGGCCTTCAAGGGCTACGAATCCGGCGCCGTGGATTTCCTGCACAAGCCGATCGAGCCGCAGGTGATCATGAGCAAGGTCAATGTGTTCATCGAGCTTTACCAGCAGAAGCAGCTGCTCAAGGCGCGCAACGAGGCGCTGGAGCACGCGCTCAAGCTCAATGAAACGATGATGGCGGTATTGACGCACGACCTGCGTACGCCGTTGGCGGCGATCCTGCTGTGCGCCGACAAGCTGTCGCTGGATCTGCCCGATGACAGCCAGGTCCAGCGGACCCTGGTCCATCTGGAAAACAGCGCACAGCGCATGGTGCGGATGGTCGAGCAGCTGCTGGATTTCTCCAGGATCCGTACCGGCGGCCTGCGCCTGCATACCACCGAGTGCGACCTGGCTGAACTGGCCTCGGCGGTGGTGGCCGAGATCAGCCGCGCGCATCCGCGGGCGACCATCGAACTGCAGGTACAGGGCGATGCCCAGCTGCAGGGCGATCCCGATCGTCTCGCGCAGTTGCTGTCCAACCTGATCGGCAACGCCGTGCTGCATGGCGGTGATGCGCCGGTGGTGGTGCGGGTGGAAGGCGAGCGCAGCGCGCCACTGCGGCTGCAGGTGCGCAATGCCGGTCAGATTCCGGAGGCATTGCTGCCGCGGTTGTTCGAGCCGTTCAAGGCCAGTTTCCACGACAGTCGCGGGCTGGGGCTGGGGCTGTTCATCGCCAGCGAGTTCGCCCGTGCGCATGGCGGCACACTGGTGGCCCACAACATCGAGGGCGCGGTGATCTTCGAGACCGCGCTGCAGCGCCGGCCGCGCTGAGGCCGGAAAGAACCATCCCGGCGCAGAGCCGGGATGGTGGACGTGCTTACAGCGGCTCGCAGCACAGATACAGCCCGTGCCCACCGTAGGTGCAGCCCGGCTGGTCTTCACAGCCGGCCAGCGGCTTGGGCTGGCTGGAGGTAGCCAGCGCCTGGCTGGATGCGAAGGCCAACGCGCAGATCAGGGTGACGCCGCTCAGGGCTGACAACAACCGCGTTTTCGACTTCATGGTCTGTCTTTCCTTCTGTGGATGAGGCGGACGGGGCGCGTGTTGCCACGCAGTCACGCGTTACACCGGCTGGCAGCACCGGATCTCGCTGTGCCCGCCATAGGTGCAGCCGGGCTTGTAGGGACAGCCATCCAGCTGCTTGGGCTGGCTGGAGGTCGCCACTGCCTGGCTCGATGCGAACGCCAGGGCGCAGACAACAGCGATACCGCCAAAGACCGAAAGGAACTTCCTGGACTTCATGGTGCTTCTCCTGTTGTGGTGACGCGGATGCAACGGGAACACGGACGGAACTGTCGATCCGCCCCCGGCGAGCGGGCGCGGAGGGACCTGGTTACGTCGCCTTGGCAGCGACGTGGGATGGCTTCAGCCTGCCGGCGCGGGCGCCTGGTTACGGGCGGCGTTGATCACGAATGCGCCGGTGATCGCATCCACTGAGCGCTCCTCGAGCTGGCCGACATGGCGGTAGATCACCTTGCCGTCCTGGATGACGACCACCATCGGCACCATGGTCGCGGTGTAGCGCTGCCGGAGCCGGTCATCGGTATCGTTCACCACCGGAAACGCGAAACCATGCTGGCGCGCGTAGTCGGCAGCGGTTTCGTGGGGCGGCAGGCTGATGCCGACCATCTCGAAGGCGCGGTTGCCGTTGTTGCGACCGGCCGCGTCCAGCGCCTGGATCTGCGGCACCGAGGCCAGGCAGAACCGGCAGGCAGGGGAGAAGAAGTACAGGACCTGGCGACCGCTGGCCGGGCCGGCGAGGGTAACGGCCTGGCCGTCGAGTGCCGTGGTGGTGAGGGCCTCGGGCTGGGCGCCCTCGGGAAGGCCGTGGGCGGCCTTGGAGATCTGTTCGACCTTGCTCACCAGCAGCGCCTGCTCTTGGCGGAGCTGCCGGTTCTGCACCGCCAGCGCGGTCATCAGCACGGCCAGGGCAACGATGAGAGCGAGACTGCCGTACTTCCGGAATGCGGATGCGTCCATGCTGCTCCTTGGCCTTCGGCCGGGTCCATGGCTGAGTAGGTGGTGTATGTATCCGGTAACAAAAATCATCTGTCAAATACAAGATCCTGTGAATGAGACATGGGTTTCATTCTGGTCGTTGCCTATCGAAAGATCGGCGCGCGCGGCGCCCGCCGGGCCGCCCGGATCAGTCGCAAACCCCCGTGAGGTAAACTGTCCGGGCGCCGAAGCCCTTCGCCAGCGGCCATTGCTGGAGCCACCATGCCGTCCTCGACCCGTAAAGCCGTCTCGCCCCTGATCGACGCCCAGGTGCATGTCGAGGGCTTCGTGCAGGTGCGTGAAGCGCGCCGGTCCGAGTTGGTCGAGGATTACGTGGAGCTGATCGCGGACCTGATCGCCGATGGCCGTGAGGCCCGGCAGGTGGATATCGCGACGCGGCTGGGGGTTGCGCAGCCGACGGTGGCCAAGGCGCTCAAACGCCTGGTCAAGGAGGGCTGGGCGATCCAGCGCCCGTACCGCGGCGTGTTCCTGACCCCGGCAGGCGAGCAGCTGGCGGTGGAGATGCGCGCCCGCCACCAGACCGTGGAGCAGTTCCTGCTGGCGCTGGGCGTGGATGCCGATTCGGCGCGCCGCGATGCCGAAGGGATCGAACATCACGTGAGCGAGGCCACCCTGGCCGCGTTCGACGCGTTCGTACGCAAGGCCAACGGCCATGGTTGAGCGCCTCGCGCCGCCGCCGCCGCTGGGCGTGCCGGTGCACGACCACGACGAATACTGGATGCGCCACGCGCTGGGGCTGGCCGAGCGGGCCGAGCGTGAGTTCAACGAGATCCCGGTCGGCGCGGTGCTGGTCGGTGCCGATGGCAGCGTGCTCGGAGAAGGCTGGAACCTCAACATCGCCGACCACGACCCCAGCGCACATGCGGAGATCGTCGCGATGCGGCAAGCGGGCAGGGCGATCACCAACCACCGGCTGATCGGCAGTACGCTCTACGTCACGCTGGAGCCATGCGCGATGTGTGCGATGGCGATCGTGCACGCACGCGTGGCGCGGCTGGTGTACGCGGCCACCGATCCCAAGACTGGCGCCTGCGGCAGCGTGTTCGACCTGATCGGCGACCCGCGCCACAACCATCGCGTGGAAATCCACGGGGGCGTGCTGGCCAAGGATGCCAGCACCCGGTTGACCAACTACTTCCGCGCCAAGCGCGGCAAGCCGCCGTTGCTGCTGGAATAACGCCGCTGCAGCGACAGGGCCGTGACGCGTTGGCGGTATCATGGGCGCCTCCTCCATCCCGGTCGCGGCGCAAGCGGCGGCCCAGCACAAGGCGAACACATGGCCGACAACGGCGCAGAAGGCGAGCGACTGATCTGGATCGATCTGGAAATGACCGGTCTGGACACCGATAACGATGCGATCATCGAGATCGCCACGGTGGTGACCGATGCGCAGTTGAAGGTGCTGGCCGAAGGTCCGGAGTTCGCCATCCATCATCCGGTGGAGCGGCTGGAGGCGATGGACGAATGGAACCGCAACCAGCACCGCCGCTCGGGCCTGTGGCAGCGCGTGGTCGACAGCACGGTGACCCTGGGCCAGGCCGAAGCGCAGACCATCGCGTTCCTGCAGCAGTGGATCAAGGCCGGTGCCTCGCCGATGTGCGGCAACTCGATCTGCCAGGACCGTCGCTTCCTGCACCGTGAAATGCCGCGCCTGGAGAAGTACTTCCACTACCGCAATCTGGACGTGTCCACGATCAAGGAACTGGCCAAGCGCTGGGCCCCGAGCATCGCGGCGGGCGTCGGCAAGACCGCCAGCCATACCGCGCTGAGCGACGTCCACGATTCCATCGAAGAACTGCGCCATTACCGCCAGTTCATGGGAGCGCTTTCGGGCCTGTCGGCCTGATCCAGCGGGCAGGATCGGCACGGCACGCCGGTCTGTGCCGGATCGTTCAGCTGACGGCAGGCGAGGCGACGAGCGATGAACATCGGCGGCGCTATGATCGCGGCCATGAATGCCATCACCTCGCCGCAACCGCCGCCGCTGCCGTCCTCGATCCTGCCGACCTCGCAGGATTGGCGTGACCTGCAACGTGCGGTGGAGCTGCTGGAATCGCCCACGCTGACGGCCAAGATGGCCAACCTGATCGGCTCGCCACTGGAGTTCGCGGTCAAGCGGTTGCCTGATTCGGTATCGCGCCGCATCCACGGCGCGGTCGAGGCGGCCCTGTTCAAATCCGCCCAGGCCGCGTTGTGGAGCATGGACAACACGCCCGGCAAGGCGGCCTCCACACGTTGGCACAAGCTGGCGGCGGCAACGTCGGGCGCGGTAGGCGGTGCGTTCGGCTTCACCACGCTGTTCATCGAACTGCCCGTGTCCACCACGATCATGATGCGCTCGGTGGCCGATGTCGCCCGCAGCGAGGGCTTCGACCTGCGCGAGATGAGCACGCGGCATGCCTGCCTGGAGGTGTTCGCGCTGGGCGGCAACTCCGGCAAGGATGATGCCAGCGAGACGGGCTACTACATCACGCGTGGCTTCACTGCCGAGGTGATGTGCCACTTGTCGGCCGAGCTGGCCGGGCGTGCGGTCGGCGGCAGCCCGGTGATGATCGGCCTGACCCCGAAAGAAGCCGGCAAATGGCTGGCCAAGATCGTGGAGAAAGTGGCGGCGCGCTTCGGCGTGGTGGTCACCGAGAAGTTTGCCGCGCAGGCGGTCCCGATCGTCGGGGCGGTGGCCGGCGCCACGCTCAATACCATGTTCACCGACTACTACCAGGACGTGGCGCGCGGGCATTTCATCGTGCGCCGGCTGGAGCGCAGCTACGGCTACGAGACCGTGCGGGCCGCCTATTCCCTGCTGGCCGCCGAGCGCAACTGAGCGATCGTTGCATCGGCGGCACAACTGTTTTGCCGCCGCGGGCCTGTTGGGCCGGCAGCCCTGTCCCCATCCTTGTCGGCATCACCGCTTCGGCGGCTCCCCCGATCAAGGATTGCCATGCTGTTCTCTCCCTATACCCGCGGCGCGCTGACGCTGCCCAACCGTATCGTGATGCCGCCGATGACCCGTTCGCGGGCCGGTGAGGGCAATGTCGCCACGCCGCTGATGGCCACTTACTACGCCCAGCGTGCCTCGGCCGGCCTGATCGTCAGCGAGGGTACCCAGATCAGCCAGCAGGGGCAGGGCTATGCCTGGACCCCGGGCATCCACGATGAGGCCCAGGTTGCCGGCTGGCGCGGCGTGACGGAGGCGGTACATGCCGCCGGCGGCCGCATCGTCGCCCAGCTCTGGCACGTTGGCCGCGTCTCCCACGTGGCCCTGCAACCGGGCGGCGCCGCGCCGGTGTCCTCGTCGGCGCTGTTGGCCGAAGGGGTCAAGGTGTTCGTCGATCCGGAGGGCCGGGGCCCGCAGAGCGGCGTCGGCGAGATGGTCCAGCACTCGATGCCGCGGGCCCTGACCAGCGAAGAGATCGCCGGCATCGTGCGCGATTACGCGACGGCCGCGCGCAATGCGATCGCCGCCGGCTTCGATGGCATCGAACTGCACGGTGCCAACGGCTATCTGATCAACCAGTTCATCGACTCCCAGGCCAACCAGCGTACCGACGGCTATGGCGGCTCGCTGCAGAACCGCCTGCGCTTCCTGCGCGAGGTGACCGCGGCGGTGGCCGCGGAGATCGGGGCCGAGCGCGTCGGTGTGCGCCTGGCGCCGCTGACCACGCTGCAGGGCGCGGTGGACGACACCCCGCAGGCGACCTACCTGGCCGCGGCGCATCTGCTGGACGAGATCGGCGTGGGCTACCTGCACATCGCCGAAGCCGACTGGGAAGACGCCCCGGTCATGCCGGTAGCCTTCAAGGAGGCACTGCGCATGATCTATCGCGGCACGCTGATCTACGCCGGCAAGTACACCGTGGCACGCGCCGAGGAGGCGCTGGCCAAGGGGTGGGCCGACCTGATCGCCTTCGGCCGGCCGTTCATCGCCAATCCGGACCTGCCGGAGCGTCTGCAGCAGGGCCTGCCGCTGAATCCCCCGGACAAGGCCACGTTCTTCGGCGGCGGCGCGGAAGGGTTCACCGATTACCCGGTGGCGGAAACCGCCGAGGCCTGAACGCGCAACGCGTAGAGCCGACCGTTGGTCGGCTGCCCTCCCATCCGACGCCGCGCATACGTGATCTGCCGCGCGATGCGCGGCAGCCGACCAACGGTCGGCTCTACCGATGTTGCACAAAACAAAACCCCGCTTGCGCGGGGTTTTGTTCGTCATCTCAAGGCCGGGAGGATCAGCCCTTGGCCTTGAGCTTGGCCAGGCGCAGCCAGGTGTCGACCACGGTGTCCGGGTTCAGCGACACCGACTCGATGCCTTCCTGCATCAGCCATTCGGCCAGGTCCGGATGATCGGACGGGCCCTGGCCGCAGATGCCGACGTACTTGCCCTTGGCACGTGCCGACTTGATCGCCATCGACAGCAGCTTCTTCACCGCCGGGTTCCGCTCGTCGAACAGGTGCGCCACGATCGAGGAGTCGCGATCCAGGCCCAGGGTGAGCTGGGTCAGGTCGTTGGAACCGATCGAGAAGCCGTCGAAGATCTCCAGGAACTCATCGGCGAGCAGTGCGTTGGACGGCACTTCGCACATCATGATGATCTTCAGGCCGTTCTCGCCCTGCTTGAGGCCGTTCTGTTCCAGCACCTCGACGACCTTGCGGCCTTCTTCCAGGGTGCGCACGAACGGGATCATGACCCACAGGTTGTCCAGGCCCATCTCGTTGCGCACGCGCAGCACGGCCTTGCACTCCAGTGCGAAGGCGGCCGAGAAGCTCGGGTCGACATAACGGCTGGCGCCGCGGAAGCCGATCATCGGGTTCTCTTCGTGCGGCTCGTAGTTGCTGCCGCCGATCAGGTTGGCGTACTCGTTGGACTTGAAGTCCGACAGGCGCACGATCACCGGGTTCGGGGCCACCGAAGCGGTCAGGGTGGCGATGCCTTCGGCGAGGCGGCCGACGTAGAAGCTGACCGGATCCGCGTAACCGGCGATCTTCTCGTCGATCTTCTTCTTGGTCGCCGCGTCCTGGCGGTCGTACTCCAGCAGGGCGTTGGGGTGGATGCCGATGTGGCTGGCGATGATCATTTCCAGACGCGCCAGGCCGATGCCGGCGTTCGGCAGCTGGCCGAAGTCGAAGGCGCGTTCCGGGTTGGCCACGTTCATCATGATCTTCAGCGGCGCCGGCGGCATGTTGCCCAGGTCCGTGGTGGTGCGCTCGAACTCGAGCTTGCCCTCATAGATGAAGCCGGTGTCGCCCTCGGCGCAGCTGACGGTCACTTCCTGGCCGTCCTGGATCACCTGGGTGGCGTTGCCCGAGCCGACCACGGCCGGCACGCCCAGCTCACGGGCGATGATCGCCGCGTGGCAGGTGCGGCCACCACGGTTGGTCACGATGGCCGAGGCGCGCTTCATCACCGGCTCCCAATCGGGATCGGTCATGTCGGCGATCAGCACGTCGCCCGGCTGGACGCGGGCCATGTCGTCCAGGGTGCGCACCACGCGGGCGGTACCGG
The DNA here is from genome assembly GCF_002887735.1 of Stenotrophomonas bentonitica. Taxonomy (GTDB): domain Bacteria; phylum Pseudomonadota; class Gammaproteobacteria; order Xanthomonadales; family Xanthomonadaceae; genus Stenotrophomonas; species Stenotrophomonas bentonitica_A. The sequence goes on from NZ_PKQP01000010.1 coordinate 72,536, forward strand.
CACCGATCTTGGCACCCACGGCGCGGCCTTCGGCCAGCACCTTGCCGTCCTTCTGGTTCAGCGCGAAGCGTTCGATCTGGGTAGCATGGCCACGCGACTTCACCGTCTCCGGGCGCGCCTGCACGATGAACAGCTTGCCGCTGACACCGTCCTTGGCCCACTCGATATCCATCGGGCGGCCGTAATGCTTTTCGATGACCAGCGCCTGCTTGGACAGTTCCTGCACGTCCTCGTCGCTGATGGAGAACGTGCTGCGCAGTTCGGCCGGGGTGTCTTCGATGCGCACGCGCTCACCGGGGACATCCGAATACACCATGCGGATCGCCTTGCTGCCGAGCGAGCGGCGCAGGATCGCCGGCTTGCCGGCGCTCAGCGTGGGCTTGTAGACGTAGAACTCGTCGGGGTTGACCGCGCCCTGCACGACCATTTCGCCGAGGCCGAACGAAGAGGTGACGAACACCACGTCGCGGAAGCCGGACTCGGTGTCCAGGGTGAACAGCACGCCGGAGGAACCCACGCCCGAGCGCACCATCAGCTGCACCCCGGCGGACAGGAACACATCCTCGTGCTTGAAGCCGTGGTGGACGCGGTAGGCGATCGCGCGGTCGTTGTACAGCGAGGCGAACACTTCCTTGACCTTGTGCACGACATCGTCGGCGCCGGTCACGTTGAGGAAGGTCTCCTGCTGGCCGGCGAAGGAGGCATCGGGCAGATCTTCGGCGGTGGCCGAGGAGCGCACCGCGACGGCGACATCGCCGCCGCCGTTTTCACTGCACAGCTTGGCGTAGGCGCTGCGGATGTCCTGGTCCAGTTCCGGGTGGAGCGGGGCATCGATCACCCAACCGCGGATTTCCTTGCCGGCCAGGGTCAGGGCACCGACATCTTCCACGTCCAGCGTGGCCAGCTTGTCGAAGATGCGCTTGGACAGATCGTTATGGGCGATGAAGTCCTTGAAGGCTTCAGAGGTGGTTGCATAACCGCCGGGGACAGACACCCCCAGACCGGCCAGGTTGCCGATCATTTCGCCAAGCGACGAATTCTTGCCGCCTACGCGGGCCAGGTCGGCCAGGCGCAGTTCGTGCAACCACAGGATGTTCTCGTTCAAGCGCGATGCTCCGTTTGGCCATCGCCCGAGGCGGGCTGGATGGCCACGTCCGTAGGAAGAAGCCGATATGATGCCGGGCAGACCGCTGTCGGCACAAGCTTGTATCGACAGCCTTTTTAAGCTTCGGAGGGGGTAAAAGCCGTATGTCGACGATCCGACCGGTGTTCTACGTGTCCGATGGAACCGGTATCACCGCTGAAACCATTGGGCATAGCCTCCTGACCCAGTTCTCCGGGTTCAGCTTCATCACCGACCGGATGTCGTTCATCGATGATCCGGAAAAAGCGCGCGAAGCCTGTGAAAGGATCCGTGCAGCGGGCGAGCGGTACCAGGTCCGGCCCATCGTGGTCAGTTCCTGCGTGGACAGCGGGCTGAGCATCATCCTGGCCGAAAGCGGCGGATTGATGCTGGATGTGTTCGCGCCCTTCATCGAGCCGCTGGAGCGGGAACTGGCCGTCAACCGGCATTCCCGGGTCGGCCAGGCGCACGGCATGGTGGACTTCGAGACCTACCACCGCCGCATCAACGCGATGAATTTCGCGCTGACCCATGACGACGGCATCGCCATCAACTACGACGATGCCGACGTGATCCTGGTGGCCGTCTCCCGGGCCGGCAAGACCCCGACCTGCATCTACCTGGCCCTGCATTACGGGGTTCGCGCCGCCAATTACCCGCTGACCGACGAGGACCTGGAGCAGGATCGCCTGCCACCACGCCTGCGCCCGTACCGGAAAAAGCTGTTTGGGCTGACCATCGACCCGGACCGCCTGCAGCAGATCCGCCAGGAGCGTCGCCCGAACTCGCGCTACGCCAACCTGGAGACCTGCCGCCGCGAGGTCGCCGCCGCCGAGACCATGTTCCGGATGGAGCGGATCCCGACCCTGAGCACCACCCATACCTCGATCGAGGAGATCTCGAGCAAGGTACTGGGCACCCTGGGGCTGCAGCGCGAGATGTATTGATTCGGCGCGCCCCCTTGAACAGCAAGGGGGCGCTTCCTTCGTCCCGGGCCGGGGCTGCCCTGCGTCCGTGAACCGGTTGCGGGCCGCCCCTTTGGCCGGCGTGGTACCGCCCCCACGTTGGGAGATCAACGTGTAGGATCGACCCATGGCCCAGGCATCGCCCCGTATCGAACGCATTCCCCGGCTCAGCCGCCTGAGCTGGCTGATGGGCCTGTACGCCGAGAACTACCAGCACCTGGTGCGCCTGTTCGCACCGGCCGAGCTCGTCCCCGGCAGCTACGTCTCCTCGATCGGCGATGGGCTGGATGTGCGCCTGGACGTCATCGAGTGCCACCGCTATACGGTGGAGCTGCGCCTGACCTACGACTTCGCCGACCCGGTCACCGGGCAGCCGGATCCTTCGGCCTATGTGCGCCTGTATCGTGACGCCCGCCAGGCCGAGACCACGCATTGCTACGTCGGCCGCCGCTGGCAGGACGTGGTGGGGATGTACCCGCCGCCGGCCGAGCTGATCAGCCACCGCATGCGGATGAACACCTTCCTCGGCAAATGGCTGGAATACCTGGCCGAACGCGGCCACGGCGTGGCCACGCTGCGCCGCGATGGCGAGGTGGCTGCACCGGCCGACGCGCGCCGCACCAGCCTGGTGCCCTGAGCCGCCGCCTGGCGGATCACGCATAATCGGGGTCTGTGTTCCCGAGCGTGTGCGAAATGCCCTATACCCCCATCGTGGCCACCTTGGGCTACGTGCTGTCCGCCGACGGCAAGCAAGTGCTGATGATCCACCGCAACGCCCGCCCCGGTGACCTGCACCTGGGCAAGTACAACGGGCTGGGCGGCAAGATGGAGCGCGATGAAGACGCCGCGGCCTGCATGCGCCGCGAAATCCGCGAGGAGGCCGGCATCGAGTGCGGGACCATGCGCCTGCGCGGCACGATCAGCTGGCCGGGTTTCGGCAGGAACGGTGAGGACTGGTTCGGCTTCGTGTTCGTCATCGATGACTTCACCGGCACGCCGCTGACCTCCAACCCGGAGGGCACACTGGAGTGGGTGGACGTGGACAAGATCGACGGCCTGCCGCTGTGGGAAGGCGACCGCAGCTTCCTGCCGCTGGTCTTCGACGATGAGCCGCGCGCCTTCCATGGCGTGATGCCGTACCGCGATGGCGCCATGGAATCCTGGAGCTACACCCGGCTGTAGTGCCGGCCGCTGGGCGGCAACCCATGAACGGTGGTGCATGCGCCCGTAATGCCCGCCAGCAGTCGGCACTACCTGCGGGCGAGCAGCAGGTGGAAATGCTTGCTGACCTCGCGCCCGTCGTTGCTGCGCCCGGTTTCGTGATGGGCGCGCCAGCCCTGTACGGTCAATCCAGCGCTGCGCAGGGCCTGCTCGACCTCGGCCAGCTCGTGCAGGTGGAACCCATGCGCAGTGAACGGCAGCGTGCGCATGAAAGCGGCATCGCCGAACGCCAGGCAGAGCCGGCCGCCGGGGCGCAGCACGCGCGCCAGCTCGGCGAACGGAAATTTCAGTTCGTCCCAGAAGTACAGCGTGTTCACTGCCAGCGCCGCATCGATGCAGGCCGTATCCAGGGGCAGGGCGTGGGCATCGCCTAGGTGGACCTCGGCACGATCCTGAAGTCCATGCATGGCCAGCACCGCGGTGCCCGCCTCGACCATCGCCGCTGAAACATCGACGCCCACATAGCGGCTGTGCGGTGTACGCAACAGATCGGGTGCGAAGGCTGCATTGCCCGGGCCGATCTCCAGGACCTGTTCGCCGGGGGTGACTGACAGCAGGGCGATGGCGGCCCGGTTGAGGTCGCCGTTGCTGCGGTTCATCGATTCGGCCACGACGAGCGCGTGCTCACCGTGCGGGTGGCGCAACTGGGCGGCCAGATGGTCGGGGGAAAGCACGCGCAAGACTCCTGTCGGTGGGCGGCAGGACCTGGCGGCGGCGGAGTCCATCCACCAGCTTAGCCCACTGGTGGCACCGATGGGCGCGCGTGTGAAAAGGGATCGCCCCGCAGCAATGAGGATCGGTGATCAAGAAATCACCATCGTCGCGTCTACTGAGATTGAGTTGTCCACAGGGGGTGTGGATGACTCGTGGGCAAGTTTGTGGATAAGCCGCGTCGGCCCCCGCCGGTACTCGCTGTCAAGATGGGTGGCCAAAAATTCACCGCAGGTCGTGCTGGCGTGAACGGCGCGGCAAGGCTGGAGTACGGTGGCGTAGGGAACGCTGTCCCGGCGCGGGCCGCTCGCGGTACTCTCTTGCGATTGCCGCCACCTGATCCTTCATGAAACGTCACTTCTCGATGTTGCGCGAGTTCCACCTGGCCGACTGGTTCACCCTGGCCAACGCGTTCTGTGGCACCGGGGCGGTCTTTGCCGCCATGCGCTATCTGCAGGATGGCGAACGCAGCTATCTGCTGTTCGGCATGGCCCTGATCCCCTTGGCCTTCATTTTTGATGCGCTGGACGGGCGCATCGCGCGCTGGCGCAAGTCCAGCTCCACGCTGGGCCGTGAGCTGGATTCGCTGTCGGACATCATTTCCTTCGGTGTCGCCCCGGCCGCACTGGCCTACGCCTGCGGCATGCAGGGCGGCTGGGACTGGCTGGTGCTGAGCTACTTCGTCTGCTGCGGCGTCAGCCGCCTGGCCCGCTACAACGTGACCGCCGAAGCACTGGCTGGCGAGGGCGACAAGGTGCCGTACTTCGAAGGCACCCCGATCCCGACCAGCCTGGCGCTGGTGGTGGTGCTGGCCGTGGCGGCGAGCGTCGGGGCCACCGGCGCGGACCTGTGGCTGGGCCAGTGGCAGTTGGGCCCGTGGCAGCTGCACCCGCTGGTGCTGCTGTTCGCGCTGTCCGGCTCGCTGATGATCAGCAAGACCCTGCGCATCCCCAAGCCGTGAGGCACGGCAGCGCGGCATTGCTATCATCGTTTCCCGAGACGGGAGGACGGTCATGACCACGGCGGGCAGCGGCAGCGGCGCAGGCGATGTGGAAGCCCTGGCGCGGCAGTATTTCAGTGCCTGGGGCGATGCCCTGCGGCACGCTGCGGCACCGCCTGGCCACACCGCCGGCCCCGAGGCGCAAGGCAACTGGCAGCAGGCGATCGACTGGTGGGCACAGATGATGCCCAACGCAGCCAGCAGCCCGGCCGACGAGGCCGTGCACCGCTTCCGTGAACAGGCCGGTGGCTGGTACGGCACCATGCAGCAGGTGGCCGCGCAGTTTGCTGACCGCGATACCACCAGCGCCGACGTCGCGCAGGCGTGGCGCACGGCGGTGCTGGGGCAGGGCGACGGGCTGCTGCAGTGGATGCTGCAGGGCGCCCGCGGACATACCCAGGCCGAGGAGCCGGATCTGCTGCAGCTGTTGGAAACCCTGCAGCGCCAGCTCGGTCCGTGGCTGCAAAGCCCGGCATTTGGTCCCGGCCGTGAGCACCAGGCCCGCTGGCAGGCGCTGTTGCGGGCCCAGCAGGACTACCAGGCGCACTCGCGCGATTACGTGGATCAGATCAAGCAGGCGCTGGAGGATGCATTCACCCTGTTCGAGCAGCGCCTGGCCGAGCACGAACAGCCGGGCAACCAGCTGACCAGCGCGCGGGCGATGTTCGATCTGTGGATCGATGCGGCCGAGGAGGCGTATGCGAAGGTCGCGCTGTCCGAGCCGTTCCAGGCGGTGTACGCCTCGCTGGGCAATGCCCAGATGCGGCTGCGCGCGGCCACCCAGCAGGAGATCGAACGGCTGACCGAGAGCTTCGGGCTGCCGACGCGCACGGAAATGGATGCGGCACACCGCCGCATCGCCGAGTTGGAGCGGCTGGTGCGGCGCATGGCCGGCGGCGCAGGCGATGGCAGGCCCGCCACCCGGCCGGCCGCCTCGAAGAAGGCAGCTCCGACGAAGGCAGCTCCGGAGAAAGCAGCTCCGAATAAGGCAGCTCCGAATAAGGCAGCTCCGGAGAAGTCCGCTCCGAAGAAGTCCGCTCCGACGCAGGCAGCCGCGAAGCAGGCAGCCCCGAAGAAGGCGGCACCAGAACAGAGCAAGGCACCCAAGACGGCGGAAGCGGCTAAAGCCGCGAAAACCACGAAAGCCGCTACAGCCACCCAACCGGTGAAGGCCGCCGCCAAACCCCGGAAACGCAGCGCATGAAAGGTCCCCTGGGCTTCAACGCCGAAGACCTGCTGCAGGAAACCCTGGCCATGCAGCGCAAGCTGATGGATGGCCTGACGCTGCTGCCCTCGGTGGAGGATGTCGAGTACGGCGTCACCACCCGCGAGGAGGTGTGGCGCGATGGCAAGGTCGCCCTGTACCGGTTTGTCGGCGGCCAGGCGCCGGTACGGCGGACGCCGCTGCTGATCGTCTATGCGCTGGTCAACCGGCCGTACATGGTCGACCTGCAGACAGACCGCTCGCTGGTGCAGAAACTGCTGGCGCTCGGCCATGATGTGTATGTACTGGATTGGGGCTATCCGGACCGCTCCGAGCGCTACCAGACGCTGGAGGATTACCTGCTGCGGTTCGTCGATGGCGCGGTGGACCACCTGCAGGCCCACAATGGCGGTGAGCCGATCAACATGCTCGGCATCTGCCAGGGCGGCGTGTTCGCGCTGTGCTACGCCGCGCTGCGCCAGGCCAAGCTGGCCAACCTGATCACGATGGTCACCCCGGTCGATTTCCACACCCCGGACAACATGCTCTCGCACTGGGCACGGCAGGTGGACGTGGATCTGCTGGTGGACACGCTGGGCAACATCCCGGCCGATCTGATGAACGCCAGTTACCTGATGCTCAAGCCGTTCCGGCTCAACGTGCAGAAGTACGTCGGCCTGCTCGACATCCTCGATGACAAGGATGCGTTGGAGGATTTCCTGCGCATGGAAAAGTGGATCTTCGATTCGCCGGATCTGGCGGGCGAAGCGTTCCGTGATTTCATCAAGCAGTTCTACCAGGGCAACGGGCTCATGCACGATGGCGTACGCATCGGCGAGGAACATGTCGACCTCCAGCAGGTGACGTTGCCGGTACTGAACATCTACGCCGAACAGGACCATCTGGTGCCACCGGACGCATCACGCGCGCTGCGCGGCCGGATCGGCAGCGCCGACTACACCGAAAGCAGTTTCCGTGGTGGCCATATCGGCATCTACGTGTCCGGCCGCGCCCAGCGCGAGGTGCCCGGCACGATTACAGACTGGTTGCAGCAGCGCAGCTGAACCTCACGGTGAGGCGGCTGATGCAGTGGCCCGGACCTGCCACGGGCCTGCGTAAGGGGTGTGCACGACATGTACCGTGACCCAGGGCGCGCCCTCACGCATGCCGTGCGGCAACTGTCGGGAATAGGTGAATTCCGACGCGGTCAGAACCTCCACACGACGGCGTAACGGCGTGCCGGCATCGGGCACGGTGTGCTGATGGCGACGGTCGCCGGTGAAGAAAAACCATCCTGCACCGCCGTGTTCGGCGCGCGAGCGGCCGGTGGCCGGATCGAAGTACTCGAAGCGATTACTGCACGCGTCCCAGAGCGAGATGCCGACCACGCCGGGATAGCGTGCGACCTGGTTGCGGCTGCGATCATCGCCTTCATACACGGCAGTGGTGATCCAGGTGCGCTCGGCCAACTGCCTCGCCTGCTCGGAGGCGCCCGGGCAGGCCGGCACGGTGGACGCCTGTGCAAACAGGAGCAGCAGGCTGGGCAGGACCGGGTATGGCATGAAAGGTTCCCGTGCACGAAGGCGAGGACGCTACATTAGTGGCCTGCACTCAGGAGGCACCATGCAACAATCGCGAAAACGCACGTCCGTGGTCCCCGGCATCCTGATCGGGCTGGTCGCCCTGCTGCTGGGCGGCGCGGCCCAGGCGGCGCCGGGCGAGGCCGCCCGCCGCGAGATCGCCGGTCTGATCGGCGCACTGGATGGCTCCAGCTGCCGCTTCCAGCGCAACGGCAGCTGGCACGACGCCGCCGAGGCGCGCGCCCATCTGCAGCGCAAGTACGACTACCTGCTCAGGAAGGACAAGGTGGACACCGCCGAGCAGTTCATCGAGCGCGCCGCCAGCCAGAGCAGCATGAGCGGCAAGCCGTACCGGATCGCCTGCCCGGGCCAGCCGGAGCAGACCGCGGCGGTCTGGTTCACGGCGCGGTTGGCGGCCCTGCGCCAACGCACCCCGTAGACATGGTTCGCGCTAGAGTCGGCATCTACCGGCTCGAGACCCCGTGCATGAACACACCGCCGCGCCCGCTGTCCCGCTCGCTCAACGACCGCATGATTGCCGGCGTCATGGGCGGCATTGCACATCGTTTCGGCTGGAACGTCACCCTGGTCCGGGTGCTGTTCGTGCTGATCTCGATCGGTTCGGCCGCGTTTCCGGGCATCCTGGTCTATCTGATCCTGTGGCTGCTGATCCCCAACGAGGCCGATTGAGCCTGTCGCCGGTGCTGCTGCGGGTACTGCAGATGCTGGGCGCGGTGTGGACCTCGCCCAATACCCTGATCGGTCTCGCCGCGGGCACCACGGCGATGCTGGCTGGCGCGCGTCCGTCCTGGAACGGGCGCGACTGCGCGGTCGTGTTCCGTGAATTTCCCTGGGGGCCGGGCGGGGCGATCACGCTGGGCAACGTGATCCTGCATACCGGCCCGGTGCTCGACGTGCCGTGCCGGACCTACGCGCACCAGGCCGGTCACGCCACCGAGCCGGTGATCGGCCTGCACGACCACGAGCGCGCACACGTCTACCAGTACCTGGTGCTCGGGCCGCTGTATCTGCCGGTGTACCTGCTGTGCGGCGGGGTCAGTGCACGCAACCCGTTCGAGCGCGCGGCCGATGTGTACGCGCTGCAGGGCCGCGGGTGGTGGCCACGGTGGCGTTATTTTCGCGTTAAATCCGTGTAAGAAAAACGTCGGCAACGCGACGTCATCTGCATGCAAAAAAACGTTATTAGCCTGCATGACGAACCAGTCAGGTTTACCGGGGTAAGCTTGCAGCGTTGTATGAGCAACCGTTTTTCTGGAGGAACACATCACATGGCAATCGTTCTTTATGTCGGTGGTAGCAAGGATGGCGACAAGGGCCTGGTGCCGCATGGCTTCAGCAAATCCCAGGCCGATACCGAGCAGGGCCCTGAGATCTACACCGAGCGGTTCATGGAACTGCAGGGCGTAGGCAAGGTGCGGGTGATGGCGCTGGAGTCGATGCGCGATGAGATCGTCCATCAACGCGCTGCCGTGCATTACCGGTAACCCGCAGCACCGCCAAGGCGTCCGTTGATCAAGGGCGCCCGCGCCGGCATCCCGGCCCCACGCAAGGATGCCGGCGTGAACGCGGGACCCCTCGTGTGGTCACCGCCACGGGGCGACAGGTTCGCACCGGACTGTCAACGGCTTTCCCCGGCCGCCCGGCATCGCCAGAATGGGTTCTTTCCGCAAAGCGGCTCCGGCCGGAAGCAATGCCTGACATCAAGCTCGCGCAGCAGATCGCCCAGACCATCGCCGATGAGATCGGTGCCCAGACCGCCCAGGCCCTGGCCGCCATCGCCCTGTTGGACGAAGGCGCCAGCGTTCCGTTCATCGCCCGCTACCGAAAGGAAGTCACTGGCGGCCTGGACGACACGCAGCTGCGCAATCTCGAAACGCGCCTGACCTACCTGCGTGAACTGGAAGACCGCCGCGCCGCGGTGCTGTCCAGCATCAACGAACAGGGCAAGCTCACCGATGAGCTGCGCAACGAGATCCTCGGCGCGGACACCAAGTCGCGCCTGGAAGATCTCTACCTGCCGTACAAGCCCAAGCGCCGCACCCGTGCCCAGATCGCGCGTGAGGCCGGCCTGGAGCCCCTGGCCGACGGCCTGCTGGCGGATCCGGGTCTGGATCCGCAGGTCTTCGGCGCGACCTTCGTCGATACCGACAAGGGCGTGGCCGACGTCAAGGCCGCGCTGGAAGGCGCCCGCGCGATCCTGATGGAGCGCTGGGGCGAGGATGCCGCGCTGGTTGGCGAGCTGCGCACCTGGCTGGGCGAGAACGGCGTGATCCGCGCGCGTGTCGCCGAGGGCAAGGAAGAGCAGGGCGCCAAGTACCGCGACTACTTCGAACATTCCGAATCGCTGGCGAAGATCCCGTCGCACCGCCTGCTGGCGCTGTTCCGCGCACGCCGCGAGGAAATCCTGTTCCTGGAGCTGGACCCGGGCAGCGATGCCGAGGCCGGCAATCTGTACGCCGAAGGCCGCGTCGCGCACAACGCGGGCATCCGCGATGCCGGCCGCCCGGGCGACCGTTGGCTGCTGGACGCCTGCCGCCTGACCTGGCGCGCCAAGCTGCACATGCACCTGCTGCTGGACCTGTTCAACCAGGCCCGCGAAAAAGCCGAGGCCGAGGCGATCTCGGTGTTCGGTGACAACCTCAAGGACCTGCTGCTGTCCGCTCCGGCCGGCCCGAAGGCCGTGCTCGGCCTCGACCCGGGCATCCGCACCGGCTGCAAGATCGCCGTGGTCGATGCCACCGGCAAGCTGGTCGCCACCGACACCATCTACCCGCACGAGCCGCGCCGCCAGAGGGACCAGTCGCTGCACACGATCAAGCAGCTGTGCGTGCAGCACAACGTGGAACTGATCGCGATCGGCAACGGCACGGCCAGCCGTGAGACCGACAAGCTGGCCGGTGAGGTGATCAAGGCGCTGGGCGATACCAAACTGCAGAAGATCGTGGTCAGCGAGGCCGGTGCCTCGGTGTACTCGGCCTCGGAGTTCGCGGCCAGGGAATTCCCGAACCTGGACGTGTCCATCCGCGGTGCGGTGTCGATCGCCCGCCGCCTGCAGGATCCGCTGGCCGAGCTGGTGAAGATCGAACCCAAGGCGATCGGCGTCGGCCAGTACCAGCACGACGTGGACCAGTACCGCCTGGCGCGCGCGCTGGATGCGCGCGTGGAGGACTGCGTCAACGCGGTCGGCGTGCACGTCAATACCGCCTCGGCCGCGCTGCTGTCGCGCGTGTCCGGGCTGTCATCCACCGTGGCCGAGAACATCGTGCGGCATCGCGACGACAACGGTCCGTTCAAGCGCCGCAAGGACCTGCTGAAAGTGCCGCGCCTGGGCGAGAAGACCTTCGAGCAGTGCGCCGGCTTCCTGCGCATCGCCGATGGCGACCAGCCACTGGATGCGTCTTCGGTGCACCCGGAAGCCTACCCGGTGGTGGAGCGCATCGTGGCGGCCACCGCACGCCCGATCAAGGCCCTGATCGGCGACGGCAGCTTCCTGCGCGGGCTCAAGGCCGAGCAGTTCACCGACGAGACCTTCGGTGTGCCGACCGTGCGCGACATCCTGAAAGAGCTGGAGAAGCCCGGCCGCGATCCACGTCCGGAGTTCAAGGCGGCCCGCTTCGCCGACGGTGTCGAGGAACTGAAGGACCTCAAGGTCGGCATGGTCCTGGAAGGCGTGGTCAGCAACGTGGCTGCGTTCGGTGCCTTCGTGGACATCGGCGTGCACCAGGATGGGCTGATCCACATCTCCGCGCTGTCGGACACCTACGTCAAGGACCCGCGTGACGTGGTCAAGGCCGGTGACATCGTCAAGGTGAAGGTGCTGGAGGTCGACGTGGCGCGCAAGCGCATCGCGCTGACCCGCCGCCTGGATGACACCCCTGCCCCGGCCAAGGCCCCGGGCGAGCGCGACGCGCGCCCGGCCGGTGGCGGCCGCCGTGACGGTGGGGCGGGCAATGGCCCGCGCAACGGCAACCGCGGCGGCCCGTCCGGCCCCCGTCCGGGCAGCGCGGCACCGCCGGCCAACAATGCGCTGGCCGATGCCTTCGCCCGGGCCAAGCGCGGCGGCTGAGCCTGCTGCCGTTGCCTGCCAGGGGCCGCCTTCGGGCGGCCTTTGGCGTTTTCGGGGGTCTGGGTGGCCGTGGGCACTTCTGGTTTGACGCATGTTTACGCACACTTCCCGTTGAATGCCCGTAGGGTGGGTGGACGGCGGGGAGCCCAGATGACAGACGACCAGGCAGGACCGGGCAACCGGGCGGGCCGCAGCGCCGATCACCGCGCGGCGGCAGGGCTGTGCGCGGCCTGCCGGCGCGGAGGGCGCCCATGAGCCAGCCACCGACCGGCGCCTCCGACGCTGCCGAAGCGGCCGAAGCGCTGCGTGAGATGGCCGAGCAGCGCCATCGGCTGGAAATGATCGTCGAAGGCACCGCGGCCGGCACCTGGGACTGGAACATCCCGGGCGGGCAGATGCGGGTCAACGAGCGCTGGGCAGAGATCGTGGGCTACACCCGCGAGGAACTCGCCCCGATCACGCCCGACACCTTCTTCCGGCTGGTGCATCCCGACGATCTGGCCCAATCCAACGCGCTGCTCAGCGCGCATCTGGAGGGACGCTCGCCGCACTACGACAGCCTGTGCCGGATGCGCCACAAGCAGGGCCACTGGATCTGGGTGCAGGACCGTGGCCGCGTCTACGAGCGCGATGCGCAGGGCCGCCCGCTGTGGATGGCCGGTGCCCATGCCGACGTCACCGATCTGCAGCAGGCCCGGCAGGACGCGGCCAACATGCGCCAGCGCCTGCAGGCGGTGGTGGATGCCTCCGATGAGGTTGCGGTGATCGCCACCGACATCAATGGGGTGGTGAACCTGTTCAATACCGGCGCCCAGAAGCTGCTGGGCTACCGGCCCGAGGAGGTGATCGGGCGGGTCAACCCCGGTCTGTTCCATGATCCGGACGAGATGCGTGCCTACCTGCAGCCCCAGATGGATGCGGAGGGGCGGATGCCGACCATTTTCGAGGCACTGACCGCGCACGCTGCCCAAGGCACGTGGTCGCACCAATGGACCTTCCTGCGCAAGGACGGCGAGCGGCGCCAGGTGCGGTTGTCGATCAGCCCACTGGACGGCGCGGGGGGCAGCCGGATCGGCTATGTCGGCATGGCGGTCGATCTCACCCCGCTGCTGCAGGTGCGCGAGCAGGCCTTCGTCGCGGCCGAGAAGTTTGCCGGGGCGTTCTCTTCGGCGGCGCTGGGCATGGCCCTGGTCTCGCTGGAAGGGCGTTGGCTGGACGTCAACGATTCGCTGTGCGGCATCCTCGGTTACACCCGTGCCGAACTGCTGCAGATCGACTTCCAGACACTGACGCATCCGGATGACCTGCACACCGACCTGGCCCTGCTCGGTGACCTGCTGGCCGGCCGTCGCGAGCACTACCACATGGAGAAGCGCTATCTGGGCAAGGCCGGCAACCTGGTCTGGGGGCGGCTGTCGGTCTCGCTGGTCCGCACCGAGAATGGCGAGCCGCTGCATTTCGTTTCGCAGATCCAGGACGTGACCGCGCAGCGGCTCAGCGGCCAGCAGCTGCGCGAATCCGAGCAGCGCACCCGCGTCACCCTGGATGCGGTGGCCGACATGGTACTCACCCTGAATCTGCACGGGGGCATCCAGTACGCCAATGCCGCGGCCACGCGCGCGCTGGCCGGGGAGGGCGCCGAGGCCCTGGCCGGCAGCCAGCTGCAGGAGGTGATGGAACTCACCACCGAGTACGCGCCGCGCTCACCGCTGGATGTGGCCGTGCTGCTCGACCCGGACAGCAACGCGGTCGATCTGCATTCGGACCTGTTGCTGTCGGTCGGTGCCCACCTGCTGCCGGTCGACCTTACCCGTGCCTGGCTGCGCGATGAGCAGGGGCAGGTCAGCGGCGCGGTCTGGGTGATCCGTGATGTCACCCAGCAGCGCGCCCGCCAGCGCGAAGCCCGGCATCTGGCCGAGATCGACCCGCTGACCGAACTGAGCAACCGGCGCGGTTTCGAGGCGCACCTGCAACAGGCCATCACCCGGGTCGCGCGGACCGGGCAGTCGGCCTCGTTGATGTACATCGACCTGGACCACTTCAAGCCGGTCAACGATACCCACGGCCATCTGGCCGGCGATGCCGTGCTGTGGGCGGTGGCCAGCGTGCTGCGGCACGGCGTGCGCGATTCGGACATCGTGGCGCGGCTGGGCGGCGACGAGTTCGCGGTGATCCTGGCCGGCTGTTCGCTCAAGCGTGCCCGGCGCATCGCCAGCGACCTGCTCGAGGCGATGCGCGGGTTGTCCATCCCCTGGGATCAGCGCCGGTTGAGCGTGGGGGCCAGCATCGGGATCGCCCCGCTGTTCGGGGGCATGAGCGTGGATGATGCCGTGGCCGCCGCCGACGCCCAGTGCTACCGGGCCAAGGCGATGGGGCGCGACAACGTGCAGGTCGAAGCCCTGGGGCTGGGCGCGGTCGACCCGCTGGACGCCCTCGATGCCAGCGAAAGCGGCGAGTAGGCGCCGGACCAGTCTGCATCACAGGGCGGGGATGCTGGCCCTAAAGCTTTCAGAACACGCGCCGTTATATGACTCGCAGTTGCTGCCTGTCTGCTCACGTGGATATCTGGCCGTACACCTTTTTCATGGTTCATGTTCACCGGCTTGCCCGGTGTTTGAAGTCCATCGAAGCAACGTCATCCCCACTGGCGGTCTTCGTGAGTCCCAGCCAACGGAATACCGCCACCGGGCCACCGCCCGGCGCTGACCTATTCGCTAACAGGACACCGAGGTCTAGAGATGATTACTTCAGGCTTGCACACGCATGTGCCAGGTCGTGGCAACGACGCCGACGCCGGCACGTTGTGGCGTTCGCTCACGGCATTGTTCGTTTCCCGACGCGCCGCCCATGGCGCCGCGGCATCGGCCGCCCTGCAACGGCAGGCCGAGCTGGAGGACCAGGTCAAGGCCCTGCATCGGGTCCAGGCGGTGATCGAGTTCCATCTCGATGGCACCATCGTCCATGCCAACGACAACTTCCTGCAGACGCTGGGCTACACCCTGGAGGAGATCCAGGGCAAGCATCACGCGATGTTCGTCGATGCCGAGTACGCGCAGAGCCGGGAGTACCGCGACTTCTGGGCCAACCTGCGTCGCGGCGAGTTCGATGCGGGCCAGTACCGGCGGATCGGCAAGGGTGGCCGCGAGATCTGGATCCAGGCGTCCTACAACCCGGTGTTCGACAGCAACGGGCGGCCGTACAAGGTGGTCAAGTTCGCGACCGACATCACCGCGCAGAAATTCCAGGCGGCCGACTTCGCCGGGCAACTGGCGGCCATCAACAAATCACAGGCGGTGATCGAGTTCGACCTTGAAGGTCGCATCCTGGCCGCCAACGAGAACTTCCTCGCTGCCATGGGCTACGCATTGGAGGAGGTGCGCGGGCAGCATCATTCGATGTTCGCCGAACCCGAGCATCGCCAGAGCGCGGAGTACCGCGCGTTCTGGGCGAAACTGGGCCGTGGCGAGTACGATGCCGGCCAGTACAAGCGCCTGGGCAAAGGCGGGCGCGAGGTCTGGATCCAGGCCTCGTACAACCCGATCTATGACATGAACGGACGCCCGTTCAAAGTGGTCAAGTACGCCACCGATATCACCGCGCAGGTGCGTGACACCCTGGCGCTGCAGCAGGCCGTCGCGCAGACACGCGAAGTGGTGGCCGCAGCGCAGGCCGGCGATCTGACCGGCCATATCGCCACCCAGGACAAGACCGGCCCGATCGCCGAGTTGTGCGAGGGCATCAATGCGCTGGTCGAAGCGATGGCCGGCATCATCACCCAGATCAAGCTGGCGGCGGACACCATTGCCGTGGGTGCCAGCGAGATCGCCGAAGGCAACAGCGACCTGTCCGTGCGCACCGAGCAGCAGGCCGCTTCGCTGGAGGAGACCGCCGTCTCGATGAAGGGGCTGACCGCGACCGTGCGGCGCACCGCGGACAACGCCCGCCAGGCCAATGAGTTGGCCGGTGGTGCGGTCGAGGTGGCGGCGCAGGGTGGCCATGTGGTGCATGAGGTGGTCTCCACCATGTCGCTGATCAACGACTCCTCGCGGCGCATCGTCGATATCATCGGCGTGATCGACAGCATCGCGTTCCAGACGAATATCCTGGCCCTCAATGCCGCAGTGGAAGCGGCCCGTGCCGGCGAGCATGGGCGCGGCTTTGCGGTGGTCGCCTCGGAAATCCGCTCGCTGTCGCAGCGTTCGGCCGAGGCCGCCAAGGAGATCAAGCAACTGATCGGCGACTCGGTCGAGAAGGTCGGGGCGGGCACGCGCCAGGTCGAGAGCGCGGGGCGCACCATGGACGAGATCGTGGTCAGCGTGAAGCGCGTGAGCGATCTGATGGCCGATATCAGTACCGCCGCCCAGCAGCAGAGCGAGGGCATCGAGCAGATCAACCAGGTGGTCGAGCACATCGACGAGAGCACGCAGCAGAACGCCGCGCTGGTGGAGGAGGCGTCGGCGGCTGCCCGCAGCATGGAAGAGCAGTCCACCCGGCTGCTGCAGACGGTGGCGGCGTTCCGGGTGGCGGGGGCAGGTGCGCCTCGCGCGGCGCACCTCAATCCCACTGCTGGCCAGCCCGCACTGCGTCTGGTCTGACGCACAACGAAAAACGCCCCGGATCCGTCGATCCGGGGCGTTCTGGTTTTCCATGGTGCCGAAGGTGGGACTCGAACCCACACGCTTTTAAGGGCGGCGGATTTTGAGTCCGAACTAAAATCGTTGTGCCACAAGGGTTTCAGCCCTATTTCCACTCCGCAATCGGTCAGTTCCTGGCACCTTGTAATCGTTGCGGCACAAGGCTGCCAAATCCGTTGCGGAGCGATTTCCTACCGGGTCGGCGTGGTCTTCTGCCCGCGCCGCTGCCGCGTGTAGTGCTCGGTCATCGCCACCGTCGTGTGGCCCAGCTGCCGCTGCGCCTCACGGATATCGCCGGCCGAATCGGCCTTGTCGGTTGCCGCCTTCGCGCGCAGGTCACGGAACTGCAGCCCTTCGATGCCGGCCACCGCGCACGCCTTCGCCCAGCGCCTGGACATGGCAGTGACGCTGACCGGCTCGCCGCGCTCGCTGATGATCAGGTAGGTGCTGTGCACGGCCTGGCCGGCCTTCCGCGCGTGCAGGCGCTCCAGCAGCACCGCAAGCTCACCCTCTACGGCGATGCGCAACTTGGCCTTCGTCTTCCCCTGCTTGATGTTGACCACCCCGTCGCGAACGTCCATCTCGGTCAGGCTGAGCACGTCCGCCGGCCGCTGGCCGATCAGGTAGGCCAGCTCCATGGCGTCCTGCACCACCGGGTCGGCCGCGGCGCGGATGGCCTGGTACTGGTCGTCCTCGATGTAGGCGTCGCGGCCGGTCTCCTTGAAGCCCTTGATGCCGGCGCAGGGATTCGGCAGCGCGGTGTAGCCCTTGTCGCGCGCGAAGTTCCAGATGTGCGACAGCAGCGCCTTCTCCCGGTTGGCGCGCACCATGCCGGTGCCGCCGCGCGTGCGCCACGTCAGGTACTGCCGCACCCGCAACGGGGTGATGGCCTCCAGCGGGCAGGGCGGGTCATCGAAGAAGCCCAGCAGCTTGTCCAGCTCGCGCCGGTTGTCCTCCTGGGTGCGCGCAGCCTTGGTGATCATCACCTCGCGGCGGTAGGAGTCGGTCACCATCCGGAAGGTCACTACCGCCACGGCCTGAGCCTTGCGACCGCCCTCGTGCTCTGCCCACTGCTTGATCGCCAGCGCGTAGTCGCTGCCCAGCGGAATCTCGACGCGCGGCTTGCCCCCGCGATCGTAGTAATAGAACACCACCCCCGACTTCTGTTTCCGCTGGCGCAACCGGGGGATCGCCCCGGCGTTCTTCGGTTTCCTGCCCATGCTCATGCCACCTTGTTCGGCTTCCATTCTGCGATCGCTACCGCCTTCGCTACGGACGCATCAGAGGCACCCTCCAGCGTCGACCACAGCACGCGGGGCCGGCCATCCAGCCCCTTGTAGTGCGAGATCCCGTTGAGGATCAAGAACTCCAGCTGCTTCTCCCTGTAGGGCGTGCCGCACAGGTCCCGCAGTTCTTCGCGTGACAGGCACACCGCCGTGGTGGTGGCCTCGTTGCTCTGCCTGGCCATGTTGATTTTCTCCTGTCAGTTCGTAGGCGCGGCAGCCAGCAGCTGCTCGATCGCCTGGTGCGCGGAGTCGCGCAGGCGCTGGTTCTCGGCCGACAGCTCGATGATCCGGTCGGCCGCGGTGGACAGCTGCTCGCGCAGCAGGTCCTTGGCCGGCTGCTTCATGCGGCGCGGTTCGCGGGGGAAGAGCTGGGCGGTCATGCGAACAGCTCCATCTGTGCAAGCATCTGGGTGGGGCGTGGAGCGATTGCATCGCTGGATTCGCATCCATTCACCCCGAGCTGTGCAGCGCGGGCACGTAGCTGTTGGGCATAGCGCTCGTTGTTCCTGATGAACCATGAGAGCTTGGCGGCCCTGAATCTATCCCCGGCGCGTCCACGCGATCGCATGGCATCCAGCTCCTTCCTCAACGCCCGGATGTGATGGATCGTTTGGGAATACGCGCCAGGCAGCCTCCGGCGGTCGTACTCGTCTTCATCGAGGGCGGACACGCTCAGCGTGTTGCAGGCTGTCATCGAGCACCGCCAGTGGCATGCGCCACGATCTTCTCGGCCTCGGCCATGTCGCCGCGGGCCAGCGCCTGCAGGGCGAGCCCGCGCGCCTGCCACGTGCGCACCGTCGCCGGCCGAGCGCGCTCAATGTCGACGCCGGACAGGCTGGCCAGCTCGCGGCCGGTGACGCGGTGGTCCTGGATCGGCTCAGCCATGGGACACCTGCCTCACAGCCCGGCGCCAGCACCAGCGCACGGCGCGCCATGCAGCGGCCAGCAGCCACAGGACGCCCAGGCCGAAGACGACGATCAGCGCGAACACCAGGTATTTCGTCAGCCAGAGGACGGCAAGGTCAGCCATGGGCCTGCTCCATCGGGAAGCCGAACAGGTCAGTCGCCGGCGGCGGCGGTGCCAGCATGTCCGCGCAGTCATGGCTGGCTTCCGCTGCCATCTTCAGTTCCAAGGCCCCAACCATCGGCGCGTGCTGGTGGAGCACCTCCCGGCAGTCCAGGCAGAACACCGTGACGGATCGCTGGTTTCTGCACACGGCCCAGGTCACCCCGCTCACGACCCCACCCCCGGCGCTGCATCGCGCTGGGCGATCAGAGCCAGCTCAGCGTCCACCTGGGCGATCTGCGCATCAACAGCGGCATCCTCGCGATCACCGTTGCCGTAGCTGTTCATCAGCCGGTTCCGCCTATCCAGCAGGTGGTCCTGCCGGGTTCCCTGCACGTCAGGGCCAGCGGCGAAGACCGGCTCGATGGTGCGGCCCATGCGCTCGAAACGAGCGCGCGAGTCTTCCTCCATCGTCCAGTCGGTGGCCACGCCATCGGTCGTGGCGCACAGCCAGCCGCGCAACTGTCCAGGGTCGATGCCCTGCGCGGGCGGGGCGGTGTAAATGTCCCGAATCCGATACGTGCCGGGTCGGCTCAAGTAGTACTCGCGGTCTAAGGGCGGGTTGTCCCACCGGCCGTTGAAACAGGTGTCGTCTGCCGAGCGGCGCATGATCTGGAAACCTACCGGCTCCTGTGCCACCGGCTGGCGGGCGGCGAGGGCGGCTTGCCATGCGGCCAACCAGCAGGCGAGGCGAGCAGCCTTGTTCCGCTGGATTTCGGTTTCTTCATCGCGCGCCAGTTGGACGCCGACAAGGTCAGCATTCTTCTCGGCCCACCACACCTCAAACTGCGCCCGCGCATCCCCCTGCACCTCGCCAACCTGCTGCTTGCCAGTTGCGGCGAGGGCGTCAATCGCCGCCAACATCGGCTCGACGCCATCAGAGTTCGGCTCCAGGCCAAGGCGGAGGCTGATTTGCGTCAGCATCTCCACCGCCTTCAGTAACAAGCGACGGTAATACTCAGATCCGCCCCACTCTCCGGATACCCCCTGCTGCTCGGCCAGCTCTGCGGGCTGCGATGCCGGAATTCCGGTATCGGCCAGCAGCGGCAGCGCCGCACTCACGGCGGTGGCCAGCGTCCGGCGCAGCGTGGTGCCGCTGACCTGCCGGAACCCGCCTTCCTCCAGGTCGCAGGCGATGGCGTTGACGAACTTCTCGGTGCGTTCGGTGTTCATGCGGTCACTCCCAGTGCGGCAAGGTCCAGTTCGTCGACGCGATCGCGCAGCCGGTGGCACGCCTCGCGCAGGGCGAGGGCTACGGCGGGGCGCTGGTCGTGCGGGTAGAAGTGCAGGGATTGGATGTGCACCGCGCCGGTCAGGTCACGGCGGAAGAGGCGGTAGCAGACGATCCCGGTGTCGCCCATCGGGAAGCGGCCCCAGGAGAAGCCGCCGTTACGCTGCGGCGCGCGGCGGGTGAGCTGGCGGCTCATGGCCGATACCCCTTCCTCATCATCGCTTTCGCGATGTCGGCTGCTGTGTCCGCGTAATCTGCAGGGGTCGAGTCGGCTTTCCCCCCCGACTTCCAGATTTTCGCACCCGCAAGCAAACCAGTCATGGCCGCGCACATGAAGCGGTCGAACCGGGCCGCATTGCGCTGGGCCTGATGCTCCGCGCGGGCCTGTTTTGCCGCCCTCCGCTTGCCGGCGGCGTAGCCTTTCCCGTAGCCGCGCTTCTCGGCGAGGCTTTCCAATTCGCTGCTCATGCCTTCTCTCCCTTCGCGGCCTTGCGCCGATCAGCGCCACCCTCGACGACCTGCCAGCGGCTGATGCCGGTCTTGTCGATCGGCGTGGTGCCGAGGATCTCGATTCGGCCGCCAGCCTTGCGGAAGCGCTCCAGGTCGGCGGCGATCGCGCGCGACTCGGTTTCCTTCTGCTGCCGGGTCGGCGTGTCGAACAGCGGCTTTACGTGGATGCTGGTCATGCTGCGATCCTCAGCGGCGTGCGGCTCACCGGCCCATGCCACAGGTTGAAAGTGTTGTTGATCCGGATCAGGGCCGGGTCGCGCTTGATCGCCGGCAGCGGCGTGCGCAGGCGGCGGGCGTCGTTGGTGCACATGAAGCAGGTCGGTTCCTTGCCGCGCTTCCCCGCGTTGGGGAAGGACTCCAGCGGCAGGCAGCGGGAGCAGCCGGTGCAGGTCTTGCGGCTCATGACTTCACCAGCCGGGACTGCTGCAGCGAGTGCCAGGTGAGGGGGAAGGGACCGCGCTTGGCCCGCTCCAGCGCCGCGCCGGTCGAGATATCCAGCCGGTCGGCGATCTGCCGCGTGGTATAGCTCTTGCCCTCGACGACGTGGGCGAACAGGGCCGCACGTGCCAGGCCGGCGCGGCGGGTGGACTTGGCGTGGCAGGGGTAGAGGCGAACGTCCATCAGGCGGCCACCTGCATCGGCTGGCGCAGCTTGGCTTCGTATCCGTCCACCATCAGGCGGAACTGCTCCAGGTCGTCGCGCATGGTCGCGATGAAAGCCTCGTCGCGCTCGAACCGACGCCACCACAGCTGCTTACCGGCCGGTTCCAGCGCCGGGCAGTACAGCCCGATGTGCCACCACTGCCGCCCGGTGATCCACATGCAGCCCTGCGCCTGCTCGAACACCTCGCTCGCGTCGTTGTCGACGTGGAAGGTGCGCAGCTTCTCCGGGTTGATGAAGGCCTTGTACTCGCTGCCGCCGTCATCGTTGATCAGGCCGTCGGCCGAACAGCCGTAGTTGCCGCAGTCGCTCAGCACGAACCCGGCACGCTTCACCAGCAGGCCGGACTGCACCTCATGCTCGGCACGGGCCAGCGGCTCCAGCTCGTGACCGCGGCGCATGGCGAACGTCTCGAACCCCTCGTCCAGGGGCTCCCCGCCAATGCGCTCGATGGCCAGGCGGAAGGCGTAGTTCTTCGACGCCTCGCTGAAGTCGCCGACCGGCTCGCCAGCCAGCGCCCTCTCGATAATCGCGGACTTCGGCAGGGCCTTATACCCGGCCGCCTGCGCGGCGTCCTTCTGAGCCATGCCGGCGAGCACGGCATCGACGTACTGCCGCTGCCGGTCATCCAGCTCGCCGACGCGGCTGCGGGCCATGCCGAACATGCTGGCGGTGATCACACCGGCGCGGGCGCGGTGCCACTCGATGCTGCCTTGCTCATAGGGCAGGACGATCACGGCGTCACCTCGCTGGCTTCGCCTTCGATCACGTCGGTACCGGCGTTCTCGGCCTCGGCCTTCAGCGCTTCCAGCCCGCCGCCGCCGATCAGCTTGCGCTGCTGGGGGGTCAGCTTCGCCCACGCCTGGCCGAGTGCTTCCAGGCCACCCGTGGCGATGTCCTGCAGGCTGGCATACAGCGCCGTGCGCTCGGCCTCCTGCTCCGCGGACAGCGCCTGCGTGATGGCTGCCTGTTGCTGCGTCTGCTGGCCGCTCAGCACGGCCAAGCCTTCGCCGCCGTCAGTGTTGAGGTGGTGGATCGCGGTGTGCAGACGCTCGGTCTTCGGCCAGTATTTGTAGGCGCGCTTGACCACGGTCTTCTTCGCCATCTCGCCCCAGTCGGTCTTCCACGGCGAGGACTTGCCGGACTTCACCGACTGCGAGCGGTTCATGATGCCGTCGATCTCTTCGCGGCTCATGGTGTCGGTCAGGAAGTCGCCGTCGGCGGTCTTGACCACCACGTAGACGCCCACTACCTCGCCCCGATCCTTCGCGAACGGGTTCCGCTGGTGGGTGGGCTGCTGATCCACCCCGTTGAGGGCGAAGGTGTCGGTCTCATAGACCAGCTCGGCCTGCCCCCAGCGGATCGACCCGGAGTCGATGGCCAGGTCCATCAGGCCCATGTAGCTGATGTCGAGGCAAATCTTGCCGTCGCGCGGTACCAGGTACGCCTGCTTCTTGGCTGGGTTGAGGCTGATGCCGATGGCCGCGATGTTGACCACGGCGGCGATCACCGAGCTGCGGTTCTTCATCGCGACTTCCATCGCGGACTTGTTGCCGTACAGCGACTGGAGCGCGAATTCCGCTTCACGGTCGAAGTTGATGGAACGGTCCGTCAGCACCGAGACGAACGAGTCGCGCGTGCCGTAGATGGACTGGTCGATGGTGACGATTTCGTTCATGGCTGCTCTGCTGGGATTGGAATGGGCATGCAAAAATTTGTTGATGCAAAGTCGCCGTGCAATTCCACGGCTGCTTGGTCGTATGCGCGAGCGGCGGCATCAGCGGTAACGAAAAGACCTAGGTCGTGGACAACCCCGTCTTTACATATCCGTGACATGTAGCGGCGTTTTTTCGAGTTCCAACGAACACCTTTCAGCTGGGTCCTACTCGTCTTATTTACCCTGCGGTTTCGCGCATTTTCTTCACTTGTGCACGCCCTAAGGTTCTCGACGCGGTTGTCAGAACGGTTCCCGTTTCTATGGTCTATACGATCTGGCAGCCAGCCTTCGCATAGAAGGAAAATTAGTCGATGGGCCCTGTATTGAATGCCGCCTATCTTCACCAAGGTGTAACCGTCGCTCTTTTGGCATCCAGCCCTATCCCCAACTTTCACTCGCCTTGCTGGCGATTTCTTCCAGACAAGATGGCCACCTTCATAAGCAAAGTGGTCTAACAAATATTCTCTATTTGGACTCATGAGGTTCCTGGCTTGATTTAGTTCGGCCAGCACATCGCGCACCCGAGGGCGGCGACGATCGCGTAGCAGGCAACGCAGGCGGCGAAGTCGGACCAGCTGCGGCAGCCGGTGGCGGTCAGGAGGCGCATCAGGCCTGCCCTGCCTTTACTCGCCCGATGGCGGCACGCAGCTGCTCGATCTGGTGGCCCCAGATGGCGCCTACGTCGTGGTCATCCACCGTTTCCTCGGCGGCCTCAACCAGAGCCGCGAGCAAGTGGCTCAGCAGCGCGCAGCGGGATACGGTGATCACGTCGTCGCGCTGCTTGGCGTCGTGGGCGATCTGGTCGAGGATCGCCAGCGAGGTATTACTGCTCATCGTTCATTTCCTCTGCGCAGATGCCCCACAGGGCCTCGTGGTTGTTGATCTCGATATCCGCGTTGCCCAGCAGCACGCCGTCCATGCGGTACTCGGTGACGGACAGACCGGGCGTGGTCGGCGGCGGAATGGGCGGCAGGCCCTGCTGCATCGCCTTGATGAAGTCGGTGTCGGTCATTGCCGGGCCTGCCGTGCCAGGTGGCTATCGACGGACTCACCGATCTTCGCCATCGTCAGCGGGTAGTCCGCCGAGAAGCGCTCGACGCAGTGCGCCCAGTACTCGGTGTCGATCTCCCATTTGAAGCTGTAGCCGATCTCGGCCCTGGTCAGCGACGTCTTGACCTTCGGGTCAACGGCGTTCGGGAACGGGACGAGGTTTTGCCTCACATCGAGTGCCAAGGGCATGATTCCCCAGCAACTGAGCAGCTGGCCCCCGTTGGCTTCCGCCAGCTTCAACGCCACCTCCATCGCCGGGTCCGACAGCGGAACAAAGGTGTGTCCATTCGCTTTGATGTGCGCGGTCGCGGCGAGCTTCCCCTTCTCCGACTCGAAGGCGCTTGCCCGCAGGTCATCCTCGGTCGGCTCGCGCCGAAGGGTCTTCGCCAAATGCTGGACGAAGGCAGCACGCAGTCCATGGGTCAGGACATCGCCGAGACCAGCAACATCAGCAGCCCACTCCGCCGGAACCTCGAAGGTGTCCGTGCAGTAGGTGCAGTCAAATTCGTCATCCACGCTGCCAGCCCAGCCCGGCGCGCGGCGCATTTTCAGGTTCGGGTAGTCCTCGCGGTTGCCCCCGCCGGTCCGCGTGTAGACCTCGATCTTGCCGTCATCGGCGACCGACACATCACGCAGCCGCTCAACGTCGTTCTCACGCAGGCCGATCACAGCTAGCAGCAGCGAAGACTTCGGATTCCTTCCGAACAGCATGTTGTACAGGCTCACGTGAGCACTCCTTGGCAGATAGCGGTGAAGAGGACTCCCAGGAAGAACGCGAGGAAGTAGGCGGCCATGTGGCCGATGGCGTAGCGGTGCGCGGCGCGGTCGGCGGCGGTCATGCGGCACCGCCTTTGACGCGGGCGAGGGCTCGCGAAACTGCGACCGCAGGCGCATAGCCGTGCTCATCAATTTCACGCCACTCACAGGCTTCGATCAGCTCGAAAATCGCCTGAAGTTTCGGGCGCATCTGCGTTTCCCACGCATGCTTGGGCGAGATGGGCTGAGCGCCCATTTCCAGCATTCCTGCCAGCTCGTAGAAGGCGTCCACGTAGCCGCTGTATCCCTGCAGGCCATGGCTGACGGCCATGGACCGGATAGCGTTTACAGCCGATTCGACCCCCACCTTCGAAAAGTCTCGCCATCCATACGGCGCGTGCTCCATGAGTGCGGCCCACACCTGTTCCCAGGCATTCGCCTGAGTCCGAAGCCGCGCAA
Source organism: Stenotrophomonas bentonitica (assembly GCF_002887735.1). GTDB lineage: Bacteria > Pseudomonadota > Gammaproteobacteria > Xanthomonadales > Xanthomonadaceae > Stenotrophomonas > Stenotrophomonas bentonitica_A. The sequence continues at coordinate 97,796 of NZ_PKQP01000010.1, forward strand.
TTTCGGCTTCAATACCACCCGGCAGATCACCCGTCGTATCAAGCGTCATGGCTGACAACCCTCTTCTGTGTGGTTTCGGACTCTTTGATGTCTTCCCAGTGGTGGCGCTCGACCGTTACCCAGATCGTCCAGTCGCCATCTCCGAAAGCGATGCGGTATTGGTACTTCTGGCGATTACCCTTGGTGTCGGCAGGCGCGTTCATGCCGCCACCTGCTGAGTCGCCATCTCCAGCAGCTGCTCGTCCATCGCCGCAGCCTCAACCGCAGCCAGCGCGTACAGCTGGGCCAGCAGCGGCGAGTCGATCAGGTCCGACGGGTCCGTGTGGTGCAGCTGGTGCAGCGCCAAGGTCACGTCGGTGTAGTGCTCACCGTCGAACGAACCGGCCACCCACTGCTCGGCTTCGCGGCACGCTGCCGGGTCGGCGCGCAGGGCCGGTACCAGGTCAGCAGCCTGCTCGGCGGCCAGTTCGGAGTCGAAGCGCGGATCTTCCCGGTCGTCCCAGCTGCGCTGGGCGTTGCGGTGCAGGTCATTGGCGGTATGGAGGGACATGTCAGGCCTCCCCGGCAGCTTTGGTGATAGCGGCGCGGACTTGTTCCTGAGCCAGATTGCAGATGCGAAGGTTTTCTTCCCACCACGCGCGCCAAGCTGCCTCACCCTCGGGCGTGCCGCGCTTACCCGCCCACGGCTGACCGTCGCTGCCCGCTTCCTCGCGGCGCAGCCATTCTGCAAACGTCTGGCAAGCCTCCAGCAGCTCCGGCGCGGCGGCGATCAGGTGGGCGTTGTACCGGCCCTCATCGCGATAGGTGTTCACCTCTACTTTTGCCACAAGGGTCTGAGAAGAGCCGCTGCGGGCGTCCAAAATCAGGCTGCCGTGATCTTGGAAGCTCCACGGGCCGGGGCTGTGCTTACTGGTCATCGCTCAGGCCTCCAGCACGGTGAAGGTCGGGCCGGTGTAGACCGGCGACGAGGTGCGGATGCCGTAGACCAGCGAGAGCAGGCGGCCACGGTTCGAATCGTTCAGCTCGTCGCCGAAAACAGTCGGCTGGCGGATGGCGGCTTTGGCGGCCTGAGCAACCGAATCACCGATCAGGTCGGCAGCGCGGTAGTCGGCGATCAGCTGGGTGGCGGTTGCGATGTCCATGGTGGAGCCCCGTTGGATGGCCCGGTGTGGGCCGACGGGGCTAGTTAAACATAGCGTTTAATCCAAAGTCAACACGGTGTTTAATATTTATGTGTAAAAAGCTTCGTCCACAAAAAAACCCCGCCGAAGCGGGGTTCCTTGTTCAGTATCCGTAGCCGGTCGGCTGGCGCTGTCGCGTCCGAGGCTGGTTGTACGGGCTACCGTACGGGTTACTGCTCGTGGGCTTGTAGGGATCGACCGTCCCATTCCTCCCGTTGTACGGGTTCTGATTACCTTGGGTTGAGTAGTTGTCCAGCTTGGTCGAATTCGACTGGGATCGATAGTGCCCGTTAACGTACGTGCCGTCAGCGCGGGTGTACCCGTTCACGTACTGCTGAGCGGCTGCCCCGCCTGACAGCGTCATTGAAACCAGAGCTATACCTATTGCCATCTTGATCTTCATGCTTCACTTCCTTGAGGTAGGGCCTTTCCATCTCCTGCCCGGAGCCCCTTGCGGGCAGGCGTTACCACTCTATTGGTTCAGTTGAAGCGCTCGATCCTGTTTCGCAGGTACACCTTGCCCCCGATCACGGTCCCCTCTGGCACCGGGAAAGGATCGCCATAGCTCTTGTTTTCGCTTGCTACATAGACTAGCCCGCGATCGAGGAGCCGCTTGATCTGCTGCCCATTGCCCATGTTGATCAGGTACAGCCCATCGCCATCGAAGAACGTGACGGCGGTATCCACCACCACGGTGTCGCCTGGCTGGATGACCGGCTGCATGGAGTCGCCAGTGCCGGTAATCAGCCTCAGGCGTCCAGGAGCGGGCACGAACCCGATGATGCTGCGGATGTACCCCGGCTCGAAATCGATGGCCCTGATCACCTCCGGGTAATCAGCATTCTCCACTGCGCCTCCCATGCCCGCCTCCGCATCCAGTTGCTGAACGCGAACATAGTCACCGGCAGTCGCAATGGTCGCGACGCTGGCAGGTGCACCGGCTACGAACATCGGCTCTTCCGCCGAAAGCACCCAGGTGGAACTGACACCCAGCTCCTGTTGCGCCTTGTGCGCTCCTGCTGCGGATACGCCGGTTGCCCGGCTCTCCCAATTCTTCACGGTCTGGGGGGACTGGCCTAGCGCCCGAGCCAGCGCAGACTGGCCTCGCACAGGAGGGTCGAGCTGGGCGGCCGCGGCGTACAGCCGCTTCATAGATGGGTGCATTGATGACATGCCGCATTGTCTAGCGACTAAACGCGGCGTTGTTACACGCGGTGTTGACTCTACATTAAACATGACGTTTAATCGCGTCATGAACCAGCCAACCACCCCGATGCACAAGGATGCCGAGCTGATCGACTCGCTCGGTGGACCCGCCGAAGTCGCGCGAAAGCTGGGCTTCGACATGCCCAAAGGCACGCAGCGAGTTCAGAACTGGAAGTACCGGGGAATTCCCCCGTACACGCTTGTCACTCGAGCTGACGTTTTCGCCCCGAAGCCCTCCCGCCGCCGCAAATCCTCCGCTGCATCTGCCTGACATGACCACCTCACCGGCCACCGGTGGGGAAGGGCACCACGGTGCCGCTGCCGATCACCGCGCTGCGCCTCCGCTGGACCACTGGCTTCACCTGCACTTTCCGTCCCACCCGCTTCAGGACGAAGCACCTACCTCCACTCCGCACGAGCGTGAGGACGTTGGTTTCGGCTGACTGATCACGTTTCGACACTGGCTGCACTCCGTTGGGGTGCGGCCATTTTCAGAACCATCCAGGGGAATCCCGGGGAACACGTCGTCCCCCAGCTTCCCCAGAACCGCAAAGGGGCACCCATGCGACACCTCAGCATCACTTACCAGGGTGGACTCACCCACACATCAAGGAGCCTGCGCGAGCTGCTGCTGGTGCAGGTCCAGCACAACGGCGGCGTGGTCGCCGTGGCCGGCAAGATGGATCTGGCACCGTCCAAGCTGTCGGAGAAGCTGGCCGGCGGGGACACGTCCGGCAAGCCGCGCGGCATGACGATCGACGAGCTGGAGCGCTACATCAAGGAGACCGGTGACGTGTCCCCGGTGCACTACCTGATCGAGAAGTACCTGACCTGCCCGGAAGCCCAGCACGCCGAGGCCATCGCCCAGTTCACCAACCTGGCCCGTGCCATGGCACCGCTGGCCCAGAGCCTCGGGATCAAGTGGCCATGAACGCGACTGAGAAGGCCATGGTGGTAGTCCGCATGCTGTGGTTCACCGCAGCCTGCCTGTCGCTCTTGGGAGGTCACCATGGCCGGTGACTGGATCAAGATGCGCTCCAACCTCGCAACGAGTCCGAAAGTTGTCCGCATCGCGTCCGCATTGAAAGCGGACAGGCTTCGCGTCATCGGGGGACTGCACGCGGTTTGGTGCCTGTTCGATGCGCATTCCGACGACGGCACGCTGGTCGGTTACTCGCCCGTCGTGCTGGACGACCTGATCGGCTGGCCGGGCTTTTCGGCCGCCATGATCGCCGTGGAATGGATGCTCGAAGACGGCGAAAACCTTGTCGTACCAAGGTTTGACGACCATAACGGGGCATCGGCGAAGCGCCGTGCACAGGACGCAGACAGGAAGAAGAGCGTCCGCAATATGTCCGCACCGGCGTCCGCATCCGGAGCGGACAAAAAGCGGACTAGAGAAGAGAAGAGAAGAGAAGAAGAAAAGAACCCCCCAACCCCCCCGGCTGACGCCGAGGGGCAGAAGTCGGGTCGACGGAAGCGGGAGAAGATCACGTTCTCGGCGTTCCTCGACCAGTGCCAGGCCGCTGGCGAATCGGCGATCCCGAAGAACGATCCGATCTTCACGTTCGCCAACGACACGGGGATCCCGAAGGACTACCTGCACCTGGCATGGCGCGAGTTCTCGGCCCGGCATCGCGCCGACGGCCGGATGCAGAAGGACTGGCGTGCCCACTTCCGCGACGCCGTGCGCCGGAACTGGTTCAAGCTCTGGTGGTTCCCGGATACCGGCTCCTGCGATCTGACCACGGCAGGCGTGCAGCTGGCCCGGGAGCGTGACGCCGAGCGCGTCCGTGAGCAGGCGGAGGTCGAATGAGCGCCCAGCCTGCCTACCGCGACGACTACGCCTACCTGCCGGTGCCGCCGCATTCGGTCGACTCGGAGCAATCGGTCCTCGGCGGACTGATGCTGGCCCCGGAAGCGCTGCGAGAGGTCCGCGACCTGCTGGCCGAGCAGGACTTCTACCGCCGCGACCACCAGATGATCTACCAGGCCATCTGCGACTTGGCCGACCGTGAGCAGCCCTTCGATGCGGTGCTGCTGGCCAATTGGTTCGAGAACCACGGCAAGCTGGAGCTGGTCGCCGATGGCGGCTACCTGATCGAGCTGGCCAGCACCGTGCCGTCGGCAGCGAACATCCGGGCATACGCGCAGGTGGTGCGGAACAAAGCATTGCTGCGCGGCGTGATCCAACGCGCCGGCGAGATCACCAACGAAGCCTATGAGGTTGCCGACGAAGACGCCGAGGCCCTCGTGGCCAGCGCCACCGCCAAGTTCGCCAACCTGAGCGTTCAGGCGGGCGGTACCGGCGGGCTGCTGCTGGTGCGCAGCGAGCTGCCGGGCATGTGGGCTGAAATGGAGGCCCGCTTCGAGGGCACAGCCGATCTTGGCTTGGTCCCGCCGTGGCACAACGTGGCGCGCAAGCTGCCCGGGTTGGAGCCGACCGACCTGATGATCCTGGCCGCCCGCCCGTCGATGGGCAAGACAGCCAACATGCTGGAGTGGGTCTACAGCGTTGCCGACCACGGCAAAAATGCCGCCGTTTTCAGCCTGGAGATGAGCCGCCGGCAGCTGCTGATGCGGCTGGCGAGCATGCATTCCGGCGTCCCGCTGTCGCGCATGCGAGTCAAAGGGGAGCTGACCGACGAGGACTGGCACAAGCTCAGCATCGCCCGCAACCACCTTCACGGGCTGGCGCTGGCGATCGATGACTGCGGGTCGCTGCCGGTGGACTCGCTGGTCGCTCGAGCATCGCGCATGCACGCCAAGGTCAGTGGTGGGCTCAGCATCATCGCGGTCGATTACCTGCAACTGCTGTCCGGGCCGGCCAAGGCTGGCAACCGAACGGAGGAGGTCTCGTACATCTCCCGCACGCTGAAGCAGCTGGCCAAGAACCTCGGCTGCCCCGTGATCGCACTGTCTCAGCTCAACCGCGGCGTGGAAACGCGCACCGACAAGCGCCCTGTGATGGCTGACCTGCGCGAGTCCGGCGGCATTGAGCAGGACGCCGACGTGATCGCGATGCTCTACCGCGACGACTACTACACCAAGGACCTGTGCGGCGCGCCAGGCGTGTCGGAATTCATCCTCGCCAAGAACCGGCAGGGCGAGACGGGCACCGCCTACCTGCGGCACCACCTCGAGTGCAGCCGCTTCGAGAACTACCACGGCGACAAGCCGAACTACACGTTGCGGACCGCGATCCGCGCCTCCGCTGATGACGACGGCGACGGGTTCGATGTCCCGCGCGGTCGCCGCAAGAGCGGCAAAGAACTGGCCCAAGGAGACTGACAATGCTCGGAACCTTCATCCTCCGCGCCGGCGATGCGCGCACCCGAATGGCCGCGGCCTGGCAGTTCGCCTGCAGCTTCCTGGAGTGCGGCCAGGACGTGCACGTCACCGTGAAGCAGTACAAGCCCACCCGCAGCCTGGAGCAGAACGCGATGTTCCACGCCATCTGCGGGGAGATCGCCCAGCAGAAGCAGTGGGCCGACCGCCACATCGATGCCGAGGGCTGGAAGCGTCTGCTGGTGGACGCCTGGGCGCGCGAGAGCGACCGCAGGCAGGGCGACGTGGTGCCCTCGCTGGACGGGGCCAGCATCGTGAACCTTGCCATGCAGACCCGGCGCATGACCGTGGCCGACATGGCCGAGCTGATCACCTTCGCCCAGTGGTGGGCGGTGGACAACGACGTGAAGCTGCGGGACGTGGCGCCGCTGCGCGATCAGCGGATCGCGGATGAATCGAGGGCTGCAGCATGAAGTACTTCGTCTGGGGATACGCGAAGAGCTGGATCATCAACGGGGTGGATGCAGCGGGCCAAGTGGTCTGGTCCTCGCACTGGATGGCAACCAAGGGCGAAGCTGAAACCCTGGCCAGCATGCTTGGTTGGGATGCTGTGCAGGTGGCGGCATGAAGCGCGGCCGCAGCACCAGCACCCCGACTGCATCCCAGCAGCAGCGCATGGACGCCATCAAGGACATCGGCTGCGTCATCGCGCAGGCGCTGGGCCTTGGCTTCGTGCCCTGCGAGGTCCACCACCTGACCATCGGCGGCAAGCACGGCCAGAAGCGGAGAGGGCACGACTTCACCATCGGCCTGAACCCGTGGTCGCACCGCGGCGAGCCCTTCAACGGCATGAGCGCCGACACCTGCGAGCAGCTCTTCGGCCCGTCCTACGCCAAACAGCCGCGCCGCTTCAGGCAGGAGGTCGGCAACGACGACTACCTGCTGGACCTGCAGAACACCCTGATCGAAAAGCACCTGGAGAAGACCTCATGGGCAGCATGACTCACCTCACCCTGCCGTATCCGATCAGCGCCAACCGCTACTGGGCGACCCGCATCATCCGGGTGAAGGGGACCGCGAAGTACCGGGCGATGACATACGTGACCCCTGAGGCCGAGCAGTACCGTCGCGAGGTGGGGGTCATAGCAGCTGCAGCAGGGCTGAGCAGCGCAACGCCGGGCAGGGTGCTTCTGCACGTACAACTGTACCCGAACCGGCCGCAGGACTGGGCCAGACGCGCCAGGAAGGAGCCGCATACCTGGGACGACAGCGTGATGTGCATCGACCTGGGCAACTGCGAGAAGGTGCTGTCCGATGCCCTGAACGGCATCGCCTGGGCGGATGACAAGCAGCTGCGCCGCATCGTGCTGGAGCGCATGGAGCCAGACGAGAAGGGCGCGCGGCTGGAAGTCGGGATTGAGCACCTGGCCCCGGCCCCTTCGCTGTTCGGCGAAGCGGCCGCCTGAAACACCACGGCACGAGCGCAGCGGAGACGACCATGGGCAACGCCAAATCCCAGAAGCCGACCAGGCACGCAGCCCCGCACCGGCAGTTCCGGCGCGGCGCGGTGGCCGTGGCCGTCGTAGACCAAGGTCAGGTGCTGGCGGTGGCCAGGGCCGTGCTGTCCCGCGTGCGCGATATCCGCAATGCGCAGGGGGAAGGCAGCTACGTGTTCGGTGACCCCGGGCAGGCCATCTTCGCCCTGCGCATCGGGTCGGCCGCCGGCGAGGGCATGCTGCGCGAGCACAGCGACTGGCTGTTCGGCCTGTACGGGGCAGACACCGCAGACGGCAAGCGCGTCAGCTTCCCATCGATCGACCAGGTGGCCGAAGACATCCGGGAGCACTACGGGTGGGAGCAGGCCCCGTCCATCCGCGAACCTGCGCAGCTGGAATTCTGGGCCGTAGCCTGATCGCCATTGATCGCATCGCTCAGGCTGGGATAACAGCATGCATGAGCGACCGCCAGACGCTGACCACCACCGAACTGCTGCGTGCAAGCATCGTCCGCCCCGATGGGTCGGTACCGGATGTGGACCGCAGCCCGTTGCCGTACTGGCGCGATCACCTCAACCCCACCCGGGGGGCAATCCGGGACGACCAGCACGCAGGTGTCGACAACAGCGTGCAGCCGACACGAGGTGAGCCGCGTTGCGGCGGCCAGGGGCTTTGCCCCCCTGGTGACGTCCATGCCCTCGGGAATCGGCAGCTCCAACGAGGTGCGCAGGCATGCGCGCCCTGACCCCGAAGCAAGAGTCCTTCTGCCAGCGGTATCTGGAAACGGGCAACGCCAGCGAGGCCTATCGGCTCTGCTACAGCACCACGGCGGCCAAACCTGAGACGGTGAACCGATCCGCTAAGGAACTGCTGGATAACCCCAAGATCGCCGCAAGGCTTTCCGAGCTGAGGGCGGAAGCTCTGGTAGGGCATTCGGTCACCATCGCCACCCTGCTGAAGGAACTGGAAGAAGCCCGGCAGGTGGCCAAGCGCAAGAAGCAGGGCACCGCCATGGTCCAAGCCACGATGGGCAAGGCGAAGCTGGCCGGCCTGGAGAAGGGCGCCGAGCCAGACGACACGCCTGTGCCTGCCGCCGTGCGCATCGAGATCATCAGCGGGCGGAAGAATGCCAACCCTTAACGAGCCGCAGGCAGCGTTCCTGCAACTTCCGCACAAGTTCCGCGCCTTCGTTGGCGGGTTCGGCTCAGGGAAGACCTGGGTGGGCTGCGGCTCGCTGTGCCGGCATGCGTGGGAGCACCCGAGGATTCCGGCTGGCTACTTCGCCCCGACCTATCCGCAAATCCGCGACATCTTCTACCCGACCATCGAAGAGGTGGCCCACGACTGGGGACTGCGCGCCTCGATCGCCGAGTCGAACAAGGAAGTCAGCCTGTACGCCGGACGGCAGTACCGCGGCACGATCATCTGCCGTTCGATGGAGAAGCCGTCCAGCATCGTGGGCTTCAAGATCGGCCAGGCGCTGGTCGACGAGATCGACACCATGAACAAGCGCAAGGCGCAAGACGCCTGGCGCAAGATCATTGCCCGCCTGCGCGTGAAGGCTGACGGGCTGCAGAACGGCATCGACGTGACGACCACCCCCGAGGGGTTCAACTTCGTCTACGAGCAGTTCCACCAGATGCCGAGCGAGCGGCCGGAGCTGAAGGCCCTCTACGGCCTGGTGCATGCCAGCACCTACGACAACGAGGTGAACCTGCCTGAGGACTACATCCGGTCGCTGTACGAGAGCTACCCGCCGCAGCTGGTACAGGCCTACATCGACGGCATGTTCGTCAACCTGACAACCGGCTCGGTGTACAGCGTGTTCTCCCGCTCGCGCAATGCCACCGACGAGGTGATCCAGGAGGGTGAGCACCTGCACATCGGCATGGACTTCAACGTGCTGAACATGACTGCGATCGTGTGCGTGATCCGGGACGACCAGCCGATGGCGCTGGACGAGCTGACGGGCATTCGTGACACCCCGGCCATGATCCAGGCGCTGAAGGATCAGTTCCCCGGCCACCGCATGACGATCTACCCCGATGCGAGCGGGGAGAGCACCCACACGAACAACGCCAGCGTCTCCGACCTGGGCCTGCTGCGCGTCGAGCGCGGCATGAGCGTGGTGAAGCCCGCAGCCAACCCCCGCATCCGCGCGCGCGTGGTCAGCGTCAACGCCATGCTCTGCAACGCCAAGGGTAGGCGCCGGCTGAAGGTCAACGTGCGCCGCTGCCCGAAGCTCACCGAGGCGCTGGAGAAGCAGCCCTACGACGCCAACGGCATGCCCGACAAGACAACCGGCTTCGATCACCCGCCGGACGCGCTCGGCTACTTCATTCATGGCAGGTATCCCGCCGCAGTAAGCGCGCGCGACCGTGGAGCCATTGAACGGCCTTCTGGCCTGAAGCCTTATAGCCGGGCCTGGCTGGAGTCTTCCGGCCTCCCGTCAAACGCCGACCGTAGGAGAAATGCCCTGTGACCATGCTGCCCGCCGACGGCCTGATGGATGCCATGGCGGCCCAGGATGCCGCCGATGCCGAACGTGAAGCGGAGGCCCAGGCGCTGCTGCAGGAAGAGGCCGATGTCGCCAACTGGCACAAGCTGCTGAAGGAATCGCGCGACTTCGACTGTGACGCCCGCAAGGGCTACGCGCTGGACCGCCGCTACTGCCGGAACCTGGTCGACGAGGCCTACAACGTGTCCGTGCCCATCGCCGGCACCTACGTGAACCTGCTGACGTCCTTCCTGTACGCGCGCGACCCGGAGCCGGCGGTGGTGCCTGCCGAGTCAGTGGGGTCCAGCCGCGTGAAGCAGGCCAAGGAAGTGGGCCGCACCCTGGAGATCGTCATCGCCTCGCTGTGGCGCAAAGGGCGCCTGAAACACAGCATGGACGCGATGGTCCGCTCGGGCCTGAGCATCGGCATCGGCTGGGTCAAGGTAGCCTGGCACCGGGAGACCGAGCGCGACCCGATGACCGAGCAGCGCATCGACGACCTGCGGAAGAAGCTGCAGGCGGTCGCCTCGATCGAAGCCGAGCTGACCGAAGGTTCGGCCGCCAATCCCGACCTTCTGCGCGCCCAATACAACCAGCAGCTGCAGGCGCTGGAATCCCAGGTCGAGCAGGTGGTGTTCAACGGCCTCGTCGCCGACTTCGTGCGCGGGGAGGACATCCAGGTGTCCATGGACGTGGCCACGCTGAAGGACTACACCGTCGCGCCTTGGATCGCGCACCGCACCTTCCTGCCATACGAGGACGGCCTGGCCGCCTACCCCGAGCTGCGGGATGAGCTGGGCAAGGCCGAGACCTTCTACCACGCCAAGCGCGGCCGGGAGCCGGCGCCCTTCGCCACGGTGCAGGAGGGCATGAGCGAGTCCGATGCCGACGTGTTCCGCAATGCGACGGCAGCCGGGCAGGGCAGCGATAGCGGTCCGCGGTTCCTGTGCGTCTGGGAAATCTGGGATCGCCGCACCGGCATGATCCACACCGTCACCCCCGGCCTGCGCCGCTACCTGCGCGCGCCGTTCCAGCCCGACCAGGCCAGCACGCGCTTCTATTCGTTCTTCCAGTGGGCGCCGCTGTGGGTGGATGGGGAACGGCACCCGCAGTCCCTGGTGGACCGCTCGCGCTCGCTGCTGGACGAGTACAACCGCACGCGCACCAACTACCGCGAGCATCGCCGCCGCGCGATCCCGAAGATGGGGTTCGACCGCGGCGCGCTGGAAGTGGAAGACGCGCTGAAGCTCGAAGGCGCCACCACCAGCGAGATGGTCGGCCTGGACCTGAAGGGGCAGGGCTCGCGAGAAGTGCTGTTCCCGATTCAGTACAACCAGATCGACGGGGCACTGTACGACACCGCGCCGATCCGCTCGGAGCTGGAACTGATCTGGGGCATCCAGGAGGCGCTGTCCTCCAGCATCCAGACCGCGAAGACGGCCACCGAGGCCGATATCCAGCAGCAGGGCACCGAGTCCCGCCTGGGCTACAGCCGCGACAGCCTGGACGACCTGCTCGGCGACGTGGCGCAGTTCACCGCCGAGGTAGCCATGTCACCCGCCGGGCTGTCGCCGGATGAAGCGGCAGAGATCGCCGGCCCTGAGGCGCTGTGGTTCAACGCGCCGCTGCCGAGCCTGGTATCCGCTCTGGTGTCGGTCGACATTCGCGCGGGCAGTTCCGGCCGCCCAGCTTCGAACCTGCGCCGGCAGCAGTGGGGCGCCATCCTGCCGCAGCTGCAGGAGGCCGTAGTGACCATCGGCCAGATGCGCGGCGCGACCCCGCTGGATATCGCCAACAGCCTGGAACAGCTCATGGTCGAAACCATCGAGCGCACCGGTGACACCTCGATCGACGCCTATTCCTTCATCCCGCAGGTGCCTGCCATGGGTGCCATGCCGCTGCCTGGAGCTGCCCCGGCCGTGGCTGGCCTGCCGATGGGCGACCCGCAGCAGCAGCTCCTTCCCCCGCCGGTAGAGCCGGCACCCGCGCCGGCGCCGATTGCCGGCCCGGTCGCGCCACCGCTTTGACCCGCCATCCCGCCGCCAACTGAGGTTCCACCATGACTATCGAAGACCAGAACACCCCGGCCGCGCCGGACACCACCCCGACCGACACGCAGGGTGCCCCCGCCGCCGCTGAGGCGCCGTCGCAGCCCGAGGCACCACAGGTGGACGCCTTTACCGCTGGCGTCGAAGCAGCACGCGCGCAGGAAGCCCAGGAGGATGCGCTGCCGCCGGCCCCCGATGCCCCCGATGGCGCTGATCCAGCAGCACCCCCCGCCGATGGGCAGCCGCCGGTCGACCCAGCAGCTCCGCCTGCAGGTGCACCGGCCGCGCCGCCGGCAGATGCGCCGCCCGCCAAGCCGCCGACCGTCGACGAGGAAGTGCAGCAGCTGGGCCTGAAGGACCGCGCGGCCGAGCGCTTCCGCGAGCTCAACCAGCGCCTGGAAGAGGCCAGCGGCTTCCGCGATCGCGTCAGCCAGTGGGAGCAGACGGTGGAAAGCACCGGGGCCAGCCCCGAGCAGTTCGGCGGCGCGCTGCGCTACCTGTCGGACATCAATTCCGGCGATCCGGCTCGCATGGGCGAGGCCTACGACCGCATGCAGGGCGAGCTGCAGTGGCTGGGCAAGCAGCTCGGCCGTGAGGCGCCGGGCTTCGACCCGATCGCCGCGCACGCCGACCTGGCCACGCGGGTTGCCTCGGGCGACATCACTCGCGACGTGGCCCTGGAGCTGGTTCAGCACCGGCAGGCCGGGGCACTGCAGCAGAACCACGTGCAGACCCAGCAGCAGCGTGTGCAGCAGGATCAGGAATACGATCTGGGCATTGCCTCGGTGCAGGAGCTGGGCATCGGCCTGCGGGCCAACGATCCGCTGTTCGACCAGAAGATGCCGCTGCTCACTCCTGCCATCGAGATCATTCAGCAGTCACTGCCGCCGAGCCAGTGGAAGCAGGCCATCCACAACGCCTACCTGCGGCTGCCGGTCGGCGCCGTCGCAGCGCCCCCCGCCGCAGCACCGCCGCGGGCGCCGAACAACCCGACGCGCCCTGCCGGTGGTGCACCGCTCGCGCCGAAGGTCACGCCGGAGAACGCTTTCGAGCTGGGTGTGCAACAGGCCCGCCTGCGCGGGCAGTAACACGAAGGGGGCCGAAAGGCCCCTTTCTCTTTTCACCGCCATTGACAGCCTTTCCCGCGCTGGCATCTTGACCACCGAGCGGCACACCAGCCGCCCCGCGTGTGACGTAAGCCGGGTTCGCCGCCGGTAGCGCTGTAACGAGCCTCGCGCCCTCGGAACGCGGAAAGACCCTCGGCCCCAACGGGTCGGCCCTTTCCTTCCGAGGTTTCTCCTATGCCGCTTACCCCCGCACAGCTGCTGTCTGGTGCCAACACCCAGATGCAGTCCTACGCCACCAACGATCCCATCGATCAGTTCACCACCCAGCGCCCGTTCGCCGACTGGCTGCTGCGCAACCGCCAGGACTCTGTCTTCGGCAATGGCGTCTTCAACGAGAAGATTCGCTACACCAACGACTCGAACTACCAGAACTACAGCGGTGACGACCAGGTCACCTACAACCGCAAGAAGACGACCCGGCTGGCGCCGTTCCAGGCGTACGAGGCCTTCGACGGCTTCACGCTCAACGAAACCGAGCTGGCCAACAACGGCATCATCCTGACCGATGACCGCAACGCGGTCATGAGCGAAGCCGAGAAGATCCAGATCGTCAACCTGTTGGACGAGAACTGGACCACGCTGAAGGATGGTTTCCAGGAAAACTGGGACATTGAAGTCCACCTGGACGGCTCGGCCAACCCGAAGGCAGTTCCGGGCCTGGACGCGCTGGTCAGCACCACGCCGAACGTGGGCACCATCGGCGGTATCGACGCTGCGGCGACCACCTACTGGCGCAACTTCGCCGACATCGGCATCAGCACGGCCACCGCCGGCAACCTGATCTCCCATCTCGAGACGCTGTGGCGCAAGACCATTGCCTACGGTAAGCAGGGCGCGCCGGACTTCATCCCGGTGGGTTCGGAGATGTACGACGCCATCAATGCTGACGCACTGAAGGTCATGAGCCGCCAGATCACCATCGGCCAGTCGTCGACCGGCGGCGTCACGCTGGACCCGTCCACCAAGGCGCTGGCCTTCAAGGGCGTGCCGATCGTGTGGGACCCGACCTTCGACGCGCTCGACGACCTGCTGGGCACGCTGCCGGTGCCGTGGAAGAAGCGCGGTTACTTCCTCAACAGCAAGACCTTCAAGCTGCGCCCGGTAAAGGGCCGCTGGATGATCCGCCGCACGCCGCCGCGCGTGTATGACCGCCACACGCACTACTTCGGCATGACCGCGCACTACGGTCTGACCATGAAGAAGCGCAACAGCAACGCGGTCTTCTCGATCGCCTGACCCCACCAAGGCCGGCGGGGATGTTCCTCGCCGGCAGGAGACCTGAAATGCCGAACGTGAAGACGCTCCCGACCGGGGGCACCATCGTCAAGCTCAACAAGACCCCGCTGCTCGGCGGCTGGGGTCGCGAGGGCCTGGCCAACCTGGGCGCCAATACCGCCGTGACCACCGGCGTGCTGCTGCAGGGCCACGAAGCACCGGCCGACGGCAGCACCCCTGCGGCGGGCAGCTCGGGCTGGTTCACCGTGCTGAGCGCGGCGGCCAACCTGGCCCCGGTGGTCGAAATCGCCGACCTGCCGGACTTCATCCGCACTGGCACTGCCGCGACGGCGCCGATCACCCTGGAGGGCATCCAGTAATGGCCAAGATCGTCAATCTCCTGTTGCTGACGCTGGTCATCGACCGCGACGCAACCACCAAGCTGCCCGTCCAGGCATTCGACTACGAGCTGCCGATCCTGGAAGAGCTGTACCCGCCGGAGACCATCAGCGAGGTAAAGCGCGAGTCGGTCGAGGTCAAGAACTTCGACGAGCACGAAGTCTTCGCCGGGCTGGAAAACAAGTACGGCCGCACCCCGGAAGGTGCCGAAGCCCTGAAGTACGCCTACCGCAACAAGCAGGACTTCTCCAAGGCCGTGGCCAGCAGCATCTCGGCCGCCAAGGACGAAGCGGTCGAGACCGAAGGCAACGATCGCGATGAAGACGAGGAAGAGCAGGTCACCGAGCTGCAGACCCTCGCCGGCAAGACCGTCGACGAGATCAGGGACGGGCTCGACACCCTGACCGACGAAGAGCTGCACGAACTGGCCGAGATCGAGAAGGCCGGCAAGAACCGCAAGGGCGTCATCGACGCCATCAACGCGGCGCTGGGCGACCAGGGCAGCGACACCGAGTAAGTCCGCTGGCGGCGGGCTGGCGGCCGGCCGGGGCAACTCGGTCGGCCGTTTTTCTTTCTGGAGGTAGGTATGGGCGGCAATAACGCACCGATCATGGTGAACGGCGGCAACGTCTACGACAGCCCGCTGGGCTACGACGCGCCGATCAAGTACGACACCGGCCAGGTGGACATGGGTTCCATCGGCGTGGAGTGGTCGCTGAAGAAGTGCCGGGAAGAGGTGATCCTGCGGCTGGGGTTCGTCGTGGCTCCAGTGAAGGTGCAGCGGACCTTTGGCCAGCTGCGCGCCGCGGTGGCCACCTCCCTCGGGTTCAACTACGTGGGCGAGCCGGTGCCGCGCACGATGCAAGCCCTCCGATCTGACCTGCTGCGCCGGCTGGGCTTCTCAGCGCAGGTGGCTGCCGGCGCCTGGCCGCCCGGCATGAAGGAACTGCTGACCAACTTCCTCACCGAGGCGCAGGAGGCCCTGCAGCACCAGTACCGCCTCGGCGTGGGTACCGCGCTGAAGCCCTTCGGCGAGGACGACGACCTGACCACCCTCGACCCCTGGGCGGTCTTCCTGCTGGCGCTGGCCAATGCCAAAGCCCACCACGGGCAGACGGACGCGAAGTCCTACTACGATCAGCTGGCCGGCTACATCAGCAGCGTCGCCAAGTCGGCTGACATTGACCAGGTCATCAACACCGCCCAGGACTCGCTGCTGCAGCGCTATGCGATGGACCGGTACGAGGATGGCAGCGCGCCGCTGGTGGGGCCGGAAGACAAGACCCTGATCGATGGCGTGGCCGTGGAGCTGCAGGCGATCGCCGACGCAAAGGCGAAGTACGGGCAGAAGGACGCCGAGGCCTATTACGGCCGCCTGCAGGAGATGGCTCAGCGGCGACCGTTCGACCTGGACGCGATGGTGAACAGCATCATCCGCGACGCTCAGGACCAGCTGTACCAGCAGTACAGCGATCTGCGCACGGAGCGGTGGTGGACGATCAGCTGCGTGCCCGGCGCCAACCTCTATGATGTGCCGCTCGACCTGGACCAGTACCTCGACTTCCGGCGCATCACCTGGGCCGGGATCCTGGACGATGACCAGTGGTCCCCGCTGATCGCCGGCATCGACCCGATGCTCTACACCAGCGACTCGCTGCGCAAGCCGGCCTATTACCAGGTGACCGCGGCGATCGAGATTTTTCCGGTGCCGGACCGCGCCTACGTCATCAAGCTGCGCGGCCATCTGGGCCTGAAATGGCTCAATGCCGACGACGACATGCTGACCCTGAGCAGCCGGGCGGTGTTCCTGCACGCCCTTGCCAACGCGAAGGCCCACTACCGCCAGCCGGATGCCGGCAACTACATGCAGCAGGCGCAGTCCTACGTGCGGCAGCTGATCGCCGGTGCGCACGGCACCCGCCGCTACATCCCGGGCACGCAGCAGGTGCCGCCCGCGCGCCGCCCGATCCCCGTCGGCGGCTGGCCGGAGACCTGATCGATGCGAGCTCAGTACCTTTCCGCTGTAAAGGCCGGCATCACCCGGCTGCGCGACAAGGGCGGCGCGTCCGAAGATGCGCTGTTCGACCTGGTCAACGGCTACGTCACCGCGGCGCGCACCATCCGCATGCGCCCGGGCGCGCGCCTGCCGCTGACACTGCCACCGGGCACGGTGGGCCTGACGTCGTTCCGTGGCGCCTTCGTGGTCTTCGCCGACGCGGTGATGCCGCCGGGCCCGGGCTACTCGGTGGTGGTGCTGAAGCACCCCAGCAACGGGGCGGCGACACTGCGGGAAATCCACTTCTCGCTGCCGTTCCTGGGCTACCTGTACGTGGTGGCCGAGTTCTCCGACGGCTCGACGTACCACTACTGGCTCGAAGAGGGGAAGCCTTGGGCGGCCGGCACGACCTACCTGCCTGGGGCGCTGGTCAGCCCCACCGTCGCCAACGGCCTGGCCTATCGCCTGCTGGACACTGGCTCAGGGCATGGGCCTTGGGAAGCCTACGCAACTCGCACGGCCGGCGACATCGTCGTGCCGACCACGGCGAATGGCTATCGCTACACGGTGACCAGCGTGAGCAGTAACGGCGCCCGATCGGGGAACACTGAGCCCAACTGGCCTACCGATGCAGGCGCGACCGTCAACGAGGACGTGGCGATCGAGAACCCCTACGCCAGCGCCGGCAGCGGCACTGCGGGTGGTTCGGTACCGGTCTGGTCCGGTGGGCGCCTGACGGCTCCGGGTGACCTGATCCGGCCGGTGAATCTGCCAGCACCGACCGCCACCGCCCCCATCAATGGCAATTTCAGCGGGGGCAGTACCGGCTGGGACATTGAGGGCGGGGCGGAGATCACTGCAGGGCGCCTGCAGCTCCCGGGCAGCATCAGCGACGGCGCAGCAATCAACAAGGCGATCTTCGTGGTGCCGGACGGTGGCAACCTCACCGCAAGCTGCCAGATCGAGCAGGGCGCAGCGGTGGCTGGTGCGACGCGCGGCTGGTGTGAGATCCGCTGGTACAGCAAAGAAGACGTCATGGTGTCCTACACCCAGGGCAACATGATCACCAGCGGCCTGGCAACGTCCACGGTCGTTTCCTCCAAGCCCGCAGGGGCCGCCTACGCGCGTGCAGTGGTCGCGCTCTGGTCCGTGGCCGACCACACCCACCTGACCTTCGGCGACAACCTGACCGTCTCCGGTGCGGTCAACGGGCTGCCGGCGGGCCTGGTCTATCAGGCAGTGCAGGCGACCTCCGCGCACACCGCTGGTGCTGAGCCGGCCTGGCCGAACCTGCTGGGCAAGCGCGTGGTCGATGGCGGCGTAACCTGGGAGGCGGTGGCGATCACCCGTGTGACCTGGCAGGCCGCGCCGCTGTACGTCAGCGCCGGCAGTGAGCCGGCATGGCCCACCAGCGTGGGCGGCACAGTGACCGACGGCACCGTGACGTGGCAGGCAGTGAGCCGCCGCATCGAGGACCCGAACTGCCCGAACAGCAAGGTGGTCGTGATCGCCGCATCCAAGGTGTTCGCCGCGGACGGGGACACCGTGCGCTACAGCGCCACGGTCGCGCCGAAGGACTGGTCGTCGGCAGATGACGCCGGCTTCCTGCCGACAGGCCTGCAGAACTACGGGGCAAACCCGGTCGCGGCCATGGGTCTCTACCGCGGCAACCTGATCCCTTTCAACGCCGAGGCCTTCCAGCTCTGGCAGGTCGACGAGGACCCGGCCAGCATGGCGCTGCTGGATGCGCTGCCGATGGGCAGCACGCAGCACCGCGCTATCGCCGCGGTCAGCAATGACCTGCTGTTCCTGAGCAGCCAGGGCGTGCGCACGGTCGGCATCGCCGCGAGCAGCACCAACTTCCAGGCCGGCGACGTGGGTATGCCGGTGGATGTGCTCGTGCAGGCATGGCTGGCCGATCCATCGGTGGTGCCGCGGGCGCTGTATTACCCGGCCGCTGGCCAGTACTGGCTGATGTTCGCCAAGGGCGGTAAGACGGAGGTCTTCGTCTACACCATGACCCAGATCGGCCAGGTGGGCGCGTGGTCGCGCTACCTGTTCCCGTTCGAGGTCTCGGCCTGGGCGATTCAGGGCGACTCGCTGCACCTGCGCTCGGCAGACCGCATCTACCGGATGGAGGATGGCGCGATCGGGGACGAGGTGAGCCAAGGTGTGACCACGCCGTTCGAGGGCATCATCCAGTGGCCGTGGCTGGACTTCGGGCAGCCGGGCGTCACGAAGATGCTCTACGGCTTCGAGGTGGTCGGGCAGGGCAAGGTGAAGGTGCAGGTGGGGTTCGATCAGACCAACGGCGGCGCGTTCACGGCCCCTTATGAGGTCAATCCGGACACGCTGACCGGTGGGCCGATTCCGATGCCGCTGGCCGGCCCATCGTTCGCTGTGCGTCTGGTCTACGACGGCACCGAGGCGTGGCAGTGGAATGCGTTTGGCCTTTACCTGCAAGACTTCCGGCCCATGACGTGACCATTGATCAGGGGGTGGGGGAAGTCAGCATTTCGGCATGATTTCTCCCCGTCTTCCCCGCAATATCGTTCCCTGTCGGCCACTGCACCTGGTGGTGCTGGCCGACTGTCTCCGCGAGGAAGAGCAGCAGCAGTTCCTCGCCGTCTTGGGTGGCAGCAACTACAACCCGGACACCGCCGCGCACGCGCTGGTGAACATGTGGGCCACCTCCGCGCCCTACGCCGTCACGGTGCTTCGCGCCGACGGCACACCCGCCGCGGCCGGCGGCTTCGAGTACGTCGGCCAAGGAATCTGGCAATCGTGGATGGTCGGTACCGATGAAGGCTGGCAGGAGCAGTGGCGCGCCATGACGAAGGCCAGCCGCTGGCTGATCGACCAGCTGTTCGCCAACGGCGCGCGCCGGATCCAAGTCAACGCGCTGGCCAGCCGCAGCAAGGCAATCGAATGGTTCGTCCGCTCGCTGGGCCTGGAGCAGGACGGGGTCTGGCGGCAACACGGCGCCAACGGCGAGGACATCGCCCACTTTTCACGAGTCCGAGGTGCCTGATGGGCAGCAGTAGCGGGAGCAAGGCGGCCAATGCGGCCGCACAGACCGAAGGGTGGCGCACCACCAACATCAACCGCGCAGTCGGCCAGATCAACGACATGTACAGCTCGCCAACGCGGCAGGCCGGGCTGGATGACTTCCTCGGCGCCACGCGCCAGTTCTACGGTGACGAGCTCGGGCGCCAGAAGAGCCAGGCCGATCGGAGCCTGAAATTCGCCATGGCACGCAGCGGGCAGACCGGCGGCTCCGCCACGGTGGACGCAAACCGACGCCTCGGCGAGGACTACCAACGCGGCGTGCTCAGCTCTGAACGTCTGGCGCAGGGCGCGCTGGCCGACCTGCAGGCGGCGGACGAAACGTCCCGCCAGAACCTGATTTCGCAGGTTGCCGGCGGCATGAGCCTGACCAGCGGCGCGAGCCAGTCCGCGAGCGCGCTGCAAAACAACCTGCAGTCCGCACAGGGGCGGATTCGCACCGACGCCCTGGGCGACATCTTCGGCGGCTTGGCCGACGTCTACACGCGCAGCCGCGAGTCTGCAGCGGACCGCCGCGGCTTCCGCGACGTCTACAACACCCTGTATCAGCCCGGGTTCGGCTACGGCGGTGCTCGATGAGCGCGATCGCTGAGCTTCCCGACGTGCTTGGCGCCATGACGGCACCGGTCAGTCAGCCGTCCCTGGCGGATATCCTGCGCCTGCAGCACCTATGCGCGCAGCTGCCGCAGGAAGAACTGCCCGTACAGCACGTGTTCCTGCCAGGGCAGTACCTGCGGAAGATGATCATGGCGGCCGGCACGCTCGTGGTGGGTAAGCGGCACCGCTTCCGGCACGCGCTCATCGTCTCCGGTCACGTCACCATCCGCACCGCGCAGGGCATGGTGGAGCTGCAGGGCATGCACATCATCGACTCGCCGGCAGGCATGAAGCGCGCGATCTACGCGCACGCGCCGAGCGAGCTGGTAACCGTCCACCTCACGGACGAAACCGATCTGGAGCGGATCGAGGCGCTGGTGATCATGCCCGACGATGAGCCGCTGGAACTGGAGGCACAGCCATGACGTGGGTAGCCACCGCGATCGCCATCGTTGGCGCGGCGACGCAGCAGTACACGCAGCACAAGGCGGACAGCAAGCGTGACGACCGCCTGGCGCAGCAAATCCGCACGCAGGCCGCCAACCAGGACCGGGCCGATGCTGCGGTCAATGAGTTGCTGACCCAGCGAGCAACGAACGACGGCAGCAAGGAGCGCGCTGGAGTCGAGCGTAGCTTCTTGGATCAGGCCCAGGCCGCACAGATGGCGGCCACCAACGGGCTGCGCCAGTCCGGTGCGGTCAGCGACTCTTATCGCACTGCGGCCAACGACGCCGCGCTCGGAATCAGCGACTACGGCAGCACGGCAGCCAACCTGATGGCGCGCATCGACGCACCCCAGCAGATGCGCCGCCGTGAGGCGCTGCAGAGCGGGAACCTTGCCTCGCAGCTCGGGCTGATCGGCCGCCGGGCGAGCAGCGACGACTACCTGGCCCAGCTGCAACTGCAGTCGATCCGTGCGAACCCCTGGCTCTCCGCTGCAGCCCAGGCGGCACAAGGCGTCGCACGCGGCATGTCATCGAGCGGTGGCGCTGCCGGTTCCGGCAACAGTTCGGGTTCGCTCGGCGGCTTCGGCAGCGAGGCGGGCACCTGGTACAAGAATCCACAAGGTTGGGGGCGCTGACATGGCGACGAACGGATGGGCCGCACTTGGCGAGGCTTTCGCCGGCGGCGGGGATCGAAACGACCGGGCCTACCAGCAGGGGCAGGGGCGCGCGGCGCAGCTCGCATCGCTGCTGGCTGGCGCGCAGATCAAGCGCGACGAGGCCATGGCCCGCGAGCAGCTGCAGGAGAGCCTGGCTGGTGCAGGTGTGGCTCCTGAGCAGGCAGGGGTGATCGCCACCGCGTTGCGCGGGGGCTTTGACTTGGCCAAGATCACTGGCTACACGGGTGGCGTACAGGAGCAGGGCTACCGCGACCGGATCGTGGAGAGCGGCCTTGCAGGGAATATGGCCGATGCCGGCGCGTACAGCATGGGGCTCGCCAAGGGCCCGCTGGAGTTGACCAAGATTCTGGATGGCACCGCATACAACCCGTACGCCGAATCCAGCCAGCAGGTTTACACCACACCCGTCGGCCAATCGACTATCGGCCAGCGCAACGCGTCTGCAGCCGCGAGCTACGCCAGCGCCAACAGTTCGAATGCCTCTGCAGCGCGGACCCGCCAGGCTATGTCTCTAGACCGCGCAGACACCATGGGCGGCGGTGGCGGTCGAGCTGGGATGAAGGCGCCCAGCGGCTACCGCTGGCGGCCAGATGGTGGTCTGGAGGCAATTCCTGGTGGCCCGGCCGACAAGGGTCTCGTTGGGGCTGACGGCGGCATGCTGAGCGACCTCAACCCGCGGCAGAAGACCGGTGCGCAAAGCGTGCAGCGGAACCTGCTGTCATATGCAGCTGCGCTGACGGGAACGCCCGAAACCGAGCTGCGCAAGCTGAGCGCAGATGAAATCGCCGCGCTGATGGAGAGGAAGGGGGGCCGCGGCTTCCAGGGCGGTATCGCTCGATTCGCGCGCAATCTCCCGGGCGGCCAGACTCTCGGCGACGTGCTGAACTCCGACGTCCTGTCCTATTCCCAAGGCGCGGGTGCTGGCCTTGCCGCCTACGAGAACCCGAGCGGCCCGATCAGCAACGCGGATCGCGAGACTTCGACGTTGCAAATGCCCACGTACCTTGATCCGGTGCGGGTGCAGGCCAACAAGACCCGCAACTTCCTGCAATCGACCGGCTATCAGCCGACCCCAGCAGAAGCGTTTGGCGGCCCGGGTGCGGGCGTACCCTCCAACAGCCGGATTCAGCCCGGCCCGAGCGTGTCTGCGCCGCCGCCTGGCGCGATTCAGGCGTTGCGGTCCAATCCCGGCCTCGCCGAGCAGTTTGAGGCCAAGTACGGCCCCGGCAGCGCGGCCAACTATCTGGGGCGCTGACCGTGGACAACTTCTTCGACCAGTTCGATTCTGCTGACGCAGAACGCCTTCCAATGCAGATCCCGGCGATGCCTGCTCCAGCAGCCGCGCCTCAGCCGCAGGGGAACTTCTTCGACCAGTTCGATGGGGACCAGGTGCCGGCTACGGAGCCTTCAGTAGCGGGGATGACTCATCCTGATGGCCGCCTCACTGAAGCGGGGTGGGAGGCAGAGCGCCTTGCAGTGGCGAAGCAGCGAGAGCAGGAGATTGCCGACACCGGCTTCCTTGAAAACCTGGTCTCGGGCTACGGCCGCTCGCTGCCCAATCTTTACCAGGGCGGGAAGCAGGCGCTGGTCGATGCACTCGCCGGCAGCACGGGCCTGGGTGCCGATCTCTGGGGTGATGTCGGCGGCCAGACGTTGGCTGATGGCCGCCGAAGCGTTGCGGACTACTTCCGCGGGCTGTCCACCGACCTGCAGCAGGAGACGAATCAAGAGCGCAAGGACAGCCAGGCGCTGACCGGCTCGTGGGGTGGCGTCATCGGTGGTTTCGCTGGCGACGTGGTGAACACCGCGCCTCTACTGCCAGTCGGCGTGGCGGCAAGGGGGGCGACATTGGGCCGAGCGGTCTCGCAGGCCGCTATCGGCGGCGCTGCGCAGGGCGCAATCCAGCCCGTTGCGAAAGATGGAGAGCGGCTAACCAATACGGCCGTGGGCGGAGCGTTTGGCGGCGGGTTGGCTGGTGCGGGTCGAGGCGTAATGGCGGCGGCTGAAAATGTGCTTCCTGCCAACGTCACCGCCCGCGGTATCAATTTCTTCCAGAATCGGTCGAATCAAGAGCCGTTTGCAGCGGAGGGTGAGGCGTTGGCCCGGCGGACTGGCATCGACCTGACGCCTGGCATGGTGAGTGGCAGCCGCGCGCAGACCGGCGCTGAGAATATGGCACGGCAGAGCATCTTCAGTGCCGACACTGCGTTCCAGGCGGATGAGCGGATCGCCAATCAGGCCATCGGCAACGTCAATCGGATCATGGATCGGATCAGTCCTGACGGGGTTTCGCCGCAGGCTATCGGCGATCGCATGCAGCGGACGGTGCGCGAAGCGGTAGAGGGGATTTCCGAGAGCCGGGAGCGCGTTGCGGCTGAGCAGTTCGGCCAGATTCGCCGGATGGTGGGTGACGCGCCGATTGTGGATTACGCGAACACGCGGAACACGCTCCGAGACATCGTGAACGAGTACACCGACGTGGTGGGGGCCGATGCTCGCCGAATCCGCACGCAGGCGCAACGCCTTCTGGATGAAATCAGTGAGCGCGATGGATTCACCCTGGACGCTGCTCGGCGCGCACGTGGCTCATACGGGCGCGCGGCCCGCGGCGGGGAAGACATCTTCAGCAACGTCAATCGTGATGTGAACCGGCGGATCGCCGGGCGTATGTACGAAGCGATGAGCAATGATCTCGATGCTGCTGGAGCAAGGCTTGACGACCTTGCTGGATTTGGCGCAAACCTCCCGGTGCCCGCCGGGACAACGGCGACTCGGCCGAGCGAGATGTTGCGACAAGCGAATGATGACTACCGCCGGCACAGCGACCTTCTCAAGGCGGTGCAGATGAGTCCGCTTCGCCGCTTGCTGGGCGACGAGATCAACGTGGACGACTTCATGACGGTCAACACGCTTCCGCCTGAAACGGTCATTGCCCGCATCGGGAGCATGAAGCCATCGGAGCTAGGCATGGTCCGTGACTTCATGGAGCGCAACTCTCCAGAGACCTGGCAGCAGTACAAGCGCATGATCGTGGAAGACGCCCTGGGAGAGGCTCAGTCGGCGCCAGCATCAGCCGGCGCGAGGACTCTTCCCTTCAACGCCACGGGGTTTGTGCGAGCGCTGGGGGGCGACAAGCCCGATAAAGTGGCTCGGCTGCAGCAGATCTTCGGTGAGGGCGAAATGGCGGAGATCATGGACGCCATGCAGGCTGCGCGCCGGATGGGCGACAAGTTCGGTGCAAACTTCAGCGGCACCGGACCCTACCAGGAAGTCGCGCAGGCGCTCAGGAACTTCAGTGTCCAAGGACTGGCGACCACGGCCGGCACTGCAGCAGGCTTCAACCGGGTGGCGCGCATGATGCTGGATTCGGACGGTCGCAGGGCAGTGATCGAGCTGGCGCGCCTGCCACCCGGGTCGCGCCGCGCAAATGACTTGGCGGCCTACCTGACCGCGACCGCGACGGCGGGTAGTGATGAACCGCTGGAGGTCGAGATCGTTGGTGGCCGGCGCGAGTCGGCGCCGGGTCAGTAGAGGTTGAAGACCAGGACGTAGCCAAGGACGGCTACGACGAAAAGGATGGTCACAGGGACGTACGGCGACAGCTTCATGTGAAGCTTCCACCAGCCGGCGATCGGAAGGGTGATCAGAAGTGCAATGCACGCTAGCGCGCAGGCGATTGCCAGCCCAGCAATGCTGCCAATCAAGAGCTTCCAGCTGAAGCCGTACTGATTGATGCGCACGCCAACCAGAGCTGGGGCCATGAGCACCATGCCGCCCACTATGTACCGGCCAAGTCGCGAGAACTCAGTACGCACGTATCGTCCCACCGTCATCTGCGGCGGAACAGTCGGTGGAGCATTCAAACGTCGGTCGTCGTTCATCATGGTCTACGCTTGGATTTACTTGCTTTCAAGGATCTTTCGCTTCTCGGAGTCGAACTCTTCCTGCGAGAGGGCGCCACTGTCCAGCAACATTTTCAGCTCACGAATATCAGAAAACCTGCTGCTGTCAGAGCTCGTCGATGATGCCCGCTGCTTGGCCAGGATCACGTCTTCTGGCAATCCAGCATCGATGGCAGCGTCGTAGCGGGCAAGGACGTTGTTGGCGACTCGGATAGCGCCAATGTTTCCAATTTCAGCCCGATTCTCGCTGTAGACCGCGCTATAAAACTCGGAGCGCTTGTGTGCGCAGGCGTTCTTGGCCGCGGCAGCGATGGCCGCAACGCTTTCATTCGGTGAGGCAAGCCGGAGTACCGAAGACTTCAGGCAGGCGCTCACTTCACCCGCTATCACCTGCGCCGGCTTACTCGTCTGCACTATCTGCATGGCAGCCCCCTCCCGGCTGCCGAGAGTCTGCCCAACGGCCTCCCAGCCGGTCTGTTGAGCGCCAGCAAGCGCGGGGGAAAGGGCGATCAGCAAGCCTATGGCAAGTCTCATGATGGTTCCTCAGGTCCCTCTGGCGGTCGCCGCATCCTACCACCGGCCAGCCGGCGGCCGCCTTGGGAGGGAAAGGCCCGGTTGCCCGGGCCTTGCTCCCATCACTCCAGGCTTTTCAGCCAGGAATCCATGCCCGCTGCCTGCCTCGCGGCATCGGCCCTGGCCACAGTGGCAGCTGCATCGGTCGCAGCTTTGAGCATCCTGGCGTAGTCAATGTCGTAGGCCTTGGTCGCAATGGCGTGAGCTACTGCGGCCACATAGATGTCGCGGACCAGTACCTGGTCAACACTCACGTCCTGATTTTCGGTCATCCCTGTCTCCTTGGTTGGAGCCCGAATTCTAGCCGGAAGCGCTCCGCGGCCGCCCGAGGCCCATTGATCGCCGCCCCCCGGAAGGCAACGTATCGGCATCCAGCCGAGGTGTGCCATGTCCCAACTTCCTTTGCCCCTGACCCCGTCCCAGACCCTGCGGTCTGTGATCATCCCCGCTCTAGCCGAGCTGGGGGCCAAGTACGACTCTCCGCGCGCACGCGTGCTGCTCCTGGCAATCGCCGGGCAGGAATCGGGACTGAAGTACCGCCGCCAGCAGCCCGGCCCAGCTCGGGGCCTGTGGCAGTTTGAGCAGGGCGGTGGCGTGAAAGGCGTGCTGCGGCACAGCGCCAGCGCTAAAGACGCCACGCGGCTGTCCCTGGCCCATGGGGTGATGCCCACGCCGGCCGCGCTGTATGCCGCGCTCGAGCACGACGACATTCTGGCCGCCGGCATCGCCCGGCTGCTGCTTTGGACCTTGCCGAAGGGGTTGCCGGCGATCGGAGATGAAGATGGCGCCTGGTCGCAGTACATCGACGCCTGGCGCCCGGGAAAGCCACACCGCGACCGCTGGGCGGCCAACTACCGCGCAGCCGTTTCGGCGGTGTCGTGATGGAAGAGACGACCGCGCCTTGGTGGCTCGCCGGTGGCGCCGCCGCCCTGTGGATCGCGCGTGAGTTCATCGGCGCCGTCTTGAGCCGCAAGCAGGACAAGGCGGAATCCGACGGAAGTGTCGCGCTGATCGCAGGCCTGACTGCTCGCGTGGAAGGCCTGGAGGCGAGCCAGATCAAGCTGGGCCAGCAGCTGGCCGACGAGATGAAGCTGCGCATGGCTGCTCAGGAAGAGGCGCACCGATTGCGACTGCGCGTCCTATCGCTGGAGGCATCGCTCCGCGGGCTGGGCGCCGTCATTCCTCCGGAGGTGGCTGGATGAATCGCACCCTGATGGCTGTGCTGGCCCTCGTGGCCTGGTCGGCTGGCATGTTCGGTGCTGGCTGGGCATGGCGCGGCGATCGCGCGGAGGGCGTGGAAGCCCGGCAGCGGGCGGGCGCCAGCGCCGCCCAGGTGGAGCAGGTCAACCAGACCCGCGCCACCGAACACACTCAGGCCGAGGTGATGGCCGCTATCGGAGCGAAGCATGAAGAAGACCGCACCGCGGCCCAGGCCGTCCCTGCTGCTGTTGTTGCTGGTGTGCGCGATGGCTCTCTCCAGCTGCGCGACGACCTCGCAACCTGCGAGACCAGCCGCCTGTCCGAAGCCGTCGCCGGCTCCATCGAACGTGATGCGCACGCCCAACTACGAGCAGAGGTCGCGGCAGCTCTTGTTCAAATCGGCCGCGACGCCGACGACCATGTTCGCGCCTGCCAAGCCGTAGTTACCGAGTACCAGGGAGTCGCGCGGCCGTGAGCAAGGTCAAGCTGCAGGACTCGCTCGGCCGTGTGGTCCAGATCAACGGGAACGCCACGGACGGCGCGACTGTGGGCAAGAACCTGTTCGGCCCCGACGGCCAGGTCCTGCAGATGTCCGATCTCGGCGGCGGCGGTCAGGCCGGCCGTACGCCGTGGGACACGATCGACAACGTACCTCACGCACTACTGGCGATCAGCCTGCTGACCGGCTTCGGCTACCCCGTACAGATCGGCAACGGGGAGTGGCGGCAGCGCACGTTCCAGGCCGGCGGCGGCATCAAGGTGATCAACGGCAACGGCCGGGACGGCGATACGTCCTTCCAGCTGGAACAGGTGGTCGACCTTGGCGACGGCCAGGCCCTGGTCAAAGTCACGATCGACCAATACGGGCGAACGGTGGCGACGGCCTCGGCGAACACCGACGACCTGGCCGAGGGCAGCAGCAACCGCTACTTTACCGACGCCCGGGCGGACGCGCGCGCGGATGCCAGGATCGCCGCGCAGAAGGCCATGGCCAACGGCCTGGCGCCGCTGGGCCCCGGACCGAACCCCAAGATCCCGACGCAGTACCTGCCTGCGCTGGCGATCAGCTCCACCTACGTGGTGAACAGCCAGGCCGCGCAGCTGGCGCTGGTGGTGGAAGAGGGCGACGTTGCTGTCCGCACGGACCAGAACCGCACCTACATCCAGAACGGCGGCACCAGCGGCACGATGGCCGACTGGACGCAGCTGCTGACCCCGGCCGCGCCGGTGCAGTCGGTGAACGGCCAGACCGGCACCGTGGTGCTGACCGCCGCCAATGTCGGCGCCGCACCGACCGCGCCGCCGGCCATGACGCTGGCCGCTGCGAACGCGCTGACAGGCGTGCAGGACTTCCAGGTGGTGGGCATCACCGATCTGAGCGGCGGCCGCGAGCCGTGCTTCTACGACCCGACCGTGGCCACCGGCACGAAGTGGCGCCGCTTCTCTGACCGGAGCATCGCGAACTGATGGCCCTCGATCCGTCCATTTCGATCATCCGTGGGCTGCAGGCCTCGGTGGGCCTCAACGGCCGTACGGTGAGCGTGTCGCCGGGCATGTGCTATCTGCCGGGGCCGATCCGCATGCTGTTCGACGGCACGGCCTCGGTGGACATTCCCACTGGCCAGCCCAACACGTTCTTCCACCTGTACGGCTACGACGGCGGCGGCGGCGTGGGCGCGCTGGAAGCCAGCACCGTGGCACCAGCAGCGCCGTACCTGGGCACAGCCCGCTACAAGACCGGTGACCCGACCCGCCGGTATCTGATCTCCGGCCGCACCAATGCCAGTGGCGTGCTACGGCCTGGCCGACACACCCGGCCGGCTGAAATGGGCAACCGCGTGATGCTGGACGCGGCGAGCGCTGCCGGCTCGGTGCCGATGAACCTGCTGTCGGGCCTCATCGCCACCACGCCGCAGACCATCGACCTGTCGGCCGTGCTGCCGGTGACCGCCACGCGCGCGATCGTGCAGGTGATGAACCCTTCCACGTTCACGCTCTACACCTCGCGGTCGGACGTGGCCGCGCCGTCGCCGACCAACTACCAATACGCCGCCATCGCCGGCAGCTGCCCGGTGCTGGACGTGACCCTGGACGCCAACCGGCAGTTCACCGTGTTGCTCAGCGCT
This sequence comes from Stenotrophomonas bentonitica, assembly GCF_002887735.1. Classification (GTDB taxonomy): domain Bacteria; phylum Pseudomonadota; class Gammaproteobacteria; order Xanthomonadales; family Xanthomonadaceae; genus Stenotrophomonas; species Stenotrophomonas bentonitica_A. The sequence continues at coordinate 126,836 of NZ_PKQP01000010.1, forward strand.
ACCAACATTCTCGGCGGGATCATCGCGCTCCTGACCGGCTCCGTATCCATCAACCTGGTCGGCTACGAGTTCGACCGATAGGAGATCCCCATGACGACTCGTTTTCCAGAAGATATCGACGCCTTCGACAACCCGCGGCCGGATAGCAGCCAGTCGGTGGCCCGCACGCACTCGCAGCAGCACGGAGACGCCAACGATGCCGTGGAAGCGATCCAACGAAAGGTTGGTGTCGACGGATCAGAGGATCCTAGTTCCATCGACTACAAGTTGAGGGAGATCAGCGGGGTCACCGACTTGCTTGGAACGGCTGCCTTCCAAGAGACCTCAGCATTTGCAACCAGCGCGCAGGGAGCGTTGGCGGAAAGCGCAACGCAGCCGGCTGATCTGAATGAAGCCACTGCTGGGCTGCAGCAGCAGATCACAGGCCTGATCAACGGTCAGCAGACCCAGGCCATCTACGCCGATACCCTCGCAGCACTCCAGGCCATTACGGGTACGTACGAGGGGCAGGGCGCGTTTGTCATGAACGGCACCGGCGCGGGCACCTACCGCTGGTCCGTCTCTGGCGCAGCGTGGCAGTTTCTGCGGGCCGATACCGTCGGTGCACTCACAAGCGAAGTGAAGCCGCCGATAGCACAGGTCAACCCGTTGACCGATGCCGTCCGCTCGGGCCTTTATGCCGGTATCAACCCGCGCGTGGCCACTGCATTGGTAGCAGCATCAGTCGGATACTCATCGTGGAGCCAGGCGTTTGATGTCGGGACAGACGTGACCGCTGGCGCGACGTTTGACGGGATCCGCGCGCAGTTGCAGACGTCCGCAGGCACCGACCACATCAACGTCGCTGTATGGCGTCGACTGCTATCCAGCACCGCCCAAGATCGCGCAGGTCCTGGCCTTGCCGGCGATGTGCTGTTGGCACGCAAGAACGTGCCTGTGAGCGATCTGAACCTGCTGGAGGGCCTGGCCACCAACGTGTGGCTGCCCTTGCCGGTGACCGTAGCCGAAGTGGGATACACCTACCTGGTAACCGTCGACGCTCGGAGCAGCACCGATGCGTCGGTCGCGCTTGGCATGGGCTATTTCTCCGTCACCGGGTACAGCCAGCGCCGGATGGGCTATTACCTGTCGACGCCGAATGCTGGCTTCTGGAGCAACCTCGGGGCTGGCACGGCGCTTGCTATGAACCTGGGCACTGCCCAGTACGTCAGTTCCGCGAAGCTGGATAACCGGACGTCATCGCTGGAAGACTTCGAAAGTGCCATCAACAGGGCACTGCCTCGATCGCCGCAGAGTGTGGCGACGATCCCCGCCGATTCTGAGTTCAATTTGGCGAGCGGGCGCTACACCTGGGCAATTGGCATGGTCGGTGGCTTGGATGTCGCCGCCGGAATCGAGTCAGACGGTGTGACCGTCCCGTTGATTGTGGACGAAGGAACCACCCGCGTGTTGGTGCAGCTGTACAGTCGGCCGCGGGGCGCAGCTTGGGAAAGCCAGCCGCCAGGAGCAACTGGCGATGTCTTGGTAGGAAGCGTACAAGCCAACGTCGATGATCTCGGCCTGGTGCCCGGTGCGACGGTCATGCAGCCGGTGAATTTCAGTCTGCCGCGCTTTGCAGTTGCTGCCAACACCATGTACTACCTGCTGGTTGAGGCTCAGGACGGTGCAGGCAATCGACTGTTGTCAGCCATCACATACCAGAGCGTGACCGGGCTGGTCACGGACCAGTATCGGAAGTTCTGGCGCAGCGGCCCGACATCCTCCTGGTCCAACGGCGTCACCTCGGTCACCTTCCGGTTGGGCTACAACTTCACCCTTACTGGGTACGACGTGCCAGACCTGTCCTCGCAGGTTCCGGTACGCCTTGGCGACGCCATCGAATCTGCATCTGCCCGGTGGCAGGGCAGTTCGCTGCTGGTGACGGTGGAAGCGACCCGTAGCGGGGGCCGCCGCACCGTTGATTCGACCGTGTCACTGGCTGCGCTCTCGGCCGGAACGGTTGTTGACGAAGCGCTCACCCTTCGACCCGCAGCTGGCGCGGCGAAGACCTGGAGCTACCTGACGGACCGCGTCTCGCACGCGGTCCTCGGGAACGTGGTTGTCAAGGATGCCGCGACCAGTGCCGTGCTTGTCCGGGACACTGATTTCTGGTCGATCCCAGCTCTCGGCTGCTTCTCCCTGCCAGGCACCAGCGGCGCATTCCGAAATGTCCTCGTCGGCTACAGCTGGAAATCCCGCCGCTATGACATGGTGGTCTACACCCCGCTCACTGGTGCCATCTCGGTGATCACGGGGACGGAGCGCGTTCGTGATGCGAGCGAGTTTGTCCCTACTCCAGCCGCAGGGCAGATCGCGCTGTTCGTCATCGATGTAGCGGCTCGGGCGATCATCCCGGTGTGGGATAACGCGCCAGAAGGGGTGAAGCGCCGATCCGTCCAGGAGCTGACCGACGAACAGATCCGCAGCCGATCCATCCTGCGGCCCGTACTCGGCAAACTGCGCCGGGGCGCACCGCTGAGCCTGGTTGCATACGGCGACAGCAACTTCGCGCAGATGGGCGGGGCCTACAGCCTTGCTGCTGTTCGCTCAACGGCCAACACGGTCTTCCACGACCGGACCAAAGACGTGAACGGCCTGCTGCAGGATCCACCCTATGGCGCGGACGTTCTGGCCACTGTCTCGCTGTTCGACACTGGGGACGGTGCCGGGGCCGTGCACACTCGCTTCGGGTTGATCTGGGAGCTGATCCGGGCAATGCAGGCCGGATTCGGATCTACGATCAACTATCGAAACCGCAGCATCCCCGGGACGACGTCGGCCAATGCGACCTACCAGGGGCTCGACAGCGTACGCCTTGCCGCCGCGGTCGCCGACGTGTCTGTGGGGGACCTTGTCATGGTTGGATTCGGACAGAACGAGATGGGCCAAGCGACCACGCGTGCAAACGTGATTTCCATCTGTCAGGCCTTCCAGGCAGTTGGGGCGGTCGTGCTTGTGATGGGCTGCTACCGTCCGAACGCCAATGACCTCAACAGCACGCACACCTACTCGGCGTGGAAGTACACCCAGCGCGCACTTAGGGAAGCCGCGTACGCCTGCGGCGCAGCCTACGTCTCAACGGAGCTGCTGTACGACGATGCTGTGGCGGGAGTTCTTGGTCTTTCGGCGAACGACTACAGCGCTGCAACTTTTGACGTGCACCCCGGCATTCGGGAGCACCGCCTGCTGGGCGCTCAGCTGGCATCGCTGCTGGATTGAACGGGAAGAGGCAGGGTCGACTATGGCTCGACCCTGCCTCATTCGACCTGCAGCAGCAGATCCTCGCGGTTGTTCCGCGGCGTGTTCACCGCGCGGCTGACCCGATAGGCCTCCATCGCCGGTGGCTCGCTGGCCAGCAGCATCGCCATCGCGTCATCGGCCTCGGCCGCCAGCCACTCTTCGGCCTGTCCGGCCGTCAGCCACACCGGCATGCGGTCGTGGATATCGGCCGACACGCCGCTGCTGTCACCGGTGATCACCGTGAAGGTGCCAAGGTTGTCCGGGTCGAGTAGGGGGCTGGTGTCTTCCCACAGGCCGGCGGCCAGCAGCGGCCCGGCCGCGTGGATAAACCACGGATCCTTCTTCCCGTCCTCCGCGTTGACGGACCACTCGTAGTAGCCGGCCATCGGGATCAGGCAGCGGCGCTTTTTGAACGCCGAGCGGAACGCTGGCTTGGTCGCCACGGTCTCGATGCGCGCATTGATGGTCGAGCCCTGCAGCTTCTTGGCCTTGGCCCAGAAGGGGAGCAGACCCCACGAGAGCCGGGTGACCTGCAGGCCGGTACCGCGATCGAGGATCACGGAGGCGCGCTGGGTCGGCGCGAGGTTGTAGCTCTGCGGGATCGACATCAGATCGCCGACCAGCTGGGGGAAGCCGAGGGTGTCAGCGTTTCGGATTGGGGTCTGGACGAATCGGCCGCACATGGCCGAACCATACCCCCTGCCGGCGGCCCAGGCCTTCGCACCGCGTGCACTCCGACGGCCGGAGGCGGCCGATCCCCACAGCTGGCTGGGGGGTCGCCCTGTACCGCCGATGGTCGCGCCCGGGCAATCTGTGCTCGCCGGATCCGGGAGCCGCAGGCAGCTCAGCCCGGGTGCTGGGGCGCCTGAGCAGCGCCCCGCCGGCACTGTCGCAACCTCTGAGACGCCCGGGCGTATCCTGAGGGCATGGACGCCCCAGACAAGCCAGACACCCCCGAACACGAACACCGCCCGGACCCCACCAAGCTGGAGCCGGGCTACAGCCACCTGCTGATGCGCGACACCCGGACCCCTGAGGAAAAGCTGGCCGCCTCGTTGAAGGAGTCGGCCAGGCGCAAGGGGAAGGGGCGGTCGAAGTGGTGGGAGAAGGGCAGCTGAGCGCCAAAAGAAAAGGCCCCGCGTGAGCGAGGCCTGTTCGAATTGCGGAGCGGTTCGTTTATTGCGGAGCGAAAACCACCGCTCGAAAACCCCGCAAACCATTGGTGCCGAAGGTGGGACTCGAACCCACACGCTTTTAAGGGCGGCGGATTTTGAGTCCGCTGCGTCTACCGATTCCGCCACTTCGGCTGGCTGGCCGCGTAGTGTATACAAGATGCGGAGGTTTGTGCAGACCTGAATGCTTAAGTCGGCGTCAGGGTTTCACCTACACAGGACGCTATACTCATCGCGCTGAACCATACAGGGAGTCGTCATGAGCGCGCTGCAGGATCTTCGGGTGCTGGTGGTCGAGAACGACGAAATGAGTGCGGCGCTGCTGCAGATGCAGCTGGCACAGTCCGGCGCCGTGGTGGTGGGGTTGGCCGCGTCGGTGCCGGAGGCACTGCGCCTGCTCGGCGAGACCCGGCCCCAGGTGGTGCTGCTGGATTACCGCCTGGCCAACAACGAGACCAGTGAGGCGGTGGCTGCGGCCCTGGCGGTCCGCCAGATCCCCTTCGTGCTGGCCACCGGCATGGCCACCGAGCATCTGCCCGAGGCCTTCCGCTCGGGCATCATTCTGACCAAGCCCTACCTGACGGCCGAATTGAACGCCGCGCTGGGGCGCGCACGGGCAGGGGACTCGGTTACCGGCTGAGTGGGCGTCACGCCGCTTCGGCGTGCGCCAGTGATACCGGTTCGCGGTCGTCCAGGATCCGGTACAGCGCGGCCAGGTCTGCCGGGTCGGGGTTCAACCAGGCATCGAGATGTTCGCGCCGGATCGGCACGATACAGCGGTCATGGCCGGTGCGCGCCACCTCCGTGGGCGGCTCGTCGGTGATCGCGGCGAACGACAACAGCCGGCCTTCCGGGCCTTCCCATTCCGACCACAGGCAGGCGATCAGCAGATCGCGCGGCGGCTGCGGGCTGAATTGGAGCACGACGTTCTCGGCTTTCTCGCCCGGCGACAGCGGGCGCTGCTCCAGTGCGTGACGCGGCACGTGTTCGTAGAACGACTGCACCACCACCACGCCATGCCGATGGCCGAACGCGGATTTCCAGTACGCCTCCAGGCTGTCGCGGCGCGCGTTGTAGGTGCCGGGATACAACACGTCGTTGCGCGCGGGCTTGTCCGGCAGCCGGCATTGGTAGCGCATCGGCTTGATCACGCGCTGGCCCTGCTCGGACACGATCACCGGCGCATAGACGCCGGGGAAAATGCGGCTGTCGCGCGGCACCAGGCCGGCGCGCTGCAGATCGGACAGGCGCGTCTGCGCACGTTCAATCCGGTTGCCCGCCACGCGTAGTTCATTGCGCGCCTTCTGCGTGGGACGTGCGGCCAGGTGTTCTTCGGCCGCCTTCCGCCGGGCGCTCTGCAGGCGCACCTCCTCATCCAGCGCCTGCATCTCCTCGGCATGCCATTGCTGTATTCGCGCCACGATCTCCTGGCCCTGCGCGGTGCGCGCGCCGGCGAAGCCATCGTCCATCGCCTTGGGCGTTTTCGGGCGTTGCTTGCCGGCGTCGTGGGCATACAGCTGGGCGAACTCGTCCAGGGACAGCATGGCCCCGTACTCACGGACCAGCTTGGTGTAATCGGCGCGGATCTGGGCGGAATAGCACATGGCGACGGAACAGGGTGGGCAGGGGGACAGGATAGGCCGGTGGGTCGCACATGCTGCGAATACGTTCGGGCATGCTGAGCGTCCATTCATTGCCGGACCCGTCTCATGTCGCTGCCTGCTGGTGTTCATTGCATCCCCCTGGCGCCCAGCGTGGAGGAATACCGCGCGCTGCGGGTGCTGGCCGGCCTGAGCCCGAAAACGGCCGAGGCGGCGGCGCGTGGCCTGCCCAACACGGTCTTCGGTGTGAGCCTGCGCGAGGATGACCGGTTGCTGGCGATGGGCCGGCTCATCGGCGACGGCGGCTGCTTCCTGCAGGTGGTGGATATCGCCGTGGTCCCGGACCGCCAGGGGCAGGGCCTGGGCAAGGCGGTGATGGCCGAGCTCGATGCCTGGCTGCACGCGAATGCGCAAGGTGCGTATGTGAGCCTGATCGCCGATGGCCAGGCGCACCGGCTGTATGCGCAGTTCGGTTTCACCGTGACCGCGCCGCGCTCGGTGGGCATGGCGAAGGTGGTGGCGTAGGCCCCATAAACAAACAGCCCCGACCGAGGTCAGGGCTGTTTGTTTGAAGCTGGCGTCCCCACGGGGATTCGA
>NZ_PKQP01000011.1 GCF_002887735.1 Stenotrophomonas bentonitica
GGAAATGGTGATGCCGGGCGACAACGTGAAGATGGTTGTCACCCTGATCAACCCGGTCGCCATGGACGAAGGTCTGCGCTTCGCCATCCGTGAAGGCGGTCGTACCGTCGGCGCCGGCGTGGTCTCCAAGATCCTCGAGTAATCTGCTAGAATCTGCGCCCCGATGTTGCCTGGGTAGGGCATCGGGGCGTAATTAAATGGGAAAAGAGGCGCAGGATGCTCCTCGTGTTCCCCAGACCAGGAAGGGTCGCGCCATTCAGGCTTTGTCAACAGTGACCCTGTTGACTGCCAACTTGTATGCGCGCTATACTTTTTGTCTGGGCAGATCGGGAAACCGGTCTGCCTCGATTTTTGAGGTCTACGGAAAGATCTTGTCGCCGCGCAGGAATGTGCGGCGTCTGCATTCAGGATATTCATGGGACAAGGCAACCCAGAGGCCTTGTCCGTCGCTCTTTTAACGAAGGAACCCACCGTCATGGCGGACCAAAAGATCCGGATTCGGCTGAAGGCGTTCGATCATCGTTTGATCGACCGTTCGGCCAGCGAGATCGTAGAAACGGCAAAGCGGACCGGCGCGCAAGTGCGTGGCCCGATCCCCCTGCCGACCAAGATCGAGCGTTACACCATTCTCGTCTCCCCGCACGTCGACAAAGACGCGCGTGACCAGTACGAGACCCGCACGCACAAGCGCGTGCTCGATATCGTTGACCCGAACGACAAGACCGTGGACGCGCTGATGAAGCTCGAACTGGCTGCCGGCGTCGACGTTCAGATCAAGCTGACCTGAGGACTACGACCATGACGAAGAAATATTCGTTGGGCTTCGTGGGCCGCAAGGCTGGCATGAGCCGCGTGTTCACCGAAGATGGCCAGGCCATCCCGGTAACCCTGATTGAAGCAACCCCGAACCGCATCGCGCAGATCAAGACCGTCGAAGCTGACGGCTACAGCGCCGTGCAGGTGACCGTCGGCGCGCGTCGCGCTGCCCTGGTCAACAAGCCGGAAGCCGGTCACTTCGCCAAGGCGAAGGTCGACGCGGGCCGTGGCCTGTGGGAATTCCGCGTTGAAGACGCGCAGCTCGGCGATTTCGCCGTCGGCGGCGAAGTCAAGGCGGACATCTTTGAAGTTGGCCAGAAGGTCGACGTCCAGGGTGTCACCAAGGGTAAGGGCTTCCAGGGCACCATCAAGCGCTACAACTTCCGTATGGGCGATGCAACCCACGGTAACTCGCTGTCGCATCGCGCGCCGGGTTCCTTGGGCCAGCGCCAGACCCCGGGTCGCGTTTTCCCGGGTAAGAAGATGTCCGGCCACATGGGTTCGGTGCAGCAGAGCACCCAGAACCTGGAAGTGGTGAAGGTCGATGTCGAGCGTGGTCTGATCGCGATCCGTGGTGCCGTTCCGGGCGCAGCGGGTGGTGACGTGATCGTTCGTCCGGCTAGCAAGGCATAAGGAGAGATGACGATGGAACTCGTTATCACGGGTAGCAACAACAAGGTCTCGGTCTCCGATGCCGTGTTCGGTCGCGATTTCAGCGAAGATCTGGTTCACCAGGTCGTCGTTGCTTACCGCAACGCCGGTCGCGCCGGCACCAAGGCACAGAAGACTCGCTCTGAAGTGGCTGGTACCACCAAGAAGTCGAAGAAGCAGAAGGGCGGCGGCGCGCGTCATGGCGCACTGACGGCTCCGATCTTCATCGGCGGCGGTGTCACCTTCGCGGCCAAGCCGCGCAGCTTCGAGCAGAAGGTCAACCGTAAGCAGTACCGTGCAGCCATGTGCGCGATCCTGTCCGAGCTGAACCGCCAGGGCCGTCTGACGATCGTGGAGTCCTTCGATGTCGAAGCGACCAACACCAAGTCGTTGATCGCCAAGCTGGCCGGCCTGGAAGTGGGCAAGCGTCCGCTGATCGTCACCGAAGATGCTTCCGAGCACCTGTACCTGTCGGCGCGCAACATTCCCTACGTGGAAGTGCGTGACGTGCAGGGCCTGGACCCGGTGTCGCTGGTCGGTGCCGACACGGTCGTCATCACCGCTGATGCGGTCAAGAAGGTCGAGGAGTGGCTGGCATGAGCAGCAACGAAAAAGTCTTCAGCGTGCTGCGCGCTCCGCGAGTCTCCGAAAAGACCGCGCGCCTGCAGGAACATTCCAACCAGTATGTCTTCGAAGTTTCGAACGAAGCCACCAAGGCCGATGTAAAGGCCGCGGTCGAGCAGCTGTTCGACGTCAAGGTCGAGTCGGTCAACGTGCTGAACGTGAAGGGCAAGAACAAGTCCTTCCGTAACCGCACCGGCCGCCGCGGCGATTGGCGCAAGGCGTACGTGCGTCTCGCCGATGGCCAGTCCATCGATGTAACGGCCAAGGCCTGAGGTACATCCCATGCCATTGATGAAATTCAAACCCACTTCTCCCGGCCGTCGTTCGGCCGTGCGCGTGGTCACGCCCGATCTGCACAAGGGCGCGCCGCATGCCGCGCTGCTGGAGCCGCAGAGCAAGTCCGGTGGTCGTAACCACCACGGCCGCATCACCACCCGTCACGTGGGTGGTGGTCACAAGCAGCACTACCGTGTCATCGACTTCAAGCGCAACAAGGAAGGCATTCCGGCGCGCGTGGAACGCATCGAATACGATCCGAACCGCACCGCCCATATCGCCCTGCTGTGCTACGTCGACGGCGAGCGCCGCTACATCATCGCACCGAAGGGCCTGAAGGCCGGTGACCAGGTGATCGCGGGTTCGGATGCGCCGATCAAGACCGGCAACACCCTGCCGCTGCGCAACATCCCGGTCGGTACCACTGTCCACGGCATCGAACTGAAGCCGGGCAAGGGTGCTCAGATCGCGCGTGCCGCCGGCGCTGCCGTGCAGCTCGTCGCTCGTGAAGGCATCTACGCCACCCTGCGCCTGCGCTCGGGTGAAATGCGCAAGGTGCCGGTCGAGTGCCGCGCCACCATCGGTGAAGTCGGTAACGACGAACACAACCTGGAAAAGCTGGGCAAGGCTGGCGCCAAGCGCTGGCGTGGTGTCCGCCCGACCGTTCGTGGTGCTGCCATGAACCCGGTTGACCATCCGCACGGTGGTGGTGAGGCGAAGGCCGGCCAGGGCAACCCGCATCCGGTCACCCCGTGGGGTGTCCCGACCAAGGGTTACAAGACGCGCCATAACAAGCGCACCCAGCAATTCATCGTCCGCGATCGTAGGGGCTAATCGACCATGGCACGTTCACTCAAGAAGGGCCCGTTTGTCGATCACCACCTCATCAAGAAGGTGGAAGCCGCTGCGGGTAGCAAGAAGCCGATCAAGACCTGGTCGCGCCGTTCGATGATCCTGCCGGAAATGGTAGGCGTCACCATCGCCGTTCATAACGGTAAGAACCACGTTCCGGTGCTCGTCAACGAGAACATGGTCGGCCACAAGCTCGGCGAATTTGCCATCACCCGGACCTTCAAGGGTCACGGTGGTGACAAGAAGTCGGGCAAGTAAGGAGAGATGACAATGGAAGCGAAAGCAATCCTGCGCTCCGCGCGCATCTCTGCGCAGAAAGCCCGCCTGGTCGCTGACCAGGTGCGTGGCCTGCCGGCCGAGCGTGCGGTCAACCTGCTGAAGTTCTCGGACAAGAAGGCTGCCCACCTGATCAAGAAGGTGGTGGAGTCGGCTATTGCAAACGCCGAGAACAACCAGGGCGCCGACGTCGACGAGCTGAAGGTACAGACCATCATGGTAGATGAAGGTCCGACCCTGAAGCGTTTCATGGCGCGGGCGAAAGGCCGCGGCACCCGCATCCTCAAGCGCACCAGCCACATCACTGTGGTTGTGGGCGCCGGCAAGTAAGCGGAAAGGAAAACACCATGGGTCATAAAGTTCATCCGATTGGTATCCGCCTCGGCATTTCCAAGGACTGGAACTCCAAGTGGTACGCCAACAAGGCCGAGTTTGCTGGTTATCTGGCAGCCGACCTGAAGGTGCGGGACATGCTGCGCAAGAAGCTTGCGCAGGCCGGCATCAGCAAGATCCTGATCGAGCGTCCGGCAAAGACCGCTCGCGTGACGATCCACACCGCCCGTCCGGGCGTGGTGATCGGCAAGCGCGGTGAGGACATCGAGAAGCTGCGCAAGGAAGTGAGCGAAATGATGGGCGTCCCGGCGCACATCAACGTCACCGAAGTGCGTAAACCCGAGCTGGACGCACAGCTGGTTGCCGAGTCGATCGCGCAGCAGCTGGAGCGTCGCATCATGTTCCGCCGCGCGATGAAGCGCTCGGTCGGCAACGCGATGCGCCTCGGTGCCCTGGGCATCAAGGTCAATGTCGGTGGCCGCTTGAACGGCGCGGAAATCGCCCGTTCGGAGTGGTACCGCGAAGGCCGCGTGCCGCTGCATACGCTGCGTGCCGACATCGACTATGGCTTCGCTGAAGCCAAGACGACCTACGGCATCATCGGCATCAAGGTCTGGATCTACAAGGGCGAAGTCTTCGATTTCTCCCAGGTTGGCCAGGAAAAGCAGGACGACTCCCCGCGCAACGATCGTAACGATCGCGGCGACCGCGGTGACCGTCCGTCGCGCCCGGCTCGTGAAGCGAGGTAACGACAATGTTGCAACCCAAGCGAACCAAATACCGCAAGGTACACAAGGGCCGTAACGATGGTCTGAGCTGGAGCGGCAACGCCGTCAGCTTCGGCGAGTACGGCCTGAAGGCAACCGCTCATGGTCAGCTGACCGCGCGTCAGATCGAAGCGGCCCGCCGCTCGATCAGCCGCTACGTCAAGCGCGGCGGCAAGATGTGGATCCGAGTGTTCCCCGACAAGCCGATCACCAAGAAGCCCATCGAAGTCCGAATGGGTTCTGGTAAGGGCAACGTGGAGTACTGGGTAGCCCAGATCCAGCCCGGCCGCATGATCTATGAAATCGAAGGCGTCGCAGAAGACGTGGCACGTGAGGCGTTCCGCCTGGCTGCCGCCAAGCTCTCCGTGACCACCACTTTCGTGACCCGGACGGTGCTCTGATGGATATCAAACAACTTCGCGAAAAGTCGGCTGACGACCTGAAGAGCCACCTGATCGACCTGCGTAAGGAGCAGTTCTCGCTCCGTATGCAGCAGGTCACTGGCCAGCTGCCGAAGACCCACGAAACCCGCCGGGTTCGTCGCGAGATCGCTCGCGTCAAGACCCTGCTCGGCAGCACCAAGTAAGGATGGCCGCGATGAGCGATAACAACGACAGCAAGACGCTGCGCACGGTCGAAGGCCGTGTCGTCAGCAACAAGATGGACAAGACGGTCACCGTGTTGGTGGAGCGCCTGGTCAAGCACGCCCTGTACGGCAAGTACATCAAGCGTTCGACCAAGCTGCACGCACACGACGCCGACAACACCTGCAACGAAGGTGATGTCGTGCGCGTGGCCGAGATTGCTCCGATGTCCAAGACCAAGAACTGGCGCGTGGTGGAAGTCATCACGCGTGCGGCTGAATAAGGAGATCTGAATCATGATCCAGATGCAGAGCTACCTCGACGCCGCGGACAACTCCGGTGCCAAGGAACTGATGTGCATCAAGGTGCTGGGTGGTTCCAAGCGCCGTTATGCCCACATCGGCGACATCATCAAGGTCACCGTGAAGGACGCAATCCCGCGCGGCAAAGTCAAGAAGGGTGAAGTGTATGACGCCGTCGTGGTGCGTACCCGCAAGGGTGTGCGTCGCGCCGATGGCTCGCTGATCCGTTTCGACGGCAACGCCGCGGTCCTGCTCAACAACAAGCAAGAGCCGATCGGCACCCGCATCTTCGGACCGGTGACCCGTGAACTTCGTTCCGAGAAGTTCATGAAGATCGTCTCGCTCGCTCCCGAAGTTCTGTGAGCGCCAGGAGATAATCATGGCTAACCGTATCAAGAAGGGCGACCAGGTCGTCGTCAACACCGGCAAGGACAAGGGCAAGCAGGGCGAAGTCGTCCGCGTCGACGGCGATCGTGTGATCGTCGCCAACGTGAACATCGTCAAGCGCCACACCAAGCCGAACCCGCAGGCAGGCGTTGCCGGCGGCGTGGTCGAGCGTGAAGCGTCGATCCATATCTCCAACGTGAATGTGCTGAACCCGGCTTCGGGCAAGGGCGAGCGCGTTGGCTTCAAGGTGCTGGAGGATGGACGCAAACTGCGTGTGTTCCGCTCCAGCGGTGAGGCGCTCGACGCCTGAGGAATGAGCTGATGAATTCCCGTCTCGAAAAGTTTTACAAGGAAGAAGTGGTGCCGGCGCTGATGAAGCAGTTCGGCTACACCAATCCGATGCAGGTTCCGAAGCTGGTCAAGGTCACCCTGAACATGGGTGTCGGCGAAGCAGCCACGAACAAGAAGATCCTGGAAAATGCCGTCGCCGATATGGCCAAGGTCTCCGGTCAGAAGCCGATCGTGACCAAGTCCCGTGTCTCGGTGGCATCGTTCAAGATCCGCGATGGTTGGCCGATCGGCTGCAAGACCACGCTGCGTCGTGAAAAGATGTACGAGTTCATGGACCGTCTGATCAACATCTCGTTGCCGCGCGTGCGCGACTTCCGTGGTGTTTCGGGTCGTTCCTTCGACGGTCGCGGCAACTTCAACATGGGTGTGAAGGAACAGATCATCTTCCCGGAAATCGACTTCGACGCTGTCGACGCGATCCGCGGCATGGATATCGCCATCACCACCACCGCCAAGACCGATGCGGAAGCGAAGGCGCTGCTCGCAGCGTTCAAGTTCCCGTTCCGTAACTGATACGTCGAGGAATCCGAAATGGCAAAGACCTCCATGGTCAACCGCGACCTCAAGCGTGCGAAGCTGGCCGTCAAGTACGCCGGCAAGCGTGAAGAGCTGAAGAAGATCATCTCCAGCACGACCGCGTCGTACGACGAAAAGGCCGAGGCCGTCATCAAGCTGCAGAAGCTGCCGCGCGACTCGTCGCCGAGCCGTCACCGCAACCGTTGCGAGCTCTCGGGCCGCCCGCGTGGCGTGTACAGCAAGTTCGGCCTGGGCCGTAACAAGCTGCGTGAAGCCACCATGCGTGGCGACGTGCCGGGCCTGCGCAAGGCCAGCTGGTAAGGGATTCGTCCCTTCCACTGCCGCGCGCCTTCACGGCACGGGGCAGGGGAGAGGGGTCGGTTTTCCGGCCCTGATCCCGGATTAAGGGAGCCCGACGCAAGTCGGGCTCTTTTTGCCGTATACTCCCGCGTCTTGCTCCGTCACGGGGGCTGGCGTAGAGCGGGCCGTTGGTCCGCTGAACAGGCAACAAGGGCCCTGGCCCATCCCAGGTAGACACAAGATTTTCGCGAAAGCGGATATCGGTGCACTCAAAGGTATCGACTATGAGCATGACTGATCCCATCGCCGACCTGCTGGTACGCATCAAGAATGCGGCCGCGGTTGGCAAGCAGACGGTGAAAGCACCGTCGTCCAAGATCAAGGTGGCAATCGCAGAGGTGTTGAAGGCCGAAGGCTACATCACCGATCTGCGCGTGACCAAGATCGAGAACAACAAGGCCGAGCTTGAAATCGTCCTGAAGTATTTCGAAGGCAAGCCGGTCATCGAGACCCTGAAGCGCTTCTCGCGTTCGGGTCTGCGCCAGTACCGTGGCAAGTCCGAGCTGCCGAAGGTCCTCAACGGCCTGGGTATCTCCATCATCTCCACCTCCAAGGGCATCATGACTGATGCGCAGGCGCGCCAGTTGGGCGTCGGCGGCGAAGTCCTGTGCTTCGTGGCCTAAGGCGAGAAGGAAACAACTATGTCCCGCGTAGCCAAGAAGCCAGTCAACCTGCCCAAGGGCGTTGAACTGAACATCCAGCCGGAATCCGTCAGCGTGAAGGGCCCGAAGGGCACCCTGTCGCTTGCCAAGGTTGCTGGCGTTGAAATCACTGTCGACAACGGCGTTGCCACCCTGGCCGCCAACGATGCCTCGCTGGTCGCCCTCACCGGCACCGTGCGCGCCATCCTGGCCAACATGGTCCACGGCGTGACCGAAGGCTTCGAGCGCAAGCTCGAGCTGGTCGGCGTCGGTTACCGTGCCGCCATGCAGGGCAAGGACCTGAACCTGTCGCTCGGGTTCTCGCATCCGGTCCTGTTCGTGGCGCCGGAAGGCATCACCATTTCGACCCCGACCCAGACCGAAGTGCTGGTCCAGGGCACCGACAAGCAGCGCGTTGGCGAAGTTGCCGCCAAGATCCGTGGCTTCCGTCCGCCGGAGCCCTACAAGGGCAAGGGTGTGAAGTACGCCGGCGAAGTCATCATTCGTAAGGAAGCCAAGAAGGCGTAACTCACGCCCTCAGCTTTCAAGGAAAAAGATCATGAACAAGAACATCGCTCGTCTGCGTCGTGCCAAGTCGACCCGTGCCCACATCCGTGTGCTCGGCGTGCCGCGTCTGTCGGTGCTGCGCACCGGTCAGCACCTGTACGCCCAGGTCTTCACCGCCGACGGCTCCAAGGTGCTGGCAGCTGCCAACACCACCCAGGCCGACGTCAAGGAAGGCCTGAAGAACGGCAAGAACAGCGACGCCGCCGCCAAGGTTGGCAAGCTGGTCGCCGAGCGCGCCAAGGCTGCGGGCATCGAGAAGGTCGCTTTCGACCGCTCGGGCTACCGCTACCACGGCCGCATCAAGGCACTGGCTGATGCAGCCCGCGAAGGCGGCCTGCAGTTCTAAGGGATAAGGAAGCGGGGCTGGTCCCCGCTTCCGCCTGCCTGCCGGCGCGGGTTGCGCCGGGCGACGTCCTTCTTCTGCAGGGGCGCTCGAATCACCGCTCCATCTCACAGCTATAAGCGGCCCTGAGCCGTACATACTCAATCAATCAAGGAATCAACATGGCAGAAGAACGTCAGCAGCGGGGTCGCGATCGCGATCGCCGCGAAGAGAAAGTCGACGACGGCATGATCGAAAAGCTGGTCGCGGTCAACCGCGTCAGCAAGACCGTCAAGGGCGGCCGCCAGTTCACCTTCACCGCACTGACCGTGGTCGGTGACGGCGCAGGCAAGGTCGGCTTCGGTTACGGCAAGGCGCGTGAAGTGCCGGTCGCGATCCAGAAGTCGATGGAACAGGCTCGCAAGAACCTGGCCACCGTCGATCTGAACAACGGCACCCTGTGGCACCCGGTGAAGTCCGGCCACGGCGCAGCCCGCGTGTTCATGATGCCGGCCTCCGAAGGTACCGGTGTGATTGCCGGTGGTGCCATGCGCGCCGTCCTGGAAGCCGTTGGCGTCAAGAACGTGCTGGCCAAGGCCGTCGGTTCGCGTAACCCGATCAACCTGGTTCGCGCCACGCTGAAGGGTCTGACCGAAATGCAGTCGCCGGTCCGCATCGCGGCCAAGCGCGGCAAGAAGGTGGAGGATCTCAACCATGGCTAATGAAACCGTCAAGACCGTCAAGGTCCGCCTGGTGGCTGGCCTGCGTGGCACCCAGTCGCGTCACCGCCTGTCGGTGCGTGCCCTGGGCCTGAACAAGCTCAACGATGTGCGTGAACTGAAGGACAGCCCGCAGGTTCGCGGCCTGATCAACAAGGTCCACTACCTCGTCAAGGTTGAGGAATAATCCAATGACCATGCATCTGAATGAATTGAGCCCGGCACCGGGCGCTCGTAAAGAGCGCACCCGCGTCGGTCGTGGTATCGGCTCCGGCCTGGGCAAGACCTGCGGCCGCGGCCACAAGGGTTCGTTCGCCCGTAAGGGTGGCGGCAAGATCAAGGCAGGCTTCGAAGGCGGCCAGACCCCCATGCAGCGTCGTCTGCCGAAGGTCGGTTTCCGTTCCAAGATCGCCAAGGACACCGCTGAAGTGCTGTCCTACCAGCTGGAACGCCTGGAAGCCGGCGAGATCGACTTTGCCGCGCTGCGCGCTGCCAAGCTGGTCCCGAGCACCGCCAAGCGTGCCAAGATCGTCATGAAGGGTGACCTGACCAAGGCCTTCACCCTGAAGGGCGTCGCTGCAACGGCCAGTGCCAAGGCCGCGATCGAAGCTGCCGGCGGCAGCGTACAGGAGTAAGACATGGCGCAAGCTGGCATTGGTAACCTCGGCGGCGGGCTCGGCAAGTTCACGGAACTCCGCCAGCGCCTGCTGTTCGTCATCGGGGCATTGATCGTCTACCGCATCGGCTGTTATGTGCCGGTGCCTGGCGTCAATCCCGATGCCATGCTTGCGCTCATGCAGGCGCAGGGCGGCGGCATCGTGGACATGTTCAACATGTTCTCGGGCGGCGCCCTGCACCGTTTCAGCATTTTCGCGCTGAACGTGATGCCGTACATCTCGGCATCCATCGTGATGCAGCTGGCGGTCCACATCTTCCCGGCATTGAAATCGATGCAGAAGGAAGGTGAATCGGGTCGTCGCAAGATCACCCAATATTCCCGCATCGGCGCCGTGTTGCTGGCGGTGGTGCAGGGCGGCAGCATCGCGCTGGCGCTGCAGAACCAGGTCTCCCCGGGCGGTGCCCCGGTCGTCTACGCACCGGGCATGGGCTTCGTGCTCACCGCCATCGTCGCGCTGACCGCCGGTACCATCTTCCTGATGTGGGTCGGTGAGCAGGTCACCGAGCGCGGCATCGGCAACGGTGTGTCGCTGATCATCTTCGCCGGCATCGTGGCCGGCCTGCCGGGCGCGGTCATCCACACCGTGGAAGCCTACCGCGACGGCAACATGAGCTTCATCGCCCTGCTGCTGATCGTGCTGGTGGTGCTGGCCTTCACCTACTTCGTGGTGTTCGTCGAGCGCGGCCAACGCCGCATCACGGTGAACTACGCACGTCGCCAGGGTGGCCGCAACGCGTACATGAACCAGACCTCGTTCCTGCCGCTGAAGCTGAACATGGCGGGCGTGATCCCGGCCATCTTCGCCTCGAGCATCCTGGCGTTCCCGACGACGCTGGCGATGTGGTCCGGCCAGGCCAGCTCGGCCACGTGGCTGCAGAAGGTCGCCAACGCCCTCGGGCCGGGCGAGCCGCTGCACATGATCGTGTTCGCTGCGCTGATCAGTGGCTTTGCGTTCTTCTACACCGCGCTGGTGTTCAACTCGCAGGAAACCGCCGACAACCTGAAGAAGTCGGGCGCGCTGATTCCGGGCATCCGTCCGGGCAAGGCCACCGCCGACTACGTGGATGCCGTGCTGACCCGCCTGACGGCTGCCGGTTCGCTGTACCTGGTGATCGTCTGCCTGCTGCCGGAAATCCTGCGCACCCAGCTGGGCGCCTCGTTCTACTTCGGCGGCACCTCGCTGCTGATCGTGGTGGTGGTGGTGATGGACTTCATCGCCCAGATCCAGGCGCACCTGATGTCTCACCAGTATGAGAGCCTGTTGAAGAAGGCCAACCTGAAGGGCGGCAACCGCGGCGGTTTTGCCCGCGGCTGATTGACCTGTTACACTAGTCTTCTTGTTGTGAAGGCCCTCCGGTTCCCGGACTGGCCTTCCAAATCGAAGGGCGGCCCCTGCAGCGGTTTCGGGTGGGGGTGTGATGTGGTGGTCCCGCGCGGGAGTAGCGCGGGCGGCGGCGAGGGCAACCTCTGCAGTCAACGACATCCGGCGCCGGAGCATGGGCACACTCCCCACGCCGGGTCCATGGAACCTCAAGGTTCCACGGGCTTCCCAGTAAACCGAGACCTTGATAGAATCGCTAGTTCACTTTTTTGATCCATCCTGCCGGATTGGCGCGCCCATGGTGCGCTGTCGGCCATCACTCAGCTGGAGAACCGCGTCATGGCGCGTATTGCAGGCGTCAACCTGCCAGCCCAGAAGCACGTCTGGGTCGGGTTGCAAAGCATTTACGGCATCGGCCGTACCCGTTCGAAGAAGGTCTGCGACGCCGCAGGCGTGACCTCGACCACCAAGATCCGCGATCTGTCGGAGCCGGAAATCGAGCGTCTGCGTCTCGAAGTCGGCAAGTACATCGTGGAAGGCGATCTGCGCCGTGAAATCGGTATCGCGATCAAGCGCCTGATGGACCTGGGCTGCTACCGCGGTCTGCGTCACCGTCGCGGTCTGCCGCTTCGTGGCCAGCGCACCCGTACCAACGCCCGCACCCGCAAGGGCCCGCGCAAGGCGATCAGGAAGTAAGGGACCTAAGAAATGGCTAAGCCCGTCGCTAAGACCAAGAAGAAGATCAAGCGCGTCGTCACTGACGGCGTCGCCCACGTCCATGCTTCTTTCAACAACACCATCGTGACCATCACCGACCGTCAGGGCAACGCTCTGTCGTGGGCGACCTCCGGTGGCGCTGGCTTCCGCGGTTCGCGTAAGTCCACTCCGTTCGCTGCCCAGGTGGCTGCCGAGAAGGCCGGCCGTGCCGCGCTCGACTACGGCGTCAAGTCCCTGGAAGTCCGCATCAAGGGCCCGGGTCCGGGTCGTGAGTCGGCCGTGCGCTCGCTGAACAACGTGGGCTACAAGATCACCAACATCATCGACGTGACGCCAATCCCGCACAACGGGTGCCGTCCGCCGAAGAAGCGTCGCGTCTAAAGGAGCGATAAGAAATGGCTCGTTATATCGGTCCTACCTGTAAGCTCGCCCGCCGCGAAGGCGCCGACCTTTCCCTCAAGAGCCCGGCCCGTGCGCTGGACTCCAAGTGCAAGCTGGAGCAGAAGCCCGGCCAGCACGGCGCCACTGCCCGTAAGGGCAAGCTGTCCGACTACGCTACCCAGCTGCGCGAAAAGCAAAAGGTCAAGCGTATCTACGGCCTGCTGGAGCGTCAGTTCCGCAACTACTACAAGAAGGCCTCGACCAAGAAGGGCAACACCGGCGAGAACCTGCTGCAGTTGCTGGAAACCCGTCTGGACAACGTCGTCTATCGCATGGGCTTCGCTGTGACCCGTCCGGCTGCCCGTCAGCTGGTCTCGCACCGCGGCGTCACCGTGAACGGCAAGTCGGTCAACCTGGCTTCGTACCAGGTCAAGGCTGGCGACGCCGTCGCTCTGTCCGAGAAGGCTGCCAAGCAGCTGCGCGTTCAGGAAGCCCTGACCGTGTCTGCCACGCATGACCTGCGTCCGTCGTGGGTTGAAGTTGATTCCGGCAAGTTCGCCGGCATCTTCAAGGCCGTGCCGGATCGTTCGGACCTGCCTGCGGATATCAACGAAGCGCTGATCGTCGAGTTGTATTCGAAGTAATTCACATTGGAGAACCTCCGGGTCACACCGGAGGTTCGCAGGAGAACCCGCAACATGACGGTTACCGCCAACCAGGTTCTGCGTCCTCGCGGTCCGCAGATCGAACGCCTTACCGATACCCGCGCCAAGGTCGTCATCGAACCCTTGGAGCGTGGTTACGGGCATACGCTGGGCAACGCCCTGCGTCGCGTGCTGCTGTCGTCCATCCCGGGCTTCGCCATCACGGAAGTCGAAATCGATGGCGTACTGCACGAGTACACCACGCTCGAAGGCTTGCAGGAGGACGTGCTGGAAGTCCTGCTCAACCTGAAGGACGTGGCCATCCGCATGCATACCGGTGACAACGCTACGTTGTCGCTGTCCAAGCAGGGTCCGGGTGTCGTGACCGCTGCTGATATCAAGCTGGACCACAACGTCGAAGTCCTCAACAACGACCATATCATTTGCCACCTGACCAAGGACACGGCAATCAATATGCGTCTGAAGATCGAGCGTGGTTTCGGCTACCAGCCGGCGGCCGCGCGTCGTCGTCCGGATGAAGAAACCCGTGCCATCGGCCGTCTGGTCCTGGACGCCTCGTTCTCGCCGGTCCGTCGCGTCGCCTATTCGGTGGAAGCGGCCCGCGTTGAACAGCGTACCGATCTGGACAAGCTGGTGCTGGACATCGAAACCAACGGCACGATCGATGCCGAGGAAGCCGTGCGCACTGCCGCCGACATCCTCAGCGATCAGCTGTCGGTCTTCGGTGACTTCACCCACCGCGACCGCGGTGCGGCCAAGCCGGCCAACAACGGCGTGGATCCGGTGCTGCTGCGCCCGATCGACGACCTGGAACTGACCGTGCGTTCGGCCAACTGCCTCAAGGCAGAGAGCATCTATTACATCGGCGATCTGATCCAGAAGACCGAAGTGGAGCTGCTCAAGACCCCGAACCTCGGCAAGAAGTCGCTGACCGAGATCAAGGAAGTCCTCGCACAGCGCGGCCTTTCGCTCGGCATGAAGCTGGAGAACTGGCCGCCGGCCGGTGTCGCCCAGCACGGCATGCTCGGCTGATCCAGCGCTACGCAAGATGCTTGACCCCGCACCTTCGGGTGCGGGGGCTTCACCGGCAACACCCCGCACCGACAGGTCGATAGCCTGCGGTGACGGCCAGCCAGGACGGCTGGCACCGGACCATCCGCAGTCCAAGCAGCAACGCCAGGATGGCGACAGCGATACCCAACCGATCCAACATTCACTTCAGGAATCACCGTCATGCGTCATATGAAGTCCGGTCGCAAGTTCAACCGCACCAGCGCCCATCGCGAAGCAATGTTCAAGAACATGGCCGCGTCGCTGTTCAAGCACGAGCTGATCAAGACCACCCTGCCGAAGGCCAAGGAACTGCGCCGCGTTGCCGAGCCGCTGATCACCCTGGCCAAGGTTGATTCGGTTGCCAACCGTCGTCTGGCGTTTGCTCGCCTGCGCGACAACGAAGCCGTCGGCAATCTGTTCACCACCCTGGGCCCGCGTTACGCGAACCGTCCGGGCGGCTACCTGCGTCTGCTGAAGTGTGGTTTCCGCGCTGGCGACAATGCGCCGATGGCCTACGTGGAGCTGGTCGATCGTCCGGCCGCTGTGGCTGAAGCCGTCGAAGAGTAATCTTCGAGCTGTACCTGTTATTCGGTGAAGAACCCGGCCTTGTGCCGGGTTTTTCCGTTTCTGCGGGGTTGATAAGGGCCAAGGCCAAGGCCACGGCCACGGCCACGGCAAGAGCATGGCGCTGCGGGCGAGGGTGGGGCGTCGGCGCGGGTGGGTTGGCGGGACACGCCGTAAATCCGTCCATGGAGGCTCATGTCGCGCCATCCATGGCGCTCATGGTCCCGACAACCCACCCGCGCCAACGCCTGCACACATGGTCGGTGCGCATGGGGTAAAGCGGGGGCTGTGCGCGGCGTAGGTAGAGCCGGCCGTTGGCCGGCTGCGTGGCGGCTGGTCGCGGCCCTGTTAATCTTGGCGCCTGGACTTTCACGAGTGTTGGCAATGAATCCATTGCGTTGGAGTTTCCGCGCCCAGTTCCTGCTGGGGTTCCTGGTCTGCGCGGTGCTGTTGGGGTATGCGATCTTCCTGCAGCTGAAGATGGGGCTGGAGCCGTGCCCGTTGTGCATCTTCCAGCGGATCGCGTTCGCGGCGCTGGGGCTGCTGTTCCTGATCGGGGCGCTGCACGGTCCGCGTGATCCGGCCGGGCGGAAGACGTATGGCGTGCTGGCCTTCATCGCGGCGGCTGTCGGTATCGGCATTGCCGGGCGCCATGTGTATGTGCAGTTGCTGCCGCAGGACATGGGCTCGAGCTGCGGGCCACCGTTGAGCTTCCTCAGCGAGACGATGGGGCCGTTCGAGGTGTTCCGCACGGTGCTGACCGGTACCGGCAACTGCGGCAACATCGATTGGCAGTTCCTGGGCCTGACGATGCCGATGTGGAGCCTGGTGTGGTTCGCGGCCTTGGCGCTGTGGGCGCTGGTGACGGCGTTCCGTGCGCGCCGCCGCCACTGAGGTCGCATCCGGCCGTCTCCGGCCTGGCACGCGTTGCGCGGCCAGGTCGGAGGCTGCGGTCAGGTCTGGATGTTCCCGGCCTGATCCGGTCGCAAGGCGTCAGGGTACCGCTCAGAAGTCCTGCTGCAGGCTGAGGTAGGCGCCACGGCGCGGGCCCCACTGCGGGGCGAAGACGCCGATCCCGCCGCCGTCGCGCAGCTGGTAGCTGCGGTCCAGGGCGTTGACCAGGGCCAGCTGCGCGTGCAGCGGGTGGCCGCTGTCGGCGTTGAAGTCGTGGCCGGCGCTCAGGTTGAGCTGGAGGTAGGCGGGGAGTTCGCCACCGTTGGGGACGCCGTCGGCGTCCGAGCGCAGGCCGCTACCGAAGACGTAGTCGGCGCCAAGACGATTGTGGCCGGCGAAGGCGTAGCTGATGCCGCCGGACGAGGTCAGTTTCTGGTCGTGGTCCAGGTGGATCCAGTTGTCCTGGACATAGGCCAGTGCTTCCGGATCCAGGTTGTACTGGCCGGTGATGACCTGCTTGCCCATGGCCTTGTTGTAGGCCGCGTTGACGTAGGCGCTGAGCGGGCCATTGCTGTAGTCGGCGCTGAATTCCACGCCGTGGATATGCCCGTGGCGATAGTTGAAGGTCGAGTAGATATAGGCGGCGCCGAACTGGCCTTCGTCCTGCAGCCGGTCGACCTTGCGGTCGTAAGCGTCCAGGCCGAGGGTGAGGT
The DNA here is from genome assembly GCF_002887735.1 of Stenotrophomonas bentonitica. GTDB lineage: Bacteria > Pseudomonadota > Gammaproteobacteria > Xanthomonadales > Xanthomonadaceae > Stenotrophomonas > Stenotrophomonas bentonitica_A. The sequence goes on from NZ_PKQP01000011.1 coordinate 16,332, forward strand.
GTTCGCCCAGCTGCTGGGAGACGCCGATGTCGTAGTAGTCGCTGCGCTCGGACAGTGGCGTGGTGCTGCCTCCGGCCGGTTGCTGGTTGGTGGTGCCGTCGTAGAGCGCGATGTCACTGCTGGCCACCAGTTCGCTGGCCGGCGGGGTGAAGTAGCGCGAGTAGCCGGCGTGCACGGTGGTGCTGTCGGTGGCGTTCCAGACCACACCCACCCGCGGGCTGAGCTGGCCTTCGGTGCCACCGAAGGCCTTGTAGCGGTCGCCGCGCAGGCCGTAGTTCACGGTCCAGTCGTCGCCGAGGCGCCATTCGTCCTGCAGATAGACCGCGGTGGTGGTGGCGTTGAAGGCGCTCGCCTCCGGAATGCGCCGGGGCGTGGTGCTGGCCTGTTGGCCGTCGGCGTCGACCGGGAACACCCAGGTGTCGCTGCCGGCGCGGGCGCGTTCGGCGTTGACGTACAGGCCGTAGCGCAAGGTGTGGTTTTCGCCCAGCGGGGTGGAGAAATCGGCCTGCACGGTGTTGGCGCGGTTGCTGCGCTCCACCTGTGAGGCAACGCCGTTGAAGATGAGGTCGCCGGCGAGGTCCGGGTGGAAGGACAGGTCGCTGTACCGCCGCCCGGCCGAGACCTGGTAGGCGGTGCTGCCCAGCGCGCCCTGCAGCACCAGCATGCCGAAGCGGGTGGTCTCGCGCTGGGTTTCGTCCAGCGCGGCGGAGTCCGCAGTGACCGTGTCCAGGTAGCCGAACTGCGGGGTCTGGCCGGGGTTGACCGGGATCTGGAAGCGGTTGTTGGAGAACCCGGCGAACAGGCTCAGGCGGGTGGCGTCGTTGACCAGGTAGGTCAGGTCGGCGAACGCCTTGCCCTGGTGGGTGTCATCGTGGTCCGGCCGGCGCGAGGCGGTGGGGTTTTCCATGCCGACCTGGTCCTGGTCGTAGTTGCCGGTCAGGTACCAGCTCCAGCGGCCCTGGCTGCCCCACCACGAGGCGTTGGGGTTGACCTTGCCGTAGGAGCCGGCGGTGAGGCCGGCGCTGCCGCCATTGCCCAGCTCGGCGCCGCTGCGGGTGGTGATGTCGACCACGGCGGCGGTGCGCTCGCCAAACTGTGCCGGCAGGGCGCCATCCATCAGGCGGAGGCTCTTGATCGCGCGGGCGTCCAGCGTCTGGCCGAAGCCGGAGATCGATTCGGGCAGCAGGACGCCGTTGAGCCGGTACTGGAGGTTGGCATGGCCGCCGCGCACGTGGACGCCACCGTAGGAATCCTGGACCACCCCCGGCGCCTGCAGCAACACCTGGTTCAACGGGGTGGAGGCGCCCAGCGGCAGGTTCTGGATGTCTTCGGCAGTGATCTGGTACTGGCTGCTGCCGATATCCGGCGACAGCGCATTGCGCGCCTGGTCGAGTTTGGCGCTGACCGTGACCGCGTCCAGATCGGTGACGGCAGGGGCGGCGCTGGTGGCGGCGGCGGCGAGGGCGGGCAGGCCGGTCAGGGCCAGGGAAACAGTAATACCGGTAGCAAGCAGGGAGGGCTTCATGAGGATGGCTTGGCTGGGCGATGGAGGAGGGGCCGGCCTGGCAAGTGTTACTCCGTAACAAATCATGCGCCTGTCCGCGGCCGCTGGACCATGCGCGATCTGGCCGATCGCCGCGCCCGTTGACCGGTGTTCAGCCACGCAGGCCGGCCCAGCCCTTTGCGGCGGCGGCGCGCTCTGCGACCATGACCGGCCCCACACCCCGGAAGTCCGTGATGAGCCTGTCCGCCCCCCCCGTAGCCGATCCCGCCGCGACCGCCGTCGACGCTGCCTGGTCGCCGGAGAGCTGGCGTGGCAAGCCGGCGCTGCAGATGCCGACCTACCCGGACCCGCTGGCGCTGGATGCCTCGCTGCACGAGCTCAAGCGGCTGCCGCCGCTGGTGACCTCCTGGGAGATCCTGGCGCTCAAGCAGCAGCTGGCCGATGCCCAGGAAGGCAAGCGCTTCCTGCTGCAGGGCGGTGACTGCGCGGAGAACTTCAGCGACTGCGAATCCACCACCATCTCCAACCGGCTCAAGGTGCTGCTGCAGATGAGCCTGGTGCTGGTACACGGCATGCGCAAGCCGGTGATCCGGGTCGGGCGTTTCGCCGGGCAGTACGCCAAGCCGCGCTCGGCCGATACCGAAACCCGCGACGGCGTGACCCTGCCCAGCTACCGCGGCGACGTGATCAATGCGCCGGAATTCACCGAAGCTGCCCGTCTGCCGGACCCGCGCCGGATGCTGCAGGCGCATGCGCATTCGGCGATGACGATGAACTTCGTGCGGGCGCTGATCGATGGCGGCTTCGCCGATCTGCACCACCCCGAGTACTGGAACCTGGAGTGGGTGCGGCATTCGCCGCTGGCCACCGATTACCAGAAGATGGTGTCCTCGATCGGCGACGCGGTGCGCTTCATGGAAACGCTGTCCGGCACGCAGGTGTACAACCTCAACCGGATCGACTTCTACACCTCGCACGAAGCGCTGCTGCTGCCCTACGAGCAGGCGCTGACCCGGCAGGTGCCGCGCCAGCAGGGTTGGTTGAACCTGAGCACGCACTACCCGTGGATCGGCATGCGCACCGCGGCGCTGGATGGCGCGCACGTGGAATACCTGCGTGGCGTGCGCAATCCGATCGCGATCAAGGTCGGCCCGTCCGTGCAGCCGGACCAGCTGCTGCGCCTGATCGATGTGCTCAACCCCGATGACGAACCGGGCCGCCTGAGCTTCATCCACCGGATGGGCGCGGCTCAGATCGCCGAGAAGCTGCCGCCGCTGTTGAATGCGGTCAAGCGCGATGGCCGGCGCGTGCTGTGGGTGTGCGATGCGATGCATGGCAATACCGAGAGCACCAGCAATGGCTACAAGACGCGCCGTTTCGACAATGTGCGTGGCGAGGTCGAGATGTCCTTCGATCTGCATGCCGCGGCCGGCACGCGGTTGGGCGGCGTGCACCTGGAGCTGACCGGGGAGGACGTGACCGAATGCACCGGCGGCGCCCGCGAGCTGACCGAACGCGACCTGGAGCGTGCCTACCGCTCCTCCGTCGATCCGCGCCTGAACTACGAGCAGTCGCTGGAGATCGCGATGGCGATCGTGCGCAAGCAGGCGCATTACGCCGACTGACACGGGGGCGTGTCCTCGACACGCACCTTACATTTGTCTGATACCCCGGTCATGGTGGTACCGGTATCCTGTGGACTTCCTTGCGAAGAACACAGGAGCGTGCAGTGACCGTGGACTGGCAGCAGGCAGCGCTGTATCTATGGCCGATCTCGATCGCACTGGTGATCGGGATCACGGGCTGGTGGTTGCTGATGGCGTTGACGCGGCGCTTGAAAAACCGCGATTACCGCCGCGCCCGCATCGCGCGCGTGATCAGCCGTCCGCTGGCGTTCGCGCTGCCGCTGCTGCTGCTGATTCCCGCGCTGGAAGCCACGCCGCTGCACGGGCGTTGGCTGGACCAGTCACTGCGCCTGCTGCATATCGGCCTGACCGGCTGCTTCATCTGGCTGCTGGTGCGCGCGGTCGCTGCCGGCGAGCAGGCGATCCTGCGCGACCACCCGATGGAGGTGGCCGACAATCTCGAAGCGCGTCGCATCCAGACCCAGACCCGGGTGCTGAGCCGCGTGCTGATGGGCGCGATCATCCTGATCGGCGTCTCGCTGATCCTGCTGACCTTCCCGATGGTGCGCCAGATCGGCACCGCGCTGCTGGCCTCGGCCGGCATCATCGGCCTGGTCGCCGGTATCGCGGCCAAGCCGGTGTTCGGCAACCTGATCGCCGGCCTGCAGATCGCCTTGACCCAGCCGATCCGGCTGGACGATGTGGTGATCGTGGAAGGTGAGTGGGGCCGGGTGGAGGAGATCAACAGCAGCTACGTGGTGGTGCGGATCTGGGATGCGCGGCGGATGGTGGTGCCCCTGACGTGGTTCATCGAGCACCCGTTCCAGAACTGGACACGGCGCAGTGCGGACCTGCTTGGCACTGCCTTCCTGTGGCTGGATTACACCGCGCCGATCCCGGCGATCCGCGCTGAACTGGAGCGGATCTGCAAAGGCGAGGCACTGTGGGACGGCCAGGTCTGCGTAACCCAGGTGACCGAAACCAGCGAGCACACCCTGCAGGTGCGCCTGCTGGTGAGCGCGCGCAACTCCGGCGATGCATTTGATCTGCGCTGCATCGTGCGCGAGCGGATGCTCGATTTCCTGGCGCGCGAGCATCCGCAGGCGCTGCCGCGCACCCGTGCCGAGCTCAACCAGGAAGTGACGCCCACGCGCCGGCCGCGCTCGCAGCCGGCCGAGGATGTGCGCTCGCCCGGGGCCGAGGATGGTGAGCCGGCGATCCTGCCGGACCCGGGCGATGCATCCCGGTAGTGCCGGCCGCCGGCCGGCAAACGCATGGACCCTGTGCCGGGATTGCGTGGTTGCCGGCCAGCGGCCGGCACTACCGAGGTGGGGCGTACGTTATCGGGTAGGTACCGACCGTTGGTCGGTACACGCCCGTCAGGGCGCGACGGCGTTCGTCAGCAGACTGTCGGTCTGGAAGCGTGGTGGGCGGCGCGCCCGCGTGCGCTGCTCGTAGGCGTAGCCCAGTTCGATCAGGCGCGGCTCGCTCCACGCGGTGCCCATGAACAGCAGGCCCAGCGGCAGGCCGTTCACGTGCGCCATGGGCACGGTCAGGCTCGGGTAGCCGGCCACGGCGGCAGCGCTGTAGCTCTCGCCCGGGAAGTCATCGCCACTGCCCGGCCGGATCGGCCAGGCCACGCCGGTGGTCGGGGCCACCAGCGCATCCAGTTTCTGCTCGCGCAGCACCGCATCGATGCCCTCGGGGCCGGCCAGGCGGCGTGCGTCACTGCGCGCGCGGATGTACGCCGGGGTGCCCGGCCCGCCCATGGCGGCAGCGGTTTCCATCAGGTCCTGGTCGAACAGCGCCAGCTCCTTGCCCGCGTGCTGCCGGTTCCAGGCGATCACGTCCTCCAGGCTGCGCACCGGGGCCTGGTAGGTGGTGAAGTAGCGCTGCAGCCCGGCCTTGAACTCGTGCATCAGCACGATGCGTTCGGCGTCCTGCCACTGGCCCTGGGTCGGCAGCTGCACCGGCACCACGGTGGCGCCGGCGTCGCGCAGCACGGCCACGGCATGCTGCAGGGCCGGGGCGATGCCCGGCTTCTGCATCAGGTCGCCATACAGCACGCCGACCCGCGCGCCGCGCAGGCCATCGGCGTTCAGGCGGGAGGTGTAGTCGTAGACCGCGCGCCCGGGCATGGTCGCGGTGGCCGGGTCGGCCTCGTCGCGGCCGGCCATGGCGGTCAGCAGGGCCGCCGCATCGGCGACGCTGCGCGCCATCGGGCCGGCGGTGTCCTGGCTGAAGGAGATCGGGAGGATGCCTTCCCGGCTGACCAGGCCGACGGTCGGTTTCAGCCCGACCACGCCGTTGACGGCGGCCGGGCAGACGATGCTGCCATCGGTTTCCGTTCCGATCGCCGCCACCGCCAGATTGGCCGACACCGCCACCGCGCTGCCGCTGCTGGAGCCGCAGGGGCTGTGGCTGAGCCGATACGGGTTGCGGGTCTGTCCGCCACGCGCGCTCCAGCCAGAGACCGATTGGCTGGAGCGAAAGTTGGCCCATTCGCTCAGGTTGGTCTTGCCCAGGATCAGCGCGCCGGCCGCGCGCAGCCGCTTGACCAGGAACGCATCGTCGGGGCGGAAGCCTTCCAGTGCGAGCGAGCCGGCAGTGGTACTCATGGGGCTGGCGCCGATGTTGTCCTTGAGCAGCACCGGGATGCCGTGCAGCGGGCCGCGGAGCTGGCCCCGGCGGCGCTCGGCGTCCAGTTGGGCGGCCTCGCGCAGTGCGTCCGGATTGAGCTCGATGACCGCGCGCAGGCGCGGGCCGGCGCGGTCGAGGCGGGCGATGCGGTCCAGGTAGGCGCGGGCCAGGGTGACGCTGTCCAGCTCGCCGCTGGCCATGCGCGCCTGCAGATCGGCGATGTCGGCTTCGGCGTAGGCGAAGGGAATCGGCGCGCTGGTGGGCGGTGCCGCGGCAGGCGACTCACGGGCGTGCAGGGGCGCCGGGCCCGGGCTGCAGCCGGCCAGTGCGATGAGCATCAGTGATGTCAGTGTCAGGCGCATGCCTGTCCCCCCGAACCGGCCGACAGGCTAACCAGCACAGACGGCGCTTGGCAACTCAAGCCGCGTTGGCGGCCTTGCCATGGCGTTTGCGGATATCGCGGGCGAGCACGCCGACCACGATCAGATTGATCACCAGCACCGACCACGAGGCCCAGCCCGGGTGACGGAGAATGGCGTAGATATCGAACGGCAGGTAGATGCCGGCGGTGACGCAGCCCAGCCAGGAGGCCCAGGCTTTGGCGCGCCAGAGGCCCCAGGCCTCGAAAAGGTGCAGGACGCCATAGGCGACCATCGCAGCAGCCGCCAGATGCACGGCATCGGGGCTGATCATGTTGAGCAGCGAGGGCAGGGTGCCGTGATCCGGGTCCAGACTGAACCGGCGGATCAAGGCATTGACCGCATCGCGCAGGGGCTGCGGGCCGAGCATTTCCAGCCCGGTCGCAGCCAACAGCGCCAGAACCGCCTTGCTGGCTTCCAGCAAGGCGATCAGGTGAAGCCCCGGATGCTTGTGAGGATCCGGGTTGTAGGGCTTGTCGGTCACGACAGGGTCCTATCAGCCGCCGCGCGATGCCTTCTTGCGGTCGCTTTCGGTCAGGCCCTTCTTGCGCAGGCGGATTTCCTTCGGGGTGATCTCGACCAGCTCGTCGTCTTCGATGAAGTCCAGGGCCTGCTCCAGCGAGTACTTGATCGCCGGGGTCAGCTGGATCGCATCGTCCTTGCCCGAAGCGCGCATGTTGGTCAGCGGCTTGGTCTTGATCGCGTTGACGGTCAGGTCGTTGTCCTTGGAGTGGATGCCGACCAGCTGGCCTTCATACACGTTGTCGCCTTCAGCAGCGAACAGCTTGCCGCGTTCCTGCAGCGGGCCCAGGGAGTACGCCGGGGTGGCACCCGGAGCATTGGCGATCATCACGCCGTTCTGGCGCTTGGCGATCGAACCCTGTTCCTTCGGGCCGTAATGATCGAACACGTGGAACAGCAGGCCCGAACCCTGGGTCAGGGTCTTGAACTCGTTCTGGAAACCGATCAGGCCACGGGCCGGGATCTGGTATTCCAGGCGCACGCGGCCCTTGCCGTCCGGCTCCATGTTCTTCAGCTGGCCCTTGCGGGTACCCAGCTTTTCCATCACGCCGCCCTGGTGCTGCTCTTCGATGTCCACCACCAGCTGCTCGATCGGCTCCATGGCCTGGCCGTCGATCTGCTTGATGATCACTTCCGGGCGCGACACGGCCAGCTCGTAGCCTTCACGACGCATGTTCTCGATCAGCACCGACAGGTGCAGTTCGCCACGGCCGGAGACCAGGAACTTGTCGGCGTCTTCCAGCTGTTCCACCTTCAGGGCCACGTTGTGGACCTGCTCGCGGTCCAGGCGGTCCTTGATCTGGCGGCTGGTCAGGAACTTGCCACCGGACAGGTCCTTGTTGCCGGCGAACGGCGAGTTGTTGACCTGGAAGGTCATCGAGATCGTCGGCTCATCGACGGTCAGCGCCGGCAGCGCTTCCGGGGTGTCCGGGTGGCACAGGGTGTCGGAGATGGTCAGTTCCGGGATGCCCGAGATGGCGATGATGTCACCGGCCTCGGCGGTATCCTGCTCGATGCGCTCCAGGCCCAGGAAGCCCAGCACCTGCGCGACCTTGCCGTTGCGCTTCTTGCCTTCGCGATCGATGACCGCGACCTGCATGTTCTTCTTCAGGGTGCCGCGCTGCACGCGACCGATGCCGATCACGCCCACGAAGTTGTTGTAGTCCAGCTGGCTGATGCGCATCTGGAACGGACCGTCCGGGTCCACTTCCGGCTTCGGCGCGTGCTGCATGATCGCTTCGTACAGCGGGGTCATGTCGCCGTCGCGCACGGTGTCTTCCAGGCCGGCGTAGCCGTTCAGGGCCGAGGCGTAGACGATCGGGAAGTCCAGCTGCTCATTGGTGGCGCCGAGCTTGTCGAACAGGTCGAAGACCTGGTCGATCACCCAATCCGGACGCGAGCCCGGACGGTCGACCTTGTTGACCACGACGATCGGCTTGAAGCCCATCGCGAAGGCCTTCTGGGTCACGAAGCGGGTCTGCGGCATCGGGCCGTCCATCGCATCGACGAGGATCAGCACGGTGTCGACCATCGACAGCACGCGCTCCACTTCGCCGCCGAAGTCGGCGTGTCCCGGGGTGTCGACGATGTTGATCCGGTTCTTGATGCCGGTCTTCTTGTCTTCCCAGGTAATGGCCGTGTTCTTGGCCAGGATGGTGATGCCGCGTTCCTTTTCCTGGTCATTGCTGTCCATCACGCGCTCGGCGAGCACGGTGCGCTCGGAGAGGGTGCCGGACTGCTTGAGCAGCTGGTCGACGAGGGTGGTCTTACCGTGGTCGACGTGGGCGACGATGGCGATGTTGCGAAGATTTTCGATAGACATGCGAAAGGGGGCCAGTCGGCGCCGGATTTGGAAAAAGAAGTCCAACATTATACGGCCAAGATGACCAATCGCGAAAAGTGCGTCGCAAGCCTTGCCGGACGGGCATTCAGGTAGTGCCGGCCGCTGGCCGGCAACCCCGTGATCCCCGGCAGGTTTTGCCTGGCTGCTGGCCAACGGCCGGCACGACCGCCGTCCCTGAGGCATTCAGCCGCCGTCCCTGAGGCATTCAGCAAAGCGTGTCCGTGCCGGCGCGGAGGTACCTGGGCGCGTGGCGACGCGTTTGTCCAACAGGCGCCCGTTGGTCAGGGGGCGCGGTGTATCCTATGGGGCTAACGACAAACCCCCGTACCCCAAGGATTTGCATGTCCCTCATCGCCACTTTCGACACCACCCAGGGCCCGATCAAGGTCGAGCTGTTCGCCGACAAGGCCCCGCTGACGGTCGCCAACTTCGTGAACCTGGTCAAGCACGGCTTCTATGACGGCCTGATCTTCCACCGCGTCATCCCCGACTTCATGATCCAGGGCGGCTGCCCGCAGGGTCGTGGCACCGGCGGCCCGGGCTACAAGTTCGAAGATGAAAAGAATGGCGTGAAGCATCAGGTCGGTTCGCTGTCGATGGCCAATGCCGGCCCGAACACCAACGGCAGCCAGTTCTTCATCACCCACATCAAGACCGATTGGCTGGACGGCAAGCACACCGTGTTCGGCCAGGTCCTGGACGGCCAGGCCATCGTGGACTCGGTCAAGCAGGGCGATGTGATCCATTCGATCACCCTGGAAGGCGACACCGACGCCGTGCTGGCCGCCCAGGCCGAGCGCGTGGCGGAGTGGAACAAGCTGATCCCCAGCGCCTGATCCGATCCCGACGGCCCCCTGTGAAGGGGGCCGTTTTTACGATTCTTAGCAGAGGAAATCCCCATGAAAGCACCTGTTCGTGTTGCCGTGACCGGCGCCGCCGGCCAGATCGGCTACGCCCTGCTGTTCCGCATCGCCTCCGGCGACATGCTGGGCAAGGACCAGCCGGTCATCCTGCAGCTGCTCGAGCTGCCGGTCGACAAGGCCCAGGCCGCCCTGCGCGGCGTGATGATGGAACTGGAAGACTGCGCGTTCCCGCTGCTGGCCGGCATGGTCGGTACCGACGACGCTGAAGTCGCCTTCAAGGACGCCGACATCGCCCTGCTGGTCGGCGCGCGTCCGCGCGGCCCGGGCATGGAGCGCAAGGATCTGCTGCTGGAAAACGCGAAGATCTTCACCGCCCAGGGCGCCGCACTGAACAAGGTCGCCAAGCGTGACGTGAAGGTGCTGGTGGTCGGCAACCCGGCCAACACCAACGCCTACATCGCCATGAAGTCGGCGCCGGACCTGAACCCGCGCAACTTCACCGCCATGCTGCGCCTGGACCACAACCGCGCGCTGAGCCAGCTGTCGACCAAGCTCGGCAAGCCGGTCGGTGGCATGGAAAAGCTGATCGTGTGGGGCAACCACAGCCCGACCATGTACCCGGACTACCGTTTCGCCACCGCCGATGGTGCCTCCATCGCCGAGGCGATCAACGACCAGGAATGGAACGCATCGACCTTCATCCCGACCGTGGGCAAGCGCGGCGCGGCGATCATCGAAGCGCGTGGCTCGTCCTCGGCAGCCTCGGCCGCCAATGCCGCCGTCGACCACATCCGTGACTGGGTGCTGGGCAGCAACGGCAAGTGGGTCACCATGGGCGTGCCGTCCGACGGCTCCTACGGCATTCCGGAAGGCGTGATCTTCGGCTTCGCGGTCACCACCGAGAACGGCGAGTACACCCTGGTGAAGGATCTGCCGGTCGACGACTTCAGCCAGAAGTACATCGACAAGACCCTGGCCGAGCTGGAAGAAGAGCGCGCCGGCGTCGCCCACCTGCTGGGCTGATCGCACGCCGCGACAGGTGCTGGCCGTTGGTCGGTGCCTGATGGAAGAAACGCCGGGCATTGCCCGGCGTTTTTTTTTGGTTCTTCGCCCATGGGCGGTGCAGGTAGAGGCGCGTGCTGAGTCTTTTCCTCCGCGGCGGTCGGTGGGTCGGGCGCTGGGCCCCCATACCCTTGTAGGCGAAATAAAGGAGGAGGGGGCGGCCGCAGGCCGACGCCGGGGGACATTCGCCGGAAAGGGTATGGGGGCCCAGCGCCCGACCCACCGATCGGCCCTACGACCAAGGTCGGACGGCCCGTGCCTCACCATCGGACTATGCTCGATCCCATGACTTTGTCTGGGAGGGCTGTCATGCGTTACGAAGATGTCTATCGACGTTCGGTCGATGAACCCGAGGCGTTCTGGGGCGAAGAGGCCCAGCGCATCTACTGGCACACGCCGCCGCAGCAGATCCTCGATTACAGCAACCCGCCGTTCCGGCGCTGGTTCGTCGGCGGGGAAACCAACCTCTGCTACAACGCGGTGGACCGCCATCTGGTCGATCGCCCCGACCAGCTCGCGCTGGTCGCGGTCTCCAGTGAAACCGGCGTCACCCGCGAGATCACCTACCGCGAGCTGCACCGCGAAGTAAATGCCTTCGCCGCCGTGCTGCTGCGGCTGGACGTGCAGCGCGGCGATCGCGTGGTGATCTACATGCCGAACATGGCCGAGGCAGTCTTCGCGATGCTGGCCTGCGCGCGCATCGGTGCCATCCACTCGGTGGTGTTCGGTGGCTTCGCCGCGCACAACCTGGCACTGCGCATCGACGACGCCGAACCCAAGCTGCTGATCGCCGCCGATGCCGGCAAGCGCGGTGGCAAAGTGATTCCCTACAAGGCGATGGTCGATGCCGCCTGCGCCGAAGCCGCTTCGCCGCCGCCGCACGTGCTGATCGTCTCGCGCGGGCTGGACCCGGCCGAGCCGAAGGTGCCCGGCCGCGACGTGGACTACGCCGCGTTGCGCGCCGAGGTGGGCGACCAGGATGTGCCGGTGGTGTGGCTGGAATCCAGCGAGCCCAGCTATCTGCTGTATACCTCCGGCACCACGGGCAAGCCCAAGGGCGTGCAGCGCGACGTCGGCGGCTACGCGGTGGCGATGGCGCAGTCGATGGAGACCGTGTTCGATTGCAAGCCCGGCCAGGTGATGTTCTCCACCTCGGATGTGGGCTGGGCGGTCGGGCACTCCTACAACGTGTACGGCCCGCTGATCGGCGGTTGCACCTCGCTGCTGTACGAAGGGCTGCCGACCAGTCCCGATCCGGGCATCTGGTGGGCGCTGTGCGAACAGTACGGCGTGCGCACGCTGTTCTCCTCGCCCACGGCGATCCGCGTGCTCAAGAAGCACGATGCGGACTTCATCCGCCGCCACGATCTGGCCTCGCTGAAGTACGTCTTCCTTGCCGGTGAACCGCTCGATGAACCCACCGCGCACTGGATCAACGACGCACTCGGCAAGCCGATCATCGACAACTACTGGCAGACCGAAACCGGCTGGCCGGCACTGACCCTGCTGCCGGGCGTGGACATGAAACCGGTGCGCTTCGGCTCGCCCGGCTTTCCGAACCTCGGCTACCGGATGAAGGTCATCGATGAGAACACCGGCGAGACCGTCGCGCCGGGGCAGAAGGGCGTGCTGGTGATGATCCCGCCGCTGCCGCCGGGCTGCATGAGCACCGTCTGGAAGGACGATGCGCGCTTCATCCAGAGCTATTTCAGCCACTTCAAGGAACTGCTCTACAGCTCGCTGGACTGGGCGATCCAGGACGAAGACGGCTACACCTTCATCCTGGGCCGCACCGACGATGTCATCAACGTGGCCGGGCACCGCCTGGGCACGCGCGAGATCGAAGAGTGCATCGCCGGCCATCCGCTGGTGGCCGAGGCCGCCGTGATCGGGGTCAAGGATGAACTCAAGGGCCAGGTACCGCTGGTGTTCGTCACCCTCAAGCAGGCCCTTCAAGGCGACGGCAGTGCCGTGGTGGCCGAGATGATGCAGCGGGTGAGTGGCACGCTGGGCGCGGTCGCACGGCCGGCGCACATCCATATCGTCAACGCGCTGCCCAAGACGCGCTCGGGCAAGCTGCTGCGGCGCTCGCTGCAGGCACTGGCCGAGGAACGTGACCCGGGCGATCTGTCGACCCTGGACGACCCGGCGGCCCTGGACGAGATCCGGCGCGCGCTGGGCAACTGACCGGCCGTCGTCCTGGCGTGCCCCACGCGTCCCCACGGCCCGCCTTCCCCCGAGGGCGGGCCTTCAACGCCTGCCGTGCCACCGCCCAGGACCATGCTGCAGCGCATTACCGGCAAGCGGAGCGCTCCGGTAAGCTGCGCAGGCGATCGTTGCAGGCCTCACCGGCCCGGCGCCGCGCGCTGGGGACACGGCGCGCCACGCGCGGCCGGTGATGCGCATCGGCCTGGAAGATCGCAAGGGGGCGCGTACGCATCGGCGAATGTCCGGGTGCCACGCGCGGTGATGCACCACGTGAGGGGGAACACATGGCGTATATCCATGCCAAGACGGCCGCTGGCCGTCAGGAAATCGAGGACCGTGCACGGCGCCTGCCGCCGTCGCTGCGCTCCATTCTGCTGATGGTGGATGGTCAGCGCGATGACACCGCGCTGACCGCTCTGTTGCCGGGCCTGCGTGCACCGGAGGACGCGCTCGCGCAGTTGTCCGCGCAGGGCCTGATCGAGATCGTCGGCGGCAGTGTCGCGCCGGTCGTCGCTGCGGCCCTGACCGCCGGACGCGAGCAGGATCCGGACCTGTACAAGCGACTGTACGACTGGATGAGCGAATCGGTGCGCAGGCATCTCGGTCTGAAGGGCTATTTCATGCAGTTGAAAGTGGAGCGCTGTACCGATGCCGGCAGCCTCGAGACGCTGTGGCCGGACATGGCCGCCGCGATCAGCAAGGCGAAAAGCCCGGCGTTGGCCAACCGTTGGCTCGACGAAACGCGCGCGCTGGTGCAGGCCGATCCCGTGGTCGCCTGAGCCGAGGCCTCCACGGCAGTCAGCCAGCGCGGTGTTTAGAATGCGCGCTGATTCTGTGGCTGGAGAGCGGTGATGGTGGATGAGATCGAGGACGACGGCGCGCCTGGCTGGGAGGCCATCGATGCGGCGTTGAAAGCGGTGTATCCCGTGCAGGCGCCGCAGCATTACGGCCCGGTGCTGCGCTCGCTGCTGGGCGGTGAGGACCCGTTGGACGGCATCAGCGCGTACTGGAACGATGCGCCGCTGCCGCACTGGCATTTCGTCAGCTACGGCTTCTCCGAACTGTATGAAAAAGAGAGCGATGATCCGGCCACCAGTGGCTACGGGTTCGAGCTGAGCTTCCGGGTGGCCGCCGAAGCGGGCAGCGAGCCACCAGCGTGGGCGATGAACTTCCTGCAGAACCTGGCGCGCTACGTGTTCGCCAACGGCAAGGTGTTCCAGCAGGGCCACTACCTCAACGCGGGCGGGCCGATCGCCGCCGATAGCGATACGCTGCTGCGGCACGTCGCCTTCATGCGCGACCCGCAGCTGCCCCCGCGCGAGACGCCCAACGGTTCGCTGGAGTTCCTGCAGGTGATCGGGCTGACCGATGACGAGATGGAGGCGGTGAAGCGCTGGTCGACCACCGGCGTGCTCGAGACGCTGCTGCCCAGGATGCCGCTGTGGATCACCGACATCGCGCGTGGCTCGCTGCTGGGCGACCCGGCACTGGCTGCCGCCGTGGCAGAGGGGGCGGCACGCGAGGGCTCGCAGACGGCCTATCTGTTCCTGGAAAAGCTGGCCTGGTCGGTGCAGGGCGAGGGCGCTGGGCAGCAGTTGACCCTGACGCTGGGCGCGCGCCAGGTGGAATCGCTGCTCGCGCTGCTGCCAGCGCGGTTGCTGTTCGGGCAGCCGTTGACGCTGGTCGGCAATGATCGGCAGATCACGCTGTCGCCAGCGGCGGTCAATGCGCTGGTGATCGACGCCGATGCGCTGGACTGCCAGTTGGCCCCGGCCACGGTGCAGGCGCTGGTTGCCACGGTCATGCCACGCCGCGGGACCTATGCGATCCCGGGCTGGCCGGCGCTGCAGGTAGTGGTGGAGCCGAGCGAGCTGCGCGATGCCGAGGGCACTGTGGTACGTACGATCGGGTAGAGCCACGCCATGCGTGGCTCCTTGTCCGGCCGGCGCGTCTGTTCTGGCCGGACCGCCTGCAGCCACCCATGGGGTGGCTCTACAGGAGGCCTTCGGCCTTCAGCACCGCCTGCACGCCGGTATCAGCCTCCATGCGCTGCTTGAAGGCGGCGAGGTTGTCCAGGCCGCTCAGGTCGATCTTCGCGCCCGCCGCCCAGCGCAGGGTGATGTAGAAGTAGGGGTCGGCGAAGCTGCGGAACCCGGCCAGCCAGGGGCGATCGGCCAGCTGCGCATCGGCGCGCTCGAACAGGCCACGCAGGCGCTTGCGGGCGGCGGCGCGGAGCGCGTCGTACTGGGTGTCGTCTTCGATGAAGGCGCCCGGCGCGAACAGCGGCTTGAACGCCGGGTGCAGGTCGGAGTTGACGAAGGACAGCCAGCGGGTGGCTTCGGCGCGCTGCTTGGGGCTGCCATCACCGGTCAGGCCGGCCTGCGGGTGGGTATCGGCGATATAGCCCATGATCGCCGCGTTCTGGGTCAGCACGAAATCGCCATCGACCACCACCGGGACCGAACCGGCCGGATTGAGGGCCAGGAACGGCGGTGCCTTCAGGGTGTCCTTGTCGAGCAGTTCCACCTCGAACGGCTGGCCGGTCCACTGCAGGGCGAT
The DNA here is from genome assembly GCF_002887735.1 of Stenotrophomonas bentonitica. Classification (GTDB taxonomy): domain Bacteria; phylum Pseudomonadota; class Gammaproteobacteria; order Xanthomonadales; family Xanthomonadaceae; genus Stenotrophomonas; species Stenotrophomonas bentonitica_A. The sequence goes on from NZ_PKQP01000011.1 coordinate 31,577, forward strand.
GTGGTCGGCGGTGGAGCAGGCTCCGGGCTTGCTGTACAGCTTCATGGGAACTCCGTTGCGGATCGGTGGAAGGTGAGCCGCCCACTATTCCAGAGCTGGCCCTTCATCCTCAACGGTATCGCCGTAACAGATCGTTACGACGCGCGCGGCTTGAGTTTCTGCACGCGGTAGAACGTGTGGTCGCCGATGGTGGCCACCTGGTAGGCGTTGCGCCAGCTCGGGTTGGCGATCGCCATGGCGGCGAAGTGGCTCGCGCCGGGCACGATCTCCTTGCGCTCACCGGCGGGCAGGGCCCAGTTGCGCTCGGCATCGAAGGCCACGGTCATCGCTTCCTGCCAGGCATCGGCGTTGCCGAGCTGGGTGCCGGGCGCGACGATGGTCGGGGCGAACTGCTTGCGGGCGGTCACCACCTGGCACATCGAGTCGCCCCACAGGCCGCTGTCCAGCCGGCGCAGAGCCACTTCCGCGACGGCTTGCTGGCCGCGCAGGGTCTGGTCACGCGCTTCGAGGTAGACGGTCGTGCTCAGGCACAACGAATCGGCGGCAGGCTGCGGCAACAACTGTGACAGCCAGAGAATCCAGGCCAGTTTCATAAATCTCCTTGCTCCGTGTGGGCCGCACCTGGCTGTTCCATCCGATCGTGCGGACGGGGCGTGGGATACGACTTGGCGTCATGGGGAGGCGGCCATCGGGGCCGCCCGGGGGCGGACCCGAACAAGACGTGGGGTCCGCGCGCTCACTCGAACTGGGTGGTGAGCGGGAAAGTTGGCGCACGATAGGGGGGGATTTCCCAATACATCCTGAACCCGAAAGCTTGACATTCAGGTTGGGAGGTGGGGCTGAATCGGCGGTTCAGCCCCGTATTCAGGTCCGCTCGGACCGGCATCAGAGCCTGATCCAATCCCGGCTCAGAGTGCAGCGGCGACCCGGCTGCCCTGATTGATCGCGCGCTTGGCATCGAGTTCAGCGGCGACATCGGCACCGCCGATCAACTGTGCGGTGATGCCGGCGGCCTGCAGCGCGGCGTGCAGATCACGGCGCGGTTCCTGCCCGGCGCAGACCACCACATGGCTCACCGGCAGCAGCTGTTCTTCGCCCTCCACGCGGATACGCAGGCCGCTGTCGTCCACGCCCAGGTACTCCACGCCGCCGAGCATGCTCACGCCCTTGGCCTTGAGCGTGGCCCGGTGGATCCAGCCGGTGGTCTTGCCCAGGCGGGCGCCGGGCTTGCCCGGGCTGCGCTGCAGCAGCCACACCTTGCGCGCGGGGGGCTCCGGCGCCGGCCTGGCCAGCGCGCCACGGCCCTCGAAGCTGGGGTCCACGCCCCATTCGGCCATCCAGCGTGCCGGGTCCAGCGCCGAGGAGGGGCCCTCGTGGACCAGGAACTCGCCGACATCGAAGCCGATCCCGCCTGCGCCGATGATCGCGACCTGCTCGCCCACCCGGACCCGGCCGAGCAGCACGTCCAGGTAGGTGACCACCTTCGGATGGTCGGCGCCGGGAAAATCGACCCGGCGCGGGGTGATGCCGGTGGCGATGACCACCTCGTCGAAGTTGGCCAGCGCGGCCACGTCGGCCACGGTGTCCAGCCTCACATCGACACCGGTCTCGTCCAGCTTGTGGCGGAAGTAGCGCAGCGTCTCGTGGAATTCTTCCTTGCCCGGGATGCGCTTGGCGACGTTGAACTGCCCGCCGATCTCGCTGCCGGCATCGAACAGCGTGACCGCGTGGCCGCGCTCGGCAGCCACGGTCGCGCAGGCCAGCCCGGCCGGGCCGGCACCGACCACGGCAATCCGGCGCGGCGCGGTGGTCGGGCGGTAGACCAGCTCGGTCTCGTGCACGGCGCGCGGGTTGACCAGGCAGCTGGCGGTCTTGTTCTCGAACACGTGGTCCAGGCAGGCCTGGTTGCAGGCGATGCAGGTGTTGATCGCCTCCGGGCGGCCGGCGCGCGACTTGTTGGCCCACTGCGGGTCGGCCAGCAGCGGCCGCGCCAGCGAAACCATGTCGGCACCGCCCGCGGCGAGGATGCGCTCGGCCACGTCGGGCATGTTGATGCGGTTGGTGGCGATCACCGGCACGCGCACATGCGGCTTGAGCTTGGCGGTGACCCCGGCGAAGGCGCCGCGCGGCACCGAGGTGGCGATGGTGGGGATGCGCGCCTCGTGCCAGCCGATGCCGGAGTTGATCAGGGTCGCGCCCGCCGCCTCGATGGCCTGGGCCTGCTGCACGATCTCGGCCCAGTTGCTGCCGTCGGGCACCAGATCCACCAGCGAGAGCCGGTAGATGATGATGAAGTCCGGCCCGCAGGCCTCGCGGATGCGGCGCACGATCTCCACCGCAAAGCGCATGCGCTGCGCCGCGTCGCCGCCCCAGCGGTCGTTGCGCTGGTTCGTGCGTGGCGCGATGAATTCGTTGATCAGATAGCCTTCCGAGCCCATCACCTCGACGCCGTCGTAGCCGGCCTCGCGGGCCAGCCGCGCGCTGCGTGCGTAATCGGCGATGTGCCGGTCCACGCTGCGCGCGGACAGCGTCCGCGGGGTGAACGGGTTGATCGGTGCCTTCAGCTTGGAAGGCGCCACCGACAGAGGGTGGTAGGCGTAGCGGCCGGCATGCAGCAGCTGCAGGCAGATCCTGCTGCCGTTGTCGTGCACGGCCCGGGTGACCTGGCGATGCGGTCGCACCTCCCACGGCCAGGAGAGCTTGCCGCCGAACGGCTTGAGCCAGCCGACCACGTTGGGGGCGAAGCCGCCGGTGACGATCAAGCCGACGCCGCCGGCCGCCCGCTCGGCGAAATACGCCGCCAGGCGCGGGAAATCGCGCGCGCGGTCTTCCAGACCGGTGTGCATGGACCCCATCAGGACCCGGTTGCGCAGCTGGGTGAAACCCAGGTCGAGCGGGGCGAACAGATGCGGATAGGCGGCGGATTCAGCGGCTGGCGACATGTGGATACGCTTGCGTACGGAAGCCCGCAGGGTGCCGCGAAAGCCCCTGAAGAGCAAGCGAATGTGTCCTGCCACGCACCGACCGCCGGTCGGTGCGGAGGCCCGTTATGGGGTGACGGTTGCCGGGGCGGGCTTGCGGATGCCGAACAGCGGCAGCGTGATGCCGCACAGCGGGCCGATCAGCAGGGCGAAGGCGAGGGTGCCGACACCGACATTGCCGCCCAGCCACCAGCCGATCAGCAGCACGGTGCCTTCGATCGCGCTGCGCACGATCCAGATCGGCCAGCCGCTGCGTGCGTGCAGGCCGGTCATCAGGCCATCGCGCGGGCCCGGGCCGAAGCGCGCGCCGATGTACAGGCCGGTGGCCAGCGCGACCAGCAGCAGGCCACACAGGAACATGGGGATCTGCCAGGCCAGGCCGTGCAGCTCCGGCAGCAGCCACAGCCCGAACTGCGCGCTGGGGCCGATCAGCAGCACGTTGAGCACGGTGCCCAGGCCCGGCTTCTGCCGGATCGGCCACCACAGCAGCAGCACCAGCGCGCCGATCACATTGGTGGCCACGCCGAAGGAGAGCGGTGTCTGCAGCGCGATGCCCTGCGAAAGCACATCCCAGGGCGCCACGCCGATCGCGGCGCGGATCATCACCGCCGCACCGAAGCCATACAGGAACAGACCAAGCAGGAGTTGCAGCAGGCGCAGGGGCAGGGAAGTGGGCATGGCGATGTCACCGGAAGGGCCACTGAATGTAGGCGGCGCCGGGCCGCGCCGACAGATACAGATGACCGCGAATGTGCGCTGACACGTTGCCGCGCCGGTTACGCCCAGCCCGACAGCACCAGCTTGCCGATCACCCCGCCGCCTTCCAGCCGCCGGTGCGCCTCGCGCAGGTTCGCCGCATTGATCGTACCCAGGTGCGTGTGCGCGGTGGTGCGCAGCTCACCGGCGTCGATCAGGCTGGCGGCGCGGCCCAGGATGCAGTGCTGCTCGATCATGTCGGCGGTCTGGAAGCGCGAGCGCGCGAACATGAATTCCCAATGGATGCCAATGCACTTGGCTTTGTAGGGATCGCCGATCCGCAGGGGTCCACGGGGTTCGACGATCAGCCCCACATGCCCCTGCGGGGCCAGCAGTTCGCCCAGCGCGTCCCAGTAGTGGTCGGTGTCGGCCAGGTTCAGCGCGACCTGCACCTGCGTGATCCCCAGCGCCTGCAGCTGCGCCGCCAATGGCTGGCGATGATCGATCACGTGGTCGGCGCCCATCTGCAGGCACCACGCACGGCTCTGCTCGCGCGACGCGGTGGCGATCACGGTGAAGCCTGCATGGCGCGCGAGTTGGATCGCCATCGAACCGACGCCGCCGGCACCGCCGATGATCAACAGATGCTGGCCGCGATGGCGGCGATCTTCGAACTGCAGCGGCATGCGCTGGAACAGCAGCTCCCAGGCGGTCAGCGTGGTCAATGGCAACGCCGCGGCTTCGGCGAAATCCAGCGTGGTGGGTTTGCGCCCGACCAGGCGCTCATCCACCCACTGGTACTGCGCATTGCAACCGGGGCGGGTGACATCGCCTGCGTAATACACCTCATCGCCGGGCGCGAAAGCGCTGACTTCCGGGCCGACGGCTTCCACGACACCGGCCGCGTCGTAGCCCAGGATCCGCGGCGGGTTTTCGTGCTGCGCGCGCGGCGCGCGCTGTTTGGTATCCACGGGATTGACGGAAACAGCGTGTACCCGCACCAGCAGGTCGCGCCCCTGGGGCGCGCCGGGTGTCGCCACATTCACGTCCTGCAGCGCGGCGGGGTCTTCAATCGGCAGATACTGGGTCAATCCCACGGCTTTCATGTCGGCTCCGGAACGAGGGAATCCTCCCCATCATACGGATCACGCCGTCCCTGTTTTTGCGCTGAATCAAGGCGCCATCGCGATTTGAACCCTAACGTGAAAAATGTGTCGCGACGTCGCCTGAATTAGGCAAAACCCTTGTCATTGCTGGGTCTTGCGGAATTTCATCAACCTGTATAGGGTGCCACCAGCTGGACCCGGTAGAGGTCTGGCGGTCGTCTTCACATGTTACGTGACTGTTAACATCACCTTCACTCGCCTGAGCATAATGTTCGCGGCGGTGGCGTGCTGAATCGGCAGTCTGAAAACGACGCAGTAGTGCTGGCCCATGCCTCTACCGGTTTCATACCCCCGAAATAGGAGCTGTACTCAATGAACAAGAAGATCCTTACTGCCGCGCTGCTGGGCGGTCTGGCTTTCGCCCAGGCTGCATCGGCGCAGGATTTTGACGACCGCTGGTACCTGACCGGTTCGGCCGGCTTCAACTTCCAGGATAGCGACCGTCTGACCAACGACGCTCCGTTCGTTACCCTGGGCCTCGGTAAGTTCATCAGCCCCAACTGGTCGCTGGACGGCGAGCTGAACTACCAGAACCCGAACTTCGATGCCAATCAGGATCTGAACTGGAGCCAGTACGGCGCCTCGCTCGACCTGCGTCGCCACTTCATCCAGGAAGGCCGCGGCTGGAACCCGTACCTGCTGTTCGGTCTGGGCTACCAGAAGTCGGAAGAAGAGTACGCAGCGCTGAACACCAACGGTCCGCGTGAGCGCAAGGACGGCAACTTCGCCGCCAAGCTCGGCGTCGGTCTGCAGACCACCTTCGAAAAGCGCGTCGCCGTGCGTGCCGAAGTGGCCTACCGCGCTGACTTCGACGACCAGAGCGTTGCTGCTCCGAGCGAAGACTGGTTCGGCGACGTGCTGGCTTCGGTCGGCGTCGTGATCCCGCTGGGCCCGGCCCCGGTTGCTGCCGTGCCGGCTCCGGCTCCGGTTGCCCCGAGCTGCGCCGACCTGGATGACGATGGTGACGGCGTCAACAACTGCGACGACAAGTGCCCGAACTCGCAGCCTGGCCAGACCATCGGTCCGGACGGTTGCCCGGTCCCGGTGTCGATCGATCTGAAGGGCGTGAACTTCGACTTCGACAAGTCGAACCTGCGTCCGGACGCGGTTGCGATCCTGAGCGAAGCTTCGGAAATCCTGAAGCGTTACCCGGATCTGCGCGTTGAAGTGGCCGGTCACACCGATTCCAAGGGTACCGACGCTTACAACCAGAAGCTGTCCGAGCGTCGTGCTACCTCGGTGTACAACTACCTGACCCAGAACGGCGTTGACGCTTCGCGTCTGGTCGGTCCGATCGGTTACGGCGAGAGCCGCCCGATTGCGCCGAACACCAACCCGGATGGTTCGGATAACCCGGAAGGTCGCGCCAAGAACCGTCGTACCGAGCTGAACGTCCAGAACTAATCCTTCTGGCAGTACAGTCTCATCAGCAGGGCCCGGCATTGCCGGGCCCTGTTTTTTTTGCCTCTGGTTTGCCAGAAACAGAGAAATCAACAATAAATCCAACAAGTTGCCGTATTCATTGAAGGTGGCGCTTGAAAGACGTTGTGGCGCTGTTAAACTCGCCGCGTCGACCCCTTCCTGGATGCATCCCATGCAGCGTTTTGCACTGGCCGCCGCGCTTGGCCTGGCCCTGGTTCCCACCGCCCACGCTGCCGTGGACTGTTCGGCACCTGTCAGCGCATCACCGCTGCCGCTGCCAGCCACCGCGATCGCACCGGTGGCCGAAGAGCTGTACATCCGCAACGTGCAGCTGGGCATGCCTGCCGGCGTGCTGACCTCCAACTTCGACCAGGAACAGTCGCTGGACCGCGTGCTGCAGCGCCTGCGCATCGACGGCTGCCAGAACATCGCCAAGGCGATCCCCAGCGCACCGGTGATCAACCCGAACGATCCGGCCGCCTACAAGCCGCAGACCGAGTTCGACAACACGCCGTGGCGCTTTGACATGAGCCAGAACGGCAAGCGCATGACCGCCGAAGAGTTCGACGCCTGGATGAAGGCGCGCGGTGTGCGCGTGGTCAAGGCGCGCCCGGTACCGGCTGCCGTCCCGGCCGCCGCCACCGAAGCCCCGGCTGAGACCAAGCCGGTGGACAAGAAGTAAGCCGCCTGAGCGGAGCACGATGACGACACGCCGGCCACCCGCCGCGAACGCGTCCCGACCACGCCGCCCCGAGCGGCGTGCGAGCCCCGCAACAGGCAGCCGCAGCACCGCCTCCAGCGCCACCCCGACCGCACCGCGCCATGGCCTGGCGCGGGTACTGTCCAAAGCCGGGCTGTGCTCGCGCACGGAAGCCGCGCGCTGGATCGCCGAGGGCCGGGTCACGGTCGATGGCCGTGTCATCAACAACCCCGAATTTCCCATCATCGACGGCCGCCACCACGTGCGCGTCGATGGTCAGCCGCTGGACGCCCCCAAGCGCGTGTACCTGCTGTTGAACAAGCCGCGCGGCCTGGTCACCACCGCGCAGGACGAGCGCGGCCGCGACACCGTCTACCGCTGCTTCGACGATGCCGGGCTGCCGTGGATTGCGCCGGTCGGGCGCTTGGACAAGGCCAGCGAAGGCCTGTTGCTCTTCAGCAATGATCCGCAGTGGGCCGCGCGCCTGACCGATCCGGCCACCGGTCCGGACAAGACCTATCACGTCCAGATCGATGCCATCCCCGACGCCGCGCAGCTGCAGGCGTTGTGCGCCGGCATCGAGGACGAGGGCGAATGGCTGCGCGCGCGCCGCGCCACGCTGCTGCGCAGCGGAGACAAGACCGCCTGGCTGGAAATCGTGCTGGAGGAGGGCCGCAACCGGCATATCCGCCGGTTGCTGGCCGCCTTGGACATCACCGTGCTGCGCCTGGTACGCGTGGCGATCGGCCAGCTGCCGCTGGGCGAGCTGGGCAAAGGCGCCTGGCGCGAGCTCAGCCAACACGATCTGGATCTGCTTCATGCCGTGGCCGACAGCGCCGCGGCGACACCGTGACCTTGTGGCCTGCCGGCAGGTGGCAGGCCAGTCGACCCGGGCAATGGATGGCCTTCGAAGGGACGTTCCGTTCAACACCGGGAGTAAGACCATGCACGTCAGTACCCTCAACCGTTCCCTGTTTCGTGGCGCCTGCCTGCTGTTGCCGGCCGCGCTGCTGACCGCCTGCGGCGGACACAAACAGATCGCCAAGCAGGATCCGCCGGTGACCGACAAGGTGGTGGAGATCAAGATTCCCGAGCTCGATGGCCGCGGCAGCTACCGCTTCCTGATGAGCGATGGCGACAAGCGCATGAGTGCCGACGAGTTCGATGCCTGGATGAAGGCCAACGGTATCCGCGTGGCCAAGGGCAACGGCCAGGATGGCCCGGTCGCGGCACCAGTGGTGGTGGCCAGCAAGGAAGAGGCCAAGGACAAGAAGCAAAAGAAGAAGTAACCCGCCGCGCGCGTCACCCCAACGGTAGAGCCGACCGTCGGTCGGCTGGAGCACGCAAGGCGTGCCCCGCATCCGATGTCCACACCCCCCACCAACGGTAGAGCCGACCGTTGGTCGGCTGAGGCACGCAAAGCGTGCCCCCATGCCGGAGGTTCATGACCTGCGACGAGAGGCAGCCGACCAACGGTCGGCTCTACCTCCGCAATGCGCGGGTGCTACGGCCGTGCCGACCGTTGGTCGGTTGCGGCCCTCAGCCCTTGATCACGCCCAGCTCGACGCCGATGCGGGTGAACGCATCGATGGCGCGGTCCAGGTGCGCACGCGTGTGCGCGGCGCTGATCTGGGTGCGGATGCGGGCCTGGCCCTTGGGCACCACCGGGAAGAAGAAGCCGATCGCGTAGATGCCTTCTTCCAGCAGGCGCTCGGCGAACTTCTGCGCGAGCGGCGCGTCGTACAGCATCACCGGGCTGATCGGGTGCACGCCCGGCTTCACGTCGAAGCCGGCAGCCGTCATCTTCTCGCGGAAGTAGGCGGTGTTCTCGGCCAGCGTGCTGCGCAGGTCGTCGGCGGCGGCCAGCATTTCAAAGGCCTTGATGCCGGCGGCGACCACGTGCGGCGGCAGCGAGTTGGAGAACAGGTACGGGCGCGAGCGCTGGCGCAGCAGCTCGATCACTTCGGCGCTGGCGCAGGTGAAACCGCCCAGTGCGCCGCCCATGGCCTTGCCCAGGGTGCCGGTGATGATGTCGATCTTCTCCAGCACGCCCTTGACCTCGGCCGAGCCGCGGCCGGTTGGGCCGAGGAAGCCGGTGGCATGGCATTCGTCGATGTGCACCAGCGCGTTGTACTTCTTCGCCAGTGCGGTGATCTCATCCAGCGGGGCGATGAAGCCGTCCATCGAGAACACGCCGTCGGTGGTGATCAGCTTGGTCTTGCAGCCGGCCGCATCGGCGGCCTGCAGCTGGGCTTCCAGATCGGCCATGTCGCAGTTGGCGTAGCGGAAGCGCTTGGCCTTGCACAGGCGCACGCCGTCGATGATCGAGGCGTGGTTGAGCGAATCGGAAATGATCGCATCGTGCTCGCCCAGCAGCGGCTCGAACAGGCCGCCGTTGGCATCGAAGCAGGCCGCGTACAGGATGGTGTCCTGCTTGCCGAAGAACCCGGCGATCTGCTTTTCCAGCTGCTTGTGCAGGTCTTGGGTGCCGCAGATGAAGCGCACCGAGGCCATGCCGAAGCCGTGGGTATCCAGCGCGTCCTTGGCCGCCTGGATCAGGTCCGGATGGTCGGCCAGGCCCAGGTAGTTGTTGGCGCAGAAGTTCAGCACGGTACGGCCGTCGTCCAGGGTGATCTCGGCCGACTGCGGGCTGGTGATGATCCGTTCGGACTTGAACAGGCCCTGGGCGCGGATCGCCTCGAGTTCTTCAACGTAGTGCTGGGTCAGCGAGGCGGTGGTGGCGTCGGTCATGGCAGGCAGTCTTCGGCACGGGAAACCCGGGATTTTACCTGTCGCAGGCGGCCGCCGGGTTGCACGTCCGGTCGATCGCGCCGGGGCCGGCGGGGAACCGTTGCAGACGTGATTGTTGCATCGCAATATCAATCAGGTTAAAAAACTGTAAACCGCACCGTTCCGCCCACCCCCACGTCTGGAGAGACCCCGCATGAACCACGCCACGCGCTGTACCGCCGCCGTTGTGCTCTGCGCCGCCCTGCTTGCCCCGTTTGCCGCCAGTGCCCAGGACGAGGCCGCCTCTCCCTTCAGCTGGAACGTGACCGGCGTGTCGGACTACGTGTTCCGCGGTGTCTCCCAGACCGATGAAGATCCGACGATCCAGGCCGGTTTCACCTATACCTCGCCGGTCGGCCTGTACGCCGGTGTCTGGGGCTCGGGCGTGGACTTTGGCGATGGCGGCCCGGATGCCGAGGTCGACTACCTGATCGGCTACGCCTTCGACGTGACCGACACCGTCAACCTGGACCTGCTGCTGAACCGCTACACCTACCCGGGTTCCAGCGAACTGGCGTACAACGAGTTCATCACCAAGACCACCTTCGCCAAGCAGTACAGCCTGACCGTGACCTACACCAACGACGTGTTCAATTCGGGCACCGATGCGTGGTACTACGCCGTGGGTGGCGAGTGGGCGCTGCCGCAGGACTTCACGTTGAGCGCCAACGTCGGCCGCAGCACCTTCGAAGAAGGCATCTCCAAGGATTACACCGACTGGAACGTCGGCGTCAGCCGCCAGTTCGGCCTGTTCAATCTCGGCCTGGGCTACTACGGCACCGACGGCAACGGCCGCGACAACTCCGGCAAGCTGGCCGACAGCCGCGTGGTGTTCACGGTCGGCATCGGGCAGTAACCGGCGCCCGACACCGCCGACCACCTCGCGAACCAGAAAAGGCGCCCGGATGGGCGCCTTTTCACTGTGGGTCTCACACCGGAACCCCTGCTGGAGCGCCGCCCCCTTCTTGTTCAAGGGGGCGCGCCAACGGCGCGGGAATACGGTGGATTGGACCATTGATCATCTGTGCCGAAGGCGCAGGTGATCAATTCCAGCTCAACACCACCTTGCCGGCCTTGCCCTGTTCCATCAGGTCGAAGCCCTTCTGGAACTCATCGATCGGCAGCTGGTGGGTCATCACCTTGCCCAGCGGGAAGCCGGACAGCACCAGCTGGGTCATCTTGTACCAGGTCTCGTACATCTTGCGGCCGTAGATGCCCTGCACGGTCAGGCCCTTGAAGATGATCTTGTCCCAGTCGCAGCCCGCGCCCTTGGGCATGATGCCGAGCATGGCGATCTTGCCGCCGTGGTACATGCAGTCGAGCATGTCGTTGAACGCGCGCGGGTTGCCGCTCATTTCCAGGCCCACGTCGAAGCCCTCCATGTGCAGCTCCTTCATCACGTCCTTGAGCGAGGTGTTGGACACGTTGACCACGCGGGTGGCGCCCATGTCGGCGGCCAGCTTCAGGCGGAAATCGTTGACGTCGGTGACCACCACGTTGCGCGCGCCGATGTGCTTGCAGATGCCCGCGGCGATGATGCCGATCGGGCCGGCGCCGGTGATCAGCACGTCCTCGCCGATCACGTTGAACTCCAGCGCGCAGTGCGCGGCGTTGCCGTACGGATCGAAGAAGGCGGCCAGCTCGGACGGGATCTGGTCCGGGATCGGCCACAGGTTGCTGGCCGGCATCACCATGTATTCGGCGAAGGCGCCGTTGACGTTGACGCCGATGCCCACGGTGTTCGGGCACAGGTGCTGGCGGCCGCCGCGGCAGTTGCGGCAATGGCCGCAGACGATGTGGCCTTCGGCCGAGACGCGCTGGCCGATTTCATAACCGGTCACGCCCGGGCCGATCTCGGCGATGCGGCCGACGAACTCGTGGCCGATGGTCAGGCCCGGCTTGATCGTGCGCTGGCTCCACTCGTCCCACAGGTAGATGTGCAGGTCGGTGCCGCAGATGGCGGTCTTTTCCAGCTTGATCAGGACCTGGTTCGGACCGGGGGTGGGGACCGGAACCTCTTCCAGCCAGATGCCCTTGGCGGCTTCGCGTTTGACCAGGGCCTTCATTGTTTGCTGCGCCATCGGGGTGGAACTCATCTGGGGGAAAACGCGGATTATAGAGCCGCTGGCGTTTTTCCCATGTTGCAGCGCGGGTGGGCTGGGCGGTGGCCATGCCCATCATGGCCGCACTGTGTGCGGCCAGCCGACCATGGGTCGGCTCTACCCGGCTTCGGGCCGGGGCAGCGGCTGGGCTAGAATCGGCGGTTCTTTCACCAGGGGCTGCTCAATGCGCTCGAACCTGCTTGCCTTCTCCGTCGTCGCCAGCCTTGGGCTGGTCCAGGTCGCCCATGCCGCTGAAGGCATGTGGGTGCCGCAGCAGCTGCCGGAAATCGCCGGCCCGCTCAAGCAGGCCGGCCTGAAGCTGTCCCCGGAGCAGATCTCCAACCTGACCGGCGACCCGATGGGCGCGGTCGTGGCATTGGGCGGCTGCACCGCCAGCTTCGTCTCCCCGCAGGGCCTGGTGGTCACCAACCACCACTGCGCCTACGGTGCGATCCAGCTGAATTCGACGGCCGAGAAGAACCTGATCAAGGACGGCTTCAACGCCCCGACCCTGAAGGACGAACTGAGCGCCGGCCCGAACGCCCGCGTGTTCGTGCTGGACCAGATCACCGACGTCACCGACCAGGCCAAGGCCGCCATCGCCGCCGCCGGCAAGAACCCGCTGGCCCGGACCCGCGCGCTGGAGGCCTTCGACAAGGCCCAGACGGCCGCCTGTGAAGCCGATGCCGGCTTCCGCTGCCGCCTGTACAGCTTCTCCGGCGGCAACACCTACCGCCTGTTCCGCAACATGGAAATCAAGGACGTGCGCCTGGTCTACGCGCCCCCGGGCAGCGTCGGCAAGTTCGGTGGCGACATCGACAACTGGATGTGGCCGCGCCACACCGGCGATTTCTCGTTCTACCGCGCCTACGTGGGCAAGGACGGCAAGCCGGCCGCCTTCTCGGCCGACAACGTGCCTTACCAGCCCAAGCACTTCCTGACGTTCGCCGACCAGCCGCTGGGCGCCGACGACTTCGTGATGGTGGCCGGCTACCCGGGGCGCACCAACCGCTACGCCCTGGCCGGCGAGTTCAATGAAACCGCCAGCTGGACCTACCCGACCATCGCGCGCCACTACAACGCGGTGCTGAAGATGATCGACGAGGCCGGCAAGGCCGACCCGGACGTCAAGGTGAAGTACGCCGCCACCGCGGCCAGCATGAACAACGTGGCCAAGAACTACGCGGGCCAGTTGGAAGGCTTCAAGCGCATCGACGCGGCCGGCCAGAAGCAGGCCGAAGAAGCCGCCGTGCTGGCCTGGCTGAAGAAGCGCGGTGCCGCCGGCAAGCCGGCCCTGGCCGCACATGCGCAGCTGATCCAGCACCTGGACACCAGCAAGGCCACGCGTGAGCGCGACCTGTTCGTCAGCCAGTTCAACAGCACCTCCGCAGTGGGCTCGGCGATCACCCTGTACCGCCTGTCGATCGAACGCAGCAAGGCCGATGCCGAGCGTGAGGTCGGCTACCAGGAACGTGACCTGCCCTCGATCGAAGGCGGCCTGAAGCAGATGGACCGCCGTTACGTGCCGCGCATGGACCAGCAGCTGCAGACCTACTGGCTGAGCCAGTACGTGGCCCTGCCGGCCGCGCAGCGCAGCAACGAGGTGCTCAACCAGTGGCTGGCCGGCAGCGACAAGGCCGCCGTGGATGGCCTGGTCGGCAAGCTCTCGGGCACCAAGCTGGGCAGCCTGGATGAGCGCCTGAAGTGGTTCAAGGCCGACCGTGCCGCCTTCGAAGCCAGCACCGACCCGGCGATCCAGTACGCGGTCGCGGTGATGCCGGCGCTGCTGCAGCAGGAAGAGCAGAAGAAGACCCGCGAAGGCGAGTCGCTGGTATCGCGCCCGCTGTACCTGCAGGCCGTGGCCGACTACAAGAAGAGCAAGGGCGAGTTCGTCTATCCGGACGCCAACCTGTCGCTGCGCATCACCTTCGGCAACGTCATGGGCTACGGCAAGGACGGCGTGAACTACACCCCGTTCACTACCCTGGAAGGCGTGGCGGCGAAGGAAACCGGCGAAGACCCGTTCGATTCGCCCAAGGCGCTGCTGGAAGCGGTCAAGGCCAAGCGCTATGGCGGCCTGGAAGACAAGCGCATCGGCTCGGTGCCGGTGAACTTCCTGTCCAACCTGGACATCACCGGTGGCAACTCCGGTTCGCCGGTGCTCGATGCCAACGGCAAGCTGGTCGGCCTGGCCTTCGACGGCAACTGGGAATCGGTGAGCTCCAACTGGGTGTTCGATCCGGTGATGACCCGCATGATTGCCGTGGACAGCCGTTACATGCAGTGGATCATGCAGGAAGTGGCGCCGGCGCCGCAGCTGCTGAAGGAACTGAACCTCAGCAAGTAAGCCGACACGTCGGTTTCGATGACCCCGCAGCGAAATCTGCGGGGTTTTTTTATGTGCGACGTACAGTCAAGCCCGCGGCGTCTTGTTTTCCCCCGTGGGGGCGCGCCGGCCTGGGCCGGGCAGGGTAGGCCAGCAAGCCAGCATGCCCGCACGCAACGAAGCGCAAAGCGCCGCACAGCTTCACCGCCGCGACCGGGTATGATCCCTGTTCGGTGTGGTTTCACAGGACGTGAACGAAACGCCGCAACCTCCTCCCCCCAAGGACCCCTTGTCCGCATGCGCATCCTGCTTGCCCGTCACGGCGAAACGCCGTGGAATGCCGAAGGCCGCTACCAAGGCCAGATCGATATCCCGTTGTCGCCGATCGGCGAAGCCCAGGCCAAGGCCTTGGGGGAACGCCTCAACTCGGTCGACATCACCCGCGCCGTCGCCTCACCGCTTGTGCGTGCCCAGCTGACCGCCCAGCTCGCCCTTGGCGCCGAGCGTGCCCCGATGCTGCTGACCGAGCCGGACCTGCAGGAAATCGCCCACGGCGAATGGGAGGGCCTGCTGGCCAGCGAAATCCACGAGAAGGATCCCTCCCGCCTGCGCGCCTGGCGCGAAGAGCCGGATACCGTGCTGATGCCCGGCGGCGAATCGCTGCGCCTGGTGCTCGAGCGCAGCTGGCGCGGCCTGGCCCGTGCCGCCGAAGGCCTCGGCGAGCATGACACCCTGCTGGTGGTCGCCCACGACGCCGTCAACCGCGTGATCCTGTGCCGCATCCTCGGCCTGCCGATCTCGCGCCTGTGGACCTTCCGCCAGGCACCGACCACCCTCAACCTGCTCGAAGGGCCCGACCTGGACCAGCTGGAAGTGGTCCGCCTCAACGACTGTGCCCACCACACGCCGTTCTTCGGCGAAGCCAAGCACCGCGCGCTGTAACGCACTGCGTCCCATCCTGCCGTCCGCCCCAACGATTCCGATCCAACGACCATGACCACCACCGCCCGCCCGCAGACCCTCTCCGACTGGCTCGGCTACATCGAGCAGCAGCACCCCGCCACCATCGACATGGGGCTGGACCGGGTGCGTACCGTGGCGCAGGCGATGGGGCTGGGCGCACCGGCCGAGCGCAGCATCGTGGTCGGGGGCACCAACGGCAAGGGCTCCACGATTGCCTTCATCGAGGCGATCGCCCGTGCGGCCGGCTGGAAGGTCGGCGCGTACACCTCCCCGCACCTGCTGCGCTACAACGAGCGTGTGCGCATCGATGGGCAAGACGCCAGCGATGACGAACTGATGGCCGCCTTCAACGCCATCGAAGACGCGCGCGGCGATACCACGCTCACCTATTTCGAGTACGGCACCCTGGCCGCGCTGCATCTGTTCGCACAGGCCGGGCTGGATCTGGCCGTGCTTGAAGTCGGCCTCGGCGGGCGCCTGGATGCGGTGAACATCGTCGATGGCGACGTGGCGGTGATCACCACCGTGGACATCGATCACAGCGATTGGCTGGGCGAGGACCGCGAAGCGATCGGCACCGAGAAGGCCGGCATCATCCGGGGCTGGAAGCCGGTCATCCTGGGCGAAATCGATCCGCCCTCGAGCGTGCTCGCGCGCGCCTACCTGCTCGGGGCCAATGCCATCCGCGGCGGCAGCGACTTCTTCGCCGAGGCCATCGATGGCGAACGCTGGCGCTGGCGTGATGTCGGCTTCCGGCTTGAACTGCCGCACCCGGCCCTGCGTGGCCCGATCCAGCGCGCCAATGCCGCCACCGCGATTGCCGCGCTGCGTGCCCTGGATCGCCCGCTGCCGCGCACCGCCTTCATCGAGGGCGTGGCGGCCGCGCGCATCCGTGGCCGTCTGCAATCCTTCGATCGTGATGGTGTGGAGGTGCTGGTCGATGTCGGCCACAACCCGCAGGCCGCCCGTGAGCTGGCGGCGGCGCTGAAGGCCAGTCCCGTCACCGGCAGCACCATCGCCGTGTTCGCTGCCCTGCAGGACAAGGATGCTGCCGGTGTGGTGGATGCCTTGGCCGATCAGGTCCAGCAGTGGCATCTGGCCGGCCTGGAGGGCGCGCGTGCGCAGAGTGCCGCGGAACTGCAGGCACGCCTGGCTGGTACGGCTGCGGCCGCCGCAACGCCGCACGCGACCGTCGTGGAGGCACTGCAGCATGCGGTGACGCAGGCCAACGCCGGCGACCGCGTGCTGGTGTTCGGCTCCTTCCATACCGCCGCACAGGCGCTGCAGACGCTCGACCCCGGCGCCTGAGGGCGCTTTGCGGTGCCGTTCAGCCGCATCAGCCGCCGCACACGCGCGCACCCGTATAATCGCCGTGGCATTCCGCCGCGCCGCCTGCCTGCCTTCACGTGGATACTCCTCTGAAACAGCGACTGATTGGTGCCATCGTCCTGGTGGCGTTGGCCGTGATTTTCCTGCCCATGCTGGTCAAGGGTCCCGCACCTGACAGTGGTGTCGCCAACGTGCCGATCAGCGCACCGGCCGCGCCATCGGACGGTCAGTTCGAAACCCGCGAGCTGCCGCTGGTCGCACCGACCGGTGGTGCCACCGGCCTGCAGAGCGGCGCATCGACCACCCAGCCGCTGGCCGACAGCGCTGCCGTCGCCGCCGATCCGGCCCCGGCCGATACCTCGCCGGCCGTCGCCGCCGGCAACTACGCCGTGAGCTTTGGCGCCTACGCCAGCGAAGCCGATGCCGACCGCGTCATCGCCTCGTTGAAGAGTGCCCAGCTGGCGGGCTTCCGCGAGCCGGCCACGATCAACGGTCGCCAGGCCTGGCGCGTGCGCGTGGGCCCCTACGCCGACCGCGCGCTGGCCGAAGCGGGCCGCCTGCAGGCGGTCAAGGTGCGCAACGATGTCAAGGCCGAGGTGATCACCCTCGATGCGCGCGCGGCCACCGCGGTTGCCGCGACCCCGGCCGCCACCGCACCGACTCCCTCGGCTGCACCGCCGGCCTCCAGCGCCGCCGCCGCGCCATCGGGCAACACGGTGAAAACCGAATCCCTGCCGGCCGAACCGGTCGCGGCCGCCAAGCCGGAACCGAAGCCGGCCGCGCCCAAGCCCGAACCCAAGCCGGCACCGGCACCCAAGCCCGAAGCTGCCGCTGCGGCGCCTGCTGCCCCGGCGGCCCCGGCGGCCAGCAGTGTCGGCTTCGCCGTGCAGCTGGGTGCCTTTGGCCAGGCCACCGAAGCCAACGCGCTGCGCGACAAAGTCCGCGCCGCCGGCTTCAGCGCCTTCGTGGAGCAGGTCCGCACCGACAAGGGCACCCTCAACCGGGTCCGCGTCGGGCCGGTCGCCAACCGCGCCGATGCCGAGAACCTCAAGGCCCAGGTCGCCGCCAAGGTCGGCGTGGCCGGCATGGTCCGCCCGCATCCCTGATGCCTGACCTGCGCCGCCCCGCAGCTGCTGGACGGCGCCTGCCGCGCGGCCTGACGGCATGATCGACATCGTCCTGCTGGTCCTGATCGGCGCCTCGGTCCTGCTGGGGCTGATGCGCGGCTTCGTCGGGATCGTGGTCGGCACGCTGTCCTGGCTGCTGGCCGGCTGGGCCGCATTCCTGTTCGGCAACGACGCGGCGCACTGGTGGGCCGCCCCCCTGGAACCGGGCACCGGCCACTATGTTGCCGGCTATCTGGGGGTGTTCCTGATCGTCATGATCGCGGTGGGCCTGATCGGCATGCTGATCAAGGCCGCCGTGAAGGTCACCTGCCTGACGGGCGCCGACCGCGTGCTGGGCGGCGCGCTGGGCCTGGTCCGGGGCGCCTTCTTGGGCTGCGTGCTGCTGATGCTGGCCGCCTTCACACCGTTGCCGCAGGAGCCGGCCTGGCAGACTTCGCAGGTGCGCCCGCTGCTGCAGCCGGGCGTGCGCTGGATGCAGGCGCAGCTGCCCGAGATGGCGTTGCCGGAGGTGAATCTGCCGCAACTGCCGACGATGGATTTGGGCAAGCCGCTCGCGACAGGCGATAATGGCGTCCTTGGCGAGGTAGTGGCAGGGCGCGGATGGCCGCGTCCCGTTGACGAGGGGAGGGAGACGGCACCTGCCGACGCTGCGGCGCGCGGGCCGGCTTCCACACTGCCAGTCAATATCGAGCCGGCGCACCCGCGTCCGGACGACACCGCTCCGGCACGGAACGGTACCCCCGGCCAGGCACGGCCACCTTCACTGTAGATGGGCGCAGCCCAGCGGAGAACTCGCACCATGTGTGGCATCGTCGGAATCGTCGGCAACCAGAACGTCGCCGGGCAGTTGTATGACGGCCTGACCGTCCTCCAGCATCGTGGCCAGGACGCGGCCGGCATCGCCACCGCCGATGGCACCCGCCTGCGCGTGCAGAAGGCCAATGGCCTGGTGCGTGATGTGTTCGATGCCAAGCGGATGTCCACGCTGGAAGGCCGCGTCGGCATCGCGCACGTGCGCTATCCCACCGCCGGTTCGGAAGGCATGGACGAGGCGCAGCCGTTCTACGTGAACTCGCCGTACGGCATCGCGCTGGCCCACAACGGCAACCTGATCAATACCGAAGCCCTGCGCCAGCAGGTGTTCGAGCAGGACCGCCGCAACGTCAACACCGATTCGGACAGCGAAGTGCTGCTGAACGTGTTCGCCTTCGAACTGGACGCGCAGCGCCAGCTGACCCCGGAAGCGGCGATCCGCGCCGTGGCCGCCGTGCACCGCCGGGTCAAGGGTGGCTATGCGGTGATCAGCGTGGTGCTGGGCCTGGGCCTGGTGGCCTTCCGCGATCCGCATGGCATCCGCCCGCTGGTACTGGGCAAGCGCGCCCACGCCGAAGGCGATGAATACATCGTGGCCTCCGAATCGGCCGCCCTGGACGTGCTCGGCTTCCAGCGCGTGCGCGACGTGCGCCCGGGTGAAGCGCTGGTCATCACCGCGCGCGGCGAGCTGTTCTCCGAAGTCTGCGCCGAGCCGGTCGAGCACAGCCCGTGCATCTTCGAGTACGTGTACTTCGCGCGCCCGGATTCGATGATCGACAACGTGTCGGTGCACAAGGCGCGCATGCGCATGGGCATCAAGCTGGGCGAGAAGATCCTGCGCCTGCGCCCGGACCACGACATCGACACCATCATCCCGATCCCGGATACCTCGCGCGATGCCGCGCTGGAGATCTCCAACACCCTCGGGGTGAAGTACCGCGAAGGCTTCATCAAGAACCGCTACATCGGCCGCACCTTCATCATGCCGGGCCAGGGCGAGCGCGTGAAGTCGGTGCGCCGCAAGCTCAACCCGATCCACCTGGAGTTCCGCAACCGCGTGGTGCTGCTGGTGGATGACTCGATCGTGCGCGGCACCACCAGCCAGCAGATCGTGCAGATGGCGCGCGACGCCGGTGCCCGCAAGGTCTACCTGGCCAGCGCCGCGCCGCCGGTGCGCTATCCGAACATCTACGGCATCGACATGCCGGCGGCCGAAGAACTGGTCGCGCACAATCGCAGCATCGAGGAAATCGAGAAGCACCTGGGCTGCGACTGGCTGATCTACCAGGACATCGAGGACATGGAAGCGGCGGTGAGCGAAGGCAATCCGGAGCTGAAGTCGTTCGATTCCTCGTGCTTCAACGGCGTCTACCCGACCGGGATCGAGCCGGGCTATTTCGAGCGCATCCAGCAGCTGCGTTCGGACGATGCCAAGCACAAGCGTCGCGCCTGAGGGCCGGGCATGAGTGATGTGTTGGACAGCGCGGCCGGCGATCTGCTGCAGGCCGCGCAGCAGTGCCTGGCCGAGCCGGATCCGCTGCGCAAGGTTGCCTTGACCCAGCACTATGCCGTGCAGTTCCGCGCCGGTCGCCTGAAGGCACCGGCCGATGCGCCGCCACCGGCGCCGATCCGGATGCCGGGGCGCCCGGCCAGGCCGACGCTGGTCCACCCGCGCGATCTGCCGCGGCGTGGCCTGGGCAGCGTGGAGGGGCGTGCCGCGTTCGTGCATGCCATCGCGCATATCGAACTCAATGCGATCGATCTGGCCTGGGATGCGGTGTACCGATTCCGCGGCCTGCCGACGTCGTTCCATGCCGACTGGGTCAGTGTGGCCGATGACGAATCGCGCCACTTCATGCTGCTGCACGATCGGCTGCAGGCCAATGGCTATGCGTACGGCGATTTCGACGCACACAACGGCCTGTGGGAAATGTGCGAGAAGACCGCGCACGACGGGCTGGCGCGCATGGCGCTGGTGCCGCGCGTGCTCGAAGCGCGCGGGCTGGATGTCACCCCGGGGATGATCGTGAAGCTGCGTGCCGGTGGCGACCATGCCACCGCCGATGTGCTGGAGATCATCCTGCGCGAAGAAGTGGCGCACGTGGCCGCCGGCTCGCGCTGGTACCGCTGGTACTGCACGCGTGAAAACGTCGAGCCGCGACCGCGGTTCATGGCGCTGCTGAAGGAATACGCCGGCGGCTATCTCTATGGCCCGTTCAATCTCGAAGCGCGCCTGCTGGCTGGCTTTGATGAGGAAGAACTGGCCGAGCTGATCGAACAGACCGAGCTGCGCGGTCAGGTGTTGGCCAGCACCACGCGCTGACCGCTCGCGGTCGGCCGGTTGACGTAGAACAGGCCTGGCCCGGGTCGATACGGCAACTCCCGGGTGCCTTCATCGGCGGCGTAGAGCAGCGCGGTATCGCCCAATGCATCGAAGTTCCAATGTGCTGACTGCATCAGGTAGCGCTGGCGCAGCAGCAGCTCCTGCGCGGCGTCCAGCGGCTGGCCGGCCAGCAGCCGCGCTGCGATCGGTTGCAGTTCCATCGGCAACGCCAGCGCAGGCAGCTGATCGGGCGAGGTCGTCCACGCCACGCCCGCCCCGGCGGCGCGCTGGTGCAGCAGCCGCAACGCGATGAACTGGTAGCGCGCATCGATCTCGCGGCGCAGGACGACCGCCGCGTACCCACGCAGGGTGAGTTGCGGCAGCACGCTGCGGCTGCCGGCGATGCGCTGCTGCTGCCACTGGTGCCAGACATCGACCCAGATCGCGTCATCGCCCAGGCCGAGCGTGCGCTGCCAGCGGCGGCAGGTTGCCTGCGCGGTGCGGTAGACCGTGCTCGCGCGCAGCAGTGCCAGCGGCGGCACCGCGCCTGGCGCCAGCCCGGTACCGCGCAGCAGCTGACCCTGGGGCCGGCTGAGCAGCTTGGGCCCTTCGATACGCTGGTCGTAGCCGCCGCCAATGTTGGCGTGCACGCCCGGCAGGGCGATCTCTTCGTGCTCGGGCGCCACGCTGGTGAGCGCGAAATGCTCGCGGTGTTCATCGCGGGCGACCAGCTGCACCACCTTGTCCGCACAGCCGGGGCGCAGCGCGAGCGCCGGCATCTCATCGCGGTGCTGGCGGCCGATCGCCACCACGGTATCGAGCAGCCCCACGAAGCGTACCGGCCGCGCGGTGGCGGGGAATCCCGGCGCCAGCGCCCAGCCCGAGCGCACCAGCTGTTCGCGCAGCCACGCGGCACCGGCGGGCGCATTGAGCACGTTCACCACGTCGCGTGCACTGGCCGCGCCACGCGAATAACCGAACAGATCCACCCGCACGCTGCCCAGGGTATGACCGGGCTGCGCGCGGGCCAGCTGGCGCAGCGCCTCCGGCAGCAGCTGCTCCAGCGCGCGCCGTCGTTTGGCGCGTACGCCGGTGCGTCCGATGCCGAACGCCAGCCCCATCAGGTCGTCTTCCTCGCCGGTACGCGTGCCCACGCCTTCGATGTAGATCGACAGCGCGAGGGTGCTTCCGGCCGGCGGCAGCTGCCGATGGTCCGGGTACAAGGCGTGCAGCCGCGCGATGTTGGTCAGGCCGTTGCTGTAACTGCTGGTCAAGCGGCTCTGGTACGGCGAGGCATCATCGGCGACCACCGCAGGTGGGCGCGGCGCAGGCGTGGTGGCACCGGGCGGGCGCGAGGCGCGCTGCAGGTTGTCGGCGTTGTTGCGGGTGCCGTCGAAGAACAGGCCGATGTGCAGCGACACCGTCGGCGCCGTCGTCGGTTGGGTAGCTGCCACCGCCATATCGTCCCTGTTCCCCGAGGATGCCCGGCTAAGGTAGCGCGGAAGCCCCGCGCCGGAACAGCACGGCAGGCAGGGCCGCTGCCGGCGTCAGCTCGCCAGCGAATCCAGGGTCCAGCCGTCCGGGGTGACGCGCAGCACCGAGCCCTGTTCGTACCAGTCGCCCAGCACGATACGCGTGCAATCGCGGCCCCCGGCCTGCAGCGCATGGATGGCGGGGCGGTGGGTATGGCCGTGGATCATGGTGTCCACGCCGTAGCGGCCGAAGGTGGCGTCCACTTCTGCCGGCGCGACATCGGTGACGGTCTCGAACTGGGCACGGTCCCCCTGCTTCATTTCCGACTGGCGCGCCTGGCTGGCATCGCGGGCCTTCTGCGCGAAGGCAATGCGCGCGGCCAGCGGCTGCGACAGGAACTGCGCCTGGAACACCGGGTCGCGGGTCTGTGCGCGGAACTGCTGGTAAGCGATGTCGTCGGTGCACAGCAGGTCGCCATGCTGCAGCAGCACCGGGCGGCCGTACAGATCGATCACACTCGGGTCGGGCAGGATCGTGAATCCCGCGCGGCGCGCATAGTCCTCGCCGACCAGGAAATCGCGGTTGCCACGGATGAAGTACACCGGCACGCCGGCGTCGGCCACGGCATGCAGCGCGACCGCGACCGCATCGGCGGCCGGGGAGGGCGTGTCATCGCCGATCCAGGCTTCGAACAGATCGCCCAGGATGTACAGGGCATCGGCCTGCATCGCTTCATCGCGCAGGAACGCCAGGAACAGGTCGGTGATGGCTGGACGACTCGGGTCCAGGTGCAGATCGGAGATGAACAGCGTGGTCATGCCCGCATTGTAAAACGGGATCACGGGCGAGGCATCGCTGCAGGGTGAAGCGCCTGGCTGCGTCAACGCAGCACGGCCATGGCCGCTACAGCGGCAGCCACTGCAGGCTGGCCGCCGCCAGCAGGGCGGCAATCCCGGTCGCGGCCAGCACATCGCTGGGGTAATGCAGCCCCAGCACGACCCGCGACAGCCCGATCAGCATCGTAAAGGGCACCAGCACCGGGGCCAGCCACGGGTAATAGGCCAGTGCCACGATCGTGAAGGACACCGCGTGCAGGGTGTGCCCGGACGGGAAACTGAACTCGTCCAGCGGCGCCACCCAAGCGCGGATGCGCAGGTCGGCGGCGTAGGGCCGCGGGCGTCGCGTCCAGCGTTTGAGGCCTTTGTACAGCAGCAGGGCCATCAAGCCGGTGGCGGCCATGTGCAGCGAGGCGCGCAGGCCGTCCAAGCCATCCAGCAGCACCAGCGCCCCCATCAGTGCGTACCAGAAGGCGCCATCACCCAGGCGGCTGATCACCGCGAAGGCATGGCGGATCCGGCGGTGCCGGCAATAGTGGTTGGCGCGGCGGCACCAGCGCGTTTCGCGGCCACGCAGGGCGTCAAGCGGCGTGGTCGGCATGTGCCCTCCGGGCGTGGGCCAGTTCAGAGAGCAGCGCATCGAACTCGGCGACCACGTGCTGCGGATGCAGGCGCTTCATCGCCGTGGCGGCGTTACGGCCGAGCCGGTGGCGCAACGTATCGTCGCCGGCCAGCTGCACGGCGGCGGTCACAAACTCGCTGTCGTCACTTACGGCGATGCCGTTCTCATCGGTACGCAGGTATTCGCGGGCGGCGCCGTAGTCGAAGGCGACCGTGGCCAGTCCGCTGGCCATGGCTT
Source organism: Stenotrophomonas bentonitica (assembly GCF_002887735.1). Lineage (GTDB taxonomy): Bacteria > Pseudomonadota > Gammaproteobacteria > Xanthomonadales > Xanthomonadaceae > Stenotrophomonas > Stenotrophomonas bentonitica_A. The sequence goes on from NZ_PKQP01000011.1 coordinate 55,483, forward strand.
CAAGGGTCACGTTGCCGAAGGTCTCGCTGCGGCTGGGGAACAGGAACAGATCGCCGCTGGCGAAATGCCGCGCCAGCGCGTCGCCGCGCTGCACGCCGCAGAAGATGAAGTCCGGGTTGTCGTGGGCCAGCCTGGCGCGCGCTGGGCCATCGCCGACGAAGATGAAGCGCGCCTTCGGGCGTACCTGCTGCAGGCGGCGGAACGCTTTGACCGCCAGCCCGAGATTTTTCTCCGGGGCGATGCGGCCGACATGGATCGCCGCGAATCCGTTGCCGTCGATGCCCCATTCCTCACGCAGCGCCGGGTCGCGCCGCTCGGGTTCGAACTGGCTGCTGTCCACCGCGCGCGCCAGCAGACGGACGCGGTCGAAGCCCTGCTCGCCGAGGAACTGCTGCAGCTCCTGGGTCGGCACCAGCGTCGCATCGGCCTGGTTGTGGAAGCGGCGCATCCAGCGCAGCGCGGCGGCCTGCAGCCAGGCCACGCCGTAGTCGGGCAGGTATTCGTCAAAGCGGGTATGGAAGCCGGTCGCGACCGGAATGCCGAGGCGTCGCGCGGTGCGCAGTGCCGACCAGCCCAGTGGGCCTTCCGTGGCGATGTAGATCGCGTCCGGCCGCTGCTGCTGCCACTGGCGGCTCAACCGGGCGGGCGCGGGCAGGCCGAAACGCAGGCCGGGGTAGCGCGGCAGGTTGGCGCCGGTGACCAGGACGGTGCCTTCGGCGTTGTCCACATCGGACGGTTGCCGGGGCCGGACCAGATCCACCTGGTGGCCGGCGGCACGCAGCCCCAGTTCCAGGCCCTGCACGGTCAGGGCGACGCCGTTGACTTCCGGGGGATAGGTTTCGGTGACGATGGCATAGCGCATGGCGGGCCTCCGGTATGCCACGCATGCTGGGGCCGGGCGATGTAGCCGACATGACCGCCGTATGACGCCGGCATGACGCGCACGCCGGCAGAAAAACACCACGGCCCCGAAGGGCCGTGGTGATCAAGCGAGGTTACCGGGCGGCGATCAGAAACGCTGCTGGTACTTCATGTACAGGAAGCGGCCGATGTCGTAACCGCCGTAGTACGAGAACGTCGAGTTCGGCTGGGTGTACATGATCGGGCCGTACTTCTCGAACACGTTGTTGGCACCGACCGAGACGGTGGCGTCCCACGGCAGGGAGTAGCGGAACTGCACGTCGTGGAAGGTGACCGAGCCGCGCTCGTTGTAGTCACGCGAGCCGGCATACCACGGGGCCTGCACGCCGGGGTCGGAGCACTCGTCCGGTCGGGCTCGTGCGTTGATGCAGCGTTCCTTGACGCCGGAGTAGTAGCGGGCGGTCCAGCTGGCGCCGAAGTTGCCCACGTCCCAGCCCAGGGTCAGGTTGGAGCGCACGCGGAAGCCGCTGCCGATGCCGTTTTTCGTTTCGGGCACCACATCAGCGTCGTTGGTGGTGCGCTCGAGGTAGGAACTGACATAGGTCGTCGTCCATCCCGTGCTCAACTTGCCATGGCGGGTATCCAGGTGGTGGCTCAGCTCCAGGTCGTAGCCTTCGGTTTCCAGGAAACCGGAGTTGCGCCTGCCGTACGTCAACTGGTCCACGATGCCGGTGACCGGATCGCGGGTGAAGCCGCTGCAGCGCGAGGTGATGCCCTGCTCATAGCAGTCGCGCAGCATGTCGTTGGGGTGATCGTTGACGATGGTGTTGTCGATGCGGACCTTCCACCAGTCCAGCGCCACGTTGAGGTGGGGCACGAAGGACGGGCTCCAGACCAGGCCCAGCGTGCGGCTGGTCGAGGTTTCCGGCTGCAGGTCGGGGTTGGAGCCGTTGGTGAACGGCACCGGGGTCTGGTCGCTGCTGCTGGTGATCGGCACGCCGCCCTGGCGCAGCTGGCGGTAGGCGTCGGCATTGGCGATGTCGGCGGCGCACCGGGCGCGCACCTCGGCACTGCTGGCCGAGGCCCCGTAGACGGTGTCGCAGGGGTCACGGTAGCCGGTGGTGAAGGTTTCCGAACCGCCGCCATACAGATCGGAGATGGTCGGCGCGCGGAAGCCCTGCGCCCACGTGCCGCGCACCAGCAACTGCTCGATCGGCTTCCACTTGAAGCCGAACTTGCTGTTGAGGGTGGTGCCGAAGGTGCTGTAGTCCGAGTGGCGGGTGGCGGCGCTCAGGCTCAGCTCGCGCGCACCCGGCAGGTCGGCCAGGATCGGCACGCTCAGCTCCAGGTAGGCCTCATTGACCTTGTAGCCGCCCCCGGTCGGGCCGGCGGCCAGGTTGGTGGTGGCACCGCTCTGGGCCAGCGCATCGGGGATGAACTCACCGGCCTCCTTGCGCGTTTCCACGCCGAAGGCGAAGCCCAGATCACCGGCCGGCAGGGTCATCACCGTACCGGCGATGCTGGCGAACGCATTGCGGGTGGTGGTCTTGCCGCGCGTGATTTCCGGCGGGAACAGATGGTCGATCAGGGCCTGGTTGCCGCTCAGCCCATTGGGGTCGTTGCTGCCATACGGCGCCAGCGGGTTCCACGGCATGCAGCCCGCGATCGGTGCGCCCGGGACGCCACATTCCACCTTGCCGGTGGCCTCGTTGTAATACGACGGGCCGACCGCGTTCTTGACCCGTTCCTTGTGCAGATTGCCGGTCGACCGCTGCAGCAGTTCGCTGCGGTTGTACTGGTAGCCCACTTCCCAATCGAAGTACCGCTCGCCCACCTCGAAGCTGCCTTCCAGCGCGGCCACGGCGCGCCAGGTGGTCAGCTCGCTGGTGCTGACCCGCGGAACCTCCCAGGCGCGGCGGTTCCAGGCGATGTCGGTGGGGGTGTCATAGCCGTGGTGGTTGCCGAACGGATTGAACCAGCTGTCGGCCGACATCCGCCCGATACCGGCGGTGGCGGACTGCAGCGGATAGCCGGCCACCTGGCGCGTGGATGTGCGCTTGTTGTAGCCCAGCTGGGTGGTCAGGCGGATGTCATCGGTCAGGTCCAGGCGGCCATCGAGGAACAGCGAATCGCGCTTGAGCGGCGAGATCAGGTGCATCTGCTCCTGTGCGTTGCTGACATCACCGGTGAACGGGGTCAGATCGCTGAGATGGTAGTTGGCCGGGTTGGTCGGGTCGGCGCCGCGATCCAGCGAATAATTGCAGCCCGCCGCGGCGGTGCAGCCCGGGCCCCTCAGGCCAGTGATCTGGCCCCACTGGCTGAGCTGGGTCCAGTTGTCGCCGGGGTGGCGGGTGGTGTTCGGGAATTCGCTGAACCAGCGGTTGCGTGCCCAGACGCCCTTCTCTTCGGTGTGCTCGGCCGAGAAGGTCAACGAGGCGCGGTCGTTGGACCAGCCGGCCACCACATCGACACTGGTGCGCGCGCCATCGCCCTGGCTGTACTGGCCCTGGTAGACGTTGGCGGTCACGCCGCTGACGTTGCTGCGGGTGATGATGTTGATCACGCCGGCCATGGCGTCCGAGCCATAGATCGCCGAGGCGCCATCCTTCAGCACCTCCATGCGTTCGATCGCCGAGACCGGCACGCTGGAGATGTCCTGGTAGCCGCCGGTATTGATGCCCAGACGCTTGCCGTTGATCAGCACCAGAGTGCGTTGCGCGCCCAGGTTGCGCATGTCGATGTAGGTGCCGCCGGCATTTTCGCCGGCAGCGAGCACGTTGGAGCGGCTCAGCGCCGGGCTGCCGACCGCGGTCAGGTTCTGCAGGATGTCGGCAACTGAACTGAAGCCCTGCCGCTCGATGTCGGCGCGGCTGATCGCGAGCACCGGCTGGGCGGACTCGACATCGACCTGGCGGATGCGCGAGCCGGTGATCTCGATGCGGTCCAGGGTGGTCGGGGTGGCGTCCTGGGCGAGGACGGCGGTGGAAGCCAGGCCAGCGGTGCCGGCGACCAGGGCCAGGCGGATCGCCTGCCCCAGCGGGGTAGTGGATGAAGACATGATCGACTCTCTCTCTAATCGGAACGACGTCCAAGAAGTCGGCGGACCCAAGTACCGCCTTCTTCAAAAATCCAGCCCAATGAAGGCCGGTGTCCCGAGAGTAGATCGATTCGTTAATCGTTCATGAAGGACATGTGAGGGCGTTCTCACAAATACGTCATGGGCCGTGCGTTCTGCGAATTCAGTCCACGAATTGCTGCAGACGCACGTTTGGAAGCGGGTAGAAAGCGTCAGGCAACAAAGGGGCGGAACTGCACACCGAGCCCGGCCATGCCTTCGGTTTCCCCGATCAGGTCCGCACGCAGCAGCGGACGCGCATCGATGTACGCCTGCGGCAGGATCAACGACAGGCGCGCGTCCTCGGCGGTCAATTCCAGCTTCGGCATCGGCGTGTCTTCGTGCGCGCGGTTGAGCAGCACTGCCAGGCGCAACAGGGCGGTCATGCGCCGTGCCGGTTGCAGCAGACGCTCGGGCAGCGCATCGAAGGCGGACTTGGAAATATTGCGGCGATGGCTGCGCACGAGCGCGGCGAGCAGCTGCTGTTCCTGCCGCGAGAAGCCGGCGATGTCCGAGTTCTCCAGCACGTAGCTGCCATGCACGTGGTAACCGCTGTGCGCGATCATCAGGCCAAGCTCGTGCAGGCGCGCGGACCAGCCGAGCATGCGCGCATCGTCCGGGTCCAGCTGCCAGCTTTCCTCGACCTGGGCCAGCAGGTTCATCGCGGTGTTCTCCACGCGATCGGCCTGGACGGTATCGATGCCGTAGCGCTGGGTCAGGGCCGCGACCGACTCGTCGCGCAGGTCGTTCTCGCTGGCGCGGCCGAGGATGTCGTACAGGATGCCTTCGCGCATCGCCGCCTTGCTCACCAGCAGCTTCTGCAGCCCCAGCGCCTGGAAGGCCGCCTCGAGCACCAGGATGCCGCCGGCGATGATCGGGCGGCGATCGGCGGACAGCCCCGGCAGATTGATGTCCTCGATGCGCTTGGCCTTGAGCAGCTCATCACGCAGCTGCGGCAAAGCCTCGGCGGTGATCGCGCCCTTGCTGAGCTTCATGGTGGCGCAGATTTCGCTGATCGCCTTGTGCGTGCCCGACGAGCCCAGCGCTTCGTGCCAGCCCAGCGCGCGGTACTTGTTGGCGAACTGCTGGAACTCCGCGCCGATCTCGGTCAGTGCGTCCTTCCAGCGCTTCTTGCTCAGCTTGCCGCCGGGGAAGAAGCGCCGCGTGCTGGCGATGCAGCCGGCCTGCAGGCTTTCGCGCTCCAGGGTCTGCATGCCCTGGCCGATGATGAACTCCGTGGAGCCGCCACCGATGTCGATCACCAGCCGGCGCTGGTCCGGCTTGGGCGGCTGCGCATGGGCCACGCCCAGGTAGATCAGGCGCGCCTCCTCGCGGCCGCTGACCACTTCGATGGCATGCCCGAGCGCGGTTTCGGCCGGCATCAGGAAGGCCTGCGGCGAGCGCAGCTGGCGGACCGTATTGGTGGCCAGGGCGCGGACCCGCACCGAGGGGATCGCGCGGATGCGCTGGCCGAACCGGGCCAGGCATTCCAGCGCGCGCTGGCGGGCTTCGGCGGACAGGCCGCCCTTGCCATCCAGGCCGTCGGCCATGCGTACGGTCTCGCGCAGGCGGTCGACCACCCGCAACTGCCCGAGGGTGTATCGCGCGATGACCATGTGGAAGCTGTTGGATCCCAGGTCGATGGCGGCGAGCAGGTCGCCATCCTGCAGGGCGGGCGGTGTCGTGGAGGTATGCGGCATTTGCGAATGTTAGCCGAACGGTGGGTCGCGAAGTCACCGCGCGCCCTTCACATGGGCAGGCTGCGACGACCGGTCGCATCGAAGGGGCAGGCAATGACCGCGTACCGACCAACGGTCGGTACCTACAGACCCTGCAGCAAGGCCATCTGCGCCGCATGCGGCGGCTCGTCATGGCCCGGCGTGCACTTGATGTAGCCGCCGTCGGCCTGCAGCTCCCAGGCGTTGAGGTTGTCGTCGAGGTAGTTCTGCAGCACATCGCGGTAGACCTTGCGCGCCAGCTCCGGGTCCAGGATCGGGAAACAGGTCTCGACCCGGCGCAGCAGGTTGCGTTCCAGCCAGTCCGCGCTGGCGCAGAACAGCTCCGAGGCGCCGTCATTGCCGAACCAGTAGACCCGGCTGTGCTCCAGGAAACGGCCTACGATCGAGCGCACCCGGATGTTGTCCGAGACGCCGGGCACCCCGGGGCGCAGGGTGCAGGCGCCGCGCACGATCAGGTCGATCTGCACGCCGGCCTGCGAAGCGGCATACAGCGCGCGGATCATCTGCGGTTCGTTGAGGGCGTTCATCTTGGCGATGATCCGCCCGGGGCGCCCGCTCGCAGCCAGCCGCGTTTCGCGCTCGATCCGCTGCAGCAGGCCCGGGTGCAGGGTGAAGGGCGACTGCAGCAGGCGCTTGAGCTTCATCCGCGGCGCCAGCCCGGACAACTGCTGGAACAGCAGATGCACATCGTTGCCGATGTCCGCATCGGCGGTGATCAGGCTCAGGTCGGTGTACGCGCGTGCGGTGCCGCTGTGGTAGTTGCCGGTGCCCAGGTGCACGTAACGGCGCAGCTTGCGGCCTTCGCGACGCACGATCAGCAGCATCTTGGCATGGGTCTTGAACCCGACCACGCCGTAGACGACCTGCACGCCGGCTTCCTGCAGGCGGTCGGCGAGGCCAAGGTTGGCTTCTTCGTCGAAGCGCGCGCGCAGTTCGACCACCACGGTGACGTCCTTGCCGTTGCGTGCGGCCTGGATCAGCGCATCGACGATCAGCGAATCCTTGCCGGTGCGGTACAGGGTCTGCTTGATCGCCAGCACGTTGGGGTCGACCGCGGCCTGCTTGATCACATCCAGCACGGCGGTGAACGCATCGAAGGGGTGGTGCAGCAGCACATCCCGGCGCGCGACGATCTCGAAGATCCCGTCGCTGTCGCGCAGCGTGCGCGGGCTCAGGGCGGGGTACTTCAGTTCCGGCCGCTGGATCACGTCGTACAGCTGGATCACGCGGTTGAGGTTGACCGGGCCGTCGATACGGTAGACCGCGTTTTCGGTCAGCCCGAAGTTCTGCAGCAGGGTGCGCACGATGTCGCGCGGGCAGTCCTGCGCGATCTCCAGCCGGACCGCCGGGCGGTAGCCACGGTCGACCAGTTCATCGCGCAACGCCAGGGCGAGGTTCTCGACCTCTTCCTCGTCCACCACCAGCTCGGAATTGCGGGTCACGCGGAACTGGTAGGCCCCCTGGACTTCCATGCCCGGGAACATCTCATCGACGAAGGTCGACAGCACCGAGGACAGGAACACGAAGGTCTGCGGGCCGCCGAGTTGCTCCGGCAGCTGGATGATGCGCGGCAGCGAGCGCGGTGCACGCACGATTGCCAGGTGCCCGGCGCGACCAAACGCGTCGGTGCCCTTGAGCACCACCACGATGTTCAGCGATTTGTTGAGGATCTTCGGGAACGGGTGCGAGGGATCCAGGCCGAGCGGAGACAGCACCGGCATGATCTCGTTGCGGAAGTAGGCGCGCAGCCAGCGCTTCTGGCGGTGGTTCCAGGAGTGCCGGCCGAGTACGTCGATGCCTGCCTCGTGCAGCGCCGGGCGCAGCGTTTCGTTCCAGCAGCGGTACTGCTGGTCCACCAGCTGTGCGGCGCGGTCGTGGATCGCATTGAGGATCGCCTGCGGCGTCATGCCATCCGGCGCCGGCGGCAGGCCGAACTCCTGCGCATGGCGCACGGCGGCCGCGCGGATCTCGAAGAACTCGTCCAGGTTGGTGCAGGAGATGCACATGAAGCGCAGGCGCTCCAGCAGCGGCACCTGCGGGTCCATGGCCTGGGCCAGCACGCGGAAATTGAAATCCAGCTGCGACAGTTCACGGTTGATGTACAGCGCCGGGTCGCGCAGCAGATCGCCGTCCACGGGTACGGCGACGGGAACAGGAGTACTCATGCGGAAAAGTCTTCGGCGGAAGGAAGGGAGGCGACCTCGGTGCGCGCACGCACCTGGTCGGCATCGAAATGGCAGGAGAACGTGCTGCCCTTGCCGACTTCGCTCTGGATGTCCAGGCGGGCATGGTGCAGCCCCAGGATGTGTTTGACGATCGACAGCCCCAGGCCGGTGCCGCCGCTCTCGCGCGAGCGGCTGCTGGACACCCGGTAGAAGCGTTCGGTCAGGCGCGGCAGATGATTGGCCGGGATGCCGTAGCCGGTGTCACGCACCGACAGCACTACGCCATCTGCTTCGCGGGCGAACTCCACTTCCACGCGGCCACCGGCCGGCGTGTAGCGCACGGCATTGGTGACCAGGTTGGAGAACGCGCTGTGCAGTTCCTTGTTGGAGCCCTGCAGGTCCACCCCGGCCGTATCGATGATGCTGATCTGGTGGCGGCCCTGGCTGTGCGCTTCGGCTTCACGGCGCAGCGTGGCCAGCATCGGCGTCATCGCCACGGCCTCAGCTTCGGTGTGCTCCTGCGATTCCAGCCGCGACAGGGTGAGCAGGTCTTCGACCAGCTGCGCCATGCGCTGGGACTGCTTGCGCATTTCCTCCAGCATCGGGCCGGTGCCAGGGAAGTCCTCCGGGTCCATCATGTCCAGGTAGCCATGTACCACGGTCAGTGGCGTGCGCAGTTCATGCGAAACGTTGGCGACGAAGTCGCGGCGGACCTGTTCCAGTCGCAGCAGCTTGCTGACGTCACGCGCGATCAGCAGCCAGTAGTCCGGCGAGTAGGGAATCAGGCGCAGGTTGAGGCGGATCGCCGGATCGACCGGCGAGGGCACGTCCAGGATGGGTTCGGCATTGCGGCCACCGGCCAGCCAGTGGGCCAGCGGCATCGGCTGCAGGCGTTCGACCAGCGCCTCGCCGAGATCGCCTGGATGATGCAGGCCGAGCAGCGAGGTGGCCGCTTCGTTGAACCACTGCACGCGCTGGCTGTTGCGGTCCACCACCACCACGGCATCGGGCAGTGCCGCGGCGGCGGCGCGATAACTGCGCAGCATGTCGAGCAGGCGGCGCTTGCGTGTGCGCATTTCCCACTGATTGCGGTAGAGCAGGCGGTCCAGCTCGTTCCACACGCCGGTGCCGTCGCCCATGTCCCAGCGATGGCGCGCGGTGAGCCCACGCAGCACCCGGCGCAGACGCCAGTAATGCCAGGCCAGCGCGCCGATGGAGGCCAGTGCGATGCACATCCACACATGTCCCACTGCCAGCCCCAGCAAGCCGGCCGCGAGCAGCAGGGCGGCGAGGGTGGCCAGCGTTTTCAACCAGGCAGAACGGATGTGGCGCGGCATTGCGGTCTCGCAGAAGGTGCGGTCCTCGGACTCGATCCAAGGTTATAGCAGGAGTGGCCGGAACCAGGCATGCGCGCCAGGTCCCGGCCCGACGAGACTCAGGTCGAGGTCGAGAACCGGTAGCCGGCGCCGCGCACCGTCTGCACCATGTTCTCCGCGCCGAACGGCTCCAGCGTCTTGCGCAGGCGGCGGATGTGCACATCGATGGTGCGCTCCTCCACGTACACGCTGCCGCCCCACACGTGATCCAGCAGCTGGGCACGGGTGTACACGCGCTCAGGGTGGGTCATGAAGAAATGCAGCAGCCGGTATTCGGTCGGACCGATCGGCACCGGCTGATCGCCGGCGAAGACGCGGTGCGCGGCGCCGTCGATGCGGATCGTGCCGACCGCCACGCTGCCGTCTTCGTCATCGTCGCGGGCACGGCGCATGACCGCACGGATGCGGGCCAGCAGTTCGCGCGCCGAGAACGGCTTGACCACGTAGTCGTCGACACCGGCCTCCAGGCCACCGACGCGGTCGTTCTCTTCCCCGCGCGCGGTCAGCATGATGATCGGCACCTCGCGGGTGAGGGCTTCTTTGCGCCAGCGCCGGGCCAGGTCCAGGCCGCTGGTGCCCGGAAGCATCCAGTCCAGCAGGATCAGGTCCGGAACGCGGTCGGCGATGGCGGTCTGCGCCTCGCGGGCGTCGCCGGCATGGATCGGGTCATAGTCGCCCTTGCGCAGGGCAAAGGCGACCATTTCGCGGATCGCGGGTTCGTCATCGACGATCAGGATGCGTTTCTGCACGTGCCCACCGTATTGCTCATCAGATCGGGATTGAGCCCAGTAGACTACGGTTTCATGACAGGTTTGTGACGAGGGGGCCGTTCCCGTCGTTGACCGCCATCCCACCGTCATCCCGACCCCTTGAACGGCGCCTCAGCGGCGGTCCAGTTCCGGGTCGTCGATGCCTTGGCGGCGCATTTCCAGCACGGTCGGGGTGATGCTCTCGATCCGGGCATCGACCCGGGCCCGGCCCACGTAGTCCAGATCCGGTTGCCGCTTCAGGGCCTGCAGCTGGATCAGGGCCTGCTCCGGCCGGCCGCTGAGGAAGGCCGCCTCGGCATAGGCCTCGCTGGCCCGGGTGGTATCCCCGGCCAATTCGCTGGCGCGGGCGAAGCGCTGCTGGAAGACCGGATCATTGCCGCTTTGCGACAGCATCGGGCGCAGCATCGCCTGCGCGCGCTGGCCGGCCTCGCGCCCGCCCTGTTCATTGAGGATGGTGGCGTAGGTCAACGCGACCGGGCGGCTGCCGGGGTGCTGGCGCATCAGGGTCTCGAAACGGGCGTTGGCCTGGGCCTGCTGGCCGCTGCGCGACTCCGCCTCGCCCAGCGCCAGTGCCACCCAGACGTTGTCCGGGTGGTCGCGCAGCAGCTCGGCCAGGTCGCGGCTGGCCTGCGCGGCGGCACTGTTGCGCAGCCGGCCCAGGGCCAGCCCGTAGCGCTGTGGTTCGGTCAGCCCGTTCTTCTGCGCGCGCTGCAGGCTTTCGTATTCGCGGATGACATCGCCCGGGGTGTCGGCGCTGAGCACCCGCAGCCGCTCGCGCGCCCATTCGAACTGACCGGTGCTGCCGCGGCTGAGCGAGTTGACCGAAATCTGCATCGAGGCCGGCAGCAACGGGTTGCTCCGCCGCACCAGCGGATCGGACAACGCCGGGTCGGACGGGTTCACCCGTTCCTGCCGGACGCCGCCGGGCACCTCGGTGGTCAGCAGCACCGTGTCTTTCTTCATCTGTTCGGCGCGGGCCTTGGCCTCGCTGATGCGGGTGGTGGTGACCGGGTGGGTCTGCAGGAAGTCCGGGACGCTGTAGCCCCCCTGGTTGCCACGCATCGAGGCGGACATGCGCTCGAAGAAGCCGGCCATGGCATCCACGTCATAGCCGCTGCGGGCCAGGGTGCGGATGCCCAGGCGGTCGGCCTCGGATTCGTTGGAGCGGGTGTAATTGATCTGGCGCTGCTGCATCAGCCCCATGCCCGAAGTGATCGCGGCCATGGTGGCGTCACCGGAGGAGTTGCCGCCGGCCTGCTGCGCGGCCACGATCGCGGCAAGCATGCCGAGCAGGATCGGGATCTGGTCGCGCTGTGCGCGCTCGACGCCGCGCAGCACGTGCTGCTGGGTGACGTGGGCGATTTCGTGGGACAGCACCGCGGCGACCTCGTCCTCGCGCTCGGCGGTCAGTACCAGGCCCGCATTGACCCCGATGTAACCGCCCAGGGTCGCGAAGGCATTGATCTGCCGGTCCTTGAGCATGAAGAAGGTGTAGGACTGGCGTGGCTGGGCGCTGTTGGAGCCCAGCCGGGCGCCCATGGTCTGCAGCCAGTCATCGACCAGCGGGTCATCGAGCAGGTACCCATAGTTGCGCAGTTCGCGCAGCATCATCCCGCCGTATTCGGCCTGCCGTGCCGGGGTCAGCAGCTCGCCGGCCGAAGAACCGATGTCCGGCAGCTTGCTTTCCTGGGCCCCGGCCAGCGGTACGGCCAGGGCCAGGGTCAAGGCGGCAGAGAGCAGCAGAGGGCGCAAACGGAGCTCCTGGGGGAAGGCGGACGACAGCGTGACAGGGCCAGTGCAACCTGCAGTTAAACCACAGTGTTGCGACGGTGACGTGGAAAATCCAGCGGACCGCTACCATATACAGACCAACGTTCCGCTGTGGAGTTTCCCGTGAGCCAAGATGCTGTTTCCACCCCCGGTGGCGCTCCCGCCATCACCATCTACTCGACCGCGGTGTGCCCGTACTGCGTGGCCGCCAAGAACTTCCTGAAGAGCAAGGGCCGCGACTGGACGGAGGTCCGGATCGACCTGGACCCTGTCGAGCGCGAGAAGATGATGGCCAAGACCCGCCGCACCAGCGTGCCGCAGATCTTCGTCGGCGAGGTCCATGTGGGCGGCTACGACGACATGATGGCGCTGCACCGTGCTGGCAAGCTGGAGCCGTTGCTGGCCGGGCAGGACCCGGCATGAGCGCGGCCGACGACGGCAGCAAGGACCGTATCGCCGAATTCACCGAGTTCCGCCAGCGCATGAATCAGCGCATCCTGGGCGAACCCAACCAGGTCGTGCGCCGCTTCTTCGCGCTGGACACCCAGACCTACCAGGCCGGCGCGCTGGATGTGAAGACCAAGGAGCTGCTGGGCCTGGTCGCCTCGATGGTGCTGCGCTGCGATGACTGCATCAGCTACCACGTGGCCCAGTGCAAGGACGCCGGCGTGACCCGTGAGGAGTTCTTCGAGACCTTCTCGGTCGGCCTGGTGGTCGGCGGCTCGATCGTGATCCCGCACCTGCGCCGCGCGGTCGATTTCCTGGACCAGCTCGAAGGCGGCGCCGAAGCGCCGGCCGTTCACGAGCATTGAGGTCGGGGCCGACCCGGCCCCACCGAGGTAGAGCCGACCGTTGGTCGGCTGCTTGGGCGCCCCGACGATATCGGCGCCCGGCAGTGCGCTGTTCATGTTCTAGATCCCGTTCCACCGACCAACGGTCGGTGGCTACCCCGTCGTTCAGCCCACCCCTGGTTGCCGGCCAGCGGCCGGCACTACCGATCGCGTGTCTTGAGCACAGCCCCCTTCTGTTGATGGCGGCGCGCCAACGGCGCGGGGAGAGGGGGAATGCGCGGGCAATGCTGCCTTGCCCGCCTAAGACCAATGGCCCATTTGGGGTCCATCGGGCGGGTAAGGCATAATTGCCGATGAAACTTCCCTTGCGCCCGCGCTTCGCGCACCTCACGGATGGCGCTCCCCCCTCGGTTCGGAATACACATCAATGACGCAGAAAATCACGGTCATCCGCGGTGACGGCATCGGCCCGGAGATCATGGACGCTACCCTGTTCGTGCTCGGCAAGCTGGACACCGGCTTTGAATATGAAGACGCCGACGCGGGCCTGGTCGCGCTGGAGAAGCACGGCGATCTGATGCCGGCGGCCACGCTGGAATCGATCGCACGCAACAAGATCGCGCTGAAGAGCCCGCTGACCACGCCGGTCGGTGGTGGCTTCACCTCGATCAACGTCAGCCTGCGTCGCCATTTCGACCTGTACGCCAACGTGCGTCCGGCGGTCTCGTTCCCGAACACCAAGTCGCGTTTCGGCGACGGCGTGGACCTGATCACCGTCCGTGAGAACACCGAAGGCGCGTACCTGGCCGAAGGCCAGGAAGTGTCGGCCGATGGCGAGACCGCCTTCTCCGGCACCCGCATCACCCGCAAGGGCTCCGAGCGCATCGTGCGCTACGCCTTCGAGCTGGCCCGCAGCACCGGCCGCAAGAAGGTCACCGCCGTGCACAAGGCCAACATCATCAAGTCGACCTCGGGCCTGTTCCTGGCCGTGGCGCGTGAAGTGGCCGCCAAGTACCCGGACATCGAGTTCCAGGAAATGATCGTCGACAACTGCTGCATGCAGCTGGTGATGCGTCCGGAACAGTTCGATGTGATCGTGACCACCAACCTGTTCGGCGACATCATCTCCGACCTGTGTGCCGGTCTGGTCGGCGGCCTGGGCCTGGCCCCGGGCGCCAACATCGGTGAGAACGCGGCGATCTTCGAAGCCGTGCACGGCACCGCCCCGGACATCGCCGGCCAGGGCAAGGCCAATCCGTGCGCGCTGCTGCTGGCCGCCGCACAGATGCTGGACCATGTCGGCCAGGTCGAAAACGCCGAGCGCCTGCGCAAGGCCATCGTGGCCACGCTGGAAGCCAAGGATTCGCTGACCGGCGACCTGGGTGGCACCGGCAACACCATGGGCTTCGCCCAGGCCATCGCCAGCCGCCTGTAAGCGGCCGGCGCTCTTGCTGGATGCTGTCCCAGGCGGTAGCCAGGCAACGCTGCGCATTGTTGAAGACGGGCCGTCCTTGTACGGCCCGTCTGCGTTTTAAAGTGCGGCTTTTCACCGACAGGATTTTTGCAGATGCCTGATGCGGCTGTGTGGGTGGTGGCGGCTGTTGCCGTCTATGCGATTGGCGTAGGCATCTACTTCGTCTTCTGCTGGCCCTGGTCCCGTTCGCAGCGCGCGTTGCGTCGCCTGCGGACGCATGGGGTCTCCATCCGCAACCTGCGGCACAGCGAAGCGCGCGCGCTGCAGTTGATCGAATATCCGGCGGGGGCGCCGGTGTACCGGCTGGAGGGCGCCTGCGCGGAGTTCATCATCAGGGGCAAGAATGGGGCAGCGCATGTGCAGACCCTCGCAGGGGTGCCGGTGAAGTACCCGGCGGGCCTGGAACGTGCCGTGCGCGCTGGCAGCAACGCTGCCGAGGTGGTGCCAGGGCGAAAGGACGCGGTGATCGTGCGGCTCAATGGCGTCACGCTGGCGTCGTCGAGTCGAGCCCTGCGCGGCTGATCGTTTACGGGCGCCCAAACGAAAAGCAGTCGTGCCTGGCGCGACTCCACACGAACGGTCTGTTCGAAATCTGCACAGATCATGTGTCACTCCATGGCTGGTTCGTGCGCCATCCGCCTCGCATCCTGTGCCCACTTTCCATCGCACAGGAGTCGTCCCATGAACCTCATGGCCTTCGGCCTGGCCAGCCTGATCGGCATGGCTGCCACCGCTCCGGTTGTTGCCGCTGAACCGTCCCATCCCACCATCCGCCACATGGCGGGTGCCCCGGTGCCCGCCTCGCTCGACGCAGCGAAGACCGCGGTGCTGGTGATCGACTTCCAGAACGAATACTTCGATGCCCGTGCCGCGCCAGGTTTCGCCGGCGGCCGCATGGTCATTCCCGACGGCATGGCCGCACTGCGTCAGACCCGCCGCGTGGTCGACTTCGCCGATGCCCACGGCATCCGCGTCATCCACGTGCAGCATGTGCTGCCGGCGGGCGCGCCGCTGTTCGCGCAGGGGAGTGTCAACGTCGCCTTCCATCGCGACATGCAGCCGCGCAGTGGCGAAACCGTCATCCAGAAGGACAACGTCAGCGTGTTCGCCGGCGCCTCGGCTGCGGCGCTGGATACGGTGCTCAAGCAGGCCGGCATCGACACGTTGATCATCACCGGCCTGCAGACCCATGCCTGCGTCGTCGGGGCCGCCCGCGACGCGGCTGCCGCGCCGCGCGGCTACCGTGTCCTCGTGGCGTCCGATGCCAGCGCCAGTCGCGACCTCGACCTGGCCGACGGCACGCGCATCGGCCACCGCGCACTGCACGAGGCGTCCCTGGCGCAGATCGAGGATGCGTTCGGCGATGTCATGGCCACCGACGCGATCCTGGCCCTGCCGGTCCGCGAGGCGGGCAAGGGCGCTTGATAAGCTGGCCAGGCCCGCATCCGGCGGGTCCTGCCACTCGCCTGGAGCTGACTGCCGATGGATCACTTCGCCGCCCTGCGCGCGCTGCGCGCCATCGTCGAGGCCGGCAGCTTCAGTGCGGCCGCAGAGCGGCAGGGAACCACCCACTCCTCCCTGTCGCGGCAACTGCGGCAGCTGGAAGAGCACCTGCAGGTCCGGTTGCTCGATCGCACCACCCGGCGGCTGTCGCTGACCGAGGCCGGGCGCGACTATTACCGCGATGCCGTAGCCCTGCTTGAGCGGCTGGAGCTGGCCGACGACCGCGCCCGCGCGGGCCAGGCAGCGCCGAGCGGGCGCCTGCGCATCAGCGTGCCGCAGGTGGTGGCCAGCCAGGAATTGCCGCAGTGGCTGCCGGGGTTCCTGGCCCGCTATCCGCAGGTAAGCCTGGATCTGTCGGCCAACGACCAGCTGGTGGACGTGGTCGGCGGTGGCTTCGACATGGCGCTTCGCATTGCCGCCAGCCTGCCTGACAGCCAACTGGTGGCCCGCGAGCTGGCGTGCTGCCCGCGCATCCTGGTGGCCGCACCGGCTTACCTGGCCCGGCACGCCCTGCCGCGCCAGGTGGCGGACCTTCCGGCGCACACGCTGCTGGCGTTCCAGCCCGGCGCGGCCAGTACCGCTTGGCACCTGCAGGGCCCGCGGGGCGCGCAGGCCAGCGTGGAGGCCGGCCAACGGCTGCGCGTGGACGCCACGCCCGCCCTCTATGCCGCAGTGCGGGCCGGCATGGGTATCAGCCTGTTCACCGCGTTGACCGTGCAGGACGATCTGCGCGCCGGTCGCCTGATCCATGTGTTGCCCGGCTGGCATGCCGGGCAGCGCCGCTACTTCGCGCTGTATCCGCACGCACGTTCGCTGGCGCCAAAGGTGCGCGCGCTGGTGGAGCATCTGGCCGCGCATTACGCAGGGCAAGCCGGCGCGGCGGCCTAGTACCCTGCCAGGCGCTCCGGCCGGGGCTTGCCGGGGCGCCATGCGGGCGCATGAAAAAGGGCGCCCGAAGGCGCCCCTGATGCTTGCCTGGCCAGTGGCTCAGCGCTGCTGGATCTAGCGCTGCTGGATCTTGGAGAGCAGGCGCAGGAATTCCACGTACAACCACACCAGCGTGACCATCAGGCCGAACGCGCCGTACCACTCCATGTACTTCGGGGCGTGTGCGGCGGCACCGGTTTCGATGAAGTCGAAATCCAGCACCAGGTTCAGCGCGGCCACCGCCACCACGAACAGGCTGAAGGCGATGCCCAGCAGGCTGGCATCGTGGATCACCGGCACGTTGATGTTGAAGAAGCTCAGCACGAAGGAGGCCAGGTACACCAGCGCGATGCCACCGGTGGCGGCGAACACGCCCATCTTGAACTTCTCGGTGACCTTGATCACGCCACTGCGGTACAGCATCAGCAGCGCGAACAGGGTGCCGAAGGTCAGCAGCACCGCCTGGAACACGATGCCTGGGAACTTCATGTTGAACACGGCCGAGATCGCACCGAGGAAGAAGCCTTCCACCAGGGCATACATCGGCGCAGTGACGGGCGACCATTCCTTCTTGAACACGGTGACGAGTGCCAGGATCAGCCCGCCCACCGCGCCGCCGATGGTGTACATCATCGCGCTGGAGGACACCTGCCCATAGGCATCGACCGACTGGCTCCACGCGAACGCGGCCGTCAGCACGGTGAGCAGCAACAGGATGCCGGTCTTGTTGACGGTGCCGTTGATGGTCATCGCCTGGTCGGGGCGGGCCACGACCGAGCCGCTGGCCAGGTCGAGGAAGGTCGACTCGGAAAGTGCGGGATTGCCGCTGCGCATTGCCAATCTCCTTGATGGGGTAGGGGGCTGGCCATCCGGCCACTGACCCGAGCATAGCCGAAGCGACCCTCGCCAATGGCGACAGGTGAATTGATGTGTGAAAACCGTTGACAGATGCCACGCCGATTCCCACAATAGGCGGCTCTTTCGGGGGGAACCCCGGAGGGAAACAAACCGCCGGGGTATAGCGCAGTCTGGTAGCGCGCCTGCTTTGGGAGCAGGATGTCGGGGGTTCGAATCCCTCTACCCCGACCAAGCCCGCTGCTCAAACCGGGATTGGAATGCGACAATCCGGATCGAGCGCCCGTAGCTCAACTGGATAGAGCACCGGCCTTCTAAGCCGGCGGTTACAGGTTCGATTCCTGTCGGGCGCGCCATTCGGTGCAAGCGGTAGGAAGCAAGGTTTTCAGTGGTGGCTGTAGCTCAGTTGGTTAGAGTTCCGGATTGTGATTCCGGTGGTCGGGGGTTCGAGTCCCCTCAGCCACCCCACTGATTCAAACTGGTTCATCGAAAGTGAAGCAGGGTTGCAAAAGGCAGCACACACGCTACAATGTGCGCCTGAGTTTTTCAGGGCTGTTAGCTCAGTTGGTAGAGCAGTTGACTCTTAATCAATAGGTCCAAGGTTCGAATCCTTGACAGCCCACCAAGACAGAAGCCATCGGGTCCGCCCGGTGGCTTTTTTCTTGTTCGCGACACGTTGAACCGGTGGCGCATTGGCGGTCCACTGCCGCCATTGGCCATCCATTCAAATAAAACGCTTGCGTCGCGCGCAGGAAACCCTGCATAATTCGCCTCCCGATTTTCGGGCTGTTAGCTCAGTTGGTAGAGCAGTTGACTCTTAATCAATAGGTCCAAGGTTCGAATCCTTGACAGCCCACCAAGACAGAAGCCGCCTGGTCCGCCAGGCGGCTTTTTTCTTTTCCGGGCGTGCGTATCTGAAAGCCTCCTGAAACCGGGGTCGAACGCGACACGCAGCGTTTCCAAGCTGCGCGACAGAGCACGGATCGCAACCGGCAATCAGGTTCCACTCGACGGACCGCGCTTAGGCGCCCATCGAGGTACTCCCATCATGACTCTCCGGATCCTTGCCGCCGTGGCGTTGACCGCCTGCGCGGCCACGGCCGCCACGGCTGCCGAAACGCCCGCCCACGCATCGTTCGACCCGGTCCTGGCCGGTTATGCCACGACCGTGATCCGCAACACTCTTGCTCCCGGCGATTTCCAGCCGGCCAAGCCACTGGCCCGTGTCTCCATGCAGGACGCGCCCCAGGCCGAGGAACGCCAGGCGCTGGCGAAAGGGCCGCTGCTTCCCGGCGTGGCGCTGCCGGCGCGATAGTTGCCGATCCGCGGGGTGGGGCACGCGCTTCACCCCCGTTAAGCGGCATGACGACCTTCCGCTTTCCGGCCCCGCCTGCAACAATGTGCGCCTGGGCTTTCAGGCTCGCGAAAGTGGCGGAATTGGTAGACGCCCTGGATTTAGGTTCCAGTGCCGCAAGGCGTGGGGGTTCGAGTCCCCCCTTTCGCACCAGTGCAGGGCGTTTTCGCCGGCACCATGACCATGGGCACGTCCCGGATCGGGGAGACGGCCACATGCTGGGCCCTTGGCGGCCCCCGGACGTTCTCGGCCCGCGCTGGCGGCGCTGGCGTTTATCGGCGAAACTACAGGGCTGCGGCGGGCATGCGCGTCCACGACCCCGCGTCCAAAACCCGTTTCATCCATCACATCGTGCCGGGGCCCATGCCGCCGGTGGCAGGAGTCAACATGCAAGCTTCGATCGAATCCACTGGCAATCTGGAACGCCGCCTGACCTTCTCGCTGCCGGAAGACCGCCTGCAGACGCACATCAGCGGCCGTCTGGGCGAAATCGCCCGCACCACGCGCATCAAGGGCTTCCGCCCGGGCAAGGTGCCGGCCAAGGTGATCGAGCAGCGTTTCGGCCAGCAGGTCCGCAGCGAAGCCGTCGATGGCCTGCTGCGTGAGACCTTCGATGCCGCCCTGCGCGAGCATGAGCTGCGCATCGCCGGCACCCCGCGCATCGACAAGGGCGAGGGCGAGCTGTCCTTCGTGGCTACCGTCGAGCTGGTGCCGGACTTCGGCGACGTGGATGTCAGCAAGCTGACCGTGGTCCGCCACACCGCTGAAATCAACGACGCCGACATCGACCAGATGATCACCAACCTGCGCGAACAGCGCCGCAGCTGGAGCCCGGTCACCCGTGGCGCCCAGGACGGCGATCTGGTCGCGCTGGAAACCTGGTCGCAGGCCGGTGATGAGCGCCTGCCGGCCGAAGGCACCGAAAAGGGCAGCGTGATCGTGGGCCAGGGCATGATGTTCGAGCAGATCGAACAGGGCCTGGTCGGTCTGACCGCCGGTGAAGAAAAGACCCTGGACGTCGAATTCCCGGCCGATTGGCGCGTCCCGGCACTGGCCGGCAAGCAGGTCAAGGTCACCGTCAAGGCGGTGGACGTGTCCGCGCCGGTGCTGCCGGAGGTGGATGCCGAGTTCATCAAGAGCTTCGGTGTGAAGGGCGGCGACGTGGAGCAGTTCCGCAAGGACATCCGCGCCAACCTGGAGCGCGAGCTCAAGGGTGCCCTGATGAACCGCCTGCGCCGCGAAGTCGGTGAGCAGCTGATCGCCGCCTACGCCTCGGTGGAAATGCCGCCGCGCCTGGTCGAGAACGAAGCCCGCGCCATGCTGGACCAGCAGCTCGAGCAGATCCGCCGCAGTGGCCGCAACCCGGGTGACGTCCCGGCCGACGCCCACGAAGGCTTCAAGGACGCCGCCGCCAAGCGCGTGCTGGTCGGCCTGCTGGTCGGTGAAGTGGCCCGCAAGAACGACCTGCGCCTGGATCCCAAGCGCCTGAATGAAACCATGCGCCTGATCGCCTCGACCTACGAAGAGCCGGAGCAGGTCATTGAGATGTACCGCAACGACCCCCAGCTGATGAGTGGGCTGCAGAATCGTGTGATGGAAGAGCAGGTGATCGACTGGATCGCCGAGCGCGCCCAGCACACCGAAGAGAAGCTGTCGTTCCAGGACGCGATCCGCCAGTAAGCGGTCGTGTTTTACGCCCCGCGCCCTGGCGCGGGGTCGTTCCCCCCAAAATAGGTGCCTCACTAATGGACAACCGAACCACAGCCCTGAACATGGTTCCGATGGTGGTCGAACAGACCAGCCGCGGCGAGCGCGCCTATGACATCTATTCGCGCCTGTTGAAGGAGCGCCTGATCTTCCTCGTGGGCCCGATCGACGATCACATGGCCAACGTGGTGGTGGCGCAGCTGCTGTTCCTGGAAGCGGACAACCCGGAAAAGGACATCAGCATCTACATCAACTCGCCTGGTGGCGTAGTCACCGCCGGCATGGCGATCTACGACACCATGCAGTACATCAAGCCGGACGTGAGCACCATCTGCGTCGGCCAGGCGGCCTCCATGGGCGCCCTGCTGCTGGCGTCCGGCGCGGCCGGCAAGCGTTACGCGCTGCCGAATTCGCGCGTGATGATCCACCAGCCGCTGGGCGGCTTCCAGGGCCAGGCCACGGACATCGACATCCATGCCCGTGAAATCCTGACCCTGCGTTCGCGCCTGAACGAAGTGCTGGCCAAGCACACCGGCCAGTCGCTGGAGACCATCGCCCGGGATACCGAGCGTGACAACTTCAAGAGCGCGGCCGATGCGGTGGCCTACGGCCTGGTCGACCAGGTCCTGGAGCGTCGTCCGGAAGAGTCGATCCAGCCGGCATAACGTTGTACCAGGCCGGGAAACCGGCCTGTTTCCACCGGGTCGGGCGGGACTGGCGTCCTCCTGACCCTGTGCTATTCTCGAATCGAACCCCCGTTCAGTCGGGTGGGGTAACTGGGTAAGCGAAGCATGAGCGAAGACCGCCAAGGTCGTTCCACGGACACCGGCAAGATCCTCTACTGCTCTTTCTGCGGAAAGAGCCAGCATGAGGTGCGCAAGCTGATTGCGGGTCCGAGCGTGTTCATCTGCGATGAATGCGTCGAGCTGTGCAACGACATCATCCGTGAGGAGCTGGAGGAGAAGGCGCAGTCGGCCCGCAGTTCGCTGCCCAAGCCGCGCGAGATCCTCGAGGTCCTGGACCAGTACGTGATCGGGCAGAACCGCGCCAAGCGGACCCTGGCCGTGGCCGTATACAACCACTACAAGCGCATCGAGAGCCGCCAGAAGAACGACGAGGTCGAACTGGCGAAGTCGAACATCCTGCTGGTCGGTCCGACCGGTTCGGGCAAGACGCTGCTGGCCGAAACCCTGGCCCGCCTGCTCAACGTGCCGTTCACCATGGCCGACGCCACCACGCTGACCGAAGCCGGTTACGTGGGCGAGGACGTGGAGAACATCATCCAGAAGCTGCTGCAGAAGTGCGACTACGACGTCGAGAAGGCACAGCAGGGCATTGTCTACATCGATGAAATCGACAAGATCTCGCGCAAGAGCGAGAACCCGTCGATCACCCGCGATGTGTCCGGCGAAGGCGTCCAGCAGGCCCTGCTGAAGCTGATCGAAGGCACCGTGGCCAGCGTGCCGCCGCAGGGCGGTCGCAAGCATCCGCAGCAGGAATTCCTGCAGGTGGACACCAAGAACATCCTGTTCATCTGTGGCGGTGCGTTTGCTGGCCTGGACAAGGTGATCCAGCAGCGTTCCAACGATTCGGGCGGCATCGGGTTCGGTGCCAAGGTGAAGAGTTCCGAGCGCAAGCAGGAAGTGGGCAAGATCCTGGCCGAAGTCGAGCCGGAAGATCTGATCAAGTTCGGCCTGATTCCGGAGTTCGTCGGCCGCCTGCCGGTCGTGGCGACCCTGGAAGAGCTGGACGAGGCCGCCCTGGTGCGCATCCTCACCGAGCCGAAGAACGCCATCACCAAGCAGTTCAAGAAGCTGTTCGAGATGGAGCACGTCGAGCTGGAGTTCCGTCCGGACGCGCTGGCCGCTATTGCCCGCAAGGCGCTCAAGCGCAAGACCGGTGCCCGTGGCCTGCGTACGATCGTCGAATCGGTTCTGCTGGACACCATGTATGACCTGCCCTCGGCAGAGAATGTCAGCAAGGTGGTGGTGGACGAATCGGTGATCGAACACAAGTCCGAACCGTACCTGATCTACCAGACGCCACCGGCGCCTGAACAGAAGGCGGCTGGTGCTGAATAATCAGTTCAAGTAATTGAATTGAAAGAAATTTTTCAGAACAGCTTGCATCTAGAAGCCGATGGCCCCATAACGAGGCCATCGGCTTTTTTTGTATCCGGGCGAGGCGCCCGGAGGCCATCCCCACTGTTCCACTGGAGCCCACATGGCCCGTTCCCCAACTGAGACTCTCGACCTGCCGGTACTGCCGCTGCGTGACGTGGTGGTGTTCCCGCACATGGTCATTCCGCTGTTCGTCGGCCGTGACAAGTCCATGCATGCGCTGGAGCAGGCGATGGAAGCGGACAAGCGCATCCTGCTGCTCGCGCAGAAGTCCGCCGAGACGGATGATCCGTCCGCCGCCGATCTGTACCAGGTCGGCACGCTCGCCCAGGTCCTGCAGCTGCTGAAGCTGCCCGACGGCACCATCAAGGTGCTGGTCGAAGGCCTGTCGCGCGTCAACGTCACCGACGTGACCGAGCGTGATGGCTCGCTGCACGGCGTGGGCATGGAAATCGAATCGGACGAATCGCGTGAGCCGCGCGAGATCGAGGCGATCGCCCGCTCGCTGATGTCGCTGTTCGAGCAGTACGTCAAAACCAATCGCAAGCTGCCGCCGGAGCTGCTGCAGACCCTGGCCGGCATCGACGAGCCCGCGCGCCTGGCCGATACCATCGCCGCGCATATCAGCGTGCGCCTGGCCGACAAGCAGCGCCTGCTGGAAACGCTGCAGATCGGCGACCGCCTGGAAATGCTGGTCGGCCTGGTCGATGGCGAGATCGACGTGCAGCAGATGGAAAAGCGCATCCGCGGCCGCGTGAAGTCGCAGATGGAAAAGAGCCAGCGCGAGTACTACCTCAACGAGCAGATGAAGGCCATCCAGAAAGAACTGGGTGACCTGGATGACGCGCCCGGCGAGATGGACGAGCTGGCGCGCAAGATCGCCGAGGCGGGCATGCCCAAGCCGGTGGAGACCAAGGCCAAGGCCGAGCTCAACAAGCTCAAGCAGATGTCGCCGATGTCCGCCGAAGCGGCGGTCGTGCGCAATTACCTGGAGTGGCTGCTGGGCGTGCCGTGGAAGAAGCGCACCAAGGTCCGCAAGGATCTCAAGGCCGCGCAGGACACGCTGGACGCCGATCACTTCGGTCTGGACAAGGTCAAGGACCGCATCCTGGAATACCTGGCGGTGCAGTCGCGCGTGAAGCAGATGAAGGGCCCGATCCTGTGCCTGGTCGGTCCGCCCGGCGTGGGCAAGACCTCGCTGGGCCAGTCCATCGCCAAGGCGACCAACCGCAAGTTCGTGCGCATGAGCCTGGGTGGCGTGCGCGACGAGGCCGAGATCCGTGGCCATCGCCGCACCTACGTCGGCTCGATGCCGGGCCGCATCGTGCAGAATCTCAACAAGGTGGGCAGCAAGAACGCGCTGTTCGTGCTCGATGAGATCGACAAGATGTCGATGGACTTCCGTGGCGATCCGTCCTCGGCGCTGCTGGAAGTGCTCGACCCGGAGCAGAACAACGCCTTCAACGATCACTACCTGGAAGTGGACCTGGACCTGTCCGAAGTGATGTTCGTGGCGACGTCCAACTCGCTCAACATCCCCGGCCCGCTGCTGGACCGCATGGAAGTGATCCGCATCCCCGGCTACACCGAGGATGAGAAGCTCAACATCGCCATGCGCTACCTGGTGCCCAAGCAGATCAAGGCCAACGGCCTGAAGCCGGAAGAGCTGGAGATCGAGGCCGATGCGATCCAGGACATCGTGCGTTACTACACGCGCGAATCCGGCGTGCGCAACCTCGAGCGCGAAGTGGCCAAGATCTGCCGCAAGGTGGTCAAGGAAATCGCGCTTGCCGGTCCCGTAGCGCCCGCCAAGGCGGCCAAGCCGGCCAAGGCCGGCAAGAAGGCCAGCGCGAAGAAGAAGGCGCTGGTGGTGGTCAACGGCAAGAACCTGGACAAGTACCTGGGGGTTCGCCGCGTCGATTTCGGGCGTGCCGAAGAGCAGAACGAAGTGGGCCTGGTCACCGGCCTGGCCTGGACCGAAGTGGGCGGCGATCTGCTGCAGATCGAATCCACCCTGGTGCCGGGCAAGGGCCAGCTGATCCTCACCGGCCAGCTGGGCAACGTGATGAAGGAATCCGCCTCGGCGGCCCTGTCGGTGGTGCGCTCGCGTGCCGAGCGGCTGGGCATCGACAATGAGTTCCTGCAGAAGCACGACGTGCACGTCCACGTGCCCGATGGCGCCACCCCCAAGGATGGCCCGAGTGCGGGTATCGCCATGGTCACCTCGCTGGTGTCCACGCTGACCAAGGTGCCGATCAGGGCCGAAGTGGCGATGACCGGCGAGATCACCCTGCGTGGTCGCGTCACCGCCATCGGCGGCCTCAAGGAGAAGCTGTTGGCGGCGCTGCGCGGCGGCATCACCACGGTCATCATTCCCGAGGAGAACCGCAAGGATCTGGCCGATATCCCCGCCAATGTCACCCGCGATCTGAAGATCGTGCCGGTGAAGTGGATCGAGGAAGTGCTCGACCTGGCCCTGGAGGCCCCGCTGACCGCACCGAAGCCCAAGAAAGATGGGCAACGTGTCACGGTACGCGGCAAGTCCAAGACAGCTTCCACAACGCGCGTCAAGCACTGACGCGTCCTGTGGAAATGCCCGAAACCCGCGTCGTTATTGGCTTTTCAGCTTGCGCGGGTAGGGGGGCACTGGTATAAAAGCACCACTCGCGAGTCAGCGTACATCTGAATTCGGCGAACAGAGAACTTCACTGGCATCCGACGGCGTATCGTCGTCGGGTGTCTCAATGTTGAATCCGCGGAATCCCCGCCAAAGGAGCTGTAGAGAATGAACAAGACCGAATTGATCGACGCCGTTGCTGAAGCCGCCGACCTGACCAAGGCCGAGTCCAGCCGCGCCGTTGATGCCGTCATCGCTTCCGTCACCAAGGCCCTGAAGGGCGGTGACGCGGTGACGCTGGTGGGCTTCGGCACGTTCCAGGTCCGCGACCGCGCTGCCCGTACCGGCCGCAACCCGAAGACCGGCGACACCATCAAGATCGCTGCGTCGAAGAATCCGTCGTTCAAGGCTGGCAAAGCCCTGAAGGATGCCGTAAACTAAGCGGCTTGCTGGGGTGCTTAGCTCAGCGGTAGAGCGTCTCCTTTACACGGAGAGGGTCGGGGGTTCGAAACCCTCAGCACCCACCAGGCACTGCCAGTAAAAGTTTTGAAATGTGGAGCGGTAGTTCAGCTGGTTAGAATGCTGGCCTGTCACGCCGGAGGTCGCGGGTTCAAGTCCCGTCCGCTCCGCCAGTTTCAAGAAGGCCCCTGAGCAATCGGGGGCCTTGTTTTCTCCGCCGACGCATGTCGCGGTGAAGGCGGTAGAGCCGACCGTTGGTCGGCTGAATGAATTAAAACAAGGAGCGGTAGTTCAGCTGGTTAGAATGCTGGCCTGTCACGCCGGAGGTCGCGGGTTCAAGTCCCGTCCGCTCCGCCAGTTTTAAAAAAACCTCGAAAAAAGCAGCATTTCGGGGTGGGCAATCTGAATATCTTCGGATAGAATGAGCGCCTGCAAAGTTTCAAGTGCGGAGCGGTAGTTCAGCTGGTTAGAATGCTGGCCTGTCACGCCGGAGGTCGCGGGTTCAAGTCCCGTCCGCTCCGCCAATCTTTGAAGAGCCCTTGGTGAAAACCAAGGGCTTTTTTTTGTTTCCAATCCAGCAGATTGATCGACAGCGCGGCGCACACCGTTTGCCCGCCGCGATCAGCGGGTGCGGCACCGGGCAGATCGCGCGCAGGGGCCGGCGCGGGCACTTTTGGAGCCTGCCGCGAAGCGGGTTACACTGCCGGGCTCGCCAATCAGGCCTTGATTTTTCCCATGCTGCAGAAACTTCGCGACAAGACCTCGGGCTGGATCGTTACCGTGATCCTGGGGCTGCTGATGATTCCGTTCCTGTTCGTGATCGACTCCAGCTACCTCGGTGGCGTCGGCTCGCAGAACGTGGCCAAAGTGGCCGCCCCGCCGACCTGGTGGAAGTCCGCCCCGTCGTGGTGGCCGGTCTCGTTCCTGTGGCAGCACCATGAGATCAGCTCCAACGATTTCCGCGTGCGCTTCGAGCAGGCGCGCCAGCAGGCACGCCAGGAGCAGGGCGAGGACTTTGATCCGCGCCAGTTCGAAAGCACGGAGAGCAAGCTGGCCGTGCTCGATCAGATGATCGATGAGCAGGTCGTGCGCCTGGCCGGCGAACAGTCCGGCATCGTGATCGGCGATGCCGCCGTGCGCGAGTACATCGCCTCGATCCCGGCCTTCCTCGGTGCCGACGGCAAGTTCAACCAGGACAACTACCGCATCGCGCTGGCCAGCGGCAATCCGCCGCGCACGCCGACGCAGTTCGAAGCGCTGGTGCGCGAGAGCATCCAGCAGTCGATCATTCCGTCGGCCCTGCAGCGTTCCGGGTTCACCACCCAGAGCGAAGCCGAGCGCCTGATGAAGCTGCTCGGTGAAACGCGTGACGTCGAACTGGCCGCGCTGCCGGAAACCCCGGCCGACACCGCCGAAGTGACCGACGCACAGATCAAGCAGTGGTATGACAGCCACACCAAGGATTTCCGCCAGCCGGAAACCGTGTCGCTGGAATACGTCGAAATCAACGGCGCGAACCTGCCTGCGCCGGCGGCCGCCGACGAAGCCACGCTGCGCAAGCGCTATGACGATGAGAAGGCGCGCTTTGCCACGCCGGAACAGCGTCTGGCCTCGCACATCCTGATCACCGCCGATGGCAGCGATCCGGCCAAGCTCAAGGCGGCTGAAGAGAAGGCAACCCGCCTGGCCGCCGAAGCCAAGGCACCGGGTGCCGACTTCGCCGCACTGGCCAAGGCCAACTCCGAAGATCCCGGTTCCAAGGACACCGGTGGTGACCTGGGCTGGGTGGAACGCGGCGCGATGGTGAAGCCGTTCGAAGATGCCCTGTTCGCCATGAAGGCGGGCGAGGTGACCGGTCCGGTCAAGACCGACTTCGGTTTCCACGTGCTCAAGCTGCGCGAGACCAAGGGCGGCGAAGGCCGTTCCTTCGACGAGGTGCGTGACCAGCTGGCTGCCGAGCAGCTCAAGGCCGACACCGACCGCGTGTTCACCGAGCTGAGCGGCCGCCTGGTCGATCTGGTCTACAAGAACCCGACCTCGCTGGAAGGCCCGGCCAAGGACATGAGCCTGCCGGTGCAGACCATCGGTCCGTTCACCCGCACCACCGCCAGTGGCATCGCCGCCAACCCGGCCGTGCTGCGCGCGGCGTTCTCCGACATCCTGACCCAGGACGGCACGGTGAGCGACCCGATCGAGCTGGGTCCGAACCACAACGTGATGATCCGCGTGACCGAGCACAGCCCGGAACAGGCGCTGCCGCTGGACAAGGCCCGTGAGCAGGTCATCGCCGCGATCCATGCCGACCGCACCCGCCAGGCGTCGGAGAAGGCCGTGGATGCCGTGCTGGCCAAGCTGAAGGCCGGTCAGACCCTGCAGGCGCTGGCGACCAGCGAGAAGCTGCAGATCAGCCCGCTGCCGGGCCTGCCGCGCACCCAGCCGGTGCCGACCCCGGAAATCAACCGTGCCGTGTTCAGCGCGCCGTTGCCCGCTGAAGGCAAGGCCAGCTACGGCAAGGTCGCCGTGCAGGGCCGCTACGTGATCTACGCGGTGACCAAGGTCACCCCGGGCAACGTTGCTGAAGTGGACGCGGCCCAGCAGCAGCAGCTCAAGGAGCAGCTGAGCCAGATCGACGGCATGGCCGCCGCCAAGGCCTACGTGGAAGCGATGCGCAAGCACTTCAAGGTGCAGACCGAAGAAGCCAACCTCTAACCGGGGCGGCTTCTGCTGGACAACAAAAAGCCCGGCGATGCCGGGCTTTTTGCGTTGGGGGTGGGCGCCGCTCAGTCTTCGACGCGCAACACCGCTCCCGGCTTGAGCACACTGCTGCCACTGAGGCCATTGAGCGACAGCAGGGCCTTCAACGGCATCCCGTAACGGCGGGCGATGGTCCAGGGCGATTCGCCATCGCGCACGGTGTGGCGGCGGCTCCGCGGACGATCCGCGCTGGCCACCGTGCGGGTGGCGGCCGGCGCAGGCGCCGTACGGGCCGCCGGGCTATCCACCGGTGCGCTGGGAGCCACCGCAATGGCGGCCACGCTGGCGCTGGCATCCACCGGCGCATGCGCGGTCGGGGCCAGAACCGTCACCTGGCCGGCCGGGCGGCCCTTGCCGCTGGCCAGGGCCGGGTTGAGCCGGGCGATCCGGGCCGGATCCAGGTCGCGCTGCTGGGCCCACTGTTGGACGCTGGTGCCCGCCGGCAGGGTATGCCCCTTCAGCACGGGCACGGTGCGGTCCAGCGAGGCCATCACGGCTGGCTCGGTTTCTGCGTCTTCCAGCACGCAGGCCAGCGCGTGCAGCTTCTCGACATAGGCATAGGTGACCGGCGACAGGCCGGGCAACTCCGCCGGACGCGCGTTCTGCGCGTTCATGCCAGCCTTGCGCAGCGATTGCAGGACCCGGTACTCGCCGGCGTTGTAGGCCATGGTGGCCAGGCGCCAGTCGCCGCCGAACATGCCGTGCAGGGTCTTGAGGTAACGCACCGCGGCCTGGGTGGAATCCACCGCCGAGAGGCGGCCGTCGTAGCCCGGGGTCATCTGCACGCGGTGGTTCTTGGCGGTGGTGGCGATGAACTGCCACAGGCCGGCCGGGCCGCCGCCGTTGCGGGCGTTGGGCCGGTAGCCGCTTTCCACGAAGGGAATCAGCGCAAATTCGGTCGGCAGGTCGGATCTGCGCAGTTCTTCCACCACATAGCCGAACAGCACCAGGGCGTCATCGTCCTGGTTGGCCAGGCGCGAGGGGGCATGCGCGAACTGCTTCTGCCAGCGCGGGCTGGTCGCCTCGGCGTCGCAGGTGGGTTCAGCCAGGCCATCGCGGAAGCTGGCGAAGATGTCCTGCCCATTGCGCACCGAGGCCGGCGGCAGCGCCGCAGCGGTCAGGGGGAGGGAGGACAGGCCGGCCACGTTCTGCGACATGCCGGCGGTCAACGACTGGGCGCCCGCGCTGCCGGCCACGGCGATCGCCAGGCCCAGCGCGAGCGGCAACAATCGCCGACTCATGTTCGGAATCCGTCTTTCCAGTGTCGCAGCCCTGCGACAACATCGACTTCATCGGTAACGGGACGCCCGAGATGGGCGCTGACGGCCGCCTGGATGGCGGGGGTACTGGTACGCAGGAACGGATTGCATTCCAGCTCGCTTGCCAGTGAAACCGGCAGCGTGGGCAGGTCATCGCGGCGCATGGCCAAGGCCTCCTCATGGCGCTGCGACAGCGCAGCGTTGGTGGGGTCTACATGCCGCGCGAAGACGGCATTGGACAGGGTGTACTCGTGGGCGCAACAGACCATCAGTTGCGCTGGCAGGGACGCCAGCTTCCGCAGGGATGCCAGAAGCTGGGGAGGCGTACCTTCGAACATGCGCCCACAGCCCAGGCTGAACAACGCATCGCCACTGAAAAGGTGTTCAGCGGTGTGAAACGCGATATGGCTCCGGGTGTGCCCGGGCACGGATACTACGTGGAACCCGAGGCCCAATGCCTGAACGCATTCACCTTCAGCGACCCGATGGGCGGCCACCTGGATGCGCGGTTCTTCTGGCGCGTAAACCTCCACCGCCGGAAAACGGGCCTGCAGTTCTGCCACGCCGCCGATGTGATCATCGTGGTGATGGGTCAGCAGAATGCTGTGGGGAACCCATCCCTGCTGCGCTGCGGCAGCCAGAACGGGGTCGGCCTGGCCGGGGTCGATGACCACGGCGCGGCCGTCGTCGGCGACCAGCGCCCAGATGTAATTGTCCGCAAACGCGGGTAGGGCGGTCAGTCGCATAGAATTGGACCATGCCCCCCGCGCCGAGCCCCCGTCAAGCGACAGTCGCATCCTGGTTTGATACTGAACCGGCACAAGCCTTGTGCCGTCTGGAATCCGAGCGGTTGCGCAGCCTGCTCGCCGAGCGCCCGGTGAACCCCTGGCTGTGGGTGGCACCGACGCCCGGCTGGCTGGAGCGCGTCGAACTGCCCGGTCGCGGCCTGGGGCTGTTCCGCGACGGAGCGAGCTACGCCGGGGACGTGCACTGCGGGCTGCCGTTGCCGCTGCCGGACGAGAGCGTCAACGCGATCATCCTGCAGCACGTCACCGCGCGCGATGCCGAGCAGCTGATCGACGAGTGCGCGCGGGTGCTGATGCCGGGCGGCCGCCTGTGGTTGTCCACGCTCAACCCGTTCAGCCCGTACCGCCGGCAGTGGCGCCACCACGGACTGGTGGTGCGCAGCCCGCAGCGGCTGCGCCATACCCTCACGCAGGCCGGTCTGAGCTGCGAAGACCTGCACTACCTCGGCCCGATGTGGCGCGACCGCTCGCCGGCCCGGCGCGACCTCGCTCCACTGCGCGCGGCCTGTCTGTTCACCGCTGAAAAACGCACTCTGGCCCTGCCGGGACCGACGCCCGTGGCCCTGCCACGCTGGCACGGGACCGTGGCCACCTGATCTGGAATGGAATGAAGACGATAGAAATCCACACCGACGGTTCCTGCCTCGGCAATCCCGGCCCGGGCGGCTGGGCGGCGTTGCTGCGCTACAACGCGCACGAGCGTGAGCTGAGCGGTGGTGAAGCGCATACCACCAACAACCGCATGGAACTGATGGCGGCCATCTCGGGGCTGGAAGCGCTCACCGAGCCATGCAACATCGTGCTGTACACCGATTCGCAGTACGTACGCCAGGGCCTGACCGAGTGGATGCCCGGCTGGATCCGCAAAAACTGGAAAACCGCGGGCGGCTCGCCGGTCAAGAACCGCGAGCTGTGGGAGCGCCTGCACGCGGCCACGCTCAAGCACACCATCGACTGGCGCTGGGTCAAGGGGCATTCCGGCGATCCGGACAATGAGCGCGTGGACCAGCTGGCGCGCGACGCCGCGATCCGGATCCGTGCCGCTGGCCCGGTACACTGAGCCCATGCGTCAGATCATCCTTGATACCGAAACCACCGGCCTGGAGTGGCGGAAGGGCAACCGCATCGTCGAAATCGGCTGTGTGGAACTGCTCGAGCGCCGCCCCAGTGGCAACAACTACCACCAGTACCTCAAGCCGGACTGCGAGTTCGAGCAGGGCGCGCAGGAAGTCACCGGCCTGACCCTGGAATTCCTGGCCGACAAGCCGGACTTCGCCCAGGTCGTCGACGAATTCCTGGCCTACATCGACGGCGCCGAGCTGATCATCCACAACGCGGCGTTCGATCTGGGCTTCCTGGACAACGAGCTGTCGCTGCTTGGCGACCACTACGGCAAGATCACCGACCGCTGCACGGTGATCGATACGCTGAAGATGGCGCGTGAGCGCTTTCCCGGCCAGCGCAACTCGCTGGACGCGCTGTGCCGGCGCCTGGGCGTGGACAACGCCCACCGCCAGCTGCACGGCGGCCTGCTCGATGCCCAGATCCTGGGCGATGTGTACATCGCGCTGACCTCGGGCCAGGAAGAAATCGGCTTCGGCGCGGCCGACGACCGCAAATCCGGCAGCGCCCACGTGCAGACCTTCGACACCTCGCGCCTGCTGCCACGCCCGCGCGTGGTCGCCACCGCCTCGGAGCTGGAAGCACACGAAGCGCGCCTGGCCAAGCTGCGCAAGAAGGCCGGCCGTGCGATCTGGGATGGTGAGCCTGAAGCGGTGGAAGCGGTCAGCGCCTGAGGGCCCGACCCCGGCGGTAGATCCCGACCGTTGGTCGGGATGCCTGCCTCAGTGGCATCGCACCAGGATCACGGTGATGTTGTCCGAGCCGCCGCCATCCAGTGCGGCGGCGACCAGGGTATCCACGCATTCCTGCGCACTGGCATCGTCGAAGGCGAGGGTACGGGCAATGCCCTTGTCCTCGACCTCCTCGGTGAGCCCATCACTGCACAGCAGCAGCTGCATGCCCGGGCGCAGTTCACCGGTGGTGGTCGCCACATTCAGGTGCGCCGGATCGGTCACGCCCAGCGCCTGGGTCACCACATTGCGGTGCGGATGCGCGCGTGCCTGCTCGGCGGTCAGATTGCCCTGCGCGACCAGTTCCTGGACCACGCTGTGATCCTGGCTGAGCTGGGCCAGCTTGCCGTCGCGCCACAGATACGCGCGGCTGTCGCCCACCCACGCCACCTCGTAGCGATTGCCCTGGACCCGCGCGGCCACCACCGTCGTGCCCATCGGCAGGCTGTCATTGCGGCGGCGCGAGGTGCGGATGATCTCCTCATCGGCGATCCGGATGGCATGCGCCAGCGTCGCCCCGCGGCGGATCTCGCGCACGATGGTCTCGCGTGCCAGCGCACTGGCCACCTCGCCACAGGCGTGCCCGCCCATGCCATCGGCGACCAGCCACAGCGCCAGTTCGCCATCGCCGTAATACGTATCCTCATTGAGGTCACGGCGCAGGCCGGGGTGGGTCAGGTGTCCGAATTCGATCATGAAGGCGCGTGCCGGTAAGGATTGCGGGGGATAACGGCATGATCGCGGCCCGCCGGACATCCGGCAAGGCATCCATACAGAAGAAATTCACTTCTTTGCCCGCAATGACTTGTCGCCAGCGCGTCCTACCCGTATTATTCGCGTCCCGGTTCGCCGGGACCATCTGGAGAGGTGGCAGAGCGGTTGAATGTACCTGACTCGAAATCAGGCAGGCGTTTATAGCGCCTCGGGGGTTCGAATCCCCCCCTCTCCGCCAGATAAAAAGAAAAGGGCTGCCCATCGGGCGGCCCTTTTCTTTTTATCCGGCCTGATGGGCGGACGAGAACCCCCGACGGGGGTTCGACGGATCTGCAGGAGCAGATCCGGACAGACGAACGTCTGGCCCTGGAGCGCGCAAGCGCGGAAGGGCTGGGTGCATGGATGCACCCAGCAATCCCAATGAAGCGGCCACCCTGTCTCCGAAGCCACAGCGCCATCACCGACATTCCCGGGCGCGTGGCGACGAGTTCATCGCCAACGGCGTCTCCAGCTCCAGGAGGCGCGGCCCTGGAGCGCGCAAGCGCGGAAGGGCTGGGTGCATGGATGCACCCAGCAATCCCAATGAAGCGGCCATCGCGCAGCCACGCATGGCGTGGCTCTGCCCGGGGCCCGCACCCCCACCCCACACCCCGCCAACCTGCGCTCCGCTAAACTGCCCACCTCACGTAACGGATCTCCCCCATGACCGCTGAAATCCTTGTCCCCGTGTCCTTCGGTGAACTGCTCGACAAGATCTCGATTCTGCAGATCAAGTCCGAGCGCATCAGCGACGAGGCCAAGCTGGCCAACATCCGCACCGAACTGAGCGCGCTGGAAAAGACCTGGATGGCGCACCCGGCCGGGGTCAAGGACATCGCGCGCCTGCGTGCCGAGCTCAAGGCGGTCAACGAGCGCCTGTGGGACATCGAAGACAACATTCGCCTGCAGGACAAGGCGCAGGCCTTCGACGACCATTTCGTCGAGCTGGCGCGCAGCGTCTACCAGCAGAACGATGAGCGCGCCCGCATCAAGAAGGACATCAACCTGGCGCTGGGCTCGCTCTACGTGGAAGAGAAGTCGTACAAGGATTACGCGCCGCGCGGCGCGTAATCGGCGACATACCGTTCGAAGGCGGCGATGCCGTCCTCGACGGTGATCAACTGCATCACGTCGTCGAACTCGACCTTCGCGCCCCACTTCAGTTCGCTGGCCGGCTTGCCCAGGAACTTGCGCGCGGCATCGTCGTAGCGGTCCACGCAGTAGCGGCGGTCGGAGTAGGGGCCGCTGCGGTGCGGGTTGCTCGCTGCATGCAGGCCGAGCACCTTGGTGCCCATCGCGTTGGCGATATGCATCGGGCCCGAGTCGGGCGTCATCACCAGCGCGGCGCGCGCCAACAGCGCCGGCAGCTGCTTGAGCGTGTCCTTGCCGACCAGGTCCAGCGCCGGCGAGGCCAGCTGGGCCTGGATCGCATCGGCCATGCCGCGTTCCAGTTCGCTGCGCCCACCGCACAGCACCACCCGCCAGCCGCGTGAGGTGGCGTGGTTGGCCACGGCTGCATAGCGGTCGGCATACCAGTTGCGGCGCACATGGCTGGAGCAGGGCGAGATCATCAGCACCGGGCGGCCATCGTCGGTCCACTGGGCGTTGGCCCACTCGACCGCGGCCGGCGGCACGGCCAGGTCCCAGCTGACCTCGGTCTGCTTCAGGCCGAGCGGTTCGCAGAAGCTGCCGATTGCATCCAGCACATGGATGCCGGGGCGGTCGGGGATGCGCTCATTGATGAAAAGCCCGTGAAGATCCTTGGAGCGGGCCTTGTCATAGCCAATGCGGCGCTTGGCCGGCACGAAGGCGGACAGCACGTTGGCACGGAAAGCCACCTGCATCTGCAGCAGCGCATCGAAGCGCTCGGCGGGAAGGCTGTCGCGCAGGGCGCGCATGCCGGCCAGGCCAGTCTTCTTGTCGTAGCTGTGGAAGGTCACGCCGGGCAGGCCATCGAGCAGCTTGTGGCCGGCCTTGTCGATGATCCAGTGCAGCGACACCCCGGGATCGGCCTGCTGCAGGGTGCGTACCAGCGGCACCACATGGGTCACGTCCCCCAGCGCGGACAAACGCAAAAGACACAAGGAAGAGGACGATGGTGCCATGGTGTTGTTAGACTCGAAGGAATGGTCGCATTCGACGCCACTGAAGCGCTGACGCCCTGCCGCGATGGACGCGGTATCGGTGCCATTCTGTTCGACCGCGAAGCCTTGCGGCAAGCCGAGATGAGCCTGTTCGCACCGGCCCACTGGGGCGAGCGGGCACGGCCGGTCGGCGATGGCGGCCGTGGTGGCGCCTGGTTCGTCGATGCCCCCTTCGGTCATGCCGTGCTGCGCCAGTACCTGCGTGGCGGCCTGGCGGCCAAGCTCAGCCGGGACCACTACATCTGGCGCGGGGCCAACCGCACCCGCAGTTTCGCCGAGTTCCGGCTGATGCGTGCCCTGCGCGCGCAGAAGCTGCCGGTGCCGCGACCGATCGCCGCGTTCTACATGCGCGAAGGCCTGCGCTACAAGGCGGCGATCCTGATGGAGCGCCTGGAGGGCGTGCGTTCGCTGGCCGACCGCGCGCTGGTCGCCGGGCGCGGCGCGCCCTGGGAAGAGACCGGCCGGCTGATCGCGCGGTTCCATCGCGTCGGGCTGGACCACGCCGATCTCAACGCCCACAACATTCTGTTCGACGCCAACGGCCACGGCTGGCTGATCGATTTCGATCGCGGCGTGCTGCGCATCCCGGCCACCCGCTGGCGCGAGCGCAATCTCAAGCGGCTGCTGCGCTCGCTGATCAAGCTGCGCGGTGAGCGCAGCCAGGATGACGTCGAGAAGGACTACGCACGGCTGCGCCGCGCCTACGATCTGGCCTGGAACCGGGGTTACTGATGGACTGGGCACTGCGTTTCATGGGGGTCGGCAATGCGTCGGCCGTGCAGCTCGGTTCGCCGATGGCGGTGATCGAACGCGATGGACGCCCGTGGCTGACCATCGATTGCGGCGGGGAAGGGCTCACTGCGTTCCAGGCGCACTACGGCCATGTGCCGCAGGCATTGTTCGTCACCCATGTGCACCTGGACCACGTCGCCGGTTTCGAACGCCTGTTCGTCGATGCGTATTTCTCGCCGCAGCGTCGTGGGCGTATTCGCGTGTACGTGCCGGCGACGGTCGTGCCGCTGCTGCACAAGCGCGTGGCCGATTACCCGAACGTGCTGGCCGAGGGCGGTGCGAATTTCTGGGATGCGTTCCAGCTGATCGTGGTCGGCGATGCGTTCTGGCATGACGGCGTGCGCCTGGAAGTGTTTCCGGTCCGCCATCACTGGCCGGAAACCGCCTATGGCCTGCGCCTGAAGGGTGCGGTCACCTGGAGTGGCGATACCCGGCCGATTCCGGAAATGCTGGCGCGCTACGCCGACGACAACGAACTGATCGCCCACGATTGCGGCCTGCATGGCAACCCGTCGCACACCGGTGTGGATGACCTGGAGCGTGAATACACGGCCGAGTTGCAGGCGCGGATGATGCTCTACCACTACGCCAGCGAGGCTGACGGCGAGGCGCTGCGCCAGCGGGGTCACCGCGTGGCCGTGCCTGGCGAACGTGTGGCGCTGGCGTCTCCCACCGCCATGCACGTGCTGGCGCAGGATCCTCCCTGAGCATGGACGACGCGCTGGCCGCTCATCTGCAGGCGCTCGAACGCGCGTTGCACGAACCTGCGGTGCGTGGCGATGTCGCGCAGCTGGCGGCATTGTTGGATGACGACTTCAGTGAGATCGGCAGCTCGGGTGCGTGTTTCGATCGGGCTGCTGCGCTGGCGGAGATTCCGCGCGAGCGCGCACAGGTCGAGATCGTGTCCACCGACTACCAGGTCGTGTTGTTGGCGCCCACCTTGGCACAGGTGCGCTATCGCAGCTGGTATGTGGTCGGCGGCGAGCGCCAGCGCGAGGTGTTGCGCAGTTCGCTGTGGCGGCTGTGCGGTGCGGCATGGCGGATGGTGTTCCATCAGGGCACGCCTGCGGTGCCTTGAGCGGCAGCATCACTGAGGGGGAAGCCTGGCGCCCAAAAAGGTGGCGGCCCCGCCGACTGACCTCGGCGCCCGCGTCGATCGATACCGTTGCTGCCTTCCGGCCCTGGCGGGATTTTCGACCTAGCGTCGCGAGGGGCCGACGGGGCCACCATAGAGACGTTCCGGCTGCAGGGCGATCGAGGATCAGCCGGCCGCAGGCGGAAGGTGCAACGCAGGAACAGGTCCGGCAGTGCAGTCGCGCATTCTAGCGCATGCACGGCCTGCAGTGCCAGACGCGGAGGCTGAATCCCGTGTAGCCCGGTGCCGCCGGAATAGGGCATCCGGCGAGTGGGTTGCTAAAATGCGTGGCACAGGAGGAACGGCCTCCCCCATTTCGGGAACCACTGACCAGGACGGCCTGGCCCCCATCAAGGAGGGCCGCATGGCCTGGATCTATCTGTTGGCAGCCGGTGTGCTGGAAATCGTCTGGGCGTTCTCGATGAAGCAGTCCGAGGGGTTCAGCAGGCTCACCCCGTCGATCATCACCCTCGTCACCATGATCGCCAGCTTCTGGCTGCTGTCGCTGGCGATGCGCACGTTGCCGCTGGGCACTGCGTACACGATCTGGACCGGCATCGGCGCGGTCGGCGCGTTCGTGATCGGCATTACCTTCCTCGGCGAGCAGGTCAGCGCGATGCGGATTGCTGCAGCGGTGTTGATCGTGAGCGGATTGGTGTTGATGAAGTTGAGCAGCAGCTGAGGCTCTAAAGCGAAGGCTGCGGCGTCGACGACGGTAGCAACTGTGTTGCTGGAGGAGCTTCAGCCCCCCAGCGGACGGGCATGGTAGTGCCGGCCGCTGGCCGGCAGCCGTTGGAGATGTGCCCCGGCGCGCTTCAGGCGGGGATCGATTCGCTTTGAGCGTCGCGCATCCGGGCGTTGAGGATGACCAGCATCTTGCGCATGACAGCTACCAAGGCGACCTTGCTCGCCTTTCCTTTGGCTTTCAGGGTCGAGTAAAAGTCACGTAGCTTGGGCTCGTAACGGATGGCAGTTAGCGCCGCCATGTAGAGCGCTTCGCGCACTACGGCCCGGCCCCCGGTGATGCTGCGCTTGCCCTGCCAGGTACCGCTCTCGCGGTTCATGGGAGCCAGGCCGACCAGCGAAGCAATGGCCTTGCTCCCCAGTGTTCCCAGCTCCGGCAGTTCGCAGGCCAAGGTGCTG
>NZ_PKQP01000012.1 GCF_002887735.1 Stenotrophomonas bentonitica
CGGCCCGTGACGACCCTGGCGCCCCATCGGCGGGCCGTCTTCCTTTCCGACGTCCACCTTGGCTCACGCCACTGCCACGCCGCCGAACTGGCCAGGTTCCTGGCCGGGCTGCGCTGCGAGCGCCTGTATCTGGTGGGCGACATCATCGACCTGTGGTGGATGGCGCACCGCCGGACCAGTTGGCGGCCGGCGCACAGCGAGGTGATCCAGGCCCTGCACGCGCTGCAGCGGGCCGGCACCCGGATCATCTATATCCCGGGCAACCACGATGCTTCGCTGCGCAAGGTCTGCGGGCTGATGCTGCCGGCCATGCAGGTACGCCGGCGGGCGATCCACGTGACCGCCGACGGACGGCGGCTGCTGGTCGTGCATGATGACGACTACGACGGCATCACTCATTTCGGTGGCCTGCAGGAGCGCTTCGGTGACTGGCTGTACTACCGCATCCTGACCGGCAATCACCTGCTCAACGCGGTCCGACGGCGGCTGGGTCAGCGCTACTGGTCTCTCTCTGAATTCCTCAAGAAGCGCAGCGGCGCGGCCGAACGCTACATCGAACGCTTCGTCCAGGCCGGGCTCGAGGATGTGCGTCGGCGTGGGCTGGACGGGATCGTCTGCGGGCACATCCACCGCGCCGCACTGGTGGAGCGCGACGGGCTGATCTATGCCAACGACGGCGACTGGGTCGAGAGCCTGACTGCGCTGGCCGAGGAGCCGGATGGCAGCCTGCGGCTGCTCGATCACACCGGGCAGACCCTGGCGGCACTGCCCGGCAACGCTGCACTGGCCAGAGCGGCCTGAGCAGAATGGCATCAACGCAGCGCCAGGCCCGGCTGCTAGCATCGGCCGATGGACTCCCTCACCCAGATCGTACTCGGCGGCGCGGTCGCCGCCGCCATCGCACCGGCCGGCCATCGCCGCGCCGCCCTGTTGGCCGGTGCCGCGCTCGGCACCCTGCCGGACCTGGACGCGCTGCTGCTGGCGTTCACCGCCGCCGATCCGGTGGCGCTGATGGTCGAGCACCGCAGCTACAGCCACTCGCTGCTGGTGCTGCCGTGGGTGGCCGCGCTGATCTGGTGGCTGTTCAAACGCTTTGGTCACGGCCGGGTGGCGCAGGCGCCGGGCCGCTGGTTCTGGGCGATCGCGCTGGCGCTGATCACCCATCCGCTGCTGGATGCCTTCACCGTCTACGGTACCCAGCTGTGGTGGCCGTTCACCCCGCACCCGACGATGTGGGCCAGCGTTTTCATCATCGACCCGCTTTACACCGTGTGGCTGCTGCTCGCCTGTGCAGTGGCGTGGTTCGCGCGGGCGCGGCCGTTGGCGCAGAAGGCGCTGGTGGCCGGCTTGGTGCTCAGCAGTGGCTACCTGGTCTGGTCGCTGCTGGCCAAGCACAGTGTCGACCGCGAGGCCGACCGCGCCCTGGCCGCGATGGGGCTGGGCGATGCGCCGCGCTTCTCGGTGGCGATGCCGTTCAACACGCTGCTCTGGCAGGTCGTCGCGATGACGCCCAACGGGTATGTGATTGGCGAGCGCTCGCTGATCGCCGACCGCGGCCCGATGACCTTTGAAGGCCATCCCTCCAACGTGCAGGCCCTGCGCCAGGCGGCCATGCTGCCGGCCGTGCAGCGCCTGAACTGGTTCAACCGCGGCTTCATGCGCGCGCAGGTGGTCGATGGCGAGCTGCGGCTGAGCGATCTGCGCATGGGCCTGGAACCGGACTACACCTTCACCTTCGCGGTGGCCCGGGCCGAGGGCGGGGGCTGGGCCGCGATCACGCCGCGGCAGCTGCGCCCGGCGTATGAAGGGGAGCAGGGCAGGGCGATGGTGAAGCGCCGGTTCTCGGCGATGTGGCAACGCATCTGGCATGCACCGGCGAGCACCGAGGTGATCGCACCCAAGGCAGGTTGGACGGAGGCACCGTGACCGAACGGTTTGAAATGGAGATCAATGGCACGCGCTACACCCGGCTGGCCGATGTACCGCCGGAGTACCGCGCGCTGTTGCTGGATGTGACCCCGGGCCGCTCCGCCGAGCAGCCGGCGGTGCCGTTGCGCGAGATCCTGCACAAGGCCAGGGCACAGCCGGACCGCGCGCGTCAGCAGCAGGTGCTGCTGGAGGAACTGCACAAGGTCGACCCGGAGCGGGCGCGGCGCATGCAGAACAAGCTCACCGAGCGTAACCAGCGGCCGGCCACCGGCACTCTGGAAGTAGGCCACACGCCCACCGCGCGTCCGCGCGAAGGTGCCCGCCTCACCGCCGGCAGTGCGACGGTCGCCCCGGGTGATCGGGGCGGACTGGGCCTGTGGTTGCTGCTGGCCGCAGCGGTGGTGGTGACCGTGATCGCCTGGGCGACGCGCTAGCGCCGCCCCCCGGTCAGTACACCGTCGCGCGCGCCTGCACGAAGGAGAAGAAGAACACCGCGTTGGGGTCGTTCTGGACCAGGCTGAACTCGCGGCGCATCCCGTCCAC
The DNA here is from genome assembly GCF_002887735.1 of Stenotrophomonas bentonitica. Classification (GTDB taxonomy): domain Bacteria; phylum Pseudomonadota; class Gammaproteobacteria; order Xanthomonadales; family Xanthomonadaceae; genus Stenotrophomonas; species Stenotrophomonas bentonitica_A. Next base: position 2,473 of record NZ_PKQP01000012.1, read on the forward strand.
CGTCTCCTGGTCGACCAGGCCGGCTTCCAGCAGCGGATCGGCCGCCGACAACAGCAGCTGCTCCCAGAACGCGATCATCGTCTTGCGACGCGCCGGCTCGCGGTTGTCCAGGTGGATGGTCTTGATCTCGGTGTGCACGTCGCGGAAGCCGCCGGCCAGCAGCAGGTTGCCGAGCTTGGCACCGACGAACGGATCGCCGCCGTGGTCGTACTGGAAATCGTTGAACGCCATCCAGTAGCGCCAGATGTGCGGCGAGTAAGGATCGAGCAGGAACGAGGCGTTCATCACTTCGGTGACATACACCGGCGAACCCGGGACCAGCACGCGGCGCACTTCGTTGAGCACCCGCGCCGGCGAAGGCACATGCTCCAGCACCCAGCACAGGAAGGCCGAATCGAACTCGCGCGCACCGAACGGCAGATTGCCGGCGTCGGCCTGCAGCAGGGTGTAGCGCTCGCGGCACCATGGGGTCTTGGCCAGGTTGGTGGCGGCAGTGGCCAGCTGCGCTTCGCTCAGGTCCACGCCGGTGACATGCAGTTCCGGGAACCGCCGCAGCAGGATGTCCGTCTGTGCCCCGACGCCGCTGCCGACTTCCAGCAGGCGCGTGGCGCCGCCGTAATCGATGCCGCTGAAGATGCTCGATTCGAACAGGCGCGACTGGGTGACCAGGCGGTGCTGCTCGGTATCGGAGAAGCCGTGGAGATAGGTCGGTGCAGTGATGGGCGGGGTCATGGCGAAGGCTCAGGCAGCGGACGACAACGACTCGCCGGCGGCGAGGGCGTCGAAATAGTCGGTGGTCAGGGCGACCTGGCTGGCGGCATCCTCGGCGCGGTTGACCACCGCACGGAAGGCGGCGTTTTCCGGCCGGTCCTTGGCGTACCAGCCCAGGTGCTTGCGCGCGATGCGCACGCCCTGCTGCTCGCCATAGAAATCATGCAGCGCATGCAGGTGGCCCAGCAGCAGGTCGCGTACCTCGGCGACCGACGGCGGCGCCAGCAGCGCGCCGGTGGCCAGGTAATGCGCCACCTCGCGGAAGATCCACGGGCGGCCCTGGGCGGCGCGACCGATCATCACCGCGTCCACGCCGGTCTGCTTGAGCACCTGCGCGGCCTTCTGCGGTGAATCGATGTCGCCGTTGGCGATCACCGGAATGCGCAGCGCGGCCTTGATCGCGGCGATGGTCTCGTACTCGGCGGTGCCGGTGTAGTGCTGGTCGCGGGTACGCCCGTGCACGGCCAGCGCGGCGATGCCGCTGTCTTCGGCGATGCGCGCGATCAGCGGGCCATTGCGATGGTCGCAATCCCAGCCGGTGCGGATTTTCAGGGTGACCGGCACGTCCACCGCGTTGACCACTGCGGTCAGGATGCGCGCGACCAGATCCTCATCGCGCATCAGCGCCGAACCGGCCCAGGCGTTGCACACCTTCTTGGCCGGGCAGCCCATGTTGATGTCGATGATCTGCGCACCGTGGTCCACGTTGTAGCGCGCCGCCTCGGCCAGCTGCTGCGGCTCGGTCCCGGCGATCTGCACGCTGATCGGGTCCGGCTCGCCGGCATGGTCCATGCGGTGGAGCGATTTGCGGGTGTTCCAGAAGCGCGGATCGGAGATGGTCATCTCCGAGGCAGCCAAGCCCGCACCCAGCTGTTTGCACAGCAGGCGGAAGGGCTTGTCGGTGACACCGGCCATCGGCGCCAGCACCACGTTGGGCTGGATGTTGTAGGGGCCAATCTGCATGTGCGCATTGTAGTGCCGGCCGCTGGCCGGCAACCACGCAGGGACCGGTACCTGTTCAGGCCGATCCGGAAGGGCCTGATGCGCTCCGGTCATGAGCATATGCTTGACGATTGCTTCCGCCGCCCCCAGCGGCGGCTGATGCTGGCGGGTTACCGGTTACCGGTTACCGGTTACGCGCGAATAGGTGCCGACCAACGGTTGCGCTCAGGGCGCCGGACCACACGCATAGGCCAGCACCGCCAGATGCCGCTGCGGGTCGAGCCCGAGCAGGGCCAGCACGGCGGCGTCCTCGAACGCGCCGATCGCGCAGCCGGCGGCGTTCATCGCCGCCACTTGCTCCCCCAGTGCGCCCAGCCAGACCCCGGCCTCGATCAATACGAAGCGGCCACCGCGCTCGCCGTACTTGGCCAGCGTGCCGGCCGGTTCGGCGATCAGGAACAGCACGGCCGCCGGGCGCTCGGGCCAATCCACGCCGAGCAGCCTGGACAGCGCCGGCCATGCGGGGCAGGGCCCCACCGGCACCAGTGCATGCCCGATCGGGTCGTACCAATGGATGCCCGGCTCTGCGGCGATCGCGTCATCGGTGCCGTACAGCGCGGCATACGCCTGGATCGGGTATTTGGCACCGCCGGACGGCAGGCGCCGCGTGTCACTGTCGCCGGGCCGGGCCCGCAGCGGGGCCAGCACGCGCCCCAGTTCCTGCGCGCCCCAGCGTGCGTCACCGAAGCGGCGGCCACTGTGGCGCTGCGCCAGGGCGTCACCCGGCTGTACCGGGTCCGGCAGGGCGATGCCGGCGGCCGCATGCACCGGGCGGGGTGGCGACCCGGGGCGTGCGGCATCTTCGGCGATACGCGTGCGCATCACCTCGGCGCGCGCGGGATTGAGCTCGCCGTTGTGCCAGAACAGATGGAACAGCGGGGCATCGTGCCAGGGGGAGGGCGGTGACGGCATGCGGTCCTCGTGCATCAGCCCAATGGATGCGGGAAGGGATTGGGAAACGCGCCGCCGTGCGGCACGCCGGGATACCGCCACGCCACGTCCTGGCAGCGGCCACCAAGGAACGGTGCACGCTCGTCGGCATGCAGGCCACTGAGCTGCGGCGACAGCACGCGCATCACCCGCAGGCCGGCCGCGGCCACATCGGTGGTGGTCAACTCGCGGTAGTACAGCGCGATGCCGGCACGGCCGAGCCGACGCCGCAGCATGTCCAGCTCGGCAATCGCGCGCGGCGCGGCGGGGAGGACCGCGGCGCCCGGCGGGGGCAGCGTCAAGGTGCTGTCCTCCGCCGCCCGCAGCAGCGGCAGCTGCGGCCACAGCGCCGGGCGCAGGGTGTAGAAGGCGGCATGTTCGTCGAAGCTGCGCAGGGCGGCGGGATCGCGCGGCAGCCGGGCGCTTTCGCGGCCACACAGATGCGCGGCGAAGGTCAGTGCCTGCTGCCATTCCAGCAGCGCCTTGTGCAGCGCCTCGCCCGGATCGGCGCGGCAGGCGATGCCGAGGACGTAGCGGGGGCGGCCTTCGAACGGAATGCCGCCGGCGACCGCGATCACCGGGTGCGGGTTCCAGTGCTGGGTCAGGTCGAACGCCTGCAGTTCGCCCCCGCGCGCGTCCGCGAATGCCTGCCATTGGGTCGGCAGGGCGATCCGCCGGCCGGCCACGCCATTGAGCCAGGTCACCGCCAGCGCATCGCGCTCCAGCAGCTCCTGGGCCGCGCGCAGCAGCGCCAGCCAGGCCCCATCGCGGCCATCCCGCCAGGCCGCCAGACCACTGGACGTCGACGGCAATCGCGCCTGGCCGCTGCGCGGCCCCAGTCCGACCAGTTCCTGCGGCACCCAGGCCACCCGGTTGTCATCCAGTGCATGCACCGCGGCGAACAGATCGTCGTCGCGTTCGGGCATCGGCCATGGAAAACCCGGCGTTGCGCGTTGTCGGGCCGAGAACAGCGCGAAGGCCGATTCGTCCAGGCGTTGTGCGGGCGTCAGCGCATCGCGGCGACGCACCTCCAGGCCCGCCTGCGCCGCCGCCAGTCGCTCCAGCGCCTCGGCAACCGCGCCATCGGCGGCCGCATCGGCCTCCAGCGCGACCGCGCCAGAGACGCCCTGCCAGGGATTGGCCGGATCGGCCGGGGTGGCGGCATTGTGTACGCGCCGTCCCTCGAACAAGGGCCCGGTGGCATCGCAGGGGTTGGCCTCGATCGGTTGGGCCGGGCGCACCAGACCGCAGCGCGGACGCGCCGCGCCATGCAGCAGGTGCGACGACAGCGTGGGCGTTTCCAGCGCCGCCTGCACGGCGGCGCGGCTCATTTCAACACGCTCAGCCAGAGCATCATCTCGAGCGCGCCGACGGCGAACAGGCCCAGCAGCAGCCCGATGGCGATACCGATGCCGCGCCCGAGCGAGCGCCCCGCGCGCTCATAGACCAAGGCATAAATGCCGAGATACAGCCCGACGGCGACGAACAGCCCGAATATCGGGTTGGAGGTGCTGATGAAAATGCCGCCGCCGATCGCGGCCAGCGGCAAGGCGAACAGCCCCAGCAGTATCCGGCTGGTGCGGCTCAGGCCGGTTGCCGGCATCACCGGTGCCGGTGCCGCCGGGTGATCGGGAGTGACGGCACTGGGCGGTTCCTGCGGCAACGCAGGTGGCTGGCCGTGGCGCTCGGTGGGGGTATCGACGGTGACGGGGGGGATGTCTGCGGCGCTGCTGATGGCGGCGGGCGCGACGGGTTCCAGCTTGCCCAGCACCACTGCCGACAGTACCGAGGTGCCGAGCAGGGTGACGACGCAGGAACTGCAGGTAGTCGATGTCGAGCCGCCACCTGCCGCGGCAAGGTCCTGGCGCGAGGCACTGGCATCGAACTGGGTCGGCAGGCGATACATGGGGTCACTCCGTTGACCGAGGCGGAAACGCCCGGCGCACGCCCCACATTATCACGGGCGCCCGGTGTCCCAAGGCAGCGGCAGCGGTGCAGGCATCGACATCTCACCGCCCTGGCAGGCGGGGCACCACGGCAGCCGCAGCACCCGGTCGCGTTCCCCATGCAGGCGATGCAGGTCGAGCCAGACGCTGCGTTCGAGATAGCCCAGCAACAGGTGCGGCTGATCCAGCAACGGCGCGACCAGCGCCGCGATCCGTGCCGGTTGCGCTGCGACTTCCGGCAGCGCCGGCACCACCGCTTCGCCCCAGCGGCGCAGTACGCGGTTGCCCAGGCAATACACACAGGCAGTCTGGCCGGGCGCCACATAGGGTCCAAGCGCGAGGGTGTGGTGATAGCTGAGGTCCAGCAGCAGATGCGGCTGTACCGGCATATGTGACACGTAGCGGGCCAAGGCCTGTTCCCAGCCGAGCCCGTGGCGGACCAGCACGAGGAGATCGGCATCGGCGGCGGCATCGACGCGCTGCAGGTCCGCACCAGCATGCTGGTCGAAGGCTTCGGCCAGCCCAGGCAGCGGTTCCCCGAGCCAATCCAGTGCATAGCGGCGCACAGGGCGCGCCGCCTGCGACGGCACCAGTACGCCGAGGCGCATCAACTGGCGGACCGCCGGGCCACAGTCGGCATCGTCCTGCAGAAGCGTCAGTGTGTCGTCCTGCCAATGGCCGAGGATGCGTTCGATGACCGTCGGGGTATCGGCCTCGTCGACCACATACAATTCGTCGGCGCCACCGGACACCAGCAGCAGCGGGCGCTGCGCATGGGTCTGCGAAAACAGGGCCCAGGCCGGATTGCGCGTCCAGCGCGGTGTGTCCGCGTGCGTACGTGCGTGTTGCTGACGGCCTGCTGCTGCCACTGCCACTGCCACTGCGTACAGTCCCGGTATCCGCGAAAGCGCAAGGATAGCGGCAAACACGCTTGCCACGTTCTGCTACGGTGCGCGCGTGCCCACCCCACCTCATGCCAACACTCCGCTCCCGCATCCGCCCTGGCGCGAGGCCATGCTGTGGATGCTGCTGCTCGGCGCGATGTTCATCCATGGCTACAGCTGGACCAATCAATGGGCCGCCAGCCAGGTCCATACCTACAGCCTGCACGGTCGCTGGGACGAGGCGATCCCCTTCTGGCCATGGACGATCTGGCCGTACCTGGCGCTGAACCTGCTGTACCCGCTGACGTTCTTCCTCTGTCCGACCCGATCGGCGCTGCGCCGTCATGCGATGGCCATCGCGCTGGTGCAGGCCGCCTGCATGCTCGCCTTCGTGTGTTGGCCGACCGGCAACGTGCGTGTTTTGCCCCAGCCGGATGGCGTGAGCGGGCTGTTGTTCGCACAGCTGCGCGCGTTCGAGGCGCCGTTCAACATGGCGCCGTCGCTGCACGCCGCGGTATTGGTGGTGGTCTGGCAGGCATGGCGGCAGTGGCTGCAGGCCGATGCGACGGCACTGCGCTGGCTGTGGCACGGCGCCTGTGGGCTGATTCTGCTCTCGACGCTCACCACCTGGCAGCACGATCTGCTGGACGTGCTTGCCGGCCTCGTGGTGGGCGCGCTGGCGCTGTGGATCACCGCGAGCTCAAGGGCCCCGTAGCGACCGGTAGGCCCCTCGGCAAATGTCCCCCGGCCGCCGCCTCACAGCGACGACCTCCTCCTTGATTTTGCCCAGGGGCCTACCGGCCGCTACGGCGCTCCGGCTCGCGGTAGGCAGAAGAGAAGCCGTGCTTTCCATGCAGCGCCAGTGGTCTGGACACGTGGGGCGCGATGCCCTTGTGGGCGAAATAAAGGAGGAGGGGGCGGCCGCAGGCCGACGCCGGGGGACATTCGCCGGCAAGGGCATCGCGCCCCAGCGCTCGACCTACTCGACGCCTCGCCCGGAAAGGCTCAGAGGACGCTTCTTGATTTCACCCAGATGGAGCAGAACAAAAAAGGCCAGCGCGAACGCTGGCCTTCCGATATCCACACCGGTGACGCTTACTTGTTCTCGGCATCACCCGGGGTGAAGTGCGGCATCGCCGCAGCGGCGCCTTCCTTCTCGGTCGAACGACCGGCGAACTGGTTGGCGAACCGCACGTGACGGGCGAAGGCCGCCTCCGGGTCCTGCGCGATCGAGGCCACCAGCGCACCGTTGAACGCATCGCCGGCACCGGTGGTGTCCAGCACCTGCACCTGCTCGGCGCCCACGCGGTAGTACGGCTGGGTATCGCCACGCAGGTTCTCTTCGGCGTGCGACACGAACACACCCACCGAACCCAGCGTCACCACCACGGTGCCGTTGCCGACCAGCTTGCGGCACAGCGCATGCAGGCTGGCGCCATCCAGCGCGGCGACATCGTTGGCATCCACGCGCTCGCCGACATGACGGCCGAGCAGGGCGGCGAACTCGGTCTCGTTCGGGGTCAGCACATCGGCCAGCTTGAGCAGGCCGATGCTGGACGGCGCATCGGCAGGCGCGACGTTGAGCACGGTGGTGGCACCGGCCTCGCGTGCGATGGCCAGGGCCGCCTCGATCGTTTCCACCGGCGATTCCAGCTGCGCCAGCACCACCTTGGCACCGGCCAGCAGCGCACGCTGCTGGTCAACGAAACCCAGGCTCAACGCGGCGTTGGCGCCCGGGCCGATCACGATGGTGTTGCGGCCGCGGCTGTCGACATAGATGCCGCCGGTGCCGGTCGGCTCGCTGCTGGCCTCGGCGGTCAGCGCGAAACCGTCCTGCTCGGCCAGCCCGCGGGCCATCGCACCGCCGGCGTCATCGCCCAGCGCGCACAGGAACGTGGTCGGCGCGCCGGCACGGCGGGCGGCCACGGCCTGGTTGAAGCCCTTGCCGCCGGGACCGGTGCTGTAGCGGCCGGCAATGGTCGCACCCGGGGCCGGGAGCGACTCACAACGCCAGACATGATCCACATTGAAGGAACCGATTACGACGACACTGCTACTCATAAAGACTGTTTCTCAGGGAACGGATATCAGCTGAAATGCGTCAGCACGCCGGCGATGGTCGCCGTCATGAAGGTGGCAATGGTACCGCCCAGCACCGCACGCAGGCCGAACTTGGCCAGATCGTGGCGGCGCTCCGGTGCCAGACCACCAATACCACCGATCTGGATCGCGATGGAGCTGAAGTTGGCAAAACCGCACAGCGCGTAGGTGGCGATCAGGCGGCCCTCGTCGGAGAGCACCATGCCCGGCACCTGGCCGTTGACGATCTTGGACAGCTCCGAGTACGCCACGAACTCGTTGATCACGACCTTCTGGCCGATCAGCGAGCCGACCGTGGTGGCATCGGCCCACGGGGTACCGATCACCCAGGCGATCGGGGCCAGCAGGTAGCCGAACAGGGTGGACAGGTCGGTCGGGCGGCCGATGATCGCGGCCAGGCCGGTCACGTCACCCAGCCAGGTCAGCGGGGCGTTCAGCAGCGCGATCAGCGCGATGAAGGCCAGCAGCATCGCACCGATGTTCAGCGCCAGCTTCAGGCCGTCGCCGGCACCGGCCGCGGCGGCGTCGATGATGTTGCTGGAGGTCTTCTCCACTTCCATCTTGACCGTGCCGCGGGTCAGCGGGGTGCCGGTTTCGGGCACCAGCAGCTTGGCCACCACCAGGGTCGCCGGGGCGGCCATGATGCTCGCCGCCAGCAGATGCTTGGCGTAGAAGGCCTGCTGGGCCGGATCGCTGCCGCCGAGCATGCCCACGTAGGCGGCCAGCACGCCGCCGGCGATGTGCGCCATGCCGCCGATCATCATCGTGATCAGCTCGGACTGGGTCATCTTGGCGATGTACGGGCGCACCGTCAGCGGTGCTTCGGTCTGGCCGATGAAGACGCTGGCGCAGACGCTGGTGGTTTCCGCACCGGACACGCGCATGATCTTGGTGATCGCCCAGGCCATCGCACGCACGATCGTCTGCATCACGTTGAGGTGGTACATGACCCCCATCAGCGCCGAGAAGAAGATGATGGTCGGCAACACCTGGAAGGCGAAGATGAAACCGAACTGCTCGGTGTTCATCAGGCTGCCGAAGATGAAGCCCGAGCCCTCGTTGACGAAGCTCAGGATCTTGACGAAGCCCTTGCCCAGCGCATCGAACACATCACGGCCACCCGGCACCAGCAGCACCACCGCCGCGAAGGCGATCTGCAGTGCGATACCGGTGACTACCAGGCGCCAGTCGACGGCCCGCTTGTTGTTCGAGAACAACCAGGCAATGCCGATCAGCACTGCCAACCCGAACAGGCCGAAGCCAATCCTGCCCAAACCTTCGACCATGAGACTTCCCTTGGGGCGCCGCGAAAAACGGGAAGCCTAGAGCAGCGGCAAGGGCGGGGCAAGGAAAAGCAGCGTCTGCGAGCCGATCGGTCGTGATCGGGCCTGTATCGACAAGGCATGGCTGGCTTGGCGCGTGGTGTGTCACGGGCCGTGAGATCGCCGCGGCCGGCCTGCGCGCGCTGCGCGCCACCCTCTACACTTACCGGCATCGATCCGGCCCGGTTGCGGGCCCGCAGCAGGAGAATCACATGCTCTATCGCCGTCTTGGCTCCACCGGCCTGAAGCTTTCGGCCCTGTCCTTCGGGGCCTGGGTGACCTTCGGCGACCAGATCGGCCGCGATGAGGCCCGCAAGCTGATCGCCACCGCCTGGGATGCCGGGGTCAACTTCTTCGACAACGCCGAGGGCTATGCCCGCGGCCGCGCCGAGCAGGTGATGGGAGATGTGATCGCCGACCTGCGCCTGCCCCGTGATGGCTTCTGTGTCTCCAGCAAGGTGTTCTTCGGGGCGGTCGACGACCCGCGCCCGACCCAGCAGGGCCTGTCGCGCAAACACGTCACCGACGCCTGCCACGCCGCGCTCAAGCGCCTGCGGGTGGACTATCTGGACCTGTACTACTGCCATCGTCCGGATCCGGACACCCCGATCGCCGAGACCGTACAGGCCATGGATACCCTGATCCGCCAGGGCAAGGTGCTGTATTGGGGCACGTCGGAATGGTCGGCCGCGCAGATCCAGGAAGCGGTCGATATCGCCCGTGCACGCCATCTGCATGCCCCGTCGATGGAGCAGCCGCAGTACAACCTGCTGCACCGCGAGCGGGTCGAGCGCGAGTACGCGCCGCTGTATGCCGAGGCGGGGCTGGGCACCACGATCTGGTCGCCGCTGGCCTCGGGCCTGCTCACTGGCAAGTACAACGCCGGCGTCGACCCGCAGTCGCGGCTGGGCCAGGAACAGCTGGGCTGGTTGAAGGCGCAGGTGCTCGAGGATGGCAGCGACCGCCTGGAGCGGGTCCGCCGCTATACCGCGCTGGCCGCGCAGCTGGGGGTCTCCCCGGCGCAACTGGCGATCGCCTGGTGCCTGCGCAATCCCAACGTGTCCAGCGTGATCCTCGGCGCGAGCCGGGTCAGCCAGCTGGAAGAGAACCTGGGCGCACTGGCGCTGTTCGAGCAGCTCGATGAAAGCGTCTGGCAGCAGGTGGACGCGGTCTTTGGTTGATCGATCGGTTGGGAAGCAGGGGCGCCGGCCAGCGGCCGGCACTATCGATCCCTGTTCGACAGGGACTTAGAGCTACCCGACCGGTGGAAGCTCGTGCCGGCCGCTGGCCGGCTCCGCAATCCCGTTGAGCGGCACACTTCTCCGCTGTGCCATTGACAAAATCTATTGATAGATGAATTTCGATCATTAATGCCATCTATCAAATTGAGAATGGTTGTTGATTGTCAACTGAGAATCATTATCATTTGACTCGCCCCTCGCAACGAGTCCAGACGATGAACACTCAAGCTGCTGTACTGCTGCGCCCCGAAACGCTGACCCTCCGCGACCGTCCGGTCCGCGTGGTCCCGCCCGAAGAAGTGATCGACAGCGAAGCCCTGCTCAAGGGCCGCCGTGAAATCCTGATCCAGCACGGCGACCGCTTCTATCGCTTGCGCCATACCAGCAACGACAAGTTGATCCTGACCAAGTAACGGCGCTGCCTCCCCCGCGGGGAGGCACCGATGACCGCGTGGCTACGCGATCCGTGCCTTCCCTGGGCAGGCCGTTATCCCAGCTCTCTCCCCCTCGACACCCCGCCGTCGGCTCCGGCCCGCGGCGTGGGTCGAGGGTCTCCCCCGCAACCGCCGATTGCAGGTAGATCCCATGAGCCGCGCCCTTTCCGTCGGCCGCCCACCGGGCCGCCATCCCATCGCCGGCCTGCCATCGGCCGCACAGCTGGCCTCACTGGGCACCGTGCTGTGCCTGTACCGCCCGGACAGCAGTGAACTCGGCGGTTGGAAGCACGCCGTGTCTGCCCACGCCTGCCAGGGCATGGACAGCGAAGGCATCCGCGAAAGCCTGTGCTTCGTCGATGCCCGCGGCCGCTGCTGCTGGCGGCTGTACCTGCTGCCGGACAGCGATTTCCTCGCCTGGGACCGCCTGGTTTCCGCCTTCCCCGCACGCCCCGAGCCGGTCAACGACGCCGGCGTCGCCGAGCGCCTGTGGCGGCGCCTGGCCGTGCGCCTGGGCAACGACGCCTGGCGCATGTGCGCACTGCGCCTTCAGGTCGGCGAAGGCCGCGAACTCGCCGCCAGCCTGGCCTCGTTGTCGGCCCTGGGGGCGACCACCGCACGCCGGATCGGGCACGTCGAAGGGGCCGAAGGTGAGCTCTGGGTCGACGACTGCTGCTGCGCCACCGCCGCTCGCCGCGGCGGTGCGTGGGCAGCCGACGGCATGCCGGTGATCCAGCTGTAATCTGAAACGACGGGCCGGCCCGGCGACGATGCCGCGGCATCGCAGCTGTGACCGACGCGCAGCCGGTGGCGACCCGAATGCGGGCGTCGCCCTCATTCCTTGAACATCAGGAATGCCGCTACCAGGATCAGCCCGAACGCGGCCCAGTGGTTCCACTTCAGCGGCTGATCCAGGTAGAACGCCGAGAAGGCCGCGAACACCACCAGGGTGATCACCTCCTGCATGCCCTTCAGCTGCGGCGCCGAATACACCGCACTGCCCAGGCGGTTGCCCGGTACCTGCAGGCAGTACTCGAAAAACGCGATGCCCCAGCTGACCAGGATCACCGTCATCAACGGCGCACTCTTGTACTTCAGATGCCCGTACCAGGCGAAGGTCATGAAAATGTTGCTGCCCAGCAGCAGCAGTACGGGATACAGATAGGCAGTGAACGGGGTGCCGGGCATCCGGGCGATCTCAGGGGGGCAGGGGCGTGCAGCATACCGAGGCACGCCCCGTGCCCGTGTCATCGCCGCGTGCTCATGCCTCCCGCAGGGCCAGCGCCGGCGGGGTATGCAGGATCCGCCGCGTGCCCCACCAGCCGGCCAGCATGCTCAACAGCACGCCCAGCCCACCGCCAAGCAGCAACGGCCCCCAGGGCGGACTCAGCGTCAACTCGAACACCTGCCGCGCCACCACGCTGCCCAGCAGCGCCGCCGTGCCCACCGCGAGCAACGCCGACAACAGGCCCAGCGCCCCGAACTCGACCAGCACCGCGCCCCGCAGCTGGCGGCGCGTGGCCCCCAGCGTGCGCAGCACCGCACTGTCATAGCGGCGCTCGCCGGCCGTGGCCTGCAATGCCGCCAGCAGCACCAGTAGGCCGGCCAGCAGACTGAAGCCCATGACCAGCTGCACCGCCTGCGTCACCCGGTTGATCACCTCGCGCACGCGCTCGAGGATACCGTCGATGTCCAGCAGCGAAATATTGGGGTACGCCCGGGTCAGCCCGGCCAGCGCCGGTGCCTGCGCGCGCGGCAGGTGGAAAGCGGTGATCAGGTTGTAGGGGGCATCGGCCACCGCGCCTTCGTTGAGCAGCAGGAAGAAATTGACCCGGAACGAATCCCAGTCCGCCTTGCGGATGCTGGTGACCGTGAAGCTGCGCTCCTGATCGCCCATCTGCAGCGTGACCGTGTCGCCCAGCTTCATCCCGTAACGCTCGGCCCAGCCCTGTTCGATCGAGGCTTCCGCCGCGGTACTGCCGGCCTTCCAGAAGGTTCCGCCGAGCAGCGTGTTGGCCGGCGGGAAATCATGCCGCCACGAGAAGTTGACCGGGCGGTTGGCATCGTCGTCCTCGTTGCTGTTGTCCTCGCGCGCCTGCCGCTGCGGCGGACGCGCGTTGACCGCCAGCAGGCGACCGGTACTGAACGGCTCGATGCCCGGCGAGACGACGCCCAGCCCGGCCAGGGTCGAGAGCACCGCATCGCGCTGCTCCGGCTGGATGTTCATCAGGAAGTAGTTCGGCGTATCGGTCGGCAGGCGGTCGCGCCACTGCGCCAACAACCCCGGGCCGATCACCGACAGCAGCAGCAGCGAACACAGCGACAGCGACAGGCCGACCAGCTGCATCACCGCCAGGCCGCGCCGCCGCGTCAGCGAGGCCAGGCCCAGTTTCCAGCGCCCGCGCAGGCGCGGTTGCACGCCACGCAGCAGCCACAGCAGCAGCGCACCGAGCGCACCGGCCAGTGCCGCCAGCGCGGCCAGCCCGCCCAGCACCCACGCAGCCAGCTTGACGTCGCCGGTGGCCTGCACCGTGAGCGCGACGGTGGCCGCCAGCGCGGCCGCATAGACCAGCATGGAACTCGGCGGCAACGCCGCGAAGCTGCGGTTGAGCACGCGCATCGGCGGCACGCTGCGCAGGCGCAGCAGCGGCGGCAGGCCGAAGCCGAGCAGCAGCACCAGGCCGATGCCGGCACCACTCAGCGCCGGCGTGGCCTGCGGCAGGGGCAGGCGGTTCGGAATCAATCCACCCAGCGCCTGCACCAGCCCGGCCTGCGCGGCCATGCCCAGGCCGATGCCGACCAGGCAGGCGGGTACGGCCAGCATGACCAGCTGCAGGGCCATCGCCGCGAGAATGTCGCGCTGGCGCGCGCCCAGGCAGCGCAGGATCGCGACCTGGTCGATGCGCCGCATCGCGAAGCGGTTGGCGGCCAGCGCCGTGGCGACCCCCGCCAGCAGCACCGCCAGCAACGCGGCCAGCGACAGGAAACGGCCGGCCAGATCGAATGCGCCGCGCACCCCGCGCTGGGTATCGTCGATGCCGACGATCCGATAGCCCTTGGCCTGCGGCGTCAGCCACTCGCGGAAGGCGGCGATCTGCGCCGGCTCGCCGGCGAACATCATCCGGTACGAGGCGCGGCTGCCCGGGCCGAGCAGGCCGGCACGGTCCACATCCATGCGATTGACCAGCAGCGGCGGCGACAGCTGCATCAGCTCACCGGAGGTATCCGGCTCGGCCTGCAGCACCCGCGTCACGGTCAACGTGCCTGCGCCGAATTCCAGGGCATCGCCCACCTGCAGGCCAAGCGCCTGCATCAGCCGCGGATCGGCATAGGCCTGGCCGGGCGGCGGCGTGCCCGCGGTCTCGCTGGCGGTGTCATGCAGGGTGCGGCTGACCCGCAGTTCGCCGCGCAGCGGATAGCCGTCGGCAACTGCCTTGATGTTGGCCATCTGGCTGTCATCGCCATGGAACAGCACGCTTGGGAAACTGACCATGCGCGTATGGGCCAGGCCGCGTTCGCGCGCTGCCTCGGCGAAATTCTGCGGCACATCCTCGCGTCCGCTCAGGCCCAGATCACCGCCAAGCATTTCCGCCGCGCTGCTGGTCAGTGCCAGCGTCACCCGGTTGACCAGCGTGCCCACCGCGGTCATCACCGCCACGCCCAGCACCAGCGCGGCGAACACGGTCAGCAGATCCCCCGCCAGGAACTCGCGGCGCAGCGCACGCGCCGCGTGGCGCACGACGTTCATGCGCCCACGCCAGCAACGGTATCGGCCAGGCGGCCACCGTCGAGCTGGTAGATGCGCTCGCAGCGCTGGGCCAGGCGCAGGTCATGGGTGACCAGCACCAGGGTGGTATCACTGGTGGCATTGAGCGCGAACAGCAGGTCGCTGATCTGCTGCCCGGTGGCCTGGTCCAGGCTGCCGGTGGGCTCATCGGCGAACAGGATGCGCGGCCGTGCCACGAAGGCGCGGGCGAGCGCCACACGCTGCTGCTCGCCACCGGAAAGCTGGCGCGGGTAGTGACGCGCACGGTGGCCCAGGCCGACCTGCTCCAGCACCTCGCGCACCCGCGCGGCATCCTCGCGGCCGGCCAGCTCCAGCGGCAGCGCGATGTTCTCTTCGGCGGTCAGGGCCGGCAGCAGATGGAAACTCTGGAAGACGAAACCCACTTCGCGCGCGCGCAGCTGCGCGCGGGCTTCCTCATCGAGCGTGTTGAGATCGGCACCGGCCAGCGCGATGCTGCCGTGGCTCGGCAGGTCCAGCCCGGCGAGCAGGCCGAGCAGGGTGGTCTTGCCCGAACCTGAAGCGCCGACGATGGCCACGCTCTCGCCTTCATGGACGGTCATGTCAATGTTGTCCAGTATGTGGACTTCACCCTCCGGGCCACGTGCGGACTTGCCCACGTTGTGGGCGGCGATGGCGACGGGCGCGCTGCGGGGGGACAGGCTGTCGATGAGGATTCTCCAATGAACCAAGCAAGTGGAAAGGGCCGTGCGGCCCCGATGGGCTGGCTGCTGGCATGGTTGCTGCTGATGCCGATGCTGGCCTGTGCCAAGGGTCCGGACACCCGTGCAGCGGTGCTGGTGGTCGGCGACAGCCTCAGTGCCGCCCACAATATCCCGGCCGCGTCGGGCTGGGTAAACCTGCTTCAGCAGCGGGTCAAACAACAGATCAAGCCGCCGCCGGCGATCATCAATGCCAGCATCAGTGGCGAAACCACCGCCGGCGCGCTGACCCGCCTGCCGGGCCTGCTGGAGAAGCACCGCCCTTCGGTGGTGGTGATCGAGCTGGGTGGAAACGATGCGCTGCGCGGGCTCACTCCGGCCCAGCTGCGCGGCAACCTGGAAAAGATGATCGTGGCCAGCCAGAAGGCCGGCGCCAAGGTGCTGCTGCTGGGCATCGACGTGCCGCCCAACTACGGCCCGGCCTACCGCCAGCGCCTGCGCAAGACCTATGCGGAGCTGGCCCGGCAGTACGACGTACCGCTGCTGCCGTTCCTGCTGGAAGGCGTGGCGCTGAAGCCCAACCTGATGCAGGCCGACGGGCTGCACCCCACCGCAGCTGCGCAGCCGCAGGTGCTGGACAACGTCTGGCCGCTGCTCAAACCCCTGCTTTGATCGGTGTGTGAGGAACTTCACGCCGCGTCCACTGGCGATGCGGCATGTTTCACAAAGCTGAAGAAAGAGGGAATCCCATGCGTCAGACAAAGGAGACCTCCGGCCTGGTGCTGGTGGTCGAAGACAACCGTAATATTTCCGAGATGATCGGCGAGTACCTGGAAGGGCGCGGCTTTGAAGTCGACTACGCCCAGGATGGGCTGGACGGTTATCGTCTGGCGGCCGAGAACAGCTACGACGTGGTCGTGCTGGACCTGATGCTGCCGCGTCTGGACGGCATCGAGGTCTGTCGCCGCCTGCGCAACGACGCCCGCAAGTCGACGCCGGTGCTGATGCTGACCGCGCGCGACACGCTGGACGACAAGCTCACCGGCCTGGGGTTCGGCGCCGATGACTACCTGACCAAGCCGTTCGCGATCCAGGAACTGGAAGCCCGCCTGCGCGCGCTGATCCGCCGCGAGCGTCGCCAGGTCGGCTCGGAAGTGCTCAAGGTCGCCGACCTCGTGCTCGATCCGGTCAGCATGCGCGCCACCCGTGCCGGGACCGAACTGCAGCTCTCGCCGATCGGCCTGCGCCTGCTGACGATCCTCATGCGCGAATCGCCGCGTGTGGTGACCCGCCAGGAAATCGAACGCGAGATCTGGGGCAATGGCCTGCCCGACTCGGACACCCTGCGCAGCCATCTGTACAACCTGCGCAAGATCATCGACAAGCCGTTCGACCGCCCGCTGCTGCACACGGTGCAGAGTGCCGGTTACCGCATTGCCGATATCGCCCAGCCGATGAGCTGACAGGGGATCCATCGCCGCTCGGCCACCTGCCGGTGAGCTGGGCGGCGACCCTCCGGCACCCTCTGGAGCATGACGGCCCGGCGCTTGCCGGGCCGTTGTCATGGTTTGCACGATGGAATCACGGCAAGCTTTCCTATAATCGCCGCGAACCGCCCTGGACCCCGTAATGCCGCACGGTCTGCCGCGCAAGATCCGCATCGTCTTCATCCTCCAAGCCGTGCTCGCCAGCCTGGGCATCCTGCTGGGCGCATGGCTGGTGTCGTTGGTGATCAAGCACAGCCTGGTCAGCAGCGCGCTGCAGGAAGAGGCCAGCTATTACTGGCAATTGCACGAGGCCTCGCCGGTGCAGCCGCCGCCCAACACCCAGAACATCCGCGGGTATCTGCTCGAGACCGGGCAGTCGCCGCTGAGCCTGCCAGCCAACCTTCGCACGCTCCCTCCTGGCTTCCACGAGCTCAAGGACGACGACCAACTGGTGCTGGTCGATGTGCGTCCGGAAGGCCGCCTGTACCTGGTGTTCCTGCGCTCGCGCGCGGAGATGCTGGCGTTCTGGTTCGGCGTGGTGCCGGTGCTGCTGACCCTGCTGGCCGTCTATGGCGCCTCCTGGATCACCTACCGCGCCTCCAAACGGCTGGTCTCGCCGGTCAACTGGCTGGCCAGGCGCGTGTCGCGCTGGGATCCCGGGCACCCGGAGGCGGCCGATCTGGCGCCGGCCAAACTGCCGGCCGACATGCAGGGCGAGACCCGCCAGCTGGCCGCCGCGCTGCACTCGTTGGCGACCAAGGTCACCGCGCACGTCGCGCGCGAACGCAACTTCACCCGCGATGCCAGCCACGAGCTGCGCACCCCGCTCACCGTGATCCGCGTGGCCAGCGACATGGCACTGGGCGACCAGGACATGACGCCACGCCTGCGCCGTGGCCTGCAGCGCATCCAGCGCGCCGGGCGTGACATGGAAGCGGTGATCGATGCCTTCCTGATCCTGGCCCGCGAGGCCGATGTCGAGCCGCAGGTCGAACTGTTCGACGTCAATGAGATCGTCCGCTACGAGGTCGACAACGCCCGCGAGCTGATCGCCGGGCGACCGGTCGAGATCCACCTGCACAGCCACGGCCCGGTGATGCTGCACGCCCCGCCGCGGGTACTGCAGGTGGTGGTCAGCAACCTGCTGCGCAATGCCTGCAGTTACACCGACGAAGGCCGGATCGATGTCGATGTCGAAGACGACCGGGTGGTCGTGCGCGATACCGGCATCGGTATGTCGCCCGAAGCGCTCAGCCGCGCGTTCGAGCCGTTCTACCGTGCTGAACCCAGCCGCCCGCAGGGCACCGGGCTGGGGCTGTCGATCGTGCGCCGGCTGTGCGACCGCTTCGGCTGGAAGATCGGCCTGAGCAGTGCGCCCGGGCAGGGCACCCAGGCCACGATCCACTACCGTTGAATCGGGGAGGCGCGGCGCCTCCCCGCCTGGTTCAGTCGCACTGCACCTTGGGCGCCAGCGCCTTGCGCCAGATCGCATAGCCTTCCGGGGTCATGTGCAGCATGTCCTCGCGGAACAGCGCGGCGCGTGGCTGGCCATCGACACCGAGCATCGGCGTGTAGACATCGGTGTAGCCGGTGTTGGGCAGCGAGGCCAGGGCCTTCTGGATCAAGCCGTTGGCTTCCACCACCGCGGGTAGCAGGTTCGCGCGCGACGGGCTGGGCTTGATCGAGATGATCTCCACCGTCGTCTTGGGCAGGTCGCGGTGCACGCGCTGCACGAAGGCCACCACGTCATCGCGGACCTGGGCCGGGCTGCGGCCGCTGTTGAGGTCGTTGTCGCCGGCGTAGAAGAACACCTTGCACGGCGCATACGGGATCACGATGCGGTCGGCATACCAGGTGCTGTCGCGCACTTCCGAGCCGCCGAAGCCGCGGTTGAACACCGGCTGGCCCGGGAAATCGGTGGCCAGGCTCTCCCACATGCGTACCGAGGAGCTGCCGATGAACTCGATGCCGCCGCGCGGCGGTGGGCTGGCCGCGTCCTGCGCCGCGAACTGCGCCATGTCGCCGGCCCACGCCACGTTGGAGACCTGGGTCGGCACCTGCGGTGCGGCAGGGGCGGGGGAGCGCGCCAGCGCGGGCAGGGCGGCCCCCAGGGCAAGAGCGAGCAGAAGGGGGCGGGCACGACGGTGCAGCATGGACAACTCCTGTGGTGGGGCGCCTGGGGCGCCCGGACGGGTAGACGTTCATCATAGAAGTTGCGGCCCGGCCGCGCTTTACCACGGACGGGCGTTGGCCGCCTTCGACAATGCCCCGACCCGCTTATGGCAAAATGAGGGATTGCCTGCCCCATTCAGCGATGCCCATGACTGTCTGCCGTGTGCTGTTCCTGCCGTTCCGGCGTGCGTTGCCGACCGGGGTGCCTGCCCATGGCCGATGAAATCGGCCACCTGCCGCGCGGCCCCAAGCGCATCTTCAAGGCCGCGGTGTGGTCCTGGCAGGGGTTGCGTGCAGCCTGGCTGCACGAGTCCTCGTTCCGGCTGGAGGTCTACCTGCTGATCGTGCTCGCGCCGCTGGCACTCTGGCTCGGCCAGACCCCGGTGGAACGCGCGCTGATGATCGGCTCGGTGCTGCTGGTGCTGGCCATGGAACTGGCCAATTCGGCGATCGAGGCGGTGATCGAGCGCTACGGCGCGGAGTTCCACGAGCTCGCCGGTCGCGCCAAGGACATGGGCTCGGCCGCGGTCTTCGTGCTGATGATGAACGTACTGGTGTGCTGGGTCCTGATCCTGCTGCCGCAGATCCTCTGACGTAACACCTCTGACGCGTTACGCGCGTCATCCCCCCTGTAAGGATGGAAGTCCATGTTCCTTGAGTTGTTGTCCGACCCCAATGTCTGGTTGACCCTGTTCACGCTGAGCGCGCTGGAAATCGTGCTGGGCATCGACAACCTGGTCTTCATCTCGATCGCGGTGAGCAAGCTGCCCGAAGCGCGCCGCCCGTTCGCGCGCAAACTCGGCATCGCGGTGGCCTGCATCACCCGCATCCTGCTGCTGGTCTCGCTGGCCTACCTGGCCCACATGGAAGCCAACCTGTTCACCATCGCCGGCATGGGCATCTCCATCCGCGATCTGGTGCTGATCCTCGGTGGCCTGTTCCTGATCATCAAGGGCACCATGGAGATCCGCGAGCTGATCACCGGCGGCGAAGACGAAGACCCGACCACCACCAAGGCCTCGGCCGTGTTCGGCATGGTGATCGCGCAGATCGCCGTGATCGACATCGTGTTCTCGCTGGACTCGGTGATCACCGCCGTCGGCATCGCCGACCACATCCCGGTGATGGTCGCCGCGATCCTGCTGTCGGTGGCCGTCATGCTGCTGGCCGCCAACCCGCTGGGCCGCTTCATCGACGCCAACCCGACCGTGAAGATGCTGGCCCTGGCCTTCATCCTGCTGATCGGCGTGGTGCTGATCCTGGACGGCCTGGGCGTGCACGTGCCCAAGCCCTACATCTATGCCGCGATGGGCTTCTCGGTGCTGGTGGAATGGCTGAACCTGCTGATGCGCCGCCGCGCCGTGGCCCACAACGTGCCGGGTGCCGGCAACTGGTAAGGGGGTAGGTGCCGACCTTTGGTCGATACCCACATCCGCTTTACCCGGAACATGGCATGCTCCGGATCCCGTTCATCGAGATCCGGAGCCGGCCATGCGATCGTTCTCCCGTTTGTTGTGCCTGGCCGTGCTGGCCTCCCTGTTGTCCGGTTGCGGCTACAACGCCATCCAGCAGAAGGATGAGCAGGTCAAGGCGGGCTGGGCCGAGGTGCTCAACCAGTACAAGCGCCGCGCCGATCTGATCCCCAACCTGGTGCAGACCGTGGAAGGCTATGCCAACCAGGAACGCCAGGTCCTGACCGACGTCACCAACGCCCGTGCACGCGTGGGGCAGGTCAACGTCAACGCCGACGATGCCGACTCCCTCAAGCAGTTCCAGCAGGCCCAGGGCGAACTGAGCGGCGCGCTGTCACGCCTGCTGGTGGTCACCGAGAATTACCCGAACCTGAAGTCCGACCAGGGTTTCCGCGATCTGCAGGCGCAGCTGGAAGGCACCGAGAACCGGATCACCGTGGCGCGCGGCCGCTATATCCAGATGGTGCAGGACTACAACACCTACATCCGCCAGTTCCCGCAGGTGATCACTGCCAAGCTGTTCGGCTATGCGACCAAGCCGAACTTCACGGTGGAGAACGAAGCGCAGATCTCGCAGCCGCCGGCAGTCAAGTTCGGTTCGCAACAACCGGCCCCGGCGCCTGCGCCGCAGCCGCAGGCCCCGCAGCAGCAGCCACAGCCGGCGAACTGAGCCCGTGACCATGCGCCTGCTGCGCTGCCTGTTGCTGCTCTGCCTGGCGCTGGCGCTGCCTGCCTGGGCGCAGACCCAGGCGGCGATCCCGGCGATGTCCTCGCCGGTGGTGGATACCACCGGCACATTGGATGCGGCGCAGATCCAGGCGCTGGAGGCGCAGGCGCTGGCGTTGCAGCAGCGCAAGGGCAGCCAGCTGCAGATCCTGATGGTCCCGACCACCGCGCCGGAAACCATCGAGCAGTACACCCAGCGTGTGTTCGAGCAGTGGTCCATCGGCCGCAAGGGCGTGGACGACGGCGTGCTGCTGGTGGTGGCCAAGGACGACCGCCGGGTCCGCATCGAGCCGGGCTACGGCCTGGAAGGCGCGATCCCGGATGCGATCGCCAACCGGGTGATCCAGGAATACCTGGCCCCGCGGTTCCGCAGCAACGACTACGCCGGTGGCCTCACCGATGCCAGCGCTGCACTGGTCAAACTGATCGACGGCGAGGCCTTGCCCGCGCCGGTCAGCACGCATCGCGCCCAAGACGCCCCGGCGGGGGGCAACTGGACGATGGCGCTGGGCATCGGCCTGTTTGCCGGCCTGTTCCTGCGCGGCATCCTGGGCTGGCTGCCGCGACCGCTGCGCGCGCTGGCCAGCGGTGCCGGGGCCGGGGTGGCCGCGTTCCTGTTCACCTCGCTGGTGGTCGCCAGTGGCGCGGCCGCCGTGGTGGGCCTGCTGGTCGGCCTGACGTCGGCCGGTCGCGGCGGCGTGTTCGCGCGCAGTGGCGGCTGGGGTGGCGGTGGCTGGGGCGGTGGCGGCGGGTTCGGTGGTGGTGGGCGTTCGGGAGGCGGTGGCGCCTCGGGAGGCTGGTGATGCGCTGGCTCCGGCACGTGTTTTCTCCTTCGGTGCGGCGCGCCTTCCCACCGGCACATCTGCAGGCGATCACCGATGCGATCAGCGCCGGCGAGCGGCGCCACGGTGGCCAGGTGATGTTCGCGGTGGAAGCGGATCTGCCGCTGGCCGCGTTGTGGCAGGGCGTCACGCCCCAACAGCGCGCCGAACATGCCTTCGCCCAACTGCGCACCTGGGATACCGAACACAACAACGGTGTACTGATCTACCTGCTGCTGGCCGACCATGCCATCGAGCTGGTCGCTGACCGCGGCCTGCGCGGGCGCATCGGCGAGGCGCAGTGGCAGGCGATCTGCGCGCACATGCAGCAGCGGCTGCGTGAGGGGGCCCTGCAGGCGGGCGTGCTGCTGGCGATCGAAGAGGTGTCGGACCTGCTGGCCGGGCACTATCCGCCCCTTCCGGGGTCACAGGATGACGGCCTGCCGGACACGCCGCAGATCCTGGGCTGAAGCCTGGCAATCACACGGTCGGGGCCGCCGCGAGGCCGCTCCCGGGCGGCGCTAGAATATCGGCATCCCTGCAAGGCGCCCTTCATGATCTATTTCCACGACATCGACCCCATCGCCATCTCGCTCGGGCCGATCAAGGTGCATTGGTACGGCATCATGTACCTGCTCGGCTTCACCGCTGCCTGGTGGCTGGGGCGCAAGCGGATCGCCGCCGGTCGCCTGCCCGGGGTCGATGCCAACGGCTTCTCCGACCTGCTGTTCTACGCGATGCTCGGCGTGGTTGTCGGTGGCCGCGTGGGCTACATGCTGTTCTACGCGACCGCCGAATTCCTGCACAACCCGCTGCTGTTGTTCAAAGTGTGGGACGGCGGCATGAGCTTCCATGGCGGCCTGCTCGGCGTGCTGTTCGCCTCGTGGTGGTGGTCGCGCAAGCACCGCCTGCACCTGTTCGACACCCTCGATTTCATGTCCCCGCTGGTGCCGCTGGGCCTGGGCTTCGGCCGCATCGGCAACTTCATCGGCGCCGAGCTGTGGGGCAAGTACACCGACGGCACCTGGGGCGTGGTGTTCCCGAGCGGCCTGCCGGCGCCGTTGAACGGTCTGGACCTGGCCACGCTCAAGGCCGAGTTCGCCACCGGCGCGCTCAACCAGTACGCGCGCCATCCTTCGCAGCTGTATGAAGCGCTGCTGGAAGGCCTGGTGATGTTCGTGGTGCTGTGGGCGGTCTCCGCCAAGCCGCGCCACCGCTATGTGATCGCCGGCCTGTTCGCGCTGATGTACGGCATCTTCCGCTTCGCAGTGGAGTTCGTGCGCATGCCCGACAACGGCGTCTACCTCGCCTTCGACTGGTTCACCCGTGGCCAGCTGCTCAGCCTGCCGCTAGTGGCCTTCGGCCTGGTCCTGCTGGCGCTGTCGCGTCGCGCGCCGGTGCTGCAGCCGGTGCTGCCGGTCGCCCCGGCAGGAGCCAAGGCATGAAGGCCTACCTGGCGCTGCTCGAGCACGTGCTGGAGCACGGCACGGAAAAATCCGACCGCACCGGCACCGGCACGCGCAGCGTGTTCGGCTGGCAGATGCGCTTCAACCTCAATGACGGCTTTCCGCTTGTCACCACCAAGAAACTGCACCTGCGCTCGATCATCCATGAGCTGCTGTGGTTCCTGAAGGGCGATACCAACATCGGGTACCTGAAGGACCACCAGGTGCGGATCTGGGACGAATGGGCCGATGCCAACGGCGACCTCGGCCCGATCTACGGCAAGCAGTGGCGCAGCTGGGGCACTGCCGATGGCGGCGCGATCGACCAGATGCAGTGGCTGGTGGACGAGATCAAGCGCAACCCCGATTCGCGCCGGCTGGTGGTCAGTGCCTGGAACGTGGGCGAGCTGTCGCAGATGGCGTTGATGCCGTGCCACAACCTGTTCCAGTTCTACGTGGTGGACGGCAAGCTCAGCTGCCAGCTCTACCAGCGCAGCGGCGACATCTTCCTGGGCGTGCCGTTCAACATCGCCAGCTACGCGCTGCTGACCCACATGGTGGCGCAGGCCACCGGGCTGGGCGTTGGCGATTTCGTGCACACCCTGGGCGATGCGCACCTGTACTCGAACCATGTCGAGCAGGCCCGCGAACAGCTCGCCCGCGAGCCGCGCGCGCTGCCGACGCTCTGGCTGAACCCCGAGGTGAGCGATCTGTTCGGGTTCCAGTTCGAGGACATCCGCATCGACGGTTACGACCCGCACCCGGCGATCAAGGCTCCGGTGGCCGTGTGAGTGGCCCGCGCATGAAGCTCTCGTTGATCGCTGCGCTCGACACCGAGCACGGTATCGGTCGTGACAACGACCTGCCGTGGAAGCTGCCGGACGATCTCAAGCGCTTCAAGGCGCTGACCGTCGGCAAGCCGATCCTGATGGGGCGCAGGACCGCGCAGTCGCTCGGTCGCGCCCTGCCGGGCCGCCTGAACCTGGTGCTGACCCGCAGTGGCCAGGTGCCGTTCGAGGGCATGCAGGCGGTGGCTTCGATCGAGCAGGCGCTGCAGGCTGCAGGCGATGCCGGGGCACAAGAGCTGTGCGTCATTGGTGGCGGCGAAATCTATCGCCTGACCATGGACCAGGCCACCGATCTGCACCTGACCTGGGTGCACACCACCGTCCCGGCCGATACCCACTTCCCGCCGGTCGATCCGGCGCTATGGGTGGAAGTGGCGCGCGAGCACCACGCGGCCGATGAGCGGCACGCGTTCGCGTTCGATTTCGTGGATTACCGCCGCGCCTGAGCCGGCGGTGCAGGCAGGCCGGTCGTGTTGACCGGCCTGCGGATCACTCCGCGTCGCTTGTGACGTCGCTGTGCTGCGGCTGCGGCTGCGGCTGCGATTGCGGCTGTGTGCTTTGTGCGGGCTTGGCGCCGCCGCCTTGGCGGCCTTGGCCGCCCCGGCCACGGTCGCGCCCCTGGCCTTGGCCCTGGCGCGGAGGGCGCCCGTTCGGCGGCGTGCCTTCGGCGGCCGGCCGGCGTGCCGGCGGACGCGGCGCGGAGACCGGCTTGGGCACGTCGCGGCCCGGCACCTGCACCACGCGCAGCTCGTCGGTATCCAGCTGAAGGGCGGTGAGCTTGCCGCCCCACACCGCGCCGGTATCGATGGCGTGCACGCCCTGGGTGATGGTCAGGCCCAGGGCGGACCAGTGCCCGCAGACGATCTTCAGATCGCGCTCGGCGCGGCCCGGCACTTCGAACCAGGGATACAGCCCCTGTTCCTGCGTACCCGGCGTGCCTTTGTCCTCGATCCCGATCCGGCCACGCGGCGTGCAGTAGCGCATGCGGGTGAACAGATTGATGATCGCGCGGGAGCGGTCGTAGCCGGCCAGGCCGGGCGACCAGCTCGGCTTGTCGCCGTACATGTTGCGGAACAGCTTGCGGTAGCCGCTGCCATGCAGCTGCTGCTCGACCTCGCGGGCGTGCTTCTCGGCCAGCTGGGTGGTCCATTTCGGGGCCAGGCCGGCGTGGATCATCATCCAGCCCAGCTCACGGTCCACATGGGCCAGCTTCTGCATGCGCAGCCATTCCAGCAGCTCGTCGCGGTCCTCGGCCTGCACGATGCGCAGCAGGTCCGGGTTGACCTTGCGCTGCTCTTCCTCGGTGCGTGCACCGACCGCGAGCAGCGACAGGTCATGGTTGCCCAGCACGATCACGCTGCTCTCGCGCAGCGAATGGACCAGGCGCAGGGTTTCCAGCGACTGCCCACCGCGGTTGACCAGGTCACCGCAGAACCACAGTTTGTCGACCGCGGGGTCGAAGTTGATCTTTTCCAGCAACCGCTGGGTGACGTCGTAGCAGCCCTGCAGGTCGCCGATGGCCCAGACACTCATGCGTGCGCCTCCATCAGTGCAGTGTGCGCGGAACGGTCAGGACGAACGGTGCGATGGGGGCGGCGAACTCGGTGCCGTCATCGGCCACCATGTCGTAGTGCCCCTGCATCGTGCCGTGCTCGGTCTCCAGCATGACACCGGAGGTGTAACGGAAGTCTTCACCGGGGCGCAGCCGCGGCTGCTCGCCGATCACCCCGTCGCCGTCGACCCGCTCGGTGCGGCCATTGGCATCGGTGATCCGCCAGTGGCGGGCCACCAGGCGTGCGGCGACGCGCCCCTGGTTGAGGATGCGGATCGTGTAGGCGAACGCGTAGCGCCCGTCCTCCGGCGTGGACTGGTCATCGAGGAAGCGGGGGGCGACCTCGACGGAGATCGCGTAATTTGCAGCGTCGTTCATGCAGGCAGTGTAGTAAAAGTTGTGCACGATGAGATGAGTGCTGCCCGGCTGGCAGCGCCCCGTCATGAAGGTCAGGCGGTTCCACGTGCGCGCGGCGCCCGGGGGCCGCGGGCGAGGCGCTCATCCCTGCGCGGCGTCGTCACCGTCGGTGTACGGCACGTTCGCCAGCGCGATGAACTGCGCCACGTCCAGCTGCTCGGCACGGGCATCGCTGCGCACCCCGGCTGCTTCGAACTGTTCGGGCGTGCACACGTTCTGCAGCGCGTTGCGCAGGGTCTTGCGGCGCTGGCCGAAGGCGGCCTTGACCACATGGGCAAAGCGCTTGCGGTCCAGGATGCCGACCGTGGCCGGATCGCGCGGGACCAGCCGTACCACGGCCGAATCGACCTTCGGCGGCGGCCGGAACGCACCCGGCGGCACCACGAACAGCGAGGTGACCTTGCAGAACGCCTGCAGCATCACGCTGAGCCGGCCGTAGACCTTGCTGCCCGGATCGGCGGCCATGCGGTCGACCACTTCCTTCTGCAGCATGAAGTGCATGTCGGTGATCACCGCCGCGTGGTCCAGCGCATGGAACAGGATCGGCGAGGAGATGTTGTAGGGCAGGTTGCCGACCAGGCGGATCGGGCTGCCGGCGGCCAGTTCGGTGAAATCCACCTGCAGCACGTCGCGGTGGATGATGGTCATCTCGCCCAGCGGTTCGGCGGCGGCGGCCAGCGGCCCGACCAGGTCACGATCGAACTCGATCACGGTCAGTTTCGGGTGGCGGCGCAGCAGCGGCAGGGTGATGGCGCCCTGGCCCGGGCCGATTTCGACCAGGCGGTCGCCGTCTTTCGGGTTGACCGCCAGGACGATCTTGTCGATATAGCTGCGGTCGGCGAGGAAGTGCTGGCCGAGCTGCTTCTTGGCGGGGCCGGAGAAACCGGGCGCGCCGGAGGAGGAATACGAAGAAGTCATGGCACCAGTGTACGTTGGCGCGCCAGCCGGGCACACAGCGCGGTGGCAGCGAGGAGGCTGGAGGGGTCGGCGATGCCGCGGCCGGCCAGGTCCAGAGCGGTGCCGTGGTCGACCGCGACGCGCGGGTAGGGCAGGCCCAGGGTGATGTTGACGGCCTGCTCGAAGCCGCTGTACTTGAGCACCGGCAGGCCCTGGTCGTGGTACATGGCCAGCACCGTGTCGAAACCGGCCAGCTTGGCCGGCAGGAACGCGGTATCGGCCGGCAGCGGGCCGACCAGGTCCATGCCCCGGGCGCGCAGGCGCTCCAGCAGCGGGATGATCAGGTCCAGCTCTTCGCGGCCCAGATGGCCGTCTTCGCCGGCATGCGGGTTGAGCCCGAGCACGGCGATGCGCGGCGAGGCCAGGCCGAAATCGCGCTGCAGGGCGTCGTGCACGATCTGCAGGGTCAGGGCCAGGCTCTCGGCAGTGATCGCATCGGCGACCGAGCGCAGCGGCAGGTGGGTGGTCGCCAGGGCGACCCGCACGATCTCGTTGGCCAGCATCATCACCACCGGGGTGCGGGCCTGGTCGGCCAGCAGTTCGGTGGTGCCGCTGTAGGCGATGCCGCCTTCATTGATGACCGCCTTGTGCACCGGGCCGGTGACCACGCCGGCCAGTTCACCGGTCAGGCAGGCCTGGCCGGCCTGGCGCAGGGCGCCGATCACCGCGCCGGCATTGGCCGGGTCGGGGGTGCCGAAACGGGATGGCACCGCATTGGGCACCACCCGCAACGGCAGATCGCCCGGCTGGCGGGCGATCGCGTCTTCAGGCAGGAGCTGCAGCGGCAGCGACAGCGCCGCGGCGGCGGCGTGCAGGGTATCCGGGTCGGCGAAGGCCAGCAGCCGGCAATCGGCGCGCGGCTGCTGGATCAGGCGGAGGCAGAGCTCCGGGCCGATCCCCGCCGGCTCGCCCGGTACCAGCGCGAGCTGCGGGAACATGGATCAGGACTGCGGCGGCGTGGTCGCCGCGGCACCCGGCGCATAGCCGCGCATGTCCACGTAGGCTTCGCCACGCAGTTCCTGCAGGAAGCGGTTGTACTCTTCCTCCAGCTTGCGGCGGCCGATCGTTTCACGGATCTGGGCACGCTGGTTGTCGGTGGTGGCATCGGTCTGGCGCGTGGCAACGCGCTGGACGATATGCCAGCCGGCATCGGTGCGGAACGGCTGGCTCACGCCGCCGTCGGCCACGCCTTCGACCTGCTTGCCGAAGTCCGGGCCGAATGCATCGACCGGGAACCAGCCCAGATCGCCGCCCTGACCCTTGCTGTTGTTGTCTTCCGAGGATTCCTTGGCGACCGCGTCGAACTCGGCGCCACCGGCGATGCGGGCGCGCAGCGTGTCGATCTTGGCCTTGGCCGCGGCGTTGTCCTGCTGGTCGGTGATGCGGACCAGGATGTGACGGGCGTGGTACTCGGTGATGGTGTGACCGCCGGCGGCAGCCGCGCTGGCATCACGCACCTCCACCAGCTTCAGCAGCTGGAAGCCGCTGGGGCCACGCAGCGGACCGACCACGTCGCCGGTCTTCATTTCCTTCATCATCTGCGCGAAGGCATTGGGGATCTCATCCAGCGAACGCCAGCCCAGGTCGCCGCCTTCCAGCGCGTTCGGGCTGTCCGAATAACGGACAGCCGCGGCGTTGAAGTCGATCTCACCCTTGTCCAGCAGTGCCTTGACGCCATCGGCCTTCTTCTGGCCGGTGGTGATCTGCTCGGCGGTGGCACCTTCGGGCAGGCCGATCAGGATGTGGGCCAGGTGGTACTGGGTGCCCACGGTGGCCTGCTGCTTGAGCGCGCCGTCCACTTCGCCCTCGCTGACGGTGATGCGGCTCTGCGCGAAGCTCTGGCGCAGGCGCTGGACGGTGATCTCGTCACGCACCGAATTGCGGAAATCGTTGAAATCCAGACCGTCGCTGGCCAGACGCTGGCGCAGGGCATCCAGGGTGGAGCCGTTCTGCTGGGCGATGGCGTTGATGGCCTGGTTCAGTTCCTGGTCGCTGACCTTGATGCCGCTGCTCTCGGCACGCGCCACCTGCAGCTTGACCAGGACCAGACGCTCCAGCACCTGGCGGCTGAGCACATCATCGGGCGGCAGCTGGTTTTCGCGACCAGCGTACTGCGCCTTGATGTTCTGGACGGCACGGTCCAGTTCGCTCTGCAGCACGACGTCCTCATCGACGATCGCCGCGATGCGGTCCAGCGGCTGACTCTGCTGGGCCAGCACCTGCAACGGGGCCGTCGCGGAGGAGACCGCCAGCAGGGAGGCGAGGAGTACGGGAAGGGTCTTGGTCATGGGATCTGATTCGGATCGTAGTCGTCGCGGGCTGCACCGGTGTTGCTGGGCGGCACCAGATAGAGGTCGTCTCGGTAGTACCCGAGAATAGCACGGCGCAAGGTGCGGTCCGTGTTCTGGCCGATGGAGCTCAGGCCCTTGAGCACGAACTCGATCTGGAAGGAGTTGTTGAGTTCACCCTCGCGGTTGCGCACGTAGCGGCGGGCAATGGCGCGAACGGCGAGGCAGCAGCTGTCCCACTGCACACCGCCGATGATTTCCAGCGGAGCGCGGTCCTGGATGGAGTAGTAATAGCGGCCGACCAGGCTCCAGCGCTCATTGAGCGGGTACAGGAAGGACAGGTCGGCCTGCTCCAGCAGGGTCCGGTCACGGCGGGTCGCCGTGGTCGAGGCCTGCGGATTCAGACGGCTGCGGTAGGTCAGATTGACGATGCCGTCGTTGGACATCAGGTAGCGCGCGCGCACGCTGGCCAGGTCCTCACGCTTGTACTTGGGGTCCCACTGGTAGGTGGCGCCCAGCGTCCAGCGGTCGTTGATCATGTAGTTCGTATCGGCGATCCAGGCCGACTTGCCCTGCTCGACCGGGGTTTCACTGCTGTTGAGCGTGACCCGCGAATCATCGAAGTACAGGATCTGGCCGATGCTGCCCGAGAAGCGCTCCTTACCGGTGTCCTGGTCGATGAAACGGGTGCTCACCGCCATGGTCAGCTGGTTGGCATCGTTCTGCCGATCGGCGCCGGAATAGCGCGAATCGCGGAACAGCTGGCCCCAGCTGAAGGTGAAGTCACGCGTATCGAACACCGGCAGATCGCTCTGGTCGCGGTACGGCGTGCGCAGGTAGAACAGGCGCGGTTCCAGGGTATGCAGGAAGCGGGTATCGCCGATTTTGGTCTCGCGATCGAAGAACAGGCCAGCGTCGATGGTGCCGATCGGCAGGCTGCGGCTTGGCGAAGTATTGCCGCGCAGCTGGTCGGGGGTCGCGGTGGCCGGATCGATACCGGCGGCGATCAGGTTCTGCCGGCGGATGTCGTCGGCCAGGCCGCGCTCCAGGTCGTACCCGGTGTAGCGGTAGGCCAGGGTCGGGGTGACGTACCAGGCCGCGCCACTGAAGGGCATGGAGACATATGGCTTCACGTCCAGGCGCGAACCGCCGTCCATGCTGCGTGACACGCCGGTGCGCTCGTACTCCTGGTCGGCGCCGAACTTCTCATGCACATCCAGGTGCGTGAAGTTGACGGCTTCGGCGTACACGCCGGTTTCCAGCCAGGGCAGCAGCGGCTTGTCCCAGTTGACGAACAGGCGCGGCTGGCGGGCGTAGGGCAGGGACGCTTCGGTCAGGGTGTAATCGGTGAGCTGCCAGTAATCGGCCATCAGGCCGCCGGTCCAGTTCTCGCCGGTGCCGTAGATGCCGATCTGGCTCTGCAGGTTGGAGGTGGTCACGCCGAGCAGCCGGTTGGAGAAATCCTCCAGATAGCGCTCATCGCTGACCCAGGCCAGGCTGGCACGGGCCTGCCAGTTGGCGTTGATGTTGTGGTACCCGCTGAACTCCACGCGGCCGCGATCCTTGTCGCGCAGCTTGTCGTTGGGCAGGTAGGCGGTCAGCAGTTCGCCGCGGCCACCGTCGTAGAGGTAGCGGAATTCGTTGTCGAGCATGAAGCCGCGCTTGCTCATGTAGCGCGGCATCAGGGTGTCGTCGAAGTTCGGCGCCAGGTTCAGATAGATCGGCTGGGTGTAATCGAAGCCGTTGCGCCCGGACAGGCCCACCTGCGGATAGAGGAGGCCGGTCTGGCGGCGATCATCGATCGGGAACTTGAAGTAGGGCGCCCACAGGATCGGCACCTTGCCGATCCGCAGCACCGCGTTGCGTGCGGTGCCGAAACCGGCGTCGTTATCGACCTCGATCTGCGGTGCCGACAGCTTCCATACCGGCTGCGAGGGATCGCAGGTGGTGTAGGTGGACCGGTGCATCTGGCCGACCGCACCCTGCAGGTCGATCGACTCGGCGCCACCATTGCCGCGGCGGGACACCAGCTGATACTGGATATCGCTGATCTTGTGGGTGTCGCTTTCCTGGTTGCCCTCGGCGCGACGGGCCTTCATCCGGATCGAGGAGTCCTGGTAACGGACATTGCCCTCGGCGATGTAGTTGCCGCTTTCGGTATCGAAGCTCAGGTTGTCGGTGCCCAGGAACTGGTCGCCGCGCTTGAGCGCGACATTGCCCTGGTAGTTGGGCACCACGGAGGTACCGGTCAGTTGGTCGCCTTCGATGTCCGTCGGCTGCTGGTCACGCGTCGCGGCCGCGGCTTTGTCGGCCTTGGGCGCGTCGTCGAACACGGGCAGCACGTCGGTCACCGGGCACAGGCCCCAGTTCACCGGCTTGTCGTCGGCCAGGGCCGGCAGGCAGATGGCGATACTGAGGGGGAGGGGCAGCAGGCGGAGGGCTCGGCGCACGCGGTATCGGATTCGGACGAAAACGGATCGTAGCTTGCCCCATCCCTTGCATAGGGGCAATGAAGGTCCGGCCCAGGCAGGGGGCCGGGTTCATTCGCCGGGCGGCCCCGCGCGGCTCAGCGCAGCTGGCCGACGTGGGCCACGCTGCACTCGGCCAGGGCCTGCAGGTCGTAACCGCCCTCGAGCATGGAGACGATCCGGCCGGCCCCGTGGCGCCGGGCCAGGCCGCGCAGCTCGGTGGTGATCCAGGCGAAATCCTCGGTTTCCAGCATCAGGTCGGCCTGCGGATCGCGCATGTGCGCATCGAAGCCGGCCGAGATCAGCAGCAGTTGCGGGCGGAAATCATCGATGGCCGGCAGCATCTCATCGGCCCAGGTGTTGCGGAACCGGAAGCCGCCGCTGCCCGGCGGCAGCAGGATGTTCATCAGGTTGCCGGCCCCGCGGTCGCGGCGCAGGCCGGAGTTGGGGAACAACCCGGCCTGGTGGGTGCTGTAGTAGGCCACGCCGGGATCGGCGATGAAGATGTCCTGGGTGCCGTTGCCGTGGTGCACGTCGAAATCGACGATGGCGATCCGCTCCAGCCCATAGCGGTCGCGCGCGTAGGCCGCGGCGATGGCGATGTTGTTGAACAGGCAGAAGCCCATGGCGGTGCTGGCGCTGGCGTGGTGGCCGGGCGGGCGCACCGCGCAGAAGGCGACCGGGTCGTCGCCGAGCATCACCGCATCCACCGCGGCCACGCCGGCACCGGCTGCATGCAGGGCCGCGCTGGCCGAGCCGGGCGAGGTCATGGTGTCCATGTCGATCAGGCGCAACGGCTCGGTCTGCGGCTTGAGCACCAGGTCGATCAGTTCGCTGTCGTGGACCCGGGCCAGCTCGCCGAGCTTGGCGGGCGGTGCTTCGCGCCAGTCCAACTGGTTCGGATAGGCCGCCTTCAGCGCATCGAGTACCCCCTGCAGGCGCGCCGGGCATTCGGGATGGCCGCGGCCGGGATCGTGTTGCAGACAGGCGGGGTGGGTGAAAACCAGCATGCGGGCAGGATATCCGGTGGGGCGGCGGGGCCGCTCAGGCGTGGCGGCGCTCGTGGCGCCAGAGCACCTCGCCGTGGCCGTCGGCACGGGCCAGTACGCGCGCGAGCACGAACAGCAGGTCCGACAGGCGGTTGAGGTAATGCAGCGCTTCCGGGCGGACCGTCTCCCGGCGCGCCAGGGTGACGGTCTCGCGCTCGGCGCGGCGCACGATGGTGCGGGCCAGGTGGCAGCGCGCAGCGGCTTCGCCACCGGCGGGCAGGATGAACTCCTTGAGCACCGGCAGATCGGCGTTGTAGTGATCCAGCTGCTGCTCCAGCGCCTGGATATCGGCCGCGTGGATGGCGGCATGGCCGGGGATGCACAGCTCGCCGCCCAGATCGAACAACTGGTGCTGGATCACCGTCAGCAGGGTGCGCACATCGGCCGGCAGCGGCACCGCAAGCAGCACGCCCAGCGCCGAGTTGGCTTCATCGACGGTGCCGTAGGCGGCCACCCGCGCGTCGTCCTTGGCCACGCGGCTGCCATCGCCCAGGCCGGTGCTGCCGTCGTCACCGGTGCGCGTATAGATGCGGGACAAGCGGTTGCCCACGGTCGCCTCCGGCCGCGGTCAGCGCAGAACGTCGCGGCGCGCCTGCAGCAGCTTGCCGACCTGTTCGGTCGCCAGCTGCAGGGCGGCGGCCAGACCGACGTAGACCGCAGCGGTACGCAGGTAGGGCAGGAACCAGTCGCCGTAGTTCTTCGCCCAGCCGCTGAAGGTGGGCGTGGCGACGTTGTCGCTGGTCCAGTAGAAACCGCCCTGGGCGAACAGGTGGCAGACCGCTACTGCTGCGACCAGCAGCAGCGCGCCCTTGCCCAGTGCGGCCCAGCTGGCGCCGTGATAGCCGGCGCGCAGGAGCATGCCGCCGCCCCACATGGCAAAATAGGCCGGCAGCAGCATCCAGTAGCCCGGTGACACGCAGTAGTGCTGCCAGAAGTCCAGGCCGCTGCGGCGGATGACGATCCAGTCCACCAGCACCGCCACCGCCATCAGCAGCGGAAACGCCCCGCGGGTCCACGCGCGCAGGTAGAAGCCGCCGATGAAGAACACCGCCCAGGACGCATCCGGAATCGCCGCGAAATGGTTGACCCGCGTGGCCGCCATCAGCAGCACGAGCACGGACAGGACGAAGGCGCGGTGGGCAGTGGAGGTCATGGCGGTGACGGGTGGGGGCAGGCATTCATTCTAGCGCCTGCCGCGGCACCCCGCCGCACGCCGCCCGAACGGGCGAACCCTTATCATGGCGGGCATGAGTGAACGACATGATGTAGTGATCGTAGGCGGCGGGCTGGTCGGTGCCAGCCTGGCCATCGCCCTGGACCGTGCCGGCCGTGATGTCGGCCTGGTCGAGGCTTCGCCGCTGGGCACGCTGCCGGCAGTGTTCGACCAGCGCAACCTCAGCTTCGCGGCCGCCACGGTCAACGCGCTGACCGCACTGGGCGTGATGCAGAAGCTGGCCACTGCGCCCGGCCCGATCACCCGCATCCATGTCAGCCGCGCAGGCGACTTCGGCCGGGTGCAGATGGCGGCCGCGCAGTACCAGCGCCCGTGGTTCGGCCAGGTCGTGGTCGCCCGCGATTTCGGCCAGGCGCTGGAGGCGCGGCTGGACACGCTGGCCCACCTGACCCGCTATCGCCCGGCCCGGTTCGTGCGCCTGGGCGCCACGGTGGACGGGTATCGCCAGGTCTTCATCGCCGATGACAGCGGTGAGCGCTGCCTGCTGGCGCGCCTGGTGGTGGGGGCCGACGGCACCCGCAGCGGCGTGCGCGAGGCGCTGGGGATCGAGGTGGACGAGCATGATTTCGAGCAGACCCTGTTCGTCTCGCGGGTGCGCGCCGCACGTGCGCCGGACGGCACCGCGTACGAGCGCTTCACCGACACCGGCCCGACCGCGCTGTTGCCGCGTGGCGACCGCCACTTCGGTGCGGTGCACGGCGTTGCCCGCGAGCAGGCCGATGCGGTGATGGCGCTGGACGATGCGGCCTGGGTGAGCCGGCTGCAGGGGGCCATCGGCTGGCGTGCCGGCCGGTTGCTGGAAAGTGGGCCGCGCAGCGCGTACCCCTTGATCCAGGTGCTGTCGCGCGCGCTGGTCGGCGAGCGCACGGTCCTGCTGGGCAATGCCGCGCAGACCATCCATCCGCTGGGCGCGCAGGGCTTCAACCTGGGCCTGCGCGATGCGCTGACCCTGGCCGAACTCGTGGCCGACGCCGACGATGCCGGCAGCGATGCGCTGCTGCGCGAACACGTGGCACGACGTCTTGAAGACCGCGAGCAGACCATCGCCTTCTCCGGTGGGCTGGCGCGCCTGACCAGCAACCCGGCGCCGCTGATGCGGCCGCTGCGGTCGCTCGGCCTGCTGGCGGCACAGGCGACGCCGATGCAGTCGATGCTGGTGGGTGGCGCGATGGGCTTCCGCGGTCAGGTGCCGGCGCTGTGCCGCGGAGCCGGCCTGTGAGCCGGCGCCCGCAGGACGTGGTGGTGGTCGGCGGCGGCGTGGTCGGTGCGGCCTGCGCCCTGGCCTTGGCCGATGCCGGATTGACGGTGACGCTGGTCGAAGGCCGCGAGCCCGCCGCGTGGCAGCCGCAGCAGCCGGACCTGCGCGTGTATGCGTTCGCGCCGGACAATGCGCAGCTGCTGACTGCGCTCGGCGTGTGGCCGGCGGTGAGCACGGCGCGGGCGTGTGCCTACCGCCGGATGCGGGTCTGGGATGCGGCCGGCGGCGATGAACTGCGCTTCGATGCGGACACGCTCGGCCGCGAACAATTGGGCTGGATCGTGGAAAACGATCTGCTGGTGGACCGCCTGTGGGCGGCGCTGCCGGCGGCCGGCGTGCAGCTGTGCTGCCCGGCGCGGGTGGAAGCCCTGGAGCAGGACGCCAACGGGGTGCGCCTGCGCCTGGATGACGGCCGCAGGCTCGACGCGTCGCTGGCGATTGCCGCCGACGGGGCCGAATCCACCCTGCGCCGGCTGGCCGGGCTGGAGGTCACGCGCCAGGAGTACGGCCAGCGTGGCGTGGTGGCTTATGTGGATACCGAAAAAGCCAACGAAGCCACGGCGTGGCAGCGCTTCCTGGTGACCGGCCCGCTGGCGGTGCTGCCGATCGGCACGCACCGCAGCTCGATCGTGTGGACCCTGCCCGACGCCGAGGCCGAGCGCTTGCTGGCGCTGGATGATGCGGCGTTCGGTCGCGAGCTGACCAACGCCTTTGCCGGCCGCCTGGGCGCGATGACGCTGGCCTCCAGGCGCGCGGCCTTCCCGCTGCGCCGACAGCTGGCGACCGGTTACGTGGCCGGCCGCGTGCTCGCGCTGGGGGATGCGGCCCACGTGGTGCATCCGCTGGCCGGGCAGGGCGTCAATCTCGGCCTGCGTGATGTGGCTGCGTTGCGGGCAATGGTGCTGGCCGCACAGCAGCGCCGCCAGGACTGGATGTCACCGCACCGCCTGCAGCGCTGGGCGCGCGAGCGCCGCAGCGAGAACACCGTCGCTGCGTACAGCTTCGATGCCATCAATACGGTGTTCTCCAACGATGAAATGCACCTGACCCTGGCGCGCGGGCGCGCGCTGGGCTGCGCCGGCAAGCTGCCGCCGCTGGTGTCGATGTTCTGGAAGCGCGCCGCGGGGCTGTGACCCGCGCGCTCAGTCGATCAGCCAGCCGGCCAGGTCGGCGCGGTCCAGCTTGCCGCGCCGCTTCACGTCCAGCGCGTTGAACTCATCGGCCAGGGTCGGGTTGGCCTGCGCTTCGGCGCGGCTGATGAAGCCGTCGCCGTCGACATCCAGCGCCGCGAACGCGATCCGGTACTGACCGACCACGCTCACCGGCTGCACCGAACGCACCGTTACCGCAGCTTCTCCAGCCGGCGCGGCCAGCGTCACCTGATGGGTCACCTCGCCCTGCGAGAGCGGCTGTGCGCGCACGCTCGCGGGGACCTCGCGCAGCGGTTCGCTGACCGCCGGTGACGGCGGGCGGACCTGGGCCAGGGCGAGCGTGGGCAGCAGCGTCAGCAGCAGGATGAGGTTTGATCGGCGTCGCATGGAATCTCCGTTCGTGACGTGGGGACGCCGGGGGGCCGGCGCGTGCTTCGATCATTGCCGCGCGGTGCGCGGCCAGCCGGGCATGTCCCGGCTCTACCGGCGGTGCGCGTGGGTCAGCGCAGCGGCGAGGCCAGCACCGTGATTTCTTCGCGGTCGTGGTACAGCTGCTTGGCGCGTAGATGCAGCGGCCTGCCGGCCTGTTCCTGGAACAGCTCCAGGCACATGCGGGTTTCATCCCAGCGCTTTTTCATCGGCAGCTTGAGGTTGAAGATCGCATGCTTGCACCAGCCCTCGCGGAACCAGGTGGCCATGCGTTCGGCCACGCGGCGGGGCTGTTCGACCATGTCGCAGACCATCCAGTCCAGCGGGGTCTCCGGCTGCCAATGGAAGCCATCGGCGCGCAGATGCTCAACCAGCCCGGTTTCCAGCACGTGCTCGCGCAGCGGGCCGTTGTCCACGCTGATCACCTTCAGGTGCTGGCGGGTCAATACCCAGGTCCAGCCGCCCGGTGCAGCGCCCAGGTCGGCCGCGCGCATGCCCGGCTTGACCAGCAGTTCGCGCTCTTCCGGTGTCATCAGGGTGAGCAGGGCTTCATCGAGCTTCAGCGCCGAGCGCGAGGGCGCGTCGGGCAGCAGCTTCAGGCGTGGAATGCCCAGCGGCCAGGGCGCGCTGTCGCGGGTGTCGGCCACGCACACGAAGGCATGACGGCCATCCACGAACACGATGTGCAGGCGCGGCAGGCCGGTGTTAGGCTTGTCGGTCAGCAGGCCGGCCTTGCGCAGCGCCGGGCGCAGCGCATTGCCGAACGCGCGGGCCAGGCCGGCCAGCGGCTTGCCTTCGTCCGAGTCCGGATGTTCGACCCACATGTCGCCGAAGCGTTGCTGCCCCTGCAGGGCGGCGAGGATCGGGGTGATGCGGTCGGCAGCATCCAGCTGCGGCAGTTCGGCCAGCACCTGCAGCTTCTGCCGGGCGAAGATCAGCGAGCGCCAGGACAGGGCCTTGGACAGCGCCGCACCTTCGTCGGTGACGAACACCACGTAACCGTCATTGCGCTGGGTGCGCGCATAGCCGGCCACGTTGGCATAGGCCGCACGCTCGGACAGCTCGGCGGCCAGTTCCGGTTCAAACCCCTGGCGGCACAGACACAGCAGGCCGCTCATCGCATCGCGCCCGAAGCGCGGATATCAGTAATGGGCACCGTTGATCTCTCCGTACTGGCGCAGCACCGCGCGCGCGGCGTCGCGCTCGATGTCGCGCACGACCTCGATGCCACGCTTGTTGAGTTCGCCGATCCAGTCCGCCGGCAGCGGGCCTTCATCGAAGGGGGTCAGTTCTTCCACGTCCTGTGCGCTGGCACCGATCAGCAGCCGATCGATGCCGGCCCAGATGGTGGCGCCGTAGCACTGGCAGCACGGCTGCGAGGAGGTGGCCAGGGTGATCGGTGACAGCACATCGTTCAGGCGCGGGGTCTGCAGGCGCTGCTGGGCCAGCATGTAGGCCATGTTTTCGGCATGCGCCAGCGAGGTGGTATGCGGCACCACGCGGTTCACGCCGGCGGCGATCACGCGGTGATCCGGCCCAAACACCACGGCGCCGAACGGGCCGCCGCTCTGTGCCTCGACATTCAGGCGCGACAGTTCAATCGCCAGCGCGACCTTGTCGGCGTCCTCGGGATAGACACGGCCCAGATCGATCTGGTCGTGGATCCAGGCGGGCAGGGTGAGATGGACTTGCGCGTACAGCATCGGGACATGAACCTCTTCAAAGATGGAGCAGCGGCAGTGTATCGGGCCGCGCCCGGGGATGCCGTGCCCGCGCTGAACGCGGCCACGCGCACGCCGGCGCAGGGCTGCGCCGGTCGCAGGGAATCTGGAGCGCAGGCCCTGCCGATGCAGGGCCGCGCCGGGGTCACGCGGTGGCCGGTGCCTGGCACCGGCCGGGTGCAGCTTACGCCGACCAGGTATCGCGCAGGGTCACGCTGCGGTTGAACACCGGCTTGGCGGCGGTGTGGTCGCGGCGGTCGGCCACGAAGTAGCCGGTACGCTCGAACTGGAACGACTGTTCCGGCGCGGCGCTGGCCGCGGCCGGCTCGACATAGCCGGTGACGGTGCGGCGCGAGTCCGGATTGAGGTAATCGCGGTAGGTCCTGCCGTCGGTTTCGTCGTCCGGGTTCGGCACCGAGAACAGACGGTCGTACAGGCGGATCTCGGCCGGCACCGCATGCACGGCGCTGACCCAATGGATGGTGCCCTTGACCTTGCGGTTGGCGCCTTCCATGCCCGGGCGCGATTCCGGATCCAGCCAGCCGCGCAGTTCGGTGATGGTGCCGTCGGCGTCCTTGATCACCTCATCGCAGCGGATGATGCCGGCACCGCGCAGGCGCACTTCGCCGCCCGGCACCAGGCGCTTCCATCCCTTGGGCGGAACCTCGGCGAAATCCTCGCGCTCGATCCACAGCTCGCGGGCGAACGGCACCTCGCGGGTACCGAAGGCCTCATCCTTGGGATGGTTGGAGAAGGTCAGGGTTTCTTCGTGGCCATCGGGCAGGTTGGTCAGCACCAGCTTGACCGGATCGACCACCGCCATGCGGCGCGCGGCGGCGCTGTCGAGGTCTTCGCGCAGCGCGCCTTCGAGCACGCTGAAATCGATCAGCGAGTTCTGCTTGCTGATGCCCACGCGCTCGGCGAACAGGCGCATCGCCGCCGGGGTGTAGCCACGGCGACGCAGGCCCTGCAGGGTCGGCATGCGCGGGTCTTCCCAGCCATCCACCAGCTGCTCGGTGACCAGCGCCATCAGCTTGCGCTTGCTCATCACCGTGTAGTTGATGTTCAACCGCGAGAACTCGATCTGGCGCGGCTTGGCCGCCTCACGCGGCAGGCCGCGATCGACCAGCGGCTGGGTCAGCGCGTCGTTGTGGGCGAAATCGACGTTGTCCACGCACCAGTCGTACAGCGGGCGGTGGTCTTCGAACTCCAGCGTGCACAGCGAGTGGGTGATGCCCTCGATGGAATCGCCCAGTGCATGCGCGAAGTCGTACATCGGGTAGATCGGCCATGCATTGCCAGTGTTCTGATGTTCAACGTGCTTGATCCGGTACAGGGCCGGGTCGCGCAGGTTGATGTTGCCGCTGGCCATGTCGATCTTGGCCCGTACGGTGCGCGCACCATCCGGGAACTCGCCCGCGCGCATGCGGCGGAACAGGTCCAGGTTTTCCTCGACGCTGCGGTCGCGGAACGGCGACGGGCGACCCGGCTCGGTCAGGGTGCCGCGGTAGGCACGCACTTCCTCGGCCGAGAGGTCGCACACATACGCCTTGCCATCGGTGATCAGCTTTTCGGCGGCCAGGTAGTACGCATCGAAATAATCCGAGGCATGGCGCAGCTCGTTCCACTCAAAGCCCAGCCAGCGCACATCGTCCTGGATCGCGGCCACGTACTCCGGGTCTTCCTTGGCCGGGTTGGTATCGTCGAAGCGCAGGTTGCACACGCCGTTGAACTCGCCGGCGATGCCGAAGTTCAGGCAGATCGACTTGGCGTGGCCGATGTGCAGGTAGCCGTTGGGCTCGGGCGGGAAGCGCGTCTTGATCGCGGCATGCTTGCCGCCGGCCAGGTCCTCGCGGACGATCTGACGGATGAAATCCCGTTTTTCCTGGGTTTCCGGAAGGGCGTCGGTGGGGGCGGCGGTAGACTCGGACATGATGCGCGGTCGCAGTTAAAAGGTAGAAAGACCAACAGTTTAGCCTGTCGTAAGGCGACAGGCTAAACGGGTAGGTGCCGACCGTAGGTCGGCACGCCTTCAGCCCCTGGGCGTATGCTGGCCCCATGCCCTCCGGAGCCCGCCCATGCACGTGATCTACCAGGCCGACAACCTGTTCGACGCCCATCTGGTCAAACACGCCCTGGAGGACGCCGGCATCCCCGCCTTCGTCTTCGGTGAATCGCTGCTGGGGGGCATGGGCGAGCTCCCGCTGTTCGGCGTCCTGCGCGTGTGCGTCCCCGATCTGGCCCGTCCCGAAGCGGAAGACATCGTTGCCCAACTGGACTTGGGCGCGGCCCCGGACGACCCCATATTCGACGGAGACGAAAGCGCCGGCCTGTTGCCGGCCTAGGAGAACGCCATGTTGGGTATTGGAAACGGTCTGTTGGGCATCGGCGCCTTCAAGCAGCGCCTGCCGCGCCCGGAAGAAGCGTTGCCGGGCCGCGACCAGCCCCTGCCGCTGCTGCACAACCAGCATTACGTCAACAGCCACCCGCTGAAAGACAGCTTCACCGGCCTGGAGCGTATCCGCTTCGCCATGGGCTGCTTCTGGGGCGCTGAACGCAAATTCTGGACGATCCCCGGCGTCTACTCGACCTCGGTCGGCTACGCCGGCGGCGTCACCCCTAACCCCACCTACGAAGAAGTCTGCTCCGGCCTTACCGGGCACACCGAAATCGTCGAGGTCGTCTACGACCCGGCCATCGTCCCGCTCGAGCGCCTCCTTCAGGTCTTCTGGGAAAGTCACGATCCCACCCAGGGCATGCGCCAGGGCAACGATACCGGCACCCAGTACCGCTCCGCGCTCCACGCCACCACCCAGGCCCAGCTCGACGCCGCCCTGGCCAGCCGTGATGCCTACCAGCAGCGCCTGAACGACAGCGGCTACGGCGCGATCACCACCGATATCGTTTTTCCGGCGCCCGAGTACTACTACGCCGAGGATTACCACCAGCAGTACCTCGCCAAGAACCCGAACGGCTACTGCGGCATCGGTGGCACCGGCGTCAGTTGCCCGATCGGTGTGGGTGCCTGATCACGTGGGAGCCGACCAACGGTCGGCTCTACCCGGTCCAATAGACGGCCTTGGGTTCACTGCTGTACTGCGCACCCGGACGCACCCGCCATGTGTCGACGGCGCGTCCAGCAATCGCGCCCACATCGGGCCAACCCCGACGAAAGTGAGCGGTTGCGGTTGCGGTTGCCGCAAGCGCCAAAAACGAAAGGCCCCGCAGTGCGGGGCCTTTTGTATAGCGAGCCAACCGCCAGCGCTTACAGGCGCTCGCGGATCGTCTGGCGCAACGCCTCCAGATCCTTGGCGAACGCATCGATACCGCTTGCCAGCTTCTCCGTCGCCATCGGGTCGGCCGCCAGATCCGCCGCGAAGCGCGCCGCATCGATCGGCGTCACCTGCACCGGCTCCGCCGCACCGGCCACCAGCTTGCGCGGCAGCTCGCCATGATCGGCGTCCAGCTTCTCCAGCAGGTCCGGCGAAATCGTCAGGCGATCGCAGCCGGCCAGCGCCTCGATCTGCGCCGTCGAACGGAACGAGGCACCCATCACCACCGTCGGCGAACCACGGCGCTTGAACTCGGCATACACGCCGCGCACGAACACCACGCCCGGGTCTTCATCGATGCTTGCCGGCGCCTGCCCGTTGGCCACATACCAATCCAGGATGCGGCCCACGAACGGCGAAATCAGGAATGCACCGGCCTCACTGCAGGCCAGCGCCTGGGTGGGATTGAAGATCAACGTCAGGTTGCAGTCGATCCCTTCGGCCTGCAGCTGACGTGCCGCTTCCACGCCTGCCCAGGTGGCTGCGATCTTGATCAGCACCTTGCTGCGCGGCACGCCGGCTGCCTCGTACATGGCGATGAACTGGCGCGCCTTGGCGACCGTCGCTGCGGTGTCGTGCGCCTGGTCGGCATCGACCTCGGTCGAGACCCGGCCCGGCACCAGGGTGCTGAGCAGGGTGCCCACGCCCACGGTCAGGCGATCGGCCACCGCGTGGACAACCGCCTCGCGCTCGCCACCCTGCTCGCGGCCCCAGGCCAGCGCGCTCTCGATGAGATCGGCGTACACCGGCAGGTCCAGCGCTTTCTTCACCAGGGTGGGATTGGTCGTGCAGTCGACCGGCTTCAAGCGCTTGATCGCCTCGTAATCGCCGGTATCGGCAACCACCACGGACAGATCACGCAGCTGGGAGAGTTTGGACAGCGAAACGGTGCTCATTGCAACTCCTGGGACGAAACGGTGGAACCTGCGCGACGACGCAGCAGGCGGGGTCAGGCGTGGGGCTGGTGGTGGACGGCGGTCACCCGCAGGCGCAGCTTGCGGCCGCCCGGTGCCACCCAGTCCATGGTCTGGCCGATCGACAGGCCCAGCAGCGCGGTGCCCACCGGTGCGAGGATCGATACCTTGCCCTGTTCAACATCGGCCTCGCGCGGATAGACCAGCGTCAGAACGTGTTTTTCGTTCTGCAGCTCATCTTCGCACTCCACGCGCGAATGCATCATGACGGTGCCCTCGGGAACCTGGTCCGGCGCCACAACGGTCGCCCGGTTGAGTTCTTCGGCCAGGGCGATCCCGGCGGGGGTCTGGCTGACAGCGGGAGACTCGAGCATGGCGTCCAGGCGGTCCATGTCGTGGCTTGAAACAATGATGGAAGGGGGCAGTCCGCTGGAAGTGGACATGGTGTAGCTCCTTGCGTTTGTGGAAGACCCATGCAAAAAGGCGGCGCCTGCTGGCACCGCCTCGTCCTATTGTGCTGACAATCGTAGACGGATGCGACCCGTCCGGCGTATCGGCCCCGCCGGCCGGTTCAGCCAGGCTCAGCCAGCGCGTTGCAGCGGCGTGGCCGTGGCACCCGGAACGTCGGTGGACTCCAGCGCGAGCAGGCCCTGCGGCAGCCGTTTGAACTGCTGGGCCAGCTGTTCCAGGAACCCGGTCATCGCCGAACTGCGGCGCCAGGCCATCGCGATGCGGCGGCTGGGGCGGTCATCGCCGCTGAAGTCCAGCAGGCGGATGTTGTCCGAGCGCGGCACCGGGGGCTTGACCGACAGCGTCGGCAGCAGGGTGATGCCCACATCGGCAGCCACCATCTGCCGCAGCGTCTCCAGGCTGGTGGCGCGGAACTCCGATTTCTCGTTGGCGCCAAACAACCGGCAGACGGCCAGCGCCTGGTCGCGCAGGCAGTGTCCATCCTCGAGCAGCAGCAGCTTCTGCGACGAGAGCTCCTGCACGTCCAGATGCTGGCGGCGTGCCAGCGGGTGCTGCTGGGAAACCGCCAGCAGGAAGGGCTCTTCGAACAGGAACTCGGCGTGCAGCTGGTCATCGTCCAGCGGCAGTGCCAGCAGGGCGGCATCGAGCTTGCCCTCGCGCAGCCGGGTCAGCAGCTCATCGCTCTTTTCCTCGACCAGCAGCAGTTCCAGCTGCGGGAAACGCTCGCGGATGTTGGGGATCACATGCGGCAGCAGATACGGGCCCAGCGTCGGGAA
This sequence comes from Stenotrophomonas bentonitica, assembly GCF_002887735.1. Classification (GTDB taxonomy): domain Bacteria; phylum Pseudomonadota; class Gammaproteobacteria; order Xanthomonadales; family Xanthomonadaceae; genus Stenotrophomonas; species Stenotrophomonas bentonitica_A. Next base: position 46,537 of record NZ_PKQP01000012.1, read on the forward strand.
GATGCCGAGCCGGACGGTGCCGGCTTCGGGATCGCGGCTGCGCCGCGCGGCTTCCTTCATCTGCTCCACCTCGGCCACGATGGTGCGCGCGCGCGCGGCCGCTTCCACCCCGGCGGGGGTGAGCATGACCTTGCGCGGGGCACGTTCCACCAACGGCAACCCCAGCTCATCCTCGAGCTTGCGGATCTGGGTGGACAGGGTGGGCTGGCTGACGAAGCAGGCGGCGGCCGCCTTGCCGAAATGGCGGTGGTCGGCCAGCGCCACCAGATACTTCAAATCACGTAGGTTCATTTCCTTGGACCTCTTGCGGCAATGGACCGGGTGATGGCGTGGCTACCCAGCAGACAGACAAGGTTCCCGGCGAACCGGGAACCGAAACGTTTCAGGCAGCTTCGGCGACAGCGCCGCTGCTCTTGGGAACGGAGGTGCGGATCAGGTGATCAAAGGCGCTCAGTGCCGCAGTGGAACCGGCGCCCATCGCGATGACGATCTGCTTGTACGGAACGGTCGTGCAATCGCCTGCGGCGAAGACACCCGGCACGCTGGTCTGGCCGCGGTCGTCGATCAGGATCTCGCCACGCGGTGACAGCGCCACCGTGTCCTTCAACCATTCGGTATTGGGCAGAAGACCGATCTGCACGAAGATGCCTTCCAGTTCCACCCGGTGCGAATCGCCACCGACGCGGTCCTGGTAGACCAGGCCCGTCACCTTCTGGCCATCGCCCAGCACTTCCTGGGTGAGGGCGCTGGTGATGATGGTGACGTTGCCCAGGCTGCGAAGCTTCTTCTGCAGTACTTCATCGGCGCGCAGTTTGTCATCAAATTCCAGAAGGGTCACATGCGTCACAAGGCCCGCCAGATCGATCGCTGCTTCCACGCCGGAGTTGCCGCCACCGATCACCGCCACGTGCTTGCCCTTGAACAACGGACCGTCGCAATGCGGGCAGTACGCCACGCCCTTGTTGCGGTACTGATCTTCGCCGGGCACGTTCATCTGGCGCCACCGTGCACCGGTGGAAAGGATCACCGAACGCGATTTCAGCGATGCACCGTTTTCCAGTTTGATTTCGACCAGGCCATCATCGCCGGCGGGCACCAGGGCGGTGGCGCGCTGCAGGTTCATGATGTCCACCTCGTACTCGCGCACGTGCTGTTCCAGCGCGGCGGCCAGCTTTGGACCTTCAGTTTCCTTGACCGAGATGAAGTTCTCGATCGCCATGGTGTCCAGCACCTGGCCACCGAAGCGTTCGGCGGCCACGCCGGTGCGGATGCCCTTGCGTGCGGCGTAGATCGCTGCCGCTGCGCCGGCCGGACCACCCCCCACCACCAGCACGTCGAACGGTGCCTTGGTGCTGAGCTTTTCGGCATCGCGCTTGGCCGCGCCGGTATCGAGCTTGGCCACGATCTGTTCCAGCGTCATGCGGCCCTGGTCGAACACTTCGCCGTTGAGGTACACGGTCGGTACGGACATGATCTGGCGCGCTTCCACCTCGGCCGGGAACAGGCCGCCATCGATCGCCACGTGCTGGATGCGCGGATTCAGCACCGCCGCCAGGTTCAATGCCTGCACCACGTCCGGGCAGTTCTGGCAGGACAGCGAGAAGTAGGTTTCGAAGCGGTACTCGCCTTCCAGGTTGCGCACCTGCTCGATCAGCTCGGCCGTGGCCTTGGACGGGTGGCCGCCAACCTGCAGCAGGGCCAGCACCAGCGAGGTGAACTCATGGCCCATCGGCAGGCCCGCGAACACCAGATGGATGTCCTGGCCGGGCGTGGTCAGCGCGAAAGAGGGCGTGCGCTCGCTGCTGTCGCGACGCACGTCCAGGCTGATCTGCGCCGACAGCGTGGTCAGCGTGTTGAGCAGCTCGAGCATCTCCTGCGACTTGGCGCCGTCATCCACGTGCGCCGTGATCTGGATCGGACGGGTGACACGTTCCAGATAGGTCTTCAGCTGGGACTGGAGGTTGGCATCCAACATCGAAAAACTCCTTGATTCAGGCAAGGGAACAGCGTCGACGAACCCCGCGGGTGCATCTGCGCGACATGGGGGTGAACCGAAACCGGCGCGTGGGGCACCGGCTTGGGTTCACCCCCATCCCCGGCGGGCGGGGATGGGGATGGGATACGGCTTAGATCTTGCCGACCAGGTCCAGCGACGGGGTCAGGGTCTTCTCGCCTTCCTTCCACTTGGCCGGGCAGACCTGGTTCGGGTTGGCGGCGGTGAACTGGGCAGCCTTCAGCTTGCGCAGGGTCTCGGAGACGTCACGGGCGATCTCGTTGGAGTGGATCTCCAGGGTCTTGATCACGCCTTCCGGGTTGATGATGAAGGTGCCGCGCAGGGCCAGGCCTTCTTCTTCGATGTGCACGCCGAAGGCGCGGGTCAGCTGGTGGGTCGGATCGCCGACCAGCGGGAACTGGGCCTTGCCGACGGCCGGCGAGGTTTCGTGCCACACCTTGTGCGAGAAGTGCGTGTCGGTGGTGACGATGTAGACCTCGGCGCCAGCCTTCTGGAACTCGGCGTAATGGTCGGCGGCGTCTTCAATCTCGGTCGGGCAGTTGAAGGTGAACGCGGCCGGCATGAAGATCAGCACGGACCAGTGACCCTTCAGGGTGCTGTCGGAGACCTTGATGAACTCGCCGTTCTGGTAGGCGTTGGCTTCGAACGGCTGGATCTGGGTGTTGATGAGCGACATCGTTGTTCCTCTTGGTGAAGGGGGTGGGTGAAGCGACCAACACAGGTTAGCGGCTTCGTTCCCATAAGGACAATCCATTGATTGCATCTATGCGATAGTCATAGGCTATCAAAAGGGTCTGATCCTGCGAATGAATGGTGATGGCCATGGCCGTCAAAAACGTTGCAGCGCAATGACCAGCGGGCGGTGGCGGGTGATCGCTTCAATAGCTTCTGCATATGCGCCGCGGTGGGAACCTGAACGGCGCGGGGCGCCTCAGTGCCGGAACGCCCGGTTTTCCCACGGAATTCGATAGCGGCTACGAATCTATATATGTAGTGGCGATGCGTAGTTTCAATCGCGTTGCTGCCGCCGAAGGCCCCTGGCGCACGCCTGGCCGACCGCTGCCGGTGCACTACACTGCGCGCCCCGACGTTGCTCCGATCCGCCATGACTGCCGCCCCGCCAGACGTCCGCCAGCTGCTCGCCGATGCCGCCACCCGCCTGCCCGGTGTGGAGGGCAGGCACGACGCCGAACTGCTGCTGCTGCAGGTGCTGGAGCGTGAGCGCAGCTGGTTGTTCGCCCACGCCACCAATCCGGTCGCCCCCGCGCAGGTGGCCGCGTTCGAGGCCCTGCTCGCCAAGCGCCTCGCCGGCGAACCGGTGGCCTACCTGCTGGGCCGCCGCGGCTTCTGGACCCTGGACCTGGAGGTCAGCCCGGCCACCCTGATCCCGCGCCCGGAGACCGAACTGCTGGTCGAGCTGGCGCTGGCGCGGTTGCCCGCGGATACCCCGCTGCGGGTCGCGGATCTGGGCACCGGCAGCGGCGCGATCGCGCTGGCCCTGGCCAGCGAGCGGCCGTTGGCGCAGGTGATCGCGACCGACCTCAGTGAGGCGGCCCTGGCCGTGGCAGCGCGCAACGCGCAGCGCCACGCACTGGACAATGTCAGCTTCCGGCAGGGGGCGTGGTACGCGCCCCTGGCGGGCGAGCGCGTCGAGCTGATCGCCACCAACCCGCCGTACATCGCCAGCGACGACCCGCACCTGGCGCAGGGCGACCTGCGTTTCGAACCGGCCACCGCGCTGGCCTCCGGCCCCGATGGGCTGGACGACATCCGCCTGATCATCGACGGTGCGGCAGCGCACCTGCTTCCCGGCGGCTGGCTGCTGATCGAACACGGCTGGGACCAGGGTGAGGCGATCCGCGCGTTGTTGCGGCAGGCCGGTTTCCAGTCGGTCGCCACCGAGCGCGACCTGGAGCAGCGCGACCGGGTGAGCCTGGGCTGTCTGGCGGCCTGACCGTGCCGGCCCCGCGCCCACCCCGGGGCTAGAATGACCTGTCCACCGGGCCGCCGCGCAGCGTGATGCGGCGACTGTCATTCCACATGGAGTTCCTGTCATGCGTACGCTGTATCCCGCCATCACCCCTTACGACGTCGGCACCCTGAAGGTCGATGACCGCCACACGCTGTATTTCGAGCAGTGCGGCAATCCCGATGGCAAGCCGGTGGTGATGCTGCACGGTGGCCCGGGCGGCGGCTGCAGCGACAAGATGCGCCAGTTCCACGACCCGGCCAAGTACCGGATCATCCTGTTCGACCAGCGCGGTGCCGGCCGTTCCACGCCGCATGCGGACCTGGTCGACAACACCACCTGGGATCTGGTGGCCGACATCGAGACGCTGCGCGAGCACCTCAAGGTGGATCGCTGGCAGGTGTTCGGCGGCAGTTGGGGCTCGACCCTGGCACTGGCCTACGCGCAGACCCACCCGCAGCGCGTGACCGAGCTGGTCCTGCGCGGCATCTTCATGCTGCGCCGCTGGGAGCTGGAATGGTTCTACCAGGAAGGCGCCAACCGCCTGTTCCCGGATGCGTGGGAGCACTACCTCAAGCCGATCCCGGCGGTGGAGCGCCACGACCTGATCTCGGCCTTCCATCGCCGCCTGACCAGCGATGACGAGGCCACCCGCCTGGCGGCGGCCAAGGCGTGGAGCGTATGGGAAGGGGCAACCAGCTTCCTGCACGTGGACGACGACTTCGTGAACAGCCACCAGGACCCGCAGTTCGCGCTGGCCTTCGCCCGCATCGAGAACCACTACTTCGTCAACGGCGGTTTCTTCGAGGTGGAAGACCAGCTGCTGCGCGACGCGCACCGCATCGCCGACATTCCGGGCGTGATCGTGCACGGCCGCTACGATGTGGTCTGCCCACTGCAAAGCGCGTGGGAACTGCACAAGGCGTGGCCGAAATCGACGCTGGAGATCAGCCCCGCCTCGGGTCATTCCGCGTTTGAAGCGGAGAATGTCGACGCGCTGGTGCGTGCGACCGATCGCTTCGCGGGTTGATGGAGACGTGCCGACCAACGGTCGGCACCTACCGGGTCACCCCCAGACGTCGCGCGGTGGATCACGACCGTTGGTCGTGATCGCCATCGCCCCGTGCACCATGCGGTGGATCACGACCGTTGGTCGTGATGCGGCGGGTTACCAATCACCGCCCAACAACGCTTCGGCCAACACCTGCAGCTTCGGTGAGGCCTGCCGCGAGGGCGGGTAGACCAGCGACAGCACCCGGCTGCGGCCTTCGAAGGGCTGCAGCACCCGCTGCAGCCGGCCGTCGGCCAACGCATCGGCCACCGCGAAATCCATCACCTGCACGATGCCGATCCCGGCCAGGGCGCCCTCGACCAGCGGGTCGCCGCTGTCGAACACCATCCGCGCCGGCGGGGTGAACTCGCGCAGCTGGCCATCGGCCTCGCGGAACTGCCAATCCACCAGCCGCCCGCTGCGCAGATTGCGCACCGCCAGGCAGGCGTGATCGTGCAGCGCATCCACGGTGGCCGGTTCACCGTGCTGCGCGAGGTAGGCGGGGGAGGCGACGGTGACCCAGTTCAACGGCCGCAGGGGGCGCGCCACCATGCGCACATCGCTGATCGGCCCGGTGCGCAATGCGGCGTCGAAGCCTTCCTCGACCAGATCGACCAGCCGGTCGTTGAGCACCAGCTCGAACTGCAGTTGCGGGTGTGCCGCCATCAACTGCCCGGCCAGCGGCACCAGCACCTTGCGCCCGAACATCGACGGCGCCGTCAGTTTCAGCACGCCCGACGGCGTGGAGGGGCGATCACCCAGCCGACGCTCGGCATCCTCCAGCCCGCTCAGCAGCGGCGCGCAGTGCTCGACGAACTGGCGGCCATCCGGGGTCAGGCTGACGTTGCGGGTGTTGCGGTGAAGCAGGCGCACGCCAAGCGCGCTCTCCAGCCGCCCGATCGCGCGCGACAACCCGGATTGACTGATCCCCAGCTGACAGGCGGCGAGGGTGAAACTGCGCGCCTCTGCCACTTGCACCAGCATGCGCACGGCGTTGAGATCCATGACGTCCTCCGATTCATGCGGATATGCATGACAGATATCGAAGTATCCGGGTTTATTTATGAAGCGTCATCAATGAGACTGCCCACCTTCTTACGCAGTACCGAGTCGGCATGACCTCCCCCCTGTCTCCCGCTGGCGCGCCGGCGCCCGCATTTCCACGCCTCGCCCTGGCTCTGCTGGCGATGGCCCAGCTGATCATCGCGCTGGATTCCACGATCATCTTCGTCGCCCTGCACGAGATGGGCACGCAGCTGCAGATCAATGCCCAGCAGCTGCAGTGGATCGTCAGTGGCTATACGGTGGCCTTCGGCGGCTGCCTGCTGCTTGGCGGCCGTGCGGCCGATCTGCTGGGCCGACGCCGTATCTATCGGCTCGGCATGGCGCTGTTCGCGCTGGCCTCGCTGGTGGGTGGGTTCAGCAACAGTGCGTGGCTGCTGATCGCCGCCCGCGCGGTCCAGGGCATCGGCGCGGCGCTGCTGTTCCCGGCCACGCTGGCGCTGATCAACACGATCTACGCCGAAGGCGCGCCGCGCAACCGCGCGCTGGCGATCTGGTCGATGGCCAGTGCGGGCGGCCTGGCCTTGGGCACCCTGCTCGGTGGCGTGCTCACCCAGAGCTTCGGGTGGGCCTCGGTACTGCTGGTGATCGTCCCCTTCGCCGGTGGCTGCGCGCTGCTGGGCGGCTGGTGGCTGCCGCGCGATCCCGCGCCGCTGGCGGGCCGCTCGTTCGATCTGGCCGGCTGTGTCACGGTGACCCTCGGCGGCAGCCTGCTGGTCACCACGCTGGTGCAGGGCCCGGAGTGGGGCTGGCTGGCGCCGCGCACGCTGATCTGTCTGGTGGTATCGGCGGTGATGCTGGCCGCCTTCGTGCAGATCGAACGCCGCAGCCGCGACCCGCTGATGCAGTTCTCGCTGCTGCGCCTGCGCAGCCTGCGTGCGGCGATGCTGCTGACCATGCTGTTCATGAGCAGCTACGGCGTGCAGTACTACTTCCTGGCGCTGTATTACCAGGATGGCTACGGCTGGAGTGCGCTGCAGGCTGGCCTGGCGTTTCTGCCACCCACCCTGGTGTGCACCTTCGGCATCCGCATCGCCGAGCGCATGCTTGCGCAGCGTTCGCCGCGCCAGGTGCTGGCGGTGGGCATGCTGGCCGGTGCGATCGGCATCGCCGCGGTCGCCGTTGCGTTGCCGTATGGCGCGACCTACTGGGCGCTGCTGCCGGGCATCGTGGTGCTCAGCCTCGGCCAGGGCATCACCTGGACCTCGATGTGGATCGTGGCCGGGCAGGGCGTGCCGGCCGCGCAGCAGGGCGTGGCCTCGGGCATGGCCGCCACCGCGCAGCAGATCGGCGGTGCGCTGGGCCTGGCGCTGCTGGTGATGGTGGCCAACGCCGGTCGTGGCAGCGCCGGTGCCAGCAGCGACGCGGCCCTGCAGGGCATGATCCACGCGCAGTACGGTGCGGCACTGTTCGCGTTGCTGGGCGTGGGCGTGGCGCTGTGGCTGCGGCCGCAGCAGGACCGTGCAGCGCCCACGCCGGTGTGCGCGGGCGAAGGGTGAATCGATCACCAAGCCTTACCCAGGCGGCAGTGCGTCCAGTTGCGGCTGCAGGGCGGTGAAGATCCGCGCCAGGCGCTGTGCCCACGCCTGCTGGCCAGCGGCATCGGCAATCAGGTCCTGGCGGATCTCCAGCTCCACGTGCACCAGCCCGCGGCCTTCGCCATGCACCGGCACGGCGTAGTCGCTGGTGCTGCTGACGGCGTAGGGCTGGTTGTCGCCCACCACCAGGTCGCCTTCATCGCGCAGCGCCTGCAGCAGGGGAAGCGCGAATCGCGTGTCGCGGTGGTACAGCACGCCGGCATGCCAAGGCCGCGCAGCGTCATTCATCACCGGGGTGAAGCTGTGCATCATCACCAGCACCGTCGGCCGGGCCTGCGCGTGGCGGGTATCGAGCTCGGCATCGATGCGCGCATGGTAGGGCGCGTGGATCGCGTCGATGCGCTGCTGTCGCTGCGCCGCTGTCAGGCGCTGATTGCCGGGAACGACGGTAAGGTCACTGACCGCCGGCATCAGCGTGGGCGAAGCCAACGGCCGGTTGCAGTCGATCACCAGCCGCGAATATGTCTGCGTGATCGCCCAGGCATCCAGCAGCCGTGCCAGTTCCACGGTGACCCCGGCGATGCCGATATCCCAGCCGATGTGGCGGTCCAGCTCGGCCTGCGGCAGGCCGAGATCGTCCAATGCGGCCGGCACCTGCTGGCCGGCGTGGTCGGCGATCAGCACGAAGGACGAACGGCCCTGCGCCTGATGCACGGTAAACGCGGCCGGGTCGGCCGGCCTGAGCAGTGATGCGCCGGTATGTGGATGGAACAGCGAATCAGCCACGCGGGGTCCCGTCCAGGTGGTGTTCGATCATCCACAGCCCGGCCCACAGCTTGGCATCCAGCTCGTAGCCCTGGCCCATCTTTTCGACCAGCCACGCCGCGGCGCGGGCGCGGGGAATCTCGTGCACGGTGATGTCTTCGCTGGCATCGCCGCCGCCTTCACCGACCTTGCGCAGGCCGGTGGCACGCACGAAGGCGATCTTCTCGCTGCTGGCACCGGAGGAGGTCGGGCCGATCATCAGCACTTCAGCGTGGTCGGCGGTCCAGCCGGTTTCTTCCTCCAGCTCGCGCACCGCCGAGACCTCGATGGATTCACCGGCATCGATGTCGCCTACCAGGCCGGCGGGCATTTCGATGGTCCTGGCCTGCAGCGGTATGCGGAACTGCTCGACGAACAGCACGGTGTCTTCGGGGGTGACCGCAATGATGATCGCGGCCAGGCCACCGGCGTGGGTACGCTCGCTGTACTCCCACGTGCCGCGCACGACCATGCGCTGGTACTTGCCTTCAAAAACGACCTTGGGGGCTTGCGTATCGGGGCTCATGCGAACTCGCTGGCAACGGAAGAGGAATCGGACAGGCCGGCGGCGGCGAACAGGCGGCGCCGGGTCAACGGGCCGAAACGCAGCGCATCGCACAGGCCCTGCAGCATCTGTGCATCGGCCACGCCCCGGCTGAAATCGGCAGCGGCGCCCTCCAGCGGCGCATCCAGCGCGATGGTGGTCAGCTGACGCCACAGCAGCGCATGCTCGCGTTGTTCGCGCAGGCGTACGGCCATCTGCGCGGCACCGCGCAGGCGCAGGAACGGCACTTCATCCAGGCGCTCATACAGCACGTCCAGGCTGCCGAAGTGGGCCAGCAGCACGGCGGCAGACTTGGCACCCACGCCGGTCACGCCGGGGATGTTGTCGACCGCATCGCCGCACAGCGCCAGGTAGTCGGCGATCTGGTGCGCATGCACGCCGTGGCGCGCCTTGACCCCGGCCATGCCCCAGCGCTGGTTGCGTGCGTAGTCCCACTGTTCGTCATGCTCGAACAGCAGCTGCGAAAGATCCTTGTCGGCGGAGATGATCACCCCGCGCATGCCGGCGTCGCGGCGTGCGTGCAGGGCGCTGCCGATCAGGTCATCGGCCTCGTATTCGTGGTGGGCCAGCACCGCCAGGCCCAGCGCGGTGCACAGCGCCTTGCAGTGCGCGAACTGGCGGCGCAGCGCATCGGGCGCGGGATCGCGGTTGGCTTTGTAGGCAGCGTAGATCCGGTGGCGGAAACAGCTGTCCAACGCTTCATCAAAGGCGATGGCGATGTTGGCCGGGCGCTCGCGTTCGAGCAGGTCGAGCAGGAAGCGCGCGAAGCCGTGCACGGCATTGGTCGGCCAGCCCTGCTGGTCCTGGAATTCGTCGGGCATCGAATGCCACGCGCGGAACACATACAGGCTGGCATCGACCAGATACAGCGGCGCACGCAGCGGCGGCGGGGGCATGCCCGGGCCGGCGGGAAGGGCGGACATCTCAGCCCTCCCAGTCCTGCAGCAGCGCGGCCGGGTCCGGTCGCTCACGCTCGGGTACCTCGGTTTTCGGGGTGCCGATATGGATGAAGCCGGCGATCTGCTCGCCCTCGGCCAAGCCCAGGCGGGCATGCACGGCCGGGTCGAACGCCATCCACGCGGTCAGCCACTGCGCCCCGAAGCCCAGCGCCTGGGCGGCCTGCAGCAAGGCAAAGCAGACGCAGCCGGCGGTCATCAGCTGCTCTGCCTCGGGCACCTTGGGGCTCGGGCGCGGGCTGGCGATGACGGTGATGATCAGCGGGGCGTGGGAGAAACGCTGGCGATCCTTGTCCAACTGGGCCGGCGAGACCTGGGGGTCGCGCTGGACGGCGCGCTCGGCCAGGAACGCACCCAGACTGTGACGCGCATCGCCGGCGATCCGCAGGAAGCGGTAAGGCACCAGCTTGCCGTGGTCGGGCACCCGCACGGCCGAGGTCAGCATCCGCAGCAGGGTGGCCGGGTCGGGGCCGGGTTCACCCAGTTGCTTGGCGGGGACCGAACGGCGTGCATCCAGGGCGTGCAGGGCGGAGGGGACGGACATGGGTTCTCAATCAGACTTAACGATGCCCCGATTATAGTCGCGACCGTTTGTGACACGGCCTCGGACGATCTCGGTGCAATTTGCGACAAAACGTGATGAACATCACCTAATCAGCGGACTTCCTTCACGTGGCTGTACTCGCTTCCACGGCCTGCTGCGCTTACGATACAAAGCCTGCCGGGCCACCGGTGATGAGGTTTAAAGTGTCGACTGCTTCACTGTCTTTGATCGGTCGGCCGGCCTACCATCCGAGCGTGGGCGCATGGGGTGCGCCGGCGTTCGTTGTATCCATGTTGTACTCAGTGCCTGCGAGGGTGGGGAGCCTTTTCGCATGATCGCCACGCCCAATGTAGGGGGGCACCCGGGCCGTGACCCGGCGTTGTTGAAGATGGCCCGCGAGGCCGTGCTGCCAGGGCTGGTCGAGTCGTTCTCGACGGTGCTGGCGCGCTTTGACGATGTGTTGTTCGACCGTGCCGGTGACGCCGGCGCGTCGCAGTTGCTGTTCCTGGATGGCATGCGCGAGCTGCGCCGCCGCCGGGACGACATCGTGGCCGGCTTCAGCACCCACCTGGCCCAGGCCTGGGAAGCGCTGGAGCGGGGTGAACCGCTGTCGGCCGAGGCCACCCTGGCCGGGCAGGTCGAGGACGGGCTGAGCCTGGTGCCCGAGCATGTCCTGGAATCCCGCTTGGCGGTGCGCAACTTCGCCACCGTGCTGCTGCGTGACTTCAAACCGGTGCTGTCGCGGCTGGACCGCCGCCTCGGCCTGATCGCCGGCGCGCTGGAGCTGCAGGCCGATACCAATCCGATCAGTCCCGAGCATCTGGGCGTTGCCATCCATGAGGCCTTCGCCGACTGTGAACTGGCCCCGGAAGTGCGCCTGGTGTTGATCAAGCTGTGCGAGCGCGATCTGCAGCAGCCGATCGGCAAGCGTTACGAGTACCTGGATGAACAACTGGCCGCGGCGGGCGTGATGCAGCAGATGGCCGCGCGCCGGCCGGCGCCGCGTGCACCCTCGCCGCCGCCGCGCGACGAGCGCGATGCATTTGATGGGTTCCAGGCCGAGGCCGGGATGGGATCGGCGGGCGAAGAAAGCCAGGCACCGGCCTGGGCGCGTCGCTTCGCCGACCGCTGGGCCGAGAGCCGGGGCCGTCTCCAGGGCGGCGGACAGGCCGGGTACGAAGGGCCGGGCGAGGGCGGTGACAGCCTCGGCGGCAACCAGGGCATGCTGCTTGATGCCCTGCACGAACTGCTGCAGCAGACCCGCCATGTGCGCGAGGACGCCACCTCGGCGGCCAGCGTCGCGGTGGGCCAGCAGCGCCCGTTGAGCCAGCGCGAGATGATGTCGGTGCTGTCGCTGCTGCAGGCCACGCCGAGCGCGACCCTGCGTGCGGCGATCGGCGAAGACGGCGAATCGCTGGCGCAGCGCCTGAAAAGTGAAGTGCTGTCCGGTGCGACCCGGCTGGGGGTCGACCCCGCGCAGGCCCGGCTGGACCCGCAGGACGAGGACGCGATCGATCTGGTCGGCATGCTGTTCGATGTGATGCTCGACGAGCGCGACCTGGAGGGCCGCTCGCGCGAGCTGATCGGCCGGCTGGTGGTGCCCTTCGTCAAGGTCGCCATGCTCGATCGCCGCATGTTCGTGCAGAAGACCCACCCGGCGCGCAAGCTGCTCAACTCGCTGGCCGAAGCCTGCGAGGGCAATACCGGCGAGAGCCAGGCCGAGCGCGTGCTGATGGGCAAGGTCGAAGAAATCATCGAGCGGCTGGTGGCCGAGTTCAATGAGAACCTGGCGATCTTCCTGACCCTGGAAGAAGAATTCCGCGAGTTCCTGACCCAGCATCGTCGCCGGATCGAGATCGCCGAGCGCCGGGCCGCCGAGACCCAGCGCGGCCAGGAAAAGCTGGAGATGGCGCGCCAGCGCGCCACTACCGAACTGGACCGCCGTATTGGCGATACCACGTTGCCGCAGGCCATCGGCGAGTTCCTGCGCCAGCCCTGGCAGCACCACCTGACCCTGACCGTGCTGCGCGAAGGCGAAGACGGGGCGTCGGTCGGTGAGGCGCTGAGCCTGGCCGATGGCATGCTGGAGGAAGTGGCCGAGGCCCGCCGCCATATCGTCGGCAAGCCGTGGCTGCAGGCCTGGCATCCCGCGCTGCGCAAGGTGTTCGCCAGCGTGGGGGTACACGCCGATGCAGCCACCAGTGCCATCGACGCGCTGCACGACACCCTGCAGGGCATCGCCGAATCGCGCCCCGAGCTGGAACGCGCGCTGCCCGAGCTGCCGCAGGTGGCGTTGCCTTCGCCGCCGGCGCAGGAATCGGCGGCAGTGGAGCTGGGCAGCAAGGTGGATGTCAGCGATTTCGACAATGCCGACGCCGATCGCTTCCGCAGGCTGGAGATCGGCAGCTGGCTGGATTTCGTCGACAAGGACGGCAAGGTCCAGGCCGGCAAGCTGTCCTGGGTGAGCCCGATTTCCCAGCGCCTGCTGTTCGTCAACCGGCGCGGCGTGCGGTTCTGCGTGGCCTCGCCGGAAGAACTGGCGGTGATGGTGCGCCTGGGTCGCCTGCGCGCGCATATCGACGATGGGGCCTTCGACAGTGCCATGCAGGGCGTGATCGATCGCCTGGATACCAGGAACGCCACCGTGCATTGACCCCGGGGCCACTCTGGCCTGACGATCAGGTTACGATCAGCCCACAATCCGCTGATCGTCGGGGACAGGCATGGCTGTCGAGGTGTTGGTGGTAAAGGAACATGCGCCGGGAGAACGGCGCGTGGCGATGACGCCGGAAACGGCGCGCAAATTGATCGCGCTGGGGGCGAGCGTCGCATTCGAGTCCGGTGCCGGGGTAGCGTCGGGCTTCCCCGATGCGGTGTATCAGGACGTGGGCGCGCAGCCCGCCGATGACACCCGCCTGGCCCAGGCCGACCTGGTGCTGTGCGTGCAGCCTCCATCCAATGACCGTCTGGCCCGGCTGAAAGCCGGTTCCAGCCTGATCGGCATGCTGCATCCGCAGGCCGACGCCGAGCGTGCCGGTCTTATCCAGTCGCGCGGCCTGCAGGCCTTCCCGCTGGAGCGCTTGCCGCGCACCACGCGGGCGCAATCGATGGACGTGCTCAGTTCGCAGGCCGGCATGGCCGGTTACAAAGCCACGTTGATCGCCGCCCAGCGTGCGCCGCGCTTCTTCCCGATGCTCACCACCGCCGCCGGCACGATCCGTCCGTCCAAGGTGCTGGTGGTCGGTGCGGGTGTGGCCGGCCTGCAGGCGATTGCTACCGCCCGCCGTCTCGGCGCGCAGGTGGAAGGCTTCGATGTGCGCCCGGAAACCCGCGAGCAGATCGAATCGCTGGGCGGCAAATTCCTGGATCTGGGCGTGAGCGCGGTCGGCGAAGGCGGCTATGCGCGGCCGTTGACCGATGAAGAGCGTGCCGAGCAGCAGCGCCGCCTGGGCGAGCACCTGCGCACGGTGGACGTCGTGATCTGCACCGCCGCGGTGCCCGGCCGGCCCGCGCCGAAAATCGTCAGCACCGCGATGGCGCGTGGCATGAAACCGGGCAGCGTGATCGTCGATCTGGCCGCGGAAACCGGCGGCAACTGCGAAGCCACCCAACCGGGCGAGGTGGTGGACCTGGACGGCGTGGTCATCGACGGCCCGCTCAACCTGGCCAGCCAGGGCGCGGTGCATGCCAGCGAGATGTACGCCCGCAACGTCTACAACTTCGTCGCGCTGTTCCTGAAAGACGGCGCCGTCACCTTCGACTGGGACGACGAACTGCTCGCGAAAACCCGCTGGGTCGCCGCCTGAAAAAACGGGGACGGGGATAGTTGATAACTACCCCCGTCCCCGTTGTTGGTCGTTGCTTCAGTGCTTCAGTGCTTCGGCGCTTCAGCGCTTGGACGGCGGCGCAGCAGGGGCGGGGTTGGCCTTCAGCCACGCCTTGCGTTCGTCCGGCGTCATCCGCGCCCAGCGGTCGCGCAGCGCCTGCCGTTGCTCAGGGCTCATGCTGCGCATCTGACCGAACAGTGCGCGCGCCTGTTCGCGTTGCTCCGGCGTCATGTTCTCGAAACGGTGGCGGCCCCGCTGCGCCTGCGCGCGTTGCTCCGGGGTCATGGCCAGCCAGCGCTGGCCGTGCTGCAGCATGCGTTCGCGCTGGGGCGCCGGGGCGTCGTTCCAGCGGTCACGCACCGGCGCGATCAACGCCTCACGCTGCTGCGGGCTCAATGTGTCCCAGTCCGGCAGCGGGGCGGTCTGTGCCCAGCCGGCCGCACTCAGCGTCAGCAATACCAGCCCGAGGGACAGTCGCAGTTTCATCATCACTCCATTGCCAGGTCGGTACTGCCCAGCCACACATACAGATCGGGATTCTCGTCGAGGACATCGCTGCTGTCATCGGTGGCGCTCGCCATCACCGGTGCCGGCGGGGCACTCGATTCGCCCAGGAGGAAACTGTAGCCCAAGGCGAGGGCGACCACCGCCGAACAGGCCGTCGCCATCCACCACGACGGTGCATGCCGCTTGGGCGGTGAGGCCGCATGGCGCGCGTTGCGCAGCCGCGCCAGCGTGGTCGGCGAGAGCGTATCCAGCGCCTGCGCATGCAGCTGCCGCAGGGCGGCATCGTCAGGCATCGAAGGGGGCAGGGGGCGGTTCACAGGGCGATCTCCAGAGACTGCTGCAGCGCTTGGCGGGCGCGCGAAAGATGGGTTTTGACCGCGCCTTCGCTGCAGCCCATGGCCTTGGCCGTGGTGGCGCCATCCAGGTCCTGCAGCACGCGCAGGGTGAAGGCCTCGCGCTGGCGCGCAGGCAACTCCCGCAGCGCCTGCACCAGTTGTGCGTAATGATCGCGCTGCTCATGGGCCTGAGCCGGACCGGGGGCGCTGTCGGCCCAGTCGATATCGTGGTCGCTGCCGGCCTCGTCGCTGCTGCGCCAGAACTTCAGGCGGAAGCCACGGCGGCGCTGCAGGTCGACCACGCGGCGGCGCAGGATGCTCCAGAACAACGGCGCCCATTCGGCGGCGGGTTTGTCGCGATAGCCGAGCATCTTCAACATGCTGTCCTGCACCGCATCCAGCGCGTCCTCGCGCTGGCGCAGGCCCGCTTCGGCGAAGCGGAACGCGCGCGGGCCGATGCCGGCCAGGAAGGCGTCCAGCGACACCGGCAGCGCCACCTCGGGCGTGGCGGGCAGGTCGGCATCCGTCGACGGTAGGGGAGAGCTCACCAGCACAGGGTAGCGTTCCGGCAGGGGGATACCGTGAGAACGCCCCAGGGCGGGCGCGGTTGACCGGCCTGCCCGATTGGTTCAGCGCATGGTTATGATGCAGGGGACGGGATGACCGCCTGGGAGAGTGACTGCAATGAGCGACGGGTTCGTGGCGTTGTATATCTTCATGCTGGCCGCCATTGCCGGCCACGTGATCATTTCGCGGGTGCCGGTGATCCTGCATACCCCCCTGATGTCCGGGTCCAACTTCATCCACGGCATCGTGCTGATCGGCGCGATGGTGGTGCTGGGGCACGCGCAGACGCCGCTGGAGAAGATCATCGGGTTCATCGCGGTGGTCCTGGGCGCCGGCAACGCAGCCGGCGGCTACGTGGTGACCGAACGCATGCTGGACATGTTCAAGCCCAGCGCCAAGCGCGACGCCGGGGAGAAGGCGCCTTGAACGTGACCACCGCGCAGCTGCTGCAATGGCTGGTCCAGGTGAGCTACCTGGTCGCCGCGACCCTGTTCCTGCTTGGCCTGCAGCGCATGGCCTCGCCGATGACCGCGCGCAGCGGTATCCGCTGGGCCGGCCTGGGCATGCTGATCGCCACGGTGGCGACGTTCTTCCTGCCGGAGCTGCACAACATTCCGCTGATCCTGGCGGCGGTGGCGATCGGCACCGGCGTGGCCTGGTGGTCGGCCAAGCGCGTGGCGATCACCGACATGCCGCAGATGGTGGCGCTCTACAACGGCATGGGCGGTGGCTCGGCGGCGGCGATCGGTGCGGTCGAACTGCTGCGCTTCTCGTTCCTGACCAACCGCGATACCACCCATTGGAGCGAGCAGGCGCTGGCCGACCTCGCCGCGCGCCAGCCGTCGGCAACGGTGCTGGCGCTGGCCGTGATCGGTTCGGCGATCGGTGCGGTGTCGCTGTCCGGCTCGATCATCGCCTGGGCCAAGCTGGACGGTCGACTCGACCGGCGCGTCACCTTCCCCGGGCAGCAGGTGTTCAACCTGCTGGTCGCGCTGGCGATGGTGGTGCTGGGCATCTGGGCGGCGGTCACGCTGAGCCCGGTGGCGATCATCAGCTTCTTCGTGGTCGCACTCGCACTGGGCGTGCTGATGACGCTGCCGATCGGCGGCGCCGACATGCCGGTGGTGATCTCGCTGTACAACGCGTTTACCGGCCTGGCGGTGGCGTTCGAAGGCTATGTGCTCGGCAACGAGGCGCTGATCATCGCCGGCATGATGGTCGGCGCGGCCGGCATTCTGCTGACGCGGTTGATGGCCAAGGCGATGAACCGGCCGATCAGCGGCGTGCTGTTCTCCAATTTCGGGGGCGGCGGCGTGGCGCAGGAAATCAGCGGCGCGCAGAAGCCGATCGAGGCCAGCGATGTCGCCGCGATGCTGGCCTTCGCCGAGCGCGTGGTGATCGTGCCTGGCTACGGCATGGCCGTGGCCCAGGCCCAGCACAAGGTGTGGGAACTGGCGCAGCGCCTGATCGATCGCGGCATCAAGGTGAAGTTCGCGATCCACCCGGTGGCCGGGCGCATGCCGGGGCACATGAACGTGCTGCTGGCCGAAGCGGGCGTGCCCTACGACCTGATCGCCGACATGGACGACATCAACCCCGAGTTCCCGAACACCGACGTGGTGCTGGTGATCGGCGCCAACGACGTGGTCAACCCGGTCGCGCGCACGGATCCGGCCAGCCCGATCTACGGCATGCCGATCCTGGACGTGGTCAACGCCCGCAACGTGGTGGTGATCAAGCGCGGCAAGGGCACCGGCTTTGCCGGCATCGAGAATGCGCTGTTCTATGCCGACAACGCCCGGATGCTGTACGGCGATGGCGCCGGTGCGGCGAGCGCGTTGGTCAGCGAACTGAAGGCCCTCGACGGCGGGTAAACGTCATCGCATGCGCGCTGACGCCCCACGTTCTGCTGCGCAAAACGCGGGCCCGGTCTCATCAGCACCCAGACCCCCGCGCCTTCGGCGCCGCCCCCTGACTCAGGGGGATCTCTTTCAGCTGCATTCCGACAGCGTGCAGGGTGCCTTACTTGGCCACCCACCAACCCACGACCAGCGCCACGCCCAGCCACAGCCATTCCACCGCGCCGTTGGCCAGGCCGCTCAGCGTCCAGGCCAGATAGGGCCCCATGCGCAACGCTGATTCCCACGGGGTGAGCCCCATCGAGCCGCCCAGGTAGGCCGAGGCGATCCCCCAGTTGGCCGCCAGCGCAACCAGCACGGTGGCCAGCACGGTCAGCACCACCCGGGGGGCACCGGCGCGCAGGGTGCCCAGGCGCAGCATGAACGCGATCTCCAGCGCGGCCACAACCGCCATCCAGCTGGCCTGGCGGCCAGTGAGCAGGGCGATGAACAACCAGGCCAGCGTGGCCGTGACAACACCAAGCAGAAACAGCGGGGGCCAGAGCCAGTGGCGGCTCCGGACAGGCACGGACGTGGGCGACATGCAATCTTCCTGTAAGTCCCCACAGGATACCGGCTTGCGGGGTGACCGGCGCGTGGGCGGCCACTGGGCTAAAATGGTCGCCTTGCGGGAATTGGCCGCGACCCCCATATCGATCCACATGTATTCCCGTAGCAGTGAACCTGTCCACTTCGAACGCGACTGCGAGGCCGTCATGGTCCCGCAGGGCGAAACGGTCACGCTGCCCGCTGGCAGCTATGGCTATATCACCCAGGCCCTGGGTGGCAGCTATACCGTCTTTGTCGAAGGCAATCTTTTCCGCATCGCCGGCAAGGATGGCGACGCCATCGGCAAGGAAGCGCCCCCGGCGCTGGAACTGCCCGCCGATGCCTCCGACGAGGAGGTCGAAAAACTGGTGTGGCAGCAGCTGCGCACCTGCTTCGATCCGGAGATCCCCTTCAACATCGTCGATCTGGGGCTGGTCTATGAAGTGGACCTCAAGCACCTGGACGACGGCCAGCGCGAGGTCGACATCAAGATGACCCTCACTGCGCCCGGCTGCGGCATGGGCGAGATCCTCGTCGATGACGTGCGCAGCAAGCTGGAAATGATCCCGACGGTGGCCGAGGCCGACGTCGAGCTGGTGTTCGACCCGCCGTGGGGCCGTCACATGATGTCCGAGGCCGCCCGGCTCGAAACCGGCATGCTGTAACCGCCCATCGCCAGCCGGCGTCACGGCGTTCCCCGTAACCAGAACAGGAAATATCCGGTGTCCCAGTCTTCCGTGAGCTTCAACACCACCCGTTCCGCCCAGCCGCGCAGCAGCGAGGAGCGTGAGCGCATCCTGGCCGCCCCCGGTTTTGGTCTGCACTTCACCGATCACATGGTGGAAGTGCGTTGGGACAAGGACACCGGCTGGCACGATGCCGTGGTGCGCCCGTACGGTCCGCTGCAGCTGGACCCGGCCGCCGCGGTGCTGCATTACGGCCAGGAAATCTTCGAGGGCATCAAGGCCTACCGCCACGCCGACGGCTCGATCTGGACCTTCCGCCCGGAGGCCAACGGCCGCCGCCTGCAGCGTTCGGCCCAGCGCCTGGCGCTGCCGGAACTGCCGGTGGAGATCTTCGTCGAATCGCTCAAGCAGCTGATCGCCGTGGATGCGTCGTGGGTGCCCTCGGCCGACGAATCCAGCCTGTACTTCCGTCCCTTCATGATCGGCGATGAAGCCTTCCTCGGCGTGCGCGGCGCGCACAAGGCCGGCTACTACGTCATCGCCAGCCCGGCCGGCCCGTACTTCGCCAAGGGCGTGGCGCCGGTCGCGATCTGGCTGTCCACCGAGTACGCGCGCGCAGGCAAGGGCGGCACCGGCGCGGCCAAGTGCGGTGGCAACTACGCCGCCTCGCTGCTGCCGCAGCAGAAGGCGCAGGCACAGGGCTGCTCGCAGGTGCTGTTCCTGGACCCGGTCGAGGGCAAGTACCTGGAAGAACTGGGCGGCATGAACGTGTTCCTGGTCTACAAGGACGGCACCTTGGTGACCCCGGCGCTGTCGGGCAGCATCCTGGAAGGCATCACCCGTGAAAGCATCCTGCAGCTGGCCCGCGACCGCGGCATGAAGGTCGAAGAGCGCAAGGTCACCCTTGAGGAGTGGAAGGATGGCGTGACCTCCGGCGAGATCGTGGAAGCGTTCGCCTGCGGTACCGCTGCGGTGGTCACCCCGATCGGCCAGCTCAAGGGCGAAGGCTTCTCGGTGGGTGACATCAACGCCCCGGCCGGCGAAGTGACGATGTCGCTGCGCAAGGAACTGACCGACATCCAGTACGGCCGCCTGCCGGACCGTCACGGCTGGCTGGTCCGCCTGGACGCCTGAGTCCTCGGGGTCTGAGCGCAAGCATCGAAAACCCGCCTGGCGACAGGCGGGTTTTTTGTTGCCCGTTCGCCACCGCGCCGGTGGTGCTCCCCCAAGACAGGCCGCGCAGCGTTCGACATCGGTAGTGCCGGCCGCTGGCCGGCTCTGCAGCATTCCGCGGAGCCGGCCAGCGGCCGGCACTACTGTCCTGCGGTGGCAGTGGCGTAAGTGATTGATGCGCAAGTGTTGTCCCGCATTTGTCGGTCGCGACAGCCATTTCAGACAATCCGTGGCGCAATCGGACCATCCGAAAGGCCGTGAGCGCCTTCACTTTCACAAACCCTCGACCCGGAAAGTCTCAGATCCGACATTTCATGTCACTGAAGTGCAGCTGAAACATTGTTGATCGGCCAGTCATTCACTAGCGTCGCGATGGGCGGTTTGATTCAGGGGAACCGATCCACTCACCGGGCCGATCCGCGCCATCGATTGCAGCAGCCCCCGGATCGGACCTGGATTCTCCGCCGCGACGACGGCATTCACTGTCTGAAAGGGAAATCCGATGTCTCATGTCTCGCAACACCGTTTGCGTCAGCGTGGATTGGTTGTACTGGGCGCGTCCGTTCTGTCGACCCTGCTTCTGGCCACCCCGGCCTTCGCCGGCGATGTGCAGTTGAGCGGCCTGTCCTCGGCGCCGACCCATCAGCGCTTCATCGTGAAGTACAAGGATGGCAGCACCGAGGTCGCCACCCCGACCGCGCTGGCCAGTTCGCTCAAGGCCGCCGCGGCGGCGGTACCGGCCGCCCAGGGCCGCGCGCTGGGGCTGCAGAAGCTGCGCCAGCTGGCGATCGGCCCGACCGTGGTCAAGGCCGACCGGCCGCTGGACCGTGCCGAAGCCGAACTGCTGATGCGCCGCCTGGCCGCCGACCCGAGCGTGGAATACGTCGAGGTCGATCAGCTGATGCAGGCCACCCTGGTTCCCAATGACACCCGGTTCTCCGAACAGTGGGGCTTTGGCACCAGCAATGCCTCGATCAACGTACGCCCGGCCTGGGACAAGGCCACCGGCGCCGGCGTGGTGGTGGCGGTGATCGACACCGGCATCACCAACCACCCCGACCTCAACGCCAACCTCCTGCCCGGCTACGACTTCATCAGCGACGCGGCGATGGCGCGCGACGGCGGTGGCCGCGACAACAACCCCAACGACGAAGGCGACTGGTACGCCGCCAACGAATGCGGCTCGGGCATTCCGGCCTCCAATTCGAGCTGGCACGGCACCCACGTGGCCGGCACCGTCGCGGCGGTGACCAACAACAGCACCGGCGTGGCTGG
This sequence comes from Stenotrophomonas bentonitica, assembly GCF_002887735.1. Taxonomy (GTDB): domain Bacteria; phylum Pseudomonadota; class Gammaproteobacteria; order Xanthomonadales; family Xanthomonadaceae; genus Stenotrophomonas; species Stenotrophomonas bentonitica_A. Next base: position 67,857 of record NZ_PKQP01000012.1, read on the forward strand.
CACGGCCTTCAATGCCAAGGTCGTGCCGGTGCGCGTGCTCGGCAAGTGCGGCGGCTACACCTCCGACATCGCCGACGCCATCGTCTGGGCCTCTGGCGGCACCGTCAGCGGCGTCCCGGCCAACGCCAACCCGGCCGAAGTGATCAACATGTCGCTCGGTGGCGGTGGCAGCTGCTCCACCACCTACCAGACCGCGATCAACGGCGCCGTCTCGCGTGGCACCACGGTGGTCGTGGCGGCCGGCAACAGCAACACCAACGTCTCCTCCTCGGTACCGGCCAACTGCGCCAACGTCATCGCGGTAGCCGCGACCACCTCGGCCGGCGCCCGCGCCAGCTTCTCCAACTACGGCACCGGCATCGACATCTCCGCGCCGGGGCAGGGCATCCTCTCCACCCTCAACAGCGGCACCACGGTACCGGGCAGTGCGTCCTACGCCTCCTACAACGGCACCTCGATGGCGGCACCGCACGTGGCCGGCGTGGTCGCGCTGGTCCAGTCCGTCGCGCCCACCGCGCTGAGCCCGGCCGCCATCGAAAGCCTGCTCAAGAGCACCGCACGGCCCTTGCCGGGCGCCTGCTCCGGCGGTTGCGGCGCGGGGATCGTGGACGCCGATGCGGCGGTGACCGCCGCGCTCAACGGCACCGGCCCGGGCCCGGGTACCGGCACCGTGCTGCAGAACAATGTGCCAGTCACGGGCCTGGGCGCTGCCAGCGGTGCCTCGCTGGCCTACACCGTGACCGTGCCCTCGGGCAGCAGCCAGTTGAAGGTCACCATCGCCGGCGGCAGTGGCGATGCCGATCTGTACGTCCGCAACGGCAGCGCGCCGACCGATACCGTCTACACCTGCCGCCCGTACCTGAGCGGCAACAACGAAACCTGCACGATCAGCGCCCCCGCGGCCGGCACCTGGCATGTGCGGGTGAAGGCCTACTCGACCTTCTCCGGGGTCACCCTGACCGCGCAGTACTGATCGCTTTCCCATCGCACCAACGCAGAACGCCCCGGCATGCCGGGGCGTTCGTTCGATCAACACGCTGCGCCAGGGATTACGCCGCTTCGAACCGGTTCGCGGCGACGTTCTTGCGCACCTGCTCCGGATTCCAGATCCGGCCGTTCATCGCGATGTACACACCGCTCGGCAGCGACTGCACCGCACCGATCGCGCAGCCGATGTTGAACTCCGCATCCGAACCGCGGAACCGTGCCGGGCTCAGCGCGCCGGTCATGACGATGGTCTTGTCGGTGATCGACTTCAGCACCTGGCCCGTCTGCACCATCGAGTCGGTGCCGTGGGTCACCAGCACATGCCGGGTCGGCTGCGCGGCGATCGTCGCCCGGATCAGCTCGCGGTCCTCGTCGGTGATGTGCAGCGAATCCTTGCGCAGGATCGGAATCACGTTGAAACGGAAGGTCACGCCCAGCTCGCGCAGGATCATCCCGATCTGCGGATCACCGATCTGATAGTCCGACTTGTCGTCGAAGTAGATCTTGTCGATCGTGCCACCGGTGGTGATGATCAGTAGTTCTTCCATTGCAAGCATCCTGGGTACCAGACAGAAGGGCACGGAACCGCCGCGCCGACCGGTAGATGATACGGCTGACGCCCGCCCGATGCAGGCTTGCGACGCTACACGGTCAGCCGGTTGTGGTCTTCCGCCCGAAGCGCCGCCGCAGCCCCGGCGCGCTCGCCACCCCGATCACCGCCAGCGCCAGCGCCAGCTCGAGCCACCCCCACAACGCGACCTCCGGGTGGCTCCAGGCGCTCATCACCCCGTGGCTGAACCAGAACAGCGCCAGCACCCCGGCCCAGAACATTGCCTTGCCCCGCCGCACCAGCACGCCCAGCGCCAGCAGCAGCGGCGGCAGGGTGAAGACCAGCTGGCTGGCCAGCCAATGCTTGTCCTGCGCGAACCAGACCGCGAACAGCACCGCCAACGCCACCAGCAGCAGGGCCAGCACGATCTCCTGCGCCCGGGTGCTCACGCCAGCCGCCGTGCGATATCGGCCACCCGCCGCCCCAGCGCCCGCGCCAGGATGCTTTCATCCTCGCTCGGCACCGGGTTGTCGTCCGCCCCGGCCACATGGCTGGCGCCATACGGCGTGCCCCCGGTCGTGGTGTGGCTCAGTGCCGGCTCGGTGAAGGGGATGCCCACGATCAGGCAGCCGTGGTGCAGCAGCGGTACCTGCATCGACAGCAGGGTCGACTCCTGCCCACCGTGCAGCGAGGCCGTGGAGGTGAACACCCCGGCTGGTTTGCCGGCCAGGGTGCCGTTGACCCATTCCGCGCCCAGCCCGTCCAGGAAGTGCTTCACCGGCGCGGCCATGTTGCCGAACCGGGTCGGGCTGCCCAGCAGCAGCCCCGTGCACTCGGCCAGATCGGCCACGCTCACATACGGCGCACCGTCTTCGGGCACCGGGGGCAGGGCCGTCTGTGTCACCGCGGCCACCGGCGGCACCGTGCGCAGCCGCGCGCTCATGCCCGGCACCTCGCCGATGCCGCGCGCAATCTGGCGGGCAAGCCGTGCCACTGAACCGCCACGGCTGTAATACAGCACCAGGATCTCCGCCATTTCGCTTTCATCTCGTTGCGTCCGATGCAGGCAGTATGGCAACGCAGCCCGCTCAGGGCGAGGTCCGTGGCGGGCCGGCCGCCGTGAGCAGGCGTGCATGCCGCACACCCGTCATCGGGTACCCTTGCGCCGATGGAACCTCTCGATACGATCAACCTGTGGATCGAACGCGTCCGGGACCGCGCGCGAACGATCAGCTTCGGCCGCTTCCTGTGGCGCCGTTTCCTTGATGACCGTCTGTTCCAGGCGGCCGCCTCGCTGGCCTACACCACGGTGTTCGCGCTGGTGCCGCTGGCCATCGTGGTGTTCGGGGTGCTCTCCGCGTTCCCGGTGTTCGACCGCTGGAGCGACACCCTCAGCGACTACGTGTTCTCCAACTTCGTGCCCAACGCCGCGCGCGCCGCCGAAGGCTACCTGCGCCAGTTCTCGGCCAGCGCCGGGCAGCTCACTGCCGCCGGCTTCATCGCGCTGGTGGTGTCGCTGCTGATCACCCTCAACAGCGTGGAGGAAACCTTCAACCAGATCTGGCGGGTGAGCTCGACCCGACCGAAGCTGACCCGCTTCCTGGTCTACTGGACCGTGCTCACCCTCGGCGCCATGCTGGCGGCGGCGTCGCTGGCGGTCTCGGCGCGGGTGTTCGCGTTGCCCCTGTTCGGCACCAGCGAAGGCCGCTGGCTGGCCAACGTGTCACTGACCGTCGCCCCGATCCTGATCGAATTCCTCTGCATCATGCTGGTCTACCGCGTGGTGCCGCACCACACGGTCAAATGGCGGCATGCCATTCCCGGCGCGATCCTGGCCGCGATCATGCTCGAGCTGGTGAAGTGGGGCATGGGCGCCTACCTGGGCAGCTTCCAGTCCTACCAGAAGCTCTACGGCACGGTCGCCTTCGTGCCGATCCTGCTGCTGTGGATCTACCTGTGCTGGGTCTCGGTGCTGCTCGGCGCCTCGCTGGCCTCCTCGATCGCCGCGTTCCGCTACCAGCCGGCCGACCTGCGCCTGCCGGTGGGCTACGAGATCTACGGCCTGCTGCGGCTGATCGGCCGCTTCCACCAGGCGCGCGCCGATGGCCGCAGCCTGGATGACGACGAGATCCTGCGGCTGGAGCCGATGCTGACCGATTCGCTGCTGCATACCCTGCTGTGCGATCTGGAAGCGATCCGCGTGGTCCGCCGCGACGAGCAGGGCGAGTGGCTGCTGGCGCGCGACCTGGACAAGCTCACCCTGGCCGACCTGTACGAGACCACGCAGATGCGGATCCCGATCAAGGAAGCCTACCTGCCGTATCGCGACGACAGCCTGGGCACGGCCTCGGTGGCCGCACTGGACACGCTGCGCCTGCCGCTGCGCGAACTGCTCAAACGCCGCGTCAGCGATATCTATTCGACCCCCGGAGACAAACCATGACCGCCAAGCCCCTGCTGCTGGCCCTGGGCCTGCTGACGCTGGCCGCCTGCAACAAGCCCGCTGCACAGAGCGAGGCCACTGCGCCCGCCGCCCCGGCCCCGATCGATGAACCGGCTGTGCCGCCGACCGACGCGGTGCCGGCCACCGAGCGCAGGACCGTCGAACAGCCGACGCTGAAAGCCAAGGCGCTGGACGGCACCGACTACGATCTGGCCGCTCACCGCGGCAAGTGGGTGGTGGTGAACTTCTGGGCGACCTGGTGCGCCCCATGCCGCAAGGAAATGCCCGAGCTCTCCGCGCTGCACGCGATGCGCAATGAAATCGAGGTGGTCGGGCTGGCCTTCGAGGACATCGAACCGGCCGAGATGAAGGCCTTCCTGGAGAAGCGTCCGGTCACCTATCCGATCGTGATCGTGGATACGTACAACCCGCCGGAAGACTTCGCGATCCCGCGCGGCCTGCCGATGACCTACCTGATCGCGCCGGATGGCAAGGTCGCCAAGGAATTCCTCGGCCCGGTCACCGCGCATGACATTGAAGCGCGGATCAAGGAAGGCTGATCCTCACGGGCATGCCGGCGGATACCCGGCATGCCTGTGCCTCGCAGCGCCGGTAGATCCACGCCATGCGTGGATACGGAATGCATGAAAGCATCCACGCATGGCGTGGATCTACCCGACGACGAAGGGTTCAATCGGCTTCAAGACCCCGAAGTGCTCCTTGTGCAGCTTGCCCTTCAACGGCGGCAGCGCCAGCACCGGTTCGTCCACGCGGGTATCGGGCAGGCGATCGAGCAGGTTGCGGATCAGGCCCAGCCGCCCGCGTTTCTGGTCGTTGAAGTCCACCAGCGTCCACGGGGCATCATCGTTATGCGTCGCGCGCAGCATCGCTTCGCGGCTCTCGGTATAGGCGCTGTACTTGCTGCGTGATTCCAGGTCCACCGGCGAGAGCTTCCAGCCCTTGAGCGGATCGAGGTGGCGTTCGGCGAAACGCTTTTCCTGCTGCGCCTGGTCCACGCTGAGCCAGTATTTGAACAGCACGATGCCGTCGTCGATCAGCAGCTTTTCGAACACCGGCGCCTGCGCCAGGAAGCTGCGGTACTGCGCCTCGGTGCAATAGCCCATCACGTGCTCGACCCCGGCACGGTTGTACCAGCTGCGGTCCATCAGCACGATCTCACCGGCCGCCGGCAGGTGCGAGACATAGCGTTGGAAATACCATTGCGTGCTCTCGCGGTCGGTCGGCTTGGGCAGCGCGACCACCTTGCACTGGCGCGGATTGAGATGCTCGGCGATCGCCTGGATCGCACCGCCCTTGCCCGCGGTGTCGCGGCCTTCGAACAGCACCAGCACCCGCTGTCCGGTGTGCTGCACCCAGCGCGCCATCGCCGCCAGTTCCAGTTGCATCGGTTCCAGCAGGGCCTGGTAGTCCTTGCGCTTGAGCTTGCCCATCGGCGTGCCTCGGTGATTCACAGGGAAGCCCGAGCCTAGCGCAGCCGATGCTCAGGCGATGTGTGGGCCCTGCCAGCCGCGTTCGCGTGCGAGCGTTTCGATCACCTCGGTGAGGTCGCGCGCGAAACCGGCCATGTCGAACAGGCCGCTGTCCTCGCGGCGTTGCGCCAGCGTGGCGCGCGCGGCCTGCATTGCAGCCGGGTCGTTGCCGAGCTGGATGGCGGTAGCCACGAACGCCGCGTCGTCGGCCACGTTGAACGCGTGCATGCCCAGGTGGTGGTTGAGGCTGCCGGCCACGCGTGAGGCGAACGTCGCGCCGGGGCTGGTCAGCACCGGGCAGCCGGCCCACAGCGCATCGGAGGCGGTGGTGTGGGCGTTGTACGGGTGCGTGTCCAGGAACAGGTCGGCGTGCTGGTAACGCGCCAGGTACTGCGGGTGGGGCAGGCGCGGCATGAACACCAGCCGCGCCGGATCCAGCTGCGCCTGGCGTGCCGCGCTGCGCAGCCGCGCGTCGGCATTGCCCGGGCCGGAGAGCAGCCACAGCACGCTGCCCGGTATGCCCTGCAGCACCGCCAACAGCCGCTGCATGCTGCGCGGGTTGAGCTTGTAGCTGTTGTTGAAGCAGCACAGCACCATGCCCTGCGCCGGCAGGCCGCAGTCCTCGCGCGACGGTGCCGGTTCCAGCACACGGGTGTTGTCCGAGGGCTGGAACGCGCGCGGCAGGCGCCGCACGTTCTCACTGAAGGCCGGCACCAGCGCGTCGGGCAGCACGAAGGCATCGGCCAGCACATGATCGATCCACGGCGCGCCGGAGGTGCCCGGGTAGGCGAGCCAGTTGACCTGCACGGGCGCCGGCCGCATCGCCAGCACCTGCGGCGTTCCGCCACCGCCCCAGCCGCGCAGATCGAACAGCACATCGATGCCCGCCTCGCGGATGCGTCGGGCGATGTGCTGATGCGGTTGCGCGCTGACATCGTGCAACGTGTTTGCCGCCTGCTGCAGGCGCTGGCGGATGGGGCTGCCGTCGTCCCCGGTGAGCGCGAACAGATGCAGCTCGAGCATGCCCTGCGCGCGCAGCTGTTCGAACAGCGCCACGGTCAACAGGCCGGTGGGATGTGCGCCGAAGCCGTTGGAGAGGAAGCCGACCCGCAGCGTGCCGTGCGGGCGCACCGTGGCCGGCGGCAACCGCGGGATGCCCTCGGCCAGCGCCGCCGCGCGCTGACGGGCGCAGGCCAGCTGCTCGGCGGCGCTGCCGTCTTCGCTGAGGAAGGCGAACGGCTCGACCACCGCCTGGCCCTGCGCGACGGCCTGGCGCACGAGCGACGACAATCGCTCCAGATCCCGCCAATCGCACAGCCGGCGCTGCCAGTTGAGCAGCTGCGCAGTGATGTAGGGCTCGCCCGGCAGCAGACGGTGCGCATGGCGATACGCATCCGCCGCCGCCTCCGGTTGCCCCGCGTCTTCCAGTGCGTGGCCGAGCCACAGGGTGATGCCGGGGTGCTGGGGCGCGCGATCCGCCGCCTGCCTCAGCAGTGTGGCGGCCTCGCCATGGCGGCCTTGCATCCAGCGTGCGCGGCCCAGCCGGGCCAGGGCCTCGGGATGGTCGCCGCGCAGCTGCAGCGCACGGGTGGCGGCCTGTTCGCCGGCGCGCACGTCGCCGGCCTCCAGCTCGGCGTCGGCCAGCATCACCCACGCAATGAAATCCGTCGGTTTGCGCTGGACGGCCTGACGCAGCTGCAGACGCTGCGGATCGGCACTCATCGTGGCCGCTCCGCGGCGGGCATGCTCAGCTGCCTTCCGCGAGCCGGGCCAGCTCGTCGGCCTGGTGTTCGTGGGTCAGGCGGCTGACCAGCGCATCCAGATCGCCGGTCAGGATGTTGGGCAGGTCGTACAGGGTCAGCCCTTCCACGCGGTGGTCGGTGATCCGGCCCTGCGGGAAGCTGTAGGTCCGGATGCGCTGGCTGCGGTCGCCACTGCCGACCTGCAGCCGGCGGCTTTCGGCCTGGGCGGCGGCCTGCTTGCTGCGTTCGGTGTCCAGCAGCTGCGCTTTCAGGCGCTTCATCGCCTTGTCGCGGTTGGCGTGCTGGCTGCGCTCGGTCTGGCATTCCACCACCACGCCGGTCGGCAGGTGGGTGATGCGGATCGCCGATTCGGTCTTGTTGACGTGCTGGCCGCCGGCGCCGGAAGAGCGGTAGGTGTCCACGCGCAGGTCGGCCGGGTTGATCACCACGTCCTCCACGTCGTCTGCCTCGGGGATGATCGCCACGGTCGCCGCGGAGGTATGGATGCGCCCCTGCGACTCGGTCGCCGGCACGCGCTGCACGCGGTGCGTGCCCGATTCGAACTTCAGCCGCGAGAACGCCCCCCGGCCGACCACGCGCGCCACGACTTCCTTGTAGCCGCCATGTTCGCCGGGGTTGTCCGATTCGATCTCGACCTTCCAGCCCTGGCGCTCGGCGTAGCGGGCGTACATGCGGAACAGATCGCCGGCGAAGATCGCCGCCTCGTCACCGCCGGTGCCCGCGCGGACTTCCAGGAACAGGTTGCCGTCGTCGCGCGGATCGCGCGGGACCAGCAGCAGGGCCAGTTCCTCGTCCAGCTGCTGCAGGCGCTGCTGGGCGGCCGTGATTTCCTCGTCGGCCAGCTCGCGCAGGTCCGGGTCTTCGCGCATCGCTTCGGCGGCGGCGAGATCGGCCTTGGCACGGGCTTCGTCGGCCAGCGCGTTGGCGACCGGCTCCAGCTGCGAAAACTCGCGCGAGAGCGTGCGGAAGCGGTCGTTGTCGCCGACCACGGCCGGGTCGGACAACAGGCGTTCCAGTTCTTCGCGGCGCTCGGCCAGCGCTTCCAGCTTACGGCGCAGGGTCGGCGTCATCATTCCTCGCTACATCGGTACGCACGGCAGGGTGCTGGTAACCCGGCTTGGCCGGGAACAGGCGCTCGGCGGCGCGGGTGAGTTCAGTATCGCCGCTGAGCGCGGCCGCGCGCAGGGCGGCGGTCGGCGGGTGCAGCAGGCGGTTGGTCAGGCCGTGCGCGAGCAGTTCGAGCACTTCCTCGGGTGATTTGCCATGAGCCAGCTGCTGGCGGGCTTTCTCCAGCATCTCCACGCGGGTCGCTTCGCCGTAGGCGCGCAGCTGCCGCAGCGGGGCCTGGTGCACGCTGGCCTGCAGGGTTTCCACGAATCGGGCGACCTGCAGCTCGATGATCGCTTCGGCCTCGGCCGCGGCTTCCCGGCGGCTGCGGCGGTTGTCTTCGACCGCCCGCTCCAGATCGTCCACGGTGTACAGGAAGGCATCGGCCAGTTCACCCACGCCGGCCTCGATATCGCGGGGCACGGCCAGATCGAACAGCAGCATCGGCTTGTGCTTGCGCGTCTTCAACGCGGCAGCGACGTGCGCACGGGTGATCACCGGCTCGCGCGCGGCGGTGGCCGAGAACACCACGTCGGCCTCGCCCAGGTGGCGGTCCAGTTCGCTCAATGGCAGGGCGACGCCGCCATGCCGGCTGGCCAGCTCCTGCGCATGGGCGAGGGTACGGTTGGCGATCAGCAGCCGGCGTACGCGCCCTTCGCTGAGATGGCGTGCGGCCAGTTCGATGGTCTCGCCGGCGCCGACCAGCAGCACGGTGGAATCTTCCAGCCGTGCGAACGAGTTCTGCGCCAGCCGCACCGCGGTGGAGGCCACCGAGACCGGGTTGGCACCGACGCGGGTATCGGTGCGGGCGCGCTTGGCCACCGAGAAGGTCTGCTGGAACAACCGGTCCAGGCGCTGGCCGAGCAGGCCGTGGTCGCGGGCGAGCGCCCAGGCGTCCTTCACCTGGCCCAGGATCTGCGGCTCGCCCAGCACCATCGAATCCAGCCCGGTGGCCACCCGGAACAGGTGGCGCACCGCATCGGCGTCGGCGTGCTGGTAGAGATACCCATGCAAGGTGCCGGCGTGCGACTCCAGCCACTGCGCCAGTGCATCACCGGACTCGGCCACCGCATACAGCTCGGTGCGGTTGCAGGTGGAGAGCAGGACCGCCTCGGCCACCTGCGGGGTATCGCGCAGCGACGCCAATGCCTGGGGCAGGGCGTCGCCGCCAAAGGACGCGCGTTCGCGCAGTTCCACCGGCGCGGTCTGGTGATTCAGTCCGAGCACCCACAGGGTCATTGTTCAGTTGCTTGCGATAAGCTGCTGGCCATTCAAGTCGTCATTTTAAGGCTCAGATGCCCCCGATGCCCGCATTGATTCGCATCTCCAGCGTTCTGCTGCTGTCTTTGTTCACCGCCAACGCCCTGGCCGCCCCCCCGGCAGCCCCGGCCAAAGGCAGGAACAGCACGGCCGAGGCGGTCCCCCTGGCCCCGGTCATGGCGGGCGAATTCGCCCTGCAGGCAGGCAAACTGGGCGACGCCGCGCGCTGGTACCTGGAGGCGGCCGAGGCCAGTGAAGGCGATGCCGGCCTGGCCGAGCGCGCCTCCCGGATCGCCATGCTGGCCAACGATGACAAGCGCGCCGCCCGCGCGCTGGCCCTGTGGGAGCAGCGTGCGCCGCGCTCACTGGCCATGCGCAGCAGCACCGCCGCGCTGGACATGCGCCAGAACAAGGTGAAGGCCGCCCGCACCGAACTGCAAGCGCTGCTCAAGGACCCGGACCCCACCGCCTGGAAGTTCGCGATCGGCGCCCTGATCAGCGGCGGCAGCGATCCCAAGGTGCCGGCCCAGGTGCTGGGCGAGCTGGTCGATGCCAACGCGATCCCCGACCGCCTGGAGGTCTGGCAGGAGTTCGGCCGGCTGGCGATGCGCATGGAGCAGCCCGAGCTGGCCCGGCGCATGGTCGACGAGGTGGTCAAGCGCTTCCCCGATGAACCACGCGTGGCCCTGCTGCATGCCAGCCAGCTCAACCAGGCCGGCAAGACCGATGAGGCCCTGGCCCTGCTGAAGGGCGTGGAGCCCAGGACCACCCAGGACCCGGAGCTGCGCAATGCGGTCGCGATCTCCTACGACCTGATGGGCCAGCCCGCCGCCGCCGAGCGCGTGCTGGCGGTCGGTCCGCAGGATGTGCAGACCTACGGCATGCGTGCGTCGCTGCTGGCCAAGCAGAAGGACGACCCGGGCCTGCTGGCCCTGTATACCGACATCTCCCGGCAGGCGACCAAGCCGGACCCGGCCCAGCGCCTGCTGCTGGGCAAGATCGCCGAGTACCTCAAGCGCTACGAGGAAGCGGTCAACTGGTACCACAGCGTGCCCGGTGGCCCGGAGCGCGATGAGTCGCGGCTGCGGGCGGCCAATGCGCAGAACGAGCTGGGCCGCACCGACAAGGCGCTGGCCGAAGTGCACGCCATCCAGTCCGATGCCACCGTCGATGACGATGCCCGCCGCGATGCCTATCTGCTCGAGGCCGAGCTGCGCCAGCGCGGCAACGACGATGCCGGTGAACTGGACGCGCTGGCCCGTGGCCTGGCGGCGTATCCGGATGAGAACGCGCTGTTGTATGCCCGCGCCCTGGCCTGGGAGCGTCGCGACGACATCCCGCGCGCCGAGGCCGACCTGCGCAAGGTGCTGGTCACCGACCCGGAAAACATCGCCGCGCTCAACGCGCTCGGCTATACCTTGGCCGACCGCACGCAGCGTTATCAGGAAGCCTTGGAACTGATCGACCGTGCGCGCGTGGCCGAGCCGGACAACGCCGCCATCGTCGACAGTTACGGCTGGGTGCTGTATCGCCTGGGCCGCAACGAAGAAGCACTGGTGCAGCTGCGCCGCGCCTGGACGCTGGCCAAGGATGCGGAGATCGCCGCGCATGTGGGCGAGGTGCTGTGGGTGTTGAACAAGAAGGACGAGGCGCGCCATTTCTTTGAAGAGGCGCGCAAGCTGGACCCGGACAACCGCGCCCTGCAGCGCGTGATCGAGAAATACGGCGTATGAATCTGCTCTCCCTGAAGGCCGCGTTTGCCGCGGCCGTGGCGTTGTCGCTCTCCGCCTGTGTATCCCTGGATGAGCGCAAGGCGCCCTCCGCCCCGACCGTGGTCACCGCTGTTTCGCCCGCTGCGCAGCAGGCCGAGGCCGAGCGCGTCGCCGCCGTGCGCGCCTCGCCGGCCTGGTCGTTCCAGGGCCGGGTGGCGATCAGCAAGGGCAAGAACGGTGGCAACGGCCGCATCGACTGGCAGCAGCAGGCCCAGGAGTACGTGGTCGAACTCAGTGCCCCGGTCACCCGGCAGAGCTGGAAGCTGACCGGCGACAGCCAGCACCAGGGCGGGCGGTTGGAAGGCCTGGAGGGCGGCACGCGCGAAGGCGAAGACGCCCAGCAGGTTCTGCTGGAGGCCACCGGCTGGGATATCCCGGTCAACCAGCTGCCCGAGTGGGTACGCGGCCTGGTGGCCGACGCCGCGCCGGCGGGGCTTATCGAGCGCGACGGCGAAGGTCGTCCGCGCCGTGTGCGGCAGCTCGGGTGGGAGATCCAGTATCTGGACTGGTACCCGGCCGAAGCGGGTCGTCCGGTGCTGCCGCGGCGCATCGAAGCGGTCAATGGCGACGCCAAGGTCCGTCTGGTGGTCGACAGCTGGGTGCTGGCCAGCCCATGAGTACGTTGGATGCGCGCGAGGGTTGGTCGAACTGGCCAGCCCCGGCCAAGCTGAACCTGTTCCTGCACATCACCGGCCGCCGCCCGGACGGTTACCACGCGCTGCAGACCGTGTTCCGTCTGCTCGACTGGGGTGACCGGATCCGGCTGCGGGTCCGCGAAGACGGCAGGATCCGCCGCGAAGGCACCTCGGTGGCGGGGGTGGCCGAAGCCGATGATCTCGCCGTGCGCGCGGCGCTGTTGTTACAGCGTGTCGCGAACGTCGCCCAAGGTGCAGATATCGGCATCGAAAAGCATGTGCCTGCCGGCGGTGGTTTCGGGGGAGGGTCGTCCGATGCCGCCACCGTCCTGGTCGCCTTGAACCGTCTCTGGAACGCCGGCCTGGACGTGGATGCGCTGGCCACGCTGGGGCTGCAGCTGGGCGCGGACGTGCCGGTCTTCGTGCGCGGGCACAACGCCTGGGCCGAAGGCGTGGGCGAACTGCTCACCCCGATCGCACTGCCGCCGGCCTGGTTCGTGCTGGTCCACCCGGGCGTTCACGTGCCGACGCCTGCACTTTTCGCATCACCGGATTTGACGCGGGATGCCCCAGTGGCGAAAATAGCGGACTTCGCTTCCGGGTCTTTGCTCGGGAATGCGTTCGAGCCGGTCCTGCGCCGCCGCGAACCTGCCGTAGAGGCAGCGCTCGCAGCGTTGAGCAGTATCGGCCGGGCACGACTCACCGGGTCGGGAAGCGGTTGTTTCGTCGAATTCGCCACGCGCGCTGCTGCAGAGCAGGGCCTGGCGCAATTGCCGAAGGAACTGCAGGCATGGGTGGCTGCGGGCATGGAGCGCTCGCCACTGCTTGATGTACTCGAGCGTTACTGATTTTGATGCAGGGGCGTCGCCAAGAGGCCCAAGGCACCAGGTTTTGATCCTGGCATTCGGAGGTTCGAATCCTCCCGCCCCTGCCACTAGCGGATATCTGCCGCGACTCCATGCGCATGTCTGCGCGGGCGCGGTGCATACGCCGCGGTGTTGTCACCGCAGACACCTCCGGGTGCCAGCGGCCCAGTTCTCCGCCAATCGCTCCCGCCCGAGACCGTCATGATGCAAGAACACCCCAACCTGCTGGTATTTTCCGGCAACGCCAACAAGCGCCTTGCGCAGAGCATCTGCAAGGAACTGGGGGTGCGGCCTGGCAAGGCGTTGGTGTCGCGCTTCTCCGATGGTGAAGTGCAGGTCGAGATCGAGGAAAACGTCCGCAAGCAGGACGTGTTCGTGATCCAGCCGACCTGCGCGCCCAGCGCAGAGAACCTGATGGAACTGCTGGTCCTGATCGATGCGCTCAAGCGCGCCTCGGTCAACAGTGTCACCGCCGTGGTGCCGTATTTCGGCTACTCGCGCCAGGATCGCCGCATGCGTTCCTCGCGCGTGCCGATCACCGCCAAGGTGGCGGCAAAGATGTTCAGCGCTGTCGGGGCTGACCGGGTACTGACGGTGGATCTGCATGCCGACCAGATCCAGGGCTTCTTCGACATGCCGGTGGACAATGTGTACGCCTCGCCGCTGCTGCTCGCCGATATCTGGCGCGCCTACGGCACGGAGAACCTGATCGTGGTGTCCCCGGACGTGGGTGGTGTGGTGCGCGCGCGCGCCGTCGCCAAGCGCCTGGATGATGCCGATCTGGCGATCATCGATAAGCGCCGGCCGCGCGCCAACGTCTCCACCGTGATGAACATCATCGGTGACGTCGAAGGCAAGACCTGCGTGATGGTCGATGACATCGTCGATACCGCCGGCACCCTGTGTGCGGCCGCTGCAGCCCTGAAGGCGCGTGGCGCCCTCAAGGTCGCCGCGTACTGCACCCACGCCGTGCTCTCGGGCCCGGCGGTGGACAACATCAACAACTCCCAGCTCGATGAGCTGGTGGTGACCGACACCATCCCGCTGCGTGAAGAGGCGCAGGTGTGCAGCAAGATCCGCCAGCTCAGCGTGGCGGAAATGCTGGCCGAGACGATGCGCCGCATCGCCTTCGGCGAGTCGGTCAGCTCGCTGTACGTGGATTGATTTTTTCCGCCCGCCGGCAACGGTGGGTGGTTTCCCGGGGGCATCTGGTCGCGGATGTCCCCTCATCGCTTCGCCATCACGGCGTGGCAAACAACGAAGGTAGTAAACCAGCATGGCCAAGAATCATGAAATCAAGGTCGTCCAGCGCGAACTGCAAGGCAAGGGTGCGAGCCGCCGCCTGCGTGGCGCTGGCCAGATCCCGGCGATCATCTACGGCGGCGACGTCGAGCCGAGCGTCATCCAGCTCAACCACAACGAAATCTGGCTGGCCCAGCAGAACGAGTGGTTCTACTCGTCCATCCTGGACCTGAACCTGGACGGCAAGGTCACCAAGGTGCTGCTGCGTGACATGCAGCGCCACCCGTTCAAGCAGCTGATCCTGCATCTGGATTTCCTGCGCGTGAACGAGAACGAAGCGCTGACCGCCAACGTCCCGCTGCACTTCATCAATGAAGACACCTCGCCGGCCGGCAAGGCTGCCGACGTCGTGGTCACCCACGAACTGAAGGAAGTGAGCATCACCTGCCTGCCGAAGGACCTGCCGGAATCGATCGACGTCGACCTGGCCGACCTGAAGGCTGGTGACGTGATCTACCTGTCGGACATCAAGCTGCCGAAGGGCGTCGAGATCCCGGCCCTGGCCCAGGGCAAGGACCATGACGACGCGATCGTCACCGCCAAGCTCGGCAAGGAAGAAGCTGCCGACGAAGCGCCGGCTGCAGAGTAAGTGATTGCGGCGCCTGTCCTTCGGGGCAGGCGCCGTTTCTGTATGTACCGGCACAGGGCGGGTACCGACGAAGAAGAGTGATGACAGGATTGCGATTGATCGTTGGTCTGGGCAACCCCGGACCCGAGCACGCCCAGACCCGGCACAATGCCGGGTTTCGTTTCATTGACGCCCTGGTCGAACAGGCCGGCGCGCGCTGGAGCGTGGACAGCAAGTTGTTCGGCGAGACCGCCAAGGTCGATATCGCCGGCCAGCCGGTATGGCTGCTCAAGCCCGCCACCTTCATGAACCTCAGTGGCAAATCGGTCACCGCGGCGCAGCGCTTCTGGAAGATCGAACCGGAAGAAACGCTGCTGGCGCACGACGAGCTGGACCTGCCGCCCGGCGTGGCACGGCTCAAGTTCGACGGTGGCCACGGCGGCCAGAATGGCCTGCGCGACACCATCCGCCTGCTCGGCCATGGCAGATTCCACCGCCTGCGCATCGGCATCGGCCATCCCGGCCACAAGGACCGCGTGGTCCCGTGGGTGCTGGGGCGCGCCAGCAAAGACGATGATGTGCTGATTGGTCATGCCATCGAAGATGCGATCGACGTGCTGCCGCTGGCGGTATCTGGCGATTACAGTGAGGCGATGAAGCGCCTCCACACCCCGAAATAACCACGGTGTACCGACCAACGGTCGGTACCTACCACCCCCAGAGGTTGTCAAAGATGGGTATCAAATGCGGCATCGTCGGTCTGCCCAATGTCGGCAAATCGACCCTGTTCAATGCGCTGACCAAGGCGGGCATCGCGGCGGCCAACTTCCCGTTCTGCACGATCGAACCGAACGTCGGCATCGTGCCGGTGCCCGATCCCCGTCTGAACGAGCTGGCCGCGATCATCAACCCGCAGAAGGTCATCCCGACCGCAGTGGAGTTCGTGGACATCGCCGGCCTCGTCGCCGGCGCGGCCAGCGGTGAAGGCCTGGGCAACAAGTTCCTGGCCCACATCCGTGAAGTGGATGCGATCACCCACGTGGTGCGCTGCTTCGAGAATGCCGACGTCATCCACGTCAACAACAAGGTCGACCCGCTCTCGGATATCGACACCATCGATACCGAACTGGCCCTGGCCGATCTGGACAGCGTCGAGAAGGCGCTGAACCGCGCCGAGCGCGCTGCCAAGGGGGGCGACAAGGAAGCCGCGGCCCGCAAGCCGGTGCTGGCCAAGCTGCAGGCTGCGCTGGCCGACGGCAAGGCCGGTCGTACCGCTGGCCTGGACGAGGAAGAGAAGGCGCTGGTCCGTGACCTGTTCCTGCTCACCCTCAAGCCGGTGATGTACATCGCCAACGTGCTGGAAGACGGCTTCGAGAACAACCCGCATCTGGATGCCGTGCGCGCCCGTGCCGCCGAGGAAGGCGCGCAGGTGGTGCCGGTGTCGGCCGCGATCGAAGAAGAGCTGTCCCAGCTCGACGACGAAGACCGCGACACCTTCCTGGCCGACCTGGGCCTGTCCGAGCCGGGCTTGAACCGCGTGATCTACGCCGCGTACCAGCTGCTGGGTCTGCAGACCTACTTCACCGCAGGCGTGAAGGAAGTCCGCGCATGGACCGTGCGCAAGGGCGCCACCGCTCCGCAGGCCGCCGCCGTGATCCATACCGACTTCGAGAAGGGCTTCATCCGCGCCGAAACCATCGCGTATGACGACTTCATCAAGTACAAGGGCGAGGCCGGTGCCAAGGAAGCGGGTCGTCTGCGCCTGGAAGGCAAGGAATACCGCGTCCAGGAAGGCGACATCCTGCACTTCCGCTTCAACGTCTGAGTTCCTCGCACGTTGATGCCCGCAACGCCCCGCCCTGAGCGGGGCGTTTGCGTTTTTGGGAGCGCATTCCACACCCGACATGGACTGGATAAAAAATGACCAGGCACCGAAACCCTTGCCTGGTATGCCTCCGCCTCACTTGTCCACAACAAACCCCCACGCCTCTCCACGCACCATGTGGAAAACCCGCGCGCGGTAGTGCCGGCCGCTGGCCGGCAACCCATCTGACCCGCCCGCCAGCGACGTGGACAATTTCTGACCACCACTGAAAACCGTTGCAGTGCATCGCTCACCCGGGGTTGTCCACAGCAAACCCCCATCGCTTTCCACGGTGTGTGTGGAAAACCGCGATCCGCGGCTGGACAAAAAATAGCCACGCCCTGAAAGCATTGTGCCGCATGGCTTGCATGCACTTGTCCACACCAAACCCCCATGGCTTTCCACGTGGCGTGTGGAAAACACGGTGGCCGCGCCGCATCGCGGGCAACGCGCAAAAAAAAGACGGAGGCAATGCCTCCGTCCTTGATCCCCTATCGGCAGTGAAACGGCGCTTACAACGCCGTACCGCCAAACTTGTGGGTGTACTGCAGGTTGATCGTCCGGCCCACGGTGTCGAACCAGGAGACGTCGTAGTACGGATACGGCGTGTACGTCACATCCTTCGGCGGCAGCTTGTTGGCGATGTTGACCACCGACAGCGACAGGCGCGAATGATCATCGAAGCGGTACTGCAGCGACACGTTGTAACGGTACGTGGCGCCGATCCACGGGCTGTCGCCGCTGTCCGGATCGAAGCTCTGGTCGTAGCTGTCGTAAGTCGGCAGCCTGCCCAGGCGCGAGCCGTACAGCGTGGCCGACCACGCCGCGTTCTCCCAGGTCACGCTCGCACTGGTCTTGGTGCGCGGGATATCGAAACCGCTGTTGACCGCGAATTGGTCTTCGACCACATCGCCCGCGAACTGCTGGAAATCGTGCGTCTTCACCCAGGTGTGGTTGCCGCTGAAGATGAAGTCGCCGATCCCGGTGCCCAGGCGGTAGCGCAGGCCCACATCGATGCCGCGCGTGGTTTCGCGCGCGATGTTGATCGGGCTCACATGCACGCCGTAGAGGCGGCCATCGCTGGTGCGGGTGACCCGGCTGATCGCATCCACGCAGGTCGGCGAGGCCGCATCGGCGCCGCCCAGGCGGCACGCCGCCTCATCGCGCAGGATCGTGCTCACGTCCATGTCCTGCACCTGGTCGCGCATGTCGATGTCGAACCAGTCCACCGACAGGTCCAGCCCCACCGCCGGCGACCACACGAAGCCAGCGCTCCACGAGGTGCTGGTTTCCGGATCCAGCTTGCGGTTGCCCTCGCGCGTGCGGATCAGGTTCTCTTCGTAATCCGAGCAGTCATCGCCGCCGTCCACCGCGCAGGTGTAGTAGTCGTTGGCACTGGTTTCATCGTTGCCCGGGCCGGCATACACGTAGTGCAGGTCCGGCGCGCGGAACGCGGTGCCGTAGGAGCCGCGCACCAGCAGCGTGTCGATCGGGCGCCACTCCAGGCCGCCGCTCCAGGTCGCCTTGCCGATGGTGTTGCCGGAATAGCGGTACTGGTCGAAACGACCGGCCACGCTCACGTTGAATGTGTCATGCAACGGCAGGCGCAGCTCGGCCGCGGTCGCCCAGCGGTTGCGGCTGCCGTGACCGTCCGAATCCTTCCAGCTGTAGTAGTAGTACTGCGTCGCCAGCGGGTCGGGATTGAGCGCGTAGGACTGGTTGCCGAACTCGGCCGTCGCCGCGAAGCCGGCCTTGCCGCCTGGCAGCTCGAACAGCTCGCCGTTGGTCAGGGTCAGCGCGGCGGTATCGGTACGCGACTTCGGGGTATAGGTAGTACGCGCGGCGATCGCGTCGTACTCGCCGCGGCTCAGTGGCCGGTACAGGCGCGCCGGGTCGGCGTTGAACACCGGGAACACGTTGTCGTCGTCATCGGTGTACTCGCCCAGCTGCTCGCCCAGGAACAGGGCGTTGGCCTTGGCGGCGATGATCTGCGGCCAGCGGATGCTGGACTGGTACTGTGAATGGCTCAGCGAGGCCTCGTATTCCCAGTCTGCACCGAGGGCGCCCTTGAAGCCGGTGGTCACGCTGAAGGTCTTCTGCGTGCTGCGTACCATGCCGTTGTTCAGCCCGCCCATTTCCTCGGGCGAGAACTGGCGCTGCCAGAACTCCACCTGGTCGGTGGCCTGGTTGTAGAAGTAGCCGTCCTCGTTGCCGTCGGCGGCCATGCGGCCCCACTGGGTGACGTCGCGCATCAGCGCCAGGTCGTGGTAGCCCATCTGCACGTCAGCAAACCATTCCGCGCCATTGTCGAAGGCGTAGCGCAGCGAGGCATAGCCGTTGGCACCGCGGCGCTTGCTCAGGATCGTGCCGTAGCCGATCGAGCGGTCGCTGCCGCAATAGAAGCCATAGCGCGCCCGTTCGGCGTACTGGGTGCTGCCGTTGTTCTGGCCGGCCAGCGCATCGCAGGTGGCCTGGCCCGGATCGAGGTAGTCGTCGTTGTAGTCGGTGCGCAGGTAGGCGCGACGCGCGGCGCGGGCGCTCTCGGTCGGCGCGTCCAGGGTGGAATCCTGCTGGCTGCGTTCATATGCCCATAACGGCGTCTGCGACTGCAGTTCCAGGCTGTAGACCGCGCTGAAACGGCCGGCATCGAAACCGCTGGCGATGCTCATGTCGAAAGACTCACCGCCGCCTTCGCTGGTGGTGCCCATGCGCATGTCGATCGTGGTGCCATCCACCTGCTTCTTCAGGATGAAGTTGACCACGCCGGCGATCGCGTCCGAGCCGTAGATCGCCGAGGCGCTGCCGGTCAGCACTTCGATGCGCTCGATCATCCCGATCGGAATGTTGGAGACATCGGTGAAGTTGCTGCGGCCCTGGAACGGCATCGGGAAATCGGCGATGCGGCGGCCGTTGACCAGCACCAGCGTGTGGTTGGGGCCGAGGCCGCGCAGGTCGACCTGCTGCGCACCGGGCGAGAAATCAGCGCCGCTGGAGGACTGCTGGCTCTGGGTCTCACCGCCGTTCTGGGTCATCGACCGCAGCACGTCGGGCACGCTGGTGAAGCCGCTGGCCTGGATCTGCTCGGCGGTGATGACGGTCACGGGCGCCGGCCCTTCTACCTGCGCGCGTGGAATGCGCGAGCCGGTGACCTGCACCGTATCCAGTTGCTGCACCCCGGGGGCGGGCGTCTGGCACCCGCGGTCGCGGCCACACCCATCAACGCCAGCTGGATCGACCACGCCATCGCCTGTTTACGCATGAGAATTCTCGAGAAGAAAGTGTCGGCCTCGAGGGAGGCCTGTCCCCCATTCACATTTCGCGAATGGACGGCGCGCATTTAACGCCTTTTTTACGGGGTTGACCACTGCCAGTTTCTCTGGCAAAGAGTGGAAGCGCTTACACCCTCGTTTCATTCAGGGAGGTCAACGTGCACAAGGGTTTCCGGCCGCTCCACGCCTTCCTGTCGCTACTGCTGGCAGCGCTCTCGATGCCCGGCCACGCGCAAGGGATGCGCAGCCTGCAGGACCCGGGCTATCGCTATTACGAGATAGGTGCGGTGGGCGCGCCCCGGGCAGCGCGCACCGAGCCGGCGATGATGCTGATGGGCGGCGGCGAGTGGGTGCCCGCTGCCTTCCAATGGTGGCTGGGGCGCGCCGGCCATGGCCGGGTGGTGATCCTGCGCGCTTCCGGCGCCGATGAGTTGCAGAACCGCCTGTACCGGGACGTCGGCGGGGCGGTCTCGGTCCAGACCCTGGTGTTCAACAGCCGGCGTGCAGCCGATGACCCCGCGGTGCTGGGCGTGATCGCCGCCGCCGATGCGATCTTCATCGCCGGCGGCGACCAGTCGCGCTATATCCGTTTCTGGAAAGGCACGGCGGTGAACGAGGCACTCAACGCACATGTTCGTGCTGGCCGGCCGATCGCCGGCACCAGCGCCGGGCTCGCCATACTGGGCGGCTACAGCTATGGCGCGCTGGATGGTGGCAGCGTCACCTCCCGTCGTGCCCTGCGCGACCCCATGGGCAGCGCGGTGACCCTGGACAGTGATTTCCTGGCCATGCCGTACCTGGCCAACGTGGTCACCGATACCCATTTCGGCAAGCGCGACCGGCTCGGGCGCCTGATCGTGTTCGTGGCCCGGGCGGCACAGCGCAGCAGGCAGCAGGACATGGTCGGCCTGGGCGTGGACGAGGACACCGCGCTGTGCGTGGAGGCGGACGGCACCGGCCAGGTGTTCAGTCGGGACGGCGGCTACGCTTGGCTGGTGATGCCGCAGCGCGCCGCCGATCGCCTGCGCGGCGGCAGCCCGCTGGAGTTCCGCGCCATTCCGGTGACCGGGGTGGGGGAGGGCAGCCGCCTGCATCTGGATGGCTTCCGCGTGGACGATGCGGCCTTCCGGATGACGGCCGATATCCGGGAAGGCCGCCTGCAGTTGCACCCGTAGACCCACGCACGCCAGGGGCTGTGCGGGCGCTGTGGCGTGCGGGTCACGCGCGCGGGTGATCCGTGGCGCATGCCATGATGCGGGCACCTCCGATCCGAGTGCGTTGCCCATGTCCCGTCCACGCGCATTGCTGCTGTCCCTGTGTCTGCTGAGCCCGCTTGTCCATGCGGCCGAACCGGTGCTGGTCATCCATGGCGGCGCCGGCGTGGAGCGCAGGGATCTCTCGCCGGCCGAGGAAAAGGCGGCGCGCGCGGCCCTGCAGCAGGCCCTGGTGAAGGGGCATGCCGCCCTGGGAGCCGGGAAGCCGGCGCTGGAGGCCGTGACCGCGGCGATCACCGTGCTCGAGGACGATCCCACCTTCAATGCAGGCAGGGGCGCGGTGTTCACCCACGATGGCCGCAACGAACTGGATGCCTCGCTGATGGATGGCGCCACCCTCAAGGCCGGCGCGGTGGCCGGCGTGCAGCGCGTGCGCAACCCGATCCTGCTGGCCGAGGCCGTGATGCAGCATTCCCCGCACGTGATGATGGTCGGGCAGGGCGCCGAAGCCTTCGCCACGGACCAGGGCATCACCCTGGTGAACCCGTCGTACTTCCGCACCGACAAGCGCTGGCAGCAGCTGCAGAAGGCCCTCAAGGAAGAAGCCAGCGGCCAGGCCCATGCGGATCTGGAAACGGCGCGCCACTTCGGCACGGTGGGTGCGGTCGCACTCGACAAGGACGGCAGGCTCGCTGCAGGAACCTCCACCGGTGGCATGACGAACAAGCGCTACGGACGTGTCGGCGATTCGCCGATCATCGGTGCCGGCACCTATGCCGATGCCGGTTGTGCGGTATCGGGCACGGGCTGGGGCGAGTACTACATCCGCACCGCGGCCGCGCACGATATCTGCGCGCGCATGCGCTACCTCAAGCAGGGCCCGGAGGAGGCGGGACGCGCGGTGATCAACGAGCGCATTCCCGCGCTCGGGGGCGATGGCGGTGCGATCGTGCTCGCGGCCGACGGCCGCGTGGCGACACCGTTCAACACGCAGGGCATGTATCGCGGCTGGATCGGCGCCGATGGCGTGCCGCATGTGGCGATCTTCGCCAGCGAAACCCTGCCGCTGCCGGGCCAATAGCCTGTCCCGGCAAGGCAATTCGAAATTCGTGTGAAAAAATTCAAAAAGGTTGTTGACAGAACCCCCGTTTATCCCCAAAATTCACGGCTCTTCCACCCCACACCGAAAACGCTTCGGCGCCACGGGACAGGGTGGTAAGGAGGGATACCCAAGCGGCCAACGGGGGCAGACTGTAAATCTGCTGGCTTACGCCTTCGGTGGTTCGAATCCACCTCCCTCCACCAGTTTCATGTTGTGGCAAGAGCTTCCGATGCGGGAGTAGTTCAATGGTAGAACCTCAGCCTTCCAAGCTGATGGTGCGGGTTCGATCCCCGTCTCCCGCTCCATTGAATGAATTTGAATATATTCAAATTCGTGCCATAATACAAAACTCGCTCACGTAGCTCAGTCGGTAGAGCACCTCCTTGGTAAGGAGGAGGTCGAAGGTTCGATTCCTTTCGTGAGCACCATCTAAGTGCTACCAATTCAGACGATTTCGAGATAAGCAGCCATGGCCAAGGGTAAGTTCGAGCGCACCAAGCCGCACGTCAATGTCGGCACCATCGGTCACGTTGACCACGGCAAGACCACGCTGACCGCCGCACTGACCAAGATCGGTGCCGAGCGCTTTGGCGGTGAGTTCAAGGACTACTCCGCGATCGACGCCGCGCCGGAAGAAAAGGCACGTGGCATCACGATCTCGACC
>NZ_PKQP01000013.1 GCF_002887735.1 Stenotrophomonas bentonitica
CCGCCGACCTCCTGCATGCCATGCAGGCGCTCTCCCAGCTGAGCTATGGCCCCACGTTGTACCGCGAGCCGCCTAGTATATCTGCCTGTTCACGTTTGTGGAAGCCTTTCGGGCATCCGCATCGCAACCGCAGTAGGCGGTGAACAAAAAGACCCGGCATGCCGGGCCTCGGTGTTCTTCTGATGAGTGGCGTCCCCACGGGGATTCGAACCCCGGTCGCCACCGTGAAAGGGTGATGTCCTAGGCCTCTAGACGATGGGGACGCATAAACTCATCAAATTGTTCAGCACACCGAACGGCCTAAGGTCCGGAGTGGTGGAGCCAGGCGGGATCGAACCGCCGACCTCCTGCATGCCATGCAGGCGCTCTCCCAGCTGAGCTATGGCCCCACGATGCTGGAGGCGGAATTCTACGCGGCCGTGAAGCATTCGCCAAGTCTTTTTTCTGAAATACCGAAGAAAGAATGCATGCAGGCATCCATCTGCAGAGGCTGATCGTTGCCCGCGCGAGTGCACCAGCACGCACGCGATAAAACAGGCCGCCAATGCCGAGCGTTGCTCGATGCGGCACAAACAAAAAGCCCCGACCGAAGTCAGGGCTGTTTGTTTGAAACTGGCGTCCCCACGGGGATTCGAACCCCGGTCGCCACCGTGAAAGGGTGATGTCCTAGGCCTCTAGACGATGGGGACGCACGAAAACTTCAAATTTTGTCACTGCAATCTGATCGGCCTAATGATCGGATTGGTGGAGCCAGGCGGGATCGAACCGCCGACCTCCTGCATGCCATGCAGGCGCTCTCCCAGCTGAGCTATGGCCCCACGTCGTGAGGAGCGAAATCATAGCGACGACGTTTTGGATTGGCAAGAAAAAAGTGAAGAAATATCGTCATGCAATCCGCGGTCACTCGCCGGGCAGTCGTTGATGGCGCAGCCGCAGTGCATTGCTGATCACCGAGACCGAACTCAGACTCATCGCCACCGCCGCCAACATCGGCGACATTACGATGCCCAGCGGATACAGCACGCCGGCTGCAACAGGAATGCCGAGGCCGTTGTAGAGAAACGCAAAGCCCAGGTTCTGCCGCATGTTGCGCACGCTTGCAGTGGACAGCTGGCGCGCACGCAGGATGCCGCGCAGATCGCCCTTGACCAGCGTGACCTGTGCGCTCGACATCGCCACATCGGTGCCGTTGCCCATCGCGATGCCAACGTCCGCACTCGCCAGCGCCGGCGCGTCGTTGATGCCATCGCCGGCCATCGCCACCTTGCGGCCCTGCGCCTGCAGCGAACGGATCAACGCGGCCTTGTCGGCGGGGCGCATCTCGCCGTGGACGTCATCCAGGCCGAGTTCCCGCGCGACGGCTTCCGCGGTGGCCGCGCCGTCGCCGGTGGCCATGACGATGCGCAGGCCATCGCGGTGCAGCTGCACGATCGCTTCGGCGGTGGAGGCCTTGATCGGGTCAGCCACCGCGAGCAGGCCGCCAAGCTGGCCGTCGACGGCGAGGTACATCACGCTGGCCGCGGTGCTGCGCAAGTGCTCGGCACGTTCGCGCAGCGTGTCCAGCGCGATACCGTGTTCGTCCATCAACGCGGTATTGCCAAGCAGCAGCTGCCTGCCGTCCACCGCGCCCTGCACACCCATGCCGGTCAGGGAATCGAAATCGTCCACGCTGGCCAGCGGCATCCCGCGCGCGCGTGCTTCGGCCACGATCGCGGCCGCCAACGGATGCTCGCTGCCCTGGTCCAGGCTGGTCGCCCATTGCAGGATCTGATCGGCAGCGAAGGGCGTCACCGCCTGTACGTCACGGAACGCTGGCTTGCCCTCGGTCAAGGTACCGGTCTTGTCGACCACCAGCGTGTCGATCTGGCGCAGTGCCTCGATCGCCTCGGCATCGCGGAACAGCACCCCGTGCTGCGCGGCGCGACCCGTGGCGACCATGATCGTCATCGGTGTGGCCAGCCCCAACGCGCACGGGCAGGCGATGATCAGCACCGCTACCGCGCTCAGTACCGCATGCGTCCATGACGGCGCCGGACCGAACAGTCCCCAGCCGAGGAACGTCAGCACCGCGACCGACAGTACCGCCAGCACGAACCAGTACGCGACGGTGTCGGCCATGCGCTGCATCGGGGCGCGTGAGCGCTGCGCCTGCGCCACCAGCTGCACGATCTGCGCCAGCATGCTGTCATCGCCAAGGCGATCGGCACGGACGACCAGGCTGCCAGTGCCGTTGAGTGTCGCGCCGATCACCGCGTCGCCCACGGCCTTGGCCACTGGCACCGGCTCACCGGTGAGCATGGATTCATCGATGGAGGAGCGGCCTTCGACGACCGTGCCATCCACGGGCACCTTCTCACCCGGGCGCACGCGCACGCGGTCGCCGGGCTGCAGCGCGGTAATGTCGACGTCTTCCTCGCGGCCATCCGCGCGCAGCACGCGTGCGGTTTTCGGTGCCAGGCCGAGCAGCGCCTTGATCGCGGCGGATGTTTTTGCCCGTGCGCGCAGCTCCATCAACTGGCCGAGCAGCGTGAGCGAGATGATCATTGCTGCGGCCTCGAAATAGACGCCGACATGCCCGTGCTGCTGGAACGACGGCGGGAACAGACCGGGCGCGACGGTGGCGACCACGCTGTAGCCGTACGCAGCGAGCACACCCGTCCCGATCAGGGTCCACATGTTCGGGCTGCGGCTGCGGATCGACTGCGCCCAGCGCTGCAGGAACGGCCAACCGGCCCACAGCACCACCGGCGTCGCCAGGGCCAACTCGATCCACACCCGCAGATCGGGCGCCAGGCCATGCAGCACGGGGGTCATCGCCAGCATCGCCAGGGCCATCGTCGCCACACTCAGCGGCAGGCTCCACCAGAAGCGGCGGCGGAAGTCGGTCAACTCGGGGTTCTCGCCTTCCTCAAGGCTGGGCATCGCCGGTTCCAGCGCCATGCCGCACAGAGGACAGCTGCCGGGACCGTCCTGCACGATTTCCGGGTGCATCGGGCAGGTGTACCGCGTGCCGGCGGGGGCTGGTTTGACGACGCCAGCAGGTGCGGCCAGATAGCGCTGCGGGTCGGCAATGAACCTGCGTCGGCAGCCATCGCTGCAGAACGCGTAGTCGTTGCCGTCATGGCGGGCATGGTGGGGCGTGGTGGCCGGGTCGACCATCATCCCGCAGACAGGATCCCTGACGGTGCCTGCATTGGTCGCCGTGGCGCCGGGGTGATCGTGGGCGTGCGTCATTGGCGGACGTCCGTCAACGCCGACAGGATCGGGCACTGCGCGTTGTCGCCGTGCCCGGGGCAGGCCTCGACCAGGTGCTTGAGCGCCCGGTGCATGCGCTGCAGCTCGTTGATGCGCTGTTCGATATCGGCGAGTTTGTTCACTGCGCTGTCGCGGATCTGTGCCATGTCCTGGCCGCGCTGATCGCTGAAGCCGAGCAGGTCGGCGACTTCATCCAGGCTGAAACCCAGCGCCTTGGCGCGACGGATGAACTGCAGCCGGGTCAGGTCGGCCTCGCTGAAGACGCGGTAGCCGCCGGCGCTGCGGCGGGCGGTGGGCAGCAGCTGCTGCCGCTCGTAGTAGCGCACCGTATCGATGGGCACGCCTGCCTGGCGCGCGAGCTGTCCAATGTTCATGAGCACCTCGTGGATGACCCGGTCATTGTGGACCCTGGAGTCTGGTCAAGGGTCAAGCCTTGCTGGAACCCAACTGAAGATTCATCGCGCGTGAAATTTGCAATTAGTTGCATGGTCGTCCTCGCGGGACGCCCGTAGCCTCAGGCCATCTTATGTACAGACCTGTTCTGCCCGGCCCCGTGTCGGCAGGCATTGTTCAAGGAGAATGGCCATGGACGCACCCCGCAACACGCTGCAGCCGGACCGCCGGCCGGACGCGCCGACCCTGATGGAAGTGGCGGTCGTTGAATTCCCCGGCAGTCTGCGCGCCGCCGCACCGGTGCTGTCCGAACTTGCCCAGCGCTGCAACCGCACAGTGGCCGCGGGGCGCCGCACCGGCGCACGGATGCTGGTGACGCGATGGACGATGTCCAGCCGGGGCATGCAGCGCGTTGCTGGCGCCGAACTGTTCGGCGATGCACTGCCGGCGATCATCGTCATCCCCGGCAGCGAATCGAGCTGGTCCATGGCACCGCCGGACGAACGCCTGCTGGCGTGGCTGCGCGAATGCCACGATGGCTGCAGCCTGCTCGCGGCCTGCGACGAGGGTGGCCTGCTGCTGGCCGCGGCGGGCATCCTGGCCGGCCGCCCGGTCAGCGTGCCCGATCCGGCCCGTTGCCAGGCGCTGCGCACGATGGTGCCCAGCTGGCAGCCGTGTGAACGGACCCTGGTCGACGATGGCGATCTGCTGACCGCCGCCGGACCGGACGCATGGAAGTATCTGAGCCTGCGCCTGATCGCACGGGTCTATGGGCAGAGTGTGATGAATACCGTCATCCAGCAGTTGCAGCTGATGATTCCACGCACGGAACTGGATGATCTGGAACGCTTCAGCGCCAACTTCGCCCACGGCGATCGCAGCATCCTCAAAGCACAGCGCTGGCTGCATGGCATCGCTGCCCGGGGTGTGGGGCTCGACGACATCTGCGTGCAGGCCGGGCTGGAACCGCGCACGCTGCAGCGTCGGTTCCTGAAAGCCACCGGGATGCGCCCGATCGAGTATTGCCAGCGCCTGCGCATCGCCAAGGCGCAGCTGCTGCTGCAGGCCGGCGGCGTCGTGGACCAGGTTGCATGGGCAGTGGGGTACTCGGACCAGAGCGCGTTCCGCCGGCTGTTCCTGCGTATTGTCGGGCTGACTCCGGCACGTTATCGCCGCCAGCTCGCTGCCCAGCAGCGTGAGCGGGCGCACTCACGCCCGGTCGCCCGGGTGCTTGAATCGATTCGTCCGGCTGCCTGAATCGCACGACTGTCGCGTGCTTGATCCCCTGTCGGCTTGCTGGGACCATGCCGGCGGGCCCGATGCAACAGCCGTCGCCACGTGGCAGATCACGGGCGGCGGCGGAGAAAAGCAATGATCAGCAGTGTAGGCCCGGTACCGCTTGCGGTCGTGTGGGTGTTGGTGGGTCTGGCCATCGCGATGCTGGTGGCCAGTGTGGTGCGTGCTCCAACAATCGAAGGCGTGCCGCGTCCGCGGTCGCTGGTGGTAGACATGCTGCTGCTGGGGCTGCTGGCCGGACGTGCGGCGTTCGTGATCTGGCACCTGGGCGACTATGCGCAGGATCCCTGGGGCGTGCTGCGCATTGGCGATGGCGGCTTCCTGGTGTGGCCGGCGATGGCGGCGGGGCTGGGATGGGGCGCCTGGCGCCTGCGCCGCTGGCCGTCGCTCCGGCGGCCGGTCGTGGCCGCCGCCCTGGCCGGCGTGCTGAGCTGGGCGGTACTGTCGGCGGGTGCTGGCTGGCTGCAGCAATCGCGGGTAACGCTGCCGGCGATCAGCCTGACTTCGCTGCAGGGTGAGCCGATCGCATTGGCCGACACGCAGGGCACCCCGGTGGTGGTCAATCTCTGGGCGAGCTGGTGTGGCCCCTGCCGGCGCGAGATGCCGGTGCTGGCTCGCGCGCAGCAGCGCCACCCGGACATCCGCTTCCTGTTTGTCAACCAGGGTGAAGCCCGCGAAGAGGTCGAGGGTTTCATCGCCGCCGAGCAGCTGACGCTGGACAACGTGCTGCTTGACGAGGCTGCGCTCACCGCCGAGCGGCTGCAGGTGCATGCCTATCCGACTACCCTGTTCTTCGACGGCCAGGGCCGGCTGCAGCAGATCCATCTGGGCGAACTCAGTGCCGCCGGCCTGCAATCCAAGCTCGACAGCCTGTAAGGGTGGTCGCGTTGTCATGTTCCTTGAATCCAGGAGTCACCATGAAGTTGAAGTCCTCGCGCCCATTGGGCACCGTGCTGGCGGTCTCGCTGTTGATGGCCCTGGCCGGGTGCAGCCAGGCGCAGACGCCCAGCGCCGCTGATGCCGCGCCGGCCAAGGGCGGTGCCGATCGCCCGGCGGTGCTGAAAGGCATCGAGAGGCACGGCTTCGAGGTGATCGGCGAGTTCGACGCGCCCGGTGGCCTGCGCGGCTTTGCCGGCGTGGTCGGTGGGCAGCAGCCCGCGGCGGCCTACGTCACCGCGGACGGAAAGCACGTCGTGGTCGGCAGCCTGTTCGATGCCAACGGCGAGGATGTGGGGGCGGCACCATTGGAAAAGCTGGTGGCCAAGCCGATGTCCGAGCGCAGCTGGAAGAAGCTGGATGAAAGCGCGTGGGTCCGTGATGGCCGCGCCGATGCGCCGCGCGTGGTCTACACCTTCAGCGATGCGAACTGCCCGTATTGCCATCGTTTCTGGGAAGCGGCGCGGCCGTGGGTGGACGCCGGCAAGGTGCAGTTGCGCCACGTGATGGTCGGCGTGATCCGTGAGGACAGCCCGGCCAAGGCGGCGGCGATCCTCACCGCGCCCAACCCCAGCGCCGCGTTGCTGGAGAACGAACGGCTGTTCGATCGCGGCGGAATCAAGCCGGCGGCTTCGCTGACCGCGGAGGTCGCCAACAAGCTCGATGCCAATCAGCTACTGATGATCGAACTGGGCTTCCAGGGTACGCCGGGTATTCTGTTCAAGGATGCCCAGGGCATGGTACAGCGCCGTTCCGGCATGCCCCAGGGCGATGACATGACCGTGGTGCTCGGCCCGCGCTGAGCCGAACCGGGTATCACTGCACACCGCGCCGGGCTCTGCCCGGCGCGCTTGGTTTGGGCGTCGTGCGGCCTGGCCCGGATGCGTTGACGCATTCGGCTTGATTTGGATCAAGGCTGAAAACGGGGCGGTCGCTAAGCTGCCCCGATGCGCTATTTCATGGATTGCCCCACACGCACCGGACGCGCGACTGCCCAGTCAGAAAACTGCCTGACAACATTCACGGCATTCTCACTTTGCGATTGTTACTCAGGGCGCTGGCTGACACGCACATGCGTGGCTGTCATCAGGGATGAGGGGATCCCGTGCGAGCGTACCCACGCACGCGATGCGTCCGCCGGCTTGACCGCCACCGGACCACGCGCATGCGGAGGTCGCGCGCATTGCAGTGCCGGGCTGCGTGCCGGTTGCCTGCGGCGTCATGGACGCCTGCCGGAATCGACACGTGGAACTGTGTACGGTTCAAGGAGGACGTGATGCGTTTGTCTGTATTGACGGTCGCATGCGCGGCAGCACTGGCTGCGGCGCCCGTGTACGCGCAGGATTCGGCCGCCGCGTTGCGGCAGGATATCCAGACGCTGCGGCAGACGCTGGAGCAGATGGAGAAACGACTGCAGGCGATCGAGTCCGGGCAGCCTCCACCTGCCTCGCCGGCCATCACGGCGGCGACTGCGTCCGGTACGGGCGTCACGCCCGCCCCCTTGCCAGCGCCCCTGACGGCCCAGGCCCAGGTGCCGGGCATGGGTCAGGCGATTCTGCCGCAACGCGATTCCGTCGCCGATCCCTCCAGCGCCGCCTCCCGCCCGGACAGCGCCGCCGGCCCGACCGATCCCGAGCTGAAAGGCTTCTTCGCGATCCCCAATACCGATACGCTGATCCGCATCGGCGGCTACGCCAAGCTCGATGCGATCGCCGATTCGCGCGCAGCCGGTGACCAGGAACAGTTCGTCACCTCGTCGATTCCGGTCGGCAGTGCGCATCGGGATGTCTCCAGCTTCACGCTGCATGCCAAGCAGACCCGCTTCAGCTTCGAAGCGCGGCGCCCGACCACGCATGGCAACCTGCGCTTCTATCTGGAAAACGACTTCTTCGGCAGCAGCGACAGTTATCAGTTCCGCCTGCGCCATGCCTACGGGCAACTGGGCAATACCTACGCCGGTTATGGCTATTCCACGTTCATGGATGCCGACAGCCTGCCCGACACCCTGGATTTCGCCGGGCCGGGTGGGGCGGGGTACCTGCTCGTGGCCGGCATCCACCACAGCTTCGCAATGGGCAAGGGGAACACCCTGACCGTGGCGGCCGAGGATCCGGATACCCAGTTGAGCAACCCCGCCGAGGGGATCATGCCGGTGGACCAGCTGCCGGACGTCACCGTAACCGCGCGCATGGAGCGTGACTGGGGCCATCTGCAGCTGGGTGCGGTCGCACGCAGCCTGGGGTACGACGGCGATGCCGGCGATGGCCGGCGCTTTGCGGGTGGCCTGCAGCTCAGCGGCTCGGCCGCGGTGGGCGAACAGGACCTGCTGTTGTTCGGCGCGCTCGGCGGCAAGGGCCTGGCCCGTTATACGGCCGACCTGACCGGTTCGGGCATGGACGCGGTGGTGAGCGCAGACGGGCGGCTGCAGGCGTTGTCGCTGTATGGCGGCTTCGTTGGTTACACCCATTACTGGTCGCCGCTGTGGCGCTCGAACCTGATCTACGGCCAGCTCACCAGTGGACGCAACGATGCGCTGGCCGCCGATGCGTTCCGCCAGAGCCGCTACGGCGTCTTCAACCTGCTCTGGAGCCCGGCCCCGTCCTGGACGATGGGCATGGAACTGCTCTACGGGCAGCTGGAACAGCAGAGTGGACAACGCGGCGACACGATGCGGCTGCAGGGCAGCCTGCAATACAACTTCATCAAGTAACTCCCAACGCCCGGCATGACCGGGTCCCTGCCTGGCAAAGGAGCAAGCGTCATGGCAAAAGCGAAGAAAATCGGGGTGGTCGGTGCCACCTTCCTGGTGGCCGGCAACATGATGGGGTCGGGGGTGTTCCTGTTGCCCTCCAGCCTGGCCAAGATCGGCACGGCCTCGATCTGGGGTTGGCTGATCACCACCGCCGGCGCGCTGCTGCTGGCCTTCGTGTTTGCCAAGCTCGGCAAGCTGGCGCCCAAGGCCGGTGGTCCCTATGCCTACGCCAGGGACTGGTTCGGCCCTTACATGGGTTTCCAGACCAACACCATCTACTGGTTCGCCAACTGGATCGGCAACGTTGCCATCCCGATCGCGGCAGTCGGCTACTTCAGCTACTTCTTCCCGATCCTGTCCGAGCCGTTGCCGCGCTGCATCGCGGTGCTGGCGCTGGTCTGGGCGTTGAGCTTCGCCAACGTGGTCGGCCCCTCGTTCGTGAGCAAGCTGCAGACGGTGACCACCAGCTTTGCGCTGGTGCCGATCCTGGGCATCGCGATCTTCGGCTGGTTCTTCTTCGACCCGACCATCTTCAAGGGGGCCTACAACGTCTCCGGCGAGTCCAACTTCGGCGCGATCTCCAGTGCCGCGGCGTTGACCCTGTGGGCCTTCATCGGCGTGGAATCGGCCTCGGTGACCGCCGGGGTGGTTGAAAACCCGGAGAAGAACGTGGCCCGCGCGACGCTGGGTGGCGTGTTCCTGGCCGCGATCGCCTACATCGCCAGCTCCTCGGTGATCATGGGCATGGTGCCCAATGGCGACCTGCAGGTTTCCGATGCGCCGTTCGCGCTGGCGGCGGCCAATGCGGTCGGTGGCTGGGGCGGGGCGCTGGTGAGCCTGTGCGCCTTCGTGGGCGCGGCCGGCTCGCTCGGTGGCTGGATCCTGCTGACCGCGCAGAGTGCCAAGGCGGCCTCCGATGACGGCCTGTTCCCGAGCATCTTCAGCAAGACCAACAAGGACGACGTACCGGTCAAGGGCGTGCTGATCGTGGCGGTGCTGATGACCCTGGCGGTGCTGGTCACCTCCACCTCCAAGACCGCCTCGGCCCAGTTCGATGTGATCACCTCGGCGGCGGTGGTGCTGACCCTGCTGCCGTACATCTACTCCTGCGTGGCCTGCTACTTCGTGGTCGAGCGCTCGCACACGCTGGTGCACACCGGCGCGTTCTGGCTGCTGACCAGCGTCACCGTTGTGTACTGCCTGTGGGCGATCTTCGGGTCGGCCGGCAACATCGTGCAGTACGCCTTCCTGTTCGTGCTGTTCATCACGGTGTTCTACCCGTTCTTCAGCGAGGAGCGCCGCCGCCAGCGCGGCCAGCTGCCCGCGCTCGACGCCGCCGTCCGCACGACGCTTTCGTGATATTGCCCCAGGAGAATCCCTGTGTACTTCAAGTCCCTTGATTACCCGATCATCGTCATCGACGACGACTACGAATCCCCGCGCATCGGCGGCATCCTGATCCGTGCGCTGGTGGACGAGCTGCGCAAGAATGACCAGCGCGTGCTTTGCGGCCTGACCCTGGCCGATGCCCAGGCCGGCGCGCGCACCTACGTGGCCGCCTCGGCGGTGCTGATCTCCATCGACGGCACCGAGGAGAACCCGGAGCAGTTCCAGCGCCTGCTGGGCTTCCTGCGCGAGCAGACCGCGCGCCGCGCGAACCTGCCGGTGTTCCTGTACGGCGAGCGCCGCACCATCGAGAAGGTGCCGAGCAAGCTGCTCAAGTTCGTGCACGGCTACATCTTCCTGTTCGAAGACACCAAGAGCTTCATCTCGCGGCAGGTGATGCGGGCGGCCGAAGACTACATGGCCAATCTGCTGCCACCGTTCTTCAAGGCCCTGATCCACCACACCGCCGAGTCCAATTACTCCTGGCACACGCCTGGCCATGCCGGCGGCGTGGCGTTTACCAAATCACCGGTCGGCCGTGCGTTCCACCAGTTCTACGGCGAGAACACGCTGCGCAGCGACCTGTCGATCTCGGTGCCGGAGCTGGGCTCGCTGCTCGACCACACCGGCCCGATCAAGGATGCCGAGAACGAGGCGGCGCGCAACTTCGGCGCCGACCACACCTTCTTCGTCACCAATGGCACCTCGACCGCCAACAAGATCGTCTGGCACGGGACCGTGGGGCGGGGCGACGTGGTCTTTGTTGACCGCAACTGCCACAAGTCGCTGCTGCACGCGCTGATCATGACCGGCGGCGTCCCGGTGTACTTTACCCCCAGCCGCAACGCGCACGGCATCATTGGCCCGATCAGCCTGGACCAGTTCACGCCCGAGTCACTGCAGCAGGCCATCGCCGCCAACCCGCTGGCCAGCAAGGCCTACAAGGCCGGCTCCAAGCCGCGCATCGCGGTGGTCACCAATTCGACCTATGACGGGCTGTGCTACAACGCCGAAAAGATCGCCGAGGAAATCGGCAGCGCGGTCGATTTCCTGCATTTCGACGAAGCCTGGTATGCCTATGCCGCGTTCCATCCGTTCTATGAGAACCATTACGGCATGGCCAAGGGCAAGCCGCGCGAGCAGGATGCGATCATCTTCACCACGCACTCCACGCACAAGCTGCTGGCCGCGTTCTCGCAGGCCTCGATGATCCACGTGCGCAACGCCGCGACCCAGGCGCTGGATGCCGAACGCTTCAACGAAGCCTTCATGATGCACACCACCACCAGCCCGCATTACGGCGTGATCGCCGCGTGCGATGTGGCCTCCAAGATGATGGAAGGCGCCGCGGGCGAGTCGCTGGTGCAGGAGATGCACGACGAGGCGATTGCCTTCCGCCGCGCGATGCTGCATGTACGCGAGGATCTGGGGCGCGACGACTGGTGGTTCAGCGTGTGGCAGCCGGACAAGCTGGAGCGTTCGCTGGCCAAGGGCGATGCGCCGGCCCCGATGGTGGCCAAGCGCAGCGAGTGGTACCTGCAGCCGGACGCTCACTGGCATGGCTTCGACGGCCTGGTGGATGACTACGTGCTGATCGACCCGATCAAGGTGACCCTGTTCACGCCGGGACTCTCGATGGACGGCGAGATGGGCCAGCGCGGCATTCCGGCCGCAGTGCTGAGCAAGTTCCTGTGGACCCGCGGCATCACGGTGGAGAAGACCAACCTGTACTCGGTGCTGTTCCTGTTCTCGATGGGCATCACCAAGGGCAAGTGGAGCACCCTGGTCACCGAGCTGATGGCCTTCAAGGAGCTCTACGACAGCAATGCGCCGCTGACCCGCGCACTGCCGCAGCTGGCGGCCGAGTTCCCGATCGCCTACGCCGGGTGGGGCCTGCGTGACCTCTGCGATGCGCTGCACGCCTTCAACGGCGAGTTCGGCGTGGCCGAAGTGATGCGCGCCATGTACGTGGATCTGCCCGAGCCGGTGATGACGCCCGCCGAAGCCTATGACCATCTGGTCCGCGGCCAGATCGAACGGGTCGACATCGAACAGATCAGCGGCCGCATCGCCGGCACCATGCTGGTGCCTTACCCGCCGGGCATCCCGACCATCATGCCGGGCGAGCGATTCGGCGCCAGCGATGAGCCGATCATCCAGTCGTTGCGGATCGCCCGTGAGCAGAACGCGCGCTTCCCGGGCTTCGAGTCGGATGTGCACGGGCTTATCATCGACACCGACGGCGATGCGCCGAGCTACAAGGTGGAGGTGCTGAAGGTCTGACGCCTGCGCGCAGGACCCTCGGCCAGCGATGGATACAGCACGCGAGCAGCGGGTCCTCAAATTCTCCATCGGGGTGACGATGGCGGTCAGCGCCATCGGCTTCATCGGTGGCCTGCTGGTGGGATCGCAGGCCATCCTGTTCGATGGCGTCTACAGCCTGGTGGACGTGGCGCTGACCCTGGTGGCGCTGTCGGTACTGCGGCTGGTGGCGCGGGAAGAAAGCCCGCGCTTCCAGTATGGCTACTGGCACCTGGAGCCGATGGTGGAGGCGCTTGGCGGGGCGATCCTGTCGCTGGCCTGCATCTATGCGCTGGCCAACTCGGTGATCGGGCTGACCACGGGCGGGCATGAGGTCAAGGCCGGGCCTGCGCTGCTGTGGGCGGCCCTGCTGTGCGTGAGCAATCTGGCGATGGCGGCCTTCGTGCGCACCCGCGCGATGCAGCTGCACTCGGCGCTGCTGTGGCTGGACGTGCGGGCCTGGCTGCTCAGCGGCATGATGAGCCTGGCGGTGGTGCTGGCGTTTGCGATCGCGCTGTTGCTGCGCGATGGCGAGCATGCGCACTGGATACCCTATCTGGATCCGCTGGTGCTGGCCGCGATCAGCGTGGCGGTACTACCCGTACCGTTGCGCAGTGCATGGAAGGCCATGCGCGAAGTGCTGCAGGTGGCGCCGGATACGCTGGATGCGCGCGTGCAGGCGGTGATGAAGGACTTCGTCGCCGAACACGGCTATCTGGATTTCACCAGCCACGTGGCCAAGATGGGCCGTATGCGGTTTGTGGAGATCCACATCCTCACCCACCCGGAGACGGTGATCGGCAACATCGGCAATGTGGACCGGCTGCGTGATGAGATCGCCGAGCGCCTGGATGCGCGCGGCAGTGAGTTCTGGTTGACCATCGATTTCACCGCCGATCCGGCCTGGACCTGATCGATCCCTGACCGCGCGATCACGACCGTCCAGCATCGCAGTGGCGCGAAGACGGCCGGTGACGACCCCTGGGCGGGCCTGCACAGCGCTATACGAAACGTATATGATGTGTATATACCGTATGAGAGGGGTTGCCCATGGGCATCGTGAACATCGACGACGAACTGCACGACAACCTGCGCCGCGCCAGCGGCGTCTCGGGCCGCTCGATCAATGCCCAGGCCGGTTTCTGGATCAAGATCGGCATGCTGTGCGAAATGAATCCCGGCTCGACCTACCAGGAGATCGTCAACCGTGAACTGCGTGCTGCAGGGGTTGAACCCGGCGCACTGCGGGTGGCCGAAGCATGATCAAGACCGCTGAAGAACAGGCGCTGATGCGGGTATCGGGGCGCCTGCTGGCCCAGGTGTTCGAAGCGCTGGACACGCTGCCGCTGGAAGGCATGAGCACGCTGCAGGTGAACGACTGGGTCGAGCGCTTCATCGTCGATGAGCTGCAGGCGCGCCCGGCGAGCAAGGGCCAGTATGGCTTCGGCTACGTGCTCAATTCGTCCATCGACAACGTGGTCTGCCATGGAGTGCCGTCGGCCGATGACATCCTGCGCAGCGGCAGCATCGTCAATCTCGACATCACGCTGGAGAAGGGAGGTTACATCGCCGACTCCAGCAAGACCTATCTGATCGGCGAGGTCGATTACGCGGCCAAGCGGCTGGTGCGGGTGACCCGCGAGGCGATGTGGAAGGGGATCGGGGTGGTGCGCCCGGGCGCGACGCTGGGCGACATCGGTTTTGCGATCCAGCAGCATGCCAAGGCCCACGGCTACAGCGTGGTCCGCGAATTCTGCGGCCATGGCATCGGGCAGCAGATGCACGAAGAGCCGCAGGTGCTGCACTACGGCCGTCGCGGCGATGGGCTGGAACTGGAGCAGGGCATGACCTTCACCATCGAGCCGATGATCAACCAGGGCCGTGCTGCCATCGACATGAGCGACGACGGCTGGACCGTGACCACCCGTGACGGCAAGCTCTCGGCGCAGGCCGAGCACACCGTGCTGGTGACCGCCGACGGGGTGGAGGTGCTGACCCTGCGCACGGGCGAGCGGATGCCCGACTGAGGCGGGCATCCGTGGCTGCATCGTGCATCAGCCCGGCGGCGGTCGCACCACGGGTGCATGATCGGCCACGATGCCACCGACCCAATCGATGAAGGCACGCAGCGTGGCGCTGACGTGGCGGTTGGGTGGGAAGGCCAGATGCAGTGGCATCGGCGGCAGCTGCCAATCAGCGAACAGGCGCACCAGCTCGCCTTCGGCCACGTGGGCGGCCGCCATGTACTCGGGTAGCCACAGCACCCCCAGGCCGGCCACGCCGGCGGCGAGGTAGGCGTTGCCGTCGTCCACCGCCAACAGGTATTGGCCGTGGACGGTCAGGGACACATCGCAGCGCTGCAGGGTATAGGGCAGCACGCCACCGCCGCGCGCACGGCGGTAGCCGATGATGCGGTGCGCGCTGTTTTCAAGATCGGCCGGATGGGCAGGATGTCCCATCCGGGCCAGGTAGCCGGGCGCTGCATAGAGGCCGGCCTGCAGATCGCCGATATGGCGGGCGATCAGCGACTGATCGGCGATCTGCCCGCCGCGGATCACGCAGTCCACGCTCTCGTCTATCAGGTCCACGTTCCGGTCGCTCACACCCAGATCCAGCTGGATATCCGGGTAGCGCGCCTGAAACCCGGGCAGGGCAGGCACCAGGATCAGACGGGCGAACGGTGCAGGAACGTCGATGCGCAGGCGCCCGCGAGGCGCCGCCGCCGCGGTCGACAGGCTGGTTTCAGCGTCGTCGAGGTCGGCCAGCAGCCGGATCACCCGCGCGTAATAGGCCGCGCCGTCGGCGGTGACATTCACCTGCCGGGTGGTGCGGTTCAGCAGGCGCACCCGCAGCCGCGCTTCCAGTTGCTGCACCAGTTGCGTGACCGTGGTGCGGCTCATGTGCAGTGTCTCGGCCGCCTTGGTGAAGCTGCCCGTTTCCACGACCCGGGCAAAGGCCTGCATCGCATCGAACCGGTCCATCTGCTTTCCACGGGGAGGATGATTGTTTGGATTCTACAAACAATGTTGGGCAGCAGACCGCGTTTATCCGGTGCCCCCTGCCGGTCTACCGTGGCCTTTCATTCTTGATGGGCCGGTATCGACCCAAGGCAGAGGTGGTTCATGGCAACACGTGACGTCGTTTTCCCGCCGGGCCGCCAGGCGCTGTACGAGCGCAACCGCTATTCGCCGGCCGCACGCTCCAATGGCTTCCTGTTCGTGTCCGGCCAGGTCGGCAGCCGCGAGGATGGCTCGCCTGAACCCGACCTCGAGGCCCAGGTGCGGCGCGCGTTCGAGAACCTCAACGCCGTGCTCGGCGCCGCAGGCTGCACGTTCGAGGATGTGGTCGACGTCACCGTGTTCCTGGTCAATCCCGAGAAGATCTTCGAACGGGTCTGGGCGATCGTGCCCGATTACTGGGGCGAGGCCCCGTACCCGACGCTGACCGGCATCGGGGTGACCTGGCTGTACGGATTCGACGTGGAGATCAAGGTGATCGCGAAGTTGCCGTAGCACGCCTTCACGCGGTGACGGCTGCGCGTTGCCGATAGTGGGCCGTCATCCTGCTTCCTGTCGCGGATCCACATGCCCCTGATTCCCGAGCGCGTCCAGCGCTGGCCCCGGCCGTGGCGCGTGGCGTTGCTCTCTCTGCTGGCGCTGTATGCGCTGTACCTGCTGGCGGGCAACGTATTCCTCAACACGCCGCTGTTCGATGCGGTGACCAACCGCAAACCTGAAAAATTCACGATGCAGACCGGCCCGGCGGTGACCTTGATGCCGGGGCAGGCCGTGGTCTGGAACATCCGCATGCGCGGCCAGGCCAATCGTACCCAGTACGTGTTCCGTGCCGATCGGGCCAGTGCGTGGATCGACCTGCCGGCGCTGTTGCGCAAGGAAGTGCGTATTCCGCGGATCGACGCGACGGGCGTGGAAGCGGAGGTCGAACGGGTCGAGAAAGCCATTCCGCCGCCGCCGCGCGGCGACCGTGGCTGGACCCTGCGTTTCGATGCGATCCACAGCGACACGATCCGCAGTGGGCGCTTCGGCAAGCTGCTGATCGTCGGCCAGGGGCACGGGAATGTCGGGTTCCTCAAGCAGCTCAAAGGTGGGCCTTCGGAGCTGTTCGACTCCACCGCCGGCTTCGATGACGCCCAGGTCAGCTTCGATGGCGTGAACGTACTGGACGATGCCCATATCGCGGCACGGTTCCACTTCCCGCGGCATTACCGTGACGACGCGCCGGGCCTGCAGAAGCTCGGGATCACCTGGGCGCAGCTGCAGATCGACGCGCGCAGCCAGGGGCTGCGTATCGACACCGGCGGCCCGCACGTCAAGGTCGGCAGCGCGGTCTCCAATGCGCGCCTCACTGCCGATGTGACGTTGGAGCAAGGCGCGCTGCGTCCCGGCAGCCGTCTGGTCTGGCGGCTGCCACTGCACGCCGGCGTACACGCAGATGACCGCGGCCTGCTGTCCCTGCAGCTGGACGTGGCGCAGGACATGCGGGTGCAGGCGCGGCTGCCGCGTGACCCGGAGACGGGCAGTGAGCTCAACGCCGATCTCCGCGTGACCGGCCGGAAGATTCCGTTCCAGGCGCCGGCCGAGCTGCTGCCGCGGTTGTCCGGCAAGGTCCAGGGCGCATGGCAGTTCCAGTCGCTGAACTGGATCAGCGATCTGTTCGTGAAAAAGCCGTGGTTCCATCTCGACGGTGGCGGTCTGCTCAAGGCTGACATCATTCTCGCCGACGGCGAGCTCGCACCGGGCAGCACAGTGGATATTCCGCAGGTGGCGGCGGTGGCCGAAGTCGCCGGCGTCCGCATGCGGGGCGATGCCCAGGCGCAGGGCCGGATTGTCGAGGGCACGCCTGCGCAGGCCGAACTGAAGGTACAGATCCCGCGCTTCCAGGCCGCGCCGACCAATGCGCCCAAGGCGCTGTTGTTCGATGGGCGGCAGCTTGCGCTGAACCTGCGCGGTGATGCGCGCCTGAAGCAGCTGAGCGACGGCATGCGGGCCCAGCTCCGCTTCACCGATGCACGGGTACCGGACCTGACCGCCTACAACCGTTACCTCGGCAATGACAACGTGCGCCTGCTCGGCGGGACCGGCCTGCTCAGTGGGGATGTCTCACTGGATGCCTCCGGGCGGGTCGGCAAGGGCAGTGCCGATCTGCGGGGCACCGGTGCCCGGCTGAGCGTCGCCGGTATTGCGATGCGCGGCGATGCGCAACTCCAGGCGCGTCTGCAGCGTGCGGATTTCGACAGCCGCCAGTTCGATCTCGGTGGCACCACCGTGGAGCTGCGCAACATCCATGTAGGCGATGAAAAGAGTGACGGCCGCTGGTGGGGCAAGGTCGCGATCCGCAGCGGCCACATTGATGCCGCCGCGCCGTTCCAGGTGGACGGGCTTGCGGACCTGCGCCTGCGCGATGCCGGGCCGTTGCTGGGCGTGTTCGCACAGCGAAGTGAGTACCCGCGCTGGGTACTCGGCCTGCTGGATTCCGGCGAAGTGCAGGCCAGTGGCCAGCTGCGCTGGCGCAGTGGCGAGCTGATCGTGGAGGACCTGCAGGCCGAAAACGAGCGGCTGTCCCTGCAGGCGCGGCTGGATCTGAGTCATGGCAAGCGCCGGGGCGACCTGTATCTGCGCTGGGGCGTGCTGGGCGCCGGCATCGAGCTGCAGGGCGAGCAGCGCAAGTGGCACCTCGCCGGTGCGCGTGACTGGTATGCCGAGCAGCCCCGTCTGCTGCCGGCCACGCCGGCCGCAGCAAAGGCGAGCGACAGCAAGCGCTGAGGGCAGGCACCTGCTTCCCCCTTGCCGGGCCCGGCTTGCTATCCTCGCCGCGCCCACTGTCTGGTGACAGCGCGCACTTTGCCCGTCATCGACCCGTCATTCCATGAGCAACAGCACCCACCGCGTCCAAGGCCTCAACAACGATGAGGTGGCCGCCGACTGGCCCGCCATCACCGAACGCGAGGTCAGCTGGCTGCGCGAGCGCTTCGCACCGCTGGCCGGCGCTGGCCGGTTGCAGTGGCACAGCCCGCGGCCGATGTCCGCCGCCGCCATCGTCGAGACCGACGGGGAGCGGGTGTTCGTCAAGCGCCACCATGGCAGCGTCCGCACGGCAGCCAGCCTGGCCGAGGAGCATCGCTTCATCCAGCATCTGGCCGATCACGGCGTTCCGGTGGTCGAGGTGTTGCGTGACCGCGATGGCGCCACGGCGGTGGAGCACGAGGGTTGGACCTACGAGCTGCATAGCGTGGGCCAGGGCCAGGATCTGTACCGCGACGCACCTTCCTGGACGCCGCTGACCGACACCGCGCAGGCGCGCGAAGCCGGGCGGATGCTGGCCAAGCTGCACAGCGCGTCGGCCTGCTATCACGCGCCCCAGCGCAGCACCCATCTGCTGGTCGCACGCGATGATCTGATCCGTGCCGCCGACCCCATTGCCGCCATCCAGGCCGATCTTCCGGGTCGTCCCGGGTTGGCCGCCTATCTCGCGCGGCAGGACTGGCAGGGTGATCTGCGGCGGGCCGTTGCGCCGTGGCACGCCGGCCTGGCCGCGCGCCTGCAGGCCGAGCCGCGCCTGTGGGCGCACAACGACTGGCATGTTTCCAATCTGCTCTGGCGCCAGCAAGGAGGTGCCACTGTGGTCGATACCGTGCTTGATCTGGGTCTTGCCTCACCGACCAGTGCCGTGTTCGACCTTGCGACCGCCATCGAACGCAACGCCATTGCCTGGCTGGCGCTGGAAAGCGGCGAGGCGGCCGTGCGCGTGGATATCGCGCTGGCGCTGCTGGCCGGCTACCGCGAGATCGTGCCGCTGTCGGCCGAGCGCGTGCATCTGCTGGCGGATCTGCTGCCCATCGTGCAGCTCGATTTCGCGCTGTCGGAAGTGGAGTACTTCCAGGGCGTGACGCACTCGCCTGCCAATGCCGACGTGGCCTACCACACCTTCCTGCTGGGCCACGCTGACTGGTTCAGCAGCGCGGCCGGGCAGGGCCTGTTGAAGGCGCTGCACGCGGCCGCCTGAAGGGCGGGCTCGCAAATCCGTACTATTTGTAGTGAAATAGTCACAGAAGCGGGGGTGCCTGGCGAAACCAGGCTGAGAGAGTCCCTTGGAACCTGATCCGGTTTGCACCGGCGTAGGGAGCTTTGAGCAGCAGGCATACCGCCGTGATGGGTCGGTGCGCGTGCGCGCCTTCGCTTCGTCTCCTCCAGCTGATGACGAATCGAATGAACCGCTGCTTCCGCCCTACGTTGTTGTCCGCCGCCCTCTGCGCCGCGCTGCCCCTTCATGCCAATGAACTCGCCGAGGCGCCCGAGCGCTCGCCGACGGAACTGGCCGCCGTGCGCGTGCAGGCGCATCAGCCGGCAGCCACCGCCACGCAGACCGGCAGCTTCGGCGCCGGCGACTGGAAGAGCACGCCGGCCTCGGTGAACGTGCTCGATCGCGACCTGCTGGACAGCCGCCAAGTCCGGACGCTGGCCGAGCTGGCCAGCAATGATGCGTCGCTGGGCGACAGCTACGCGCCGGTTGGTTACTACCAGAACATCGCGATCCGCGGCTTCCCGCTGGATACCGGCACCGGCTACCGCTTCAACGGGCTGGCCATCACCGGTGAGCAGCGGCTGGCCTTGGAGAACATCCAGGCGGTGGAAATCCTCAAGGGCGAGGCCGGCCTCGCCGCGGGTGTGATGGCCCCGGGCGGCATCATCAACTACGTGGGCAAGCGCCCGGCGGAGGTCCGCACTGTCACCCTCGGCACCGACTCGGAAGGCTCGCGCTACACCGCCGTGGATCTGGGCCACTGGCTCTCGCCACGTTTCGGGGTCCGCTTCAATGCCGCCTGGGAAGACAGCGATTCCTACATCGATCATGCCGACGGTCGCCGCAACTTCTATTCGCTGGCCACCGACTGGCTGATCGGCGAGCGCGGCAAACTGGAAGTGGATGCCAACTACCAGACCAGCGCGCAGCGCTCGGCCTCGGGCTATCAGCTGCTGGGCGCCACCGAGCTGCCGCGCGGCGTGGACCGCAAGCACCTGCTGGGCTATCAGGCCTGGCAGCGGCCGGTCGGCATCGACAGCACCAACCTGATCGCGCTGCATACCTTCGATTTCAGTCCGAACTGGCAGTCGCGCGTTTCCGCCAGCTACAGCCGCTCGGTGATCGACGACAACGTCGCCTTCGCCTACGGCTGTTACTACGCTGCCGGCTGTGCGGATGGCAGAGTGCCGGGCAACTACTTTGCGCCCAACGGCGACTACGACATCTACGATTACCGCAGCCCGGACGACACCCGCCGCAACCTGGAATTCCGTGGCGAGCTGCGTGGCAGTTTCGCCACCGGCGAGATCCGGCACGAACTGAGTATTGGCGCGGATCGGTTCGAGCGCACCGTGGAGAAGCGCCGCAACGTCAACGAGTACGTCGGCACGGCCAACATCCATGATGCACAGGTGCCGCAGTTCGACCCGTCGCCGCTGATGCCGGGCCCGTCCGCGCGGCGCCTGGACAGTGCGCAGACGGCGGTGTTCGCGCTGGACCGGATGAGCTTCGGTGATTGGCAGTGGTTGGCCGGTGGCCGCTTCGTCCGGCTGGACGAGCGTGCCTACGACAAGCGCGGCAATCCCGAGCGGCACAGCCGCCTGTCGCGGTTCCTGCCGCAGACCGCGCTGGTCTGGAAGGCGACCGATGAGGTCAATGCGTACGTCAGCTACGTGCGGGGCATCTCGCTTGGCCAGGAAGCGCCGTTCTGGACCTCCAACGACGGTGCGTTCCTGCCGTCCGTGCTGTCGCGCCAGACCGAAGTGGGCATCAAGTACGTGCCCAGTGATGCGCTGACGCTGGGTGCGGCACTGTTCCGCACCTCGCAGCCGTTCCAGTACGCCAGGCCGGACGGCAGCGACGCGGCCTACACCTTCGTCGAAGAAGGGCAGCAGACCCACACCGGGCTGGAACTCACCGCACAGGGGCAGCTCAGCGAGCGCCTGTCGCTGACCGCCAGCGCCAGTGTGCTGCGCGCCCGCGCACGCGATGCGGGCACGCCGGATTACGAAGGTCACCAGCTGATCAACGTGCCGAAAACGCGCGCGACCGTGCATGCGGAGTACCAGCTGCCGTTCGTGACCGGCCTGGGGCTGACCGGCGGCTGGCGCTATGCCTCCTCCAACGTGGCCACGGCCGACGGCCGCGTCAGTGCGCCGGCCTACAGCGTGTTCGACGCCGGGCTGCGCTTCAAACACCGGGTGGGTGAGCATCCGGTGACCTGGAACCTCTCGGTGGACAATCTGTTCAACCGCTTCTACTGGCGTGACACCGGCAGCAGCTCGGGCGACTACTACCTGTTCCCGGGCGCGCCGCGTCAGGCCCGGCTGTCGGTCACCTTCGCGCTATGAACCCGGCCATCCTGGAATGGTCGGCCGCCATCGTCAGCATGCTGGGCGTGTGGCTGATGACGCGCCGGGTCCCCCTTGCCTGGCCGGTGGGGCTGATCTCGGTCGCGCTGTATGCACTGGTCTTTGTCGAAGCCAGGCTGTACTCG
This sequence comes from Stenotrophomonas bentonitica, assembly GCF_002887735.1. Classification (GTDB taxonomy): domain Bacteria; phylum Pseudomonadota; class Gammaproteobacteria; order Xanthomonadales; family Xanthomonadaceae; genus Stenotrophomonas; species Stenotrophomonas bentonitica_A. The sequence continues at coordinate 21,858 of NZ_PKQP01000013.1, forward strand.
GACACGCTGCTGCAGATCGTGTTCGGTGGTTTCCTGGTGTACGGCTGGGTGCGCTGGCGTGGCCAGGTCGAGGACGATGGGCGGGTCGCGATCGTGCCGTTGGCGCGGGTCGCCCTGTGGCGTGATCTGTCCATCGGCGTGGTGTTCGGCCTCGCCCTCGGCGCGGCGATGCATGTCTACACCAACGCTGCGCTGCCGTGGCTGGATGCGATGCTGGCCGCGCTGAGCCTGGTCGCCCAGTGGTGGCAGGCACGGCGGCATACGGCCGCGTGGTGGCTGTGGATCCTGGTCGACGTCGTCTACGTTGGCATGTACATGGTCAAGTCACTGCACGTGACGGCCGTGCTGTATCTGGTGTTCGTCGGCCTGGCCGTGATGGGGTTGCGAGCATGGACGGTGGCGCGCAACGATGCGCTGCTCCACAACGCAGAAGGGCGGCGCGGTTAAGTCCGCGCCGCCCTTCGTTGCTTCAGGTCTGCGCTCGACCCGGCGCGGTCAGAACCGCGCCGTGGCCCCCACGAAGAACGTACGTGCGCCGCCATCGTAGTTGTTGCCTTCCTCGATGGTGGAGACATCGCCGAGGTTGAGCACGCCCGCGCGCACGGTCAGGTGCTCGTTGACGTCGTAGCCGGTGACCAGATCCCAGGTGGTGTACGCCTTGGCGAAGGTGGCGCTGGTGGAGGACACCAGCTGTTCGCCGATGTGCTGCGCGCTCAGGTTGAGCGACCAGGCATCGGTGACCTGCCAGTCCAGCGAGGTGTTGGCGGTCAGCTTGGGCACCACCAGCAGGCTCGCACCGGTGGTGCGGTTCTTCGACTCCAGCATGCGCGTGGCATTGGTGATCCAGTTCAGTCGCTCATGCAGGGGCACGGTGACGCTGGCTTCGACGCCGCGGGTGCGGGCCTTCTGGATGTTCTGCGCGACCGTCCACCAGAACCCGTTGACGAAGCTGGTGGTCTGGCCCGGAATCTCGCGCAGCGGAACCTGCTGGATCTTGTCATCGAAATCGGTCAGGAAGTAGGTGGCCGAGGCAGACCAGCCGTTCTTGTCGAAGCCCACGCCCAGCTCGTAGTTGGTGCTGGTTTCCGGTTCCAGGTTCGGATTGCCGGCCATGTAGCAGCCAGTGGTGCCATCGGCGCTGACCGAGCGATTGGTCCAGCCTTCGGCGGTCAGGGCAGTGCAGCCGTTGCCACCGGACTGCGTCGCCGCGCCGGCCGTGCCCTGCTTCAACGTCGGTGCACGGAAGCCCTGCGAGACACCACCACGCACGGTCCAGTCATCGGACGGGTGCCAGACGCCGTAAACGCGTGGGCTGAGGTTGTCGTCGTAGTTGTCGGTGTTGTCCCAGCGCAAGCCCACGGTCAGGATGAAACGCTCGTGCAGGGTGATGTGGTCTTCAGCGAACAGCGCCCAGGAATCGGCTTCACTGACCGGGCTGATCCGGCCCGTGCCGGTCCAGGTCACCGGCACCGTCCCGATGGTATCGCCGTTCTTGAGCTCCTCGCGCTTCCACTGGCCGCCCACGTTCAAGCTCTGCTCGAACCCCCAATGGAAGCTGCGGGTGAACGCGGTATCGAACACCGTCTCCTTGGAGTGGTTGCCGACAGCGCTGCCCTTGTCTTCGTAATCGTTCTGCACCAGCGTCGTCTTGGACGTGGCGGCATCGCCGTAGCGACCATCGTGCATGACCACATAGCCGGTCTGCACCAGCTTGGACAGGCCCCAGGCGCCGACGTCACCAGCGCCGCTGTTTCGCTGCTCGCCGCGCGAGGCTTCGAAGCCCACGGTGTGGTCATCGTTGATGCGCCAGTTGAGCAGGGCATTGGCGTTCTCGGCCTTGTTGCCCGGCGTCTGCCGCCGCCCGGTGTCCGATTCCCGATTGGTCACGTTGGCACCGACGCGCAGGCCCAGATTCTCGGTCAGCGGGCCACTGAACAGCGCGCCCATCTGGGTGGTGTCACCGCGGGTCGGGGAATCCGGCTTGCTGTAGTTGTAGGTGACCGAGCCACCCCATTCGTTGGCGATCTTGCGGGTGATGATGTTGATCACGCCGCCCATCGCTTCCGAGCCGTACAGCGAGGACATCGGCCCGCGGACCACCTCGATGCGCTCGATCATGTCCGGCGAGAGCCAGTTCAGATCCTGCGGACCCAGGTCATCGCGGTAGTTCACGCCGGAGGAATTGCCCTGGCGGCGGCCATCGATGAGGATCAACGTGTACTGCTCCGGCAGGCCGCGCAGGCGGATCTTGGACTGCGCACCGGACAGCGCATAGCCACCGGTCACGCCGGGAACGGTGCTCAGCAGCTGGCCGATGCTGCTGACCGGCTTGCGTTCGATCTCCTCGCGGGTGATCACGCTGATGCTGGCCGGGGCGTCCTTGATCCACTGCTGGGCGCCGGTGGCGGTGACCACGACCGTATCCATCTGGCGGGGCGAGGAGGCGGCGTCCGCCGAAGCATCGGCATGCGCCTGGGCGGTCAGCACCAGGCCAATGGCAACGGCCAGCGTGGCGGCGGGACGACGGGGAGAGGGGGAGGGGTGCGACATCGCGAAAATACTCCGTGGCTATGGGAGCCCGCTGGCGATGGCTGGGGACGTCCGTGTGGGGGTTTCAAGAAATCTTAACAATCGTATCACGAACCATTCGCATTTGAAATGTAGTGATACATCTCCACGGCATCGGATGTCGTTAGCGTTGCGCGCTGTCTATCACAGGAAAACCATCCCGGCCGAGCGATCACTCCACCAGGGTCAATTGCCGGGAAAAGCTCGGCCGCAATGCCAGCTTGTGGGTAACGCTGGTGATGGTGCGGCGCGGATCGGTCGGATGCGGCCGGGAGGCGGTGCTGCTCCTGCCTTGGCGCCACAACCCGAACATCACGATCTCCGCCCCTACCGGGAAGGACTTCAGCCACGTGGCATCGGGGTGCCCGACGCTGACTTCGTAGAAATCCCGGCGGTCGGTCACGCCGGTGTGCTGATACTTCGGGGCACAATTGAGGAAGGTGACGCCATGGGGGTCACCGGGCTGCGGCGTACGATGTGACCGCACGGTTCCGAGCAGTGCCATCGGCAGCTCGCTCGAGGCGGCGCCAAGCCGCTCCCATGCCGCGTCGTAGCGCTCCTGCCGGTAGAGGAAATTCGTCCAGTCCACCCGCTTCTTGCCCAGGCGCAGGGTCAGCTGCGGGGCCAGCAGCGTGTCGTCCTCGCACATCGCCTGCAGCGTGAGCAGGTCGGAGAGGGTGCGCAGGTAACCGTCCAGCGGTGCGTCTGCCGGCAGCAGCGCCGGGCCCGAACTGCCGCGTTTCAGGGCGTGTTGGAGGATGAGCAGGCGAAGCTCGTGCGTCCCATCATCCAGGGTCGTCAGAAACTCGGGATCGGCTCCGGCGGCAAGCAGGGCCTGCAGATGGGCGGGCGCGTTGTAGCGACACCCGGGCAGATGCCCGGTGCCTTTGTTCAAGGCGAGGTAGGCGGGCAAATGGAGGGGCGGGGCGCGGTCCACGCCGGGCCTGCTGTGCTCGGGAACGAATCTCACCGGCACGTTGCACCCATCGCACAGCAGCGTTGGCAGGGTCTGTTGCGCGTCATGACGCTTCTGCAGGTCGCCCACCCGGTGCAGGGTGCCGTGCGTGCCCACTGCCTTGCGCATCTTGATTCCGCGACTCATCTGCAACCACTGCTTCGTTCAATGGCGACCATCATAGTCGCTTCGATCAGTGACCCTGCGTGGCGAAGCGCAGCCGGTTGTGGTCCGGGTCGATCACCATCATTTCGCGCCCGCCCCATGGCACATCTGCCGGCGGTCGGAAGACCGGCGCGCCGGCCGCAACGAACGCGGCATGCAATGCGTCCACGTCAGGCACATGAAAATACACGGCGCCCCCCGGCTCGCAATCGCCGGTGTGTTCGCTGAGGAACATCTGCTGGCCCTCACGGCTGATCTGCACGAACAGCGGCATGTCCGGTGCGAAGCGATGTTCCCAGTCGATCACGAACCCGAGCCGCTGGTAGAACGGCACGCTGATCGCGGCATCGGTCATGCGCAGTTGCGGAATGACGGTCTGGGGCATGCGTGCGGCCTCAGCCAGGATAGGACGGGAAGCGCTGATCGGGGTGGGTCTTCTTCCATTCGGTATGCGCGACCGTGCCTTCCCAGGACAGGAAAGCATTTGGCACGCGCCCGCGGCCCGACCAGGTGGCGCCGCTATGCGGCAACCAGAAACGGGGCGGCAGATCTTCCTTCGGGGCCTTGGCGACCTTGGGGGCCTTCTCGCGCCTGGCCGCAGGCGCGGTGTCCAACAGCGCCCGGATCCGGCGCTGCTGCTCGGGGCTGAAATCGGCATAGCTGGTGGTCAGCAGCACAGTGACCCGCTCATAGGCCTCTTTGGTCGCCGCCTTGAGCAGCGCCTGCTCGTCCAGTCCCGACCGCGCGACCGCCGCTGCCAGGCGGGTATTCATCGTTGCTGCGGAGGGGGCGGTGGAAGGCGTACGGGGCATGGGATTCCAGGGAGGAGGGGCTGACGGAGGGCACCATAACAAATGCGTACGTGAAGCGGCCGATGGCGTAACACGCCCTGCCCACGAAACCTGAACAGGGGGTTGGTTCATCCGTGGGTACGCAATGTTCCGGCAACCTTCGGCGACCAGATTCGATTAAACACCGTTCCCCAGGAGCAACCCACCACGATCACCTCGACCCTTTTCAGCTTCCGCGGCCTGGCCCTGGCAGTGGCGTTGACCGCTGGCGTGACCGCGGCAGGCAATGCGGATGCAATGTCGCGCAAGGACAAGAACACGCTGGTCGGCGCCGTCGTGGGCGGCGTAGCCGGGCACGTGCTGTCCAACGGTGATCCGCTGATGACCGCCGGCGGAGCAGTGGCCGGTGGTGCCATCGGCAACGTGACCACCAAGGACCGTCGCGACAACCGCAATGATCGCTACGACCGTGATCGTCGCTATGACCGTGGCCACCGGTACGAGCGCACCAGCCATCACGATCGCCGCCATGACCAGCGTCGCTGGAACCAGGACCGCCGCAACCACAATCGCGGCTGGCGCTGATCCCCAGGGTATCGCCCGGGCCCGGCGCGCCAAGCCTGCGTATCCAGCGCCTGGGCGCCCGCTGGGTGGCCGCGCAGCGCGCGCCATGAGATAGCGCGCCAGCGGCACGTCATGACATCGCGGGCTGGCGTGGGTTACCGTCCGGATCTGACGCAGCGCGGGTGCTGTCAGGTAGAGGCCGGAGATGAGGGCAGGGAAGTCCACAGCGGAACGGGCAGGGCTGCAGCGGCGCCATGCACGGAGATACAGCGTTGCTGCCGCCGTTGCAGCCAGCGTCGCCGGTCTCTGGCTGATGCCATGCATGGCTGCGGCCCAGCGTCCGCCGGTGGGCGTGGAGGAGGCGCTGACCCGCATCGCCACCGTGGCGGACGCACCCGCCTCCACGCAGGCCGCACAGGCGCTGTGGCGCATGCCGCTGGACGCGCCGGTTATCGTGCATGACCGCGCCTCCGGGAGCAGTTGGCGCAGAGACTCCGCCACAGGGCCCGCGCTGCCTGTCGTACTGCGGAATGACCAGCCGCCCGCCAACACCTGCATCACGATCGATGGCGCCCCTGCCGTCCTGCTGCTTCTGCCGCTTCCCGGCGACCGGGACGGATTGGCGACGCTGTTCTGGCACGAGCAGTGGCACTGCGTGCAGGCGGCCCTCGGTCTGCCTGCCACCGAGGGCGACACCGCACACCTGGATGGGGAAGCCGGTCGCACGGCGTTGCGGCTGGAGATGCGCGCGCTGGCGCAGGCACTTTCCACGCGCGACGAGCACCAAGCGCGCCAGCACGCGGCAGCAGCGCTGGGCTACAGGGCTCTGCGTTCTGATGCCGCGGCACCGCCGACGCGCGCGCTGGAGGAAGAAGCCAAGGTAGAGCGCAATGAAGGCCTGGCCGAGTACTCGGGACGCGCGATCGCTGCGGCCACCCACGGTGGCGATGCGACCGCTGCCGCCGTAGATGCACTCGCCAAGGCGGATGCGTCGCAGAGTTTCGTGCGTTCGGCGGCGTACGTGACCGGGCCCGCGTACGGACTGCTGCTCGACCGTTGGTCGCCAGCGTGGCGCCGCGGGTTGTCTGCCGGCACGACGTTGCCTGCGCTGCTGGCGGATGCGCTGGGCGTCACATGGCGTGGGGCCGGCATCGCACAGAACGGTGCCGGCTATGGCGCCGATGAGGTGCGTACAGAGGAACGCGAGCGAGCAAAAGAGCGGGAGCGACGCAGTGCCGGCTATCGCGAGCGTTTCCTCGGCAACGATGCGATTCGTCTGCCCCTGCGCAACCCGTCGATCTCCTTCGATCCCCGCTCGCTGTTCCCGCTCGATGATGCCGGGACGGTCTATACGCCGCTGACGGTGCGGGATGAGTGGGGCGAGTTGACGGCAGTATCCGGGGGGCTTCTGTCCAGGGATTGGGCGTTGCTCAGCGTGAGCGGCGGCGTAGTGGACGGCGCGGGTTCCAGATGGACGGGACCAGGCTGGACGATCGTACTCGGCGAAGGATGGCGCCTGGAGCGGGGCGGCGACGGGTGGGGTTTGACGAAGGAGTGGGGATCGGGCGTGGGCGATCCGGGCGACGCGGGTGAGTGACGTTGCCTGACAGCCGATCGCGAACGTCCCCGCGGCGAGGCAGGCCGTGCGCGTGCCGTTGGCAACGCCGGATTGCGTGACAGTCACGACGACCACGCGGTGTTGGCGGCTCTGCTGGAAAAGCCGGCAGGGGATGCGTGCGGAGCAGCGGCGTGGCCTTGCCTTTGCCGTGTTGTCGCACCTGAAACGCGTTGCGATGGACGCGCAGGTCAACGGCGAACCCTGATCGGAAGCGTTCAGTTTCTTCACGTTCCGTCTACGTCTTTCGGCTTCAACTGAACCCCGGTCATGGCTCTGGCGATGAGGCCGCTATCGTCCGAACACCCCATACGAAGGAGGCAGTGCAATGTTCCTGACAAAACAGCAACTGACAACGGCACGTACGCTGACAGTGGCGTTGATCGCGACTGTGGGCCTGAGTGCCTGCGCTACGTATAAAGACGAGTTCGCCACCATCAACTCCCGCCTGGATCAACTCGACACGAAGGTGCAGGGCGCCGCCCAGAGTGCCGAGTCGGCCAACCAGTCGGCGCAGCAGGCCAACCAGCGTCTGGATCAGATCGAAGGTCGCGTCCAGCAGCTCGAACAGGCGCCCCGCCGCAAGCCGCGCGGTTGATCGCTGCTGCACCGTTTGTGTGCAACGTCTGAATCGGCGACCGGTGGCCTGTGCAGGCCACTGGTCTCCGTTGGTCGTGCAATGTCCTTTGCAAGGAAGTGTCCCATCCGTACGCACTCATCTCCTGCCGTCCTGGCCCTTCGCGGGGCGCTGACCCTGGCGCTGGCGTTCGCGAGCATTGGCGTGGCCAATGCCGACGAGGCTGTCGCGAAACCGACCGCCGCCGTCGATGAACTTCCGCCGGGCCAGGAAGTCTCCAACACCGTGATTGACCTGGCCGGCTGGGTTGTCGCCACCAAGGACAGTCAGGGCTATCCGTTCGCCATCATGGACAAGGCCGCTGCGCAGATCCTGGTCTTCGACGGCGAAGGCAAACTTCGCGGCGCCGCCCCGGGGCTGTTCGGCTCGGCCACCGGCGACCATATCGCGCCCGGCATCGCCGGACTCGCCCTTCGCGAAATTCCAGGCCGGGATCGCACGACGCCCGCCGGGCGCTTCGTGGGGGGCTTTGGGCCGTCCATCGACGCGGGCCGCGTCCTGTGGGTCGACTACGATTCCGCCGTCTCCATCCACCCCACAGCGACAGGTGTCCCGAAAGAGCGACGGGCCGAGCGCCTGGCATCGGCGTCACCGGACGACAATCGCGTCACCCATGGCTGCATCAATGTCTCGCCGGCGTTCTACGCGCAGATCATTGAATCCACGTTCCAGCGGGGCGGGGTGTTTTACGTGCTGCCCGACAAGGCATCGATAGCCGAGACCTTCCCGGAGTTCGCGAAGAGTCGCGAGGCGACCCAGGGCGATGAGGGAGCCCGCGCGGGTCCCGCCGGCAAGTAATGCGTCGTCACGGCGCATGGCGTTCAAAATGCGCCAGCAGCGCCGCCAGGTGCGGCGTGTCGACGACAGCGGCGACGTAGCCGTCGGGCCGGATCAGCAGCCAGTCGCCCGGTTGCACGCCATAGGCTTCGACGAAGTGCCCCTCCGCATCGCGCAGGTCGCCAGCCGGGCCGATGACGTGGACGCGCAACCCCGCACGGGAGGGGGCGTTGGACCGATCACAGGCGTAGCCCAGCAACGTCCAATGCGTTCCGCGCAGCACCTCGAACAGGCGCACGCGCTGTCCACCCGCGCCCTGCAGCGGCGCATCCGGCGCCCGGTTGCCCGGCGCAATGCGTCCGCTGCGGGCCTCGGCAGGCAGCGTGAGTGACGATTCAGCATAGGCGAGATCGAGCTGCTGGACGTCGCGCCCACGGCGGTTGTCGCCGCGCTGGGCTTGGGCGAGCAGCGTCGTGGCAAGCCCGAGCATCGAGGCTGCAATGGGGCGGCGCTCTTGCTCGTAGGTATCCAGCAGGGCCTGCGGCGCACCCTTCAACACCGCCGCCAGTTTCCAACCGAGGTTGTAGGCGTCCTGCGCGCTGGTGTTCAGGCCCTGGCCGCCCGTGGGCGGATGCGTGTGGGCGGCGTCGCCGATGAGGAACACGCGGCCGTTGCGGTACCGGTCGGCCAATCGCGCGTTCATCCGGTACGCCGAGGCCCAACAGACATCGAGCACCGCGAGATCATTGCGGCCGGTACGCACGCGCACCATGTCCGCCAGCCCGTCGACGGAAAGGTCCACGTCACCGTCGAGCGGTACGGGGGCCTGCAGCTGGAACAGCGCCGTTCCCATCAGCGGGCACAGCGAGATCCGCCGCTGCGGGTCGTCTTCGTTGAAGTTGTGCCAGGCATCGCGCGGCAGACCGTGCAGCACGATGTCGGCCACCACCGCTCGCACGCCCAGTGTTTTGCCCGGGAAGCCGATGTCCAGTGCCTGGCGTACGAAACTCCGACCGCCGTCCGCGCCGACCAGGTAGCGCGTGCGCACGGTCTGCTCGCCCGTTGGCGTGGCAAGGCGGACGCTTACGCCGTTGGCGTCCTGTTCCAACCCGATCACTGCGTGCCCGAACTCGACCCGGTGGCCCAGCTCGGCGAGGCGATCGCGCATCACGGCCTCGGTCAGGAACTGCGGCACCATCAGCGGCCGCCGATAGGGTTCGGCCGGTGTTGCCGGGGCGGCCTCGATGACCGCGGCGTCCGTGCAGGTGCCATCGGCATGGTGCGACCGCGAGACTGGATAGAGGCCGCCGGCGGCGAACAGTCTGTCGACGATGCCCATGTCCTCGAAAATTTCCTGGCTGCGCGGCTGGATGCCCTTGCCACGTGAGCCATGGAAGGGCTGTTCCCGCTGCTCCACCAGGCGGAATGCCACGCCGCGGCGGGCCAGTTCGATGGCCAGGGTGAGGCCGGCGGCGCCGGCACCGCAGATCACTACATCAAGGGTGTCGCCCATCATTCCGCTCCAGGTGTGTGTAATATGCACTTACTAGGAGGGATGCTATGCCGGTGAAAAAGAAGGTGCAAGATACACATAATTCGGCCGAGCTAAGGTCGCTTCACCTCTCCATGGTCAGCCTCGCCAGCGTGATGAACCGGCCGCGCAACGATGAGCGGCTCATCCAGGAGGCCGGGGTGACGCTGGACCAGGCCCTGTTCCGCCTGCTGGTGGTGATCGAGCGGGTTGGGCCGATCGGGGTGGTTGAGCTGGCCGATCGGCTGGGCCGCGACTACACCACCATCAGCCGGCAGGTCGCGAAGCTGGCGGCGATGGAGCTGGTTACGCGTCGTGGCAACCCGCAGGACCGCCGTATCCGGGAGGCGACCATCGCGCCGAAGGGCAAGGAGATGACCGATCGGCTGGACGCCGCACGCGAGCGGATCGGCCGTGAGATCTTCGCCGCGTGGCCCGCGCAGGAGGTATCGGAGCTGGTCCGTTTGATGGCACAGTTCGCCAGCGCGCTGGAAGCCCGTGAGCGGGAGCCGTAACGACGCAGCGCAGACTTCAGGCCACCGCCCGTCGCTTGGACGCCCCTGTCAGATCCTCAAGGCATCACACGTGAAAGGATTCCTGCTTCTCGCCCTGCTCACGGTCGCGTCCTCGACCGCCCACGCCATCGTCATCCGCCACGACGTGGACGATGCGCGGTACCGCGTTCCCGCCACCGAGTTTCCCGCCCTCGTGGATATGCCCGGCGAAGGCCACGGTGCGCTGATCGCACCGCAGTGGGTGCTCACCGCCGCGCACACGCTGCCGATGCATGCCGACCTCAAGCAGGTGGTGATCAACGGAAGTGCCCGGGACGTCGAGCGCGTCGTCACCCATCCCGGCTATCGCACGCTGCCGCAGACGTTGATCGACCAGGCCATGGCCAGTGGCGAGGCGATGCTGATCGTGGTGTTTCTGGCCTCGGGCGATGATGTTGCCCTGATCAAGTTGAAGACGCCCGTCACCGACGTCGCGCCTGTTGTGCTTTACAGCGGCAGCGACGAGGCCGGCCAGATCGCGAAAATCCTGGGGAAGGGCGCGACGGGTACCGGTGCTACCGGGCACTCTCCCAATGGCCCCAACCGCACCGACCTTCGCCGCGCATTCAACCGGATCACCAGTGCCTACGACCGCTGGCTCTGCTATGTCTTCGATGCACCACCAGAACCGCTGCCGCTCGAGGGTGCGCTGGGCAACGGTGACAGCGGTGGCCCCGTGCTCGTCGAGCACGATGGCCAGTGGCTGCTGGCAGGGCAGGGGTCGTGGAAAGTCGTCCAGGGCAATGTGCTGACGGCCCGGCCCGGGCGCTATGGGCAGGTGACCTGCAATGTGCGCGTGAGTCACTACCGGGACTGGATTCAACGTGTGATGGCCGGGCAGCCTTAGATGGCGTTGGAAGAGGGTACCTGGCCGACCAGGTATCACCGCGTGGCGCAAGGTCAGCGGCGATGCCAGGGCTATGATCCAAGGAAGGACATCAGCAAAGGAGCACCACGCACATGGACGTTGTAGAACCGCTGGAGGTGCTTCGCACGTCCGTACGCCGCCTCACTCTGTTGACTATCGCCCTTGGACTGCTTGTTGCAGCCCTGGCGGTGGCAGTCATCGCATTGTCGATGGCGCCGCGCGGAACACTCACCGTTGATGAACTCCGTGCCCATCGCGTCGTTGTGCTGGATGACCAAGGCGTAATGCGTGTTGAGGTGGGCCAGGATTCACATGATGCCGGCCGACGATCGCGCACGGCCGGTGTGTGGCTGTACGACGCCAAAGGCGATGAACGCGGTGGGATGGCAACCCACGAAGATGGCCTGGTAGCTCTTGCCTTCGATGCCCCGGTGGGGAAGGGCGAGGATCACCTGCGTGATCGCCTGAGCCTGCGCGTGAATGCCGACGGTGCTTCCCAGGTACTGCTTACGGAAAACCTGACCCGCGGCATTGTCGGTCTTCTGTCCGACGGTACAGGCAACGGCGGGGTGGAGACGTATCGCTGGGACATGGATGCCAAGCTCATCCACCGCCGTTACATCACGTTCGATCAGGACGAGCGGCAGCAGCGCCCGTTGGGTGAGCCGCTGGCGCAATAGGCCGTCATCGCTCATGCCCACGCAGCGCCGCGTGCTCGACCGGGATCGAGAGCTGCTGGCTCACCTCGGATCGAGCAGGCGCCGGGCGTCCCCCGGCGCCTGCGTCACGCTATGCGGTCAGCCCGCCTGACCCAACCGTACCTTCAGCTGATCGATCTCCGCCTTGCTGACGCCGATGGATTTCAAGTAGCCTTCGGCACCGCCGTACTGCTGATGCAGGTCACCAGGAACAGCTCCATGTTCTCCGGTGTGGTGCCCGACATGCCGGCCATCTTCCTGCCGATCTACGGGCGGAGCCCCTGCTCTGTACTGTGGAGTGATCCCAGCGATTTAACGCCACGGTACGGCCAGGTGCGCACACTGGTCCGGTCTGCACTGTCCCTCATGCACCGCAACCGGAGATCCCATGACCTTCAACGCCCTCCTTGCCACCAAGACCGGCGATGCCATCAGCGCCGGTGTCGTCCAGCTGACCGAGCAGGACCTGATGCCCGGCGACGTCACCGTGGCCGTGGAGTACTCCACGGTGAACTACAAGGATGCCCTCGCGCTGAGCGGTCGCTCACCGGTGATCCGTACCTTCCCGTTGATCCCCGGTATCGATCTGGCCGGTGTGGTCGAGACCTCCAGCCATCCCGGTTACACCGCTGGTGACCGTGTGCTGGTCAACGGTTGGGGGTTGAGCCAGACCCACCACGGCGGCTATGCGCAGAAGGCACGCGTGCCCGGCGAGTGGCTGGTGAAGATCCCCGAGGCGTTCACCAGCCGCGATGCGATGGCAATCGGTACGGCCGGCTACACCGCGATGCTGTCGGTGCTGGCGCTGGAGCATGGCGGTGTATCACCGGACCAGGGGGACATCCTGGTGACCGGTGCCAACGGCGGTGCCGGCTCCATCGCCATCGCGCTGCTGTCCACGCTTGGCTATCGAGTGGTGGCATCGACCGGCCGGCTGGAGGAGTCCGCGTATCTCAAGGCGCTGGGTGCGGCCGAGATCATCGATCGGGCGACCTTGTCCGCGCCAGGTGCACCGATCGCCAAGGAACGCTGGGCCGGTGCGATCGACGCGGTGGGCAGCCACACGTTGGCCAATGTGCTGGCGCAGACGCGCTATCGTGGCGTGGTGGCGGCCTTCGGATTGGCCCAAGGTGCGGATCTGCCGGGTTCGGTGCTGCCTTTCATCCTGCGCAACGTGACGCTCGCCGGCATCGACTCGGTCAACGCGCCTTACGCCGCGCGCGAGCAGGCCTGGACGCGCCTGGCTACCGATCTGGACCTGGGCAAGCTGGCGCGCACCACGCAGATGATCGGGCTGGCCGAGGTGCCGGCGCTGGCCGACCAGGTGCTGCAGGGGCGTGTACAGGGCCGCACTGTGGTCGACGTCAACGCGTGATCCTGTCGCGGCACTAAGCCGGGTGGGGGCCAGGCAGCTGCTTGACCAGCTGTTCGGCCATGGCCTTGTAGATCGGCACGCGGCACACCAGGCCGGAGACGCCGCGCGCGATCAGCACGGTGGCCAGAATGGGCAGCAGCATATCGCTGCTGTCGGTCAGCTCCAGCGAGATGACCGCCGAGGTCAACGGTGCCTGGGTGACGCCGGTCAGGTAGGCACACATCCCCAGCAGCACGAAGATGCGTTCATCGACCGAAGGCATGAGGGCGGCGAGGTTGTGGCCGAGCCCGGCGCCGACGGCCAGGGCGGGCGAGAACAGGCCGCCGGGAATACCGGCGACGTAGGAGACCAGATTGGCGACCAGCTTCATCAGGCCGAACTCGTGACCCACCGAGGGCGCTCCCTGCACCAGTCCCTTGGCCTGCTCGTAGCCGGTGCCGAAGGCCCCTGCGCCAAAGGCGGCGCCCAGCAGCACCAGGGCGAGCCCGCACAGCGCCGCCAGCAGGACCGGATGGCGCTGGCGCAGCGTGCCCAGCCAGCGTGGTCTGCCTTCCATGGTCAGCAGCACGGCTTTGGCGAACAGGCCGCCAAGCAGTCCCGCGACGGTGCCGCACAGCACGATCGCCAGCCAGGCCTGCCCCAGCGGCAACGTGGCAGTCACCTTGCCGAAGTACGTGTAGTTGCCGAGCAGGCCCAGCGACACCACGCCACCCACGATGACCGCGGTGAGCAGCGTGCCGGAGAAGCGGTGCTCGAAGCGGCCGCTGAGTTCTTCGATGGCAAACACGATGCCCGCCAGCGGGGTATTGAAGGCCGCCGCGATGCCGGCTGCGCCACCGGCGAGCAGAAAGTGGGACAGCTCTTTCGGATCGCGGAACCCGAACCATCGCCCGAACATGTACATCACGCTGGCACCGACGTGCACGGTAGGGCCCTCCCGGCCGACCGAGGCGCCCCCGAGCAACGACAGCGTGGTCAAGGCGAGTTTGCCGGCCGATACGCCCAGCGAGAGATTGTCACGCCGGAACGTGGGCGTCGGGATCTCCAGGGCCGCGATCACCTGCGGAATGCCGCTGCCGCGGGTGGGCTTGAGCGCACCACTGGTCAGCCATGCCAACAACGCGAACACCGTTGGGGTGAGCAGCAGCGCCCACCAGATCGACTGGGCGATGATCGACTGGAAGACCCGGAAGGCCGCATCGCTGGCCTTGGCAAACACGATCGCGACCAGGGCGACAGCCACGGCACCGCCCCACAGGGCCGCACGGCGCTTCCACGCATCCCTGGACAGGAGAGGGCGTTGAGGGTCTGGCGAGGTCATGGGGCGAATTATCCCACGGTGATTCGCCGGTCCTCTTCACCGAATCTGTCGGTTTGCGCTTTCAAGCGCGGGTGCCCGCGCAGGCACGCTGCGGGTTTACGTGCCGCGAGTGTCCGCGCGATCCTGTGGATCCGGGCGAATTTCAGCGGTGTCTGGCGTACCGATGAGGTGGCGCGCGTTGCGTGCATGAGTCGCTCGAGCTTCCATGCCCATTTCAAGGCGGTCACGGCGATGAGCCCGCTGGACTTCCGCCCGGTGGTTGCGCGATGACATCGGGAGGAGCTGCGGGACACCGTGGTGTGGCCGCACTCCCATGATGCCCGCGATGTAAGCGGAGGTGCCGCCGGTCAGACCGGGGCGAAACCGCGGGTGGTCTTCTTTTCGTTCTTTTCCGCCTTCTTTTCCTTGGCGGTCTTGGCAGGTTTCTTCTTCTGCTCTTTCTGTTTGTTCAGGCCTTTGGCCATGGCGACGCTCTCCAGGTGGGTTGCAACGGAGGCGAGCATGGCACATCCGGTGTCGGCCGGCGCATCGGCGTGCGATGGGTGCGCTGAAGTGAATCCGGGGTGCGCCCGTTCATGGCGCAGGGATATCCCGATAAACCGCCTCGCTGCTCAGCACCTTCAGTCCATCCGGACCACTGTGCAGCCGCCGCTGCTCACCGACCGCCTGCTGCGATTGCAGGCGATAGCCGCTCATGTCGGGGTCGGCCAGTAAACACTGTCCGGCGTCGAACGCGCGCCGAAGATGGCCTGGCCCACGCGCACCACGGTCGCGCCTTCTTCGATGGCGATCTCGACATCACCTGACATGCCCATGGAGAGCTCCTCCAGGCTGATGCCCGTCGGCAGGGTGGGGCGCAGCCGGTCGCGCAGTTCGCGCAGGCGCGCAAAGCACGGGCGCACCTGTTCCGGATCCGGGGAGAACACCGCCAGGGTCATCAACCCGCGCACATGCAGATTCGGAAACGCTGGCAACTGCTGCACGAAGTCGGCGACCTCGATCGGGTCCAGGCCGTACTTGCTGTCTTCGCCCGAGGTGTTGACCTGCACGAACACATCCAGCGTGCGCTGCTCCAGTTCCAGCCGCTGATCCAGCGCCTGTGCCACGCGCAGGCTGTCCAGCGCCTGGAACTCGCTGGCGAAGCGTGCGACGTCACGTGCCTTGTTGGTCTGCAGGTGGCCGATCACCGACCAGCGCAGGCCGGGCAGGTCGGCCATCGCCGCCGCCTTGCGCTGGGCTTCCTGCACCTTGTTCTCGCCCAGCTCATGGCAGCCGGCCTCCCACGCCAGGCGCAGGCGGGCCTCATCGACGGTCTTGCTGACCGGCAGCAGGCGCACGCCGGCCGGGTCGCGGCCGGCCAGTGCGCAGGCGCGGGCGATGCGTTCGCGGACCATCGCCAGGTTGTGGCGGATCTCGTCGACAGTGGTGGCCTGGGGCCAGGTGGGGGCAGCGATGGGCATGGGGAGCTCCGGAAGCGGGGACGGCTGCGGCGCGTCGGCGCGCCAGCAGGGCGGTCCCGTAACAACGGACAGGTTGTCATAGCGCTACCCGAAAATCACCGCCCGCCGATGTCAGGGCGCGGCGGCGGCGTTCGGGCTGACGTAGTGCGTCTGTTCGTCGTCGTTGAGGAAGATCAGTTCCGGTTTGCCCTGCCAGGAGGTCAGCATCGCGCCGGTGCTGTTCTGGTGTTTGACGACCAGGGTGGCGCCGCGATCCGGGTTGGCGGTGACCTTGAATACCTCGGTGGTGCCGGTGGCATCGTCCAAGGTGAGGATGGCCTCGTCGCCGACATCGGCGGTGCCGTAGCCGCCACGCTCGGAGCCATCGGCGCCCAGCAGGATCAGGCCTGACAGCGGTGACGCACGCGGCCCCTGGGTGATGCCCTTGGTGAGCGGATCGGGGACGGGGGCGCCGAGAATCACCCGCGCCTGGCCACTGGCATCGCGGATCACCACGCCACGGGCGGTGATGACACGCTCCTCGGACTGGCTCTGGTGCAGGCGCAGCGCGGTCCAACCGGAAACGATCAGGGCGAGGCTGGAAACGACCAGCGTGGTGACGGTCAGCGCGCGCGACATGGGGTTCTCCGGATCCTTGGAAGGCTGCGACCATACCGGATACGCCCTTCACGGCACCAGTCGGAAAAGTCTGGAATTGCATTCAGGGCGTGAGGTCGGCCGCGGGAGGGCTCAGCGGAAATCGCGGCTGTGGGTACGCACCCCGTCGATCAGCGTATCGATGTTGTGCATCTGGCGGACGATCAGGTGCTGCACGCCGTCCACGCGTTCCAGGCGGCCATCGATCTGCATCATCCGGGCTTCGACCAGCACGCGGTGCTGCCGGTCGGCGATCTTGCGCCAGACCACCGCGTTGACCATGCCGCATTCGTCTTCCAGGGTGAGGAAGGTGACCCCGCTGGCGGTCTGCGGGCGCTGGCGCATGCGCACCAGCCCGGCAAAGCGCACGCTGCGCCCGTGTGGCAGCGCGGCCAGTTCATCGGAACGGTGGCAACGGCGCTGACGCAGCTGGCTGCGGATGAAGGAGACCATGTGCCGGCCCAGCGTGGTGCCGGTGGTGTTGTAGTCGGCCTGCATGTCCTGGAAGGCGCTGGGCAGCGGCAGTGGCACGGCGGCTTCGGTGGTGGCACGGGCGGTCTCGAACAGCGGCAGCGGCTTCTCCACGCCGGAGACTTCCCAGCGCGCGCGATGGCGATGGCCGCTCAAGCCCTTGAGTGCGCCGGCATCGGCCAGCAGGCCTTGATGGCGGCGGTCCAGCCGGGCGCGCTGGCTCAGGTCGGCGACGCTGTCGAAGGGGGCGCGGGTGCGTGCCTGCACCACGCCGGTGGCGACATCTTCGCTGAAGCCATCGATCAGGCGCAGCCCCAGCCGGATGCCGAACGGCCGGCCCGGCGAGGCGGGAGGCACCAGCGTGCAGTCCCATGTGCTGTAGCGCACATCCACCGGCAGCACCGGCACGCCATGGCGGCGCGCGTCCTGCAGGATCTGGTCCGGGGTGTAGAAGCCCAAGGGCTGGCTGTTGATCAGGCTGGCGGCAAACGCGGAAGGGTGGTGGCACTTGAGCCAGCAGCTGACATAGGTGATCAGCGCGAAACTGGCCGCATGGCTTTCCGGAAAGCCATAACTGCCGAAGCCCTTGATCTGGTCGAACAGGCGCTCGCCATAGTCGCGGCTGTAGCCATTGGCGGCCATGCCGGCAAGCAGCTTGTCGCGGTGGGGTTCCAGCCCACCGTGGCGTTTCCACGCCGCCATCGAGCGGCGCAGTGCGTCGGCCTGCCCGGGGCTGAAGCCGGCGGCGGCGACGGCCAGCTGCATCACCTGTTCCTGGAACAGCGGCACGCCGAGGGTGCGTTTGAATACCTTCTCCAGGGCGGGCGGGTAGTCGATCTCTTCGATGCCTTCTTCCTTCAGCCGCTTCCGTCGATTCAGATACGGGTGGACCATGTCGCCCTGGATCGGGCCGGGGCGCACGATCGCCACTTCGATCACCAGATCGTAGAAACAGCGCGGCTGCATGCGCGGCAGCATCGCCATCTGCGCGCGCGACTCGATCTGGAACACGCCCAGGGTATCGGCGCGGCAGATCATGTCGTAGGTGGGCGCATCGCCCTGCGGAATCTTCGCCATGGTCATCCGCGGTCCGCCATGCGCCTCCAGCATCGCCAGGCATTTGCGTACCGCGGTGAGCATGCCCAGCGCCAGGCAGTCGACCTTCATCAGGCCGGTGACGTCCAGGTCGTCCTTGTCCCACTGGATCACGGTGCGGTCGGCCATGGCCGCGTTTTCCACCGGTACCATCGTGGACAAGGGATGTTCGGAAATCACGAAACCGCCCGGGTGCTGGGACAGGTGGCGCGGGAAGTCGACCAGTTCACTGGTCAGCGCCACCACGCGTCGCATCAACGGGGTCTCCGGATCGAAGCCGCGTTCGCGCAATGCCTCGGGCAGCGGCTCGTGGCTGCTCCAGCGGTCCAGGCAGGCGGCCAGTTCGTTGACCTGGTCCGGTGGCAGGCCCAGCACCCGCGCCACATCGCGCACCGCGCTGCGGCCACGGTAGCTGATCGCCACGGCGGTCAGTGCCGCACGCTCGCGGCCGTAGCGGTTGAACACGTACTGCAGCACTTCCTCGCGGCGTTCGTGTTCGAAGTCGATGTCGATGTCCGGCGGCTCGTCGCGCTCGGCGGAGATGAACCGTTCGAACAGCAGCTCCATCTCGCTGGGATCGATCTCGGTCACGCCCAACACGTAGCACACCGAGGAATTGGCGGCCGAGCCGCGGCCCTGGCACAGGATCTGCTGGCCGCGCGCGAAGCGCACGATGTCGTGCACGGTCAGGAAATAGGACTCGTACTGCTTGGTATGGATCAGCGCCAGCTCGTGTTCGATCTGGTGGCGCTGCCGGGGCGTCTCGCCCGCTGGCCACCGCCATTGCATGCCTTCTTCCACCAGTACCCGCAGCCAGCTGGCCGGGTCGTGGCCGGCCGGCACCAGTTCGCGCGGGTAGGTGTACTGCAGTTGCTTGAGATCGAAGTGGCAGCGCTCGGCGATGCGCAGGGTCTCGGCCAGCAGCTCGGGCGGGTACAGCGTGGCCAGGGCCTGGCGGGTGCGCAGGTGGCGCTCGCCGTTGGGGAACAATCGCCAGCCGGCTTCGCCGAGCGTGCAGTGGTGGCCGATCGCGGTGAGGGTGTCCTGCAGCGCGCGGCGGCGGCGCACATGCATGTGCACATCGCCGCTGGCCACCAATGGAATGCCCTGGTCGCGGCCGAAACGACGCAGGCGCTGCAGGCGCGCGCGGTCGTCGGCCTCGCGGTGCAGTTCAACCGCCAGCCACAGCCGCTGCGGGAAGCAGGCCTGCAGCCACTGCGCATCCTCGATGGCCGGGGCAGGTGCCGGCCACAGGCACAGCAGGCCGGCGTGCAGCTGCTCGATGTCGCTGCGCAGGCAGCGGTACTCGCCCTTGGGTGCACGCCGGCGGCAGGTGGTGATCAGCTGGCACAGCGCGGCGTAGCTGCCCTGATCGGTGCACAGCAGCACCAGTTTCGGGCCGTCCTCCAGTTGGAATTCAGCGCCGGTGATCAGGGGCAGTGCGTGCTTCTGCGCGGCCTGCCAGGCGCGCACGATGCCGGCCAGCGAGCACTCATCGGTGATCGCCAGCGCGCGGTAGCCCTGGCCCTTGGCACGCGCGAACAACTCCTCGGCGATGGACGCGCCACGCTGGAAACTGAAGGCCGACAGGCAATGCAGCTCGGCGTAGTCGGGCAGGGGCGCGCTCATGCGAACCAGCCGTGCAGCATGAACGGCCCGCTGCGTGCATCGGCGGCGGTATACGCCCACCCGCGTTGGCCCTGCGTGGTTTCCACCACGTAATAGTCGCGGCGGATGTCCCCGGCATCCCACCACCCCGATTCGATCCGTTCCGGTCCGGACAGGATGCGCAGGTGGGGATCCTGCAGCGCCTGCGGCTGGGCCAGCAACCAGCCCGGGCGCATCGGCAGCGGCGGCGGCGGTGCTTTGGGGGCGCCCTTGGCATCGCCGGTCGCGCGTTCGGGCCGATGGTCGGCGCGCAGCCCCAGCCCCTGCACGGCGTCATCGCCGAGCCGGGCACGCAGGCGTTCGCGCAACTGCTCCCACGGCATCGCCTGCTGCGGGCGCGGGTCGAACAGATCGCGTGCGGCCGGCACGAACGGCGGCAGCTGCTCGGCCTGCAGGCGCAGGCCACGGCTGCCGGCGGGCAACTGCAGATGATCGACGCGGTTGCGGGCCAGTTCGAACAGCATTGCCGGTTCGCGTTCGGGGGCGAGCAGGCCGATCGAGAGGCGCGTATCGGGGTGGTTTTCGTGTTCGAACCACAGATCGAACTGCAGCACGCCGCCATCGCGCGAGCACAGGAACGCGGCCAGGTCGGCGGTCAGGCGCCGCAGCGGGAACAGCATCGCCTGGGTGGACTCGACCTCGTACTCGAACTCGATGCGCGCATCGAAGCGGTCCGGTGGCTGGAAATAGCGCAGCGGTGGCGTGCTGATGCCGCGCAGTGCATCCAGATGCGCCAATACCTGCGGCGGGAAGCGCCGGGCCAGGCTCTCGCGCGGCAGGCCGAACGTGGCGCCCAGCGTGCGCAGGCCCGAGCGCGCGAGCACCGTGACCGCCTCGGCCGGCAACCCGCTGCGTTCGATCGGCACCTGGGCCAGCGCCGCGTCCAGCTGGGGTGCAGCCACGCCGAGCCGCCCATGCACGCGGGCCAGCACGCTGGCGGCATGCGGATTCGGTGCGGCCACCAGCCGATGCCGGAAACCCAGTTCGGTCAGGCCACGGGTGAGCCGCTGCTCGACCTTCGGCCAATCACCGAACAGCGCGCGGCTGGCCCGGATTTCCAGCGCCATCGCATGCGGGAAATCCAGGCTGACCTGTGAGCTGATGCCGTACAGCCAGCTGGCCAGCAGGTGGCGGGTGGCCTGCTCGGCGCGTGGGTCGTACTCCACGGTGAGCACGTCGCGGGTCAGCACCTGGGCGGCCGAGAGCAGCATGCCGCGGCGCAGCCCGCGCTGCCGGGCCGAGGGGCTGACCGCGTGCAGCACGCGCCGCTGCGCCGGGCCGGTGACCAGCACCAGCGGCGCGTCCGGATCGGGTTGCTGGCGCAGGGCGGCATCCAGCGCCAGGTGCGGCAGCAGCAGGCAGGCCCAATCCACGGCGGCGGCTCAATGGGCCACGGCCAGCGGCAGCGGCTGTACCGGTGCCAGCCCGCCACGGCACTTGAGCACCCGCACCTGGCCATCGTCGAGCTGCAGGCGCAGCGCGGCCGGGGAGGGATTGCGCGCATGCCGGGCATCGCGGAAGGAAAAGCCCAGGCACTGGCCGGTTTCAGCGGCCACCTGCAGCCGGCGCAGCGCGCGGTCATCGGCCTGCTGCGGCCAGCACAGCACTGCCGCGCAGGCAGCCGAGCGCAGGCATTGTTCGGCCGCCCACAACGCATCGCGCGGGCTGGCCTGGACCACCTGCACCTGGCTCAGTGCCAGCCCGGCGCGTGCCCAGGCCGGGGCATGCGGCAGGTGCGGCGGGGCGATCAGCACCACGGTCTGCTGTTGCTGGCTCAACCGCGCCAGGGTCGGCCAGACCAGCGCCAGCTCACCGACCCCGGGCGAGGCCAGCAGCACTTCCGACAGGGCCGAGGGCGGCCAGCCACCACCGGGCAGGCGGGCATCCAGTGCCGGGTGGCCGGTCGGGTGCGGCGCTACCTCGGGGAACGCCGTACGTGGCTGCCCCCGCCAGACCCGGCGGGTTTCCAGCAGCCGGTCCAGGGCCAGCACGGCGCCCATCAGCGGGCCTCCCGGCAGGGCTGGAGCAGGCGGAAACGGGCGGGAAACAAGGGCATGGCGGCGAGTATCGGCAGCACGCGTGTCAAAGGCTGAGACCGACAATCCTACCCGCAATTAGTAAAAATGCTAACGAATTCGACGGCCGGATTCCGAAGCGGTTGAGGGTGATGAATGCTTCAGCGAGAGCCTCCGCGCATGGCGTGGATCTACACGGGATGGGGGCTGGGCGCCCTCTCGATGCACACCGAGCGGGGTCTTAGCGCCCCTGCGGATCAGGCCGGTGGTGCACGTACTCGACCACGGTGCCGTCCGGATGCACGGCGTTGAAGGCTGCGCCGGTCGGCACGACCTGCAGCGGGAAGATGATCTCCGCCCCGGCCGCCACCAGCCGCTCGTAGTACGGCTGCACGTCATCCACCAGCAGCGTGCCGGTGGTGGAAGTGAACGGGGCCAGCTTGTCCGGCGCGCCTTCGATCAGCAGGAACGCCCCGACCATCGCCAGGCGCAGGCCGGCCTCGGGGAACGGAAAGCCCGCATCGGCCACCACCCCCTGCAACTGCTCGTAGAACGCCACCCGCGCTTCCAGTTCGCCTGGGCCGACGAACACCCGGATCAGCACCCGCGGGCTGCGTTGCCGGGAGGTGTCGTTGCGGTCGCGCCAGAGTTGATCGAAGTGGCGGTGTGGGGGCATGCGGTCGCTCCGGGACGTGAGCGGTCATTATCGATCCGCGATCCACCGGGAACCGGGCTGGGCTCATGACCACCGGTGATGGTGTGATAACCCCGCATCGCCCACCACGCCAGCAGTGCCAGCAGCGAGACGGCAGCGCCGGCCATGCACACCCCGGGCCAGCCGAAGGCGGCATACAGCGCACTGCCGGCCAACGCGCCCAGCCCGCTGCCTGCCGCGTAGAACAGCATGTAAGCGGCGATCACCTGTGCCTGCGCGTGCGGTGCGGCGGCCAGGATCCGGCTCTGATTGGTGACGTGCAGCGCCTGCACGGCCAGATCGAGCAGCAGCACGCCCAGCACCAGCCAGCCCAGGTGATGGGACATCGCCGCGATCGGCGCCCAGCTCAGCAGCATCAGCCACAGGGCCCCGGTGGTGACCCGCCCGGCATGGCCCCGGTCACTCCAGTGCCCGCTGCGGGCCGCGGCCAACGCACCGAGCACGCCGACCAGCGCGAAAGCGCCGATGGCGGTGTGGCTGAGGGCATAGGGTGGCGCGCTGAGTGGCAGGCTCATGCTGCTCCAGAACACCCCGAACACGGTGAACAGCAGCAGGCCCAGCACGCCGCGCTGGCGCAGCACCGGCTGCTGCCGCAGCAGCGCGAACAAGCCGGTCCGCGCGTCGTGTGCGGCCGACACAGGCAATCGCGGCAGCCGTGCCCACAACAGGGTGCCGGTCACGATCATCAGCACTGCCGAGAGCAGGTACACCGCGCGCCAACCGCCCAGATCGGCCACCGCCCCGGCCACCACCCGTGCCAGCAGCAACCCGACCACCACGCCTGCCTGTGCGGCGCCGACCACCCGGCCACGCTCGTGCTCGCCCGCCGCGGCGGCGGCGTAGGCAATCAGCCCCTGGGTCATCGCGGTGCCGAGCAGGCCCACCGCCAGCATCCCCAGCAGCAGGCTCCAGGCCTGCGTGGCCAGCGCGACGGCCAGCAGCGCCAGCACCAGGCCAATGGTCTGGATCGCGATCAGGCGGCGGCGGTCCACGCGGTCACCCAGTGGCACCACCCAGAGCAGCGCCGCCACCGACCCCAGCTGGGTGGCGGCGATCACCGCGCCGATGCGGGACGTGCTGATCTGGAGATCGGCGGCCAAGGCATCCAGCAAGGGCTGGGCGTAATAGACATTGGCCACGCTCAAACCGGCGGCGCAGGCGAACAGCATCAGCAGGGCGGAGGGGAGCGGGGAGGTGGACGCACGCGAGGCGGAGGCAGGGAGCGGCATGATGTAGTCTCAAAAAAGAACCAGTTGATTCTGGAGTATGTGGTTCTAAAATGAAACCTCGAAAGGAGGCCGCACATGACAACCGATGCCACTACCCCCTGCCCGGTGGGGCGCGCGCTGGATCTGGTCGGCGACCGCTGGTCGCTGCTGATCGTGCGCGAGGCGTTCGATGGAGTAGGGCGCTTCAGTGATTTCCAGCGCCGCCTCGGGATGTCGCGCAGCATGCTCAGCCAGCGCCTGCAGGCCTTGCTGGAGGCCGATGTGCTGACGCAGCAGCCGCTGGAGGAGGGGCGCAGCTACCAGCAGTACGTGCTCACCGAACGCGGCCGCGCGCTGTTCCCGCTGGTGGTGGCGCTGCGGCAGTGGGGCGAGGCCTTCCTGTTCGCGCCGGGCGAGCCGCGCTCGGTGCTGCAGGCCGACAGCGATGGCCTGCCCTTGGCGCTGATGCAGCCGCGTGACCAGCATGGGCAGGTGGTGGCGGCTGCCGACACCCAGCTGATCAAGCCGCCGTCGCCCTGATTCGGGCCGGGTTTCGCTGTCTCAAATGTAAGCATCCTGTTGACAGGCATGAACACGCTCGGACACTCTTCCGGGGTGAGGTGCCGGCAAGGGCCTCCCGGGTGGTGCGGCTGTCACGACGGGCGGAGGGGCCTGGACGTAGCCGTCATCGCCTTGCGTTGTAAACGGTTCCGCGCCCCTGCGCGTGGTTCCCGCCGATATGGCGCTGCACCCTTCTGCGGCAAGACTCCCTGGATTTATTGCGCAAGCAAAGGTGTTTCGTCCGCTCATGAAAACGATTTCAAAGCCCCTGGCCCTGACGGCCGCCATCGCGCTCTCGCTGAGCGCTTCTGCCTGGGCCGCTGCCCCGGCCGCCACCACCGACGCGTTCACCGTATTGACCCTGGAACAGACCCCGGGTGAGCTGGATGCGGCCGTGGTCGCCGCACAGCTGGAACAGCTGCAGGTCGATGCCGTGACGGTGCGCAACGTGGAGCGCCGCGCCGACCGCGTGGATCCGCTGCAGGGTCTGGCCGATGCGCTGGGCTATCACTATCGTTTCGTGACCGCCGATCCGGCCGCCGCGCAGCAGACCGGCAGCGTCGTGCTGACCCGCCTGCCGATCGAGGCCGAGTCGGGCACCGAACAGCCGTCGCTGAATTACCTGCGCCTCAACGATGGCCGCCATGTGGTCGCGCTGTACACCAGTGCCGCCGATGCCGCCGCGCTGCCGCCGCTGGTCACCGGCTCGCGCCTGGGCGCACCGGCCGTGCTGCTGGGCGCGGTGAGTGCCGATGCGGCCACCACCGCCGGCTTCGATCCGTCGCGTGTCGCGCTGGAAGCCAACGAAAGCTACTTCAGCGATGGCTTCCAGTCGGCTACCTCGGCCGCCATCAAGCTGCGCACCCATGACGGAAAGAAGGGCACCACCGCGGCTACGCTGCTGACCCTGGGCTACACCGCGCCGGTCGGTGGCGATACGCCATGGATGGACACCGGCCTGAACGCCGATGCCCGTGCCAAGGCACTGGTCGCGCAGATGACCGTGGACGAGAAGTTCCAGATGCTGCACAGCTACTTCGGGCTGGGCAAGGACGGCGGCCCGCTGCCCGAAGGTGCGGTTGGTTCGGCCGGCTTCGTGCCGGGCGTGCCGCGCCTGGGCATTCCGGCGCAGCAGTCGGCCGATGCCGGCGTCGGCGTGACCAACCCGGGTGGCCTGCGCAAGGGTGACCATGCCACGGCGATGCCGTCGGGCCCGTCCACCGCATCGAGCTGGAACCCGGACATCGCCTTCGCCGGCGGTGCCACCATGGGTCGCGAAGCCTGGCAGCAGCGCTTCAATATCCTGCTGGCCGGCAGCGTCAACCTGCAGCGCGACCCGCGCAACGGCCGCAACTTCGAATACGCCGGTGAAGATCCGCTGCTGGCCGGCGTGCTGGTCGGCGAGTCGATCCGCGGCGTGCAGAGCCAGCACGTGATCTCCACGATGAAGCACTTCGCGCTGAACGACATGGAGACCTCGCGCAATTTCCACAGCGCCGAGATCGGCGAGCAGGCGATGCGCGAATCGGACCTGCTGGCGTTTGAAATCGCCATGGACATCGGCAAGCCGGGTTCGGCGATGTGCTCGTACAACCGCATCAACGGCACCTACGGCTGCGAACACGATTACCTCATGAACGAGGTGCTCAAGCAGGAATGGAAGTTCCCCGGTTTCGTGATGTCCGACTGGGGCGGCGTGCACAGCGGCTCCAAGGCGGCGCTGGCCGGCCTGGACCAGCAGTCGGCCGGTGAAGTGTTCGACAAGGCGGTCTACTTCGATGAGCCGCTGCGCCTGGCCGTGGCCGGTGGCGTCGTGCCGCAGGCGCGCCTGGACGACATGGTCGGCCGCATCCTGCGCACCATGTTCGCGCACGGCAACTTCGACCTGCCGCCGGTGCACGAGCCGATCGATGACGAGGCCGGCTTCCTGGCCGCGCAGCGCACCGTCGAAGAAGGCAGCGTGCTGCTGCGCAATGCCGATGACCTGCTGCCGCTGGGCAAGGACGTGCAGCGCATCGTCATCATCGGTGGGCATGCCGACAAGGGCGTGATCGGCGGTGGTGGTTCCTCGATGGTGGGCTGGACCGCCCGCGGCACCAATGCGGTGCCGGGCGTGATGCCGACCACCTGGCCGGGCCCGGTGATCTTCCACCCGTCCTCGCCGCTGGAAGCGCTGCGCGCCGAGCGTCCGGATGCCCGCATCGATTACGTGGATGGCCGCGATGTCGCGGCCGCCGCGCGCGCTGCCGCTGCGGCCGATGTCGCCATCGTGTTCGCCACCCAGTGGTCGGCCGAGTCGGTCGATCTGCCGCACATGCAGTTGCCGGACAACCAGGACGCGCTGATCGCCGGGGTGGCCAAGGCCAACCCGAAGACGGTGGTGGTGCTGGAAACCAATGGCCCGGTCGAGCTGCCGTGGCTGCAGCAGGTGCCGGCCATCCTGCAGGCCTGGTATCCGGGTATCCGCGGTGGTGAAGGCATCGCCGCGCTGCTGACCGGCAAGGTCAATCCGTCCGGCCGCCTCCCGGTGACCTGGCCGGTGGATGTCAGTCAGCTGCCGCGCCCGCACGTCAACGGCCTGGGCTTCAACCCGAAGAACAAGCCGGATGACACCATCGACTACGACATCGAAGGCGCCAACGTCGGTTACAAGTGGTTTGCCGCCAAGGGCCTGACCCCGCAGTACGCGTTCGGCCATGGCCTGTCCTACACCAGCTTCGGCTACGACAACCTGACGGTGGTGGTGGAAGGCCAGCGCGTGGTCGCCAGCGTGGATGTGCGCAACACCGGCAAGGTCGCCGGTGCGGATGTGCCGCAGCTGTACCTGCAGCTGCCGCAGGGCAGCACCACCCCGATCCGCCTGATCGGCTTCCAGAAGGTGACGCTGCAGCCGGGCGAAAGCCGCCGGATCCGCATCGAAGCCGAGCCGAAGACGCTGGCCAGCTTCGACACCGCCGACAAGCAGTGGAAGATCGCCGGTGGGCAGTACGAAGTGCAGCTCTCGCGCGCGGCCAATGCACCGGTGCAGCGCGTGCCGCTGGAGCTGGCCGGGCAGGTGGTCCGCTGAACTGACGGGCAGGGCACGACCGTGGGTCGTGCCTCCGGTCACCCCGGCAGGTGCTCGCGCAGGTGCGCCACCGGCAGGTGCTCGCGCAGGTGCGCCAGCAGCAGCCGGACCCGGCGCGAGGGCTGGGCGGTGTTGGGAAACACCGCATACACTCCCTGGCGCGGGAAGCAATGACGGCGCAGGATCGGCAGCAGCCGGCCCTGCGCCAGATCGTCATCGATCAACCACTGCGGCAACACGGTCGCGCCGGCCCCGGCCAGCGCGAACGCCCGCAGGGTGGAGGCGTTATCAACCGTGACCACCGCATGGGCGGGGTTGCAGGCAAACAGCTGGTCGCTGCCATCGGGCGCCACCAGTGGGAGATCCGCCAGGCGCGGATAGCCCAGCCTTGGCAGCGTGCGGACCCAGTCCGGATCATCGCGCGCGGCCTCATCGGGCAGCGTGGCCAACAACGACGGTGAGGCGACCGCGCATAGCGCGTGTTCGTCCAGCAGGGTCGCGCGCAGCTGCGAATCCTGCAGGCGCCCCAAGCGGATGGCCAGATCGAACCGCTCGGGAATCAGGTCCGCCGGCGCCGGTGAGGTGGACAGGTGCAGGCGCAGCTCGGGATGCAGGGCGCGGAATGATTCCAGCACCGGCACGACCCGGGCGATCGCATATTCCGGCGTGGTGGTCAGGCGCAGCGTGCCGCGCAGTTGCAGCTGTTCGCTGCGTGCTTCCTCGATGGCGAGCTCGGCAGTGGCCAACAGCGCCGTGCAGTGCTGGTAGAAGCGTTCACCGGCCTCGGTCAGGGCCAGGCTGCGGGTATTGCGTACCAGCAGGGTCACGCCCAGTTCCTGTTCCAGCCGCTTGAGGTTGAAGCTCACCACGGCGCGGCTCTGGCCGAGGCGCTGTGCGGCAGCGGTCAGGCTGCCGGCATCGACAATCGCCTTGAAGGTCTCGAAGCGGTCCAGGCTGACCATGGGGGCGCTCTGACTGTCAAAAATGGTTTGACAGTCTTGCATCCGCCTGCCCGTATATCCAGCCGCTGCCGACGCGCATGCTGCCGCCTCGCAATCGGAGCGCGCCATGACATACCGGGCCAGAGTGGAAACGCTGTACCTGCTGGGATTCTCGCTGGATCTGGTGAACATGTTCATCGGCACCGTGGCCTATCCGGCCATCGCCGCGGACCTGCAGGCCTCCGTGCCGCAGCTGGCGTGGATCGGCAATGGCTACATGCTGGGCCTGTCCCTGGTCATTCCGCTGGGCAGCTGGTTGGCGGCGCGCCTGGGCGAACGCCGGGTGCTGTGCCTCTCGCTGGCCCTGTTTACCGTGGGCGCCGTGCTGGCAGGCACCGCGCCGAGCATCGAGTGGCTGATCGCGTGGCGCCTGCTGCAGGGGCTGGGCGGTGGGCTGTTGATTCCGGTGGGGCAGGCGATGGCCTACCGCGAATGCCCGCCGGCCGATCGTGCGCGACTGACCGCCCGCATCATGGCGGTCGCACTGCTGGTGCCGGCGCTGTCACCGACGCTGGGCGGCCTGCTGGTGGAGTGGGGCTCGTGGCGGGGCGTGCTGCTGGTCAGTGTGCCGCTGGCCGCGCTGGCCTTCGCGCTGGCGGCCGCATGGGTGCGCCACGGTGCGACGGTGGCCGTACCTGCGCTGGACCGTCGAGGGCTGCTGCTGGGCTCCGTGGGCCTGAGCGCGTTGCTGGTCGCGCTGGGACTGCTCGCAGCGCCGGGGCAACGGATGCTGGGCGCGGGCCTGCTGGTGGTCGCCACCCTGGTGCTGGCGCTGTATGCCCGCAGTGCGCGCCGGACGGATCATCCGGTCCTGCAGTGGTCGTTGCTGCGGCATGCGTCGCTGCGGCTGGCGATGGCGGTCTACCTGCTGGTGCCCGGGACCTTCATCGGCACCCAGCTGGTGGCGACGTTGCTGCTGCATGGGCAAGGCTACGGCGCCGCCGCCATCGGTGGCTTCATGCTGCCGTGGGCGATCGCCTCGGCCTGTGCGATCGCCACGGCGCGGCGCTGGCTGCCGCGCATCGGGGCGCGCCCACTGCTGAGTGCCGGGATGGGATGCCAGGCTGTCGGTATCGTGCTGCTGATCGCCGTGCAGGCCCAGCAGCCCTGGCTTCCCGTGCTGGCCTTCGCGCTGATGGGCCTGGGGGGCAGCCTGTGCAGCAGCAGCGCCCAGACGCTCGCCTTCCAGAGGCTGGCCGATGCGGAGCTGCTGCCGGGCAGCGCGCTGTGGAATCTCAACCGCCAACTCAGCTTCTGCCTGGCGGCCGCGGTGCTGGCCTGTGTGCTGGCGGTGCTCTCTTCGGTGACACCGGACCACGCCTTTGTACTCACCCTGGTGCTGGCGGCGGGCATGAGCCTGCTGCCGCTCCTTCCCTTGTGGCGCCTGCCGGCGTCCGCCCTTTCCTTGAGAACTTCCTCATGAATGACACCCTTGCCTTCAATGAGATCCACGACCTGCATGTGCTGATCGAAGACTGGTTCACCGGCCGCTCGCCGGTGGCTGCGCTGGACACACTGCTGGCCCGCTTCAGCGAGGGCTTCAGCATGGTCGGCGTCCGCGGCGTGCGCCTGGACAAACCCACGCTGGCCGGCTTCTTCGCTGCCGCGCATGGCAGCCGGCCGGGATTGCGCATCACCATCGATGCAATGACGTACCTGCCGCTGGGGACGGGCGCATGCGCGGTGCGCTATCGGGAAGACCAGAGCGACGCACAGGGCACCGGCAATCGGCGCGAGTCCTTGGCCATTCTTGTTGGCGGCACCGACGGCATGCTGCGCTGGCAGGCTTTGCACGAAACGGTGGTTGGCGGCTGAATGGGGATGAAGGCCTTGCGCCAGGCCGATCGGCATCTACCGGTGCGGGCCGGGCAGCGCTAGGCTCCGGACGTTGCCTTCACTGCCGGGAGAGAGCCCATGCGTGTGCGTGTATTGCCAGTTGCGCTGTTGAGTCTGATGGTCGTCGCCAGTGTGTCGGCGCAGACCTCGCCGATGACCCCGGACATTCCGGCCAAGGGCTTCGTGACCCCCACGGCGCAGGACAACTACGACAAGCGCGTGGTGATGGTGCCGATGCGTGATGGCACGAAGCTCTACACGGTGATCGTGGTACCCAGGGGCGCCAGGAACGCGCCGATCCTGCTGACCCGCACGCCCTACGATGCGGCCAATCGTGCCAAGCGCATGGATTCGCCGAACATGCGTGACATCCTGCCGCAGGGCGATGAGGTGTTCGTGGATGGCGGCTACATCCGCGTGTTCCAGGACATCCGCGGCAAGTACGGCTCCGAGGGCGATTACGTGATGACCCGGCCGCTGCGCGGGCCGCTCAACAACACCAAGGTCGACCACGCCACCGATGCCTGGGACACCATCGATTGGCTGGTCAAGCATGTGCCAGAAAGCAACGGCAAGGTCGGCATGCTGGGCTCGTCCTACGAGGGCTTCACCGTGGTGATGGCACTGACCAACCCGCACCCGGCGTTGAAGGTGGCCGCGCCGCAGAGCCCGATGATCGATGGTTGGATGGGCGACGACTGGCTCAACTACGGCGCGTTCCGGCAGGTCAATTTCGGCTACTTCACCGGTCAGCTGGCCAAGCGCGGCAAGGGCCCGGCGATTCCCAGCGTGGGCTACGACGATTACACCACCTTCCTGCGCGCCGGCTCGGCCGGTGACTACGCCAGGGCCAACGGGCTGGACCAGTTGCCGTGGTGGCACAAGCTGATCGAACACCCCAGCTACGATGCGTTCTGGCAGGAACAGGCGCTGGACGCGCGCATGGCCAGGACCGAACTGAAGGTCCCCACGATGTGGCTGCAGGGCCTGTGGGACCAGGAAGACATGTGGGGCGCGGTCCACAGCTATGCGGCGATGGAGCCGCGTGACACCGGCAACACGCTGAACTATCTGGTGATGGGGCCTTGGCGGCACAGCCAGGTCAACTATGACGGCAGCAGCCTGGGCGCATTGAAGTTCGAGGGCGACACCGCGCTGCAGTTCCGCCGCGATGTACTCAAGCCGTTCTTCGATCAGTACCTGGTCGATGGCGCGCCCAAGGCGCAGACACCGCCGGTGTTGATCTACAACACCGGGGAGAACCACTGGGACAAGCTGCAGCAGTGGCCGCGCAGCGCGGCGCAGTCCCGGCCGCTGTACCTGCGCGCGGGCGGCAGGCTGTCCTTTGAAGCACCACAGGTGGGGGAGGCCACGTTCGAGGCGTATGTATCCGATCCGGCCAAGCCGGTGCCGTTCGTACCGCGCCCGGTGCGGTTTGCTGACCGCGACATGTGGACGAGTTGGCTGGTGAAGGACCAGCGCTTCGTGGATGGTCGCCCGGACGTGCTGACCTTCGTCAGCGAGCCGTTGACCGAGCCGCTGCGGATCGGCGGCGCGCCGCAGGTCAATCTGCAGGCAGCCACGAGTGGCAGCGACAGCGACTGGGTGGTGAAACTGATCGATGTGTATCCGGACCAGACGCCGTCGACGCCCGAGATGGGCGGGTACGAGCTGTCGGTCTCGATGGCGATCTTCCGTGGCCGGTACCGCGAGAGCTTCAGCGACCCGAAGGCGATCGCGAGCAACCAGGTGCTGGACTATAGATTCGGTCTGCCAACGGCGAACCATGTGTTCCAGCCGGGCCACCGGGTGATGGTGCAGGTGCAGTCGAGTCTGTTCCCGCTGTACGACCGCAACCCGCAGACGTTCGTGCCGAACATCTACCTCGCCAAGCCGGGCGATTACCAGAAGGCAACGCAGCAGGTCTGGCATTCGCCGCAGCAGGCCAGCTTCATTTCGTTGCCGGTGTACTGAACCCTTGAAGGAAGTGCCGGCCACCGGCCGGCACTTCCAGGATGCAGCGCATCTCGCCCTGTTGGGCCGAAACGTGCATCCGGCCCACCAGGATCAACACTCAACCGTCGATGGTCGGGTAGTCGGTGTAGCCGTGCGCGCCACCGCCATAGAGCGTGTCCTTGTCCAGCTCGGACAGCGCCACGCCCAGACGGAAGCGCTCGACCAGATCGGGATTGGCGATGAAGGGACGACCGAAGGCGACCATGTCGGCATAGCCGGAGGCGACCGTCGCTTCGGCACGCGCCTGGTCGTATCCGTTGTTGGCGATCCATGCGCCCTTGAACTTGGCGCGCAGCGCGGCGTAGTCGAAGGCGATGTTGTCGCGCGGGCCGCCGGTCGCGCCTTCGATCACGTGGATGAAAGCGAGCGGGCCGATGGCATCCAGACGCTCCACGGCGCGTTCGAACAACGGCTGCGGGTTGGAGTCGGCAGCGTCGTTGGCGGGCGTCACCGG
This sequence comes from Stenotrophomonas bentonitica, assembly GCF_002887735.1. Classification (GTDB taxonomy): domain Bacteria; phylum Pseudomonadota; class Gammaproteobacteria; order Xanthomonadales; family Xanthomonadaceae; genus Stenotrophomonas; species Stenotrophomonas bentonitica_A. Next base: position 54,480 of record NZ_PKQP01000013.1, read on the forward strand.
CGAGAGACGTACGCCGGTGCGTTCTGCACCGATTTCCGAAACGATCGCGCTGACCACTTCATCCAGCAGGCGGGTGCGGTTTTCGATGCTGCCACCGTATTCGTCGGTGCGCTGGTTGCTGCCATCACGCAGGAACTGGTCGATGAGATAGCCGTTGGCAGCATGCACTTCCACACCGTCGAAGCCGGCCGTGATGGCGTTGCGTGCGGCCTGGCGATAGTCCTGGATCAGGCCGGGAATCTCGTCCAGGCGCAGGGCGCGCGGCTCGGAGACATCTTCAAAGCCCTTGGCGGTGAACGTCTTCGCATCGGCGCGCAGGGCACTCGGCGCCACCGGTACCTCGCCCTCGGGCAGCAGGCTGGTGTGCGAGATGCGGCCGACGTGCCACAGCTGCAGCACGATCTTGCCACCGCGCGCGTGCACGGCGTCGGTGACCTTTTTCCAGGCATCGATCTGGTCCTGGCTGTAGATGCCGGGCGTATCCAGATAGCCCTGGCCCAACGGACTGATCTGGGTGGCTTCGGCGATGATCAGCCCGGCGCTGGCGCGCTGTTCGTAGTACTGGATGGCCAGAGGATTGGGAATGCGGTCCTTGATGGCGCGGTTGCGGGTCAGCGGTGCCATCGCGACGCGGTTGGCGACGTCGATGGCCCCCAGACGGGTGGGGGAGAACAACTGGCCGTCAGTGGAATCTGTCATGGGCTTACCTTGGGAGGGGGCGACCGCCAGCGGCGGATGAAAGAAAGGATGTGGTCGTACGACCCCGAGCATAGGGGCAGGTGCGTTGCAGCGATGGGAAGGATTGTTGCGGAGCACGCTGTGCACGTTCTGTAACGTTTTCGCGGCGTATGGTCGAGGCATGGGCAGGCAGTGCCCGCAGCCTTATTCCAACCCGAGGAACGACGCGATGATTGATTATCAGCTCAAGGGAAAGGTCGCCATCGTCACCGGCGGCGTCTCCGGCATCGGCCTGGCCGTGGCCGAACTGCTGGCCGATTCCGGCGCGGCGGTGGCGGTGTGGGATCTCAAGGCCGACGCCGTCGAGAAGACCGCCGAGGCGCTGCGCAGCAAAGGCGTGAAATCGATCGGCATCGCCTTGAACGTCACCGACGAGCACGCGGTGGAAGCAGCCGTGAAGCAGACCGTGCAGGAACTCGGTGGGCTGGACATCGCAGTGAACAACGCGGGTATCGGCGGGCCGTCGGCGGCCAGTGGCGATTACCCGGTGGATGGCTGGAGGAACGTCATCGACGTCAATCTCAACAGCGTATTCGTGTGCCAGCGGGCGCAGATCCAGGCGATGCGCAGCACGGGCAAGGGCGGCAGCATCATCAACATGGCCTCCATCCTGGGCCAGGTCGGTTTCAACAATTCGGCGGCCTATGTCGCGGCCAAGCATGGCGTGGTCGGTCTGACCCAGACGGCGGCGTGGGAACACGCGGCGGACAAGATCCGCATCAATGCGGTGGGCCCGGGCTTCATCGCCACCCCGTTGCTGGACAAGATGGACCCGAAGGTGAAGCAGGCGCTGGAAAGCAAGCACGCGCTGGGACGCCTCGGCAAGCCGGAAGAAGTCGCCGCACTGGTGGCCTGGCTGGCCAGCGCGGATGCGGGTTTTGCAACCGGCACTTACTACGCGATCGATGGCGGATATCTGGCCCAGTAAGACACGTGGTGGCAGGCTCAGCCGGGCCTGCCACTGGTTTCACGGTCCCCAGACGCCCCTGTCTGCGACGCTCCGTCCATTGCCGGATGAGAGACGCAGATGGGACTGGAACAAGATCTATCGATCCTGCTGCGGATTGCCGTAGCCATGCTGCTGGGCGCCACGCTCGGCATCGAACGCGAGATGGGCAAGCACGCCGCCGGACTGCGCACGCACATGCTGATCGCCGGTGCAGCCGCACTGATTGTCGGCTTGGGCGACAGCATTGCCGAACACTTCCAGGAGGAACGCTACCGTGACCTGCTGCAGGTCGATCCGGTGCGTCTGATCGAGGCGGTGGTGGCCTGTGTCGGCTTCGTTGCCGCCGGCACGATCCTGCGGGGCTCGCGCGATGACCAGGTCAGCGGCCTTACCACTGCCAGTTCACTGATCATGTCCGCCGCGATCGGTATCGCGGTTGGCATCGGCGAGTATGTGATCGCTGTCGGCGTGAGTGTGTTGTGCCTGATCGTGCTGGTGGTATTCAGCCGTATCGCCAGAAAACTGGAGTCGTCATGAGCAGCGAACGTCCCTTCGAGATCCAGCGCATCGACCATGTGGTGCTGCGTGTGCAGGATCTGCCCCGCGCCGTGCGCTTCTACTGTGACGTTCTGGGCTGCACGGTCGCCCGCGAACGGCCGTCGCTGGGCATGGTGCATCTGCATGCCGGTGAGTCGCTGATCGATCTGATCAGCGTGGACGGTCCGCTGGGAATCAAGGGCGGGGCGGCGCCCGGGCGGGAAGGGCGCAATGTCGAGCATGTCTGCCTGCGCGTGGAACCGTTCGATGCCGAGCAGGTGCGCGTGCATCTGCAGGGACTGCAGGTAGAGCTCAGTGGGCCGGCCGAGCGCAATTACGGTGCCGAGGGCGATGGCCTCTCGCTGCGCCTGCGCGATCCGGACGGCAACTCGGTGGAACTCAAAGGTCGTTCGAACGACTGTGGCTGCTGAGTGGTAGGACCAATATTCGGACGTAGACCTATGGTCTAATAGGCTCGTCTCGCGTTTGGCGTTTCAATGCGGGCTGTTCCAACAGGCATGTTGGTTATTGGTACTACCAATAACCACTGTTGGACGTTCTCGGCTCGCGCGGTGCTGACCGCGCGGACCCCTGTCCGTCTTGATGAGATCCGCCGATGCAGGCCTGGCAACAACTGTATGACCCCGCTGGCAACCTCTGGCTGTCCAGCCTGATCGCGCTGCTGCCGATCGCTTTCTTCTTTGTCGCCCTGGCCGTGTTGCGCATGAAGGGCTGGCTGGCCGGCACGATCACCGTGGTGATCGCGTTGGCGGTGGCCCTGCTGTTCTATCGGATGCCCCTGTCGCAGGCGCTGGCAGCAGCCGGTTATGGCTTCGTCTACGGCTTGTGGCCGATCGCCTGGATCATTCTGGGCGCGGTGTTCCTGTACAAGGTCTCGGTCAAGACCGGACAGTTCGACATCATCCGGGCGTCGATCCTGTCGGTCACCGAAGACCAGCGCCTGCAGATGCTGATGGTCGGCTTTGCGTTTGGCGCGTTCCTGGAAGGGGCGGCCGGCTTCGGAGCGCCGGTGGCGATCACCGCTGCGCTGCTGGTCGGGCTGGGCTTCAAGCCGCTGTATGCCGCCGGCCTGTGCCTGATCGTCAATACCGCGCCGGTGGCCTTCGGCGCGATGGGCATTCCGATCATCGTGGCCGGGCAGGTGACCGGGCTGGATGCATTCGAGATCGGGCAAATGGCCGGGCGCCAGCTGCCGTTCCTGACCGTCATCGTGCTGTTCTGGATCATGGCGATCATGGACGGCTGGCGCGGCATCAGGGAAACCTGGCCAGCGGTGCTGGTGGCCGGTGGTTCGTTCGCGATCGCCCAGTACCTGACCTCCAACTTTATCGGCCCGGAGCTGCCGGACATCACCGCCTCGCTGACGTCGCTGGTCTGCCTGACCCTGTTCCTGCGCAAGTGGACGCCGGTGCGCATCTTCCGCTTCGATACCGAGAGCAGCGCAGAAGCTGCCGCCCAGGCACTGGAGGCACCGCGCTATTCCACCGGCCAGATCGTCAAGGCATGGTCGCCGTTCCTGATCCTGACCGCGATGGTCACGATCTGGAGCATCAAGCCGTTCAAGGCGCTGTTCGCCACCGGGGGTGCGCTGGAGCACTGGGTGCTCAAGATTCCGGTACCGGCGCTGGATCAGCTGGTGCTGAAAATGCCGCCGATCGTGCCGGTCCCGACCGGCTACGAGGCGGTCTACACGTTCGATGCGGTCTCGGCCACCGGCACGGCGATCATGCTGGGCGCGGTGATCGCGATCGTGCTGCTGAAGATGCGCCCGGCCGCGGCGCTGCGCACGTTCGGCGAAACCGCCCGGGAGCTCAAGGTGCCGATCTACTCCATCGGCATGGTGCTGGCGTTTGCCTTCATCGCCAACTACTCGGGCCTGTCGGCCACGCTGGCGCTGGCCCTGGCGCATACCGGCAAGGCCTTCACCTTCTTCTCGCCGTTCCTGGGCTGGCTGGGCGTGTTCCTGACCGGCTCGGATACGTCCTCCAATGCGCTGTTCTCCGCGCTGCAGGCCACCACTGCCCAGCAGATCGGCGTGTCCGAGGTGCTGCTGGTCGCGGCCAACACCACCGGCGGGGTGACCGGCAAGATGATCTCGCCGCAGTCGATCGCGATTGCCTGCGCGGCGGTCGGGCTGGCCGGCAAGGAATCGGACCTGTTCCGCTTCACGGTCAAGCACAGCCTGATCTTCACCGTGATGGTCGGCATCATCACCACGGTGCAGGCCTACTGGCTGACCTGGATGATTCCCTGAGCCCATGCGCGGCAGTCCGGCTACCGGCATCGACCCCATCGCCCGCCACGCGGGCGACAATGGCGGCATGAAGAACGAACGCCTGTCCGACAAGGTGGCCGCGCAGCTGCGCAGCCTGATCCGTGAGCACAACCTGCAGCCGGGTGACCGCCTGCCGGCCGAACGACCGCTGGCGGTGCAGCTGGGGGTCTCGCGCACGGCGCTGCGCGAGGCGATCGCGCAGCTGGCCAGCCAGGGCCTGCTGAACGCGCGGGTCGGCGGCGGCACCTACGTGAGCGAACCGGCGGCCCGTGCCCGGCAGGCCATCGATGAGCCGTTGATGCCGTACCTGCCGCTGTTCCAGGGCGACCCGGAATACCGCTTCGACGTGCTGGAAATCCGCCACGCGCTGGAAGGGGCAACTGCGTGGCACGCCGCCTTGCGCGCCACCGACGAAGACCGCGCGAAGATCCGCCAGGCCTTCGACACCATGATGGCTGCGCATGGCAAGGACGATCCGGCCGGCGAGGCACAGGCCGATGCGGCCTTCCACCTGGCCATCGCCGAGGCCTCGCACAACCTGGTGCTGCTGCAGGTGATGCGTGGCCTGTTCGAGCTGCTGCAGACCAACATCTCGCAGAGCCGCGAGAAGCTCTATACCTCCGCCCGCACCTTCGAGCCGCTGTCCGTCCAGCACCGCGAGATGATGGATGGCGTGCTCTCCGGCGACCCCGAACGCGCGCGTGCCGCCGCGCACGCGCACCTGGAATTCGTGCACACCTCCCTGCGCACGCTCGATGACAACGAGGCCCGGCGCGCACGTGCGTCACGGCTTCCGTCTTCCCACGGTTGACCCATGATCATTTCCGCCTCCACCGACTACCGCGCAGCGGCACAACGCCTCCTGCCGCCGTTCCTGTTCCACTACATCGATGGCGGCGCGTATGCCGAGCACACCCTGAAGCGGAACGTCGCGGACCTGTCGGAGATCGCGCTGCGCCAGCGCATCCTGCGCAACATGTCCGATCTGAGCCTGGAAATGGAGCTGTTCGGTGAGCGTCTGGCGATGCCGGTGGCGCTGGCGCCGGTCGGGCTGACCGGCATGTATGCGCGCCGCGGTGAAGTGCAGGCGGCGCGGGCGGCGGCGAGCCGGGGGATTCCGTTCACGCTGTCCACCGTGTCGGTCTGCCCGATCGAGGAAGTGGCCCCGGCCATCGATCGGCCGATGTGGTTCCAGCTGTATGTCCTCAAGGATCGCGGCTTCATGCGCAATGCGCTGGAGCGGGCCAAGGCGGCTGGCGTGACCACGCTGGTGTTCACGGTGGACATGCCCACGCCGGGCGCGCGCTACCGCGATGCGCACTCGGGCATGAGTGGCCCGAACGCGCCGGCGCGGCGCATGCTGCAGGCAGTGACGCACCCGCGCTGGGCATGGGACGTGGGCCTGTTCGGCCGCCCGCACGATCTGGGCAACATCTCCACCTATCGGGGCAGCCCGACCGGCCTGGCCGATTACATCGGCTGGCTGGGCAACAACTTCGATCCGTCCATTTCCTGGAAAGACCTGGAGTGGATCCGCGAGTTCTGGAGCGGACCGATGGTGATCAAGGGCATTCTTGATCCGGACGATGCACGTGACGCCGTTCGCTTCGGGGCCGACGGCATCGTGGTCTCCAACCACGGTGGTCGCCAGCTGGACGGGGTGCTGTCCACCGCGCGGGCGTTGCCGGCGATCGCCGATGCAGTCAAGGGTGAGCTGAAGATCCTGGCCGATTCGGGCATCCGCAACGGCCTGGACGTAGTGCGCATGATCGCGCTCGGCGCCGACAGCGTGCTGCTCGGCCGCGCCTTCGTCTATGCGCTCGCCGCGCAGGGCGAGGCCGGCGTGGCCAATCTGCTGGACCTGATGGCCAAGGAAATGCGCGTGGCGATGACGCTCACCGGCGCCAGGACCATCGCCGACATCAGCCGCGATTCGCTGGTGGACGCCACGCGTCGCCTCGCGGCCGCACCATGAACGCGGCATCCCAGGGCACGGCAGCGCTGCTGGCGCAGCTGCGCGCGATCGTCGGGGACGCACACGTGCTGTGCGGCGACAAGCCGACCCGGCGCTTCCGCAAGGGCTACCGTTTCGGCGATGGCCCGGTGCTGGCGGTGGTCCGCCCGGGCACGCTGCTGGAACAGTGGCGCGCCCTGCAGGCCATCGTGGCGGCCAACGCGATCGTGATCATGCAGGCGGCCAACACCGGCCTCACCGGCGGTTCCACGCCGGATGGTGCCGACTATGACCGCCCGGTGGTCATCCTCAACACGCTGCGCCTGACCGGTGTGCAGCTGATCAACGAGGGCCGCCAGGTGGTCTGCCTGCCCGGGGCGACGCTGGACCGGCTGGAAAAGGAGCTGGCGCCGCTGGGCCGCGAACCGCACTCGGTGATCGGCTCGTCGTGCATCGGTGCCTCGGTGCTGGGCGGGGTCTGCAACAACTCCGGCGGCTCGCTGGTGCGACGCGGCCCGGCCTATACCGAACTGGCGTTGTTCGCCCAGGTCGATGCCAACGGCAAGCTGCAGCTGGTCAATCATCTCGGCATCGCGCTGGGCGATACCGCCGAGCAGATCCTGGAGCGGCTGCAGGGCGGCGACTACGCGCCCGCCGACGTGGACAATGGCAACGACCGCGCCGCCTCCGACCCGCGCTATGCCGAGCAGGTGCGCCAGGTCGATGCAGCCACGCCGGCCCGCTACAACGCCGATCCCTCGCGCCACTACGAAGCCTCCGGCTCGGCCGGCAAGCTGGCGGTGTTCGCGGTGCGGCTGGATACGTTTGCGCGCGAGCCCGGCGAGGTGTTCTACATCGGCAGCAATGCGATGGAGGATCTGACCGCGATCCGCCGCCATCTGCTGACCGCGTTCGAGCGCCTGCCGATCTCGGGCGAGTACCTGCACCGCGAGGCGTACGACATCGGCGAACGGTACGGCAAGGACACCTTCCTGCTCATCGATCGCTTCGGCACGGCCAGGGTGCCGGCGGCGTTCGCGCTGAAAAGCCGCGTCGATGGATGGTTCGAAAGCCTTGGCCTGCGCGGGGTCACCGACCGCGTGATCCAGTGGGCGATGCGCTGCCTGCCGGGCCATCTGCCCGCGCGCATGGGCCAGTTCCGTGACCGCTACGAGCACCACCTGCTGCTCAAGGTGTCAGCGGTGGATGCCGCCGCCGCCGAAACCTTCCTGCGCACTCACTTCGCTGACAGCGAGGGCGACTTCTTCCAGTGCACGGCCGAGGAGGGGCGCAAGGCGTTCCTGCACCGCTTTGCGGTGGCCGGCGCGGCCGTGCGTTATCGCGAGGTGCACCGGCGCGAGGTCGAGGACATTGTGGCCCTGGACGTGGCACTACGGCGCGATGACCGCGCGTGGGTGGAACACCTGCCGGCCGAACTCGACGCACGCTTGGCCGGCAAACTGTATTACGGGCATTTCCTGTGCCATGTGTTCCATCAGGACTACATCGTGCGCAAGGGCGAGGATCCGCTGGCCATCGAGCACGCGATGTGGGCGCTGTTGGACGCGCGTGGTGCGGAGTATCCGGCCGAACACAACGTGGGCCATCTGTACCCGGCCAAGCCGGCCTTGGCGGCGTTCTACCAGCAACTGGATCCGAGCAATACGTTCAACCCGGGCATCGGCCAGACCGCGAAGACGCGCGGATGGAGCAGCTGCGACTGCACCCCCCACGGGTAGAGCCACCCCATGCGTGGCTGTGCCGGCGTATCGCAGGTTTCAGGGCAGCCACCCATGGGGTGGCTCTACCCGCAACGCTTCATTCGCAGCGGACGGCGGTAATCACGTTGTCCTTGTCGATGAACACCCGCAGCCGATCCTGGCGCAGGTCACGGGTGGTGATCGTGGCCGGGCCGATCGGGTTGATCAGGCCGGCGCCGCTCTGCACCAGCAGCTTGCGCATGTTCGCCTCGTCGGCCGGCTGGCCGATGGCCCAGCCCAGGGCATCGGCCTTGCACAGGCCTGGACCCTTGATCTCCGGGCCCGGCGTGCTCACGCACGCGGCCAGCGAGAGGGTGCCGGCGAGCGTGATCGCGGCGAGGGGGTAACGGAAAAGGGATGCCATCGGGTCGCTCCTGCGGGGTCAGGCGCCGACCATACCACTGCGGTGTGCACCGGCGCGTGGTTGGCACCCCGCGACCGTTGGGCGCAGCCCACGCGGCTGATGGGGCAGGGCGCAACGGCCACCGGCGCTACACTGGCGGCCTCTCAGATCGGCCATGCCGGGAGTCGCAGGTGCTGCACGTGTTCATGCTGGGTGGGCGACATGCCCGCGCCCGGATCGAGGTCCACGACGTGGCCTTCGCCAACGTCGATGCCATTGAAGAGGCCTACCCGCAGCTGCGCCAGGACTGGTTCGGTGAGCGGAAAGGGCTGCATCTCGATGGCTGGCTCGCGGTGGATGGGGTGGAGGCGTACCGGGTGCGCTTCGGCGACGCGGCCCCGGCCGTTGGCGCGCCGCGCCTGTACTTCCTCAATCTCGGCGGGTATGCCGCCGGTGCGCTGGGCGAGGCGCATGATTACCGGCTGCTGGTCGCCACGGATGCCGAGGCGGCCAAGCGCGAGGCCAAGGCCCTGCGTAATGCCAGCTGGTTCAAGCCGCATACCGATGCCCTGCTGGAGGTGGATGACTGCATCGCCATCGACCAGGTCGGTGGACGCCACGTGCAGCTTGAGCGCGGTGAGCACCGCGGGATCACCCTGGTCAGTGACTACATCGTGATCGGCTGAGCGGCGCCGATTGCCCGCGGCCCCGCTGCTGGCGCATAGTGTCGCGGTCTTGTGAGGTCCGGCGATGTCGCCGCGACAGGTCAACCAACGGAAGTAGCGCATGCACAGCAGGAAGATCACGGCCGCATTGATCGTGACACTGGGAATGACGATGGCCGGCAACGCCGTGGCGGCCGAGCCGGACGCACCGGTATTCGGTGGCTGGCGCAACCTGCATTCGGCCAGTGGCGCCGAACCGGTTCTGAGGAACCAGCCGTTTGCGATCCTGCCGCGCGAGGTTGCCAAGGGCGAGCGCTTTGCGATCCTGGACCGCGAAAACAAGCAGGCGGTCTGCTGCCTGGTGGTAGACAGTGACCGTCTCGATGCGATTGCGCTGGAAACCAGCTACCGGCTGCCCGGGGTGTGGATCGCCGATCTGCTCGGCAACGAGGACTACAACCGCCGCCACGGCGACCCGCATGTGTTTGCGATGAAGCGCGAGGGCGAGCTGGTCGACCATGTCTTCTCGCAGGAAGGCGGCGGTTACAGTGACCTCGGCGGCCTGCTGCTGCCGGCCGGTGCCGCGCTGGATGCCAGCGGCGGCAGCGTCAAGTTCGGTACCACCACGTACCGCCTGCAGGTGCAGTCACAGCGCTTCGCCGATGACAATGGCGCGCTGGATCGCTACACCCTGCAGCCGCCGGCACCGGCCGCACCGGTGGTGGTCGAGGTGCCGTACAGCACCTACTGACACGGAAGCGACAGAAACGGCGCGGTACAATCGCGCCCGCCCATCGGCACGGCCGGCTGGGCCCGCATTCCTGACCGAGCTTGTCCGTGATCGCCCGAGTGTCCTTGCCCTGTGCGGTGCTGCTGTTGGCAGCCTGCGCCACGCCGCCCCGGCCGCCGGCCAGACCGCCTGCCAATCCAGACGCCCTGTGGGGCATCATCCAGCGCGACTGCGCCGGCGAGGCCGCCCCTCGCGGCAGCTGCCTGGCCGTTTCTCCCCAGGCGCAGCGGCGCGATGTGCTGCTCAAGGATTCGCACGGCCACTACCAGTTCCTGGTGCTGCCGTTGGACCGCATTTCGGGCATTGAAAGCCCGGCGCTGCTGCGTGCCGGTGCCCCCAACTACTTCGCCGCCGCGTGGAACGCGCGCAGCCACACCGAGCAGGCACTCGGAATGGCACTGCCGCGCGATGTGGCCAGCCTGGCCCTGAATTCGCCCCATGGACGCTCCCAGCACCAACTGCACATCCACGTGGATTGCCTGCGCGCGGATGTCCTGGCCCAGCTGCGCCGGCTGCAGCCGGTCATCGGCGCCAGCTGGCAGCCGCTGCCGGAGCCGTTGCGCGGGCATGCCTATCTCGCCCGCCAGTTGCCCGGTGCCGAGCTCACCGCGAACCCGGTGCGTCTGCTGGCCGCCCATCTGGCCGATCCGGCCGATATCGGGAACTGGTCGCTGGTGGTCGCCGGGCAGACGGGCCCCTCCGGTGCGCCCGGTTTCGTGTTGCTGGCCACCCGGTTGGACCTTGCGGCGGGCAACAAGGCCAGCGGTGAGGAACTGCAGGATCACGCCTGCGCCGTATTGACCGGTGCCGCCGGCCCGCTGGACGGTGTGCTGTGAGGCGGTGCAGGGCAGGGCGCGCAGCATCGGCTTGCGCATGGCCGGGTAAAAACGTCGCAGCTGCGCACCGTGTTGGATCCGGCCTGCTCCTGGCGGCGTGAATCTCGCTTCCCCGGACGACGCCTGTATCGCCGATCAGAGCCACCGTGGAATCACCGGACGATCGCGGGGCGCGGGGAATCCGGCGCGATTGAAATAAAAACCACGGACGTGGCACGTTATAGTGGCCGTTCAATGCGGTTCCCGCTTTCGCGCCCGGGCTGACTGGCGCGACGTATCCGACTTAATCCATGACTGCTGAAACCACGACTCCGCCCGCCGCTGCGCCGTCCCAGGCCACCGGTCCGCTGTTCTACCAGGCGCCTGTTCCGCTGCGCTCGGATCTGCACGCCGCCTGGCGCCTGGTGCCGGACACCGCGCATTTTGCCGGGGAAACCAACGCGATCCCCGCCGTGATCGGCGAATTCGGTTCGCTGGCCCAGCATTACCCGATCATTTTCACCGGCAAGGACGCGATGCCGCTGGTCGCCGTCGGCCTGGCACAGCGCAACCTGTTCGTCACCGATGGCGTGTGGGACGAGCAGAGCTACGTGCCGGCCTACGTGCGCCGCTATCCGTTCGTGTTCATGCAGGCCGGTGATCAGGACGAGTATGTGCTCGCGCTGGATTCGGCCGCCAGGCAGGTCAACCAGGGCCAGAGCGAAGACGGCGTGCCGCTGTTCCAGGACGGCAAGGCCACCGAGATCGTCGACAACGCCATGCGCTTCTGCGGGGATTACACCCGCGAGCATGACCAGACCCGCCGCTTCACTGCCGCCCTGATCGAAAACGAACTGCTGATCGACCGCAACATCGACGTCACCCTCGCTGACGGCCGGCAGATGTCGGTCAACGGTTTCCAGGTCGTGGATGTGGAAAAGTTCGCCGCGTTGCCGGACGCCACCGTCGTGGCCTGGCATCGCAGTGGCTGGCTGGCGCTGGTGCACCACCACCTGAGCTCGCTGGCACGTTTCAGCGCGCTGGTGAACCGCCAGAGCGCGCTGCCTGCCGACGCCTGAGTCCGGGCGCACGGCGTGTCACGGAAACGGCGGCCGCAGGGCCGCCGTTTTTCATTGCTTAGGCAAAATATCGATAAGCATATCGCGGGCGATCATTTCCTCCTTTTCCGCCTGTTCAGCAGAATCACGGCCCCTCCCTCACTACGCTCCGGCACGGGCCTGACCCCGCCGGCACGTACGTCTTTACCGGAAATCTGCATGTCTGTGCTGTATCGCCCGCTGCGTCGGCGGGCCCTGGTTGTGTCGTTGTTGCCTTTGCTTGGTGCGGTATCGCTGGTCCACGCGGCCGATGCACCCACCCAGCTGGAGGCCGTCACCGTCACCGGCTCGCGCATCCCCCGCGCCAGCGTGGAAGGTCCATCCCCGGTCACCGTGATCACCCAGGAGCAGATCGAGGCACAGGGCTACCGCAGCGCGTTCGAGGCGCTCAGCGCGCTGACCGAGAACACCGGCAACGTGCAGGGCGAGGATTTCGGCAACACCTTCACCCCGGCTGCCAACACCATCAACCTGCGCGGCCTTGGCCCCAACCGTACCCTGGTGCTGGTCAACGGCCGCCGGCAGTCGGACTACCCGTTGGCCTACGAAGGCTCGGTCAACGTGGTCAACCTGGCCAACATCCCCAGCGCGCTGATCGACCGGATCGAAGTGCTGGCCGGGGGCGCCTCGGCGGTGTACGGCTCCGATGCGATCGCCGGCGTGGTCAACATCATCCTGAAGAAAACCTATGACGGCGTCGGGATCAATATCCGCGCCGGCACCACCGAACAGGGTGGCGGCGACAACCAGCGCCTGCAGGCGGTCGGTGGCGGTTCGGGTGAGAACTGGGACGCGATCTTCGGCCTGGAGATCGCCAACCGCAAAGCGATCTACGGTTCGCAGCGCGACTTCATGGATTCGCTCACCGACGATCCGCGCGGCGTGGCGCCGCTCGCGACGGCCGTGGCGTATCGCCGCAACGCCTCCACCAACAACTACATTGATCCCGGTGCCGATGGCTGCGATGCCGCCAGCACGTTGTATGGCGGCAGTGTCTTCCGCGCGCAGAATCCGCGCCAGGGCTGGTACTGCGGCAGCAATGAAGCCGCACCCACGTTCTGGACCGTGCAGACCGAGAAGCGCAACATCGATGCGTACAGCGCGGTGACCTGGCGCTTGAATGACCGTCAGGAACTGTTCGCCGATGCGGCGATCGGCACTGCGCGCATTTACAACAACACCCGCGCACCGAGCTGGACCTCCTCGCGCAATTACTTCTACAACCAGAACAGCGGTCAGCTGGAAAGCTGGTACCGGCGTTTCGCGCCCGAAGAGATCGGCGGCGTGCAGCGCAATGCCAACCGCTTCCTGGAGCAGTCGTGGTCGTTCAACGTCGGCGCCCGTGGCAGCATCGGCGGCTCGGACTGGGATTACGAAGCGGCCTACAGCCGCTCGCGCTACGAGAACAGGACGCAGCGCCCGGGCCTGCTGGTCGGCATCAATGCGTACCTGCTGGGCCCACAACTGGGCACCCGCGATGGCGTTGACGTGTATGCCCCGGATCCGTCGCGCCTGTACCAGCCGCTGACCCCGGGCGAGTACGAGGGGCTGTCGGACCGCTACGAGAGCCGCAACGCTGCGTGGCTGCAGACCGCCAGCGTCAGCGTCAACGGCCAGCTGTTCGATCTGCCCGGCGGCCGTGCAGCGCTGGCCGCCGTGGTCGAAGCCGGCAGCCAGGGCTACCGCAACCGCCCGGACCCGGCCTTGGGACAGGGCGTGTTCTGGAACCTCAACGCCGGCATTCCGGCCGGTGGCGAGCGTGACCGCTATGCCGCCGGGGTGGAGCTGCAGCTGCCCTTGCTGGAGCGCCTGACCGCGACCGTGGCCGGTCGCTACGACCAGTACCGTGCTGCCGGCGATCATCTGGGCAAGGCCACCTGGAGCACCGGCCTGGAGTTCCGTCCGTTCGATACGCTGCTGCTGCGCGCGAGTGCAGCAACCAGCTTCCGTGCGCCGGACATGAACTACGTGTTCGCCACCGAAACGCGCGGTTACAACCCCGGCATGACCGATTACTGGCGCTGCCGCAGTGCCGGCCAGGCATACGACGACTGCGATTTCAGCGGCCTGGCGATCGATTACACCAGTGGTGCCAATCCGCAGCTGCAGCCGGAAACCGCCAAGTCCTACGGTCTGGGCTTCGTGTGGTCGCCGTCGGCCAATCTGGACTTCACGGCAGATTACTACGACATCCGCATCGACGATGAGGTCACCAACCTGGATGCCACCCGCATCCTCAAGGATGAAGCCGATTGCCGCCTCGGCCAGACCGTGGGTGGCGACGCACGCGATATCGGCTCGGCACAATGCCAGGACGCGCTGCGTCGCGTGATCCGCAACCCGGCCGACGCGGCAGTGCAGCCAAACCAGGTCGTGCGCGTGCTGATCAACCCGATCAACGCCGCCTCCGAAACCGTGCGCGGCATCGACCTGAAGTCGACCCTGCGCTGGGACGCGGGCCGCTATGGTCGTTTCTCCGCCCGCGTGGCGTACTCGCTGGTGATCGATCACAGCTACCGCCAGTTCGCCGGCGATGACGTGCAGGACCAGCGCAACTCGTTGGATTCCTACCAGTGGCGCAGCAAGGTCAACGGCAGCGTGACCTGGGCGATCAACGACTGGACCGCCACCCTGTACGGCATGCGTTACGGCTCGTTGCCGAAGACCGACGGCAGTGGTCGCATCGCGCCGTACATGACCTACAACGCCAGCCTGTATCGCAAGCTCAACGACAACGCCACGCTCGGCCTGATCGTCAACAACCTGCGCGACAGCCGCCCGCCGGCGGACAAGAACGGCGGCGGCTGGCCGTTCTATCCGGTCGGCAACTACGACCCCTACGGCCGCCAGCTGTGGCTGGAGTTCGATTACCGCTTCCTGTAATTCCCTCGCGGGCCCGGCAATGGCAATGCCGGGCCCGCTGCGTTTGGGTCTACAGCGCATGCGACGATATACTGCGCGCCGCCGAGTGTTCCGGCGGTTGCAGGAAGCACGCATGACCCACCCGATTCATTACCGTCGCGCCGTGCCGGGCGATGCCGCTGCCTGCATCGATCTGCGTGGGCGCACCCGCGAAAATGCGTTTTCCGCGGCCGAGCTTGCCGGACTCGGCATCACCGAAGACAGCTGGGCGGCCGGTATCCGTGACGATGTACTGCCGGGGCATATCGCGCTGGAAGGCGAGCACATGGTCGGCTACTGCTTCGGCGATCGCGACGGCGGCGAGATCGTGGTGCTGGCAATGCTGCCGTCCCATGAAGGGCAGGGCATCGGTCGGCGGCTGCTGGATATGTCCATCGCCGATCTAGTCGAGGCCGGCCATTCGCGGCTGATCCTGGGGTGTGCGGCGGATCCTGCGGTGCGCTCGCATGGCTTCTATCGCTACCTGGGCTGGCGGCCGACCGGCGAGATCGACGCCTTGGGTGACGAAGTGCTGGAACTGCACGTGGGCGCCAGGCCATAGCACTTGGGTAGGGCATGGCAGTGATGGCGTGTCAGGGGCATGCGCATCGCCCGCTCACTGTGCAGCCGGTCACGGCTCGGTGATCCGCCTCTGAAACATGCTGGGCGCATCTGGACGGAGCGATGCGATGCCTGCGTGGTGGCTGACCCTGATGATGAGCGCCACAGCGGTGGATCTGCCGCCGCGACAGGTGCATACCTGCCTGGTCGACGGCGCGCGTCATTATCAGTCCACCCCGTGCGAGGGACGCACCGAGCGCATCCGCGAGATGCCGCCGCCCGCCGATACCTGGGCCAATGAGATCCATATCGAATCCGTGCGGCAGGAACTACAGGCCAAGCGGCGTGCTGAGGCTGCAGCCGTGCGACAGAAGCGTCTGCCGCGACGCAGTGTCCGCCCGACGCCCGCGATCCGGGGGGCGGTCATCTCCGTGCATGCCGATCCCGCCCGTTGCGCCGCCGCGCGACGCCAGCGCGAGACGACCTACCGGAAAGCGGGCGGCCGGCCGTGCCTGGCGCTCAGCCGGCGAATGGATGACCTGGTGCACGATGCGTGCCGGTAGTCAGCCGGCACGCACGCTCAGGGCTGCGCCATCAGATACCGCGCGACCGCATCGAAGGCGGGCAGGGTGGTCGGGTCGTTGGCGCTGTTGGCAGCGACCGGATGCGAGCCGAACCGCGCGATCACCACCCGTGCGGTGGGGTCGATGTACAGCGCCTGGCCATGCACGCCGCGCGCCATGTAGGCGCCATGGTCGTTGTGGGAGATCCACCACATGCCGCGATAGCTCCAGCCCGGCAGCTGCGCGTAACCGGCCTTGGCAAAGGCCTGTTTGCTGCCGCCGGCCCGGATACGGGCGATCGCGGCGGCGGGCACGATGGGCTGGCCGTCGACCTTGCCGTCGTCGAGCAGCAGTTGGCCGACGCGGGCCAGATCCCGCAGTCCGGCATTGAAGCCGCCGCCCGCAAACGGCGTGCCGGTGGAATCAACGGTGTAGTACGCGTCCTGCTCGGCGCCCAGGCGTTGCCAGATGCGCGACTGCAGCAGCTGTGCAACCGACTGCCCCGTGCGCCGGGCGATGATCCAGCCCAGCGCGTCCGTGTTGATCGTCTTGTAGCCGAAGGCCTCGCCGTGGCGGCCCTGCTTCTGCACGGTCTGCAGGTAATCGTAATAGCTGCGCGGCCCGGTGTAGCCCGGGGCCGGGGGCAGGGTGCTGCCCGCTGCGGAAAATGCCCAGACCTCGGCGTTGGGGTCGGCGTAGTCTTCGCTGTAGCGCAGTGCCGTGGTCATCTCCAGCACCTGCCTGACCGTGGCATCGCCGAACGCGCTGTCCTTCAGCTCGGGAACAATCGCGCTGACGCGCTGGGTTTCATCGATCACCCCCTCGGCGACCAGCATCTCGCCGAGCAGGCCGGTCATCGATTTGCTGACGGACATCGCACCGTGCTGGCCGTGCTCGTCCAGGCAGCCGCTGTAACGTTCGTAGACCACCACCCCGTCGTGCAGCACCACGATGCCGTCGGTGTAGTTGGCCGACAGTGACTGTGCCCAGGTCATCTGACGGTGGGTGCCGGTGGGCGTGAACGACAGCGCGTCGATCGCGGCATCCAGCCGGCGCGGCAGGTCACGGGCCGCGCCGGGGCCCCGGCTGACGCCCACGGTGGGCATCAACTGGCGGAAATGGCAGGCCGTCCAGCGCAGCTTGGGGAAACTGAAATAGTCGTCATCCGTGTAACGGATGCGCTTGTCTTCCGGCGGCGGCGCGCCCTGCATCCAGCCGAGCAGCCTGGGATCGGACGCTTCGGCCGACAGCGGCGGCGAGGTGGGCGAGGCCGGGGCGGCAGTGGCGGCGCCCGGCAGGGCGAGCACCGCGACCAGGGCCGCGGCCAGCCGGGCGCGGGATGACGCCAAGGCGGCGCGCACGCGGGTCAGAGCAATGTGGGGGCGCGGAACGGGCATGGGGCACTCCTTGCTAATGCGCAGGACGTCTGTGCGACCAAGGGTACTGCACCGGAATGAAAGACGGCGCCATCGGCGCCGTCCGTGACGTGCCCTGCCGGGGCAGGGCGCGCGATGCTGTTACGGGTTGCCGGGGTTGCCCTGCGGCGCCGGTGCCGGCGTGGCCGACTCGGCTGACGGCAGCGACAGCGCCGGGTTCAGCTGCTGGGCCTGCAGCATCTGGATGCGCTGGTTGAGCGCGTCCAGTTCGCTGTGGCTGCTGCGCAGGTCGGTGCTCAGGCTGACCGCCTGCTGCTTGGCCTGTTCCAGCGAGGCGCTGACCTGCAGCGACTGCTGGCGCTGGAGATCGGCTTCCTGCTGCAGGCTGCGCAGCCGCTCTTCGTTGTAGGCGACCAGGTTTTCGGTATAGCGCTTGCCGGCCTGCAGGCGGGTGGTATCGATATACACCTGGGCCAGCTGTTCGGTCTGTTCGACGAAGGTGCGGTAGACCTTCTCGGCGTTGTCGACCGAATCGGTCTTGATCACGCGCCAGAAGTCCTTCTCGTGGAACAGCGCCACGTAGTAATTCAGCGTGCTGGTATTGAACAGCAGGCTGGCACCGTAACTGCCGTTATAGGTGGTGCGCAGCTCGGTGAGCTGCTTGGAGTCGACCAGCTGGCGCAGTTCGTCCACGGTATTGCGGACCACCGGCGCCGGGCGAACGGCGGTCTCCACGGCCGGCTCGGCACGCGGTGCGCGCGCGGCCAGGGCCTGCGGAATGACGCTCAACGACAGCAGCAACACAATCCCACCGGTCAGCGCGTGCGCGACGATGGAACCAACCCCTTTTCTCTCTCGCATATTCAGGCCATCCACGAGTGGATTATCAGTGAAGTAAAGTCCCCGCCGGAGTCTAGCACGCACAATCGCGTGGCCTGCACTTTGCCGCAGCGTCAATAAACCAACTGTGCCGGGGTGCACTGGATGGACTGCATGTGCACGTCGGTCCGCCCCAGCTCCAGCCCGAGCACCTGGGCCAGCGTCTGCGAGAGCAGGGTGCTGACGCCGTTGAGCAGCGGCTTGAGGGTTTCCAGCACCGGGGTCAGCGCCAGGCACAGCAGGCCGCTGCAGCGGACCTGGTCAGTGCCCGGGTCGGTGACTCCGGTTCCGCCGGCGAGGTCCTCCAGGCCGCCCGGCCGGGTCTGCAGGTAAGAGGCCAGATTGGATTTGACGCAGTTGTTGTAGTTGAGCAGGGTACTGAGCAGGCTGTTGCAGCGGTTGATCACCAGCCCACCGAGCAGGGAGCCGAGCAGGCCACTGAGCCCGCCCATTCCCTTTCCGGTAACGGTGGCGTTGTAGCCGTCCCAGACCGAGCCGGTTTCAAAACAGGTGCCAAGATTCAGCGCGCCACACGCGTGCGGTACGCCGCCCACGACGTCCCAGTCGCCGAGGGCGCCGATGCCGCGTGCCGGGTCACCGAGTCGCAGCAGGGCAATGGTCTTCTCGGCGTCGTAGAAAACGTTGCCCGGATTGGCGGCCTTCAGATACTGATCCGCCAAACGATTGGCGGTGGCGGCATCGGTGCTGCCCTGCTTGCCCGGGGTGACCACGTTGCTCAGCACGCGCAGCAGTTCGCTCACCAGGCCGGAGATGGCTGTGCCGACCTGGGCCTGGTTGAAGTAAGTGGAGGCGGTCTCTCCGGCCGCCAGGGTGACGCTCTCATCGCGGGTCAGCGCATTGAGGGAAATCTTGTCGGTGACCAGCGGTGCGCCCAGCAGGGTCAGCAACTGCTCGTTCTGCAGCCCGGCATCGCACACATTGCGCTGCGAAAATTCGTTGGCGGCAGCCACGCGGCCGACGCAGGCACGCAGCAGCGAGGACTGCACCCGCACCGTGGCGGTTGGCGGGGTCGCGCCGCAGTTGAGCGCGTCCAGTGTGCCCATCGCGTTGGTCACATCGGCATAGATCGGCAGGTTGAGGCGGATCCCCAGCCCGCTGAGCACGGGCCCGAGCAGCGCCAGCCCGCCGGTGTCGATGTTGATCTTCAGCCGCACCTGCGCGTTGTAGGCACGGGTGCCGACGCCGCCGATCGCGATCGAGGGCGGCTCGATGATCGCCGCGCGGGTCTGCACCAGCCCCAGGATGTTGAGGTTGTTGACCGCCACGCCGTTGCCGCCGCTGGCGATGCTGATGCTGGTGGTGATCAGGTCCAACGCGCTGATGTCGGCCTGCAGCGCTGGCGAAGCGGGGCCTTCGGGCGCGACGATGCGTGCGAACAGCCCGCCGGTGGTGTCGGTGCTGCCGAGCTGCACGTTGAGCTGGTTCAGATCGACCTTTGCCGCGAGCGCATTGCGCAGTGCCGTCAGATCCACATGGGCGACACCGCTGTTGGTCAGCACCGTGGCCGTCGCATCAAGCAGCTGGCCAAGCGAGACCCGGTTGGCGGCCAGCAGGGCGTTGAACTCGGCGATGCCGATGTTGGCCTGGACCGGAATGCCCAGCGCCTGCAGCAGGCCGCCCGGGGTGACCTTCGCCTGGGCCAGGCCGTCATAGCCAAGCAGGGTGGTGCGGTCCAGGTTGACGCCCACCAGGTTGAGCACGTTGCCCAGCGGCGTATTGCCATTGACCCGCAGCAACTGCGAGCCCACCGAGAACACCGCGATCGGCGGCGCACGCGTGGCCACCGCCTGCGCACGGATCGTGGGCAGGCGCGTGTTCTGGCCGAAGAACGGCACCACCGAACGGGTGGCGACCACTTTGACCGCATTGAGCGGGTTGGCCGCGTCGGGCGTCACGCTGAAATGATCCCCCGCGCCGCGTGCAGGATTCCAGTTGCCGCAGTGGATCACCAAGGCGCCGGAAAAGCCGTTGTCCCGCTCTGCATTGCTGCGGGCAGCCCCGTTGTCCTTGAGGTCCGCGCGGCACAGGTCCAGGCGCTGCGCGCCGGCGACGGCGGCCAGGTCGACCACCTTCTGCGCATCGCGCTTGGCCCAGTACAGATAGCCCACTTCCACCAGGCCGAGCATCCCGACCAGACCGAGCAGGACCAGCATCATGGTGACCGACATCCCGCCGCGCAGCCGCCGCCGGAACGGCCGGGGCGCACGAACGCTGGACTGGTGCATGGCATCAACCTCCCTCGTTGGAACCGCCTACGTCCTTTTTCACACTGGTCTTGAGGAACTCAGGAATCTCGTGCTCGAAGCTCTTGAGGTAGCGCGCATAGCTGGCCGCGGCCTGGTCACCCAGGATCGGCAGGCGCGCCCCCGCGTGGGTTCCCTGGGCCTGCATCCGCAGCAGATCACGGGTGGTTTGGCCTATCTCGCTGCGCGGCGCGGGTGCGGGAGGCATGTAGCGCCCGGGCGCGGCGTCGGTGTAAGCCGGCGCGCGATCGACGTAGGTCGGCGCCGGTGCCGGGGTCTCTGGCGCCGGCAGCGTCGTAGTGGCGACCGGCGGGGCCTGCTGTCCGCCAAGCATCTGCCCGGTGAGCGGTGCCTGCTGCGCCATCGCGGGCAGCGCTACCACCATCAGCAGCCACGGCAGGCCAACGTGCAGGAACGTAATGGGCAGGCGACGCAACTGGTTCATGGCGTGGTCTCGCTGGCAGGAGTGGGCGTGCTGAAGCGCTCGAGCATCGACGGCGCCAGGCGCGCATCGGCACGCGTGCGGTGATCGGTATCGATGGCGACCCTGCGCTGCGCCGGGCGCCCGGCAGCGGCGCGTGGTGCAGGCGTGGCG
The DNA here is from genome assembly GCF_002887735.1 of Stenotrophomonas bentonitica. GTDB lineage: Bacteria > Pseudomonadota > Gammaproteobacteria > Xanthomonadales > Xanthomonadaceae > Stenotrophomonas > Stenotrophomonas bentonitica_A. Next base: position 75,584 of record NZ_PKQP01000013.1, read on the forward strand.
CCGCTGCCGGGCGCGGCGGCCGCCGTG
>NZ_PKQP01000014.1 GCF_002887735.1 Stenotrophomonas bentonitica
GATCTCGGCCACCCAACGCCTGGGCGTGGTCGTTCCGGTGACACTGGCGTTGATCTTCGCTCTGCTATTCATGGCCTTCGGCTCGGCCAAGGATGCGGCCATTGTGTTCAGTGGCGTGCCGCTGGCGCTGACCGGCGGTGTGCTGGCACTGGCTCTGCGCGGGATTCCGTTGTCGATCTCTGCCGGCGTGGGCTTCATCGCGCTGTCGGGCGTGGCCGTACTCAACGGGCTGGTCATGATCGCCTTCATCCGCCGTCTGCGCGAACAGGGCGATCCGCTAGACGACGCTGTGCGCGACGGCGCCCTTGGACGCCTGCGACCGGTGTTGATGACCGCCCTGGTAGCCTCGCTGGGCTTCCTACCCATGGCCTTGAATGTCGGTGCTGGCTCGGAAGTGCAGCGGCCGCTGGCCACTGTCGTCATCGGCGGCATCGTCTCATCCACCGCATTGACCTTGTTGGTGCTGCCGGTGCTCTATCGTTGGCTGCATCGCGACCGAGCTCCCCGCGCCGGTAGCACTGCTTTGGAGTCCCCATGAACGAGCTCAACCTGGAACAGGTCCGTGCGGCGATGTTTACCGACCCGGGCGTGAAAGCGGTGGACGACCTGCGCCTGGTCGCCGGTGAGCATGGCCGTGCGATCGCGGCCACCATCACCGTCGCTGCGCCCTCGGTCGACCTGGACCTGGTGCATGCTGTGATTGCCCAGGTCCTGGCCGATCAATTCGGCATCGATCAGATCATGCTGTGTTTCAACGACCCGGGCCCGGTACCGCCGCCGCCCACCGCGGTGCCGTTAAAGAAGATGTGATCGCAGCCCCTGGCTCTATGCGTCTGCGCTGGCAGGCGCATAGAGCTGATGACCCGGCAACGCGCACGCGCCGGCATACACAAAGGCCACGCTTTGCCGCACGCACGTCAGCTATTACCGCGAGCCTAAGCTGCGCCCCAAGCGAATCTGCGATGAGGCGTCCCATGGGCAGCACGGTACACGAAACAGCAAGTAGCGATGCTCGGGTTCGCTTGTACGCACTCAACGCGTCTGCGAGCCCGAGAGCTGCTTCAACCCAATCGCGGAAAACAAGGTGTGTCACGAAAGTATCCCGTTTTTCAGAAGATTCGCACTCTCCGCCCATGCCGACGGGCGCCAACGAACTACGGCGTCTGCAGCCATGCCGGACCTTACTCAGCCCGGGTCGAGATCAATGTGCTGTAAGTACTCGGGGATGCATGCAGACCAATGCAGCTGCCGCTCAATGGCTAACCTCTGAGCGTCGGCAGCGTCTGGCTCTCCGTGTGTGATGAAAACCCGCCGCGGAGTCGTCTGTGCCGTGCGCAGCCAGCTTAGAAGTTCATCGGCGTCGGCGTGGGCAGAAGCTGCTTCCACCTGTACCACCTCGGCACGTATCGGCACGTCCTGACCATAGATTCGCAGTAACTTGTCACCGCGCACCAATGCCGCCCCGCGCGTTCCCCCTGCCTGGAAGCCTGGCAAAAGGATCATGTTGCGACAATCCGGGCCAAAGGCGATGAGATGATGAAGAATGCGTCCCCCGGTCAGCATTCCACTACCCGCGACGATGATCATAGGGCCTTGCCGAAGGTTGAGAGCCTTGGATTCCTCGATGCTATTGACGAGCCGGGTTGCCGCGTGCAACCGCTCCAGTGCGGCGTCATCCAGCAGATGTTCGTTTCTGTATTTCCCATAGAGCAAGGTGACGTCCTTTGCCATGGGGCTGTTCAAGTAGATCGGGGCGCGCGGAATCCGCCCTTCCGCCTGCAGGGTGGCGATCACGTGCAACAAGAGCTGGGCGCGCCCCACCGCGAACGCCGGTATCATCACCACTCCACCCCGCCCGAGGGTGCGCCGGATCGGCTCGATAAGCAGGTCCGTCAAAGACGTCGTCGGATGGCGCCGATTGCCGTATGTCGATTCGACCACGACCCAATCCGATGCCGGCAGCGCCCAGGGAGGGCGCATCACCGGATCGTTCGAACGACCGACATCACCACTGAACGTGATGCGCCTGCCCCGATGGATCAGCGATACCGATGCGGCGCCAAGGATGTGTCCCTGTTTGCGAAACGTAGCCGTTACGCCAGGCACCGGTTCAAAGGGATCGGAAAAGTAGACGACGCGCATTAGATCCAGGCACCGTTGCGCATCCTCCTCGGTGTAGAGCGGCTCGGCCGGATGGTGTTTCGAGCTGCCACGCTGATTGGCGTGGCGCGCCTCCTCCTCCAGCAGGCGCGCGGCGTCGGGGAGAAGTGTCCTGCATAGATCCCGGGTGGCCGGTGTGCACCACACGGATCCATGGAATCCCTGCTTCATCAGTCGTGGCAGATATCCGCTGTGATCCAGGTGCGCGTGGGTGAGCACCACCGCATCAATGGATGCGGGATCCACCGGAAACGGTAGCCAGTTCCGCAATCGCAGCGGTTTGTATCCCTGGAAGAGCCCGCAATCCACCATGACGCGGGCGCCACCGGCCTCTATCAGGTAGCGTGAGCCGGTGACAGTATCCGTGCCGCCCAGGAACGAGACACTGAGGCGGGTTGCATCGTGAGGCGGATTGTTCACGTACATGGATCACCTGGGAGGGCGTTGGATCAGCCGTGCGGCAGGCCAAGCCGGCGTTGCTCGGCAGCCGATGCCCGGTACGGGAGAACTGGGTGGCCAGCGGGCTTCACGCCGATCTCAGTGGGCGAGAAATACTGGTATCGGACTGTGCCGGATCAGTGTGCGGGTAACGCCGCCAAACAGGAATTCCGAGGCACGGGATCTGCCGTAGCCGCCGGCGACAATGCAATCGGCGCCGCTCTCCTTCACGAAGTTCAGTATGGCCGGTCCTGCTCCACCTTCCTCATAGCCGCGGTGCACAGGCGAGGCTGAGACGCCGTGGCGCTGTAGATGAGTCACCAGGCGCAGAGTCGCGTCTTTCTCCCTGCTGGGTTCGCCGGGACCGGCATCGATAGACAACAGGTGTACACGCTGTGCAGCGACAAGCAACGGCAAGGCATCATGGACCGCGCGAATGGATTCCCTCGTGCTTTTCCATGCAATTACAACGTCACGCGGCACCGCATCGCGTGCTTCCGGTGGCACGAGCAGCAGCGGCACGCCCGATTCCACCAGCAACGAGGAGACAAGCGTGTCCTCAATGCCGGGGTCATCGCGATGCAACCCCAAGATGGTCAGGTCAACGCATCGTGACTGAGGCATCACCTGATCCACAGGCCCCTCCCACACCCTCTCGTTCGCGGACACGAGCCAATCTACCCCTGCGCCCGCCAGCCGCTCCTCCAGCGACGTGGCAAGCATCCTGACCGTTTCCTTGGCCGGCTCGTGCAGAGCGGTGTAGACGGCAGGGTAGTACATCCAACCCGTCGCTACCGGCACAACTACACTGGCCCCAGCCAGAGCTACCAGACGGCTCCCCTGCTCACGCGAAAGCGCCGTGGCCAGACCCAACGCCTGCTCGTGCAGGCGCCCCAAGACGAAGGGCAGCAGAATGTCGCAGTACATGATCGGTCTCCCCGGGGTGAAGGAGTCGTTAGCTTGAGCCCCGCGCGACGAATGAACTTGATCGAAGTCAACGAAAGTTCCCCTGGATCGTTGACTTGGATCAAGTCATCCCGGGATTCGTTCTGGACAAATGCCCGAGCAGAATCGCCATTGACCGATTCCAGTGGGCAACCAAAAATGCTGAGCATCGTCCAGGATCCGGCAGGCACCGCCGCGGGGCTGATTACCGCCTCTGTCGTGGGCGCCCTTGTTGGACTGGCCTGGCAGCGAGCAGGCGGGAGGATGGCGGCGGCCCACACGCGCTTTGGGGGCAGTGTTGTGCTTGCGCTGGTCGCGATCTCAGGCGGGTTGGGAGCGCTGCTGGGAGGCGCGGCGCTGGTAGCTGGCGCAGTGCTGCTGGGCCTGGCAGTCTGCCCTCGCCCACGACACTCCCAGGCAGCCGCGGCCAGTCTGATTGTGCTGCCTGCCCTGTATCTGGTAGGCGCCATTGCGGTAAGCGCACCTGCAACGGCGATCCTCGCCGGCAGTGCCATCCTGGTGATACTGGTTGGGGGCCCTGCCCTGATACGGAAGGTGAATGCGAAGGTTTCCAGCCGTGAGCTTCGGGACGTCGCAACGGTGCTGGTTGCTGGCTTTCTGATTCTTCCCTTGCTTCCAGACCGCACCGTCGACCCTTGGGAAGTCATCAACCCGAGTCGGCTCGGCACACTCATCGTGGCGCTGATGGCAGTCAGCGTCGGAGCGCACCTGGCGCTACGCCATCTGGGGCCCGGTCGGCCTTGGCCTTGACCGGCTTCGCCGGTGGGTTTGTCTCCAGTACCGCCACCATCGCGGCAATGGCGGACGGGGCGCGGTCGTCGCCCCGGCTGGCGCCTGCATTCGCAGGAGCAGCCTTGCTTTCCAACGTGGCCATGATTCTGCAGTTGGGCCTGGTAATGGGCACGCTGGCACCTGCATTACTCGCCTACAGCATGGTCCCGCTGGTCTGCTCGGCAATCGTGGCCATGGGGATAGCATTGGCATTCGGATGGCGGTCCTTGCTCAGTACCTCAGCGGTGTCCGGGCTGGCCATCGTGCGGCCATTCAAACCGTTGGCGATCGTGGTTTTTGTTGGGCTGATCGTCATTCTGCTTCTGGCAGCAAGTCTGCTGCGAGACTGGCTGGGTGACGAGAGCCTGCCCTGGACTCTGGGCATCTCCGGCATTGCCGACGTACATGCCGCCACCGCCTCTGCCGCCCAGATGGTTGGTGCGGAGCGGATCAGCAACGGTATCGCGATACAGGCGATCACCATCGCACTCGCGACCAACTCATTGCTGAAATGCTTGATCGCCGCGGCAAGGGGCGGATGGCGCTTCTCTGCTCCGTTGTTGATCGGGACCAGCCTGATCGTCGGAACGTTCGCTGTGGCCGCCGGGCGTAGCGGGTGATCGTCAACACCTTGACCCACGTCAATATCTCCGTGCAGGACTGGCGGAGAATGCGGGGCAACGCCGGCCTCTGTGTCCAACAGCCAAGATGGATATTCTTGTCCCTTTGACGGATACGCCCGCTGATGCTTCTGCCATGCAGCTGGCAGCAGCGCTTGTCGGCGCCCGTGGCGGGCACATCACGCTGGTGCAGCCAGTGGAATCTCCCTTGCCCGACGTTGCACGCGCCGAAGTCCCGCCCAGAGTCGCCACGCTCTTGCGCCGGGTTGCGCAGTGGAGCGTTCCGCATGACATCCAGATCGAGGACGGGCGCGCGGAACGTCCTGTGGACGCGATTGCCCTGCGCGCACAGGGTTTCGACCAGGTGATAATGGCGTGCGCCGGACATGACCACGCCGAGCGCAGGCTGCAACATGCTCAGTTCTCTTCACTGGTTAGCCGATCCGGACGCCCCATCCTGGCATTGCCAGGGAGAACCCGTTTCGACGGAATCTTCAAGCGGGCCGTCATCGGCTGGAGTGCAACCCCCGAATCCGCTCGCGCGGCACATGATTTCCTGAGATTGGATTTCGCGTGTGCCCTTGTGGTTACCACCGTGGACGGAAGTGACCGGGTCAATGAACATGCTCAGGCGTTCATCAACAGTCTGATGCGGCAGGGGCGAGAAGCGATATTTACTCCCGTGTCGTCAGATGGGGGGAGCGTGGCTGAAGCGCTACTGGGCCACGCATTTGATAGCCAGGCGGATCTACTCGTCTGCGGCGCCTATGGCCATTCGCGCGCGCGCGAATGGCTGCTGGGGGGAACGACGAGGGAGCTCTTCGAGCGCACCCTCACGCCCCTGTTCCTGTCACGTTGACGCACCAGGATGCCAGAGCCATGTTGAAGGATATTCTTGTGCCTTTGTCAGACTCATCAGCAGATGACGCGGCCATCCGCTTCGCCGTCGAGATCGGCAGGTCGCAGGACGCGCGGGTGCGCATCATCGAAACGGTCGACCTGCCTCCGCCGGCGATCGGGACTGCTGATCCGACGCCCCGCGCATCGTTCCTGGCTGCCCAGGACGCATGTCGGCGGGAGGCCTCGGAAAGAGCCTCAAGGATCAGGGCCAGAATCGCAGAGCACCCTGGTGTTTCCGTAGAAGTTCACGAAGCGGGCATTGAATCTCCTGCAGAGCTCGCCGCTCGACTGGCCTTCTCTGCGGATCTGGCCATTGTCGGGGGCTGGTCAGGATTCGCCAAGGCCGACCCAGCGGGCGTGGCCCTGTTCAATGCGCTGCTTTTTGACGCGGGAAGGCCCGTTGTGGTGGTGCCGCCGCATTGGCGGGCAAGCGACCACTCGTGTGCGATTGTGGGTTGGAAAGACACCCCAAACGCATGCCGCGCCCTGCACAGCGCGATCCCATTGCTACAGCAGGTGCAGACTGTCCTTCTGGTGGAGATATGCAGCCATTCGGACGAGATGGAGGGTGCTGCTGGCACTGTCACAGCTTCCCTCATTGAACACCTCCGGAGCTGGGGCATCGCCGCATCGGCCACCCGGCTGCTTGCCAGACACCGCCGTTCCAGCGAGGTCCTGCTCGATCACGCCCGCGCGACCAAGGCGACGTTGATCGTGGTTGGCGGATACGGACACTCCCGCCTGCGCGAGCGGACCATCGGAGGGATGACGATGGAGCTATTGCAGGGGGCGACCATTCCGGTCCTTTATGCCCATTGAGTACCCCCAACGCCAGGATCGTGCCTCGGCAGCGGCGAAAGGCAGATTGGGGAGCACGCAGTCGGACTCCTGGCGCTTCGCGCTGTTCTGCCTTGGAATCTACATAGGGTGCTGGCTGCTTGCCGCAGTCGAACCCTACCACCGGCGCGACTGGTTGCTGGAGAATCTGCTGGTATTCATCGCCATTCCCTACGTTGTCTTCCAGCAGTGGAAGCGCCCGTTCCGGCCCGCAACCAATGTCTCGCTTCTGCTTTTTCTGTGCCTGCATGCCGTGGGCGCTCATTTTACGTACTCGGAAGTCCCTTACGACGCTTGGGCGCAGAAACTTGCGGGCTACAGGATCACCGACCTGTTCGGCTGGGATCGCAACCCTTTCGACAGACTCGTTCACCTCGCCTACGGCGTATTGGTCTTTCCCGCGGCGAGAGAGCTCTACGCAAGGCGTGCTGTGGCCAGCGAGCTGACGCTGACCCTGATTGCCACTCAGTTCATCGTCGCCACGTCCGCTGCCTATGAACTGATCGAATGGGGCGCGGTTCTGGTGGTCGACCAGGACCTTGGAATGGCTTATCTCGGCATCCAGGGCGACGTGTGGGATGCGCACAAGGATGTGCTGTTGGCGTCGGCTGGAGCGATCATCAGCGCGGTGGGTGCCAGCGTACGGCACGCCACGTCTGCTCACTCCCGGTCGTCGGACTGATCCACGCAGAAGATCCTGTGCATGGCAACCAGCATCGCCTCAACGCGGCTGTCATTGATGCGATAGAAGACTGAACGTGACTCTCGCCGGGTCGTCACCAGATGCCGTTGACGCAGTTCGGCGAGCTGCTGGGAAAGGGCCGGCTGTCGGATGCCGGTGGCCTCCTCGAGGGCGCCGACGGTCGACTCCCCTTGGGACAGCTGACAAAGCAACAGCAGACGCGACGGCGTGGCCATGAAGCGCAGCAACTCGGCCACTTCAGGCGCCCGTTCCTTCATGTCGGCCAGGTTGTTGGCGGTGAGGCGGTTGGTCAAGAGCGGTTCACCAGAAAGGAGAGCTAGAGCGTACCTGTTAATCCGCACGCCAGCTGAACCGGCCAAAGGACACGAAGCGGCACTTACATAGTTTACGTAAGTATGTATTAATATCCATCATACAACCACCGGGAGCGAGTCGTGAACAGGCCTGTCGTCGTCGATTCTTCATTGGAGAGAGCTCAAAACATCGTGCGTGAAGCGCGAGGTGGCCACACGCCTTCGCCTTGCGTGAAGACGTTCTTCGACCCCGCCACCTTTACGGCCAGCCACGTGGTACGCGACCCCCGGTCTTCGGCGTGCGCCATCATCGACAGCGTTCTTGATTTCGATATGCCCTCTGGACGCACCTCGACCGACTCCGCCGCGGCGCTGGTCCAGTACATTCATGACGAAGGGCTGCAGGTTCAGTGGCTGCTGGAAACGCATGCCCACGCCGATCACCTTTCCGCTGCACCGTGGTTGCAGCGGCGGGTCGGCGGAACGCTTGCCATTGGCGAGCACATCACCGGCGTGCAGGACACCTTCGGCAAGGTTTTCAACGCTGGCAAGGAGTTCAAGCGCGACGGGAGCCAATTCGACCATCTGTTTGCCGATGGCGCGGAGTTCACCGTTGGGAATCTCCAGGCAACTGCCTTGCACGTGCCAGGCCACACCCCTGCGTGCATGGCCTACGTCATCGGGGATGCGGTCTTTCCGGGCGACACTCTGTTCATGCCGGACTACGGCACGGCCCGCTGCGACTTCCCCGGTGGCTCGGCCCGCCAGCTCTATCGCTCCATCCAACGTCTACTGGCCCTGCCGGATGACGCCCGGGTGTTCCTCTGCCACGACTACAAGGCCACGGGCCGGGATCGGTTCGCATGGGAAACCACCATGGGCGCGGAACGAACCGCGAATATCCATGTGCATCAAGGTGTGACGGAGGACATGTTCGTGGAGATGCGTGAGAGCCGCGACGCGACGCTCCCCATGCCGCGCCTGATCCTGCCCTCAGTGCAGGTCAACATGCGCGCGGGCCATCTGCCCGACCCGGATGACAACGGGGTGCGCTACCTCAAACTGCCGGTGGACCTGCTATGACCCTCCCCTCTTTGGCGTGGTACTGGCCCGTCATCGGCGGCCTGATGATCGGTACGGCAGCGGGTGGATTTCTGCTGCTGACCGGTCGCATTGCCGGCGTCTCCGGCTTGCTTGCAAACACTCTTGGCCTGTCGTCCGCTGGCGACCGCTCCTTGTCGGCCCTGTTCCTGGCAGGGCTGCTGGTGGCGTCCGGGCTGGCGCTCGCGGTCAAGCCCATTTCGCTGCCGTCGCTTTCAATCTCCGCTACGCCGTTGTTGGTGTTGGCCGGGCTGCTGGTCGGCTTTGGAACCCGCCTCGGATCTGGCTGCACGAGCGGTCACGGCGTTTGCGGCCTGGCCAGGCTGTCACCACGCTCCATGGTTGCCACGGGCGTTTTCATGCTCATGGGCATGGCGACCGTGGCGGTTGTCCGCATGATGATCGGAGGCGGAACATGATCCGGCTGGCGGCAGTTCTGTGTGGCGCCTTGTTTGGCCTGGGCCTGGTCGTCTCGGACATGGCCAATCCCACGCGCGTACTCGCCTTTCTTGACGTCACAGGCAGGTGGGATCCATCACTGGCACTTGTCATGGCCGGGGCGCTGATTCCGTCAGCGATCGCCTATCGATGGGTCCGCGCACGCAATGCTCCTGTGCTCGCTGCGGCGCTGCACATTCCCAATCAGCGTCAGATCGACCGGAACCTGGTCATTGGCGCGGCAGTGTTTGGCGTTGGGTGGGGGCTGGCAGGCGTATGCCCGGGCCCGGCCATTGCACTGTTGCCAACGGGTCAACCCTTTGCACTCGTTTTCGCGGCCGCCATGGTCGTCGGCATGCTCCTCCACTGGCTCCTCCACCGTCCCCGCTCAACAGAGAATTCGCCATGAATCTGCACTCACTTGCGCCGAGCTTGCATGTGACCGACCAACTGGTTCCCACCGACATACCTGCCTTGAAAAAGGCGGGCATCTCGAGTGTCATCTGTAATAGACCCGACGGCGAGCAGCCGGACCAGCCCGATCACCTTGCACTGCAGGCGGCCTGCTCCAGGGCGGGCCTGGGCTTTGCCTATCTGCCCGTCGTGCCTGGCGGCATCACCGATGGACATGTGCAGCAGTTTGGCGTGCTGCTGGAACAACTGCCTGCACCCATCGTCGCTTACTGCAGGACCGGCACCCGCTCGACGTCGCTATGGGCCCTATCCCAGGTTCGTAACGGCGGAGCTACGCCCGAACAGGTGCTGTCCATTGCCGGTGAGGCTGGTTACGACCTGTCCTCTCTTGCTTCGCGCCTGCGAGGCGCCCCCTCTTCCGCTGCCTAACGGCCAACTGACATGGAAACCCTTTCCCTGTTGCAGCTCGCGCTGGGTGGACTCTCCGGCATTCTGGTGGGCTTCGTACTCGGGCTGGTCGGCGGAGGCGGCTCTATTCTGGCTGTCCCGCTCATGCTTTACCTGGTGGGCATCGACAGTCCACACGTCGCCATCGGTACCAGTGCATTGGCGGTTGCTGCCAATGCACTTTCCAACCTTTTCGTTCATGCCCGCCGGGGAAACGTGAGATGGCCGTGCGCGTCGGTCTTCGCGTTGGCAGGCATCGCTGGCGCCTATCTGGGCTCCAGCTTAGGTAAGGCCGTGGATGGGCAGCGACTATTGTTCATGTTTGCCCTGCTGATGGTCGTGATAGGCATTCTTATGCTGCGCAAACGCAATGCGGAAGGTGATGCAAGCGTCCGCCTCAGCAAAGGGAACATGCCGGCACTGCTCGGATTAGGGGCGTTCTCCGGGGCACTCTCCGGATTCTTCGGTATTGGCGGCGGCTTCCTGGTTGTCCCTGGGCTGATGGCCGCCACGGGCATGCCGATGCTGGCCGCAATAGGCAGCTCCCTCGTAGCTGTCTCCGCTTTCGGTCTGACGACTGCCATCAACTATGCTCAATCCGGCCTGGTCAACTGGCCACTTGCTGCCGCATTCGTCGTTGCTGGAAGTGCGGGCGGAATCGCCGGAGCGCGCGCATCAGCAGCGTTGGCAGAGCACCGTGGAGTGTTGAATGTTGCATTCGCGCTACTCATTTTCATGACGGCGGCTTATATGCTCTGGCAGATGCCCTGACTACCGCGCCATCGCCCAACCCGCCATGGCAGCCAGCAACACCACCACGATCGGCGGTGCACGCGCGACGACCAGTAGCCCGAACGCAACCAGCGCCATCGTGACATCCCATCGGTCATGGATCGCACTCGTCCACACCGGGTCGTACAACGCTGCCAGCAGGATCCCGACGACCCCGGCGTTGACGCCTGCAATTGAAGCCTGCAGATCCTTGCGGTGGCTTAGCGACTCCCAGAAGGGCAGCACTCCTACGAGCACGAGAACGGCAGGCATGAAAATGACCGCCAACAGCGTAAGACCTCCCGCCCAGCCACTCAACGGACCCGCGGCCATGGCCCCCAGGTACGCTGCGAATGTGAAAAGAGGGCCCGGCACCGCCTGCGCCGCACCGTACCCGGCGAGCAGATCTGCCGTGCTCACGGTGCCGCTCTGGACAACCGCGGTCTGCAGCAATGGCAGCACGACGTGGCCGCCGCCAAAGACCAGGGCGCCGGCGCGGTAGACCCCCTCCAACAGCATGGCCAGGGGGGATCCGCTCGCCGCGGCCCACACCGGCAGCAGAACAAGTGGCAGCACCAGTAGCACCAGTGCCACCGTGCCGGTTCTTCGCGAGACGGGATAGCCGCCGTCTGATTGGCCGGAAACTGGTTCGATCTTCAGCATCCAGCGACCGAGCAGTCCGCTGAAGATGATCACCACGATCTGGCCGACGACCGAGGGCATGGCCAAGGTCAACACAGCGGCAACAAATGCCATCCCTGCGCGCAGACGGTCCGGGCACAGGGACCGGGCCATTCCCCATACCGCTTGGGCCACCACGGCAACTGCCACGATCTTCAGGCCATGCAGCCAGCCGGATTCAACGATGCCCTGGTATCCGGCAACGCCCAAGGCAAACAGGATCATCAGCACGGCCGAGGGCAGGGTAAAGCCTGCCCAGGCGGCCACCAGACCAGGCCAGCCGGCTCGACGCAGGCCAAGCGCCATTCCAACCTGGCTGCTGGCCGGGCCCGGAAGTAGTTGGCACAGGGCCACCAGATCGGAATAGCTACGGTCCGTCAGCCAACGGCGACGCTCGACGAACTCGTGGCGGAAATAGCTCAGGTGGGCAATCGGGCCGCCGAACGACGTCAGTCCCAGTCGCAGGAACACCAGGAAGACGCGCCACGCGCTTTCGGTTGTTGCGGGATCGAGCGGCGACATAGGGCATGACCTCCTGTGGTTCTCAACGGCAGCGAGCCCAGCCAAGCAATGGGATCACGGCGTCGAGCTTCCGGTATGCCCGGTCACCCACTCTCCATCTTCCTTTCGGAACGGTCCGGGCAGCGGCGGCAGGATGTCCAGCACCACTTCTGATGGCCGACACAGACGGGTACCCCTATCGGTTTGTACCAAAGGACGATTGATGAGTATCGGGTGCGTCAGCATCGCATCAAGCAGCGCGTCGTCGCTCAGTGCTGCATTGCCCAGTGCCAGCTCGTCATACGGCGTGCCCTTCTGCCGGATGGCATCACGCACGCTCAACCCTGCGGCCGTGATGAGGTCGACCAGGCGCGCGCGGCTGGGCGGGTGGGCCAGGTAGTCGATCACTTCCGGTTCGATCCCGGCGAAGCGGATCAGCGCGAGTGTGTTGCGCGAGGTGCCGCACTTGGGGTTGTGGTAGATGACAGCGTTCACGCACTTTCCTCCTGATTCAAAATGGTCTCGACCACGCCTGCAGCGGCCGCCAGCGCCGCCGCTTCAACGGCGCCCTTGCGCTCGCTGTAGCGGTCGACCAGGTAGTCACTGCGCCCGCGCACCAGCAGGGTGAACTTGACCAGTTCCTCCATCACGTCCACCACGCGATCGTAATACGCCGAAGGCTTCATTCGACCTTCGTCGTCGAACTCCTGCCACGCTTTGGCGACCGACGACTGGTTGGGGATCGTCACCATCCGCATCCATCGGCCGAGCACGCGCAGCGCGTTGACCACGTTGAACGATTGCGAGCCACCGCAGACCTGCATCACTGCCAGGGTGCGACCTTGGGTCGGGCGCACGCTCCCCTCTTCCAGCGGTAGCCAGTCAATCTGGTTCTTAAACACGGCGGTCAAAGTGCCGTGGCGTTCCGGGCTGATCCACACGTGCCCTTCAGACCACAAAGAAGCCTGGCGCAGCTCCTGCACCTTGGGGTGGGTGGCCGGCACCGAATCGAGCATCGGCAGCTCATGCGGATCAAACACTCGGGTCTCTGCGCCCAGATGTTCCAGCAACCGCTGCGCCTCCAAAGCCAGCTTGCGGCTGAACGACTGCGGGCGCAGGGAACCGTACAAGATCAGGATGCGGGGCCGGTGCGGCGCGGCATTCGGCTCGCTCAGCTTTTCGGCCACCGGAGGGTTCAAGGCGCCCGGGACGACATTGGGAAGGTGTTGCATGGGGGTTGTCCTGCCTATTCGATTCGACTATTCTAGAGGCATGGAACATAAAAACGCAACTCACGCCCTGGCCGCCCTGGGTCACGCCACCCGGCTTTCCATCTTCCGCCTGCTGGTCCAGGCCGGAAGTGGCGGCAAGCTGGCCGGCGACATCGCCCAGTCCCTCTCCCTTCCCGGTGCCACCCTCTCTTTCCATCTGAAGGAGTTGCTGGCCGCTGGCCTGATCACCGCCGAGCAGCGCGGTCGCACCATCTGCTACCGGGCCGAGTTCGAGGCGATGAGCGCGCTGGTGGCCTACCTGACCGAAAACTGCTGCGCCGACGAACAAGCCTGCGAACGTCCTGCTGGCTGCTGACCTTCCCCCGTCATAGAGATCGCTCAAATGACCCGTCGTGTTCTGTTCTTGTGTACTGGCAACTCCGCCCGCAGCGTGCTTGCCGAATCGACCCTTAAAAAATGGGGCGAAGGCCGCTATCTCTCCTTCAGTGCGGGCAGCCAGCCGGCCGGTCGCGTCAATCCCTTTGCCATTGCCCAGCTGGAGCGCGAAGGCTTCCCGGTCGAGGGCATGCGTAGCAAGTCCTGGGACGAATTTGCCGAAGTCGATGCCGCTGCCATGGACCTGATCGTCACCGTGTGTGACAGCGCGGCCGCCGAGGCGTGCCCGGTGGTGTTTGGTGACTTCGTTCGCGTGCATTGGGGCCTGTTCGACCCGGCCGGCGTGGAAGGTTCGGATGCGCAGAAGGCAGAAGCCTTTGACCGTGCCCATCAGACCATCAAGCGACGCCTACAGGCCTTCCTGGAGATTCCTGACAGCGACTGGGACGACCGCGCAGCGCTGAAGGCCCGCCTCGACCCGATCGCGCAGATCGACTAACCGCTTTTCCGAGACCTGCCATGACTACTGATTCCCCCCGCCTGTCCTTCCTGGACCGGTACCTTACGCTCTGGATTTTCTTGGCGATGGCCCTCGGCGTCGGCTTGGGCGCGATGTTCGAAGGCGTCCCCAGCGCGCTCCACAGCCTGTCGATTGGATCGACCAACATCCCGATCGCCATTGGCTTGATCCTGATGATGTATCCGCCGCTGGCCAAGGTGAAGTACGAAGAGCTGCCCAAGGTGTTCGCCGACAAGCGCGTGCTGATGCTCTCGCTGGTGCAGAACTGGATCATCGGTCCGTTCCTGATGTTCGGCTTGGCGGTGCTGTTCCTGCGCGACTACCCCGAATATATGACCGGCCTGATCCTGATCGGCCTGGCACGCTGCATAGCCATGGTGCTGGTCTGGAACCAACTCGCCCGTGGCGATGGGCAGTATGTGGCGGGCTTGGTCGCCTTCAACTCGATCTTCCAGATCGCGCTGTTCAGTGTCTATGCCTGGTTCTTCCTGTCGTGGCTGCCGCCGGTGTTCGGGCTGCAGGGCAGCGTGATCGACGTCAGCTTCTGGACCATTGCCGAGGCGGTGCTGATTTATCTGGGCATCCCCTTCCTCGCAGGGTTCCTCACCAGCCGCTGGCTCAAGGCGCGCAAGGGCGTGCGTTGGTATGAAGATAAGTTCCTGCCGGCGATCAGTCCGATCACGCTGGCGGCGCTGCTCTTCACGATCGTTGCCATGTTCAGCCTGAAGGGGGGCGATGTGCTGCGCATCCCGATGGACGCAGTGCGCATCGCGATCCCGCTGACGCTCTATTTCATCATTCAGTTCGTGCTGAGCTTCTTCATGGGCAAGTTCATTGCCAAGGACTATCCGCGCACGACCGCGATCGCCTTCACTGCTGCTGGCAACAATTTCGAGCTGGCCATCGCCGTCGCCATCGCCGCCTTTGGTCTGGCTTCGCCGGTCGCCTTCGCTGCGGTCATCGGACCGCTGGTGGAGGTGCCGGTGCTGATCCTGTTGGTCCATGTCGCCCTGCGGCTGGGCAAGCGCTACTTTCCTGCCGACGCACGGAGTCATTGAGTCATGAGCAAGACCCAACACATCCCGCTGTTGATCCTCGGTTCCGGCCCGGCCGGCTGGACGGCCGCGGTCTACGGCGCCCGCGCCAACCTGAACCCGGTGGTGATCACCGGCCTGCAGCAGGGCGGCCAGCTGATGACCACCACCGAGGTGGACAACTGGCCGGGCGACGCGCACGGCCTGATGGGCCCGGACCTGATGGCACGCATGCAGGCCCATGCCGAGCGCTTCGAGACCGAGGTGATCTTCGACCACATCCACACCGCCGACCTTTCCAAGCGCCCGTTCACGCTGATCGGCGACAGCGCCGAGTACACTGCGACGCGCTCATCATCGCCACCGGCGCCACCGCCAAGTACCTGGGCATTCCGACCGAAGAGGCCTTCAAGGGCCGCGGCGTGTCGGCCTGCGCCACCTGTGACGGCTTCTTCTACCGCGACCAGGACGTGGTCGTGGTCGGCGGCGGCAACACCGCCGTGGAAGAGGCGCTGTACCTGTCCAACATCGCCCGCAAGGTCTACCTGGTCCACCGCCGCGATACGCTCAAGGCGGAAAAGATCATGCAGGACAAGCTGTTCG
The DNA here is from genome assembly GCF_002887735.1 of Stenotrophomonas bentonitica. Taxonomy (GTDB): domain Bacteria; phylum Pseudomonadota; class Gammaproteobacteria; order Xanthomonadales; family Xanthomonadaceae; genus Stenotrophomonas; species Stenotrophomonas bentonitica_A. Next base: position 15,806 of record NZ_PKQP01000014.1, read on the forward strand.
CCAAGGTCGCCGCCGGCAAGATCGAGACCGTCTGGCACCACCAGGTGGACGAGGTGCTGGGCAACGACGCCGGCGTCACCGGCGTGCGCGTGAAGTCCACCCTGGACGGCAGCACCCGCGACCTGGAGGCGCACGGCTTCTTCGTGGCCATCGGCCACCACCCCAACACCAGCCTGTTCGACGGCCAGCTGACCATGAACAACGGCTACCTGGACATCCGTTCGGGGGTCGTCTCAGAAAACGGAAAATAAAGCACGCTAAGCCGGTTGCAGAGGCCGTAGCGGCCTGAACTTCCCCGCGCCGATCTTGGCGCTGCTGCGCCATAGGTAATCACCGGTCAGGTTGATGTGCTCCCAGCCGAGTGGCGACAGGTACTGCAATAGCGAGTCATCGACGGCATGACCATTGCCGCGCAACGCATGCGCCGCACGCTCCAGGTAGACCGTGTTCCACAGCACGATGGCCGCCGTCACCAGGTTGAGGCCGCTGGCCCGGTAGCGCTGCTGCTCGAAACTGCGGTCACGGATTTCACCAAGGCGGTTGAAGAACACGGCACGGGCCAGCGCATTGCGCGCCTCGCCTTTGTTCAGCCCGGCATGCACGCGGCGGCGTAGCTCGACGCTTTGCAGCCAGTCGAGGATGAACAGCGTGCGCTCGATGCGGCCCAACTCGCGCAGCGCGACGGCCAAGCCGTTCTGGCGCGGGTAGCTGCCGAGTTTCCTGAGCATCAGCGAGGCCGTCACCGTGCCCTGCTTGATCGAGGTGGCCAGCCGCAGGATTTCGTCCCAATGGGCGCGGACGTGCTTGATGTTGAGCGTGCCGCCGATCATCGGCTTGAGCGCGTCATAGGCGGCATCGCCCTTCGGGATGTAGAGCTTGGTGTCGCCCAGGTCGCGGATGCGCGGCGCGAAGCGGAAGCCCAAGAGGTGCATCAGGGCGAAGACGTGATCGGTGAAGCCCGCCGTGTCGGTGTAGTGCTCCTCGATCCGCAGGTCGGATTCGTGGTACAGCAGGCCGTCGAGCACGTAGGTTGAGTCGCGCAGGCCGACATTGACCACCTTGGTGTGGAATGGCGCGTATTGGTCGGAGATGTGGGTGTAGAAAGTCCGTCCTGGGCTGCTGCCATATTTTGGGTTGATGTGCCCCGTGCTCTTTGCCTTGCTAGCGGTTCGGAAATTCTGTCCGTCCGATGATGATGTGGTGCCATCGCCCCAGTGCCCGGCAAAGGGATGCCGAAACTGAGCGTTGACCAGTTCAGCCAACGCTGTCGAGTACGTTTCGTCGCGGGTATGCCAGGCTTGCAGCCAAGCGAGCTTCGCGTAGGTCGTGCCGGGGCAGGACTCGGCCATCTTGGTCAGGCCCAGGTTGATCGCGTCGGCCAGGATCGTGGTCAACAACAGGTTCTTGTCCTTGGCCAGATCGCCCGATTTCAAGTGCGTGAAGTGCCGGGTGAAGCCCGTCCACTCATCGACTTCGAGCAGCAGTTCGGTAATCTTGACGTGCGGCAGGACCATGGCTGTCTGGTCTATCAGCGCCTGCGCGGTGTCGGGCACCGCCGCATCCAGCGGCGTGATCTTCAAGCCCGACTCGGTGATGATGGCATCCGGCAGGTCGTTGGCTGCCGCCATGCGGTTGACGGTGGCAAGTTGTGCTTCCAGCAGCGTCAGCCGCTCATGCAGATATTGTTCGCAGTCGGTGGCCACGGCCAGCGGCAATTCGCTGGACTGCTTGAGGCTGGTGAACTTCTCGGGCGGTACCAGGTAGTCCTCGAAGTCCTTGAACTGGCGTGAACCCTGCACCCAGATGTCGCCCGAGCGCAGGGAGTTCTTCAACTCGGACAGCGCGCACAGTTCGTAGTAGCGCCGGTCGATACCGGCGTCGGTCATCACCAGTTTCTGCCAGCGCGGCTTGATGAAGCCGGTCGGTGCATCGGCTGGCAGCTTGCGGGCGTTGTCGGTGTTCATGCCGCGCAGCACCTCAATGGCATCAAGCACGTTTTTGGCGGCGGGCGCGGCCCGCAGCTTGAGCACGGCAAGGAATTCCGGTGCATAGCGGCGCAGGGTGGCGTAGCTCTCGCCGATGCGATGCAGGAAATCGAAGTCATCGGGTTGCGCGAGCTTCTGCGCCTCGGTGACGCTCTCGGCAAAGGAATCCCAGGACATGACGGCCTCGATGGCGGCAAACGCATCGCGGCCTGATTGCTTGGCGTCGATCAGCGCCTGACCGATGCGCCCGTACAGACGTACCTTGGCGTTGATGGCCTTGCCTGACGCCTGGAACTGCTGCTGATGCTTATTCTTGGCAGCGTTAAACAGCTTACCCAGGATGCGGTCGTGCAGGTCGATGATTTCGTCGGTGACGGTGGCCATGCCCTCGGTGGCCAGCGCCACGAGAGTGGCGTAGCGCCGTTGCGGCTCGAATTTGGCCAGGTCGGCGGGTGTCATCTGGCCGCCCTCGCGGGCAATCTTGAGCAGGCGGTTCTGGTGAACCAGCCGCTCGATGCCGGTAGGCAGATCGAGTGCCTGCCATGCCTTGAGGCGTTCGATGTGTTCCAGCATATGCCGCGAATTTGGCTTGGCCGGTGACTGGCGCAACCAAGCCAACCAGGTCGTCTTGCCGTTGTCCCGGCGCTTGAGCAGATCGTCGAGGCGGCGGCGATGCGCGTCCGCCAGTGGTTCGGCCAAGGCGTCGTAGATGCGCCGGTTAGCACGGGTGATCGCCTCGGCACTCGCCCGCTCGACGGCGTTGAGGGCGGGCAGAATGACCGACTGCCGCCGCAGGTGCCCGATCAAGGCGCTGGCCAGCACGATGCCTTTGTCGGTTTGCATCGCCAGCTCGGTCAGCATCTGGACGGCCTGCCGGTAATGGCTCATGGTGAAGGGCCGGAAACCGAACACGGTTTGCAGCTCGCTCAGGTGCTCGCGCCGGGTCTGCTCCCGCTGGCCGTACTCGTTCCAGCTTTCGACGCCGACCTTGAGCTGGTCGGCGACCAGCTTCAACAAGGGCGGGAACGGTAGTTCATCGACGCCCAGGATGACGCCGGGAAAGCGCAGGTAACAGAGCTGCACCGCGAAGCCCAGCCGATTGGCTGGCCCGCGCCGCTGTCGGATGATCGAGAGGTCGGTATCGTTGAATGTGTAATGTCGGATCAGGTCGTCCTTGGAGTCCGGCAACGCCAGCAGGCTTTCCCGCTCGGCGGCGGACAGGATGGAACGACGTGGCATATTTACTGATCCGTTCTCAAGTATTGATACAGGGTTTCGCGACTGATTCCGAATTCACGAGCAAGCTTGGTCTTTTGCTCGCCAGCCTCGACACGTTGGCGCAGTTCGGCAATACGCTCAGACGACAGGGATTTCTTCCTGCCACGGTAAGCCCCGCGTTGCTTGGCGAGCGCAATACCCTCGCGCTGACGCTCGCGGATCAGGGCGCGCTCGAACTCGGCGAACGCGCCCATCACCGAGAGCATCAGGTTCGCCATCGGAGAGTCTTCGCCAGTAAAACTGAGGTGTTCCTTGACGAATTCGATATGCACGCCGCGTTGTGTCAGCGTTTGCACGATCCGGCGCAAATCATCGAGATTGCGCGCCAGGCGATCCATGCTATGCACCACCACGGTGTCGCCGGTGCGGGCGAAGCTTATCAGCGCTTCCAGTTGCGGACGCTTGACATCCTTGCCGGATGCCTTGTCGCTAAAAGCGCGATCAACCTTGACGCCTTCCAGTTGCCGTTCCGGGTTCTGGTCGAAGGTGCTGACCCTGATATACCCAATGCGCTGTCCAGTCATGGAATTCCCTGCAAAATGTCAGGGAAGACTCTATGACCTTCAACGAGATATGTCAATAAATGCAAAATTCAATCCTATCCTGACGCAATTTACACATGGCATCTGACATCAGGTTAGGGTGTGCCTCAACCTGACGGCGGCGAATCACAAGCGTCCGGTTTGACGCTGGTTTCGGTCGCAGTGCTGGCCCGCGCCAGGAAGCGCTGATAGCACTCCAGCCCGCAGAAATGCTCCACGTACTCGGCCCCTTCCGGCGTGAAGGCGGCATCGAGCGGGATTTCCTTGCAGCACACGCAGCAACTGGTGCTCGGTTCATTGGCGTTCATGGTGGTGTTCCTCCATTGGTTGACGAAGCCGACGAAGGCCGCCGCCGGCATCGGCCTGGCGAACAGGAAACCCTGCACCGTGTCGCAACCCGCCTGCCGCAACCACGCAAGGCAGTCGGGTGTTTCCACACCCTCGGCTACCACCTCCATGCCCAGCCCGTGCGCGAGCTGGATCACCGCCCGCACGATAGTTTGGTCACGGGCATCATCCGGGAGCCTGGCGACAAAGGATTGGTCGATTTTCAATGTGGTGATGGGGCAGCATTTCAGATGTTGCAGGCAGGAATAGCCGGTGCCGAAGTCGTCGGCGGCGAAGCGCACGCCGATGGCGCGCAAGGCGTCGAAACTGGCGAACAGGGCTGGATTGCCGAATGCGACCGATTCGGTCAGTTCGATCTCCAGAAGCTCGGCGGGCAGGGCCATATCGGCCAGCACCCGCTTTACCTCGTCGTCGAACGTTGGCCCAACCTGGCTGGCGGACACATTGACGGCAAGACGGAACGGTTGCCATGCCGGTCCTTGCCACTTGTGCATCTGGCGACAGGCCTCGCCCAGCACCCACGCGCCTATTTCCGGCATCAGGCCGAACGACTCGGCCAGCGGCAGGAACTGGCCGGGCGGCAACAGGCCAAGCCTCGGATGCCGCCAGCGCATCAACGCTTCCGCGCCAGCGATCCGGTGATCGCGCAGATCGACCAGCGGCTGGTAATGCAGGTCAAGCTGTCCGCGCGCCGCCGCCTGCGCCAACTCGGCCGCCGTCCATCCGGCGGGCTGCGAACTCGTCATGATCCGCCCCGGAAGGCGCGCAGCAGCCGCGTTACGGCCAGAACGAACAAGCCGGTCAGCGCGAGCGCGGCAACACCCCAATGCTCGCCAAGGAAGGCACCGGCGGTCGTCCCGGCCAGCACGGCGGCGAGAATCGGCAGATGGCAGGGGCAGGTCAACACGGCCAGCGCACCCCACAGGTAGCCGGAAACGGGTTGGCGCGTCTCGGGCGGCAGTTTGTCAGGGGCGTTCACGGCAATGCCTCCTCGTGCGCCCGCTCGGCTGGCATGGAGGCCAGTTGCGCGTCCAGATGGGCCAACGCCGCGCGCCGCCGCTCGACCAACTGGCGCAGCACGGCAAGCTGCGCTGCGGCTTGTGCGCCGTCCGCTGCGTCGAGCGCACGGCACAGCCGCGCCAGGGCATCCAGGCCGATACCCGCCTCGAAGGCCGCGCGCACGAAGCACAGCCGTTGCAAGGCCGCATCGTCGAACACGCCGTAGCCGCCCGTGGTGCAGGCCACCGGCCGTAACAAGCCGCGCACCAGGTAGTCGCGCACGATATGTACGCTCACCCCAGCGTTATGGGCCAGTTGCGATACCGTGTAGGCGCTCATCGCACACCTCCTTGTCCTCACCCGGCGCAGCAGGAAAGCTGCTTCACATCCTTGTTGAAGGTCTGCGCCGCGAGCTTCAACCCTTCGACCATCGTCAGGTAGGGGAACAACTGGTCGGCCAGTTCCTGCACCGTCATCCGGTTGCGAATCGCCAGTGCGGCCGTCTGGATCAGTTCGCCCGCTTCCGGGGCCACTGCCTGCACGCCGATCAGTCGTCCGCTGCCTTCTTCAACCACCAGTTTGATGAAGCCGCGCGTGTCGAAGTTGGCGAGCGCGCGCGGCACGTTGTCCAGCGTTAGCGTGCGACTATCAGTTTTGATGCCGTCATGGTGCGCTTCCGCCTCGCTGTAACCTACGGTCGCCACTTGCGGGTCGGTGAACACCACGGCCGGCATCGCGGTCAGGTTCAGGGCCGCGTCACCGCCGGTCATGTTGATCGCGGCGCGAGTGCCGGCCGCTGCCGCCACATAGACGAACTGCGGCTGGTCGGTGCAGTCGCCTGCGGCGTAGATGTGTTCCACGCTTGTACGCATGCCGGGGTCGATGACGATAGCGCCTTGCGGGGTGAGCGTGACGCCCGTCGCATCCAGTGCCAGCTTGCGTGTGTTGGGCGCGCGGCCGGTGGCGACCAGCAGCTTGTCGGCGCGCAGTTCGCCGTGCGCCGTGGTGAGCACGAATTCGCCGTCCCCTTCACCATTGATATACGCGACCTGGCTGGCCTGGGTGTGTTCCCTCACCTCGATGCCCTCCATGCGGAATGCGGCCGTGACGGCTTCGCCTATAGCTGGGTCTTCGCGGAAGAACAGCGTGCTGCGAGCCAGGATCGTCACCTTCGCTCCGAGTCGGGCGAACGCCTGCGCCAGCTCCAGCGCCACCACTGATGAGCCAATCACGGCCAGGCGCTTAGGAATCGTCTCGCTGACCAGCGCTTCAGTGGAAGTCCAGTACGGAGTGTCTTTCAGGCCGGGAATCGGCGGCACGGCCGGGCTCGCGCCGGTGGCGATCAGGCAGCGGTCGAATGCCACCACGCGCTCGCCGCCGTCGTTGAGTTGCACGATCAGGTTGCGATTGTCCTTAAAGCGGGCGGAGCCGTGCAGCACAGTGATCGCCGGATTGCCCTCCAAGATGCCTTCGTACTTGGCGTGGCGCAGTTCATCGACGCGGGCCTGCTGCTGGGCCAGCAGCGCCGTGCGCTGGATGGTCGGCGTGGTAGCGGCGATGCCGCCATCGAACGGGCTTTCCCGGCGCAGATGGGCGATATGGGCGGCGCGGATCATGATCTTGGACGGCACACAACCGACATTGACGCAGGTGCCGCCGATGGTGCCGCGCTCGATCAGCGTGACACGTGCGCCTTGCTCGACGGCCTTCAGCGCCGCTGCCATCGCGGCCCCGCCGCTGCCGATGACGGCGATATGCAATGCGCCGCTGCTACCCGTCTTGTCGTTTCTGCCCAGCAGATCGCGCATCTTGTCGAGCAATCCGCCCGGCGTCGAAACTGAGGGGGCATCGGCCAGCGTGGCCCGATAACCGAGTCCAGCTACAGCGGCCGTCAGCGCGTCGGGTGACGTGCCGACCTCAATGGCGAGCTTGGCGCTGCCCTTGGCGTAGGAGACATCCGCTGATTGCACGCCGGGCACTTTCTCCAGGGCGTCCTTGACATGCACTGCGCACGAGTCGCAAGTCATGCCGGTGATTTTGAGAGTGCTCATACCATCGTTCCTTATTCGTGTGGGCCGCCGTGTCGCACGGTCAGCCGTCTTTCACAAGCGCTTGGCGGGGAGTTCGCAGCCGTCCGGTCCGCAACGGCGATGCGCCGGCGACACGAAGTCCCAGATCGACACCCCAATCATCAAGGCCAGGCCGACGTACATCAGGTTCGCCGTCCACCAGTTGCCGAGCAGCCAGACCGTGGCCGCAAACACGATGGCCGGGCCGATCATGCCGAGCAGACTGCGCAGCCATTGCCGATGACTGAACCAACCCAGCGCGTTCGCCAGGAAGGCCAGCGCGGCAAACAGCGGCAGCAGGCGGCTGATGAACAGTCCCTCGTACTGGCTCAAGAAGCCCAGCCCGATGGCCGCGCCGAAGCTGGCGAGGGCTGGAAAGCAGGCGGCGCAGCCCATCGCGGAAACGACGCTGCCGAGCGCGCCGGTTTTATCGGCAATGCGTGTCATCAGTCCCATGAAGCGGCTCTCGCTGTTGTCGTTGGCTTGCTGGCTCACTGCTTGACGCTGGACGGATAGCCGGCGTCTGCGGTGGCCTTGGTCAGCTTCTGTACGCTGGCCTTGGTGTCGTCAAAAGTGACGACGGCCTCGCGCTTCTCGAAGCCCACATCGACCTTGCTCACGCCTTCGACCTTGGAGAGCGCTTTCTTGACTGTGATCGGGCAGGCGGCGCAAGTCATGCCGGGAACCGCTAGCGTGACGGTCTGGGTAGCGGCCCACACCGGGGCAACAGCGGCGGCGAGGGCAAGGGAGGCAAACAGTTTCTTCATGATGAACTCCTGGTTAATAGAAAAATGGAACGACATAGGGAAATCCAAGCGCGACCAGGACCAGCACGGCCACGATCCAGAAAATCAGCTTGTAGGTGGCGCGCACCTGCGGAATCGCGCAGACCTCACCTGGCTTGCATGCCTGCACGGGCCGGTAAATCCGCTTCCAGGCGAAGAACAGCGCCACTAGCGCCGCGCCGATGAACAACGGTCGATAGGGTTCCAGCACCGTCAGGTTGCCGATCCAAGCACCGGAGAAGCCCAGGGCGACCAGTACTAGCGGCCCCAGGCAGCAGGTCGATGCAAGAATGGCGGCCAGCCCGCCGGCGAAGAGCGCACCGCGCCCGTTTTGTGGTTCAGACATACGTTGGCCCTTTTGAATTTGGATTGGATAGCGTAACCTTACTTCCGTACTCATGTACGGAGTCAAGCGATATGGAAAATAATTTGGAAAACCTGACCATTGGCGTTTTTGCCAAGGCGGCCGGGGTCAACGTGGAGACAATCCGCTTCTATCAGCGCAAGGGCCTGTTGCCGGAACCGGACAAGCCTTACGGCAGCATCCGCCGCTATGGGGAGGCGGACGTGGTTCGGGTGAAATTCGTGAAATCGGCACAGCGGCTGGGGTTCAGTCTGGACGAGATTGCCGAGCTGTTGCGGCTCGACGATGGCACCCACTGCGAGGAGGCCAGCAGCCTGGCCGAACACAAGCTCAAGGACGTGCGCGAGAAGATGGCCGACTTGGCGCGCATGGAAACCGTGCTGTCTGAACTCGTGTGCGCCTGCCATGCACGAAAGGGGAATGTTTCCTGCCCGTTGATCGCGTCACTACAGGGCGAAGCAGGCCTGGCAAGGTCAGCTATGCCTTAGCGTGCTTTATTTTCCGTTTTCTGAGGTGCCCCCGTTCGGGCCTGGGCGGCAACGCCACCCAGACCTCGGTGGAAGGCGTGTTCGCCGCCGGCGACGTGGCCGACCAGCACTACCGCCAGGCGATCACCTCGGCCGGCTTCGGCTGCATGGCCGCGCTGGATGCGGAGCGCTATCTGGATGCACTCAGAATTTCCGATCAACAGCAGCGTAAGAACGCCGCCTGAGTGCGGCGGCGCGAGGGAGCACAGATGGACAGCGTCGACGTGCTGATAGTCGGAGGTGGGCAGTCGGGTCTTTCGGCCGGCTATTTCCTGCGTCGCAGCGGGCTGTCCTATGTGATTCTCGATGCGGAAACATCGCCCGGCGGGGCATGGCAGCATGCCTGGCACTCGTTGCATCTGTTTTCCCCGGCGGGCTGGAGCTCGATTCCCGGGTGGCCCATGCCCGCCAGCCAGGGCCCCTACCCTGCGCGGGCGGAGGTGCTCGCTTACCTGGCGCAGTATGAACAGAAATATGCGCTTCCAATCATTCGCCCCATCCGCGTGCAACGAATCAGCCGCGCCGGCGGACGGCTGCGGGTGGAGGCCAGCGACGGTCGGCAATGGTTGGCCCGGGCGGTGATCAGCGCCACCGGAACATGGGGGAAACCCTACATGCCTGAGTACGAGGGGCTGGACTCCTTTGCGGGGATCCAGCTGCACTCTGCCCACTACAGTACCGCTGCGCCGTTCGCCGGAATGCGGGTGGCCATCATGGGCGGTGGCAATTCCGGTGCGCAGATTCTGGCCGAAGTATCGATGGTGGCTGAAACCACTTGGATCACCCAGCAGGAACCGGCGTTCCTGGCCGATGACGTCGACGGCCGCGTGCTGTTCGAACGCGCGACTGAGCGATGGAAGGCGCAGCAGGAAGGCCGGGAGCCTGACCTGCCACCAGGCGGTTTCGGCGACATCGTCATGGTGCCGCCGGTGCTCGATGCGCGCGCGCGGGGGGTGCTCGCCGCAGTCCCACCGCCGGCCCGCTTTTCCCCCACCGGCATGCAATGGACTGACGGCACCGAACGTGCGTTCGATGCAGTGATCTGGTGCACCGGCTTCCGCCCGGCGCTGTCGCACCTGAAGGGCCTGGACCTTGTAACCCCGCAGGGCCAGGTGGAGGTCGACGGCAGCGGCCTGCGCGCGTTGGCGGTGCCCTCGGTTTGGTTGTTGGGATACGGGGATTGGAACGGCATGGCCTCTGCCACGCTGATTGGGGTCACGCGTTACGCCCGCGAGGCGATGAGGCAGGTCACTGCCTATTGCGCAGACCACCAGGACAGGAGCTGACCCCTGTTGCCAACCGTGCCAGCTTGCTCCCCTCAACGTCCCGCTCCCGCGGGATTTTTTGTGAGCGACGTTGATCGATAACTGAATAGGTGTGTGTCATCACGGTGTCACATAGAGGGTCCACCATTTCGTCATGTCGACATATCTCGACATGTCGACATCTTGTGCAATTGGAGCACCGTGATGGCCCAGCCCCAACGCGTCTTGGATTTTGATTACTTCGAACGGCGCTCACTCAGCGCATCGATGTCGATCGACCATGCGCTGGATGCACTGTCGGCACTGAGCAACGGCGCACGTCTTGTGATCTTCCGCACGCTGGTGAACCACGAGCCGGAAGGACTGACCGCCGGTGTCCTGACCGACATGATGGGAATGCGGCACAACACCTTGTCTAACCATCTGGCCGTGCTGAGCCGAGGCGGATTGATCTGCGGCACCCGCGAAGGCCGCTTCGTGCGCTATCGCGCCTGCCTGGACGGCATGCATGGTTTGCTGGCCTTCCTGCTGGACGATTGCTGCGGCGGTCGTTCCGAGCTCTGTCTGCAGCCTCATCCCACCGATCCCGCCTGCGATTGCGTGGCGGAGGTCCCTGCCCCACCGCGGCCGCTCAAATAGTCGTGTACCGCCCGGCTGGGGAGTCGGGGGTACCTAACCATCGCACCCATGCTCAACTGAACCTCGGAGACTTACATGTACCTGCGCCTCACTTTGCTTGCCGCCGCAACGCTCAGCATCCTCGCCTGCTCGCCGTCTGGAACACCTGCTTCCACTGGCCAGGACAGTGCCGGGGCATCTGCAAAAGCCGGCGAGCTCACCGGCATGGTGAGCACGGACGGCTCATCGACCGTGTTTCCCGTCACCGAAGCGATGGCTGAAGAGTTCCAGAAAGAAAATGCCGGCATCAAAGTAACGGTCGGCATGTCAGGAACCGGCGGCGGCTTCAAGAAGTTCTGTCGCGGTGAAACCGACATCTCCAATGCGTCGCGCCCGATCAAGGGTGAGGAGAAGGAAGCCTGCAAGGCCGCTGGCGTAGAGTACATCGAGCTGCCAGTCGCGATGGACGCTCTGACAGTCGTGGTCAACCCACAGAACACCTGGGCCAATGACCTCACCGTCGACGAACTGAAGGCCATGTGGGTCCCTGAAGCACAGGGCAAGATCACCAACTGGAACCAGATCCGTCCGAGCTTCCCGGACAAGCCGCTGGTCCTCTACGGTGCAGGCACCGATTCGGGCACCTACGACTATTTCACCGCTGCCATCGTTGGCAAGGAGCACTCCAGTCGCGGCGACTACACGGCCTCGGAGGACGACAACGTGCTGGTGCAGGGAGTCTCGGGTGATGCCAATGCACTGGGGTTCTTCGGTCTGGCCTATTACGAAGAAAACGCCGACAAGCTCAAGGCAGTAGGCATCAAGACCAACGCCGCCGCCCAGGCGGTCGCGCCCAGTGTCGAAACCGCGCGCTCCGGCCAGTATCAGCCTCTGTCGCGCCCGATCTTCATCTACGTAAGCAAGAAGGCCGCCGAAACCAAGCCCGAAGTCGCGCGCTTTGTCGAGTTCTATCTGGACTCCAAGCACTCTGAGGGATTGGTGCAGGAGGTGGGCTACGTACCACTGCCGGAGAACGCGTTGGCCGCAATGCGCGAGCGCTTTGCAAAGCGAGAGATTGGCACCGGCTTCACTGGCTCGAAGATTGGCGTTTCCATCGACGAGCTGCTGAAAGAGAAGCTGGTTTACTGACAATCATGGTCGGCGCGCACAGCGATGTGCGCGCTGGCTGAGGCCGTCTGATGAAAAGTAGTGGTTCCTTCCTCGATGTGGGTCCTGTCCCGCTTCAGCCAAGCGACGCATTCCTGCGCCGCCGCCATGCCATCGACACAGGCATTCGCCTGGTACTGTTCGTCGCAGCGGCGCTATCAGTTCTGGTCACCTTCGGCATCCTCTACGTCCTACTCAGTGAGAGCTTGAAGTTCTTCACTCAGGTCTCCATCGTGGACTTCCTGACCGATACGCAGTGGACGCCCGTCTTCGAAGAGAAGCACTTCGGGATCATGACACTACTGTCGGGTACGCTGATGACCACGGCCATTGCCTTGGTTGTTGCCGTGCCTGCCGGCACGATTCTCGCATTGTATCTCAGCGAGTTCGCCAAGCCCAGGCTCCGTGAAGCGGTAAAGCCGTTCCTTGAGCTCATTGCAGGCGTACCAACGGTCGCTTTCGGGTACTTCGCTCTGCTGTTCTTGACGCCCATCTTTCAATCCTTCATCCCGGGTCTGGCGCGCTTCAACCTGCTCGTGTCTGGGGTGGTCATCGGCATCATGATCTTGCCCTACATCGTATCCATGAGCGAAGACGCCATGCGCGCCGTGCCTGATTCGCTGCGTGAGGGGGCATACGCACTGGGATTCACCCGCCTGCAGACCGGACTGAAGGTGGTGACGCCAGCTGCGCTCTCGGGCGTCACCGCCGCTTACCTGCTCGGAATGTCGCGGGCGGTCGGCGAGACTATGGTAGTGGCTATCGCTGCCGGCCAGCAGGCCAGGATCGCGACCAATCCGCTCGAGGGTGCAGCAACTATCACCTCATACATCGTGCAGTTGAGCATGGGCGATCTTCCACATGAGTCGATTGCCTATCAGACCATCTTCGCCGCCGGACTGACGCTTTTCGCACTTACGTTCAGTTTCAACCTCTTCGCCTTCTGGCTTCGCAAGCGCTACCGGGAGGCCTACTGATGCGCGACCACATCGAGCCCATGGGCCTTGACGATGCTGCAATTACACGGCGCGCACGAGTTTCAGACTTGTGCTTCACCGTGCTCGGGCTGCTGGTACTGTTCCTGACCCTGACCATTCTGATGGCGCTTGTAGCCGACTTCGTAGTCGACGGCGCGGCCAGACTCACTCCAGACTTTTTCACCAACTTCCCCTCTCGCCGACCTGAGTCGGCCGGTATTCTCTCGGCTTGGATCGGTACTTGCCTTGTTATGCTGGTGACCGGGGTTCTTGCCGTGCCGGTGGGGGTCGCCGCAGGCGTCTATCTTGAGGAATACGCCCCGAAGCACTGGGTCACCGACTTTATTGAGGTCAATGTCACCAACCTTGCTGGCGTTCCTTCGATTATCTTCGGACTGCTGGCGCTGGGGCTCTTCGTCCAGATGTTCGGGCTCGGCCAGACGATCCTGGTCGCGGGCATGACGCTTGCTCTGCTGATCCTGCCCATCATCATTGTCGCGACCCGCGAGTCACTGCGCGCCATTCCTCAAGACATCCGCGAGGCTGCTTTCGGGCTGGGGGCAGATCAGTGGCAGACCGTCAGCATCTTTCTGCTTCCCGCCGCGCGTCCGGGCATCCTGACCGGCGCCATCGTGGGCATGTCGCGGGCCATTGGCGAGACCGCGCCGATCATCACCATCGGCGCACTGACGTTCATTGCCTTCCTGCCGCCGTCACCAATCCAGGCATCTGCTCCCCTCATCAGTTTTGAATGGCTCAGCTCCCCCTTCACCGTGATGCCCATCCAGATGTTCAACTGGGTGTCGCGACCGCAGGCTGGCTTTCACGTGAATGCAGCCGCCGCCGGGCTGGTGCTGCTGGGCATGACCCTGCTGATGAACGGCTTTGCAATCTGGCTGCGTTACCGCCTTCGCCGCCGCTTGCGGTGATCCACGGAGACAACATGAATCACTCGACCATCTCAATTCCGGTTCCCGTGGCCGAACGCACCTCAACCCCCGCGCACGATGCGAAGGTGCGTGCTGAGGTCCGTGGGCTTGACTTCCATTACGACAAGTTCCACGCGCTGAAGGACATCAACCTGTCGATCGGCAGCAATCAGGTCACTGCGCTGATCGGCCCCTCGGGCTGCGGCAAAAGTACGCTACTGCGCTGCTTCAACCGGATGCATGACCTGTATCCGAACAACCGGTACTCCGGCGCGATTACCCTCATGCCGGAGAACCTGAATATCGTAGGGCCGGATGTGGACCCGATGCGCGTGAGGCTGCGCATTGGCATGGTTTTTCAGAAGCCAAATCCGTTCCCGAAATCAATCTTTGACAACGTGGTCTCAGGGATCATGATTCGCGGTGTGCGCAACAAATCAGTTGTCACTGAGCATGTCGAACGCGCATTGCGCGGAGCTGCGCTCTGGGATGAGGTGAAGGACAGGCTAGGTAAGTCAGCATTCGAGTTATCCGGCGGTCAGCAGCAGCGTCTGTGCATAGCCAGGGCGCTCGCGCCCAACCCCGAGATCATTCTCTTTGATGAACCCACATCTGCACTCGATCCCATTGCAACTGCGCGGATTGAAGAGCTGATCGACGAGTTGCGTGCGCAGTACACTATCGTCATTGTTACCCACAACATGCAGCAGGCTGCGCGGATTTCGGACAGGACGGCATTCATGCACATGGGACAGCTCATTGAGAGTGGCCCTACGGCGGAGTTTTTTACCAATCCGAAAGAGCAGAAGACCCACGAGTACATCACCGGCCGTTTCGGCTGAGGAGCAAAGGTCATGACCGACCATATTGTCCAGTCTTTCGATGTAGAGCTGCGGGGGCTTACTTCACACATCCTTGAGCTCGGCGTCCTTGCCGAACAGCAGCTTACGGATGCCGTCTGGTCGCTACGGCGTGGCAACGAGCAAATGGCCAAGGAAGTGGCAGAGCGTGAGGAGCGACTGAACCGGCTTGCGGCGCAGATTGATAGCGACGCTGTGAGCATGATCGCGCGTAGACAGCCGCTGGCGATCGACCTTCGCCATGTGATGGCGGCAATCCGAATTAGTTCAAACCTGGAGCGCGTGGGCGATCTTGCTTACAACATTGCCAAACGCTCGATGGCAATGAGCGAGGCTCCGATACCAGCAGAGCTTGCGGAGCCTATGCAGCGTATGGCCGAGCTCACGCTATTACAGCTGAAATCAGCGCGGGAGTCCTTTGCCACGATGGACATTCATTCGGCTTATCGCGTTTGGGAGGAAGATGCAGTAATTGACGCGATGCACACGATCTTGTTCAAGGATATCGTCCAATGCATGGCCGACGACCGCGCCTCTGCATTTGACTTAGCTCACCTCCTGTTTGTCGTGAAAAATATCGAGCGGGTTGGTGACCACGCAACCAACATAGCCGAGGACGTCGTATACATGGTTAGCGGAGCGTTACCCATCGGCAAACGCCCCAAGATGGATGAAAGCACCCTGCCCAGGGCGGGAAGTGACAACCTCGGCAACAGCTAAAAAACCCACTATCCCTGCATATTGGGCCGCTGCGCCCAACGGCGACGAGGTCGGAGAGCCGTTTTGTGACGACGGGACCACCTCCTTCCCCAGATTTCACGTTGCACCGTGCAACGGGTTATCTATCGCATGGTGTTGTGGCACCATGGAGGGATGGCGGTGACATATTACTTTCTTGATACCGAGTGGTCCGATGTATTGGGCGCTGAGTTGGTCAGCCTCGCGTTGGTCCGGGAGGATGGGGAGCAGGACTTTTACGCCGAACGTGCCGATCTTTCCGAAACGCCGACCGATTTTGTTCGCCAGGCCGTATACCCGCTGCTGACCCGCGGAAATGCGGCCATGTCGGATGCGGCTTTCACCACGGCGCTTCGTGCCTTTTTGGGGTCGGTTGCGACGCCAGCGGTGATGGCGGACTACCCAAACGACTTGCACCTCTTGCAGTACGCCTTGGATGGCTTTGAACTGCCTGACGAGCAGGCTGCAGCCTGCGGCCCAATTCCCACCCCCATCCTGACGCGCATGCTGAAGGACGGCCTCACGGGAATGCTGGTAGAAGATTGGTTCGCCGCACATCCGGAGCAAAACGCCAAGCGCCATCACGCGCTGGTGGATGCGCAGGCGTTGCGGATGGCGTGGCTGGTCGCTACCGATCGCCTGCCGCCGCCAGCATGGGCCAAGTCGTACCGGCGACTCAGGGTATAGAGGCTCTGCTGGCTTTGAAGCTATGAGCGAATTGGGTATGCTTGCGCCATGAGTCACATCTGCCAGCTCGACCACCGAATACCGGCGTGATCGCATTGATGGATCACGCCCCTGTTGCTCATGTTGGTCAGAGCGCCGGCCTTATACCCCGGTGAGAGCACGCGCCAGATGAGCGCGTACACGTCGGTTCGATTCCGACCAGGGGCACCACCGTCAACGACGGAAGAATGCTTCTACTTGCGCGCCATGGCAGCGCTTGTACTTGCTGCCGCTGCCACACAGGCACGGCGCATGCTCGCGGAGTCCCGCGCCGAGTGACTGGCCCAGGAAATCCCTCGCCTGTAGCAGGGGCTGGATTTCGTTGGCCGGGACGCTCACCTCTCCGTATTGAGATGCGCGCTCGCCGCGGCTCATCACCTGGACAATTGCTTCGGACATTTGGATGAAGTGCTTGATCAGCAGGTCATCGCGCAGCGGCATGCGGACATTGTCGATCGACACGCCCTCATAGCGCCTGCGCGGATCCGGCACGAAAAGAATGCGCCTCTCGCCTTCGGGCTTTGGCGTGATGTCGATCATTTCCCCTGCGGGGCTGACCCACACCGCGTGGAATTCTGCCTCGACCAGCACGTGCGGCCATTCCCATAGCTGCCATCCGCACAGCATCTGACCACCGTCGCGCGCGACCTTGGCCTGCACATTGGGGAAGCACTCGTGCACGATCGCATCGGCTTCTGGCTGCACAGGGAGATAGACCGGCTCTGCGCCGCGCACGACCGAATCGGTTAAGCGCCGCACCGCACGGGTGATTTCGGGGGGTGTGGTGGTGACTACGCTCATGGCAAAGCTCCTTGCGATCGTGGCGGATGTTCCGTTCCTAGGCTATGACCCCGGCGTCTCTTCCGATGAGATCCGCTTGGCTCCTTTGCCGCCGGCACTGGCTGGCTGCAGCTGGGCAAGCAGCGGCTCCAAGGTGCTCAGGCGCACAGTGGCGCGTAGGGTCTCCGCCTCGGCGTGCTCGCGTCGTTCGCGCTCCTGGACCAGCTCGGTCCGGGCTTGCGCGAGCTCTTGTCGAGTCACTTCCAAGGCCTGAGTGTCTTGGCTCCATCGCACCTGCAGCGCCTGGTATTCGGCCGCCGTCAGGCGCAGCGCATCGAGCTCGCCCTGCTGTGACTGGATGGTCTGGCGCAGCTGCGCCACCTCCCTTTCCAGGCGGGTGTGGCGCTCCAGCCACTGGCCATTTTCCCGGTTGAGCTGCACCAGGTCGTGGTTCTTGGCTGTCAATGCTTCGTTGGCCTGGCGCAGAGCGACCTGCAGTTCCTGCACCTGGTGCTCGTGCCGGCGTTGCTCCTGCTCGCGCTGGTCTTTGACCGATGTGCGGTAGTGCTCAAGGGCTTCCCTGGCATGCTCGTGCTTCTGCTCCAGGGAGCGTGCGTGGCTTTCGTGCTCTGCCAGCCGCGCCGTGAGGCCCTCAATGCGTTCCTGCAGTTGTGCCAGCTCGGTGGTGCGGCTGGCCACCTCGTCGCTGGCGGCTTCGCCCGCCTCGCGTTCTGTCTGCAGAGCTGTCTCGGTGCGCTGAAGCTGCGCGCTGAGATTGCCGGCCTCCTGCCGGGCCTGTTCCAAGGCTTGGGTGCGCTCGTGCAGCTCGGCCTGGAACCGTTCCTGTGCCTGCGCGACCATCGTTTCGGCCTCGGCATGCAGCCGCTCGGCCAGGCGAGCCACCAGGTCCTGCAGGGCGTCGCTGACCGCGATCTTGGCGCCCACGCCGTGCCCTTCCTCCTCTTCCAGTTCCTTCAAGTAGCGGTGGATGGTTGTTTTGGACCCGGTATTGCCCAGTGCCACGCGTACCGCGTCCACCGAGGGGTTCTTGCCTTCGGCCCGGAGACTGTCCCGGGCGCGTTGCACATCGCTTTTGTACAAGCCAGAACGCGCCATTCGCCCTCTCACGTGTATTTCGTAATGTATTACATACCATGTAATTACGTACTACTCAACGGCTGGACAAACCGAGCCGGGGACCTCGGCTTCAGGCGGGATAATATTGAATTATCCCGCGTGATACCCCGTTGGGCCCGTCAGACAGACGTCAAGCAGTACGAAACCACCATTCCGTGAACTTCCGGCATGTACCGCGCTTCCAAGCAAGCACTCGCAGAGCTATGCTCATTCGCAATGCTCTCTTCCTTGGCCCCTCTTACGCGTAACCAACGCCCGTGTGCTCGGGTGGTCGTGTTGCCCTGCGCGGGTCGCCGATGAAGCTGCGCGCGTTCCGGACCCGTTCGCTCCGTCTGCGCTTTGCTTGGCTGGCATTGCTGGCGCTGTTGTTCCAGCAAATCGCGCTGGCCGCCTATGCGTGTCCCGTCAGCGAAACGCCACTGGAACCGCGGATGGTCATGGCCGGTTGCGAAGGCATGGAAATGCCCGATCCGCAGGTACCGGCCCTGTGCGACCAGCATTGTCTGCGGGATCACGTCACCAGCCAAGACCTCAAAGCGCCACAGGTGCCGTCGCTCGGCCTGCCGCCGGTGCACTTCGCGTTGACCGCGGCCTTACTGCCGCCGGTTGAAGCCCAGTACTACGAAGACGTGCCCACCTGCCGGTCCGACCCGCCGCCGGCGCAGCGCTTCTGTAGCCTGCAGATCTAGACCCCCAACGTAACTCGTCCCCGCGCTGCCGGATCCGCCGGCGCGCTCGTCGTTGCGTGTTCGGAGGTCTCATGTCGTTTTCTTCCCCGCTGCACCACCGGTGCAGCATTTGCCGTTTGCGCGTCTGGGTGCTCGCTTTCGGCTTGTTTGCCGTCGCTCCTGCCTGGTCTGCTACGGCCAGCATCACATTCGATGACGCGGTACGCTTGGCGGCCGAGCGCGCCCCGATGCTCCAGGCGCGTCAGTCGCAGATTGCGGCCAGCCAGGAAGAAGCCGTCCGCGCGGCGGCCTTGCCCGACCCTAGGTTGACGCTGGGCGTCGCCAATCTACCGGTAACGGGCGCCGACGCGTTCGACGCCAGCGCCGACTTCATGACCATGAAGCAGATCGGCGTGATGCAAGACTTTCCGGCTCATGCCAAGCGTCAGGTACGCCAGGCGGTCGCCGACCGCACCGTCGAGCAGGCACAGGCGCTGTCGGTGGCCGAACGACTCGCCGTGCGACAGGCCGTGGCGCGAGCCTGGATCGCCCAGTGGGCGGCGCAACGAGAAGTCACGGCGTTGCAGGCCCTGCGCGAACCAACCGGCATAGCCGTTCGCTCCGCCAAGGCACGGCTCGCCGGCGGCACCGGTTCGGCGGTCGACGCGATGGCGACGCAAAACGCCGCGCTGGAAGTGGAAAACCGCATCGACGACGCCGAGGCGTCGTTGGAAGCCGCGCGTGCCAGCTTGGCACGCTGGTTGGGCGAAGAACCGATGGCGCTTCGCATCGAGGGCGCACCGCCCGAGCTGATGACGCTGCCGGTTGCCCCAGCCACGCTGGTGGCCTCGGTCGATCGACAAGGGCCACTTCTGCCTTGGCACTCCCGCGAGACCATCGCCGAAGCGCAAGTCGATGCTGCCATTGCCGAGAAGCGGCCGGACTGGAGCCTCGGCGTGACTTACGGGCAGCGCGAACGCACGCCCGAAGGCCTGCCACGCAGCGACATGCTGATGGTCGAGTTCGCGATCGATCTGCCGTTGTTCCCGCGCAACCGGCAGGACCGCGGCGTGGCCGCGCGGCGTGCCGAACTGGACACGGTGGCCGCCGAACGCGAGGACGCCCGTCGTGCACAGGCCGAGCGCGTGCGCATGACCCTGGCCGAATGGGAAGGACTCAAGCGGCAGGTGGCGCGCAAGGAAACCGAGTCGCTCCCGCTGGCCCGTGACCGCGCGAAGACCGCGCTGGCCGCCTACGCCGCCGGCGCCGACCTGCAACCGTGGCTCGAAGCGCGCCGCGACGAAATCGAACTGCACGTGATGCACGCCCGCCACCTGGGCGAACTCGGCCGCGCCTGGGCGGCGCTGGCCTATCTGCTGCCCGAAGAGGAACGCTCGCCATGACGTACACGATGAATCGAGTGGCGATGATCGCCGCAGCGGCCGCACTGCTGGTGGCCGGCCTCGCCGGTGGTTACTGGTGGGCCCAGCGCGGAAGCGACCACGACATGGCGATAGCCGATGCACCGGCGACCGCTGCTGGCGAGCGCAAAGCGCTGTACTGGTACGACCCGATGGTGCCAGACCAGCACTTCGACAAGCCGGGCAAGTCGCCCTTCATGGACATGCAACTGGTGCCGAAGTACGCCGACGAAGTGGCCGGCGGTGGCGTCAACATCGACCCGGGCCTGCGGCAGAGCGTGGGCATCCGCACCGAGGAAGTCGAGGTCGGCCGGTTGGCGGCGACGATGCGCGTGCCAGGCACGCTGGCCTGGGATCTTCGCCGGGAAGCCGTGGTTAGCGCGGTGACCGAAGGCCTGGTGAGCCGGGTGCAAGTCAAGGCCCCGTACACGAGGGTCGCACGGGGTCAGCCGCTGGCGGCGTTGCTGGCACCAGGATGGAGCAGTGCGCTGGCCGAAGCGCAGGCGCTGCGCCATGCGCAGTCCGCGTCGGCACGGGAACTGCAGTCGGCCGCGCAGCAACGGCTGCGCGTACTCGGCGTGCCCGGCGGCCTGGGCCGCGACGGCAGCGTGACCTTGAGCGCACCGCACGACGGCGTGGTCACCGAAGTGCTAGCCCGCGAAGGCCAGACGGTGATGCCCGGCACACCGCTGTTCCGCGTCAACGGCACGGCCACGCTGTGGCTGGAGGCGGCGATCCCGCAGGCCGATGCGGCGCGGTTGCGACCGGGCACGCCGGTCGAGGCGGTCGTCAGCGCATTTCCGGGGCAGACCTTCGCAGGCGAAGTCGAAACCCTGCTGCCGCAAGTCGACACGGCAAGCCGCACGCAGCAGGCCCGGATCGTGCTGCGCAATCCCGACGGCGCGCTGGCGCCGGGCATGTTTGCCGAGGTGACGGTGCAGCCCGAAGGCGGCGCACCGGTACCACTGGTGCCCACCGAAGCGCTGATCGCCACCGGCACGGACAGTCGGGTGATCGTGCAGGACGCCAAGGGCGGCTTCCAGCCGGTGCGCGTGCGCACCGGCCGCAGTGGCGGTGGCCGCACCGAAATCCTCGCCGGGCTCAAGGGCGGCGAGCGCGTGGTCGTGTCGGGCCAGTTCCTGATCGACTCGGAGGCCAGTTTGTCGGGATTGCTCGGACGTCTTGAAACGGCCAAGGCGCCCGAAGCCGCGGGCCAAGCGGTCCTGCACGAGACTGAGGCCACCGTCGAGTCCATCGCCGGCGGACAGATCACCCTCGACCACGGCCCGTTCGCGACGCTGAACATGCCGGGCATGACGATGGCTTTTCCGCTGGCCAATCCGGACGTGGCCAAGGACATCCAGACTGGCGACCGCGTACACGCCTTTGTCCGCTCCGACGCCAAGGGACTGACGGTGGAACGGCTTGAGCCGATCGGAGAACGCGCGGGAGATCAACCATGATCGCCCACCTGATCCGCGCCTCCATCGCCAACCGCGCCCTCGTGCTGATGGCGGCCGTGCTGCTGGCTGCCGCCGGCCTGTGGTCGGCGCTACACACACCGCTGGATGCGCTGCCCGACCTGTCCGACACCCAGGTCATCATCCGCACCCAATGGCCCGGCCAGACGCCCCGCATCGTCGAAGACCAGGTCACCTATCCACTGACCACGACGATGTTGTCGGTGCCCGGCGTCACCGCCGTGCGTGGGTTCTCGTTCTTCGGAGACTCCTACGTCTACATCCTGTTCGACGACGACACCGACTTGTACTGGGCGCGCTCGCGCGTACTGGAGTACCTGAGCCAGGTCCGCGATCAATTGCCTCCAGACGTCAGTCCGGCCCTTGGGCCCGACGCCACGGGCTTGGGCTGGATCTACGAGTACGCCTTGGTGGACCGCACCGGCCAGCATGACCTGGGCCAGTTGCGGGCGCTGCAGGACTGGTTCCTGCGCTACGAGTTGAAGACCGTGCCCGACGTGGCCGAGGTCGCCAGCGTCGGCGGCATGGTGCGCGCTTGGCAGATCGTGCCCGACCCGCAGGCACTGGCGGCCCGCGACCTCACCGTGGCGCAGGTGATCGCGGCGGTGGATGCGGCCAACGGTGCCACCGGCGGCTCGGTGATCGAACAGGGCGAGGCCGAACTGATGGTGCGCAGCGAGGGCTACCTGCGCAGCCGCGAGGATTTCGAGCGCGTCCCCCTCAGCAGCACCGCCGCCGGCGTGCCCGTCCTGCTGGGCGAAGTGGCCACCATCACCCGTGGCCCGACCTTCCGCCGCGGCATCGCCGAACTCGACGGCGAGGGCGAAGTCGCCGGTGGCGTGATCGTGCTGCGCACCGGTAAGGATGCGTTGAGCGCGATCGAGAACGTCAAGGCAAGACTGAAGCAGTTGCAAGCCAGCCTGCCGGAGGGCGTGGAGATCGTGCCGGTCTATGACCGCTCCGAGCTCATCCATGGGGCCGTACGCAATCTCACCCACAAGCTGGGCGAGGAGTTCCTGGTGGTGGCGCTGGTGTGCGCTCTGTTTCTTTGGCACCTGCGTTCGGCACTGGTCGCGGTGATCACGCTGCCGCTTGGCGTGCTGGCCGCGTTCATCGTGATGCGCTACCAGGGCATCACCGCGAACCTGCTGTCGTTGGGCGGCATCGCCATCGCGATTGGCGCGATGGTCGACGGTGCCGTGGTGATGATCGAGAACGCGCACAAGCATCTGGAGCATTGGCGCGAAACCAACGGTCGTGACCCGGAGGGCGAGGAACGCTGGGATCTGATGGCCGCGTCGGCCATCGAGGTCGGTCCGGCACTGTTCGCAAGCCTGCTGGTGATCACCTTGTCGTTCGTGCCGGTGTTCGCGCTGCAGTCGCAGGAGGGCCGGCTGTTCTCCCCGCTGGCCTACACCAAGACCTATGCGATGGCGGCGGCGGCCGGTTTGTCGGTGACCCTGATCCCGGTGCTGATGGGTTACCTGATCCGCGGCCACATCCGTCCCGAGCAGGCCAACCCCGTCAATCGCGTGCTGATCGCCGGCTACCGGCCGGTGCTGGACTGGGTCCTGCGGCACCCGCGCCTGACGCTGGGTTTGAGCGGATTGTTGCTGCTGCTCACTGCCGTTCCCTATGCGCGCATCGGCAGCGAGTTCATGCCGCCGCTCGACGAGGGCACGTTGTTGTACATGCCCACAGCGCTGCCGGGGTTGTCGGCGGGAAAGTCCGGTCAGTTGCTGCAGCTTTCCGACCGCATGATCAAGACCGTGCCCGAGGTCGCGCACGTGTTCGGCAAGGCCGGCCGTGCCGATACCGCAACCGACCCGGCGCCGATCGAGATGTTCGAGACCACGGTGACGTTCAAGCCGCGCGATCAATGGCGGCCTGGCATGACCATGGACAAGTTGCGTGCTGAACTTGATGCGGCGGTGAAGGTGCCGGGTCTGACGAACCTGTGGGTGCCACCGATCCGCAACCGCATTGACATGCTTGCCACCGGCATCAAGAGCCCGATCGGGATCAAGGTGTCGGGGCCGGACACCCGGGTTATCGAGCAGATCAGCAGCGAACTTGAACGCCTCGCGAGAACGGTGCCCGGTGTGAGTTCCGCGTTGGCCGAGCGCGTGACCGGCGGTCGCTATGTTGATGTCAGCATCCGTCCGGAAGTCGCAGCCCGCTACGGCTTGAGCCAGGCGGATCTGCAGCAGCTCATCGCCACGGTCGTCGGTGGCGATCCCATCGGCGAGACCATCGAGGGCCGCGAGCGCTATCCCATTGTGCTGCGCTACCCCCGCGGGCAACGCGATTCGCTGGCGGCGCTAGCGCAATTGCCACTGGTGGCTCCAGGTGGCGTGGAACTCTCGCTGGGGCAAGTGGCCGATCTGACGCTGACGCCCGGACCGCCGATGCTCAAGAGCGAGAACGGACGTCTGGTCGGTTACATCTTCGTCGATGTCGCCGGCCGGGATCTCGGTTCGGTGGTGAAGGACCTGCAGCAGCGCACCGCCAAGGACATCACCTTGCCGCCGGGTTATGGCATTGCATGGTCGGGCCAGTACGAATACCTGGCGCGGGCGCTGGCTCGGTTGCAGTGGGTCGTGCCGGCCGCTCTGGCGATCATCTTTCTGCTCATCTACCTGGTGTTCCGCCGCTTCAGCGAGGCAGCCATCATTCTGCTGAGCGTGCCGCTGGCGCTGGTCGGCGGGCTGTGGCTGATCTGGGGACTCGGCCACGCGATGTCGATCGCAACCATGATCGGTTTCATCGCGTTGGGCGGCGTCGCCGCCGAGTTCGGCGTGATCATGCTGCTGTACCTGCGCCACGCTTGGGAGCGGCGCCTCGCTGCGGGCGAACCGGAGACTCTCGCCACGCTGGAGGCGGCCATCCGCGAAGGCGCGGTGCTGCGCGTGCGACCCAAGGCCATGACCGTCGCCGTGATCCTCGCCGGCCTGCTGCCCTTGTTCATCGGTGGCGGTGCCGGGTCGGAAGTCATGCAACGCATCGCCGCGCCGATGATCGGCGGGATGGTCACCGCGCCATTGCTGTCGATGCTGGTGATTCCGGCCGCGTATCGCCTGCTGCGTGGTCGCACTTTGTCACGAACCACGCCCGCGGCACCGCCGCCAGATGCCGCGACGTGTCAAAGACCACATTGAAATTGCTTTTATAACGGTGGCGGCAGGCCGACTGCGTTGCCGTCGCATGACTCTGCAGTCACCCTTCAATAATCGAGGTAAGAACAGATGAAACTGATGCCCTTCGCGTCCACCCTGGCGATACTGCTGCTGGCAGCATGCTCGCAGGCACCCAGCAATGACGATGCGACCACCCATGGCTCCGCTGCGACGGCTGACAACATGGCTATGTCGGCCACAGAACATGCACAGATGGCTGATCGGGAAAAACCCGCTTCGCCCGAGAGGGCTAAAAACGCTTCAGCCGCCGGCACGGTGGAGTCCGTCGACATTGCTGCCGGCAAGATCACCATCGCCCATGGCCCGGTAGAGGCACTGCACTGGCCGGCTATGACGATGGGCTTCACGGCATCGCCCGAGCTGATCGCTCCGGTGGAGGTCGGACAGAAAGTGCAGTTCGATTTCGAGGCGCGAGGCATGACGGCCAGGATCACCCGAATCGCTCCTGCACAGTAGCTGGGTCTGCGGGATATCCGAGGAGCGGCGGTGTCGCCCTCGGACCAGAACTGCGTCGGCCACTAACTGGCTTCACCTGGAAGCTGACCTCGCGAAAATGGCGAAGGAGCGGCGCTATGTCGAGACAGGCTCGCCGTGGACGGTGTTGCCATCGGCCACGGGCGACCTTCCTCAGCTCCGCCGAGTAGAGGCGGAGGGTCCGCCACCTCATTTTGATTCTACAAGAATAGTTGTATAGTGCAGTTATGAAAGATGACTTTGCTGTCTCAGCGCTGTCTGCCCTTGCGCATTCCGACCGCCTAGCCGCATTCAGGATGCTCGTGCGCGCAGGCCCCAATGGCATGCCGTCGGGCGAGATCGCCGAAGCGCTTGGGATTGCGCCACCGCGCATGAGCTTTCACCTTGCGACCCTGGAGCGGGCGAGCCTTCTGCGCTCTTGGCGCGACGGGCGGCGCGTCCTGTACGCGGCCAGCTACGAGGACATGCGCCAGCTTCTTGAATTCCTCACTGAGGACTGCTGTTCCGGGAATCCGGACATCTGCGGCGCCCTCAATAACCTCGTCACTCCTTGTACCGCGGAGACCTGCGCATGAGCTTTCCTCAGCCCTTTAACGTCCTGTTCCTATGCACCGGTAATTCAGCCCGCTCGATCCTGGCCGAGAGCGTCCTTCGCAAGATCGGCGATGGCCGTTTCAATGCGTTCTCCGCGGGCAGCCACCCCAAGGGGGAGGTCCACCCTCTGGCAATCGAGACGCTGCGTCAGGCCGACTACCCAGTCGAGGGCCTGCGCTCCAAGGCGTGGGACGAGTTCGGAGTGCCGGATGCCCCGCGCATGGATTTCGTGTTCACCGTCTGCGACCAAGCCGCCGGCGAGGCCTGCCCGTTCTGGCCAGGACAGCCGGTTACCGGGCACTGGGGCATCGAGGACCCTAGCCACGAAACGCGCGGGGACATGTGGCAGCGCGCTGCCTTCCGGCAGGCGTTGGTGTACATGGAGAACCGCATCAAGGCGTTCGTCGCGCTACCGATCCACACGCTGTCGCGGGCGGCCTTGACGGCGCAGGTAAGCGACATCGGGCAGTTCGAGGGCGCCACGTCGCCCCGACCCGACCCGACGTGGCTTGAGGGATCATCATGACGCTGACGATCTACCATAACCCGGCCTGCGGCACGTCTCGGAATACCCTTGAAATGATGCGCCAGTCTGGTGAAGACCCGGTGGTCATCGAGTACCTGCAGGCGCCGCCCACGCGCGAGAAGCTGGTCGAGCTGCTCGCCGCGATGGGCATGTCCCCTCGTGAGCTCCTGCGCCAGAAGGGAACACCGTACGCTGAGCTGGGCTTGGATAATCCCGCGCTCACCAACGAACAACTGGTGGACGCGATGATGGCGCACCCGATCCTGATCAACCGTCCCATCGTTGTTTCCGACCGGGGCGTGGCGCTGTGCCGACCGTCCGAAAAGGTGCTCGCGCTGCTCGACAACCCGGTGTCCTCCTT
Organism: Stenotrophomonas bentonitica; assembly: GCF_002887735.1. GTDB lineage: Bacteria > Pseudomonadota > Gammaproteobacteria > Xanthomonadales > Xanthomonadaceae > Stenotrophomonas > Stenotrophomonas bentonitica_A. Next base: position 42,622 of record NZ_PKQP01000014.1, read on the forward strand.
CACCAAGGAAGACGGCGAAATCGTGACCGCAGCCGGGGCGTCGACGTGATTGATCGCATTGCCGTAGATCTGCCGAGCATCGACGCAACGCAACTTGCACCGATCGACGTTGACGCACTAGCTGGGCCCGGCGAGCCAAGGCACCCACCGCGGATCCTCATCCTCTATGGATCGCTGCGGGAACGCTCTTATTCCCGGCTGCTGGCAGAAGAAGCCGGCCGACTCTTGCGCTGGTATGGCTGCGAGGTGCGAATCTTCGATCCGCATGACTTGCCACTGCCTGACGGAGCCACCCCGGATCATCCGAAGGTGGGTGAGTTGCGCGAGCTCGCGTACTGGTCCGAAGGCATGGTTTGGGTCAGCCCGGAACGCCACGGCGCCATGACCGGGATCATGAAGGCACAGATCGATTGGATTCCTCTGGCCGACGGCGCCAAGCGCCCAACACAAGGCAAAACCTTGGCGGTGATGCAGGTGTCCGGCGGCTCGCAGAGCTTCAACGCGGTAAACCAGCTGCGCGTCCTCGGCCGGTGGATGCGTATGGTCACCATCCCGAACCAGTCCTCGGTGGCCAAGGCATTCCAGGAATTTGATGAGGCCGGACGCATGAAGCCATCTGCGTACTATCAGCGAGTTGCTGACGTGTGCGAGGAGTTGGTGAAGTTCACTTGGCTCGTGCGTGGTCGCTCTGTGTATCTGACCGATCGCTATTCCGAGCGCGTTGAGAGCGCCGAAGAACTGTCCAAGCGCGTGAATCAGCGCTCCATCTAACCTTTGTCGGAGCGCGGCATGCTTGCCCTCGCGATATTCATCGTCACCCTTGTATTCGTCATCTGGCAGCCGCGCGGATTCGGTATCGGTTGGTCGGCACTCGCCGGCGCCGCAGTAGCGTTGGCCACCGGCGTCGTCGGGTGGGGTGACGTCGCCACGGTGTGGGGGATTGTCTGGGATGCGACGTTCACTTTCGTCGCACTCATCATCATCTCGCTCATCCTAGACGCAGCCGGCTTCTTCGAATGGGCTGCCCTGCATGTGGCCCGCTGGGGCGGCGGCAATGGCCGGAAGCTCTTCCCGCTGGTCGTCTTGCTGGGCGCTGCGATCGCGGCAGTATTCGCCAACGATGGCGCTGCACTCCTGCTGACGCCGATTGTTCTTGCCATTCTGCTGCGCTTGAACTTCCCGCCTGCAAGTGCGCTGGCGTTCACTGTGGCTTGCGGCTTCATTGCTGATACGGCCAGCCTGCCGCTCGTTGTCTCGAACTTGGTCAACATCGTCACCGCGAACTTCTTTGACGTCTCATTTGGACGCTACGCAGCGGTCATGGTGCCGGTGAATTTGGTGTCGGTCGGTGCCACGCTGATCGTCCTGTGGCTCTGGTTCCGCCGCGACATTCCGCGCACTTACCCGCTCCACGATCTTGAAGCGCCGCATGAGGCGATCCGCGACAAGGCAGTCTTTCGCGCCGCCTTGCCCCTTCTTGCATCGTTGCTCGTTGCGTACTTCGTAACCGGGCCGCTCGGCGTCCCCATCGCCTTGGTGACGGGTGCGGCTGCGCTGGTGCTGGTGGCAATTGCAGGTCGCTGGGCGAGAGGCGGCCGAGGCGCCACCATGGCCCTGACCAAGATTCTGCGCGGCGCGCCTTGGCAGATCGTGCTGTTCTCGGTTGGCATGTATCTTGTGGTTTATGGGCTTGGCAACGCCTGGCTGACAAAGGTGGCAAGTGCGGTGCTTGAGTGGCTGGCAGCGCAGGGAACCTTTGTGGCCACGATCGGTACCGGCTTCGCGGTGGCGGGTCTCGCATCGATCATGAACAACATGCCGGCAACCCTGGTGGGCGCGCTGGCCATCGACGGGGCCAATCTTCCGGCCGCCACCCGCGAAATGATGATCTATGCCAACGTCGTGGGCAACGACCTTGGCCCCAAGCTCACTCCGATTGGGTCGCTCGCGACCCTGCTGTGGCTGCACGTCCTTGCCGGCAAGGGCCAACGGATTACGTGGGGGCAGTACATGAAGGTGGGGCTGATCCTCACGCCCCCCGTCCTGTTGGCCACGCTCATCGCGCTCTGGATCTGGCTGCCGCTCGCGCAATGACCGCGTGGACGCAAGGCCGCCGTCAGTGATCACAATTTCTTCAGGGGTGCTGCGGTGGGTGGCGGCGGCACCGGTCCCGGGTCGTTGAAGCACAGCATGACCTGATCGATGCCGAATTGGTCGGCAAGCACCCGCGCGGTCACCGCGTGCACCAGGTCCAGGTCGACCGAGGGCGCCGCGACAGTGATGGTGGCCGCGATCGCACGACCGTGCTCTTTGGCGGGGACCAGGCGCAGGTCATCGACCGCTTTCACGCCCGGGTCGGTAAACATCGCCGCACGCACCTGTTCCAGGTTGATCTCGTTCATGGTGTCGAAGATTCCAAAGCAGTGCCACCGGCGCGGGGAGCTCGGTCGCGATGCAGCCAACGATAGAGCACCGGCAGCACCAATAAGGTCAATGCGGTGGATGAGACGATACCGCCGATGACGACAGTGGCCAGCGGCCGCTGCACTTCCGAGCCAGCACCGACATTCAAGGCCATGGGTAGGAAGCCCAGGGAGGCCACCAGGGCGGTCATCAGCACCGGCCGCAGGCGTCCAAGGGCGCCGTCGCGCACAGCCTCGTCCAGCGGATCGCCCTGTTCGCGCAGACGGCGGATGAAGGCGATCATGACCAGCCCGTTGAGTACGGCCACGCCCGACAGCGCGATGAAGCCCACGCCGGCCGAGATCGACAGCGGAATCCCGCGCAAGGCCAGTGCCAGTACACCGCCGGTCAGCGCCAGTGGCACGCCACTGAACACGATGGTCGCATCCTTGGCCGAACCGAAGGCCATGAACAGCAGAGCAAAGATCAACGCCAGTGTCACCGGAACGACCACGCCCAGGCG
>NZ_PKQP01000015.1 GCF_002887735.1 Stenotrophomonas bentonitica
ACGATCATCGATGGCGCCGGCGAGAAGGCCAACATCGAATCGCGTGTCACCCAGATCAAGACCCAGATCGAAGACACCTCGTCGGATTACGACCGCGAGAAGCTGCAGGAGCGCGTTGCCAAGCTGGCCGGCGGCGTGGCGGTGATCAAGGTCGGTGCGTCGACCGAGATCGAGATGAAGGCAAAGAAGGCCCGCGTCGAAGACGCCCTGCACGCCACGCGTGCGGCGGTGGAAGAAGGCATCGTCCCGGGCGGCGGCGTCGCGCTGCTGCGCGCCAAGGCCGCGATTGCAGGCCTGAAGGGCGCCAACGAAGACCAGAACCACGGCATCCAGATCGCCCTGCGCGCGATGGAAGCACCGCTGCGCGAGATCGTCGCCAACGCCGGTGAAGAGCCATCGGTCGTGGTCAACAAAGTCAAGGAAGGCAGCGGCAATTTCGGCTACAACGCCCAGACCGGCGAATACGGCGACATGGTCGCGTTCGGCATCCTCGATCCGACCAAGGTCACCCGCTTGGCCTTGGAGAATGCGGCCGCTGCTGCCCGCATGTTCCTCAGCAGCGGCGTCGCGATTGCCGAAGCAGAACCGCCGGGCGCGGTGCAATCGGAAGACGGCTGATGTCCCGCCTCAACACGATCCTGCGCCTACCGGTCATCCATCGGGCTGATGCGACCGAGCTCGGCCCGTATTGCCTGGAACAGGTGCATCTCGAATTCGCGAACGGGGAGCGACGGCTCTACGAGCGGCTCCACACCCGCTCACCTGGAAGCGTCATCATCGCCGCGATGCCCGATCCGCACACGGTACTTTTGATTCGCGAGTACGCGGTGGGCACCCATCGATACGAACTTGGCCTGCCCAAGGGACGTATGGACCCCGGCGAGTCGATTCTCGAGGCCGCCAATCGCGAGCTGAAGGAAGAGGTCGGAATGGGCGCCAAGGTTATGCGCTATCTGCGGCCACTGACCTTGGCCCCCACCTACATGAGCAACGCCATCCATCTGGTACTGGCGGAGGACCTGTACCCGGAGCGCTTGCCGGGGGACGAACCCGAAGAGCTCGAGGTGGTCCCTTGGCAGCTCGATCGCCTCCACGAATTGGCCCTGCGCGAGGACTGCTCTGAAGCGTGCTCGATCGCGTCGCTGTTCATCGTGCGCGAGGTGATGCGGGAGCGTGGGGGTTAGACGTCCGGCATCAATGCCTATCGAGCACGCGGTCGACGTCCGCGCCGATCAATTGCCGATTCGACCGGAGGTGAGGGGTTCATGAACGTGATGGTTTCCCCTGCGCTGCACGCGACCCACGGCTTGGGAGTGTCGCAGTGCTCGCAGTACATCGTCCGCGCCGATGGCTTGAGGTAGATCGTGACGGTCCGGCTGTCATCCTCAGGCCACGCCACGCGCTCTACCCGATAGCCTTCCCGGCCATCCAGCTTTTCGATCGTCTTCCGGTCCAGCATGGCTGCATCCTCGAATCTAGGAAATCAGGCCTCAAGGGCACCGTTGGTCAGCCGAGGCTCCACGGTAATCCGCAAAGAACCATTTTTACACGGACAACCCCTAGTCCGCGCGACCCACGGCTTGGGAGTGCTCGCGTGTGGCTGTGAAGCAAATCTTCGGTGCACGTTCCTGCGCCATCTGCAGGTTGACGCGACTGGGTGCCAGGTAGACCAGGGCTCCGGAAGCATCGAGCGCAAGATGGGTTGCCGCCTTCTCACGGAACTCTTCGAGATCGGAATCGCTCTCAGCCTGGATCCAGCGCGCAGTGTGGATCTGGACCGGTTCGAAACTCGCTTCCACGCCGTACTCGTCCTTTAACCGATAGGCCACCACCTCGAACTGCAGGGTTCCGATTGCCCCGAGGATCAGGTCGTTGGACAACAGTGGCCGGAAAAACTGCGTGGCTCCCTCTTCAGACAACTGGGTCAGACCCTTTTGCAAATGCTTGAGACGCAACGGGTCCCGCAGGCGGATGCGCCGGAACAGCTCGGGGGCAAAGCTCGGTATGCCGGTGAACTGCAACGGATCGCCGACGGTGAACGTGTCGGCGATGGCGATCGTGCCGTGGTTATGAATGCCAATGACGTCGCCCGGGTAGGCGTGCTCGGCCAACTCACGCTCGGACGCCATGAACGTCAAGGCATCGCCAAGCCGCATCTCCTTGCCCGTGCGGACATGGAGTGCCTTGATGCCGTGCTGATAGCTGCCGGAGCACACGCGCAGGAAGGCGACGCGGTCGCGATGCAATGGATCCATATTGGCCTGGATCTTGAACACGAAGCCACTGAAAGCCGGCTCCTCTGGCGAAACCTTCCTCAGGGATGCGTCGCGTGGCTTGGGTGCCGGCGCATGCGTGACGAAGAAGTCGAGCAGCAACTGGACACCAAAGTTGTTCACCGCCGAGCCGAAGAATACCGGAGTCTGCAGACCTGCCAAATACAGTTCGCGATCGAAGGGATGAGACGCGCCCTGAACCAGGGCCAGCTCCTCCCGGACCTCATCGAGGAGCTGCGCTCCGACGCGCTTGACCAGTGCAGGATCCTCTATGGATGGGAAGATCGTCGAATCCTGTCGCGTGAAGTTCTTGCCAGTTTCGAACAGGTGGACCTCGCCGGTCATCAGATGGATCACGCCCTTGAGCCTCGATCCCATGCCGATCGGCCAGGTGATCGGTGCGCAGGGGATGTCGAGGACGCGCTCGACCTCGTCCAGCAGTTCGACCGGCGACTTGCCTTCGCGGTCGAGCTTGTTGATGAAGGTCATGATCGGCGTGTCCCGCAGCCGACAGACCTCCATCAGCTTGATCGTGCGCTCTTCCACGCCCTTGGCGCAGTCGATGACCATCAGCGCCGAATCGACCGCGGTCAGCACACGGTAGGTGTCCTCGGAGAAGTCGGCATGCCCCGGCGTATCGAGCAGGTTGACGATGCGGCCATCGTAGGGGAACTGCATCACCGACGAGGTGACCGAAATGCCGCGTTCCTTCTCCAGCGTCATCCAGTCGGACGTGGCGTGCTTGGCTGACTTCCGGGACTTGACGCTACCGGCCTGGCGAATGGCGCCGCCAAACAACAGAAACTTCTCGGTCAGGGTGGTTTTCCCGGCATCCGGGTGCGAAATGATGGCAAACGTGCGGCGGCGCGCGGCCTCCGCGGTATGGGTCGGCATAAGACTCCCTCAAGCGCTGTGCGCTGTAACCACGTCTTGACGATCTAGGCCCAGGCTGGGTCTAGGGCGGCATTGGCGTGGTCGTGGGAGAAGAATGGGCCATTCGCGCTCAATTTTAACCCAGCACGAGGCCCCTCTGGATGGCCTGGTCGATAGAGGTGCCATAGGCGTCTGCAGGGGCGTCTCCTCTCGGACCGTTTCGTACGTGCCACCGGTGAAATCTGGAGCAAAAAGACGATCAGGCGGGATAATTCAATATTATCCCGTATAACTATTTTCGCCGACGAGCGGTCGTCTACCTGCTTTAATAGTATGTAATTACATGGTATGTAATACATTACGAAATAAAGTGGGGTGGCACGATGGCGCGCGCAGGACTCTATAAGAGTGACGTCCAGAAGGCGCGCGACGCGCTGCTGGCCCAAGGCAAGAAGCCGTCAGTCGACGCGGTGCGAGTGGCCTTGGGCAACACGGGCTCCAAGACCACGATCCACCGCTACTTGCGTGAACTGGAAGGAGAGGAAGGCGGCGGTCCGGCGAGGACGGTAGCCGTTAGTGATGCTTTGCAGGACTTGGTTGCGCGCTTGGCCTCGCGGCTCCAGGAGGAAGCAGAGGCCATCCTCACCCAGGAGCGTGAGCGCCATCAGGCTGAGCTCCACAGTCGGCAACAGGCGCTTTCCGGTGCCCAAGAGGAGGCTGCCGCCTTGAGCAGTCGGCTGCAGCGCACCGAAGCAAGCCTGCACCAAGAGCAAGCTGCTCACGCCCTCCTTCAACAGAATCTAGGTGACAGGATCGCGGAAATCGCCCAGTTGAACGAGCGCATCGCTGGCATGACGGTGCGGCTGGCTGATCATGAGGCGCATACGCGTTCTCTGGAGGACAAGCATGCCCATGCCCGGGAAGCGCTTGAGCACTACCGCACTTCAACCAAAGAGCAGCGTGAGCAAGAGCTTCGCCGTCACGAGCATCAGGTCCAAGAGCTGCAAGTAGCCTTACGTCAGGCCAATGAAGCCTTGGGCGCGAAGAATCAGGAGCTGTTGGTGCTGAACCGCGACAATGGTCAATGGCTGGAGCGCCACGGGCGGATTGAGCGTGAGCTTGCCCAGCTACGACAGGCCCACGAAGGCCAACACAGCGAGGTCGTGGCGTTGCGCCAGACCGCGACGGACTATTTGGCACTGCAGGAGCGCTGGAAGACTGACGCCAAGACCTTGGATACCATGCGCAACGAGCTAGCTCAAGTTCAAGACACCCTTGCGCGGGAGCGTGAGCGCCGCGAGAGCGCTGAAGCCGATGCGTTGCGTGCCAATGCACGTCTTGAAGCGCTAGAGCCTCTACTGAATCAACTGACGCCAGCACAAAATGCGGTGAAGAAAACTCGGCGCGGCCATGCGCAAGATGGGGGAGCCGACTGACGAGGCTGCTCGTTTGTCTGCTAGCGGCTGGGGTGGCGCTCACCTGTCCAGTACGCCCATTCCATAGGGACGACCCAATCTACAAACAGTTTGGCTACTGAGGACTCCGGTGCCAAATGATAGGGCTTGAACATGCCTTGCTCGGGCGAACTGGTCATCAGGTAGCGCAGGCGCTTCTGGACCTCCTGAAAGATGGCTTCCCGCACATGGGCGCTGTCGTGCACGCCAAGACGCATCGCCACCGAGGCACCTTGGCGTACCGCCGCCCAGCAGCAGTAACGCCACCGCGCGATCGGCAAGCCCCGCGGTCCGGATTGAAAGACGAACCCCACATCACGTGCCCAGCCTGGGTCGAAGTGATGTTTGAGCAATTGCTGCTCCAGAAACTGCTCGGTCTCCCAGAGTGCAAGTTCATCCCACAGCTCCAGTTTCGCGTCCGCCAAGTCTACATCGTGTGCCATATCGCCGAGTTGGTCTTCCAGCACCGGGAGCAGGTGCCTGCGCTCGTGGGTAGACCAGGCGAAAGCCCATTGCAGATCTTCGATGGGCGTGACCTCGGCATCGGGGCGGATCTGCCATCGATCCGCTGGCCAGGGAACTTGGATCAAGGCCAAGTCTCGCAGCGTGTCCAGCACCAGCAAGGTGGAGCGGCGTGTGGGCGCCACCGGTATGCGTCGTAGCTGCGCGGCTAACAGTGCGGCTAGGAAAAGGGTGCCACGAAGGCCCAACTCCTCGATGCTGGCGACCCCAGATGGCGTCATTGACGAGGTTCCGGGCATGCGGTTTCCGGGGATGAGGGAGCGGCGTGGCTCCTGGGGGGGGGAGGGGGGGCGCTACCGGTGTCGCCGGTTGCCTCAAAGCTAAGAATATCTTAGTATGCAAGGCAGGGTACATCCGCCATCCTTATGGGGTCTCCATGGGGTGCGCGCGTGACTTTGTCCGTCGACTCAACACCGACCTTCGCTCGACGCCTCAAACAAGCCCGCCTGCACACGGGTTTGTCGCAGAAGGAGTTGGGCATCCGGGCCGGTCTGGATCCTCACGTGGCCAGCCCCCGAATCAACCAGTACGAGCGTGGCAAGCACGAGCCCATGCTGGAGATTGCTGAGCGGTTGGCCCAAGCGTTGGGGATCCCCGCCGCCTTCCTTTACACCGACGATGATCTGCTGGCCAAGTTGCTCCTGCGCTGGGGCTCGCTAAGCAAGCAGCAGAAGCGCGAGTTGGTGAAGCTGATCGAGGCCACGCCCGAGAAGTAAACCGAACAAGCGCTCGCCCTATGGGCAACTCTTCGCCTCAACCCGCCCTTTGGGCGCTTCTGGAGGGAGCTGCAGTGTCCGCGGCTAGTGCGACTGACAAGTCGCGACATCTCAGGCTTACTTGAGATTTTGTTCACGACCGATACACACGCGCCTTGTCTAAAGTGATATACCATGTCGCCCGTGTCAGCCTCCTCACTTCTACTGCGACTGTTCCTGATCGCCATGCTCGTGCTTAACGGCGCGTGGTCGGCGTTTGCGTCCGTCAGTATGAACCCGGTCATGGAAGAGCAGGCCAGCGAAGTGGCTGCCGCGGTGCAAGTCGACGAAGACTGCTTCGCCGATCACAGTGCTGAGCATCATCCCGATGCCACATCGATTGAAAAGGCTGGCACTGGGCATGGCGACCATGCCGGTCCCGACTGTTGCAAGTCTTCTGCGTGCCGGTGCGCCTGCGTACACGCTTGCGCGAGCGCACTTCCTGCGCGCCTGCATGTTTCGGTGCAACTGGCCTTGGGCCTGGATGTCATGCCGCTGCCCCTAGGGCATGCGGCACCTGCCTTGCCTCATCTGATCCGACCACCGATCGGCTAAGCGTCCCTAGGCGCCGCAATGGCGCCGTTGGTGTGGCTTGCATGCCTGTTTAGGCCAGCCGCCCGCTCTGTACCACCGCCCGCCGGTGGCAACACGACGCTTGGAGCATTTTCATGTCGCATGATGATTTTCGTGGTCCACGCGGTGGACCGCTGCTGCCTTCGCGGCGGCGATTTGTCCAAGGCTTGGCCTTGGGAGGCGCAGTCGCAGGATTAGGTTTCTGGCCCAAAGCCAGTTGGGCGCTCAAGGGGCCGGGACAACCCAACGTACTATCGGGCACTGAGTTTGACCTGACCATTGGCGAGACGCCGATGAACTTCACCGGCAAGACCCGCACCGCGATCACGGTCAACGGGTCCGTTCCGGCGCCGTTGCTGCGGTGGCGGGAAGGCACCACGGTCAACTTGCGCGTCTCTAATGCATTGCCCGCTAACTCCATCCATGGCGCGGACACCTCCATCCATTGGCACGGCATCATTTTGCCGGCCAACATGGACGGCGTGCCGGGTCTGAGCTTTGACGGTATCGGACGTGGTGAGACCTACCACTACCGGTTCACCCTGCATCAGGGCGGAACCTACTGGTACCACAGCCACTCAGGGTTCCAGGAACAAGCCGGGCTCTATGGCCCGATCGTCATCGACCCATTGGAGCCGGAGCCCTTCAGTTTCGATCGCGACTACGTCGTGATGCTGAGCGATTGGACAGACCTGGACCCGACGGCCCTGTTCGATCGTTTGAAGAAGATGCCGGGCCATGACAATTACTACAAGCGCACGGTCGGCGATTTTGCGCGCGATGTGAAGCGCAACGGCCTGTCGGCCACGTTGGAAGATCGCAAGATGTGGGGCGTGATGCGGATGACGCCCACGGACCTGTCCGACGTCAACGCCAACACCTACACCTACCTGATGAACGGCACGACCTCACTGGGCAACTGGACCGGTTTGTTCCGCAGTGGCGAGAAGGTGCGCCTGCGTTTCATCAATGGCTCTGCCATGACGTACTTCGATGTGCGTATTCCGGGGCTGAAGATGACCGTGGTGGCGGCAGATGGCTTGTATGTCCATCCGGTTTCCGTCGACGAGTTCCGCATCGCGGTAGCAGAAACCTTCGATGTGATCGTGGAGCCCTCCGGGCAGGACGCATTCACCATCTTTGCCCAAGACTCCGGTCGCACCGGCTACATCAGCGGCACGCTCGCTGTGCGCGAAGGATTACGCGCGCCCGTTCCGTCTGTGGATCCCCGGCCGCTGCTGACGATGGCAGACATGGGCATGGATCATGGGTCGATGGATATGTCTGGCGGCAGCAAGGGCATGGAAGGCGGCTGTGGTGCGGCCATGGGCATGCCTGGCATGACCCCACCTGTCAGCGGTAACGCGACCTCGGCCCATGCAGGCCATGCGATGCCCGCCGCCGGCGATGGTGCCATGGCAGGCATGCAGCACGGGGGCATGCAATCACACCCTGCTAGCGAGACCAACAATCCCCTGTTGGACAACCAAGCCATGAGCGTGAGTTCGCGCTTGGATGATCCGGGCAATGGCCTGCGCGATAACGGCCGTCATGTGCTGACGTATTCCATGCTCAAGAGCACCTTTGAAGACCCTGACGGACGCGACCCCGGTCGCGAGATCGAGCTGCATCTGACCGGACACATGGAGAAATTCTCCTGGGGCTTCAACGGTCAGAAGTTTTCCGATGTCGAGCCGCTGCGGCTGAACTACGGCGAGCGTATGCGCATCGTATTGGTTAACGACACGATGATGACCCATCCCATCCATTTGCACGGCATGTGGAGTGACGTGGAGGACGACAACGGCAACTTCATGGTGCGCAAGCACACGGTGGATATGCCGCCAGGTAGCCGACGCACGTATCGCGTGCGTGCCGATGCGTTGGGCAGCTGGGCGTTCCATTGCCACCTGCTTTATCACATGGAAGCCGGAATGATGCGCACGGTGAGGGTCGACGAATGAACATCAATAGACGCGATACCACCCTGACTGCGCTGACGGCTATCTCGCTGGCCCTGGCCAATGCGGCCAGCGCCCAATCTATGCAGCACGGCTCCATGCAGATGGAGCAGGGCGCGCAGACCCAGACTCAGGATCACTCTGCACATCAGGCGCCGACATCAAAACCTGCGCCAGCCCAAAAGCCTGCAACACCGGCCAAGACGAGCGAAGCGACGATCGATCATGCGGCGATGGGCCACGCCGAGCCGCAGGCTAACGCAGCCGAGCCTGCCATGCAGGGCATGGACCATTCGCAGATGGGGCACGGCTCGCCCGCGAGCACACCTGCGGCGCCCACAGCGCAGGCGCAGTCGATGCAGGGCATGGATCACAGTCAGATGGCACAGCCCGCTGCAGCCGACACCTCCGGCACGGCCACGCCTGCGATGCAGGGGATGGACCATTCGCAGATGGGCCATGATTCGCCCGCGCCCGCTACACCAGAAGCGGGAATGCAATCGATGGAGGGCATGGACCACAGTCAGATGGGACACGGGCCTGCAGCGCCAACGCAGCCGCGCACCCCGATTCCCGCGGTGACGGACGCGGATCGCAAGGCGGCCATCGCGCCGGAACACGCGCATCCGGTGCATGACAACTCGATCAAGAGCTACGTGCTGCTCAATCGCCTGGAAACCTGGGATGCCGATCCGGGCACCGGGCTGGGCTGGGAGGGCCAGGGCTGGATCGGTACGGACCTCAATCGCGTCTGGCTCCGCAGTGAAGGCGAACGCACGGATGGTCAGACCGAGTCGGCTGATCTGGAAGTGCTTTACGGCCGCAGTATCTCCACGTGGTGGGATGTGGTGGCCGGTGTGCGTCATGACTTCAAGCCTGGGGCATCGCAGAACTTCGCCGCTATCGGTGTACAGGGCTTGGCGCCGATGAAGTTCGAAGTGTCCGCCACAGCCTATCTCGGCGAAGGGGGCCAGACTGCCGCCAATGTCGAGGCCGAGTACGAATTGCTGCTAACCAACCGGCTGATCTTGCAGCCGCTGGTGGAAGTCACCGCCTATGGCAAGAACGATCCATTGCGCGGGATAGGTTCGGGTCTGAGTGCCGCTGAGGCGGGGCTACGACTTCGCTATGAGTTCACCCGAAAGTTCGCTCCCTACATCGGCGTGGTGTACGAGCGCGCGTTTGGCAATACCGCAGACATGCGACGCGAGCATGGCGAGTCCTTTGAAGACACGCGCTTGGTCATCGGCCTTCGTACCTGGTTCTAAGGGGAACTGACAATGAAATCCAACAAAAAGATGTGGGTATGGCTCGGTGCCGGCGTGGCATTGGTTGCGGTGGTCGCAACCGCCACGGTCTCTCTGGGCGTGTACAACGTGGCCGCCGACGATCCGCATAGTCGCCCGGTGTATGCGCTACTTGAAACGGCGCGCGAGCGTTCCATTGAGGTGCGCGCCGCCAAGCTTCAGCTACCCACGAACCTTGATGATCCTGAGCGTATCCGCCAGGGTGCGGGCAACTACAACGCCATGTGCGTGACCTGCCATCTTTCACCAGACGCGGCGGCCACCGAGATGAGCAAGGGCCTGTACCCCGCGCCACCGAACCTAAGCAAACAGCCGGTCGCTCCAGCTGAGGCGTTCTGGGTGATCAAGCACGGCATCAAGGCCAGCGGCATGCCCGCTTGGGGCGGCAGCATGGACGATGAGTTCATATGGAACATGTCGGCCTTCCTGCAGAAGTTGCCCACGCTGGACGCGACTGCGTACAAGGAACTTGTCGACAGCAGCGAGGGCCATTCGCATGGCGGCGGCGAGACGCAAGGCCACCATGACGACGAAAAGGCCGAGGATCACCCTGCCTTATTCGAGCCGGGCAACAACTCCATGCCGCATGCGCACCCGCCGGGCGTGGACGACGATCACCACGGCCCGACACCCAGCGACACGGAAGTCGGGTTGGTGAGCCACGGCCATCCCGACGGCAAGGTGGAGTCGCACCCTGCACCACACACGCCCGTGGCCGATGACGGCCATGCGCACACCCATTGATCTCCTTGGAGCCCACGCAATGAACGCAACAGCAATCTCGTTCACCCTCGCACTGGCACTGGCCGTCGTGTCCCCCGCAATGGCGCAGGCGACACAGCCGCACGCACATCACCCCGCTGCCGCGGCATCTGCGGACGTCGACGTCCCAGTCACTGCAGAGGCCGCGGTCGCCGTAGCGGAGCGTTTCAACAGGGCCCTGTCTAGCGGCGATCTGGCCACGGTCGAAGCCCTGCTCGCTGCCGACGTTCTCATCCTCGAGTCCGGGGGCGCCGAACGCAGCCGCGAGGAATACATGGGCCATCACGCAGTCAGCGATGCGGCGTTCCTCAAGGGCGCCCATCGCCAGCTGCTCCGTCAGCGCGCACGAGCCGCCGGCGAGTTCGCGTGGGTCGGAACCGAAAGCGAGTTGCATGCCCAGAAGGACGGCCAGCCACTGACCGTCCAGAGCGCCGAGACGATGGTGCTGAAGGAGACCGCGGACGGCTGGCGGATCGTCCACATCCACTGGTCCTCGCGGACCAAGCGCTGAGTCGAGAGATTGAAATGACTACGCTCACATTGCACCGTCTGACTTTTGTGGTCCTTGCCGTGGCTGGTCTGGGTGCTTGCACCCAGGATGCTTCATCCGCGCAACCCACAACCTCGCCCTCCGCACAGGTTGTCGTCCCATCAGCCGACGCGACTCCAGCAGCCCTGCCACGCATGACCGTCCACAAGACCCCGACCTGCGGGTGCTGCGGTGTCTGGATCGACCACGTGCAGAAGGCGGGATTCACCGTGGATGTGCACGACATGGATGACCTGGGTCTGGTCAAGGAGCGGTTGGGTGTCCCCTATGCAAAGGGCTCCTGCCACACGGCCGAGATCGGCGGATACGTCATCGAAGGCCACGTTCCGGCCGCGGACATCAAGCGTCTCCTCGAAGAAAAGCCGAACGCACGCGGCCTGGTCCTCCCAGGGATGCCGCTTGGTTCTCCGGGCATGGAGGTCCCGGAGGGACGCCAGCAGCCGTTCACGGTCGAGCTGATCCATCGCGACGGAACCACTGAACCGTTCGCACAGCACTGATCCGTCGCAGCAACAGGGGACGGTGTTGCGGGCGCGCCGATTCTCGCCCGCGAGGAAGAAGGAGAACTACATGACTCACCATTCCGCAGCACACCGGCCCCAGGCCATGAACGAGTGCATCGACAACTGCACGCAATGCCATGCGATCTGCCTGGAGACGATCAACTACTGCCTGACCAAAGGAGGTGTTCACGCGGCCCCGGAGCATATCGCCCTGTTGGCGACGTGTGCCGATACCTGCGCAACCAGTGCCGACGCGATGCTGCGCGGTGCCAGCGTTCACGACGTGGTTTGCGGTGCCTGCGCGGAGATCTGCCGCCAGTGCGCCGATGCATGCGACGCCATGAACGACCCTGAGATGACGCGCTGCGCCGAAGTTTGTCGCCGCTGCGCGGAAAGCTGCAGCGCCATGGCAGCGTAATGCGTCGAGGATCCCGCCTGAGCCGGTGGGATCCTCGTCTCGCGAAAGCGGAAGTATCAAGAAAATCCGACAAATCGTGGTTTCGGTGACAGTCCGACATCTAACGCTTGTCGCATCGAACACAGCGCGGCCCCTCCCGAACGGGCTTTGCATCACATTCCAATGAGGATTTATCCATATGAAGTCGTCCAACGTCATTCGCTCCTTCGCGCTCGTCCTCGCAATCGCGGCCGGGCAGTTTTCGCTGCAGGTCGCGCACGCCCACGCCGCGCTGCAGCAGTCCACACCGGCGGCAAATGCGGTGGTGGCCTCGCCAGGCCAGATCGATCTCGTGTTCAACGAGACATTGATTCCGCGGGCGTCGCGTCTCAAGTTGCTCATGAAGCACGGCAGTTCCACCATGCCGATCGAGAATTTCACGACCGAGATCGTCAACAACGGCAAGACCCTGCGTGCCAAGTTGCCTGGACCGCTGGCTCCGGGCGTCTATACCGTGGAATACCGCGCCGTCGGTGGTGACAACCACCCCATGCCGGGCAGCTTCAGCTTCACGGTGCGCTGAGGAGTCGCGAATGTTCGACCTGTCGGCTTATGCACTGAGATTCTTGGAATACCTTGTCATCATGGTTCTTTTCGGGGTTCCACTCTTCGGTTGGTACGGGTCGCGTCGATCGGCACTCGCCGACGCCTTGGCCGGGTGGTCACTCATGGGCGTTCTATTGGCGGGTGCCGTAGCCGGTCTCGTGCTCACCGGGCTCGATGTCGTCTTCAAGACCGCGGGCATCATGGGAATGCCGCTTGCCGAGGTTGATCGCGGATCGCTTGGCTGGTATCTGCTCGAGACGTCCGCGGGCCGGGCAGCCATGGCGAGAGGCGCGCTGCTGGTCGCCCTGATGTTCGTGCTCGGATGGCATCGTCGCCGCGGGAAGGTGGAGACCGCCTTCCCGCTGGGGGCGATGCTGGCGGGCGGCGCACTCGCTTCGCTGGCATGGAACGGCCACGCCGCCGCTGGCGAGGGCTTGGCAGGCGCGGTCCGGCTTGCTGCAGGCATCGTCCATCTTCTCGCGGCAGGCGGCTGGATCGCAGCGGTCCTGATGTTCCTTGCCATGCTGCTGCGCGGCAAAGAGACGAACGGCAGCGGGCGTCTGCGATCAACGCATGACTTTCTGCATGGTTTTTCGACGCTGGGAACGATCTTCGTTGGTGCGCTCATCGTGTCCGGCATCGCGCACTACGGGGATCTCACCGCGTGGTCGTTTTCGGC
Organism: Stenotrophomonas bentonitica; assembly: GCF_002887735.1. Lineage (GTDB taxonomy): Bacteria > Pseudomonadota > Gammaproteobacteria > Xanthomonadales > Xanthomonadaceae > Stenotrophomonas > Stenotrophomonas bentonitica_A. The sequence goes on from NZ_PKQP01000015.1 coordinate 13,216, forward strand.
CCTGTTCCAGAGCACCTACGGGAAGTTGCTGCTGTTCAAACTGGCCCTGTTCGCTGGAATGCTGGGTTTGGGAGCGCTGCACCGATGGACGCTGGTGCCGCGCTTGGAACGAGCGCTGACCAGCGGAGATCCCGCGCAGGAGGTGCGGGCTTTGCGGCAGAGTGTTACGGCTGAGGCCGCGCTGGCCATCTTGATCCTGATTGTTGTTTCAGTGCTCGGGACGCTCAGCCCCGAATAGCTGTGTAACCCGCAATGGCACACTGCCTTGGCAGTCCATCCCCACTAAAGCGAGCATCGGCATGAACTCACCGTCGTCCCATGACCATCACCATTCTGCAGGCGCAGCCCCTGTCGAGGCTGCGGATGGACGGGTCACCGATCCGGTCTGTGGCATGCAGGTCGATCCCGCCACGACGCAGCATCATGCGACCCACGCCGACACACCTTTCCACTTCTGCTCGGAGCGATGCCGCGCGAAGTTCGTGGCCGATCCGGAGCGCTATCTGACGCCCCAGGACGAACCCGAGGTGGCACAGCCCGGCGCCATCTACACCTGCCCGATGCACCCGGAAGTCCGGCAACAAGGTCCAGGCAACTGTCCCTTCTGCGGCATGGCGCTGGAGCCGGAAATGCCGAGCCTGGAGGACGATGACAATCCGGAACTTCGCGACTTCTCGCGCCGGTTCTGGTGGACGCTTCCGCTGACTGTGGTGACGCTCGTGCTGGCCATGTTCGGCCAGTACCTCCCGCGTGTCGTGCTGGGCGACGTGCAGATCCTGCCGTTGTCGATCGACGTGCAGACCTGGGTCGAGCTGGTCTTGACCACACCAGTCGTGCTGTGGGCCGGCTGGCCGTTCTTCGAGCGCTGCGTGCAGTCGATCCGCAACCGCAGCCCGAACATGTTCACCCTCATCGGGATTGGCGTTGCGGCCGCCTTTGGCTACAGCCTGGTCGCCACGCTGGCACCCGGCTTGTTCCCACCGTCGTTTACCGAACATGGGCGCATCGGCGTGTATTACGAGGCGGCGGCGGTGATCGTGTCGCTGACGCTGCTCGGCCAGATGCTGGAGCTACGAGCGCGTTCGAAAACGTCCGCGGCAATCAAGGGCCTGCTTGGTCTGGCGCCCAAGGAAGCCCGGCGGGTCAATGCCGACGGCACCGAGGAAGACATCCCGCTAACCCACGTGCATGTCGGCGACCACCTGCGCGTGCGACCCGGCGAAAAGTTGCCGGTGGATGGCGAAGTGGTGGAAGGCCGCTCCAGGGTCGACGAGTCGATGCTCACCGGCGAGCCGATCCCGGTCGAGAAAACCACTGGCGATCAGGTCATCGGCGCGACCCAGAACGGCACCGGCGCGCTGGTGATCCGCGCCGCCAAGGTGGGTTCCGACACTGTGCTGTCGCAGATCGTGCAGCTGGTCGCGCAGGCGCAGCGCGCTCGCGCGCCGATGCAGCGGATGGCCGATACCGTCGCCTACTGGTTCGTGCTCGCGGTCCTGGCGATCGCGGTGGCCACCTTCTTCATCTGGGGCTTCTTCGGCCCGGAGCCGGCCTGGACCTTTGCCATCCTGAACGCGGTTTCGGTGTTGATCATCGCCTGCCCCTGCGCGCTGGGTCTGGCCACGCCGATGTCGATCATGGTCGCCACCGGCAAGGCGGCACAGGTGGGCGTGTTGTTCCGCGATGCCGAGGCCATCGAGCACATGCGCCGCATCGATACCCTCATCGTCGACAAGACCGGCACCCTCACCGAAGGACGCCCCGCGTTCAAGGAAGTCGTGGCCTTCGAGGGCTTCGACGCCGACCAGGTGCTGCACCTGGCGGCCAGCCTGGACCAGGGCAGCGAGCATCCGCTGGCCGATGCCATCGTGGCCGAGGCCCGACGCCGGAACTTCGAGTTCGACCGCGTGGAGGACTTCGACTCGGTGACCGGCATGGGTGTGCGCGGAACCGTCGCCGGTCGCGCGCTTGCGCTGGGCAATACCGCCCTCATGGATGATCTGGGCGCCGATCCCGGTGCGCATGTCGACGTCGCCGAGCGTCTGCGCCGCGAGGGTGCGAGCGCCATGTTCCTCGCCGTGGACGGTCGCCTGGCGGGTCTGATCGCGGTCGCAGACCCGATCAAGGCGTCGGCCGCGGCCGCCATCAATGAGCTGCACGCCGCCGGGCTGCGCATCATCATGGCCACCGGCGACGGGCTCACCACCGCACGGGCTGTGGCCACAGAGTTGGGCCTGGACGAAGTGCATGGCGAGGTCCGCCCCGAGGACAAGGCCGAACTGGTGCAGCGCCTCAAGCGCGAAGGCCGGCGGGTGGCGATGGCGGGCGACGGCATCAACGACGCGCCGGCGCTGGCCGCCGCCGACGTCGGCATTGCCATGGGTACTGGCACCGACGTCGCGATGTCGAGCGCGCAGATCACCCTGGTCAAGGGCGACCTGCGCGGCATCCTGCGCGCCCGGAAGATCTCTCAGGCCACCGTGGCCAACATGAAGCAGAACCTCACCTTCGCGTTCGTCTACAACGCGCTCGGGGTTCCGCTCGCGGCCGGGGTGCTCTACCCCGCGTTCGGGATCCTACTGAGTCCGATGGTCGCGGCGCTCGCCATGAGCGTGAGCTCGGTTTCGGTGGTCGCCAATGCCCTGCGTTTGTCCGGCTCCACCGTTGTTGCCACCCCCCACCCTGACCGCGCCGATGAGCCTGCGCGCGGCCATTCCTGTCACTGATGGCTCATATCCCACAAGGAGTACTGCAATGAAGCGTTATGCCTCCCTCTCGATGATGGCCTTGTTCCTGATGGCGGGCGCGGCCTTCGCCGGCGGCCAGACCACCACGCCCACCACCGACTACGGTCAGCACAAGCCGGCGGCGGCCGATGCCGATTTCACCAAGCTCGATGCCAACAAGGACGGCTCGCTGTCCAAGGAAGAACTGGCCAAGCACAAGCTGGCGCCGCACTTTGGCATGCTCGATAGCAACAAAGACGGCAAGCTGAGCCCGCAGGAATTCGCTGCCGGCAAGGGTATGTAAGTGTTCTCAGCCCGGGAGCTGTTCCAACAGTTCCCGGGTTCTTCCGCCGTTCTGCCATTCCCACGGAGATTGTTATGTCCTCTTCGCACGGTACGCACGAAAACGCGCAAGACCCGCAGTCCCAGCACGCAAAACCGCACGCCTCACACCAACCTGCCCACCAGGCACAACAAGGGCATCAAGGCCATTACGGCCGCCTGTTGTTGATGATGGGCCTGTCTTTCGTGGCCATGTACGCATTGATGTACGCAATGGTCGATCAGTGGGCTAACGTCTATAACAACGTCAACCAGTTCTACATGGCGGGCCTGATGGCCGCTCCCATGCTGCTGATCGAGCTGTGGCTAATGTCCAGCATGTACCCCGATCGCCGACGCAATCTGATTCTGGCTGGTCTGACGGTGGCGTTCATGCTGTTCTGCTGGTGGGGCATTCGCACTCAAGCAGCGGTCACTGACAAGCAGTTCATCCGTTCGATGATTCCCCACCACGCTGGCGCCATCCTGATGTGTGAGGAGAATCGTCTGAAGGATCCTGAGTTGGTGAAGCTCTGCCAGGACATTATTACCTCGCAGACACAGGAGATCGCGCAAATGAAGCAGTTGCTGGCTGAGCGTTCCCGTTAGCTCACTGCCTTTTGCCAGCCGATATCACTTCACTGAGCCTGCGCACTGACCATTCGGTGGATCAAACGCGCGGCCACACGTGCGGTGGCTTGATCCGGATCCAGGGGCGGACACAGTTCCGCCACGTCGACCACACGTACCTTGCCCGAGGCCATGACCAGATCCAGCAGGGCTTCCAGGACCTCCAGACTCACCCCGCGTGGGTTGGGGGCGCTCACGCCCGGGGCCACCACCATTGAGTACGCCGGCAAGATCACCAGCGGCTTGGGTAGCTACACCCAGTGGCGTGGCTTGGGCTCACTGCGTATGGGCAAGAACCGTTGGACCGGCGTCTATTCGGCGCAGTACATCGGCAGCGCGGACGACATCATCGCCGTGCCCGACACGATCGGCTCGCATGTGTCCAGCGTGGTGTACCACAGCCTGCAACTGAGCTACGGCATCAAGAAGAAATGGGATATCTCCGCCGGCGTTGAAAAAGTGCTCGATAAGAAGGCGCCGTTCGTGAAGAACAACCCCAACACCGACACCGACACCATGACGTACGACTTGCTGGGTCGTCGCTGGAATGTCCGCTTTGGTTACCACTGGTAAGCCACGATCACGAGGAGCTACACATCATGAGAAACACGCAACTATCCGCCACACTACTGCTGTTCGCTGTGGCCGGCAGTGCCGGTGCGCACGACCTGTTTGTCGCTTTCTCCAAGCCTGGCACCGCAGCGGGCGAGGCGAACACCGCCTTGGTGAACAACGGCACCTTCGATGAAAGTGCTGGCGCAGTCACCCGAGCGCGTCTACAGGACGTTTCGCTGAGCCAGGACGGTGCCAAGGCCGCCCCGGACCTGGCCAGTTGGAAAGAGATCGGCAAGCAAAGCCAGCTCACCGTCCATCCGGCGGGCGAGGGCACCTATCTGCTGGGTGTCTCGACGATGGCTTCCACCAGCACACGTACGGCCAGCGAGTTCGGCAAGTACCTGGAGCTGGAAGACTTGCCCGATACGCTGGCCACCTATGACGCAAGCAAGTTCCCCAAAGGGGTCACCTATAGCTATACCAAGCATGCCCGTGCCATTGGACAGGTGGGCACGAAACTGACCGACGACTTCGCTGCCTCGCTGGGCTATCCGTTGGAGATCCGCTTGACCCGCAATCCTGGAAGCGTGAAGGTCGGCGAACAGCTGTCGTTCCAAGTGCTGCAGCAGGGCACGCCAGTGCCCAACCTACGCGTGTACGTCGGTCATCGTGCTGATGCACCGGTCAAGGGCGGGCACGGTAGCGCTACGCTCCTGCGCACCGATGCCCAAGGCCAAGCCAGTTTCCAGGTGACCACCGCCAAGACCTGGTACATCCACACCAATCACATGGTGCCCTCTACACAAAAGGCTTTGGATTTTGTGTCGGATCGGGCGTCGCTGAGCTTTGAGATTTCCCCGCACGCCGGGCACTGACAAGTAGGCACGTAGGCGGTACTCTCCCCTTTGACGCCAGTCATGACTTCTTCCATGACTCGCGTCTTTTTGTGGGGACGGACCTCAGGTGCTCAGTCTGTCTCTCATTGGTCGCCCCGCGCCGCGCGCAATCCACGTCGCCGCACCAGATAGAACGCTGCGGGAATCACCACCATAGAGAGCACCGGTGCGGTGAGCATGCCACCCAGCATCGGCGCGGCGATACGTTGCATGACCTCCGAGCCGGCACCGGCACCAACGAACAGCGGAAACAACCCGGCCAGGATGACGGCTACCGTCATCGCCTTCGGGCGCACCCGCTGCACGGCACCTTCGTAGATAGCCTCTTGCAGGGTAGACACATCTTCCGGCGCACCGCTGGCCAAGCGCTGCTCCCAAGCATGACGCAGGTACAGCAACATGATGACGCCGAACTCAGCCGCAACGCCACCCAGGGCGATGAATCCGATCATGCTGGCTACCGAAATCGCATGGCCCAGCCCCCAGATCAACCAGAAACCGCCCACCAACGCCAAGGGCAAGCTGAGCAGGATGATGGATACATCGCTGAGCCGGCGAAACACCATCCAGATGACCAGGAAGATGATCGCCAACGCCGCGGGCACCACCCATTGCAGGCGTGCCAATGCCCGTTGCAGATACTCGTACTGCCCCGACCAGGCCAGACCATAGCCGGCAGGCAAACTCACCTGGGTCTGCATCGCGGCTTGCAGGTCCTGGACCACCGATCCTAAGTCGCGATCGGCCACATCGACGTAGATGTAGCCCACCAACCGGCCGTTATCGCTCTTGAGCATCGGCGGGCCTGGGCTGATTGACAGCTCCGCCACCTGGCTCAAGGTCAGTTGCACACCGCCTGGCGCGATCAGCGGCAGATCCTGCAAGGCCTGCAATGAGTCGCGCTGGCCACGGGGGTAGCGCAAGACGATGGGATAGCGCTCGCGCCCCTCGATCGTTTCCCCGATTGGATCGCCGCCAACGACCGTGGCAATCAGTTGCTGGAGTTGGCCTTGAGTGAATCCATAACGCGCAGCGATTTCCGGGCGCACCTGTACATCGACATAGCGCCCGCCGGTGACGCGTTCGGCCAGTGCCGAACTCACGCCGGGCACAGTCTTGGCCACCTGCTCGATCTGCTGGCTCAGGCGCTCGATCTGCTCCACATCTGGTCCGGAGACCTTGATCCCAATCGGGCTTTTGATGCCGGTGGCCAACATATCGATGCGATTGCGAATGGGCGGTACCCATAGATTGGTTAGACCGGGAATCTTGACCGCGGCGTCCAACTCTTGGCGTAGCTTCTGAAGGGTCATGCCCGGGCGCCATTGATCCCGCGGCTTGAAGGTCACGGTGGTCTCAAACATTTCCATAGGTGCCGGATCGGTCGCACTTTCGGCACGGCCGGCCTTGCCGAACACGTGCTCGACCTCCGGTACGGTTTTGATCATCCGTCCTGAGAGCTGAAGCAACTGGCGCGCCTTGTCGGCTGACAGGCCTGGCAACGCAGTGGGCATGTACAGCAGGCTGCCTTCTTCCAAGGGTGGCATGAATTCACTGCCCAACCGGCTAAAGGGGATCAAGGTGAGCACCAGCAGCAGGCCACTGAGCAGCAAGGTGACACCGGGATGTTTGAGGACCCACAACAGAATGGGCCGGTATCCGGCGATCAGGATGCGATTTATGGGGTTCTGTTGTTCCGGCCGGATGTGGCCGCGGATCAGGTAGCCCATCAGCACGGGGATCAAGGTCACCGACAACCCTGCTGCGGCGGCCATCGCGTAGGTCTTGGTGTAGGCCAAGGGCGAGAATAAACGCCCTTCCTGCGCCTGCAGGGCAAAAACCGGCACGAAGGATAGGGTGATGACCAGCAAGCTCGCGAACAGGGCCGGTCCGACCTCGGCCGCCGAGCGGGCCATCAACTGCCAGCGCTCCTCACCCTGGGGTTCCCGACCGTGCTCCTCCCGCCAGTGCTCCAGATGCTTGTGTGCATTTTCGATCATCACCACCGCTGCATCGACCATCGCACCAATGGCGATGGCGATGCCTCCTAACGACAGCAAGTTGGCGGAGATCCCCTGGGCGTGCATCACGATGAAGGCCGCTAGGATACCCAAGGGTAGGGTGATGACGGCCACCAACGCCGAGCGTAGGTGCCACAGGAACAGCAGGCATACCAGCGCTACGACCAGGAACTCTTCACCAAGCTTATGGGTGAGGTTGCGTACCGCATCCTGGATTAGCTCGGAGCGGTCGTACACCGCCACCACTTCCACGCCTTCGGGCAAGCTGGATTGCAACGCCTGCAGTCGCGCTTTGACGTTCCGAATGGCCCCCAAGGCATCCTTGCCGGTCCGCAGGACGATCACGCCGCCGGCCACCTCACCTTGACCATCCGACTCTGCGATACCACGACGGAAGACCGGCCCGCGACTGATCGTGGCCACCTCGCCGAGCAAGACGGGGATGCCGTCGTTGCCGGTTACCGGCACCTGTTCGAACGCCTCCTGTGTGCGCAGGTAGCCTTCGCTACGCACCATCAGTTCGGCTTCGCCTTGTTCGATCACGGAGCCCCCGGTAGCGCCGTTGGCCGCATCCACCGCCTCGATGAGCTCGGCCACCGTCAGTCCACGGGCCGCCAACGCCTGCGGATCCGGCTGGATCTGCCAGGCGCGCACCGCACCGCCCACACTGGCTACTTCAGCCACGTCCGGCACGGTTTTTAGCTCATAACGAAGAAACCAGTCCTGCAACGCACGCAGCTGCCCCACATCACGTTGACCGGTCCGATCCACCAAGGCGTACTGGTAGATCCAGCCCAGCCCTGTCGCATCAGGACCCAGCGCCGGATTCACATTCGGCGGAAGTCGATCGCGCACCTGGCTCAAGTACTCGAGCACTCGAGAGCGAGCCCAGTACAGATCAGTGGCATCGTCAAACAGGATGTAGACGAACGAATCACCGAAGAAGGAGAAGCCGCGTACCGCTTTCACGCCCGGCACGGACAACATCGTGGTGGCCAACGGGTAGGTGACTTGGTCTTCGATGATACGCGGGGTTTGCCCAGCCCATTGCGTGCGGATGATGACTTGGGTATCCGACAGGTCCGGCAGCGCATCCAGCGGCGTGTTCTTTATCGACCAGATGCCGACCACCGCCAGCAGCGCGGCGGCAACCAGCACCAGCACGCGATTGGCGATGCAAGCATGGATCAGGCGCGCGATCATGGCGTGCCCTCCATCGCTTCGGACATGACGGCGCTTGCCTGGCAATCAGCGGCTGCGGCGGAGCCGAACTTGGGTACCAACTGCATATCCATGAACGGTGACTTGCCCGGCTTGTCGAAATGCTTCTCCGGCACCATCGGGTCATACCAGTACTGCACCGGGCAGCGTGGCGGCGTGGAGGTGGAGGTCTCTGGCGCGACAGGCGCAGGCTGTCTGGACGGTGACGGCACGACAGTGCGTGCGTCGTGCCCGGCGTCATGGCGCTCGTGTACACCTGATGCGCTGGCAGGGCTTGTAGGTTGTGCAGCGCCCAGGCGCTCCAACGCACCGGAGAGATTGGCTTCAGAGTCGAGCAGGAACTGACCCGAGACCACCACGCGTTCACCACCGGCCAAGCCTGCCACGATCTGCGTGCGCCCTTGCACGCTACGTCCGGCACTCACCCGCACTGGCCGGAAGCTCCCGTCCGGATCCTGCACGATGACCCGGCTGTCCCGCCCGGTGGCAATCAGCGCCTCCGTGGGAACGACTGGCAAGGCCTGCTCGCATCGGGCTGCACCAGAACCTCGGCGAACATGCCCGGCACCAGCCGACGCTGCGGGTTGCGCAGCACAATTCGCGCCCGCTGCGTGCGACTAGCCATGTCGACCTGGGGAAGCAACGCCTGGATCTGTCCGCCAAAGCGCTCTGCCGGCCATGCATTGACCGTGGCCTGCACTGAGGTCCCCAGCCGCAAGGTGCCCAGCGCTGCCTGGGGCACCGAGGCCTCCAGCCACAGCGTGTCCAGCCCATTGATCTTGAACAGTGGCGTACCGGGTATCACCGTCTGCCCCTCGCGTGCCAGGATCTCGGTCACGACACCACTGTGGTCTGCGCCAAGCACGACGCCACTTCTGGCCGAGGCGCCAGAAGGAACACCCAACGAACGCAACCGTTGTTGCGCGGCACCCTGTAGCTCACGCGCGCTCGCGGACTGAGCTTGGCTCAGGGTATGTGCTTCGGCGATGGCCGCGTTCCATGCCGGGGCCTGCACGGTGGCCAGCGCTTGACCACGACGAACCTCGGTAAACGGCGCCTTTACCTGCACGTGGGTGATCAAGCCTTCCGTGCGCGCACTGACCACGGTTTCCTGGGTCAGATCCCTCGTCAGTGTGCCCGGCACGCGTACAGCAGTCCCTAGTGACTCTACCGTCACTTCCTGAGTGCGTATGCCCACGTTCTGCTGCAGGCGCGGATTGATCTGCGTTCCGCCGCCCATGGCCTCATCTGCGTATTTGGGCAGCAACTTCATATCCATGAACGGAGATTTGCCCGGCTTGTCGAATCGCTGCTCCGGCGCCATGGGGTCGTACCAGTACAACACCTTGCGCGCTTGACCTGCGCCGCTCGTGCCGGTGGGCGGGGTGGAATCAGAGGTTCGAGTCATCCAGGCGTAGCCGCTGGCAAAGCCGAGCGCCAGCAACCCGAGGGCCACGGCGAGCTGTGTGAGACGCGTCTTGGTCGGGGTCATGGCGTGTTCTCCTCATGGGGCAGCAGATAGGCCAGTGCCGCCCAGGCACGGCCCTGTTCGCCCAGCAGACGGGCGTTCTCCAGTTGCAATTCGATCTCATCGCGCCGCGCTTCCAGCCACGGCTGCAGGTCGGCACCGGCGCCGTAGGCGGCCAACGCCGTGCGTGCGCGATCGCGCGCCAAAGGCAGGCTCTGCGTGTTCTGACGCTCCAACTGGCCGGTTAACCCGCGCCATCGCGCCATCGCGCGTTGCACCGACTCGGCTTGGATGCGCCGGGCCTCATCGCGCTCTGCGGACACCGCCTCCAGCTCAGCCCGTCGTGCCACGATGCCTCGTGCTTGGCGGTTCTTCTGGAACAGCGGCAGGCCCACGCCCACTTCCACCATGAGCATGTCGCTGCGCGCCATGCCGTCGAGTGCGCGCTCGCGACGTCCGTAGGTGAGCTCCACACTCCAATCCGGGCGGGTTTCGGCCACGGCCGCATCCACCTGGGCCTGGGCTAAGCTCTGGCGTGCCTCCCAGCCCAGTAGTGGTGTGTGCTGGTCCAGGTTGGCCAGCAGTTGGGTGGGCTCCAATGGCAACTGCGAAAAATCCGGCGCCGTACCACTGGCCAAGATCGCCTCTGGTGCAATACCCAACCACCGCGCCAGGCCGGCCTGCGCCGCGGCGTGCTCCGCATGTACCTGCTCCAGGCGATTGTCCAACTGCAGTAGGACGGCCTGGGCGGCAAGCACGTCACTGGCCCCGGCCGTGCCACCTGCCAAGCGAGCACGCGCCGCACGCTCGGCTATGCGCGCCGGCTCGCGCAAACCTTCCAACGCATCTACGGCTTGCTGCGTACTCCGCAGCTCGATCCAGGCCTGCGCGGCCGCTTGGACCACCATCTGCTGTTCGACCATCGACAGTGAGCGCGCTTGTGCCAGCGTCGCTTGAGCCAGCGCTTGCTCGGCACGTCGTTTCGCACGGGCAGGAAACTCCTGCATCAGCCCGACTTGCTGGGTGGTCATCTCGTCTGCCCGCAGACTGAAGGCATCGGGTCCGCTGACGGGCCAGTTCGCCAGCCCCACGATCAGACGTGGATCGGGCAACGCGCCGGCACGCGCGGCTTCTTCGGTACTTGCATCGATCTGGGATCGGCGCACCTGCAGGGTAGGGGCGTTAGCAAGCGCTTGTTGTAGTGCTTCGGGATAGCTGATCGGGATAGCGGGCGGTGCCGCCACCACAGGACCACTGAGCGCCAGGGCAAACAACACCCCGCACGCCATCCTGCGTCTTGCACGCAGAAAGAAGGACATCTCCATAAGACCTCCGGACAAACGACAACGAGCGTGCTGCAACACAAGCAGCACGAGCACGGGTCAATCCAGGAGGGGCTTAAATCAGCAGGCTACAGAAGCGCTGCAGGGGGGGCGGATCGGACACGCACACCGGAACATCCCGATAGAACGTGCGTGTACCGGTGGCAACAGAGCCTGCACGAGCGCGGAGGCGGCCAGCGCGGGCTGGTAAGGCACTTGAGGGGCCTTCGCATCGGCCGTGGCGATGTGATCGCGCTGGCAATGCTGGTCGCACAACGCCGGAGCATCGGGATCCGGCGCGGACATCTCTTCGCAACCGACCATCAGGGTCGCTTGTCCAGCATCCACCGATTCCAGCGGACAGGCGTAGGCCACCAGCGCCAGTTGTTGCAGCAGCAGCGCCCACAGTCCCAGCCATGCCAGTCGGGCACGAGGACGGGGTCGCCGCCATCGCCTCAGCAGCTTCACCATGACAGCTCCCGCACGCCCGAAGCAGCGCCTGCGGACGCTGGGCAGATCAGGGCAGGGGACGTGCGAGCTCTCATAATTGCCAGTCTAGCCCTCTTGGGGCCGACTGGCATTGATCACGATCAAGCCATCGCGCGGACTCAGCGGTGGCATCCGCCGCAGCAGGGGGATGCGGCCGGGGCGGCTGGCGTGTCGGCCTCAGAAGGGAGCACGGCGGCGATCACATACCGGAATTGACCGAGGAGGAGAAGGATCGGCAGACCCGCGAGGGTTTGGCCGACGTCGACGCTGGACGGACGATCCCGCACTAGGAACTACTGCAATGGGTCAGGCGACTGTCGGAGCCTTCTTGTTGAGGGTTTCCGTTGGGTCAGGAGCGTGGAAACTCTTGAATCCAATATTCAAGAAGGGCACGCGTGCCTGAGCAGTACTTCCGCAATGCCTCTGTCACGCGACTTCTGGTTCGATCAAGCCTAGCTCTGTAATCCACGAACTGTTGACGTCGAGGGGTGTTTCCTCGTTGAATCATGGCGATAGAGCCGATTCGGCTGTTTTTCTCACGAATCCCTGCCGACCCTCAAGTAGAAGCATTTTTCCGTCGTTGACGGTGGTGCCCCTGGTCGGAATCGAACCGACGTGTACGCGCTTATCTGGCGCGTGCTCTCACCGGGGTATAAGGCCGGCCCTCTGACCAACATGAGCAACAGGGGCGTGATCGATCGATGCGATCACGCCGGTATTCGAGGGTCGAGCTGGCTCAGGCGGTTCATGGGGCAAGCATACCGGGGATGGACGCTATGCCGCTATCCCCGGGCGCGGCGGTAGGAGTGGGCCCACGCCGGAGCAGAGATCCGGCCGGTCGCCACCAGCCAGGCCATCCGCAAGGCCTGCGCGTCCACCAACGCATGGTGGCGCCTGGCCCTATGTTCCGGATGGGCTGCGAACCAGTCCTCGACCAGCAGCCCAGGAAGGCCTTCCTTCGACATGCATGTCATGACCGGGGCCGGCCGGGGTCCGCATGCGGCAACCTGGTCATCGGGTAGCTCAAAACCATCCAGTGCATACCGCAGCAGCTGGAGATCGTTCGGGAAATCCGCCATCACCGCCAGCGCGTCGGTCTCGCTGAGGAAGGCGCGCAGCTCGGTAGTCAGGACGGCATCCGGCAGGGCTGCGTCGCCGCGGTCGAGCAGCGGGTAGACGCTCTGACGAACGAAGTCGGTGGGAGCCTCGGGCAGGCTGGCTCGCTCAGCGTAGAAAAGGCGGTCTCCACCGTCCATCAGGCCGCCGACGACCTCATCGCCGGAGGCGATCGCCCCACGGTGGAACGCATCCGCGCCCACCTGGGCACCGGTTCACCCAATACCGTGACCCGTCACTTGGACAGCTGGTGGGCCAGCGTCGGCGCACGCCTGCGGCAGCGCGCCCGCGAGCAGGGCCGCCCGGACGTGCCGACGGAGGTGGACGCGTTGGCGCAGCGCTGCTGGGCCGCCGCCCTAGAGGCCGCCGCCGACCACGCGCAGGCCTTGGTGGTTGGCGAACGCGCCGATTTGCACGCGGCGCAGGCCGCCGTGGCCAGCCAGCAGGACGTGCTGGCGCATGAGCGCACCCAAGCGCTGGAGCGGCTGACTCAAGCCCAGCACGAGGCCCGTACGGCTGAGACCAGCGCCGCCGCCCTGCGCGAACAGTTGCGCCAGCTGCACGACGAGCGCGACGACCTGCGCCGCCAACGCGACGGCACTTCCACGCGCAACGAACTCCTGGAGGAACAGGTGGCCGCGCTGCGCGCCGAGCTGGCGCAGAAGGCCGACCAGCACACCGCCGAGCGCGATGAGCTGCTGGCGCATCTCCGCGCCACCGAAGACCGCGCACTGACCGAGGTGGACCGGGCACGCCAGGCGCTGCAGCAGCTCCAGCACAGCGTCACCGCGCAATCCCTTCAGCACCAGCGTGAGCTCAGCAACCTAAGCGCGGCCCGCCAGCAGGCTGAACAGACCACCGCCCAGGCACTGCGCGACCGGGACATCCAGAGCGCGCTGGCAAGCGCCTATGCCAGCCAGCTTGAGCGCTTGGGCGATCTGCCCGAGCAAGTGCGCGCTGCACTCACACCGCCGGCAGCGCCCGCGCGAACCAAGGCAAAACCGGTCCGAAAGGCGCGCTCGGGGTAGGCCGATGACCGGTGCGATTAGCTAGGCCAGCCCGATCATCCGCAAGCGGGGCAGGGTGCAGTCCTGCCCCGGATCCCACTCGCCGCAATAGACCCGTGAGGTACCTGATCCATGATGAGCAACGCCCAGGTGAACAGGATCCCCAGCGTCGAATTGCAGCTCTTCAAATGGATCACGCTGGTCGATGCCGTCGAGACTCCCGACTGCGTTGAGCTGGAGGGCGGCGCCCGGATCTGGATCAAGTAGGCATGCCATTCGCTGGCCGGCTTTGGCGATGATGTGCCAATACTCACGTTGAGCATTCAGCTCATCCCCTGCGTTAGAGGTCGCCGCTGGTCTACCGAATTTATCGAGATGTGCAGTAGCTTGATCCCGTGGCCGGCCTTATTTCTTCGAGCCGGCGCAAAATCAAAGCTATCGCCCTGCCCCATACGCAGAGGATCCATCCAGCTGCAGCGGCCAACGCTAACGCATCATCGCCAGAGGTGGCGGGGTCAAAACTTGAGCGTTTCACCATCTTCAGGAATCAAGACGCTGCCTTGGAGCGAATTTTCGATAACGTACTGCCGCAGGTCGGCGCGGGAGACAGTCGCGTGGTTCACGGCATCCATATGCACGGACACAATCTTCGCATTAGGGGCGAGCGTGTGCGCCCTAAGTGTATCCCCAGAACTCATGATGATCCCCGTATCAAAACCCGTGATGCGAGCATCGCCAGTGTTGAGGACGATAACATCCGGTTTATAGCGATTGATCGTATCCTGTACTTCATTCGTCCAGACGGTATCAGCAGCAAGGTAGATCGTTGGTGAACCAGCCTTTTCAAAGACCAAACCCATAACACTGCCAAGTCTCTTCGCCAGCGACTCAATCGCGTACATTGAATCCGAGCCGTGCTGAGTCACAGTGCGGGAGATAGCCACTCCGCCAAAAATTTCGCGCGGACGCAGGATCCGGACGTCTTTGAAACCCTTATCCCTCAGCAGCTTAGCGTCAACTTCGTTTTGGACGAATACGGGCATCTGCTTCGGAATCAGCGACTCAGCGGCGGGATCCCAATGATCCAAGTGGGTATGTGTCACAAGCACCGCATCCACTCCCTTGAGCACCTGACCGGTGTCGAAGGGAAGTTCGACGGTCGGGTTGCGCAATTCATTGCGATACGTTTCCGGGAAGCCTGGATAGGCGCCTTTAGAGGCCAGCATAGGGTCCACCAGCAATACGGTTTCGCCATACGTAATCTTAGCCGTGGCATTGCGTATCTGCTGGAACGACGTCGTCGCGCCCGAGACGCCTGCAGCATCTGCGTTGCTCTGGAGGCCTAGCGCCGAAAGCGTGCCAAGTGTAAGGGACAGCATTTTCATATGTCTTCTCTAATTGGAGTGATCGCGCTCCTCAGTCAGACGTTTCACCTCGGCCTTCAACCGACGCACCTCGGCTGAGTCCTTGGGCGTGGGCAACATCGACCCCTCTGGTGTGCCCGCCAAGGCCTCGCTCTTGGCCTTGCGGAGCCATTGGTAAAGGCTGTGGGATGAGACCCCCAGCCGCTTGGCAACCTCGGCTACAGCAAAGCCCCTTTGGGTAACCTGCTTGACCGCTTCGGCATTGAACTCATCCGTGTACTGCTTGCTCGCCATAGACACCTCTCTGGCTTCCATTGCTTATGGCTCTGAGATGTCTACGAAATCTTGGCCGGTCCAATGAGAACCTTTGTGCCCATGATAATTGGTCGCAGTTGATGAAAGCAGAAAAAAGGCTCAGGCGGCTAAACGGCCCTCACGAGAGCCATCCGTTACGCCGTCAGATGAGACGTACGTCTGGCTACTTTTTGCGTTTTATGGTTCTGCATCGGCCTTTCGCTGCCTTCTGCTTCCTACCCCCTGTCACCACATGCCTTGTAATCCACTGGGCAGCAGACGGTTCCGCGCTGAAGGTCCTAATGATCCTTTCAACTACAGTTGAATACCCCACCGTCGCACCTCTGAGCAGGTTGGTCCAGAACCGAGCAATGAGAAAAGACAGCACGCCACTCATAAGGACGGAGCCAAAGAACCAGAAATGACTAATGGGCGAGGTAACCTTCAGCCCCTTGGTAAACATATACGTCGCAAACATGCCTGCACCGGAATGCGCCAGCATTATCAACGACGTCGGCGAAGTGCGAACCCTGAAGACAACCGAGGTGGAAAGCGTTTCTACAGCCGACAGAAGAATCAGTAAAAGGCTTGCCGTTAATGCGGGGCACAGAAGCTGGCAACCAGACTGCTGCGTGTAAAGAAGGAATGGAGCCGCCAACAAGACCAGTGCCTCAAGGCACACGCTGGGATATCTCCTCAGGAACTGCCCCCAACTTCTTCGGGCTAATGCAAACATGTCCTGAATAAGGCTAGCCACCGTCATTGCGGCCATGCTGGATAGCGTGATACAGGCTGGGATCCAGAGCATCCTCTCCTCCGGTCCCGGCGCGAAAGGCTCCATAGCCACCACGCCCCAGGTGGCCATCGCAAGGAACGACACGATAGGCCATACAGCTTGGCTTACTTTTCGCATAGAGCTGCTACATCCGACGTGCAGGCTCTTCTTGGCGAGCCCGAAACGATCATCTCGGCCCCCAATCGATAGCCAAAGCGTGGCAGCGTATGTATCAACCTCTCGTCGAACCCCCCATCAACGCTTCGTCTGAGGGCGGACATATGAGATCGGAGCAGGTCCCGATCTGGCGGATCGTCCCCCCATAAAGCGTGCTCCAGCTCTTGGCGACTCACAGCCGAAGGGCTCGCCCGCATCAGAACTTGTAGCAACTTTCGGGATCCAGGGTAGAGCCGCAGCTGCCTTCCTTCCCTGGTCGCTATCAACGTTGCCAGATCGAGAGTAAGGCCACCGACTGTCAGCCGTCTGGTGGCCGGACGCCCTTGGGCGCGGTTCACTATCGCCTGAAGCCGGACTTCCAATTCCGGGATGTCAAATGGCTTGGTTACATAGTCATCCGCCCCAGAACGGAAGGCACGAATTTTATCGGACAGCTCCCGCCTCTCAGTAAGCATCAGAACTGGTACCGATACACCATGCTCAGACCGCAGCTTGCTGATCAGATCAGGGCCTTCGATACGCGGCAACGTCCAATCCAAGACGACTGCGTCATAGGTATTAGACACTGCAAGGTGCAGCCCTGTGACGCCGTCTCCCGCAGCATCGAGCTGATGCCCCCTGCACTCGAAATACTCGAAAATCGCCTTGGCAACCCGGAGATCACGGTCAATGACAAGAAGGCGCATGTCAGGACTGACGGTAGCCGAGAAGCCGAAGGGCATTGAACACCACCAGCAACGTCGAGCCCTCGTGCACGGCTACGGCGGGACCAATGCCAAGACCCATGATTGTGGCTGGAACGAGCAGTGCGACAACGCCAAGGCTGACATAGACGTTCTGACGGATCACCCCTCGGGTGCGACGACTGAGCTCCACAGCGAAGGCAACCTGTTTCAGGTCCTCGGACATGAGGGCAACATCAGCAGTCTCCAGCGCGACATCGGAAGAGGCCGCTCCCATCGCAATACCCACACTTGCACTGGCCATTGCAGGTGCGTCATTTACGCCGTCGCCCACCATCGCCACCCGCTCCGTCTCTTTTAATTGACGGATCGCCTTTACCTTATCGTCGGGCATGAGATTGCCCCATGCCTCGTCCAAACCGACGTCCCTTGCTACAGCTTGGGCAACAGTCTGATGGTCACCGGAGATCATGATCATCCGCTGGATGCCCAAGCTCCGTAACTTTTCCAATGCCTCACGTGCCTCTGGGCGCGGCGTGTCCATCAGCCCGATGATGCCCAGGTCCCGGTCGCCCAGGCGAACCGCCATGGTCGTTCTCCCAGCTTCGCGCAGTACATCGATAGCAGACTGCGCGTCAGTGGTGAGAGCTCCAATGCTACCGTTACCGAACATCTCTGCTTTTCCGATCCAGGCGCTGATGCCGTTCACTTTTGCCTGAACGCCGCTCCCCGCAAAGTTCGTAAGATCCGTCGCGCCCGTCACCTGGATGTCGCCCAGTCGAGCGCTCCCGTCGCGAACGATGGCTGCAGCTAACGGGTGGTCACTGAGGGCCTCTACGGCCACCGCAATTTGGAGCAACTCTTTCTCCGTTGCCCCCTGCATGACCTTGATATCGGTGATGCGCGGCTTGCCTTGGGTGAGCGTTCCGGTCTTGTCAAACGCGATGGCGCGGATCATTCCTAACTCTTCGAGCGGCGCTCCACCTTTGATGAGTACACCACCACGTGCGGCTCTTGCGATCCCCGCCAGAACAGCACTTGGCGTGGCTATGGCCAGTGCGCAGGGGCTCGCTGCTACCAAAACTGCCATAGCACGATAGAAGCTGTCACGGAATGGCTCATCAACCACAACCCAGGAGAAGAGAAGGAGTGCAGCCAGAATCAATACCGCAGGAACGAACACTCTCTCGAACTTGTCCGTAAAGCGCTGCGTGGGCGACTTCCTCGTCTCAGCCTCACTTACCATCTTGACGACGCGAGCGAGGGCGGATTCCCCTGATCTACGCGTGACTTCAACCTCCAAGGCGCCAGAGCCATTGATAGTGCCGGCGAAAACACGTGACTCCATTGCCACCGAATCAGACCGAACCCGTGCCAGGGCAGGGTCACTGACTGCCAGCTTATCGACCGGGATGCTTTCCCCGGTGACAGGGGCTTGGTCAACGCTGCTAGCCCCTTTGATAACGAATCCGTCCGCCGGCATCCGGTCATTGGGACGTACGACCACGACGTCTCCAGGTATCAAGGCTTCAACCCGGACTTCAACCACCCGTCCATCCCTCAGTACCTTGGCGGTCTCAGGGGCAAGCTTGGCGAGAGCTTCGATCGCACGCTTCGCCCGGCCCATCGCGTAATGTTCAAGGGCGTGACCGAGACTGAAGAGGAACAGAAGCAAAGCGCCTTCGGCCCATGCGCCGAGCGCGGCTGCGCCTGCCGCTGCAACCAGCATCAGCGTATCGATCTCAAAGCGCTTTAGCTTGATATTCCCGATCGCCTCGCCAAGCGTGAACCAGCCGCCAAAGACGTAGGCTGCTACGTAAAACGCTGTGGGAATCCAGGGCGTTTGGGTCAACCCAAGCTTTTCAATCGCAAATCCCACGATCAGGAGCAGGCCGCAAGCAAGTGAGAAGATCAGCTCACTATTGCCACCCAGGAGGCCCCCGTGGGAATGACCGGGGTCCTGTCCGTCCTTGTGATCGTGTCCTTCGCGCTGATCCTTCAAATCTCCCCTCGGACTCGGTGGCTCTTGCGCTACACCCAGCGCGTCAAGCTTCGCTCTCAGCTCCGCCTCGCCTGTCTTGGCTCTCTCGTACTCGATACTTATGCCGCCAGCTGGGCTGGTGGTGGCTTCAATGACGCCTGGTACGGCCTGCACTTGCGCCGCAATTGTCCTTGCCTTTCGTGCGTGAACGGCCGAACCAAGCTCCAAGAAAAGGTGGCCATACCGATCACCCAACTCAACGCCCATGGATGCCGCCACCTCTCGCACTCGCTGAAGCGAGACGATCTCGGGGTTGTAATGAATGCAGAGCATTCCGAGAGCTCCCTCGCCACCCTCGCACGCGTGCACGCGCGATACTCCGTTCATTTCCTCAAGGCCATCGACCAGCCTCTGCACGCAGCTGTCGTCGCGAGCGACGCCTGGGAGTAGTAGCGGCAGTTCGATTTCTGTGGTCAGGTTCATGTGTTCCCTCCAACGTCATAAAAATGGATCGGGAAGTCCGGCAGGCAGATGCGCTGCCGGACCCAAACATTCCATCAATCAGTGGGCAGTTTCCGGTTGCCCTTTGGGATCTGGCTTGGACAAACGGCCCGCAAATGTCGGCAGCACAAGCAGTGTGAGCACTGTGGCGGTCAACAGGCCGCCAATGACCACCGTCGCGAGAGGCTTCTGCACCTCAGCGCCAGACCCACTGGCAATGGCCATAGGAATGAAGCCGACGATCGCCACCAGCGCGGTGGTCACGACAGCGCGAATTCGGCTGCCGGCGCCGTTCATTGCCGCGATCAGTGGACTGTCACCAGCATCAAGCCTCTCTCTGATGGCTTGCATGAGCACCAATCCGTTCAGCGTCGCAACACCCGATACAGCGATGAATCCGACAGCGGCCGATACCGAGAACGGCATACCACGCACCAGCAATGCGAGAATTCCGCCAACTAGGGCAAGCGGGACGCAGGTGAACACCAAACCCGCCTCCTTTGCACTGCCCAATGCCATGAACAGGAGGCTGCCGATCAGCAGGAAGACAATCGGAACAACTGTCATGAGTCGCTTTTCAGCCCGCTGCAAGTTCTCGAACTGACCGCCCCACGTCATGTGCGCGCCCGGTGGAAGCTGTACGTCCTTCACCGCCGCCTGGGCCTCTCCCACAAACCCGCCCAAGTCACGACCGCGAACATTTGCCTGCACCACGACACGGCGGCTTCCGTTGTTTCGACTGATCTGGTTCGGCCCCTCGCTGATCTCGATGCGTGCGACAGAGGAGAGCGGGACGATGCCCCCAGTAGGCGTTGCAATCGGCAGCGATGCGAGCTGATCGGGGTCATTGCGTGCGTCGTCGCTGAGGCGAACAACAACATCGAACCGGCGGTCACCCTCGAAGATCTTGCCTGCCGCGGCGCCGCCAATACCGGTTGAAAGCGCGTCGCTTACGTCCGCCGCCGTGAGGCCATACTGCGCAGCTGCAAGATGATCGATCGCCACATTGAGGGTGGGTAGGCCGGAAATCTGCTCAACACGGACATCTGCCGAGCCCTGAACGTTTCTTAGCTTCAGCGCGATCTGGTCGGCAACAGCTTGCAGTTGCTCGAAGTTGTCGCCGTAGATCATGACGGCCAAGTCCGTACGTACACCTGAGATCAGCTCATTGAAGCGCAGCTCGATGGGCTGGCTGAATTCAAAGCTGTTGCCTATCTGCGAGGCGGCGATCTTTTCAAACCTCGCAATCAGATCCTCCTTGCTCAGGGAAGAGTCTGGCCACTCCTTTCTTGGCTTAAGTACGATCACACTGTCGGAGATGTTGGTCGGCATGGGGTCGATAGCTGCTTCTGCGGTACCGGTCCGCGAGAAGACCGTCACGACCTCTGGTTCAGCAGCAATAGCCTTCTCCAGCGCCAACTGCATAGCCAACGATTGCTCAAGCGACGTCGATGGCACACGCAATGCCTGCATGGCGAGGTTTCCCTCATCAAGGGTTGGCATGAACTCTCGACCCAGCATCGTAAAGCCGACCACGCCCATCCCGAGCATCAAAAGGGCGCTAGCGAACACTGCCTTGGGCCTACGAATCGCCGCTTGGATCGCCGGTTCAATACGGCCGCGCAGGACGCGGATGATTGCTGTCTCATGTTCTTCGTCCTGGTCGCCCTCGTGTCCCTCCTTATTCGCATGGAGCTTGGGTTCCCTGACCAGCAGGGCAGCCATCGCCGGTACGAAGGTAAAGGAGAAGATGAACGCGCCAACGAGGGCGAGCAGGAAGGTGGCGGCCATCGGGTGGAAGGTCTTGCCTTCCACACCTTCCAACGTAAGGATCGGTGCGAAGACCAACAGGATGATCACCTGGCCGAACGCTGCAGGACGCGCCATCTTCCTCGCCGAGTCGGCGGCCACACGCAGTCGCTCCATTGCATTGAGGGGTCGGCCAAGTTCGGCACGCCTCTTCCCAAGCATCAGCAGGGTGGACTCGATCACAATTACCGCGCCATCTACAAGGATGCCGAAGTCCAGCGCTCCCAAGCTCATCAGGTTGCCGCTGATACCGAACTTGTTCATGCCGATAACAGCGAACAGGAACGACAGCGGAATAACCAAGGCGGTGATGGCTGCCGCACGCAGGTTGCCTAGCAGCAGGAACAGCACAACGACGACCAGCAGGGCACCTTCGGTTAGGTTCTTGGCGACAGTCTTGACAGTGGAGTTAACCAGCACACTACGGTCCAGCACTGGCTCTGCGAAGATCTCGGCGGGTAGGGATTCATTGACCTGTGCCAGACGCTCAGCAGCAGCTTGAGCGACGGTGCGGCTGTTGCCGCCAGCGATCATGAGTGCCGTGCCCAGTACTGCCTCATGACCGTTTCGGCTAGCTGCACCAAGCCGTGGGGCGCGCCCCATCCCGACCTCGGCAACATCGGCCACCCGGATCACCACGCCGTCCTTGGTGGCAACCGGCGACTGAGCCAGGTCGTCGGTCGTCAGGGCAAGGCCGTCGGCCCGAACGACCAGTCCTTCGCCCGCACGCTGGACGAAACCGGCACCAGCCTGGACGTTGGAGCGTTCCAGAGCTTGGACCAAATCGGCCAGACCCAGGTTGTATGCCGCCAGTCGAGCGCTGTCGGGGTAGATGCCGTATTCCTTGACGTAGCCACCTACGGTATCAACACCGGCCAGGCCGGGGCTGGAGCGCATCTGTGGTGCGATGATCCAGTCCTGGACAGTACGCAGGTACGTTGCGCGCTCCTGGGCGGTTCCAAGTCGATCGCCCTCTGGTGTCAGGTAAACCTCACCTTCTTGCCAGCCAGCCTGGCCGGGCTTGGCTAGCTTCTTGGGGTCAAATGGCTTGAAGTCCACCGTCCACATGAGAACCTCGCCCAGCCCGGTTGTAACCGGGGAGAGCATGGGGGACACGCCCTCGGGCAGATCTCCGGCAGCCTCCCGCATCCGCTCTGCCACCTGCTGGCGGGCGAAATAGATGTCGGTCTGATCAGTAAAGATCGCCGTGACCTGAGAGAAGCCATTGCGTGACAGGGAACGAGTGGTGTTCAGACCCGGGATTCCGGCCAAGGCCGTTTCCAGAGGATAGGTAACCTGGCGCTCAATCTGCTCCGGAGTAAGGGCAGGTGCGATGGTATTGATCTGAACTTGGCGGTTGGTGATATCTGGTACAGCATCGACTGGCAGCTTGCTCAGTTGGAACAAGCCAAAGCAGGCAATCAATGCAGCCAGAAACACCACGAGCCAGCGGAACTTGACCGCTGCTTCAATGATGATCTTGAACATGGTGTATGAGTTCCCTTAGTGGCCGTGCTCGGCTTCACCCTTGGCCAGTTCGGCCTTGAGCAGGAAGGCATTGGCGCCTACGAGGCGCTCACTACCCGTCAGGCCGCTAAGGATTTCGATTCGATTACCTGCACGACGGCCAGCGAGTACCGGCGTTGCCTTGAAACCACCCTCGACGGCAACGAAGACAACACTTCTGCCATCAACGCTTTGGACCGCATCTGCCGGCACGCTCATGCCTCCGGCGGCGCCATCGGCGATGATGACGGCCGAAACGGGGGAGCCGGCCGGTGGCAACTTCTCCGAAATTGGTTTGGCGCGAATGGTCGCAGTGCCGCCCTGCTGCATCACATTCGCAGCGGCGGCAATGACCTCAGCTTCGAAGCTTCCGCCCGGGCCAGTCACTTCCAGCTTCATTCCGGGCACCGCGAGAGTGGCCAGTGCTGGCGGTGCAGTGAATACGAGTTCATTCATGTCGGGATTGGAAACCTCCGCAACAAGCGTCCCAGCTGAGACGACGCCACCGGGCGTCACTTGGACGTTGCCAACCAAGCCAGCGACAGGACTCGAGATGGTCACCCGGCCGGAACTGTCCGGAGACCCGCTGGCCGCAACCTGCGCACGTGCAGCACTAGCGGCAGCATCCGCGGCCAAAGATCGCGCACGCGACGCCTCCAGCTCCTGGCGTGCCACTACGCCTTGCTCGACAAGGGATTTATCGCGGCCGTAGGCCAGGCGGATGGCTTCGGCCTCCGCCGCTGCGGCAGTAGCGGCGGCCTTGAACGTCGCGGCTTCTCCACTGACAACGATCACCAGGGGCTGGTTGCTCTTGACGGCCGTACCAGGTGCAACAAGCACGCGTTCAACGCGGCCGGTGACCGTTGATGCGATCGCAGCACGCCCCCCGATGGCCGGCTCGACGCGCCCAGCTAGGCGGGTCGATGCGCCACCGCCGCGCCCGACAGCCACCACGCCGATGCCAGAAGCCTTGATCTGGTCAGGGGTCAGCTTGACTACACCTTCCTCGGCCTCCTCTTCGCCGTGATCGCCATCGCCATCACCCTCACTGTGCGCCTCGGCGGAGCCCGGCTTAGCGTCAGCTGTGTGATCGTCGTGACCGTCATCCTTGCCAGCCGGCTTCTCTGCCTGGGCACCACTGGATTTAGCATCCTCCTGGGCACCGCCACTGCATGCGGTCAGCCCGCCGGTCATCAGCAAGGTAGCCAACAGCGTCGCTCCGATGAGCGTTTTGTTTCCGTACTTGTTCATTTTGCCTCCACAAACGGTGCGCGCCCTTCAAGGCGGGCGAGGTCGATTTCTGCTGCCACCCGGCTAAGACGGGCATCCACAGCACTGCCACGAGCAGCGATCAGGGTTGATCGCGTGCTACGCAGCTCCAATTGCGATATACGACCTGCCTCGAATCCGATGCGGGCCAGCCGATAGGCTTCGTCTGCAGCTTGTACGCTCTCATCTGCGGCCCGTGCGCGGCTGTTGGATGCTTTGAGACTCGCAACTGCCCCCAAGCGGGCTGCTTCACTGTCACTCTTCTGAGCAACCAGAACCGCTTCGGCAGCACGTTGTTCCGCGTAGGCGGCCTGGATCGCACCGCGGTTACGGTCAAATAGGGGGATCGAAAGGCTGATGCCCACGTTGTAGGCCTGGTCGCCTGCTTGGCGGAAGCGCGTCTGAGCCACGGACGCACTCAATTGTGGCAAGGCACGCTTGCGCTCGACATCTATAAGGCGACCGGAGGCCTCCGCTTCAGCCTGTGCAATGCGAACGGCAAGCGGGGGTGCCTCAATAGCGACTGGGTGAGAGGGCACGCGGTCAAGCAGGCTTTCACCGATGTCGGTCAGGGGACTGTCCACCAAGGACACCCCGGCCAGGCGCGCAAGCGCCGCATCCCGGTAGGCCTCGGCCTCATCCAGGCTTGCCTTCGCATTGGCGACCTCGCTCCGTGCCTGCACACCGCGCAGGTTGGGCTCACGGCCCTCGCTGACCATCGCAGCCACGGCCTTAGCGTCCTGTTCAATCAACGCCAATGCTTCGCTGGCCAGTTCATAACGGCGCAACGCAGCCTCTGCTTCGGCATATGTTGCCGCCAAGCGCCCGGCTGCGTCACTGCGCATCAGATCACCCCGTAAGCCTGCCGCGCCTGCCTCCGCAGCGTTGCTTCCTTAATTTAGGACCCCAAGAGCCGCTGCTGGGCGCTTCCAGCAGCGTGCTCGTTGTCGCCCGTTATGGGGTGGACCCGGAGTTGATGGAACAACCGGAGAAAAGATTCAGGCTTTCGTCCAACGACTTCGTCCGGACCTGCATGAGGCCGAGTACAGAATGGAAGAGGTTGTCGTGGCTGGCCGGCCGCTTTGATCGGTCCCGGACACATTGAAGGTCCAGGTTGTTGCTGCTCTTCATGCCCTCGGACATCCACATGACCATGGGCACTTTGATCTGAGTGTCGGGAGCAATGGCATAGGGGAGACCGTGGAGATAGACGTTCGCCTCGCCCAGTGACTCACCGTGGTCGGATACGTAGATCAATCCAGTGTCATGGCTTTGATCCTGCTCAAGCATGCGGATGGCCTTTCCTAAGAAGTCATCTGTTGCAAGAACTGCGTTGTCATACGCATTGACGATCTGCTGGCGTGTGCACTTGCCCAGATCTGCATTGCGGCAGTCAGGCGTGAACCTCCTCAGAACCTCGGGATATCGCTTGTAGTAGCTCGGCCCGTGGTTCCCCAGCTGATGCAGAACGACCACAACATCACCCGGATTGTCATCGATCGCGTCATGCAATCCCCGCAACATGATCTCATCGCGGCACGCTTGGCCATCGCACAACCCATCCTTGATAGGCACGCGGAAGGACTCAAACGCCAGGTCCGCGCAAACCCCCTTACAACCTGTCTGGTTGTCCCGCCATAACGTCTTGATGCCAGCTCGCTCAAGCACATGAAGCAGCGACTCTGAGCCCCTGATCTTGTCTCGATCGTAGTCTCGCCTTCCATACACCGAGAACATACAAGGCACGGAAACTTCAGTATTTGACCCGCAGGCAGTCACGTCCGAGAAGTTGACAACGTCCGATGCCGCCAGCTGTGGCGTTGTCTGCCGGCTATATCCATTCAGTCCCCAGTTCTGCGCGCGAACCGTCTCGCCTACGACTATGACCAGAAAGTGTGGCTTCGCACCTGGTGGATGGGGCTTCATTCTGGCGTCCGGACCGACCACCTGAATCGGACCCCGTTCGGCTCGCGTCTGTTCTCGGACAACCTTGGCAATGGAAGCAAGATAGTTTCCGGGTGTTGCCAAGTACCTGACTGGCTTGTGGTTACGCATGAGCGAGGACAGGTTGTCGAACGAGGCGAAGGCCGCGCCAGTTATGACCACGACAGAAACGCCGAGCAGAAGGACTCTAGCAAGTACGGCGCTCGCCAGACTGGAGGGACGCCGGATCCGAACCGTACATGCCACGACGGCTGGAAACACGCCTTTCATCAACACCGCAAGGAAGAATCCCCAGGTCAGCAGCTCGCCAGCCTCTGCGCTGTCAGTCTTCAGCACGTTTCGCACCATGCTTGCATCGAAGTAGACGCTGTAATTGTCTGAGTTGTAGGCGGCAGCAGCGGACACGACAAGAAGCAAGGAAACGACGGGCTTTACCGTCCATCGAGTGCACAACAACCCAAGAAAGAGTACGTTCAAGGAGGTAAGAATCGCTGCCGTTGACAAGAGAAGCAGCGCACGGGCCGCTCCATCAACACCACTCTTGGCGATGACCTCTGCAAAGAAGGCGTTGTTGAGGAACAACGTGAAGTACAACGCCACAACGATGATCAGAGTACTGATCCCCAGCTGAGGTCCCCTGACATGCCTCCCAAGCCGACCGAGTGGATCTGAGACAGCTCGGCCTTGCCGATCACTCCGGCTGAAGCATTTTTTCAAGTAGTCCATTTGTTTTTCCGTTTGATGGACCCGCAGACGCGCTCATGGCGAGTACGCCGGCGCTGTGCAAACCGAAGTCGCTGTGCTCGCGGGTCTACTTAAGGGGCGCTCAGAGGGGCAGTACAGGTGCAAAGGACCTGACGCCCTCGACACTCGGAAGCGGCGGCGAGGTCTAGCGAATTGAGGTTTCGCATGTCGATAGAGCTCCAGCCGGAATGAGCCACCAGGTTCTTCGATTGGCTACTCCAAACTGCAAGGATGGATCCGGCCTTCGATCACCGCAGTTCTCTAGCACCGACCCCTCAATGAGCAGCCAACGCACGTCCTGGCGCTCCTGCTG
Organism: Stenotrophomonas bentonitica; assembly: GCF_002887735.1. Lineage (GTDB taxonomy): Bacteria > Pseudomonadota > Gammaproteobacteria > Xanthomonadales > Xanthomonadaceae > Stenotrophomonas > Stenotrophomonas bentonitica_A. The sequence goes on from NZ_PKQP01000015.1 coordinate 40,348, forward strand.
CCAACTCAATGCCGTGGCAAGCTGCTGCCTAGCAGGCCGATTGAAGCCGAACTCCGCCGTGGCTGATTGCGACATGAGCAATTGCTGCTCGCGCCAACCGACCAGTCCCAGTTGCGCCGAAGGTCCGATGCGTGTGCTCACCTGTTCCATGAGCCCCCGGGATGAGCTTGCCTCGTTCAGGACGCTGGGACCCGCAAACCCGTAGACGACCCAAAAACCACTCATCCCCGTGAGCAGCCCCTTCCAGGCGCTGCCTGAAAGTGAGAGAGCCGCACCAACCAGCAAGGGCAACGAGGCGAGGAGGACCAGGATGGCGATCGAGTGCGAGTCCTCACTAGAGCCACGCTCAGTGAGAAGCTTCACTTCGAACCGAGGGTTGGAAGCGAGCATCCATATCCCCAAGGTCGCCGTTGCCGTACCCAGGAGCGAGACAAACGCGGTCGCCAATCTTCGTACTCCGACTCTTCCGACAATGTCTGGAAGAGACGCAGCGAGCGCCAAGCACAGCATCGGCAGGCCGGGGAGGATGTACATGTCTCGCTTTCCTGCAGGAACTGAAAAGAACAGTACGATCAGGGCGAGGCTGCCGACCGGAAGCCATAGACGTTCGTCAAAGCGACAAAGCCCTTTGTAGAGGCTTGGCCCCGCCCAGGGAAGAAGGGCGATCGTTGGCAACCACGACGTAGCTATAACTACGAGGAAGTACCACGGTGCCTGGAAGTGATGCCATGAGTTTCCGTAACGCTGGATCGTCTGGCGGAACAGGATGTTACGCGCGTACTCAAGGTTCTCTTGGGTGGGGTGGATCCATACAGCGATCAGCATCGGAATGAGCCAGATGCCAATCGCGACCAACAAGGCCAGGGGTCCCAGCCACGCGCGTCGATCACCTATCCAAGAAGCACTCATCTTCCTGGAAAACGTCAGCGCCAGGGCTGGAACCAGCATGAAGAGTGCAATCACTCCCACGCCCTTGGTGATCACTCCCAACCCGGCCGCAAACCACGCCACGGTCCACATCCGCCAATCCGGACCGCGAACAATGTGCCGAATGAGGCCGTAGTGGGCCAAGGTGACCCATGCAAGCAGCAGGGGATCGATCTGCGCGCGCTTCATCTGCAGAGTGAACTGCACGGCGAGGAGTAGCGCCCAACCTGCGTAGATCCCGGCCTGCTTGGACCACAAGCGCCGTCCTAGGTCGTAGGTCATCCACACACATGCGATACCTGACAGCACCGAGGGAAGCAGGAAGGCAATCCTGAGATTTCCGGTCAGCTGCAGCAGGGCAGCCTGGATCCACATGAAGAGCGGAGGCTTGTCTGCGTACAGCTCTCCACCGCGGCGTGGGAACAGCCAGTTTCCGCTGTCCACCATTTGGGAGGCAACCAAGGCGAATCTCGGCTCATCGGCAGGCCAAGGGTCGCGCAGGCCCAGGCCCGCACCGAGGACCACCGTAGCGGTTGCCATCAGCAGTGCCGCTTGACCGCGCGGAGTTCGGAGGTAGGTAGATATTGAGAGGGGCATTCAAGCCGCCTTCTTAGAGGCGGCACGGTGCCGTTCGGCGACTGCGCGAGCAGGCACGCGTCGGCCGGACGCACAAAGCGCCCAGAAACAAGATGTGATCATGGAAAGATCCGCTAAGGGTGATCGCAGAAGGACGAACAGGCGCCTAGCGCCTGGGTCGCGATCAAGCCCTGGGAGGTCTAATCAGCCTGTCGGGGGTGTGGGGCGCCACGGGCCGCTCGTAGAACACGTGCCCACCCTCATCCAGTGGCGCCTCGCCCGGCGCAAATCCGTTAGACGCCACGAATGCACTGCTGTGATGGCAATGACCATGACCACAGGCTGGGTGTGCCTTGTCGGAGTGCCTCTCGCCTGGCCCTGCTACTTCCTGATGGGACTGCTCTTCAGAGAAACAGACCGAAGCATCGACGACAGGCACTATTACCAGCACTGCAAGTAGCAGTGCCAAGGCGTAGCGCTTGGCGTGGATGGCAAGGGAAGTCACGTGCTGCTTCGACCCATACGGACGTGGCCGGGAAGATACCTTGCATCATAGTTCTCAGCAAGCTGAGGCTTGTTCATGTTCTGCCCGGGCCCGGGCGGGTGGAGCGGGAGCGGCCGAGCACCTTGCCACCAACTGGATCCAAGGCCAGGTCTGCACCTTTCCCGCCGGTGCCTCTCAGCACGCTTGCACGCAGATCATCTTCGGCCAGATCCACAACAACCTCAGCACCAGACCACTTCGCTCGTTCAACCTCGGCGGCCGAGGAAACGACGGCACTCGGCATGGCTCCCAGCGCTCTGCTCATCTGGATCAGTGCGTGTCCCACGGACCCGGACGCTCAAGAGATCAGCACTGTCTGCCCGTCCTTCACCTGTCCAATGCGGGTCAAAGCCTGGTAGGCGGTGACGTAGTTGATGGGAAAGGCGGCCCCCTGATCCAGGGTGATGGAATCAGGAAGGCGGATGATGCGCTTGTCCTGCACCAATGCCCACTGCTGCTGCAGGCCATCCTCAGTAACGCCGAGTGCGGCACCGCCGTAGATGGCCACGCGTGTTCCTGGCTCAAAAGCGCCGCTGTGTTCAGCAATACCGGCACCGTCATTAGTCAGCACCAATGGTGCGCGTGCGTGCTCGACAATACCCGCGAGGACCTGGCTTGAAAGTGGGTTAACGGTAGCAGCGTGCATGCGAACCAACGTGTAGCCCTCACGTGGCGACGGTACTGGCCGTTGTTCAATGTGCATGGTGGGCGCAGGGCCGAATGAACTGGCTACGACTGATTTCATAAGTACTCCTGTTGGCGAATGCCGTGTAGACGGCGCCGCTGTGAGAGAGGGCTGGGCAGTGGAGACAGGGGCACCGAAGTGCTCGATATCAGCTATCGATCTATGCAGGCATTTGCCGCATCACGGCGATGGCTTCGAGAACGGCATCCGCTCCCTGATAGAGGACTTCAGAGCTCACCGGCTGCAGCTGGCCAGCAGTCTGGAGATACAGCTTTAGAACGCCCCGGACCTGTTCACTCTCCATCATGCGCTGAGTTTCATCGATGCGTTCGCAAGCCAAAAGGGCCAGCGCATCGTCAGCGTTGAGCTGCTCGGCAAACACCACTGGGTCAGAAGCGTATCCATGCCGCTCAAGGAAGCCGGACGTGATGGCCGCAGCGACCCTCGCGCTGCTGGTCTCCCGGCCGTCGATGTACCGCTGCCGCTGGAAGTGGTGGAGCAGCGGTAGCTCCAGGCGTCTGTCGAGGCCGCGCGCCAAGGTCAGTGCACGGGTCATCGGACCCGAATCGAAGCTGCCATGCGGACCGAGCAACACCTGCTGACGGTACGCCTCGCTGAATACCTGCCCGGTCAGTGCTTCAATCCTCTGATCGTTAGACCACGCGTACTCTGCCCATTCCCGATTCTGCGGGCGAGCACCACGGCCTGTGAATAGACCGCTTGGCAATAACATCAGTTCGATAGAGGAGTCGTTAGTCAGCGCGTCGAGCGCCGGAGCGGCGGCGTAGCACAACCCGCACCACGGGTCGAATAGATAAAGCAGCGTTTTTTGCAGCATGAGAGAAAGGGGAGGGGAGGGATCAAGCCCTACCATATTGGATCTAAATCGGAACATATACCCCGCATTAACGACAGACTGTCAACCAGAACGAACATGTTTGCGTGTTTTACGACGTCCAAGGTACTCCCAGTCTCGCCCCCCCTTTGTTTTTGCTTCAGGCCGGCGAAGCGCCTAGACAGGACCGACCCGATGTAATTGGAAGAAGTCAGGGCATGGTGCACCGTGCAGGCATCGCACACCGGTATACGGCGGCCTGATTCTTCGCACGCAGGTGAATCGCCCAGGG
>NZ_PKQP01000016.1 GCF_002887735.1 Stenotrophomonas bentonitica
CCTGGGCGATTCACTTACGTTCACCGTCGAGCGTGACTACCGCCCCACAACCACTCAGGTCGTCAACGCGGTAGAGGAGCCCGCAGATGCGCCGGTCCCTATCGCAAAACCCCTATCGGTCGCTGACGAACTGGCGAAGCTTCTGAAGCTGAAGGAGCAAGGGGTCTTGACCCAAGCCGAGTTCGACGCTCAGAAGAGCAAGCTGTTGAGCCAATGAGCATGCGGCGTGACTGGTCCGGTGTTTAGCCAGGCAGCTCGCCTGCCACGGACCTAGTCTTACCGTTTCTCGTCTCCATGCTTGCCAGATGCGGATGTCGGACTGAGCGCAAGCAAAAATGATGTAGGAAATTCCCCAGTGGACTGGCATCTATGACCTACGCGATTCGACAGTGGTTGGACATTGCGTCTAACTATCGAGGAACCGCCATTCTGGGAAATGGCGCAAGCATTGCAGTAAGCTCCAGTTTCTCCTATGGATCGCTACTCGGGGAGGCGAGCTCAAGCAAGCTCATGGCTTCTGATGTAGAGCAGCTATTCACTTTCTTCAAGACAACGGACTTCGAATTGATCCTGCGCATCGTATGGCAGGCATCGAATGTCAACCGATCATTGAGCATTGAGGACAGCCGAACACGTAAGGCGTACTTGGGGGTTCGAGAGTGTCTCATTCAAAGTGTGCAAGCAATTCACCCCGAGTTCGACCAGGTCAGGGAACACTTGCCTGCGATCTACCAGTTTCTCAAGCACTTCGACACGGTTGCGTCGCTGAACTACGACCTCATCGTCTATTGGGCCCTGATGCATGGCTATGAGCAAGATGACGAGCATGCCATTAAGGACTGCTTCGGTGCAGGCGGGCTATTTCAAGATGATTGGCGCAGATTGAGAGCGCCTATTCGTGGGCAGCGTTCTACAACACTAGTGTTCTACCCTCACGGGAATCTGTCGTTGTGCCGCGACAGCGTAGAGCAGGAATTCAAGATCCACAGCAACGATGCTGGTCTGCTTCAATCGATTCTAACGCGCTGGCGCAGCGAAGAAGTAGTGCCGCTTTTTGTGAGCGAGGGGATTTCGGAGCAGAAGGTGGCTGCAATCAAGAACAGCTACTACCTTTCTACGGTGTATCGGGAGGTGCTGCGTTGCGAGCGCGAGACGCTCGTCATTTATGGCTGGGGCTTGGGTGAGCAGGACATCCACTTGTTGCGGCGGATGCGGGATACAGGTATCCGCCGAGTAGCGGTCTCAGTGTATGGCGGAGACCAAATTTATTGTAATCGGGTTTTTCCGATCATCCGAGACGCTTTAGGTGCGGTGCTTGTGGAATTTTTCGATAGTCAAAGTATCGGGTGCTGGAACAACTAGAGCGTGTCGTGTCAGCTTTCCTTGTGCCTAGGTGTGTAGCGACGGCACTAGTCGCCAGCGGAGCAATGTGGATCAAGGGGACTGTCGGTCGCTCGGAGGCTGCTGAATTTAGGATTGGAGACATCTATCTAGATGCATAGCAGTAGGGCTTCGCCGGCTAGATTTTATGCTGGCTGTGAATCGATAAGCCCGTCTTGATAGTCTTGCATACGCATGGAGCCGAATTGCATGGTTGACTCTTCATCCGCTGATCCACTGCGAGTTCCCCAGCGGGAGGTGCAGCGGCTCTTGGGCCGTTGCCTTCTTCGCATTCAGCAGTACGAGCGCTTGATCAAAGCCATCGTGGCGCACCATGAGATCTGTGGACCCATATCGTCCCTGGATGCAATCCGGTCCGCTCGTATCGCTGACGCGTCAACAAAGAGCCTGGGGCTCTTGGTCGGAAAACTTGTGGGGTCCTATCTGGTCCATGGTTCTGGGCGCGACACCGACCTGCCCGACCCTGGTTCTGGCGAGGTCGCAACGGTTCGAATGCAGCTCCGGCTTGAAATGGGCGCTGAGGACTTTGAGCGGACCCAAGCGGATCTCAAAGATCTGGTAAGGCTCCGAAACGACTTGGTCCATCACTTTATTGATCAGCACGACATTTGGACTGTGCCGGGCTGTGCGCGCGCCGAGCAAGCGTTGCTCACCGCCTACTCTCGTATTGATAATCATTTCGAACAGTTGCGTAGCTGGGCTGAGCACATGGAGCAAGCGCGCCAGCTTGCTGCCGAGTTCGTCCAGTCTGAGGTCTTCCGCGACCTGGTGATCAACGGTATTGCCCCCGATGGCTCAGTTGACTGGCCCAGTTCAGGCATCGTTCGACTGCTTAGAGAGGCGATGTCTGAGTTGTCCGTGGATGGTTGGACATCCATCGCCAACGCTGAAATTTTCATTCAGGAGCGAGATCCCGAACAATCGCCAGTAAAGTACGGATGCCGCACCTTGAAGCAGGTCGTGCATCAATCTCGGCTCTTCGAGCTTCAATACCAGGAGCGATATGGCAGGCGTGAGGCCTACTTTAAGGATCGTGCACGCAGATCGTCTTGATCAGGTCCGTCGAATCGCATTGGCGTTCATCGACTGGCGAATAGGCCACGGTTGTCAATTATTTTTGAGCTTCAACTGCCGGGCATTGGGCCCGTCGAGCATGAGACGGGGCTTTATGGGGTCGTTCACTCGATGGATCGGAGCACCAAGCCCGGCCCAAGCGTCGTAACGAGCTCTACTCGTAGGCTCTTCCGGCCGACGATCACCGCTAGCAAGGGGCGATTGTCTTTGCGATCGTTCGCTAAACGTCGCCACTCAGAACGATCCAGTGAGGAGGGCGTAGGGTGATCTTCGGGATGCGTATGCCACTCCCCAAGATAGCGAACCGTGCCTTGACTTGCCTTCCATCGGGCCAGAGCAATGCCTGCATGTCCAAGAGGCGTTCGTTCGAACAGATATCGAAAGCGCCTGTCCCATTTCGTCGGTGCCGTTGCTTCATCGATCAGCAAGTGGACGCCATGGACAGTCCCCAGCAGCAGTCCACCTGCTTCGCAGTCTGTGTCACGGTGCTGGATGTGGTTGTTGAACACGTCAAGTGTGGATGCAGAGAAGCTCAGCAGCATCTTGCGATCGGGGCTGCCCCAGGAACTCATGAACGGCATATTGGACACTCTGCATCCGGTTGAAGGTCACAATCTGCGGCGGCTGCAGTTTGGGTCGTATCCAGAACTCTGGTGCGCAGCGTGGGCGACGATTTGCCATTGACCCAGTCGAGCACCAAGTCCATGGCCAGGCTGGCCGCCTGCACGGAAACAGAGGCGGGGAAGGGCACATAGAGCCCCTCGCAGCCATGTCCTGCCAGAAGCAAGGGCACGTCCCCGACCACTGAACGAAGTTCACCCCGCCGGTTGCCGTGCCACAGGCATCGATAGCAGCCTGCGCTGACGTCTTCCGTCCGGATCATTGCTCGGACGGCAGTCCCCGGGCCCTCAATCCAAGCAGAGATCATGGGAACGGTGCGAGGTGTCGTATCGCAGAGCCAGTGGCCCAGTGACTCCTCGCCAGTTGCGTCGATCAACAGGTCAAAATCATCGAGCACAAGCTGCCGAGCATCCCTTTGGATGGCCTCAACTTCAATCCCAGGAGAGAGGCGTTGAAGTTCATCGACCATGGCAACAGCCTTGTTTTTCAGCAGATGTGAAAAACCCAGGCGATGTCGGCCCAAATTCTGAGGGAGCAACTTGTCAAAGTCGACCAGCGTCAACTTGCCGCCAACTGTGCCAGCGCCCGCCTTGCAGAGCATCTCCGCGAGATAGCCGCCGATTGTGCCGCATCCAATCAGTCCGACGCGTTTTCCAGCGAGGGTCCTCATGCCTGGAATGTTGCGCTGAGCCAGGTACTGATCATCGATGCGCATTGCCGTCAGGAGCAGCACTTTGAGGCCAAAGGTGGTGTCTCGTCTGTCCGCGAGCTTAACCTTCGCTTTGCTGCGGTCATAGATGACAGCAAATCCGTAGGTCATGAGCGGTGAGTCGATGAAGATGAGGATGCAAATCCGCTTCTCTCGTTCGCCCAGCTGGATGCGTTCATGGATCTTGCGACGGCAACTCCGATCAAGCTGACTTTGCCACTCCAAGATGTCATTGACGGTCTTAGGGGGCCACGATCGGGGGTTGGGGCGTGGCATTGCGGTCGTCTTGATTCGATACGTAGGTGGTGGGCTTCTAGTCACCTTCAAACCAAGAAGGTCGATCTTCTTTGTGGTGCGCTCAACGCTATCGGTGATGAACCAATGCAAGCCGTCGTCGCCTTCTGCGATCAAGCAGTGCTGGCGCCCGGGGATATCTCCGAGGACGTCGAACAAGCAGTTAGGTCCATTCCAATAGGCGAAAAATTCCTCCACAAGATCCTCGACCAGCTCGCCTTTTGTGATTTGGCAAAGCACACGGTCGGCCTGGTCCAAGCACGCAATCGTTTGGCCCACTGGGTCGAAAATGTTGAGGACGATGGAGCCTGGGGCGAGGTAGCAAAGATCCCCGTAGGCGCCAATGTGGGGCACCGCAGCCGGGAAGTGTTTCGGAATGTCCAGCAAGCGAACACGAGGAAGTGCAAAGAAGTCAGGATCCAGCGCAACTTCGCAGCGGATACCTTGTTCGGATGCGTTCCGGGCGAGCTCACCGGTCAAGGTGAACCACCCGTCAGCATCCTTCCCTGAGTAATGGAAGCCCCTTTCTTTGATGGCTTCAATCACTTCGCTGGCCCGCGCCCGCTTCATCCAGCCTTCGTCCTGCCAACAAGCTCACTCGGGCCTGCCGAGGGGGCGGTAGCTAAAATGGTCGCCTTAACGCTGCTGACCTTCACGCGGTCAGGCTCGTCGGGGAAGCGCGATCCGAATTCCTTGCGCAGCCACGAGCATGCTTGCGCGGCGTTAGACGCGTCGATCGAGCCGCGCAGGGCAACCTCCAAGGCTTCAAACGCCTTGGCGGCCTCTTCAACCCCGTCCTTACCAAGGCGGGCGGTGAAAGACTCGGACGACTCAACTGGGTTGCTAACGCCGTCGCGTAGTCGATCCGGCAGGGCAGAGACCACATCTAGAAGTGCAAGGTCATCTCGACGCTCCCGCTTCTCAAACAACGGCGCCGCCGCTGCCATGAGCAGAATGGAGGAGGGGCCTTTGGTCGGCCAGTGCCAGTCTCGGAACGCTTTCAAGTAGCGAACCACGCGCTGGAATTGCTCACCCTTTTCCTCGACCTCGTTCAGAAACCAAGCCTTGATGGGCCGCGGATCAGAGGCAACCCAATCATCGACACCATGCGCAAGGAGAACCTTGTCTTTGGGCAGTGCTGACCAGGCGTCACGCTCGGCCTTGATAGCAGCCTCAGCAATGGAATCAAGGGCGTAATGCTCCATCGTTGCTTTGGCGAGGGAGGTGAACTCTTCGTCAGGAATGGCGTAGAGCGGAACATCGATATGGGCGTGCTCGGCGATCACCATGCGAATGCACGTTGGCTTTTCCGTGAGCTCCCAACCCATACGATCGGCGAGTGGTGCAAGGGCTTCCTTCGCGGCATTGAAGAACACGCGGGCCGCAATGCTTGGCCTTTTGGTCTCAGATACAAAGCTCAGCGGAAGGTAGCAGCCGTCATCCAAGTCCGCCTGTTGGGGCGGCTGCGCCGGGGCATTGATCGTCTTGTAGGCCCAGGAGCCTTGGGTAAAGAAGCGCGGTTCCGGGACATCTTTGGTGTAGCCGCGTTCGCGAAGCACCCGAGGAATGCCGGCGCGGAGACAGTTCCGAACCTCAACACGAGCGTCGGAAATCACAGAGCGCTGAGCGGGAGTGAGATCAAGCGCTTCGCGCAGGCACGAGTTGCCATCAACAGTGGTGTGGAACAGTGAGCTCAGGTCTAGCATGACGTCTCCGGCGTATTCTTGTTGGGGCCGTGATAGAAGATGGGGCTCGGAGCATGATGGTTCCGGAAGGGCAGGAAATCTGCATCTCCCAATGCCCTCTGGGCCGCATGGACGCCGCGATCGCGCAGCGTGTTGGTTGCGCCGATAGACACGCGATCAAGGGCCTTAACGTCCCGGCTTTGGTCGGGCGTAGCCTGGTCATCGATCTGGTAATACTGCTTGCCCAGTGATTGCTTGAGCATGTAGTCGACGGATGATTCTTGGGCAGAGATCACAAGGTCGAACAATCCTCCACCCCATCGGCCAAAGCCTCGATCCAGGTCCGCCCCGCCGCGAACGGTGGCGCCAATGGTCATGGTGCCAATGGACAGCACGCGGATGATTGCTTGTGGGTCAGGCGCCAAGAACGTTCTGATCTCATGAAGCCCAAACAGACCAGGTGCATTACCAACAAGCCCACCGTCTGCATAGACGCCTCGACTGTTGCGCGAGAGTGGGAAGTAGACAGGTGCAGCTGCGGTCGCTAGGGCTACGTCCACCACCGACATGTGGTGGTCGAGCTCAAAGGAGGGGTGGTGGGGCGTCTTGAAGAACTGACCGCGGCCGGTGGAGTAGTTCACCGCAGGAATGAGGACCCGATGTTTAAGGTCGCCGACCAAAGTGTCGCCAAATCGGTCTTGAAGCACGCCCTTGAGCCCGGCCGAATCGTGCTTTGCCTTCAACCAGAACCCGAGCAGCCGGCGACCCAGGCTGCGGCAGCCAAAGATCTTGCTGCCATGGTCCTCAAAGAGCCCTTTAAGCTCGGCAGCGGGAATATCCGCCGCCAAGCCCAGGGCCAGCATCCCTCCTGCTGACGTGCCGCAGATCAGGTCAAAGTGCGAGGCAATCGGCCTGCCCATCACCTTTTCGAGCTCTGCCAGTACCGTGGCGGTGTAGAGGCCGCGATACCCGCCCCCAGAGAGGGCGAGCACATGGTAAGTAGGAGGAGGGGTGCTAACCATTGACGTCAGCCCTCCGGCGGGTAGGAGTCGGGGCCGTGGCTATCCTTGTCCCGGATCTGGCCGTTCGGGCGGTGGATTACCAGCTCTGACTCTTGGTTGCGTGCAATCTCCCGCGCGGCGTCGATGGCCTGCTGCTGAGTGTCGTGCAGTGAGGTGGCGCGCTGATTGCCAGCGCCCCTGACCGCCCAACCGTCCTGGTGGGGAACAACATGTTGGTTCTTGCCTGCCATTTCACAGCTCCTTGATCAGGTTAAACAGCACTGTTGGTGTATCTAATTGCAGTTGCCTCGGGAAAAGCGATGGCGCACAATCTGTTGCTCCTCCAGACAACACCCTGAGCGTGAATCACTCAAGCCGGAAAGGCGAAAGTGTTGTCTGGATGGGCAACACCCTAGCAGGGTCAAAACCGGGATGCAAGTCTCATTTGTGAATTTCCCCGCGGGGCGCGGGGACGGTGGAAAGCGCCCCTTGCTGACCAGGAGTAAGTAATGCCGCAAACAGGCTTAGGCCTTGCCTTAAAAACGCTACGCGAGCGAGCGACCATGTCTTTGCGCGAATTGGGCCAGCTTTCGTCAATCGATCACGCGTATGTCTATCGCTTGGAGACAGGCGAGAAGACCAGCCCGTCCCCCGATCTTGTCGACAAGCTGTTGCATGTGCTCAAGCCAGGGGAAAGGGATGAGGAAATGGTGTCGTGGCTCGTTGATCATCCTGAAGCGGATCCAAAGCTTGTTGAGTTTGTGTTACAAGACCCGACAATCAGTGTCGAAGTGTTCTCAGCAGCAGCAGGCATGAGGCACCGGGGCACAGCAAGGCCAGATCCGGCTCTGCTCATATCCAGAGTTCAAAAAGCGTTTCAGGATGACGACGAGGACGAGTAGCCATGGACGAGGTTGCTGTTAGGCAGAAAGCGAGATCCTTCATTGCTCGAATCGATCTGACGACGATTCGCGATGATCTGTCTCCTTACCTAGCGGCAGCCAACGCCAAGCTGCGAACGGAAGAGCTTGGCGTTGGCGAGTCCGGCTTTACGATCACAAAGGCTAGCGGTCGAAGCATCGTGACGGTGAACGGCCAGGAGACAAGGGAGCGGCAACGCTTCACGATCTGCCACGAGATTGCTCACATCGTGCTTGGATTGCCTTCATCGCATGAAGAGGTGCCCGCTTGGTCTTATGCCAAGCGACACATCAACGAGATTGCATGTGACACGTTCGCATCCGAGCTCTTGATGCCATATCAGCTCTGGCTTCCGCGCGTTCCCAAAGAAGAGCCATCGATTGAAGTTGTCCAAGAGATGGCTGTGCACTTTGGCACGTCATTCCCAGCCGCAGCATCTCGCTACGCGAGCCTCAGCGAGCGGCCCTGCGCATTTGTGACGATGGAGCGCGGAGGTGTCAGATACGCCGCACGCTCGACGTCTCTAAGGCAGGCCGGAGCGTGGATTTCGCCCAGATCGACCATTCCGTCAGGTTCGGTAGCCCATGGGCTTCGAGCAGCAGGAAAGAGCGCGGTAGGTTACGGCGAAGTCGCTCAAGATATCTGGTTCGACAACTGGGAGAGGAGTCTGGAACTGACGGAAATCAGTCGCCATTTCGCGGGCTCGGACACCACGACCTCACTTCTATGGTTCGACGCTGATGAACTTCCGACTAGAGAGGTTGATCGTTTTGGTGCGCGCGTCGATGAGGAAGAGGCGCTCTCTGAGCTCACCGGTGAGCTGTCTTGGTCCAAGCTGGATCGGCGCCGTTGATCGGGCTGCAACAGGGCGATTGCAAATGGCCATGATGCAGGGATAGGCCCTCATGCATCCAGCGAGGTGAAGGTGCAGCTTGGCTCCTAGCGTCCATTGAACGCGTTTGAGTAAAGCCCGCGAGCTGCTGCAAATCTCCATGTAAAGCAGACAGCAGGGAAGGGGCATTCTTCTCGGCCTTTCGTTAGTCTTGGGCATACTTTCGAAGCGGATGCGCCACTTGAGTGGATCCCTCTTAGGCAACGAAAACCGTTCAAAAATAGTGCATTTCAAGCTATTGCGCTTCCTGAATCTTGAGCCATAACCAATGGACTAAGACACTGGAAGCTTCATGACCATCGAACACACACGCATCAAAACATACAGCCGGGCCAAGGGCCATTCGGCGATCGCAGCCGCTGCCTATCGAGGGGGGTTTTTGCTTATTGACCCAAAATCCGGCGCGAAGCATGACTACCGAGGTCGGGCTGGGATCATTCAGGCGTGCTGCTTGGCTCCCGCTGGGTCGCCTGCTTGGACCAATGACCCGCAGCGCCTATGGGCGGCGGCTGAAGCGGCAGAGCGTCGCCGGAACAGCACCGTCTGCCGCGACTTCACCATCGCCTTGCCGCACGAGCTCGATGATCGCGAACGGTGGAGTCTTATTCTCGACATCTCGCATGCGCTGATCGACCGGTATGGCTTTGCATTACAAGCCAGCCACCACCAGCCAACCAAGGACGATCCTCGCTACTTCTACGCCCACCTCTTAGCGACGACCAGGCGTATGGAGGCCGCTGGCCTCACTGCTAAGACGAGAGCGCTGGACGGGCGTATCAACGGGTACGGTGAGGTGCTCTGGATTCGAGCGATGATCTCTGAGCGCATCAATGCGCATCTCGGTCTAGGTGAACTCCAGGTTGAGCGTAAGACCCAGGATCTAGCGGAGCGCCTTGCCACGCGTCGGGGGGAGGGAGTCGTTGGCGACGATCAAGCGAGCTTTGAGCAACTCTTGGGCCGCTACCGAAAGGAGGGCAAGCTTCTTCCAGTCCCAGCGGGCCACACGGCTGAGCGGGCGCGTGGCGAACAGTCCAGGGCGCTCCCCATGGTTGCCGGCACTGCTGCTGACGCGATCCCGTACAGCCTTGCCGCTCTACCGGTCGGTTTGGACATCAATGAAGGTAAGGGCGGCGAAGTTCAGTCAAGAGCTCCGGCAGAGCCACCGTGCCCTCAAGATAGGCACTGAGGGCATTAGCCATATGCTCGTCCAGGCCGAAGCCGGCGACTTGCTGATCGGCAAGCCAGCTTTCCACGTGAGCGTGGCGCAGCTGAGCTTCCCGTTCGTCCAAGAGTGTCTGTGAGTGGGTCAAGTCTTGTTTCATGCTAAGAATCCGAGTTGTGGCTTGCTCTGATTCCTAGCACAAAGCCCTCTGCCGTCAAGTCCTGCTAGTGGCTATGGCGAACTTGTCACGGCGTCGGTCCATCATTGATTGCTTGGTTCAACAGCTCATACCAGCGATTCATGTCACTCTCCCGGTAGAACTTGATCGTCCACACGGGGTGATCAGCATCGCGAACGCTAAGCGTCAGCGAGCCTTGGCGCTTGGAGTTGTGCCAGTGCTTTTCCCACGCACGGACATCGTTCAGCGGATAGATCTTCGTTGCCTGAGTCGTGCGGAGCTTGATTCGGGAACGCGCCACAGACAGCGCCAGGGCGCTGTTGCTGTGGAAATAGGAATGGTCGAACTCCGCCGCGAATGCTGCTTGGTCACCGCGTGACCTGAGAGTCCTGCCCACGCCTACGGCGAAAAGTGCGCCGGCGCCTACGACGAGCAAAAGGAAGAATGTGCCGACAGTCATTTGAGCTCCTCGGATGCAGGGGGGCGATTAAGCGATTAGCGGACTACTGGACTCGGCCAGTGATCTTCCAGGTGTCACCGACCTCGGTGAAGGTGTAGACGCCATCCATCTGGTTCCCAAAGTCGCGATCCATCGCCATCACCTGGCTCGACACCGCGCAGTTGTAGCTCGGCGTGCCCTCAGATTTGGCGCATTCCGCGCTCTGGAACTCCCGAATCTTCGCTTTTTCGTTGCTGTTGTCTTTAACGTACTGCAAGAAGGCGTTTTGCCGTTCGTCATGAGATGGGCCGCTTCCAGAGCAAGCGGCAAGGCAGGCGGTCAACACGCCAACGACGGCCACACGGAGCTTCAACATGACGGGTCCTTGCAGTGCGATGGGGCTGTGCCAGAGCCCGGGGTTGCGGCCAGGCCAAGAATACGATAAACGTAGTATACGGGCAACGTAATTTACGGCGAACGTAGCTTACGTTCATGCTTGGGGCATGAGTGCCCCCAACGCCCGCAGTGTCCGTGTCGTATTCGCCGCTCGCTTGAAGGAGCAGCGGCAAGCTAACGGGCTCAGTCAAAAGGCCTTAGGAGTGGCGATGGGACTGCCAGAAGATGTGGCCGGGGTTCGGATCAACAGGTACGAACGCGCGGTGCACGATTGCGACAGCGAGACCGCCCAGAAGCTTGCGCAGGCGCTTGGGGTGTCTGTGGCCTATCTCTACGCTGAGACCGATGAACTCGCCGAGTTGATTCAAGAGTTCACGCGCCTGCCCGCGTCGGAGCAGCGGGCGATCGTACAGGAGCTTAAGAAACGATCTGCCAAGCGCTGACGCGACAAGTGACACCGTCAGACGCCTAGTGGCGAACTGCCTCGCGCGCGCGTCGATTTAAGATCGATATGCCTGCAAGGAAAAAAGGTGGCAGTTGATTGATAGTCGGCTGGCGGGCTGTGCCTGTTGCCTGCGGGCCGCGGATGCACAGTTCGCCCCTGTCGCCGGCCGGCAGGGTCACGCCGCCGCCGTCCTTCACGCAGGCGTCGTTGGACGGAATCGGGAGACCGATCGCGCCGTCGTACTCGGCCAGATTCGGCGGGTTGATGCAGGCCGCCGGCGAGGTCTCGGTCAGGCCGTAGGCTTCGATCAGTGTGGCGTCGGTCTTCTTTCAGCACTCGGCCACGGCGCGCTTCACGGCCATACTGCTCCTCAGGGTCACCTTCAGCGATCAGTTCCTTGTAAGGGCTGCTCCATCCGTGCACGTTGGACAAGAAACCAACGTAATCACGTGTGGGCCGCCCCACAAAGGCTTGACGACATATCGTGCGTTGGCTTGCGAGTTCTGTTGGATCATCGTCTGGGGCAAAGAGAATCAGCCCTTTTCAGGCAACTTCGGCTCAGACGGCATATGCTGCCTTCGAGTCGGCTGGCGTTGCTTCTTCGTCATCCTGTATGAGATGGCGGGAGGAGGGCCTGCAGAGTGGTGGCGATGTCTTGGAATGCCTCGGGTCTTTTGCCGACTAAGTAGGCAAAAATGTCTTTTTGCGTTGCAATCTTTCGCTTCAAAATCTGTCGAATGAAACTCTTTTCCTTATCAAAAGTCATTCTTGGGATATGGAAAGGGAATTCTGGATCGAGCTTGCTTTCTGCGAGAAGATCCTTTTCGATGCTTTTGAGGGGTATTAAATGAATGCCGGGTCGCTGAACGTACTTTTCGTCTTTCTGGTCACCATCGACGATACCAATAACCTGATCCCGGCGGCCAAGAAAGTTCTCACGTTCGTTATCGGCAACTAATGCTCCCACCAAAGCCCCACTTCCCACATAGATGACCTTGTGGCTAAGAAGTGACGGCGCACAACGCTCCTCTATCAAGTAGCTGATGAAGGCTGTCAGCATCTTGTCTTCAGTCACAATGCATCGATCGAATCCAGCAAAACCAAACATCTTAGCCCTGGCAAAGCTAAAAGAGGTTGGCGCTATCGAAACGTTCCCATCGATGTCGTCCATGTAGAACAGTTCACCAGGCTCAAGCCTGTGCATGAGTGCGAGTGAGTGAGTGGTAAATAGTATTTTGCACCCATACAGGTTGCAGAAATTTCGGAGCCATCCCGCAAGATTTGCTTGTGCAGCGGCGTCGAGCGAAAGATCGATCTCATCAATGACCAGGAGCTTGGCCGAACCTTTGATGGTTCGGTAAAGGTTGATCAAGAAATACTCGCCGGAACTTAAGTAATCCTCCCTGATGTAGGTGTCATTCTCGCAAACTATCGCGTAGTAGCTTTTCCCTTTGACGCGGACTTCCACCATGGTTGAGAAGCGATCCGATCCATAGATTGCTGTCAGGAAGTCGATTAGTTCATCGGGCCGTGAGAATTTTCCAAATGTAATGGCCTTTCGAATGTCTAGGTCCGCTTCGCTGGCGCTCCTAAAATAGTTGAAGCGCATCCCGTACGGCAATGGGAGCTCGGCTTCGACCAGTTGTCGA
Organism: Stenotrophomonas bentonitica; assembly: GCF_002887735.1. Classification (GTDB taxonomy): domain Bacteria; phylum Pseudomonadota; class Gammaproteobacteria; order Xanthomonadales; family Xanthomonadaceae; genus Stenotrophomonas; species Stenotrophomonas bentonitica_A. The sequence continues at coordinate 12,868 of NZ_PKQP01000016.1, forward strand.
AGCGCGGGAGGGATGGAGTCCCGGCAATTTAGTGAGCGAATTTTGTCATCGTAAGCGAACGTGACGCGGGTGTCCCCTGACTTGTAAGTGATCCGACTCTTACTTGAGAATGCGTAGGGAGTGGCCGTCCTGATGAAGGTGTCAGCGTTGGAAAGATTTCGAAGAGCACGTACCAGTGTCGTTTTTCCAGCCCCGTTACGACCGACCAGGCAGACAAGTCCTGTTGAAGACAGATCAAGGTCCAGACTCATACTCTTGACGTGTTGAATCGATTCAAGGTCTACGCGCAGACGGTTCATTTTGCTGACCTGTGCAGGACGCTGTCGATGACGGTGGTTCCGAACTTCGCTCTCAACTTCTCGAGATAGGAGGGGTCTGCCACATGAACGTAGCTGACCAGCCCGCTCAGCCTCTCCAGCCCCTCTTCCCACTCTTCGTTTCGTTCTTCTCGGAAGATCTTAGCCAATCTCGGGCGATCACTGGTGTAGAAGTGGAGCCACGATTCAATGCGATTCCTGACTTCGCGATCAATCACGATAGTGCCAGTGGGAAGTATGACGCGACCGAGCACCTTCACCTTTCTTCCGACGGTAGTCAACTTGCTCTTGGCGAGATTCAGAGTAAATCCTTCTCCAAGCTCCGAAGCCAAGCATTCTTCGATCACTGCAGCGGCGTCAATTAGCGCTGTGCGGTCATCGGCGGAAATGATGATGTCATCAGCGTAGCGCGTGTAGATCCAGTCTCGATCAATGCTGATCGAGGAAAGGCGCGCATCAAATCCAGATAGGCAGGCGTTGCTTAGAATAGGGGAGGTGGAGTATCCAATAGGGAGCTTGCCGTCGATTGTGAGCAGCGCAAGGATATGCTCGAGATGGTCGTCGAGATCCCCCACGGCAACCTCAGCTTGCTTGAGTACATTCCTGACAAGATCTGAAGTAATGCTATCGAAGAAGCGCTCAAGGTCTGTCTGGAAGAAGGCGCGACTTTGCGCATGGGGTTCCACTGCTTGGAGCAGTGTCGTCCCCTTGCGGTATGCGAAGGACACCTTCTCGTCGACCAAGAGGTGCTCCAGCACGAAGCTGTGGAGAAATCGGTGAAAGTTCTTAAGGATGCCGGAGGGCTTGTGGATGGTGCGGCCCTTCCAAGAAACGCGGGTGCGATGCTCTTCAGGCTTGAGCGCCAGGAATTCATCGAACTGATACTTTCCGTGAAACATCGCGTCAAACAGTTGATGAAGTGGCCGCGGGGTCATAGATCGCTTGCCTCGAGCTAGTTTCAATGGGGTGAAGCGTAGCCGATTGTCGCTTGGGGCGGCACATACGAAATGCCCGGTCGGGCCTGAGCCTGCGACCGGGCATGCGTAAATCAATGAAACGCCCTAGGGACCAGACTGTTGACTGGAGCTACTCCTAGTCGCTGGTATGAAAAAATCCTAGCATTGAAACCTGGACGGGTCAAGCAATTCCCTGGATCAGTTAATTCCTGGTGCCATTGAGTATTGTGTCGATTGCGTTGCGCGAACTATGAGGCTTCCTCGACCTCGACCTTGTCACGCCGGCATCCAAGTTGCATGCCATGCCAACCAAACATGGCCGGCGGAGTGCGCGGGCCATGCTGGACATTACCGATGCGGCGGGCGGTTGCGCCTCCGTCGTATCGCAATTCGCGGCGCAGGTTCTTACCGACGTTGATAGCTACGGATCACCGTTTCTGCGGCTGCTCTCAATTGCCAATGTCTCTTGGGCAATCTTCCTGGCTCGCATGAAATGGGGGGTGCCTAACAGGGTGAAGACAACGACGACGATGACAGACCAAGTAAGCAAAGATATACGCACGCCACCATAAGCTACATGCATGATTAGATAGCTGACTAGCGCGAAGGCAATGGCTTGGATGAGGTAAACAATGACTGCTCGCAGGAGCGTGGCGGCTACTTTTTGCATCAGTGGCTCTTCCCCTCGATAAGGGACTCCACGGCGAACCCGAAGTTGCCCGCCCGTTCCTCTGGATCTCGGCTTTTTCACGTTAGACCAGACAGCAGTATCGCCATGTGCCGAGCCCCCAGAGGATCATCGTACCGAGTGCGGCCGCGCTTATGGGAGAGCGCTCTAATCTTGCACGTTTTTGGAGCGGAGGAGGCGGGCCGAAGTAGCTCGCCATCTCGGCCAGGGGGGCGGGTTGCATCCGGCCTTACATCGTTGGCTTGGAATGGGAGCTAAGCTTGAAGGCTATCCCGAGCCATTCCATTGCTTCGTCCAAGTTCAAGTGTAGGCTCGCGTAGGACTTCCTGAGCAGGGTCGGGGACAGGAGTCCGTCCCATTTTTGACTTGCCATGTTCTTGGCATCAGCCAGCAGCATGTCAATGGTGGGGAGCGGTTGGGAGGTGATTTCTGCCAAGAGCTTCGCAATCTCGCCCGTGGTCTCCGACCCGCGCTTGATCTCGACCCCAAGTTTTCCTGACTGCGCCCTGAGGCCTTTGGCGTTCAGAAGGCAAGCGATGGCTTCGTTTGCATCGTCGCCGAGCCAGGTCAACAGCAGCCACTCGCTGCCCTGATTGACCAAAAGCGCGGAGTCCAACGCATGCTTCGCGTAGGTCGCGCGCCCCTCATTTAAGAAGCGTTGCGCAGTGGCGTCGAGAAAGCGCGGTTCGACCTGCCCTCGGTAGAGCGCACGCATCGTTTGGCGGATTTTGGTATGGACGCGCCCGCCGCTGCCGTTGAACAAAGGTGGTGTTCCACCCTTGGAAGGGGCGACATAGATGGTCTTATGGGCCTCATCGATCTCCTCGACGAGCCAGGTGCGCCCGCCAAACAAGATGCGTTGGCCGACTGTGAGCATCTGCGAGATGGGCAGTGTCCCAAGCGATTTGCCCCCAGCGATGATCCGGAACTCCTCATCGACGGTAAAAGCGGCGTAGAAAGAGTAGTGGTTGACGATCTTGTCGCCCACAGGGCCGTGAAGCAAGAGTCCCGATCCGTCTTGGATCAGCACGTCTTGTTGGCCTAGGTGCCGAAGAAGCTCAATGAACGCGGCCGATGAGATCCCGTCGAAGGGAGCACCCTTGGCGCAGAGCATGCTGTAAGCCTGCGCTGCTTGGAGCCCACCATACTGGGCAATGGCCGACAAGAGCTGTTGAATCAACGTCGACATATGCGCCCCGTTGACGATCGGTGGCTCAAACCATTTCTCGATGAGCAAGTGCACGACCGAAATGGCGTGAATGGTATCGAGCCGGAGTCGGGTTGGGAGATCTGACTCGGCGTCGATCGCGTTCTCGACCACATATGCACGCAAAATGGCTGGCTCGCCTTCACGGCGCCCGGAACGCCCCATCCTCTGACGCAAGCTGGCGACTGAAGGCGGGACCCCGATCTGGGCGACGCTCTTCACGGCGCCAATGTCGATTCCCAACTCCAAAGTGTTGGTGCAAATGGCTGTGGCGGGCCGCTCTTTTTGTTTGAGCGCGGCCTCTGTGTCTGTCCGGATCTCCTTCGAGAGACTGCCATGATGAGGCCAGAACTCACGCGGCCGCTTGGCACCTTCGCTCAGCTCATTGAGCAGGTAAGTGTAGCGCTCAACTTCGCGCCGACTATTGGGAAAAACGAGGTTGCTGCTGCCGGCCAAGTTCGCATAGAGGTGTGCTGCGATTGTCTTGGAGGAGCTGTCTCCGCTCTGTTTTCCAGCTTGCGGGATCGGCTCCTCGAAGCCTTTGACAACAAGTTGAAGCTCAGAGCCAGTACCGGGTGCATCAACGATGGCTGCTTGGCCGTTGGGTCGCAAGAAGCAGGCGGCAGAGCTTAGATCCCCTAACGTCGCCGAAAGCCCAATGCGCGGCACTATGCGGCCAACCACAAGCTCGATGCGATGCATCAACGATTGAAGCTGCTTGCCGCGTTCGGTGCCGATGAAGGCATGGAGCTCATCAATCACGAGGAATGAAAGAGACTTGAAGATGCCTGCAACAGCGGTGCCACGGTTGCAGAGCATTGCCTCGAGCGACTCCGGTGTGATTAACAACACCCCAAGCGGCTTCTTGAAAAATCGTTGCTTGCTCGTTGCGCCGATATCGCCGTGCCATGGCCATACAGGGATGTCCAAGTTCTCGCAGAGTCGTTCCAAGCGACCGAACTGGTCATTGATGAGCGCTTTCAGGGGACTGATATAGATGATCAGGCCCGGCGCTGGGCGCTCCAAAAAATGCGTCAGTGCAGGGAGGAACGCGGCCTCTGTCTTGCCGGAAGCGGTGCTCGCCGCCACGATGACATCTCGATCACCTGGAAGGATGAGCGGTATGGCCATTTCCTGGACATCACGCAGCGCCTCCCATTGCTCCGCCCACAAGTAGCGCTGGATCTCTGGGTGAAGGAGGTGGAAGGCGCTGGATTGGCTCATGGGATCAGAGCTTAAACGAGCTTAGCTCGTCATCGGTCTGCACATCCAGGTCAGTGTCCCCACCGTGGTCTTCCGCGACTTCCACCGAGCCGATCAGGGACTGCCAAGTCACCCCTCGGTTTTGTTCAAGAACTGCGAGGAGGTTGATGAAGGCGGTGATGGTGGTTCGTGGAGTGCGGAAGAAGCTCTCGCCAAGGCGCTTGGAGCAGTGCGCCATAAACTGTTCGATGGCTTCGTTGGGCAGCAAATACTTCGCTTCATCGCCACTGGCGTAGACATGACGGATCTTGGTCAGCAGCACGTAGAAGTCTTCCGCCGTGAGGCTGGAGAGGCGCACAACCGGCCCGCTGAAATCGACAAGCCCGTTGCCGGCGAACGTGTTTTGCGCCAGGCGGCTTTGCAGGGCCTGATAGCTATAGACGCCGCGCCTGGTGTCCATGAGGAACTCCGGCGTCCCACCCAGGACAAAGCCAAGGCCAACCGCCGTTCCTTGGAGAGAGTCATTGAGCATGCGGAGCAGTTGCTCGTAGTTCGAATTGCGCGCCTGTGCGTTCGCGAGCTTGTAGAGGTTGACGAGTTCATCTAGACAGACAAGAAGTCCACTAAAGCCCGCCAAGCGCACGAAACGCCCCATCAGTTTGAGCTGATCATAGACAGAGGCATCGTCAACGATAGTGCGAACCCCAAGCGCGGCTCTGGCGTCTGTGCGGGTGGCGAACTCGCCTCGAAGCCAACGTATCGCATCGTATTTAAGTTGTTCGTTGCCTTCATCAAAGCCTCGGCAGTAGGCGGCAATCACATCGGCAAAGTCATAGCCGTTCACAAGCTCGGTCAATTGTTCGAGCTTGGCTCTGAGGACTTGTTCGGTCGGCACTCCTTGCGCCTTGGCATCGGCCTTTGCGGTGGAGATGAATTTTTCCACCACACCGGCCAATGCGCCACCCTCAGGCTTCGTTCGCGTCGCTAGATTGCGCATCAGCTCGGCGTAAAGCGATCGGGCCTGTCCGCCGGAAGCGTGGAGGCGCCGGTCGGGGTTGAGGTCGGCGCTGGCCACCACCAGCTTTCGTTCCATCGCAATGGCGCGAACCAAGTTGAGGAAGAAGGTTTTACCAGCGCCATATTCGCCAATGACCAATCGAAATGACGACCCGCCATCGGCGAGGCGATCAATGTCGCTGACAAGGGTTTCCACTTCACGCGCGCGCCCGACTTGGATGAGGTGTTGTCCAGCACGAGGGACAACGCCGGCGCGAAGCGACTGGACCACGGCATCCCGGTCCTTACTGCGAATGGGGCTACTCATTGCTCAATCTTCTCGATGAATTCAGGGTTGATCTCCAAAGGGTCATCGCCTTCGGAGAAGGGAAGGTCATAGGCGTCGAAAGAGGCGTCGTTGATTTGCTCCAACGCGCCATCAAGCATCAACTCCAAGTCCGAAGCGGTATCTTGGAGCTCTGCCCGGGTCCAAGTGGGGCGGGACAACATCAGACGAAGCAACGCACTGTGAGCGTCGTCCAGGCCAATCAAGCCGGTTTCCGCTGGCTCTTCCTCGATCACCGCGAGGCCAGGTGGAGGAGCCACTGGGTCAGGGAGCTCTTCGGCAAAGATGTTGGCCAAGAGGGCGGAGACTTTCGCAGTGTCGCGTTGGAGTGCTGCAATCCTCTCTGGGTCAAGACGAAATCCTGTTGCATCTGGTGCGGCACTTGCTCGGCGCGCAGTAGGTGCATGCACATCGCTAAAGACGCGCTTGGGCTCAACGCCTAAGGTCTTGTAGACCTTCTCTAAGAACCGCACTTCCTCAGGTGAAACCATGCCGTCAACTTGCGCCAAGTTGGCCATGGCTGCGGCGATCGCTTCCTTGGTGTTTTGACCCAACGGATCAAGCTTCTTCTTCAACGAAGGAAGGTTGATGGGGGCGACCGACAGGAGGAGAAGATGCGCCCGGAGCCTGCGATGGTCCGCGGCACTGAGGTGGCTCCAAGCGTCAATCTCCCCAGTCAGGTGAGCGAGTTCTTCGGTGCTAAACGAGCCGTCCGATTGCGCAACCGTTGACGCCAGTTGTAGCGTCAGGAGCGCCGTCTGGTAGGAGTCAGTGTCCGCCTGGTGCGTTTGGTCGGGCAACATGGCAAAAAGCACCACGTGGTCATCGATACCCGGTGTGCGGGCGCCTTCAAGGACATTGGGCTCGATGCCAATGTGCGCCGATTCCAGAGCCCGCGCCAGATCTCGAACCTTTTCCCGTCCGAGCGCGCCTGAAAGGCCCCCGAGACGGTCAAGCACGTCGGACAAGGGAAGTGTGATCGTCGCCTCGCCCGTGTCAGCGTAGAGCTTAGCTAGGGCTATCCGAGGTGACTCCGGCCAGATGCTTGGCGGAAGCAAGAGCAGTCCATCTAAGGTGTCTCTTGCCTCGGGCGTCTTGCCAATCAGTCGGCTAAACGCTCCGAGCTCCTGGGCGCACTGATTCACAATCGACGTAAGGGTGTTCAGTGGTGCGCGCAGTGCCGTGACATCGGGGATGTCGCCAAAGGATTTGGTGACAGGAGTCGTGCCATAGAGCCCGGGCGAGGCGGCTTGCCTGGCAAATTTCAGCTTGGTCTTGTTCTTGGTAAGGACGAGCCCTGGGCCAAAGAGTTCGCGGTACCGTTCTAAAAAGAGCCGGTCGAATTCGGTCTCACAGCGCGTTGCAGCTGTACGGATGGAGATGGCAGGATTGAGTCTTGCCCATGCAAGGGCGAGGGGACCCGGGATGGGGGCGCGATCTACCGAACACTGACCGAGTGCTAGACGGATGGTGAAAGGCACATCGATGCTGCGCTCAAAGGAAGGCAGCGGCTGCAAGTAGAGCTTTTCTGTTGCCGCGTCGAGCTCCATCCAGTCAAGCAAGCTGTTGATGGAAACACGCAAAGACCCGTAGGCTCTGCCGTAGATCGCATCAAGCTGTCGAAGTGCCGATTTGATTGCTGGCCAGTCCTTCTTGCTGCCGACATCCGTTACCCCGTCCAGTAAAACGCGACGTTCAATGCCGTAGAAGAAGAGGTGTACACAACCGTACGAGCACTCAGGGTCAGTCCGATCGGAAGCCAGCCAGCTGAGGTAAGCGCGTCGTTCCATCGGCGAGAACTCGGCATAGCTCAGCCGGTGCCCGAGAGTTTGAACACGGAAGTTCCCCGTAGGAGCGACGGCCAAGACGGCGTTCACCAAGCTTGGGTCATTGCCCCCGTATTTGGTGGGGAGCTTCACCCCTGTATAGAACAAGCCACCCCGGATGGTGATGCCCGCAATTTCGATGCTGTCCTCAGGACCGACCCATCGGGTGGTTGCCCAACCCTCGGGCGGACGGGGCACGGTGAATTTCCGCTGCTCCTCGCTGGGCATCGCTATCCGGTGGAGTTCGTCGAGGCTTGCGCCTTGCCCCGGTGCTGCGCTGACCATTACGGCCTGAGGTGGCGCTGCTGGGAGCGGTGGGGGAATTGGCACGGCCGAAGTCCCCGTCACTTGCAGAGTTTGGCTTTTTGTAGTCTCAGAAGCTGTGGGCGTCTGATGGTCTTCTTTGGGGCGAGGCCGAGTGAAAGAGGGCACGATGATCAAGGGATCCTCATTGCCGGAAGATCCAGAGCCAGCGACGGCGGACCGAGCCTGGCGCTCGGCGACAGCTTTCATCGCGACGGCAAGGTTCCCCAAGGTGTCCTTGGCCGGGGCAATGCTAGGCGTCGCCTCGCGATCGGCCATTGCCGATTGAGATTGTCTTTCAGTGACTGCGTTCATCGCAGCCGCGAGGTTCCCCAAGTCGATTTTTGGCGGGGTTATTACGTCCGGCGCCCCGTCTGGCTGGACCAACTGCCGAGTCGATGAGACGACGTCGCCGACAGTCCTCCCTTCCATCGTACGCCCGCTGGCCTTTGTTCCACGCTCAATGGGACGTTGCCCCATGTCCCCACCATCCGGGCCCGGTGGCGTGGTGACTGTTGACGGCAGAGGTTTTCGACGCGGAGCGGTTCGGGTCAGTTCCGCTAATGTCGGCTGGTCGTCTGTGCCTGCCGCCGGGGCGGGCACCTTATTCGATTGCCAGCGAGAGTAGGCGTAAAACACGCCCCCGACCAAGGTGACGACGCCGAGCGTGATCCAAACCTCTTTCGGGACGAGTGCGATCAGGACCAAGATACCAACGATCAGAGCCCCGCCCGATTGCTTCCTTGACGCCATGTGGCCCCCTGCCTCTGGCTTTTCCTGAAGACATTGTATCCCCCTCAGAAATGGGCTGCTGGGGAGGTCATCAGCGCGCCCCGGCAGGATGAATGGCGGGGGGGGGGGCTCGAAGTAGAACAGGGGCCGGGCTGCCCGCCTCAGCGGGGGCATGGGAGGCAACCAAGGCGGGTATCGGGGACCGGGGCTCAGGTCGCCCTCCCCCCCTAGGGCTCTATGGCTAAGCCAAGCCCAGCCATAACCCGATGGTGCTCCGTGAAGCCAAGCTCATCAAACACGGCCTTGAACTTGATGAGGCAGTAGTTCACATCGTATTCGCCAAAGTCAGTGAGCGTGTTGGCATCGCCGTGAGAGTGGTGAGATAAATAGCGGCCTAACGCATGGAAGCTTCGGTCCTGCTCAGCGAGCTTATCCATCGCCTCCTTGAATTTGCCTTGTGACGTGGTGAAGTAGAAGAACCGCTCCAGAATGCAGCGCATTGCATTGGCCGCCGTTGCGGATGTGACCTGATCTTGGTAGGCATCGCGGACGACTTGCCACCATGCTTCGTAGTCGTTCTTCAGATCGTCAATCTTCATAGGAACGATAGTGGTGTAATTCTTCTTTACGACGCGCTTTAGTTCAAAGTTCTTTGATCCTTTGCTAACTTTGATGAGCTCGTTGAGAAAGAAGAGGCTGTGTGTGAGGACAATCACCTGCTTGACGCTCTTGCTGCGCGTGTCCTCCAACGCGATGATGTCGCGAGAAATGGTCGCGGCGATGTCGTAGACGAAGTTATGCGACAAGCTGGATATTGGGTCGTCGATCACGACGATCTTACGGTCCAGCGGTGAAGACTGGTTCGACACCGAAGAGCCGGTGATGAGCTCGACGAAGTAGAGGAAGGTGATGAGGGTCTTCTCGCCTTCACTAAGGGAGCCGTAGACATCTGGCCCCTTGCCTGGGCGCACCAACTGGTAGAGATCGTCCTCACCTCTGCTAATTCGGAAGGAGTCAACCCCTAGGGATTGCAGGCGAGCATTGATCGCCAAGACTGCTTCCTCGGTGCCGCTGCTTGTAGCGCGCAGCTCAACGAGGCGTGCCTCCGCTTCGGAAATCTGAGTGCGGAGTAGGGCAATTGCAGACTGGATCGCTTGCAGAGCATCCTGGGCACCCTTGGAGGTGGTCTTATAAAGCGACAGAGTGCCGTCGTTCTCAGTACACAGGCGATGCCAAAAGGTGTGCTCGATCCGCTTCAACTCGCGATCGCGATGGCTCAGGCGTCGGTTGTAATCGTCAACACGGTTCGAAACTACATCGATTGCCTCGCGCACAGCTGTCAGGAGCGATTGGCTTGGTTGCAGCTCGAAAGCGCCTTGGGGGGACAAGACCTTACTCGCCATTCTCTGCGCGTTGTCATTGAGCAGGCGACTTGCATTGGACCAGGCAAGTTCTAACGTTTGGTTTTCCGAAGCGAAGGGTTCCGTTTCGATAAGGTGCCCAATGGCTTGATCAAGGCTGGCCACACTTGCAGCGTAGTTCTCAGCAAGTAGCGTCGCTCTGGCGACACGCCTGTCGAAGCTCGCATCAAAGAGCTTGGCAAGTTCCTCGGGGAAGTCGTGGGGAAGACTTTGCTGGCAGAAGGGACACTGATCTTGGCTATGATCGAGATAGGGGCGACCCTGGTTGACCCAGTCGAGGTTGCCAATGTCCCTAATGAGAGCCGCAAGGGCACTGGCGCTGGACCCGACGATTGGCTCTGTCCATATCTCATCTTGCTCGGTTCTGCCAAAGTTTGGCAGTTCAATCTCAATCCGAGGCTTGTGAGCGGTGTGACTGTCCCCGAGCTCACTTAAGGACTGAGCGAGCTCATCGAAAGAGGGTAGATCGCCCTCGTAAGGGGGCGATGCTTTGGTTTGGAGCGCGTCGAAGAACTTTTGCTTGGAGTGTCCGTAAGGCAACCAAGGCTTGAAGGGACCATCTTTCAGAGCCGTGTAGGTCTTCCAAGCCGCGCCAAGGGCCGTTTCGAGAGCCGCTGATTTCTCTTTTTCGCGAACTTGGCTCTGCTCAGTGAGGCTATCGCGCTGCGCGCGCCAAGTCTCAAGCTCTTGCTCGAGGCCTTCGGCGGCTTCCAATGCTGACGACTCAGGATCGCCAATGGTGAAGATGCCTGGAACATCACTGCGGTTGCGGAAATGGGCCTCAATAAAGCGCTCGTTGTAGACCAAATACTCATATCTAGCGTCGGCAGGGTAAGTGGTCACCGAACAGCCGGAGATGGGCTCCTGGCCTAACGAGCAACTTTGGACAACCTGCCCAATAGCCGACTTGCCGGCACCATTGAGGCCATAGAAGAATGCAACGCGTTTGTCCGGTGCGAAATCGATCGCTGTGACGGCACCTGGATCAAAGCTTCTAAAATTCTGGATGGCGATCTTTCTGATCATTGCTCTCTCTCAAAGAGGTCGGCCGTTCCCTAGGCCTAGGCTGTGACCACCGACGGCCACTGCATCCGCATCATACCGCCGCGGGACCTTGCGTTTGAGTGGCTCGCTGACAGATCCGGATCACAGGCAATCGATACGTGTTAATGAACCGTTCATGCAGGCGTGGGGCAACACAGAGTGTGGCAGTCGATGCTCGGCGAGCTAGGTTAGACGCCTGATTCTGTCGATATCACATATGGGTATCGGGGCAATGCAAGAGCGCACTGATGGAATTTTCGATTCTCGAAATTCCGTGCGCTGCCTGCCGGCAGTGCGGAGGCCGTTGGCCTCCTCGTGTCCCGCTCCGCGGCCCACAAAGCAAGACAAAACCCTGTGATTTCGCGCACGAAAACGCCGGTGCGGTGAAGGCCTAGACGAATAATGCAAATGGCCTTTTGTTGGCTTCTCCAAAAATGAATAGGAGAAGTCGTGGCAATTTATCACTCACACATGAAGTCGTTTGGCCGAGGCAAAGGCGATAGTTCAGTGGCAGCAGCAGCGTATCGCGCTGGATTTGATCTCGTCGACGAGGCGACCGGGCTGTCGCACTCTTACTCGCGCCGGCACGGCGTTGATCACGCCCAGATGCTCGCCCCCAAGGGTGCTCCAGCCTGGTGTCTGAACACAGAAAGGTTCTGGAACGCCAATGAGGCCGCCGAGACACGCAAGAATGCCTTAGTCGCCCGGGAAGTAGAGGTGGCTCTCCCGCAGAGCTTAGATCAAGCGCAACGGAAGGCATTGGCTCTGGACCTGGGGCAGCTGTTGGTGGATCGCTATCAGGTCGCTGTCCTCGTCGCAATTCACACGCCAAGTCGAAATGGAGATCAGCGGAACCACCACGTGCATCTCCTCATGTCCGCACGCCAAGTTGGCCCAGAAGGCTTTGGCAAGCGCGCAGCGGCTGAGTTCGATGGGCGGCAAGGGAAGGGGAGTAAGGCTGTAAAAGAGCTTCGCCTAGAGATCGCAGCAACAATTAACAGTCATCTCGATCACGCAGGCATCCAAAAGCGGGTTGATCCCCGCAAACTGAAGACCCAAGCGCGAGAAGCGGCATTGCAGGGAAATTTTGAGCTCGCGAGGGAGCTGACCCGCACGCCAGGAACGCACAATGGGAAGGTCAAGACAGCCCTAGAACGGAAAAGCCGTCTGACTTGGTCTGTCCAAGGCCTTGGCGGCAAAGCTGCGGCGATGAAGCTGGTTGCCACCATCTCGGCACACCAAGCAGCATTGATAAACGATCCGAAGGTGCCGGAAGGCCATAGCCACGCCGCTGCCTTGCGGGATCGAGCGAAGACGGAAGATAGGCTTACAGCGCAGGAGGGCAGGGGAGGTCATCCCCGCGATGTCGTGGATAGAGTGCGGGAGCATCTGTTGGATCGCCGATCCATCTCCGCGCGGAGCTTTGATCAATACAGCCGCCAGACCCTTCATCTCAGTCGCGTGCAACGGATCACGAGAGCATCAGGACGCGATGCCGAGGTACTGAATGCAGAAGCCAAGCTCATTGAAGATTGGCTTGAAGCACAGCGAGAAGTTGCGCAGGACTCATTGGAGCTCCTTCGTAGCGTCCCCGGAATCCAAATTGAGCCGGAGTTCCAACTCGCCCATGCCAGCATCTTGTGTCGGCGTATCGATGACTATGCAGGCAAAGCGTTCACCTTCGAAGACACTGAGGTGCTGGCTCGATGCCTGGCGAAATATGCACACATGATGGCGCGTCCGCATCGGGCGCGAATGGCGCTCTTGGATGCTCAAGCGAAGCTATCGGAGCATCTCGATGAGCCTAAGACGCAAGCAGCGACGCGTGCTCGTCAGCGGGTCTACCGCGCGAAGACGCATGTTTCGCCCCGAATTGCTGCCATCCAGCAGTGGCGTATTGACCAAGCCAGGAAACGCATGACTGAGGCAAAGGACGTGTTGGACAAGCACTTCATGGATACCATCACGGCAACCTTGTCAAATAGTCCACACCGAGATGTCGCTCCACCGCCCGCTCGCACTGATGAAGCGGGGAACTGGGAGCACAAGATGAAGGGGCGGCGACCGACGTTCTAAGTGGCTTGGAAAAGCACAGGCAAAAAAGATCCCCGTCGCCGGGGATCTTCTGATCTGACTGTTAGCCCGGATAAGCGGGGAACTTCTCGTCAGGGTGCTTGGACTTCCATTCTTTATAGGCGGCCGTGCCTTCCCAGGCAGCAAATGATCTAGGCGTGCGGCCTCGGCCTGACCAAGTCTCTTGCGTGTGAGGCAGCCAATACTTGGCTGCGACGGCCTTCTTGGGACCAGCACTCTTGCGGGGCTGACCTGCGCTTGCCGCAAGTGAAGAGGAAATCTCAGCTCTTTGCTTGGCGTTAAAGTTCTTAGCGTACTGAGCAATAAGGTTCAAGATCTCCGCGTGGGCATCAGACGTCTGCTCTTGACGCAGTTGACCCTCTTGGGCCTCGAGAGCTTGGAGCTCTTCTTGAAGCTTTTGCTTTGCGGTGAGGATGGAGTCAAGTGTCGGCTTTGTCATAAGTGATTGGCCCTTTTAAATGGTTGCAGTCAAATTGCGGCGCTTTCGAAGTGGAGGCCGAAAGGTTCCGCTCTATCGTTAGGCTCTGATGGCGCTAAGCAGGCAGCGCTCTGGGTGCACCTGCAAAGCTATGAGCGCCTTGCAATGGCTGCTATCAAGTTCTCTAGGATCAAGCCGATTATGACATGCCCAAAGCATGTATTGGGCTCCGCTCAGTGCCATAGCCGAACTTGCACGGAGTGTCATTTCATCCAGCCGTTTTATTTCATTTGGACCGTGTCCCGCGTTCCAACATACGGTTGGGTTCCTGGTCCGCTTGATGTTAGGAGAAGAGCCCGATGGAAATTGAAGCGGAGACGCCCACGTCGCGACCAACTGTCCAGGTTGCCGAGATGGAGGAGGGCACCAAGAATAGCTTGCGGATGTTGCCCGTGGTACAAGGCTGCTTGAGGGCCGCCGAGGCGGCTGTAACGGGCGGACGGCCTCGATACCCAAGCAATGCAAAGCTTGCCACGCTCATGGATGTCACGTGGAACGGCTTGGAGCTAATGCTGGCTGGGGGGAAGCTGATCTCAAAGCGTTTGGGGCTCGCTTTGCTATTAGGCGTCGCGTTTCTCGTCTATGTTTCCGTGATGGAAGGTGCCACGACTTGGCCTTTCACCCCGCTCTGCTTGCTCTTTGGGGGAGCGTGCGTCGTTCTGTCTCCGCCGAGCCGGATCGCACTGTTGGACGTGAAGGAGAGCGCGGTTGACCGAGTCGCTGACTTCATTGGAGCGCAGAAGCTTAGTGAAAGGTCGCTTATCACCCTCGACGGCGCGATTGAGGCAGCCTTGGCCAGAAGCACGGCTTGGACCGGAACGCTGCGCGGCTTTATGGCGATTGTGTGGGCGGTACTGTTTTGGTTCCTGTGCGAGCGGGTTTTCGGGCTGGATCTCAAGCCCGATATCCGCTCGCATGGAATGACCTGGGCTGCGGCCGGTTCGCTGGGACTGCTTGCTGGGCTCGGTCTCTTTTCTGCCTACAGCGCCGCAGCCAGCGCCATCCATTTCACCCTTCGACTTGGCTTGGCCCAGGCAAAGATCGACTTGGCTGCTAATCAAATATGAGCATCTGCTCGCGCGCCAGTCCATCGTTTCGCTGTGTGTAAAGTCGGTCTGATCCATCCGGTGGAGGCTTTAGGCGATCGGCCGTCAACTGCGGATGCCTATGCCTTTGCTGCCGTTGAGCAAACCGTCTGTACCTATCATTTCAGCCTTCCTGGACAAAGGGGGCTAAGAGACGGGAAGACTCTCAGGTGAGCGGAGAGGTGCTCGCGGCCATAGTGATGGAGTCGCGACTGACCGAGCGGCAGATCCAGCGCGTCTTGGTTGGCTTGTGGCGTGTACTAGTTCTTCACTGAGGGCATTCGAGCGTTTTCACCTCAATGTCCTGCCTTCTACGCTGAGCACTCCTTCCAGATAGGGAGCGGAAGGCTAGAGCCCCACCGCACGCTGCTGCGGTGCGCGGGTATTGACAGCCACTGCATTTGCCTTAGTTGTGGTTGCCTTTAATGGGGCAGAACAACATGTCAAGAGATGAAAAGCAAAAAGCCAAAAGTGCTCAGATAGGAAATGGATCGCACAGGGGGCGCGGAGACCCGGCCGGAAAACAAATCGGCTGCCATGCTAAAAATCATCCTATGCTCGTCGCAAGCGAGGGGCAGCAACGCGCAACAACTGTCACAGGGTCCATCATCGCGCGCGCACCGTTGGCGCAACTTAGGTTCGAGGAAGGTAGACCGGGCGATGTCGTGGGGCCTGGTCGGGGAATGCGGATTTTTCGGGGTCAGGAATCACCTCGGCCAGCTGAGCCTTCCGATAGCTAGCCCTTGCGATCTCGGCATTCGCGTCCGCCCCGATAGACTCGAAAGAGTTGGCACGGCAGATGATCATATCGTGTCCTTCAACACGGAGCTCAAAGTAAGCGCTGACGCTGCGTCCAGCGCTGTTGATCCAGCTCACCTGAACAATCTGGACACCCGTGCTCGGGTCGTGGAACCTAATCATCGCACTGCAAAAAAGCAGTGGGTCATCGGGGAGGTTGGCAAGAATGTTGCCTGCGCTTTGTGGGCTTTCCTCGAACGAATAATCCTGAGAAGCCTCTTTAAAGAACGCGTCTTTGTCAATAGAAATATAAAGACCCAGAGGAATCCGTCCTTCCTTCGGAACCACCAAGAAGCCCAGCGGTCCAGTGTTTGATGTCACGTTGAAGCAATATGCCAGATGTCTTTTTACGTTCTCATCCATGATCTTATAAATCCCGGTTTGGCTGAGTTTGCAGCTTACCAGCGCAGCATCGCCCAGTTGCAAACGTCAGAGTGTCAGGCGAGCCGCTGGTCCATCCATCGCAGTTCAAAGGTGCGCGCGGTTCCCTGGCTGAGCCGGCGACTTCCGTCTGAACAGCTTGGCTCGCCACATGTTCGCTCTGCGGTCGGGGAAGGGCAGGGACGGCAGCCACGAGAGAGCTCGTGAGCTGCTGGGCGCTACCCACGGCGTGCCGGTATCTAGCCGACTCGTTACCCCGCACACAACGTTGCATCAGCGTGTGCGTCGGCCGTAGACTCCAAGGACACTCACCAGGACACAGCCCGGTTTGAGTTCTGTAGGAAGATCAATGGTTTAGGGGTGGGGACGTTTAGTCCCACTCTCTCCGCCAATCATGCATAAGTCGCTGATTCTAAAGATGAATTTGTGGTGCTTTTTGATGGGCCGGCGGAAGGTATGCAGAGGCAACGCGCCCATACGCAGCCACGCCATTTGAGTCGGTCCGAGACCGGTCGCTGGTCCTTCGCCCAGCGTGTCCCCGTTGAACTTCAAGTCGTGCTCGGCCGCCGGCTGATGAAACAAGCGCTTCGAACGAAAGAACCGTCGACGGCTTCCGTGTGTGCGGTCGTGCTGGGGCGCAGGCCATGTTCGGCTCTTCGCACTATTGAAGGATCAACGCGTGGCCAGGCTCAGCAAAGCGGATGCTGACCTGCGCATTGATTTGACGAGCGCTGAGAACGTGACGTCGCCCCCGGCCTGGGTGGCGGGCGGGTTTATAAGCCGGCACGGTCGAAGCGATTGGAAGGCGGCGTAGCATCGCCTGGGAGCTGCTACGTGGGCGTCCTGACGGCGTCGAACTCGTGCGTCTTGAAGGCCGACCGGCGGCGCGCTACCTCAGCAGAGCGCCGTATTCACGGAAAAACTGCCAAAGGCGGTCCTGGTTGCGCTTGATTTTTGAGCGGGATGGGCCCGCTTGTTAGGAAGCCAGTAAACATACTGACGAGCAACCGGCAGTTGTGCGGATGCGCACGGCATAACGCAAAAATAGACTCGATGCTCCCAAGTGGAGCTCGACATGTCATCTAAGCCGATGGGTATGGCAAAGGGGACGGGGGATGTCTGCACCGCCGCACAGCCGGGTCAGTGTGGAACCTGTGGATGCTCCAGATTGTGGCGCTCTCGATGGGGCTCGCGGCTGAGCGCGTTGGCGTCCGCCTGCTTCATGAGCTATGCCACTTTTGCGGCCCCGCCGGACGACGGGGTGGAGCCCTTGCCAACCCTGTCCGGAACGACGCTGCTGACCGCACCGTCGGAGGGGGCTGGGTGCCAAGGCATCCAGACCAGCCCTCGCGTGGTATCGCTGTGCGACGGCGCCACCCACGCGCTTCCTGACGCGACGATTCCCGGGACGACCTGGGACGTGGTCCGGGTGGGGTATGGCACCACGGCTACGTTCAACGGTTACAACATTGTGGCAGAGATACCGACCGGCGGTGCCGGCTTCTTCAGCCCAATCACCGTGTTCAGTGGGCCGGACGGTGCTTATGCGGTCGCAACCGGCACATTCACCAACACCACGATCTACATGGCACCCCAGTCCCTGGCCAACGCCATCGCGACCACGGGGGGCGTGCTCAACCTGGAGGCGGGGACGGTAGTGGCCCTCAATCCCGCCAACACCTACTCGCCGACCATGACGCTCGCAGCACTGACGGCGTTCGGAGGCGGTGTGGTCAATGCGAACGGAACGGTGGTCAACTTGCCCACCACCTTGGCCACCGCGTTCCAGATCACCAACACGGGCCCCGGTGGTGGGTTGCCTGGTCAAAGCGCGCTTGGCCAGATCAACGCGTCGAACATGACCGTCACGTTGGGCGATGGAATCGCTGGCACCGGCCGGACCCGTGGAGCGTTGGTCGGGGGCGAGGCCGAGTTGAACCTGACCGACAGCACGATTACCGCAGGCAACTACTCGCTCGGTATCTACAACTACTTCGCCGGGTCCTATACAGGCGCCATCGCAGGCTCCCGATCAAATGTCCTCCGCAGCTCGATCACGCTCGGCAATGACAGCGTTGGGTGGTGGGGCAATGGCGCACTCGCACCGGCCCGCCTCACCGCCACCGACAGCCAGTTCAACGTCGGCACCGGAAGCTGGGGCCTCTTCATGGCCACGGGCGCTGTCGGGCGCCTTACGAACACGACGGTTTCAGCAGGTGCGAACAGCTTCGGTGCCCTGATGCATGACGGCACCAGCCTGACCATCGATGGAACCAGCGCTATCACCGCGACCGGAGCAGGGTCTGTCGGCATTCGGAACGACTCTGGAGCCGTCGTGTTTGGCCCGGGCACTCCGGGCATCACTGGAGGTGATCTCGGCTTGAATGGCCTCGCCGCAAGCACCTCCGAGCTTCAGTCCGGCAGTTCGCTGCGGGTAGGTGTAGGACAAGAGGCAGCGACGGCCATCCAATTGGACGCAAGCACGTTCGCTGGCGCCGCGGGTTCGTCATTGGCCGTCTCGGCAAGTGGCTCAACGGGCACCGGCATCTCCCTCACCAATGCTGCTGTCTTCAACCATGCGGGCACCATTGCCGTCTCCGGCCCCGGCACCGCTCTCTCGGCGAACGGCAGCGGCACGAGCGCAGTGCTGTCGGGTGGAGGAACTGCCAGCGGTGGTGGGGCGGGCGCCCCGGTAATCCAGGTCAGCGACGCAGCAACCTTGGACGCGACCAACGTGGTGGTGAACTCTGCGGCTACTGGCGCGGCCGTGCCTGCCCTGTTGCTCACGGGAGCAGATGCCTCAGTCCGGTTCGCCGGCGGGCGCCTGAGCAATGCCCAAGGCGGCACGGTAACCATCGAAGGAACCGGGGCGTCGGTTGATCTGAGCGATACCCAGGTTGGTGGCAGTGGGCAATGGTTGGACGTAGGCCCCACTGCCAGCGGCCCCGCGGCGGCCGATGGCACCCTGACCATCGCCCGCTCCACGCTGACAGGCTCCGCTCAGACGGCCCTAGGCAGCACGTCCTCAGTCACGCTCATCGACAGCACGTGGTTCCTAACCGGCTCGTCGGTGCTGACGAACCTGGTCAACGACCCCAGCGTGATCGATTTCGCTCCCCCTGTCGGCCCACCCACACTGGCCAGCAGCTACAAGACGCTTACCGTGAACAGCTATGCCGGCGATGGGAGGCTGGCGATGAATGCTTGGCTTGCGGCCGATGACTCGCCCTCTGATCGCTTGGTCATCCTCGATGGCACAGGGACGGGGCCGGGCGCCATCCAAGTGCGGAACACTGGCGGGGCAGGGGCGCTCACCGCCGCAGACGGCATCTTGTTAGTGCAGGCGGTCAACTCGACCACAGCCGCTGATACGTTCGCACTTTCGGCCCCCGTCGTGGCCGGGCCGTATGAGTATTTCCTTTACCGCGGAGGTGCCAGTGGCGTCGGCTCCGCCGACAACCAGAACAGCTGGTTCCTGCGGTCGACGATCGACTGCGCCGCCCCCGGTGCTCCGGTCCCGCCATGCCCAGCACCGCCGACCCCTCCGCCCGTTCCGCCGCCGACACCCCCTGTTCCACCGGTGCCTCCGACGCCTGCATATCGGCAGGAGGTGTCTCTTGCCGCAGCGTTGCCGGTCATGTCCGCGCTGTATGGCCGGGCCCTGGTTGACACGCTGCATGAGCGCGTCGGCGACCAACACCTGCTGAGGCAGCGCACCGATCTGGACGAAGACCGGACCGGCTTGAACGGCGCGTGGGTGAGACTGCTGGCCCACGACGGCGAGCGGGACGGCGGTAACCAAGGAATTTACGGAAACCGTGGCCCGGGCTTCGATTACCGATTCCAAGCGCTTCAAATTGGGTTGGACTTCTACCGCTCCATCGACTCGGAGGGCAACCGTCAGCACGCAGGCGGCTACTTGGCCTACGGCAAGGGCAAGGGAGACGTCCGCCACAACCTGCTGGATCATGACTTCCACGCCGGCAGCGACGAGTTCGATGCCCGCACGATCGGCGCCTACTGGACCGGGTTCAACGCCCGCGGCGGCTACCTGGATGCCGTGGCCCAATACACGTCATATGACCTGCGCGCGCGATCGACACGGTCGCCCGACACCTTCACCAACGGCAATGGCACGGTTCTTTCGCTTGAGGGTGGGTGGCCCTTTGCCTTGGGATCGGGGGACACTGCGGAAGAACTGACGGGCTGGAGAATCGAACCTCAAGCGCAAGTGATCTGGCAGCGCGTGGAGATCGACGACTTGGTCGATGACATCGCGCGCGTGCGTTACAGCGATGGCGATTCAACGGTGGGCAGGTTGGGCGTCCGGCTCAACCGCATCGGCAGTAGCCAGGGCCGCAACGGCCGCGCCCGCGCCAGCGATGCGTGGCTTCGCCTGAACGCGTGGCATGAGTTCAACGGCTCGCCCAGGACAGAGTTCTCCAGCGCGACGGGGTATGTGCCTTTTACGGCCGACCTCGGCGACAGCTGGGGCGAAGTTGGTCTGGGAGGCACGTGGCAGGTGAGCGATACCGGCTATCTGTTCGCCGACGTGGATTACACGTGGAGCTTCAACGGCGATGAGACATCTTGGAACAGCAAGGTGGGCATGCGTTGGAACTGGTGACGAAGACGAACAGGGCAGGGCGGGAGTTTGCAGCGGCGCTGCCAAGCCCCCGTCGTGTTTGCCGTGGACATCGATCGGCTGTGGAATTACAGCCATGATCGCCTGAGGATGGCCTACACGGAGTAAGCCCCCACAGCATGGCGCCTCAATGAAAAAACTGGCTTTGATCGCACTTTTCCTCTCCATCTGCTTCACCCTTACCGGATGCATCGCCCCCTTTCGCGTAAAAGCGCGTGCTTATGCGACTGCCGAGATGACGCCGCCGCACGTCCTGGCCCTCCGCCGGCGCCCCCGCGGTAACGAAGGGATGAGCGGTTGCAGGGCTGTAATCGCGCGGCCAGCTCGATCACCACGGGTACTGACCGGCTACCTATGAGATGCCGGGCTTGAGCGCGTGATCAACAGAAAGGCCCCCTACTTGGGGGCCCTCTTGCTGAAGCGGGAGCATTGATGGCGGATATTCCAGTTCGCTACGACGGCGATACTGTCGTGCTGAGTCACTTCGCTCAGGATCTTTTGGTTTCCGTAGCAACAACCACCGCTGTCCATCACGACAATGCGAAGACTCGCTCAGTGTCCACCCCAAGGCCTTGCTTCGAGTTCGACGCGAAGATTCCTGGAAAGATGAGCGGGGCCCCCATCCTTGGAGGCGATGGGGCAGTCATCCGCGGGAAGCGAGTGTTCTCCTGGTTCCACGACGTTCTTGACCCGAACTTAAGAGACGCAGCAATCGGACCGAGGGGATGGCCGTCCTGCTACTGCTTTTCCCCCGTAGACGTTTTGACCACGGCGGGGGTGGTCCAACGGCCATCCAGCAACGCCGGCTTGGGACGGTAGTAGCGCATGAACATCACGAACGGCCCGTCGGGTGCCGGCAGCCAATTGGCCTGCTTCTCTTTTCCTGGCGATTCGGCCTGGATGTAAATCGTCAGTCCGCCATCTGCGTCTTTCTTCAATCCCGGCAACATCGGCGAGTTGATGAGATAGCGGTTGAGTGGATTCTTGACCAGCAACTGCTGCGGCAAGCCATACATCGTGACCGACCAGAAGGCGTCCACGGGCGGCAGCTGGTCCTTGGCAAAGCGCAGTGTGTATGCACCTTTGCTGCCGTCCAAGGGCTGCCCATCGGAATCCTTGTCCAGGATCGGATACATCGCCTCTTCGCGGGAGTTCGCGCCGATGCCTACCTGGGTGCCGGTGGCACGGGCGACGTAGTCGTTCTTCAGGAAGTCCCGGTTGCCGAACAGGGCATCGGTCTTTCCCCCCAGCGACGCGCGCTTGTCATCGATCTGTTTCTGCCCCTCGGCCATGCCCTCCTTGAGCGCGGCCTGCATCGGCGGCGGCAGGCGGTTGGCATCGAATGGTTTGCCAGGCTCGACGCCCAACGTGGCAAAGCGTGCACGCAGGGCAGACTCGCTCGGATGCGGCGGCTGCGCGAACTGCAGGAGGAAGGCCAGCTGGTTGAAGAACTCCAGCGACGTGCGGTCCTGCGCGGGCGGTGTTGGTTTGATCCATGCGATGGCTGGCGCGGGCGGCGGCGCCGGCGTACCCGCGAACGCTGACAACGGCTGCACCTTGTAACCGGCCTGGATCTTCTTCACGTTCTCCAGGTCGGCGGCGTTGAACAGTTGTGTGCGTCCAACCACGCTGACCAGGTCGGTCTCAGACCGGATCACCTTGCTGATGCCATTGGGGGCCTCGCCCTTCCAGCCCGGCCCTGCAATCAGGAAGCTGCCGCCGTCATTGCCGGTAGTGCGACTGCCGATGTAGTCGAAATTGAAGGTGTAGAGATCCATCAACTGGAAAACGAAGTAGCGGTCTTTCTCCATCTTCGGCACGGTAATGACGACCGGCTCCGCCCGCAGATCCAGCATGGCGAAGGAATAGGGCGTATCCGAATTGGGCGTGACGAAAGCGGTGTCGTCCGGGGTGAACACCCGGGCGATGTTCAGGATGGAATTGAACGGCCCCTTGTACTGCGGGTTGGCGGTATCGACGTTGAACGCGTAGACGGTCTTGTAGGTGTCCACCATCGGGACACCGTAGACATACGCGTCCCTGGCGGTCGTCCTGGCTTCGTCCAACGCTGACGCGTCTGCCGGCGCTTGCGCGGACGGAGTCGGTTGGCTCGCGCTGGCGGCCGGGTCCGTCTCCTTGCCGGACGATGCCCGTTCGTTACAAGCACTGAGCGTCATGCAGCCAGTGAGGACAAGGAGCAACCCGATCCCCGGAGCAGACGGAATTCGATGATCGTGCATGCGGTATCTCCTGGGTGGTCTAGTTCGCCGACATAGGTCCTGCGCGAATCAAGGCGTGTGTGTCTGAACCGGCTGCAAAGGAGGCAGGTTCCACTTGCCTTCGATGGCGGCTTGGCTCGGGCCGTAAACCCGCCCCACAGCGCTGTAGGGACCGGCCGGCGCGGGCAGCCAGTTGCTCTCCTTTTCCTTCCCGGGCGAGACGTGGCCGATATACAGGGTCAGCCCGCCATCGGGGTCATACTTAAGCCCGGGGGTCCGGTCGCCAATCGAATAGCGCTTCAGTTCATTGGCGTAGAGGAACCGGTCCGGCAAGGTATACAGCGTGACCGACCAGAAGAACTTCGCAGGCGGGAGGGCATCCTTGCTGAAGTGGATCATCGAAGGCGTATTGCCGTCGCCTACATACCCGCCGTACCACGCTTCCTCGATGGAGTTTCCATACAGCCCCTTCTCGGCGGCAATGGAACGGGTGAGGTAGTCGTCCTTCAGAACCGCGCGGGATCCGAACAGTCCGTTGGACGATAGCGTTGCTTTGGCCTTCTCGGCCATTGCGGCCTTTGCATCGGCTACGCCCGCATCGATCGCCGCCAGGCGAGCCTGACTCAGGGACGTGGCGTCAAACGGTCGTCCTGGGCCGATCCCGATCTTCGCGAAACGCTCCATCAGACCGGCTTCGCTCGGATTCGTCGGTTGGGTGAACTGCAGCAGGAAATTCAGATAGCCGATGAAATCGTGGGAATGGACCTTATCGGCGTCATAAGCGGGGAACTGAATCTCCGGCGCCGCCGGAGGGGCCTGCGTCTTCAGATAGCTGCTCAAGGGCTGCAGCTTCATCCCTTCCTGGATCTTCTTGACGTTGCCAATGTCGTCGGGTCCGTTCAACGCGGTGCGCGTGAGCGTCAAGACCAGTGAGGTCTCCGAAGGAAACACCTGCTTGATGCCAGCGGGCGTATCGCCCTTCCAGCCGGGACCGGCGATCAGGTAGCTGGCGGCGCCGTTGCCGGTGGCGCGCGAGCCGATGTAGGCAAAGTTGTAGGTGAAGAGGTCTACCCACTGCTGAACGTAGTAGCGTCCCTCGGGCACCTTGGGGACGGTAACGACCCAGGGTTCAGCGCGCAGATCCAGCCAGGCCCAAGAATAGGGCGTGTCGTTGTTGGGGGTCACGACATCGTGGTTGTCCGGCGTGTAGAGCTGCGCGTAGTGCCTGAACTTGCCGAAGCCGCCGACGTATTCGGGCGCATCAGGCGAGGCCACTTGCTTGTAGAGCGTGTTGTAGTTCTCGAGCATTGCAAACGCATAGATGTAGGCATCTTTCGCGATCGCGCGCGCCTCTGCGTCGTCTTGTTCGTTTGCCGAGGCCGATCGTGTATCTGGAGCCGTGGATGGTTCCGCTCGATTGGGCTGGCTCTCAGGCCGCTGGCATGCTGGAAGAAGCAGGACTGACATCAGCAAGAGCGACGAACCACAAGGCATTGGGCGCATGGAAATGGGCTCGATTGGGCGGGGTAAAATGAGGCCCTGGGTGATGGCCGCTCGCAGGCTTAGCTGGCTCCGCTGGTCGATAGCCATGCGGTTCCAGTCCCGCGAGCAGGGGCATGAAAAGGCCTGTCTCCACTGTGTTCTCCCGGCCACAGGACTGGCAAGAGCGTATTCACTGTGTTGCGCTCAGTATTTCTACTGGCAGTGCGGGTGAACCTCGGGGCCTGGCTGATTCGATCTTTTCCTCGTCTACCTGAACCGGGGCTTCTACCGTGCGGTTCTTCTGTCGATTCGAGGAGAGATCACCCCAAGCGCCTCAGCCTTACGCACGAGTTCAACAGTCCCGTGGACACCCAATTCCTGCATCATCGCGTATTTGTGTGATTCAACCGTTCGGACGGAGAGCCCCAGTTCATGCGCGATCTGCTTGGCGCGCAGGCCCCGTGCGAGAAATTCGAGCACGCGCAGTTGCTTGTCGGTCGGGGTGTATTGCGGGGTTGCGCCATGAACGATGGCCTGCGCGGCGATGCTTGAAGATACATATGTGTTTCCATCCAGAACCGCTGTAATCGCACAGATCAGTTCCTCCCCGGCAGCGCTCTTAAGAACGAAGCCGCGCGCGCCTGCGCGGATGGCATCGGCGGCCAGTGATGGCTCATCGTGCATTGTCAAAAATACGAAAGGAACGTTGCAGCCTTGTTCCATCATCACTTTCATTGCATCGATTCCGCTCATGCCAGGCATGCTAATGTCCGCGACCACCACGTCGGGCGGGTCGCGCTCGACCGTCTCGATCAGTCTTTCGCCGTCGGCCACCAACACGATTGACTCGAACGAATTCATCAGCAGCCGCTCGATCCCTTGGGCCACCAGGATGTGGTCATCCGCCAGCACGACACTTCGACCCCCACAGCAGGGGTCCTCAAAGACCGCGAGATCCATGCGCTCCACTCCTCCGCCAAGGCTGTTCGGGGTTGCACGGATACAGACCACTTCAGAGTGGCTTATCCCTGCTCAGGAACCTGGATACTGGTGGTTGAGCAGGTGATGGAGTCGTGAATTAATCCATCAAGCGGGTGATTTCCAGTATGGATGACGGAGCACATTTCTCGTTCCGTGATGCTTGCACGTTTGGGATGTGACCTCCGTGCTCGGAGGAATATGATGTGCCGCAGAGTGGACCACATCCCAGCGCCTTCTTCCGTCACCACATGCAGCCGTATGAACGGTTAAGAACATTGTCGGATTTCTCGGCAGATCTACACACAACGTCAACCTGGCTCGGTGGAGCGGACTCAATAAGGTCGATTCAACGGACAAGCGTCTACGCTCATGTTTGAAACCGGCTTGAGTCAGCCAGCACTCGGCGAACTGGCCGCGCTGATACACGGGCAGTTGCACCGGAGGCTGGTAGTGAGCGAGTGTGCTGTCCTTCCCGCGCAGATGGGCGATCGCTTCGCGGTGCTCGTAGAACTTTTCGAGAACAGGCACTACGTCGATTTGTCGTGGAGCGTCACCTGTAAGTAAGGCGATGTCGCTATGAGAAGCTCCGCCAGCGCTCAGATTGGTTACCAGCGTGTGCGGAAACGCATGGAACCTGACGCCTCTTCCAAACCCTGAGTTCTTCAAATATCGACCGAACTCGGCAAACAGCGTTTGGCTGCCGTGTGCGTTTTTCTCACCGGTTTTGCAGTTCGTCCCAGCGGCGACGTCCCCCCGAGATTGAGTAGCGAAGCGG
>NZ_PKQP01000017.1 GCF_002887735.1 Stenotrophomonas bentonitica
GAGAAGCAGTACGCACTAAACGGCTGACGACTGTCTACAAAATCCTGGGCGATTCACCTCGTCCGTGAGCTCTACTCTAATTGCCTTGTACTCAGAGTCGGCGGGAAAAATATCGACCACATCGCCAGACACACGGAACGTGCCACGCTTCAGGGTCCGCTCAGTCCTGTCGTACTGAAGCGATGCAAGCCGACGCAGGAAGTCCCTCTGATCCAGTTCGATTCCAAGCGCAAGCTCAACCTGCAGATCCCGGTAGCTCTGTGGGTCTCCCAGTCCATAGATTGAGGACACCGAAGCGACAACAATCACGTCTCTACGCTCAATCAGAGACTTCGTAGTCGATAGTCGAAGCCTCTCAAGGTGATCATTGATGGCTGAGTCTTTCTGGATGTAACGATCGCTACCTGGGATATAGACCTCTGGCTGGAAGAAGTCGTAGTAGGAAACGAAATACTCCACGGCGTTCTCGGGGAACAGCGCCTTCATCTCCCCGTAGAGCTGAGCAGTCAACGTCTTGTTTGGCGCAAGAATGAGCGTGGGTCGCTTCAGCCGATGGATCACATTGGCCATCGTGAAGGTCTTCCCTGACCCTGTAATTCCCTTCAAGGTCTGATGTGTTGCTCCCTCCTCGATGCCAGCAATTAGCCTGGCAATCGCTTCGGGTTGATCCCCGGCCGGCGTATGATCCGAATGCATTACGAACATATCTGTTGACATCACTTACGCTCCTACTGGCTCATTCTTGATCGTTAGAGGAACTATTCCCGTCTCACAGACTCCATCCCATATGTGCGAGCGGAACCAAGGGGGCTGTACGAATGCTATCTTTGGGCGAGTTCCTTTCAGGTGAGCCTGGCAACCCATGCCTGACTAGCGCTAGGGCGTGAGCTGGCATGTCGTTACATGCCGGAGCGGCCTCAGAAGTGCACCCGCCGCCCTCCGCTCACGCCTCACTCCTCCCTACCTGGCTGCTGTACCGACTCCTGATCGACCGCAGTCAGAGCCAGCGTTGACATTAGCTCTGTCTCGATCGTCCTCTGCATTGAGTAGATCGGGAGCGCGTTCGGCGCGGAACTGAATGGCTCCTCCAGCTGACGGCCCAGCGCATCGAGACCAAAAAACGTGTACGCCACAATGAGCACCGGTAAAAAGGTCCACCACCCCAATGTTCCTGCCAGCGCAAAAGGAAGTGTTGTGCAGAATACGATCGCAGTCCGGTGAAGCAGCAGCGAATACGAGAATGGAATCGGAGTATTGAGTATCCTCTCGCACCCCCCCTGGATACGAGCCAAGTTGGCAAGCTGCTTATCCATCACCGAGTACTGAATCGAGTCGATCCTTCCCTCATGAGCCAGATGGGCAAGCTTCAAGCCAATGCCCTGGAGCACAGCGTCCGTCGGATTCGGGCCTTGTGATGCCTTGCCAATATCCCACCAAGGTGCGATCGCATGGGCTTCGTCGGCCCGGCGCAGTCGAGAATAGAGGCCAGCACTGAAGCCACACAGGCCTCGCAGGATCTGTGCTCGGCTGTTTGGATCCAGCAGGGACGTCTGCCTGGCTATTGAGCGACACGCTATGACCAGGTCACCCCAAAGGTGCCTCGCCTCCCACCATCTGGAGTAGCAAGCGTTGTTTCGAAAGCTCATGAATACGGAAAGTGCGATACCAATGAGCGTGAACGGAACGGCACTGAAGCGAGCAAAGATTCCTGGATGCTCCGTTGATGCGAGCACCGCTCCTGCGGTCACAATGCTAATCAGTAGTAGATGCAATGCGATCCTGGGCAGGATGGTACCCCTGACGGCAAACGCAACGTCCCACAACGTCGGCTGCCTTCGCATTCTCGTTTCAACATCTGGGAGACGGTGTGTCATGCCAACCTCTGATTCATTGATCGACTGCTGGCGTCGATACGCCTAGGCAACAAATTCCTTCCACTTGAGTTCGAAATGCGAATGACATCACGCCGTTCGCATGACACTGCTACAGCAGGTCTAAAGCAGTTCATCGTCGGCAGCCTCGGGCATCCATAGTTCAATGACCGTCCCTGTCAGGCCGGTTCTCACTACCGACAGGCTGCCACCGTGGCGGTTGGCAAGCATCTGACTGATGGAAAGACCCAGCCCAGTACCTTGACGATGTTTGGTCGTAAAGAATGGCTCAAAAATTCGGACCAGAATGTCCTGAGGAATGCCGCTTCCAGTATCTGAGACTCGCAAAGCGACGCCAGGGTGACCATGAACGTCGTCAACGTCCAACGTCGCCAATCCCAGCGTTCCGCCCTTCTGCATGACATAGATTGCATTGATCAGGAGGTTCACAAGAATTTGCTGCAGCTCGCCCCGATTGCCCGTTACGAGCCGTGTGGACAGGAAGTTCTTCTCTATCTTCACGGGATGGCGCTTGATGAGGTGTTGAATCAGGGGCAGCGTCTCCAACATCAGCGTGGCAGGCTCTAACAGCTCACTATGACCGGAGTACTCACTGGGCTTGGAGAACTGCAGCAACTTGGAAACAATGGTGCTGATACGCCCAATTTGATCCTCAATGAGGTCAATCTCTTCTCCAAACCCTTGACCCTCGGGCTCCCTGATCGAGTCACGCAGAAGCTCGAGGTTCCCCTGCATGACGGCAAGCGGATTGTTGATCTCGTGCGCTATTCCTGCTGCGATCTCGCCAATTGTTGCCAGCTTCTCAGTGACAATCAGGTGCTGGGTCGTCTCTTCCAACCGTCTATTGGCTAGTGCGAGACCAGCAGTTCGCTCCTCTACCCTGGAATTGAGCTCCTCGTTCCAGGCGACCAGCTGCCGTTCCTTCTCTTCCAGCTGACAGAGCAGCTGGTCCAAGTGCGAAGCGACACGTCCGATTTCATCATTGGATGCCCCTGCTCCGGAGCGAGCACTGCGGTCGCCCGCCTTGACCCGTCCAATTGCCTGATCCATCCGCTCAAGTGGCTTGAACACGCCGCGAGCGATGTACAGAAAAAGGGGTACGGTGATGACTGCAACAAGGAGGCAACCGAACACGATCGCTCCGATGGAATTTCGACGGGCGGTGGTGAATGGCTCCTCCAGAAAGCCCACGAAGAGCATACCAATAGGTACGCCCCGGCCATTGAGAATGGGCATATAGCCGGCAATGTACCAATCATTGACTACGTAGGCTCTCGCCTGCCAGGTCTTTCCCTGGCCCAGCACGGCCTCGGCCACTTCAGAAGACACCCGTGTCCCCGACGCTGGGTTCCCTCCCGCCAACAACGCGTTGGTGCTGATGCGGGTATCACCAAGGAAGATGGAGGCTATCCCTGTTGCGCCAGTACGCAGGGCCTTATCTCGGTAGACAAGATCAGTGATCTGCTTGATGAACTCGGTGTTGTGGTTCAGCAGAGTACCCGCAATCAAGACGCCAACCTGATTGTTTGGAAGTGCAACCGGCGTTGCAGCTTGAATCATTAGGCCCCGCTTCTCACTCTGGGCCGAATCGACAGGATTCCTTGCGTTATGCGGACGAATGACCTCGGCCCGTGCGGCGAGCTTTGGGGAGATCTCCATCAGATCGTCCCGGCTTACCACCCCCACCTCCACGCTGGACGCTCCCTTCAGGGCCTTTTCGATGACTGACCAGTCCAAGTCAAGCTCAGCTGGCGAGGCCGGCTCACTACTAGCCAACAAGCGACCGTTTGAATCCAACAGTGCGATGAAGTCTAGTGAACCACCTTGGGCTTTCGACGCTAGTAGGCTGCCAAGCTCTGCATTCTTGTTGACCCCCTGGCTAATGACGCCATGGAAGCTCTGCGAATCAGCAATCGCAGCCAGCGTCGCGCGGTCGTTGACGAGCAGCTGGTTCATGTACTGTCCCGCAACTTTCAGGTCCCCGCCAACCTTCGAGGCGAGCAGTCGGTCGAAGCGCAAATCCCATTGGTAGATGAGTCCGCCGACGATAGCCGGCAGGATCACAAACATTGGAAGGATCGCGATTAGAAGCAGGCGGAAGCGAACTGAGCGCGCTCGGTTCATTGCAGATTCCTAGGCTGATACATTCCAACTGGAGCACTTACGATCAATCGTCTTTCGCGATATGCCCAAGATCGTGGCCGCTCTTTCGCGATCTCCGCCAGTCTCACGAAGCACTGCAAGGATGTGCCTGCGCTCGACCTCCGAGAGCAGCCGGCTTCGTGGGTCAGAGAGTGACTCCAACCGCTCAAGCTGAGTCGGAAAGTGTCCGAGTATCAGGCTACGCTCAACGTAGTTGTGAAGCTCGCGGACGTTCCCGGGCCACGAGTAGCTCTGAAGATATGCCCGGATCCTTTCGTCGATCGGAATCGGTTGAAGGCCAAGCTGCAGCCCCAGCTCACGCATGAAGCCCGCCGCCAGCTCCAACACATCAGCGCCGCGGTCATGAAGGCGAGGAAGCGACACCTCGAGAACGTTGATGCGATAGTAGAGATCCGACCGGAATGTTCCATTCTTCACTTCCGCAACCAAATTCTTGTTGGTTGAGAAGATGAATCTGACATCGATCGGAATCTCCCGATCTGCGCCAACTGGTCGTATCCGTCTATCTTCAAGCATCCTTAGCAGCTTTCCTTGGAGAGCCAAGGGAAGATCAGCGACTTCGTCAAACAGCAATGTTCCGCCTTCTGCATAGGCGACCAGTCCTTGGCGAGACGAGTTCGCTCCACTGAACGTTCCTTTGAGACTCCCGAACAGTTCAACGTCAATCAACTCGCTGGGAACAGCTGCACAATTTATTGGAATGAAAGGATGAGATGCCCGTGCGGACAACGCGTGCAGCGATCTTGCGGCAACCTCCTTTCCAGAGCCGGATTCTCCAGTGAACAGCACGCTACTGGGCAGTGGTGCGACCTTCGCGATCAGATCCTTGGTGGCCTGAATCGCACGCGAGCTACCTGTGAGCCTGTCTCGAAGCGCAGCTGGTGCACCGGAGCCATGTAGCTCGTGACGGAGAATGGCATTCTCCCGCCGTAGGCGACCGCGTTCCAGGCAGCGCGATATAGCGGCCAGCAACTGATTGGTTCTGAAAGGCTTGAGAAGAAAATCAGCCGCTCCCGCGCGGATAGCGCCGATAGCGGAATCCAAGTCTGCGTACGCAGTAATCAGAATGAAGTCGGCCAAGACCCCTCCCCTGCGCTGGTCCTCCAGCCACGCGATGCCACTCTTCCCTGGCAACACGTTGTCCACAATCACGATGTCAAAGTGGCGCTCCGTCAGATGCTGCTCCGCTTCAATGGTGTCAGCTGCAGCTTCCACAACTTTGCATCGCGGTCGCAAGGCACGAACCAAGAAGCTACGCATGCCAGGTTCGTCGTCAACGATCAGTATCGATGAGCGCGCAAGGTCCGGCCATGCAAGATCGCCGTTTGCGCGCTCTTCGGAAGATTGGTTGGCGCTCTTTGGCGTCATGTTTCCCTCAGTACAATTGAAGCGTGGCTAGTTCCGTCGATTCGTGTTCGAGTTCATTTCGATCTTTCGACCGCTAGATGACGGGTGACATATCGAACAAAACACCCCCTCTCACGACGTAGGACGTTGTGCACCAAAGGCCAGTCTGAGACGTTCAATGCTGTCGACCTCAGTCATATGCCAATCCGGAACTCTTGCCCTACGAGCCTAGTATCGACCTCTTGGTGGCCAAACGGACCGGGGGCTCCTCGCCATATTGCCCAGAGCGCCAATGGCCTCCGTGCCCCTCCAAGCCCCTCGGCGGTCGGTCGCCACGGGAGGCTGGAGAAGTCTCGCTCCCTTCGAGCGGATCATTACGCCAATTCGGCCATATGGGAAGCGCTGGGTGCGCGTTGTCCCCGCCTCGGCCGGAGCCACGCAGCGCGGCCAAGCGCGGGCGAGTCGATCCGCCTTGCAAGAAGGTCCAGGCCCTACCGCTCGCCTACCGGCATAGAGATGCCTATGCACCAGGGTCGTCTCCCATTTGCGCGGCTCGCGGGCAGATGTATCGTGGCTTTGGACTCTCTGAGTCTCCGACTGACTGATGGTTGCTCTTCCCCTCAAGACCCGGGCTTGTTGGGGAGCCGACTAAGGATGGTAGAAGGCGGGGCTGACGGGTCGGCCTCTGACGCGAGCCGGGAGGAGAGATCAGTCGCCCATTTTCGATGCAGGCGATCTGGCCCCCAAATATCTCAATGTCGTTGGGATCATGGCTGATCAGCAGCAGTGGAATACCGGCCCCGTCCAGCACGGCCTCCAGCTCCTGCCGCAAGTGCTGGCGAAGATCCTGGTCCAGCGCGGAGAACGGTTCATCCAGCAGCAGCGCCTGCGGCTGCGTCACCAAGGCGCGTGCCAAGGCGGTACGCTGGCGCTGGCCGCCGGACACCTGCGAGGGCAGCAGATCACCCACCGTATCGATGCGGAATGCGTGCAACCACTGCTCCACCGCATCGAAGCGCTGGCCGACCCGCGGATTCAACCAGCCCTTCTGCAGACCGAACGCCACGTTCTGGCGCACGCTCAGGTGTGGGAACAGCGCGTAATCCTGGAACACGTAGCCCAGCCGGCGGTGCTGCGGCGGCAGATCCACACCGGTGGCCGCATCGAACAGGGTCTGCCCCTGTAGGCGCACATGACCCTGGCCCGGCCTCAGCAGCCCGGCCACCGCCTTCAGGGTCAGGCTCTTGCCCGCGCCCGAGGGCCCGAACAGCACCACCTGCCGCTGCGTGCACTGCAGCGACACGTCCAATACGAAATCCTGGCCGGCCGCCTGCAGGCGACGCTGCACCTGCAGGTCAAGCCACATCACGCAGCTCCCGGCGACGTCCGCCCACCAGCCGCGCGGCCAGCAGCAGGATCACGATGCACACCACCGAGGTCAGGATCACCAGCGCATTGGCCTTGCCGTCCTGGCCGGCCTGCACCGCTTCGTAGATGGCGATCGACAGCGTCTGCGTGCGGCCGGGAATGCTGCCCGCCACCATCAGCGTCGCGCCGAACTCGCCCATCGCGCGTGCAAACGCCAGCAGCAGGCCGGCGAGGATGCCGCGCCACGCCAGCGGCAGCGTGATGCGGAAGAACACCGCTGCTTCGGACACACCGAGCGTGCGTGCGGCCTGCTCCAACTGTCCATCCACTTCCTCGAACGCCGCGCGTGCCGGCTTGAACACCAGCGGCAGCGAGGCCACCGCCGCAGCGATCACCGCCGCCTGCCAGGTGAACACCAGGTTGATGCCGAACCACGACTGCAGCCACGCGCCGATCGGGCCGTTGCGGCCGATCAGCACCAGCAGGTAATACCCCAGCACGGTCGGCGGCAGCACCATCGGCAGGGTCAGCAGCGAATCCAGCAGCTCACGGCCAGGAAATCGCCGACGTGCCAGCAGCGCGCCCAGTGCCACGCCCAGCACCAGATTGATCGCGGTGGCCCAGCCGGCCACCTTCAGCGACAACCACAGTGCGCTCCAGTCGAGATCCATGCCTCAGGGCTTGCCGAACCCATGCTTGGCCAGGATCGCCTGGCCCTGTGCCGAACGCACGAAGGTGGTGAAGCGCTTGGCTTCAACCGGTTGCGCACTGGCCTTGGTCACCGCCAACGGATAGGCAATGCGCCCCGCCACCGGCACCGCGAAGGCACGGCGCACCCGATCAGGCATCGCCTGCGCATCGGTGGCATAGACGAAGCCGGCATCCACTTCACCGCGCGCCACGTAGTCCAGCGACTGGCGAACGTTCTGCGTGGTGATGGTCTTGCCCTGCACCGACGGCCACAGGCCCGCCGCTTCCAGCGCGCCCTTGGCATAGCGGCCGACCGGCACGCTGTCCGGGTTGCCCAGTGCGATGCGCTGCACACCGGCACCGGCCAGGTCCTTCAAGGTACGCGGCGCAGCCTTGGCCTGCGGCGGCACCACCACCCACAGCGCGTTCACCGCGAACACCTCGCGGGTGCCGGCCGCCAGCAGGTCCTGCTGCTGGGCCTGGTCCATCGTGGTTTCATCGGCCGACGCGAACACATCCACCGGCGCGCCGCGGCTGATCTGCTGCAGCAGCACGCCGGACGCGGCGAAGTTGAAATCGACCTTGGTTCCCGGGTGTGCCTTCTCATAGGCGGTGCCCAGTTCGCGGAAGCTCTCGGTCAAGCTCGATGCCGCCGACACCGTCAGGTCGGCCGCCAAGGCCGGCACCGTGGCCAGCAGTCCCAGCAACAACAGTCCAACTCGTTTCATCATTGGTTTCCCCGTTTGGTTGGGTTTAGATCGGTTTCACCGCCTATCCTTGGCATCGCAGGCGCTACATAGCTGGCCCGCCCAGAGCTAGGTAGAGGGTGCACGACGGTGCGGACCTCGTTGGCGCAGGCTGTCTCGTACATCCACATCGAATTGAAGCTGCAGCGAGATGTCATCATCCAGCGCAATGCCAAAACCCAGACCATCACGACAGGGCAAACGTAATGCCAAGGACTGAACCGCTTCGCGAGGAAGCATCAACCGGCAGTACTCGCTCCCCTCCAGAAGCACCGCCTGTTGCCCTGCATGCAGTGATAGCACCATGCCCCAGCCGCGATCGCCGCCGAACCGCGTCAGGTTCTCCACCGATTCGCCGGCCAGCAACTGCGCTAGCTCCTCTTCATCAACGCGCAGACGAACTGCCTGCCGCTGTAGCTGGACTTTCATGATGCAATGAACTCGAGCTCGGTTGAGGTGTTGCAGTTGAGTAGCTGGTCGTATTCGCTATCCGCCAGTGGCAGCTCGATTGCGCCCAAGCGTTCTCGCAGGGCGTGTAGCGAGCGGTGCGCCGCCGGATTCTCGATCAATTCCCGCAACACATGCCGGCAATGGTCATCAATCTGCAACCGCATCGGCAGGGGTTCTTCCGCAAACAGCACACAGGCAGCCGAAGGCGCATCACGTAACCGTTGTAGTAACGCCGGGGTCACATTGGGCGTATCCACCGGAAGCACCAGAGCGGCAGCGTCCGGCATGCACATGGCCACACTGTAGAGCCCGCCCAACGGGCCGCAGCGTGCCACGCGATCAGGAATGCCACCGAAGGCCGGGTAGTTGCCACTCACCCATACCCTTTCCGCACCTGCCTGTCGCAGCAGGCCACGCATGTGCTCTAGCAGGGTTCGCCCGTGCCACGGTAGCAGCGCCTTGTCACGGCCCATCCGGCTGGAAAGACCACCGGCCAGCACGATGCCGTCAGTGGGAATGTTCGTGATCGTGTGCACATTCATGGGCATTGTCATGAGCTTGCGTGGGTTCGTTATCCGCATGGCAGAGACTGCAGCCTTCGGTCCACTCGCTGTCGCCGTCCTCGTAATGCTCCTGCTTCCAGATCGGGCACTGGTGCTTGACCACCTCGATCAACTGCCGGCAGGCCCGGAATGCCTCGTCTCGATGCGGGCTGCCGGCGGCCACCACCACCGCCACATCGCCAATGCCCAACCGGCCCTTGGCGTGGGCCACATACAGCTTCAGCTTCGGACCGAACGTCGCCTCGACCTCTGCCGCCAGGCGCTTGAACTCGTTCAGCACCAAAGGTTCGAACAGGTCGTACGTGATCCCGGTCACCGGCCGGCCGATGTTGACGTCGCGCACCTTGCCGATGAACACGTCGATGCCGCCGAAGCCCGGATCAGATACCGCCGCGATGCCTTCGGCCGGATCGATCGCCGCCTGCGCGCGGTCCACCACCGTCGCGATGATCTTCTCGCTCATCGCTCAGCCCCCGCTCACTGGTGGCAGGATCGCCACGCGGCCATCGTCGGGCAGCGCCTCGTGGTCGCGCAGCACGCGTTGCTGGTCGGCAAACGCCGAGTAGTCCAGCAGGCCCGCGCGGAAACCCGGCCAACGCACCGGCAGCAGCTCGCGCAGCGCCTGGCGCAGATCGGCCACGGTGCCACCGGCCACATCGACGGCGATTTCGCGGCTGGCATCCAGATCGGAAAACGCACCGAACAACTGCAGATTCACCTGTTTCATCATGACTCCTGGCTCACCAGCTGCACCGGTTCGTGGTGACCCCAGCCCTGCACGCGCACGAAGGTGCCAGCGCTGGCCAGGTCTCCCTCGGCCTCCAGCACCACCCAGGCGTTGGCCTGCAGCATGGACATCAAACGGAACGACTCCTGCCCGGACAGTACGCGCGCACTCAGGCGCCCCTGCCCGTCCATTTCCACCCGCGCCCGCGCGTGGAAGCGCAGACCGGGCGGCTTGCGCACGTCGGCCTGCAGCGGCAGCCGCAACACCGGTTCCGGTGCAAGCCCCAGCAGGCGGCGCAGTACCGGCTCGACGAAGAAGCGCTGGCCCACGGCAGCCGAAACCGGGTTGCCGGGCAGGCCGAAGTACAGCGCGCCATTGGGCAACACCGCGAACAACAACGGCTTGCCGGGGCGGATCGCCACCTTATGGAAGACGATGCGCGCACCACGGCCACGCAGCGCATCGGGAACGAAGTCGTAGCGGCCGGCCGACACCGCGCCGGTACTGATCAGCAGCTGCGCGCCAGCGGCCAGCGCTTCATCCAGCACCGCATTGAACGCGGCCACGTCGTCGCCCACCGTGCCCTGCCAGACCACCTCGGCACCGGCCGCCTGCAGGCGGCCCACCAGGTAGGGGCGATTGCTGTCACGGATCTGGCCCGATTCCAGCGCCTGCGCCGCCTCGGTCACCAGTTCCTTGCCGGTGGCGATCACCGCCGCCCTCGGCCGCGCCACCACCGCCACCTCACCCACGCCCAGGGCGTGCAGCAGGGTGCGGGC
Organism: Stenotrophomonas bentonitica; assembly: GCF_002887735.1. Taxonomy (GTDB): domain Bacteria; phylum Pseudomonadota; class Gammaproteobacteria; order Xanthomonadales; family Xanthomonadaceae; genus Stenotrophomonas; species Stenotrophomonas bentonitica_A. The sequence continues at coordinate 10,726 of NZ_PKQP01000017.1, forward strand.
ATTGATATCCAGCACCTGGCCGGCGCACAGCACGCGCTCACCCTCGCGCACGTCCTGGCCGCGCAGGCGCACGTTCTGGCCCGGCTTCACCGTCGCGGTCAGCGCGATGCGGGTCGGGCGGCCGTCCTCGCTGGCGAGGATCTCCACGTTCTCGACCGGCACCACCGTATCCAGGCCAACCGGCATGCGCGCTCCGGTCATGATTTCCCAGGCACCCTCGCCGCCTTCGGCGCCGGCATCGCCGGCTGCCTGCCAGCCCTGCACCGCGAATTCGGTACCGGCCTCGAACGTCGCGCCGTTGGCGCGCAGCGCAAAGCCGTCCATCGCCGAATTGTCGAACGGCGGCAACGACTGCCCGCTGTGGATGTCACTGGCCAGGGTACGGCCGCCGGCTTCATGCAGCGGCACGCGCTCGGCCGGCAGCGGCGTGGCCGCGTCCAGCAGGTGCTGCAAGGCTTCGCAATAGGGAATCATGAGTGGCCATCCCCCTCGACCATCGCCAGGGCGTGGCCCAGTACCGGCGCCAGGATATCCAGGCACTGCGCCGCCGCCTTCGGGCTGCCGGGCAGCGCGAACACCAGCATGTTGCCCAGCTGCACCACCTCGGCGCGGCTCAGCCAGGCCATCGGCGTGTGCTGTGCACTCAGCGCGCGCACCATCTGCGCCAGGCCATGTACCGGCCGCGCGTTCAGGGAACGGAGCGCCTCCGGGGTCAGGTCACGCGGGCCCAGTCCGGTACCACCGGTACACAGGCACAGGCGCACGCCCTCGGCGGCCAAGGCCTGCAGGCGACCCGCCAATGGCTCGATGCCATCGGGCAACACCTCAGCGGCCACCACCTCGCCGCCCAGCTTTTTCAGGCCGGTCACCAGGGTCGGGCCAGAGATATCCTCATAGGTGCCGTCGCTGGCGCGATCGCTCAGCGTGATCACCGCGCAGGCCGCGCCCTCCAGGCCCTTCGGCGCACGCGGCTTGAAACGCGTGCGCTCGGCATCGTCCATGCCGTCGGGGTGCAGCCAGACACCGCGCTTGCCGCCTTCCTTGAACAGCAGGCGGATACCTTCGATGCGCAGGGCCGGTTCCACCGGCTTGCTCAGGTCGTACAGGGTAAGCAGCGCCGCGTTGACGCCGGCCAGTGCCTCCATCTCCACGCCGGTGCGCGCCTCGCTGGCGCACTCGCACCACACGCGGATCGCCTGCCGTTCCGGTACCGGCGCGCAGAACACCTGCACCAGTTCCAGCGGCAGCGGGTGGCACAGTGGCATCAGCATCGAGGCCATCTTGGCGCCCTGCAGGCCGGCAATCTCGGCCATCACCAGCGCATCGCCCTTGGGCAGGCGGCGCTCGACGATCAGCGGATAGGCCACTGGACCGGCATGCAGCTCGCCCACCGCCACCGCACGTCGGCGGGTGATGCGCTTGTCGCGGACATCGGCCATATGGAAGGCCGCATTCAATTCCCCACTCATCGTGTTGCTCATCCTCCGATGGAGGCCAGGTGCGGGGTCAGCCCGGTCTGGCCCTGGTGCAGTCCATGCCCGGCCGCTTTCAGGCCAAGCTGCGTGGTAATGCGTGCCAGCAGCGCGTCATGGTCATCGTCGCTCTGCAGCAGCGGGCGCAGCGGCACGCCGAACTCGCCGAACAGGCACAGCCGCAGGTCACCCTTGGCGGTCACCCGCAGGCGGTTGCAGCCCTTGCAGAAGTCACGCGAATACGGGGCGATGATGCCCACCGTGCCGCGATGGTCCGGGTGGCTGTACTCACGCGCCGGGCCGGCATCGGCGGCGCGCGGCCGTTCGTGCCAGCCAGCCGCCAGCAGCTGCTCGATCACCACGTCGGCGCGCAGGTGGTGGCGCTGGAAATAGGCTTCGTTGTCGCCGGTGCGCATCAGTTCGATGAAGCGCACGCTGAAGGGGCGGTCACGCAGGTAGTCCATCCACTGCGGCAGCTCGTCGTCGTTCAGGCCACGCAGCAGCACCGCATTGAGCTTGATCGCCGGCAGGCCCAGCGCCTGCGCCAGGGCCAGGCCCTGTTCGATCTCCGGCAGGCGGTCATGCCCGGTGATGGTCTTGAAACGTTCGCGCTGCAGGCTGTCCATGCTCACGTTCAGCGCGGTCAGGCCGGCGCGGTGCCAGCCCGGCAGGCGCCGCGGTAGCAACGTGCCATTGGTGGTGATGGCCACCTTGCGGATGCCCGGCACCGCCGCCACGGTGGCGATGATCTCATCCAGGTCCTTGCGCAGGCTGGGCTCGCCGCCGGTCAGGCGGATCTTGCTCATGCCCAGCGCGGCAAACGCACGCACCAGGCGCGCGATTTCTTCCACCTGCAGGAAGCGCGGGCGGCCATCGGCCTGGTAGCCGTCGGGCAGGCAGTAGCTGCAACGGAAGTTGCAGGCTTCGGTCAACGAAAGGCGCAGGTACGGAAAGCTGCGTCCGAAACCGTCGGTGAGTTGGCGGGGATGATCTGCCAGTGCGCCCTCACCTACCGGCTCTGGCGCCCGAATGAGCTCGGCTGACATTCTTAGTCCTCCCTACGACATGCCGGCGCAATCACTGTGAAATGACCACCCTGACCGGGATCGACTTCGCCGCGGGGGTACCACTGATGCGATCGAAGTAATCCAGAGGTAGCAGTGGATTGAGTTCAGGGTAGTAGCCCGCAATCGCGCCACGCGGCATCGGATAGTCAAGCACAGTCAACCCATCGACCCGCCGGCAGACGCCATCACTGGAGATCGTCTCGAGGCTCACCTGTTCCTCCTTCCCAATCCCTCGTGCTACTCGATCTTCCAGGTTCATGAAGAGGATCATTCGATCGTTATACACACCGCGATAGCGATCGTTGTAGCTGTAGATTGTCGTGTTGTACTGGTCATGGGAGCGAACCGTGGCCAGCCGAAGCATAGTGGGATCCTCGACCAGGTCGTTCACTTCAAGACCCGGCAACACCAGAATATTGGCCTTCCCGTTAGGTGTCGGCCACTCACGGCGGCGCGGCGGAATGTCCAAGTGGAAGCCACGCGGCGCCTGGATCCGTTCATTGAAGTCTGCGTAGATGCTGGGATAGACCGCCGCGATCAGCTCACGAACATGGTTGTAATCGTGCATGCAAGCTGCCCAGTCGACCTTGCTGTCCGGCAGTGTTGCCATTGCCATGCGGCACACGATCTCAACTTCCGGAAGAACATGTTCACTCACAGGCTCCAGTACTCCACGGGATGCGGTGACATTCGACATGGCATCCTCAATGGTGACAAACTGCTCACCCAGCGGGGTATGGATCCACTCCGAGCGCGCCACCACCGGTAGGATCAGCGCCTCCTTGCCATGCACTAGGTGGCCACGGTTGAGTTTGGTGGCGATGCCAACCGTAAGCTCAAGACCACGCATTGCCCTGTAGGCAATTTCGGTATCAGGAACAGCATGGATGAAGTTCCCGCCCATGCCGATGAAGACCTTGGCGGTTCCAGCCAGCATCGCCTCAATAGACTCAACCACATGGTGCCCATGTTCGCGCGGCGGTTCGAACCCGAACACGTCGCGAACTTGGTCCAGGTAGCGTTGCGTCGGCTTCTCATCAATGCCGACGGTACGGTCGCCTTGCACGTTGGAATGGCCGCGAATAGGAGCAATGCCCGCCCCGGGCTTTCCGAAGTTGCCGCGCAGCATCAGCAGATTGGCAACCTGCTGCAAAAGGCGAGATCCTTGCTGGTGCTGGGTCAGGCCCATGCCATAGCAGATAATGGTCGCACGGGAACGGATGTAGATCTCTGCACAACGCAGAATCTGCTCCTTCTTGATCCCGGACACTTGGACGATCTGGCTCCACTCCAGGGACATCACTTCTTCACGCAATGCCTCCAGCCCGACGGTGTGCTCGGTCAGGAATTCGTGATCGAGAACAGACTCGCCGGCCGCTTCCCGCTCGAACATAGCCTTCATGATGCCCTTGATCAGGGCCAGGTCACCGCCGATGCGAATGTGTACAAATTCACTGGAAATCTCGGTGGAGCCAAACGTGGCCATCTGCACGACGTCCTGGGGCTCGGCAAAGCGAATCAGCGCACGTTCCGGCATAGGATTGACCGCGACAATTGGAGCATTACGCTTCCGCGCCTCCACCAAGTTGGACATCATTCGTGGTGAGTTGGTGCCTGTGTTCTGGCCGATGACGAAGATGGCCTCAGCATGCTCAAAGTCATCGAGCACGATAGTGCCCTTGCCGACACCAATTGCCGGCGGCAACCCCCGGCTGGTCGGCTCGTGGCACATGTTCGAGCAGTCCGGGAAGTTGTTGGTTCCGAACTCGCGCACGAAGATCGAGTACAGGAACGCGGCTTCGTTCGGCGTCCTCCCCGAGGTGTAGAACTCAGCCTCATGCGGGCTGGACAGGGCCTGCAGGTGTCGCCCGATCAGCGCGAAGGCCTCATCCCAGCTACAAGGAACGTAATGGTCGGATACCGGGTCATATCGCATCGGCTCGGTCAATCGACCCTGCATCTCCAGCCAATAGTCGGACTGCGCCATCAGCTCCTGGACAGTGTGCTCCGCGAAGAACTCACGCGTGGCGCGATGCTTGGTTGCCTCCCATGCCAAGGCCTTCGCACCGTTTTCGCAGAACTCCAGCTTCTTGGTGTGATCTGCATCCGGGAAAGCGCAACTGGGGCACTTGAATCCCCCAGGCTGATTCATCGACAAAAGCGCTTTAGATCCCTTGGCAATGACGCTCTGCTGCATCAGAACCTTGGCGGTTGCACCGGTGGCACCCCAACCACCGGCAGGATGGTCGTAGGCTTTGTAACGGGGGATCTTCTGCTCTGACATGACAGGCACTCGCAGCATGCAATTGGGAGTGGGAAAAGTTAAGCACGCGACGGCCTCCCCTTCCACGGACAGTATGTCCACCCTGCCCAGACAAGACGTCCGGCGTACACGCCGGGGATCGAATCGAGGCACTGGTGTCCGATACGAGTGCCTCAACGGACCCGAAGCGCTCATCCTGGCCCTCACCACGAACAGGTCTTCACGCCACCCGCCATCGATTGTAACTATCTAATTTATCGGGCGTTTTCTAGCTACAGGCACATGTAGCGGACAGGCGGGCCACAGCCCCTCGAACAGAATGTCGGATCAACTCAGCCAAACTGTCCATCTGCGAACATTTGTAAATTTTGACCGCAGCGGGGTGTACGCCTTGGGATACTCTCCGCACTGTCAAACCACTAAGAAGTCCCCGACCCGAGGGACCCTGCACGCCCAGATCATCGTTACCGGCTTCCCTCCCCGCCAGGCCTCATCTCCATGCAAGCGCCCAGCCCAGTACCTGCCAACGAGCCCTGCGGCATCGCATATCGAAGAACCCTTCGGTGGCGTGGTGGCGAGCGCGGCTCAATCATGGACAGCGTTGCCGAAGAAGTGCCTGTCGCGATGCTCTACAACGACAGTCCTTTCTCGGTGATGATGGCCAGCCCAACGGATCTGGAAGACTTTGCGCTGGGCTTTTCCATGACGGAGGGAACAATTTCTGATCCCTCCCAACTTCTCCGGATTGAAGTGAGGCCATCGCTGGAAGGCATTGAGCTGGCGATGGAAGTCACAGATAGTGCGCCCATCGTGTCAATGCCCAACGACGCCACCCGCAACCTACCCGGGCGTAGCGGTTGCGGGCTATGTGGAGCTAGTCGACTGGAGCAAGTGCTCAGAATGCCTTTGCCAATCGACCGACCCACCACCTACTCCGCCTTGGCGCTACGCGTAGCACTGTCCTCGCTAAAAGGGCTACAGCCAATGAACGAGGCTGCCGGCTCAACCCACGCAGCAGCATGGGTTCTCCCGGACGGAGCTATCGAAGTGGTACGCGAAGACGTGGGCAGGCACAACGCACTAGATAAGCTCATTGGTGCAATGAGGCGCTCATCGACTTCAACCAACGAAGGTCTCGTGCTTCTATCTAGCCGTGCTAGCTACGAAATGGTGAGTAAGGCCGCCTATGCAGGCATGGCGATCGTTGCAGCGGTATCGGCACCCACAGCCTTAGCCATAGATCTCGCAAAGGCCGCAGGGATCTGTCTTGTCGGTTTCGCGCGCTCGGATGGCTTCAACATCTATTCACACCCCCAGCGCCTACTCGATTTGGAAGCTGCACACCTAGCAGCCGTATGACGCCAGATGACGCCTGCCGTGCAATGAGCAAGGATCTCCGCCGATGAAATTGCTAGGCACCATCGGAACTTGAGCCGCTAGCCACCACCCACCCCCTATTGGGATCGTTATGGACGCCCTCCTCCTTTCCCGAATTCAGTTCGGCTTTCTCATCAGCTTCCATGTGCTCTTCCCTGCCTTCACCATTGGCTTGGCCAGTTGGCTTGGTTTCGTGGAATGGCGCTGGCTTCGAACCCGCAACCCGGTGTGGCGGGATCTGTTCTTCTTCTGGCAGAAGATCTTTGCCGTGTCCTTCGGCATGGGCGTGGTAAGCGGTATCGTCATGGCGTTCCAGTTCGGCACAAACTGGCCTCGTTTGAGCCAGATCGCCGGAACCGTAATCGGCCCCCTACTGACTTACGAGGTCCTGACAGCCTTCTTCCTGGAGGCAAGTTTCCTCGGAGTGATGATGTTCGGCTGGGGGCGAGTATCACCACGCCTGCACTTCTTTTCCACATGCATGGTCGCACTTGGAACGCTCTTTTCAACGTTCTGGATTCTTGCCTCCAACAGCTGGTTGCATACGCCTGCGGGCTACGAAATGATCAACGGAGTGGTCCATCCGGTTGACTGGTTCGAGGTTGTGTTCAATCCATCGTTCCCCTATCGACTGGCCCATATGGCAATAGGGTCATTCATAACAACCTGCTTCGTGGTGGGTGGTGTTGGCGCCTGGTACCTGCGGCGTAAGGAGCACGTCGAAGCCGGCCGCAAGATGCTTGGGGCGGCTGTGATATTTGCGGCCATTACCGTTCCTGTTCAGATTTTCGTGGGTGACATGCATGGTCTGAACACCCTCAAGCACCAGCCGATGAAGATCGCAGCGGTAGAGGCTCACTGGCATCAGGGCCAAGAAGGTGAAGGAGTTCCGCTGGTCGTCTTCGCTGTACCAAATGAGAAGGAAGAGCGGAACGATCTTGAGATCGCGATTCCGCGTGTTGGCAGCCTCATCCTGACTCACTCCATGGATGGAACCTTCGCACCGCTGACATCCGTACCGGCGAGCGAACGACCTCCGGTCACGCCTGTGTTCTTCGCATTCCGGATCATGGTTGGGATAGGCACCCTCATGCTACTGCTCGCCTGGCTTTCTGCTTTCACCCTGGCCCGCCGTAAGCTGTTCGATTCCGGGGCCCTGCTGCGCGCTTGGAACTGGATGCTTCCAAGTGGGTTCGTTGCTTTGGTGGCCGGCTGGTTTGTCACCGAGATGGGGCGCCAGCCTTGGATTGTCTATGGCGTTTTGCGAACGGCTGATGCCGTGGGACCGCAAACGGCCTGGATGACAGCGATCTCACTCGCGGTCTATGTCGCTGGATATGCGTTCGTATTTGGTTGGGGCATCTGGTATCTGGTCAAGATCCTCCGACATGGCCCACATGCCCAAGACGGAAGTCCGTCGCTAGAGGGTGGTGATCGCACACCTGCACGGCCTATCTCGGCCGCTGATCAATCTCTCTGAGGAACGCTGACATGGACTCGATGACCTGGTTGCCCATCGCCTGGTTCGCCGTCATCAGCTTCGGCGTCCTGATGTACGTCGTCCTCGACGGCTTCGTACTCGGTATTGGCATTCTCGCGCCCTTTGCCGAGGATGAAGAGCAGCTCGATGTGATGATGAACACCGCTGCCCCAATATGGGATGGCAACGAAACCTGGCTGGTGCTCGGCGGAGCCGGATTGCTAGCAGCGTTTCCAACAGCCTATGCAGCGCTTCTTTCGGCCCTGTACCTTCCAGTACTTCTGCTGCTTGTATCATTGGTTTTCCGGGGGGTCGCCTTTGAGTTCAGGTTCAAAGCCCATCGCTCCAAGAGGCTTTGGAGCGTGGCTTTCGGCCTTGGCTCGCTTCTGGCCGCGTTCTCTCAAGGAGTGATTCTTGGCACGGTGGTGCAAGGCGTGCCAATGACTGGTGACACCTACGCTGGCGGGCCATTCCTATGGTTCAGCCCCTTTGCCATGCTTACCGGAGCAGCCTTGGTTGCCGGCTACGCCTTGCTTGGAGGCACCTGGCTAATCTTGAAGACCGAGGGGCGAACCCACGCACTTGCCAGGCGCCTGACCCGCCCCCTGGTGGTCGCCGTGATCGTGGCCATGGGGCTCGTGAGCAGCTGGCTGCCGTTCCTTGATCTGCGACTAATGACTCGCTGGTTCAGTGACGGGAATTTCTGGTGGCTGTCCCCCGTCCCCCTTCTTACGCTCGCCGTGGCAGTGGCGCTGTGGCGCGCGGAGAAACGCCCCACTCATGATCTTGCCCCTTTCCTACTGAGCCTGTCGTTGTTTGTCCTGGGTTACCTAGGCCTCGTACTCGGCATGTGGCCGTACCTGCTCCCCCCGGCATTGACGATCTGGGATGCAGCAGCGCCAGTGTCGTCGCTTGGCTTCAGCCTGGTCGGCTTGGCGGTCATGCTTCCTGTCATCCTGGGCTACACCGCCTGGTCATACCGCGTTTTCCGCGGCAAGGTGAGTGCGAGCACGAGCTATCATTGAGCGTGATATGCCGCCCATTCGCCTGAAGTGGAGAATGGGCTCAACTAAAGCCCGGAAAGGGCGAGTGGGTTCGGTGGCGGCCGACTCATGAACTGAATGTCACTGGACTATCTTCAGCTAAGCCGAAGGTCAAATGCCACCGCCTCTGGCCCTCGACTTGACTCAATCAGTTAGCCAATACGCCCGGCCTCCCAGAATCGTGTATCGCCCTAAGACACACAGGATGTGATGAGTGGGGCCTTCAGCCGACCCTGAATCGTATGCCTTCGGATCGAACTGACTTGAAGGAAAGTCGATGATTCACGGTGAGGTGGTAGAAGAACGCCTCACACCAACGAAGTCGCCTAGAAAGAAGGACTACATCATGTATGGGGCCGCTACGAGATAGCCACCTGACAAGAGTGAGTGGGTCCCTTCCCGACAGCATGGGGCTAAGTAGCTCAACAGTAGAGCCTCTGGCCAACGTGCAAACCCACGGCCGTACGGATCTTAACCATAGGTGGAAGCCCTCCCGCTCAAGCCTACGCCTTTCAGCAAGCTCCGCTCTGAGCTGACGCCGGCGAACTTGGCGGGCTATCTCCAAGTGTGGCGAGTACTCCCCCTTGCCATGATAGGCAACCTTCAGGACGTAGCCCCGGGCCCTGGTAGGAATCGGTGAGTACGAAGCTCGAACACGCGCAAAGAAGTACCCCGCGAAAACGGCAGTTGCGACGAGAACAACATGAAGTTCGCTCGGGGCGATACGGTATCCACTCGCGGTGAAGAACTGGACGCAAACAAGTCCATCACAACCCGTAGGAATCAACGTTCGATACAACGTCGTCCCGGGAACATACAAGAGAAAAATGAAGCCATAGGCGCACCATTTCCAGCAATGAACTCGCTGATCCAGCACCGGCTCCCAACTGAGCTCTCTTTTGGGGCGGCGCAGAACGTAAGCGCCAATGAAGAGCAGCGAAGGAACGCCCAATAGCAGCAGCAGGTCGATGATCTTCTGAATTGAGTACATGGCAGGGTACTTAGAACGTCGCTCCGGAGCTCCTGGGCAAACGGGATGCCATCGACTGGATTCGTGGCCGGGACGACCCGCCAGGAGTCTGGACAGGGCTGTATCGGCCGCGCGACATGGAACTTGAACCACTGATTCGTCCATGCTCAATGGCCTACTCGCGCTCCTCGGCATAGCACGGCTCCCCAAAGAACCTAGAACACCGCTGGAGGAAGCGACGGGACTTTCACTCACAACTCCAGCGCAGCCACGGACAGCAGTGTGGCGATATCTGAAGATCAGATAGACGCGGACTCGCCTCGCTGCTATGCTGGTGAGCTAGGCGAGCGATCTGAGAGACAAGTGGCCTATGTTGTCACCCAACCGACCCTCATTTCGCATTGGCCAGAGTTGGACGATTTCGTTCGTTCAATCGGCCCGTTCTTAGCCTGCGCCTGGTGCGCACTGGAGCGCTCAAGGACCGTAAGCGGGCCTGTTGCCGCCGAGGGCTTGGCCTCAGCCGCACTCGATACGCTTGCCTCACTTCGCGTACTGCAGCGCATTCCCATCGCAGCCCCCAATTCCGGGGCGAGGTCCTTGTATGAGCCTCTGGCATGGACCTATCAGGCCGCTTGGTCACGTCAGGACGTGAGTCTGGAGGCCAGGTTGACCAGTACGCTTACCCGATGGGCTGCCGAATGCCCGTCCACTGCCAAACGGACCTTGGGAACCTCGCTCGCAGAGAGCGAAGCCCGTGCATACCTGGCCAACCTGCTACGCAAGTATCGGCTATCTCCCACGCTGGGCAATGGCCTGAGATCGACCCAGCTCCCGGAGTGGAATGCACTGAGCTTGGGACGCAAGAGGTATGTACTGTGGGCCGGCATGCGCAACGTTGCGTCGGAGTTCCTGAAAGCTGATCTGGACGAGGAGGCCGCCCGTCGGGTACTTGATCGAGAGATCAGCAGGAGATGCACTTGGCTCGTTAGCCGAGTTCAATCGGGAGCACTTGGCCCGACTGACTTTTGCTTCGTGCCAGGCCATGGCTGGCGTCAGCCGTTGATCTTGGACGTGGCAATGGAGACGTTTATCCCTCTGGGCAGACAGTACTGGCTGCAGCCAAGTAGCGACTGGAGGCTTTAGCGGATACTCTCCGCGCCGCGTCCACTAGTGGGCGCGCGACCCAGCGAATCCGGTGTCAGCGGTCGACTAGATCGCGTAGGTATCGGTGGCGCCAATAGCCAGGGCTGGCCTTGAACGACTGATGAGCTCGCCACGCGTTTGATCTGGAAGGGCAACTACGAGCGCAGTCCCTGTGCCCATTGCTGCAGGAAATCCTCCTGGACAGCGGTCTCGATGGCACCCGGCCTGACACGTCGCACCGAGCCAATGGCAGCCTGCGCTGTTCGCTCAGCCCCTGACTGCAGTAGAAGCATCGCTGCGACAGTGCCGGCTCGCCCCAGCCCACCCTTGCAGTGGACCACAATGCGCAGGCCCGAATGCAAACTCCGAACGAGCATTGACCCCAGTACTGGCCATCGTTCGAGCAACCTCTGGTCAGGTGCTGCGCCATCCGTGATTGGAAGGCCATGCCATGAGATGCCCTGCCCTTCAACCACTTGAGGCAAGCACTCGATCCGCAACTCACTGAACTCCCACGGCTCGAGTAGCGTGATCAGGTGGCTGGCTCCCCAACACTGAATCACAGAGACATCCACATCGATGTCTCTCGCCCATGCCCCCGTCATCGCAACTTCTTGGTACTTACCTGGCGCGAAGGTCACACCAATTGCCCCTCCCCTTTCGCCAACCGGGAGTTCCGCGATAGCTAAAGGGTGGGTCAAACTTGTTCGAATCATGTCGGATCTCCTGAACGACAGCCCATTCCTATGCAGCAACCGGCGCTGCTGGCTGGAAGAGCTGCACCCGCCAACCCACTCACTAAGCACACCAACTACAACGGAACAACCAATCGTTCCTTCAGCATCTCAAGGGCCACTTCCAGGCCGGCGTCATCCGCGTCATATGGAGCGCCGAACAAAGAGACCTCAATCCAATAGCGCTCCTGCCCCGGATGGATGTAGTCCGCGTGATCGTCCAGCAACAGCGCTGCACCCAGGATCGGAGACACATACCGGAGGTCCTTCGTTGCCCCTCCCCAGAATGTATATGGCAACTCAGCGAACCAGCCTGGCGCGCTCCCTTCCTCGACCAGCAGCCGCGAAATCCTGCGGAAAGCTGCCTCAGGGACCGTGGTGTAGATGACCAGATGCTCGAAGAGTTCATGAGCGACCTCAAGGAACTGATAAAGCCCTGGGCGTGGAATCTGGCTGACAGCATTTGAGATCAGCGTCCCCTCGAGATCGAGAGCAAGGATGGTCGGTCGCATTGAGCGCTAGGATCCTCATCAGCAGTTGGACACTTGGATCTGGAGCGTTCCGCGCTGCGCTTGGTCATCGGACGCAGTTGCGGAACGCCAATGAGTCAGATATCTGAGAACTTCTCGGCTTGCTTAAGCTGATTCTCCAGAGACTGGATCTTTTCCCTATAGTTGGCAGCTATGTAGGGCTTGTCATTGAAGTCCAAAGCCGTCTGAGGAATTAGTTCGAGCTCGACTCGCGTTGAAGACGCTTGTCGAATTGCCAGTGTCGACCACGCATCATCACCTTTTACGAAGCCAACATTGAAGCGCGCCGTGACGCCGCGGCTCGGCTTGAGGCCATCAATCGATCGGAAGTCGCTGTGCACCCGCGACTTTGCCGTGGGCTGAGCTTCGCCATTGATGTAGAGCGTCGCCGCCCAGCTGGCCTGGCTGAGCGCCAAAGTTGAGCTATTCGCAATTCGCGCCTCAATGACCGGCTTCGGGCCAAAGAAGCTGTCCTCGATCCGTAACGTTGCGCCACTCGCACGCACTCTTTCTAGTTCGGTGATCGTCGGCCGCTGCGCGTTGGCCTGCTCCTGCAGAGCAAGAATTTCTTTTGGATGGGCATCCCTAATCTGCTTGATGTGCCCCCTAACCACCTGTCTTATAGATGCATTCGGGTAGGCCTTGTTCAGCTCAGCCAGATCAAGGCCGGCAACGGCCCAGTTGAAGGCATCCCGCTCATGGGCACTCAGCTCGGCGTCAATTGCGTCAATCGACGCTCTGTATTGCTCCTGCGTGCCGTCAGTGACCAACTTCCTGTCTACTGGACCGCTGCAGGCGGCAACTAGGACCGTCAGAGCAAGCAGCAAGCCCTGCCTGCCCCAGCCAGCTGCGTCGCGTCGACGTTGTTCTTTGATCATGCCCTTCCCCTGTCAATGAGAAGCACAGGATATCTGGTTTTTAGATATCGGAGAACTGGATATAGCTTCTGAAGCCGCTCAACCAGGGTGCGGCCGTGGCCAAGACAATCCATCGCAAGGAATACGCCGCCCTGATTGAGACCGTCAGAGACGCGCGCTTGGCTGCTGGCCTTACCCAAGTACAAGTGTCCAGCAAGCTGGGGCGCAGCCAGTCGTTCATTAGCGATGTTGAGACAGGGAAGCGCAGGGTTGACGTCGTGGAGCTTAGGGACATAGCGCGCCTGACAGGCCTATCCCTGGGCAAGCTCATTGCCGACTTTGAGAAGCGACTCAAAGACTGACTTTACTGAGCTAAGGCTCAGTCTTCTTCAGATGCGTACCACTAGGCTCACGCCTAGTGCCCACCCCACTATCCCGCTCAACGAGCATGCGACCACTTTGAGCAAATGGCTTCTTGCCAGTTCTGGCTACACAGGACTGGCTGGTCAAGTGGTGGCCTCCAGCGCACCATCCGAGCTAGAAGGGAAAGCATTCATAAGCCCTGTCGGCGCGCTTGACTGACGATTCCTTCGCAATAAGAGGTTCAGCGCTTCAAGGAAATCCCTTTGGGGCGACCTCTTCGTACTGACCATAGCTTAAAAGGCTCGGCATGCATTGCAGAACCAGCATGCGCATCTCCCCGCAAGAACAGTGACCTCCACCGCGCGGCTAGCGTTGATACCTCTCCCTTGTTGACGCCACTTCAAGGTAACGAAAGATCCTGGAGGCGCATCTCACGGCTCATCAACCATGGGATGCGGATGCTCAACGTCAACCAGCATGTCGACAGAACGCATGAACTTCAGAAGCACTGCGCCCAGAGGCTTGATGCGGGTGTAAGGCGAGCTTCCGATGCTAGAAGTGGGCAGGACTTCCGCCACGCATGCCGCTACCGGACTGATTGGCGCAAACTGCTTGAGAGTTGCAACCTCGCCGTGACAAACATCCTCCGGCACGTCCAGCAGCCCAAGAAACAGGTCGTCAATTGCATCTTGAGTCGGCAAAGATCCGCCGAGCTCAGTCCCAGCCAGCTGCGCGAATGCTCCTTGCCTTGTCAGATCATTCACGAAAGCAAGATAGTGCGAGTGAAACCGGGCGAAGAATGTATCCACCCCACCTGTGCGAGGAGTCACCGGAAGCATGCACGGATAGTCATCTGCGAAGAATACCCCCTTCGCCGAATTGCTACTAAACGCGCTGGAATCCGTATTGCCAAGTGGAAACCCAACATCCTTTGGCAACAGCGATCCCCTACGAAGCCTGACCACCCGCTGCTCCATCAACAGCTGGATTGCCGTGCATGCGTCGGGGCGCAATCCCCAAACAGCACAAAAACGAATAATTGCCCAGCGTAGTGCATCCCGGACATCTACTGCAGTCTCGAGCCTACCGCTGTCTATAGCTAACAGATAGTTACACGCACACAGGCCTATCGCGTCCAAGGAGCCACCTTCGGCCACGTTGAACATGGACTCCAAGGCATCTACCCGACTTGGCGCATAGCTGCTGAGGCCAGGGAGATTGTGATGAGAAGCCACCAGGCGTTCGGTGATGGACGGCATCAGTAGCCCAAGACGCTCCATTAGTGATCGACGTACGCCCCGCAATTGCTCCGCAGTGGGAGCCTCTGTGCTGCAGATCATCCAGATCGGATGCTCGAAGGCCTCCTTTGCAGCCGCGAACGCTGGATCCCCATGCACCGAGTCAATCAAGTATCCACCAGGACCGCGTAGCTTCCCTGGATGATGCCCCTTGCTGAAGAACCGGTAGAAGGATCGGGGACGACCGTTGGCCGCTTGCGCGTGTATATCGAGCCCAACTCTAGGCAAGAGCAACTGATCAAGATCATCCCAGGTCAGTCGATCGCCATGCAGCCTTCGCACAACGCAGGCCCACACGCTATTGCGGACGACCAGCGCCACGTCTGTTGGAATCTTGCCACGAGGCATACTTATGGATCTTCTGAAGCGGGACTAAAGAATCCCCTAGAACTGGCTGCAATTGTGCATGATGGGGTCCAACGGTAGCTAGGAGTTGCGTCATGCCTATCCAGAATCCAGAAGCAGCAGTCTCCACCGAACTCAGTCGCGAGCTGCTAGAGCGGCATGGGGAGCTCATGGGCGGCAGCGACCTCCAGCGGAACCTTGGCTTTCCAAACGGCCGCACCTTCGGCCGAGCCGTCCAGCGTGAACTTTTGCCGGTTCGCACCTTTCCGCTGCCAGGTCGGCGGGGGTTGTTCGCCAAAACGCGAGATGTCGCTGAGTGGCTGAACTCGCTGTAATTCCTGAGCACGCGAGCTGAGGCCGAAGCCAAAAGGCCCGCACCACTTCTGATCTGCTGAAACTCACCTAGGCGCACAGTGCGCCCCTGAACGGCTTGACGCCAAAACTCCAGCTTCAAAGGAGGCATTTAGCCCCCCAGTTCATCAAATCTCCGACCCCGGAAATGAAATCGCCCCCGCAGCAACGGGGGCGATAGCCTCTCGCCGGAGCGAGAGGGGGTGAAGCTCTACGATAACGTATGTAGGCTCCCGCAATTCCGACTTCGTGTCAAGCGGCAAAGCTGCTTGAGCGGGCATCTGCGCGCTCCGACTGCCATCGTATGGCAATCGGCACGGCACCCCATGCCCGAAATCCCCAATGACCCTGCTGGCCATTGCCGCCAGTACCGAGCCTCATTCTCCGAGGCCAACCGGGAAGTCGATCGATGAAGATCCAACACTCAGCTGACCATGCATTGAGTCATCCCTCAATCGCGATTGCGCAGCGCCACTCCTCGACCATGCGAACTGCAGTCATCCACAAGGAGGCAGCATGAGCAACCACGCGACCAATCCCGTGAGCCCGTTCCAAGGCGTAGCGTCTGCACGCGCCTCCGACCCGCTCCACAATGGGAAGGATCGACCGCTGGCCCCCCGTGAACTAACCGCTGGCCAGATCAAGAGGGGGGACATCTTCACCTTCTTTAGCCCGAAAGAGAACCGGACGGTTACCGTACACGGCCCCCTGCAACTCGCGCTTCGACTGCAATTGGAGTTTGATCCATCAGTGGCGGCCGTGACCGAGAGGCCTCGGTCCATCCCGGTAGGACTTGACAGCATGGAACTCCATTTCTGGTTTCAGAGGCGCGGAGGCCAGGAGATCTATGCAAACGTCATTCCGAATTCGCAGACAGTACCCGGCGTGGATGGCAAGCGTCGTCCTCGCGAGCTGGACCGGCTTCGTTCAGCAGCCAAGGATGCAGGCATCTCTTTGTGGCTAATCACGGAGGACGAACTCAAGGCGCCCGGCGGCAGGAATGAGCTCTGCTACCAACTGCTCGGGTTCTGCCAGTCAGCCAAGGATCTGGGGAGCAGCCTGGCGTTGCGACAGGAAATCGCCGCGACCATCGAGCGAAGCGGCAGCATCAGTGCAGATGAACTCATCCATGAGCTCAGGCACCACCCTCGAACTCACATTCAGGGGGTCGTGGCTGAGTTGCTTCACGTCGGATTTCTGGCGACCGATGCATTTCCTCGAATGACGGGGCGATCAAGGATCTGGAGGGCCGACCCATGAGTTCCAAGTTCAATGCCGTCGACCTCGAGTCGATCCGGGCAACTCCAAGGCCAAATGGGATCGTACTTCCAGCTGATCAACAGTCGGAATTTCAAGCCCGCCTGTCAGCACTCACCAGCGTCCTTGATGGGGCAACCTTGGTCGACGCAGCCCTTCGATGGGGCGTGCCGCGAAATACCCTCTCTCGAATGATCCGGACCGCACTGCTCTTCGACGAGAGCGGTCATCGAGTCGGATACCGAGCCTGCATTCCCTATGCGCGATTCAGCGTGTCAGATCGCAACAACTCGGTCGTCCCCGATAGTTCACATCCGTTCGCCATAGATGCTGTCCTGCAAGCGATCCCCGAACTCGGCGATGCAGTCGCAAGATTCAAGGGCGCCTTGCCAACACAGTCCAAAAGGAGCCCCGCGTTCGACAGGCTGCATTCCCAGTTCGTGAAGGTGCTGACTGGGAAGGGCTTTCAGGCCATGTATCCGCTCAACATCCGTGACAAGGGAAGACGAGCACTGACCTCCCTCATAAAGCGCATCCGAGGCACAAAGAGCGAAAATGAGATGCTCTTGGCTGCGGATGAGCCTACTTCCACCCGAATCGAGAACCTACTCAGCATTCGGCCATTTGATCGAGTTGAGTACGACGAGCATTCCGTCGACATCGACGCATGGCTGGCCATGCCGATGGCGGACGGCTCATTCCGGCTAGAGAAGATTAGTCGGATCTGGCTACTGGCAGTTGTTGATGTCGGGAGTGGCGCCATCCTTGGTTGGGAAATGGTGCTTGGCCGGAAGTACGAGCAACACGATGTAGTCAGCCTGTTCGCGAAGATCATGAGCCCCTGGCAACCAAGGGATCTGAGCACGTCGAACTTGAGCTACTCGACTAGTGCATGGATGCCGTCGATCTACCTAGTGGATGAGGTAGTGATGAGAAGCGCAATGATCGCAATGGACAACGACTCATCCCATCACGCCAAGATGACAGTCCGAAATCTCATTGATCATCACAAGGGAATCCTGCACTTTGGACGATCCGGGATGGGCGAAGGTCGCCCCTACATCGAGGCTCTATTCAAGAAGATTGAGAATGGCCTGCTGCGCCACATCGCCGGCGGCTTTGCTCCCGCAACGCAAGTGAATGAGCGTCAAGTCACTACAAAGCTTGACGGGAAAGACCACCCCATTCTCCTGGAGGTCTTGAAAGACCTCATTGACACCTATGTTACCTCGCACAATGTGACGAGCCGGTCCACTCGCGAACCCAGGTCGCCCAAGCGAATCATTGATGAGCATCTGGCATCTGGGGAGTGGGTGTGGCATGCACCTGGCACCGAAGATGACGTGAGAAACATGACCGTTAGGCGGATGAAGGTGACCATCAGAGGCTCCAGAAGGAGTGGTGTACCTCCCCTCGTCTATCTCGACCACGCTAGGTACAGGTCACCAACACTGTCTGGACAGTGGCACCTGATTGGGCAGTCATTTGACGCAACCTACGAAGACTGGCGAGACATTCGCAAGCTGACCCTCTGGAGAGGCGGTAAGCGTGTACTCACACTTCACGCTCTCGCCCCATATGCGAGCGTGGCCCACACGCTGTCGATCAGGAAGCGCGCGGCACGCTGGGCGAAGAGCGACGCGTCACGGGAGCCCGGTAACTACTGTTTAGCCGACAACATTGAGGCCTATCACGCAGCCGTCCGATCGGCGGCCGCTGGCGTCAGGGACAGCGCCTCGCTCATGGCAGCTGGCGATGTGCCCAAGCCACCTTCCACGACCAACAGTCAGGGGCAAGGCTCTCCACTGATGGGAATCCGCAGGGCCACGTTCAACACGAGGCTCCGCTGATGAAGGCCCCGGCGAGCCTTGAGAACCACCCAATGCACGCGCGACATCGCCCCAATATCCAGACTCTCCCCTTACTGCGAATGGCATCTGGATTCGCCACGTGCCTGGAGTATGGGCGGCCGAGCCTGAGGATCATTGGCGATGGCCGGTGTGGGAAGTCAACTGCCACGCGAATACTTGAAACCACCACTTCTTGGCGACCATTTCCTATTGGATTCCTCCGGATGGTCGTCGGAAAACCGACTACCCCTAGCGAAGGCAACTTCTTCCGCGAGGTCATCCTTGGACTGGGCATGAGGGCAACAACCGTAGCCAGCCCACAGGATCTCCTCCTCAGGATCATCCGGGCAATTGAGCAGGAAGCCGCTAGAGCATCGGCCGACGTGGTCGTGATTGCGATCGATACGGCTGAGCAGCTCACGCTCAAGGACTACGCCCACCTTGCAAAGCTTCAGAACCACTTCCTCGGATCATCAGTGCAACCGTTCTTTCTCTTCATCCACCAGAGCAACAGCGTGATTGGAGGCGCAGACGATCTTAGTCAGCTGGCGCCGCCACATCTGTATGGCCGATTCTTTGTCGACAGCCATCCTTTTACCGGGCTTCTCTGGGACATCCCGACGGAGGACGCTGACGTGCAGGACGCATGTGATGTCGCCTTGGCATTTCGCCAGCTTGACCAAGTTATGAGGTGGCCGGACGAGGGAGGAAAGACCTACACCGAAGCATTCGCACCCTATGCTTACAGCGTTGGCTGGCGCCTTGAGAAGGAGACCGAAGCGATACGCGAACGAATTGAGAACCTTGCCAATCAAGGCAACTATCCCGTTCCCAAGGATTGGCTCATGGCCTCCTTCAACCAGTTTGTCTACCACCTACTCACCAAGATCGCTGCTGGGCGCAACGATTTCGAAGGGCTTACTACCCAGCACATTGATGAAGCTCTCCTGCGCAGCGCATACGCCGGCTTCGAAAGCTCAAGAAATAGGGCCGTAGGCAAATGAGGAGCGGCGCTCAGCTGGTCGGCGGCAACCTCCGACTTGTTCCATACCAATCGGCTTTTGGCTGCGTCGCGAGGCTATCGCGACTGAACCAGGCCAGGCGGGTCACGGAGTACTCACAACTCCTCGGAATCAAGCCAAACAGAAACATCAACCTGCTCTTGAGCCTGACGACCTCGCAAGTACAACAAGAGGCACTCTCTACAACCCTTGGGATCGAGACTCCGCCCGAGTGGGACTTGGCGGCGTGGTATCCGTTCATGACGGACGACCCGAGACTGCCCTCCCATCTCAGGTTGAGGTACTGCCTTCCTTGCATCAGACTCGGGTATCACACCACACTGCATCAGCTGCCCTGGATTTCCACGTGTCCCTGGCATGGCGTTCGCCTGCGCCAGAGTTGCCCACGATGCAATGGATTTCCGGTGACAGTCGCTGGCACGCCCACGAAGTTGCTCACCTGTGCGTGCGGCTTTGACCTTATGAATGAGTCGGCTTCCGCCTTGCAGAGACACCCCCACCCCAATGCCACGGCGTATCTACAGGCCTACCTCAACTGGTGTGCGGAGCAAAGGCGTACAAGTCGGCTGATCGTAACTCCAGGGGTACACGTTGATCCCAGCAGGATTTCCAGCCTTGTGGACCTTCCTCCTGGCCTGGCGCTACGCCAGGCCAGGAGGGTCTGCAACGCTAAAAGGTACAGGCTCACGACACACCCAGATCAACAATCACCACCAGCAGGCGCAGATACAGCACTACGTGCAAACCATACGGGCTCTGAGGACGACTCAGGCCCAATCCTCCGTTACATTGACCAGAATGCAGCCAGAGGTTCCCGACGAGGTCGATCAGATCAGGCCTTTAGCCCTCAAGGCGAGCGAGTCGCCGGAGCTCGGGATCAACCGGCTCCGGATGGATGGAGCAGCTACGCCGCGACCAGGCCAGGCGGGCGCTATCGAGTGATTCACCCCAACTATTTGAACTTCGTAGATGAGCTCCTGGGCAAATTCAGCCATTCCAGCCCGCAGCGGGTGAGCAACTCGGGATTGGGACTACGAGTGAGACTAGCGGTGCTCGCCCAGGGCTACGCGGACGGCATCCTCCTCTCGGAGCATGAGGGCAACTTGAGCGCGCTTCCGGAGCGTTATAGATCGCCCAGTCCCATTGCGCTTTTGGATACGAGCCATCCACACGAATTGCGCGTGGCGTTCGGATAACGCAACCCTAAGCAAAGGCATCGATCGCCCCACCCTAAACTTCTGACGCACAACTCAGCTGCCGAGATAGAGAAGCCGCCTGTTTGCACCTGGAAATGGGCGGCACCCATTTATTCGTAGCATTTGCCAACAACAGCAATCGAATCCACGCCAGGGCCAGGCGCCTTCAATCCGTGATGCTGATGCACCAGTCAATGCCAGATGGCGCCATCGGGCAGAGACTCTGGCTGGTCTACCATCAGTAGATAGTCAGGAGCAAGATGACGCTGAGGGTTCGGCGCCGCGCGATAGGCCTGAATGACGTACTGGACCAGCGGGACTTCCACCCCAAACCGAAGACCTTAGGTGCCCCGCATGTACTCCTCGCGCACCATCTGCCGTTGTGCGCCAGTCAGTTGCGGATACTGCCCACCGCTAGGATCACCGATGACGCGCTGTCCTGCCGCGTGCGGGCACCCGGGTTGACTTGGCGATAGGCGCCCCACACCACCGCCGTGGTCATCCAGCACCGCGCCGCACTCGCCGGCCTGGAGGGGACTTCGGCGGACACAACCTGCGCTCGGGCTTCATCACCGAAGGGGCGCACCAAGGCTTGGCGCTGCCCGCCCTGATGGCGAATACCGATCACCGCTCGGTGGCCAGCGCGGCTGGCTACTTCCAGCAGGGCGGCGCCCAGCACAACCCGGCCGCACGGCTGCTCGACGCGGATTGAGCCCGTCCCAGGCGCGCCGCGTCCCGGCACCCACCCACGCCCTTGAAACTGTGAAAGCCATCCCAATGTTGATCGGGAGCTATCAGCTTTCCGGCCCGTGATCGGGGAAGAGTCGCAGTTCCTGCGACAACGAGCCGGCAAGTTGGCAGCGGGGAAGTCGCAGTACCACCTCACCTATCCGCCGGTCGGCACGCGCCCGGCTTGGAGATCGATGCATGGGAACGCAGCACGTAGGCCATAGGGAGCTTGTCAATTTTGCCGACGATCGGGTCAATCTGCCACGCGATAAAGCCAATGAGCTACGCGCGCAGGCGCGTGGACTGAGAGAGCGTCTGGAGACCTACCTAGGGCAGCACCCGGATTTCACCCTTCGAAAGATGATCCTTTCGGGAAGTCTGGCAAAAGGCACCGCATTGCGGTCGCTCAACGACATTGACGTGGCCTGTTACATCAGTGGGGCAGACGCCCCCAAGGACATTGGGAGGCTGCTGGAGTACTTGGCAGAGCGGCTTCGAAAGGCTTATCCAAATTTCAAGCCCGAACAAGTCAAGCCCCAGACTTACTCCGTAACAGTCTCGTTCCAAGGTTCTGGGCTGGATGTGGACGTGGTGCCGATCCTCTATGACGGCGATCCTGACTGGTATGGCAACCTAGTCAGTCAGGATGATGGCTCGTTCTTGAGAACCAGCATTCCCCGGCACCTAGAGTTTGCCAAGCGGCGTAAACAATTGCAGCCTTCGGATTTTGTGCAGGTGGTGCGCTTGGTCAAGTTCTGGGCAAGGCGCATGAAGACGGAAGTTCCCGGCTTTCGTTTCAAGTCCTTCATGATCGAGATGATCCTGGCAAAGCTGTGCGATGAGGGGCGTGATTTCTCCAACTACCCCGAAGCGCTCCAGCACTTCTTCACCTACGTGGCGCAGAGCGGCCTTCGCGAACAAATCGCATTCCAGGATTACTACCCTACCGCCATTATCGCCGCCTTCTCCGAGCCTATGCAGATCATTGATCCGGTGAACGAGAAGAACAACGTGGCCAAATTGTACGGTCACGCGCAGGTCGATGCCATTGTCGAGGCGGCATTGGATGCCGGCGACGCGATTGATGCGGCACTGGCTGCACCGACCAAGCAGGAGACCGTGCGCTACTGGCAAAAGGTCTTCGGCTCTTCCTTCCAAGCGTGAGGGCCCTATGACTGGCAGCTACACACAATCAAGCACCAGCACCTTTACGATCACTCATGCCCGCCACATGGCAGCGAAATTGGCCGCCGACCTCAAGCGTATGCAGCGCTTCTATGGGGCGCCCAGCGATGACAGAATCGCCGCTTATGAGACCGAAGTGGTTGAATTGTTGAAGGCCGGCTATCTGGACACAGTCACCTACGGTTTCAAGCGGGGTGATAACTGGATCGAGCCCACACTGCGCTACACCGCAAAAGATCTTGCAGGCATGTCCGGAATCGATGACGATCCCGGCAAGCTCCGCCCAGGCGCAGATGTATCCGGGGCGAGCTTCTACAACTACCTGACGTATTCCTCTGCCTGGTTCACGCTGTCGGCTCCTCAGCGGGAGTCATTTGAAAAGTCGCTTCCATTTCAGCGTACCGGGGCAGCCGAGCCTGGTATCAGCGGAAGCCTGGTGTCTGACCGCAGCTACTCTGCGGGTGGCAAGGCACTCGACCGCCTCAGTGTCAGGAGCTACTAATGCACTCAAAGCCAACCCTTGACGAGTTGTTTGATCAACGTCGCATCTATCCGGACATCGACGCCCGCACCCGATTGGATCGGCTGATTGGCGTGGACGATCAGAAGGCTCGCTTGTCGAAGATTCTCGGCCTGCTAGTCCACCCAGCTGGCCTGGAATTGTGGGCCAAGCGCCATCACCCAGGTGCCGCAACGCTGCTTGATTCCGTACTGCGCCGACCTCCTTTGGTCATTCTTTCCGGTGACGTCGGCTCTGGCAAAACCGAATTGGCAGAGACTATCGGTGATGCCGT
This sequence comes from Stenotrophomonas bentonitica, assembly GCF_002887735.1. Lineage (GTDB taxonomy): Bacteria > Pseudomonadota > Gammaproteobacteria > Xanthomonadales > Xanthomonadaceae > Stenotrophomonas > Stenotrophomonas bentonitica_A. Next base: position 34,052 of record NZ_PKQP01000017.1, read on the forward strand.
GGCGCGACAGGAGAAGATTGATATCACCTTGTTCCCGCTCAGCCTGGCCACCCGAGGCAAGGGACAGGTTGGCGAGATGACCCAGCTACTCACCACAGCGTTCGACTACGCGCTGGCAGAAGCGACCAAATTGCAAGGTCGCGGAAAAAGCACCGGAGGGGTCATCTTGCTGGTGGATGAGGCCGATGCGCTGACCCAGTCTCGGGAATCGGCGCAGATGCACCATGAGGATCGAGCAGGGGTCAATGCCTTCATCAGGGGTATCGATCGTCTGGCGCAGACGAAGGTGCCCGCCGCCGTGATCATGTGCACCAATCGCCTCAACGCGCTGGATCCGGCCGTACGCCGTCGCGCCGCTGACATTTTGACCTTCAACCGTCCTGATTCAGCTCAGCGACGCTACGTCCTGGAACACCAGTTGCGACCGCTGGGTCTATCCTCCGTGCAGATCGAAGGGCTGGTAGAGGCCACTGGAGCGAAGGATGGACAAGAGGTCGGCTTCACCTACTCTGACATCACACAGCGGTTGATCCCCTCGATCGTACTAGATGCTTATCCAGACCGATCGATTGAGAGCAAACGCGCGCTTGAGATTGCTCGCCCAATGCAGCCAACGCCGGCGTTTCAGGATCATGGCTGAGATGCCTTCCCAGCACGCGCCGGGGCGCCGCTGACACTGTTTCGTGTGGCACAGCTGGCTGCCCCACCCCAGTCGCTGCTATTTCACATTGTTGACCAGGCAAGCGCCTGCTGCTGAGTGTATGGAGGTCCCAAGATGTCCCAATGGTCACTTTCACAGCTGCTTTCTTCATTGCATGAGGATGTTCAGCTGCGCCTTGCCACTGTCCGGAAGACGTTCAATCACCCAGGGTCCAAGGGGGATGCCAGTGAGAACGTGTGGATCAGCTTGCTGGATACCTACCTACCAAAGCGCTATCAAGCTGCGAAGGCACACGTGGTGGATAGTCAAGGAAATTTCAGCCAGCAGATTGATGTGGTGATTTTCGATCGGCAGTATTCACCGTTTATTTTCACCTACGAGGGTGAAATCATTGTTCCTGCCGAGAGCGTCTATGCGGTGTTCGAAGCCAAGCAGACAGCGAATGCAGAGCTGGTGGCGTACGCCCAGCAGAAGGTGGCAAGCGTTCGACAGTTGCAGCGCACTAGCCTGCCAATCCCGCACGCGGGTGGGGTCTATCCGCCAAAGGCCTTGATGCCAATTCTTGGCGGGCTGCTGACCTTTGAAAGTGACTGGAGTCCAGCGCTTGGGCCCTCCCTGGAAAGGGCACTGACCGCCAATCCCGGCGACGGGCGCTTGGACCTTGGCTGCGTTGCTGCGCATGGTCACTTCTTCTTTGACCATTCCAAGGATCGCTATCTCTTTGTGAATGAGAACAAGCCCGCGACGGCGTTCCTCTTCAAACTCATCGCCCAACTTCAGTTCAGTGGGACCGTACCGATGATTGATGTTGAGGCTTACGGCCAGTGGCTGACGAAGTGATGGCTTGGTCATGGCAGCTGTTGGGCGCGACATGAGGCATGCCTGCCCGGGTACTCCGCGCTGTTTAGCGAGGAAGCTTGCCTGAGGGAGACGCCTCTAGGCTTCACGCGCTTCGTGCCCAGCTCGAGGTGCACCGAGTGAGGTCGCTGCCTTCCGGCCCGGAGCACGGATGTTTCAACTTGGGGCGTCGCGCGATTAGCTTGTGCACAATCAGCGTCAGCGGGCCAGCGCGAGGCTGGCTGAATCTCTAGCGATGCCGCGACTATCCCTTCCTCCGAGTCCGAGTCCGAGCCCCACCTCGACCACGTGGCGGGGCCGACCTAAAGGAAGAGGTTCGCAACCTCCAATGGCCACCTCGACTGCTGCGAGAGCGGCTCGGCCACAATCATCGATAGCCTGCCGGACAAGAGCATTCCAGTCCCCACAGCATTGATTACGCTCGTTTGAACTACGCCGCCGGGCACAGCCGCTCCATTGGCTTTGCCTCAAATTAGAAGCCGTGCATTGGCGCCGCACCAAATTCATGCACTAGCGTTGTGCAATGTCCAACTACACAGCATTGGCGCGCGCGCGATTGTGGTGCAACACCGCATCGATCCATTGATTAATCAATGAGATACAGAATCATAGTTTTGCGCGTGCAACACCGAGGTTCCAAGGACAAAGCGAGCATTGATGCATGTGCCAGGACCTGGACGGCGACCGCATGACCCCCGCGGGTTGAAGGCGTATTCGCAGGGGCACAGCCCCTACATCCCGTCACTTGCAGGCGGCGTAGACCTGATCCTCCATCTGGCGGCTGATTTCAAAGGATCGATTCACCCCGGCCGCACGATACACCGCGTCCCGTCGATCTTTCGCCGCTTGGCAAAGCCCCGGGTCTCTATACTGACTGACTACTGCGCCGCTGCCACCGCTTCGCGCCGGAGCCTGATACGAGCGCCCTTGCGCCCGGATTCGATTTTGTTGGCGGATGCGCTCCAAGCGGGCCTGATTGGCGTACGTCTCAGGCTGCGGAGTGGCGTCCCACGACTTACGCGGCGCGCCATTAGGGCAAGGCGCCGACTGGTAGGTTGTCTTTCCGCCCTCAATGCATTTATGCACCTGTTGCGCAGATGCTGAGCCAGCAACCATTGTTGCCAGCAATAGAATCGCCCTAACGTCCATGTAGCCCCCTATAGCTGGGGCATGATAAACCTGCCTAGGCCGGAGGTCACGCTGAGGTCGCAATCATGACGCGCTCTCCTGCGGCGATTCGCACACCGTAAGCCTCAGCCGTGACACGAAATCCCATGGCGCGGATCTGCGTCATTCCAGCTGCTCGATAACCTTATTGCCATCGTTGGAAATCTACTAAATCCACGCCCTTTCACCACTGGACACAGTCGCCAGGATGCCAGGACGAATGCGGCATCTATCGCCAATTTCGGCGATGTATACGGCTGACGACAGCTGTTACCTGCTCCACCCCGCCTGCTGGCTGATGGGTGGCACCACGAACTGCCATGGCCGCCAATACGTTCTTGCCGCCTTCCTCGCAAACCTCAGTGTTTTCGGCACCCGGCGCGTACCCGTCATACAGTGGGAGAATTGCAGGGTCGTACCTAAAGGGTTTGGCCCCTACCCGCTCAAACTTTCCGGGAGACATGCGCATCCCGAACCTAAGCTGCCTCTAGTTCGCTGAATATCTGGAGCGGAATCCGCACCAGTAGCAAATTGCAAAGCGGGCACCCGCTGCTTCCGGCGATACCGCCCGGGCAGTGGCGCTACCTGCTGGTCGGCGAGAAGTTCTGGGCTCCAC
>NZ_PKQP01000018.1 GCF_002887735.1 Stenotrophomonas bentonitica
TGAAATTCAGTCGCTTAGGCAGCTTTTGGCCCTGTACGTAATGATTCCCTGCCGACCATCGACCAAAGCCCTGGACCCAATCGCTCTAAGCAACCTAGCTCTGCTGCGGCCATCTCACCAAGAGAGATGACCTTCTCTTTGATCATCTCGTCACTGAAGGCTACTTGCCCCCCCCTACTCTCGATGTGATCCCAAGTATTGGACAGCACATAGGCCTCGATCTCAGAATAGAGGTCGGATGGTGCCGCAACGCGCGAAAGTGACTCCAGCCGAGCCAGTAGATCAGGATGAGCTGAGTCGCCATCGAAGCCAAGCGTCTTCTTTACCGAGACCCACATCTGCGGCCATTCCCCTTTCGAAGCATGACTTCTGACTATCTCCTCGAGATCATCAAAACAGCCCGCAAACGTCCATAGTTCCCGGAAATGACCTGCCAGAAGTGAGCGCGCCCAGTCGCGAAGAGTCAAGTCATCACATGTCAGCACCGGTCGCAGCAAGTTCAAGAAGCCGATATACCACTCGAGCTCTTCGGCACGCGTTCGCGGCTGCCAGCCAGCATCACGTCTACGTGCACCGAAGTCGAACGCAGAGAAAGACGTCCAGTGCGTCGCTTCGAACGCAGCATGGAACAGCTCGGCTGCGATCTCGCGATGCCTCTCGGTGCCCGACTCGAGTAGCTTGCTGACAAACGCACACCGCCGTTCTGGTCGCGCCAGCGTACCTGACAGGTGCAACGAGAACAGATGCCGCATCTGTCCAACTATGCTGTCCCTGTTCTCACCTGACTTCTCGCCCTCGGAGAACTTCAGCATGACCGTCGCAGCACGATCAAACTTATCGTCGTCGTAAGCTAGCTGGTGCAGCAGGCGCACGAACAACCTGAAGTTTCGGTTCTCGCGCGAGGCAAAGCCTGGCTTGGTTGCGGCGTTCTCGATCAGCTGCAGCACGGTCTCCGGGAATACCGGCGCTATGTATAGCAATGCAGACAGCGTGCCTTCGTTACACGATCCAATATCATGCAGCGGTCCGCCGGGGCTCACCCAACTATTTGCCATCCGAACCGCAGGCTCGAAATCGTGCAGGTATCCCAGTCGATGCGCACATGAGACGAAAAGTCGGAGGTTCTCTGGCTTTAGCAGCTCGGCATTGATTGCATCGACAGGGATGTTCTCCAGCGCACGCTTCGCCAAACGATTGGCAAGTGCATGAGGAAGAACTGCTCTCCACTCACCACGACTCTGCGCGAGCTGACGACGCATCAACTCAGCCTGAGCCCGATGCAGACCACGACGATCGAGGCCAACGATGGCACTTAGGACGCCAAGCTCATCATTGAACTCGGACGAGGAGACATTGAAGGAATAGACGAGCGATAGCGCTTCAGCGCATTCCAGAAGTTCATTGGACGCTCCTTTTCGTTGACTGAACAACCTATGGAAAAGGTCCTCGTCGGAGAAGTTTGTCAACGTCTCATCTGCATCTACCCGGCTGGCCAGCGCGATCGCGATGCGCGAATTGCCGCCGGAAAATTCGGCGATTTTGCCCGCGTTCAACTTCCCGATGTCTGGGTGCCGCCGCTGGATCAGCATCGAGACCGTCTCCTCGCTGCACGGCTCGAGGTGGATCACTTCGGTTTCCTCAGGACGATCGTCCGAGATGTCGTACTCGATTGTCAGAAGGCTGAGCATCGCGCTACTTGCGGAGACCTGCTTCTGCAACTGCCGATGCACGTCTGGCGGGCAGTTGTCCAGCACCAATTGAACCGCATGATCGTTAGCAACGATGTATGAAACTAGCTCGGATGCCGTCGGTGTCAAGTTCTCACCCAGGTCGGCGTAGATTGCGCTAGCTGGTGACAAGGCCTCCTCACCAACGTTCGCCTCAAACAGGGCCTGCGCGAATCGCGTCTTCCCCACTCCGGAGAGGCCGGTGATGCGCACCGCACTACCGCGGCGGCGCAACCGTTCTCGAGCTAGATGTATACCCTCAGAAACAGGCATAGGAGTCTTTGCGCTCGAGTTCGCGTCAATCACGCAGGGGTGGTCATCAACAAGGAATGCGTCGTTCTGGGCTGGGGGAGTAGCTGCCCACCTCCCGAAAGGCCTCCAGCCGGACAAGGGGCGGCCGAGGCGCGCACGAACCCACAGCGCAACGCTTGGATGCCGCCGTAGCCAAGTCGCCAATCGATCTCGACCATAAAAGTCAACGCGCAGAGACGCTTTTCCAGGAAGGGTCTCCGCGACCGCCTCCATCGCCCGCACTCGACTCGCCAACATGCTGTCTGAACAATCGTCCTTGCCACTAACGATAATGTAGGCACCATTTCGATCGGCAAGATCTGCAAGTACGAGCTTTGGGGTGCCACCCTCCAACATCTCGTCCCTGCATGCCGCCGCACCCATAGCATGCTTCTTGACCTGGAAACCGCAGATCCCACGAGGAACAAAGCCGTCGTTGGACGGCAAGTCCATAGCCTCAATACGGACATCCAAACCGCCATCAGGTGCCGCCTGCGCACCTCCCCACATAACGCTCTTCGGCCGACGCCCCTGCTGGATTACCTCCGCTTCGCAAAGACGGGCAACCAATTCACGCAGATCGCCAGCACTGAGCGCTGTGATATCTACAGCATCAAGTTCAAAAAATCTCATGATTCCCTTCCCGCAATGATCGGGGCACGCGCATCAAGGCATTAAAGACGGCGCAAAGCAATTTGTCGCCTAGGTCAGACTGCCCAGAATTCTAGGAGCCTGGAAACTGTGGAAGGAGAACCTCCTGCTCCAGCGTCCCCGGATGCGTTTCCACATGAATGGCCAAGTCATTCCACCCGATGGATCGACAAGTTCGAGATATTGCGCTAGACACCGATTCAGCCGTTGGCTTGAGAGCGTAACCGAGACCAATGAGCTCCCTGGGATCCATCAACCACGGCTTCAGGGTGAACCCCGCCTCGGCGGCAGATCCTGCGATGACGGCGCCAATTCTCATCCCCCCCTCATCCAAGTCGCCGAAATGAAACGCCTGAGTTGTCTGGCAAGGAAGTGATTTCAAGATCAGCATGTAGACCTGTCTCCAGGATGGGGACGGCATACCACCGGTATAGAGCAGCACGAGGCCGACTTGATCAGATGCAGCTTCAGCAAACTCATGGAATGTCTGTCGATTCTCTATGGTGAGAACACGCCAACTCAACACGGCTGGATTCGGCACGAATCCAGTGATGTGGGCAGGAGCGAAGCCGAGATATGGATGAACCACTCCCACCACCGTAGTCGACGTAACAACCGTAAGCGGACCTGAGATCAGTACGGGCAATGGTTCCTTGTGCAGGCCTATGGCCGAGAAGACCTCGCTACTATCAAGTCCAGATGGTGCAATAGAGTTGAACCAAAGCAAATCGATCCATTTCACGATGCCCTCCACTCGCTTGCTGTCACCAAACATCATGGCCGAAACCCGGCGCAACAGTTCGTCCCTGACGACACCTCGCCTTGCTGAAATGAGTCTGATTGCATCCAGTATTTGCGCTACAGAAGCATCGGTAGCCTCTTGCCCGCGAACCTTATGGCCCAGCGACCAGCGCTCAATGACCTCGGTCAGTACGGGGAAAAGGCCGGTGTGAGTGTCCAGCATGGAACGGGCCTCTGATACGGAATCACGACGAAGTCGTGCGCCCAAGAAGTTCGCCAGCTTTGCGAGGTTCAGTACGGCAACGCCCGCAACATCTAGAGGCGGCTGCACCATCACCTTGGCCTTGATTTCGATGGCTCCAGAGCGCTCAGCCAGTTCAAGTTCGGAACGAAACGCTCTTGCATCCTCGATGCTGCGCAGGCTGAAGAACTCTGGGCATGATGACTCCGTCAGCCTGAGAGCTATTCGCTCATCCTTGCCACGACTCACTGCATTCTGGGAGCGATTGAAAATTGACGTAAGGAAGGCCCGGGCTATAGTCATGCAACGACCCCTTCCCCATGGGGCATTCGACTTGCTTCAACACGCTTGAGCTCCTCCTCGAAAAGCTCGGGATGCTTGCGCCAGTTATCGGAATCCAGAATTACATGACCATCGTCATCAATGCGTACGTGTTTGATGGAGATAAGATCGTCGTCACGGTACATCTCGATGTAGGTATCCACCGATTCGTTGATCTTACCCAAGGCATCGTCCGGTGCCGCGACGATGGGCTGAAGGCCCAATGCCTTCAGGTACTCAAAGACGGCACGGGTATTCACTGAGTCAATCTTGTCACCCAACTCATCGAAAATTATCAGCGACATGCCGCCTTGATCACCGCGCAACTTTCCCAATGCGCGCGCCATCGACGCTGCAGCAACGATGAAAAGAGGCGCGCGGTGCTCGCCCCCGGAACCCTTGTCCATGCGCTTTGAGAAGTCGGTCACCGTCACACCATTGCTGCGAACGTCAATCTCGAAGTTGAAGAAATTGCGATAGTCCTCCAGAAGCCTGTTGGCCTCTGCATCCTTTCCCTCAAGCATCGCCCTGAACTCAGGAGGAGCATCCACCTGTCCAGAGAAGATATCCCCCTCCGGTCCCGCACCAGCCACCTTCAGTATGAATTTGTACAGCGACTCATGATCTTTATTGAGATTGGTGACGAAGTGATACTTCTCGTTGTTCGAGAATGGCGGCAAGCGCTCCATCGTACTGTTCAGCTCATTGAGCGTGCTGCGCATGCTGGCGAAGTGGTCGCTCAGGCGGGCGGCGATCTGCACCTTGAACGTTTGCTCTGCCGCTTCTGCAGCTTCCGCGGAAAGCACTTGGTAGTGATGGAGCTCGGATTCCTCTAGCCGTTGCTTCTCCTGAGCCATCGTCTCGCACATGGCACCCAAGTCGCCCACCGCGATATCCATCTGCGGATCGAATTGGTTTGCGTATGTAGACATGTCACTTGCCAAGGCCTGCACCTGGGAAGACAGCTGATTGCCACTTCTAACCGTAGCGTCACTAATCTTCGCCACAATCGTATGCAGCGATAGGCCGGAACCATCAAACTCATCGCGTTTTGTTTCGAACCACTCATCACCCACGTATTCATTGCGGCGACTGAGAGCCGCCTTTGAGCAGATTCCGTTGGTTCTATCCGCAAGCTCGTCTAGCCGTCTCTGTGCTTGCCGGAAAGCCTCACCATGAGTTCCGACGTCTCTGCTGCTTTCTTCCAGCTTCGACTGTGCTGCCAGGGCAGCTCGCCTTGCCTCTGTGATGAGCAGCTGACGAGCAAGGAGATCAGGTGCGCTTGCGATCTCTTGCATCGCCGCCTTTGCATCAAGCGCGGATTGCTCCTGAATGTGCGAGTTCAGCCATCTTTCAATGTCCTGGATACGTCCTTCAAGTCCCACCAACTTCTCAAGGGCTTCAACCAACTGGCGCGACCGGTTCGCCTCCTGCTCGCATTCGGCTGCGTTCTGCCCCAAAGTGCTGCGCTGCTGCCGAAGCACCGCCAGGCGATGGCTCGCATCTTGGCGTCCCAACACCAGTTCCGTTGCAGACAAGGGGCGTCGACGGCCGAAATCAGCACGTCCAGCCTGCTCGCCAGTACGGGTGAAGCCCTCTGGGCTATCCGTGGTGACGCGCTCCAATCGCTCCAGCCGGCCGAGTCGAAGACGGATATAGTCCACCGCCACTTGATTGTCACCCGCGATCAGGTGCGCGAGACCCATTGGCGGAACCACACCCATATCCGCCTTCGACTTCACCGGGTTCACCAACAGTACTGAATCCGGCTTTGTATCCCACGGAATCTTGTTGAAAACGGACAAGGCATCCTCAAACTTGCCGCTACGGACAACCAGGGCAGTGCGCGAACGACCAAGGAATCCCTCGATTACGGGTGCCCAGTCGGCATCTGTGACTGTAACCAAATCGCAGACGGGCGTGCACAGAAGTCCTTTGTCTCCAAGTATGTTCACAACTGCTTGGACGGCCGGCGGGAGTTCCGCTTTGCCTTCCTGGATGCGTTTGATCTGCTCGTTAGCGATCCTAAGTTCATTTCCAAGCTTGGACAGCCTCTGCTCGTCATGGTCTAGCTGACGCCGTGCCGACTGGATGATCGGAGCAACCCGCATGCTGGACTCGCGCAATGCTGCCGAGGCCTGCGAAACGTCAAGCACAAGCGCATCGGATACGGATGTACTGGAAACCGCATCAAGAAGCTCAACCCACGGCATCGCCAGATGCTGCCAGCCTCCGAGATCGGGTTTCACGCGGTTGGCCTTCTCGAAGCCCGCCACCACCTCGCGAATGGCCTGGGCCACGTTGGTTTTGATAGGTCTAAGTGATCTCTCTCGTTCGCTGGCCAGGTCACGGGCGGCACTGATCGCCGGATCTGCTGCTGATTGAAGCTCTAGTTCGATGTACACGCCGTTGAGTCGATCATGCTCCGCCTTGGCGCTGTCGACTGCATTCTGCGCTGCCTGATGCCTGTCCCGCGCTTCATGCAGCGTAGTTTGTGCCGCATCAACAGCATCCATGTGTTGTTCACGCTCATAGTCATCCAACAGCGCCCTATAGGTCGCTGCGTGCATCCGAGTCTGAGTAGCCTTATGACCGGCTGCGATCAAGCTTTTGACGTTCTCAAGCCTGTCCAGTGTTTCCAGAACCTTGGCTTGAAGCGAGCGCAGATTGTCGAGCTGGGAGCGGAAGTTCTTGAGCTCGATAGGATAGGCATCGACAATGTAATTTCGAACAAAGCTGCTGGTGTCAGGAACTTTCTGCAGATTAAGCGCATTCTTCATCGCTCGCCGAAAAGCTCTCGGGTCGATGCTGCCCCCTCCTTTGGGGCGCAAGGCGAACAACATTGCTTCAACCTGCTTCTCCGCCGACGGAGGCACTGCGAGCCTACCATTCACGCGACTGACTGCGTCCTCCATCAGCTTATTGAACGTTCCCCAGGCCAACGGCAAAAGTTCCGCCTCGGCGTTCGCTTCAAGATGATCATCTAACGCGAGCGCAACCCCTTGGACCACATAGCGCCCGTAGACGTGCAGCTTTGGGTCGCCCACTGACGCGCCCAGGGCCAGGCCAACCGAAACCGGCGGCAATTCGCCCTCAGTGTCGCGAAACACCATGGTCAAATAGGACGTCGCATTCTCACGAATATGCTCGTCACCGCGATAGTAGCCGAGGCAGTATTCGCGCACTGAACGCCCTCGAGTGCCTGATACCCCCCCTGACTGCGCATTGAGATCGATTTGATTCTGATCCCCTCCGTACAAGACGATCTGCATCGCATCCAGAATCGCAGATTTTCCAGATCCGTTAGGCGCCACAATGCCTGTTGCAGGGCTAAAGCTCAGGGTTTCGGCACGGAATAGGAAAAACTGTACCAAGTGAAATTTCTCAAGCAGATACATCGCCATCCTCCGTGACTTCATTCATTGCGTCGAAAGTAGCCGCATCCCCCTCACCTGCCACTTCCTTACGGAAGGATTCCAGATGGCTCAAGTATTCCTTCCGCAGCAGATCTCCGATCGCGGGATGGATGCGAACCTTCGCGAGCTGATTCCGTACATCGTCCTTGTCCTCAAAGGCAGCAATCCCCCAGCGCTTGAACTTGGTCATCAAAGAGCGGAAGTCCCCAGGCGAGGGAAAGTCCCTGCCCGTTTCCTTCTCGTAGTGCTCTTGCAAGTCAGGCAAATCGACGAAAGTTTCGCCATTTGGCTCTTCGCGCCCCTCGAAACGGACGCGATGATGAACGCCGGCGAGCACCAACAGCAGCAGGGTTTCGTCCTTGCTGGCTCGCTGTTGGGTCAGTACGTGCACGGGCCGCGCCACGATGTACTGGTAGTTGGTGTCGTGCAACAGCTCGATGCCAAGGGGACGAACTGCCTGCTCAAAGTCATTGATATTTCGGCTGACAATGCCGTAATCCTTCCGGGTCGCCCGGTCAGAGGCGGACAAGACCTGATGGGTTACTAGCCGATAGGCCGCCTGCTCGTAGTCCTGCTCTTCGTACATAGTGTCGCGGCTAAGCGCCTTTTCCCAGTGGCGTGCCATGTCATTTCACCTTGGTGATGTAGAAGTCCGGCATGTCCAAATACGGCCCGGCAATTCGTTCATCACCGGCGCTTTGGAAGCGATATCCAGGTAGTCGCTTTGAAATTCCTTCATGGTGCTTCTTTCCGAGGCCTGTCATTGCTTCCTGTGCGTAGGTGGACAGCGTCTGCACCATTCGAAATTGCTTGATACCGGTGATGGGAAGCTGAGACGCCCGGATCTGCCTACCTCCTCCCATGACACCCTGCAAGTACACCCTCACCTCTGTTGGCATGGCGGTACGCGCATCACGCGCACGCCTGTGCAGGTTCATCCGCGCCTCCTGCTCGGCTGTCATCTGCCGCGGAGAATCCGCGGTCCTGGGAATGGGCGGACGGGCGATGCGTGGTTGAAACAGGAGTTCACCGGAAAGCAATGCTCCGGGCCCAACGGGCATGGAGGCGTCGAAGTTCTCCGCAGCATTGACTCCGGCGATAGCCTTTTTGATCCGTCTCTCGAGCTGGCCCGGCGCGCGAAGCTGGTACTCGATCATGGCCAGCATGCGACGCTCGATATGGCGCTGATCCTGGCCCAAGCGATCGAAGTAGTCTTGCAGACGATAGACATTGCTCAATCGCCTGATCGCCTTCTCATAGACAGCCTCAGCCGTGCCTTTATCACCTTTGTAGCGTCGCTCGGCCAACCACACGATGATCCGTTCCCGATGATCCCCGTAATGGATTTCCTGAGTTAGGCTCAACACCTGCGCCTTTCGTGCGAGGGGGTGATCGGCGCCAGCCAAGTCCGCATAGTCAGCCATGACGTGCTTGGAAATGTAGTCTTCAAACAACCGACGGATAGCCGCCCCGGGGGTCGCGGACTTGAATATCTCGCGCTGCAGGGTACGCACGTTCAGACTCATGGCGGCAATCCCGGACAGAAGCGCATGGGCGCTGTCGCCGGCGTTTACGAAGTCGTCACCGTAGACATTGCTTGCAGGATCAAGCACCCGACGTAATGTGTCTTCAATGGAACGCATCTTCGCGCCCACCATCGCCGGCGTGTCTTCTGTGAAGACCTGCAAGGTGGCAAGGAAACGGCTTACCACAGCAGTCATGGACAGAGTGCGCGTGAGTCCCACCTGCTCTTCTTCGAACCAGCCATTCTCCGTGAGATGGCTCAAGTACATGTTGGCGCGAATGTTGAGCGGAGTGAGCTGGCCTACCCCCTCTTCTGCCTGCCAAGCGTCATCGTGTTCGAGGTAGTTCTCGATGAACTGCGTCAACTGCCGCCGTTCCCAGCCGGTCGCCGGGGGAACCTCAGCCTCTGGCCCGAAGAATTCTTCGTACAGACCCAAGAGCAGCCGCCAGTAGTTCTCCCGATTTGCCGAGGCCAATGGGCGAAAGAGTTGCGATGGCAGTACCTCAAACAGAGAGCTGGACACTGTGCAACTCCACAGAAGTTGGGCTATCTACTTCACATTAGCATAAACGCTAACATATCATAAACGCTAACTTAGCATCAATGCTAAGCTGCGTGTCATCTGACCCCGGCCCAGCCCCATGCCCCGCCCCCGCCCCAATCCAAACAAAAGTCCGGAAACACTTCGAGCCATCGAAACGCTGCTCCTCTGGGAGGGGCAAGTCACCAATGAGCGAGTACGCCAAGTGTTTGATCTGCATATCACCACGGTAAGTCGATTGCTAACCCAATATGCTGAACTCAATGGAGGCGGCCTTGAGTACCGAAGCCATGTGCGCGGATACGTGGCGATGTCTGGCTTCAGACCCCTCCTAACCGAAGGGCTGATCGAAGAGTACCTTGCGTTTGAGCGCCCCCAGGAAGCTACAGGCTTTATCGAGAGCTCCCAGCTTATCCTCGGCGGCGTTGAACGACGCCACTTCGCACTGCTTAATCGTGCCTGCAGAGAGGGCAAGGGGCTCGTTGGCGAGCACCGGTCCATGCGCAACCCAGCACCTCGCACCAAACGACTGTTCCCTCATGCGCTGGTGCAGGCAGGCAGGCGCTGGCATGTTCGCGCATTTGTCATCGCCGAGGACGAGGCGGAAGCCGGACGCTTCCTGGACCTGTCTATAAATCGGCTGAGCGGCTTGAAACAGCTGGCTGATCCTCGGCCAGAGCGGGCCGAGCCTAGCCAGGACGCCGCCTGGCAGACACAGGTAGAGCTGTCGATCGTCCCCCATCCGCATCTGACACCAGATCAGAAGGATATGGTGCGTATCGAGTATTTCGGAGGTAAGGCAGCCTACAGGTTAAGAACCCGTGCCGCACTACTCCAATACCGACTACATGAACTGCGCTGCGCCACCGATGCAGAGAAGGAGCCGCCGAACGAATTTCACCTCTGCGTCGACGATCCAACCGCGATCCAACCGTGGCTATTTGGCGAGCTGAATTAGCGGATGGCATGATCGTAGCCAAACTTGAGGCCCGGCACGGATACCGCGCTACCCCTGCCTGGGTAGCTACCCTACATAGGAACCGTATCAGATGGACGCCATTGGCATTCAAAGCCAATTCTCCGTCTGTACCTCAATGATCAGGTCGATGAGCCGTGCCCTCGTGTCCCTATCGATCGAGCGCCAAATGCAAACTACCGCCCCAGCTGCGGCATGGTCCGGGGCATTCAACTCTAGCCCTTCGCTTACTCGGCATTGAGGTGACCAATCCCTACCTAGGCGATTACTGATTGCCCACTTCATAAACTCATGGCACTCTGGGTTGGCATCATTCTGGTCACAGGGGGCCAGGTATGGGCAGTCTGCATCAAATCCACAGTCGCAACGGCCGTATCGGTGCCGGAACCGATACGAAGCCAGAGGATATCGACGCTATCGTCACGGCGCTTCGTAAGGACGGGCGTGGTCATTTGCTGCTTTACTTTCACGGGGGCCTGGTCGACAAGGCCGCGGGTATCGGTATTGCCCAGCGACTTGAGGGGCGCTTTTCTCAATCGGCCTATCCGGTTTTTTCCGTGTGGGAGTCGGGTTTCGTTGAAACGATCCGCAACAACCTGCGCGAGCTGCCGGATGAGCCGGTATTCAAGAATCTGGTGCGCAAGGCGCTAGAGTACGCGCTCCGCCGCTTGGGAGGTAGCAACGGCGCCCGGACCATCACGCCGGGCAACGTCGATGCAGGGAAGGTCCGCCAGGCAGTTGATACATATTGGAGCGATCCCAGTCGCAATCACGTGCCCTACCGTGATTTCAAACCTGTAGTGGGGCCCTCAGGTGCGCGTGCGGCGAGTGCGCTGATCGACGACGCCGAGATCGAAGCCGACTTGCAAACCGACAGCGAGTTTGTGGTCGCCATGCAAACCCTGCCAACCGCGTTAGACGAAGCACGCGATGCATTCATCGGGGGCGGAGCGAGCGTTCGAGATACCCCGTTCTCGCAGGCGGTATCAACGCAGGTCGCCGGGGTCGAGGGAGGCCGCGGGTTGATCGTCTGGTTCAAAGTTTCCCTTCTGGTGAAGCGCATCCTGCAGGGTGTTCTGCGTCGGTACGCGGATCAACGCGATCACGGCCTGTATGCAACGGTCGTAGAGGAAGTGTTGCGTGGTGTTCATTTTGGTGGCAGTGGACTCAATGAATGGGGCAAGGCACTCCAGTGGAACCGCATGAAGCAGGACTCACTCGATGCGTTCGGCGACGGCTCCGACCTGTATGCCGGAACTGCGCTGCTGGAGCGGCTGCGTGCCGCCCATGCCTCTGAAGGGCTGCTATCGAGGATCACTCTAGTCGGCCACAGCACTGGCGCCGTCTACATCGCCAATTGGCTTGACAAGGCATCAGAGCTTCTGCCGGCCGAGATTGCATTCGACGTCGTGTTCCTGGCGCCCGCCATCACCTACGAGCGCTTTGCCGCCACGATCACCCAACATGGCGATCGCATCCGTCACTTCCGCTTGTTTGGCATGCGCGATGAATTCGAACGGGACGATCAGGTCGTCGGAGACGACTCTAAATTTCCCAATGGGCAGGACTGGAAGCGCTTCATCTATCCCAGCTCCCTCCTCTATCTGGTGTCGGGTGTCCTCGAATCGCGCCCAAATTCCGACGGAACGCTCGTCGACGAACCGGACATGCCGCTGCTGGGCATGGAACGCTTCTTCGCTTGGCACCACATCTACTCAGATAGCAAGTTTCCCGAAATAGGTGCAGTCCGCGCGTGGCTCGGAGCTGCACCGAACCGTACGATCTGGTCCAAGTCCCAAGGACAGACAGCAGGCTTGAACAGCACAAGCATTGATCACGGAGCTTTCGACGACGACGAAGATACGCTGCTCAGCGTTGAGAGCCTCCTCGGCGGATGGTGACATCTTCGAGAGCACGCCAAAGGTGCCCTTGTGTACGCAACAGGGAGAGATGTGGACATGCCGCGAGATGATCACTACGCGATCGTGCTGACAATTAACCGTTATCCCGGCCTGAGTGACCTCCATGGACCTGAGAACGATGGCGAAGAGTTCCGGCAATGGCTCCTCGATCCGGAGTACGGCGACCTGGACACCCGACGTATCCAAGTCATACGGTCGCAGGATTATGGCGTGGCAGCGACCCCGGACGACGCAAACCCGACCGAGAAGGAGCTCAAGAAGGCGCTTAATCTATGGCTGCGCACCCCGAACGGATGGCATGACCGCATTGGACAGCGCTTGTATCTGTTCTTCGCCGGACACGGGTTCACAGCCGGTTCGGCGATTCACGACCCGGCACTATTCTCGGCCGTCGCGCAAAACGGCGACACGGCGCATATCGCCGTCCTGCGTTATGCGTCGAAAATCGCCAACGCGGGTTTCTTTGATGAAATCATCCTGGTAACGGACTGCTGCCAGGACGTACTCAAGGCGAGCCAGGTGCTCGAGCCGACTTGGACCCCGCCGGACCGGCAACGAACGGCACACGTCCGATTGTTCCAGGCGTATGGAGCGCCGCGGGGACGTCAGTCCTTTGAGCGCAACATTGGCCCGGCCGGGCAGTCTCGCGGCCTGTTCACTAGCGTCCTACTGGACGCGCTGCGCAGCGCACCGCCTGACGCCGACGGATGGGTGACGGATCGCGCCGTCGCGGACTACTTCCAGGTGCTATGGGCCGATCGCTACGAACAGGAAACCGGATACACGCCACCACTGACTCCCGCAACGAAGCGGATTCGAATATATCAGCGCCCGGCGTCGGCGCCAGCTTCCGCGCTCCCACGCCGGGTTGCCGTCGACCTGAGCCGCATCATTGCTAAATTCGCGGCCATCGACCGGCAACCGGATCCTGACATCTCACCTTACCCACCCGCGCCGCCCACCGACATGACGCCAAATGGGCAGCTACGCAGTAGCCAGCTTCGCCAGCTCGAGCATCCCATCGTGGAGCTGACCCCGGGTCTGCATCTCGTCGTTACACCAGGGAATCTACCCGACGTCGCCTTCGAGGTTCCCTACCCGGTGCTGCCAGCTGCAGGCAACACCCCTCCCGTTGCTGCACCTATCGACATGCCCGCTTTGCGAACCGACGAGGTTGCAGCGCAGCCGGTGGTGTTGAGGACGGACAATCCCAACGCGCAGATCACGGTGCTCGATGCTAGCTACGCTCGTGTCAGCATCGGTACGGGAGTGGTCTCGCTGTCCTTAGCTCCGGGACTCTACAAAGCCCTGGTGCACGTCGGGGCCGAATCGGCGCAATCGCTGTTCGTTGTTGCGGATGCGCCCCTCGACCAGCGGTTGCCCGGGCCCGAATTTTCCGCGGCTGCGCCCGTCATCGGCACGTCAACCACGCACCAAAATCAGTCCCTTCATGCCGCTGAATACTCGATGATTCCGACGGAGCCAAGCCGCGATCTCAGCGAAATCGGTGAGGTCTTTGTCTTCGCGCGCGACTCCAGTTTCAGTCCCGACGGCTCTCTAAACCCCGCGCCACCGTGGCGGCAGTGGCACCTCAGTTCCCTTGTAGGGGCAACCTTGGAGGAGCGCCTCATCCACAGTGGTACGGACGACAGGCTCGGCTACGCCTACCTCAAATTAGCAGCAACAGCTGGCAGCCTCGCACTGCGAACGGCCAGCCCTTGGGACGAGTCGAATGAAGACGGACTGGTCGTCCCGGTGATTAAGGGGTGGCGTACCGAGATCTACCTTGACTGTACCTCAGCTCCGCCAACCCCTCCGATGGTGGACACTCAGGGCGCACGAATGCTCGACTTGGCGACTGCCTCCATCCATCTGGTCCGGATGGGAAGTGCGTCACTGCTGTTCGATCCGATCGGGCTTGCGACGGAGGCGGCGCGAGCGCAGCTTACAGTCGGCCGGGAGGTGGCGGTGCCATCAACCGAGCAAGCAATGGCCAGCCCGATGTGGGCCTTGTACGCGGCCCTCGCTGCCTTCCAGCGGGGCGGGCAGCACATCGATACCGTTGGACAATGCGTTGCAGCCGTTCCTAAGGAAATCAGGGAGGGTCTATCCGATTTTGCGGTGCTCGCGCAATGGCTAGGCCTATCGAACGTGGCCCATCCGCTCCGTAACCCACCCGCGCTGGCGGCCTCATGGAGCCTTGCCTCAAAGCTGGAGGCGCGAGGCGGACTGGCCTCCGAACTGTTCGAGGAGATCGGCCAATGGCGGTCCGGTGGGAGTCTATGGACTCTCTGGCAGCGTTCAGTTGATGACCGCTGGTTGTTGCGAAATCGGCTTTCTGACCAGGCTATGGGCACTCTGAAGGGTAATGCACAGGGGATTGACGACGCGGCAACCCCGCAAGTGCTCGCCCCCGCCTGGTCACTGGACACCTGGGTTCCGGTCGAAGACGGCCTGAGGTGTCCTAATCCCACCCATAGCCCCTTCCAGCAAGCACTCCGTCGGCGTCTTCTGGATGCGCTGGCTGAGCGCCACACCGATGCCGACAGCGGCGCCTTCACCACTGTGTCGCTGCCACCCGAGTCCGATGTCTTCGCCTTGGCAGCGGAGCTCATGCTGTCGCCGATATACGCCATGGCCGCCTATAGCAAGCTGTATGCGGAAGCCCGCCGCCAATCCGACCTGGGCCCTCTCATCGAGTGGGTAACGGTGAACGGAGATGAACCCGACCCAGACTCGACAGCCACCAAGTCGAAGCGCAGCACTCACCTGCAATCAATGGACGACTACTGAGAGGCGAATCGTAAGCGCGGCCTTCACGCGAACCCCATCCAAGTATTCTTAGCGGTGTCTAGGCAAAGTTGTCCCAAGTCACTGCCGACCTGCGTTGCCAGCCCGAAGCGGTTATAGGTCAAGAATCTAGATGAGGTGCGACGCCCGGCCTACAGGATGACATCCTCCCGCGTGTTAGGCGGCTCTCAAGTAGCGCCATTTCTTGGTGGTCCTTGTGCCTTCGCTGTGGCAGTTTGCGATTCGGACCTCACACTACTCACATAGAATGCTGAAATGCCGGTAAGCGCCAATCTCGCCTACGACCTTCTCAAGACCGTGAGCAAACTGGAATTCCAGCTCCGACGGCACGGGGACTTCTTCCGGAAAGACCGGACGGGGCAACCGACGTCCGACGTGGCTTGGCGCAAGGTGCAAGAGCGCGTCCGAAAGTTGGGCGACGATTTCGCGTCAGAGGTTCCTGAGTCGGCGCGTGCGCGCCTTCTCTGTCAACGCGATGAGCGCCCCATGAAGCAGATGATTATTGAAGAGAACGGGAACTTGGTGGCCCGCTTTTGCCCCTGCCCATTGGATGCCGAATCGGATGCGGTCGCGCTGGTGGAAGCCATGCGGCAAGTCCGCAACAACCTCTTCCATGGTGGCAAAGAAGATTCGGAAGTGGATCCGTACGAAGAAGACAACGATTGGGTCTACGCCGCGACGCAGGTTGCGATTGCTCTCCAGCATGCGTTGTCTAACGGACGGCTCGACAATCGCGAATGAAACCACCTCACGAAACTCTCGGGACGGCCCTAGGCCGTTGACGAGCGTGCAGCAAGGGGCGACGCGGCGATTGGCATAGCGCTAGCTAAGGCGAGGGGTGCCGACTAAACGCAGCATTGGCCGGGGGCATTCATGGTAGGTCGGTCACATCAGATCCGTAATTCTGAGATCATCTGGGTCCGATCTTCTGAACCAGGCACGCTTGCGCGCCAAAGGCCGATGCTCGAATGATCGCGCACCTCGTCGAACTATCTCTCGCCCAAGGAGCTCAATAGCTGACTGCTTCCATGATCCTCTGGATGTAGTGACTAGTACGACCTTTTTCCCAGGGAACATGTTGCTCCTAACAAACTCCCAAGCCGGCGGCGCTGGGCAACCACGCCAGATGGGTGTTCCCAAATAGATAGCGTCATAGGGAGCTAGATCCATCCACGCGGGATTTATCCACGCGTCATCAAGACCCCCATCAGCCATAGCATTCACCCACCCGGCCAAGCCCAATGAGTAGTCAAATGCTTCGACAGCACGCAGATCGGCGTGTAACTGGTTCGCCAGATAACTAGAGGCTAAGGCGGTGTGCCCAGAGCGAGAGTAGTAGACCACCAGGGCATCGGGTAAAGGAGATCTCGATGGGGCCGGCGCCTTTAGCTTCTGAAGTTTCTCCAGCCTTCGTCGCGCTGCCCACACGACACAGCAATCAATCACCTTGATCCCAGCGGCAAGCGCGACGATGACTACGACGAGCTTGGTGATTAGCATCATTCAGTACTCTCCATCATGCACTCCCGCGTTACTTCTGTAGTCGCTCTGCGAGGTACTGCACTCAAGGACATTGCATGGTCGAACACCCGCGATCGTCGCCACCTACTATAGCGAGCGGCTAATAGTGAAGCTTCCGAACACCGGCGACTGGCGCTGGCCATAGAACTCCCGGGTGCTGTGGTAACGCGCCATTGCGAATCTCCAGCGCCCGCGCATCACCGCGATGCCGTAGCCGCCTTGGGCGACCACGTGGCGCTTGTCCACGCTGTGGCTGTTGCGGAAGGTATTGCCGTCCAGAGTGATGTCGCGGATTACCCATGCCGCGTCGGTGGTCGCAAACAAGTGCCAGGACCAGCCGCTGAGGCGGCCACCACGGGTCGGCGCGGTGTTCTCGCCGGCCGGGCGCAGCGGCGTGCTGCCGAAGTCGTCGGGCAGCTTCCAGCCGAAGCGCACTTCGCCACCGGCGTTGGCCTTGGTTTCCAGGTTGCCGATCGCACCGCCATAGTGACTGATCGCATCCCAGCCCCAGCCGCCGGCATTGACACTGGCATCGGCCGGCCAGCGGCGCATGCGCTCGTGGGTCAGCATGAACACCGGCTCGTTGTGCAGCTGGTTGTCCCAACCCTTGAACTTCTCGTCCCCTAGCGCGTCGTGCACGGCGTTCTGCACCTGCCTGCCCTGGGCCCAGGGCCCGACCACGCCCACGGCCAGCTGGGTGGTCTGCAGGCGGTCGCCGCTGCGTGCGTTGAAGCCGAAGCTGGCCAGCAGCACGCCGGCATACGGCCGGTCATCCTCGATCAGGTCGCGGCGGGTCGGGTCGGTGGGGGTGAAGATGGCCTGGCCGATGCTGAAGATCATGTTCTGCTGCTCGAACCTGCCGGGGTGCAGGCCTTCCAGGTACTGGTTCACCCAGCGCGCCATGCGCGGCAGGCACGGGTCGGCGGTGTAGTCGACCAGGTTCGGCGAGACCAGGGTCAGCTGCGCGCCGTTGGTATAGCCCTGGTCTTGGTGGCGGCCACCGAACAGGTCGTTGTCGACGCGGAAGCTGATCTGCGGCGGGTGATCGCGCATCGCGTCCGGGCCACATTGTTCGGCCGCCTGGGCCACCGGGGCTCGGGCAGCGGCCAGGAACACGAGTGCCGCCATCACAGACAACCGACTAAGCGCCAGTCTTTTCATGGGCTTGCTGCCATTTGACTCAATGTGAGGTTCAATTGAAGATCTAATGCGCTGTCGCAGTAGACCCGGAGGAAGGGGTTTGAGCCATACACCAGGCCATCAGCCGGCCGCACGCCAATTGCTTTCAAAGGCGGCGCATCCCTGCAGCAGTATCTAGCGCTCTTGGGCTCGCCAAGACGTTCGCCTGAGCAAGAGATCGTCCAGGCCCTCCCCTAGTGCCGCAACAGCCGGCGCCCCAGGTACTGACCTAGACTGAAGGGCACGTCACCTCGCTGCGAAGCAACGTCAGCCGCTCAAGATGGACGTTTCAGAATCACAGTCAGTTTGTTGATCTCTGACTGAGAGAATGGCCACCCCGCCAGCAACTCCGCATCATGTGAGGTGGGGCATATGCGCTCAGCGGGCTCGCCAGATGCGTCCAGGAATGACTCCGGTCGCAGCGAGTTTTGTGGAAGGCTCCCAATCGCAGGGCTAGCCTCCGTGCTGAGCACGGAGGCACCACCGCACTAGCTACTTACGCCGACCTATCCACGCCGAAATGGAGCTACGAAGCAATCTAATGGCCCAGACTGCGACAACCGACGCTCCGATGAGGCCTGTGACTGAGTCCAGCCACGTCACGTCCCAGATCATCCCCACGACAAGTGCAGTAATTGCGAGTGCCGTTACAGCGGTGTCCGTAGCGACGTGAAGATAGGCCGCACGAAGATTGGGACTCCTGCGCGCATCGGCCCCCTTCTCGTCAGCATGGCGCTCATGCGGAACGTGGCAGTGATCAACCGCAGCACCTTCGCGATGGTAGGCAGAATGTAGCCACCGCGCTGAGAATATATTTGTAATCAAACCCGCAACGGCGATGGCAAGCGCTTCTGAGTACTGAACAGCCTCTGGCGCATGGAGACGCTCCGTCGATTCATAGGCCATCGAAGCGGCAATCCAAAGCATGATCATCGCGCTTACGCTCGCCGCGATGAGCTCAACCGCTAGCACCCGAGCCGCGCGCTCTGGGCGGCTCTGATTCCGCTCAGCGTACCAAGCGATAGAAAGTGCGAACAGGAGTACCAGCACGTGAGAGCTCATGTGCCAGCCATCTGCGAGAAGAGCCATCGAGTTGAAGGCCCATCCTCCAGCAATTTCGACGGACATCATGACCGCAGTGAGAGTCGCGGCCTTCGTAATTGCCCGTGCGTTGCCGGTGCTCTGTACGCCCTGCAGAGTCCGCTCGTGCATTGCGTTGGGGGGAAGCAAGGACATGGTCGAAGACTCCAGGCTCTGAGCGAAAATGTATACGCCGGTGGCGTACTGTCAGGAAGTACCGCCCCTTGCATGCAAGGGGCGGCATTTACACTGCTTAGGAGAGAACGCCGCTGAGTCGTGCAGCATGCGCGGACAGCGCATCCATGAGCGGCGGGTTCAACACGTCGTACGGCTCCAGGGACAGAGCCTTCAGGCGGCTACGGACGCCGTCCATCTGTTCCGGCCTTGCGCCGCCGCCTTCGATGATCGAAGACACGAATGCGGCGAAGCGCGGTTCTTCCCAGCCCTTCTGTTCGGACAGTTCAACGTGAATGAAGTCCAGGCCGTAGAAGGCATGGGACTTGTTCTCGATGCGGCCAAACATGTGGACACCGCAGTCCTTGCACGCGTGGCGCTGGATGGTCGCAGCCGGATCGACAATCGCCAGCTTGTCGGCATTCGCCGTGATCGAAACGGTATCGCGGGGAACGACACCGACCACGGAGAAGATGGCGCCTTCCGGCTTCCAGCACTTGGTGCAACCACAGGCATGGTTGTGGGCCACATTGCTTGCGACGGAGATCTCAACCGGCTTGTCAGAGCACAGGCACTTCAGCGTGCCGCCCTTGAAGCCGGCGGTTCCGGCAACGACGCCGGAATCGACCGAGGGATGGATAGTTTGGTGTTGCATGGACTTAAACTCCTATTGTTGGAAGTGCAGCACCGGTTGCCCGGTGCTGCGGTGCATCAGTAGTTGATGACAGTACGAATGGACTTGCCTTCGTGCATGAGTTCGAAGGCTTCGTTGATTGCTTCCAGGCCCATCGTATGGGTCACGAACGGAGCCAGATCGATCTCACCCCGCATGGCGTCTTCGACCATGCCAGGCAGCTGGCTACGGCCCTTCACACCACCGAAGGCGCTGCCAATCCAGCGACGACCGGTCACGAGCTGGAACGGACGGGTGGAGATCTCCTGACCAGCACCGGCCACACCGATGACAACGCTCTGGCCCCAGCCGCGGTGTGCACACTCCAGCGCCGAACGCATCACATTGACGTTGCCGATGCACTCGAAGCTGTGATCGACGCCCCAGCCGGTCATCTCAACGATGACTTCTTGAACCGGACGGTCGTAATCCTTCGGGTTCACGAATTCGGTTGCGCCGAACTGCTTGGCCAACTCGAACTTGGACGGGTTGGTGTCCACTGCGATGATGCGACCAGCCTTCGCCTGACGAGCACCCTGGATCACCGCCAGGCCGATGCCACCGAGGCCGAACACGGCCACGCTGTCACCTTCCTGCACCTTGGCCGTGTTGTGCACCGCACCAATGCCAGTGGTGACACCGCAACCGAGCAGGCAGACGTGCTCCGGATTCGCTTCCGGATTGATCTTGGCCAGAGAGACTTCGGCCACGACGGTGTACTCGCTGAAGGTCGAGCAGCCCATGTAGTGATACAGCGGCTGGCCGTTGTAGCTGAAGCGGCTGGTGCCATCAGGCATCACACCCTTACCCTGGGTGGCGCGTACGGCAACGCACAGGTTGGTCTTGCCGCTCTTGCAGAACAGACACTCACCGCATTCTGCGGTGTACAGCGGGATGACGTGATCGCCGGGCTTCACACTGGTCACGCCCTCGCCCACTTCGACAACGATGCCGGCGCCTTCATGGCCCAGCACCACCGGGAACAGGCCTTCAGGGTCATTGCCCGACAGGGTGAATGCGTCGGTATGGCAGACACCAGTGCTGGTGATCTTCACCAGTACTTCGCCCTTCTTCGGCGGAGCAACATCGATTTCGACGATCTCGAGCGGTTGACCGGGACCGAATGCAACGGCTGCACGGGATTTCATGTGAGTTCTCCTTGGGTGTAACGAGATAAGTGCGACAACGGTCTTTGGGGCGAGCTTGATCAGTGGTACATCGGGCGCGCCGCCCCTGGCGCCGGCTCTAGAACGCGTTTCAATCAGGTCGAATGCGCCTACAGCATTCTTCTTGGCGAGCTGTTGGGACCAAGTATTGGACTTCGATGGATTGCTGTATATGGAACAGATTGGATTTCATAATTCCTTGCGTTGGAATTGTTGACTCGCAGCTCCGCCCCTCAGCTCGCCCGCATCAATGCAACTTGAGGCGAGGCTCCGTACTCCGTCCCAATGCGTCTGCCAGCATGCGCGCAACCACCCGGCGTGTACCGAACAGGCTCCTCTGGTGCATGCGATACAGTGAGATGTAGAACATCCTGGCCAGCCAGCCCTCGACCTTGAATGACCCCATGAGGTTACCCATCAGCGTGCCAACGGCGCCCTCCCTCGACAGGGACACCAGCGATCCATAGTCTCGATAGGTGAAGCTGGGCAGCGGGCGTCCCTCGATACGGCGGGTAATCGCCTGCGCAAGGAAGTGAGCCTGCTGATGAGCGGCCTGTGCCCTGGGGGGAACGTTTGTACCGCTGTGTCCATTCGGGCAGGCTGCACAATCCCCGAATGCGAAGATGTTCGGATCCTGCGTTGTCTGCAGCGTTTCAGATACCTCGAGCTGGTTGATGCGATTGGTCTTTAGGTTCCCGAGGGATGCAAGGAAGACGGGAGCACGGATGCCCGCCGCCCATACCTTCAGCCTCGCAGCAACCTTGATGCCATTGGCGAGTTGCAGGCCCTCTTCATCCACTAGGGTCACAGCCGAGCCACACATGACACGAACGCCTTCATGTACAAGTCGCTCGGCGACCGGCAGGCTCACGCGCTCTGGCAGAGCTGGCAGCACTCGCGGACCAGCCTCGATAAGCGTGATTTTCAGATTCTCGGGAGAGATCTTGTCCAGCCCATAAGCGCTAAATTGCCTTGCAGCATCACGCAGCTCGGCCGCCAGCTCGACACCGGTGGCGCCGGCGCCGACGATCGCAACCTCCAGTGTTTCTGACTTGCCGCGCGCTTGCGCGCCCATGTACTCGCTCAGCAGCCGCTTCTGGAAAGCAATGGCGGCATCGGGATCGTCCAGGAACAGGCAATGATCCGCTGCACCGGGAGTTCCAAAGTCGTTCGTTCCGCTACCCACGCTGATCACCAGGGTGTCGTAGGAGATCGAGCGACGGGGCGCAATAACGTTGCCCTCCTCATCGTACAGTGGGGCAAGCTCGATCTTTCTGGACTTCTGATCCAAACCCGTCATCCGCCCCAACTGAAACTGGAAGTGATTCCAGCTAGCCTGGGCGAGATAGTTGAGCTCACTTTCTGCGGCATCCAACGCGCCTGAGGCAACCTCGTGAAGAAGTGGCTTCCACAGATGCGTCATCCGAGCATCGACAAGAGTGACTTTTGCTCGCCCTGAGCGCCCGAGCTTCCGGCCCAGCTGCGTAGCCAGCTCCAGCCCTCCGGCCCCACCACCAACAATGACAATACGATGCATTTTGATTCCCCAGGTATTTGAGTTGCCAGCGACGCCCACGAGCACTTCATGGCCCAGGCATCTAGACGTTGGTTAGTTCAGGACCTCAACGGAATGGAAGCGGAGCTGACCATCCCAATCCTTGTCGACGGCTACCTGCGCTCGTGCACGGCTTGCTTCGAGCGCTGCGAAGTCAATGTCAGCAATCGCCCACTCCTGATCGTCGGAGGTCGCTGCGAGCACGCCGTCACTGGGGAAGCCATGGTCCATCGGTGAGAGGATCATTGCCTCACCGGTGTTGACATCAAGCGCTTCACTCCAGTCGGCGACGCCAGCGGTGACCGCCTTTGCCACGAACATCCGATTCTCAAGCGCTCGCGCTCGGCACCCAACATCGACACGGGTGGCACCGGCGTCGGTGTCGGTGCAACTTGGCACCAACAGCAAGCGCACCCCTGCCTCCTGCTGGAGGCGAACAGGAAGCGGAAATTCGCTGTCATAGCAAACCGCAATCCCGACACGCTTTCCGTCCTGCTCAAACGCCGCGATGCGATCGCCAGGCTCGATGACAACTGCCTGCTTCTCGAAGCCAGTAAGCTGAAGCTTGTCCTGCCATCCGCTGCGACCATCAGCTGTGAACCACCAGGCACGGTTGCGATACATCCCATGGGATGTTGCGGTGAGGAACGTTCCTGCCTGGATGGTCATTCCCAGTTCGACAGCCAAGGTGCTATAGAGCTCACACCATGCGCTCGGATAGATCTGGAGCGACTCCAGGGTGGACCTCAGGCTAAGCTGAAGAGCTTCTGGAAGAGTCGAACCCAGTTCCAGCGACAGGTATTCCGGAAGTACTGCAAGCTCAACTCCTTGTTCCCGTGCGTCATTCAGAATTCGGCGCTGGCGCGCAGCGAACTCGGCAAAGGTCTTCGGACGACCGATCACGTACTTAGCTGCTGCAATCTTCATGTAACGTCCTCCAAGGAACGGAGCCAAAGTGAAAGTGTCTGCTCGGTTTCGTGCGTGGCCCCATGCTGCCGCCAAGGAAGAGCGACCTTCATCGCGCTCTGTTGTGCATACCCACGGCGAGTCCAGAAGCCTTCATTGCTTCGATATCCAGGTGGCCTAAGCGGATCAGTCTCCGACCGAACCACCGACGCGAAAGAAGACCACTTGAAGCCCTTTCGTCGGGCTTGCTCCTCTCTTCGATCAAAGAAGACGTGGCCCAAGCCAGCTCCTCTGTACTCCGGCCTCAGTACGGACTCCCCGCAGTAGAAGACTTCTTCTGGCCGGGGACCGTGCTCCTGGAAGGGACGAATGAAAGCGGCATCGGCGCTCAACAAAGGAAGGCCAGTCGATGCACCTACAACGTCCCTTCCATCCCTGGCCAGGACAACGATGCCCCCGTCAGACGTCGCATAATTGCGGAGGTAGTGACGCTCATAGTCCATGTCTCCTTCGTACAGGTAGGGATAGCTACTGAATATCTCGATCCGCAACTGAGCGACGCGATCGAGCCAGTCCTCGATTTCGGTGCCGACCAGTACCTCTACTCGCACGTTGGTAGCCATTTCAGGGCGCCTTGTGGACCTGGGAAATCCAGTCCTCCAGGTTGTAGTAGTTGGTGACGCGCGCAATCTTTCCATCACGGATGTCAAAGAACGCGCCACCGGGAAGAACATAGATCTGCCCTGCCGCTGCAGGGAGACCTTCGTCCGTGTGGTGGTAGAGTCCGTGCACCACGTACTCCGCGCCGGCACGCGCACCATCGCTGCTGTACATCACCACGATGTCGTGAAGCTGCTCGCTGTAGCAGGAATCCATGCGGCTCAGGAACGCGCGGAATGCGTCGATCCCTACTTCGCGACTCCCCTGATTTAGATCGTGCACAACGTCATCAGTGAGCATCGAGAGCATCGCGTCGCGATCACCGCGGTTGAATGCCTGGTAGTACTCTTCGATGTAGTTGAACTTGCTCATCAGGTTCTCCGGTCAGGTGAGGGTGTGGAGGAATTCTGGAGACCTGAAGAATTGTTGTATATGGAATTGATAGGATTTCATAATTCCCTGAAATGGAATAATATGAGCCCAACGACCATGGGGGCCTTGAGATGAACAGCGAGCTGGATCTTCTAAAGACGTTTAGGGCCGCGGCTGAGGCGCCGAGCTTTCGTGAGGCCGCTGTTCGACTGGGAAGCTCTCCTCAGGCCATCACCCGAGCGATACAGGCCCTTGAAAGTCATTACGGGGAGCTGTTGTTCCACCGAAGCACACGCCAGGTTCGCATCACGGCCTTTGGGGAGGATCTCTTACATCAGCTGCGGCCGGCGCTTGAGGGCTTAGACAAGCTGTGGCGCCCGCGAACCAAGGCGACGGCCTCACAGATTGTGGGCACAGTCCGAATTAGTGCCCCTCACAGCATGGGCTCCAGGGCAGTTCTTGCCGCCTTGGATACAGTGACCCAAAGTCACCCGGGAATTGTCTTGGACGTTCGCTTAAGCGATCGGGTTGCAGACGCTGTCGATGAAGGGATCGATGTCGGAATCCGCGTCGGCTTCATGCGTGATAGCAGATTCATTGCGAAGAAGGCAGGAGAGATGCGACTGCACATCGTTGGCTCCCCCGCACTTGTAGAGAGAATCGGAGCACCAGCGGAGACTAGCGAGCTCTCGCGGTTTCCACTGGTTGCATCGGTGGACATCAATACAGGCAGGCCCTGGCCCTGGTACCTGGCTGGAGGCGTACAGGTGGCGCCGACAGCACCGGTCTTCATTGCAGACAATGCCGACATGGAGATGGCAGGGGTCATTGCGGGCTTGGGGTTTGCCCAACTTGCTGATTACATGGCTGCCCCACTCATTCAGTCAGGTGTTCTGCAGCGTGTGATGGAAGAATTCGATCCTGCGCCGTGGGGCTTGTACGTCTATCGGCCTCAACGCGGCCCAGTCTCACCTCGCGTCAGAGTAGTTTTCGATGCACTCCATTCCGCCGTCGGAGCACTACCAAGCCTTACGCAGATGGCGCCCTCCCCCACCTCGGCCCTAACGCCATCCAAAGCAGGGAAGCGCTAATGCCGAGTCGCTTGGCCGCTCTCTGATACGGGATCTGGCCGCCATGAGCGCCAGGGACGCTCATGGTGGCCAAAAGAGCGTCGGGTCAACCCGCGCGGGCGAGTTCCTCAGCCAAGAAGGGGGCGGTACGGCTTCTCTTCACGCGAGCGACCTGTTTTGGAGTTCCTGCCGCCACGATCTGCCCGCCCGCATCACCGGCACCTGGACCCACGTCGATTACCCAATCCGCCTGAGCAACGGCACGCATGTCGTGCTCAATCATGACCACCGTATTGCCGGCATCAACGAGCCGCTGGAGCTGCACAAGCAGCCTATCCGCGTCCGAGGCATGGAGGCCCGTAGTGGGTTCATCCAGGACATACAGTGTCCGCCCGCGCTGGCTTCGTTGAAGCTCTGTGGCCAGCTTGATGCGCTGCGCTTCACCACCCGATAGCTCGGTAGCCGGCTGGCCCAGTCGAAGGTATCCAAGGCCAATCTCCTTCAGCAACTGAAGTGGGCGAGCGATCGCGTCCTCATCGCCAAAGAATTCACGTGCATCCTCGACAGTCATCCGCAGAACGTCTGCAATGTTCTTACCGTTCCAAAGCACCTTCAGCGTAGCTTCGTTGTATCGCGCACCGTGGCACGTTGGGCACGGTGCATAGACGCTAGGCATAAACAGCAGCTCGACGCTCACGAACCCCTCCCCTTCGCACGTCTCACAACGTCCCTTGGCCACGTTGAAGGAGAATCGACCTGCGTCGTAACGTCGACGCCGCGCATCTGGTGTTGCGGCAAACAGCTTTCGAACATGATCGAAAAGGCCGGTGTAAGTCGCGAGATTCGATCGCGGCGTCCGTCCGATTGGCTTCTGATCAACCTGGACGAGACGCTGAATAGCATCGACATCTCCGCCGAGGTGTCCCCCTGTCGTCTCGATGACGGTTGGCCCGTCTGCTGCCCCCGTTTCCACCGCGTCGTCTTCAGGCTCGTGTCCAAGTTGAAGCATCATCAGCTCCGGCAACGCTTGGGCGACGAGGCTGGACTTGCCCGATCCCGAAATCCCGGTCACCGCGGTGAGGATGCCCAGAGGTATCTTCGCATCAATGCGCTTCAGGTTGTGACGCTGGATGCCCTGAAGTTCCAGCCAACCACTCGCTTGACGCTCTTGGCCACTAGGGGGCGGGACCTTGTCAAAGAGGTACAACGCGGTACGTGACTCGTCGATGTCACGAAGACCATCCGGCTCTCCGCTGTAGAGCACTTTGCCGCCCCGCTCTCCCGCCTCAGGCCCAACATCCACCAACCACTGGGCACGGCGCATCAGCTCCAGATCGTGCTCCACAACAAATACGGAATTACCACCGTCGCGGAGGCGGTCCAAGGCGTCATAGAGAGCCTGGCTGTCGGAGGGATGAAGACCTGCCGACGGCTCGTCCAACACGTACACCACGCCAAAGAGCAGCGAGCTCAACTGCGTGGCGAGTCTCAATCGCTGCAGCTCGCCAGCGGACAATGTCGGCGTAGCGCGATCCAAAGTTAGATAGCCAAGCCCAAGGCCACGCAACTGACTGATTCGGCTCATCACTCCACTAGCGAGGCGCTGCGCGGCCAGGCGCTTCTCCTCCGACAGCGCTGAGGTGCGGCGGACGTCAGGAGACACCGCGTGGACCGCCCGCCCACTGGCCGCCCTATCGGCGCGATCACGACGGGTGGCTTCCTTGTTCGCCTTGCCCCCGCCAGCATGAGCACTGAAGTCTCCTTGAGAAATGGGCTCGAGCAGGGAAGCCAGTTGGTCAAGAGGCATCTGCATGAATTGACCAATGTCCACACCCGCAAATGTCACTGACAGCGACTCTGCCTTAAGGCGCTTGCCATGGCAGGTGGGACAAAGCTTACCCTCCATGTATCGCGATACGCGGCGCCTCATCAGGGCACTTTGCGTGTTAGCAAACGTGTGCAGGACATACCTACGGGCGCCAGTGAAGGTTCCCATGTAGCTCGGCTCAGTTTTACGCTTCAGGGCCGCACGCGTCTCCGCCGGCGTGAACCCAGCATAGACCGGCACAGTGGGCGACTCCTCGGTAAACAGAATCCAATCGCGGTCTTTCTTGGGAAGGTCCTTCCAAGGCCTATCAATGTCGTAGCCCAGCGTCACCAGAATGTCGCGAAGGTTCTGCCCGTGCCATGCAGGTGGCCACGAAGCAATGGCACGCTCACGGATGCTCAGCTTTGGATCCGGCACCATGAGGGCCTCTGTCACCTCGTACACATGGCCAAGGCCATGGCAGGTCGCGCATGCGCCCTGGGGAGTATTGGGTGAGAAGTCCTCGGCATAAAGCATAGGCTGATCAGCCGGATATGCTCCCGCGCGGGAATACATCATACGAATGAGGCTGGATAGCGTGGTGACGCTACCCACCGAAGATCGCGCATTGCTGGCACCACGCTGCTGCTGCAGCGCTACTGCCGGCGGGAGTCCATCGATGGAGTCAACATCAGGGACGCCTGCCTGATCGATTAGGCGTCGAGCATAGGGAGCAACGGACTCAAAGTACCTCCTTTGAGCTTCCGCATAGATTGTCCCGAATGCAAGAGATGACTTCCCGGAACCGGATACACCGGAAAAGACGACCAGTGCGTTGCGAGGAATTGAGACATCAACGTCTCTAAGGTTGTTCTCACGCGCACCGCGCACCTCTACAAGGCCGCTTGCTGCGACACTGCAGGAAGCTTCACCGAATGTGGCGTTTGGCATGTGCATGTCTCTGTAGGTTGTAGACGTTAAGTTCAGCTGGATCACTGGCCCGAAGAGGGATCGGCTTCGGTTTGCGATGCCTCTTCATCCAAGGCTCGCTGCCATGCCTGTCTCTCAGCCAAGGCGCGCTCAGCTCCCCGATCAGTGGGCCGATACCAGTTCGGCCTCTCCACACCCTCCGGCAGGTACGTCTGTCCAGCTGCGTAGCCGTCTGGCTCATGATGCGCGTAGCGATATGCTTGTCGATACCCCATCTGCCTCATAAGCTTCGCTGGAGCATTCCGAAGATGCATGGGAACTGGTAATGATCCGTGCTCCTTGACGAAGGCCCTTGCTAGATCCCAAGCCGCATAGGACGCATTCGACTTGGGGGAGAGCGCCAGATAGGTCGCAGCCTGGGCCAAGACAATTTCACCTTCAGGAGAGCCAAGTCGCTCATACGCCTGCGCAGCGTGGATGGCCAAGTGCAGAGCGCCCGGATCAGCATTTCCGATATCTTCGCTTGCCATAACAATCATTCGACGTGTGACCTGGCTCACGTCCCCGCCCCCATCCAGAATGCGCGCTAGCCAGTAGAGGGAGGCGTCGGGATCAGAGCCACGCAGTGATTTGTGAAACGCGGAGAGCTGCCAATAGAACTCGTCCCCGCCCTTATCGAATCGACGCAGTGACGGGCTGGTGGAGCGCTTGGCAAACTCAAGATCCACCTCTTCCACCCGCTTCTCAGAGGCCGCAGTTGAGACCTGCTCGAGAAGATTCAGGAATCTGCGGCCATCACCATCAGCGAAGCCCTTCAGCAGCTGCAATGCGGGATCGGAGAGGTCAACGCCTCGCAAGTGAGGTCTGGCGCGTTCGTAGAGCTTCTCAAGATCTGCGTCAGACAGAGGCTCAAGTGTGTACACCTGCGCGCGCGAAAGCAGCGCCGAGTTAACGGCCAGTCCTGGATGCTCTGTGGTGCCGCCCACCAGCGTGAGTAGCCCTGATTCAACGTGAGGTAGCAGCGCATCCTGCTGGGCCTTGTTGAACCGGTGAATTTCGTCGACGAAAAGTACCGTGGAGCGACCGCGGACGTCGAGTTCGGCCCGCGCATCATCAATGGCCTGCCTGATGTCCTTTACCCCGGCGAGTACGGCGGAGATCGCAATGAAGTGACTGTCAGTCACCATCGCTGCGAGGCGCCCCAGGGTGGTCTTACCGACGCCCGGGGGCCCCCACATGATGAAGGAGTGCAGACTTCTTGCTTCAAAGGCAAGACGCAAAGGCTTCCCCGGCCCCAGCAGGTGTTGCTGCCCAACGAACTCGTCGAGAGACTTCGGTCGTAGCAGTTCGGCCAGTGGTGCCCTTGGTTTCGCTGTGAATAGATCTGCCAAGGTGTTCTCCTTCGGGAAGTCAGTTGCGAGTGTGCATTCAGAGCGTCTTGGCCCCTATTTCAGCTTCCCATCCAATGAGCCGCTTGTGGCATTGCTTGCTTTTTCACGGAGGATGATGCGAGCCCCTCTGTATCCAACGCTGTGATTCCATACCCAGCTCATTGCGACGCTCAGGCGATTTCGCACTCCGATAAGGAAGTAGATGTGAGCGAGCTTCCAGATCCACCATGCGATTCCTCCGCTCAGCTTTAGCTTCCCCATATCGATTACTGCAAGGCTGCGTCCAATCGTGGCGAGGTTGCCCTGGTGCCGGTACTTGAATGCAGCGGTCCTCCGCGCCCCTGTTATCAGCCCTTCAATCTGGCCCGCGACGTACTTGCCTTGCTGCTTGGCCGCCGGCGCGATTCCAGGAACGGTCTTTCCGTCCGCAGTGGCTGATGAAGCAGTGTCCCCGATCACGAAAATGTTGGGGGAACCAGGCACCGTTAGATCAGGGCCGACGATTGCGCGCCCCGCCCGATCTGATTCGGTGTCGAGCCAACGTGCGGCTGGAGACGCCTGAACTCCCGCTGCCCAGACGATTGTGGATGCCGCCAGCTTCTTGCCATTGAGCATCACCCCATCAGAGGCGCACTCGGTGACAGGGGCCCCCAACAAAACGGATACCCCAAGCTTCTCGAGGGCGCGCCTCGTGTACTCGGAGAGCTTTTCAGGAAAGACGGGGAGCAGCCGCGGACCCGCCTCAATGAGAAATACCCGGGTTTTGCTGGGATCAACTGACCGAAAGTCATCCTGCAGCGTGCCACGCGCCAGCTCCGCGATGGTTCCGGCAAGCTCGACACCTGTAGGCCCACCACCAATGATCACAAAGGTTTGAAGGGCCTCTCGAACCTCGGGATCATTGCAGAGCTCCGCTTGCTCGAACGCGCTCAAGATCCTGCCTCGAATGGTTGTTGCATCCTCCAGGCTCTTCAGGCCTGGAGCGTACTTCGACCATTCGTCATGCCCAAAGTAGGCATGTGTTGCTCCCGTAGCGAGCACAAGGGTGTCGTAAGGGTATCGAGTGCCGTCCTGAAGGATCACTTGGCGGGCAGCTTTATCCACACCCTCGACCTCCGCCATGAGGGTTCTGACCTCCGGGCGGTCACGGAACAGATAGCGGATCGGCCATGCGATCTCCGACGGTGACAGTGACGCACCAGCCACCTGGTAGAGCAGCGGCTGGAACAAGTGATAGTTCCGCCGGTCAATGATTGTTACATCGACATCCACTCCTTCAAGGTGCGTGGCGGCCTCCAGTCCGCCGAAGCCCGCCCCAACGATCACAACTTGATGACGATTTCTGGAGGTCT
Source organism: Stenotrophomonas bentonitica (assembly GCF_002887735.1). Lineage (GTDB taxonomy): Bacteria > Pseudomonadota > Gammaproteobacteria > Xanthomonadales > Xanthomonadaceae > Stenotrophomonas > Stenotrophomonas bentonitica_A. The sequence goes on from NZ_PKQP01000018.1 coordinate 31,000, forward strand.
TGATCACGGCAGCACTCCTTGGTTAGGTGTTCAGCGCCGATGCGTGGTGCTTGAGATGATCGGCAATGAAGCTGGAGATGAAGTAGTAGCTATGGTCGTAACCATCGCGAAGGTTCAGCGAAAGCGGATGATTCACCTTGGCGCATGCATCTTGAAGCAGTTCGGGGCGGAGCTGATTCTGCAAGAAATCATCGCTGAGCCCTTGATCCACGAGCAGGGGCAGGCGCTCCTTTGCATCTGCAATCAGCTCCACGGCGTCATACTGCCGCCACTGCTCCTGATCTCCCCCCAAGTAGGCCGAAAACGCCTTCTGGCCCCAAGGAGCCTGGGTGGGTGCCACGATCGGAGAGAAGGCGGATACGCTGCGATAGCGACCTGGATTTCGCAAAGCGATGACCAAGGCACCGTGGCCGCCCATTGAGTGGCCGCTAATTGAGCGAGCCTGGCTAACAGGGAAGTTCTTCTCAACGAGAGCAGGCAGCTCACTTACAACGTAGTCATACATGCGGTAGTGGTCGGACCACGGTGCCTCGGTGGCATTGACGTAGAACCCCGCACCTTGGCCGAGATCGTAAGCTGGATCATCCGCGACGGACTCTCCGCGCGGACTTGTATCCGGAGCAACGATGGCAATGCCATGCTCAGCAGCGAGCTGCTGCACTGCAGACTTGGTGATGAAGTTCTGCTCTGTGCACGTCAGGCCAGAGAGCCAGTAGAGAACAGGTACCGGGCCGCTGGACGCCTGCGGAGGGAGATAGACTCCAAACTTCATGGTGCAACCAAGGCTGGATGATTCATGCTGGTAGACGTCCTGCCATCCACCGAAGCTTGCGTGACGCTCAATGCGTTCCATTGTTCTTTCCTCTGAGTTGAATTTGATAGGCCATCTATCGCGAATCGAATGTGGCCTTAAGCGAGGCTTTAGGCCTTGTCCTCGACTGCCGAGTCACCGTGTGCATGCCTGATCCTTCGGACAATCCACCAAATCAGCAGCAATACAGCGGGAACCAAGATCGCAGTGACGGTTGCTGCGATGTCATGCGTCCCAGGCAAACCCTTGAGCAGGTATGCGAGAAGACTCACGACGTAGTACGAGATGGCGGCCACCGACAAACCTTCCACCGTCTGCTGCAGGCGCAGCTGAACCTTCGCCCGTTCATTCATGGACGCCAGTAGGTCGCGGTTCTGCCGCTCGAGCTCAACATCAATCCACGACCGGAGGAGCGAGATCGAGCGCGTCAACTTGTCTGAGAGCTTCCCCTGTCGCTCCTTCACTGACTGGCAAGTTCGCATGGCCGGTGCAATCCTTCGATACAAGAAGTCCGCCCAGGTGCTATAGCCGGCAACTTGATCCTCCGCCAACGCATCCAGTCGCTCTTCAACAATTTCGTAGTAAGCCCGACTTGCACCAAACCTATAGAGATTTGCCGCGGCGTCCGCCTCCAACTCTGCAGCCAGGCTGGTCAAATCCGAGAGGAGCACGTCACTGTCACGACGTCCGCCGGAGGCCCTGCGCATCTCTTCAGTAATTGCAGCCAGACGCGCCTCCATGCGACGAAGATTCGACGTCATGGAACGAGTCAGCGGTAGCGCTAGGAGGGCAAGCGTTCGGTATGTCTCGACCTCGAGCAGTCGTTGCGCCAGCGCTCCTGCCCGCGCCGGAGTCAGGTCGCGATCAAGGATGAGCATGTGGGTTAGCCCTTCCTCGTCTTGACGGAAGTCGGTCACAATGGCCGCGGCACCGTTCTCAACCAGCGAGTAGCAGCGGCTGACGGGATCAAAGCAATCTATTTCCTTCTCCGCCTCCGCGGTCCAAGGCAAAAGCCTGACGCTAACAGCCGAGATCACGGGTCCTGGCGGCTTGAATCCCTGTCTAAACGGGTTGTCCCCACAAGGCTCACCTGTTTCTGAGCTCAGTGGTGCGCTCCAGAGGTAGGAAGAGAACTCAGTGTGCTTCTCGCAGTGCAGATCACCCTCATTCCACGTAAGCGCGTGATGAGGTGTGGTGTGATCCTCGACTGCAGCCCCCATACGACCTGAAAGATCGTCGATCGCGGCACGATCTCGACTCATGTCCCCTTCTGTCATGAAGGAGAGCTGGAGAAGGCTTCGCGGAGACTGGGTGAGAAGGTGCGGTCGCGCATGGACTTCCTCAACGGCGGCGCGGCGGTCCGCGTGCGCCGGCATCCCATATACGTAGCCTTCTGCTGGCGTGCCTGCAGCTTGGCTCAGGCCGGATGGGTCATTCATACATAGCCTCAAGAATGGATGATCTTCTAAACACCGCTCACGGGAGGTCTATCACTTGCTTGTGCGATAGCTCAGCGAAAGGTCGTGTGGTGGAGCCGGCTCTGGTGTAGGGCGGTAGTGGGAACCACAACAAGCTGGGAGGACAGCACCGCATAGATCGCAGGCCCTTGCTCTCCCACCTTCCAGCCAGGCGCGGACCGCATGGGAGTCGCAACGAGGCTGGAAGCTCACTTCAAAGGGCCTCCCATGACTCAGTCAGATGCCGAAGGCAACGATGCCGACAGAGATTGCCCGCTCCAAGAAATACAGACAGGCGCAACTCGACTGACATCATCCAGCATGCCTTGGAGCCTCCTGGAAAGGCCTCAACGTCCTAGTCGTGACGCCCTAACCCACGAAGGGGTTAGGAATGGCGGGTTCTACTTGGAAATGAAGTAGTTCGGACACCCATAGATTGCCTCCTCTACTTAGTACTAGCGCCATCAAGCAATGTCGCGAACTGACTAACGGAGATAGGAGCGGACAATAGAGATGGTCTCGTCAATCGACTTCCTTTGAGAGTCGGTGTGGGTGTCGCTATGCGGGAACTCTTCACGCAGATAGCTCTCCAGAACCGTCGCCATCAAACCATTGACCGCCCCGCGCACAGCAGCAAGCTGCTGAAGTACTGCAGCACATTCCGCCCCGCTCTCCAGAGCCTGCTCCAATGCAGCCACCTGTCCGCTGATCCGACGTACGCGGGTAAGGGCCTGCTTTTTCTCCCGAGGGCTGTGAGGCATTGCGCACCTGTCCGTATCACATGAGGGAACGATACTATACTCCCCGATAGTATGCAAGCTAGCAATCTGCGAGGGTCTTTAACTCCGTCAACTGAGTCTGCGCCTGATTTCGAGCCGCCGCCAGAGGCCAGTGACAGACCCCTCCCGCCCCACCCCCACACCACAAAAGGCGGGCTCCTGTAGGAGCCACGCCCCACCACTCGAAAGAGTGGTTACATGTAGATGAATTGGCGGTATAGCTTGTCTAGCTCCAGCCTGACGAACTCGATCTCCTCCTCGTCCCCGGCATCAGAGAGCTCCAGAAGCTGTCGCTCCTTTGATGTAATTCGATCACAGAGGTCTTTTAGGTTGGCGCAGAACTCCGCTGAATGGGCTTGCGACCGGTCAGGTCGAGCCTCTGTTGATCCCAACATTCCGCGAGACGTTGACGGGGTGATGCCGAACTCCTCATTGAACGCGATCTGATGCTGTCGCCTGTCATCAGTCTCAGAAATGGCCTGCCGCATCGCACTAGTGATCGTATCGGCATACATGATCGCCTTACCGCGCGAGTTTCTTGCGGCTCGTCCAATCATCTGAATGAGGGCCTGGCTCGACCGAAGGAAGCCCGCCTGGTCCGCATCAACGATAGCGACCAGAGAGGCCTCAGGAATATCGAGCCCCTCTCTCAGCAGGCTGATACCCACTAGCACATCGAACTCGCCGGCCCTCAGCCCATTGATGATCTCAACTCGATCCTCTGCCTTGATATCCGAGTGCATGTACTTCGCACGCACCCCTTGATCCTCGAGGAACTCGCACAGCTCCTCAGCAGACACCTTTGTCAGCGTGGTCACCAAGACCCTGTCGCCCTCTCGTACACAACGGGCGATCTCTGACAGAAGATCGTGCCTGTAGCCCTCCCTCGGCCTCACCTCTACCAGCGGATCGAGCAAGCCAGTGGGCCTGATGAGCTGGTCAATCAATCTTCCCTTGGATCTCCCAATCTCATAGGCGCCAGGCGTAGCCGAAACGAAGATCGTCTGGGGCTTGATGGCTTCAAACTCAGAGAAGCTAAGCGGTCTGTTGTTCATCGCCGAAGGTAGACGGAACCCGTACTCGATTAGAGTATCCTTCCTGCTCTGATCGCTCCTGAACATCGCCTCGATCTGAGGAACCATGACGTGCGACTCATCAACAAATAGCAGGCCATCCTTCGGGAGGTAGTCCATGAGTGTCGTCGGCCTAGCTCCTGAAGGCTTCGAGTTCAGGTAACTGGAGTAGTTCTCCATGCCAGAGCAATATCCCAGCTCCCTCATCATCTCCACGTCGTTCGTGATCTTCTCGTAAAGCCTATTTGAATCGCCCAGGGTTCCGTAGACACCTCGCAGCCATAAACTATGGCTTAGGCGGAG
>NZ_PKQP01000019.1 GCF_002887735.1 Stenotrophomonas bentonitica
AGTTCGAGCACCATCTCCACCGCATCCAGCCCGGGGCCGTGCCCATCGGGGGTGATGTGGGTGACGGCGAAGCCGAGTCCGGCGTAGAAATCCTGCGTGTGCTGGCTGGTGCTGAGCGTGACGCGCTGGGCGCCTAGCGCTTTTGCGTGGGCAAGGCGTGCGTGGGAGAGCTGCTTGCCCAGGCCTTGGCGATGTTGGGCGTTATCGACCATGCCCCAGCAGAAGGCCGCCGTGTGCTCGTTGTCCAGGGCGAGGCCGCCGCAGGCGACGATGTGGCCGTTGTGCTCGATGACCAGATAGTCGTGGGCGCGGTCTGGGTGAAGTAGATAGTTGGCGAAGTCGTGGCGTTCGTGTGGGGCGAAGTAACGCGGCACGGTGGTGTCGAACAGTGCCAGGCAGGCGGGGGCGTCTGTTGGGGTGTAGGGGCGCAGGGTGGGCATGGGGGGACTTTGGCATGCTCCGCGTTGGGGTGGTCGGCTTCGGATGCAGGCTTGCCGCTTCATTGGGATTGCTGGGTGCATCCATGCACCCAGCCCTTCCGCGCGGATGCGCTCCAGGGACAGCCGTTCGGCTGTCCGGATTCGCTCCTGGCGAATCCGTCGAACCCCCGGTCGGGGGTTCTCATCCCCCTCTCCATGGTTTCGCGCACTGCTACCGGAGCCGGATGAATGACGAACGTGAGAAACGCAAAAGGCCGCCCCGAGGGGCGGCCTTTTGCGTTTGTCTGGCGGAGAGAGGGGGATTCGAACCCCCGAAGCGCGGTTTAGACGCTTACACACTTTCCAGGCGTGCTCCTTCAACCACTCGGACACCTCTCCGGACCTGCCGCACACAACCCGCTGCAGGGGCGCAGATTCTAGCGGGGGAATCGGAATCGCACAAGCGGTTCGTCACGGGGGCAGGGGGGCTGGACAGGCGTGGCACAATGGTCGTCCCGATGAAGACGGTGGCCTGATGTCCTATCTCGTCCTTGCCCGCAAGTGGCGTCCGAAGCGTTTTGCCGAGCTGGTGGGCCAGGAACACGTGGTCCGTGCGCTCAGCAATGCGCTGGACAGCGGCCGGGTGCACCATGCGTTCCTGTTTACCGGCACCCGCGGGGTCGGCAAGACCACCATTGCCCGTATTTTCGCCAAGTCGCTGAACTGCGAGCAGGGCACCAGCGCCGATCCATGCGGCCAGTGCCCGGCCTGCCTGGATATCGACTCCGGCCGTTACATCGATCTGCTCGAGATCGATGCCGCGTCCAATACCGGTGTGGATGATGTCCGCGAGGTGATCGAGAACGCCCAGTACATGCCCTCCCGGGGCAAGTACAAGGTCTACCTGATCGACGAAGTGCACATGCTGTCCAAGGCGGCGTTCAATGCGCTGCTCAAGACGCTGGAAGAGCCGCCGGAGCACGTGAAGTTCCTGCTGGCCACCACCGATCCGCAGAAGCTGCCGGTGACGGTCCTTTCGCGCTGCCTGCAGTTCAACCTGAAGCGGTTGGACGAGGAACAGATCCAAGGCCAGATGACCAAGATCCTGGCCGCCGAGGAGATCGAGTCCGATCCGACTGCGATCGTGCAGCTGGCCAAGGCCGCCGATGGCAGCCTGCGTGATGGCCTGTCGTTGCTGGATCAGGCGATCGCCTATGCCGGCGGTGCGCTGCGCGAGGATGTGGTGCGCGCGATGCTGGGCACGGTGGACCGCACCCAGGTGGCGGCGATGCTGGATGCGCTGGCCGATGGTGATGGTCCGCGCCTGCTGCAGACCGTGGCCCTGCTGGCCGAGTTCTCGCCGGACTGGAGTGGGGTGCTCGACGCCCTGGCCGAAGCCCTGCACCGGATCCAGGTGCAGCAGCTGGTGCCGGGCGCCGCGACGGCGGGCGAGGGGATCGATGCCGAGGCCTTCGCCCAGCGCCTGCGTCCGGAAGTGGTGCAGCTCTGGTACCAGATGGCCCTGGGCGGTCGCCGTGACCTGCACCTGGCCCCAAGCCCGCGTGCTGGATTCGAGATGGCGGTGCTGCGCATGCTGGCGTTCCGCCCGGCATCGGCCGTCCCGCCCGTGCCCCGCGATCCGGGCACAGGTACCGAAGTGAACAGTGGCGGCCAGGCCAGTGGCCAGGGCGCCGGCATGGCCGCTGCGGCAGCGGCTTCGGCTCCGGCTCCGGCTCCGGCTCCGTCCGTGGCGCCCGCCAAGGCCAGCGCGCCCGTCGCTCAGGCAGCCCCGGTGGCGCCTGAGGCGCCGGCCGCCGCCCCGGTCGTCGCGCCCCCCGAGGCCGCAGCCCCGCCGCTGAAACAGGTTGCTCCCGCCCCGACAGCCGCCGAGCCGGTCAAACCGGTCAAGCCGGCCAGGCCGAACGCGCCTGCCCCCGCTGCTGACGACGATCTGCCGCCGTGGCATCAGGAGAACGATGCGGCCGATCGCGACGAAGCGCTGGCTGCTGAAATGGCGACCCCGGATGCGGCCATGGTCGCTCCATGGGAAGCGCCGCCCGAGCGGACCGTGGCACCGGCTGCTCCCGCGCCTGTGCGGGAAGCCCCCGCCCCGGTGGCTCGCCCGGAGGGTATCGCCATCGCACCCTCAGTGGCCGACGCCGCGCCGTCAGGGGCGAGCGCTGAGCTGACCGCCGATGCCTGGCTGGAACTGGTCGCCGGCAGCCAGCTCAATGGCCCGTCCAAGCAGCTGGCGGCCCACTCGGCGTTCATCAGCTACCAGCACGGTGTCTTGAAACTGGCGATTTCGCCCGGATTTGAGTACTTGAGTTCGGACCGCTCGCAGGCGGCGCTGATTGCGGCATTGACTGGCCCCCTAGGGCAGGCTTCGCGTCTGGTGATCGATACCGGCGCGGCTGGTGCCGAGACCCTGCATCAGCGCGCTGACCGCCAGCGTGGCGAACGCCAAACGGCGGCGGAAGCCGCTTTCATGGCCGACCCGTCGGTGCAGTTGCTGATCCAGCAACACGGTGCCCGGGTCGTGGCCGATTCCATTCGTCCTTTTGAAGAGTAAAGAACCATGCGCGGCAATATCGCCCAACTGATGCAGCAGGCCCAGAAGATGCAGGAAAACCTGCAGAAGGCCCAGGAAGACCTCGCCAAGCTGGAAGTCACCGGCAGCGCCGGCGGCGGCATGGTCAGCGTGACCCTGACCGGCACCAAGGAATGCCGCAAGGTGCGCATTGATCCGTCGGTGCTCTCCGATGCGGAAATGACCGAAGACCTGGTGGCCGCAGCGTTCAACGATGCCTCCAACAAGATCGATGCCGAGTCGAAGAACCGCATGGGTTCGGCGACCGCTGGCATGCAGCTGCCCCCGGGCATGAAGCTGCCGTTCTGAGCCACGTCTGCGCCGGGTCGAGGCCTGGCGACGGTGGTGACCGCGCCGCGAAGCCTCCGGGCTTCGCGCGCTTGTTTCTGAGATGAGCGATCCGCCATGAGCCTGCCCCTGCTCGAACAATTGATCGAGGCCTTCCGCGTGTTGCCGGGCGTGGGCCAGAAGACCGCCCAGCGCATGGCCTACCACGTGCTCGAACGTGAGCGCGAGGGCGGCCAGAAGCTGGCCGAGGTGCTGGCCAAGGCGATCGAGCGGATCGGGCATTGCGCGCAGTGCCGGGATTTCAGCGAGACCGAGGTCTGTGCGGTCTGCGCCAACGGCAGCCGCGAGCGCCAGCAGCTGTGTGCGGTGGAATCACCGGCCGATCGCCTGGCGATCGAAACGGCTACCGGCTACCGCGGGGTCTATTTCGTGCTGCAGGGGCGGCTGTCACCGCTGGACGGCATCGGTCCGCGCGAGCTGGGCCTGGATCAGCTGGAGGCCCGCCTGAAGCAAGGCGAAGTGACCGAGTTGATCATCGCCACCAGTGCCACCGTGGAAGGCGAAGCGACCGCGCATTACCTGGCCCAGATGGCGCGCAGCCACAAGGTCCGCCCGAGCCGGTTGGCGCAGGGCCTGCCGCTGGGCGGCGAGCTGGAATACGTGGATCGCGGCACGCTGTCGCACGCCTTCGGTACGCGTACCGAAGTGCAGGAATGATCCCGCGCAACCCGCGCCGGTGATCGAAACCGGGCGTGCATCCGCGCTACTCTCCAAGGCCCTGTTACACGAGGTGCCCTCATGAGCCACGACACCCTGTTCGGCAAGATCATCCGCCGCGAAATTCCCGCCACCATCGTCTACGAAGACGAGGAGGTGCTCGGCTTCAAGGACATCGCGCCGCAGGCGCCGGTGCACGTGTTGTTCATTCCCAAGCACGAAGCGATCCCGACCCTGGATGACGTGCGGCCGGACCAGGCGCACCTGATCGGCAAGCTGGCCATGGCCGCCGCCGAGTACGCCCGCCGCGAAGGGTTCGCGCAGGACGGCTACCGTATCGTCATGAACTGCCGCGAGCACGCCGGGCAGACCGTGTTCCATATCCACCTGCACCTGCTGGCCGGCGCGCAGCTGGGTCACTTCGGCACGCCGAACGGCTGAGCGGGCCGGGGCAACAAAAAACGCCGCCCGAAGGCGGCGTTTTTTTCAGCGCGTCCGCATCAGCGACGGGGACGCGCCACCTCCGGGCTTACCACCAGCCCCAGCCGCGGTAGCCCCAGCCCGGACCCCAGCCCGGGCCCCACGGGCCGTACGGGTAGGCGGGCACCACGTCGACCTGGCGCTGTTCCGGCCACAGGTAGATCACATCGGCGTCCAGCTTCGGCAGGCGATAGTCGTACTCGCCGATACGGGTGTTCTCGTAGCCGCCGATCTTGCCGATGAAGGTCACGTCCCGGCCCGGCTCGAACACCGCCGGATCGTAGAAGCCGGCGCGGCACGCGATGAAGCGACCGTCACTGGCGTCGGCCGAGGTGGTGCTCGGGCGGCCACTGCCGTTGAGCGGACGCGAAATCATCTGGAAGCAGGTCTGGCCCTGGCCCGGGTTGGTTTCGATGATGCGGCCACCCCAACGCACCGGAGTGCCCACCTGCTGGGTGGGAACCGCGTCACGCGGGCTGACCATACTGAACTGCCCCTGCAGCGGCTTGGGCGCGGTGGCGCAGGCAGCCAATGCCAGAGAGGCAGCAAGGGGAAGCAGGATTTGAATCTTCATGGGGATGCTCCGGAGGTCGGGCGATGCCTGCGCAGGTCGCGCAATAATGAAGTGAGGTCGACGTCAGCGCCAGCGTAGCGCGCCTGGACGAAACGCGCGCTGAGCGACAACAACGCCGGATCGGGCCGTTGCCGATCCACCCGGCGGGCCCACTCGCTGGCCGGTTCGGCGCTGGCGCGTTCCAACCCATGGCGTGCATAGCGGCGTCCCAGCCGGTGCCAGGCCCGCAGCAGCGGGTCGCGTTCGCGTTCGCCCCGGGCCAGCAACCACGCCATCCACCCTAGCGCGGCCAGCGCGAAGACAGTGAAAATTCCCACCAGTCGGGTCGGATCCAGGCGCTCGAAACCAAACGGTTCAAGAAGCCGTTGCTGGCGGTTGGCATCGAAGGACAGGATCAGGTCGTTCCAGCCCCGGCGCAGCCAGTCCCCCATCTGCCCGAACTGCAGCCAACGGCTGTTGAGCATCGCACCGGCGTCGCCCGCCGCCAGCCGGTCGTCGATCGTGTCGTAGATGCGTTCGGGGGCGACGGCCGCGGTCGGGTCGACCCGCACCCAGCCGCGCCCGGGCAGCCAGACCTCGGCCCAGGCATGGGCATCCATCCGGCGCAGCACCCAGTAGTCACCATAGGGATTGTGGACGCCACCGGCGAAGCCGGTCACGACCCGCGCCGGGATGCCGGCGTTGCGCATCAACACAACGAACGATGAGCTGAAGTGCTGGCAGAAGCCGGCCTGCTGGTCGAACAGGAACTCGTCCACGCCATCGCGGCCCGGCTCGGGCGTGTCCAGGGTGTAGACGAAGCGCGCACGTACCCACTCGAGCGCGCGCTGCACGATCGCCGCATCGTTGCTGCCAGCCTCCTGCCGCCACTGCCGCGCCAGCACCGCCGTGCGCGGATTCACGCCGTCGGGCAGCTGCAGCGCAAGGCGACGCTCGTAAGGCGTCAATGCGTCGGTGTAGGCCACGGCCGGGGCGGAACGCAGTCGCCAGCGGGTCAGGACATTCAGTGCTGCGTGGCTGCGCAGGCTGTGGTTGGCATCCAGATCGCTGCCGGCAGGGGCCTGCAACGGCAGATCCAGCGCGACCAGCTGGCGGCGGTCGGTCGGCTCATAGTCGATCTGGTACTCCCACTGTGTACTGGCGTGGGTCACCGCGGCGGGCGCGCGCTCGATCAGATGCCTGTCCTGTTCCCAGCGTTTGCCGTCGAACAGGCTGAGCACCGGGCCGCGCCAGTAGCGCTGCTGCGGTTCCGGAACCGCGCCAAAAAACTGCACGCGCAGCGCCGGGGTGTCATCGGCCATCAGATCCAGCCACTGCCCGGGCTCCATCGTGTCGGACAGGCCGGGCTTGCCGACCGCGCGATCGGGGATGCCCCACAGGGGTTCACTCAACCGCGGGAACAGCCAGAAACCGGCCAGCGCCAATGGCAGGCCGAGCATGACCAGCCGGCCGATCCCGCGCAGCTGGCGTTTGAGCGGCGCCGGCGGTGCCTGGCCCTCCAGGTGCGCCAGCCGCTGCAACGCGAGCAATGCGACCAGGCCGGCCAGTACCGCCAATGTCATCGTCAGCGGTCCTTGGTCGAGCAGGAACGCCGCGAACGGGCCGAACAACCCGAAGCCGACCAGGCTGCGGGCATCGCGCAGGCTGCGCAGCTCGCTGGATTTCAACGCGAGCATCGCCGCCAGCAGCGCGCAGCCGGTATCGCGGCCCGGGCGCGGGCCCATCTGCCAGTAGATGGCGCCCAGCATGGCGAGCACCAGCAGCAGGCGCAGTGCCCCCGGCAGCAGCCGCTGGCGCGAAGCCAGGGCGGTCAGCAGTGCAACGCCGGCGATGACGGCCGCCAGCACGGTGGGCAGCTGCAGCAGCAGCGGCAACAGGCCCAGGGCCGCACTGGCCAGGGTCCAGTAGCGCGCACCGGGACTGAGCGGGGCGACGGGGCGGTCAGTCATGGGGCAACAGCGCCAACGCGCGCTGACACAGATGGTGATGGGCACTGCCATTGCCGGGGCCGAGCACCGGCTGGCCGGGCAGCGTGAGGGTGTAGCGGCGCCCTTCGCGTTCGGCCAGGTCGACCCAGCGCGCCAGGCGCGCGATCCGCGCCTCGGTGCCCAGCGGGGCCAGGCGCCACCAGTCCAGCACGACCTCCACGCCGATCGGCTTTTCGTACTCGCGCACCAGTAGGGTGTCGCGCCGCGCAGAGTGCTTCCACGCGATGCTGCGCGTCGGGTCGCCGGGGCGATACGGACGCAGCTGATGCAGCTCGTCGCCGCTGGCATGCACACGGGTATGCAGCGGATCGCCGCCGCTCTCGGGCAATGCAGGGGCGTGCGCTTCCGGTGCGGCATAGACCAGCAAGGGTGTCTCCGGCCACACCCACGACCAGGCGCGTACCAGGCCCAGTGGCTGTGTGGTGGCGATGCGGATCCGGGAGAGATCGAACCAGCCGCGCTGATGCGTGGGCAGGTCGAGATCCACTTCGATCTGGTCGCTGTCCACCAGGTGCCCGAACGCTGCCACGCCGTCGTGCTCCACGTGCAGGCCGCGACGCGCGCGGGTATCGGTGCGCGACAGGCTGATGCGCAGCCGCAGCGGCGCGCCTGCGGCGACCGGTTCGGCGGATACCGCATCCACCTGCAACGCGGACAACTGCAGGTGGGCGCTGATCGCACTGGCGATGCTGACCGTGGCCAGCAGCAGCGCCAACAACAGGGCAGGGTTGTTGTTGTAGTTCAATGCACCGAGCAGCATCGCCGAGAGCAGCGCGGCGACGAACAGACCGAAGCGCGTCGGCAGCACATAGATGCGGCGCCGGTCGAACCGGCTGGGCAGGTGCTCCGGTCGGCGCGGTCGCGCCAGATGCTGCAGGTGCTGCCAGCGGGCTCCCCAGCCGCGGCGCATCTCAGTCGACCTGCACGGTCTGGAGGATGGCGCGGGCCAATGCCGGCCCATTGCCGGCTTCTGCCTCCGGCACCAGCCGATGCCCGGCCACCGCAACGAACAGGGTCTGCACGTCTTCAGGCACGACATGTGCGCGGCCCAGCAGCAGGGCATGCGCCTTGGCGGCGCGCAGCAATGCCAGGCCCGCGCGCGGTGACAGGCCGACGCGCACCCCGGCGTGCTGGCGGCTGCGGGCCAGCAGCGCCTGCACGTAGGTGATCAAGGCTTCACTGGCGTGCACCTGGCCGACCGCCTCGCGCAGCGTCCGCACCTCCACCTCGCTCAGCCGCGCGTTGGCCTGTGCGATCAGGTGGCGGCGATCGGTGCCGCGCAGCAGCTCGCGCTCGGATTCGGGATTGGGGTAGCCCAGCGCCAACCGCAGCAGGAAGCGGTCCAGCTGCGAGTCCGGCAACGGGAACGTACCGGACAGGTCGACCGGGTTCTGGGTGGCGATGACGAAGAACGGGTCCGGCAGCGGGTGGGTCACGCCATCCAGGGTCACCTGCTGCTCGGCCATCGCCTCCAGCAGCGCACTCTGGGTGCGCGGCGGGGCGCGGTTGATCTCATCGGCAAGCAGCACATGGGTGAAGACCGGGCCGGGGTGGAACTGGAACTGACGGCTGCCGGCGTCGTAAACGGAGACGCCAAGTACATCGGCAGGCAGCAGGTCGGAAGTGAACTGCACCCGCTGGAAGCCCAGCCCGAGGCTGGATGCCATGGCGTGGGCAAGGGTGGTCTTGCCCAGGCCGGGCAGATCCTCGATCAGCAGATGGCCGCCGGAGAGCAGCGCCACGAAGGCCAGTCGTACCTCCTGGGCCTTGCCCAGCACCAGCCCGTTGACCTGATCCTGGGCGGCGCGGAGAGACTGTCGCAGTACATCGGTTAGCATGGCTGGCACGGGGGGCGAATGATCCATGTCCGTCTCGTATCGATGATTCCACTGATTCTATAGAGCAATGCAGGGCGAACAACGCGCACGCACCATATTCCTGTTGTTGTGGACGCTGGTCACCGCCGTCAAGCTGGTGGTGGCCGCACGTCTGCCCTTGTTCGTGGACGAAGCTTTTTACTGGCAGGAAGGCCAGCACCTGGCGGCGGCCTATTCGGACCTGCCCGGGCTGACCGCATGGCTGGCGCGCCTGGGCGTGGAAGTGGGCGGCAACCATGTGCTCGCGCTGCGCCTGCCGTTCCTGGCGATCGGTGCGTGGCTGCCATGGCTGGTCTCGCGGATCGCCACGCGCTGGTTCGGCGCGGTGGCCGGTTGGCAGGCCGGCAGCCTGACCCTGCTGATGCCGCTGTCAGCCACGCTGGGCATGCTGGCCGTGCCGGATGTGCCGATGGCGCTGGCCGCCGTGCTGTGCCTGGACGCCGGTGCACGCCTGCTGCGCAACGTGGATGCGGCGGCGGCGGTGAAGCTGGCCGCAGGCCTGGCGATCGGCGCACTCAGCCATTACCGCTTCATCGGGGTGATCGTGGTCGGCTTCATCGCGCTGCTGGTGCTGCCGCAGGGCCGGCGCATGCTGCGCGATCCGCGCGTATGGGTGGCCCTGACGGTCGGTGTGGTGGCGTGGCTGCCGCTGCTGTCGTGGAATGCCGACAACCATGATGCCGGCCTGAAATTCCAGGTGGTCGAGCGCCACCCGTGGGCGTTCGAGTGGAGCGGGCTGTGGTTCCTGGTGATCCAGCCGATGCTGGTCACCCCGATCCTGTGCATCGCGATGTGGAAGGTGGCCCTGGCCGGTACCCGCTCCGGTGGAGGCGCACGCGCCCAGTGGCGGTATTTCGGTCTGATCGGCGCGGTATCGACCCTGTCCATCTTCGCCCTGGGCTTCTTCACCGATGTGGAGCGCATCAGTTTCCACTGGCCGTTGCCGGGCTATCTCGCATTGCTCATCGCGGTGCCGGTCGTGCTCAATGGCTGGCCGCGCTGGCTGCGCCGCACCGGCTGGTGGCTGGCCGGTGCCGGGTTGGCACTGGCCTTCGGCTATTACCTGATGGCGTCCGTGCCGAGCGTGCGCGAGCAGCTGGCCGGCTACAAGTATTACCCGCGCAACTTCGCCGGCTGGGAACCCCTGGCAGGCGCCGTGCGCCAAGAATTGAAGGGCATGCCACCGGGCACGCGCGTGCTGGCCGGCAACTTCAAGGTCGGCGCGGAACTGGGCTTCCAGTTGCGTGATCCCTCGATCGAGGTGCTGCGCCATCCGTTGAACGACAAACACGGCCGCAGTGCGCAGCTGGGGCTGTGGGGGTTGCTGCACGATGGTCAGCGCGACACGCCGATGCTGCTGGTGCTGTCCCCCAGCGACCAGCGCTATCGCGATCTGCTGGAGCGCTATCACGCGGTCTGCGGCCAGGTGGGCCCGCTGCCGCCGCCGCGCGTGGTCAGCAACGATCATGGCTATCAGCGCTTCCTGCTGTTCAAGCTGCCTGCCGGGCGGGTGGACGGGCCCTGCGTCACCCCGGCGATGGCCTGGGTGGATGCGCCGCAGCCGGATGCCAAGGTGGGCGACACGCTGGATGTGCGCGGCTGGGCCTTCAAGGACGGTGCCGGCATCGAACGCGTCCAGCTGTTTGTCGATGGGAAGCCGGTCGGCGATGCGGTCTACGGGCGCGCCTACGACATCACCAGCGCCTGGAAGATCTCCACCGATCCGCAGCATCCCAACGTGGCCTTCGATGCCACGCTGAACACCGCTCACCTCGCGCCCGGTCGCCATTGGCTGGGCATGACGCTGTACGGCAAGGATGGCAGCGTGGAGCAGTGGCAGGAACAGGCCTTCACCGTCCCCGCGCGCTGAGTGCGCGTGTTTTTTCATGGATGACACCCTCATGCGCAATGCCTCGCCGGAAACGGCTTCCGTGCCGGTGTCCCGTCCGGTCTCCGCGCCGGTGCCGCCCGCGCTGACGCGCCTGCTGTGGCTGGCGGTGGCGGCGGTCGTCGCGGTGGGCGTGGCGGCGATGCTGTGGCTCGCGCCGCGCGTGCTGTACGCCGATCCGTGGCGCTTTACCCAGAAGCTGCTGGAGATGCCGTGGCCATCGAACGTGCTGGTCTCGGACAACGGCCACCGCGAGATCCTGCCGAACCTGGTGCGCCATGCCGAGCTGTCCTGGCTGCATGGCAACCAGTGGCTGCAGATCGGCACGGGCGTGCTGCTGGCCCTGGCCACGGTGTGGCTGCTGGCCCGGATTATCAAGGCCGATGCGCTGGCGCCACCGGTACGCGCGGCCGCGACCCTGATCGGGGCGCTGTCGATCTTCTGGCTCGGCAGCCAGCGCGCGCTCACCCATGGCAACGAGTCGGTGCATGCGTATCTGATCACCGCGGCGCTGATGGCCGGGGTGGCCGTGCTGCTGCGTGGGGATCGCCGCGGTGCGGTGCTGGCGGCGCTGTGCGGTGTCGCCGCGACGTTCTCGTTCGGCAGCGGCGTAGCGGTGTTCGTCGGGCTGGCGGCGGTGCTGGTGGTGCGCCGTGCGCCGCTGTCGCACTGGGTACCGTTGATGCTGGGGCTGATGGTGGCGGTTGGCCTGCACCTGGGCATGGGCCGCACCGGCATGCCCTCGCAGATGGCGCTTGCGCCATTGGCGCAGCTGGACGTGCTGCTGCGCTGGCTGGCCTCGCCCTTCATCTACCTGGCCTGGCCTGCGCTGAATCCGGCGGCGGCACAGCAACTGCCGTTCGCGCCCGTGCGCGACGCGGTCCATTCGGTGGCGAGCGGGTACCAGTGGCTGTTCGGCCCGGTGATGACCTCGCGCTGGCCGCATCTGCTGGTGGGCGCGGTTGGGCTGGGCGGAGTGCTCGGAATGACCCGTTGCTGCTGGCAACGCGGGCGCAGCGCCGGCGCCGGGGAGTCGGTGGCGTTGGCGATGGCGTGGTTCGGGCTGGCCGTGGGCGGGCTGGTCGCGCTCAGCCGCTGGACCTATTTCGCCGATTACCCCACGCAGCTGGCCGCACCGCGGTATGTCCCGTGGTCGTGGCTGTTCTGGTGCGGCCTGCTGCTGTGGGCGACGGTCCGCGTGGGTCTGCGCCGCCCCCGGCCGGTGGTCTGGGGGGCGCTCCTGCTGGCCCTGGTGGCCGTGCCGAGCACCGCGTGGATGGCCTACCTCGGCGCCAGCATGCAGCGCGTGGCCAACATGACGGCCACCGCGGCCGCGGCGGGCGTGATCGATCCGGACCAGACCCATGGCGAGAGCGTACCCGGCGAAGTGCAGGCGGCACTGCCAAGCCTGCGCGCACACGGGAGCGCGATGTTCGCCTGGCCGGAAACGCGCTATCTGCAGGGCGAACCCACGGCGGCCACCGCCTCGGCGGTGCCGCTCAGTGCTGTCTCGGTGGTCGCCGTGCGCAACCTGCTGGGCGGACCCGCGTGGCGCGTGGAGTTCGCTGCCCGGAGCCCGGCGCCGCGGCTGGTCCTGCAGTGCGCGGGACGTCCGGTGGGCCTGGCGATGCCGATGGCCGGGCACTGGGTCGGCTGGGCCACCGGGCCGCTGGATGCCGGCTGCCTGGAAGCGCTGCAGCTGCGCTGAGGCTCAGGGCAGGGTGTAGCCGGCCTGGCGCAGCAGCTGGCTTACGGCGATCAGCGGCAGGCCGATCAGTGCGGTCGGGTCGCGGTTCTCGATCGCCTCGAACAAGGTGATGCCCAGCCCCTCGCATTTGAAACTGCCGGCGCAGTCCAGCGGCTGCTCGGCGGCCACGTAGCGGACGATTTCGTCATGATCCAGCGTGCGGAAATGGACCCGGGTCCGGTCGCAGGCGGCCAGGACCTCGCCGTCGCGCACCAGGCTCACCGCCGTGTGGAAGTCGACCACCTGGCCGGACATCGCCGCCAGCTGCGCCTGCGCACCCTCGACCGTGCCGGGCTTGCCCAGCGCGGCGCCGTTCAGTTCCGCCACCTGGTCCGAGCCGATCACCCACTGGCCCGGGTGCAGGCGGGCCACGGCCTGTGCCTTGGCCTGCGCCAACCGTACGGCCACGGCCCGTGGGGCCTCGCCGGGGGCGGGGGTCTCATCCACCTCGGGGCGGGCGGTCTGCAGGGGCAGGCCAAGCCGTTCCAGCAGTTCACGGCGGTAGCGGGAGGTGGAGGCAAGCAGCAGTGGGGTCATGCGACAATACCGGGCACGGAAGGGCGGCAGTCTGGCGCCTCGGGGCGGGGATCGGCAACCTGACTGCGCAGGCATTTGACAGCAGCCCGGGCGATCCTTAACATTCAGCGGCTTATGTCCGCAAACGTGCCCGAAATGCTGGATGCTTGGCGGATGGTCGCAGCGCGCAGGCGCTTCGATGGCCAGGTGGATCTAGCGAAATTGACCCGCCTGCAAGGCCTTGTTGCCGATACCGAAGGTCAGTGCACCTATGCACTGGAATTCGCGCACGACGACATCCTGCGGGTATCCTATGTTGAACTGTCCATCGACACCGCGCTGCCGCTGATCTGTCAGCGCAGCCTGCAGCGTTTCCTGTTGCCGGTTTCGATGGTGCAGCGGCTCGGTCTGATCCGCAGCGAAGAGGAAGAATCCTCGCTGCCGGAAGGCTGGGAGCCGTGGCTGGTGCCCGAAGACGGCATGCTGCGACCGCTGGAACTGGTCGAGGACGAACTCGTCCTGGCCGTGCCCGTCGTGCCGTTGTCTCCCGATGGCGAGGCAGTGGACAAGGACTGGGCACCGACCGAAGAAGAAATCAGCAAGGCCAATCCGTTCGCGGCGTTGGCGGCACTGAAAAAACAATAGCAGCCGGATTGTCGTCGGCGGCTGCGGCGAAAGCGAAAACTGTGCTGGGCGCTGGCGTCCTGCGCGACGATACGACGAAGCAAAACGAACCGAGTTTGGAGCAATCCCATGGCTGTGCAGAAATCCCGTGTCACCCCGTCCCGCCGCGGTATGCGCCGTGCGCATGACGCCCTGAGCGCCAAGCAGCTGTCCACCGATCCGACCACCGGTGAAGTGCACCTGCGTCACCACATCACCGCTGACGGTTTCTACCGCGGCAAGAAGGTGATCACGACCAAGTCGAACTCGGCCGTCGAAGAAGATTGATTTGTGAAGGCCGCTGCCCGGTCGGGCGGCGGCCTTTACCCCATTCTTCCCGATCACCACGTTTGGTGATCGTGCTACAGGACATGCAATGAGCAAGCGGATCTACTCGAGGATCGCGGGCACCGGTAGTTATTTGCCCGAAAAAGTGTTGACCAATCAGGATCTGGAGAAAATGGTCGACACCAGCGATGAGTGGATTCAATCGCGCACTGGTATCCGCGAACGGCACATTGCGGCCGAAGGCGAGACCACCAGCGACCTCGGCTACCACGCCGCGGTACGTGCGCTTGAAGCGGCCGGTATCGACGCTTCGCAGCTCGACATGATCGTGGTGGGCACCACCACGCCTGACCTGATTTTCCCGTCCACCGCGTGCCTGATCCAGGCCAAGCTCGGTGCGAGCGGTTGCCCCGCCTTCGACGTCAACGCCGCCTGTTCGGGCTTCGTGTTCGCGTTGAGCGTGGCCGACAAATTCATTCGTTCCGGTGATGCACGCCATGTGCTGGTCATCGGTGCGGAAACCCTGACCCGTATCGTCGACTGGACCGAGCGCACCACCTGCGTGCTGTTCGGCGATGGCGCGGGCGCCGTCGTGCTCAAGGCCGACGAAGACACCGGCATCCTCAGCACCCACCTGCATTCGGATGGCAGCAAGAAAGAACTGCTGTGGAACCCGGTGGGCGTCTCGGCCGGTTTCGGCGAGGGCGACAATGCCCGCGGCGCGATCCTGATGAAGGGCAACGACGTGTTCAAGTACGCCGTCAAGGCGCTGGACTCGGTCGTCGATGAGACCCTGGAAGCCAATGCGCTGACCAAGGCCGACCTGGACTGGCTGATCCCGCACCAGGCCAACCTGCGCATCATCGAAGCCACCGCCAAGCGCCTGGAGATGTCCATGGACCAGGTGGTGGTGACGGTCGACAAGCACGGCAATACGTCCTCGGCCTCCGTGCCGATGGCGCTGGACCACGCGGTCCGCTCCGGCCGTGTGGAGCGCGGCCAGCTGCTGCTGCTGGAAGCCTTCGGCGGCGGCTTCACGTGGGGTTCTGCTCTGCTGCGCTATTGATAGTGTCAGTTACGACAACGTGACGCTGTCGTTACGGCCCCATTACGGGGCCGTAAGCATTTCAGGAGAACTGTCATGGTTGAGCCCATCGTCATCGAAGGGCAGCGCGCCTGGCTGAAGCAGTACGGCGAAGGAAGCCGCGTGGTCGCGCTGGGGCTGCTGAACTTCATCGCCCGCCGCTTCCAGCTTGATGCCCTGCGCCCACCACCGCACCGCGGGGGCGATGCCGCCCGCGAAACCGAAGCCCGCCGCCTGGCCGAACTGCAGGCCCAGGGCGTCAACGTCCCCAGCGTGATCGGCAGCGGCCACGCCGCCCTCGTGCTGGGCGACAACGGTTCCTCGTTCAACACCTGCCTGCGCGAAGCCGACGATGCCGGCCGCGACCGCCTGGTGTCCGCGGCGATGAACGCCCTCGCCCAGGCCCAGGCCCGCGACTGGCTGATGTTCGGCTACGGCGTGGCCAAGTACTACGAAGATCGGCCGCAGCAGCTGCAGAGCCTGATGGCGCAGGCCATGGACGGCGCCGAAGCGCCGGTCCTCGCCCATGCCCACGATGTCACCGGTCGCCTCCAGGGGCTGGCCCGTTACAGCATGAAAATGGGCCGCTCGGCCCGCGCGCTGGCCCACTCGATCCTGATCGTCCACGGCGCCACGACCCTGGGCGTGCTGATGCTGGCCGTGATCTGCATCGACTTCTTCAGCGACGGCGACCTCGACATCCTCCAGCTGTTCACCTGAGCCCACATACGCGGCAGTACAGACGAAGGGCGACGTTCCCCTTTATCATTCGCCGTTCGATTTTTGCAGGCGGATGATCGCGTGACCGATACCAATCTCGCATTCGTGTTCCCGGGCCAGGGCTCGCAGTCGCTGGGCATGCTGGCCGAACTGGCCGAGCTGCACCCGCAGATCCGCGAGGCCTTCACCGAGGCCTCCGACGGCGCCGGTGTCGACCTCTGGGCCCTTTCCCAGGGCGGCCCGGAGGAAATGCTCAACCGCACCGAGTACACCCAGCCGGCCCTGCTGGCGGCCAGCATCGGCGTCTGGCACGCCTGGAACGCCGTTGGCGGCGCCAAGCCGGCCGTCCTGGCTGGCCACAGCCTGGGCGAGTACACCGCCCTGGTCGCCGCCGGCGCGCTCTCGCTGCGTGACGGCGCCCATCTGGTGCGACTGCGCGGCCAGTTGATGCAGGAAGCCGCCCCGACCGGCGTGGGGGCCATGGCCGCCGTCCTCGGCGCGGAAGACGCCCTCGTCGTAGAGGTCTGCGAACAGGCCGCCGGCAGCCAGGTGGTCGTCCCGGCCAACTACAACTCGCCCGGCCAGATCGTCATCGGTGGCGACGCCGCCGCCGTGGACCGCGCGCTGGCCCTGTTGGCCGAGAAGGGCGTCCGCAAGGCCGTCAAGCTCGCCGTCAGCGTGCCCTCGCACACCCCGCTGATGCGCGAAGCCGCCAACCGCCTGGCTGAAACCATGGCTGGCCTGGACTGGCGCGCCCCGGCCCTGCCGGTGGTGCAGAACGTCGATGCCCGCGTGCATGACGGCGTGGACGCCATCCGCCAGGCGCTGGTCCAGCAGCTGTACCTGCCTGTCCAGTGGACCGGCTGCGTGCAGGCACTGGCCGCCCGCGGCGTCACCCGGGTGGCCGAATGTGGCCCGGGCAAGGTGCTGAGCGGATTGATCAAACGCATCGACAAATCGCTGGACGCGCGCACACTGTCCACGCCCGCCGATTTCGAGACGGCCCGCGAGACCTGGGCCGCCTGATGTCTTCCGATCGTGCCCGCGCTGGACTGGCCTCGCGCCAGACCGGCCAGGCCGATCCCGTTCGAGGAAATGAGATGAGCAAGCCCCTTCAGGGTGAAATCGCACTGGTCACCGGCGCCAGCCGGGGTATCGGTGCCGCGATCGCCGACGCACTGGCCGCGCAGGGCGCGACCGTCATCGGCACCGCCACCACCGACGCCGGTGCCGCCGCCATTGGTGAGCGCCTGGCTGCCGTGGGTGGCCACGGCCGCGCGCTGAACGTCACCGACGCTGCTGCGCTGGAGGCCGTGCTGGACGGCATCGCCAAGGAATTCGGCGCCATCAGCATCCTGGTCAACAACGCCGGCATCACCCGCGACAATCTGTTGCTGCGGATGAAGGAAGAAGACTGGCAGGCGATCCTGGACACCAACCTGACCAGCGTCTTCCGCACCTCCAAGGCCGTCATGCGCGGCATGATGAAGGCGCGCAAGGGCCGCATCATCAACATCGCCTCGGTGATCGGCGTGACCGGCAATGCCGGCCAGGCCAACTACGCCGCGGCCAAGGCCGGCATCATTGCCTTCTCCAAGTCGCTGGCCAAGGAAATCGGCTCGCGCGGGATCACGGTCAACGTGGTCGCGCCGGGCTTCATCGACACCGACATGACCAAGGCCCTGCCGGAAGAGCAGCGCACCGGCCTGGTCAAGTCGATCGCCCTGGAGCGGCTCGGCGAGCCGTCCGATATCGCCAACGCGGTGGCGTTCCTGGCCGGTCCTTCGGCCAGCTACATCACCGGCGAAACCCTCCATGTGAACGGCGGCATGTACATGCCGTAAGCATGTGGCGCAAGGAGTGCGCCGCAAGTGGTTGATCCGTTTGATGTTTTGCTGCAATGCAAGGTGTCGCTGGTTTCCACTACACTATCCCACGGTCATCCCTCACCGGATGGCGTCATTTTTGAACCACTACTCCATCTGGAGCGATATCCAATGAGCACCATCGAAGAACGCGTCAAGAAAATCGTCGTCGAACAGCTTGGCGTCAAGGAAGAGGAAGTCACCAACAGCGCATCGTTCGTCGATGACCTGGGCGCTGACTCGCTGGACACCGTTGAACTGGTGATGGCGCTGGAAGAAGAGTTCGAGTGCGAAATCCCGGACGAAGAAGCCGAAAAGATCAGCACCGTGCAGGCTGCGATCGACTACATCAACGCCCACGTCAAGGCTTGATGTCAGGCGGCTCGCGCGCGGCCGTGGCGATTGCTGCGACCGCGTGCGGCAAACCCATGGGGCCGCGCTTGCGGCCCTGTGCTTTTGAGCGTTATACCGCGTGATACCCGCAACACCCGGGTCAGGAGAATCTGCAATGAAGCGTCGCGTCGTCGTTACCGGCATGGGCATGGTCTCGCCATTGGGCAATGATATGGCCAGCAGTTGGAAGGGCATCACCGAAGGCCGTTCCGGCATCGGTCCGCTGACCAACGTTTCGCAGTCCTACCTAGACCGTTTCACCACCAAGATCGCAGGTGAGGTCAGGGACTTCGACATCACCGCCGACAACGAACAGTTCGGCAAATTCCGGGTCACTGGCAAGGATGCCAAGAAGATGGACCCGTTCATTCATTACGGCCTCGGTGCCGCCTTCATGGCCTTGAACGATTCGGGCCTGGAGATCACCGACGGCAACGCCGAGCGCGTCGGCGCCATCGTTGGCGCGGGCATCGGCGGCCTGCTGGGCATCGAAGAGCAGACCATCGATTTCCACGAGGGCAAGAAGATCTCGCCCTTCTACGTGCCCAAGACCATCATCAACATGCTCCCGGGCCAGCTGAGCATCATCACCGGCCTTAAGGGTCCGTCGTTCTCGGCGGTCTCCGCCTGCGCGACCTCCAACCACTCCATCGGCACCGCGATGCGCATGATCCAGTACGGCGATGCGGACGTGATGGTGGTCGGTGGTGCCGAGCGCGGCTCCTCGCCGACCGCCCTGGGCGGCTTCTGCGCGATGAAGGCGATGAGCACCCGCAACGATGCACCGGCGGAAGCCTCGCGCCCGTGGGACAAGGAACGCGACGGCTTCGTGCTGGGCGACGGTGCCGGCATCCTGATCCTGGAAGAGTACGAACACGCCAAGGCGCGTGGCGCGCGCATCTATGCCGAGCTGGCCGGTTTCGGCGCCAGCTCGGATGCGTACCATATGACCGCCCCGAGCGAGAACGGCGAAGGCGCGGCACGCTGCATGACCATGGCGTTGAAGGACGCCGGCGTGACCCCGGAGCAGGTCGGTTACCTCAACGCGCACGGCACCTCCACGCCGCTGGGCGACCTGGGCGAAACCATGGCCATGAAGACCGCCTTCGGTGACCACGCCTACAAGATGATGGTCAGCTCCACCAAGTCGATGACCGGCCACCTGCTCGGCGCGGCCGGCGGCGTGGAAGCGATCTTCTCGGTGCTGGCGCTGCGCGACAACATCATTCCGCCGACCATCAACCTGCATGAAGCGGGCGAGGGCTGCGACCTGGATTACGTGCCCAACACCGCACGCGAGGCCAAGGTCGATGTGGTGATGTCCAACGGCTTCGGCTTCGGCGGCACCAACGGCACGCTGGTGTTCAAGCGCGTCTGACCGCCCGTTCCGTGCACTCCCACCCGGGCCGCCATCATGGCGGCCTTGGTGTATCTGGCCCCCGCGCACGCTGCGCGCCCTTCCGGTGTCCTGTCATGTTCCAGACGCTTCCGCTGCCCGCCACCACCGACCTGCTGGCCCTGCAGCGCCTGGCCCCGCAGCGCTACCCGCTGCTGATGGAGTCCACCGCCTCGGGCACCGCGCAGGGGCGCTGGGACCTGCTGCTGATGGGCAGCGGCGAAGCGCTCGCGCTGCACGCCGACGGCGTGGTGCGTGATGCCGATGGCGTGGCGCATGACGGCCGCTTCCTCGACGTGCTGGACGCGCACTGGGCCGCCCTGCGGTTGCCGCGCGAGGAGACGACACTGCCGTTCCGCGGTGGCTGGGCACTGATGCTGGATTACGAACTGGCCGGGCAGATCGAAGACGTGCTGGCCTTGCCGGCGCGCGCCGATGGGCTGCCGTCCGCGCTGGCGCTGCGCTGCCCGGCGGCCGTGCTGCACGATCGCGTGCTCGGCCAGTTCCATGCCGTGTGCGAGAGCGGTCAGGCCGCGCTGCTGCAGACCCTGCAGGACGACCTTGCCGCGGCCGCCGCGCTGGCCCCGTTGCCGACGTGGCAGCCCCCGGTGGCGATCGGCGAAGACGC
The DNA here is from genome assembly GCF_002887735.1 of Stenotrophomonas bentonitica. Lineage (GTDB taxonomy): Bacteria > Pseudomonadota > Gammaproteobacteria > Xanthomonadales > Xanthomonadaceae > Stenotrophomonas > Stenotrophomonas bentonitica_A. The sequence goes on from NZ_PKQP01000019.1 coordinate 20,122, forward strand.
GCCACCGCGCTTCACCGACGGCGTCGGCAGGGTGATCGATTACCTGCGCGCGGGTGACGTGTTCCAGGTGAACCTGTCCCGCCGCTGGAGCGCGCAGTTCACCGAGGCGCTCTCGCCACAGGCGCTGTACGCGCAGCTGCGCGTGGCCAACCCCGCACCGTTCGCCGGGCTGTTCATGGCGCAGGGCAGGGCGGTGGTCAGCTCTTCGCCCGAGCGCCTGGTCTCGGTGCATGGCGATGACGTGCAGACCCGCCCGATCGCCGGCACCCGCCCGCGTTTCGCTGGCGACGACGATGCCGCGCGGATCCAGGAACTGGTCGGCCATCCCAAGGAGCGCGCCGAGCACGTGATGCTGATCGATCTGGAGCGCAACGACCTCGGCCGCATCTGTGCGCCGGGCAGCGTGGAGGTGGATGAGCTGATGACCGTGGAGAGCTACGCCCACGTGCACCACATCGTCAGCAACGTGCGTGGCCGCCTGCGCGAGGACGTCAGCCCCGGCCAGGTGATCGCCGCGACCTTCCCCGGCGGCACCATCACCGGCTGCCCCAAGGTGCGCTGCATGCAGATCATCGCCGAGCTGGAGCAGACCGCGCGCGGCGCCTACACCGGCGCGTTCGGCTGGCTGAACCGCGATGGCGACCTGGACCTGAACATCCTGATCCGGACCGCCGAAGTGGCCGGCGATACCGCCAACTTCCGCACCGGGGCCGGGATCGTGGTCGATTCGGTGGCCGACAAGGAACTGGACGAGACCCGCGCCAAGGCCCGTGGCCTGCTGCGGGCGCTGGGCAGCGATGCCTGAGCCGTTTGGCGGTGTGCAGTACCCGCGCGGTATGCTGCGCGGCGAAGAATTTGATTCGAGGTGACCATGGCGGGTGCGAAACGGGGATGTCTGGCCGTACTGGCCGTGTTGCTGGTGCTGGCCCTGCTGGTCGCGGCCGCAGGCGCATGGTTCTGGCATCGCCAGGGCGCGTTCGCCGATGCGCCGGTCACCCCCAGTGCGGAGAGCGTGGTGATCGCCTCGGGGGACGGCTTCAGCACCGTGCTCGGCAAGCTGCGCCAGGCCGGCGTGGACGAAGGCAGCGACACCCAGTGGCAGCTGCTGGCACGCCAGCTCGATGCCGCCGGCAAGCTCAAGGTGGGTGAATACGCGCTCGATCCGGCGCTGACCCCGCGCGAGCTGCTGACCCGCATGCGCCAGGGCCGCGTCCTGCAGCACCGCGTCACCATCGTGGAAGGCTGGAACATCCGGCAGCTGCGCGCTGCGCTCAAGCGCGCCGATCCGCTGGTGCACACCACCGATGCGCTGGACGATGCCGCGCTGATGAAGGCGATCGGCTTCCCCGGCGAACACCCGGAAGGCCGTTTCCTGCCCGAGACCTACGTCTACCAGCGCGGTGACAGCGACATCGACGTGCTCAAGCGCGCGCATGCCGCGATGGAAAAAGAACTCACTGCCGCGTGGGACAGCCGCGTGGACGATCTGCCGCTGAACTCGCCGTATGAGCTGCTGATCCTCGCCTCGATCATCGAGAAGGAAACCGCACTGCCCAGCGAGCGCCCGCAGATCGCCGGGGTGTTCATGCGCCGCCTGAAGATCGGCATGCGGCTGCAGACCGACCCGACCGTGATCTACGGCATCGGCAGCAGCTACGACGGCAACATCCGCAAGCGCGACCTCACCACCGATACGCCGTACAACACGTACACGCGCGCCGGCCTGACCCCGACCCCGATCGCCATGCCCGGGCGTGACGCGCTGCATGCCGCCGCGCAGCCAGCCAAGGGGGACGCGCTGTACTTCGTGGCCGTGGGCGATGGCAGTGGCGCGCACATCTTCTCGGCCAACTACACCGACCACAACGCCGCCGTTGCCCGCTACCTGCAGCAACTGCGCAGCAAACGCACCAACGAGGCCGCCCCCCAATGAGTCCCGCGCTGCACCGGCACCCGCACTTCGTCAGCCTGGAAGGGGGCGAGGGCGCCGGCAAGACCACCGCCATCAACGCGATCCGCGAGGCCCTGCAGGCGCGTGGGCATGAGGTGGTGCTGACCCGCGAGCCCGGCGGCACCGCGCTGGCCGAGCGCATCCGCGCGCTGGTGCTCAAGCCGGACGAGGAGATCGCCGCCGAGCCGCTCTCGGCCGAAGCCGAGCTGCTGCTGGTGTTCGCCGCCCGCGCCCAGCACGTGCGCCAGGTGATCGCCCCGGCGCTGCAGCGCGGCGCCTATGTGCTGTGCGACCGCTTCACCGATTCCAGCTACGCCTACCAGGGCGGTGGCCGCGGCCTGGACCCGGCGTGGATCGCCGATCTGGAGCGCCGCGCCGTCGGCCTGCTGCCCGGCCTGACCCTGCTGCTGGATGTGGACGTAGCGGTCGGCCGTGCGCGCGCCAACGGCCGCGACCTGTGGCCGGACCGCATTGAAAGCGAGCACGATGATTTCTTCCAGCGGGTGCGCGCGGTGTTCCGCCAGCGTTCCAGCGAGGACCCCGCACGTTACCGCCTGATCGATGCCAGCCAGGACCAGGCCGGCGTCGCCGGCGCGGTGGTGGCGGCCGTGGATGCATGGTTGGCACAGGAGCCGGAACGTGGCTGAACCCTTTTCCCCCTGGCAGCAGCGCGCCTATGACCAGACCGTGGCCGCGCTCGACGCCGGTCGCCTCGGCCATGGCCTGCTGTTCTGCGGCCCGGCCGGCCTGGGCAAGCTGGGCGTCGCGCTGCGGCTGGCCGAGCACGTGCTGGGGCAGGGCGAACCTGCCGCGGCCAAGCGCAGCGCCCAGCTGCTGGCCGCGGGGACCCACCCGGACCTGCAGCGGATCTCGTTCATTCCCAACAAATCCGGCGACAAGCTGCGCACCGAAATCGTGATCGAGCAGATCCGCGAGGTCTCGCAGAAGCTCTCGCTGACCCCCCAGTACGGCGTGGCCCAGGTGGTGATCGTCGATCCTGCCGACGCCATCAACCGCGCCGCCTGCAACGCCCTGCTCAAGACCTTGGAAGAGCCGCAGCCCGGCCGTTACCTGTGGCTGATCAGCGCCGACCCCGCCCGCCTGCCGGCCACCATCCGCAGCCGCTGCCAGCGCCTGGAGTTCAAGCTGCCGCCGCGCGAGGAAGCGCTCGCCTGGCTGCAGACCCTGGGCCACAGCGAGGCCAGCGCCCGCGAAGCGCTGGACGCCGCGCGTGGCCATCCCGGCCTGGCCGACCAGTGGCTGCGCGAGGACGGCCTGGCCCTGCGCCGCCAGGTCGCTACGGATCTGGAAGCGCTCGTCGCCGGCCGCGCCGGCGCGGTGGAACTGGCCCAGCGCTGGACCGCCGACGACAACGCCGCCCTGCGCCTGCGCCACGCCGCCGATCTCGCCCTGGCCCAGGCCACCGGCGGTGGCTTGACCGATCCTGATCGATTGCACAAGCTGGCCGCCTGGTTCGATGCGGCCAACCGCACCCGCGACCTGCTGCGCACCACGGTGCGCGCCGATCTTGCGGTGGTTGAGCTGCTGCTGGCCTGGGGAAAGGTCAACGAACGGCACGCCAAGGGGAATAGAGCATGAGCGCCACCAACGCCCGACAGGGCATCCTGTCCCTTGCCGTCAAGGACAAGGCCGCGCTGTACAGCGCCTACATGCCGTTCGTGAAGAACGGCGGCATCTTCGTGCCCACGCCCAAGCGCTACTTCCTGGGCGATGAGGTGTTCCTGCTGCTCACCCTGCCGGACTCCGGCGAGCGCCTGCCGGTGGCCGGCAAGGTGATCTGGGTGACCCCCGCCGGGGCCCAGGGCAACCGCGCGGCAGGCATCGGCGTACAGCTGGCCGATGGTGCAGAAGGGGAGACCGTCCGCCACCGGATCGAGACCCTGCTGGCCGGCATCCTGACCGCGGACAAGCCCACGCACACGATGTGAAGAAATTTCGGCGAAACCGTTGACGTCCAAATTTGCCGCCCTATAATGAGCGGCTCAGCAGCATCGGGCGGTTAGCTCAGCGGTAGAGCATTGCCTTCACACGGCAAGGGTCACAAGTTCGAACCTTGTACCGCCCACCATGATTCAGTCGAAAAAGCCTCCGGAAACGGCGGCTTTTTTGTTGGTTGTGCGCTCCACCTGCCGCTTATCGCGGAGCTGATCGTCAATGCGTTGGCTGCCAGCGCTCTCCGCTATGAGCGCTATTCCCCCGCACCATCGGCCAGGCTGTCCCAGATGCGCCCGTCACGTTGCGCTTCCGTGGTGATGTTGACCACCGCCTGTTCGCCCAGACGATCACGCAACTGCTGCAGATACAGGCTGCGAGGTGTCACCACCTGGCCCATCGACTGCACGATCCCCGCTGGCTCCTCCGGCGGGAATTTCCCGGGTGCAATAGCGCCCACCTGTCCCACGCTCCAGTTCATCGCGAAGGGCGGCGCCTGGACCACGTAGATGTCGTGCTCGGTGTTCCAGAACATCTGCTGTGCGCCTGCCCACCCGTGTCCCGTGCCGCTGTACCGGCGGTTCTGCGCTCGCAGCATGTATCCCTTGGTGTTGTCGTACAGCGTGCCAGTGGACCAGCGGTGATGGGGGCCGCTGTCGTTGCTGTCGCCCACGGCCAGGCAGTCCAGAAACACGTTGGGGCCGGGCACCCGTGCACCGATGACGAAGGTATGCCGGCCGCCCTGGTTGTAGCAGCGCTGGATCAGATTGAAGGCGGCGTTGCCCTCGTACAGGAACACATAGCGGCGGGCGCCCTGGGTCTCGCCATACCTCGGGTCGAGATAGGCGATGTCCTGCAGGGTATTGAACTGCGCGCCATTACGGGTCACGAAGCCATGCGATACATAACGCACGGTTACATCGCGAACCCATGAGTTGTGGGTTGCACCCAGGCGGAGTGCGGTAAAGGGGCCGGCATCGGCGGTGCCGTTGACCGTGCCGGTCTCGGGGTCACCTTCAAGGCGGAGGTCTTCGATGCCGACTTGGGAGATGCGGATCGGATCCGTGCGATAGATGCTGCCGCCACCAAAGCGGGACTCGATGGCATCCATGATCGGGGCATCGAGAGTGATGGTGTCATGGTCTACCGCGGTGACGACGCGTTCGCTGTACATGGCATAGTCGCTGGCCGTCCACCGGTATCGCGCGGTATCGATGCCCTCTGGGCCGACCCAGCGCGCGTTGGGTTCCCTCGCGATCGACACCGTATCGCCCACGCGATAGCCGGCTGCGGACGTTAACTTGATCCGCATCGCCCCCACCGGGACGTAGTCCATGGTGATTGCGGTACGGCGTGGATCCAGAGCGGCGCGGGGAACCGCGGATTCGCTGCTGCCCACTTCAAGAATTCTGCCCTGCCGATCGCTGATTTCGGAGCGGACCACCGTGCCGTCTGCACCTCGCCCTTCACCGCGCAGCACCACGCCGCCTGCACGGATGGTCAGCGTCCTGCTCACCCTGTAGTGGCCGCGACGGAGCAGGACCGCGCCGCGCAGGCCCCGGCTGTCCGTGGCACGTAGGGAGACCGCATCGATCGCTGCCTGGATGCGGGGATAGTCATCCTCCGCGCTGGATGGCTCAAGGATCTCGATGACAGGAATGCTGGAGCGGGTGGGCAGGCTGACGCCGCCTCCCTGGTAGCCGGCGCGGGAGAAGTCCGGGAGGATGTTGCGGGCCTGATCGCCACCGCGCTCGGTATACACGCCATAGCGAAGCAATCCATCGCTGCCCAGGCTTGCCAAAGGGGCGTCTTTGGCACGGTTGATGGGGTGGGTGAAGGCGCTGGTCTGATAATCCGGCTCCGCCGCTGACAGGGTAGCGAATGGCCAGACTGGCAAGGCCACGACCGTCAGCATGGCGACTCGCCAAAACGCCGGGGGCAAAGGCATGCGGGCGACTTCCTTCCAGGAGGCGTGGCCTGCAATGTTAGCAACTGCTGCCATACCTTCAGTCCGTGCAGCGAGTCCGGCAGGTCTGCTATTGGCCGAAAGCGGAAGCTCGTTGATATCGCTCGATTGGTGTCTGGAAGTCCAGGGTCTTGCGTGGCCTCTCGTTTAGTTGCCTGGCCACGCTGTTGAGCTTGGCTTGGGAGAAGCTCGACAGATCAACGCCTTTCGGGAATTACTGACGCAGCAGCCCGTTCGTGTTTTCGTTCGAGCCGCGCTGCCAAAGACGCTCGGGAATCGACGCGGTGTCGCTGATGCGGCCGTGGTCCGCCTCCGCGACACTCCTGCTGCTTGGGCAGCTGTCTGTGTTTCATCGAACATACGAAACCGCCACCCAAAGCGGACACCACGGGCGACGACTCAGCGCCATTTCGTCGGCGATCCGGGAGATTCATCGGCGGCTTCTGTGTCTTGGTCGCAAACCGGTTGCCACGCCCCCCGCGCGGACGGCACCTTGCAGCGACGATCACGTCGACCTGGTGCCCTGCATGACCCCCGTTGCCCTGTATTCGCCCGATCCGGCCCGCGGCTGGCTGCCCTGGGCCTGGCTGACGCCGATCCTGATGAT
>NZ_PKQP01000002.1 GCF_002887735.1 Stenotrophomonas bentonitica
GCCGGCCCCGGCGGCCCCGATCGCCCGCGCGGCGCCAGCGCCGGCCCGGGCCGATACCGCCACCGCGGCGACTGCGATCAACCCGGCCCCGGCACCGTCCCCCGTCCCGGCCACGGTGCTGACCGCGCCCTCCGCCCCGGCGGCGGCTGGCAACAAGGCTGGAAAGGTCCGCAGTGGCCAGCTGTACGCCTATATGAAAGACGGCGTGCGCCATTACACCAGCGCACGCCCGAGTGGGGTCGCCAGCCTTGGCCAGGTCCGCACCATCCACTACAGCTTCATCGAGCGCTGCTACGCCTGTGGCGCCAACCCGGCGGTCAACTTCGGCTCGGTACGGCTCAACACCACGGCCTACCAGAGCGAGATCGCCGCTGCGGCCCGCGAGTTCGGGGTGGAAGAGGCGGTGGTCCGCGCGATCATCCATGCCGAATCGGCCTACAACCCGACCGCGCTCAGCCGGGCCGGCGCGCAGGGGCTGATGCAGCTGATGCCGCCAACCGCGCGCCGCTTCGGGGTCAGCGATTCCTTCGATGCCTCGCAGAACATCCGCGGCGGCGTGCAGTACCTGTCCTGGCTGCTCAAGCGCTTCAACGGCGATCTCACCCTGGCCGCGGCGGGCTACAACGCCGGCGAGGGCGCGGTCGACCGCCATGGTGGCGTGCCGCCTTACAGCGAGACCCAGTATTACGTGAAGCGGGTGGCTCTGTTGGCCGACCGCTACCGCGGCGCCGTGGCCAGCCATCAATGACCCATGGCGCCGGTGGTGCCTGATGCCGTACTGTCGGGGTAATGTCGTTCCGTAGGACCGCGTTGTGTGGCCGACTTCGGTTCAGCTACACTCGCGGCTGATTCAATGTGGACTGGCCCCCACCGGTCTGCTGGCAGCCTCAAGCTACCTAAATCAATATCGGAGTGCCGGATGGCCAACGATGGGGTAAACGATCCAGTCAACACTGGACGTCGGCGGTTTCTCTCAGCAACCACTGCGGTGGTCGGAGCGGTCGGCGTCGGATTTGCAGCGGTACCGTTCATCAAGTCCTGGAATCCCAGCGCCCGCGCCAAACTGGCCGGTGCCCCGGTGATTGCCGACATCAGTGCGCTCCAGGAAGGCCAGCGTCTGGTCATGGAGTGGCGTGGACAGCCGATCTGGATCGTCAAACGCTCCAAGGCCATCCTCGATGCGCTGCACGGGCTGGACGGCCGCCTCAAGGATCCCGAGTCGGGCGAGAAAGAACAGCAGCCCGAGTACGTGCTCAAGCAGAATCCCGAGTTCCGCTCGATCAAGGCCGAGGTCTCGGTGCTGGTCGGGCTGTGCACCCATCTGGGCTGTTCGCCGGAAATGGTCGCCGAGATCCGCCCCGAGCCCTACGACCCCCAGTGGAAGGGAGGCTACTTCTGCCCCTGCCACAAGTCGCGCTTCGACATGTCCGGTCGCGTGTTCAAGGATGTTCCGGCACCGATCAACCTGCTGGTGCCGCCGCACCATTACCAGGACGACAACACCATCATCATCGGCGTTGATCCGCAGGGGGCGGCTTGATCATGGCCAATATCCTTTCCCGCACCGCCACCGGCGTCGCCGACTGGGTCAACGCCCGCGCGCCGGGCCTGATGCCGGTCTACCGCAAGCACGTCACCGAGTACTACGCGCCGAAGAACTTCAACATCTGGTACTACTTCGGCTCGCTCGCGCTGCTGATCCTGGTCAACCAGATCGTCACCGGCATCTTCCTGACGATGCACTACAAGACGAACGCGGCCGAAGCGTTCGCCTCCATCGAATACATCATGCGGGACGTGGAGTGGGGCTGGCTGATCCGCTACATGCACTCCACCGGTGCCTCGCTGTTCTTCATCGTGGTCTACCTGCACATGTTCCGCGGGCTGCTCTACGGCAGCTACCAGAAGCCGCGCGAGCTGGTCTGGATCCTCGGCATGCTGATCTACCTGGTGCTGATGGCCGAAGCCTTCATGGGCTACGTATTGCCATGGGGCCAGATGTCGTTCTGGGGCGCGAAGGTGATCATCTCGCTGTTCGGTGCGATCCCGGTGATCGGCACCGGCCTGACCGAATGGATCATGGGCGACTACCTCCCCAGCGACGCCACCCTCAACCGCTTCTTCGCCCTGCACGTGATCGCCCTGCCGCTGGTGCTGTTGCTGCTGGTGGTGCTGCACCTGGGCGCGCTGCACGAGGTGGGCTCCAACAACCCGGACGGCGTGGAGATCAAGAAGGGGCCGAAGGGCAACCGCTGGTCGGCCATCGCACCTACCGACGGCATCCCCTTCCACCCGTACTACACGCTCAAGGATGCGGTCGGCGCCGGCTTCCTGCTGATCATCGCCGCCTTCATCATCTTCTTCGCGCCGGCCTTCGGCGGCCTGTTCCTGGAGCACGACAACTTCACCGAGGCCAACCGCCTGGTGACACCCGAGCACATCAAGCCGGTCTGGTACTACACCCCGTACTACGCGATGTTGCGCGTGGTGCCCAACAAGCTCGGCGGCGTGATCGTGATGTTCTCGGCGATCGCCATCCTGTTCCTGGTGCCGTGGCTGGATCGCGCGCGGGTGAAGTCCTACCGCTACCGCGGCCTGCTCTCGCGCGGTCTGCTGGGCATGTTCGCGGTGTGCTTCGTGTGGCTGGGCGTGATCGGCTCCGGCCCGGGTACGGATGCGCACGAGACCTACATCGGACGCGTGCTGACCTTCCTGTACTTCGCCTTCTTCATCACCATGCCGCTATGGACCAAGCTGGACAGGACCAAGCCGGTACCGGACCGGGTGACCACGCATGACTGACCACTGGATTGTCCGGCTGGCCTGCGCGGCCGCCCTGATGCTCGGTGTCGCGGTGGCCGATGCCGCCGAAGGTGCCAAGACCCTGCAGGCCGGCAACGACCTCAGCGACCGTGCGTCGCTGCAGCGTGGCGCACAGCTCTACATGAACTACTGCTCGGGCTGCCACGCGCTCAAATACCTGCGCTACTCGCGCATGGCCGCCGATCTCGGGCTGAGCGAAGAAGAGGTCATGAACAACCTCAACTTCACCGGTACGCCGGTCGGTGAGCCGATCCCGGTGACGATGCCCAAGGCGCAGGCGGAAAAGTGGTTCGGCAAGATGCCGCCGGACCTGAGCCTGATCTCGCGGGTGCGGGGCAGTGACTGGGTCTACACCTACCTCAAGTCGTTCTACCTCGATCCCACGCGTCCGCTGGGGTGGAACAACACCGTGTTCCCGAATGCCTCCATGCCCAACCCGCTGTGGGAAATGCAGGGGCTCCAGCACGCCGTGCACGGCAAGCCGGAGAACCCCGGCGAAGACCCGCCGGTGGTCGGCCTGAAGATCGAACAGCCCGGCAACATCGATGCCGGCCAATACGATCAGGCGGTGCGCGACATCACCAATTTCCTGGAGTATGCCGGTGAGCCGGCCGCCCTGAAGCGGCAGAAGCTGGGGGTATGGGTGATCCTGTTCCTGGCGCTGCTGACCTTCCTGGCCTATCTGCTCAAGAAGGAATACTGGAAGGACGTCCACTGAGCGGTCCGGCGCCTTCCCGCGGCGATCGTTCCCCACGTGGGACGATCGACCTATTGGCTTTTGTGATGTGCGGTTGCACACTCGGGTACTGTGACGACCGTCAGCAATGGGCTGGCGGCGCCGATACGACCGGCGGTTACCGGACGTTGGAGAGCCTTTGATGGCGGCGAGCGTACGCATGCGGAATACCCTGACGCTGTTTTCCTCGAACGACGATGTCCTGTGCCATCGCGTACGGCTGGTACTGGCGGCCAAGGGCGTCACTTATGACTCCGTGCCGGTCGACCCGCAGAACCCGCCCGAAGATCTCATCGATCTCAATCCGTATCACTCCGTGCCCACCCTGGTGGAACGCGAGCTGGTGCTGTACGCGGCCTCGGTGGTCAGCGAGTACCTGGACGAGCGCTATCCGCACCCGCCGCTGATGCCGGTCGATCCGCTCTCGCGGGCCCGCATCCGCCTGGCGATGCTGCGCATCGAACACGACTGGGTGCCGCAGGTGCAGGCCATCCAGCTGGGCAACAAGACCCAGGCCGAGGCCGGGCGCAAACGTCTCAAGGAACTGCTGACCAGCGCGGTGCCGCTGTTCAAGGCCAGCAAGTTCTTCCTCAATCCGGAAATGAGCCTGGCCGACTGCGCGATGGCGCCGATCATCTGGCGGCTGCAGGCGCTGGACGTGCCGTTGCCGAAGGATGGCAAATCGATCGAAGACTACGGCAACCGCATTTTCCGGCATCCGGGCTTCATCCGCAGCCTGACCGATCAGGAAAAGAAGCTGCGCGATCTGCCGGTCTGATCGGCAGGGGCGAGCGCCGCGTGCGGCACGGCTGTACTGAACGAAATCGCGGTGCCGGTACGCGCCATGGCTGACCTGCGGGTAGGCGGGCGCGTACACTTGCATCAGGCAATCCGGATCAAGAGCAGCCGAGCACGGCTCGGCTCTACCACATGACAGAAGACACTTTTCGCATGACCAGCCACCGCCCGTACCTGTTGCGGGCCTTGGTGGAATGGATCAATGACAACGACCTGACGCCGCACATCCTGGTCGACGCCGGCATGCCCGGCGTGCAGGTTCCGCAGAGCGCGGTCAAGGACGGTCGCGTCGTGCTGAACATCGCCGAGCGCGCCGTGGTACGCCTGCATATAGACAATGAGAGCGTGAGCTTCTCGGCCCGTTTCTCCGGCACCAGTTACCCCGTGCAGGTGCCGATCTCGGCCGTGCTGGCGGTGTACGCCCGCGAGACCGGGCAGGGCATGGCGCTGCCCGATGACATCCCTGGCCATGAGCCGGGCCCGGACGACGAGCTGCCGCCGGACGATTCACCGACCCCGCCGGACGACGCACCGCCCAAGCCCAGCGGTCGCCCGCATCTGCGGGTGGTCAAATAAGACACACGATGGCCGCCGCAAGGCGGCCATTTTCATGGGTAGAGCCGACCGTTGGTCGGCTGCTCTCCGCGCCCATCAACGGCAACGACCCGGTAGAGCCGACCGTTGGTCGGCTGCTCTCCACGCCCATTGACGGCCACGGCCAACGGCAGCCGACCAACGGTCGGCTCTACCGGGGTCAGACGTCTTCGGCGTCGCGGGTATCGATATCGCGCCGGATCTCGCTGATCCGCGCCGCCGACGGCCCCACGAAGGTGATCAGCTGATCGCCGCGCAGCACCATGCGCCCGCTGTGGCGGTCCACGCCATCGTGCGAGTACTCGAACTTGAAGGTGCGCTCCCAGCCCAGCCAGCCATTGTCCTTGCGGCATACGCGCAGGCCGGTGGCATGCACGCTCTGGTCCAGCCACTGCACGTCGGCTGCGCGGCAGGCGTTGCGCCCGAGCACGCCGGCGCGTTCGGCGGCGGCACGCGAGGAATTCCAGAAGGCGTAGGCGAACGCGCCGGCAATCATCAACAGGATCAAACTGGGCATCGGTGACTCGGCGCGGTCAGGGAGGTCGGTGACTCCAAGATGGCGACGAACGCGGCGCGGATCAAGCCATACGCCATCAAGATCAGGGTGTGCGGGGTGGCGGGACCGGCGGGCGGGGCGGCACCACGGTGGGGGCCCGCATCGGTGCCTGGGACGCCGGCGATGCCATCGGCGGTGCCGTGGCACCAGCACCGGCAGCGGGCGGGGTCACCGGGTCCGGGGTGACCGTCGGCATCGGCGCGGGCGCGGTGGCCACCAGTTTCAGCAGGGCGGCCCAATCCTGGCGATTGAAGCTGCACTCCTCTTCGCGGCCGGGCGTGCAGCCCAGGTCCATGCCGTCGCTCGCCGTGGCTTTGGCCGGCGGCAGCTCGATCCGGCCACTGCGGTCCAGCGAGAGCTTGCGCATCGCCACGGTGTTCATGACGTTGCCGCCGATCAGATACAGCGTGCGGTCACCGCCCATGTTGGCCGCGATGACCACTTCGCAGTGCGATTTCCAGTGCGTGACCGAGCCGTTGGACAGCGACTGGACCAGGCCGCTGTAGCTCAGCGTTTCACGCCGGTCGCGGAGGTAGCACAGCAGGTCGCCGGGTGCAGGCTTCTCCTGCGCGGGATCGGCCATGCGGTACGGACCACTGTTCTGGAAGGCGGCCCGGATATAGTCGATGTGTCGGGGCGAACGGGTAAAGCCGGGTACCGAGGCGCGGGTCATCACCCATGAGATGAAGGCCGCCGACCATGGGTTGTCGATCAGGAAAGCACGGCAATCGGTATCGGTATAGCGCGTACCCGGCGGGGCCATGCAGCTCGATGCGCCGGGTTGGCTTCCCATCGGCGACAACGTTCCGCTCTGCCGCCAGTAGCCGACCACGCGCTGCCAGGCGACCAGGCCGTTGTCGGCCAGGTGGACGTCCTCGGCTTCGGTGACGCTCAGGCTGGCCGCGCGTCCATCGCGGTCGATGAAGGGCCGATACCAGAGGCGATGTTCAGTGCAGGCAGTCCGGACGATGTTGATCGCCACCGGGCTGAGCCCGAAGCGCGGTGGCACATCGCAGACCTCGGCTGCGGATGCCTGGAGCGGCAGCAGCGCGAGCAGGGGAGACAGGCAGGCGAGAAGCGGCAGGCAGCGCATGCGTGCAATCCAGATGGGGGCAGACGCAGCCTCGCAGACCGCATCTGCCCATACCGTGAAAGCGGGGAGGCATCGCCCGCGGATCGGCACGCGCTTCAGCCGGGGGGCGGGCCCAGTTTCAACGACAGGTCGATCGCCTGCACGTGCTTGGTCAACCCACCGATCGAGACGCAGTCCACGCCGTCCTCGGCGATCGCGCGCAGCCCGTCCAGGCCGACGCTGCCGGAGACTTCCAATGGAATCCGCCCGGCCGCGATGCGCACGGCCTCGCGCCGGGTGGCGGCATCGAAGTCATCGATCAGGATGCGGGTGCAGCCCACCTCCAGCGCCTCGCGCAGCTGGTCCAGGTCTTCAACCTCGACCACCAGCGGCAACGCCGGCCACTGCACGCGCGCTGCCTGCACCGCCGCGGTCAGCGAGCCGGCGGCGCGGATGTGGTTTTCCTTGAGCATGACCGTGTCGAACAGGCCCAGGCGGTGGTTGTCACCGCCGCCACAGCGCACCGCGTACTTCTGCGCGACGCGCAGCCCGGGCAGCGTCTTGCGGGTGTCCAGGATCCGCGCGCCGGTGCCGGCCACCGCCGCGACGTAATGCGCGGTGGTGGTCGCCGTGCCCGACAGGGTCTGCAGGAAATTCAGCGAAGTGCGTTCGGCGCTCACCAGGCTGCGGTTGCGGCCCTGCAGGAGGGCCAGCACGGTGCCGGCGGCGACACGGTCACCCTCGGCCACGCGCCAGTCAATCCGCACCTGCGGATCCAGCGCCCTGTGGGTCGCATCGAACCAGGGGCGGCCGGCGATCACCGCGTCCTGCTTGCACAGCAGGTAGGCAGTGTCGGGGCGGTCCGGGAGCAGGGCGGCGGTGACATCACCGCTGCCGATGTCCTCGGCCAGTGCACGGGCCACATCGGCGGCCACCAGGGCGGCCTCGGGGGCCGGCACGGGGAGGTGGCTCATTTTTCCGGGAAATCGGCGATCTGGGCGGTGGCAATGGCCTCTTCGGCCAGCAGCACCGGGATGCCATCGTCCACGCGGAACACCTGCTTGCGGTCGCGGGTCAGCAGGGCCTCGCGCAGCGTCTGCGCCTGCGGGCTGCCATCGGCCTTGAGCACGGCGCCGCTGCCGATCGCGCGGTTGAGCGCGTCCAGGCCGGTGGCATCGAGCAGGGACAGGGGCTGGCGCGTATCGGGCGAGCACAGGAGGTCGAGCAGCTTGCGATCCATGGATTCTTCGTCTTGCGTGGAAGACGGCTAGAATACGTCTTTAAGGCAGGTGACGGCCAATGACCCTCAACCAAACCGCGCCGCTCGTCGGCATCGTCATGGGTTCCCGCTCGGATTGGGAAACCATGCAGCACGCCGCCCAGAAGCTGGATTCGCTGGGTGTTCCCTATGAAGTGAAAGTGGTCTCGGCGCACCGCACGCCGGACGTGCTGTTCACCTACGCCGAGCAGGCGGGCCAGCGTGGCCTGCGCGCGATCATCGCCGGTGCCGGCGGGGCCGCGCACCTGCCGGGCATGATCGCCGCCAAGACCGCCGTGCCGGTGCTGGGCGTGCCGGTGCAGTCCAAGGCCCTGAACGGCATGGATTCGCTGCTCTCGATCGTGCAGATGCCGGCCGGCATCCCGGTCGCCACCTTCGCCATCGGCAACGCCGGCGCCTCCAACGCGGCGCTGTTCGCCGCGGCGATGCTGGCCTCGGACCAGCCGGCGATCGGCGAGGCGCTGGAGGCCTTCCGCGCCCGCCAGACCGAAGACGTCATGGCCCACGACGACCCGCGTCAATGAGCGTCAGGACCGTTGGCATTCTGGGCGGCGGTCAGCTGGCCCGCATGATGGTCCTGGCCGGCGCGCCGATGGGGCTGCGCTTCGAGCTGTTCGACCCCGCCGCCGATGCCTGTGGCGGCCAGGTCGCGCCACTGCAGGTGGCCGCGTTCGAGGATGAGGCGGCCCTGGCCGCGTTCGCCGCCCGCGTGGACGTGGTGACCTTCGATTTCGAGAACGTTCCGGCGCGCAGCGCCAAGTTCCTGGCCGAGCGCGTGCCGGTGCATCCCCATCCGGATGCGCTGGCCGTGGCCCAGGACCGGCTCAGCGAGAAGACCCTGTTCCAGTCGCTGGGCATCCCGCTGCCAGCCTTCGCCGATATCCGCAGCCGTGACGAACTGGCCGCCAAGGTCGCCGAGTTCGGCATGCCCTGCATCGTCAAGACCCGCCGCCTGGGCTATGACGGCAAGGGCCAGTTCCGGATCCGCAGCGCCGCCGATATCGACGCGGCCTGGGACACCCTCGGCAGCCAGGTCGAAAAGACCGGCCTGATTCTGGAAGGTTTCGTCGCCTTTGATCGCGAGGTCAGCGTGGTGGCGGTACGGGCGCAGGATGGCGAGTTCCGCGCCTGGCCGATCACCGGCAACTGGCACGTCAATGGCGTGCTCTCGGCCAGTCTGGCCCCGGCGCAGCTGTCGGCGGCCCAGCATGAGGCGGCCATCGGCTACGCGCGCACCCTGGCCGAGCGGCTGGACTATGTCGGCGTGTTCGCGCTGGAGCTGTTCTGCCGTGGCGATGAGCTGCTGGCCAACGAGATGGCCCCGCGCGTGCACAACTCCGGCCACTGGACCATCGAAGGCAGCGAGACCTCGCAGTTCGAAAACCACCTGCGCGCCGTGCTGGGCCTGCCGCTGGGCGATACGCGCATGCTGGGTCATGCCTGCATGCTCAACTGGATCGGGCAGATGCCGGAGGCCAACGCCGTGCTCGCCCAGGCCAGCGGCCATTGGCACGATTACGGCAAGCAGGCTCGGGACGGGCGCAAGGTTGGCCATGCCACGCTGCGTGATGACGATGCGGCGGTGCTGGCCGATGCATTGGAACGTGTCGGTGGGCAGCTTGATCGCGGCGAGCAGGTCGCGCCGGTGATCGAGATCCTGCGCGGTTAGAGGTCCGGTAGTGCGGGCCGCTGGCCGGCGCTGGCGGTGCGAGGTACAAGGGGAGCCGGCCAGGGGCCGGCACTACTTGCCAGGGCGCATGACCTGGACGCACGACCAACGGCCGTGCGCTGCCGGGCATCAGTCGCGCAGCTGCGCGGTAACGAAGTCCCAGTTCACCAGTTTCCAGAAGGCCTCCAGATAGCGCGCGCGCTCATCCTGGTAGTCGGTGTAATACGCGTGCTCCCACACATCGCAGGCCAGCAGCGGGGTGCTCTCCCCGGTCAGGGGCGTGCCCGCGTTGCGCGTCACCTGGATCGCCAGCGCGCCGTTGGGATGCTGTACCAGCCACACCCAGCCCGAGCCGAACAGGCTCAATGCCGCCCGGTCGAACGCCTCGCGCAGCCGTTTGGCATCGCCGAAATGACGGGTCACCAGTTCGCCCAGCCGACCCTGCGGCTCGCCACCGGCGCGCGGGTGCAGGCAGTGGAAATAGAACTGGTGGTTCCAGGCCTGGGCCGCGGCATCGAACAGGCTGCCCTGGCTCTGGCGGACGATGTCCTCCAGCGGCAGCTCGGCCAGTTCCGTGCCTTCGATACATGCGTTGACCGTGTCCAGATAGCCGCGCAGGTGCCGCCCGTGATGCAGGTCCAGCGTCTGCGCCGACAGGTGGGGTTGCAGGGCGGTGCGGTCGTAGGGGAGGCGAGGCAGTTCGAGGGGCATGGGCACGACAGATTGGGAAGGGAAAGCGCCGCGCGATCGCGGATCGGCATCAGTGTGGCCGATGGCAGGGTGCCCACCACGCGAAGGTAGGGCATACAATGGCGGCCAGGGAAGTCTATCCGACCGGTGAGGCCGGGTTGTCCCATTGGAGGGAGAGTCGTTGTGGCGGTGATGCAGCAGATCCAGTCCGAAGTCGAACGTTACCCCCTCGTGTTGTTCATGAAGGGCACTCCGCAATATCCCATGTGCGGCTTTTCCAGCCGTGCCATCCAGGCATTGATGGCCGCCGGCGCGATCGCGCTGCGCACGGTCAACGTGCTGGAAGAACCCGAGATCCGCGCCAACCTGCCGCGCTTCTCCAACCTGCCGACCTTCCCGCAGCTGTTCATCCACGGCGAGCTGATCGGTGGCTGCGACATCGTGCTGGAGCTGTTCGAATCCGGCGAGCTCAAGCGGATCGTCGAAGAGGCCTCCCAGCCGTGAGCGCGGTCCCGTCCGTGGTGGTCGGGACCGGATCGCTCGCCGATCGCGTCATTCTCATCGCCGGGGCCGGGGGAGGGTTTGGCAGCGCCGCAGCCGTGGCCTGCGCGCAGGCCGGGGCAACCGTCGTCCTGCTGGGGCGCAAACCGCGCCGCCTGGACCGGGTCTATGCCGCCGTCGAGGCAGCCGGTCCCGAGCCGCTGCTGTATCCGCTGGATCTGGAAGGGGCTACCCCCGACGATTACGCGACCCTGGCCGAACGCCTGCAATCCGAACTTGGCCACCTGGATGGGGTGCTCTACTGTGCGGCCGATTTCGCCGGGCTGACCCCGTTCGAGCTGGCCGACCCCGCCGCCTTCGCCCGCGCCGTGCACGTGAACCTGACCGCGCCGGCCTGGCTGGCCCAGGCCTGCCTGCCCCTGCTGCGCCAGAGCGACGATGCCGCGCTGGTGTTCACCGTGGACGACCCGGCACGGGTGGGGCAGGCCTATTGGGGGGGCTATGGCGCCGCCCAGCACGGCCTGCGTGGGCTGATCGCCTCGCTGCATGACGAACTCGGCCGCAGCCCGGTCCGGGTCAGTGGCCTGCAGCCGGGCCCGATGCGCACGGCCCTGCGCGCCCGAGCGTTCTCGCTGGATGAGGACCGCACCGCCCGTGATCCGGCCGAGTGTGCCGCCGCCGCGGTCCTGCTGTTGTCCGCTGCCGGCGCGGCGTATCGCGGCCAGATTCTCGACGCATGAGCGCGGCAAAGGCGTCACCGCTGGCGCGAACCTGCCCAGAGCCTCCTGAATGTGCCCCGGGCCTCCTAAACGTGCCCCGGGCTCCTATGGGTAATGCCGGCCGCTGGCCGTCTCCCCAGCCAACCCGCAGAACGCCAACCGGACACCGCTGAGGCCCTCAGTAGCCCGCATTCAGCCGGTCACAATCAAATGTGAAGATGGCGTCATGATCCCGTTGTGATGGCGTGTGTTTTGTCGCCAAACCGTCACAATCCGGGGCTATCGTGTTAATCTAGTGTTAACCGTTGCGGCTGAAACCAGCTCGCGGCTAGGGAACCCAGATAAAAGTCCAGTCAGCCGCCAGCAAGGCTGCTTGGGCGCGTTTTTTTCTCCGCCATCGCCAATCTCGCATCGAGGCTACTCCCCAATGACCCACTCCCGTTGTCTCCGGATGTCCAAGCTCACGCTTGGTCTCGTGGCTGCACTTGCCGCCGCTCCCGCCTTCGCCCAGAGCACCTCTTCCGGTGTGGGCGGTCAGGTCACGTCGGCTGCAGGCGCGCCTGTCGTCGGTGCAGAAGTCACCATCACGCACACCGAGTCGGGCACCGTCAGCCGCGCCACGACCGATGCATCGGGTCGTTACAACGCGCGCGGCCTGCGCGTGGGTGGTCCGTACACCATCACCATCAACAAGCCGGGTGAAGGCACCAAGACGGAAGAGGGTGTGTACCTCGGCGTCAACCAGATCGGTACCGTCAATGCGGCACTGACCGGCGACCTCGCTGCAACGAACCTCGATGCCGTGCAGGTCACCGCCGTGGCCGCAGGCTCGGAAGTGTTCAGCGCCACCAAGATGGGCTCGGGCACGTCGATCAGCCAGGAAACGATCGAAGCCATGCCGTCCGTCGGCGGCAACATCCAGGACATGATGCGCCTGGACCCGCGCGTCGCTTTCGTTGACCGTGCTTCGGGCAGCATCAGCGCCGGCGGCCAGAACCCGCGCTACAACGCCGTCCGTATCGATGGCGTGTCCGCCAGCGACACCTTTGGCCTGGAAGGCAACAGCTTCCCGACCCGTCGCCAGCCGGTTTCGATGGAAGCCATCGAAGCCATCAACGTCGACCTGTCCAGCTACGACATCACCATCACCGGCGCCACCGGCGCTGTGGTTGATGCCGTGACCAAGTCGGGTACCAATGAGTTCCACGGCTCGGTCTACGGCTACATGCGTGACGGCAGCTGGTTCGGTGACAACCCGGGTGGCGGCAAGTTCAACGGTTTCGAAGACGAGAAGACCTACGGCTTCACGCTGGGTGGCCCGCTGGTGAAGGACAAGCTGTTCTTCTTCGCCAACTATGAGAAGTTCGAGCAGTCCGCCCCGGGCGCCGACATCGCCGGCAGCGCCATCGGCGCCGGTACCATCACCGATGCCCAGATCGCGCAGGCCCAGCAGATCTTCCAGGAGCGCTATGGCGTGTCGGCGGGCAGCTACGACGCCGCTTCGGACACCAACCTCGAAGAGTACGCGCTGAAGCTGGACTGGAACATCACCGACAATCAGCGTGCGAGCTTCCGCTACAGCAAGCTGGAGCAGGACAAGCTGCGCATCAATGGCTACGGCCAGACCACCGGTGCCTCGATCAGCTCGTACTGGTACCAGCACGACAAGAAGATCGAGTCCTACGTCGGCCAGCTGTTCAGCGACTGGAGCGACAACTTCTCGACCGAAATCAAGGCCAGCTACCGCGATTACTCGGCCATCCGCAATCCGTCGGCTCCGGGTACTCCGGCGATCCTGATCGGTTTCGGCGGTCTGAACTCGAACCGCGAGTCGGTCGCCAACCCGACCCTGTACCTGGGTACCGAAGCCAACACCCAGTACAACGAGCTGTACACCAAGACCTGGAACTACTTCGCCTCCGGCACGCTCACCCTGGGCGACCATGACGTGAAGTTCGGTGCGGATTACAGCAAGAACGAAATCTACAACCTGTACGCACCGAACATTGACGGTTACCTGGTCTACAACGGCATCGAAGGCTTCCGTAACAACACGCCGGTGGTCAGCACCTGGCGCAACCCGGTGGACGGTGGCGTGGAGAGCCTTGCGGCCGACTACGACTACACCACCCTGGGCCTGTTCGTGCAGGACACGTGGTACGTCAACAACAACCTGACCCTGACCCTGGGCGTGCGTGCGGACAAGTACGACACCAACAAGGACACGGCCTACAACCAGCGCGCCAGCGAGTTCTTCGGTTACGACAACCGTTCGATCGGCGACAACGGCTTCCTGGTGCAGCCGCGCGTGGGCTTCAACTACACCTTCGACAGCGATCGCCCGACGCAGCTGCGCGGTGGCGTTGGCCTGTTCCGTGGTGAAGCGCCGCAGGTGTGGCTGGGCAACATCTACGCCAACAACGGCGTGAACTTCACCCAGGGCACCGATTACCCGTACGCCAACCGCAACCGTCCGGGACAGCAGGTCGTGAACTTCGTCTCCGACGATTTCCGTACCCCGTCCGTGTACAAGGCCAATCTGGCGTTCGATCACGAACTGCCGTGGAACGGTCTGGTCGCATCGGCCGAGCTGCTGGTGACCAAGGTCAAGGATGGTCTGTACTTCAAGCGCCTGGAACTGGTGCAGCCGAGCTACACCGGTGGTCCGGACGGTCGCAACTTCTACTGGGGCAACATTGCCAACGCCTCGACCTCCAAGTCGACCACCCCGAGCTGGGTGAGCGATGCCGTGCTGCTGGACAACACCGACAAGGGCCGCACCGCGCAGTTCACCGTGTCCCTGGCCAAGCCGTTCAGCCCGGACAGTGACTGGGCCTGGAACCTGGGCTACACCTATACCGATGCGAAGGAAGTTGCCAGCAACACCTCCTCGGTGGCGACCTCGAACTGGAACAACAACTACATCTTCCAGGCCAACGAGAACGCGCTTGCGCGCTCGCGTTACGAGATCCGCAACCGCATCTCGGGTTCGGTGAACTGGAAGCATGCGTTCTTCGGTGACTACGAGACCCAGGTCGGCATGTTCTATGAAGGGCGTACCGGTCGTCCGTACAGCTTCGTGTACTCCAACGACATGAACGGCGACGGCCGCACCTACAACGACCTGTTCTATGTGCCGAAGGGTCGTGGCGACGTGCTGTTCACCGGCGGTGCCGCCATGGAAGAAGCCTTCTTCGCATGGATGGAGAACAATGCACAGCTGAACCGTTACGCCGGCCAGGTGACCCCGCAGAACTCGGCTCGCGCCGGTTGGGTCAACACCTTTGACGTGCGTATCACCCAGCAGTTGCCGGGCTTCATGAAGGGCCACAAGTCCGAAATCTGGCTCGATATCCAGAACGTGGGCAACCTGCTCAACAAGAAGTGGGGTCGCATCGACGACTTCGGCTTCTATGCTGACCAGGGCATCGCCAACTTCCGCGGCATCGACCCGACCACTGGCAAGTACCTGTACGAGTTCCGTGCAGAGCGCCAGGGCAACACGAGCGCCACCGTGACCGACAGCGCCTTCGCCAACGCGGACGCCGACGGTTTCAACACCGGTGTGTCGCAGTGGTCGCTGCAGCTGGGCTTCCGCTACAAGTTCTGATGCGTCGGACCTAGTGGATGATTGAAAAGCGGCCGGGGTAACCCGGTCGCTTTTTTTTGTCTGTCAGGACGAGGCGGCTGGAGCGCCCCGGTCTCCATCGGCCGCCCCACTGAGTGTTGTGCTGGGTAGTGCATGCCTGTATATTCAGTTGGTTGCGCGGAAATCAGTGCAATTGCGACGGCCCAGTGCCTCTGTCGCGGTCAGGACATATCCAAACGGTCGGGTTTCCCGGCCGTTTTGCTTTTTAAGGGGGCAGCGGTACAGTCGGTAACCTTGAGGAAAGCGAACAAGATGGACATGACGATCAACGAAAAGCCGGCGCGTACGCTGCCGGTGCAGGACGCGCGGATCTACCCGCGCGGTGGGCTGGATGTGTTGTCGCGCGCTGAAGTGGCACGCCTGCGCGACGCCTCCGGCGGCGGCATGCACGAGCTGCTGCGCCGCTGCGCGCTGGCCGTGCTGACCAGCGGCAGCGCCTCGGACGATCCGCGCGCGGCGCGCGATCTGTATCCCGATTTCGATATCCAGGTGGCGCAGCAGGACCGCGGCGTGCGCATCGATCTGGTCAACGCCCCGGCG
This sequence comes from Stenotrophomonas bentonitica, assembly GCF_002887735.1. Lineage (GTDB taxonomy): Bacteria > Pseudomonadota > Gammaproteobacteria > Xanthomonadales > Xanthomonadaceae > Stenotrophomonas > Stenotrophomonas bentonitica_A. Next base: position 15,627 of record NZ_PKQP01000002.1, read on the forward strand.
ATGGCCTTCGTCGATGGCGAGATCATCCGCGGCGTGGCCGAGCTGCTGTTCGCCGTGGTCCGCGACCTGGCCTACATGGCCATCGAGATGGGCCCGGCCTACGCGGCCGAGCTGGAGTCGTCCGAGGGCATCACCAACGCGGTGTTCGGGCTGCTGCGCAATGCGCGCATCCTCAATCCCGGCGACCCGAATCTGGTCGTCTGCTGGGGCGGTCATTCCATTGGCCGCGATGAGTATCTGTACACCAAGCAGGTCGGCTACGAGCTGGGCCTGCGCGGGCTGGATATCTGCACCGGCTGCGGTCCGGGCGCGATGAAGGGCCCGATGAAGGGCGCCACCATCGCCCATGCCAAGCAGCGCAAGACCACCACGCGCTATATCGGCCTGACCGAGCCGGGCATCATCGCCGCCGAGTCGCCGAACCCGATCGTGAACCACCTGGTGATCATGCCGGACATCGAGAAGCGTCTGGAAGCGTTCGTGCGCATCGGCCACGGCATCATCGTGTTCGCCGGTGGTGTCGGCACCGCGGAGGAGATCCTGTATCTGCTGGGCATCCTGCTGCGCGACGAGAACAAGGACCTGCCGTTCCCGCTGATCCTGACCGGCCCGACCGTGGCCGCGCCGTACTTCGAGCAGATCGACCGCTTCATCCGCCTCACCCTGGGTGAGGAAGCCGCCAGCCGCTACGAGGTCATCATCGGCGACCCGGTCAACGTCGCCCGCAAGATGGCCCAGGGCATCAAGCGCGTGCGCGAGCACCGCCTGGCGCAGAAGGACTCGTTCTTCTTCAACTGGTCGATCGAGATTCCGTGGGAGTACCAGCAGCCGTTCGTGCCGACCCACGAGGCGATGGCGTCGCTTGACCTGCACCACGGCCGTCCGCCACATGCCCTGGCGGCCGACCTGCGCCGCGCGTTCTCCGGCATCGTGGCCGGCAACGTGAAGGAAGACGGCATGCGCCGCATCGAGCAGTTCGGGCCGTTCGAAATCCACGGCGATGCGGACATGATGCAGGCCCTGGATGAACTGCTGCGCGCCTTCGTCGAGCAGCGCCGGATGAAGATCTCCGGCGAGTACCAACCCTGCTACAAGGTCATGGCCTGAGGGCCTGACCGGGCCGGCGGCGGGCAGGGGCCGCTGCCGGTTCTCGATCTGCGTCAACCCATTGACGCCTGTCGCCTCCGGGCGACCGTTCGTCCTGCCGCCGCTTGCTGATCGGCGGCGGGGCGTTCATCTTCTGTGTCATCAACGCTGGGGAGCGTTTCATGTCTTTGCGCCGGTCCAACGGCTTCACACTGATTGAGCTCATGGTGACCATGGCGGTGCTTGCCGTGCTGGTCGCGGTGGGGTTCCCGAATTTCCTGAGCGTGATCCGTTCCAACCGGGTGGTCGCGGCCAACAATGAAGCGCTGGGCCTGCTGTCGCTCGCGCGCAGCGAGGCGATCCGCAACAACAAGGGCGGCGGTGTCTGTGGCAGCGCCACCGGCACCAGCTGCGACGGGGACTGGAACAGCGGCATCCTCGCCTTCGCCGACCCCGACGGCAGCGGTACCCTGGAAACCAGCGAAACGGTCCTGCGCTACAGCCAGGGCCACCCCAGGCTGGTGGTGGACGGGCCGGACAACGTGGCCATCAGTTTCGACGGGCGAGGTCGCCGCCAGGCGCCTGCCGACCAGACGCTGACCCTGCGGCCGGACGAATGCAGCGGCCAACCGATGCAGCGCACCGTGACCATCAATTCCTCCGGCCAGGCACGCAGTGCCCAGGGAGCGTGCCAATGAAGCGCAAGCATCCTCGCCGCCTGCGCGCAGCGCCGGGTGGCTTCACGTTGATCGAGGTGCTGGTTGCCATTGTCGTGCTTGCTTTCGGCCTGCTCGGCTTCGCGCTGCTGCAGACCATGAGTGTGCGCTTCACCCAGAGCGCGAACTACCGCACCCAGGCGACCAACCTGGCGTACGACCTGATCGATCAGATGCGCGCCAATCGCTATCAGGCGGCCTGGTACAGCACGGCATCGTTCTCGCCCGGGACGGTGGCTGTTGCCGGGGCCTGCGGCCGCCCGACCGGCAATGCGGTCACCATCCAGCAGAACGTCGCGCGGTGGCAGTGCCAGGTGGCCAAGGCATTGGGCGAGACCGCCAGTGCCAACGTGGCCTACGAAGATGGCAGCGTCACCGTCCAAATCGCTTGGGGTGACCAGCGCTGGGACAAGGACAAACCCGATGAAAAGACCACCTTCACCGTGACATCGCAGCTATGAGCCCTTTCCCGAATACACGGCGCAGGCAGTCGGGTCTGTCGCTGATCGAGCTGATGGTCGCGGTGGTGATCGGCACCGTGCTGATGCTGGGCGTCATCCAGGTCTTCATCGCCTCGCGCACCGCCTCGAGGTTGGCTGAAGGCGTGGCACGCACCCAGGAAAACGCCCGGTTTGCGATCGATTTCCTCGAGCGCGACATCCGCATGGCCGGCCACTACGGCTGCGTCAACGATCAGGCGCATTTCATCAAGGACGAGGGCGACCCGCGCCATCATTTCACCGCTGCGTCCGGGGCCGGCAGTCCGCTGGATTTTTCGGTGGCGGTGCAGGGCTATGAAGCGGGGGGTACCGCGCCGGGCGATACCCTGACCCTGGGCGAGGCCTGGAGTGACGCAGGCAACCTGCCGTCCGAGATCGTCGGGCTGAATCCACTGGGGGGCAGCGATGTGCTGGTACTGCGCTTCCTGGCCGGTGAAGGCGTTCCGGTCACGGCCATCACCGCGGACAGCGGCGGCAGTGAATTGACGGTGGACACCGAGCGCGCCGCCCGGTTGAGCCAGGGCACGCCCGCTGCGCCGACCATGTTCGGTATCGCCGATTGTGCCCACGTCGACATTTTCCCGGGAAGCGTCGCCGGGGGCACCGTCACGGCGACCAACGCGGACCTGTCCAGGTATGCGCCGCCCAATGGGCAGACGCTGGTCTACCGCGCCGAGTCCATCGTGTACTACATCGGGGCCGGCGCGTCCGGCGAGCCAGCGTTGCGCCGTGCCCGCGCCAATGCGGCCGGCGCGTACCCGGCCGAGCTCAATGAGGAGCTGGTGGAAGGCATCGAAAACCTGCAGGTTCTGTTCGGCCTGGATTCGACCCCGGACATCAGTGTCGATGCCTCGCCCATCGGCAACATCACCGTGCAGGCAACCGCCAGTGGCGTCTCCACGGGCACCGACGCGGCCGCGGCCGGGCAGTGGCGACGCGTGGGCCTGGTGCAGGTCGGCGTGCTGGCGCGCAGCCCGCAGCCGGCCGATGCGCTGCAGGCCCAGCAGAAGGTGGCTCGCCAGGGCGCACTGGGCGTGGAGTTCGCGCCGTCCGATACCCGTGATACGCGCTACCGGGCCAGCTATGAGGTATCGGTGGCCTTGCGCAATCGACTCTATGGGAACTGACATGCACGCCTCCGTCCGCCCCGTCGTTCGTTCTCCGGCCCCACAACGCCAGCGTGGCGCCGTGCTGTATGTGGCGCTGGTGATGTTGATCCTGCTGGCGCTGATCGGTATCGCGGGCATGCAGGTCGCCGGCATGCAGGAGAAGATGTCGGCCAACTATCGTGCGAGCAATCTGTCCTTCCAGAACACCGAAGCGACCGTGCGCACTGCCGAGCATCTGGTGGAGAAAATCGCCAATCGTCAGGAGCTGCCCGATGGCAGCCTGATTGTCGCCGGCGACATCGATGCCGGCTGCGATGCTGCCTTCGACCCGTCAGAGTGGGGTAGCGAGCAGAGTTCCGATGCGGTTCCAGCGGTAACGGTCAGGCAGATCGATACCTGCGTGCCCTTCGGCACCGGCGTGGGCCTGGGCGGGCCGCGCGATACCCCCATTCCGATCTATCAGATCACGGGCTACGCCGCCGATGATGAAGAACATCCCACCTCTTCGACCGTGATCGACACGGTTTTCAAGCTCTGAGGACGCGCACATGGTATCGCGCAGGACCACACTCATTTCCGCGTCGGTACTGGCCGTTCTGGTCGGCGGCGGGGTGCTGACCTATCAGCTGATCGCCGCGCAGGGGCAGGGGACGCTGTCCCAGGTGCCGTTGAACAACCAAGTGCAGGCGCAGCCGGCCTTCATCATGACGGTCGACAACTCCGGCTCGATGACCTTCCAGACCCAGTTCCCCGGGGCGGATGGCCAGGCCTGCTGGAATACGTCGGCCAAGAGTTTCTTCAGCAGCACCAAGACGCTCAGTACTACGGGTACCTGCGCCTTCTATTACGTGCTGCCGGGCACGCGCATTTCCGGCGCGTATTACGGCATTGCACCGTTCGACAAGTTCGGCTTCGCACGCTCCCCGACCTACAACCCGGCCTTCTACAACCCCACGATCAAGTATGAGCCGTGGATGCGCTATGACACCGCCCAGGAAAAGGTGGTCGATTACGCACAGGCAGCCACGTCCAAGACCCTGATAGATCCACGTCTGGCGGCGAACGCGGCCAACACGGTGGATCTGACCGCGGCCACCACCGGTGTGTTCAACATGGTCGATGGAATGGTGGTGCCCCAGGGCACTGTCTTCGCGGCGAACGGGAAGGACGGAACGGCCTACGCGGCGAACAAGGACTACACGTGGAAGACCACCGATTTCTACGTGGCGGGCAGGAATCAGACCCAGCCAACCCGGTACGACGCGACCTTCACCTACGTTCCAGCGACGTTCTTTCTTCCGTTCACGGGGAAGAGTGATCCGGTTCCGGAGTTGGCCGGGAGCCCTGGCGCCTACACAGCGGTAGCGCGCACGGAGGCCGCCAATGCCTGTGGCACGGGTTGCACGATGTGGAAGTACACGATCAAGAGCACCGACGGCGTTGCGTTGCAGAACTTCGCCAACTGGTTCTCCTACTACGGCAACCGCAACCGCTCCATGATCGCCGGCATGACCCGATCCATGGCGACGGTGGACAACCTGCGCGTGGGCTATTTCAAGATCAACGACAACGCCGACTACGACATGAGCGACAAGGGTGCGGCATTGCCCATCCGCGATCTGGGTACCAAGGACGACAAGCGTGCGTTGTACGCTGACATGATCGCGTTGAACGCCTCGGGCAGTACACCCAATCGCCAGGCGGTGAAGGCGGCGGCCACCCAGTTCACCCGCACCGATGATCAGGCGCCGGTGCAGCTTGCTTGCCAGAAAAACGCCGTCATGCTGTTCACCGATGGCTACAGCAACCTTGATGGCCCGGAGGTCGCCAATGCCAATGGCGACGGCAACATGGGCATCCCGTTCAAGGATAGCCACGACAATACGATGGCTGATATCGCCGCTTCGTACTACATCAACAAGGATGGCAAATCCCCACTGCGTCCGGAACTCGCGCCCGGGCTGGTGCCGGTGCCGGAGGCCTGCAATACGGCCAACCCGGATCCGCGCCTGGATTGCCAGAAGAACCTGCACGTCAATTTCTACGGCATCACCCTGGGCGGGCGCGGCAAGCTGTTCAATCCCGATATCGTCCAGGATCCGTATACCAACGCCTCCATCTACAACAACTGGCCAAAGCGCGAGAACGGTGCGATCAGCACCATCGATGACATCTGGCATGCCGCCGTCAACACGCGTGGCGAGTTCATCAACGCGCGTACCCCGGCCGACATCACCCAGGCCATGCGCCGCGTGCTGTCGTCGGTGACGGCCGGTGCATCTTCCTCGGGCAGCTACGCGCAGTCGGGCGCGCGCATCGGCACCGGCTCGATGGCGGTGGCGCCGTACTACGAGATCGCCAACGAATCGACCGACTGGTTCAGCCGCCTCACCGCGAGCCAGATCACCGTGGACCAGGCCACGCGCAAAGCGGTGTACACCACCGCGTGGGAAGCCAGCGCCAAGATGCCGCAGCCGACCGCGCGCAAGGTGTTCTTCGGTACGAACACCGACGTGCTTCCCTTCAGCAGCAACAGTGTCACGCTGGAGTCGTTGTGTGACCTGTCCCCGTCGTTGTACCCGGGCATGGCCCGGTGTTCGGCTGGTGAGCTGACCGATCTCGGCGCGACGCGCGCAAACGCGGTCAGCTACCTGCTGGGCGAAAGGAGTCTGGAAACGCGGCGAGGGGGGCGCTTCCGCGACCGAACCACGGTGCTTGGCGACATCATCAATTCGTCGCCGGTCATCAGTGCCCCCATCGATGACTACGGTTATCGCGGGCTGGATCAAGGCCTGGGCGCGAGCTACGCCACCTACCTGGAGACCAAGCGCAGTGGGCGTTACATGGTCTATGTCGGCGCCAACGACGGCATGCTGCATGCCTTTGATGGCGGCATGGGTGTAAGCGGTACGATGGATAGCAGCGGCGGCGCGGAAACGTTCGCCTACATTCCCGCCACCTCCATGGGGCACATGGGCAACCTGCTGTTCCCGCTCGATCCGAACAATCAGGCCTTCCAGAAGTTTTCTCATCGCTACTATGTCGATGGTCCGGTCGCCGTGTCCGATGCGCGTATCGGCACCAGCTGGGGCACCGTACTGGTCGGCAGTACCGGCGCGGGCGGCCGCGGCGTGTTCGCACTGGATGTGACCAAGCCGGGCAGCTTCGGCACCGGCAGCCGCCTGTGGGAAATCAACGACCTCAGCGGCTCTGAAGGCGTGAAGGCCAATATCGGCCATGTGCTGGGCAAGCCGGTCATCGTTCCGTTCAAGGACGCGAGCGGAACCGTGACCTGGAAGGCCATCTTCGGCAATGGTTATGGCAGTGCCAGTGGCAAGGTGGTGCTGTTCATGGTGGACATCGGCACCGGCTCCCCCAACATCACGATGATCGAAGCATCCGAGACGGCAGGAAGCCCGCCGGCTGGCAAGAATGGCCTGGGCAACATCCTGGTGGTCGACCGTTGGACCGGCAGCGGCCGCAATGCGCGCGGCCGTGACGGTTACGCCGATACGGTGTACGCGGCCGACCAGAAGGGCGCGGTATGGAAGTTCGATCTGCGCGATACCAGTGCGAGGGTTTCCACGCCGCTGTTCACCACGCAGACCAGCACCAGGAATGGTTTGACCTACCGTCAGCCGATCACCGGCGGCATCAACGCCACCAATGGTGACCGCGGTGGTGTGATGCTGTTCTTCGGCACGGGCAGTTTCGTCTTCAACGAAGATGTCCGTGACGAATCGATCCAATCCCTGTACGCGGTCCTGGATGCCTCCGACGAAACGCCTTCCCTGACGATGACCGCGGCCGATCTGCGTCCGTATACCGTCTCTGCCTCGGGTGATGTGCGGACGATGACGCCGGGCACGATCCCCGCCGATTCGCGCGGCTGGCATGTCGACCTGCCGGCGGGCGAGCGCTTCCTCGCGTATCCCGCGCTGGCGTCCGGTGTGGTCTTCATGCCCACCTATGTGCCCAATCCAACCACCAAGAGCTGTGCGTCGGATGGCTCCAACTGGCTGTTCGGGCTGAGTGCGCAGTCCGGTGCGCCGGCATTGTCGAAAATGCGCGCCGGGTCGCCGACCGGCACCAAGTTTGGCGCTGGCACGGCCGCGGTTCCGCTGTCGACCGGCGGCAACGCCCCGGTGAAGGATGTCGGGGTGCAGGTACTGCCGCGCCAGCAGCCACCCGGCAAGATTTCCGGCGACAGCCCAGGCGGCGGTGGACCGGGTTCACCTGGCGGCACGCCACCCCCGGTGGACCCGCCCGCCGAGCCCTGCCAGATGCTGGTCACTGCGGCAGGCGGCGTCCCCATGTACGTGCCGTATCCCTGCGGACGCCAGTCCTGGAGGCAGTTGCAATGAGTCGTTCGTTTCCCACCCTGGCCCGCGCCGGACGCGTGCCGGCTGTCCCCGCCCGCTCGATGGGGGGATTCACGCTGATCGAGTTGATGCTGGTGGTGATCGTCATGGCGATCCTGGCCGGTATCGCATACCCCAGTTACGTTGAGCAGACGCGCAAGTCCAAGCGCGGGCAGGTCAAGGCCGACCTGGTCGAGTACGCGCAGCTGGCCGAGCGGTTCCACACCACGCAGAACACCTATGAAGGGTTCACGCTGCCCGGCGGTGGGAACTCGGTCAGCTCGCCGCGCGAAGGGGGTACGGCCGCCTACAGTGTCGGGTTTGTCGGCACCCAGTCCACGTTCACGCTGACCGCGACCGCACAGGGAAACCAGGCCAAGGACAAGTGTGGCGACCTCGGCATCAACCAGGCCAACGTCAAGACCAGTGGGGGCACGCTCTCCGAGTGCTGGTGACGTGACGGACGGCGGCATGCACAAGGGTGTTGCCCTCCGCGCGAGTGCCCCGTACAATGCGCCTCCCCGCCCGAATAGCTCAGCCGGTTAGAGCACTTGACTGTTAATCAGGGGGTCGTTGGTTCGAGTCCAACTTCGGGCGCCAGATTCTGCAGAAGCCGCGAGCAATCGCGGCTTTTGTCGTTTTCGTGCCGGCATTTCCGGCGGGCCTGCATCAGCAGGGCGCGCGGTCGCGCAGTCGCTCCGAGCGGGCGCGCCCGGCATTGTTGACAACCACCTTGCTGTGTCTTTGTCCTCGGGTGCAGATGGTGACCGTCAGGTTGACGCCCATGCTGCTGCCATCCGGACGAAACCGCAGGCGAGGGCGCCCGGCAGAGGCCGGAGCCCGCAGGGTCAGGCCGGTCTGCCCCGGGTAGTACTGGAGGATGTCTGCCTCGGCCGGTTGTGGCTGGCGACGGGGATCGCGATACGTCAGCCACCCCGTGCTCCATTCCGACGCGCAGCGCCGGCCATCGTCGCTGGGGCAGATGGTGACGATCTCGCGCCGTGTCACCGCGGCCATGCGAGCGCCGGCGAATGCCGAGTTCAGTTGCAGCCGCAGGGCATCGGCGCGCAGGCTGGAGACGGTCTCGGCCAGGTTGGGTGCCGCCACGGCGACCACCAGCGCGAGGATCGCCAGGGTGGCCATCAGCTCCATCAGGGTGAGGCCAGCGCTTCGGTCACGCGGGCTGGGCCGGAGGCGCATGGGGCAGGTCATCCGTCAGCGGGGAGCTCTGAGCTTGCGCGCCGGTGCCGAGGCTGAATATCAGCCTGACCGGGCCCCAGGCATCGGTGGATTCCTCAACAGGCCGTCACCAACCCGGCCGTTATACTGAAGGCTTCCCGGCAGTGGCGGCACCATGAGCGATCGTTTCCAACTTGTATCCCCGTATTCGCCGGCGGGCGACCAACCGGCGGCCATCGAGAAACTGACCGCCAACTTCGAGGCGGGCATCGCCAAGCAGACCCTGCTCGGCGTCACCGGTTCCGGCAAGACCTACACGATCGCCAACGTGATCCAGCAGGTGCAGAAGCCGACCCTGGTGATGGCGCCGAACAAGACCCTGGCGGCGCAGCTGTACGGCGAGTTCAAATCGTTCTTCCCGCACAACGCGGTGGAGTACTTCGTCAGCTATTACGATTACTACCAGCCCGAGGCCTATGTGCCGTCGTCGGATACCTTCATCGAGAAGGACAGTTCGATCAACGAGCACATCGAGCAGATGCGGTTGGCGGCGACCAAGACGCTGCTGTCGCGCCCGGATGCGATCGTGGTGGCAACCGTCTCGGCGATCTACGGCCTCGGCGCGCCGGAGGACTATCTGTCGATGCGCCTGATCCTCTCCACCGGCGAGCGGATCGACCAGCGCGACCTGATCAAGCACCTGACCCAGCTGCAGTACACGCGCAACGAGTTCGAGCTGCATCGCGGCACGTTCCGCGTGCGTGGCGAAGTGGTGGACGTGTTCCCGGCCGAATCGGACAGCGAAGCGGTGCGCATCGAGCTGTTCGAAGGCGAGGTCGAGCAGATCAGCATGTTCGATCCGCTCACTGGTGAAAGCCTGCGCAAGATGATGCGCTACACGATCTACCCCAAGACCCACTACGCCACCACGCGCGAACGCGTGCTGTCGGCCGTGGATACGATCAAGGCGGAACTGAAGGTGCGCCTGGAGCAGCTGTACGAGCAGAACAAGCTGGTGGAAGCGCAGCGCCTGGCGCAGCGCACCCAGTTCGATCTGGAAATGATGGCCGAGGTCGGTTACTGCAACGGCATCGAGAACTACTCCCGGCATCTCACTGGGAAGAACGCCGGCGATCCGCCGCCGACGCTGTTCGACTACCTGCCGCCGGATGCATTGCTGGTGATCGACGAATCGCATGTCACCATTCCGCAGATCGGCGCGATGTTCAAAGGCGACCGGTCGCGCAAGGAAACGCTGGTCGAGTTCGGCTTCCGCCTGCCGTCGGCACTGGACAACCGCCCGCTGCGTTTTGAAGAGTGGGAAGAGCGCTGCCCGCGCAGCATCTATGTCTCGGCCACGCCGGGTCCGTATGAGCTGCGCGAGACCGAAGGCGAGATCACCGAACTGGTGGTGCGCCCGACCGGCCTGATCGATCCGGTGGTCGAGATCCGCCCGGTCGGCACCCAGGTCGATGACCTGATGAGCGAGGTCAACGAGCGCATCAAGCTGGGCGACCGTGTGCTGGTCACCACGTTGACCAAGCGCATGGCCGAGAACCTCACCGAATACCTGACCGAACACGGCATCCGCGTGCGTTACCTGCACTCGGATATCGATACCGTCGAGCGCGTGGAGATCATCCGCGATCTGCGCCTGGGCAAGTTCGACGTGCTGGTCGGCATCAACCTGCTGCGCGAAGGCCTGGACATGCCCGAGGTCTCGCTGGTGGCGATCCTGGATGCGGACAAGGAGGGCTTCCTGCGCTCCACCGGCTCGCTGATCCAGACCATCGGCCGCGCCGCACGCAACCTGCGCGGCAAGGCGATCCTGTACGCGGACAAGATGACCCGTTCGATGCAGGCCGCGATCGACGAGACCGACCGCCGTCGTTCCAAGCAGGTCGAGTACAACGAGCTGCATGGCATCGTGCCCAAGTCGGTCCTGCGCCCGATCACCGATGTGCTCGAAGGCGCGCGTTCGGAAGCGGCCGAGAAAGAGGCGCGCGGCAAAGGGAAGGGCAAGGGCAAGGGCGGGCGCGTGGCCGAAGAGGCGACCGATTACCGCACCATGGACCCGGCCCAGATCGCCAAGCGCCTGCAGGCGCTGGAGCAGCAGATGTACCAGCACGCGCGTGATCTGGAGTTCGAAGATGCCGCCCGGGTACGCGACCAGATCCGCCAGTTGAAGGAGGCCAGTCTGGGCTGAACAACACATCGTGAAATATCTTCACAAAAGTGTTGCGCTTTCCGGGGGGCATCCGTAATATACGCGGCCTGCACCGACGCATTCGCAGCGGGGCAGGGACGCAAAACGGGCGGTTAGCTCAGCGGTAGAGCACTACCTTGACATGGTAGGGGTCACAGGTTCGAACCCTGTACCGCCCACCACTTCAGTACCTGGGAAACCACGGGAACAGGTGGAACAAGACGAAGCCGGCCAATAGGCCGGCTTTTTCGTTTTCTGGCGCCCAGTCAGAAGAAGCTCACGTTGCTGCGTGGAAGCGCGGGTGTTCCTGGCGCGCTGGCGTGTCGCTCTGCCTGGCAGCCACGAGTCTCCCTCAACACCAGGCGGATCCGGTTGCCTCGGCACTGCACGTTGCCCTGATAGGCCAGCGCGCGGGCACCGAGCGCCTGCCTGGAGAGCTCCACAGTACCGGGTGCCAGCGTCCGGTGGGGATCCAGAAGCCCGGCGATCACCACGATGCCCTGCTGTCCTCCACGTTGAATCGTGCGTGCGCGAAGACGTAGAGATCCTTTCTCTGCCGTTAGCAGGACCGCGACGACGTCTGCCATGCTCCGGAACGCCGCCAACTGCAGATCAAGGCTCAGATCACACGGGTCGCCCATCAAATGCGCGGGCAGGACGCGATCCGTCTGCGCCCAGGCATCGGCGATCGCGCCGGCCCGGAGAGCTACGTACAGACCCGCGGATTCTATTTCGACGGGGTAAACCAAGTTCGCCTGTACCCGTAACGCACCCGATTGTGCGGCATGCAAGCGCTGGAGCTCCAAGGCCAAGCCGTCCTGGCCCTTTGCCGCGAGCGTATCTGCGATTTTCTGCAGGGACCGGTCGATGTCATCGCCGACATTCCGCAGGTACCAAGCGCGCTCGCGCCTGTCCTGTTCGCCGGCGACAAGCGTGGTCCTGGTCATGGCGATGGCGCGGCGCCCCAGCCACTCGTTCTGTCGGAAACGATGATAGTAGTGCGAGGTGGTCGCGCCGAGCAGGAGCAGTACAGTTCCAGTTGCTGCAAGAATCTGCTGTGCGGTGAATACGGCGGGGTCATGGGAGCCTGGCAGGCCAGTACTATCCATGCGGAGCAGGACCATCAAGTTGACGCCGATCACTACCAGAGAAACCACAGCTGCCAGTGTCCAGCCACGCATTGATTCGGCAGCCATGCGCCTGCGTCGCCACATGACGACCAAGGGCGCGATCAATAGAATGCCCAGATAGTCCCCCACGGCATATCGCGCAGCGCCTTCCCAGGAGACGGCCACGTGCTGCGTGGGCATCAGTAGATACGCAAGGCCCTGATTCAGGGCGGTGACCACGATCGCCGCGAGCAGGGCGACCGAAAGCAGCCACGTGTCATTGCTCGACGCCATCCAGCGTCGATGCGTGTGCACGATCCCTGCGACAGCGGGCATTAGGCTGGCCGAAGCGACCACGACCCAGGCAAGGCCATATTGCGGGATCAGCGGGTACCGCGCTAGGGCGAAGAAGGCGTACTCGCCCGCAATCAGGTAGACCCAGTAGCGCGCTGGGCAGAGCAGCAGGGCGGCAACGCGCAGGCCCGCAGGAAGATAGAGCTGGTCGACCGAAACATTGCGAGCTGCCCAGAAGGCAACGGCATAGCTCACCGCCAGCAGCACGCCACCGGGATGAAGGCGTACGTGCAGGTGGATGTCGCGTCTCAACCAGTCGAACGCCACGGTCGCCTCCTGTCGGGGGGGCTGGATACCAGTCACCAGCACTGCTCGGACACTATCGGCGAATACAGGCTGCTGCAATGGCAGGTCACGCCTCCCGCACATGGCCAGGCCAAGCCTCTTCCCTGTCCCGTGAGTCTCCAAGTTTCCGACAGACGGGCAGGTCCAGCGCCGATGGGCACACGCTGTGGGAACAAGCACAGTATGGTTTTCAGTGGGGCGTTGCGCATGTCGCGGGTGCTCGACAGTGCCGATCACGCCACCGATGCCGCCTTCCCGATCTTCGGCAAAGCGTGTGTCGTTTCGCTGTTGGCAGGCATCTGCGCGATCATCTTCTCGCCCCGGCTGCTGCCGATGGAATGGGGCGTTGCGGCGGCGGCGGTCGGTATTCTGCTCTGGATCCTGCCCTCCCGCCTGCGCCTCCTTGGCGCGGCCCTCTTCGGTCTAGGCTGGGCGGCCTTCCACGGCCACGCCGGGCTCGCCCAGCAGCTGACGCCCGGCAGCGCCGCCGTCGACCACGTGCTGCACGGGCGGGTGGTCAGCCTCCCCGACCATGGTCCCGGGGGAACCCGCTTCCGCTTCCGGGTGGACGAAGATCCGGCGATGCCCACCAGACTCCGCGGTCGCGACCTGGCGCTGGGCTGGTACGACGGATTCCGTGGCGCCGCCGATGATCGCCGGCGCACGCTGCGGGCCGGCGAGCGCTGGTCGCTCAACGTGCGGGTCCGGCCGCCGCGTGGCCTGGTGAATCCGGGCGGGTTCGACGCCGAGGGCTATGCATTGCGGCAACGGGTGGCGGGCAGTGGGTACGTGCGCGAGCCCGCCCGTGCGCATCCACTGGGCGAGCCGGCCGGCTTGCCGGCATGGCGCGAGCGGATGGCCGACGCGATCGCCCGCGCGGTCCAGGACGACGGCCGCCGCTTCGTCCAGGCGCTGGCACTGGGCGACACCCGTGGCCTCGGCCAGGCCGATTGGGACGACCTGCGTGCGCTGGGGGTGACCCACCTGGTAGCGATTTCGGGTTTCCATGTCGGCGTCGTGGCTGGCGTGGCCGCACTGCTGGCAGGCGGCCTCTGGCGGTGCCTGCCGATAGCGGGCCTTTACCTGCCGCGCCCGATGGGCGCCGCAGCCGCGGCGGTCGCAGGTGCGGCGCTGTACGCAGCAGCGGCCGGTTTCGCGCTGCCGACGGTGCGCACCGTGCTGATGATCGCGGTGGTGGCAACGGCGCGTTGCAGCCGGCGACGGGCGACGGTCGCCCAGTCGCTGTCGCTGGCGGCGCTGGCGATGCTGTTGTTCGATCCGCTTGCGGTTCTGGCCCCCGGCTTCTGGCTGAGCTTTGCCGGCGTGCTGTGGCTGATCTGGTGCCTGCCGGGGCGCGAGCAGGGCTGGCTGCGCGGATTCCTGAGTGCCCAGGGCGTGGCCACCGTGGCGTTGCTGCCGCTGACCGTGGCGCTGTTCGGGCAGGCTTCGCGCGCCGGTCCGCTGGTGAACCTGGTGGCGATTCCGTGGTGGACCATGGTGGTGGTGCCGCTGGCACTGCTCGGTACCGCGCTTGAGGCGCTGATCGAGGGGGCGGGGCGCTGGCCCTGGCAGCTGGCGGCATGGTGCTTCGACGCGAGCTGGTGGCTGTTCGGGTATGCCGCGCGCAGCGAGCTGTCGCTGTGGTGGCTGCCACAGGCCAACCGCTGGGCATTGCTGGCGGCGGTGTCCGGCGTGTTCTGGCTGTTGTTGCCGCGCGGCAGTGGCGGCCGGGTGGCGGCGCTGCTGTTGTGCCTGCCGCTGCTATGGCCGGCGCGTCACGGGCCTGGCGAGGGCGAGGTGGAGCTGCTGGTGATGGACGTGGGGCAAGGCCTGGCGGTGGTCGTGCGCACGCGCCGCCACACGCTGCTGTACGACACCGGCCCCGGGACCGACGATGGCTTCGATGCCGGTGAGCGGATCGTGGTGCCCACGCTGCGTGCGCTGGGCCAGGGGCGGCTGGACCGGATCATGATCAGCCACGACCACCGCGACCACACCGGTGGCCTGCGCGGGGTGCGCCGCAGCTTCCCCGATGCGGTCGTGCAGGCACCGCAGGGCGCCCTGCGTGGCCGCGCATCGGCCTGCCATGCCGGGCAATCCTGGGCGTGGGACGGGGTCACGTTCCGGGTGCTGCATCCCCTTCCCGGCGAAGCCCGGTCGATCAACGACAGCAGTTGCGTGCTGCGGATGGAAACCGCCCGGGGGGCGATCCTGCTGGCCGGCGACATCGAAAAAGGCAGCGAAGCGCGGCTGCTCCAGCAGGCAGGTGCGCTGCTGGCGGCCGAAGCAGTAGTGGTGCCGCACCATGGCAGTGCCAGCTCGTCCACCCCGGCCTGGGTGGATGCCGTCGCGCCGCGCCTGGCGATCGTCTCGGCTGGCCATCGCAATCGCTTCGGCCACCCGCGCGCCGAGGTGGTGTCGCGCTGGCAGGCGGTGGGGGCGGAGGTGCTCAACACGGCCGAGAGCGGCGCGGTCCGTATCTGGCTCGGGCGTGAAGGCCTGCAGGTGCGTGAACAACGGGTTTTCGAGCGGCGTTGGTGGGATGCCGCGGAGCGGAGCCGGTCGGCTGCTATCCTATCGGCGATCAAACAGGCGGCCGCTGGGCCGGAGGATTGAAACGTGTGGGAACTGGTCAAGGCCGGTGGCTGGCCGATGCTGCCGCTGCTGCTGTTGGGCGTACTGGCTTTGGCAATTGTCCTGGAGCGTTTCTGGACCCTGCGCCGCAATGAAGTCCTGCCCCCGGGGCTGGGGCAGGAAGTGCGCAACTGGGCCGCACGCGGCAAGCTCGACCCGAGCCACATCCAGTCGCTGCGCGGCAACTCGCCGCTGGGCGCGCTGCTGGCCACCGCGCTGGAAGCGCGCAATCGCCCGCGCGACCAGATCCGCGAGCGCATTGAAGACGCCGGCCGGCACCTGGTTCACCGCATGGAGCGGTTCCTGAACCCCCTCGGCACGATCGCCTCGGCCGGCCCGCTGCTGGGCCTGCTCGGCACGGTGGTCGGGATGATCCAGATGTTCATGGGCATCCTCGACCACGGCGTGGGCGATGTGAACCAGCTGGCCGGCGGTATCGGCAAGGCACTGGTGTGCACCGCGACCGGCATGATCGTGGCGATCCCCGCGCTGATGTTCCATCGCTACTTCAAGGGCCGCATCGCCGGCTACGTGATCGAGATGGAGCAGGAAGCTTCGGCCCTGCTGGACGCGCTGGATGGCCGCCCGGGCGTGATGAACACGGCCCCGCGTGCCACCGGTGCCCCCGCCGGCGCCGCACCGGTCACGGTCAAGGGCTGACGGATGCGTATCCGCAATGACCGGATCCAGGACGAACCGCATATCGATCTGGTCCCGCTGATCGATGTGATCCTCGTCCTGATCATCTTCTTCGTGGTCACCACCACCTTCGACGCGCGCTCGACGCTGCAGTTGCAGTTGCCGACCGCCAGCCAGCAGGACACCACCGAGCCGCCGCGCTCGCTGAGCGTGCTGGTCAATGCCGAAGGGCGTTACTTCATCAACGATCAGGAAGTGCTGCGCACCGACGTCGAGTCGGTCAAGCAGACGATTGCCGCCGTCGCCGGCAGTGATCGGGAACAGACCGTGCTGTTGCGCGCCGACGCGCGTACGCCTTACCAGGCCGTGGTCACGGCCCAGGATGCCCTGGGCCAGCTGGGCTTCCGCCGCATCGCCATCGCTACCGCGCCGGAGGTGCGTCCATGAGCAAGAAACATTCTTCCGTCTGGCCGATCTACAAGCGGCTGCTCGGGTACACCGGGGCGTACTGGGTGTTCATGGTCGCGGCCGTGATCGCGATGGTGGTCGAGGCGCTGGCCGGCTACAGCTTCACCAAGCTGATGGAGCCGCTGGTCAACCGGGGGTTCGTCAACCCGGAGCCGCGCATGGCGGTGATCCTGCCGCTGACCATCCTCGGGTTGTTCATGATGCGCAGCCTGGCCACCCTGGTCAGCGACTACGCGCTGGCCCGCACCGGGCGCAGCGTGGTGCGCGACCTGCGTGAGCAGGTGCTGGAGAAGTACCTGCACCTGCCGTCCTCGCACTTCGATGCCGAGGCCACGCCGGTGATGGTCAGCCGCCTGAACTTCGATACAGAACAGGTCACCCAGGCCAGTGCCGATGCGCTCAAGACCCTGGTGGCCGATACCCTCACCATCATCGCCATGCTGGTGGTGATGCTGCAGATGAGCGTCAAGGTCACCATGGCGATGCTGGTGGTGGTGCCGTTGATCGGCGTGATCGTCTCGATCGTCGGCAAGCGTTACCGCCGGATCAGCCGGGGCATCCAGGACGGCATGGGCGGCATGGCGCAGACCGCCGAACAGTCGTTGGCCGCGCAGCAGGAAGTGAAGGTGCATGGCACCCAGGCGCACGAGATCTCGCGCTACTCGCGTTTGGCCAACCGCATGCTTGGCCTGAACATGAAGGTCGAAACCACGCGCGCACTGGCCTCCAGCACGGTGCAGTTCCTGGCGGCATTGGCGCTGGCGGTGATCGTGTGGGTGTCCACCCGCGAGGCGCTGGCCGGCAAGCTCAACGCAGGCCAGTTCATGGGTCTGATGACCTCGATGATGGCCATCATTCCCTCGCTGCGTCGCCTGACCAGTGTGCAGACCTCGATCTCGCGCGGTGTCGCTGCGGCCGAGCGCCTGTTCGGGATTCTGGACATGCCGGTCGAGCGCGACGAAGGCCTCCAGCGCATCGGCCGCGCGCGCGGCGAGCTCGCGTTCGAGCACGTGATGCTGCGCTATCGCGAGGACACCGGCATCGCGCTGGACGACATCAGTTTCGTGGCCAGGCCGGGCACGGTGACGGCGATCGTCGGCCGCTCCGGCAGCGGCAAGACCAGCCTGATCCGCCTGGTGCCGCGCTTCTATGAACCCAGCGGCGGCCGCATCACGCTCGATGGCGTGGCCCTGGACGACTACCCGCTGGCCGACCTGCGTCGCCAGGTGGCGATGGTCGGGCAGAAGGTCATGCTGTTCGATGACACCGTGGGCGCCAACATCGCCTACGGCATGGATGCTACCGAAGATCAGATCCGTGCGGCGGCCGAAGCGGCCAATGCGTGGGAGTTCATCGCGCGCATGCCGCAGCAGCTGCAGACGCCCGTTGGTGAGAATGGCGCGTTGCTCTCCGGTGGCCAGCGCCAGCGCTTGGCGATTGCCCGCGCGATCCTGCGCGACGCGCCGATCCTGATCCTGGATGAAGCCACCGCTGCGCTCGACAACGAATCCGAACGCCTGGTGCAGGACGCCCTGCAGCGCCTGATGCCCGAGCGCACCACGCTGGTGATCGCGCACCGCCTGTCCACCATCGAACATGCCGACCAGGTGCTGGTGATGGACCACGGCCGCATCGTCGAACGTGGCACGCACAACGAACTGCTGGCGCTGGGTGGCCTGTACGAGCACCTGCACAGGATGCAGTTCCGCGAAAGGCAGCCCTGATGGCAGGCAAGGGCACGCAGACGCCGTCGTACTGGTATGACGGCAGCACCATTCCGTTCCTGGCGCGCCTGGCGTCACCGCTGTATGGCGCGGCGATCGCGCTGCGGCGGATGGCCTATCGCCGCCGTTGGCTGAAGCGGCATTCGCTGCCGGTGCCGGTGGTGGTGGTCGGCAACGTCACTGCCGGCGGCACCGGCAAGACTCCGCTGACGATTGCCCTGGTCAACCGCCTGCGCGACGCGGGCTGGAAGCCGGGGGTCGCCAGCCGTGGCTATGGCCGCGAGGAGGCGGGCACGCCGCGCTGGGTGCTGGCCAGTACCGATACCTCGGTCGGCGGCGACGAGCCGGTGCTGATCGCCTGGAAAACCGGCGTGCCGGTGCGGGTCGATGCGGACCGCGTCGCGGCGGGCAAGGCGCTGGTCGAGGCGGGCTGCGACATCATCGTCTGCGATGACGGCCTGCAGCATTACCGGCTGGCGCGCGACATCGAAATCGAAGTGGTCGATGCCCAGCGTCGCTATGGCAACGGCCGCCTGATTCCCGCCGGGCCGCTGCGCGAGCCGGCCAGCCGTGCGCGCGACTGCGATTTCCGCGTGGTCAACATGGGCCAGGCCAGTGACGGCACCGAAGCGCAGACCGCCTGCGGCTTCGGCGAATGGCCGATGCAGCTTCGCATCGACAGTGCGCAGCCGCTGCAGGGCGGCCGTGCGCGGCGCCTCTCGCATTTCCAGGGCCAGCGCGTGCATGCCGTGGCCGGCATCGCCAACCCGCAGCGCTTCTTCGACATGCTGCGCGCGCACCGCATCGGCGTGGTGCCGCATGCCTTCGCCGATCACCATGCCTACCAGCCCGCGGACCTCCGCTTCGGCAGCGAGTTGCCGGTGCTGATGACCGAGAAGGATGCGGTCAAGTGCAAGGCCTTCGCGACCGAGTGGCACTTCGCGGTGCCGCTGTCGGCGGAGTTGCCGGCCGCGTTCTGGATCAGCCTGCTGGATCGCGTCGAGAAGCTCGGCAAGCGTTGACGCCTCCGGTGCCGCTTGCGGCACACTGAGGCCCTGATTGCCTTCCTTTCGTACAGGTCATCCCCCATGAGCGCTTCCGTCGAGTTCGTCGTCGCCATTCCCGCCCGTTACGCCGCCTCGCGGCTGCCGGGCAAGCCACTGCGCCTGCTGGGCGGCGAACCGCTGGTGCTGCGCGTGGCGCAACGCGCGTTGCTCGCCGGCGCTCGCGAAGTGTGGGTGGCCACGGATGACCGGCGCATCGCCGATGCGTTGCAGGGCCTGGCCGAGGTGCGTGTGGCGATGACCTCCACCGATCATGCTTCCGGCACCGATCGCCTGGCCGAGTGCGCCGCACAGGCCGGGTGGTCGGACGACACCCTGGTGGTGAACCTGCAGGGCGATGAGCCGTTCGCCCCGGCCGAGGGCATCCGTGCCGTGGCCGAAGCGCTGGTCTACAGCGGTGCGGAGATGTCCACGCTGGCCACCCCGGTGGAAGACGCCGGAACGCTGTTCGACCCGAACGTGGTCAAGGTGGTGCGCAAGCAGAATCTGGACGCGCTGTACTTCAGCCGCGCGCCGATTCCGTGGCACCGCGACGCCTTCTCGCGCTCGCGCGACACGCTCGCCGGCCCACACTGGCTGCGCCACATCGGCATCTACGGCTACCGCGCCGGCTTCCTGCGCCGGTTCGCCGCGCTGCCGCCGGGCACGCTGGAGCAGCTGGAATCGCTCGAGCAGCTGCGCGTGCTGGAAGCAGGGCACCGCATCAGCGTGGCCCTGACCCCGGCCGAGTTCCCGCCCGGCATCGACACCCCGGACGATCTGGCGCGCGCCGAGGCCTGGTGGGCCGCCCACTCGTGACCGTGGCACGACGGCTGCATGACGCGTCCTCCGGCATAATCAGGGCATGAACGTCCAGCCCGTCCAGGATCTGCCCGAATTCGCCACCTGGCTCAACGCCACGCCCACCACGCTGGGCGAGCTGCAGGGGCGGCCCGTGGTGCTCGCCTTCGTCAACGCAGCCTCGGTGTGGTGCGCGCAGCGGCTGGCCGAGCTGGCCCAGTGGCAATCGCGCAACCCCGGCAAGGTGCAGCTGCTGGTGCTGCAGGTGCCGCGTTTCGATGGTGAGCGCGATCCTGCCCAGTCCCTGAAACTGCTGCGCCGCCAGGGGCTGAACGCCCCGGCCCTGCTGGATGCGGACTGGGATGGCTGGCGCCGGTTCGGCGTGACCGCATGGCCGACCCTGGTGCTGCTCGATGCGCAGGGACGCGAGCGTGAGCGGCTGATCGGTCTCGGCGGGGAGCTGGAGCGTTCGCTGACGGCGCTGTGCGAGGGCAGTTCGCGCCCATCCGATGAAGACCTGCACGGCGCCCGCGAGCTGAGCCCCGAGCCGCGCCTGCCGCTGCGCTTCCCGACCGGGTTGGCGGTGACCACCGAGCGCCTGTACATCGCCGACACCGGTCACCACCGCGTGCTCGAGTGCAGCCATGGTGGCCGCGTGCTGCGCCAGTTCGGCATGGGCACCGCCGATTTCATGGATGGCGACCAGGCCCAGGCGGCCTTCCATCATCCCCAGGGCCTCGCGCTGGAGCGCGAATGGCTTTACGTGGCCGATACCGGCAATCACGCGCTGCGCCGGATCCATCTGCTCTCCGGGCAGGTCGACACGCTGTGCGGCACCGGCCGCCCTGGCGAGCCGGTCGAAGGGCCGATCGCCGCGCCGCGCCGTACCGCACTGAACCACCCGCAGGGGCTGGCGGTCGCTGACAACCAGGTCCACATCGCCATGGCCGGCGACAACCGGATCTGGAGCTACCACCTCGGCCAGCGCAGCCTGCAGTGGCGCGCCGGCAGTGGCGCCATCGACGAACGCGACGGCAGTGGTCATATGGCCGCCTTCGCGCAGCCGTGCTCGGTCGCCGCGGTCCAGCAGGTGCTGTACGTCTGCGACGCGCTGGGCTCGTCGATCCGCGCCATGCAACTGCGTGGCGATCTGGTCCAGACACTGGTCGGGCAGGGGCTGTGGAGCTTCGGCGACCAGGACGGGCCGCGCGCCTCGGCACTGCTGCAGTACCCGCAGGCGATCGCGCTGAGTCCGGATGCGCCGCTGTTGTGGATCGCCGATGCCGGCAACGGCCGCCTGCGCACCCTGCGCCTGGGCGGTGGTGAGCTGAGCACGCTGGAGCTGCCGCGGCGCCTGCATGGTCCGGCCGGCCTGGCGCTGGGCGGTGGTGCGGTCTGGATCGCCGAGACCGATGCCCATGCCGTGCTGCGGTTCGACCCCGTCAGTGGTGTCCTGAGCGACGTGCCGATCAACGAATGACTGTTTCTTCCGCCCCCGCCTTCGATGGCAAGGCATTTGCGGCCCACCTGAGCACCGCCCCCGGCGTGTACCGCATGTACGCCGCTGACGACACGCTGCTGTACGTCGGCAAGGCGCGCGCGCTGCGCAACCGCGTGGGCAGCTATTTCAACGGCACGCCCAAGACCACCCGGATCATGTCGATGCTGTCGCAGGTCGCGCGCATGGACGTGACCGTGACCCGCTCGGAGGCCGAGGCGCTGCTGCTGGAAAACCAGCTGATCAAGTCGCTCTCGCCGCGCTACAACGTCTCCCTGCGCGACGACAAGACTTACCCGCACGTGCTGCTGACCCGCGAGCAATGGCCGCGGATCGCGTTGCACCGCGGCCCGCGTGCGGTGCCGGGGCGTTACTTCGGTCCGTACCCGGGCGTCACCGCCGTGCGCGAAACGCTCAACCTGATGCACAAGCTGTTCAAGCTGCGCAGCTGCGAAGACAGCGTGTTCCGCAACCGCTCGCGGCCCTGCCTGCAGTACCAGATCGGTCGCTGCAGCGCGCCCTGCGTGGATCTGGTGGCGCCGGAGGATTACGCCGAATCGGTGCGCCGCGCCTCGATGTTCCTCGAGGGCAAGAGTGACCAGCTCGCCCGTGAGCTTGGCACCCAGATGCAGACCGCCAGCGAAGCGCTGGAGTTCGAGCAGGCCGCGCGCCTGCGCGATCTGATCGCCTCGCTGCGCAGCATGCAGACCCGCCAGTACGTGGATGGCCGCGCGGCGGACTTGGACGTGCTCGCCTGCGCAACCCAGGGCGCCAGTGCCTGCGTGTTGCTGCTGGCCTTCCGTGACGGCCGCAACATGGGCACGCGCCCGTTCTTCCCGCGCACCAATGGCGAAGAAAGCGCCGATGAAGTACTGGGTGCATTCGTCTCGCAGTACTACGCCGAGCACGCCCCACCGCGCGAGATCCTGCTCGACCGCGAAATTCCCGACGCGAGCCTGATCGAGTCGGCGCTCAGTGCCTCGGCCGAGCGCAAGGTGCAGTTGCGGTGGAACGTGCGCGGCGAGCGTGCCGGCTATGTCGAGCTCGCCGCACGCAACGCGCAGATCACCCTGGTCACCGAGCTGGGCAGCCGCAACGCGCAGCACGCCCGCAGCGAGGACCTGCGGCAGATGCTGGGCCTTGCCGAACAGGTCAAGCGCGTGGAGTGCTTCGATATCAGCCACACCATGGGCGAAGCCACCGTGGCCTCGTGCGTGGTGTTCGATGCGGCCGGTCCGGTGCGCAGCCAGTACCGCCGCTTCAACATCAGTGGCATCGAGCCCGGCGATGACTACGCGGCCATGCGCCAGGCGATCGAGCGGCGCTTCCGCCGGGCGGTGGAGGAAGATGCGGTGCTGCCCGATCTGTTGCTGATCGATGGTGGCGCCGGACAGTTGGCCCAGGCGCAATCGGCGCTGGCCGACCTGGGCGTGGAAGGGGTGATGCTGGTCGGTGTGGCCAAGGGCGTGGAGCGCAGGGCAGGGCATGAAGCCCTGGTACTGCCGGATGGTCGCGAGCTGCGCCCGGGCGCTGCCTCGCCCGCCCTGCAGTTCATCCAGCAGGTGCGTGACGAGGCCCACCGCTTCGCCATCACCGGCCACCGCGGGCGCCGCCAGAAGGCCCGGATGACCAGCAAGCTCGAAGATATTCCCGGCATCGGACCGCGCCGGCGGGCCAGCCTGCTCAAGCATTTCGGCGGCCTGGTCGGCCTGAAAGCCGCCGGCGAAGCGGAAATCGCGAAAGTGGACGGCATCAATGACGCCCTCGCTGCGCGTATCTACGCTAACCTTCATGGACTGCCTACGCCCGATGCGGCGGGCGAGTAGAGAGACGCAATGAAGTTGACCCTCCCCACCTGGCTTACCCTGCTGCGGATCGTGATGATCCCCGTCCTGGTGCTGGTGTTCTATCTCCCCTACAAGTGGACCAATTTCGCTTCCGCGGCGATCTTCGGCCTGGCCGCGCTCACCGACTGGCTCGACGGCTGGATTGCCCGCCGTTACGACCTGCAGTCCGCGTTCGGCGCCTTCCTCGATCCGGTCGCGGACAAGCTGATGGTGGCCGTGGCACTGTTCCTGATCGTGCAGGGCCATCCCACTGCGTGGATGGCGGTGTGGGCGGCGGTGATCGTCGGCCGCGAGATTGCCGTATCGGCACTGCGCGAATGGATGGCCGAAATCGGCCAGCGTGCGAAGGTGCGCGTGGCGGTGATCGGCAAGGTGAAAACCACCGCGCAGATGATCGCGCTGCTGTGCCTGCTGTACTCGGTGGCGCCGCACACCCCGATGCAGGACATCTGGATGGGTACCCAGGTCTTCCATATCGGTGACTGGACCCTGGCCATCGCCTCGATTCTCACGCTGTGGTCGGGCCTGCAGTACCTGCACGCGGCATGGCCGAGCCTGCGCGAGGACGAGCGCCTTGCGCGTGAGAACGCCAAAGCGAAAAAGAATGCATGAGGGTTGTTGACAGCCCCTCGTTTGGCTGTAGAATTTCGCCTCCCAAGCGGGAATAGCTCAGTTGGTAGAGCGCAACCTTGCCAAGGTTGAGGTCGCGAGTTCGAGTCTCGTTTCCCGCTCCAGATACTGTTTCCATCGCAATCCGTCGCGAAGGGAAACACCGAAAAAAGCGACCTTCCGGGTCGCTTTTTTCGTATGCGCGTGTCTGCGGTCAGTGGCGCGTTCCGATCCGGACGTTGCACCACGTGCGGATGTTCTCGCGGTCGAACCGCGGGCAGCTGTTCTTGATGGGCAGGTACACGTAGAGCGCCTGCTCCGTGTGCACGAAGTGGTAATAGTTCGTGCGGTCCTTGCCATACAGCCAATAGTTCGATGAGCCCGGGTTGATGACGTAGGGCTCGAACGAGAGGATCGATGATTCGGCCGGGATTATGTTGCTGCTGTCGGTCAGCATCATCCAGGCGTTGGAGAAGCCGTGGGTGGTCGCGCCGACGATGGCGATCGCGCCGACCAGGGCGGCGATGGCGAGGCTGGCAATGCGGAGAGGGCGTGGCATGGGGTGATGATTGGGAATGACCGGGGGAGGGGCAGGCGAGGCCGGCACGCGCGCCGGGGCGGCCCGGGGCAACGCACGGAAATGCAGCAAAAAGGATGTTGACGACGTGAAGGAATTCCGACAGAATAGCGCTCCTTCGACGCAGGTCGAGGGGCCGACAGCCTCCAGCACCCCAGGGTGCGGTGCCGTCGGGGCAAGCGAAAGTCTGCGGGAATAGCTCAGGTGGTAGAGCGCAACCTTGCCAAGGTTGAGGTCGCGAGTTCGAGTCTCGTTTCCCGCTCCAGATTTCGACAGGGCCCCCCTCGGGGCCTTGTTTTTCTCCGCGGTGGCACGCGGGCATCCGGTCCGGAAGCATTGGCCGGGATGTGAAAAAAAGTGTGAAAAAGCTGGTGTGTTTCGAGTGGTTTCGGTAACATGCACGCTTGATTTTGCGGGAATAGCTCAGTTGGTAGAGCGCAACCTTGCCAAGGTTGAGGTCGCGAGTTCGAGTCTCGTTTCCCGCTCCAAATCCTGACCAGGCCCCGTTCTCGGGGTCTTGTTCTATCGGGGCATGCAACACGCCTCCGATGATCGTAGGGTCACCGGCCTGGTGGCAGAGTGGTCATGCAGCGGACTGCAAATCCGCGTACGCCGGTTCAATTCCGACCCAGGCCTCCAAATAGAAAGTAGCCCAGAGCCCGCGCATGCGGGCTTTGTGCGTTGTGGGCCTCCATTCAGTTTCGCACGCGAGAGCCGACAGGGCCTACACAACCCGCTTCGTATGCTGCGCCCGTCCATATTGGCAGCCTTATGCAGACACAAAAAGCACGCGTAGCGACGGGTATCGAAGGCCTCGACAGCATCCTGGGCGGGGGCTTCCCGCAGGGGCGGCTGTATCTGCTCGAGGGTCCGCCCGGCTCAGGCAAGACCACGCTGTCCCTGCAGTTCCTGCTGCACGGGTTGAGCAAGGGGGAGCGCTGCCTGTACATCACGCTCTCCGAGACGGCTGACGAACTCCGGGAAGTCGCCAATGCCCACGGCTGGTCGCTGGACGGGCTGGACCTGTTCGAGCTGGCCTCGGCCGAGGAAGCGCTGGGCGACGGCCGCATGCAGTCGGTCCTGCACTCCTGGGAGGTCGAGCTGGATGAGACGGTCAAGCTGATCCTGGGCGAGGTGGAGCGCATCAAGCCGCACCGGGTCGTGTTCGACTCGCTCTCCGAGCTGCGATTGCTCTCGCAGGATCCGCTGCGCTATCGCCGGCAGATTCTGTCGCTCAAGCAGTTCTTCGCGCCGAAGAGCGCAACCGTGGTGCTGGTCGATGACATGACCGCCTCCGGCGAGGAGCGCGATGGCCAGCTGCACAGCCTGTGTCATGGCGTCGTATCACTGGAACGGCTGACGCTGGATTTCGGTCCGGCACGGCGGCGGATGCATGTGCAGAAACTGCGCGGGGTGAACTTCACTGCCGGCTACCACGACATGACCATCCGCGAGGGCGGTCTGGAGGTGTTCCCGCGACTGATCGCTTCGGACCACCACGCCAAATTCAACGGTACCCCGATCAGCAGCGGGGTGGGCGAGATCGACAGCCTGCTCGGTGGTGGACCGCTGCGGGGCACCAGCACGTTGCTGACCGGCCCGGCCGGCAGCGGCAAGACCAACGTGGCGCTGCAGTATGTGTGGGCCGCGTGCGAG
Source organism: Stenotrophomonas bentonitica (assembly GCF_002887735.1). Classification (GTDB taxonomy): domain Bacteria; phylum Pseudomonadota; class Gammaproteobacteria; order Xanthomonadales; family Xanthomonadaceae; genus Stenotrophomonas; species Stenotrophomonas bentonitica_A. Next base: position 42,028 of record NZ_PKQP01000002.1, read on the forward strand.
CGCGGTGAGCATTGCTGCATCTTCGAATTCGATGAGCGCATCGGCACCTTGCTGGCCCGCGCGGAGTCATTGGATATCGACCTCAGCAAACATCTGGAGACGGGGCTGCTGGAGATCCAGCAGGTGGACCCGGCCGAGATCTCGCCGGGCGAGTTCGCCTGGAACATGCAGCGTGCGGTGGAAGAACGTCAGTGCCGCCTGCTGGTGATCGACAGCCTCAACGGCTACGTCACGGCGATGCCGCAGGAAAAGCAGCTGATGCTCCAGCTGCACGAGATGCTGTCCTATCTCAACCAGAAGGGCGTGGCGACCATCCTGATCAATCCGCAGCATGGCCTGGTCGGCACCATGTCCACGGGCAATCTCAACGTGTCCTACATCGCCGACTCGGTCGTACTGTTCCGCTTCTTCGAGTCGCAGGGGCGGATCCGCAAGGCGATCTCGGTGATCAAGAACCGCGGCGGTGCGCACGAAAACACGATCCGCGAGCTGAACATCGACGGCAAGGGCATTTCGCTCAGTGCGCCCCTCAACGAGTTCAAGGGGATCCTGACCGGCACGCCGGAATTCGTGGGCAATACGGCGCATCTGCTCGGCCACACCCGTGCAGACTGACGCCACGTCCGGCGTGGTGCACATCGTTGCACCGTTCGGGCGTGATGCGCCGAGCATCGCTGCCGTGCTCAACGCCGCCGGGTTGCGGACCACGATCCAGGAAAGCCTGGCGCGGTTGGCCGATGCGCTCGATGACGAGGTGGGCGCGGTGGTGGTCACCGAGGAGGCCGTGGCGAAAGGCACGGCTGCCCTGCTCGAGCCCCTGGCCCGGCAACCGACCTGGTCGGATATTCCCTTCATCCTGCTGCGGTCCCCGCGCTCGCAGAAGCGGCCATTGGCCGACGCCGGCCTGCAGCTGGCGATCAACATCATCGAACTGGACCGGCCACTGGGCAGCAGCTCGCTGCTGAGTTCGGTGCGCAGTGCGCTGCGCGCGCGCGACAAGCAGTTCCTGGTGCGTGACCAGATGCGGGCGCTGGCCGATGGGCGTGCCGCGCTGGAGCGCAGCGAAGCCGAACTGCGCCTGGTGGCCGACGCGATGCCGGTGCTGATCGCCTTCATCGACCGTGACCTGAATTACCGCTTCGCCAACAAGGCGTATGAAGCCTGGTTCGAGCGGCCGGTTTCGGACGTGATCGGCAGGCGCGTGCCCGACGTGTTCGGGCAGGAAGTGTGGACCAGTCGCCGGCCGTTGATCGAACGTGCGCTGGCCGGCGAGCACATCGTGTTCGAGGCGAACTGGCCGTTCAGTGATGGCCGGCGGCGCGACAGTGAGATCCGCTACTCGCCACGCGTTGATGCGGATGGAACGCCGGACGGGTTCCATGTGTTCGTCACCGACATCACCGCCTCCAAACTGGCCCTGGAGACCAGCCAGCAGCACGCGCTGGATTTGGAGGCGATGGTGGCCGAGCGCACCGCCGAACTGGAACACCAGATGGCCGCGCGCGAAGCCAGCGAAGCCGCACTGCGCCAGTCGCAGAAGATGGATGCGATCGGCCAGCTCACCGGCGGCATCGCGCATGACTTCAACAACATGCTGACCGGCATCCTGTCCTCGCTGGACATCATGCGCATGCGCGTGGAAATGGGGCGCATGGAGGGGTTGGAACGGTTCCTGGATGCCGCCACCGCCTCCAGCCAGCGTGCGGCCGCGTTGACCCAGCGCCTGCTGGCGTTCTCGCGCCGGCAATCGCTGGATTCGAAAACCGTCGAACTCAACGCACTGGTGGGGTCGGTCCAGCACCTGCTGCGCAGCACCCTGGGGGAAACGATCCGCATCCAGATGGTGACCAGCGATACCCCGCTGCGCGCGAACCTGGACAGCAACCAGTTTGAAAGCGCGCTGCTCAATCTGGCCATCAACGCACGCGATGCCATGCCCGATGGTGGAGAGTTGCGGCTGCGCACCTCGCATGTGCATGTCGCCGAGGCGGAGGTGCCGACCGTCCCGGCCGGCGAGTACGCCGTGGTGGCCGTGTCCGATACCGGCACCGGCATGCCGCCGGAGGTGGTCGAACGGATCTTCGAGCCGTTCTTCACCACCAAGCCGATCGGCAAGGGCACCGGGCTGGGCATGTCGATGATCTACGGCTTCATGCAGCAGTCCGGGGGCCACATCACCGTGGACTCCACGCCGGGGCAGGGCACGACGGTGTCCTTGTTCATGCCGGTGGTGCACGACCCGGCCGAGGATGAGGACACGCCGAACGCGCAGGCGGTATCGCTTGGCGCCGGGCAGTCGATCCTGGTGGTGGAGGACGACGAGCAGGTGCGGATGCTGGTGACGGTGGTGCTTGAGGATCTCGGGTATACCGCCGAGGTGGTCGGCGACGCCGATGGCGCCATTCCCATCCTCGGCTCGTCGAAGAAGATCGACCTGCTGATCACCGATGTCGGGCTGCCCGGTCTCAATGGACGGCAACTGGCGGAAATCGCGCGGCAGACGCGGCCATCCCTGCCGGTGCTGTTCATGACCGGCTACGCGGAGAAGGCGCAGGAACGCTCGGCGTTCCTCGACAACGGCATGGCGATGATCGCCAAGCCATTCCTGCTCGATGCGTTCAGTGAGGCAGTACGTAGTTCGATCGCCACGCGGCAGTGAGTGCGCGTGGCTGCCTGCGGCGGCCTGGGGGACGAAACCGCCGCGCGATGGAAACTTTCGGTTGCAGCGTCATCTGAATGCTTCAGCGAGCGGCTTTATTTAGATACCTGAAAGTGCCAGCATAGGGCTTTGAGAATGTCGGAGTTTACCCATGCCCTTATGCGCGATCGCGTATGTCAGCGACGTTGCGGGCCCGCTGTCTGCGGCGCATCTTGACGCCCTTGTCGAGGATGCCATCCGCTTCAACAGTCTGGCGGGGGTGACCGGCGTACTGCTGTGCGACGGCAGTCGTTTCCTGCAGTACTTTGAAGGTCCCGATGACGGGGTGTCGGCGGTGCATGAGCGGGTGTTGCAGGCACGGAGCCATCGCGCCATCCACAAGCTCGGCCACGCGCGCGTACCGCAGCGCTTTTTCCCGTACTGGAGCATGCGCTGGCTGGGCGTGGAGCCTGCCTTGATCGAGATGCTCTCGGCAGGTGACTGGGAGGCCTTCGCAGACCGTATCGCCGGCGGCGCGCCGGCGGGCAGCGGGATGGAGCGGCTGCTGCAGTTCGTCGCCCCACACCTGCCCGGGCAGGCCGCGTCGCAGCAGGTGCGCTCGGCAGCGGACTGAGATGACCCGTGCAGCGTTTACCCGCAGGGGCTGATACCAGGGGGGAGCCGGCCAGAGGCGGAGCATCGCCGCCGCGCTGACATGCTGCTGTCAATATGCGCCCTGCATGATGCAGATGCGGGCGCAGGCGCGAGATGAACCATTCATCGGGGGCGTCGCCTTTGGCCGTGTGGTAATTGACTTAATGCAAAGGAAGTGCAAATTTTAAGTGAACCCGAAGTGAATCCGCCCCTGAGGGGGTTTTGTCGTCCCTGAAGCAAGCAAGTCCCACGGAGGTCGTATGGAATACGGCGAACATGACTTGGCTGACGGAGTGCGAACCGAGCTGGAAGCCAGCTACGTGAAACATGGCTGCGGCCCGGAATTCTGGTCCACCTACCAGCGCGTGCTGGAGCGACTGGTCCCACCGGCGCAGGGCACCGCGCGAACCCGTGTCACCAATGAGCTGGCGTTGATCATCGAACAGTTGGGGATCGTGCGGCGCGCCCAGTTGGTGCCCCCACGCAGTGCGCGACCGCGCGCTCGCTGAAACCGGGTCGGGGGAACGGAAATCGGGACGGGGACAACCGCCAGCGCGGCGCCACTACAGGTAATGGAGACCGATGCCCAGCAGGGCCAGCAGCGTGCTGGCCGCGGCAAGCGTGCGCGGGCGGATCCAGCGTGGCGGGCGTTGCTGCATGGCTGACGGGCTGGCACGGCGGATCAGACCGGTCGGGAACTGCCAGGCACGCATGCGCGCATCGCAGGCGTCCTGGCAGTCGCCACAGCCGATGCAATCGGCATGCGGCCCGGCGCGCACGTCCAGCGCCATCGGGCAGACGGTGACGCAGTCCCCGCAATCCAGGCAATCGCCGAGCCGATCGGCGCTGAAGTGCGGCATGGGGCCGGCGATGTCTTCATGCGCGGCGCGGAACGCGTAATCGCTGGCGCTGGTGGGATCGAGCAGTCCGCGGCCACGGGCCTGCACGCCACCCAACCCCGCCACGCGCGGGCCACGTGGCTCACCGCGACGCGCGTGATAGTGCATGCGCGGCGTGTCGCTGTCGCAGAACACGCCGTGGACGCGCGCATACGGGCACAACTCGCGACAGACATGTTCACGCAGGAAGCCCGCGTTGCCCCAGGTGGCGGCGGCATAGAACAGGATCCAGAACGTTTCCCAGCCGCTCCAGGCCGGCGGCCACGGCGTGCCGACCAGACCGTGGATCGGGCTGAAAAAGCCCACGAAGGTGATGCCGGTCCACGCGGCCACCAGCAGCCACAGCAGATGCTTGGCCGCGCGCGCCGGTGCGGCCGGCAGGCAGTGCGCGGCGGCCTGTTCGATCCAGCGGAACAACCGGCTCCACAAGGTCTGCGGGCAGGCATGGCCGCACCAGACCCGGCCAGCCAGGTTGGTCAGCAGCACCAGGGTGGTGGCCAGCACGGCGGCCAGCCCCAGCAGGATGCCCACGTCCTGCGGCCAGAGCGTCCAGCCGAACAGATCGAAACGGCGCGCGGTCAGGTCGAACAACAGTGCCTGGCGGCCCTCCCAGCGCAGCCACGGCAGGGCGTAGAAGCCGGCCAGCAGCAGCGCCGACAGCAGCGGCCGCCAGCGCAGTGGCGCGCGGCGAACGGCGGGCGGCGGTGCCGGTGGTGGATCGACGAGATGCAGGGTGAGGCGGTCTGTCATGGTCACCCCAGCGGCAGATCGTCGTCGTCGCCGGGCATCGGCCGCAGCAGGTACCAGGTGATCGTGCTGGCGGCGGCGGTGACCGCCCAGAACATGAAGAACCCCAGTGTGTAGCCCAGTTCGCGGCTGATCTCGTGTTGCGGGAAGGTGATGTCGTGCAGGCGCAGCGGGTCGACGAACGCGAAGAACACCACGCTGGCCAGGCCGGCTGCGACGAAACTGGGCCACAGGATGGCGCCCCATTGCTGGATCAGCCGTCGGCGGCTGCCGTCGGGCGGGTCGTGCAGGTCGTTCATTGCGGCCACGGTCAGGAGGAGGGGGCAGGGCACGGCTATACTTCGCGCCGACCGGGGGTCGGGATCGCGGGTGCGCGCTTCCTGTCGAGCTCCCAGACTAGAAGGCTTCGCGACGGCCTTCATTGATTCTGATCAAGGCAGCGGCACGCGCTGCCGCCGATGCTGGGCGTTGCCGCCCGAGGATGTTCATGGCCGATCCCACCGACAACGCGCTGCCTCTCCCTGCGCCGGACCTGTGCAGCGAAGAGGAGGTCACCCGGCTGGTGCATGACTTCTATGCGCGCGTCCGCGAGGAGCCGCGGCTGGGGCCGGTCTTCGCGGCACGGATTCACGACTGGGATGCGCATTTGGCCCAACTGGTCGATTTCTGGTCGGCGATGCTGCGCGGCACGCGCCGCTTCAAAGGCGCGCCGATGCCCAAGCACATGGCCATGGATGAGCTCGACCGCGATCTGTTCGACCGCTGGCTGGCCCTGTTCCGGCAGACCACCGCCGAATGTGGCAATCCGCCGATGCAGCGGCTGGCTGATGACGTTGCCGGGCGGATCGCCGATACGTTCTGGCGTCGCTTCCAGATGCTGCGTTGGCCCAGCCTGCCGCTGGTCGGCCGCCAGGGCCTGAATTGATCTGACGCAATGCGTGCGCGCCCGCGCGCGTGCACGCTGGCGGCATGGATACTTTCTCGCCTGCCGCCGCCGGGCTTGCCTGGCACTTCGACCCCGAGCTGCTGCGCCGCCACGACCGGCCCGGGCCGCGCTACACCTCCTATCCGACCGCGCCGCACTTCCATGACGGGTATGGCGAGCTGGCCCTGCGCGAGGCCATCGCCGGCAGCAACCGGCTCGGCCGGCCGCTGTCGCTGTATGTGCACGTGCCTTACTGCAGCAGCCCATGCTTCTACTGCGGCTGCAACCGTGTCATCACCCGCGATCACAGCAAGGGCATCAGCTACGTCGCCCGCGTGCTGAGCGAGGCGGACCTGATGGCGCCGCAGTTCGATCCGGCCCGCGAAGTGATCCAGCTGCACCTCGGTGGCGGCACGCCGAACTTCCTCGCGCCAGCGCAGATGCGCGAGCTGCTCGAGGGGCTGCGCGAGCGCTTCAATTTCAGCACTGCTGCCGCACGCGATTTCTCCATCGAACTGGACCCGCGCTTCGTCACCCGCGCCGACATCGCCGGCCTGGCCGCGCTGGGCTTCAACCGCGCCAGCCTGGGCGTGCAGGATTTCGATCCGGACGTTCAGAAGGCGATCAACCGCGAGCAGGGCGTGGAGGCCACCCTGGACATCCTGCGCGCGTGCCGCGAGTACGGGCTGCGCTCGGTCAATGTCGATCTGATCTATGGCCTGCCGAAGCAGACGCTGGCCGGCTTCGCGCAGACACTGGAAACGGTGTTGCGTGAGCGCCCCGATCGCCTGGCGGTGTACGGCTATGCCCACCTGCCGCACCTGTTCCGCGCGCAGCGCCAGATCGCCGATGCGGATTTGCCCGGTCCCGACCAGAAGCTCGCCCTGCTCGGCCTGGCGGTGCAACGGCTTTCCGAGGCGGGCTATCAGTACATCGGCATGGACCACTTCGCATTGCCGGAGGAGGATCTGTCGCGGGCACAACGCGCGGGCCAGCTGCACCGCAACTTCATGGGCTACACCACGCATGCCGATACCGATCTGATCGGCCTGGGCGCCAGCGCGATCAGCCACATCGGCGACACCTACAGCCAGAACCCGCGCGAGCTGCCGGCCTGGGAGGCGGCCGTCGATGCAGGGCGCCTGCCGGTCTGGCGTGGCCTGCAGCTGGACGAGGACGACGTACTGCGCGCCGAGCTGATCGGCCAGCTGATGTGCCAAGGCGAAGTGGATGGCGCCGCGCTGGCAGCACGGCATGGCGTGGACTTCGAGGCGTATTTCGCCGACGGGCTGCGCGCGCTGGCCACGCTGCAGGCCGACGGCCTGGCCGACTACGCGCAGGGCGTTGTGCGCGCCAGCGAACGCGGGCGCCCGCTGCTGCGGCTGCTGGCGATGTGCTTCGACCGTTATCTGGCGCAGCCGGACCAGCCGGTGCGGTATTCCAGGGCGATCTGAGTGCCGTCGCCCCGGCGTGCGTGCATTCCAAAACCGGGCGCGATCAGGCACCCTATGCGCGCCGTTGCCCGGGTGGCGAAACTGGTAGACGCATCGGACTTAAAATCCGCCGGGGGCAACCCCATGCCGGTTCGATTCCGGCCCCGGGCACCAAGGCTTCCCCTTGGCGTGGGTTCTGATCGCGCTGCGATCGACGCACGCCGGTGATGATTCAACGCGAGGGCAGCCAACCGGCTGCCCTTGTTCGTTGCAGCCGGCGTTCCGGTGCAACGCAAACTTTACGCAGCCGGCCGCGCGCCGCCGTACGCTGCGCAGCAACTCACTTCGGAAAGGTTACATGGCCAACGCAGGACGTGCAGGGAACGCACTGGTGTGGGGCATGGCGGTGCTGCTCGGCGGCGCGGTCCATGCCAATGCCCAGGTCCATGCGCCGGCGCAGGAACCGGTACCGGTACCGGCGCAGACGGCGGGCGAGGTGATCGACCTTGCCCCGGTGCTGGTCTCCGGCGTGCAGCCGGGGCCGGGCATGTGGCAGGTCCGCAACAGCCAGGGGCACACACTGTGGATTCTCGGCACCGTCTCGCCGCTACCGGCCAAGCTGGACTGGCGCGCCGACGAGGTGCAGGCGGTGATCGCCAGCGCACAGGAGGTGCTCGGCTCACCCGGCTGGACGCTGGATGCCGATGTGGGGTTCTTCCGCCGCCTGACCCTGGCGCCTGCGGCGATGAAGGCGGCGCGCGATCCAGACGGACGCACGCTGCGCGAGGTCCTGCCGCCCGATCTCTATGCACGCTGGGCGCTGCTCAAGCAGCGTCACATCGGGCGCGACAATGGCATCGAGAAAGACCGCCCGCTGGTGGCGGCTACGCAGTTGTACGCCGCCGCCCTCAAGGATGTGGGGCTGGGCCGATCCTCGCCGGTCTCCAGGATCATCGAGAAGGCCAGCAAGGCACACGGCCTCAAGCCGGTGTCGACCCAGGTCACGATCAAGATCGCCGACCCGCGGCAGGCGTTGAAGGAAGTGCGCGGGACGGCCCTGCAGGACGTGGAATGCTTCCGGCGCACGCTGGAGGTGATCGAGCACGGGCTGCCGCTGCTGGCCGAGCGCGCCAATGCCTGGGCGGTGGGTGATATCCAGGCGCTGCAGCGCCTTGCAGTGAAAGGGCAGTACATGGCTTGCGTGGATGCGGTGGCCAACAGTGACTTCGGGCGCCGCCGCGGCCTGACCGACGTCGATGCCCAGGCTCACCGCAAATGGATCTCCATGGCCAGCGACGCGCTGGCACGCAACGCGGTGACCTTCGCGACGGTGCCGGTGACCTCGCTGGTCACGCCCGGCGGCTATATCGATCAGCTGCGCGAGCGTGGATTCGAGGTGCAGATCCCGGAATGACGCTTGCGCCGACGCGCTTTTCGGGAGCGGGAAGGCAGACATATTCGATGTCTACCCAGTGCGAATACTTCATGGCATAGTCAGCTTCAGTTCATTCCGGAAATCCTTCATGCCGCTGCATGCGGTCGCTTATGTCAGCGACGCTGTCGATGGAATCGAAACGTCTGATATCGATCAGATCCTGCGCGCGGCATCGGGATTCAATAAAGTGGCCGGCGTTACCGGCGTGCTGATGTTCGACGGGCGTCGGTTCCTGCAGTATTTCGAAGGGCCGGAGGATGGCGTGGATTCGGTATTCCAGCGGGTGTTCAACGCGCGCATCCATACCAACCTGCGCGAGCTTGCGCGCGGGTCGGTCGGTGCCCGCCACTTCCCCCGCTGGACGATGGCCTCCGCAGCAGTGGAGCCCGAAGCACTGGCGCGCATCATCGATGCGCCCTGGCACGGATTTCTGGCCGGCCTGCCCGCAGTGGGCGACGCGCCCACGGGGTTTGGCTGTCTGCTTGCGGCGTGGACCGGTGTCTCCGGCGAGTTGGAACCGGCGGCGGTGACGCTGGGCTCGTAACGCAAAACAACGCTGGCCGTAACACAATGATCACGGTTGCCCGCCTATCCTCTTCCTACCAGCTGTGACCAGTCTTGCGGGGTTTGCCCTTGGAGGCTGTCTGAAAGGGTAGTAACCGCAGCTGGACCATTATTCCTTTGGCCGTCGTCCGTACTCTCCGCGGGCGGCGGCTTTGTTCTTTGTGGGGCAGGGGCAGGCGCGTTAGGCTTGCATGACCTGTATCCCGGCTCCGTATCGCATGACGTATCCCCTGATGACGCCCCGCCTGCTGGCAGGCCCGGTTCCGCGATGCGGAGCCGAGCGATGACCCAGGCCATTTCCGCCGCGGCCGCGCCGCGCATCGGCGTCATCGGGCTCGGCTATGTCGGGCTGCCGTTGACGGTGACCTTCGGCCGGCAGCAGGCCACGGTGGGCTACGACATCGATACCGCGCGGGTCGCCGAGCTGCAGCGTGGCCTGGATCACACGCTGGAACTGGAGGCCGATGAGCTCGCTGCCGCTGTGCATGCGCGTTACAGCGCCGATCCCGCCGATCTGGCCGCGTGCAATGTGTACATCGTGACCGTGCCGACCCCGATCGATGCGCATGAGCAGCCCGATCTGGCGCCGCTGCGCAGCGCCAGTACCTTGATTGCCGGCCTGCTCAAGCGCGGCGACATCGTGATCTATGAATCCACGGTCTATCCCGGTACCACCGAGGAAGTCTGCGTCCCCCTGCTCGAGGAAGGGTCGGGGCTGCGCTTCAACGAGGATTTCTATTGCGGTTACAGCCCGGAGCGGATCAACCCGGGCGACCGCGAGCGGCGGCTGCCGGACATCCGCAAGATCACCTCCGGCTCGACGCCCGAGGTCGCCGCGGTGGTCGATGCCCTGTACAAGAGCATCATCACCGCAGGCACGTGGCCGGCACCGTCGATCCGCGTGGCCGAAGCCGCCAAGGTGATCGAGAACATCCAGCGCGACGTCAACATCGCCCTGGTCAACGAGCTGGCGCTGATCTTCGATCGGCTCGGCATCGATACCCAGGATGTGCTGGACGCGGCCGGCAGCAAGTGGAACTTCCTGCCGTTCCGGCCCGGCCTGGTCGGCGGCCATTGCATCGGCGTGGATCCGTACTACCTGCTGCACAAATCCGAGAGCGTGGGTTATCACCCCGATCTGATCCACACCGCGCGCCAGGTCAACAACCGGGTCGGCGAGCACGTCGCGCAACGCGTGCTGGCGCTGCTGGCTTCGCGCCGCATCGATGTCGCCCAGGCTCGGGTGCTGGTGCTGGGCGTCACCTTCAAGGAGAACTGCCCGGACCTGCGCAACAGCCGCGCGCTGGAACTGGCGCAGCGCCTGCAGGCCAGTGGGGCCCGGGTGGACGTGCAGGACCCGTGGGTCGGTCCGGCGGCACTGGCCGATGCCGGCGTGCGTTGGGTCGACGCCCCGGATGCTGGCGGGTATGACGCGGTCGTGCTGGCCGTGGCGCACGATCATTTCCGTGCCCTGGATGCGGCGCAGGTGCGCGCGCTGTTGGCACCGGGTGGCGTGGTGTACGACGTCAAATCCGTATGGCCCCGGGAAGTGGTGGACGACCGCCTGTAGACTCGTCGGCAGCTATTGATTGAGGAAAGCCATGCACCGCTATCTCGCGTACCTGCTCGCCATCCTGCTGTTCCCGGTCTGCCTGTGGTTGGCCACCATCTGGCCCGCCTGGTACTGGGGTGTGGGGGTGACGGCCCTGCTGGTGGTGCTGGGTACGTGGGACATGCTGCAGAAACGCAGCACGCTGCGGCGCAACTACCCGGTGATGGCGCACTTCCGCTACGGGCTGGAATCGATCGGTCCGGAGATCCGCCAGTACTTCGTGCAGAGCGATCTGGAAGACGTGCCGTTCTCGCGCCAGCAGCGTGCCCTGATCTACCAGCGCTCCAAGAATGAAATGGACGTGGTGCCATTCGGCACGCTGCGCAGCACGTATGCGGTGGATTACGAATGGATCAACCACTCGCTGGCGCCGACCGAGATCGGCCACCACGATTTCCGCATCCAGATCGGGCCCAACTGCGCCAAGCCGTACTCGGCCAGCGTGTTCAACATCTCTGCGATGAGCTTCGGCTCGTTGTCGGCCAACGCGATCCGCGCACTGAACGAAGGCGCGCGCCGCGGCAGCTTCTACCACGACACCGGCGAAGGGTCGATTTCTCCCTACCACCGCGAAATGGGCGGCGACCTGGTCTGGGAAATCGGCTCGGGCTATTTCGGTTGTCGTGATGAGGCTGGCGGTTTCAGTGAAGAGAAGTTCGTCGCCAACGCGAACCATGATCAGGTCAAGATGATCGAGATCAAGCTCTCGCAGGGCGCCAAGCCCGGCCATGGCGGCGTCTTGCCAGCGGCCAAGGTCAGCGAAGAGATCTCGATCACCCGTGGCGTGCCGATGGGCGTGGATTGCGTGTCGCCCTCCAGCCACAGCGCGTTCAATACTCCGGTCGAGCTGCTGCAGTTCGTCGCGCGGCTGCGCGAGTTGTCCGGCGGCAAGCCGGTCGGCTTCAAGCTGGCCATCGGCCACCCGTGGGAGTGGTTCGGTATTGCCAAGGCGATGCAGGAAACCGGGATGCTGCCGGACTTCATCGTCGTTGACGGCGCCGAGGGCGGGACCGGCGCCGCGCCGGCCGAGTTCATCGATCATGTTGGCGTGCCGATGCACGAAGCCCTGCTGCTGGTGCACAACACCCTGGTCGGGCTGGACCTGCGCGACCGCATCCGCGTGGGTGCGGCCGGCAAGGTGACCAGCGCGTTCGAGATCGCGCGCACCATCGCGCTGGGCGCGGACTGGTGCAACGCCGGCCGTGGTTTCATGTTCGCGCTGGGCTGCATCCAGTCGTTGAGCTGCCACAGCGACAAGTGCCCGACCGGCATCGCCACCCAGAACCCCAATCGCTGGCGGCACCTGGATGCGGCCGACAAGGCCACGCGCGTGCACAGCTACCACGAGAACACGCTGCGCGCGTTGCGCGACCTGCTGTGCGCGGCCGGCCTCAACGATCCCTCCGAGCTGGGGCCGGAGCACATCCTGCGCCGGGTCTCGCCGGTGGAAATCCGTTCGCTGGCCTCGTTGTATCGCTATCTTGCGCCCGGTGAACTGCTGCGCAAGGTGCCGGACCACGCGGTCTTCCATGATTACTGGGCCGATGCGCGCAGCGACTCGTTCCAGCCACCAGCGCGCATCCAGGCGCTGCGCGCGAGCAAATCGCGATGACGGGCGATCGTGCAGTGCGCTTGCGGGTCGGCCGCGCCGACGAGGCGGACCGGCTGTGGGTACTGCGCACCCGCTGCGTCCGCGAACTGTGCAGTACGGCGTATCCGCCGGAGGTAATTGCCCCATGGTCGGCCTCGCCGCCGCCGCAACACTACCGCGCGCTGCTCGCCGGCGGTGGCGGTGTGATTGCCGAAGACGCCGAGGGTGCGCTGCTGGGCTACGGCGTGATCGATCTGGCCGGCAACGAGGTCGATGCGTTGTTCGTCGATCCCGACTGCGGCGGCCGTGGCATCGGCCTGACCCTGATGCAGGCGATGGAGGCGTTGGCCGACCCTGCGCGGCCGCTGGTGCTCTCGGCCTCGCTCAACGCGGTGCCGTTCTACCAGCGCTGTGGTTTTGAGGCGCTGCGCGAGGAGAGCTACCCACACCCCAGCGGCGTCGCACTCGCGTCGGTGCGGATGCAGCGCACGCGTTGATGCCGGCCAGTGGCCGGCACCACCCGGATGCCGCGCTGGGCCGCGCCGAGCGCCTGTCAGGGCACGTCACTGGTAGTGCCGGCCGCTGGCCGGCACCTCGCGATCTATCCCTGCGCCAGCCAGGCCACCACGCCACGCCCGGCGCGCAGCCCGCTGGCGTAGCACGCGGTGAGCAGGTAGCCGCCGGTCGGTGCTTCCCAGTCCAGCATCTCGCCCGCACAGAACGTGCCCGGCCGTGCGCGCAGCATCAACTGCGTATCCAATGCCTCCAGGCGCACGCCACCGGCGGTGCTGATGACTTCATCGATCGGACGCGGTCGTTCCAGGGCCAGTGGCAGCCGCTTGAGCGCGTGCGCGATCTGCGCCAGCGGCAGCTGCCCGGCCTCGCGGCCCAGCACCTCGAACAGCAGGGCGGACTTCACCCCGCCCAGCCCGAGCTGGCGACGCAGGACCTCGCCGAAACTGCGGCCCTGGCGCGGCTTGCCAAGCTTCTCCAGCACCTGCGCTTCGGTCTGGCCCGGCAGCAGGTCCAGCTGCAGTTCCACCTGGCCGTCGCGGGCCAGGCTGTCGCGCAGATCGGCCGACAGCGCGTAGATCAGGCTGCCTTCGATGCCGGTCGCCGTGATCACGCACTCGCCCTGCAGTGAGCGCGGTTCGCCCTTCAGGTCGGTCCAGTGCGCCACCACCGGCTTGAGCGGGGCGCCGGCCTGGCGTTCGCTGAAGTAGGGCGTCCAACCGATGTCGAAGCCACAGTTGGCTGGCTGCAGCGGGGCGATGTCGATGCCGGTGGCGGCCATCGGCGCCATCCACGCGCCATCCGAGCCCAGTTCCGGCCAGCTGCCGCCGCCGAGCGCGAACACTACCGCGTCGGCCGTCACCGTCGTTTCGCCATCGGGCGTCTGGAAGCGCAGCGCGCCCGCGTCATCCCAGCCGGTCCAGCGATGCTGCACGTGGAAGCGCACGCCCTGTTCCTTCAGCCGGCGCACCCAGCCGCGCAGCAGCGGCGCGGCCTTGCGGTCCACCGGGAACACACGGCCGGAACTGCCCACGTAGGTTTCCACGCCGAAGTCCAACGCCCAGGCGCGCAGCGCCTCGGCATTGAAATCGGCCAGCCACCCGCCCACCGCCTCCGCGCGCTCGCGGTAGCGCGAAACGAACACGTCAGGCGCGTCGGAGTGGGTCAGGTTGAGGCCGCCCTTGCCGGCGATCAGGAACTTGCGACCGGGCGAGCCCTTGGCCTCGTACAGATCGACGGCGTGGCCGGCAGCGCGCACGGTTTCAGCCGCCATCAGGCCGGCGGGGCCGCCGCCGATGATCGCGACCCGGCGTGGGGTGGTCAGGGCAATGCTCATGCAGGCAGGATCAACGCGGCTTGACGTCGAGCAGCTCGACATCGAACACCAGCGAGGAGTTCGGCGCGATCGGGCCGGCGCGACGGGCGCCATAGCCGTACTCGGCCGGAATCATCAGCGTGCGCTTGCCGCCCACCTTCATGCCCGCGAAGCCTTCGTCCCAGCCCTTGATGACCTGGCCCTGGCCCAGGTCGAAGCTGAAGGGCTCGCCACGGTCCACCGAGCTGTCGAACTTGTCACCGTGCTTGTCGGCGGTGCGCTCATCGTAGATCCACCCGGTGTAGTGCACCGTGACCTTGCTGCCCGGCGTGGCCTCGGCGCCGGTGCCCGGCTGGGTGTCGATCTTCTCGAACTGCGCGATGCTGCCACCGGGCGGCGGGCCGGGCGGGGTGCAGGCGGCCAGCAGCGACAGCATCAGGGGGGCGAGCAGGTAACGCGGCAGACGGCGCATGGGCGGGCTCCGGATCCAAAAAACGGGGACGCAAGGGTAGCGCATCGCCGGGCGCTATCATGGGCGCATGTCGAAACTGCTGCTCAACCTGCGCAATGTCGCGGACGATGAAATCCAGGATGTCACCGCCCTGCTGGACAAGGCGGGCATTGCCCATTACCGCACCGAGCCCAGCCCGTGGGGCATCTCCTTCGGCGGCATCTGGGTGCGCGACAACGAGGATCACCCGCGGGCCAAGGCCTTGATGGCCGACTACCAGCAGACGCGCGGTGAGCGCGTGCGCGGCGAGCGTGAGGCCGCGCTGCGCGAGGGCACGGCCGAGACCTTCGGCAGCCTGATCCGGCGCCGCCCGGTGTTCGTGGTCACGGTGCTGGTCGGGATGGCCGTCGCGGCCGCGCTGGTGCTGCTGCCGTTCGTGCTGCTGCGCGGCTGATTCCGGCGCGGCTCAGGCGTCGCGGCCGCCCAGCGGCTAAAATGGCGTGATGATCGCCAATACCGCCGCCTACCACTTCACCCCCGTCGCCGACCCGGACGCGCTGTGCGCGACCCTGCTGGAGCGGGCCACCGCCGCGCAGCTGCGCGGCACGATCCTGGTAGCGGGCGAGGGCATCAACCTGTTCCTGGCCGGGGCGGAGCAGGCAATCGATGGCTTCTACACCGCCCTGCGGGCCGATGCCCGGTTTGCCGGGCTGCGGGTGAAGACCAGCTACAGCCACATGCAGCCCTTTGCCCGGCTCAAGGCCAAGGTCAAGCCGGAGATCATCAGCTTCCGCATCGACGACGCCCAGCCGCTGGCCTACCCGCGCGCGCCGTCGATCGACCCGGCCACGGTGCAGCGATGGTTGCGCCAGGGGCATGACGACGCCGGCAAGCCAGTGGTGATGCTGGACACCCGCAACACCCAGGAGATCGAGTACGGCACCTTCCAGGACGCGCTGGTGCTGCCGATCACCAAGTTCACCGATCTGCCCGACGCGCTGGCCCCGCACCGTGAGGCGCTCAAGGACAGCACCGTGGTCAGCTTCTGCACCGGCGGCATCCGCTGCGAGAAGGCGGCCCTGTGGATGCGCAATGACGGCATGGACAACGTGCTGCAGCTGGACGGCGGCATCCTGGGCTATTTCGAGGCGGTGGGCGGCGAGGGTTATGAGGGCCGCTGCTTCGTGTTCGACGAGCGCGTGGCGCTGGACGCGGCCCTGCAGCCGCTGGTGGACCAGGACGCTGACGCCGCCTGAGCCGTCTTCACGGCGTTGATTGTCCTGAATCGTGGCGAGACGGAAATCAGCGTCTTGCCACTCGCGCCTTGTGGGCGGTGGCAAACCGCGCGGACAGCCCCATCTCAGTGAGATATCTCCTGGTTGGAACGAGCATTCATGATGCAGCTGTCGATTCTTGATCTGGCGCCGGTCTGCGAAGGCAGCGACACCACGCAGGCCTTCGCCAACATGCTGGACCTGGCCCAGCACGCCGAAGGCTGGGGTATCCATCGCTATTGGCTGGCCGAGCACCACAACATGCCCGGCATCGCCAGCGCCGCCACTGCCGTGCTGATCGGCCATGTGGCCGGGGGCACCAAGCGCATCCGTGTCGGTGCCGGCGGCATCATGCTGCCCAACCACTCGCCTTTGCAGGTGGCCGAGCAGTTCGGCACGCTGGCTTCGCTGTACCCGGACCGCATCGATCTGGGCCTGGGCCGCGCGCCCGGCACCGACCAGCCGACCGCCCGCGCACTGCGCCGCTACTTCGACAGCGCCGACCAGTTCCCGCAGGACGTGCGCGAGCTGCTGCATTACTTCGAACCGGCCCAGAAGGGCCAGGCCGTGCGCGCCGTGCCCGGCGCCGGCATTCCGGTGCCGGTGTGGCTGCTGGGCTCGAGCCTGTTCAGTGCGCGCCTGTCGGCGGCGATGGGCCTGCCGTTCGCCTTCGCCTCGCACTTCGCCCCCGACGCGATGGATGAAGCGCTGGCGGTCTACCGCCGCGAATTCCGTGCCTCGCAGTATCTGCAGGCGCCGTACGCGGTGCTGGGCCTGAACGTGGTGGCCAGCGATTCGGAAGCTGACGCCAAGCGGCTGTTCACCACCCAGCAGCAGAGTTTCGTCAATCTGCGCCGTGGCCTGCCGGGCCTGATTCCGCCGCCGATCGACGACATCGAAGCGTTCTGGCAGCCGCACGAAAAGGCCGGCGTGCAGAACGCGCTGGCCTGCGCAGTGGTCGGTGACGTGAAGCAGGTGCAGGAAGGGCTGGCCGCGTTCGTGGCGCGGCACAAGCCTGACGAAGTGCTGGTCACCGCCAACATCTACGACCATGCCGCGCGCAAGCGTTCATTCGGGCTGGCGATGCAGGCATGGCGCGCACTGCAGGCGTAATGCCCACGGCGCATGCGAAGAAGGTGTGACCGCGCGGTTCACGTCGCCGTAGCCGCCGATCGGCTGTGATGGTGGCTCCCCTTACAGGAGCCACCCCATGGCCGAGCACGATCGTCAGCAGCACATCAAACAACTGGCCGAACTGATCCGCGGCGTGGACATCGCGATGTTCACCACGGTCGGTGTGGACGGACGCTTGTTCAGTCGTCCGCTGGGCACGCAGGAAGTCGAGTTCGATGGCGACCTGTGGTTCGCCACCGGCGCCGACAGCCCGAAGATCGCGGAAATCACCGCCAACCCGCGCGTCAACGTGGCCTACGCCTCGCCCTCGGGCAATACCTATGTCTCGGTCTCGGGCATCGCCCGTGTCGTGAACGATCGGGCCAAGATCGACGAACTCTGGTCGCCGGCGATGAAGATCTTCTTCCCGGGCGGCAAGGACGACCCGAACCTGCGCCTGATCCACGTCAGCGCCGAATCGGCCGAATACTGGGATGGCCCGGGTGGACTGCTCGGCAAGGCCCTGTATTTCGTGCTGTCGGCCGTGACCGATGACCCGGGCGCGATGTCCGACACCGGCACGGTGGATCTCAAGCCCGGCGCGTAACCGGGCTCACAGGGCCGACCCTGCGCCGGCCAGTGTGGTGCTGAAGCCGGCCGCGGGGTCGGCTTTTTTCATGGCGCGTCGCGTGAAGGGGGGGCCGGCCTCAGCCGAACCAGCGTTGGAACAGGTCCACCGTGTAGCCCACCAGGTGGCCCGAACTGAAGCCGAAGAACAGCACGGCAGCCACCGCCCCGACCCAGTTGACCAGCATCAGCACGCCGTCGCGTTCCAGCAGCGCCAGCGCGAACAGCAGCAACTGGAAGCCGAACAGATAGTTGGTGAGCGGGATCGGCAGCGACAACAGCACGCCGATCAGGATCAGCAGCAGGCCGCTGAAGGCATGGGCGGGCAGCGGCACCAGCAGTCCGGCCATCCGCGGTTTTAGCAGGCGGTCCAAGCGCCGCAGTGGGCCGTCGATGCGCTCCAGGAAGCGATGCATGGTGCCGCGCTTGGGCCCACGGTTGCGGATGAAGCCCGGCAGCCACGGCCGGCGCATGCCGCACAGCATCTGCGCACCGATCAGAACCACCAGCGGCCCACTGACCGCGCCGCCGATCCCGGGAATCGGAATGAAGGCCGGCAGGATCGCCACGAACAGGAACACACCGAACGCGCTCTGCTGCAGATCCTGCAGGATCTGGCCCAGCAGCAGCCGTTCCTCCGGGTCACCGTGGTCGAACATCGCCAGGAGGGTACGGATACCCTCGTTGCGGTACTGCGGCCGCGTCGGATCCGGCGGCGTCGGCTCAGCCGGTGATGTCATCGGTTTCGTCTTCGCTCAGGGTGCGCAGCAGCAGCTTGTCGACACGGGCACCGTCGAGATCGACGATCTCGATGCGCCAGCCGGCCCAATCGAAGTACTCGCCCGCATGCGGGATGCGGCCGAAATAATGGATGCACATGCCGGCCAGCGTGTAGTAATCGCCATCGTCGGCATCGGGCAGCTCGGCGTTGCCCATCAGTTCGCGCAGGTCCTCGATCGACAGCGAGCCATCGACCAGGAACGAGCCGTCCTCACGGGTCACGACCAGTGCGTCCTCGTCCACGTTCTCCACCGACTGCAGGCGGCCGACCACCGCGCCCATCAGGTCGCTGATGGTGACCAGGCCCTGGATCTCACCGTACTCGTCCACCACCAGCGCCATCGACTGCTGCTCCTCGCGGAAGATCTCCAGCAGCTTCATCGCGTGGGTGGACTCGGAGACGTACAGCGGCTCGCGCAGGTTCTGGAACAGCGAATGGTCATCGCGCACGAGGCGCGTCACCAGGCTTTTGACTTCCAGCACCCCGACGATGTCCTGGTCGTTGTCGCGGAACACCGGGTAACGGGAGAACTCGTTCTCGCGCATGGTGGCGAGGTTCTTCTCCGGCGCGGCCTGCGTATCCAGCCAGGCGATCCGGTTGCGCGGGGTCATCAGGCTGTCGGCGGTACGGTCGCCCAGGCGCATGACGCGGTTCATCATGTCGCGCTCGTGGGCGTCGATCACGCCGGCTTCGTGGCTCTCGGCCACCAGCATGCGGATCTCTTCTTCGGTGACCGAGGCGGCCTCATCCTTGCCCAGGCCGAGCACGCGCAGCACCAGCCGGGTGCTGTGGGAGAGCAGCCACACGAACGGGAAAGCGATCCGGGACAGCCAGCCCATCGGCCAGGCGACCAGCCCGGCGATGTCTTCCGAACGGGTAATGGCCAGTCGTTTGGGGACCAGTTCACCGAAGATCAGCGTCAGGAAGGTGATCAGGGCAACCGCCAGCGCCTTGCCCACTTCACTGGAGTAGGCGAAGGCCGGAACGATGCCGTGCAGCCACTCGGCGATGGCCAGGCCGATCGCCTCACCGCCGAACACACCGGTCAGGATGCCGATCAGGGTGATGCCGATCTGGACCGTGGACAGGAAGCTCTCGGGCTTTTCAGACAGTTCAAGCGCGCGCTCGGCGCGTTTGCTGGTGGCGGCCATCTGCTTGAGGCGGCTCTTGCGCGAGGTCATGACCGACATTTCGGACATGGCGAAGAAGCCGTTGAGCAGGATCAGGGCAAGGACGATAAGCAGTTCAAACACGGGCTTCATCCCCGGTTGGTGGCAGGGAGGGCGTGTTCAAGCGATGTCGGCTACCGGAGGGCGCGTAAGCGCGGCGGTGCGGCGGGGGGTAAGGGTCGTCGTCCATAGAGTGCACCCGAAGGTGCCCGCGCATCTTAACAAAAGGCCGGGGCAGGGATGCAATCAGGGTCGTTCAGGCAGGGCCGTGGGAGCGTGAAGATGACAGGGAGTACCCGGATTGGACATCAAACCGTCATAATTCCGCCCGGTGCCGTCCTTCCTCGACGGCGAATAGGTTTCTCAATGTTCTCTCTGCAGACCATTTTTGGCTCCGGCAAACAGTTCTACACCCTGCTGGACGAGGCTGCCCAGGCCGCCCAGGATAGCGCCAAGGCGCTGCACGCGATGCTGCGCGAAGCGGACCGCCAGCCGGCGCTGGACGCCTTCAAGCTGGCCCGCCTGCGCGAGCGCGCCGCCTCGGACAAGATCAGCCAGGCGCTGGTCGACAGCTTCATGACCCCGATCGAGCGCGAAGACATCGAAGCGCTGGGCTCGGCGCTGTACAAGATTCCCAAGCAGATCGAGAAGTTCGCCGATCGCTATTCGCTGGCCACCCAGCACCTGGAACACATCGATTTCGCGCCCCGCGCGGCGATGCTGGAGCAGGCCGCCAGCGTGGTGGTGGAAATGGTGGGCGACCTGCGCCACATGAATCTGGACCGGATGACCGCGCTCAACGAGAAGCTGCGCTCGCTGGAGAACGAAGCCGACCGCCTGATGCTCGAGCTGTACCGCGACATCTATTCCGGCCGCCTGGACAGCCTGCAGATGTTCCTGCTCAAGGAGTTCTTCGAGATCCTGGAAAAGGCCATCGATCGTTGCCGCGAGGCCGGCGTGGTCGCCTACCAGATCGTCTTGAAGAACAGCTGACGGACGCCACAGCATGCTGACCCTTGTTCTGGTGGTGATCCTGGCCGCGCTCGTCTTCGAGTTCATCAACGGCTTCCACGATACCGCCAACTCCATCGCCACCGTGGTGGCGACCAAAGTGCTCTCGCCCGGCTGGGCGGTGATGCTGGCGGCCTTCATGAACCTCATCGGTGCCCTGACCGGCACCGCCGTCGCGCTGACCATCGCCTCGGGCCTGCTCAACACCAACGTGGTCGATGTGACCCCGCAGGTGATCCTATGCGCGCTGCTGGGCGGCATCATCTGGAACCTGATCACGTGGTGGAAGGGGCTGCCGTCCTCGTCCTCGCACGCCCTGATCGGCGGCCTGTGCGGCGCCGGCCTGGCCGCTGCCCATAACAACTGGGACGCGCTGATCTGGTCCGAGCGCATCGGCACCTGGGCCCAGAACAAGGGCCTGCTGTGGAAGGTGTTCCTGCCGATGATCACCTCGCCGATCGCCGGCTTCCTGCTCGGCATCGCGGTGATGCTGCTGCTGTGGGCGATCATCGCGGGCATGGCCAAGGTGGGCGGGTTCATCGGCCGGCTGGCGCGCCCGCGCATCGTCAATGCGTTCTTCGGCAAGGCCCAGATCGCCTCGGCGGCCTACATGGGCTTCGCGCACGGCCACAACGATGCGCAGAAGACCATGGGCATCATCGCCATGACGCTGATCGGTGCCGAAGCCACCGGTGCCCTGAACGACCTGCCGTCCTGGCTGGCCTTCATGCACCCGGACGCGAGCGCCGGCGACGGCATCGCCATGTGGATCGTGCTGACCTGCGCCGTGGTGATGGCCGCCGGTACCGCCTCGGGCGGCTGGAAGATCATCAAGACCCTGGGCCACAAGATGGTCAAGCTGCACCCGATCCACGGCTTCGCCGCGGAAACCAGCTCGGCCACCATCCTGACCCTGGCCGCGCACTTCGGTATGCCGGTCTCGACCACCCACAGCATCTCCACCGCGATCATGGGCGTGGGCTTTGCCAAGAACCCGCGTTCGCTGCGCTTCGGCGTGATCGAGCGCATCGTGTGGGCGTGGATCCTGACGATCCCGGCCGCCGGCGGCTGTGCGTACCTGATCCTGCGCCTGTTCGAACTGTTCGGCTGGGCCTGACCGGTCCGCACGGTTGAACATCGAAAAGCCCGCCGCAAGGCGGGCTTTTTCGTGGAGGGAGCGTGCCGGACGGGGCGGGGCGAGGCCGGTATACGCAGGATGGCGCCGCGCCCGTTCTAACGCGGCGCCGGGTCGGCCCGATCCTGCCACTCGCGTGCCAGCAGGCCGTAGACGGCTGAATCGGAGACCTCGCCGGCAACCCGCCAGCGCTCCCGCAGCAGTCCTTCGCGCTGGAACCCGATCCGCTCCAGCACCTTGGCCGACGAGACGTTGCGCGGATCGATCTCCGCTTCCAGCCGACGCATGCGCAGTTCATCGAACAGGTAGGCCGCGAACCGTGACAGCGCCTCGTGCATGTAGCCCTTGCCCTGTGCCGCCGGCGCCAGGTGATACCCGATCTCCGCGCGCCTGGACGTCTCGTCGATCGCGAACACGACCACGATGCCCAGCAGCGGTCCGTCCACGTGCTCACGGATCGCCAGTTTCAGTTGCGTGCCTGCCTCCAGCGCGGAGAGATCGTCGAGGATCTGTACGTAGGCCTGCTTGAGGTCGGTCCACGCCGGATGGTTCCAGTAGCGCATGCCCGGACGGTCGGACTGGATCGCGAACAACGCCTGCGCGTCCGTGGCGCGGATCGGTGTCAGCACCAGGCGCGTGGTTTCCAGCATCAGGGTCGGGTCGAACGGCATGCGGGTTCCTGCGAATGCGGTGACGCCACGGTAATCCTTCCCGCTGCATGCATCCATGCCTGGTGGCACAGGCAAGAAAAAACCCGCCGGAAGGCGGGTTTTTTCAGTGCCACTCGAGGCGGATCAGACCTCCAGCGAAGCCAGGTCGCCCTTCTTTTCCAGCCAGCCCTTGCGGTCGCTGGCGCGCTTCTTGGCCAGCAGCATGTCCATCAGCGAATGGGTCTGCTCGCCGTCATCGATGGTCAGCTGTACCAGACGGCGGGTATCGGGATGGATGGTGGACTCGCGCAGCTGCTGCGGGTTCATTTCACCCAGGCCCTTGAAGCGGGTCACGCTGATCTGGCCCTTGATCTTCTCGCGCTCGATCTTGTCCAGCATCGTGCGCTTCTCTTCCTCGTCCAGGGCGTAGAACACCTGCTTGCCCACGTCGACACGGAACAGCGGCGGCATCGCCACGAACACGTGGCCGGCATCGACCAGTGCCGGGAAGTGCTTGAGGAACAGCGCGGTCAGCAGGGTCGCGATGTGCAGGCCGTCCGAGTCGGCGTCGGCCAGGATGACGACCTTGCCGTAGCGCAGGCCGGCGATGTCTTCCTTGCCCGGGTCGCAGCCGATCGCGATGGCCAGGTTGTGCACTTCCTCGGAGGCCAGCACGCTGCCCGAGGACACTTCCCAGGTGTTGAGGATCTTGCCGCGCAGCGGCAGGATCGCCTGGAAGTCCTTGTCGCGGGCCTGCTTGGCACTGCCGCCGGCGGAGTCGCCTTCGACCAGGAACAGCTCGGTGCGCGACAGGTCCTGGCTGATGCAGTCGGCCAGCTTGCCGGGCAGGGCGGGGCCCTGGGTGACCTTCTTGCGGGTCACCAGCTTCTCGGTCTTCAAACGCGCACTGGCGCGCTCGATCGCCAGCTGCGCGATCTGCTCGCCCAATGCGACGTTCTGGTTGAGCAGCAGGCTGAAGGCATCGTGCGCGGCGCCTTCGACAAACCCGGCCGCCTGGCGCGAGGACAGGCGTTCCTTGGTCTGGCCGCTGAACTGCGGGTCGGTCATCTTCAGCGACAGCACGAACGACACGCGGTCCCAGACATCTTCCGGGGCCAGCTTGACGCCACGCGGCAGCAGGTTGCGGAAGTCGCAGAACTCGCGCAGCGCCTCGGTCAGGCCGGTACGCAGGCCGTTGGCGTGGGTGCCGTGCTGCGCGGTCGGGATCAGGTTGACGTAGCTTTCCTGGACCAGCTCGCCCTCGGGGATCCAGGCCAGGGCCCAGTCCACGATCTCGTTTTCTTTTTTCAGGTGACCCACGAACAGGTCGGCCGGCAGCATCTCGCGCTCGCCGAGCTCGGCCTTGAGGTAATCGCTCAGGCCATCTTCGTAGTACCAGGTGTCCTGCTCGCCGGTGGCTTCATCGAGAAGCTTGACGGTCAGGCCCGGGCACAGCACGGCCTTGGCGCGCAGCAGGTGGCGCAGCCCCCGCAGGTTGTACTTGGGCGTGTCGAAGTACTTCGGGTCGGCCCAGAAGCGCACGCGGGTACCGGTGTTCTTCTTGCCGACGCTGCCGACCACTTCCAGCGGGGTGGCACGGTCGCCATTGCGGAAGGTGATGCGGTGTTCGCTGCCGTCGCGCTTGATATGCACTTCGACCAGGGTGGACAACGCGTTGACCACGCTGACGCCAACGCCATGCAGGCCGCCGGAGAAGGTGTAGTTCTTGTTGTTGAACTTGCCGCCCGCGTGCAGGCGGGTCAGGATCAGTTCGACGCCGGGGATCTTCTCCTCGGGGTGGATGTCCACGGGCATGCCACGGCCGTCATCGCTGACTTCGCAGCTGCCGTCCTTGAACAGCGTGACTTCGACCGTGTGGGCGTGTCCGGCCAAGGCTTCGTCGACGGCATTGTCGATGACTTCCTGCGCCAGATGGTTCGGGCGCGCGGTGTCGGTGTACATGCCAGGGCGGCGCTTGACCGGGTCCAGGCCGGACAGGACTTCAATATCGGCGGCGTTATAGCGGGCGTTCATCTGTCTTCATAAAGCGCAATGCGACGGCGAAGTTTGCGGTCTGGACGGCTTTTTTGCACGCCACACGTTCAGGGGGCGGCCGACCGGGGCGCGATAGACTGTCTGCGATGGGAAACCGGACCCTCCGGCGCCCCATTCCATGCCATACCGCGAGGAGCACCCCATGAAGAAGTTGCTGACCATCGTTGCCATCGCCGCCGCCGTGGTGGCCGTGCCCATGGCACTGGCCCAGAACGCCGGACAGGGCCAGCCCACGCCGCAGCAGGGCGAACAGGCCGACAGGGCGCAGGCCGAGGCGGACGCCAAGGCTAAGCGCCGCGCGGCCGCCACGGCCGAAATGAAGGCCAGGGGCGAGCAGGCCCCGCAGAAGGAGGAAGAGGAAGAAGCGCGGAAGAAGCGATAAGCGCTTCGCGCTGACGCTTCCCCACGGTTTGCGCGGCAAACCGTGGGCCCCGCTCACCCTCTCTTCCACATCCCCGCGCCTGTCGGCGCGCCCCCTTGAACTCCAAGGGGGCTCTCCACCAGAGAGA
Source organism: Stenotrophomonas bentonitica (assembly GCF_002887735.1). Lineage (GTDB taxonomy): Bacteria > Pseudomonadota > Gammaproteobacteria > Xanthomonadales > Xanthomonadaceae > Stenotrophomonas > Stenotrophomonas bentonitica_A. The sequence continues at coordinate 67,129 of NZ_PKQP01000002.1, forward strand.
CCTGGGGATCTGAAAAAGTAGTCAACATGAGCCCCGGTATCGCGCCGGGGCTCTTCTTTTTATGTGAAGACCGTCATCCGCCCCTTGGGCTGGGGGCCGTCAATCTGTAAACTATGGCTTTCCGGGAGTAGTGCGTGTCATCCATCAGCGAATGGACTGGCCTGATCGTGCGCGATCGCCAGCAGGGTAGGCAGGAGGTGACGGTCCAGACAGTGGCCGGCACGGCTGACCCGACGTCGCTGACCCACTCCCGCACCGCATCCCCCCTGATCCCGGCCCTGGCGCGTGAACGCCCCGCAGCCGCCCGGATCGCTCTGATTTCCCCCTTCACGTCGTCCGTCGCCCTGCGCGTCGGCGCCGTTTCCCCCTTCCTGACAGGACACCCCCAGCCATGACTCCCTTGATCTTCGTAACCGGCGGCGTAGTGTCCTCGCTCGGCAAAGGTATTGCCGCCGCGTCGCTTGCCGCCATCCTCGAGGCCCGCGGCCTGCGGGTGACGATGATGAAGCTCGATCCGTACATCAACGTCGACCCGGGCACCATGAGCCCGTTCCAGCACGGTGAGGTCTACGTCACCGATGACGGCGCCGAGACCGACCTGGACCTGGGCCATTACGAGCGCTTCGTGCGCACCCGCCTGAGCCGCAAGAACTCGGTCACCACCGGCCGCATCTACGAGAACGTGATCCGCAAGGAGCGCCGCGGCGACTACCTGGGCGCCACCGTGCAGGTCATTCCGCACATCACCGATGAGATCCGCCGCTGCATGGACGAGGCCACCGAAGGCTTCGACGTGGCGCTGGTGGAGATCGGCGGTACGGTGGGCGACATCGAGTCGCTGCCGTTCCTGGAGGCGATCCGCCAGGTGCGCACCGAGCGCGGCCCGGAGAAGGCGCTGTTCATGCACCTGACCCTGGTGCCGTACATCGCTGCCGCCGGCGAGTTGAAGACCAAGCCGACCCAGCACTCGGTCAAGGAGCTGCGTTCGATCGGCATCCAGCCGGACGTGCTGCTGTGCCGTTCCGAGCAGGTCGTGCCGGATTCGGAGCGCCGCAAGATCGCCCAGTTCACCAACGTCTCCGAGCGCGCCGTGATCAGCGTGCCGGACGTGGACGTGCTGTACCGCATTCCGATGGGCCTGCACGCGCAGGGCCTGGATGACATCGTCATCAACCAGCTCAAGCTCGGCGACAAGGCCGGCCCGGCCGACCTGCACGAGTGGGAAGCGGCGGTGGACGCCACCCTGCACCCGCTGGACGAGGTCACTATCGCGGTGGTCGGCAAGTACGTCGACCACCAGGACGCCTACAAGTCGGTCGGCGAAGCGCTCAAGCACGGCGGCCTGCGCCAGCGCACCAAGGTCAACCTGAAGTGGCTCGAAGCGCAGGAGCTGGAAGACAGCGACCTGGCCGCGCTGAAGGATGTCGACGGCATCCTGGTGCCGGGCGGCTTCGGCGACCGTGGTTTCGAAGGCAAGGTGCTGAGCTCGCAGTTCGCCCGTGAGCAGCAGGTGCCGTACTTCGGCATCTGCTACGGCATGCAGGCCGCAGTGGTCGATTTCGCCCGCCACGTGGCCGGCCTGGAAGGTGCCAACAGCACCGAGAACGATCGCCAGTCGCCGAACCCGGTGATCGGCCTGATCACCGAATGGCGCACCGCCACCGGCGATGTCGAGAAGCGTGACGACAAGAGCGACCTGGGCGGCACCATGCGCCTGGGCCTGCAGGAGCAGCGCCTGAAGCCGGGCACGCTGGCCCGCGAGCTGTACGGCAAGGACGTGGTCGCCGAGCGTCACCGCCACCGTTACGAGTTCAACAACCGCTATCGCACCCAGCTGGAAGATGCCGGCCTGGTGATCGCGGGCAAATCGATGGATGACACCCTGGTGGAAGTCATCGAACTGCCGCGCGACCAGCACCCGTGGTTCCTGGCCTGCCAGGCGCATCCGGAGTTCCTGTCGACCCCGCGCGACGGCCACCCGCTGTTCATCGGCTTCATCCGTGCCGCGCGCGAGCGCAAGGCCGGTGGCAAGCTGGCCCAGGACGCGGCCGCCTGATCGGCACGCCGCACTTGCGGTGGGGGCCACGTGCCCCCATTGCAGAGCGCTAATCACCCACGGCGGCTGGCCTGGCCAGTGTTCGCCGGACAACAAGGAAACGCCATGAAACTGTGTGGATTCGACGTCGGGCTGGACCAGCCCCTGTTCCTGATCGCCGGCCCGTGTGTGATCGAGTCGATGCAGCTGCAGCTGGACGTGGCTGGCAAGTTGAAGGAAATCACCGATCGCCTCGGCATCAACTTCATCTTCAAGTCGAGCTTCGACAAGGCCAACCGCACCTCGGGTACCGCCTTCCGCGGCCCGGGCATGGAAGAGGGCCTGAAGGTCCTGGCTGAGGTGAAGAAGCAGATCGGCGTGCCGGTGCTGACCGACGTGCACGAATACACCCCGATGGACGAAGTGGCCTCGGTGGTGGACGTGCTGCAGACGCCGGCGTTCCTCGTGCGTCAGACCGATTTCATCACCAAGGTGTGTGCGGCCGGCAAGCCGGTCAACATCAAGAAGGGTCAGTTCCTGTCGCCGTGGGACATGAAGCCGGTCGTCGAGAAGGCCAAGGCCACCGGCAACCAGGACATCATGGTCTGCGAGCGCGGTGCCAGCTTCGGCTACAACAACCTGGTCAGCGACATGCGTTCGCTGTCGGTGATGCGCGATACCGGTTGCCCGGTCGTGTTCGATGCCACCCATTCGGTGCAGCTGCCGGGCGGGCAGGGCAACAGCTCCGGCGGCCAGCGCGAGTTCGTGCCGGTGCTGGCGCGCGCGGCAGTGGCGGTCGGTGTCTCGGGCCTGTTCGCCGAGACCCATCCGGATCCGTCCAAGGCGCTGTCCGATGGCCCCAATGCGTGGCCGCTGGATCGCATGGAAGAACTGCTTGAAACCCTGATGGAACTCGACGCGGTCACCAAGAAGCACGGGTTCTCGCGCTTCGCATGATGGCCGACGTGCCGGCGTCACCCGCGGTGCGCCGCGGCTGGCGCGGTTGGGCCTGGGGCTGGATCGCGCTGGGTGCGGCGATGACCGCCTGGGGCGGTGTGTTCGTGCTGGTGCTGCTGGTATTCGCCAGCGTCGGCTCGCCGGGCGATGGCGACAACGCGCTGCGCTCGGTGCGCCCGCTGCTGCTGGTGACGCTGTCGCTGACCGGGACCGTCGCGCTGGTCTGTGTCACTGCCAGCGTGCTCGCATTCCGGCTGCGCCGGCAGGCGGCTGGCGGCGGTGGCGCACTGCTCCTGCTGGCGCTGTTGATGCTGGTGTTGTTGATCCCATCGCTGGTCTCGCGCCAGGCCACCGTGGCCGGGGTGCTGCCGTCGGCCACGCCGATTTGGCAAGTGACGGGTGTGCAGGGATAATCACGCGGCATGTTTTTTTCGGCGCTGCATTGGCGGCGCCTCCCCTCTCTGACTGGTAACCGGCCCGCTATGACCACGATCCGCAGCATCCACGCCCGTGAAATCCTCGACAGCCGTGGCAACCCCACGCTGGAAGCCGAAGTCATCCTTGAGGACGGCTCGTTCGGTCGTGCCGCGGTGCCGTCGGGCGCCTCGACCGGCACCAAGGAAGCCGTGGAACTGCGTGACGGCGACAAGACCCGTTACCTGGGCAAGGGCGTGCGCAACGCCGTGTCCAACGTCAACACCACGATCGCCACGGCACTGAAGGGCTTCGACGCCGCCGACCAGGAAGGCCTGGACCGCCGCCTGATCGATCTGGACGGCACCGAGAACAAGGGCCGCCTGGGCGCGAACGCGCTGCTGGGGGTTTCGCTGGCCAACGCGCATGCCGTGGCCGCCTCGAAGAAGCAGGCGCTGTGGCAGCACCTGGCCAATGGCCGCGACGTGACCCTGCCGGTCCCGATGATGAACATCATCAACGGCGGCGCACATGCCGACAACAACGTCGACTTCCAGGAGTTCATGGTGCTGCCGGTCGGCTTCACCTCGTTCTCCGAGTCGCTGCGTGCCGGCACCGAGATCTTCCATTCGCTCAAGTCGGTGCTCAAGGGCCATGGCCTGAGCACGGCGGTGGGCGATGAAGGCGGCTTCGCGCCGGACTTCCGCAGCAACGTCGAAGCGCTGGACACCATCCTTGAAGCGATCGGCAAGGCCGGCTACACCGCCGGTGAAGACGTGCTGCTGGGCCTGGACGTGGCCTCCAGCGAGTTCTACGAGAACGGCAAGTACAACCTGGTCGGCGAGAACAAGCGCCTGACCTCCGAGCAGTTCGTCGACTTCCTGGCCGACTGGGCCGCGCAGTACCCGATCATCACCATCGAAGACGGCCTGGCCGAGAACGACTGGGCCGGCTGGAAGCTGCTGACCGATCGCATCGGCAACAAGGTGCAGCTGGTCGGTGACGATCTGTTCGTCACCAACCCGAAGATCTTCAAGGAAGGCATCGAGTCCGGCACCGCCAACGCGATCCTGATCAAGGTCAACCAGATCGGCACCCTGACCGAGACCCTGGAAGCGATCGCCATGGCGCACGCGGCCAACTACGCCTCGATCGTCTCGCACCGTTCGGGCGAAACCGAAGACACCACCATCGCCGACATCGCCGTGGCCACCACCGCCACCCAGATCAAGACCGGCTCGCTGTGCCGCAGCGATCGCGTGGCCAAGTACAACCAGCTGCTGCGGATCGAGGAAGCCCTCGGTGCCGGCGCGCGTTACGCTGGTCGTGACGCGTTCGTGTCGCTGAAGCGCTGATCGCATGCGCAACTGGCGCTGGCTGCTGCTGGTGCTCGCGCTGCTGCTCGCGTGGCTGCAGTACCGCTTCTGGTTTGGACCGGGCAACTCGGGCGAGGTGATGATGCTCGAAGCCCAGGTCGAGAACCAGAAGCGGGACAACGCCGGCCTGCAGCAGCGCAATGACGCGCTGGCTGCCGAGGTCAAGGACCTCAAGGAAGGCGAGGCGGCCATCGAAGAACGCGCGCGCAGCGAGCTGGGCATGATCAAGCCCGGCGAGAAGTTCTACCGCGTGGTCGAAGACGCGCCGGTGCCGCCGCCGCGTGCACCGACGGCCGTTCCCGATCCGGACGCGCCGCACCAGGACGTGCCCTGATGGCCGGCATCTGGGCGGTGGTGCCCGCCGCTGGACGTGGCACCCGCTTCGGCGGGCCCACGCCCAAGCAGTATCTGCTGGCCGGCGACCGCGTGTTGCTGGCCCATACCCTCCAGGCGCTGCTCTCGCACCCGGTCGTGGCCGGGGTGATGGTGGTGGTCGCCGAGGATGACGCCGATTGGCCGGGCTGGCAGTCGCTGGCGGACAAACCCATCCTGACCTGCATCGGCGGGGCGACCCGTGCCGGCTCGGTACTGGCCGGCCTGCATGCCTTGCCCGATGACGTGCGGGCCGATGATTTCGTGCTGGTCCACGATGCCGCCCGCCCCAACCTGGCCGCTGCCGATCTGGGCCGCCTGCTGGAAGTGGGGCGTGCCGACCCTGTCGGCGCGATCCTCGCCGCCCCCGTCCGCGACACCCTCAAGCGTGCCGGCGACGACGGCGGCATCGATGCCACCGAGCCGCGTGAGCGCCTGTGGCGCGCGCTGACCCCGCAGCTGTTCCGCCGCCACCAGCTGGCGCGCGCGCTGCAGGAGGCGGCCGATGCCGGCGTGGAGGTCACCGACGAGGCCATGGCCATGGAGCGCCAGGGGCTGCGCCCGCTGCTGGTGGAAGGCAGCGAAGACAACTTCAAGGTCACCACCCCGGCTGATCTGTCCCGTTTTGAATTCGTGTTGTCGCGTCGCGAACCCTGACGTCCGCACGCGCCACACCCAACCGCAGGTTCTTGCAATGACCACGCCACAGTTCCCTCCCTTCCGCATCGGACAGGGCTACGACGTCCATGCCTTCGGCGAGGGCGACCACATCATGCTCGGTGGCATCCGGGTCGAACACAGCTGTGGCGTGCTCGCGCACAGCGATGGCGATGTGATCCTGCACGCCCTGTGTGATGCGATGCTCGGCGCGCTGGCGCTGGGTGACATCGGCGTGCATTTCCCGCCGACGGACATGCGCTGGAAGGGCGCGGACAGCGCGCACCTGCTTGCGCATTGCAACGGCCTGCTGCGCGAGCGCGGCTGGCAGGTCGGCAACACCGACATCACCGTGATCTGCGAGCGGCCCAAGGTCGGCCCGCATGCGTTGGCCATGCGCGAGCGCATCGCCACCGTGCTGGGCATCGCGCTGGACTGCGTGAGCGTCAAGGCGACCACGTCGGAAAAGCTGGGCTTCACCGGCCGCAGCGAGGGCATCGCCGCCCAGGCCAGCGTACTGCTGGTGGCGCTGTGATCCCGTTGCCGCTGGCGTTCGGCGCGCCGTTGCTCACCGCGAAGATCCGCACCACGCCCGAGGATTTCCAGGTCGACGAACTGCCGGCATTCGAGCCGAGCGGCGAGGGCGAGCACCTGCTGCTGACGATCCGCAAGCGTGGCGCGAACACCGTGCACGTCGCCAAGGTGCTGGCCAAATGGGCCGGGCTGCCGGACATGGCGGTCAGCTACGCCGGCATGAAAGACCGCCATGCGGTCACCACGCAGCGCTTCAGCGTGCACCTGCCCAAGCGCGTGGCGCCGGATCCGGCGCTGCTGGCTTCCGATGAGATCGAGGTGGTCGAGTCGACCTGGCACAACCGCAAGCTGCAGCGCGGTGCTTTGGCCGGCAACCGCTTCAAGCTGGTCCTGCGCGATGTGCAGGGGGATGCTGCGGCCATCGAAGAGCGACTTTCCCATATCGCCTCGCGCGGCCTGCCGAACTGGTTCGGTGAGCAGCGTTTCGGTCGCGATGGCGGCAATGTGCCGGCGGCGCTGGCGATGTTCGGTGGCCGCCGCATGCGTCCGGACCAGCGCTCGCTGCTGCTCTCGGCCGCCCGTTCGGCGCTGTTCAACCAGGTGTTGGCGGCGCGCGTGGAGCAGGGCAACTGGGACGCGCCGCTGGACGGCGAAGTCTGGATGCTCGATGGCAGCCGCAGCGTGTTCGGCCCGGAGCCGTGGACGGATCTGCTGGCTGATCGTCTCGGCCGCTTCGACATTCATCCCAGCGGCCCATTGTGGGGAGAGGGGGAACTGCGCAGCACCGGTGCCGCTGCCGAGCTGGAGCTGGGCGCGGTTGCCGATGCGCAATCGCTTGCACTGCGCGCCGGCCTGGAGAGCGCCCGCCTGAAGCAGGAGCGCCGCGCGCTGCGCCTGCGCCCGGCGATGCTGCAGCACCGGTGGCTGGCTCCCGACGTGCTGGAACTGAGCTTCGCGTTGCCGCCCGGCTGCTACGCCACCGCGGTGCTGCATGAGCTGGGGCCGGTAGAAGACGCCAGCCAGTCCGCGTAGAGCCGACCGTTGGTCGGCTGCCTTCCTCAGCCGACCAACGGTCGGCTCTACCCCGAGCGTGGGGGCCAGGGCCGGCGTTACCGGTTGCTCAGCAGCACCAGCACTGCACCGGTGCCGCCCTGGCCGGCGGGCGCGGAATGAAACGCGAGCACGTCGTTGCGCAGGCGCAGCAGACGATCGACCAGATTCTTCAGCACCGGTGCGCCGCCATCGGATTGCAGTCCCTTGCCGTGGATGATGCGCACGCAGCCGTACTCATGGGCATGCGCTTCCACCAGGAACTGGCGCACCAGTGTCTCGGCCTGGGCCACCGTCGCGCCATGCAGGTCCAGTTCGTCCTGCACGGAGTACTGCCCGCGCTTTAGCCGCTGGAACATCCGCGGCGGCAGATTCTCGCGCCGGTAGCTGGCGGTATCGCCGGCCTCCAGTGGGCTGCTGTCGCGCAGCAGCCGGGCGAATTCCCCGCGGGCCTCCTGTTCATCCTGTTCGGCCATGCGCGCACGCGGCTTGGGCCGCGGCGTGGCCGGCGGCGGGGTGACCACCTTGCGCAGCGGCTTGACCTCGCCGATGGCGGCCCGGAACAGGGCCGCGGGATCTTCGTCTTCAGAATGTGACATGCGTACAGCCTAATGGGCGGGAGGGGCGATGCCTACCGTTATCGGGGTAGGACGATCTGTCCGCTTGCGGCACAATAGCTGACGCACTTGCGCGGTCGTCGCGCTCCGGAAGGGGCAGGGCCACCGCCGCCAACGGTGGGAAGTGATGGAATCGAAGTCTTGAAAAATCAAGCGGTTAAATCGCAGATGCGGATTCTGGTCAGCAACGACGACGGTGTCGATGCGCCGGGCATCAAGATGCTCGCCACGGTATTGCGTGACGCAGGTCATGAAGTGACCGTGGTCGCCCCCGATCGCGATCGCTCAGGCGCCAGCAATTCGCTGACCCTGGACCTGCCGATCCGCATGAAGCGCATCGACCACTACACCTGCTCGGTGGCCGGCACGCCGACCGACTGCGTGCATCTGGCCCTCACCGGCATGCTCGAGTACGAGCCGGATATCGTCGTCTCGGGCATCAACAACGCGGCCAACCTCGGCGACGACGTGATCTATTCCGGCACCGTCTCGGCGGCGATGGAAGGGCGCTTCCTGGGTCTGCCCGCCGTGGCGATGTCGCTGGTCACGCACAACCACGAGCCACGCAACTTCGAAACGGCCGCCCGCGCTGCGGTGGAGATCGTCACCCGGCTCAAGGCCGATCCACTGCCCGCCGACACCATCCTCAACGTCAACGTGCCGGACCTGCCGTGGAGCGAAGTACGCGGCTTCGAAGTGACCCGCCTGGGCAACCGTCACCGCGCCGAAGGCTGCATTGCCCAGCGCGACCCGCGCGGCAACCAGGTGTACTGGATCGGCCCGGCCGGGCGCGAACAGGACTCCGGCCCGGGCACGGATTTCCACGCGGTGCGCAACGGCTATGTCTCGATCACCCCGATCCAGGTCGACCTCACCCGCTACCAGGCGCTGGAGAAGGTGGCCAGCTGGGTCGGCGGGCTGACCGCCGCGCTGGATCGGCCGGCATGAGCCCACGCCTGCGCCTGCAGCCCGAAGCGGTCGGCATCGGCATGACCTCCCAGCGCGTCCGCGACCGCCTGGTCGACCGCCTGCGCGATGCCGGCATCGCCGACGAAGCCACCCTCAATGCCATCCGCGTGGTGCCGCGCCATCTGTTCATCGATGAAGCACTGGCCTCGCGTGCCTACGAAGACACCGCCCTGCCGATCGGCCACGGCCAGACCATTTCGCAACCCTGGGTGGTTGCGCGCATGACCGAAGCGGTGCTGCAGTCGGCGCCGACGAAGGTGCTGGAAGTCGGCACCGGCTCGGGTTACCAGGCCGCCGTGCTGGGGGCGATCGGGCTGGAGGTCTACACGGTCGAGCGCATCGGAGATCTGCTGCGCCAGGCGCGCAAGCGCTTCCGCGCGCTGGGCATGAACATCCGCAGCAAGCATGACGACGGGCGCGTCGGCTGGGCCGAGCACGGCCCTTACGATGCAATCGTGGTGACGGCGGCGGCACCGGCGCTGGTCGATGCGCTGGTCGAGCAGCTGGCCGTGGGTGGGCGCCTGGTGGCGCCGGTCGGCGGCCCGGGCGCGCAGTCGCTGATCCAGTTGACCCGTCGCGATGACGGCAGTGTCGAACAGCAGGTACTGGCACCGGTCACGTTCGTACCGCTGCTGTCTGGCATGCTGGACTGATTCCAAGGAGCGTTGCGTCATGAAGATTTTTGGTCCGCTGTACGAGCGGGCAATGAAGTGGGCCGCGCACGAGCGCGCCCCGACCTATCTGACGGTGTTGAGCTTCATCGAAGCGATCATCTTCCCGGTGATGCCCGAGGTGATGCTGGCGCCGATGTGCGTGGCCCAGCCCAAGCGCGGCTGGTGGTTCGCCACGCTCAGTCTGGCCGGCTCGATGGCCGGTGCGCTGGTCGGCTATGCGCTGGGCCACTTCGCCTTTGAAGCGCTCAAGCCGGTGTTCGCCGCGCTGGGCATGCTGGGCAGCATCGAGGGCGGTATCGCCATCGTGCAGGCCAAGATGGCCGAGTCGCCGTGGGCAGTGTTCACCTTCCTGGTGCTGGGCGGCTTCATGCCGATCCCGATGAAGGTCTTCACATGGGCATCGGGTATCGTCGGCGTGCCGTTGCCGCAGTATTTCCTGAGCATGTTGATCGGCCGTGGCAAGCGCGTGTACGTGCTGGCGGCGGTCATTCGTATTGGCGGGCCGCGCGCGGAAGCTGCGCTGCGCCGTTGGATTGAACCGCTGGGCTGGATCGCGACCGCGCTGGTGGTCGTGCTGGTCGCCTGGCTTGTATGGAGGTCGAAGTTCGCATGAGTGCTGATCGTTTGAGCAAGGGAGTGCGCAGCGGCGCGCTGCTGTTGGTGGTGTCGGCGCTGAGCGCCTGCGGCACTGCCACCGTGGTGCGGCCCTCGGGCTCGGGCGGCGGCGTGGCCCACAGCACGCCGCAGACCTCGGTGGCCAAGCCCGGCCAGACTGCGGTCGTCCGTCGTGGCGACACGCTGTATGCACTGGCCCGCATCCACAACATCACCCCGCGTGATCTGGCTGCCTGGAACGGGCTGGCCGAGCCGTACACGATCTATCCCGGCCAGTCGCTGCGCCTGTACCCGGGCGGCAGTGGCAGCCCCGGTCGCGCCCCGACCACCGTGGTCACCGCGCCGCGTCCGGGCAGTACGGCGCCGGCGGCCACCCCGGCCCCGACCACCGCCATCAAGAGCAACATCAGCTGGCGCTGGCCGGCCGATGGCGCGATCGTTGGCCGCTTCGTCGCCGGCGAGGCGACCAAGCAGGGCGTGGACATCGCCGGCACCAGCGGCCAGCCGGTCCGCGCGACCGCCGCCGGCGTGGTGGTGTATTCCGGTGCGGGCCTGGTCGGTTTCGGTGAGCTGATCATCATCAAGCACAGCGACCAGTGGCTGTCGGCGTATGGCCACAACCGCAAGCGCCTGGTCAGCGAAGGGCAGAGCGTGAAGGCCGGCGAGCAGATCGCCGAAATGGGCCGCACCGGCGCTGCGCGCGACATGCTGCACTTCGAGATCCGCTACAACGGCAAGCCGGTCGATCCGCTGCTGTATCTGCCGCCGCGGTAATCAATGCAGCCGACCAACCGTCGGCTCTACCCCGCACAGCCCGTAACCGGGTGGTAGAGCGACGCCAAGCGTCGCTGTCGAGGCCGGGACGCAGGCACAAAAAAGGCCGCTCGCGGCGGCCTTTTCTGAACGGAAAGCCCGGTCTCACCCCTTCAGGATGAACGCCGCCGCCACCTTGCGACCCTCGCTGGCGAGGATGTTGAAGGTCCGTGCGGCCGCCGGGTTGTTCATCACTTCCAGGCCGATCCCCCGGGTCAGGCATGCGGCCATGACCGCAGCGGGCGGGAACACCTGGGTATCGCCGGTGCCCAGCACCACCAGTGCGGGGTTCAGCGCCAGCACCGGCGCCAGGTCTTCCGGGGTCAGGCGGGCGATATCGGCCACCGGCCAGGCTTCGATCAGCGTGTCCGGGGCCAGGATGAAACTGGCGGCCAGGGTCCGGTCATTCACCTTCGCGCTGCGGCCATCGGCGGCACGCAGGGCGTAGGCGTAATCGGGGATTTCGTGGCTCAGCTGCATGGGCGTTCCGGGATCAGCCGCGCGGCAGGACGATCTGGCGCTGTTCCTTGCTCGGGCGGTACAGCACGGCCACGTGGCCGATGCGCTGCACCAGCGCGCTTTCACTGGCACTGACCAGCTCGGCGATGAGGGCGTCGCGGGCCTCGCGGTCTTCGGCGGCGACCTTCACCTTGATCAGCTCGTGGCGTTCCAGCACCTCTTCCAGTTCAGCCAGGAAGGCCGGTGTCACCCCCTTGCCGCCGATCTGGAGCAGGGCTTTCAGATCATGCGCGTGACCGCGGAGGAAACGGGTTTGGGAAGACGTCAGGGCGATAGCCATTCAGGAACAAGCGGTTAACTGGGGCGATCAGGGTATCATGACCTCCCCATCGGACCCGCATCTCAATGGCAACCCGCAGCAAAAGCAGTCAACGTTGGTTGAAAGAGCACTTCGCCGACCCCTTCGTGAAGAAGGCCCAGGCCGAGGGCATGCGCTCGCGCGCGGCCTACAAACTGGAGGAGCTGCTGGAGCGGGATCGGCTGCTGAAGCCGCACATGGTCGTGGTCGACCTGGGTGCCGCCCCGGGCGGCTGGTCCCAGCAGGTCCGCCGTCAGATCGGCGACACCGGCCGGGTCCTGGCGCTGGACATCCTGGAGATGCCGCCGCTGGCAGGCGTGGAGTTCCTTCACGGTGACTTCAGGGAACAGGCCGTCCTATCGGAGTTCGAAGCCATGCTGGGGGATCAGCCGGTAGACCTTGTGCTCTCGGATATGGCCCCCAATAAGAGTGGAATGGACGCGGTGGACCAACCGCGGATGATGCACCTGGCAGAGTTGGCGTTGGAGTTTGCCGACAACCATCTCAAGCCCGGTGGCGCGTTCCTGATCAAGCTGTTCCAGGGCGTGGGCTTTGACGACTACGTGCGCGAAATGCGCCGCCGGTACGACAAAGTGGTGATCCGCAAGCCTGAAGCGTCCCGTAAGCGCTCGCCCGAGGTGTACGCCTTGGGGCAGGGAAAACGCGCGCAGATCAAGTAAGCTCAACCATACGAATCGCGTCAGGAATTAGAGGAACACCGGAGCCAATGAGGATGAACGACTTGACCAAGAACCTCCTGCTATGGGTGGTCGTCGCCGTCGTGCTGATGGTGGTCTTCCAGAGCTTCTCGCCGAAGAGCAGCGGAGCCGGCGCGCAGGGTGCGACGTATTCGCAGTTCCTCGACCAGGTGGACAGCGGCAACATCCAGAAAGTAGTGCTGGGCGAAATGCGCGGCGGTGCCAATGATGTGACCTACACCACCCGCAGCGGCCAGACCAGCACCATCACCGCGCCCTACGATCGCGACCTGATCAACGTGCTGCGCGGCAAGAAGGTGGAATTCGAGCAGGCGCCGCCGTCCAGCGGCATCTCGCTGGGCGCGATCCTGATGAACTTCCTCCCGGTGATCCTGATCATCGGCTTCTGGATCTTCATCATGCGCCAGATGCAGGGCGGCGGCGGCGGGGCCAAGGGCGCGATGTCCTTCGGCAAGTCGCGCGCCAAGCTGCAGGGCGAAGACCAGATCAAGGTCACCTTCGCCGATGTCGCCGGCTGCGACGAGGCCAAGGAAGAGGTTGGCGAACTGGTCGACTTCCTGCGTGACCCGACCAAGTTCACCAAGCTGGGCGGCAAGATCCCGCGCGGCGTGCTGATGGTCGGCCCGCCGGGTACCGGCAAGACCCTGCTGGCCCGCGCCATTGCGGGTGAGGCCAAGGTCCCGTTCTTCTCGATCTCCGGTTCGGACTTCGTGGAAATGTTCGTCGGCGTCGGCGCCAGCCGCGTGCGCGACATGTTCGAGCAGGCCAAGAAGCAGGCCCCGTGCATCATCTTCATCGATGAAATCGACGCCGTCGGTCGCCATCGTGGCGCCGGCCTTGGCGGCGGTCATGACGAGCGCGAGCAGACGCTGAACCAGCTGCTGGTCGAAATGGACGGTTTCGAGGGAGGCGAGGGCGTGATCGTCATCGCCGCCACCAACCGTCCGGACGTGCTGGATCCGGCGCTGCTGCGCCCGGGCCGTTTCGATCGCCAGGTCGTGGTCGGCCTGCCGGACGTCAAGGGCCGCGAGCAGATCCTCAAGGTGCACATGCGCAAGCTGCCGCTGGCCGACGATGTCGAGCCGATGGTGATCGCGCGCGGTACCCCGGGCTTCTCCGGTGCGGACCTGGCCAACCTGGCCAACGAAGCGGCGCTGTTCGCGGCGCGTGGCGGTGAGAAGGAAGTCCGCATGGACCACTTCGACCGTGCCCGCGACAAGATCCTGATGGGTGCCGAGCGCCGTTCGATGGCGATGAGCGAAGAAGAAAAGACGCTCACCGCGTATCACGAAGCCGGCCATGCCATCGTCGGCCGCCTGGTGCCCGAGCACGATCCGGTCTACAAGGTCACCATCATTCCGCGCGGCCGCGCGCTGGGTGTGACGATGTACCTGCCGGAAGGCGACAAGTACTCGATGAACCGCGTGGCGATTGAATCGCAGCTGTGCTCGCTGTATGGCGGCCGCGTCGCCGAAGAGCTGATCTTCGGCACCGACAAGGTCACCACCGGTGCCTCCAACGACATCGAGCGCGCCACCAAGATGGCCCGCAACATGGTCACCAAGTGGGGCCTGTCCGACGAGCTCGGCCCGATCGCCTATGGTGAAGAGGACGATGAAGTGTTCCTCGGCCGTTCGGTCACGCAGCACAAGAGCGTGTCCGACGACACCGCGCGCCGCATCGATGAAGTGGTCCGCAGCATCCTGGACAAGGCTTACGCCCGTACCACCGAGCTGCTGACCGCCAACCTCGACAAGCTGCACACGATGTCCCAGCTGCTGCTGCAGTACGAGACCATCGATGCGCCGCAGATCAACGCCGTGATGGAAGGGCGCGATCCGCCGCCGCCGGCGGGCTGGGGCAAGTCGGCCAGCAACAAGGATGGCGGCAACAACGACAAGGGCGGCGATGCCCGTCCGGTCGCCCCGATCGCCGGCCCTGCCGAACAGATCTGAGTGTTGCCCACGTAAGTGACGAAGGCCGGGGAAACCCGGCCTTCGTCGTTTCCGGCGGGTCATAATGTGGCTCTGTTTTCGTTCCCGTTCTGGAGTCCCATGTCCGCACCCCCACCGCAGCCGATCTCGCACACCACTGAAATGGTGATCGCCACGATCATTGGCGTGGCCATCGGCCTGACCCGCGACAACTTCCTGCTCGGCGCCGGCATCGGCATCGCCGTCGGCGTGCTGATGAGCATCGCCAAGACGGTCTACGTGGAGCGCAAGCGCCGCCAGCGCTGAGGGCAGGCTTCGTCAGCGCGACCGGCAGGCGGTCGCGTGGTCCGGCGTAAACTACGCGCTGGCGTACTTCGTGGATCTGCCCATGTTCGACATTTCTCCCCAGCTCGATTGCGGCGGCCGCTTGCTGCGGCTGGATCGCCCGCGGGTCATGGGCATCGTCAATGTCACCCCGGATTCGTTCTCCGACGGCGGTGAGCACGGCAGCGTCGAGGCCGCGGTCGCACACGGCCTGCAGCTGGTCGCCGAAGGTGCCGACCTGCTCGACATCGGCGGCGAGTCGACCCGGCCTGGCAGTGCGCCGGTGCCGCTGGACGAAGAACTGCGCCGGGTCATCCCGGTGATCGAGCGCCTGGCGCGCGAAACTTCCGTGCCGATCAGCATCGACACTTTCAAGCCCGAGGTGATGCGTGCCGCCGTTGCCGCCGGTGCCGGCCTGATCAATGACATTCATGCGCTGCGCCAGCCCGGTGCGCTGGAGGCTGCCGCCGAGCTCGGCGTGCCGGTGGTGTTGATGCACATGCAGGGCGAGCCGGGCAGCATGCAGGACACCCCGCACTACGACGATGTCGTCGCCGAGGTGCATCGTTTCCTGACCGAGCGCATGTTCCAGGCCGAGATGGCCGGCGTCGTCAAGAAGCACCTGATCATCGATCTGGGCTTCGGCTTCGGCAAGACCACCGAACACAACATGATCCTGCTGGCGCGCTCGGACCGTTTCCTTGAGCTCGGTGTCCCGATGCTGGCTGGCCTGTCGCGCAAGCGCAGCATCGGTGAGCTGACCGGTCGTGAACAGCCGCGTGACCGCGTGGCCGGTTCGGTCGCCGCGCACCTGATCGCTGCCCAGCGCGGCGCAATGCTGCTGCGCGTGCACGATGTCGCGGCCACGGTCGATGCCCTGAAGGTGTGGGCGGCGGTGGATGCCGTGCCGATGCCGCGGGTCTCGGCCGCACCGGCGATGCCGCGCTGGCCGGACGAGGACTGATGGCCGTCGACCAACGCCCGCTTGCGATCGCGGTGATGGGGCCGACCGCGTCGGGCAAGACCGCCACCGCGATTGCGCTGGCCCAGCAGTTGGACGGTGAGATCGTCAGCGTCGATTCGGCCCTGGTCTACCGCGGTCTGGATATCGGTTCGGCCAAACCCGACGCCGCCGAGCGCGCCCAGGCCCCGCATCATCTCCTCGATGTGCGCGACCCGTGGCAGACCTATTCGGCGGCAGAGTTCGCCGGCGACGCTGCCCGGGCCGTGCGCGACATCATTGCGCGCGGCCGCATGCCGATTCTGGCCGGTGGTACCGGGCTGTACTTTCGTGCCCTGCTGCAGGGCCTGTCGCCGATGCCTGAAGCCGATCCGGCGGTGCGCGCGCAGATCGCGGCCGAGGCGGCCGGGCAGGGCTGGGCGGCGATGCACGCCCAACTGGCCGATATCGATCCGGCAGCGGCAAAGCGCATTCATGCGACCGATCCACAGCGCATCCAGCGGGCGCTGGAAGTCCATCGCCTGACCGGCACCCCGATCAGCGAATGGCAGAAGCTGCCTGGTGTGGACCGGCTGCCGGTGCGGGCGCTCAAGCTGGTATTGGCCCCCCGCGAGCGCAAGGTGCTGCACCAGCGCATCGAAACCCGGTTCGACGCGATGCTGGATCACGGTTTCCTGGATGAAGTCCGCGCGCTACGCGCCCTGCCGGCCATGGCCGGGGTGGCCGCGCCGCTGGATCTGCCGGCCGTACGCGCGGTCGGCTACCGGCAGGCATGGGAATACCTGGGCGGGCAGGGGACGGCCGCCGAGTTCCGTGAGCGGGGTATCCAGGCCACCCGGCAGCTGGCCAAGCGGCAGCTGACCTGGTTGCGCGGGGAGCTTGATGCGCGCTGGTTCGATCCCCATTTAGAGAAGGCTTCCCTGGCGGATGCGGTGTCGACCTTCGTCGCACGCTGAGTCCACGCCGCCACCCACCCGCCCCGTGTACCATCAAGGGTTCCGGCGGGCGGCGGGGGCCGTGGCAACTGCCGGAAGACCATAAAAACAATAATCAGGAGTGTGCAATGTCCAAGGGGCAATCGCTGCAGGATCCGTTTCTGAATGCACTTCGGCGCGAACGTGTGCCGGTGTCGGTGTATCTGGTCAATGGCATCAAGCTGCAGGGGACGATTGAATCGTTCGACCAGTTCGTGGTGCTGCTGCGTAACACGGTGAGCCAGATGGTGTACAAGCACGCCATTTCGACCGTGGTACCGGCGCGCAATGTGAAGGTCGGGCCCGGTGGTGGCTATGTGCAGTCCAACGATGGCGCCGAAGGCGTCCAAGGTGATGACGACGTTGAGTGACAGTGTGAAAAATTCTGGAGAACTGCGTGTTTGACCGTTCCAAGCGAGGCGAACACGCACTCCTGATCCAGCCGCACGCCGGCCGGCTCGAAGATGACGTGCTTGAAGAGTTCACCGATCTGGCCCGCTCCGCCGGGGCCAGCATCGCGGCCACGTTGACCGCGCGCATCGATCGGCCCAATCCGTCGATCCTGATCGGCAGCGGCAAGCTGGACGAGGTCAAGGCCGCGGCCGAGGCCACCGGCGCTGACCTGATTCTGGTCAACCACGCCCTGTCGCCGGGGCAGGAGCGCAACCTGGAGCGGTTCCTGGAGCGGCGCGTGATCGACCGCACCGGGCTGATCCTGGATATCTTCGCCCAGCGTGCGCGCAGCCATGAAGGCAAGCTGCAGGTGGAACTGGCGCAGTTGCGCCACATGTCCACGCGGCTGGTCCGCGGCTGGACCCATCTGGAGCGCCAGCGCGGTGGTTCCATCGGCCTGCGTGGCCCGGGTGAGACCCAGCTGGAAACCGATCGCCGCCTGCTGCAGAAGCGGGTGGAGCAGCTGCAGAAGAAACTGGAAAAGGTGGAAGTGCAGCGCACCCAGATGCGCCGTGCCCGCCTGCGCAGCGAACTGCCGCGCGTCGCCTTGGTGGGTTACACCAACGCCGGCAAGTCGACCCTGTTCAACGCGTTGACTGGCGCCGAGGCCTACGCGGCGGACCAGCTGTTCGCGACGCTGGACCCGACGGTGCGCCGCATCGCACTGCCCGGTGGCAGCGTCGTGCTTGCCGATACCGTCGGTTTCGTCCGCGACCTGCCGCATGACCTGGTGGCTGCGTTCCGCTCGACCTTGTCTGAAGCCCGCGAAGCGGACTTCCTGCTGCACCTGGTCGACGCCGCCGATCCGCACCGTGAGGAGCGCATCGCGCAGGTCGATGAGGTGCTGACTGCCATCGGCGCGGGCGATCTGCCGCAGCTGCTGGTGTTCAACAAGATCGACCGCATCGACGGGGCCGAGGTGCGCCACGATGGCCAGGACGGCATCCCCGACAGCGCCCGTCGCGAACGGGTCTGGATTTCCGCCCGCGACAACGTGGGCCTGCCGCTGCTGCAGTCCGTGCTGGGCAAGCGTCTGGGCCTGCAGCACGTCAGTGGCGAGCTGCGGCTGCCGCCAAGTGCCGGTCGCCTGCGGTCGCGTCTGCACCAGCTGGAGGTCGTGCGCAGCGAAGCAACCGATGAAGACGGTTGGCTGCTCCAGGTTGAGATTCCGATCGCCGAGGCCGAGAAGCTGGCGGCCGGCGAGGACGGCGCACCGATCCGCGCCATGCTCCCGGAAAAACTTCCGGAGTGGTGAGGGGTGTGCCGGCCGCTGGCCGGCATCCCATGATCCTGAGGGTACGCGACCCTCCGTCGCACCCGGCGACACACGACATCACCCACGATTTCGGCTAAAACTGGGGGCGTTCGTTCCCCCGTTGATCCAGGATTCCCCATGACCGTTCCTTCCGACGCCGAGCTCGGCGCCCTCGCCAGTGACGTGGGCCAGCGGCTGCAGCAGGCCTCGCTGCAACTGGTGACCGCCGAGAGCTGTAGTGGCGGCTGGATCGCCAAGGCGATGACGGATATCGCCGGTTCCTCGGCGTTCTTCGACTGCGGCATGGTGGTGTACAGCTACGAAGCCAAGCAGCGTCTGCTTGGCGTGCGTGCGCAGACGCTGGAGCAGTTCGGCGCGGTCAGCCGCGAGACCGTGCTGGAGATGGTCTCCGGCGCGTTGATCAATTCCGGGGCGGGCATTGCCGTGGCGGTGACCGGGATCGCCGGGCCGGGCGGCGGAAGCGAGGACAAGCCGGTCGGCAGCGTCTGGATCGGCTGGAAGGGCCGGGGCGGCTACGCCCGTGCGCAGTTGTTCCAGTTCGACGGCGACCGCGAAGCCATACGGCGGCAGACCGTACAGCAGGCGCTGACGGGAATCTTCCCCCTGTTGTGACATCCTGACCGCGTGTGCTGACAGGAGAGTGGGCCGATGTGGGAAACGCTGGGTACCGTGCGTGACCTGGGGCGATTGCAGGAAATCGCGTCGGTCCTGATCCGCTATGGCTTCGGCGATCTGGTGCGCCGGATCGGCTTGGCCGATGTGCTTGAGCGTGCCGGCCGCCTGCTGCACTGGAACGACACCCAGCAGATGCTGCGGATGACCGCGCCGGTGCGCGTGCGCCGCGCGATGGAGGATCTGGGTCCGACCTTCGTCAAACTCGGCCAGGTGCTGGCCACCCGCGTGGACCTGTTCCCGCCGGACTGGATCGCTGAATTTTCCGAACTCCAGAACGCGGTACCGGCGCTGCCGTACGCGCAGGTGCGCGACCAGCTGGAGCGCGACCTGGGCGCGCCGGCGACGGAGGTGTTCGCGTGGCTGGATGAAACCCCGATGGCCGCCGCCTCGCTGGCACAGGCCCATCGCGCGACCCTGCATGACGGCACTGCCGTGGTGCTGAAGATCCGCCGCCCCGGCATCCGCGACGTGATTGAAGCCGACCTGCGCCTGCTGGCGCGGCTGGCCGAGATCGTGGAGGCGCGGCTGCCCGATCTGCAGCGCTACCGCCCGGCCGAGGTGGTGCAGCAGTTCCAGGTGTCACTGCGCCGCGAGCTGGATTTTGCCGCCGAATGCCGCAATGCCGAACGCATCGCGCGCAACTTCCAGGGCCGCAATGACATCCTGATTCCCAATGTGCACTGGCAGTGGACCTGCGAAAGCCTCAACGTGCAGGACTTCGTTGATGGTATTCCGGGCCGCGACCTGGCCGGTGTCGATGCAGCCGGCCTGGACCGCGTGCAGCTGGCCCGGACCGGGGCGCGCATCGTGCTCAAGATGGTGCTCGAGGATGGCTGTTTCCACGCCGACCCGCACCCGGGCAACATCATCTACCTGCGCGACGGCCGGATCGGCGTGATCGATTTCGGCATGGTCGGCGCGATTTCCGAACAGCGCCGCTTCCAGGTCGCCCAGCTCCTGCACGGCCTGGTCACGCAGGAGCCCGAGCAGGTGGCCGACGTCCTGCTGGACTGGGCCGGTGGCGTGGAGGTGGACGAATCGCGGCTGCAGCAGGACATCAGCACCTTCGTCGACCAGTACCGCGGGGTGCCGCTCAAGGACCTGCACATGGGCCTGATGCTGGGCAACATCACCCAGCTGCTGCGCCAGTACGCGCTGACCCTGCCGGCCGATCTGGCCCTGATGATCAAGACCTTCCTGACCCTGGAAGGGATGGGCCGCCAGCTTGACCCGCAGTTCGACATGGCCAGTGCCGCGCGTCCGTACCTGGAACGGGTGATGTGGCAGCGTTACTCGCCCGGCGCCATGCTCAAGCGCGGCAAGCGCAGCCTGGTGGGAGTGATGGACCTGGTCAGCGACCTGCCGCGCGATGTCCGCCGACTGCTGCAGATGGCGCGCCGCGGGCGGCTCCAGCTCAAGGTCGAGACCACCGCACTGCAGGGCTTCGGCGACCAGGTCAACCGCGCCGCCAATCGGCTGGTGATGGGCATCGTGACCGCTGCGCTGATCATCGGCTCCTCCATCGTCATGCACAGCGTCGGCGGCGTCTCCAGCCGCTGGCTGCTGGCGCTGGGCGTGGCCGGCTTCATCGGCGCCGGGTTCTGTGGCGTGTGGATCCTGTTTTCGATCTGGCGCAGCGGCAAGAACCCATAGGGTTCCTGCCGCTGGGATCCGAAGGATCCCAGCAACGTGCCGCCGACGCCGCACGTCGCGCGTAGAGCCGACCGTTGGTCGGCTGCTCTTGGCTGACCGGGCCGGTCATCGTATTCCCCAGGTAGCGCCACGCCCTGCGTGGCTGCTCCCCATCCCGCGCCAGGAATGCCTGACCCAGGAAATGGCAGAGGCTCAACGCCGGAGGGATGGCCGCATGCGGCACGCGCCCGCAGCGCCAGGCATTGCCGTGCTGCGCGCGGTCACCGACCAACGGTCGGTGGCTACAGGCGTTGCTGGCGTCTTCGGCCGGGGCCCGGACCACCGTCCTTGTAATGGCTCTTGCTCTGCGGGCACTTGCGTGCCCGCATCGTTAGTAGTAATACTACTAACCATGGACCTGACCGATACCCAGCAGGCGATCCTGCAGTTGATCGCCGAGCGTATAGAGACCGATGGCGCACCGCCGTCGCAGACCGAAATCGCCCGCGCGTTCGGCTTCAAGGGCGTCCGCGCGGCCCAGTACCATCTGGAAGCGCTGGAGCAGGCCGGGGCGATCCGCCGCATTCCGGGCCAGGCCCGCGGCATCCGCCTGGTCCAGGGACCGGCGCTGCAGAGCGGCCTGCCCGAATCGCTGCCCGCCTCGGCGCTGCCGGACCACGTCCTGCGCCTGCCGGTGCTGGGCCGGGTCGCGGCCGGTCTGCCGATCGGTGCGGACATCGGCTCGGATGACTTCGTGGTCCTGGACCGGGTGTTCTTCTCGCCCGCGCCGGACTACCTGCTGAAAGTGCAGGGCGATTCGATGATCGACGAGGGCATCTTCGACGGCGACCTGATCGGCGTGCACCGCACCCGTGACGCGCGCTCCGGCCAGATCGTGGTGGCCCGCATCGATGACGAGATCACGGTCAAGCTGCTGAAGATGGGCAAGGACCGGATCCGCCTGCTGCCACGCAATCCCGATTACAAACCGATCGAAGTGCTGCCGGACCAGGACTTCGCGATCGAAGGCCTCTATTGCGGGTTGCTGCGGCCCAACCGCTGACCCTGTTCCCCCTGAATCACGCGCGGTCTTTTGTGGCACATCTCTGGTTTTGCTGAGGTTGGTACGGATGTCCGATAATTTTTTTCCGAACGCCGGGCAGAATCTCAGCCCGTGCGATACGCCAGCCTTAAAGTGAACCCATGGCCAAGAAGACTTCCAAAGACAGCACCTCCACCGATACGACCTCTGCAAGGACCACTCCGATGGACGAAAACAAAAAGCGCGCCCTCACCGCCGCGCTGAGCCAGATCGAAAAGCAGTTCGGCAAGGGCGCCGTGATGCGCATGGGCGACCGTGTCGTCGAGGCGGTCGAGGTCATCCCTACCGGTTCGCTGATGCTGGATATCGCACTCGGCATCGGCGGCCTGCCAAAGGGCCGTGTGGTGGAGATCTACGGTCCGGAATCGTCGGGCAAGACCACCCTGACCCTGCAGGCGATCGCCGAATGCCAGAAGAAGGGCGGTACCGCCGCCTTCATCGATGCCGAGCACGCGCTGGACCCGATCTACGCCGCCAAGCTGGGCGTCAACGTGGACGACCTGCTGCTGTCGCAGCCGGATACCGGTGAGCAGGCGCTGGAAATCGCCGACATGCTGGTGCGCTCCAGCTCGGTGGACATCGTGGTGGTCGACTCGGTCGCCGCGCTGACCCCGAAGGCTGAAATCGAAGGCGAAATGGGCGACCAGCTGCCGGGCCTGCAGGCCCGCCTGATGAGCCAGGCGCTGCGCAAGCTGACCGGCAACATCAAGCGCTCCAACACCCTGGTGGTCTTCATCAACCAGCTGCGCATGAAGATCGGCGTGATGATGCCGGGCCAGAGCCCGGAAGTGACCACCGGCGGCAACGCGCTGAAGTTCTACGCCTCGGTCCGCCTGGACATCCGCCGTATCGGCGCGATCAAGAAGGGCGACGAGATCATCGGCAACCAGACCAAGATCAAGGTGGTCAAGAACAAGCTGGCGCCGCCGTTCAAGCAGGTGATCACCGAAATTCTGTACGGCGAAGGCATCAGCCGCGAAGGCGAGCTGATCGACATGGGCGTGGAAGCCAAGCTCGTCGAAAAGGCAGGCGCCTGGTACAGCTACGGCGAAGAGCGCATCGGCCAGGGCAAGGACAACGCCCGCGGCTATCTGCGCGACAACCCGCAGGTTGCCCAGCGTCTGGAAGCCGAGCTGCGCGAGAAGTTCCAGCCGGAAGAAGCCGTGCGTGAAGGCGGCGACGACGCCGAAGACGACGCCGAGTGAGTTTCCTGCGGGGCAGGGCGGCGCCGTCAGTGACGCCTGCCCTGGCCCGCAGTTCCACCAATCCCCGACGGGATGGCGCCAAGGATGGCGCACTGTAATGATAGGCGGCCATGCACGATTCCGATCCCCCCGCACCCCGGCGCAAGCGCCGTGTCCAGGAACAGACGCCGGTCCAGCGGGCGTTGGGGTTGCTGGTGCGCCGCGAGCATTCGCGCAAAGAGCTGACCCGCAAGCTGCAGGCCCGGGGCATCGAGAACGAGGCCGCCGAAGCGGCCGTCAGCAAGCTGGCCGAGGCCGGCTGGCAGGACGACACCCGCTTTGCCGAGAATCTGGTCCGGATCCGGGCCAATACCGGCTATGGGCCGATCCACATCCGCGCCGAACTGGGCACGCATGGCCTGGATAGTGATCAGATCGCTGCCGCCATGGATACTTTCGAAGGCGACTGGACCGAGAACGCCCGCGACCTGGTCTGCCGCCGTTTCGGCGAGGCCGGCCCGCAGGAACTGCCACAGCGGCGCAAAGCGGCCGATCTGCTGGCCCGCCGCGGCTTCCCCGGCGACAGTATCCGCCAGGCCACCCGTTACGACCCTGAGGACTGAGCGGCCCGGGCCTGATACCCTTTGTGGTTTCGGCGGTCCTGCAGTTGACACCCGGCCATTGGGGCTGCGTGCCAGGGACTGACCGGCCCGCACAAAGCCAGCCCCCCATGAACGCATCCGTCAAATTCACTACCTCCCAGATCCGCAGCGATTTCCTTGAGTTCTTCAAGGGCAAGGGTCATACGATCGTGCCGTCGGCGCCGTTGGTGCCGGGCAATGATCCGACCCTGCTGTTCACCAATTCCGGCATGGTGCAGTTCAAGGACGTGTTCCTTGGCGCCGAGAAGCGCAGCTACGTGCGCGCGGCCGACGTCCAGCGCTGCCTGCGCGCCGGTGGCAAGCACAACGACCTGGACCAGGTCGGTTACACCGCGCGCCATCACACCTTCTTTGAAATGCTGGGCAACTGGTCCTTCGGCGATTACTTCAAGAAGGATGCCATCGCCTGGGCATGGGAGCTGCTGACCCAGGTCTGGAAGCTGCCGGCCGAGCGCCTGCTGGTCACCGTCTACCAGACCGATGACGAGGCCTACGCGCTGTGGCGCGACATGGTCGGCATTCCGGAATCGCGCATCGTGCGCATCGGCGACAACAAGGGTGCGCCGTTCGCCTCGGACAACTTCTGGCAGATGGCCGAGACCGGCCCGTGCGGTCCGTGCACCGAGATCTTCTATGACCACGGCGACCACATCGCCGGCGGCCCCCCGGGCTCGCCCGACGAAGACGGCGATCGCTTCATCGAGATCTGGAACCTGGTCTTCATGCAGTTCGACCGCCAGCCCGACGGCACCCTGGTGCCGCTGCCGGCGCCGTGCGTGGATACCGGCATGGGCCTGGAGCGCCTGGCCGCGATCCTGCAGCACGTCCATACCAATTATGAAATCGACCTGTTCCAGGCGCTGATCCGCAAGGCCAGCGAGCTGACCGGCATGGCCGATCTGGAGAACAAGTCGCTGCGCGTGATCGCCGATCACATCCGCGCGTGTTCGTTCCTGATCGTCGATGGCGTGCTGCCGTCCAACGAAGGCCGCGGCTACGTGCTGCGCCGTATCATCCGCCGCGCGCTGCGCCATGGCTGGATGCTCGGCGTGCGCCAGCCGTTCTTCAGCAAGCTGGTGCCGACCCTGGTCGAGCAGATGGGCGTGGCCTATCCGGAACTGCCGGCCCAGGTCGACACCGTCGTGCGCGCCCTGCAGGCCGAGGAAGAGCGTTTTGCTGAAACGCTGGATTCGGGCATGAAGATCTTCGACGACGTCGCGGCCAAGGTCAGCAACGGCGTGATCCCCGGCGTGGATGCGTTCCGCCTGTACGACACCTACGGTTTCCCGCTCGATCTCACCCAGGACATCGCGCGCGAGCGTGACCTGACCGTGGACATCGACGGCTTCAACGCCGCGATGGAGACCCAGCGCGAGACCGCGCGCGCGGCCGGCAAGTTCGGCGGCGGCGTGACCCTGTCGGCCGATCTGGTCGCCACGCTCAAGCCGACCGTGTTCCTTGGGTACGACCGCCTGCAGGCCGACGACCTCACCGTGGTCGCCATCCTCAAGGACGGCCGCCCGGCGGAGACCGCCCAGGCCGGTGACGACGTCATCGTGCTGACCAACCAGACCCCGTTCTACGCCGAATCCGGCGGCCAGGTCGGCGACAACGGCACCCTGACCGGCGCGGGCGTGCAGGTGGACATCCGCGACACGCAGAAGTTTGCCGGCCAGTTCCATGGCCATGTGGGCAGGCTCACCCAGGGCAGCCTGAAGGTCGGCGACGTGCTGTCCGGCCAGGTCGATGGCAAGCGCCGCGGCGCCACCATCCTCAACCACTCGGCCACCCACCTGCTGCATGCCGCCCTGCGCGAAGTGCTGGGCACCCACGTGCAGCAGAAGGGCTCGCTGGTTGCGCCTGATCGCCTGCGCTTCGACTTCTCGCACTTCGCGCCGATCAGCGCCGAGGACCTGGCGATCATCGAGCGCAAGGTCAACGAGCAGGTGCGTGCCAACAACGCGGCCGAAGTCCACAACATGGGCATGCAGGAAGCGCTCGACTTCGGCGCGATGGCACTGTTCGGCGAGAAGTACGGCGAACACGTGCGCGTGCTGAAGATGGGCGACTACTCCACCGAACTGTGTGGCGGTACGCATGTCTCGCGCACCGGCGACATCGGTCTGTTCAAGATCACCGCCGAAGGTGGCGTGTCCTCCGGCGTGCGCCGTATCGAAGCGGTGACCGGGCAGGGCGCCCTGGATTACGTGGCCCATGAAGAAGCCCAGCTGAGTGAAGCGGCCGCACTGCTCGGCGGTAACGCCGGTGACGTGGTCGACAAGATCCGCCAGCTCGGCGAGCGCCAGAAGAAGCTCGAGCGCCAACTCGACGCACTCAAGGCCAAACAGGCTGCGGGCGCGACCGCCGATCTTGGCGCCGGCGCAGTGGAGGTCAAGGGCGTCAAGATCCTGGCCGCGCGCCTGGAAGGCTTCGACGCCAAGGCCCTGCGCGATGCCATCGACCGCCTCAAGCAGCAGCTCGGTGATGCGGTGATCGTGCTGGCCGGCACCCAGGACGGCAAGGCCGCCTTGGTCGCGGGCGTGAACGGCAGCGCAATGGGCAAGGTCAAGGCCGGGGAACTGTTGGCCCATATCGCCAGTCAGATCGGGGGCAAGGGCGGCGGCCGCCCGGACCTCGCCCAGGGTGGTGGTGAGGACGGGCCCGCCCTTGCTTCTGCACTGGCCGCCGTCGTCGACTGGGTCACCCCCCGTATCTGAACAACCTGACGGTTCCTGCTCCTTGAAGGGGCGGGAGGCCTGACGGTACTATGGCGAATCTTTTCCCGTTGTCGTGGGGCGCTCTTGCCGGGGCGCCAAGCCGGTGGGGAAATGCCACCACCGGTTCCCTGGAGACTTGAACAAATGTTGATCCTGACTCGCCGCGTAGGCGAAACCCTGATGATCGGTGACTCGGTCAGCGTGACCGTGCTCGGCGTCAAGGGCAACCAGGTGCGTATCGGTATCACCGCTCCGAAGGACGTGGCCGTGCACCGCGAAGAGATTTACCAGCGCATCCAGCGCGGTGATGAGCCGAATGCATCCGGAAGTGAAAATTCTTCGGATTAAGGCTTTACCTGAGGGCGCGGAAAACGTTATTATTCGCGCCCCCGCTGAGATGATTCATCGCAGTGGCGGACCAAGAACACTGGAGCGGTGCCCGAGTGGCTGAAGGGGCTCCCCTGCTAAGGGAGTATAGGGCTTAAAACTCTATCGAGGGTTCGAATCCCTCCCGCTCCGCCAGTTGTAGAAAAGGCCTTCGTACGCAAGTACGGAGGCCTTTTTCTTTATGCGATCCGGCTCAGGCGACCGATGTGCAGGCCGCCTCGATCCGATACCCAACCGGATCGATAAGGAAGGCGGCGTAATAGTGATCGCCATACGCATGAAACCGGCGGAACGCGCGTCGGCCGACGCATTCGGATGGCGAATGCAGTCGATCCCCAATCTTCATTGGTGCCGGCGCGGCGGCTCGGCTACGGTCGTTCTCCAGCGGCGCCCACCGGGCGCCCCCGTGGAAGGAGCAGGAACATGTCGATGGGAAGGAGGTCGCTACGCGGCTGGGTGGTCATGAGCCTGCTGATGGGCATGGTCATGCCGGCCGGTGCCGCTTCGTTGGATGAGCGGCTGCATCGGGCAGCGGAGAAGGGCGATGCCACTGCAGTGCGTACGCTGCTGGGGCAGGGCGCCAGGGTGGATGCGCGCGGCGTGGCGAAGGCGACACCGTTGCTGGTTGCGACCCACCACAATCACGTGGAGGCCGCGCTTGCGCTGATCCAGGCGGGTGCCGACGTCAATGCCAAGGATGCGATCCAGGACAGCCCCTATCTCTACGCCGGTGCCCGCGGGCATCTCGAGATCCTGCGCGCGACCCTGGCGGCCGGTGCGGACTTGAAGAGCACCAATCGCTACGGTGGCACTGCACTCATTCCGGCGGCCGAACGCGGGCACGTGGAGACCGTGGCGACGCTGATCGCTGCCGGCGTCGAGGTGGATCATGTCAACAACCTGCAGTGGACCGCGCTGCTGGAGGCGATCATCCTCGCCGATGGCGGCCCGCGGCATGTCGAGATCGTCCGTCAGCTCATCGCGGCGGGCGCGGATGTGAACCTGCCCGACGGTGACGGCGTTAGCCCGCTGCAGCATGCACGCCAGCGCGGGTACCGCGCGATCGAGACGCTGCTTCTCGCCGCCGGCGCTGCCCAGGGCTGAGCATCCGCACGGCGGCGGGGGGAGCAATGTTGCCGCTGCCTTGACGCGGCAACGGCATGCTCTGCACCACCGTTCTGCGACGCTGTGCGCTTCCCCCGCAGAATCAGGAGTCGCCGTGAACGCACGTCGCCACTTCCTCTCCGTTGCAGCCGCCGGCACCGCAGCCTTCGCCGCTTCACCGTTGATGGCGCAGTCGTCCGGCCCGGGCAGCGTCCTGCCCACCCGCGGCCAGGCCTCGACGAAACCCTTGCCCGGCAATCCGGCGCAGCAGGGCAGGCGCTATCGTCCGCAGACCCGCCTGGGCCTGGGCGGTGTCGCGATCGGCAATGGCTTCGCGGCCGCCAGCGACGCACAGAGTGAAGCCACGCTGGCAGCGGCCTATGCGGCAGGCGTGCGCTATTACGACACGTCACCCTGGTACGGGCTCGGCCTGAGCGAGCGCCGCTACGGCCATCACCTGCACAACCACCCGGCGCGCGAGTACACGCTGTCGACCAAGGTCGGCCGGCTGCTGACCGCGACCGCCGGTGAACTGCAGGAGGTGATGTGGAAGGATCCCTCGCCGTTCCATTACCGCTACGACTACTCCGCCGACGGCACGCGGCGTTCGGTGGAGGACAGCCTCAACCGGCTTGGTGTGTCGCAGCTGGATGTGGTCTTCATCCATGACCTCTCGCCGGACAACGAGAAAGACCTGGGCATGCCGTGGGAGCAGCGCTTCGCGGAAGCGGCGAAGGGCGCCATGCCAGCACTGACCCGCATGCGCGAGGAGGGCTTGATCAAGGCGTGGGGCTTCGGTGTGAACCGTCCCGAGCCCGCCCTGCGTGCGGTGGCCGAGGCGGATCCGGACATCTTCCTGCTCGCCTGCCAGTACTCGCTGCTCGACCACGAGCAGGCCCTGCACGACACCTTCCCCAAGATCGCCGCACACGGAGCATCGGTAGTGGTCGGCTCGCCGCTGCTGGCTGGCTACCTGGCTGGGCGCGATCGCTATCTGTATGACGGCAAGGTGCCGTCGTGGGCGCCGGAAAAGCGTGCCAGGGTGCAGGCCATCTGTGATCGCCATGGCGTGGACCTGCGCACCGCGGCGCTGCAGTTCGCCGATGCGCCGGAGGTGGTCTCGGCGGTCATTCCGGGCGCGCGCACGCCCGAACAGGTGCTGGCCAACGTCGCTTCCATGTCCGTGGCGGTGCCGGGCGCCTTCTGGGCAGAGCTCAAGCAGGAAAAGCTGATTGCCTCCGATGCGCCGGTGCCGCGCGGCTGACCAGGCCGAAGCGCCGGCAGATCGCTTGAGCTGAGCGGCGCGCCAACCCGACCCATCACGCCCCGCGCCCAGTGGGGCGTGGCCGGGCGCCGTCCGCGTCCCTGGGCGGGCTGGCCTTCCGCTGGCCCGCCGGATGCGGCATCATGCCGCCCAATCGTTCCCTCCAGCCGCCGCCAGAGGAATCCCTTCCTGCCTGGAGGCATTGCCGTGTCCGTCGTTCCGTTCCGTGTTGCCCCGATCCATTCGGGTCGTCGTCGTGCTGTTCCCTCGATCTCCCCGCTGATGCAGGCGATGGGCTGCGTGCTGGGCCTGGCCCTGTCCGCGTCTGCCGTGCAGGCCGAAGAGGCGCCGGCGGGCGAGGCACCTGCCAAGGACGGCGCACAGACCCTGCAGACCGTGCAGGTCACCGCCAACCAGCTCGGCACCGTCACCGAGGGCAGTGATTCGTACACGCCCGGCACGATCGCCACCGCCACCCGCCTGGTGCTCAGTCCGCGCCAGACGCCGCAGTCGATCAGCGTGATCACCCGGCAGGAAATGAACGACTTCGGGCTCAACGGCATCGATGACGTCATGAAGGTCACGCCCGGCGTGAGCATCGTCACCTATGACAGCGAGCGCACCGAGTACTACGCGCGTGGCTTTGCGGTGCAGAACTTCCAGTACGACGGCATCCCGATGGCGCGCGATTCGGCCTACTCGGCCGGCAACACGCTCAGCGACATGGCCATCTATGACCGCATCGAAGTGCTCAAGGGCGCCACCGGCCTGCTGACCGGCATGGGCGATCCGGGCGCGACCATCAACCTGGTGCGCAAGAAGCCGACCCGCGAACTGGCTGGCAGCGCCACGCTGGGCGTGGGCTCGTGGGACAGCTATCGCGCCGAGGTCGATGTCGGCGGGCCGCTCACTGAAAGTGGCCGCGTGCGCGGCCGCGTCGTGGGCGCCTACCAGGACAAGCATTCCAATGCCGACCACTACCAGCGCAGCAATGAAGTCTTCTACGGCATTCTCGAGGCCGACGTCGGCGAGAGCACCCTGCTGACTGTCGGTGCCGATTACCAGGACAGCGATCCGGAAGGGTCCAGCTGGGGTGGCATTCCGCTGCTGGACAGCGAGGGCAACTTCAACAGGATGCCGCGCTCGTTCAACAACGGCGCACGCTGGAGCCGCTGGGGCCAGTACGCCCGTACCGGCTTCGCCACGCTGGAGCACACCTTCGCCAATGACTGGGTCGCCAAGTTGCAGCTCAATCACCAGGTCAACGGGTATGACGCCTCGCTGGGCGCGGCGGCCGGTGGCAATCCCGATCCGGTCACCGGTGAGGGCGTGAGCATGTGGCTGGGCCAGTACATCGGCAAGACGACCAGCAATGCGGCCGATCTGTACGTCAGCGGCAAGTTCGAGTGGTTCGGCCGGCAGCATGAGCTGGTGGTCGGTGGCAGCGTGTCGCGCAAGCGCTGGGTCAACAACGGCTACTCGCCGCAGCCGGGCTATGTCAGCAGCGTTGCCGACTACTACGCCTGGACCGGCGATGTGCCCGAGCCGGATTGGCAGTGGGGCTACGGTGACAACCAGGTCACCCGCGAAAGCGGTGCCTACGTGGTGGGCCGTTTCGACCTGGCCGATCCGCTCAAGCTGATCCTCGGCAGCCGCATCGCCAACTACAAGTCTCCGGATACCGACGAGAGCGGCGTGGTCGTGCCGTATGCCGGCCTGGTGTACGACCTCAATCGCAACGTCTCGGTGTTCGCCAGCTACAGCACCATCTTCAAGCCGCAGGGCAACCAGGACGAGCAGGGCCGGGTGCTCGATCCGCTGGAAGGGCGCAGCTACGAAGCCGGCCTGAAAGCGGAGTTCTACGATGGCCGCCTCAATGCCAGTGCGGCGGTGTTCCAGCTGGAACAGGACAACTACGCGCAGCCGACCGGCGGCAGGACGCCGAGTGGCGGCATCGCCTATGAAGGCCTGATGGGCGTACGCACCAAGGGATATGAGCTGGAGGTGTCCGGTCAGCTGGCGCCGGGCTGGCAGGTGCAGGGCGGCTACGCGCACAAGATCGCGCGCCAGCAGTCCGCCAAGGTCTCCACGCTGGAGCCGGAAGACCAGTTCAGCGTGCACACCAGCTACCGGCTCACCGGTGTGGCTGATGGCTGGAGCCTCGGCGGTGGCGCGCGCTGGCAGGGCAGCACCTTCGGCACCATCACCAACCCGGCCACCGGCGGAAGCCAGGTCCATCGCACCGAGCCCTATTGGCTGCTCGATGCGATGGCGCGTTACCAGTTCAATGACCAGCTCTCGGCGACGCTCAACGTCAACAACCTGCTGGACAAGCACTACTACACGATCTTCAGCTGGTACAGCACCTACACCTGGGGTGAGCCTCGCAACGTCCGGCTGACGCTGAACTACAGATTCTGATCCACGCAACGAACGACACCCCGGGCAACCGGGGTGTCTGCGTTTCCGCGCCTGGTGATTACAGCGCGACGTCGAACACGATGACTTCCGCATCATTGGCGTTCTCCAGCGTCAGCTGCGCCTCGTCGCTGACCTGCAGCGCATCGCCGGTTTCCAGGGTGATGCCGTTGACCTGCAGCTGCCCGCGGGCCACCTGTACATAGGCGCCGCGGCCCGGGGCCAGCGGCAGGTGGACGCGCTCGTCACCGTCCAGGATCGTGGCGTAGAGGTTGGCATCCTGGTGGATCAGCAGCGAACCCTCACGGCCATCGCGCGAAGCGATCAGGCGCAGCTGGCCGCGCTTGGTCTCCGGCGCGAAGTGGGTCTCCTGGTAGCTCGGGGTGATGTTTTCCTGATCGGGGAACAGCCAGATCTGCAGGAAGTGCACCGCCTCGTCGGCCGAGTGGTTGAACTCGCTGTGGCTGACGCCGCTGCCGGCGCTCATGCGCTGCACATCGCCGTAGCGCAGCACCGAACCGGTGCCCATCGAGTCCTTGTGCTCCAGCGCGCCGCCGAGCACGTAGGAGACGATCTCCATGTTGCTGTGGCTGTGGGTGCCGAAACCCTGGCCGCCCTGCACGCGGTCTTCGTTGATCACCCGCAGCGGCCCGAAGCTGACGTAGCGCGGGTCGTAGTAATTGGCGAAGGAGAAGGTGTGCATGGAGTTCAGCCAGCCATGGTCGGCCTTGCCACGGGTGTTGCTCTTGCGGATCTGCAGCATGGGAATCTCCTGGGTGTTCGATGGTTTCGATGGCGGTCCGGGGTGGTCGCTGCCGTTCCCTTTCCTGTTGCGGCCAGTATCCGCTTGCTCCGACCGCTTGAAAAACGGATAGTTTCGCAAGCCATCATCGAAAATTTCGAATGCTCAAGCTCAGCCTCGACGCCCTGCAGATCCTGGACGCCATCGACCGCCGTGGCTCGTTCGCCTCGGCCGGCAAGGCCCTGCACAAGGTGCCCTCGACCATCTCCTACACAGTCGCCAAGCTGGAAGAAGACCTGGGCGTGCAGCTGTTCGACCGGGTCGGGCCGCGCGCGCACCTGACCCCGGCCGGGGAGGCGCTGCTGGAAGAGGGGCGCCATCTGCTGCGGGCCGCCCGCGAGCTGGAGATGCGGGTGCGGCGCGTGGCCTCCGGCTGGGAAGCCGAGCTGACCGTGGCGGTCGATTCGATGTTCGTACCGGCGCTGCTGGCCGAGGACGTACGAGCCTTCAACGCGGTGGCCGAACAGACCCGGATGCGGCTGATCACTGAATCGCTCTCGGGCACGTGGGAGGCATTGCTGGACCGGCGCGCGGACCTGCTGGTCGGCGCGCCGGGTGAGGGGCCCAGTGGCGGCGGCTACGTAGTCGAGCCGATGGGCGTGGTGCGCTTCGTGTTCGCCGTGTCGCCCTCACATCCATTGGCGGCCGCGCCCGAACCGTTGGGCCGTGAGCAGCTGGCCACCCACTGCGCGATCGCCGTGGCCGATTCGGCACGGCGGCTGCTGCCGCGTACGGTGGGCCTGCTGATGGGACAGGAAACGGTCACCGTGCCGGACATGGTCAGCAAGTTCCGCCTGCAGTGCGCCGGGCTCGGTTTCGGTTTCCTGCCCGAGCCGTATGTGCAGCAGGCGGTGCGGGACGGCCGGCTGGTGATCAAACAGGTCGAGGAACCCAAACCGGACGAGACGTTCTGGCTGGCCTGGCGCACCGGCGAGGAGGGGGCCGCATTGCGCTGGTGGCGGGAGCGGCTGCAGCGCCCGGAGGTGCTGGCGGGCTGGTGGCCCACCATGGAAGGCTGGCTGGGCTGATCGCAGGCCGGGCAGGGGCCTGCGGCGATGCCGCTGCCCGTCCGTTCAAGCTGAATGTTGGCTTGGCTGTCATCGGATGGTCATCTGGATGCGATAGAGCGGCGCCTGCGTGATCGGTACCCTGCGCGACTCGTCTGGTTTTTCCGATTCTGCCCATGAAGCGCTTGCTGCTGTTGCTGCTGGCCGGGGCTGGCCTGTGGCTGGCTGCCTGCTCTTCCTTGACCTCCACCGCTGCCTCGACCTCGTTGAGTGATCGCCTGATCGCGCCCGGCGGCGTATCCACGCTGCTGGACATGCCGCGCATCGCCGAAGCGGTGGAGAGCGTGCCCAACCGGCATGGCCGGGTGACCGGGCGCGCGGGCGTGCCGATCTTCTGGCGTGCGTTCGACCCCGGTCAGTACGGGCTGCATTACCAGTACCTGGCCCAGCAGCACGACAACGGCGAGCCGCTGCGCACCGGCATGGCGCTGGACCTGCCGCACCCGTTCCGGGCGCAGGCACCGCGCGGCACGGTGGTGCTGCTGCACGGCTGGATGATGAACGGTGATGCGATGCTGCCGTGGTCGCTGCAGCTGGCGCAGTCCGGCTACCGCGTGGTCACCATCGACCTGCGCAACCACGGCCATTCGGGTGCGGGACCGTCGGGCTACGGCACCTTCGAATCGGACGACGTGGTCGATGTCATCGCGGCGCTGAAGGCGCGTGGTGAAGTGGTCGGGCCGTTGTACCTGTTCGGGGTGTCCTATGGCGCTGCCACTGCGCTGTTCACCGCCGACAAGCTCGGCGACCAGGTCACCGGCGTGGTGGCGATGGAGTCTTTCGCCAATGCCGGCGATGCCATCCGCAGCATGATCCCGCACCTGATGTCACTGCAACCGACGGCATGGAAAGCGCAGGCGATGGCCGCCTACGGACGTTGGCGCTATGGCGGTCAGGATATCGACCAGGTGATCGCCGCCGCCAGCCAGCGGCTGGACCTGGATCTGGACCGCGTCGATGTCACCCGCGCGCTGGCCGACAGCCGCGCCTGCGTGCTGCTGTTGCATGGCCAGGACGATCAGCATGTACCGGTCGGGCAGGGGCGCCGCCTGGCGGCCGCCAGCCCGCGCGTGCACTACATCGAGCTGCGTGGCGAAGACCACATCACGCTGCCACTGCGCGTGGATCTGCTGGGCAGTGTGGTGGATGACTGGCTGGCGCATGACGACCACGCCGGTGGTGCGTGCCCCGCGCCGGAACTGCCGGGTGAAGCCGACCTGATGGCGATGCAGGCGGCACAGGCGCACGCCCCGCCGCAGGGGTGACAGTTGGGGACAACGCAAAAAAAAACAGCAACCGATGGCTGCTGTCTTCGTCGATGCAATGGTGCGCCCGGAGAGATTCGAACTCCCGACCGCCTGGTTCGTAGCCAGGTACTCTATCCAACTGAGCTACGGGCGCATTTGCATTGTCTGGTTGTGTGTCCTGCCGCGCGTGTTGCCACGTTCGACGGGAAGGCAAGCAAGCCTGCCATTCGATGTAATGGTGCGCCCGGAGAGATTCGAACTCCCGACCGCCTGGTTCGTAGCCAGGTATTCTATCCAACTGAGCTACGGGCGCATTTCCATCGAATTTTCATTACTGATACCGACGGCGACATCGATACCCTGTTGATGGTGCGCCCGGAGAGATTCGAACTCCCGACCGCCTGGTTCGTAGCCAGGTACTCTATCCAACTGAGCTACGGGCGCATTTACATCGAATTTTCATTACTGATACCGACGGCGAAATCGATACCCTGTTGATGGTGCGCCCGGAGAGATTCGAACTCCCGACCGCCTGGTTCGTAGCCAGGTACTCTATCCAACTGAGCTACGGGCGCGTCAACAGGAGCGGAATTATGCGGATCGGCGTCGCATTCGTCAACGGTTTTTGTGAAGGTCTTCATTCAAATGAATGAAAAAGGCGCTCCACCACGGCTTCCGGCGTTTTCATCCAGGCGAAGTGATCGGCACGCGTGCCCAGCGCCTGCGCACTCAACACGCTGAGCTGCGCACGCATGCCGGGCATCTTGGCCAGCAGGGCCTGCATCGAGGAAGGCGGTGCCAGCCAGTCGTGATCCATCACCACGGCAGTGGCCTGGCCCTGCAGGGTGCGCATGCCGGCCTCCAGATCGGTCGCCATGCCCGCCGCCGCATAGTGGTTGTTGAGGCCTACGCGTGACCAGTCGCGGATCAGGCCGCGCGCTTCCGTGCCGCCGAAGCCGAGCTTCTTGCCGTGCAGGACCCCTTGGCGCTGTGCCAGCCAGGGCAGGAAGCGGTACACCAGCGGCAGCGCCCAGCCGCGCGGGGCGGGGAAGGTGCGCCAGTACGGCGTGCCGCTGGCGACCAGCCACACCCGTGCGAAGCGCTGCGGGTGCAACCCGCCGAAGCAGCAGGCCAGCTGACCGCCGAGGCTGTGGCCGCCGATGATCAGGGGCGTTACCGCGTCTTCGGGCATCTGGGCCAGGCTGGCCGGCAGGTCGTGTTCGAGGATCTCGCGATACCCCCAATCCTGCGTGCGCGACGGCCGCAGGCTGCTGCTGCCGTTGCCGCGCCACTCATGCAGGTACACCGCGATGCCACGCGCCGCGAGCGCATCGGCGAAGGGCAGGTAGTGGCGCGCGGCGACGCCCAGCGCCGGCAACCACAGCAGGCGTGCGCGTGGCTGCGTCGGCACGCGTGCCAGCAGTTCGAAGCGATGGCCATCGCCGGTCTGCACGGGAAGGGGAGAGGCGTCGATCATGCCGGGCGTGCCGCGCCGAAGTGGTCGATCACCAGCACCTCGCTGCGGCCCGGGTAGTAACCGCTCTGCAGGCCCCGCGCGACGTAGTCGATGGCCGCTTCGCAGGCGTTCGGCAACGACAACCCCTGGCACAGCTGCGCGGCGATCGCCGAGGCCAACGTGCAGCCGGTGCCGTGCGCATCCACCGGCAACCGGGCGTGGATGAACTCGTCGCGGGTGACGCCGTCGAAGTAGCGATCGATCACGCGGCTGCCTTCATCCAGATGGCCGCCCTTGAGCAGTACCGCGCCGGCACCCAGCTCGAGCAGCGCGTCGGCGGCATCTTCAGCGTCTTCGGCGGTGACGATGCGGCGGCCGAGCAGCAGCTCGGCTTCCGGCGTGTTGGGCGTGAGCAGCGTGGCCAGTGGAACCAGGCGCGTGCGCATGGCCTTCAGGGCGGCGTCTTCAAGCAGTTTGGCACCGCTGGTGGCGACCATGACCGGATCCAGCACGACATGCGGCGGGCGGTGCTTTTCCAGCGCGTCGGCCACCAGGCCGATCACCTCGGCATTGGCGAGCATGCCCAGCTTCACCGCATGGATATCGAAATCGGCGAAGCAGGCGTCGATCTGCGCCTGCAGGAACTCCAGTGGCGGCACGTGCACGGCGGTGACGCCGCGGGTGTTCTGTGCGGTCAGCGCGGCAATCGCCGAAAGGCCATGTACGCGATGGGCGGCGAAGGCCTTCAGGTCGGCCTGGATGCCTGCGCCACCGCCGGAATCGGAGCCGGCGATGGTCAGGGCGGAAACGGGGCTGGAAGGCGTCATGCCTCGATTGTGCAATGTTTGCCGCCGTATTGCTGCCGCGCCGTCAGCGCGCCCGCAGCAGCGCCCACTGCCGGTACAGCACGTAGCCCAGACCGGTGCCGCCGGTCAGCAGGGCAGGCGCCAGCAGCGCGTCGTAACCGAAGCGCAGGAACAACCCGGCGCCGATCACGCCGCCAGCCAGGAAACCGCTGACGATCAGGCCGCTCAGGGTCAGCCGCCGGATCGGCAGTGGCAGGCCGCGCAACAGGTGACCCAGGCCGATGCCCAGGTCGGTGAACATGCCGCTGAGATGGGTGGTGCGCACCACCGCCCCGCTGAACGTGGTCGCCATCGCGTTCTGCAGGCCGCAGGCCATCGCCGCCGCGAGCGCGCCCCAGATCTGCTGCTGTTTGAACAAGGGGATCGCGATCAGCAGCAACAGCGATTCGAGCGCCAGCACCACGCCATAGCGGCGGCCCAGCTGCAGGCCGCTGTCCTGGATGATCACGCCGCTGAGTGTGGCACCCACGCAGAAGGCGATCAGCAGTCCCCACAGATGCCCGACCACGCGCCAGTCGCGCTGGGCCAGCGCCATGCCGAGCTGGCTGGTGGTGCCGGTCATGTGGCTGACCGCCTGGTGCTCGAAGCCGAGGAAGCCGACCACGTTGACCATTCCGGCCACGCAGGACAGCGCGATCGCGCCGATCCAGACCCAGGTGGGCAGCCGGATGCTCATCCGGCGCGTGTGGTGGGGGTCACGGCACGATCAACGGCCCGCAGGCGGGCCGTTGAACTGCACATCGGAGAAACTGCCGCTGGCCGGATCGAATACCGCGCCCCAGAACTGCGCGCCGCCATCGCAGACCCGGATCGCATCGCGCGCCGGGTCGATATCGGCATCGTCGGGCAGATGGAAGGCGTTGAGATAGATCAGCTGGCGGCCGTCCATTTCGATGCCCACGTATTGGCGATCGAAATCGGCCGCCTTGGGCACCTGCGCCTCCAGCGACGGCAACTGGGCTTCCAGCTGTTCGACCTGTTGGCGGCTGGGGGCCCAGTAGCCGGTGACGCGCCCCGGCTCGCGGCCGGGGCTGGAGCGTGAGCAGGTATCCAGGACCTGGGCGGCGACGACCGGTCGCGTCACCACCCAGGACTGGCCGGTCTTGACCGCGGTCGGGACGCTGGCGCCCGGCCGTGTATTGGCAGGCGTGCAGGCGGCCGCCAGCGCAGCAAGCGCCAGCGGCAGGACCGCACGGGACAGGAAACGGCTCACAACACCTCCGAAGCGTAATCGGCCAGGCGCGAACGCTCGCCACGGCGCAGCGTGATGTGCGCGCTGTGCGGCCAGTTCTTGAAGCGGTCCACCGCGTAGGTCAGGCCCGAGGTGGTCTCGGTCAGGTACGGGGTATCGATCTGTTCCACGTTGCCCAGGCACACGATCTTGGTGCCGGGGCCGGCACGGGTGATCAGGGTCTTCATCTGCTTGGGAGTGAGGTTCTGCGCTTCATCCAGGATCAGGTAGCGCGACAGGAACGTGCGGCCACGCATGAAGTTCAGCGAGCGGATCTTGATCCGGCTGGCGATCAGGTCGTTGGTCGCCGCACGGCCCCACGCGCCGCCTTCCTGGGTATGCGTGAGCACTTCCAGGTTGTCGGTCAGCGCGCCCATCCACGGCGTCATCTTTTCTTCCTCGGTACCGGGCAGGAAGCCGATGTCCTCGCCGACGCTGACCGTGGCGCGGGTCATGATGATCTCGCGGTAGCGTTGCTGGTCCATGGTCTGGGCCAGGCCGGCGGCCAGCGCCAGCAGCGTCTTGCCGGTACCGGCAGTGCCGAGCAGGGTGACGAAATCGATCTCCGGGTCCATCAGCGCGTTGAGGGCGAAGTTCTGCTCGCGGTTGCGCGCGCTGATGCCCCACACCGCGTGGCTGCCATGGCGGAAATCGTTGACCAGCGACAGCGTGATCTTCTCACCGTCCACCTTGGCCACGCGCAGTTCGACTTCATCGTCGCCCGGCAGGTAGGCGTACTGGTTGGGATGCCAGTTCTCGTCTTCGCTGGCGATGATTTCGTAACTGGTGCGTCCCTTGTCGCTCCAGCTGCGCAGGTTGTCGGTGTGCTTCTTCCAGAAGTCTTCCGGCAGCTCGGTGGCGCCGGTGTAGAGCAGGCTGAAATCGTCGAGCGCGCGGTCGTTTTCGTAATCCTCGGACACGATGCCGGCGATCGCCGCCTTGATCCGCAGGTTGATGTCCTTGGAGACGAACACCACAGGGATCTCGGGCACCTGCTCCTTCAGGGCCAGGATCGCCCCGAGGATGGCATTGTCCGGAATCACCGCGCCGAAGCTCTTGCCGGCCTCGAAGTGGCTGGTCTGGAAACGCAGCAGGCCCACGCTCTGCTTGCCGCGCAGCTGCAGCCCGTTCGGCCGCTGCAGCGGAATGCCATCGGCCAGGTTGTCCAGGCCCGAGGCCTGCACCAGCTCATTGAGGAAACGGCTGACCTGGCGCGCGTTGCGGCTCGCCTCGGTGGTGCCCTTCTTGCCGTTGTCCAGCTCTTCGATCACCTGCATCGGCAGGTAGACATCATGCTCCTCGAACTTGAACAGCGCGGTCGGATCGTGCATGAGCACGTTGGTATCCAGTACGTAGATGCGCTTGCCTCGGGTCATCGTCAATTCCTGGTGGCAGAACAGGGACAAGCCATCACGACCTGCGGGGCAGGGTGATGGCCATTGGGGGTGCCGGGGTGATCACTGGGTTTTCGCGGTCTTCAGGGCTTCAAGGACGGTGTCTGCGTGGCCGGCCACTTTGACCTTGCGCCACGCCTGCACGATACGACTGTCCGGCGAAATGAGGAAGGTGCTGCGCTCGATGCCGCGCACCTGCTTGCCGTACATGTTCTTCAGCTTGATCACGTCGAACGCGGTGCACAGCGCTTCATCGCCATCGCTGATCAGCGGGAAGGCGAAGCCCTGCTTGGCGCAGAAGTTGTCGTGGGATTTGACCGAATCGCGGGAAACGCCGAAAACGCGGGCGCCGGCGTTGGTGAACTGCGGGAGCAGTGCGTTGAAATCGATGCCCTCGGTGGTGCAGCCCGGGGTGCTGTCCTTGGGGTAGAAGTACAGCACCAGCCACTGGCCGGCCAGATCGCCGAGGGTGGTGGTCTCGCCGCCGGACAAGGCCAGCGGCAGTGCGAGGGTGGTGCTGTCCAGGGTGTCGCCGTCGTTCATGGGTTCCTTTCCGGATCCTGGGGTAGATCTACTACAACTGCATGAAACCCCGCGCGCCCGTGACGAGCGCGCGAAACATCAGAACTTCATCGGGTCCATGATCGCATCGAGGTTGAGGTGATCGCAGAACTCGAGGAAATCATCGCGCAGCGCGGCGATGTGCATGTTGGCCGGCACACCGATCGTGACCTGCGCGGAGAACATTTCCGCACCGGTCTGCATCGCGCGGTAACGCGTGCTCTGCAGGTTTTCGATGGTGATGCCCTGGCGGTCGAAGAAATCGGCCAGCTGGAACAGGATTCCCGGCTTGTCGGCGGCGATCACTTCCACGATGTAGGGCAGCAGGTTGGACTGCGCCTGCTTGGCCCCGGTGCGGTACCAGACCAGCTTCAGGCCTTCCTCACGCTCCAGCCGGGTCAGCATCGCCTCCAGCTTGGCCACCGAGTCCCACGAGCCGGTGGCCAGGGCGGTGACGGACACGTCGCGCCCGACCGTGGCCAGGCGGGCGTCGACCAGATTGCAGCCACTGTCGGCGATACGCCGGGTCACAGGCAGCAGGGGGGACTCCGGATGCGTCGTATAGGCGTTGATCAGGAGGTGGTTTTCGGTCGGCGCAGGCCGCGGCGTGGTGTCGGTCAAGATGGTTCCGGGTGATGCAAGGTGAGTCTGAACGGCCGGACGACGGCACGTTCGCCGGAGTCCAGCATACTTGCCCGCGCTTTCGACCCGCAAGTAACATGCAACGTACATCTGGCCGGCGTTTACGCAGGCACGGTGCCCCCTTTCTTCCGAGCACGATGTCCTTGTCCCTTTCCGGTCTCATCACCGCGCTGGCGACGCCCTTCCAGGCGAACGGCGCATTGGATCCCGACGGTTGGCAGCGCTTGCTGCATCTGCAACTGGAGGGTGGTGTTCACGGGGTGGTGGTGGCCGGTTCGACCGGTGAAGCCGCGGCCCTGTCCGATGACGAATACGACCAGCTGCTGCGCAGTGCGGTCAAAACCGTCGCCGGGCGCATCCCGGTATTGGCCGGCACCGGCCTGTCCGGGACGGCCAAAACGATCGAGCAGACCCGCCGGGCGGCCGCCAATGGCGCCACGCACGCGCTGGTGGTGACCCCGCCGTACGTGCGCCCCACCCAGGAAGGCCTGATCGCGCATTACCGCGCGGTGGCCGACCAGGGCGGCCTGCCGGTCATCCTGTACAACGTGCCCGGCCGCACCGGCTGCGACATGCTGCCCGCGACCGTGGCCGAGCTGGCCAGCCACCCGAACATCGTCGGCATCAAGGAAGCGGTGGGCGATATCGGCCGCGTGCATGCCCTGCTGGCCCTGCGTTCGCCGGATTTCGCCATCCTCAGTGGTGACGACGGCACGGCCGCGCGCTCGATCCTGTCCGGCGTGGACGGCCTGATCTCGGTCGGTTCCAACGCCTTGCCGGGTGCCTACCGGCGGATGTGCGACCTGGCAGCGGCCGGTGAGCGCGAGGCGACCGAGTCGTGGGATGCCCGTCTGGAGCCCTTCCATGAATTCTGCGGCGTGGAGTCCAACCCGATCCCGGTGAAGGACCTGCTGCGCCGGATCGGCATTGGTGACGGCCTGCGCCTGCCGCTGCTGCCCCTGTCCGCGGCCCACCACGCCGCTGCCGAACACCTGGCCACCGATATCGGTGCGCTGGAAGCACTATCCAACCACTGATCACAGTGGTCACCCAGGAGATTCCCATGCGTCAATCCGTTTCCGCCATCCGCGTGCTGTCCTTCGCGATCCTGGCTACCGCCACCCTCGTCGGCACCACCGGTTGCTTCAAGCGCGGTGCCAAGGGCGACTACGCCCTGGCCCCGGAAGTGCGTCCGCTGGAAGTGCCGCCGGATCTGAACGTCCCGGCCGGCCAGGCCGCCGCCACCGCCGCCACCAGCTCCACGCTGGCCTCGCAGTCTGCGCGTCCGGCGCCGTCCTCGACCCAGGCACCGGCCAACAATGCCGGGTTCACCGTGCCGGGCACCAAGGAAGAGGTGTTCGCCAAGGTCGGCACCGCGCTGGAGTCCGTTGAAGGCGTGAAGATCGCCAGCAAGGCACAGCTGCTGGGTTCCTATGACGTGGCCTTCGAAGGCAGCGACTTCCTGGTCCGCGTGGTGGC
This sequence comes from Stenotrophomonas bentonitica, assembly GCF_002887735.1. Lineage (GTDB taxonomy): Bacteria > Pseudomonadota > Gammaproteobacteria > Xanthomonadales > Xanthomonadaceae > Stenotrophomonas > Stenotrophomonas bentonitica_A. The sequence continues at coordinate 109,560 of NZ_PKQP01000002.1, forward strand.
CGTCGATGCCGGCGCCTATGTGTCGGCCGTGGATCCGCGTGGCCTGCCGGCGACCGCCGCCGCCCCGACCAAGCTGCTGGGTGAGCTGAAGGCGAAGCTGGCTCCGTAAAAGCGCCAGCGGCCGGCACTACCGAAGCTGCGGGTCAGAGAAGCAAAAAGGGCGCCCTCGGCGCCCTTTTTGTTGCTGCCAGCGCCGGAAGGCTCAGCGTTCCAGCAGCTTCAGCTTGTCCGGCTTGCCGTCCCATTCGCCGGCATCGGCAGGCGGGTCCTTGCGCACGGTAAGCACCGGCCAGGCCTGGGCCAGTTCGGCGTTCAGGGCGACGAACACTTCCTGCCCGGCGGGCACGTCGTCTTCAGGGAAGATCGCGTTGACCGGGCACTCCGGTTCGCACAGGGTGCAGTCGATGCACTCATCCGGGTCGATCACCAGGAAGTTGGGGCCTTCGTGGAAGCAATCCACGGGGCACACTTCCACGCAATCGGTGTGTTTGCACTTGATGCAGTTTTCAGTGACGACGAAAGGCATGGGGAAATCCGGCGTTAAGCCGACCAATTCTAGAACAGGTTGTGCCTGAATGCTGGGGCCGTGCGCTCAGCCGAGCAGGCCGCGCTGCCGCGCAAGACGGTACAGGCCCCGCGCCGCAAGGCTTTCAGGCGCATCGACGGGGGTCCTGTCGAGCACCTTCAGCGCGTGGGCATAGCGCGTGGTCAGCGTGGTATTGCCCACCAGGTGCACCTCGGCCCCGGGCGCGGCCAGGTCGCGGATTTCATGGCCGAGCAACAGGCCGGAGAGATAGGAGGGGGCGGCCGAAGGCGCGAGACGCTCGAACAGGCCCAACGCACGCACGCCGAACAGGTGGTGCAGCAGGCCACCGGCATCGCCGCTGCGCTGCACGCCTTGGGCGAAGGCGATGGCATCGAAACCATCGCCGTCGTCCATCAGGCGGCCGAGCAGGCTGTGCTGGCGCAGCAGCGCGAACACCTCGCCGGTCATGGCGGTCGCAAAACCGGTGATCGCCCCATCGTGCAGCGTTGCCCACTTGCTGTGCGTACCAGGCAGGCAGACATGGGCGTGGCCTGCGCGGGTGTCCAGGCCGAATAATTGCGTTTCTTCGCCGCGCATCACATCCGGCGTCCCGCCCGCGCCCTGGACGGCCACGCCAGGCACGAACCAGAGATCACGGCCAGGCAGCCGTGCATCGTGATGCAACTGCAGCGCTGCGGCGAGATCGGCCAGCCCGGCCGGGCAGGGCAGGTAGGCCTGCTCGATCCAGCCATTGCGGCTGCCGATCATCCCGCTGAGCAGGATCGTGCTGTCCGGCCAGCCATCGACCAGCCCGGCCAGCACGTCGGCGTAGTTGCCATCGCAGTGCAGTATTCCGCGCGCACTGGAGCGCTGCTCAAGGGTGGCACCGTGCTGGTCCAGCCGGTAGCCGCGCAGGCTGCTGCTGCCCCAGTCAACGGCGATCATCCGCGGATCCGGCTCTCGGGCAGGCCAGGCTGCGCCTGGCGCGCGCTGAACAGGCTGCCGGCGTGCGTGCTTGCGGCCAATTCCTCCGGCGTGTGGTCCAGCCGCGAGCTGATCACGTACAAGGTACGCAGGTCATTGCCGCCGAAAGCCACGCAGGTGGGGTGTTTGACCGGCACCGGCTGGACCTGCAGCAGGGTGCCATCGGGTGCATAGCAGCTGACCTGGCGCGCGCGCCATTGCGCGTTCCATACCCGTCCGGCCGCATCGACGGCCGAGCCATCCGGTTCGGCCGCCGTATCGGCCAGGGCGGTGAATTCGCGCACGTTGCGGGTGCTGGCCTGCTCGGGGTCGTAATCGCAGGCCATGATCCGCGGCGATACCGAGTCGCACCAGTACATCGTGCGGCCATCCAGGCTGAAGCTGATCGCATTGGAAATCACGATGCCCGGCAGCGGCAGCTCGCGCAGGCCGTGGCGGGTGGAGTACTGGTAGAAGCGGCCATCGGCAGCGCGCTCGGGGTGCTCGTTCATGGTGCCGAACACGAAATTGCCGTGACGATCGGCGCGGCCATCATTGCTGCGGGTATAGGGCTTGTAGGGCTCCACATCGGCAAGCCACTGCAGGGGCAGGGTGTCGTCGGTGGCGCTGGCAAGATCTGCGCGGTGCAGCGAGCTGACCAACGCCACCAGCAAGGTGCCGTCGTCGAACAGGCCGATGCAGCCGGGGCGGTCAGGCAGCACCCAGTAGCGGCGGGTGCCGCGCGCGGGGTGGTGCTCCCACAGCCGGCGCTCGGCGATGTCGATCCAAAGCACGCTCTGCCGCTGTTCGCACCAGAGCACGCCTTCGCCATGGGTGCAGCGGCTGTCCACCACCAACGTGGCCGGGGCCAGCTCAACGCTCATCGCCACTCACCATTCGGCAACGGAGCCGTCGCTGTGGCGCCAGATCGGGTTGCGCCAGTCAGGCGGGTTTTCATGGGCATGGCGCAGGCGCTCCTCATCGATTTCCACGCCCAGCCCGGGTTTGGGCAGGGCGGCGATGCTGCCATGGTCGCAGTGGAAGTCGTCCTTGTTCAACACGTAATCGAGCAGATCGGCGCCCTGGTTGTAGTGGATGCCGATGCTCTGTTCCTGCAGCACCGCGTTGTGCGAGACGAAATCCAACTGCAGGCAGGCCGCGAGCGCGACCGGGCCCAGCGGGCAGTGCGGCGCGAGCGCGACATCGTAGGCTTCGGCCATCGCCGCGATCTTCAGGCACTCGGTGAGGCCACCGGCATGCGAGAGATCCGGTTGCAGCAACGACAGACCGCCGTTGGCGAGGACCTGCTTGAATTCGAAGCGCGAGTACATGCGCTCACCGGCCGCCAGTGGAATCGAGGTGGCCGCAGCCAGGCGCGGGTAATACTCGGCCTGCTCCGGAAGGACCGGCTCTTCAACGAACAGTGGCCGGTATGGCTCCAGTTCCTTGAGCAGGACCCGGGCCATCGGTGCGCCCACCCGGCCATGGAAATCCACGCCGAAATCGATGCTGTCGCCGAATGCATCGCGCAGCGCGGCGACCTTGGCGATGGCGGCATCCACGCGGCGGGGGCTGTCCAGCAGCTGCATCTCTTCAGTGCCGTTGAACTTGAACGTATCAAAGCCGAGCGCGCGGTACCGATGTACCTGCTCGACCAGATCGGCCGGCCGGTCGCCGCCCACCCAGCGGTAGGTCTTCATGCGATCGCGCACCAGGCCCCCCAGCAACTGGTAGACCGGCACGCCGAGCGCCTTGCCCTTGATGTCCCACAGCGCCTGGTCGATGCCGGCGATGGCGCTCATCAAAATCGCGCCGCCGCGGTAGAAGCCGCCGCGGTACATCGTCTGCCACAGGTCGTTGATCCGGGCCGGGTCCTTGCCGATCAGATACGCCGACAGCTCATGCACGGCGGCGTCCACCGTGCGTGCGCGGCCTTCGATCACCGGTTCGCCCCAGCCGACGATGCCCTCGTCGGTCTCGATCTTCAGGAACAGCCAACGCGGTGCGGCGTGATAGGTAACCAGTCGGGTGATCTTCATCCGTGCGTAGTCCGGTAGGCCTGGAGGAACGCCTGGGCCTGCTCGCGGGTACGCTGCAGCGGCTGGGCGGGTTGATAGAGATCGCCCCCGATCCCGGCACCGACCGCACCGGCGGCGAGGTAGCTGGCGAGGGAGTCCGGGGTCACGCCGCCGACCACGTACAACGGCAGCTCGCGCGGCAATACCGAGCGCAGGGCGCGCACGTGGCCGGGGCCATAGGTGGCCGCAGGGAACAGCTTGAGCATCTGCGCACCGGCATCGATCGCATCGAATGCCTCGCTGGCGGTGGCGAACCCGGCCATCACCTGCAGGCCCTGATCCACCGCGTGGCGGATCAGCGCCGGCCGCGTGTTGGGGGTGACGATGAAGCGTGCGCCGATCTCCACCAATGCGTCCACCTGCTGTTCGCGCAGCACGGTGCCGCCCCCGATCCAGGCCTGTGCACCGAACGCGCGCTGCGCGCCGGCGATGCTGTCTTCCCAGCGTGGCGAGTTCAGCGGGACTTCGATCGCATCGAAGCCGGCATCCACCAGTGCGCGGACGTGAGCGAGGGTGTCTTCGGGGGGGATGCCGCGCAGGATCGCGACAAGCGGCAGATGGAAGGTCGGTGCGGTCATGATTACTCGTGGTAAAGCTGGGAACGGCCACCGTCGATCAGGATGTCGGTGGCATTGATGAAGCGGGCTTCGTCACTGGCCAGGAACAGCGCGGTATGCGCCACCTCGCCGGGCTCGCCGATGCGCTTGCAGGGCAGCAGCTGCTCCTGTGCGTGGCGCGTGGCGGCCGGGTCGGCGCTGTTGGCGAACCAGGCTTCGATCCGCGGCACCAGGATCAGCCCCGGCGAAATCGAGTTCACCCGGATGCCCTGCGCCGCATACTCGATGCCCAGCGCTTTGCTCAGCCCGATCAGCCCATGCTTGGCGACCGGGTAGGGGAAGGCGTGCGGGATGATGCGGTGGCCATGCACCGAGGCGATGTTGACGATGGAACCGGCCTGCTGCGCCACCATCGCCGGCAGCACTGCGCGGCACACGTTCCAGGCGCCTTTGAGGTTGAGGTCCAGGCAGCGTTCCCACTGTGCGTCTTCCAGCTGCAGTGGGTCGGCGAAGACATCGGCCCCGGCATTGTTGACCAGCACGTCCACGCGCCCATGCTCGGCGCGGATGGCCTCCACCAGGGCACGCACGGCGGCGGCATCGGTGATGTCGGCCAGGCGATGGTCGATCCGGGCATCCACGGCATGCGGTGGATTGAGATCCAGTCCGATCACCCGGGCGCCGTGCACGGCGAACAGCGCGGCGGTGGCCGCACCGATGCCGCTGGCCGTGCCGGTCACCAGCGCGATCTTGTCCTGCAGTCGTTTACTCATCGAACAGTGTGTCCAGGGGAGCCAACGGCAGACGGTACGACAAAGCGGGGACGGACAAAGCAGGCTCCAGGAATCGGCGGGCGCGGGGGGCGCTGGCGGGCTGGCAGCCGGGGGCGGCGCAACCATACGATCAGGGTTGCGTGCGAAGGTATTCTTATCAAATGAAATTTTTCGGAATATCTATTCCCCCGTCGAATACCGTGATTCAATGCGGCGATCAACGCAGAACGGATGTGTGATGACCACCGCGCCTGGCCCCTGGACAAATGCCTCCCGGCTCAAGACCCGGCATTTGATGTTGTTGCTGCACCTGCATGAACATGGTTCGGTCCTGCGCGCGGCCGAGGCCGCCGCCATGACCCAGCCGGCCGCGTCCAAGCTGCTGGCGGAGATGGAAGACATGCTCGGGGTGAAACTGTTCGAGCGCCATGCCCGCGGCGTGGAGCCGACCTGGTACGGCCACGTGCTGATCCGGCGCGCACGCTCGGCAATGTCCGAGATCGGGCGGGCCACGGAGGAGATCGCCGCGCTGCGCAGCGGGCATCGGGGCCAGGTGTCGATCGGCACCGTGGTCAACCCGGGCACCAACCTGGTGCCACAGGCGATCGCCGAGGTGAAGCGCGAGTTCCCGGACATCCTGATCCGGGTCGAGATGGACTACAGCCGGCCCCTGGTGGCCCGTCTGCTGGACGGCCAGCTGGACCTGGTGATCGGCCGGATCCTCGGGCCGGAGGGTGCGGCGGACCTGGCCTTCGAAGCGCTGGCCGATGAACCGCATTCGGTGATCGCCCGTGCCGGCCATCCGCTGGCCAACCGCGATGATCTGCACCATGCCGATCTGGCCCGGCATGGCTGGATCCTGCCCCCGGCCGACAGCGTGCTGCGCGCGCGGCTGGACGCGCTGTTCCTGGAACAGGGCCTGCCGATCCCGCAGAACATCATCGAGACCAGTTCATTGCCGGTGATGACCAGCCTGCTGCGCGGCAGCGATCTGCTCGCCGCGCTGCCGGTGGAATCGGTGGCGCCCTACATCCAGGCCAAGCTGCTGACCGTGCTGCCGATCGATGTGGGCGTCCGCATGGAATCGTTCGGGATCATCTACCGGCGCGGCCACGTGCTGCCGCCCGCCGCCGAACGCATGCTGTTGGCCCTGCGTACCACCGCGCGCTGGCTGTATCCGGGGCTCCGCGGGAGCGGCTGACACGGGCCGGACCCCTGCTGGTATAGGCACAGTGAATGGTATTCTCCGAAGGAATACATCCGGCCCAATATTTTATTGGCATGGAATGGCTCCCGCTGCCTAAGCTGCCCGCCAGCTACCACCCCTCACGAGGGTGGCCGCGATGATCCCCGGGTCGGTTCCACCGGTGTCGGGGTCACCTTAAAACCTGATTGTTACAGGCAGCGCCGCCTTCGCAGCGCTGTCCACCGTCAGCACATGTGTCCTGGGAGGGAAACATCATGTCAGTACGTTGTTGCCGTGGGGCGACAGGCGCATCCGTGCCTGCACGCACCCCCACCGCTGTGCGCCGCCGCGCGCTGGCGGTCTGCGTTTCGATGCTGGTTGCCGGCCAGGCCATGGCGCAACAGAGTGATATCCAGGACGCCACCGCGGCGACCCAGCTGGACACCGTCCAGGTGACCGGCACCCGCAGCAGCGTGACCCGTGCCCAGCAGATCAAACAGAATGCCGAGCAGATCGTGGATTCGATCGTGGCCGAGGACATCGGCAAGCTGCCAGACAACAACGTCGCCGAGGCACTGCAGCGCATCTCCGGCATCCAGATCACCCGCAACTACGGCGAGGGCAGCACGATCGCCATCCGTGGCCTGACCCAGGTGCGCACCGAGCTCAACGGGCGTGACATCTTCACCGCCAATGACGGTCGCGGCCTGAGCTTCGAGGATGTGTCGGCCGAGCTGCTCGGTGGCGTCAATGTCTACAAGAATCCGTCGGCGGAAATGATCGAAGGTGGCCTCGGTGGCACCGTCGACCTGCGTACGCGGCTGCCCTTCGATTACGAGGGCCGCAAAATCGCCGGCAGCCTGCAGTACAACCATTACGATCTGGCCGATGACAGCAAGCCCGCGTTCTCGGGCATGTTCAGCGACCGCTGGCAGACCGGCATCGGCGAAGTCGGCCTGCTGGTGAACTACTCGCAGCAGACCAGCCCGTTCCGCCAGGACACGATCTCGCTGGAGCCCTGGTATTCGCAGACGGACCTGCCCGGCTTCGAAGGGACCGAGGTATTCGTCCCGCATGGTGCCGGCGTCAACACCACCGTGGGTGAGCGCAAGCGCCGCACCGGCGCGGTGGCGCTGCAGTGGCGCCCGCGCGATGACATCGAGGTGCAGGCGCAGGTGCTGCGCTCGGACTACGATTTCCGCTGGCAGGACTATTCCTTCTTCGCCTACAGCGGCGGCGATGCCATGCAGGGCGCGCGCGATATCGTGGTCAACGACCGCAACGAACTGGTCAGTGGCGTATTCCAGAATACCCCGGCCGATTCCAACACCAGCCTGACCCAGCGCAAGTCGATCACCACCGACTACTCGCTCGGCGCGAAGTGGACGGTGAGCCCGAGCCTGACCCTGAGCACCGATGTCCAGTACGTCGATGCCACCACCAAGGGGACGCGCTACATCGTGGGCACCGGCATGAACGCCACGCCGTTCTACACGATCGACCTCAGTGGCGACCTGCCGTACCTGGCGGTGACCGATGCAGTCGGCAACCAGGGATACCTCACCGATCCGGCCAACTACGTCGGCTGGAAGTTCCACCTGGACAACAAGGACGACAACAAGGGCACCGAGTTCGCGTGGCGCTCGGACATGGACCTGGCGTTCGAGGATGGCTTCGCCCGCAGCTTCAAGGCCGGCGTGCGCTACACCGACCGCAAGGCCGAGAACCAGGGCAATGTCTGGCGCTTCATGTGGCTGGGCGCGCCGTTCGCCGATTTCCCGAACGTGGGCCTGGTGCCGAACCCGATCACCGACTTCTTCCGCGGCAAAAGCTACACCTTCGGGCCGACCCTGAGTGCCTCCGATGCCGCGGTGGAGAATTACGAGCAGACCCTGGCCGCGTTCGGTGCCGATCCGCTGGAATTCTCGCCGAACAACATCAACAACCAGCGCGAAAAGACCTACGCCGCGTACGGCGTCCTTCGCTTCGGTGCGGATGACTGGGGCGTCCCGTTCGATGGCAACATCGGCGTGCGCGTGGTGCGGACCGAGGTGACCTCCGACGGCGTGCGTACCGGGACCGACATCGAAGGCGGTGGCCTGCTGCCGGTCAATGTCGAGCAGTCCTACACCGATGTGCTGCCCAGCCTCAACCTGCGCTGGATGTTCACCGACCAGCTGCAGCTGCGCTTTGCCGCCTCCAAGGGCATTTCGCGCCCGGGCTTCGACAAGCTCAACCCGAACCTGAGCCTGAGCGCGGCCGATGCCGGGGGTGGCGTGACCCGGCGCACCGGTTCGGCCGGCAATCCCAACCTCAAGCCGATGGAGGCCACCCAGTTCGATACGTCGCTGGAGTGGTACTTCGGCCAAGGCTCGATGATGTACGGCACCGCCTTCTACAAGAAGGTCGATGGGTTCATCGCCAACGCCGTGTTCAACGAGGTCTACGCCGGCGAGAACTGGGAGATCACCCGCCCGGTGAATGGCGATGACGGCAAGATCAAGGGCGTGGAGGTGGGCTACACCCAGTTCTTCGACTTCCTGCCGGGCTGGATGAGCCATTTCGGCCTGCAGACCAACTACACCTATGTCGACTCCAAGGCGCCCAGCCCGAATGCCACCGATACCAATGGCAGCCAGTTGGTGGTGCCGCTGGAGGGGCTCTCCAAGAACAGCTACAACGTCATCCTCAGCTATGAAGTCCCGCGCTTCCAGGCGCGCGTGGCCTACAACTGGCGCAGCGACTGGCTGATCACCACGGCCGGCAACGGCACCGGCAACCTGCCTGTCTACAACAAGGGCTTTGGCCAGCTGGACGCCTCGCTGCGGTTCAACATCAACGAGGTGTGGTCGGTGTCGCTGGACGGCATGAACCTGCTCGATACCCGCAACGAAAGCTACCTGGGCTACACCACGCGCTACCGCGACTTCGTGATCAACGATCGTCGCTACGGCATCACCCTGCGCGCCAGCCTGTAACGCGTGACCGTCTGCGGGCCTTCCTGCTTCGTGGCACCTCCCCAGCACGAAGCAGGGAGGACCGCAGCTTCTGTTCCAGGCGTGTGGACATTGGGCCGCATGCCGCTCCACCGGGAGGCCCGTGCATGACCCCCGCCGATTGGCTGATCTGGACCGTGCGCGCATCGGTCCGCCCGCGTCACTGCCGGGCAGGGTGGCTGGTGCTGCTGCTGGCCGTGTTTCCGGTTCTCGCCACCGCGGCGCCCTACCAGTGGCGCAACGTGGCCATCGGTGGCGGTGGCTTCGTGACCGGGCTGGTCTTCCATCCGGCCGAACCGGACCTGCTGTACGCGCGCACCGATGTCGGCGGTGCCTACCGTTGGGATCAGGCCAGCGGCCGCTGGAGCGCGTTGACCGACTGGCTCGGTCGTGACGATGCCAATCTCACCGGTATCGAAAGCCTGGCCGTGGACCCGCGCGACCCGCAGCGTGTCTATCTGGCCGCAGGCACCTATACCCACCCCCGCGTGGGCAATGGCGCGATCCTGCGTTCGTCCGATCGGGGGGCCACGTTCGCGCGCACCGATCTTCCCTTCAAACTCGGTGGCAACGAGCTTTCGCGCGGCAATGGCGAGCGACTGGCCGTGGACCCCCATCAAGGCGGCATTCTCCTGCTCGGCTCACGCAGCAATGGCCTGTGGCGCAGTGACGACCATGGTGCGCACTGGCAGGAAGTGACGACCTTCCCGGCGATCGCGCGCAGCGCGCAGGCCAGCGCGCCGGCCTGGAACGGCACGCAGCAGATCGGCATCGTGTTCGTGCAGTTCGATGCGCGCAGTGGCCGCGCTGGCAGCCCTACACCGGTGATCTACGCGGGCGTATCGACGACGACGGGCCCGGCGATTCTCCGCTCCACGGATGGTGGGCGCGCCTGGCAGCCGCTGCCCGGGCAACCGACCGGTCTGCGTCCCACCCGCATGGCGCAGGGCAGCGACGGTCGCCTCTACATCGCCTATGCGGATCTGCCCGGCCCGGACCGCATGGGCAACGGGGCGCTGTGGCGTTTCGACATCAAGCAGGCTCGGTGGCAGGACATCAGCCCGGTGCCGCAGTCCAGCGACACCCAGGGCGATGGCTTCGGCTGGGGCGCGGTCGCGGTGGAGGCCGGCAACCCGGACGTGGTGATGGCCAGCACCTTCAACCGTTTCGGACCGCACGACGACATCTTCCGCAGTACCGATGGCGGTCGCAGCTGGACACCGGTCATCGCGGGCGCGAGGTTCGACCACGGCAACGCGCCATGGACCGCACACGCCTCGCCGCACTGGATGGCCGACGTGCAGATCGATCCGTTCGATCCGCGCCGGGTGCTGTTCGTCACCGGCTACGGCCTGTGGGCGAGCCGCGATGTCCGCGCGGCCGATCACGGCCAGCCCGTGCAGTGGTGGTTCCAGAATGATGGGTTGGAAGAAACGGTCCCGCTGGACCTGGTCAGCCCGGGGCAGGGCGCGCACCTGCTGAGCGCGCTGGGCGACATCGATGGCTTCCGCCACGATGACCTGACCGTGTCGCCATTGCAGTACGCCGGTCCGCGCCTGACCAACAGCGAGAGCATCGACGCTGCCGCGCAGTCACCTTCCCACGTGGTGCGCAGCGGCACCGTGCGCCATCGCCTGCATGACGAGGTCCGTGCGGCCTGGTCGAACGATGGTGGGCGTACGTGGCAGGCGTTCGTCAGCGAACCGCCGGACGGCGAGGGCGCGGGCCGCATCCGCCTCGGCAGCGATGGCGGCCGGGTGCTGTGGCACACGTTGCGCGGCAGCCATTGGTATACCGATGACCACGGCCGGCATTGGCAGGCCGTGCGCGGCCTGCCCAACACTGCCGTGGTGGTCGCGGACACCCGCTCGCCTGCGCACTGGTATGGGTACGACGCCGCCAGCGGCGCGTTGCTGCGCAGCGACGATGGTGGCGCCTCGTTCGTCGCCGACCGCGTACGCCTGGCGCCGGCCCCGGTGCTGACGGCCGAGCTGCGCGCCGATCCACAGCAGGGTGGGCTGGTGTATGTCGGTGCCGGTCCGCAGGGGCTGCTGCGCTGGCGCGCTGGTGATCTGCAGCGCGTGGCGGGGGTGGATGCGGTTCACAGCCTCGGCGTCGGCAAGGGTGCCCCGGGTCGTGACGTTGCCAGCGTGTTCGTTGCGGGCACCGTCGAGGGCGTCCATGGGCTCTTCCGTTCCGATGACGGCGGTGCCCGGTGGCTGCGCATCGATGACGCCGCGCACCAGTTCGGTCAGATTCAACGCGTCACCGGGGATCCGCGCCTGCATGGGCGCGTCTACTTCGCCACCGGTGGGCGCGGCATCGTCTATGGAGATCCACAATGAAACGAGCGTGTGCGCTGGTGGTATCGCTGTGGATGGTCACCGCCGCCGTGCAGGCCGAGCCGGTCCTGCCCCGGCTGTTTGCCGACGGCATGGTGCTGCAGCGTGACCAGCCGCTGCCGGTGTGGGGTACGGCCACGCCCGGCGCACGCCTGCAGGTCGGCATCGACGGCGAACGTGCCAGTACCACGGTCGGTACGGACGGTAGCTGGAAGGTCGTGCTGCCGCCGCACGCGGTCGGTGGCCCATTCCAGCTGGAGATCACGGGCGACGGGCGCGCGCTGCAGGTGCGCGATGTCCTGTTCGGCGATGTCTGGCTGGCCAGCGGTCAGTCCAACATGGAATGGCCGCTGCACGATACGCAGGACGCGGCGGCGGCCGTCGCCGCTGCGAGCGACGCGCAGCTGCGTCATTTCAAGATTCCCAAATCCTGGTCCGGGCAGCCGGAAACCACACTGGCCGGTGGCCGCTGGCTGCCGGCGTCCCCCGCCAACGCGGGGAGCTTCTCCGCGGTCGCGTACTACTTCGCGCGCGAGCTGCGGCAGCACGCCGGGGTGCCGATCGGCATCATCGACAGCACCTGGGGCGGCAGCACCATCGAAGCCTGGATGGCCGCCGCGCTGCAGGACATTGATGCAGGCGCGCTGGCCACGCGCATGCAGGCGCAACGCGAGACGGATGCACGCACCCTGGCCAAGGTGCGCCAACGCCTTGCGCAGTGGCACACCTTTGACGAGCAGCCGCAGTGGGCCGCAGCCCGGTTCGACGACCGCGATTGGGAAGCCGCCACGCTCCCGGGGCTATGGGAAACCGGCGGCTATGCCGGCATGGACGGGATCGGCTGGTACCGTGCCGAGTTCACCTTGAGCGCGGCACAGGCTGCGCAGGCCGGCACCCTTGGAGTCGGACGGATCGATGACGCGGACCGCACCTTCGTCAATGGCGTGCAGGTCGGCGCGACGACGATGGCCTGGAACACACCGCGTGTGTATCCGCTGCCCGCCGGCCAACTGCAGGCCGGCCGCAACGTGGTCGCGGTGCGAGTGGAGGACCTGGGCGGTGGTGGTGGCATCCACGGTGAGCCGTCCGAACTGTTCGTGCGCCTGGCCGATGGCAGCCAGGTGCAGCTGCAAGGCTGGCGTTTCCGTCCCGGCAAGGTGACGGTCGCCCTGGACGATGACAAGAACCAGATCCCGACGCTGCTGTACAACCGCATGATCCACCCGTTGCCGCCATTCCCGATCAAGGGGGTGATCTGGTACCAGGGCGAGAGCAATGCCACCGATGCCGGAGCGCTGGCCTATCGGGATCAGTTCAAGGCCTTGATCCAGCAGTGGCGGCAGGACTGGAACGCACCGGCGCTGCCGTTTGTCTGGGTGCAGCTGGCCAGCTTCGGCGCGGGCGCCGATCACGGTGAGCAGAGCCCGTGGGCGTTGCTGCGCGAGTCGCAGTCGGCGGCGCTGTCGCTGCCGCATACCGCGCAGGCGGTGAGCATCGACCTGGGCAATGCGACGGATATCCATCCGCGCAACAAGCGCGATGTCGGCGCACGCCTGGCGCTGGCCGCCCGGCACGCGGCGTATGGCGAAACGCTGACGTACAGCGGTCCGGTGCAGCGCGACGTCCGCTTCGATCGCGGCCAGGCCGTCATCACCTTCGATCCGATGGGCAGTGTGCTGGCGGTGCGCGGCGGTGGGATGCAGGTACAGGGCTTCACCGTGGCCGGTGCCGACCGCCGGTTCCACGCTGCACAGGCGCGAATCGATGGTGACCGCGTGATTGTCCACAGCGAGGCGGTCGCCACGCCGGTGGCAGTGCGCTATGCCTGGCGGGAGAACCCCGCCGACGCCAACCTGATCAATTCGCAACAGCTGCCGGCGTCGCCGTTCCGCAGCGATACCTGGTGACCACAAGGACCCCGTGCATGTCTCCGACCACATACCCGCTTCCGCTGTTCCCGCGCCGCCTGCTGCTGCCGGCCGCCTTGTTCTGTCTGCTGGCCGCCTGTGAGCAGGAACCGACGCCGACACCGGCCGATGGCGCCACGGCTGCACAGCCTTCCGCGACAGGCAAACCGGCGACGACCGATGACGCCAGGCAGGCGCCGATCCCACAGTTCACCAGCAAGGATGGCAGGCATGCGCTGCTGGTGGATGGCGAGCCCTTCCTGGTGCTGGGCGCGCAAGTCAACAACTCCAGCAACTACGCCGCAGCGCTGGAGGCAGTGTGGCCGGCGGTGAAGATCATCGGTGCCAATACGGTGCAGGTGCCGATCGCCTGGGAGCAGATCGAGCCGGAGGAAGGCAAGTTCGATTTCACCTTCGTCGATACGCTGCTGCAGCAGGCGCGTGAACACCACGTGCGCTTGGTGCTGCTGTGGTTTGCCACCTGGAAGAACAACGGCCCGGCCTACGCGCCGCGCTGGGTGAAGACCGATAACACCCGCTTCCCCCGCGTGATCACCCGCGACGGGCGCAGCATCGGTTCGCTGTCGCCGCACGCCCCGGCCACGCTGGAGGCGGATCGCAGGGCCTTCGTTGCCTTCATGCAGCATCTCAAGGCGGCCGATCCACAGCGCACGGTGATCATGGTGCAGCCGGAGAACGAGCCGGGCACCTATGGCAGCGTCCGCGATTTCTCGCCGATGGCGCAGCAACTGTTCGACGGCCCGGTGCCGGCCGAACTGCTGCAGAAGCTCGGCAAGTCACCCGGCACCTGGGCACAGGTGTTCGGTGCCGATGCCGATGAGTTCTTCCATGCCTGGTCGATCGGGCGCTTCATCGATCAGGTCACTGAAGCAGGCAAGGCGGTGTACCCGCTGCCGATGTACGTCAACGGCGCGCTGCGCGGGCCGTTCAACCCCGGCCAGCCGGGCCAGTACGCCAGCGGCGGCCCGACCGACAACGTGCTCGATGTGTGGAAGGCCGCCGGGCCCCATATCGATTTCCTGGCCCCGGACATCTACATGCCCGAGTACCGCATGTACACCACGGTGCTGGCGCGCTATGCGCGGCCGGACAATGCGCTGTTCGTCGCCGAGACCGGCAACGCGCCACCGTATGCACGCTACCTGTTCCCGACGCTGGGCCATGACGGCATCGGCTGGTCCACGTTCGGCATCGATTTCAGCCACTACAGCAACTATCCGCTGGGCGCGAAGAAGGTGGACGAGGCAACACTGGCGCCGTTCGCCACGGGCTTCCAGCTGGTCAGCCTGGGCATGCGCCAGTTCGCCAAGGCCTCGGCCGAAGGCAAGCTGCATGGCGTGGCCGAAGAAGCCGGCCAGGCCGTGCAGGACGTGCCGCTCAATGCGCGCTGGCGCGCCACCGTCACCTATGGCGTGTCGCAGTTCTGGTTCCAGGGCCAGCCGCCGGGCAATCCCGAGCCGATCGGCAGTGCGCTGATCGCCGAACTTGGCCCGGACGAATTCCTGATCACCGCCCAGCACGCGCGGGTCACCCTGCACCCGGCCGGAGAGGCCACCGCGAACATGGTGCTCGATCGTGTCGAGGAAGGGTTCTACAAGGATGGCCAGTGGCAGTTCCAGCGCAACTGGAACGGCGACCAGACCGATTACGGCTTGAACTTCACCACTGCGCCGCAGCTGCTCAAGGTCACGCTGGCGACGTATTGAACCGGGGGTGCCCGCACCCGCGCAACGAATGAGAAGGGAGCACTGAATGCGTTACATGAGCGTACTGAGCGTGCCGCTGCTGGCATTGCTGGCGTCACCGGCGATGGCCCAGAGCCATCGCGTGCTGGACAACGGTGTGGTGGTGGTGCCGGCCCAGGCCGGCGCGGCCCAGGTCCGGCTGGAACTGGTGGACGACAACATCGTGCGGGTCAGCGCCGATCCGGACGGCGACTTCAAGCGCACCCCCAGCCTGATGCGTGTCCCCGTGCAGGGGAAGCCGCGCTTCACGGTGGAGCAGGGCGGCGGCAACGTGCGCCTGGTTGCCGCCGGCATCAGCGCGGAGATCTCCGAAGCCGATGGCCATGTCAGCTTCCGCGATGCCGAAGGCAAGCCGCTGCTGGCCGAGCGCGCCGGTGGCCGCAGCTTCAGCCCGCTCAGCGTGGAAGGCAAGGCGTACTACAGCGTGCGCCAGCGCTTCGAGTCGCCCAGCGATGAGGCGATCTACGGGTTCGGCCAGCACCAGCAGGGCTGGATGAACCAGAAGGGGCGCGACGTCGAGCTGCTCCAGGGCAACATCGACATGGCGGTGCCGTTCATCGTCTCCAGCCGCAATTACGGTCTGCTCTGGGACAACAATGCGATCACCCGGCTGGGTGACCCGCGTGGGCTGCAGCCGCTGCAGTCTTCCCTTCAGGTGTTCGATGCCAAGGGCAAGGCCGGCGCCTTGACCGCCCGCTACATCGTCGATGGCAAGACCCGCGTCGAGCGTCGCGAGCCGGAGGTGAACTACCAGTACATCAAGGACCTCACCGCGTTCCCGGCCAAGGGCAGGAACGCGGCTGCGGGTGGGCGCTCGCAGGTGGTCTGGGACGGCGCGATCGAGGCGAAGACCGCCGGTCGCCATACCTTCTCCCTGTACGGCAGCGAATACATCAAGCTGTATGTGGACGGCAAGCTGGTGATCGATCGCTGGCGCCAGAACTGGAACCCGTGGCATCACGAGTTCGCGCTCGAACTCACGCCCGGCACCCGCCACCAGATCAAGGTCGAGTGGGACCTGATCGACCCCAGCTACATCGCGCTGCTGCACCGTGATCCGCTGCCGCAGGCCGAAGCGGCCGATCTCTCGCTGTGGTCCGAAGCCGGGCAGATGGTCGACTACTACGTGGTCGCCGGCGGCAACGCCGATCAGGTGATCGCCGGCTATCGCGAACTCACCGGCAAGGCCGTGATGCTGCCCAAGTGGGCGTACGGCTTCTGGCAGAGCCGCGAGCGTTACAAGAGCCAGGATGAACTCCTCGGCGTGCTGGACGAGTACCGCCGCCGCAAGCTGCCGATCGACAACATCGTACTGGACTGGTCGTACTGGCCGGAGGATGCCTGGGGCTCGCACGACTTCGACGCCACCCACTTCCCCGATCCGGGTGGCATGGTCAAGCACATCCATGACCAGCACGCGCAGGTCATGATTTCGGTGTGGCCGAAGTTCTACCCGACCACGGCCAACTACAAGGAACTGGACGCGGCCGGCTTCATGTACCAGCGCAACGTCGAGGTGGGCGAGCTGGACTGGATCGGCAAGGGCTACAAGAACTCGTTCTATGATCCGTATGCGGCCAAGGCGCAGCAGATCTACTGGCGCCAGATCAACGAGAAGCTGAACAGCAAGGGCTTCGATGCCTGGTGGATGGACGCCGACGAACCGGACGTGCACTCCAATCTGGATATCGGTGAGCGCAAGGCACGTACCACGCCGACCGCGCTTGGCCCGTCCACCGAGTTCTTCAACTCGTATCCGCTGCCCCACACCCAGGGCGTGTATGAAGGGGATCGCGCCGCCGATGGCCAGCGTGTCTTCATCCTCTCGCGCAAGGGCTATGCCGGCACCCAGCGCAACGCCGTGGCGGTGTGGAGCGGGGATATCGTGTCGCGCTGGGATGACATGCTCGAACAGGTCTCGGCCGGCGTGAATACCGCCATGTCCGGCCTGCCCAACTGGACCTTCGACATCGGCGGCTTCTCCACCGAGAAGCGGTATTCCGAAGAGGATCCGGCGCACCTGCCCGAGTGGCGCGAACTGAATACCCGCTGGTTCCAGTTCGGTGCGTTCGTGCCGCTGTTCCGCTCGCATGGGCAGTACCCGTTCCGTGAAATCTGGAACATCGCGCCGGAAGGCACGCCGTACTACGACAGCATGGTGTACTACAGCCGCCTGCGTTACACGCTGCTGCCCTACATCTACACCCTGGCCGCGGACACGTGGCACCGCGACGGCAGCATCATGCGCGGCCTGCCGATGGACTTCCCGTCGGATCCGGCGGTCCGGGACATCAACGACCAGTACCTGTTCGGGCCATCGCTTCTGGTCGCCCCGGTCACCACGTTCGGCGCGACCTCGCGCAAGGTGTACCTGCCGGCCGGCACCACCTGGCTGGATTACTACACCGGCCAGCGCCTGCAGGGTGGCCAGACCATCGATGCCGCCGCGCCACTGGAACGCATCCCGCTGTACGTGCGCGCGGGCGCGATCATTCCAACCGGCCCGGTGCAGCAGTACGTGGATGAGCAGCCGGATGCGCCGCTGACGGTGGTGGTCTACACCGGTGCGGACGGTGCCTTCTCGCTGTACGAGGACGACGGCCGCAGCTATGGCTATGAGAAGGGGCAGTTCAGTCGTATCCCGCTGCAGTGGAACCAGGCCACGCGCGAACTGCGCATCGGCAAGCGCGAAGGCCAGTGGAAGGGCATGCAGGCGCAGCGCACGATCCAGGTCCGCTTCGTGGATGGACTACGTGCCGATGCCGGTGCGCTGGCCCCGGCCATCGACCAGACCGTGCGCTACGACGGCAAGGCGGTGGTCGTGCCGCAGCGCAAGATGGCAGCCGCGCGCTGATCGCCTACGATGCGGATGACTACCGGTGGACATTTCGCCTTGGAGGGCGTTGAAGTGGCAGCAGGCAGCGCGGGCAAGCCAATGCAGAGCAGGGTGATGCTGTGGAACTGAGCCGTCGCGGTCTGTTCAAAGCGCTCGGGGCCGGGCTGACCCTGTCCGCGACCGGGTGGTCGGCGCAGGCCGGTGCGGTGCCAGGGGCTGCAGCGCGGGGCGACGCCGCTGGGGCGACAGGCGACGCCCTGCAGCTCTGGTACCGCGCGCCCGCCACCGAGTGGGTGCAGGCGCTGCCGACCGGGAACGGTCGATTGGGCGCGATGGTCTGGGGCGGAGTCGCGCACGAACGGATCGGCCTCAACGAGGACACCCTGTATGCCGGGGGGCCCTACGATGCGACCAGTCCGGAGGCCCTGGCAGCCCTGCCGGAGGTGCGCGCGCTGGTCTTCGCCGGGCGTTACGCCGAGGCCGAAGCATTGGCCGACGCAAAGCTGCTGTCGCGGCCTGCCAAGCAGATGCCGTATCAGCCGCTGGCCGATCTGCTGCTGGATTTCGACCGTGCCGACCATATCGACGGGTATCGCCGGTCGCTGGATCTGGACACGGCCGTGGCGACCACCGAATTCCGCAGCGGCGGCGCCTGGCACCGGCGCGAGGTGTTCGTGTCCGAACCGGACCAGTGCATCGTGGTGCGGCTCAGCGCCGACCTGCCGGGCCGGGTCTCGCTGCGGCTGGGCGTGGACAGCCCGCAGGCGGGCGAGGTAGCCGCCGACGAGGGCGGTCTGCTGTTCCACGGGCACAATGCGGGCTTCGCCGGTGTTGAAGGCAGGCTGCGCTTTGCGCTGCGGGTGCAGCCGCGACTGCGCGGTGGCACGCTGCGGGTCGCACGCGATCGCCTGCAGGTGGAAGGTGCCGACGAACTGGTGCTGGTGCTGACGGCCGCCACCAGCTTCCGCCGTTTCGACGACGTCAGTGGGGATCCGCAGGCGCTCACCGCGGCGCACCAGTCGCAGGCTGATGCCCATGATTATCCGGCGCTGCTGGCGCGCCATCTGGCCGCGCACCAGGCGCTGTTCCGGCGCGTGTCGATCGATCTGGGCAGCACGCCGGCCGCGCAGCTGCCGACCGATCAGCGCGTGCAGGCCTTCGCCAGCGGCAACGATCCGGCGCTGGCCGCCCTGTATCACCAGTATGGGCGCTACCTGTTGATCTGCAGTTCGCGGCCCGGCTCGCAGCCGGCCAACCTGCAGGGCGTGTGGAACGACCTCATGGCACCACCGTGGGAGAGCAAGTACACGATCAACATCAATACCGAAATGAACTACTGGCCCAGCGAGGCCAATGCGCTGCACGAATGCGTGCAGCCGCTGGAGGAGATGCTGTTCGACCTGGCCCGCACCGGCGCGGTCACGGCGCGTCGCATCTACGATGCCCCGGGCTGGGTGGTGCACAACAATACCGACCTGTGGCGCCAGGCGGGCCCGATCGACGGCGCGCAGTGGAGCCTGTGGCCGATGGGCGGTGTCTGGCTGCTGCAGCAGCTGTGGGACCGCTGGGATTACGGCCGCGATCCAGCCTATCTGCGCCGGATCCATCCGCTGTTCAAGGGTGCCGCCGAGTTTTTCGTGGCCACCCTGCAGCGCGACCCGAACACCGGCGCGATGGTCACCAATCCCTCGATCTCGCCTGAGAACCAGCATCCGTTCGGGGCGGCGATATGCGCCGGCCCGGCGATGGACGCGCAGTTGCTGCGCGATCTGTTCGCGCAGTGCATCCAGATCAGTACAGCCCTCGGTGTCGATACGGCCTTCGCTGCGCAGTTGAAGACGCTGCGCGCGCAGTTGCCTGCCGATCGGATCGGCAAGGCCGGGCAGCTGCAGGAGTGGCAGCAGGACTGGGACATGGAGGCGCCGGAAATGCACCACCGGCATGTCTCGCATCTGTATGCGCTGCACCCTTCCAGCCAGATCAACATCCGCGACACCCCCGCACTGGCGGCTGCGGCCAAGCGTTCGCTGCAGATCCGCGGCGACGAGGCGACGGGCTGGGGCATCGGCTGGCGGCTCAACCTGTGGGCGCGGCTGGGCGACGGCGAGCACGCGCTGCAGATCCTGAAGATGCTGCTCTCGCCCGAGCGCACCTACCCGAACCTGTTCGACGCGCATCCGCCGTTCCAGATCGACGGCAATTTCGGCGGCACGGCGGGCATCACCGAAATGCTGCTGCAGAGCTGGGGCGGGTCGATCTTCCTGCTGCCTGCCTTGCCGCAGGCCTGGCCCGACGGCCAGGTGCGTGGCCTGCGCGTGCGCAACGCGGCCGGCGTGGACCTGCACTGGCGCGATGGCCGGCTGCAATCGGCCCTGCTGCGCAGTGAGCGCGGGGGCACCTATCAACTCGTGCATGGCGACAGCACGCTGACCGTGGCGCTGCGCGCCGGCGGCCAGCAGCGCATCGGCCTGCGCGGCAACCAACTGGTGAAGCAATGAGTCTGTATGCAGGGCTGGATGTCGGCACCCAGAGCGTCAAGCTGCTGGCCTATGACCCGGCGCTGGGCGAGGTGGTGGCCACGGTCGCCCGGCCGATGCAGCTGGTCAGCCACGACGATGGCACCCGCGAGCAGCAGGCGCAGTGGTGGATCGATGGCATCATCGCCTGCTTCGCCGAGCTCACGGCCGCGCAGCGTGGCCGCATCCGGGCGATCGGCGTTTCCGGCCAGCAGCACGGCTTCGTCCCGATCAACGCACGTGGCGAGGTGATCGCCCCGGTGAAGCTGTGGTGCGATACCAGTACCGCGGCGGACTGCGAGCCGATCATGGCGGCCGTGGGCGGCACCGCCGCCTGCATCGCGCTGGCCGGCAATCCCATCCTCGCCGGTTACACCGCCTCCAAGCTGCCCTGGACGCGCCGCCATCGTGCGCAGGCCTATGCGGAACTGGACGGCATCCTGCTGCCGCACGACTACATCAACTTCTGGCTGACCGGGCAGCGTTACGCCGAGTACGGTGATGCATCCGGCACCGGCTGGCTGGACGTGCGCCAGCGGCGCTGGTCACCCGAACTGCTGCAGGCGATCGACCCGCAGCGCGACCTGGCCGCGCTGCTGTCGCCGCTGGTTCCTCTGGAAACGACCTTCCCCCTGGCGCCGCGGATCGCCGCACTGCTGGGTCTGCCGGCCGACGTGCAGGTCTCCACCGGCGGCGGCGACAACATGATGGCGGCGCTGGGCACCGGCAATGTTGCAGCAGGGCGGCTGACCATGAGCCTGGGCACGTCCGGCACGCTGTTCGCGTATGCCGACCACCCGGTGGTCGACGACGCCGGACGCTGGGCTGCGTTCTGCTCCTCCAGTGGCGGTTGGTTGCCGCTGATCTGCACCATGAACTGCACCGTCGCCACCGAGCGCATGGCGACGCTGTTCGACCTCCCGCGCGGCGGTGGCGAGGCGCTGATGGCGCAGACCGAACCCGGCGCCGGCGGGCTGGTGATGCTGCCGTACTTCAACGGCGAGCGCACCCCCGACCTGCCCAACGCGCGCGCCTGCCTGCACGGCATGGACCTGCACAACACCACGCCGGCGCACTTCTATCGCGCCGCGATGGAAGGCGCCACCTACAGCCTGCGCAACGGCTATGACGCCTTCACCAGCGCGGGCCTGTCCTTCGACACCGTGCTGCTCACCGGCGGCGGCAGCAACAGTGCGGCATGGCGGCAATTGATCGCCGATGTGTTCGATCTGTCGGTGAAGGTGCCCACCCAGGCTGAAGGCGCGGCCTTCGGCGCGGCGCTGCAGGCGCTGTGGGCCTCGCAGCACGGGCAGGGCGGAAGCGACAGCCTGGCCGCAACCGTCGATGCGCATGTGCGTTTCGATGCGGCGCTGTCGGCCACCCCGGATCCGCACACTGTGCCGCGTTACGCAGAACACTACCGGCGTTTCCTCCACCATCTTTCCGAGGTTGGTCCGCTGCTGCGCACCGACCCGTCACCACCGCAAGGATCCGAGCAATGAGCACCTCCGTTTACATCGGCGCAAAGGAATACTTCCCCGGCATCGGCCGCATCCCGTTCGAGGGACGCGACTCGGACAATCCGCTGGCCTACAAGGTGTACGACGCGGACAAGCGCGTGGGCGGCAAGACCATGGCCGAGCACCTGCGCTTCGCGGTGGCGTACTGGCACAGCTTCTGCGCGAGCGGGCATGACCCGTTCGGCCCGGGCACCCGGGTGTATCCGTGGGACGCAGGCAATACCCCGCTGGCGCGCGCGGAAGCCAAGGCCGATGCCGCGTTCGAATTCATCACCAAGCTGGGCGTGCCGTACTACTGCTTCCATGACATCGATCTGGCGCCGGACGCCGACGATATCACCGAGTACGAGGCCAACCTGCAGCACATGGTCGGCATTGCCGGCGAGCGCCAGAAGGCGACCGGGGTCAAGCTGCTGTGGGGCACCGCCAACCTGTTCTCGCACCCGCGCTACATGAATGGTGCCTCGACCAATCCGGACTTCGCCGTGGTTGCCCGCGCCGCGGTGCAGGTCAAGGCCGCGCTGGAGGCCACCGTGGCCCTGGGCGGCGAAAACTACGTGTTCTGGGGCGGTCGCGAGGGTTATGCCTGCCTGTACAACACCGACATGAAGCGCGAGAAGGACAACATGGCGCGCTTCCTCACGCTGGCCCGCGACCACGGGCGCAGCATCGGCTTCACCGGCAATTTCCTGATCGAGCCCAAGCCGATGGAGCCGATGAACCACCAGTACGATTTCGACAGCGCCACCGTGGTCGGCTTCCTGCGCGAGCACGGCCTGGACAAGGATTTCAAACTCAACATCGAGGCCAACCATGCCACGTTGTCGGGGCATACCTTTGCCCATGACCTGCAGGTCGCCTCCGATGCCGGCCTGCTCGGCAGCATCGACGCCAACCGCGGCAACCCGCAGAACGGCTGGGACACCGATCAGTTCCCGACCGACCTGTACGACACCGTCGGGGCGATGCTGGTCGTGCTGCGCCAGGGTGGCCTGGCCCCGGGCGGGTTCAACTTCGATGCCAAGGTGCGCCGCGAGTCGTCCGCGCCGGAAGATCTGTTCGAGGCCCACATCGGCGGCATGGATGCGTTCGCACGCGGCCTGGAGGTGGCGCATGCCCTGATCGAGACCTCGCCGCTGGAAGGCTGGCGCCAGGATCGCTACGCCAGTTTCAGCAGCGGCGCCGGTGCCGAGTTCGCTGCCGGTCGCAGCAGCCTGGATGCGCTGCGCAGCCTGGCGCTGGCCCAAGGGGAACCGCAGCAGCGCAGCGGCCGCCAGGAAAGGTATGAGAACCTGATCAACCAGTACCTGCTGCGCTGACCCGCCGTCCCCTTCCGACCCAGGTATCACCATGTCCAGTGCTTCGCTCAGCAGTACCCGCGCCGGCAGCGGCGAGAACACCGGCTTCATCGTCCTGATCAGCTGCGTGGCCACCATCGGTGGCTTCCTGTTCGGGTTCGACAGCGGCGTGATCAATGGCACCGTCGATGGCCTCAAGGACACCTTCCAGTCCAGTTCGGCCGGGATCGGTTTCGAGGTCGCCTCGATGCTGCTCGGTTGCGCCATCGGTGCGTTTTTCGCCGGGCGCCTCGGCGACCGGCTCGGCCGCCGGGGGGTACTGATCATCGCCGCGGTGATGTTCCTGTTCTCCGCGCTTGGCGCGGGCGCGGCGCACAGCTCCACGGTGTTCATCATCGCCCGGGTGATCGGCGGCTTCGCGGTCGGCGCGGCCAGCGTGATGTCGCCGGCCTACATCGCCGAGGTGGCATCGGCCCGTTACCGCGGGCGGCTGGCCACGGTGCAGCAGATCGCGATCATCAGCGGCCTGTTCTGTGCCTTCCTGAGCAACTACCTGCTGGCCAAGGCGGCCGGGGCCTCCACCCAGGAACTCTGGCTGGGCCAGGCGGCATGGCGCTGGATGTTCTGGATGCAGGCCATTCCCTCGCTGCTGTTCCTGGGCCTGCTGCTGGTGATCCCGGAGAGCCCGCGCTTTCTGGTGGTCAAAGGGCGCCGTGACCAGGCCCTGGCGGTGCTGACCCGCCTGTACGGACCGGCCGAGGCGCAGGCCAAGATCACCGAGATCGAAGGCTCGCTGTCCCAGGACCAGCACCGGCCAACCTTCTCTGACCTGATCAGCAGGAGCACCGGCAAGCTGCGCCCGATCGTCTGGATCGGTATCGGCCTGGCCGTGTTCCAGCAGCTGGTCGGCATCAATGTCGTCTTCTACTACGGCGCGGTGCTGTGGCAGGCGGTGGGCTTCTCGGAGAATGACGCGCTGCTGATCAATGTGCTGTCCGGCGCGCTCAGCATCGGCGCCTGCCTGATCACCGTGGTCCTGATCGATCGCATCGGCCGCAAGCCTTTGCTGTGGGTGGGCTCGGTCGGCATGGCGATCTCCCTGGCGCTGGTCACCATCGCCTTTGCCAGCGGCTCGCTGGATACCGCCGGCAAGCTGCAGCTGACCGACAACATGGGCGTGCTGGCGCTGGTGGCGGCCAATGTCTACGTGATCTTCTTCAACATGTCCTGGGGCCCGGTCATGTGGGTGATGCTGGGCGAGATGTTCCCCAACCAGATCCGTGGTTCGGGGCTGGCGGTGGCCGGTGCCGCGCAGTGGACCTCCAATTTCGCGATCACCGTGTCCTTCCCGATCCTGCTGGGCAGCATCGGCCTGGCCGGGGCCTACGGCATCTATACGGTCGCGGCGGTGATCTCGGTGTTCTTCGTGCTGCGCTTTGTGAAGGAGACCAAGGGCAAGGAACTGGAGCAGATGGAAGGCTGAACCCCTTCGGAGGTGGCCGGAAGCGTCAGGAAGCCTGGCCGGGGAGGGTGCTCCCCGGCCGATGTCTGCCACGGTGCACGCCGCCAGCCGGGACCCTGAACGCAAAAAACCCCGCCGTGGCGGGGTTTTTGGCTATCTGCACCGCGACTGGTGCTCCCTAGGGGACTCGAACCCCTGTTTTAGCCTTGAGAGGGCCACGTCCTAACCTCTAGACGAAGGGAGCAGGCTTTGTCGCGAACTGCGCAGCGCGCTAGTATATGGACCTAGATGCCATTGGGCAATCCCGAAAACTCAACCGGAAGCGCCAACATCAATTCCTCTGCTACATCACCGTTCAGCCTGCGCGTGATCCCGCGCGATCAGCACAACATCTCCCGCAAGGACATCAGCCCCAACGCCCTGCGCGTTCTGTACCGGCTGCGTGATTCCGGGTTTGCCGGTTACCTGGTCGGCGGCGCCGTCCGCGATCTGCTGGTGAACGGCCACCCCAAGGATTTCGACGTTGCCACCGACGCGACGCCCGAGCAGGTCAAGCAGTTGTTCCGCAACTGCCGGCTGATCGGCCGCCGCTTCCGCCTGGCGCACGTGGTGTTCGGCCGCGAGATCATCGAGGTCGCCACCTTCCGCGCCAACATCGACGATGGCAGCGGCGACCGTGAAATGGAAAACGGCATGCTCGTGCGCGACAACGTGTACGGCAGCATCGAAGACGACGCGATCCGCCGCGACTTCACCTGCAACGCCCTGTACTACGCGATCGAGGATTTCTCGGTGCGCGACTACACCGGCGGCTTTGAAGACGTGCAGGCCCGCCTGATGAAGCTGATCGGCGACCCCGAGCAGCGCTACCGCGAAGACCCGGTGCGCATGCTGCGCGCGGTCCGTTTGGCGGCCAAACTGGGCTTCCAGATCGAAGAGGCGACCGCCGAGCCGCTGCCGCGCCTGGCCAACCTTCTGGCCGAGGCCGCCCCGGCGCGCCTGTTCGAAGAAGTGCTCAAGCTGTTCCTGTCCGGGCACGGCGTGGCCAGCTTCGAAGGCCTGGAGCGCTATGGCCTGCTCGACGTCATGTTCCCGGAAAGCGCCGCAGCGCTGCGCAGCAACCGCAGTGGCGCGTTGCGCCGGATGGTCATCGAAGGCCTGCACAACACCGACCTGCGCGTGGCCAATGACGAGCCGGTGTCGCCGTCGTTCCTGTTCGCGCTGCTGCTGTGGCCGGCCTTCTGCCGCGCCCTGGCCAGCCTGCAGAAGCAGGGTATCGCGCTGGAAGAAGCCCAGCGCCGCGCCGCTGATCGCGTGACCCTTCACCAGCTGACCACGATTGCGCTGCCGCGCCGCTTCTCGCTGCCGATGCAGGAGATCTGGCTGCTGCAGGGGCGCTTCAGTTCGCGCCAGCGCAAGCGGGTGATCCGCACGCTGACCCATCCGCGCTTCCGTGCCGCCTACGACTTCCTGGTCCTGCGCCAGGTCGCCTCCAGCGAGCACGAAGCCGATGTTGCGTTCTGGCGCGAAGCGCAGCTGCAGTCCGGCACGGAGCTGGATTCGGCGCTGGATGCCGCCCAGGCCGATGGCGAGGGCGAAGACGGTGCGCCGCGCAAGCGCCGCCGCCGTCGTCGTCGTCCCGGTGGAGCGGCAGGCGAGTAAGCCGTGACCCTGGCCTGTATCGGACTGGGCGCCAACCTCGGCGACGCTGCGCAGACCCTGCGCGAGGCGTTCCAGGCGCTGGCGGCGCTGCCGCAGACGACGCTGCAGGCGCGCTCGCAGCTGTACAGCACGCCGGCCTGGGGTAACGAAGACCAGCCGGCGTTCGTCAACGCCGCCGCCGTGCTGGACACCACCCTGCCTGCGCCGGCGCTGCTGGAGGCCTTGCTGGAGATCGAGCGCCGCTTCGGGCGTGTCCGTGACCCGGCGGTGCACTGGGGCCCTCGCGCGTTGGACCTGGACGTGCTGCTGTATGGCGAAGACGTCATCGATCTGCCGCAGCTGCAGGTGCCGCACCCGTATCTGCACGCGCGCGCGTTCGCCCTGCTGCCGCTGGCAGAGATCGCGCCGGAGGCCGTCATTCCCGGTCACGGCCGCGTGCGGGATGCTGTGGTGCGGGTCGAGGCCTGCGGGATCGCTTCAATAGGAGGATAATGCGGGGCTTATCGCCACCGGTTATCAGCTCATGAGTACCCACGCAGACAGCAAGCCCTGGACCGTCCCCGCATTGGCGGAGGCCAAGCGCACGGGGCAGAAGCTGGTGATGTTGACCGCATACGATGCCGGCTTCGCGCGCAGCTTCGACGCCAATGGCGTGGACCTGATCCTGATCGGCGACTCCCTGGGCATGGTGGTGCAGGGGCACGACTCGACCTTGCCGGTGACCACCGACGACATGGTCTACCACACCCGCGCCGTGGCCCGCGTGCTGGAGCGCGCGCTGCTGGTGGCCGATCTGCCGTTCGGCGCCGATGCCACCCCCGAGCGCGCGCTGGACGCCTCGCTGCGCCTGCTGCAGGCCGGTGCGGAAATGGTCAAGATCGAAGGTGCCGGCTTCAAGCTGGACATCATCCGTTACCTGGTCGAGCGGGAGATTCCGGTGTGCTCGCACCTGGGCCTGACCCCGCAGTCGGTGCTGCGCCTGGGCGGTTATCGCGTGCAGGGCCGTGGCGACGCCGCCCAGCAGCTGCGCGATGATGCCAAGGCCGTGGTCGCCGCCGGTGCCAGCCTGATCGTCCTGGAATGCGTGCCCACGCCGGTCGCCGGCCTGGTCACCGCCGAGGTCAGCGTGCCCACCATCGGCATCGGCGCCGGCCCGCAGTGCGATGGCCAGGTACTGGTATTGCATGATTTCCTCGGTCTGGACAGCGGCCATCGCCGTCCCAAGTTCGTCAAGGATTTCCTTGCCGAAGGCGGGTCGGTTGCCGGTGCGGTCCGTGCCTACGCCGACGCCGTGCGCGACGGCTCCTTCCCCGACGCAGAACACGCCTACGCCTCATGATCGAAACCGTCACCGAACTGTCCCGTCTGCGCGCCGTCGTCAACGGCTGGAAGCGCGAGGGCCTGCGCGTCGCGCTGGTCCCGACCATGGGCAACCTGCATGCAGGGCATTATTCGCTGGTCACGCTGGCGCGGCAGTACGCCGACCGCGTGGTCTCCAGCGTCTTCGTCAACCCGACCCAGTTCGGCCCGAACGAGGACTTCACCCGCTACCCGCGTACGCCCGAAGCCGATACCACCGGCCTGGAGCAGGCCGGCTGCGATGTGCTGTGGTTGCCCACCGTTGAATCGATGTACCCGTTCGGCGTCGAGCTGGCGGCCAGCGTCAACGTGCCGGGCATCAGCGGCCTGCTCGAAGGGGCGCACCGCCCGGGCCATTTCGATGGCGTCTGCACCGTGGTCTCGCGCCTGTTCAACCAGGTCCAGCCGGACGTCGCCGCCTTCGGCAAGAAGGACTACCAGCAGCTGGCGGTGATCCGCCAGATGGTGGAAGACCTGGCCTTCCCGATCCAGATCGTCGGCGGCGACATCGTGCGCGAAGACGACGGCCTGGCGATGAGCTCGCGCAACCAGTACCTCAACGCCGAGCAGCGCCCGGTCTCCACCACCATCCACCAGGTGCTGCTGGGCATGCGCGAGGGCTTCATCGCCGGCAAGAGCCGCAGCCTGATCGAAGCCGAGGCGGCGGCTGCCCTGCAGGCGGCCGGTTTCCAGGTCGACTACGCAGTGGTCCGCCTGCCGGACCTGTCCGAGCCGGCCGATGCCAATGACGGCACCCGCGTGGCCTTGATCGCCGCCCGGATCGGCAACACCCGGTTGATCGACAACCTGGAGTTCTGAGGCCGCTCTCGCGGTACCCACACAGGGCCACCCTCGGGTGGCCCTGTGCGTTTCCGCAGGCGGCTTCCCCGGTGCGGTCAGCCGTGCGGCGCGGGCTGGATTGACAGTGCGCAGCGCGCGCGACGACGATGCGATCGGGGCCGCCGGCCAACGCATGGGCTGGCGTCAAGCGCGTCCACACAGGGGAAGGGCACATGGCGGGAAAGAAACGGCGCTGGGCGGCCATGGTCGGGCTCGGCCGGATGACCGACCGCGAGTACCGCGCCAACATGAACGGCCTGAACATGTTCTTCGGTGCCGTGCTCGGCCTCGCACTGACCGGGGCCGAACAGCTCAACGACCTGCGTTTCGCCGTGGTCCTGACGATGGTGGCCGGTGCGGTCATCTCCATCCTCTACATTTCCTCCAGCCGGCACAGGGCGGCGTATGCCGCATACGCGGTGCTGGTTTCGGCGACCTTCCCCGAGCTGGTGGGGGTGCTCTTCCACGATCCGGACATCGTCCCGGACAAAATCCGACCGACCCTGCTGGTCTGGGCCGGTATGACCATCATGGTGGAGTTCTGGCAGCGCGAGAAGGAGGCTCCGGCGGCCGGGCCGGCCGGGGCTGATCCGGGTGCCTGAACGGATGGCAGCGCGGGACCGGCCTTGCTGGGCCATCCCCTGCCGCCCGCCCCCCGGGTGCTAGAATTTCCCTTTCCTTTACCGTTGTCCCGTTGCCATGCACCTGTCCCTGCTGAAGACCAAGATCCACCGCGCCACCGTCACTCACTCCGAGCTGAACTACGAAGGGTCCATCGCCATCGATGACAACCTGCTGGCCGCGACCGGCATCCGTGAGTTCGAGCAGGTGCACATCTGGGACGTGACCAACGGTGCGCGTTTCTCCACCTATGCCATCCGCGCCGAAGCCGGCAGCGGCGTGGTGTCGCTCAACGGCGGCGCCGCGCGCCACGTGCAGGTGGGCGACATCATCATCATCGCCGCGTTCGCCAGCATGAGCGAAGAAGAAGCTGACAGCTTCAAGCCGAAGTTGGTATATGTGGACGGCAAGAACCAGATCTCCCACACCAACGACACGATCCCGACACAGGCCGCATGACACAACACAACGGATTCGACCCGCTTCATTCCCATGCCCAGCGCCTGCGCGGCGCGAGCATCCCTTCGTTGATCGCCGCCGAACCGGGCCGCGCACAATCGCTGGGCGTGCGGGTCGGTCCGTTGTATGTCAATTTCGCGCGGCAGAAGTACGACCGCGCGGCCTTGGACGCACTGCTGCAGCTGGCTGCCGAGCGCGATGTCGCCGGCGGGTTCCAGCGCCTGTTCCGCGGTGAAACGGTCAACGTGACCGAGGGCCGTGCCGCGCTGCACACCGCGTTGCGCGGCGATGCCAGCGGTGCGCCCGTGGCCGGCGAGGCGTTTGCCACCGCCGCCCAGGTGCGCCAGCAGATGGGCGAGCTGATCGCCGCACTGGAAGCGACCGACATTACCGATATCGTCAGCGTCGGCATCGGCGGCTCGGACCTCGGCCCGCGGCTGGTGGCCGATGCACTGCGCCCGGCCACCGGCGCGCGTTTCCGTGTGCATTTCGTTTCCAACGTCGATGGCGCCGCGATGCAGCGCACGCTCGCCACGCTGGACCCGGCCACCACGGCCGGCATCCTGATCTCCAAGACCTTCGGCACCCAGGAAACCCTGCTCAACGGGCAGATCTTGCACGACTGGCTGGGCGGCAGCGAGCGCCTGTATGCGGTCAGCGCCAACCCCGAGCGGGCGGCCAAGGCCTTCTCGATCGCCGCCGGCCGCGTCCTGCCGATGTGGGACTGGGTGGGCGGGCGCTATTCGCTGTGGTCGGCGGTCGGCTTCCCGATCGCGCTGGCGATCGGCTTCAGCCGCTTCGAGCAGCTGCTCGACGGCGCTGCGCAGATGGACGAACACGCGCTGACCGCGCCGCTGCCGCAGAACCTGCCGGTGCTGCATGCGCTGACCGATATCTGGAACCGCAACCTGCTTGGCCACGCCACGCATGCGGTGATGACCTACGACCAGCGCCTGGCGCTGCTGCCGGCCTACCTGCAGCAGCTGGTGATGGAGAGCCTGGGCAAGCGCGTGCAGCTCGATGGCAGCCCGGTCGCCAGCGACACCGTGCCGGTGTGGTGGGGTGGGGCGGGTACCGATGTGCAGCACAGCTTCTTCCAGGCGCTGCACCAGGGCACGAGCGTGATCCCGGCCGATTTCATCGGCTGCGTGCGCAACGATGATCCCTACGTGGTGAACCACCAGGCGCTGATGGCCAACCTGTTGGCGCAGACCGAGGCGCTGGCCAATGGCCAGGGAAGCGAAGATCCGCACCGCGAGTATCCCGGCGGCCGCCCGAGCACGCTGATCCTGCTCGATGCACTGACCCCGCAGTCGCTCGGTGCGCTGATCGCCATGTACGAACACGCCGTGTACGTGCAGTCGCTGATCTGGAACATCAACGCGTTCGACCAGTTCGGCGTGGAGCTGGGCAAGCAGCTGGCCAGCCAGTTGCTGCCGGCGTTGCAGGGGGAAGCGCATGCGATCACCGACCCGGTGACGCTGGAACTGCTGGGCCGGCTCAAGGGCTGAGCATCGGCCCCACCGCATGACCACGAACCGCCGGCCTGCCCGGCGGTTCTGCGTTCTGGGGCCTGCTGCTGCGCGTCCGGATCTGCGCAGTGCGCACCGACCGGGATACTGCAGCGCAACACGGAAAACGCTGACAGGGCGGAGAGGTATGCCGTGAGCCGCCGGAATTGCAGGGTGGGGCGTCGGTTTGGCTATAGCACAATCCCATATCAGCGCCGGTCGATGGCATAGCCACGCGCCGGATTGACAGCATCGCGCGCAACACCAAAGGTACGTCGTCATGGCGCGGGGAGTCGCGCCATCCGTCTGCTGCTTGTGCGATACCTGGGAGGGTACATGCCGTTGCTTTCGCTTCGCTCCAACCGGCGGTCGATCCGCCACGCTCTCGCGCTGGCCACGTCGGCCACGATGTTGCTGCTGGCCGCTTGCGGCGGTGACCGGCCTGCCGCGACCACGCCATCGCCCACGGCCGCCACCGCGGCCGACGCCATCCACCCGCAGAACTGGCCCGAGCTGGCGTGGCCGCTGGCCGAAGACCCGGCGCTGGAGAAGCGCATCGATGCGTTGATGGCCGGCATGAGCGTCGAGCAGAAGGTCGGGCAGACTGTGCAGGGCGATATCGCCAGCATGACCCCCGACGACGTACGCCGGTACCACATCGGCTCGGTGCTGGCCGGCGGCAACTCCGATCCCGGCGGCAAGTACGACGCGCCGCCGTCGGCATGGCTGGCGCTTGCCGATGCCTACTACGAGGCCTCGCTGGATCCGGCCAGCGGCGGTCCCGGCATCCCGATCATCTTCGGCATCGACGCGGTGCACGGGCAGAGCAATATCGTCGGCGCCACGCTGTTTCCGCACAACATCGGCCTGGGCGCGACCCGCAACCCGGACCTGATGCGCCAGATCGGCCAGGTCACCGCCGTGGAAACACGCACCACCGGCATGGAGTGGACCTTCGCCCCCACCGTGGCGGTGCCGCAGGACGACCGCTGGGGCCGCACCTACGAAGGCTATTCCGAGTCGCCGGCGCTGGTGGCCAGCTTCTCTGGCAAGGTGGTCGAAGGTCTGCAGGGCGTCCCCGGCCAGCCGGGCTTCCTGGACGGGCACCACGTGATCGCCTCGGTCAAGCACTACGCCGGCGATGGTGGCACCACGAACGGCAAGGACCAGGGCGATACCCAGGTCAGCGAAGCGGTGATGCGCGACGTGCATGCGGCCGGTTACCCGCCCGCCATCCAGGCCGGCGCGCAGACGGTGATGGCCTCGTTCAACAGCTTCAACGGCGTCGCCATGCACGGCCACAAGCCGATGCTGACGGACGTGCTGAAGGGCCGCATGCACTTTGGCGGCTTCGTGGTCGGTGACTGGAACGGCCATGGCAAGGTCGCCGGGTGCACCAATGACAACTGCCCGGCCTCGTTCAATGCCGGCGTGGACATGCTCATGGCGCCCGACAGCTGGAAGGGGATCTATGAGAGCAATGTCGCGGCGGTGAAAGCCGGCGTGATCAGCATGGAACGGCTGGACGAGGCCGTGCGTCGCATCCTGCGGGTCAAGCTGCGGCTGGGCCTGTTCGAGGCCGGCAAGCCCTCCACGCGTCCACTCGGCGGCAAGTTCGAGCTGCTCGGCGCGCCGGAACACCGCGCGATCGCGCGCCAGGCGGTACGCGAATCACTGGTGCTGCTGAAGAACCAGGACGGCGTCCTGCCGCTGGCGCCGAAACAGCGCGTGCTGGTCGCCGGGGATGGCGCAGACGACCTGGGCAAGCAGTCCGGTGGCTGGACACTCAATTGGCAGGGCACAGGGACCAAGCGTGCGGACTACCCGAACGCGGACAGCATCTGGGATGGGCTGAAGCAGCAGGTCACCGCCGCCGGTGGCAGCGCCGAGCTGGCGATCGACGGCAGGTACCGCACCAAACCGGATGTCGCGGTGGTGGTGGTGGGCGAGAACCCGTATGCCGAGTTCCAGGGCGATATCGCCACACTGGCCTACAAGCCGGGCGATGACAGCGACCTGCAGCTGATCAAGCGGCTCAGGAGCGAGGGCATCAAGGTGGTCACGGTGTTCCTCAGTGGCCGTCCGCTGTGGGTGAACCGCGAAATCAACGCATCCGACGCCTTCGTTGCCGCCTGGCTGCCGGGCTCGGAAGGGGCCGGCATCGCCGACGTGCTGCTGCGCAAGCCCGACGGCAGCGTGCAGCACGACTTCAAGGGCACGCTCAGCTTCTCCTGGCCGCGTACCGCCGTGCAGTACCAGAACAATGTCGGCCAGAAGGACTACGACCCGCAGTTCGCGTTCGGCTTCGGCCTGCGCTATGCCGACAACGGCAACCTCGCCGCACTGCCGGAAGCCTCGGGCATCACCGGTGAGCAGGGCGATGCCGGCGTGTATTTCAACAAGGGCAAGCCGGCCGCGGGCCTGGCGATGCGCTTGAGCGGGGTCAAACAGTCCGAGCTGCCGGCCCTGACCTTCCCGGCCGTGCTCAGCGATGCCAGCCTGAAAGTGACGGCCGTCGATCACAAGGCGCAGGAAGACGCGCGCCGCCTGCAGTGGTCGGGGAGTGGCAAGGCGGACATGGCGCTGCTGTCGACGCGACCGCTGGATCTCACCCGCGAGAGCAATGGCGATGTGCAGTTGCTGCTGACCGTGCGCCGCAGCGGCACGATCAGCGGGCCGGTGGGGCTGGCGATCGGTTGCGGCCAGGGGTGCGAGGGTCGGCTGGATCTGGCGGCGACGTTGGGCGCGATCGGCGAGGACGAATGGCAGACGATCGGCGTGCCGTTGAAGTGTTTCGCCGCGGCCGGTGCTGACCTGTCGAAGATCGAGCGCCTGCCGGTGCTGGAGTCTTCAAACGCGCTGGACCTGTCGGTATCGCGCATCGCGCTGGGCACCGGCAATGATGCCCAGACCGTGGTCGCCTGTCCGACCCGGTGAGCCACAGGGCCCCTGCCGCTGGGCAGGGGCTGATCGCCGCTGCGCGCCGCACTTGCCGGCACGCGGGCCGGTGCAACGCTGCACAAGGAGCATGACGTGGGATTGGCAACACTCGATGTGGCAATCGTACTGGTCTACCTGGCCGGCATCTTCGTGCTGGCGCAATGGGTCTCGCGTGAGAAGGCCGGGCACAGCAAGAGTGCCGAAGACTATTTCCTGGCCGGGCGCTCGCTGCCGTGGTGGGCGATCGGCGCGTCGCTGATTGCCGCCAACATTTCGGCCGAACAGATCATCGGCATGTCCGGCTCCGGCTACGCGATCGGCCTGGCCATCGCCTCCTACGAATGGATGGCTGCGCTTACCCTGCTGATCGTGGGCAAGTACTTCCTGCCGATCTTCCTGCGCAACGGCATCTACACGATGCCGCAGTTCCTGCAGCAGCGGTACGGCAACAGGATCCGTACGCTGATGGCGGTGTTCTGGCTGGGCCTGTACGTTTTCGTCAACCTGACCTCGATCCTGTGGCTGGGCTCGATCGCGGTGACCGAGGTCACCGGCATGGACCAGATGCTGGCGCTGGTGCTGATCGGCGTGTTCGCGCTGCTCTACCAGTTGTATGGCGGCCTCAAGGCGGTGGCGCTGACCGATATCGTGCAGGTTTCGCTGCTGATCCTCGGTGGCCTGCTGGTGACCGCGCTGACGCTCAACGCGGTGGGCGGCGACGCCGGCATCCCCGGTGGTTTCCAGAAGCTGTGGGACCAGCACCCGGAACACTTCCAGATGATCCTGCACCCGGACAACCCGTTCTACAAAGACCTGCCGGGGTTGAGCGTGTTGATCGGCGGGCTGTGGATCATGAACCTGAGTTACTGGGGCTTCAACCAGTACATCATCCAGCGCGCGCTGGCGGCCAAGGACATCGGCGAGGCGCAGAAGGGCGTGCTGTTCGCGGCCTTCCTGAAGCTGCTGGTGCCGTTGGTGGTCGTGGTGCCGGGGATCGCGGCGGTGGTGCTGGCACCGGATCTGGGCAAGCCGGACCGGGCCTACCCGGCGATGATGAGCCTGCTGCCCAGTGGCATCCTCGGCCTGGTCTTCGCGGCGCTGGTGGCGGCGATCGTGGCGTCGCTGGCGTCCAAGATCAACTCGGTCGCAACCATCTTCACCCTGGATTTCTACGCGAAGGCACGCCCGCAGAGCAGCCAGGCCACGCTGGTGCGCGTGGGTCGCATCGCAGCAACGGTGTCGGTGCTGGTGGCGATCGCCACGGCACGGCCGCTGCTGGGCAGCTTCGACCAGGGCTTCCAGTACATCCAGGAATTCACCGGCTTCTTCACCCCGGGCATCACGGTGATCTTCCTGCTCGGCCTGTTCTGGAAGAAGGCCAGCGAAGCCGGCGCACTGGCCGCGGCCATCGGCTCGTTCGCCTTGTCGATCGTGCTGAAACTGGTGTGGCCGGCGCTGCCGTTCATCGACCGCGTCGGCCTGGTGTTCCTGCTGGCGCTGGTGCTGGCCGTGGTGACGTCGCTGTGGAAGCCGGCGCGCACCGGGCAGGACCTGATCCGTACCGATGACGTGCGCTATGGCACGCCGATGAGTTTCAACATCGGTGGCGCGGCGGTGATCGCGATCCTGATCGCGCTGTACACGGTGTTCTGGTAACCGCGCTGCCCGCATGCGGCCAACGAAAACGGCGGCCTCGCGGTCGCCGTTTTCGTCTTCATGCGCGGTGCTGCAACGGGCCGGTCACCGGCTCGGATCGCGCTCCGGGCTGGGCCGCTTGGCCAGCTTGCGCTGCAGCGAGCGCCGGTGCATGCCGAGCAGGCGCGCGGCGGCGGAGACGTTGCCGCCGGTCTCATGCATCGCCTGCTGGATGTGCTCCCACTGCAGCCGGCTGATCGGCGTCATCGCATCGGGCGGTTCCATGTCGCCATCATCGGCCGGGCCGTCGTCTTCCTCGCCGAGTGCGCGCAGGATCATCGGCACCGTGGCCGGTTTGGGCAGGTAATCGTCGGCGCCGAGTTTGATCGCTTCCACCGCGGTCGCGATGCTGGCATAGCCGGTCACCAGCAGGATCCGCATGTCTTCGCGCAGGGCGCGCAGCGGCTGGATCAAGGCCAGGCCGGACTCGGTGCCGAGCTTGAGATCGATCAACGCGTAGGCGGGCGGCTGCTGGCGGGCCAGCAGCAGCGCCGAGGCGGTGTCGCTGGCGGTGACGGTTTCCAGCCCCTTGCGGGCCAGGCTGCGCTGCAGCGTGCGCAGATACAGTTCGTCGTCGTCGACCAGCAGGCCGTGGCTGGCCTGACCGGGCGCGGGGGTGAAGGCGGTCATGCGGAAGTCTCCCGTGGGGACAAGGGCAGGCGGAAGCCGACGCGGGTGCCGGCACCACTGGCCGGGCGCATCCACAGCTCGCCGTCCAGGCGTTCGATGGTGGCGTGGGACAGCGCCAGGCCGACACCCATGCCGTCGGTCTTGCCGCTGTTGAACAAGGTGCCGGGCAACACGGCCTGGCGGGCATCGAACCCGTGGCCGTAGTCGCGCACTTCGCCGATCAGGTCATCGCCTTCGATGCGCAGCGACAGGTCCACCTGCGGGCGGTCGGCTTTCTCGCCGGCGTCGGCGGCATTGTTGAGCAGCACCATCAGCAGGTGCCCGATACCCGGGTCCAGCGGCAGGGTCAGCGGGGCATCTTCATTGCGATGCAGTGCGATGGTCGGCCGCACCAGCCGCCACTGTTCCAGCACCTGCGGCAAGGTCACCGCATCGCGGTCGGGGGCATCGCCTGCGGCGGGGCGGGCCAGTGCCAGCACGCGCTCGCGGCACTGCACCAGCAGCTCGCGCAGGGTTTCCACGTCATCACGGACCTCGCTGCTTTCGGTCTGGTCGGCGATGTCGTCGGCCAGCAGGGTCATGGTCGCCAGCGGGGTATTGAGTTCATGCGCCACCGAGGCGGCGTGGGTGGCCAGGGCGACGATGCCTTCGTTGCGGACGAAGCGCTCGCGCAGCAGGGCCAGTTCGTGCTCGCGCTGGCGCAGGGCGATCGCCAGCCGGGTGGCGAACACCAGCACCACCGTTGCCGACAGCAGGAAGTTGCAGACCACGCCCCACTGCTGCATCTGCGCACCGGTGAAGTAGCCGCTGGGCAGTGGCAGGCCGAACACGCCGCTGACCGCGTAGCCGATCAGGCAGGCCGCCGCCACGGCCAGGGTCCAGCGCAGGGGCAGGGCGAGCGCAGCCAGGGCGATCAGGATCAGGAACAGCGAGCCGAAGGGGTTGGCGATGCCGCCACTCCAGCCGACCATCCAGGTCAGCACGGTGACATCCACCAGGATGTGGCCGAAGGCGGTGACCGGCGCGGTATCGGGGCCTTGCACACGCAGCTGCGCGTACAGGTTGAACAGGGTCAGCGCGGCGACGCCGGCCCACAGCGGCAGCTGCGGCAGTTCCAGGCCCAGCACCCAGGTGGCGACCAGGATCGTGGCGGCCTGGCCGGCCACGGCCAGCCAGCGCAGGCTGCACAGGGTGCGGAGAAAGGGGGCGTCGGTACCGGTCATCACCGCACATCCTATGCGCTCCCGACAGCGCCTGCCTGCGACAATCGGCCGCATCGGGGCGGGGCGCCGTGCGGCGGGCGCTGAACATGAGCGCCGAGCAACGACAGACACCTACGTGCGCGCTGGGCGCGCTAAAATACGCCGATGCATGACGCCGTGACCCGACCGACCCAACCCGCCGACTCCGCCGTGTGGGCCCGCCGCCAGACCCAGCCCGTCCGTATCGGCGGCGTGGTCGTGGGTGGCGGCCATCCCGTGGTGGTGCAGTCGATGACCAACACCGACACCGCCGATGTCGCCGCCAGCGTGAAGCAGGTGGCCGAACTGTGGCGCGCAGGCTCGGAGATGGTGCGGCTGACCGTCAACAATCCCGAGTCGGCTGCGGCCATCCCGCGGATCGTGGAAAAGCTGCAGATGATGGGGATCGATGTCCCCCTGATCGGCGACTTCCATTACAACGGCCACCAGTTGCTGACCCAGGAGCCGGCCTGCGCCGAAGCCCTGGCCAAGTACCGGATCAATCCGGGCAACGTCGGCTTCGGCAAGAAGAAAGACACCCAGTTCGCGCAGCTGATCGAATTTGCGATCCGCTACAACAAGCCGGTCCGCATCGGCGCCAACTGGGGCTCGCTGGACCAGTCGCTGGCGGCGCGCCTGATGGACGAGAACAGCCAGCGCGCGCAGCCCTGGGATGCCGGGCGCGTGCTGCGTGAGGCGCTGATCCGCTCGGCGCTGGATTCGGCCGAGACCGCCGTGGAACTGGGCCTGCCGCGCGACCGCATTGTGCTGTCGGCCAAGGTCAGTGGGGTGCAGGAGCTGATCGCGGTGTACCGCGACCTGGCCCAGCGCTCGGATTTCGCGCTGCACCTGGGCCTGACCGAAGCCGGCATCGGCAGCAAGGGCATCGTCGCCTCGTCGGCGGCGCTGGCGGTGCTGCTGCAGGAAGGCATCGGCGACACCATCCGCATTTCGCTGACCCCCGAACCGGGCCAGTCGCGCACCGCCGAGGTGATCGTCGCCCAGGAACTGCTGCAGACCACCGGGCAGCGGGCCTTCACGCCGCTGGTCACGGCCTGCCCCGGCTGCGGCCGGACCACCTCGGAGTTCTTCCAGGAGCTGGCCAAGGTCGTGCAGAACCATGTGCGCGAGAAAATGCCGCTCTGGAAGGTGAACCACCCCGGCGCCGAAAGCATGACCCTGGCGGTCATGGGCTGCATCGTCAACGGGCCGGGCGAGTCGCGCCACGCCAACATCGGCATCTCCCTGCCGGGGACCGGCGAGACGCCGGCGGCGCCGGTCTTCGTGGACGGTGAAAAGACGGTCACCTTGCGCGGCGAGAACATCGCCCAGGACTTCGTGGCGCTGATCGACGATTACGTCGAACGCACCTATGTCCGAACGCTCGGATAAGCCGGCGGTGCTGGCTGCCCCGGAGGCGGCGGCCGGTTTCCGCCACTGGATGGGCCGCAACGCCTGGCGCTTCGTGCTGCTGTTCGTGGGCGTGCTGCTGCCCCTGGCCGGGTTCGTCGCCCTGGCCGATGAAGTCCATGAGCTGGAATCGATCTATTTCGATGCGCCGCTGCTGTGGAAGATGCATGGCCTGCATTCGCCGGGGCTGGACCAGTTCTTCGTGCTGCTCTCCAAACTGGGCTACGAGTGGTTCCTGATCCCGGCCGATGTGCTGATCGTGGTCCTGCTGGCCTGGCGCAAACGCTGGCGCGAGGCCAGTTTCGTGGCGATCTGCTTTGCCGGCTCGGCGCTGCTCAACCTGGGCAGCAAGCGCTTCTTCCAGCGCGACCGGCCCAGCCTGTGGGAATCCATCGCCCCGGAAAGCACCTTCAGCTTCCCCAGCGGCCATGCCATGGGCTCGATGACCCTGGCCGTCACCCTGGTGCTACTGGCCTGGAACACCCGCTGGCGCTGGCCGGTCGCCTTCGCCGCGGTGACCTTTGCGGTGCTGGTCAGCCTGTCCCGGGTCTACCTCGGGGTCCATTACCCCTCCGACATCCTGGCCGGCTGGTGTGCCGCCCTGGTCTGGGTGGTAGGGTGCTTCCTGGTCATGTTCCGCCGTCGCCATCCGTGGCGGCATGCCGCTGAGACGAATACGGCGGTAAACTAGCCGAAAGCGGCATGAAAACGGGCGGCATCCATAGGCTGTTCCACTGGAACGGAAGAGGATGAGAGGCACAGGGGGGAGGGGCAGACAGCACGTCTGTGATGCGTGGAGCAGAACGCGATGATGGGGAGCCTGGTTCCTTGTGATCGACACATCCCGCGGCTAGGCTTGCCCCCGTTCACAGTGTTTGACGAGGTTGGCGGATGACGATTCGAGTGTATCTGGTGGACGATCATGCTCTGGTGCGCACGGGCATGAAGATGATCCTCTCCAACGAGACCGACATCGAGGTGGTCGGTGAGGCGGAGAGTGGCGAAGATGCATTGCCGGATATCCGCCGACTGCGGCCCGACGTCGTGCTGTGCGATCTGCACCTGCCTGGCGTCAGCGGCATGGAAGTGACCGAGCGCGTGGTCCGTGGCGACCACGGTACCCGCGTGGTGATCGTCTCCGTCCTTGAAGATGGGCCGATGCCCAAGCGCCTGCTCGAAGCCGGTGCCTCCGGCTACATCGGCAAGGCCTGCGATGCCCAGGAACTGCTGCGTGCCGTGCGCGATGCAGCGCTCGGCCGTCGTTATCTCGGCAACAGCATCGCGCAGAACCTCGCGTTGTCGAACGTGGAAGGCAACCACTCGCCGTTCGACACCCTGTCCCCGCGCGAGCTGGAAGTGGCGCTGCTGTTGACCCAGGGCCTGCGCCAGGAAGACATCGCCAAACGCCTGAGCCTGAGCGCGAAGACCGTCAACACGCACAAGGCGCGCCTGTTCGAGAAAATGGGCATCAACGACAACATCGCGCTCGCGCGCATGGCCAGCCAGTACGGCCTGGTGGATCCGGCGCGCCCGATGTAATCCACGCGTGGGATGCACGTAAAAAAACGCCCGGGCATGCCCGGGCGTTTTCGTTCAGTGCGCGCGGACCCGCGCCACGATCTTCGCGGCCTGGGCCGCGCTTTCGCGCACCTTGTCCCACTCGCCACGCTCGATCCAACCCCCCGGCACCATCCACGAACCACCGATGCAGACCACGTTTTTCTGCTCCAGGTATTCGGCGGCGGTGTCTTCGGTGATGCCGCCGGTCGGGCACAGCTTCAGATCCGGAATCGGACCGGCCAGGCCCTTGATCATTGCGAGCCCGCCCACGGCCGAGGCCGGGAACAGTTTGCACACCCGGAAGCCGCGCGCATACAGCGCCAGCATCTCCGTCGGCGACGCCGCACCCGGCACCACCGGCAGCGGCGCCTGCGCCAGCGCATCGGCCATGTGCGCCGGCGTACCCGGCGTGACCAGGAAATCGGCGCCCGCATCGATGGACTGCTGCATCTGCTCCACGGTCAACACCGTGCCCGCACCCACCACCACATCCGGCAGCTCGCGCTTGAGCATGGCGAGCGCTTCCATCGCCACCGGCGTACGCAGCGTCAGCTCGATCGCCGGCAGCCCGCCCTCCAGCAACGCCGCACTGACCGCACGGGCCTGGTCCAGCGTATGCACGGTCACCACCGGCAGAATGCCGGCAGCCTTCAACAGGGTTTCAGCGCGTTTCTGATGTTCGGCGATGCTCATGCGTTTCCAATCCTTCTTCCAATAAGTGCGACGCCACAACGCGCCGAAATGTGTCCGGAGGCAGCGGATGGCCCCAACCAGGACCGTTAAGCGGCATGGACGCCGCTTTACGAGCCCCCATGGATGGGTTCACGGCGCGTCCTGGTTGGGGCCGTGCGCTGCCTCAACCAGGACACCTTACCGCTGCGTCAGCTCAGGCGTCCTTCGCCTCATGCGGCGCATCCGCCGCCGCCGCATCATGCCCAAGCTCGTATTCCGCATCGTAGTTCCAGATGCTGCCGTCATCGGCGGCCGGCCCACACGAAATCGACATCGCGCCCTGGTCGGCCGGGCCTACCAGACGGCGGCTCATCGCGAACAGATTGCGGCCCAGATCGTGCCCGGCCGGCGCAGTATTCGGCGCCGGCTCGCGTGCGGCGAACTCCGCCGCATCCACCAGCAGCTCCAGCGTGCCGGCCTCACCATCCAGACGGATGATGTCGCCCTCGCGCACCCGCGCCAGCGGACCGCCGCGCGAGGCTTCCGGCGTCATGTGGATCGCGGCCGGGAACTTGCCCGAGGCACCGGACAGGCGACCATCGGTGACCAGCGCCACGCGGCGGCCCTGGTTCTGCAGCAGGCCCAGCAGCGGCGCCAGCGAATGCAGCTCCGGCATGCCGTTGGCGCGCGGGCCCTGGTAACGCACCACCGCCACGAAATCGTGCGGCAGCACACCGGCGGCGTGCAGCTTGTTCAGCACCTGCGGTGCATCGACCACCACGGCCGGCGCTTCGATCGTGCGGAACTGCGGCTTCACCGCTGACAGCTTGATCAGCGAACGGCCAAGGTTGCCGCGCAGCAGGCGCAGGCCGCCCTGGGCTTCGAACGGATCGGCCACGCCACGCACCACGTCCGGATCGGCGCTCTCGCGCACGCCATCGATGTAGGTCAGCTTGCCGTCGCGCAGCGCCGGTTCCTGGCCGTACTGGTGCATGCCGCCTTCGGCCACGGTCTGCAGGTCGGCGTGCATCAGCCCGGCCTCCATCAACTCGCGGAACACGAACGCGGTGCCACCGGCGGCGGCGAAGCGGTTCACGTCGGCTTCGCCGTTCGGATAGACGCGGGCCAGCAGCGGGATCAGCTGCGAGAGCTGGTCCATGTCGTCCCAGGTCAGCACGATGCCGGCCGCACGCGCCACCGCGATCCAGTGGATGGTGTGGTTGGTCGAGCCGCCGGTGGCCATCAGCGTGACCACCGCATTGACGATCGCGCGCTCGTCGATCAGCCGGCCGAGCGGACGGAAGTCATCGCCCAGTGCGCTGATTTCCAGCGCACGCACCGCTGCCTGGCGGGTCAGCGCATCGCGCAGCGGCGTATCGGGGTTGACGAACGAGGCGCCCGGCAACTGCACGCCCATCGCTTCGAGCAGGGTCTGGTTGGAGTTGGCGGTGCCGTAGAAGGTGCAGGTACCGGCGCCGTGGTACGAGGCGGCCTCGGCCTCCAGCAGTTCCTCGCGGGTCGCCTGGCCGGCCGCATAGCGCTCACGCACTTCGGCCTTCTGCTTGTTCGGGATGCCCGGGGTCATCGGGCCGGCCGGCAGGAAGATCGCCGGCAGGTGGCCGAAGGCCAGCGCACCGATCAGCAGGCCGGGCACGATCTTGTCGCAGACGCCGAGGTAGACGCTGGCGTCGAACATGTCATGGCTCAGGCCGATCGCGGTGGACTGGGCGATCACATCGCGCGAGAACAGCGACAGCTCCATGCCGCCACGGCCCTGGGTGACACCGTCGCACATCGCCGGCACGCCACCGGCCACCTGTGCGGTCGCGCCGAGTTCGCGCGCGGTTTCGCGCAGGATCTCCGGGTAGTGCTCGAACGGCTGGTGCGCCGAGAGCATGTCGTTGTACGCGGTGATGATGCCCAGGTTGGGCGTCACGCCGCCGCGCAGGCGCGACTTGTCGGTCGGGCCGCACGCGGCGAACCCGTGGGCGAGGTTGCCGCAGCTCAGGCGCGAACGGAACGGACCGTCGCGCAGCGCCGCGTCGACACCGGCCAGGTAGGCGGCGCGCGAGGCGACGCTGCGCTGGACGATGCGCTCGGTGATGGCATGGAGTTTGGGATGCAGGCTCATTGGCTACCGGCTATGAGAAGGCGAACGGAACAACACCGGGGCAACTCAGTCACACCAGTGGACGCGCAGTTTCGCGCCGTCGAGATCGATCGCGTTGAGGATGGGATACAGCTGCGGATTGTTGCTTTCCAGCGCGTGCTTGAGCACTTCCAGCTTCTGCTTGCCGCGCAGCAGCAGCAGGCGCTGGCGGCTCTGCTTCAAGCCGTGCGGGGTGAGGGTGATGCGCAGCGGCCACTGGTTGGCACCGGGGCAGCCGGTGGCATCCAGCGCCGCGTAGGGCAGGGTGCTTTCCAGTGCCCGGGTCAGGTCCTTCGACCCCGGGAACAGCGACGCAGTGTGGCCGTCGTTGCCCATGCCCAGCACGCTCAGGCACGGCCGCTGGCTGTGCTGGGCCTGCAGGTTGGCGCTGTAGACGCACTCGGGCAGCGGTTTGCCGACCCGCACCAGCGGATCGAAATGCGCGCCTTCGGCACGGGTCAGGAAGCTCTCCTTCACCAGCCAGGCATTGCTGTCGCGATCCTGCGGCGACAGCCAGCGCTCATCGACCAGGCTCACTTCCACCCGGTCCCATTGCACGTCCAGCTCGGCCAGCGCCTGGTAGACCGGTGCCGGCGTGGTGCCGCCGGAGAGCAGCATGCGCGCGCGGCCGAATTCGGCGATGTCGCGGTTCAGCTCGGCCGCCATTTCCGCGGCGACGGCCTCGATCCAGCCATCGGCATCGCCGTGGCGGATCAAGGTGAAACGTTCGGACGTATCCAGGGTATTCATGCAGTGCCTCCCGGCAGATCGCGTTCCACATCCGCCGCATACGCGGCCGCGCCGAGCAGGCCGGGGCTGGGGTGCATCACGGCCAGTGACGGCACCTTGGACATGATCGAAGAGAAGCGGCCCTTGTGTTCAAAGCGCTGGCGGAAGCCGGAGTGCTGCAGCGAATCGAGCATCTTCGGCACCAGCCCGCCGGTCAGGAACACGCCATCCCAAGCGCCCTGCATCAGCACCAGATCGCCAGCGATCGCGCCGAACACCGCGCAGAACACATCCACGGTGCGCATGGCCTGCGGGTCGCCATGCAGCGCCCGCGCGGTGACGTCCACCGGCTGCAGCTGGCCCGGGTCGATATCGGCCATCTCGCACACGGCGCGATGGATGTTGACCAGGCCGGGGCCGCAGATCAGGCGTTCGTTGGAGACACGGCCGAACTGTTCGGACAGGATCTCCAAGATGCGGATTTCTTCCGGCGTACCCGGCGGGAAGCTGACGTGGCCGCCTTCGGTTTCCAGCGGATAGCAGCGGCCATGGCGCAGGATCAGCCCGCCCACGCCCAGCCCGGTGCCCGGGCCGATCACCGCGTAGTTGCGCGGCTGGCCCGGCTTGCCCGGC
The DNA here is from genome assembly GCF_002887735.1 of Stenotrophomonas bentonitica. GTDB lineage: Bacteria > Pseudomonadota > Gammaproteobacteria > Xanthomonadales > Xanthomonadaceae > Stenotrophomonas > Stenotrophomonas bentonitica_A. The sequence continues at coordinate 154,397 of NZ_PKQP01000002.1, forward strand.
ACCCACGCCGCGCCGCCGACCTGGATCACGTCCTGCGGCTGCAGCAGCGAAATCGCCATCGCCTGGGCGGCGAAGTCATTGATCAGGTGCAGGTCGTCGAAGCCGAGCATGTGCGCGGTGCGGATGCGCGAGATCACCCACGGGTGATTGGTGATGCGTGCCTCGTCACCGTCGACACGGCCGGCCACGGCGAACACACCGCGCTTGGCTTCGGCGCCGATCTGCTCGAGGTAGTGCCGTGCGGCTTCACCGAGCGAGGGGAAGTCAGCGACCGCGAATTCGCGGATGCTGTCCTGCTGCAGCGGCGCGGCCAGCGAGGTATCGGCCAGGGCGAAGCGTGCATTGGTACCGCCGATATCCGCGACGAGGACCGGCTGGGACAACACCGTCATGCCTGGCCACCGCGGGTTGCGTCGGCATCGGCGTCGGCAGGCAGGAAGCCTGCGGCTTCTTCTGGACCCCACTGACCGGCCGGGTAGGGCTGCAACGGCAGCTTGGCTTCCTTCCACGCATCGCTGACGCTGTCGATCCACGCCCAGGCCGCGCGCACTTCGTCATCGCGCACGAACAGCGCATGGTTGCCGTTGAAGGCATCCAGGAACAGGCGTTCATAAGCGATGCGGCGGTGCAGGCCGGTCGGCACGGACAGTTCCAGTTCCAGCGGATGCAGTTCCAGCGCGCCCCATTCCGGGCCGGCCAGCGAGCTCATCAGGCCCAGCTCGATGTTTTCCTGCGGCTGCAGCTGGAAGGTGATGCGGTTGGGGGTGGCATTGCCGCGGTGCGGGCGCTCGAACAGCCAATGCGTGACCGGCTTGAGCGTGACCACCACGCGGGTGGTGCGCTCGGCCAGGCGCTTGCCGGTGACCAGGTGGAACGGCACGCCGGACCAGCGCCAGTTGTCGATATGCGCGGTGACGCCGGCGAAGGTTTCCACATCGCTGCCTTCCGGCGGCTGGTAGGCCTGCGCAGGCTGGCCGTTGATGGTGCCGGCGGTGTAGCGGCCCCGCACGCTGTCACGCGCGGCATGCTTGGCATCGAGCGGGCGCAGGGCGCGCAGCACTTTGACCTTCTCGTCGCGGATGCGGTCGGCTTCCAGCGACGCCGGCGGTTCCATCGCGACCAGGCACAGCAGCTGCAGGATGTGGCTCTGGACCATGTCGCGCAGCGCGCCGGAGCGGGCGTAGTACGCATCGCGGCCATCCACGCCTTCGCTCTCGGCCACCAGGATGTGCACCGATTCGATGTAGTTGCGGTTCCAGACCGCCTCGAGCAGCGTATTGCCGAAGCGCAGCGCGATCAGGTTCTGCACCGCGGCCTTGCCCAGGTAGTGGTCCAGGCGGAACACGCGGTCTTCGTCGATCCACTGGCCGATCGTGGAGATGATCTCCTCGGCGCTGGCACTGTCGCTGCCGATCGGCTTTTCCAGCATCAGGCGGTGCGGGGCGGCCAGCGCGCCGCCCTTGGCCAAGCCTTCGCAGGTGGAGATGTACAGGCCCGGCGGGATCGCCAGGTAGCTCACGCAGTTGCGGTCGACCAGGTCGTGGACCGATTCGGCCACGGACTCGGGATTGCGCAGGTCCACCGAGCGGTAGTCGATGCGCTGCAGCAGCGAGTGGATATCGTCCTGGCTGGCCATCGGCATGGCCTGCTGCAGGCGCGGGCGCAGGATCTCGCGGAAGGCGTCGGTGTCGTGCGGCGACAACGCCAGCGCACGAACCTTGAAGTCTTCGGGGAGCAGGCCGTCGCCCAGCAATCGCAGCAGCGAGGGGAACAGGTAGCGCTGGGCCAGGTCACCTGTGGCGCCAAACAGGAAAAGGGTGTCGTGCATCGCTCGAGTTTCAGATCCGGGTGACATCGTTGTCAATCGCTTCTCGTCTATGTTCTCGGGGGTCGGGCGGGGTCCTTTGTCTGCTTGTTGCAGGTGCAGCACGCCCCATGGATTCCGCCCGGCATGATGGCCTGCCAACCCGGTGTCGTGGGGGATATCGCATCCTCCCCGGCATCCAGGTCACGGCCGACTATCGGATAGTGCCACGTGAAAACGTTTACATGGCAGAATGCGCAGACTGTATTCGATTGCAGTGGTCGCCGTCATGCGGCACCACGCCATCGACCTGCCATCGGGAGGGCCGAAGGCAGTTCCGCATAACAGCCCGGAGACCGGGCGGACTGGAATGGTGATATGGCAAAAGTGCAGTTGCAGGGCGTTCGCAAGGTCTACGACAACGGTCAGGTGGCCGTGCAGGGCGCGACCTTCGAAGTGGCCGATGGTGAATTGATGGTGCTGGTGGGGCCGTCCGGGTGTGGCAAGTCCACACTGCTGCGCATGGTCGCCGGCCTGGAAGAAATCAGTGGCGGCACGCTGACGATCGGCGACCGCGTGGTCAACGACGTGGCGCCCAAGGATCGTGACATCGCCATGGTGTTCCAGAGCTATGCGCTGTATCCGCACATGACCGTGGCCGAGAACCTGGCCTTCGGTCTGAAGCTGCGCGGCCACGACAAGGCCACGATCAGCAAGCGGGTCAGTGAGGCGGCCCAAACGCTGGGCCTGACCGAGATGCTCGACAAGCTGCCCAAGGCGATGTCCGGCGGCCAGCGCCAGCGCGTTGCGCTGGGCCGCGCGCTGGTGCGCGAGCCGGCGGTGTTCCTGCTCGATGAGCCGCTGTCCAACCTGGACGCCAAACTGCGCCACAGCGTGCGGACCGAAATCGCGCAGCTGCACCGCAAGCTGGGCACCACCATGATCTACGTGACCCACGATCAGGTGGAAGCGATGACCCTGGGCCAGCGCATCGTGGTGCTCAAGGATGGCGTGATCCAGCAGATCGATACCCCGATGGCGCTGTACGACCGCCCGGCCAACCTGTTCGTGGCCGGCTTCCTCGGCAGCCCGGCGATGAATGTGCTGCGCGGCACCCTGCAGCGCACCGACAGCGGCTATGCCGTACAGGACACCGGGCTGACCGCGCCGCTGGGCCAGGCCCGGATCGATCAGGCGTGGGTCGGCAAGGCGATCGCCGTGGGCGTGCGCCCGGAGCATCTGCAGCCGGCCGCGGCCGGGGATGCGACGGCGTTCGAGGCGATGATCGATGGCATCGAGCCGGTCGGCAACGAGATTTTCGTCAACATGACCAGTGGCGGCCAGCCGTTGGTGATGCGCGTGGCACCGCAGGGGTTGCCGTCGGTCGGCGAGCCGATCCGCGTGGCGATCCATCCGCAGGGCCTGCATTTCTTCGATGCGCAGACCGGCGAGCGCTTGAACGACGCGTAAGGCGCGGACGGGTACGGGGTTGCCGGCCAGCGGCCGGCACTACCCGTGCGCGAATCCGGCAGTGCCACCAGATCAGGCAGTGCCACCAGATCCGGTAGTGCCGGCCGCTGGCCGGCTCCACGCACACCCATCAACGTTCATGGCGTGCCGCATCGACCAACGGTCGATGCCTACCGGGTCTACCGCGCCAGACCATCCAGCAACGGCAGGTGGGCGGCCTGGACCCCGCCGACGCTCAACGGCTCCGGCGCGATCTCCAGCGGCAGCACCGCCAGGGCCAGATCACCGGCCACCGAGGCCACCGTGCCGATCGCTGCGTCCTTCTGATGTACCTGCGTGCCGCTGGTCGTGCCCTCCACGACCCGCAGCAGCTGCAGGGCGCGCTTGGCCTTGCCCAGGAAGTGGGTGCGGGCCACGATTTCCTGGCCCGGGTAGCAGCCTTTCTTGACGCTGTACCCGTTCAGGCGGTCCAGCCCCAACTGCTGTGGCGTCCACTGCTCGCGCTGATCGGCGTCCAGTCGCGGCAGCCCGTAGCGCAGGTCGGACTGGCGCCAGGCCAGCGCGATATCCGCACTGTCGGCCGCAGCGGCCACGGCATCGGCCGCGCCGATCCGCAGGCTGCGCGGAAGCACATCGCTGCCGAGGTCCAGTTCGAGGTTTTCGCCGGCAAGTTGCGCAATCGCGGCCCCGGAGGCCGCTTCCGGCGCGGTGAAGCTCGCCACCACGGCCAGGTCGTTGCGCACCTCGATCCGGACCTTGCGGCGGAATACAAAACGCTGCAACTGCGACGCAATCGCATCGGCGTCGCCGTCGGCGAGCAGCAGCACGATGCGCTCCTCCTCCAGCCGCAACAGCTGGAACACAGCAATGGTGCGGCCCTTGGCCGTCAGCCAGGCACTCCACTGCCAATGCCGCAGGGGCAGGGCGGTGACATCGCTGGAGAATTGGGCATGGGCAAAGGCGGCCGCATCGGCACCGCTGAGACTGAGCAGCTGGTGACCGGAAAGGCGCGAAAAGCCGGCGAAATCGGAGGGCAGGTTGTCAGGCACGTGAACGGGGTCTAAAATTTGTGCGTTGCGAGAACACCCATGATAGGCCAAACAACCCCCACTCCAGATTCTGAAGCTGAAGGCACGCTGGTACCGGAGGAGCAACCGCTCCCCGCGACGCCGGCAGTGCCTTTGGAAATCGGCGGCCGCGGCGGACTTGATCCGGTGCGGTACGGAGATTGGGAAAAAAACGGACGCTGCATCGATTTTTGATCAGCATTGAGCCAACGCGGCATTGCGCCGCCCAGCCGAGATAACGAGCCCAGCGAATGGCCGCCAGAGAACGTCCCCTTTCCCCGCACCTTCAGGTGTATCGCTGGCAGATTCAGATGGCCACCTCGATCCTGCATCGAGCGACCGGCATCTTTCTGTCTGTTGGAGCCCTGATCATTGCCGGCGGCCTGCTCGCCCTGATGATGGGTCCTGAATCCTGGAACTGCTTCACCGGCCAGGCCGGTAGCTGGTACGGCAAGCTCTTCCTGTTCGCCTGGACCTGGTCCTTCGCCTACCACCTGTGCAATGGCATCCGCCATATCGTGCAGGACTTCGCGATCGGCTTCTCCATCCCCGCCTTCGTGCGCAGCAGCTGGGTCTCGGTCTTCGCCAGCCTGGTGATCACCGCCCTGGTCTGGGCCTACGTCTTCATGGGAGCGGCCGCATGAACAAGTACCGTACCCCGCTGAAGAACGTGCGTGGCCTTGGCGCTGCCAAGACCGGTACCGAGCACTTCGTGATGCAGCGCCTGACCGCCACCGCGCTGGTCGGCCTGACCATCTGGTTCCTGGTGTTCGTACTGAGCCTGATCGGCGCCGATTACGTGACCGCGACCGACGCGGTGTCCAAGCCGTGGAACGCGGTGCTGCTGGTCGGCTTCCTGGTCGCGATGTTCTGGCATGCCCAGCTCGGCCTGCAGGTCGTGCTGGAAGACTACATCCACAATTCGCTGCTGGCCCTGGCGCTGCAGACCACGGTGAAGTTCATCGCCGTGCTCGGCGGGATCGTCAGTGTTTTTGCGGTCGCCCGCATCGCGCTCGGCGTCGCCTGAGTCCAGGCACCAAGACAGGAATCCAGATTAGATGTCCGCTTACAAGATTACGGAACACAAGTACGATATGGTCGTGGTCGGCGCCGGCGGTGCTGGCCTGCGCGCCACGTTCGGCCTTGCCGCCAAGGGCCTGCAGACGGTCTGTCTGACCAAGGTCTTCCCGACCCGTTCGCACACCGTGGCCGCGCAGGGCGGTATTTCGGCCGCGCTGGGCAACATGGGCGAAGACGACTGGCGCTACCACTTCTTCGACACCATCAAGGGCTCGGATTGGCTGGGTGACCAGGACGCCATCGAGTACATGTGCCGCGAAGCGATCCCGGCCATCATCGAACTGGAACACTACGGTGTGCCCTTCAGCCGTACCGAAGAGGGCAAGATCTACCAGCGCCCGTTCGGTGGCATGACCACCAAGTACGGCGAAGGCCCGTCCGCGCAGCGCACCTGCGCCGCCGCCGACCGTACCGGCCACGCCATGCTGCACACGCTGTACCAGCAGTCGCTGGCGCACAACGCGCGCTTCATGATCGAGTACTTCGCGCTCGACCTGATCTTCGATGACGAAGGCGTCTGCCGCGGCGTGCTCGCGCTGGACATGGCCGACGGCTCGCTGCACCTGTTCCGCGCCCACGGCGTGGTGCTGGCCACCGGCGGCTACGGCCGCGCCTACTTCAGCGCCACCTCGGCCCACACCTGCACCGGCGACGGCGGCGGTCTGGTCATGCGTGCCGGCCTGCCGATGCAGGACATGGAGTTCGTGCAGTTCCACCCGACCGGTATCTACGGCGCGGGCTGCCTGATCACCGAAGGCGTGCGTGGCGAAGGCGGCATCCTGCGCAACAGCAACGGCGAGCGCTTCATGGAGCGCTATGCCCCGCACTACAAGGATCTAGCTTCGCGCGACGTGGTGTCACGTTCGATGACCATCGAGATCCGCGAAGGCCGCGGCGTTGGCGAGCACAAGGATCACATCCTGCTCGACCTGACCCACCTCGGCCCGGGCGTCATCGACGACAAGCTGCCGGGCATCGCTGAAAGCGCCCGCATCTTCGCCGGCGTGGACGTGCACAAGCAGCCGATCCCGGTCATCCCGACCGTGCACTACAACATGGGTGGCATCCCGACCAACTACCACGGCGAAGTCGTGCGCAAGGTCGGCGACAACCCCGATGCGGTCGTGCCGGGCCTGTACGCCATCGGCGAAGCGGCCTGCGTGTCCGTGCACGGTGCCAACCGCCTGGGCTCCAACTCGCTGCTGGATCTGGTCGTGTTCGGCCGTGCGGTGGCCAACCGCTGTGCCGAGACCATCAAGTCCGGCGCGCCGCACAAGACCCTGCCGTCGGATGCGTGCGACAAGGCGCTGGGCCTGCTGGACAAGCTGCGCTACGCCAACGGCGACACCCCGACCTCGGTCATCCGCGATCGCATGCAGCGCACCATGCAGAACGACGCGGCGGTGTTCCGGACCAGCAAGACCCTGGAAGAGGGCTGCGCCAAGATGGCCGAGATCTTCGACTCCTTCCAGGACGTCAAGGTCTCCGACCGTTCGCTGGTGTGGAACTCGGACCTGATCGAAACCTACGAGCTGAACAACCTGCTGCTCAACGCGGTGGCGACGATCAACTCGGCCGAACAGCGCAAGGAAAGCCGCGGCGCGCATGCGCATGAGGACTTCCCGGACCGCGACGACGTCAACTGGCAGAAGCACACGCTGGTCAACGTCGACGAGAACGGCAAGTGCGAGTTCGACTACCGCCCGGTCCACATGTACACGCTGAGCAAGGACGTGGACGTCGTCCCGCCCAAGCCGCGCGTTTACTAAGAGACCTGCGGCATGACCTCCGTCCACGCAGCGCCCGCGACCGCCGTCCCCCGCAAGGGTGGGGTGGCGCGTGCGCCGCTGGCCGGTGGTGTCGACTTCCTCATCTTCCGTGCTACCCGCGCCTGCCCCGCAGCGCGAGCCGCCTGAGCCAACGAGAACAGCCATGGCCGAGTTTTCCCTCCCCAAGAATTCCAAGATCGGAAAGGGCAAGCACTTCCCCGCCAAGAGCGGTGCGAAGAACACCCGCACCTTCAAGATCTACCGCTGGAGTCCCGACGACGACAGCAACCCGCGCACCGATACGTACGAGATCGATCTGGACGCCTGCGGCCCGATGGTTCTGGACGCGCTGATCAAGATCAAGAACGAGATCGATCCGACCCTGACCTTCCGTCGTTCGTGCCGTGAGGGCATCTGCGGTTCGTGCGCGATGAACATCGACGGCACCAACACGCTGGCCTGCACCCGCGCCATCGCCGACTGCGGCAAGGCCGAAGTGCCGATCTACCCGCTGCCGCACATGAGCGTGGTCAAGGATCTGGTGCCGGACCTGACCCACTTCTACGCGCAGTACGCCTCGATCAAGCCGTGGATCCGCACCCAGACCCCGCCGCCGCCGGATCGCGAGCGCCTGCAGTCGCCGGAAGACCGCAAGAAGCTGGACGGCCTGTACGAGTGCATCCTGTGCGCGTGCTGCTCGACCAGCTGCCCGAGCTACTGGTGGAACGGCGAGCGTTACCTGGGCCCGGCCATCCTGCTGCAGGCCTACCGCTGGATCGTCGACTCGCGCGATGAAGACACCGGTGCGCGCCTGGACGAGCTGGAAGACCCGTTCAAGCTGTACCGCTGCCACACCATCATGAACTGCTCGCGGACCTGTCCGAAGGGCCTGAACCCGGCGCTGGCCATTGCCGAGATCAAGAAGTTGATGATGGCGCGTCGCGCCTGATCCAGACGTGCCCGGTAGCGCCACGCCATGCGTGGTCCTGCAACAGAGGATCGAAACGGTAGCGCCACGCCATGCGTGGCGTCTCAGAAAATGATCGAAATGGTAGAGTCATGCCATGCGTGGCTTCTCAGAAAATGATCGAAACGGTAGAGCCACGCCATGCGTGGCTTTGCCTTATCTGGAAACGCAGAAAATGGATGAAGCAACCGAACTGAAAAAGCTGCGCTGGCGCTGCCGCCGCGGCATGCGCGAGCTGGATCAGCTGTTCGGCCGTTACCTGGACCGGTGCTGGCTGCGGGCACCGACAGACGAGCGCGAGGTTTTCCTGTTCCTGCTGGAAAGCGAAGACGATAAGTTGTGGCGCTGGTTCATGGGTTACGAGGAATGCCCGCATGCCGCGCCCGCTGCCCTCATCGCCAGGATCCGCGCCCTGCCAGCTTGAGTGGCACCCCTCGCGCTGGCAGTGCCGGGCGCTGATCGCCATGGGCGCGCTGATGCCCTGGGCCCTGTGGGCCACCGAGCTTCCGGCGCCGTGGGGCCTGGCCTTGGGCCTGGTGGCGATGGTGGGCACGTGGCTGGAGGCGTGGCGGTATGCGCGCGGCCCGGGCTGCGCCTTCCTGATCCCCCTGGATGATGAGCCGGCCCAGGTGGATGGCGAGGCGGTCGAGGACCTGCAGATGCGTCGCCGCGGCCCGCTGCTGCAGCTGCGCTGGCGGTATGAAGGGCGTCGCCACTGGCGCCTGTTCTGGCCCGATACCCTTCCGGCGGCGCAGGCACGTGAACTGCGACTAGCCGTCCGGGCACACTGCATTTCCCGTTCACCCCCTGCAGTGGCACCATAGCCTGAATTGTCCGGCGTACCTGCATGTTCAAACCCATACCTGTCTCGATTGGCCTGCGCTACCTGCGCGCCAAACGCCGCAACGGCTTCATCTCCTTCATCTCCATGGCCTCGATCCTCGGCATCGCGCTGGGCGTGACCGTGCTGATCACCACGCTGGCGGTCATGAGCGGTTTCCAGAAGGAAATCCGCGACCGGCTGCTGCAGATGACCGCGCATACCACCATCACCACCGACGGCGCCCCGATGGCCGATTGGGCGCATGCGGTGGATGTGGCGAAAAAGGACCCGCGTGTCGCCGGCGCGGCGCCGTACATCGAAATCCAGGCCATGCTCAGCGGCCCCCGCGTGCAGGGCGCCATCGTGCAGGGCATCGACCCGGCGCTGGAGCCGAACGTCTCGGTCATCAACCAGAAGGTCAAGAAGGGCAGCTTCGACAGCCTGACCGCAGGCAGCTACAACCTGCTGGTGGGCCAGGAACTGGCGATCTACCTCGGCGTCGGCGTGGGCGATACGGTGCTGGTGACCCTGGCGGAAGTGCAGGGCACGCCGATCGGCGCGATCCCGCGCATGAAGCGCTTCACCGTGAGCGGCATCTTCGAGGCCGGTTACAACGAGGTCGACCGCGGCGTGGCCTACGCCAACATGGCCGATCTGGAAAAGGTGCTGCGCATCGATGGCGTCACCGGTGTGCGCCTGAAGCTGCACGACATGGACAAGGCGCTGGACGTCGGCGTCGATCTGGCCCACAACCTGACCGGTGCCTACCGCGTCAGTGACTGGACCCAGCAGAACGCCAACCTCTACCACTCGCTGCGCATGGAGAAGGTGGTGATGGGCATCCTGCTCTCGCTGATCATCGCCATGGGCGCGTTCAACCTCGTTTCCTCGCAGGTGATGCTGGTCACCGACAAGCAGGCCGACATCGCGATCCTGCGCACCCTGGGCCTGACCCCGGGCGGGGTGATGCAGGTGTTCATGGTGCAGGGCTCGCTGATCGGCATCTTCGGCACCGTGCTGGGCGTGATCGGTGGCATCACCCTGACCTTGAACCTGGAGCGCATCCTCGGCGCGATCGAGACGCTGTTCAACGTCAAGCTGCTGCCGGAGGACGTGTACTACATCACCGGCCTGCCGACCGACATGCAGACCCCGGACATCATCATGATCACCGCCGTGGCGCTGGTCATGAGCTTCCTTGCCACCCTGTATCCCGCCTGGCGCGCGGCACGTACCCAGCCGGCGGAGGCCCTGCGTTATGAATGAAGCACTCACCCTGGGCCAGGAAGTCATCCGCGCCGAAGCGCTGGCCAAGACCTATGCCGAAGGCCGCATGCAGACCCCGGTGTTCAACGGGCTGGACCTGCGCGTGGCCGCCGGCGAGACCGTGGCCATCATCGGTGCCTCCGGCGCCGGCAAGAGCACCCTGCTGCACCTGCTGGGTGGCCTGGATACGCCGACGGCGGGCGAGGTCTATGTGGCCGGCCAGCGCATGTCCGGCCTGTCCGACAGCCAGCGTGGCCGCCTGCGCAACCGCGCCCTCGGCTTCGTCTACCAGTTCCATCACCTGCTGCCCGAATTCACCGCGCTGGAAAACGTGATGATGCCGGTGCTGCTGGGGGGCGAAGAAGTAGCCGACGCGCGCAACCGCGCGCAGGCGTTGCTGGAATCGGTCGGCCTGGGGCACCGGGTGGACCACAAGCCGGGCGAGCTCTCCGGCGGTGAGCGCCAGCGTGCCGCCGTGGCCCGCGCCCTGGTCAACCGCCCGGCCTGCGTGCTCGGCGACGAGCCCACCGGCAACCTGGACGACAAGACCGCCGCGACCGTGTTCGAGCTGATGCTCGAGCTCAACCGCGCGCACCACACCAGCCTGGTGCTGGTGACCCACGACCGCTCGCTGGCACGCAAGCTGGACCGCGTGCTGGAACTGCGCGAAGGGCGGCTGCACAGCCTGGCCCACAGCGAGGTCTGAGCGGGCAGCGCTGCCTGCCTGAGCGCTGAACACCCGGCGGGTTCCTCTCGCCGGGACCACGCCGGGCGGCGCATGATCGGCGCACATTCCCCAGCAGGAGGCGTCATGAAGCAGACCCTTGCCATCGCGGCCCTGTGCCTTGGGCTGGCCGCGTGCGCCAGTACCGGCCGCCTGTCCACCGCGCAGAAGCTTGATCTGTACCGCGCGCACGCCGGTCCGCCGCAGCAGGACATGCCGTTGTACGGGTCGTTGTCCGGCTGGACCGAACTGGGCGAGAGCGCGCTGGCGGTGTGGACGCGCCCAAGCGAAGGCTATCTGCTGGAACTGGCCGGGCCGTGCCAGGGGCTGGACTACGCCCCGGCGATCGGCCTGACCAGCCGGGTCGGCCGTGTGTCGGCCCGCTTCGACAAGGTGCTGGTGCACGACCCCACGCCGGGACCGATGAACATGCCGTGCTTCATCAGCAGCATCCGCAAGCTCGATACCAAGGCGCTGCGCGCCTCCGAGCAGGAGCTGCGGCAGGCGCAGCTGCAGGAGCGCGAAGAAGGCCAGCAGGCGCCGACCCGGTAGTGCCGGCCGCTGGCCGGCCAAGGCCTATCGAGGATGCACCGCGATCTCGCCGTCGGCATAACCTCGCGGTCGCCACAACCTGGCGATCGCCAACAACCTCGCTATCGCCAACAACTTCACGGTCCCCCATCCTCGCGGTAGATACCGACCGTTGGTCGGTATCAGACCCGGTCACGCCTCCGGAACAAACCCGGCCGGCTTCTCCGCGCCACCGCTGAAGAGATACTTCACCAGTTCCTCTTCCAGGAACGCACGGTGCTTGGGATCGCGCGGCGACAGCCGGTTTTCGTTGATCAGCATGGTCTGGTGCGCCAGCCACGCGGCCCAGGCCGGCTTGCCGATGTGGTTGAAGATGCGCTGGCCCAGCTCGCCGGGGTAGGGCACGAAGTCCAGGCCTTCGGCGTCGCGTTGTTCGTACTGGCAGAAAACGGTGCGGGGCATAGCGTTACTCGTTGTCTTGGGATGTTGCTGCGCGCCGCATTGTACGGCGCTTGGGCTGAGCGGGCGGTGCACCGGTCTGGAGCAGCTTGCGGATCGGTGCGGGCAGGCCCAGCTTTTCCAGCTCTTCGGCAGCGACCCAGCGTACGCCGGCATCCTCGCCGCGCGAGCCCTGAACCGTCGCCACCAGTACCTGCAGATGCAGCCGGTAGTGGCTGAAGGTGTGCTCCAGCACCGGCAGCGGCTCGGCATCGTCCAGCGAGCCCTCGATATGCGCATCGAACCAGTCCTGCAGGGCGATGCCGCTGTCAGCCTGGGGCAGGGTCCACAGCTGCGCCCAGATGCCGGTGTCCGGCCGCTTCTGCAGCAGCACACGGCCGCGCGCATCGCGCAGCAGCAGCGCCACCGCCTCGCGTTCGGGCAGGGTCTTGCCCGGCTTCGGTGTCGGCAGCTGATCGGTACGGCCTTCGCGCCGTGCAACGCAGGTCGCCTGCAGCGGACAGATCACGCAGGCAGGCCTGCTGCGGCTGCAGACGCTGGCGCCCAGGTCCATCTGCGCCTGGGTGTAATCGACCATGCGCGTGCCAGGCACCTGCGCTGCGTGCGCCTCGGCGACCGCCCACAGCTGCTTTTCGATCGCCGGCAGGCCGGGAAAGCCCTCGATGCCGTGATAGCGGGTCAGTACGCGCTTGACGTTGCCATCGAGAATCGCGAACCGGTCACTCCAGGCCTGGCTGAGGATCGCGCCCGCAGTGCTGCGGCCTATGCCCGGCAGCGCATGCAGTGCATCGAAATCACGCGGCAGCTCGCCGCCATGCAGGTCCACGCAGCGCTGCGCGGCGGCATGCAGGTTGCGTGCACGGGCGTAGTACCCCAATCCCGCCCACTGCGCCATCACCGCGTCATTGCTGGCGGCGGCCAGGTCGGGCAGGGTCGGGAATACGTCCAGGAACTTCAGGAAGTACGGGATGACCGTGCTGACCTGGGTCTGCTGCAGCATGATCTCCGACAGCCACACCCGGTACGGCGAGCGCGGGTGCTGCCAGGGCAGGTCGTGCCGGCCATGGTCATCGAACCAGTGCAGCAGCCGGGAAACGAACACATCGTCGGCAGGCAATACGGCGCTGGCGGGAGGCTGGCGGGTCATGCAGATTCCGGAGAAGGACGGGAGCCACGCCATGCGTGGCTGCATCGGCAGCCGGGGAGACCGGTCCCGGAGGTGAAGCAGCCACCCATGGGGTGGCTCCACAAGTGAAGCCGCTGCCTGGCCCGGCGGTGATCAGGCGCCGAGTGCTTCGGGCAGCAGGGCGTCGACAAAGGCTTCCGGATCGAACACGCGCAGGTCTTCCGGGCGCTCGCCGATGCCGCAGAAGCGGATCGGAATGCCGAACTCGCGGGCCAGCGCGAACACCACGCCGCCCTTGGCGGTGCCGTCCAGCTTGGTCACCACCAGCCCGGTCACGTTGACCGCGGCATGGAACTGACGCAGCTGCGAGAGCGCGTTCTGCCCGGTGGTGCCATCGATGACCATCAGCACTTCGTGCGGTGCATTGGCATCGATCTTGCCGAGCACGCGGCGGATCTTGCCCAGCTCGTTCATCAGGCCAGCCTGGGTATGCAGGCGGCCGGCGGTATCGGCGATCAGCACTTCGGTGCCGCGCGCCTTGCCGGCCTGCAGCGCATCGAAGGCGACCGAGGCCGCGTCGGCATTCTGGCCCTGGGCGACCACGGCCACACCGTTGCGCTCGCCCCAGGCCTGCAGCTGCGCGACAGCGGCGGCACGGAAGGTATCGCCGGCGGCCAGCATCAGGCTGTGCCCGTCGTCCTTGAAGCGCTTGGCCAGCTTGCCGATGGTGGTGGTCTTGCCGACGCCGTTGACGCCGACGGTGAGCACCACGAACGGCTTGGCGGTGCGGTCGATCACCAGCGGCTTGGCGACCGGCTGCAGGATGGCGATCAGCTCGGCGCGCAGCGCGGTGAGCAGCGCATTGGCATCGGCGAACTCGCGCGCCTTCATGCGCTTGCGCAGGCCTTCCACCAGCGCGGTGGTCGCACCGACGCCGACATCGGCGGTGATCAGCGCAGTTTCCAGCTCATCGAGCAGGTCATCATCGAGCTTGGGATTGCGCGAGAACAGGCCGCCGAAGCTGCGGGCGATCACGCTGTTGCGCAAGCGCTCGCGCCAGCCGCTCTTGCCGGCCGCGGCGGGGGCGATGTCCTGGGAGGACGGGCGCTCGGTCACGATGATCGGGGCAGCCGGAGGAGCCGGAGCAGCCGGGGGTGCCGGAGCTGCCGGGACGGCCGGAGCGAGCGCGGCGGGCACGGCCGGAGCAGCCACCGGCGGCGCGACGACGGGCGGCGCAGGTGCGCTCACCGGTGCGGCCGGTGCCGGGCTCGGTGCGGCCGGTGCCGCGCGGTCCTCCACGGGAGCTGCTGGAGCCGGCGCCGCGACGACAGGTGCAGGAGCAGCCGGAGCCGGGACAACCGGTGCGGTCACTACAGGTGCCGGCGCGACCGGCGGCGGGGCGGCAGGCGGTGCGACCACGGGCGCAGGTACAACGGGGGCCGGCACGACCGGGGTCGAAACTACAGGCTTCGGAACTGCCGGGGCGGGAACCTCCGGGGTCGGCGCGATCACGCGCTCTGCGGGGGCAGTCGGCGCGACGGCAGGCACCGGGGCTTCCGCTGCCGGCGGCAGCGGCGCAGGCGCCGGCGGTTCTGCAGCCTGGGGATTGGCCTGCGGGAACGCGGCTGCCAGCTCCTCGGTGGAGTAATGCTGGGTTTTGGCCGCCTCTTGCGGGGCGTCCTGGGGCTTTTTGCGGCGGAAGAAGCTGAGCATTGGCAAAAGACGCTGAAATCAGAGGGGTATGCTACCACTGCGCCCCGAAGGCCCATGGGCGTGCAGGTGCGGTGGGGCGGGACTCAAGTAATGGCCGATGCGGCCGTTACCGGTTGTGAAGGGCTGCGCCATGCCGGCGCGGCCGGAACAGCAGAAAACGGTGACCGATGAGCGTGATGTCCATTGCCAGTACCGGCATGCGTGCCGCCTCGCTCGGGGTACAGAGCGCCGCGTCCAACGTGGCACGGTTGCCGGTCCCGGATGCGACCCGCCTGGGAGTCGCGCAGACTGCAGCGGCAGGCGGCGGCGTCACCGCCACCGTGATCACCGCGCCCGACGATGCCAATGCGCCGATCGCGGACCTGCTCACGGCCAGAGAAGCCGCGCTGGCGTTCGCCGCCAACGCGACCGTGCTCCGCCGCCAGGACCAGATGCTGGGCACCTTGCTCGACCGCTGGGCCTGACTCGATCGCGCACGCCGGCCACAGTCCGGCGCCACGCATCATCAACGCCGGCAGGTGCCGACCCTTGGCCGGCACCCACCCGCAGAGCGACTTACGCCGACAGCTCGAGCAACAGCTTGTTGAGCCGGCGCACATACGCCGCCGGGTCCTTCAGCGTGTCGCCCGCGGCCAGCGCGGCCTGGTCGAACAGGACGCGGCTGAGGTCATCGAAGCGCGCGGCATCGCCTTCCTGGTCCAGCTTGCCGATCAGCGGATGGCCGGGGTTGAACTCGAACACCGGCTTGCTGTCGGGCACCTTCTGGCCGCTGGCTTCCAGGATCTGGCGCATCTGCAGGCCCAGGTCCTGTTCGCCGATCGCCAGGATTGCCGGGGAGTCGGTCAGGCGGTGCGAGACGCGCACGTCGGCCACGTCATCGCCCAGTGCGGCCTTGATACGGTCCACCAGCGCCTGCTTGTCCTTGGCCACGGCTTCCTGGGCCTGCTTGTCTTCGGCGGTTTCCAGCGCGCCCAGGTCCAGATCGCCACGCGCGACATCGACGAACGACTTGCCGTCGAACTCGGTCAGGTACCCCATCAACCATTCGTCGATGCGGTCGGTGAGCAGCAACACTTCCACGCCCTTCTTGCGGAACACTTCCAGGTGCGGGCTGTCCTTGACCTGGGTGTAGCTGTCGCCGGTCAGGAAGTAGATCTTGTCCTGGCCTTCGATCATGCGGCCCACGTAATCGGCCAGCGAGACGCTGGGCTCGCCGCTGTCGTCATGGGTGGAGGCGAAGCGCAGCAGGCCGGCGATCTTCTCGCGGTTGCCGTAGTCCTCGGCCGGGCCTTCCTTGAGCACCTGGCCGAACTGCTTCCAGAAGCCGGCATAGACCTCCGGCTTGTCCTTGGCCAGTTTCTCCAGCATGTCCAGCGAACGCTTGGTCAGCGCCGACTTCATCGAATCGATGACCGGGCCGGACTGCAGGATTTCACGCGAAACGTTCAGCGAGAGATCGTTGGAATCCACCACGCCCTTGATGAAGCGCAGGTACAGCGGCAGGAACTGCTCGGCCTGGTCCATCACGAACACGCGCTGCACGTACAGCTTCAGGCCCTTGGGCGCGTCACGGTGGTACAGATCGAACGGCGCATGGCCGGGCACGTACAGCAGAGAGGTGTACTCCAGCTTGCCTTCAACCTTGTTGTGGCTCCACGCCAGCGGATCCTGGTGGTCATGCGCGGCGTGCTTGTAGAACTCCTGGTACTCGGCGTCGGTGATCTCGGTGCGCGGGCGGGTCCACAGCGCGCTAGCACGGTTGACGGTTTCCCATTCGACCTCGGCCGGGGCATCTTCGCCGTGGTGTTCCTTGGCCATCTGGATCGGCAGGCCGATGTGGTCGGAGTACTTCTTGATGATGCCGCGCAGGCGCCAGCCATCGGCGAAGTCGCGCTGGTCATCCTTGAGGTGCAGCACGATGCGGGTGCCGCGCTCGGGCTTGTCGATGCTTTCCACGTCGAACTCGCCTTCGCCGCGCGAGGACCAGTGCACGCCCTCGCTGGCGGGCAGGCCGGCGCGGCGGGAGTACACGTCCACCTGGTCGGCGACGATGAAGGCGCTGTAGAAGCCGACGCCGAACTGGCCGATCAGCTGGGAGTCCTTCTTCTGGTCGCCGGAGAGCTGGCGCAGGAAGTCGCCGGTGCCGGACTTGGCGATGGTGCCCAGGTGGGCGATCGCTTCGTCACGGCTCATGCCGATGCCGTTGTCGTCGATGGTCAGGGTGTTGGCGGTGGCATCGAAGCTGACGCGGATGCGCAGGTCGCCGTCGTTCTCAAGCAGGGCCGGCTGGGTCAGCGCTTCGAAGCGCAGTTTGTCCGAGGCATCGGCCGCGTTGGAGATGAGCTCGCGAAGGAAGATTTCCTTGTTGGAGTACAGCGAGTGGATCATCAACTGCAGCAGCTGTTTGACTTCGGTCTGGAAGCCCAGGGTTTCTTTTTGGGTCTGCACGGTCATGGGTCGTGTTGCTCCTTGGGACATTGCCGCGCCCGGCGCGGCGGCTGGCTCAAGGGGTAGGGGTGGATTGTCCCGAATTCAAGAGTGTCGGCAGCCTTCGGGGCCGAATCGCAAGCAGGAGTGCGGCGCTTGCCTCTACAAGGTGGGTCGGACGTGCGACAGGTAGAGCCACGCCATGCGTGGCTGCATTTCATTCCAGCATCGGGGTGCCTGGCAAAGACAGCGACTGGACCGCCTAGAATGTCGTCCTGAACTACCTGCCTGCCTGCCCATGACGCTTTCCCGCCCGCTCGCCCATCCGATCGCCATCCATCTCCGGAGCCCCGCATGAAACCGCGTCAGCCGGCCGCTGCCGTGGGCCAGGTGCGGATCATCGGGGGCAAATGGCGCAATACGAAGCTGCCGGTGCCGCTGTCGCCGGGGCTGCGGCCCAGCAGTGACCGGGTGCGCGAGACCCTGTTCAACTGGCTGATGCCGCGCCTGGGCGGGGCGCGGGTGCTGGATCTGTTCGCCGGCAGCGGGGCGCTGGGGCTGGAAGCGGTCTCGCGCGGGGCGGCGCAGGCTACGCTGGTGGAGCGCGATCCCGCATTGTCCCGGCAGCTGCGCGAGTCGGTCGCCAAGCTGGGGGCGCAGGACCAGATCGCCCTGGTGCAGGCCGATGCGCTGCAGTGGCTGCGGCAGCCGGCCGGACCGCTGGCGGATATCGCGTTCGTCGATCCGCCGTTTGCCGATGGGCTGTGGGAGGCCGTGATGGCGGGGCTGCCCCCGCATCTGGCGCCTGATGCCTGGGTGTACGTGGAGTCCCCGGCCGATCAGGCGCCGAAGATGCCCGCGCCGTGGCTGCTGCACCGCGAGGGGGGCACCCGGGAGGTCCGTTTTGCCCTGTATCGCCGCGCCACTGCTACACTTTCACCAGACCAACACGCGTAGCTGACGTATGACCGTGGCCAACCGCCGCATTGCTGTCTACCCGGGCACCTTCGATCCGATCACCAACGGTCACATCGATCTGGTGAACCGCGCTGCACCCCTGTTCGAGAAGGTGGTGGTGGGCGTGGCGCAGAGCCCGTCCAAGGGGCCGACGCTGCCGCTGGAGCTGCGCGTCCAGCTCGCCCGTGATGCGCTGGGCCACAACCGCAACGTGGAAGTGCGTGGTTTCGATACCCTGCTGGCGCATTTCGTGCGCTCGGTGCAGGGCGGGGTGCTGCTGCGCGGGCTGCGCGCGGTCTCCGATTTCGAGTACGAATTCCAGATGGCGAGCATGAACCGCCATCTGATCCCGGAGGTCGAGACCCTGTTCCTG
Source organism: Stenotrophomonas bentonitica (assembly GCF_002887735.1). Classification (GTDB taxonomy): domain Bacteria; phylum Pseudomonadota; class Gammaproteobacteria; order Xanthomonadales; family Xanthomonadaceae; genus Stenotrophomonas; species Stenotrophomonas bentonitica_A. The sequence continues at coordinate 172,953 of NZ_PKQP01000002.1, forward strand.
ACCCCGGCCGAGCAACACAGCTTCATTTCGTCTTCGCTGGTCCGCGAGATCGCCCGCCTGGGCGGCGACGTGTCCGGCTTCGTGCCGTCCGCCGTGCTTGAGGCACTGCGCAAGGTCCGTGAAGCGAAGTCGGGCCAAGCGTAGTACCTGTCAGACCCATACATACCAAGAATCACCAAGGGAGGAATTCCATGAACAACACCATGCGTGCCATGTTGATCGCGTCGTTCGCGCTGGCCTTCACCGCCTGCAAGAAGGAAGAGGCCGCGCCGGTCGTCGAAGCCCAGCAGGCGCTTGTCGCCCCGGCTGCCGATGACGATGCCGGCTGGAAGAAGTACCTGCAGGCCGTGGCCGTGCAGAACATGGGCAACATCAGCAACAGCCCGTACCTGTACTACCTCGCCCCGGAATCGGACCCGGAATTCGCGGCCAAGTATGAGCGCCAGGTCGAAAGCGCCACCCAGGCTGTGGGCCGTGGCGTGCAGCCGGGCAACATGCTGGCCTTCGGTTCCTCGGCCTCGGCCAAGATGGCCGACATGATCCAGGCCGTGTTCAAGGACGTCTCGCCGGACTCGATGAAGGGTGTGCGCGTGGTGTTCATCGGCAAGGCCGCCGACAACGCCCGCGTCCAGTCGATCATCCAGCCGACCGGCGCCGAGTACATCTTCGTCGAAGCCAAGTAACCCGTGCAGTGGCGGCCGTGCCTTGTGCGCGGCCCGGGTGGTGCCCGCAGGGGCGTCACCGATGACCGGCCCGCGCGCCCGCGTGGGCCGGTTCTCATCCGCCGGCGCGGGCGTGGAGTAACGCCATGTCGCTGAAAATCAATGAGCTCTGCGTCAATTGCGACGTCTGTGAGCCGGCCTGTCCCAATCAGGCCATTTCGATGGGTGAAACCATCTACGTGATCGATCCGGCCCGCTGCACCGAGTGCGTGGGGCATTTCGACGAACCCCAGTGCGTGGTCGTCTGCCCGGTCGAATGCATCGATCCCGATCCGGACATTCCGGAAACCCAGGACGCCCTGCTGGCCAAGCTGCACGGGCTGCAGCGCGATCATCCCGAATTGTATGTCACGGAGTTTCTGCCGAAATGAGAACGCTGTCGCGTCGTTGGTTGCTGCTCGTCCTGCTGGTGGCCCCGAGTGCCTGGGCCGCGGAATCCGCACCGGCGGTTCTGGCCAAACACCCTGACGGCGCCGCCGTCGCCAGTGGCCATCACCTGGCCACGGAAGCGGGCATGGAGATCCTGGCCAAGGGCGGCAACGCGTTCGACGCCGCCGTGGCCGTGTCTGCCACGCTGGCGGTGGTCGAGCCGATCAGCTCGGGCCTCGGCGGCGGCGGGTTCTTCCTGCTGCACGATGCGGCCACCGGCAAGGACGTGATGCTGGACGCGCGCGAAACCGCGCCGCAGTCCGCCACGCCCGAGGCGTTTCTCGACAAGAAGGGTGACCTGGACCGCGACCGTTCGGTCAACGGTGCCTGGTCGGCCGGTATCCCGGGCCTGCCGGCCGCGCTGGTGGAACTGTCCTCCAAGCACGGCAAGCTGCCGCTGAAGACCTCGCTGGAGCCGGCGATGCGCATCGCGCGCGATGGCTTCCCGGTGTACGCGCGCATGTCCAAGGGCTATCAGTCCCGGCGTGAGGTGATGCAGCGCTACCCCGGCACGCGCGAGGTCTACGAGCGCAACGGCAAGCCGATCGCCGAGGGCGACCTGTTCCGCCAGCCGGAACTGGCCAAAACCATGGAGCGCCTGGCCGACCAGGGCTTCGATGGCTTCTATCGGGGCGAGACCGGCAAGCTGCTGCTCAAGGGCGTGAAGCAGGCCGGCGGACACTGGACCGCCGAGGAACTGGCCGGCTACCGGGTCAAGCTGCGCGACCCGATCGCCTTCAAGTACCGCGACTGGACCATCACCACCGCCTCGCCGCCGTCGTCCGGTGGCATCGCGTTGGCCGCCATGCTGCAGATCCTGGAAGGCTGGGACCTGAAATCGATGGATCCGGCGCACCGCACCCATCTGGTGGTGGAAGCCATGCGCCGCGCCTACCGCGACCGTACCTTCTTCCTGGGCGATCCGGATTTCGTGGACATCCCGCAGAAGGTGCTGACCAGCAAGGATTACGCGCAGGGCCTGCGTGCCACCATCCACCCGGACAAGGCCACCCCCAGTGATCTGCTGTCGGGCAACCCGACCCCGCTGGAAGATGACGAGACCACCCATTTCTCGATCATCGACCGCGAAGGCAACCGCGTCGGCGCGACCCAGACCGTGAACCTGCTATACGGCTCGGGCCTGATTCCGTCCGGCACCGGCGTGCTGCTCAACAACGAAATGGACGATTTCGCGCTGAAGCCGGGCACGCCGAACGCCTTCGGCGTGATGGGCTATGCGGCCAATGCGCCCAAGCCGGGCAAGCGCATGCTCAGCTCGATGACCCCGACCTTCATGGAGTCCGCCGACAAGGTCGTGGTGCTCGGCACGCCCGGTGGCAGCCGCATCATCACCATGGTGCTGCTGGGCATCCTGGGGTACGACGACGGCCTGACCGCCCAGCAGGTCGCCGCGCTGCCGCGCTACCACCACCAGTGGCTGCCGGACCTGATCGAGGCCGAGGACGGTACCTTCGATGTGGGCACCATCAAGCAGCTGCAGGCGATGGGCCACAAGATCGACCTGCCCGGCGATACCGCAGCTGGCGGCCGCGGTTCCAGCCACGTCTGGGGCAACCTGCAGACCGTGGAATGGGACCGTCGCAGCAACGTGCTCAGCGGCGGCAGCGACCCGCGCAATCCGGTCGGCAGCGCCGCGGTCAGCCAGGCGCACTGACTGACCGCAGAAACGAGAAACCCCGTCCCAGTGGCGGGGTTTTTTTCATGGGCGATGGCTAGCGAATATTTAACGGGCACGCGACGATAATTTGCGAATGAAACTATGGTCCATCCGCGGTAACACCCAGAAACTCGACGGCGGTGCGATGTTCGGCAACGCCCCGCGCGCGGTATGGGAAAAGTGGGCGGCACCGGACGATCTCAACCGGATCGAACTGGCCTGCCGTGCACTGCTTGCCAGCCCGCTGGCGGGCAAGACCGTGCTGTTCGAAACCGGTATCGGGGCCTTCTTCGAACCGAAGCTGCGTGACCGCTACGGCGTGCAGGAACCCGGCCATGTGCTGATCGAATCCCTGCGCGAGGCCGGTTTCGAGCACGAGGACATCGACGTGGTGGTGCTGAGCCATCTGCATTTCGATCATGCCGGTGGACTGCTGGCGCCGTGGAGCGAAGGGCGCACGCCCGAACTGCTGTTCCCGAATGCGACCTTCCTGGTCGGCGCCGAGCACTGGGCGCGCGCGCTGCACCCGCACCCGCGCGACCGTGCCAGCTTCATCCCCGAACTGCCTGGCCTGCTGCAGGCAAGCGGTCGGCTTGAAATCGTCGACGGCCCGCACTCCAGGACGCTGGGCGACAGCGTGCGTTTCAGTTTCAGTGACGGGCACACGCCGGGCCTGATGCTGGCCGAGATCATCGGCCCCGAAAGCGTGGATGGCCAGGCGCGGGGTGGGGTGGTGTTCTGTGCGGACCTGATTCCCGGCCGCTCGTGGGTGCACGTACCGATCACCATGGGCTACGACCGTAACGCCGAACTGCTGATCGACGAGAAACGCAGCTTCCTGGAAGACAAACTGGCCCGCAACGTCCATCTGTTTTTCACCCACGACCCGCAGTGCGCGCTGGCGCAGGTGTCACGCGATGAGAAGGGCCGCTTCGGCACCGTGCACGAACAGGGCGAACTGAAGGCCCGCGCGCTCGCGTAACGCCTGCGGTAGGTGCCGACCGTTGGTCGGCACGGCACCCACGGCCGCGGGCATTACCCGCTCAACGCGTCAATGCGCCTTCAAACACCCGCTCATGAACGTCTTGCGCGCATCGCCGGCCAGCTTCTTCGCGGCCGCATCGGCGTTGCAGGTCTTCATGCGCTCCTGCGGCGTGCTCGCCGTCGGCGCCGGAGCGCTCAGGCAGGCCTTCTGTGCAGTTTTGTAGTCCTCGCCGGTCTTGCCTTTGTTCCTGGCCGAGCAATCGGCCATCCGCTGTTGCTGCGGGGTCGCCGCGCTGGCGATCACAGGGCCACCCAGAAACAGCAGACAGGCCAGCAGGGACAGGGTCTTCATGACGCAGCTCCACGCACGGGTTGATGGTGCGCGCAGCTTCTGCCCGGCCATGGCCAGGCCGTGTGAAGCACCGGCGGCCGGTGCTGGCCGCCGGTCAGAACGAGCGGATCAACCGACCACGCGGGTCCCGAAGATGCGGTCGCCCGCATCGCCCAGGCCCGGCAGGATGTAGCCCTTCTCGTTGAGCTGGGCATCGATGGCGGCGGTGAAGATCTCCACGTCCGGGTGCACGGCCTGCACGGCGGCGATGCCTTCCGGCGCGGCGACCAGGAAGATGCCCTTGATGCGGCGGGCGCCAGCGCGTTTGAGCATGTCGATGGTGGCGATGAGGGTGCCGCCGGTGGCCAGCATCGGGTCCAGGATCAGCGCATCGCGCTCTTCCAGGCGGCCGGTCAGGCGCTCGAAGTAGGGCACCGGCTGCAGGGTCTCCTCATCGCGCTGCAGGCCGACCACGCTCACCCGCGCGGCGGGGATCAGCGAGAGCACGCCACTGAGCATGCCCAGGCCGGCGCGCAGGATCGGCACCACGGTGATCTTGGCCCCGGCAATGCGCTGCACCGTCACCGGGCCCGCCCAGCCGGCCATGGTGTGGGCTTCGGTCTCCAGGTCGGCGGTGGCCTCATAGGCCAGCAGCCCCCCGAGTTCATTGGCCAGCTCGCGGAAGTCCTTGGTGCTCAGGGACGCATCGCGCATCAGGCCGATCTTGTGCTGCACCAGCGGATGGCGCACTTCGACGATTTTCATGGGGGAATCAGGGGAGAGGAGAGGTCACTAGTGTGCCGCAACACCCAACCGAAGCCAAAAGCCGAAGCCGCCCTGCCCGGTAGTGCCGAGCCATGCTCGGCAGGCCCGCCAATGAAGAAGCCGATCACCGGCGCACCCGTCAACCCGAGGCAGCCGAGCATGGCTCGGCTCTACCCGGACCCCGATCTCCGCCCTCGATGTCCCCGGTGTCATCCTCATGCAACCTCCCGGACATACCGTGCTGACCCATTCTTTACACAGATTGGGGAATGCAGTGCAGAAGAAGCGTCCGTTGGGTCTGGCGATCAGTCTTTCGTTGCTGGCGGTGATCACCCCGTCGGCCCATGCCGCCGATACGCCCGATGGCAGCACCGTGGCCGGCAGCGCCGCCGCCGGTGCCGCCGCCATCGATCTGGACCGGGTCGAAGTCCGCCCGCAGCTGGAGTCGCAGACCCGCGCGGTCGACCTCAAGCGCAGCAGCGATGCGATCGAAGATGCGGTGTCTTCCGATGCCATGGGCGTCTATCCGGACCAGAACGTGGCCGAATCGCTGCAGCGCCTGCCGGGCGTCAGCGTCACCCGTGACCAGGGCGAGGGGCGCTTCGTGGTCATCCGTGGCCTGGATGCCAACCTCAACAGCGTCAGTGTCGATGGCATCGCGATTGGTACGCCGGAGGATTCCAGCCGCGCTGCACCGCTGGACGTGATTCCCTCCGACTCGACCGAGCGCCTGCGCGTGGTCAAATCGCCCACCCCGGACATGCCCGGCGACGCGATCGGCGGTGCGATCCTGGTCGAGTCCGCCTCGGCGTTCGACCGCGAAGGCCGCAACCTGCGCGGCAAGATCGAAGCCAGCCATCAGCAGCTCTCTGGCAACACCAGCCCCAAGGCCGCGATCAACTACAGCGAAGTGTTCGCCGATACCTTCGGCGTGGCGTTGGGGGTGAACTACCAGAACCGCAAGTTCGAATCGGACAACACCGAAGTGGAGTACGGCGAGTTCGACGGCGGTGCCGAGGACGACCTGTTCGCCACCAGCCTGCAGCAGCGTAAGTACGAGATCGAGCGCAAGCGCATCGGTGCGAACCTCAATCTGGATTGGCACCCGGATGACGACAATCGGTATTACCTGCGCACGCTGTACAGCCAGTTCGACGATGCCGAAACCCGCCAGCGCACCCTCTTCAACTTCGGCGATGGTGACGTCACCGCGCTGGGCAGCAACCAGTACCGCGTCGATGACCTGCCGGCCGATGCGATCCAGAAGCGCATGCGCTACCGCACCAAGAAAGAAAACACCTTCACCACCAGCGCCGGCGGCGAGAACCGCCTGACCAATGCGGTGGTCGATTACAAGGTCGGTTACACGCGTACCGAAGAGCGCGTCAACGATGAGATGGAGGCGCGTTTCGAGTACAGCGGCGATGACCTCGGCGCCAGCGTCGATCAGAACAGTGGCATCCCGCGCTACAGCCTGACCAGCGCGCAGTGGATGGACAACGGCAACTACGATTTCGATCGTTTTGTGGTGTCGCCCAAGCAGGTCAACGACAGCGAGCGCAGTGCGCAGATCAACGTGCGCTTCGATGGCGATGCCTCCAGCATCAAGTTCGGCCTGCTCGGGCGCTGGCGCGACCGCGACGTCAATGTCGATGAGCGCGAACTGCGCGTCGGTCCGGACGTGGCGCTGTCGGACTGGACCACCTCCACCCCCGATCACCGCGGCGGCAGCCTCGGCCAGGGCATGAGCTCGGATGCCATGCGCCGCTACTGGGCGCAGTCCGGTGGCCAGTACAGTGCCCGTCCGCAGGATGCCGGCGGCAATGCGCTGACCTCGCTGGAAGAGGATTACACCGCCAGTGAGGACATCTTCGCCAGTTACGTGATGGGCACCTGGGATGTCGGCGCGCTGCGCATCATCGGTGGCGTGCGTGTGGAGAACACCCAGTTCAGCGCCACCGGCAACAGCGTCGAGGTGGCCGGTAACGGCCGCAGCTTCACGGTCACCCCGTTGAGCGTGAGCCGCAGCTACACCAACGTGCTGCCTGGCCTGCACCTGCGTTATGACGCCGGTGATGACTGGGTGCTGCGTGCGGCCGCCAACAAGACCGTCTCGCGCCCGTCGTTCGGCGATGTGGCGCCGCGTGTCGGCCTGAGCCGGGGCGATGAGGAAGTGCGGATCGGCAACCCGCAGCTGGACCCGTACGAATCGAAGAACATCGACCTGTCGCTCGAGAAGTACCTCGGCAGCACCGGCATCGTCTCGCTGGGGGTGTTCCACAAGTCGATCGATGGCTACATCGTCAACACGGTGAGCAACACGGATCCGGCGTATCCCGGCTTCGAAGTTACCCGGGTGATCAACGGCAACAAGGCCACGGTCAGGGGTGCCGAGTTCAACTGGCAGCAGCAGCTCGCCTTCCTGCCGGCCGGCTGGGATGGCCTGCTGGTCGGCGCCAGCGGTACCTGGCTGGACACCGATTTCGACCCGGGCGTGGCCGGTCGCGAGCGCGACGACTTCATGTTGCCGCGTGCCTCCAAGCATGTGTACAGCGCGCACATCGGCTATGAAAAGGCCGGCTTCAGCACCCGCGTGGCAGCGGTCTACCGCAGCGAGTATCTGGACTCGCTGGGCGACAGCCGCGCCTACGATATCTACGTGGCGCCCAATACCCAGCTCGACTTCAGCATGGACTACAAGATCACCTCGAACGTGAGCGTCTACTTCGAAGCGCAGAACCTGCTCGACAAGCCGCTGGAGCTGTACCAGGGCGTGCGCTCGCGCACCCTGCAGAACGAGGAGTATGGCCGTACCTACGCCCTCGGCCTGAAGGTGGCCCTGTGATGCGCGCCTGCCATTGCCTGAGCCTGCTCGCGCTGGCGCTGTTGACCGCCTGCAGGCCTGCCGCCGCTCCCGAGGCGGCGACGCCGGACCCTGCCGCAGCCGGGGCGCCGACAGCTGCTGCCGACGCCTCCGCCGCGCGCCAGGTCGCCACGGTCGCCGAGGCGTTCCTGACCCCGATGACCCCGGACGACAACATCGACTCGCCGGCCAGCTGGACCACGCCCGACGGCCAGGTCTGGCTGATCGCCACCGCCAAGGCCACCGACAAGCTGGTGGTCTATGACGGGCAGACCGGCGCGAAGCTGCGCGATGTCGGCAGCCTCGGCACGGCGCCGGGCCAGTTCGACCGCCCCAACGGCATCGCCGTGGTCGATGACCTGGTGCTGATCGTGGAGCGTGACAACCACCGCGTACAGGTGCTGCAGCTGCCGGACTTCACCCCGCTGGGCGTGTTCGGCGCCGGTGAGCTGCGCAAGCCGTACGGGGTGTGGGTGAACAAGCTCGGCAGCGGCTACGACGTGTACGTCACCGATTCCTACGACGCTGGCGAAGACGCGCAGGGCAACGATGTGCTGCCGCCGCTGGCCGAGCTGGACAAGCGCGTGCGCCGGTATGCGCTCACTGTGCAGGGCGGCAAGGCGCAGGCCTCGCTCACCGCGAGCATCGGTGACACCACCGAAGCGGGCGCGCTGCGCGTGGTCGAATCGATCTGGGGCGACCCCGCCAACGACCGCCTGCTGATCGCCGAAGAGGACGAGACCTACGCCAGCGAGTTCAAGGTCTACATGCTGGAAGGTCGCTTCAGCGGCACCACGTTTGGCCGCGATGCCTTCCAGGCCCAGGCCGAAGGCGTGATGCTGCGGACCTGCGGCAAGGATGGTTGGTGGATCACCACCGAGCAGGGCAAGCAGCGCAGCGTGTTCCACCTGTTCGACCGCCACACCTTGAAGCACGTCGGCGCCTTCCAGGGCAACACGGTGGCCAACACCGACGGCATCTGGTCGATGCAGGCGCCGTCCGCGCGTTTCCCGAACGGCGCGCTGTACGCCGTGCACGATGACCAGGGCGTAGTGGCCTTCGATTGGGCCAGCATCGCCAAGCAGTTGTCGCTGCCGCTGGAGTGTGGCGCGTGAGCCGCGTTCCTGCCGCCCTGACCGCGCTCGCACTGGGGCTGCTGCTGTGCAGTGGCAGCGCCCTGGCAAAGAAGGAGACCGAGACCGGTGCCGAACCCAACACCCAGGTCCCGGCCGGCAACCGCCATTACGCCGCGAGCGGATTCCCGGACCGGCTGGTCGCCTCCCCGGCGCAGGACGCTGCCCGCGGCTTCTCGGTCGCCTGGCGCACCGATACCTCGGTCAAGGCACCGGTGCTGGAATGGGTGCTGGCCGGCGACTCTCCGGATGTCGGCATGCCGACCCGCATCACCGCCACCACCCAGGCGCTGAGCACCGAACTCGGGACGTCCCACCATCACCGTGCGGACGTGACTGGCCTGCAGCCGGACACGCTGTATCTGTGGCGCGTGCAGGGGCAGAACACCTGGAGTGCCTGGAACCAGCTGCGCACCGCGGGCCGTGCCGAGCAGCCGCTGACCCTGTTGTATTTCGGTGATACCCAGAACAAGAACCTCAGCCACGTCTCCCGGGTGATGCGGGCCGGCATCAAGGCCGCCCCGGACGCGCGCCTGAGCCTGTTCGCCGGTGACCTGGTCAGTGGGGGCGATGGGCAGGACGACAGCGAGTGGGGCGAGTGGTTCGCCGCCGCCGGCTGGCTGCCGCAGGAAACCGCGGTCGCCCCGGCGATCGGCAACCATGAGTACTTCGAGGAGTTCGAAGACACCCCGCAGGAGCGTCGCGTGCTCGGTCGCCACTGGCCGGTGACGTTCGCGCTGCCGCGCAATGGTGTGGACGCCGCGGACACCAGTACCTACTGGTTCGACTACCAGGGCGTGCGCATCGCGGTGCTCGACGGCACCTCTGCGCTCGATCTGGGCACGGCCAAGGCGCAGGCGGCGTGGCTGGATACGGTGCTGGCCGACAACCCGCACCCGTGGAGCATCGTGCTGCTGCACCAGCCGTTCTATTCCCCGCGCGAAGGCCGCGAGAACACCGAGCTGCGCGATGTGCTGCTGCCGGTGGTGCGCCGTCACCAGGTCGATCTGGTGCTGCAGGGCCATGACCATACCTATGGCCGCCGCGGTGAAGGCCAGGGCGCGACGCCGCAGTTCGTGGTCACCGTGGCCGGGCCGAAGCAGTACCGGCTGTCCGATGAGGCCCGCGCCACCATGGCGCCGGTCGGCGAGGACACGCAGTTGTTCCAGGTGCTGAAGATCGACCCCGGCCATCTGCGGTATGAGGCGCGCACGGTCACCGGACGCCTGTACGACGGTTTCGAGTTGACACGTGGCACCAATGGTCGCAAACAGAAGACCGAATTGACGCAGGGACGCATCGCCCCCCGTGACTGCACGCGCGCACAGACCCTCAAGGGCCGCGCCGACCGTTGCTGGGAATGACCGACCGGCCGGGCCGCTGCGGCGTGCCCGGCCCTTCGTGGAGACCGAGATGATCCATCGCCGTTCCATCGGGCGGGCTGTGTTGGCCGCGTCCCTGCTGCTGCTCACCGGCGCCGGCGTGGCCGGCAACGCGGTGCTGCACCCGTTCCTTGCCGCGCAGCCGAACAATGCCCCGGAGGAGGTGAATCTGGCCGTGGAAATTCCGGCTGGCAGCGTCACCAAATACGAGATCAAGGAGGACGGCCTGGTCCACGTGGACCGCTTCCAGTCGATGCCGGTGGCGTACCCGGCCAACTACGGCTCGATGCCGCGCACGTTGGCGGGCGACAACGACCCGCTCGATGCGCTGGTGCTGACCCGCGAGCCGCTGCACCCCGGCGTGATCGTGCGGTTCCGTCCGATCGGCTTCCTGAAGATGGTCGATGATGGCGAGCAGGATGAGAAAGTGATTGGCGTGCCGACCGACAAGATCGATCCCACATACGCCGCCATCCGCGATCTGGACGATCTGCCGCTGATCGAACGGCAGCGCATCGAAGCCTTCTTCCGCGTCTACAAGGACCTGCCGGCCGGCCGCAACCCGGTCCAGCTCAACGGCTGGGGCAATGCCGCCGAGGCAAAGACGTTGATCCGTGCCTCGATGCAGCGTTTCGATGCGCAGCAGCGGCACGCGAAAGGCGATTGAGGGCCCAGGTCACGGCAGCGGCTGCTGATCCGCCGCTCACGCACCACCTTCCGTGACGCCGAGCTCGTCCGCTATGCTCGATGCCCTGCGGCGGGGCACTGCCGATGGCAGGCCATTCAAGGGACGGGGCGACGGCACATGGAAGAGGAGATCAAGCGCGGCGTACTGACCGTGATCCACTGGATCGTGGTCGTTTTCATCGTCCAGACCCTGGTCTTCGGTATCGGCCGCGTCACGTTGTTTGCCTTCAGCGGCGGCCACTTCGGGAAGGACGATTGGTCGGCCGCGCATCAGAACTGGAGCTATTTCATTGGCTTCGGCGTGATCGCCTTGGTGTGGATCCTGGTCGCGCTCTACAACAACGGTCTGCTCTGGTAGCCCTCCCGGCCGATCACGCTGAGCCGGCGCTCGCCTTCTGCAGCCGCCGCAGGAAAACGGCCATTTCCTTGACCGCCTGCTTGTCACCGTTGGTCCCGGCGACAGCACTGCCTTGCTGCCATGCCTGTGCCGCCGCCTCCGAATCCCCGGCCGCCAGATGGGCGTTGCCCAGCCATTTCCAGCCCGCCGAGTACCGTGGATCCTCTGCGACACAGCGCTGCAGATGGATGACCGCCTCCGCGGTGTGACCCGCGTCGAGCAGGGCCTTGCCCAGGCCGAAGCGGAGCAGGGCGCTGTCGCGCCCCTGTTCGAGCAGACGTTGCAGTGCGGAGATATCCATTCGATGCAGACTCAGGTAGCGGTGAGGCGGGCAAGCGGCGGGTCCAGCACTGCAGCCTCGGACGGCGTGGCGGAGGGTTGCGTGCCGAGGCCGAGTGCGGGGCCCGTGTCCATCAACGGCCGCCGGCGGCCTGGTAACGGCGCGCGACTTCGGCCCAGTCGATCAGCTCGAAGAACGCAGCGATGTAATCCGGGCGGCGGTTCTGGTAGTTCAGGTAGTAAGCGTGTTCCCACACATCCAGCCCCAGGATCGGCGTGCCACCGGAGAGGCCCGCAATCTCGCCCATCAACGGGTTGTCCTGGTTCGGGCTGCTCTCCACCAGAAGCGTGCCATCGCGGCTCAACGTCAACCACGCCCAGCCACTGCCGAAGCGGGTCTGCGCGGCCTTGGTGAAGGCCTCCTTGAACGCGGCGTAGCCGCCGAGGTCGCGATCGATCGCCTGCGCCACAGCGCCTTCCGGCGTGCCGCCGCTGGCGGTCAGCACCGTCCAGAACAGGCTGTGGTTGGCATGCCCGCCACCGTTGTTGCGGACGGCGTTGCGCACACCTTCGGGCAGGGAGCCGATCTCGGCGATCAGCGTGTCGATATCCGTGCTCTCGATCCCGGCATCGGTGAGGGCGGCATTGAGATTGGTGACGTAGGCCTGGTGGTGCCTGGCATGATGGATTTCCATCGTGCGTGCATCAAAGTGCGGTTCGAGTGCGTCGTAGGCGTAGGGCAGGGCGGGGAGGGTGTAAGCCATGGGTATCTCCAGCAAAACGAAAGGGCGGGTCGGCACAGGTACGAAGCACAGGGGCTTGGGCAGGCCCGCGTTTGTTCGGTGGACGCCACGATAGAACCTCAAGCGTGATTGAGGTCAAGCACGGCGATGTGGAACAGTGCGGGCCATCCGCGCGTGATCGCTGCCTGTCCTTCACCTGCACTGGCTATCATTGCCTCTCGAATCTTCCGGGGTAGTCTCGTGTCGGTAGCGTTGGTGTGGTTTCGCCGTGACCTGCGGTTGCAGGACAACCCGGCCCTGCAGGCCGCGCTGGATGCCGGCCATGTGCCGGTACCGGTCTACATCCATGCGCCGCACGAAGAAGGCGACTGGGCCCCCGGCGGCGCATCCAATGCCTGGCTGCACCGTTCGCTGGCGGCACTGGACGCCGACCTGCGCGCCCGCGGCTCGGCGCTGGTGCTGTGCCAGGGCGACAGCCAAGCCGAGCTGGAGCGCCTGATCGAGCAGACCGGGGCGGTGGCGGTCTACTGGAACCGCAAATACGAGCCGGCCACGCAGCCGCGCGATGCGAAGATCAAGCGCGAACTGCGCGAGAAGGGCATCGAGGCCGAGAGCCACAACGGCAGCCTGATGTTCGAGCCGTGGGACGTGGCGACCCAGCAGGGTGGGCCGTACAAAGTGTTCACGCCATTCTGGCGCAATGCGTTGACGCGCCTGCAGCTGCCGGCGCCCACCCGCGTGCCTGACCGGCTGCCCGCGCACACGGCGGGCGGCGAAACGCTCGATGCCTTCGGCCTGGCACCCTCGATACCGTGGGACCGGCAGTTCTGGGACCACTGGCAACCAGGCGAGGCCGGTGCGCACGAAGCGCTGACGGTGTTCATCGATGGTGCCCTCAACGGCTATCGCGAGCAGCGTGATCTGCCGGACCGGGTGGGCACCTCGCTGCTGTCGCCGCACCTGCATTTCGGCGAGATTGCCCCGTGGCAGATCGTCCGCCGGCTGCAGGGCGAGCGCAGTGCCAGCCGCGATGCCGACATCGACGGCTACATCCGCGAGCTGGGCTGGCGCGAGTTTTCGTATCACCTGCTGCATCACTTCCCGCAGACGCCGGACCACAACCTCAACCCGCGCTTCGATCAGTTCCAATGGGCCAAGCCCGATGCGGACGCGCTGCGTGCATGGCAGCAGGGCCGCACCGGCATTCCGATCGTGGATGCGGGCCTGCGTGAGCTGTGGGCCACCGGCTACATGCACAACCGCGTGCGCATGATCGTCGCCAGCTACCTGTGCAAGCACATGCGCCAGCATTGGCGTGAAGGTGCGCGCTGGTTCTGGGACACGCTGGTCGATGCAGACCTGGCCAACAACACCATGGGCTGGCAGTGGGTGGCCGGCACGGGGGCCGACGCTGCGCCGTACTTCCGGATCTTCAACCCGGTGACGCAGTCGCAGAAGTTCGATCCGCAGGCGCGTTACATCACGCGCTGGGTGCCGGAACTGGCCGCGCTGCCGCTGAAGGCACGCTTCGCGCCCTGGCAATCGCCGCAGCTGCTGGCCGAGCACGCCCCAGCCTACCCCGCCTTGCCGCTGGTGGATCTGGGCGAAGGCCGCGACGCCGCCTTGGCCGCGTATCGGCACACAGGCTGGGCGTGATGGCCATCTCGGATCATCCGGTTCTGGGGTAAGCGTTTACCTGAACAGGGAGCTGCCGAGCGTGCCATTCATCATGCCGGCATCGCGTTGGGCTGTTTATGCTCTTCACGGCCCGCAAGCCGGCGCCGTCCGGTAACCAAGGAGAACCCTCATGATTCGACCCGCAACCCGCAACGTGGCCCTGGCCCTGATGACTGCTGCCGCCCTGACGGCCTGCGCCACCGGTGGCTCTTACGTGCAGAGTGACCAGTACGGCAACCCCGTCGAACAGCAGAACCGCACCGGCCGCAACGCCCTGATCGGCACTGCCGTCGGCGTCGCCGCCGGCCTGCTCAGCGGCAACAGCGCCACCGAGCGCCGCCAGCACGCCATGATCGGCGCCGGTATCGGTGCACTCAGCGGCGCGGCCGTCGGCCAGTACCAGGACCGCCAGGAACGCGCGCTGCGCGAACGTACCGCCAATACCGGTATCGACGTCTCCCGTGATGGTGACAACCTGACCCTGAACCTGCCGGACGGCATCACCTTCGATTTCGGCAAGTCCACCCTGAAGCCGCAGTTCTACAGCTCGCTCAATGGCGTGGCCAGCACGCTTGCCGAGTACAACCAGACGATGATCGAAGTGGTCGGCCATACCGACAGCATCGGCAGCGACGCGGTCAACAACCGCCTGTCCAAGGAACGTGCCGATTCGGTCGCCGCCTACCTGGCCGGCCAGGGCGTGCAGCGCGCCCGCATCGAAACTCTGGGTGCCGGCAAGGCCTACCCGATTGCCGACAACAACACCGATGCCGGCCGCGCGCAGAACCGCCGTGTCGAGATCCGTGTGATTCCGTTGCAGCAATAACAGCGCGCCAGCGCGCTGTTATTGCGTGGTGCGAGCCACAGGCTCGCAACACAGAAATGCCGCCCTTGCAGGCGGCATTTTTTGTAGGTACCGGCCGGTGGCCGGTACGCCCTGAACAGTTCCGTCCGCGCACGTCCGCAACACCCACGACAACGCCGCCAAAACAGTACCGGCCGTTGCCTGGCTGATCATCGCAACCGCGCCACCCGGTGCCGGTCACCGGCCAGCTGAGTGCGGCATCGCCCTAAACGGGCTTGGAACGTTTTCGCGGGCTGATCGCGCCGGCCATCACTCCGTTGTACTTCAACAGTACATCCTCCCCCGCCATTCGGCAGGCCTGGGCCAGGATCGCCTTATCCGAATCGAACACGGCCTCAAGCTCGACCTTGGTCAACGTCTTGCCAGATTTCGCGCCAATGCCTCCCGACAGGTGGCGCCTGACCTTGGCGACGTCCACAGGGGATGCGGCTCGCTTGCCCGGCTTCAATTGAGTGGAGCGTTTCATTGTTGGCCCCCTGAGCGGGTCGGTTCTGCCGAAAGTCTACTACTGCCATCTACGGCGACTGTCAAATCCTGGCCACCCACCGTGATGTCCTGGACAAGTCGCCAGAGCATGCCTTTGCGATGGACATGCCGGGTGAAGCCCAGCCTTTCGTAGTACGCCACCAACTCCGGTACCGGACGATTCAGTGCGATTTCGCCACACCGCAGCTGGGTGGCAAGTGCAAGCAGATAGGCGGTCGCAATACGACCGGCTTCGCCTTGCAGATCGTGTGATGCGGGATTGGACTGAAGATAGTGGATGCTCGCCACCATCCGCCCCTTGCTGACTCGACCGACGGCCAGAGCGCACAGCACTTCTGCATCGCGTATCGCAAGATCCACTCTGCATGCGTGATTTCTGAAGCGTCTCCAGAGTTCCTGCCAGTCCCAAGGGACATAAAGGCGCCGGCGCCTGGTCGCGCAGGGGGCCTCAGCCCAGCGTCGGGCCTGGGCGACCGCATCATTGTCGATGTCGGACAGTTGTAGATGCGGATAAAGAGCCTTCAGTTCGTTGACGACAACGCGACAGGCTTCGTTCCGGAGCCGGAGGTGTCGCGTTTCCGCGAGCTTGCGAGCAGGTATCTTGTCCAACGTCCGTTTCCATCTGACGATGGAACGAGATTGCAATCATCCCTTTTTACTCGACAAGAGCGCTAAGCGACGGCGCGGCGTCGGTAGCCGGCCCGGCGTACCGTCAGAATCACCCCGCGGTCACCGTCTCCAGAATGCGCTTCCCGGTCGCCTGAAGTTCGGTTTCCACCTGGGTCTGCTGCTGCTTGGCCAGCTTCGCCGCCGGGCACTGGGCCAGCATGTAGTTGGCGTCGAAGTTCATCTTCTCCACCAGGAAATCGACGAACGCGCGGACCTTCGGCGACACCAGCCGGCCGCCGGCGAACACCGCGTTGAAGTCCACTTCCGGCCCGGTCCAGCCGGCCAGTACGCGGCGCACCATGCCCGATTCGACGAACGGCTTGGCCATCACGTCACCGGTCAGCAGCAGGCCTTCGCCGCATACCAAGGCACCGTTCAAGGCGGACGGGTCGTTGGCCACCAGCAGCGGGTTGACCGGGAAATCCAGCAGTTCGCCGCCGTTCTCGCCCAGCTGCCAGAAGAACCGGTTGTTGTTGAGGTTGCGCGCCTTGCGCATCGCCAGGATGCGGTGGAACTGCAGCTCATCCGGATGCAGCGGCTCGCCGTAGCGTTCGATGTATGCCGGGCTGGCAAACACCTGCGTACGCAGACTGCCAAGCTTGCGCGCCACCAGGTTGGAGTCAGGCAGAGTGCCCACGCGCAGCGCCAGATCCGCCTCACCGGCGATCAGATCCAGCTTTTCGTTGCCCAGGTGCATGTCCAGCTGGATTTCCGGGTACTGCGCATGGAACTGACCCAGCAGCGGCGCGATCCAGGTGATGCCGATCGAATAGGGCACAGTGAAGCGCAGCCAGCCACGCGGGCCGGACTGCAGCTGGTTGACCGCGCCTTCGGCTTCCTCCAGCTCGCGTGCGATGCGCTGGCAATGCTCGTGATAGACCGAGCCGGCTTCGGTGAGGCCGAGGCGGCGGGTGGTCCGGTGCAGCAGCCGTGCGCCCAGGCGCGTTTCCAGTTCCTGCACTTTGCGGCTGACCGTGGTCTTGGGTAGCCCCAGTGCCGTGGCGGCGGCGATGAAACTGCCTTGCTCGACCACTTTGACGAAGATCAGCGTGTCGTTGAGATCGTGGGCCATGACGGGATCCAAAGTCGGGGGAGGGGAAGAGTGCCGCAAATGATTGTGCCGGGCACGGGATGATTATTCCCCTAAATCCGGACTAATCAAGGGGGAGTTTGAAGACTAATCTGGCGCCATTCCAGATATGAAGGACGTCAACCATGTGGTTGCGGAACATTCTTGGCCGCCTGCGTAGCGGCCCCAGCGCCCCGCTGGACCTCGCGATGACTGTTGAAGCTCGCCCGGGATCCCTCTCCCGCAAGGCTTTCCGCGAATTCACTCCGCCTGCCAACATGCAGCGTGGCGGCAGCATCCGCCTGGGCGCCCGCGGTGGCGATCGACTGGGCCGAATTGGGATTATCCCGGCGACGGGAGTGAAAGTCCCATGAATGGGACATTGGCCCCCGAGGTGCTGGTGCTCGGTGGCACCGGCAGCGTGGGCCAGGGCATCGTGGCGGCCTTGCTGGAGGCCGGCAGCCCCGTGCTGGTGGTCGGCCGCGATCCCGGCCGGCTGGCGGCGCTGCAGGAGCAGTTCGCCGACGAGCCGGGCCTGGAAGTCCTGCTCGGTTCGCTTGGCGATGATGGCTCGGCGCGCACGGTGGCCGAGCGCATCGGCGGGCGCCCGCGCGCGCTGGCTGCGGTGGTGGATGCGATGGGCGGCCCGTACAACCGCGGGCGGGTGACCGACCGCAGCGGCGACGCGTTGCTGCAGGCGCTGCAGGCCGACGTGATGCCGCACGTGCACGCCGGCCGGCATCTGCTGCCGCTGCTGCGCGGCGGCGCGCAGGCGCGGCGCTACGTGCTGGTGGGCGGCCCGGCCGGCTTCAAGCCGTGGGCCGGGCATGGCGAGTCCTCCATCACCATGTCGGCCACGCGCATGTACGCGCAGGTGCTGCACCAGGAAGCCCAGGCCCTGGGCGTGCGTGCGCAGATGCTGGAAGTGTGCGATCCGGTGTGTACCCCGGCCAATGCGGCCAAGGCCTGCATCGAGTGGCCGAGCGCGCTGCTGGTCGGCCGCCGTGTTGTCTCGCTGCTCGACAATTGCACCGACAACCGCGCCATCGTCCGCTGCGATGCGCGCGATGCCGAACTGCCGCGCGGACTGCTGCACCTCGACCGCCCTCCACCGATGTCGCGCAACACGGCCGGCACGGCTTGACCTCTACCAAGGTTCAGGTCCCAGGCTACGCCCCCACGTCGCCCCACGCTTTCGATTCTGTATCACCACCCCTACGTACGGATGCATGTCATGACTTCCAACTCCTCCCCGCAACGTTTCACCCGACGGCTGGCCATGGCCGGCGTTTCGATCCTTGCCGCCGCGGTGCTGACCGCCTGCAGTGGCAGCCATGCTGAAGAAGCAGGCATGCCGCCGCCGCCGTCGGTCAGTGCCGCGCCGGTGCTGGTCAAGCAGGTCAGCCAGTGGGACGACTTCAGTGGCCGCGTCGAAGCGGTCGAAAGCGTTGAGCTGCGTCCGCGCGTCTCCGGCTACATCGACAAGGTCAACTATGTCGAAGGCCAGGAGGTCAAGAAGGGCGATGTGCTGTTCACCATCGACGCACGCAGCTACCGCGCCGAGCTGGACCGCGCCACCGCCGAGCTCAACCGCGCGCGCACCCAGGCCCAGGTGAGCCGCAGCGAAGCCGACCGTGCCCGTCGTCTGTCCGACCAGCAGGCCATCTCCACCGAGACCTGGGAACAGCGCCGTGCGGTGTCCGAGCAGGCCCTGGCGCAGGTGCAGGCCGCTCAGGCTGCCGTCGATGCGGCGCGCTTGAACATGGAGTTCACCCAGGTGCGCGCGCCGATCAACGGCCGCGCCGGTCGCGCGATGGTGACCGCAGGCAACCTCGTCACCGCCGGCGACAGCGCCAGCGTGCTGACCACGCTGGTCTCGCTGGACAAGGTCCATGTGTACTTCGATGCCGATGAAGGCACCTTCCTGCGTTACGCCCAGATGGCGCGCAAGGGTGAACGCCCGAGCGAACGCGACAGCGAACTGCCGGTGAAGGTGGGCCTGTCCGGTGAGAATGGTTTCCCGCATGAAGGCAAGGTCGACTTCCTGGACAACCAGGTGACCCGCAGCACCGGCACCATCCGCGTCCGCGCGCTGCTGGACAACGCCGACCGCGCGTTCACTCCGGGCCTGTTCGCCCGCGTGCAGCTGCTGGGCAGTGGCCAGTTCCAGGCCATGCTGATCGATGACAAGGCCGTGCTGACCGACCAGGACCGCAAGTTCGTCTACGTGGTCGACAAGGACAACAAGGCACAGCGCCGCGATATCGAACTTGGCCGCAATGCCGACGGCCTGCGCATCGTCGAGCAGGGCCTGAAGGCCGGTGACCGCGTGATCGTCGATGGCGTGCAGAAAGTCTTCATGCCCGGCATGCCGGTCCAGGCCAAGGCCGTTGCGATGCAGCCGGTTGCCGCGCCGGTAGCCGCGCCGGCTGTTGCAAAAAATTGAAGGGCAGCCGACTGACCGTCGGTTCTACATAGCAGCCGACCAACGGTCGGCTCTACCGTGACTGCCATCGCCCCGTGCAGGGGAACCCGCCACCGCTGTCGCCTGCGACAGCGGCCGGGGTCGTGCACGCCGGCGCTGGTGAAACCCCAGGAATCCACCCATGGACTTTTCCCGTTTTTTCATTGACAGGCCGATCTTCGCGGCGGTGCTGTCGATCGTGATCTTCGCCGCTGGCCTGATCGCGATCCCGATGCTGCCGATCAGCGAGTACCCCGAAGTGGTGCCGCCCTCGGTGGTGGTGCGCACGGTGTACCCGGGCGCCAACCCCAAAGTGATCGCTGAAACGGTGGCCACGCCACTGGAAGAAGCGATCAACGGCGTCGAGGACATGATGTACATCAAGTCCGTCGCCGGCTCGGACGGCGTGCTGCAGATGACGGTGACCTTCCGCCCGGGTACCGATCCGGACGAAGCCGCGGTCAAGGTGCAGAACCGCGTCGCCCAGGCGCAGGCGCGCCTGCCCGAGGACGTGCGCCGCCAGGGTGTCTCCACCCAGAAGCAGTCGCCGACCTTCCTGATGGTGGTCCATCTGACCTCGCCGGACGGCAAGTACGACTCGCTGTACCTGCGCAACTACGCCCGCCTGCACGTCAAGGATGCCCTGGCACGCCTGCAGGGCGTCGGTGATGCGCAGATGTTCGGCGGCGGTGACTACGCCATGCGTGCGTGGCTGGACCCGGACAAGATCGCCGCGCGCGGCCTGACCGCCAGCGACGTGGTGCGTGCGATGCGCGAGCAGAACGTGCAGGTCTCGGCCGGCCAGCTCGGCGCCGAGCCGATGCCGAGCAGCGACTTCCTGACCCTGATCAACGCCCAGGGTCGCCTGCGCAGCGAACAGGAATTCCGCGATATCGTGCTCAAGGCCGGTGACGACGGTGAAGTGGTGCGCCTGTCCGATGTCGCCCGCCTGGAGCTGGGCGCCGGTGACTACACGCTGCGCTCGCAGCTGGACGGCAAGAACGCGGTCGGTATCGGTATCTTCCAGGCCCCCGGCGCGAACGCGCTGGAAATCCGCGACTCGGTCATCCACACCATGGATGAGCTGACCAAGCAGTTCCCGCCGGGCGTGAAGTACGAAGCGGTGTATGACACCACCATCTTCGTGCGCGATTCGGTCAAGGCCGTGGTCTCCACGCTGCTCGAGGCGATCGCCCTGGTGGTGCTGGTGGTGATCCTGTTCCTGCAGACCTGGCGTGCCTCGATCATTCCGCTGATCGCCGTGCCGGTGTCGATCGTGGGTACCTTCGCGGCGCTGTACGTACTCGGCTTCTCGATCAACACCCTGACCCTGTTCGGGCTGGTGCTGGCGATCGGCATCGTGGTCGATGACGCGATCGTGGTGGTGGAGAACGTCGAACGCAACATCGAAGAAGGCCTGACTCCGCTGGCCGCCGCCCACCAGGCAATGCGTGAAGTGTCCGGCCCGATCGTGGCGATCGCGCTGGTGCTGTGTGCCGTGTTCGTGCCGATGGCGTTCCTGTCCGGTGTGACCGGTGCGTTCTACAAGCAGTTCGCCGTCACCATCGCGATTTCGACCGTGATCTCGGCGATCAACTCGTTGACCTTGTCGCCGGCCCTGGCCGCACGCCTGCTCAAGCCGCACGGCGCGCCGAAGGATGGCCTCACCCGCCTGATCGACCGTCTGTTCGGATGGATCTTCCGTCCGTTCAACCGCTTCTTCAAGACCAGTTCGGAGAAGTACCACGGTTCGGTTGGCCGCCTGCTGGGCCGTCGTGGCCTGGTGTTCGTGGTCTACGCCGGCCTGCTGCTGGCCACCGGCCTGATGTTCAAGGCGGTGCCGGCCGGCTTCATTCCGACCCAGGACAAGCTGTACCTGATTGCCGGCGTGAAGCTGCCGGAAGGCTCCTCGATCGCACGTACCGACGCCATGCTGGCCAAGGTCGCCGAGATCGCGCGCAATACCGATGGCGTGGCGCACACGATCCAGTTCCCGGGTCTGAACGCGCTGCAGTTCACCAACACGCCCAACACCGGTGTCGCGTTCGTTCCGCTCAAGCCGTTCAGTGAGCGCAAGGGCCGCACCGCCGCGCAGATCAATGCCGAGATCAACGCCAAGATCGCCGGGCTGCAGGAGGGCTTTGCGTTCTCCATGATGCCGCCGCCGATCCTCGGCCTGGGCAACGGCAACGGCTACCAGATGTTCATCCAGGACCGCGGCAATCTCGGCTATGGCGCACTGCAGACGGCGGTGAGCACGATGCAGGGTGCCGTCGCGCAGACGCCGGGCATGGCGTTCCCGATCACCAGCTACCAGGCCAACGTGCCGCAGCTGGATGCCGAAGTAGACCGCGTCAAGGCCAAGGCCCAGGGCGTCGAGCTGACCGAATTGTTCGACACGCTGCAGACCTACCTGGGCTCGGCGTACGTCAACGACTTCAACCAGTTCGGTCGTACCTGGCAGGTGATCGCCCAAGCCGACGGCCAGTTCCGTGACAGCGTGGAAGACATCGGTCGCCTGCGTACCCGCAACAACCGTGGCGAGATGGTGCCGATCGGCTCGATGGTCACCGTGAAGCAGACCTACGGCCCGGACCCGGTGCTGCGCTTCAACGGTTACCCGGCGGCCGATCTGGCCGGCGAAGCCGACCCGCGCATGCTGTCCTCGGCCGAGGCCATGACCAAGCTGACCGAAATCGCCGGCAAGGTACTCCCGGTCGGCATGCAGACCGAATGGACCGACCTGAGCTACCAGCAGGCCACCCAGGGCAAGGCCGCCTTCATCGTGTTCCCGGTGGCGATCCTGCTGGCCTTCCTGGTGCTGGCCGCGCTGTATGAAAGCTGGTCGTTGCCGCTGGCGGTGATCCTGATTGTCCCCATGACCCTGCTGTCCGCGTTGTTCGGCGTATGGATGACCGGTGGCGACAACAACGTGTTCGTGCAGGTCGGCCTGGTGGTGCTGATGGGCCTGGCGTGCAAGAACGCGATCCTGATCGTCGAGTTCGCCCGTGAACTGGAAATGGGCGGCAAGGGCATCGTCGAGGCTGCACTGGAAGCGTGCCGCCTGCGTCTGCGCCCGATCGTGATGACCTCCATCGCGTTCATTGCCGGCACCATCCCGCTGGTGATCTCGCATGGCGCCGGTGCGGAAGTCCGCTCGGTGACCGGTATCACGGTGTTCGCCGGCATGCTGGGCGTCACCCTGTTCGGCCTGTTCCTGACCCCGGTGTTCTACGTGGCCCTGCGCAAGTTCGTCAGCCGTAACGGCGGCGGGCAGCTGGTGACCCACGGCGAACCGACCATCCATCATTGATTCCTTCCCCCGCGAGGTTTTTCACATGAATACCGCTACCCAAAAGATCGCCCTGGTCACCGGTGCCACCCGCGGCATCGGCCTGGAAACCGTCCGCCAGCTGGCCCAGGCCGGCGTGCACACGCTGCTGGCTGGGCGCAAGCGCGACGTCGCCGTGGCCGAGGCGCTGAAGCTGCAGGCCGAGGGCCTGCCGGTCGAAGCGATCCAGCTCGACGTAGGCGATGCCGCCGGCATCGCCGCCGCCGTGCAGACCGTGACCGAGCGTCACGGCCGCCTGGACATCCTGGTCAACAACGCCGGCATCCTGCTCGACGACCCAAAGCTGGCGCCGTCGGCGCAGACCCTGCAGACCTGGCGCGATACCTTCGACACCAACGTGTTCGCCGTGATCGCCGTTACCCAAGCCTTCCTGCCCCTGCTCAACGCCTCGCCGGCTGGCCGCATCGTCAACGTCTCCAGCATCCTGGGCTCGCTGACCCTGCACAGCCAGCCGGGCTCGCCGATCTACGGCTTCGCGGTGCCCGCCTACAACGCCTCCAAGAGTGCGGTGAATGCGTGGACCGTACAGCTCGCCTACGAGCTGCGCGACAGCACCACCAAGGTCAACACCGTGCATCCGGGCTACGTCAAAACCGACATGAACGGCGGTGAGGGCGAGATCGACATCAGCGAAGGCGCACGCTCCAGCGTCGGCATGGCGCTGATCGATGCCGATGGCCCCAACGGCAGCTTCACCTACCTCGGCGAGGTGCTGCCATGGTGATCCGCCTGTTGACCGTGGCCGTGACCAGCGCGCTGCTGGCCGGCTGCGTCAGCGTCGGCCCCAACTACCAGGCGCCACCGGCCGAGCCGGTGACCCTGCAGGGCGCCGCCGCGCCGGTGTTCACCACCACCTCGCCGGTGGCGAGCTGGTGGGCCCAGTTCGACGATCCGGTGCTGGAGCAGCTGGTGCATGAAGCACTGGGCACCAACCTGGACCTGCGCATCGCGATGTCGCGGGTGCGCGAGGCCCGCGCGGTGTTCGTCGAGCAGCGCCTGGACCAGTTGCCGCACGTCACCAGCGGCGGCAGCTATGACCGCCGCAAGCAGCCCGATGCCACGGTGGGTGATGAGCGCGTCTTCAGCGAGACCTACCAGCTCGGCTTCGATGCCGGCTGGGAGCTGGATCTGTTCGGTCGCCAACGCCGTGCCGCCGAAGCGGCGCGCGCGGACCTGGGCGCCGAGCAGGACAACCTCGCCGACGCGCAGGTCACCGTCGCCGCCGAAGTAGCCCGTAACTACTTCGAGCTGCGCGGTACCCAGAAGCGCATCGCGGTGGCCAAGCGCACCCTGGTCAATCTGCGCGACACCCAGAAGCTCACCGAGACCCGCTGGGAACTGGGCGCCGGCAGCGAGCTGGACGTGCAGAGCAGCCGTGCGCGCCTGAAGGCGATCGAGGCCGACATCCCGCTGCTGGAAGTCGCCGAAGTGCAGTCGCGTCATCGCCTGGCCGTCCTGCTGGGGCAGCGTCCGGATGCACTGGACAGCCTGCTGCAGCCGCGCGAGATGCGGCCGTACGCCAAGGCGTTGCCGTTGGGTGACACCACCGATCTGCTGCGTCAGCGCGCCGATGTGCGCGTGGCCGAGCGTCGGCTGGCGGCGGCCACCGCGCGCGTTGGCGTTGCCACCGCGGACCTGTTCCCGCGGATCAGCCTGAGTGGGTTCGTCGGCTTCCTGTCCGGTGATGCCAGCGGGTTGGTCAACGGCAACAACAAGGCGTGGTCGGTGACCCCGTCGATCAGCTGGGCTGCCTTCGATTTCGGCACGGTCAAAGCCCGTCTGCGCGCCAGCAAGGCGCAGGCCGACGGTGCCGCCGCCGAGTATGAGAAGGCGGTGCTGCTGGCGCTGGAAGACACCGAGAACGCGCTGACGCGGTACGCCAAGCAGCAGGCCCGCCTGGCGATCGTCGCCGAGCAGGCCCAGGCGGCGGGTCGCGCGGAGGAACTGGCGCAGATCCGCTTCCGCGAGGGGTCGGAAGACTTCCTGACCCTGCTCGATGCACAACGCACCCAGCTGGCCGCGGACGATGCACTGGCCGAGGCCGAATCCACGGTCAACGTCAGTGTGGTGGGGGTGTACAAGGCCTTGGGTGGCTGGGGCCAGCAGCAGGATGCAGCCAACACCCCGGTGGCGGTGACGCAGCGCTGACCGGCCGCAGGTCGCAGGGGCGGCGAAGGCGCCGTCCCTGCAAGAATGGCAACAGCCGTCACATCCGCTGCGCAGGGCGTCGCGGTTGACGGCTTTGCCTCTGCACGGTGCCAATGCACGATGCTACAAGCGTGGGTTGTTCTCTGGAGTGGCCCGCATGCAACCCAATCAGTGGCGTCCTGTCCGTCCGCGTGTGCAGGAGCCGGGCATGGGATCCGGCGCGGGGCTTTCGCGCGGTGTCATCGCGCTGCTGGTCGCCGCGATCATCGTGGTCGCCATCGGATTCGCCCGCTTGACCGAAGGCCTGTTCGAGATCGGCCTGATCGCCACCGGTGTGTTCATCGCCATCGGCGCGCGGATCTGCCAGGCACGCGAGCAGCATCAGGCGCTTTACCAGCTGCTGCAGCAGATCGATGAGCGGCAGCCGTGATCGGCGGCGGGAAAGCGCAGGGCCGCAGGGCGGCCATGCGCAAGCCGATGGACGGTGCTATGACCGCCCATCGCGCATCTGCTTACCGGACCGTCGGCGTCGATGCGGGGAACCGCAGCTCGGCCTGGACCGGGTAGTGGTCCGAAGGCAGCACGCCACCGGGTTTCTGGTCCAGCGTGCTGAAACGGTCCACGCTGAAACCGCGTACCAGGATCCAGTCCAGTTCCACCGTCGGTTTGCCGGTGAAATCGTGGAAGGTCAGGCGCGGGCCTTCGACCTTGCCGGCGAGTTCGCGGGCATCGCCCAACGCGGCAGTGAAGGCCTTGTAGGTGTCGCTGCCGGGTTCACTGTTGAAATCGCCGGTGACCACGACCGGGATGTCCTTGGGCAGCGTCGCCAGCCGCGAGACGATCAGCTTCGCACCGAGCTCGCGGCGCGGCTCATCTTCCTCGCGGTAGGGCAGGTGGGTGTTGAACAGGTAGAAGCGTTGGCCGTCGGCCTGACGCTGGAACAGCGCCCAGGTCACCATGCGCGGGAACAGGTTGCCCCAGGTGATGCTGCCCGGCACATCCGGCGTATCGGAGAGCCAGAAGTCGCCCGATTCGAGCACCTTCAAGCGCGCGCTGTCGTACAGCACGCCCATGTGTTCGTCGGCGTTGCCGCCGCGGCGGTCCCTGCCGAACAGGGTGTAGCCGGGCAGGTGCGCGACCAGGTACTCGCCCTGTTTCCGCACCAGCTCCTGGGTGCCGATTACCTCGGGTTTCTGTTCGCGGATCAGCGTGACCATCGCATCGCGGCGGTCTTCCCAGCGCTTGCCGGGGTCAGTATCGGCCGGCGTGCGCACGTTGAACGACATGACTTTCAACGCGTCCGGTGCCTGCGCCCAGGCGCTGCCCAGCGGGGCGGCAAACATCATCAGGGCCAGCAGCGCGGGCCGGTGGAAACGAAACAGCATGTGGAATCCCTCCATTCCATGAAAACGTTCCCAAAGGGTCGCATGGAAGGGCGGGGAAAGGATATGCGCGACATGGCGGTTGGGCGGGGCGCCGGTCGGATCAATTCGACAGCAGGATCACCCCGATCGTGAGGTTGATGAGCGATCCCAGCACCAGCACCCATACCGTGGAGAGGATCGTGTTCAACCAGGAGCGTTGAAGCGCGACCTTCAGCCACCCGGCCTGGACCACCGCATACCACAGCGCGGCGATCACCCCCACCGCAGTGCCGAGCACGGTCGACAGCTCGCCGGGCAGCCGTACGAACACCATGCTGGTGGACAATGTCACCGCGAACGGGGCGGTCAGGTAGCACTGCATGAAAAACGGTCGGCGCAGCGACTCCCGGGTCATCGACACATGCTTGCGCCGCAGCAGGTGCGTGGTGGTCACCAGCGGCCAGATGGCGAAGGTGATCGAGCGGTACAGCAGCAGGCTTTCCTCATTGCCGAAAATCGAACGCGACAGTGCACCGGTGCCGACCACCTGCTGGTGCAGCATCAGCTCCACCCCGTGAGCGACCAGCACCGACAGCATCAGGAACATCGGCGGGCTGATCGCATCGTCGAACTGGCGGTCCAGCTTTTCCTTCAGCTCGGTATCCACGTACTGGGCCATCCGCCGCGGATGCACCACCACGCGGTACAGCGTGCGCGGGAAGAACAGAAACCAGGTGCACAGCTCGTAGAGAAACTCTTCCAGCGACCGCAGCAGTTTGAGGAAGTCCATCCCGGGCCCCTTGCGTGGACGAAACCGACACCCCCGAGGATACCCGGGGCTGGCCTCAGCGGATGGCGACGGTCAGGCTGTGCGGTGCCTTCTCACCCCGGCGCGCCTGCGCACGCATCTGGTAGACCTGCACCACATAGGTGCCCGTGGACGGCAGGGTGCCGCTCCACCGCCGGGTCTCGTCGTTGCTGCCCAGGGCCTCGCCGTGGCCGGGCGTTACGCCGGGCGCGAATACATTGAAATTGGCATTGGGGCTGCCGTCGACCGTGACCGCCATGGTCTGGCCGGCACGCGCGGCGATCGTGTAGCGGACGGTGTCATAGCCGGACAACGTCCCACGCAGAGTGGCGCTGCTGGCGCCCTTGGTGAAGTGCACGGGGGTGGTGGTGACCTTGTCCGCCGCGGTGGCCAGCATCGGCGTCAGGGCGAGCAGGGCGGTCAACAGCAGCGAGCGGAGCGGCGTCATGGCACATCCTCGGTGGGGGCCCGGCAAGGGCCTTTCGTCGCGAGCATGAGCGCGCGCCCATCAAGGGACTGTCGATGCGCTGCAGATCAGCGCTACCGGGCAGTGAACGCACTGTGCTCTCTCGGTGTCGTTTTCCAGTGCGTTCTGAATTGTTTACGCAGGTGCCCGGCGCGTGCAGGGCGCGCCGCCCGCCACGCACACATGGGTAACGCGGGCAGGCCTAGCGTGGTTTCACCGGCACCACTTCGATGCCGAACACCGGAGATACGGCAATGGCCAACACCCCGAACCCGCAGCAGGGTCAGAACGATCCGCAGCGCAACACCCCGCAGCAGGGCCAGCAGGATCAGCAGGATCAGCGCGACCGTGACGCCCAGAAGCAGCAGCAACAGCAGGATCAGCAGGGCCAGCGGTCGGGCCAGCAGAGCGACCAGGAAGAATAAGGCCAGGCATGACGCACCGAGGGCCCGGCCGATCTGGCCGGGCCTTTGTGCGTCATGGGCAATCACAACGCTTCAGCCATCGCCAGTCGCCGTCGGGCACCGCAGCGGCTTACCGGCTACCATGCCCGCATGAGCATTCCTCTTCCCGACAGCAGCGTGCCACGCCTGCTGGGATTCGACGTCCCGACCCTGCAGACCATCGTCGACCATGGTGCGGACGAGGCGATCGTGGCGATGTTGGATGTCTCCCCCGATGCCCACTGGTTGAAGCTGTTCGACGAACGCGTCGCCGCGCTCAAGGGCGAGCTCGGCCTGGCCGGGGTCGAACTGGACGGCACCTCGATCCTGTTCTTCGGCTCCATCGCCGACAGCCGCCGCCTGGCGACGGCCGTGTCGGCCCTGATCAATGCGATCAACATGGAAGTGGCCGGGCGCAACGCGCCTTTCCAGCCGACCGCACCGTAACCCAGCCGGCACGGCGCTCAGGAATCGATCCGGGAGGCACGCAGCCGGAGGACCTCGCTCCGTCCCGGCTCGGCAACGCCATGGGGCGACGGGCAGCTGCCGCGTATTTCGGTAACCCACATCACCATCATGCCGACGATGCGGGTGGCATCGCCCGGCCACTGCGCTACCAGCCGGTCGTGGATACCGTCGTACACCGCCCATCGCTCGGCCGCCGACCGGCCGCGCGTCCAGCACTGCTCCAACTCGGCGTGTGCCTGCCGAAATGCCTCTTTCTGTCCGTCCATAGTGATCCCCGACACCGTGCATACCGGGCAGGCGTACCTGCGCGGGTGAGCCCCCCTGCCATGTGACCAACGCCAGTCGCCACGCAGACCGGCCACGCCCGCGGTTGCGCACGGCAGTGCCTGCCGCAGGCTGAACCCACCGGGGGTGCGTCGTCATAACCAAACAGGACGTCCTGTATAGTTACTGCCCGCCCGAAACGTTCGCTCCCCATGACCCCCACCAAGACCCAGCGCTGGAGCCTGTTGCTCACCGTGGCCGCCGGCCTGCTGCTGATCACGCTCGACAACTCGGTGCTGTACACCGCCTTGCCCACCCTGACCGCCGAACTCGGCGCCACGTCGCTGCAGGGGCTGTGGATCATCAACGCCTATCCGCTGGTCATGGCCGGCCTGCTGCTCGGCGCAGGCACCCTCGGCGACCGGCTGGGGCACCGCCGTATGTTCCTGATCGGCCTGGTGATCTTCGGCATCGCCTCGCTGCTGGCTGCGTTCGCGCCGGACGCCAACCTGCTCATCGGCGCCCGCGCGCTGCTCGCGGTGGGTGCCGCGGCGATGATGCCGGCCACCCTGGCGCTGATCAGCCTGACCTTCGCGGATGAGCGCGAGCGCAATCTGGCGATCGCGGTCTGGGGCTGCATTTCCATCATTGGCAGCGCGATCGGCCCGATCGTCGGCGGCGTGCTGCTGGCCCATTTCTGGTGGGGTTCGGTGTTCCTGATCAACGTGCCGATCGTGCTGCTGGCGATGGTTGGCGCCGTGCTGTTCGCGCCGCACGGCACGCCCGATGCGAGCAAGCCGTGGGACCTGATTTCCTCGCTGTTGAGTCTGGTCGCGTTGTCCGGCCTGGTGGTGGCGATCAAGGAAATCGCGCATGCGCCGCCGAACGGGCCACTGGCCGCGGGCGCGGCGCTGGTCTT
This sequence comes from Stenotrophomonas bentonitica, assembly GCF_002887735.1. GTDB lineage: Bacteria > Pseudomonadota > Gammaproteobacteria > Xanthomonadales > Xanthomonadaceae > Stenotrophomonas > Stenotrophomonas bentonitica_A. The sequence goes on from NZ_PKQP01000002.1 coordinate 202,808, forward strand.
CGTCGTGGGTCTGGTGCTGTTCCTGCGTCGCCAGCGTCGCCTGCCGTATCCCATGCTTGACGTGGCGATCTTCCGCAATGCGCCGTTCCTGGCCGGTGTGCTCTCGGCGGCCTTCGCGATGTTCGCCATCGCCGGCCTGCAGCTGCTGACCACCCAGCGCTTCCAGCTGGTCGCCGATTACACACCGCTGCAGGCCGGTCTGCTGGTGTCGGTGGTCGCGCTCGGCTGCCTGCCCAGCGCGATCTTCGGCGGCGCGTTCCTGCACCGCGTCGGGCTGTTGCCGCTGATCACCGGTGGGCTCGGCGTGGGTACCGCCGGCGTGCTGCTGGTCGCGGTGACCTTCGGTAGCGACCTGGGCTGGACCATTACCGGGTTGCTGCTCACCGGGCTCGGCATGGGCGCGACCATTTCGGTCGCTTCCACGGCCATCATCGGCAACGTGCCGCCGCACCGCGCCGGCATGGCGTCCTCGGTGGAGGAGGTGTCCTACGAGTTCGGCAGCCTGTTCGCGGTCTCGCTGCTGGGCAGCCTGATTGCCGCGCTGTACTCGGCAACCGTGTCGCTTCCGGACGGCGTGGACGCCGCTGCGGGTGAGAGCATCCAGCAGGCGTTCGCTCTGGCCGCGCAGCCCGGTGCCGATGCAGGGTGGCTCGGTGCTGCCGCCAGCGCCTACGACGCCAGCTATGTTTGGGTACTGTATGTGATCGCCGCCGTGCTCCTGGTCGGCACCGTCGTCACCGGCATTCTGCTGCGCCGTCACGGCTCCGGCAGCGCCACCACTGTCTCCCACGCCCACTGACTCCATGCGCCCGAGCAACCGAACCAACATCCTTGATGCCGCCGTCCGCGTGATCGAACGCGACGGCATCACCGCGCTCACCTTCGAGGCGGTCGCCACCGAATCCGGCATCGCCAGGGGAGGGCTGCTGTACCACTTCCCCTCGCGCGACGCGCTGCTCCAGGGCATCCATCAGCACCTGGCCGGCGTGTGGGAGGCGAGCTTGATCGAGGTGGCCGGCAAGCCGGCCGAGGCCGCCGATGCCACCGAGCGCTACCAGGCCTACGCACTGACCTGTGCGCAGACCGCTACGCGCGCCGAACTCCAGCTGATGTTCGACGCGGCGGCGACGGACGAGAACGTGCAGCCCTGGGCGACCGTGGCCGAGCGCTGGTCGCCGCCGACCCCGCAGGACCTGAGCGACCCGGCCGCGCTGGACCTGTTCATCGCCAAGCTCGCCGCCGACGGCATGTGGGTGTTCGAAGCGCTGTCGCGCTCGCGCCTGCCGCCGGAGGTGGGGCAGGCCATCGCCGACCGGCTGGCGCAGATGATTGCCGCCGCTTCAAACACAGCGTGATTTCCGTCATGCGGGTAACCTTGGCGGTTCACTTCTTGAATGACGGGGCCGCCTGATGGATTACCAGCTTGTGATCAAGTTCTGGCGCAAGTCGCTGGACGATGAGGCATTCCTGGCGACGCTGGAGGCCGAGCTGACCGCCGCGCTCGGCAAGGCCGCGACGCTGGACGGCTATGACGTCAGCGCGAAAGAGATCAACCTTTTCATGTTCACTGCGGATCCGCGGCCGACGTTCCGGAAGACCAAGGATGTGCTGGAGGCGATGGGCGTGCTGCACAGTGTTTCGGCAGCATACCGGCTGGTGGGTGGCGCGCAGTTCACGTCGGTCTGGCCACTGCGGATGGCGCGGAAATTTACCTTGCCGTGAGGCACAAAAAGGTGGGGACCTTCGATGTCTGCACTCGCTGGCCAGCAGCATTGCCGTCGCGTCATCCCGCTCGGCAGCCAGCCACGCCCTGAATCAGAGAAGTCCCGCGCCGCTTCAAAGGTCATGACAAACCCAACTGCGGACGCGTACGCGGTCACGTTGGCGAGGTCACGGCAGGATCAGCAACCCAGCCACATGCTTCACGGTGCTAGGATCAAATCGCCGAGCAAAAATCGGCAATTTCTCAATAAAGGATCTATTGTGAAGCTCTTCAGTGCGATGCTTGCATTAACGGCTGCGGCGGTTGCAACGCCTGCTTTTGCGGCTCAGCCGGTGCACTGCCCCACCTGCGTGACCGATGAGGACTTCCGCCAGCGCGCAATCCTCGAAGAAGCGGTAACGAAGGCTGGCGGGACATATTGGGTCTATAACCTGCCCGCGGGCACGGTCCAGAAATGGTACATCCCGCCCTCCGAGGGCGAAGAGGAGGCGGCGGTACGCCGCGATCCGTCTGGAACAGCGCGGCAACTGCCGCAGCGCCACGAGGCCAGCAGCAGCCCGTAGAGGCTCATGCGCAGGCCGAGGTCCAGAAGGGTCAGGTGCCACCACCGACCATCAACAGGATGAGATCTCCAGGTAGAGACCGCCGCGGTCGAACAGGTTCGGGGTCTTCTCGGCCGGGTTGGCGCGCCGCAAGGCAAGATGGGTGAGCGGGGGCATCGCCCCCACGGTCTCACGAGCTGCAACGCACGGGGCCTGACGATGCCGGAAATAAAAAAGCCCGGGAACCCCCGTTGTATAAGGGTTCCCGGGCTTCTTGGGATTCTTTCGAACCCCTCATTGGTGGAGGTGGGCGGAATTGAACCGCCGTCCGAAGGCACTCCATCCCCGGTACTACATGCTTAGCTCACCGTTGGATCTCATCCTGTGGCAGCACGGTGTGCAAAGCGCACCCCAGGACCAGCCTGCTTTAGTTAAGTCGTGACTGACAGGCAGCCATCACAACCGGTTCCGTGATAATGACCCTACATCTACGAGCACGGGCACAAGTAGGTTCGGGGGTTCGCCTAAGGCGGCTGTAGAACTAAACGCTAAAGCTGTTTTTAGGCAGCGATTGCGAAGTCGTTCGAACCGTAGTTGTCGTCGTTGGCAACTAAAAGTTTGCTGCTGGATTAACGAGGAAAGCTGCCCCCTCGGCATGCACCAAGTAACTTCACAACCCCCGTCGAAACCAATGCACCCCCGGTTTCTTCAAGAACCGCACTTCATCCGGAAAACAGCGCCGGACGTCTACTTGACGGAATGGATGCTACTCCAATCCGGCTGAACAGTCACCTTGCCGGTCTGCCGCTTACTTCTGCAGCTGGCGGCGGCTGTCGGCCTTGTGGCGGGCCTTTTCCTTCTTCAGGCGGTTGTGCTCGTTGCGCACGGCCATCGCCTGCTTCTTGGCCTGCGGCTCGACCCGGGCCATCAGCGATTCCACCTGGGCGACCAGCCGGCGGTGCTCCAGGGTGTCGTAGCTCTGCGTTTCCGAGGCAACGCGCTTGGCGTTGCGGATCAGGTAGGTCAGCACCTTGAGCAGCGCGGCCGGGTCCATCGCGCGGGCGAGTTCGTCAAAGATGAACTCCAGCGCGGCCACGTCGGCGCGCAGGGTGGTCAGTTCGTCCGCCGCCAGTGCGGGTGCCGGGGTAGTTTCAAGTGTCACGCGCGGATCCTTTCCGTATCAATGCGGGGATTCTGACAGCTGCGCGGGCCTGGCGGGGAAAGATCGCTGTCCTGCCGGGGCCGCAGGGTCAGGCCGGCCTTGGCGATACGCGGCGCTGGCAGCGCCCGGGCAGGGCGTTAGAGCCGCTTGCGCAGGTACAGGCGATGGTGCCCGGGCGGGAAGTCCTGCAGCCGGCCGAACACCTCATAGCCCTGCTTGAGGTAGAAGCCCTCGGCCTGCCAGGAGAAGGTGTCCAGCGTCACCGCGTGTGCGCCGAGCGTGCGGGCCTGCTGCTCGGCATCGGCCAGCAGCGCCTGGCCCAACCCTTGGCCACGCTGGCTGGCGTCCACCCACAGCGCATGCACCATCAGCCAGCCACCGCAGACGTCGGCGGCGATCCCGGCCACCACCCGGCCGGTAGCATCGTGGATCACCCGGTTGACCGGCTGATCGTCCAACGCATCGCCACTGGCGGCCTGGTTGAAAGCCAACAGGCCGGCGAGCACCGCGCGGGTGTCCTCGGTGCTGGCCGGCTGGATCCCCGGTGCGGCCACCCTGCGCGTCATCACGCGTCGCGGTTGTGCCGACGCATGGTGCGCGACTTCTCGCGCGCCCAGTCGCGGTCCTTCTCGGCATCGCGCTTGTCGTGCGTCTGCTTGCCCTTGGCCAGCGCGATCTCGAGCTTGATCTTGTTCTTGCTCCAGTACATCGCGGTGGGCACGATCGTGTAGCCGTCGCGCTGCACCTTGCCGATCAGCTTGTCGATCTCGTTGCGATGCAGGAGCAGCTTGCGGTCCCGGCGGTCGTTGGCCACCACGTGGGTGGAGGCCTGGATCAACGGGGTGATCTGCGCACCGATCAGATAGATCTCGCCATCACGCACGTAGGCGTAAGCATCGATGATGTTGCCGCGCCCGGCGCGGATCGACTTGACCTCCCAGCCCTGCAGGGCCAGGCCGGCTTCGAAGCGATCTTCGATGTGGTACTCGTGCCGGGCACCCTTGTTGAGTGCGATGGTTTTGTTGGCCGTCGCGCCCTTTGCTTTATCCTTGCCGCTGTTCTTGCTCATTTCCCTATTGTCTCCGATTCGGGCACGCCCGGTCGATTCATCAGACATCTGTATCGCATGCCAACTATCCGCCGTAGTGCCCTGGTCGAACATTCGGCTGCCCGCATGTTCGACCTGGTCAATGATATTGACGCCTATCCGCGCCGCTTCCGCTGGTGCTCGGCCTCGCAGATCCTGGAGTCCGGCCCGGACCGCCTGGTCGCGCGCCTGGATCTGGGCTTCGGTTCGTTCTCCACCTGGTTCATGACCGAGAACACGCTGCAACGCCCGCACAGCATCGATATGCAGCTCAAGGACGGGCCGTTCAAGCGCCTGCACGGTCGCTGGGAATTCCACGCGCTGGCCGAAGATGCCTGCAAGGTCACGCTGACGCTGGAGTTCGAGCCGACCTCACGTCTGCTCGGTCCGGCTCTCGCGCTGGGCTTCCAGGGCCTGGCCGACCGGATGGTCAATGATTTCGTCCGCGTCGCCGACGCCCAGGACTGAGCCGTGATCACGGTCGAGGTGGTGCTGGCTTGGCCCGATCGGGCCGCCTCGAAGGTGCTGACCCTCGCCGAGGGCACCACCGTCACCGAGGCCATCGCGCTGGCCGGCATCGAGGGCAGCGACCAGTGCCCGGCCGTGGCCGTGCATGGCCTGCTGGCCAAGCCGGATCAGGTGCTGCGCGAGGGCGACCGGGTCGAGCTGCTGCGTCCGCTGCTGGCCGACCCGAAAGACAACCGCCGCCGACGCGCCCGCGCCGGCAGCTGAGTGAAGAACGCGGGCCTCAGCGGCCGCGCTTCTTCTTGTCCTTGGGCAGGTTGCGGCCGAACTGGCGCAGCGTGCTGCGGGCCAGCTGGGCGTCGTCGCTGGCGAAGTACTCGCCGTCCCAGCGGGTGACCGCGTCGTTTTCGAAGTAGACGGTGAAGTTCTTCACTTCGGTCTTGCCGACCCGGTTCACGCGCTGGCTGGCGGTGTAATCCCAGCGCTGGGCATGGAACGGGTCCGGGATGGAGGGCGTGCCAAGCAGGGCGTTGACCTGCTGCTTGCTCTGGCCCACCTGCAGCTGACCGACGGCCTGCTCCCGGATCAGGTTGCCCTGATAGATGGGTTGCTTGTAAATGATGCCGCAGCCCGTGGTGGACAGGGCAACGGCGGCGACCAGCAGGAGATTGCGCATCGGGGAATGGCGTTTGGGGAAATCGAGTCGATGATACACTCCCGACGTGTCGCCGCGACCCAATCCGAGGCAGCTGGCGCTAAATCGCCAATGAACGGAGAACTATGGAAACCCACGACCTGCGCAAAGTCGGCCTCAAGGTGACCCACCCGCGTATGCGGATCCTGGCGCTGCTCGAGCAGCGCAATGCCAGCCACCACATGACCGCCGAAGACATCTACCGCCAGCTGCTGGAGCACGGTGATGAGATCGGCCTGGCCACGGTGTACCGGGTGCTGACCCAGTTCGAGGCCGCCGGCCTGGTGCTGAAGCACAATTTCGAAGGCGGCCAAGCCGTCTACGAGCTGGATCGCGGTGGTCACCACGACCACATGGTCGATGTGGACAGCGGCAAGATCATCGAATTTGAAAGCCACGAGATCGAAGAGCTGCAGCGCAAGATCGCGGCCGACCATGGCTACGAGCTGGAAGAGCACTCGCTGGTGCTCTACGTGCGCAAGAAGCGCCGGTAACGGGCCGCTGGCGGCCCGGATGCGATCAAAAAACCCCGGGCATGCCCGGGGTTTTTGCTTTCAGCGCCAGGCGCCGGATCCGGCGGGGAGCCGGCCAGCGGCCGGCACTACCCATCACGTGGCCCTCAGACCTGCAGCAGCTTGCGCGCCGCAGCCCGGGCTTCCTTGCTGACTTCCACGCCGCCCAGCATCCTGGCCAGCTCTTCCTCGCGGGCCTTGGTATCCAGCTTCTCGACCGCACTCTGGGTCATGCCGTCCACCGGGGCCTTGCTGACCCGGTAGTGGGCGTGGCCCTTGGAGGCGACCTGGGGCAGGTGGGTGACGCACAGCACCTGACGCTTCTCGCCCAAGGCGCGCAGCTTCTGCCCGACGATGTCGGCCACGGCGCCGCCGATGCCTGAATCGACTTCGTCGAAGACCATGGTCGGCACGGCATCCAGGCCCAAGGCGGCGACTTCGATCGCCAGCGAGATGCGGGACAGTTCACCGCCCGAGGCCACCTTGCGCAGGGCGCGCGGCGGCTGGCCGGCGTTGGCGGCAACGAGAAACTCGACCCGCTCGGCCCCGTTCGGGTCCGGCTTGACCACGCTCTGCGGCTCGATATCGATCAGGAACTGACCGCCGCCCATGCCCAGCTCGCCGATCAGGGTGGTGGTGGTGTCCGACAGGGCCTTGGCAGCCTTCCGGCGGCTGGCGCTGAGCACCTCGGCCACGGTCTTCCACTGGCCGGCGGCACGGTCGATCTCGCCGGCCAGGGTCTGCAGGCGCTCGTCGGCACCGCGCAGCTGCTCGACTTCGGCCTCCATGGCATCGCGGTGCTCGCCCAGCGCTTCCATCGGCACGCGGTGCTTGCGGGCGAGGTCGTGCAGGCGGCCCAGGCGTCGCTCGATGTCCTCGAACTGCTCGGGGTCGGCATCCAGGTCGTCGTGGACGCGATCAAGCAGGGACAGCGCTTCGTCCAGCTGGATGGCGGCGCTGTCGAGCAGGGCATCGACCTCGCCGAGCCGGCTGTCGTGCTCAGCCACGCGGGCCAGATCATGCCGGGTCTGCTGCAGCAGCTGCAGCACCGAGACCTCGTCATCGCCGTTGAGGCGGCTGACGGCCACGTCGCAGGCGCCGATCAGCGCGCTGGCATGGGCCTGGCGGCGGTGGCTGCTGCCCAGGGTGGCGATCGAGGCCGGGTCCAGATCCTCACGCTTGAGTTCGCTCAGCTGGTGCTCCAGGTAACCGATCCGATCGCTGACATCGCCCTGGCGCGACAGCGCCTCGGCTTCGTCCACCAGCGCCTGCCAGCGTGCCGCGGTCTGGCGGACCTGGGCGCGCTCGGCGTCGTTGCGGGCGAAGGCGTCCAGCAGCGAGAGCTGCGAGGGGCGCGAGAGCAGGGCCTGCTGTTCGTGCTGGCCGTGGATCTCCACCAGCATGCCGGCCAGCTCGGTCAGCTGGGTCAGCGTCACCGGGCGGCCGTTGATGAAGGCGCGCGAACCGCCATCGGCGCGGATCACCCGTCGCAGTTGGCACTGTTCTTCGTCGTCCAGCTCGTTGTCGCGCAGCCACTGGCGGGCCGGCGCATCGGCCGGCGGCGCGAATTCGGCCGAGAGCTCGGCGCGGGCGGCGCCGTGGCGGACCACGCCGCTGTCGGCGCGCAGCCCGGACAGGAAGCCCAGCGCGTCCACCATCAGCGACTTGCCCGCGCCGGTTTCACCCGAGACCACGGTCATGCCGGCGCCGAATTCCAGCTCGGTGGCGCGGACGACCGCGAAATCCTTGATCGATAGATGTCTAAGCATGGTCTACGTTGTACACGAGGGGCGTCTCCAAGCCGCGCAAGCTAGCATGGGCGGGGGGCGTCTCCAATGACTTGCCAACGCCCCGTGCAGCCATTATCTAAGTGGGCGTCTCACAGGCTGATTCCATGCACCCTTCCGCGTCCCATCTCGCCCCGCGTGCCCGCCATCTGCTGCGGACGCTGATCGCGCGCCACATCCAGGATGGCGAGCCGGTCGGCTCGCAGACGCTTGCCCGGCATGCCGGCCTGGATGTCAGCCCGGCCACCATCCGCAACATCCTGGGCGACCTGGAAGACCTCGGCCTGCTCAGCTCGCCGCATACCTCGGCCGGCCGCGTGCCGACCGCGCACGGTTACCGGGTGTTCGTGGACAGCCTGGTCAAGATGCAGCCGCCGGGGGAGGGTGAGCTCAGCCGCCTGCGCACCGAGCTGGCCACCGGCACCGGCACCCAGGCCCTGCTCGGCAGTGCCTCGGAGCTGCTCTCGGCGATGAGCCATTTCGTCGGGGTGGTCAGCGCCCCGCGCCGGGAACAGTTCGCGTTCCGGCACATCGACTTCGTGGCGCTGGACGCGCGTCGGGTGCTGGCGATCCTGGTGTTTGCCGACAACGAAGTGCAGAACCGGGTGATCGAGCCGCGCCGCAGCTTCGATCCGGGCGAGCTGGAGCAGGTCGCCAACTACCTCAACGCCAACTGCGCCGGGCGGCCGCTGGCCGAGATCCGGGCCCGGCTGCTGCTGGAGCTGCGCGATGCGCAGTCGGAGATGGAGCAGCTGCTGGCGCACAGCATCGAGCTGGCCGAGCAGGCGATGGTGCCGCCGGCCGATGACATGGTGCTGGCCGGGCAGACCCGGCTGATGGGTGTGCAGGACCTGTCCGACCTGGAGCGCCTGCGCGAGCTGTTCGATGTGTTCGCCAGCAAGCGCGAGATCCTCCAGCTGCTCGAACGCACCATCCAGGCCCCGGGAGTGCGCATCTTCATTGGCGAGGAGACCGGGGTGATGCCGCTGGAAAGCGTCTCGCTGGTCACCGCCCCGTATTCGGCCGATGGCCAGGTGCTGGGCGTGCTGGGGGTGATCGGCCCCAAGCGGATGGCCTACGACCGGATGATTCCGCTGGTGGAAGCCACCGCCCAGGTGCTGGGCGCTGCGCTGGGCTCGCCCGGTGGCGGCGGATTGTCCCGCGATCGCGCATAAAGCGGCCTTGGACTCTTGAATCCCGTAGCCGCGCCCACATAGGGGTGGGTGGAGGCGGAGAGTCACCGCCAAGGATCCGGAAATGAACCAAGATCAGTCAGATATCGCATCCCAGAATCCCGCCGGCGAGCCGGCCGCGGAGCCGTCCCTGCAGCAGCAGCTGGACAGCCTGCACAACGAGTTGGCGCTGCTGCGCTCGGAGTCGCTGCGCGAGCGCGCCGACCTGGACAACCAGCGCAAGCGCGTGGCCCGCGACGTCGAGCAGGCGCGCCGCTTCGCCAACGAAAAGCTGCTCGGCGAGCTGCTGCCGGTCTTCGACAGCCTCGATGCCGGCCTCAATGCCGCCGGCAGTGACCCGAGCCCGCTGCGCGAAGGTCTCGAACTGACCTACAAGCAGCTGCTCAAGGTCGCCGCCGACAACGGCCTGACCCTGCTCGACCCGACCGGGCAGACCTTTAACCCGGACCACCACCAGGCCATCAGCCAGGTCGACGCGCCCGGCGCGGCGCCGGGCAGCGTGGTCCAGGTGTTCCAGAAGGGCTACCTGCTCAACGACCGCCTGCTGCGTCCGGCGCTGGTCGTGGTGGCCCGCGACTGATCCGCAGGCCGGTGAGCCGGGCGTTGCCCGGCTGCTCGACCGGACGCTGAACGCGTTGGGTCGCCATCGAACACTGTGTTTGATGGACGGCTTGAAAGTGTCTCCAGCGTCCCACACATCCCATTCATAACCCGGCAACTGCCGGATGTACCCAGAACTTTCAGGAGTCTCCCTCATGGGCAAGATCATTGGTATCGACCTCGGCACCACCAACTCGTGTGTGGCGATCATGGACGGCGGCAAGGCCCGCGTCATCGAAAACGCGGAAGGCGATCGCACCACGCCTTCCATCGTCGCCTACACCAAGGACGGCGAAGTCCTGGTCGGCGCCTCGGCCAAGCGCCAGGCCGTGACCAACCCCAAGAACACCTTCTACGCTGTCAAGCGCCTGATCGGCCGCAAGTTCACCGACGCTGAAGTCCAGAAGGACATCGCGCACGTGCCCTACGGCATCCTGGCCCATGACAACGGCGACGCCTGGGTGCAGACCAGCGACGGCAAGAAGATGGCCCCGCAGGAAATCTCCGCCCGCGTGCTGGAGAAGATGAAGAAGACCGCCGAAGCGTTCCTGGGTGAGACCGTCACCGAGGCCGTGATCACCGTGCCGGCCTACTTCAACGACAGCCAGCGCCAGGCCACCAAGGACGCAGGCCGCATCGCCGGTCTGGAAGTCAAGCGCATCATCAACGAGCCGACCGCTGCTGCCTTGGCCTATGGCCTGGACAAGGGTGACGGCCGTGACCGCAAGATCGTTGTGTACGATCTGGGCGGCGGCACCTTCGACGTGTCGATCATCGAGATCGCCAACGTGGACGGTGAGAAGCAGTTCGAAGTGCTGGCCACCAACGGTGACACTTTCCTGGGCGGCGAAGATTTCGACAACCGCGTCATCGAGTACCTCGTCGACGAGTTCAACAAGGACCAGGGCATCGACCTGCGCAAGGATCCGCTTGCCCTGCAGCGGCTGAAGGACGCCGCCGAGCGCGCCAAGATCGAGCTGTCCACCAGCCAGCAGACCGAAGTGAACCTGCCGTACGTCACCGCTGACGCGTCGGGCCCGAAGCACCTGAACATCAAGCTGACCCGCGCCAAGCTGGAAGCGCTGGTGGAAGACCTGATCAAGAAGTCGATCGAGCCGTGCCGCATCGCGCTGAACGATGCCGGCCTGCGTTCGAGCGACATCGGTGAAGTGATCCTGGTCGGCGGTCAGACCCGCATGCCGAAGGTGCAGCAGGCCGTGACCGAGTTCTTCGGCAAGGAACCGCGCAAGGACGTCAACCCGGATGAGGCCGTGGCACTGGGTGCTGCGATCCAGGGCGGCGTGCTGGGCGGCGACGTCAAGGACGTGCTGCTGCTGGACGTGACCCCGCTGTCGCTGGGCATCGAAACCCTGGGTGGCGTGTTCACCAAGATCATCGAGAAGAACACCACCATCCCGACCAAGGCCTCGCAGGTGTTCTCCACCGCCGAGGACAACCAGTCGGCCGTGACCGTGCACGTGCTGCAGGGTGAGCGCGAGCAGGCCCGCTTCAACAAGTCGCTGGCCAAGTTCGACCTCTCCGGCATCGAGCCGTCGCCGCGCGGCCTGCCGCAGGTGGAAGTGTCCTTCGACATCGACGCCAACGGCATCCTGCACGTGTCGGCCAAGGACAAGAAGACCAACAAGGAACAGAAGGTCGAGATCAAGGCCGGTTCGGGCCTGTCCGAGGACGAGATCGCACGCATGGTCGCCGACGCGGAAGCCAACCGCGAAGAAGACAAGAAGTTCCACGAGCTGGTCCAGGCTCGCAACCAGGCTGACGCGCTGATCCACGGTACCCGTACCGCGATCACCGAGCACGGCAGCAAGGTCGGCGGCGATGTGATCGGCAAGGTGGAGTCGGCCCTGGCCGATCTGGAAACCGCGATGAAGAGCGACGACAAGGCCCAGATCGAAGCCAAGTCGAAGGTGCTGGAAGAAGCCGGCCAGGCGCTGTTTGCTGCCTCCGCAGCGGCAGAGCAGGGCGGCGCGGCGCCGGGCCCGGATGCGGGTGCCAACAACGGCGCGCACGACGATGTGGTCGACGCCGAGTTCACTGAAGTCAAGGACGACAAGAAGTCCTGATCCGGACTCGACACGGGACGTTGCGCAGGCAGCGTCCCGTTGTCATATCCCCCTTCTGGTCCTGACAGCCGTTTCCCGGCCTGTCGGGGCGCCCGGCGAAAGAGCGGACCTGGTGCCGCTCTTCCGCTTTGACGAATCCCGACTTCCGGAACCCGATTCAAGTTATGAGCAAGCGCGATTACTACGAAGTGCTGAGCGTGTCCCGCACCGCCAGCGACGAAGAACTGAAGAAGGCCTATCGCCGTTGCGCGATGAAATACCATCCGGACCGCAATCCGGGTGACAGCGAGGCCGAAGCATCCTTCAAGGAATGCAAGGAAGCCTACGAAACCCTGTCCGACAGCAACAAGCGCCGCATGTACGACGCCCACGGCCACGCCGCGTTCGAGCACGGCATGGGCGGCGGTGGCGGCCCGGGTGGCCCGGACATGGGCGATATCTTCGGGGACATCTTCGGCAACATCTTCGGCGGTGGCGCCGGCGGTGGTGGTCCGCGCCAGGCCCGCCGCGGTGCCGACATCGGTTACGTGATGGAGCTGGACCTGGAAGAGGCGGTGATGGGCGTGGAGCGCCGCATCGAGATTCCGAGTCTGGTCGAATGCGATGACTGCAATGCCAGCGGTTCGGAAGATGGCAAGGTCGAGACCTGCTCGGTCTGCCGTGGCCAGGGCCAGGTGCGCATCCAGCGCGGCATCTTCGCGATGCAGCAGGCCTGCCACCACTGCAACGGCCGTGGCCGGATCATCCAGAACCCCTGCAAGACCTGTCACGGCAATGGCCGTGTCGAGGAAGACAAGGTGTTGTCGGTCAAGGTGCCTGCGGGCGTCGATACCGGCGACCGCATCCGTCTGTCCGGTGAAGGCGAGGCCGGTCCGGCTGGCACCCCGGCGGGCGATCTGTACGTGGAAGTGCGGGTGCGCGAGCACGCGATCTTCCAGCGCGACGGCGACGACCTGCACTGCGAAGTGCCGATCCGCATCTCGCAGGCCGCGCTGGGCGATACCGTACGCGTGGCGACCCTCGGCGGCTATGCGGAAATCCGCATTCCGGCCGAAACCCAGACCGGCAAGCTGTTCCGCATGCGTGGCAAGGGCGTGCGTTCGGTGCGCAGCCGCAGCGAAGGCGACCTGTACTGCCGCGTGGTGGTGGAGACCCCGGTCAACCTCACCCCGGAGCAGCGCAAGCTGCTGGAGCAGTTCGAGACCACCTTCACCGGCGAGGAAGCGCGCAAGCATTCGCCCAAGTCGGCGACATTCATCGATGGCGTGAAGGGCTTCTGGGATCGCATGACGTCGTAAGCGTCACAGGTTCCTGTGAACTACCGAAGACCCCCTGGAAGCAGGGGGCTTTTTTGTGCGCGCAGACCGGGGGTAGAGCCACCCCATGGGTGGCTGCACGCGGTGCCGGGTGGATCGACAGCCACCCATGGGGTGGCTCTACGGTGGATCGACAGCCACCCATGGGGTGGCTCTACCGGGCGGCGCCGGGCGTAAAATGTCGGCATGAACGAATCCCTCGAAAGCCACCTGGTCCACGGCCGCCGCCAGCGCCCGGACGGTCCGTCGCCGGTCGACGTCATCTCGGTCCAGTCGCAGCTGGTCTACGGCTATGCCGGCAACAGCGCTGCCGTGCCGCCGCTGCGCGCGCTGGGCGTGCGCGTGGCCGAAATCCCCACCACGCTGCTCAGCAACGCGCCGTTCTACGAGACCACGCGTGGCCGCGTGCTGCCCTCGGACTGGTTCGCCGACCTGCTCCTGGGTGCGGGCGAGCGCGGCCTGCCGCAACGCGCGCGGATGCTGGTTTCCGGTTACTTCGGCAGCGTCGGCAACGGTGCGGCCTTCGCCGATTGGCTCGATGCGGTGTTGCCGTCCTCGCCACAGCTGCGCTACTGCCTGGACCCGGTCATCGGCGACACCCATACGGGCCCTTACGTAGAGCCGGGCCTGGAAAAAGTGTTCGCCGAGCGTCTGCTTCCGCACGCCTGGCTGGTCACGCCCAATGCCTTCGAACTCGGCCGCCTCACGGGGATGCCGAGCCTGGCCCAGGACGATGCGATCGCCGCCTCGCAGGCCCTGCTCGCACGCGGTCCGGAATGGGTGCTGGCGCACAGCGTCGGCGGTGATCCGGGCCAGCTGGTCACGCTGGCGGTCAGCCGTGATGCCATCTGGCGCTGGTCCTCGCCGCATCTGCCGGTGGACGTGGCCGGGACGGGCGACGTGCTGATGTCGCTGCTGGTCGCCTTCCTGCTGCGTGGCGAAACCTTCGAACAGGCGATCTCGCGCGCCATCGCCGGCGTGCATGTCGCGCTGGAAACCACGCTGGCCAACGGCCACGAAGAGTTCGATGTGCTGGCCGCGGCGCCGGCGGCGCTGGCGCTGCCCGATCGTTTCGTTCCCGAGCGTCTGGCGTGAGTCTGACACCGGTGGTGGGCATCGTCGGCAGCGACGGTGCCTACGGGCGCTGGCTGCGCCGCTTCCTGGAACAACGTCTTGGGCTGGAGGTCATCGGGCATGACCCGGCCGATGCCGCATCGGACAGCCCGGAGACGCTGCTGGACCGCGCGGAGGTGTTGATCTTCTCCGCACCGATCCGGCACACGCCGGCGCTGATCGCCGACTATGCGGCGCGCTCTGCCGGTCGCGAAGCCGGTCGGTTGTGGCTGGATGTCACCTCGGTCAAATCCGCACCGGTGGAGGCGATGCTCGCCTCGCAGGCGGAGGTGGTGGGCCTGCACCCGATGACCGCACCGCCCAAGGCACCCACGCTCAAGGGCCGGGTGATGGTGGTCTGCGAGGCGCGCCTGTCGCAGTGGCAGCCGTTCGTGCAGCAGCTGTGCGACGCGCTGGAAGCCGAGTGCGTGCGCGCCACGCCGGATCACCACGACCAGGTCATGGCGCTGGTGCAGGCAATGGTGCATGCCACCCATCTGGCGCAGGCCGGCGTACTGCGCGAGTACGCGCCGATCCTGGGCGCCTTGCCGGCGTTGATGCCGTACCGTTCGGCCTCGTTCGAACTGGATACCGCGATCATCGCGCGCATCCTGTCGCTCAATCCGGCGATCTACGAAGACATCCAGTTCGGCAATCCGCACGTCGCACCGATGCTGGACCGCTTGCTGGCCCAGTTGCAGCAGCTTCGCGCGCAGCTGGAGCAGGGCGATGACGCGGCAAGGGCAGCGTTCCGACAGCAGCTGGTGCTGGATAATCGTGACAGCCTGGGAACCGGGGTGCTGGCCGATGGCAACTACACCTTCGAGCGGGTCGGGTACCTGCTCGCGGATCTGACCGAGCGCAATGCGATCAGCGTGCATCTGCCGGAAGACCGGCCGGGTTCCCTGCGCGAGCTGCTCCACGTGTTCGAGCGGCACCGGGTCAGCCTGGCGTCGATCCATTCCTCGCGCACGCCCGCCGGTGAGGTGCACTTCCGGGTGGGGTTCGTGGCGGGCAGCGACGCGTTGGCACTGCAGGCGGCCGCCATCGAGATCGATGCGTCCGGGATCGGCCGCGTGCTGGTGCGCTGACACGGTGCAGTGCAACATTCATCCACAGGGGGTGTGGATGATCTGCGCACAAACGTGTGGATAAGTGCGTTCGCGCCTTGCGCCAAAAGGCTGTCAAGATACTTGGTCAAAAAATGACCAACATCCGTGCAACTTTTTTGCCGGGCGTCAGGTGGTGAGGGTGAGCTCACCACCGGCGGTCCGGAACTGGCGACCGTCGCGGATCAGATGGCGGCCGTCGGCCAACTCATAGCGCGCCCCCTGGCTGTTGCCGGCGGGCGCATCGACCTGCTCGTCCTTGAACTCGATGATGACGTAGTCGTCGCCGTTGGCATCGGTGGCGGGAAACTGTCGGAACGACATGAAACACCTCCTGCAGCGCATCCAGTGAGGGCTGCAGGATGCGACGTCCGGTGTTACCGGCCCGTCATCAATCGATGAACTGCAGGCGCGCCAGTTCGGCGTAGAGACCGCCTTCGGCCAGCAGTTCGGCATGCGTGCCCTGGGCCACGATGCGACCGTGGTCCATCACCACGATGCGGTCGGCCTTGAGCACGGTGGCCAGGCGGTGCGCGATCACCAGCGTGGTGCGCCCGGCCATCAGGCGCTCCAGCGCCTGCTGCACGGCGCGCTCGCTCTGTGCATCCAGCGCGCTGGTGGCTTCGTCGAGCAACAGGATCGGCGCGTTCTTGAGCAGGGCGCGCGCGATCGCGATGCGCTGCTGCTGGCCGCCGGACAGGCGCGCACCGCGCTCGCCAAGCTCGCTGGCATACCCCTCGGGCAGTGCGCGCAGGAACTCATCGGCCTCGGCCGCTTCGGCCGCGCGCTGTACCTCTTCATCGGTCGCATCCAGGCGCCCGTAGCGGATGTTCTCGAACGCGCTGCTGGCAAACAGCGTCGGCTGCTGCGGCACCAGTGCCAGCTGCTCGCGCAGCTGCGCGGGGTCGACCTGGCGCAGGTCCACGCCGTCCACGAGGATGCGGCCGGCAGCCGGATCGTGGAAGCGCAGCAGCATCGACAGGATGGTGCTCTTGCCGGCGCCGGAGGGGCCGACCAGCGCGACCGTTTCACCCGGTCGCACGTGCAGGTCCACATGATCCAGGGCGGCCGTATCCGGGCGCTGCGGGTAATGGAACACCACCTCCTCGAACCGGATCTCGCCGCGCAGTGGCTGCGGCAACCCGGTTGGATTGGCGGGGGCGGTGATCTCGACCTCTTCCTGCAGCAGCTCGGCAATCCGGCCCATGCCACCGGAGGCACGCTGCAGTTCGTTCCAGACTTCGGCCAGTGCGCCGACCGAGCCGCCGCCGATCAGCGCATACAGCACGAACTGGCCCAGGGTGCCGGCACTCATGTTGCCGTCGATCACCTCGTGCGCGCCCAACCACAGCACGCCGACGATCGCGCCGAACACCAGCACGATGGCGCTGGCGGTGACGATCGATTGTGCGCGGATGCGCCGGCGTGCGGCACCGATGGCATCGCTGAGGGCGGCGTTGAAGCGGCCACGTTCATAGGGCTCGCGCGCGTGCGCCTGCACGGTGCGTACCGCACCCAGGGTCTCCGAGGCCAGGCTGTTGGCATCGGCGATGCGGTCCTGGCTGGCGCGCGCGATGCTGCGCAGGCGGCGGGCGCCGATGATGATCGGCAGCACCGCCAGCGGAATGCCGACCAGCGACCAAGCCGCCAGGTGCGGGCTGGTCACGAACAGCATCACCAGGCTGCCGATCACGGTGACGCTGCTGCGCAGGGCCACCGACATGGTCGAGCCGATCACGCTGCGCAGCAGTTCGCTGTCGGCGGTCAGGCGCGAGACCAGCTCGCCGCTGCGGCTGCGGTCATGGAAGCCGGCGCCCAGGGTGATCAGGTGCGCGTACAGGCGGCTGCGCAGATCGGCGACCACCTTTTCCCCCAGCAGGGAGACGAAGAAAAAGCGAGCGGCCGTGGCCAGCGCCAGCACCACCGCGACCAGGAACAGCAGGGCAAAGGCCTTGTTGATCTGGCCCCCACTGTTGAAGCCGTGGTCGATCATCTGGCGGACCGCGACCGGCAGGCTCAGCGTAGCCACCGACGAGACGGCCAGGGCCACCAGCCAGGCGCTGAATAGCCCGACATGCCGGCGCACGAATGGCCACAGCGTGTTCAAGCTGCCCAATCGGCGCATCGGCGTGTCTTGCGGAGCGGGTGCGTCAGTCATTCGATGGGCCTGGTTCGATGCGGGATTCAATACGGACACGATCACGAGTGGCGTCGCGGAGGCGGTTTTTCAACAGCTCGACCTGATCGGCCGGCAAGCGCAGGTGCAGGTTCACGCCGTCGGCGGTGAAGGCTTCGCCCACTTTTTCGGCCAGATGCGCGCCCAGCGCGGCATGCAGCGGGCCCAGATCTTCGAAGCCGGCGTGCACATCCAGTTCGGCCATGGCGATCAGAGGCAGCCGTGGCGCGACCCGCAGGCACTCGGCGGCGGTACCGCCGTAGGCGCGCACCAGGCCGCCCGCGCCGAGCTTGATGCCGCCGTACCAGCGTGTGACCACGACCATCACCCGGTCGAAGCCCTGGCCATCGATCGCCGCCAGGATCGGGCGGCCGGCCGTGCCGGCGGGCTCGCCGTCGTCGCTGGAGCGGTAGTCGTTGCCGTAGCGATAGGCCCAGCAGTTGTGGGTGGCATCCACGACGGCAACCTGCTGCAGGAATTCCAGCGCGGCGGCCACGTGTGGAATCGGCGCGGCATGGGCGATGAAGCGGCTGTGCTTGATGTCCAGGCTGTGGCTGACGGTGGTGGCGAGCGTATCGGGCATTCCCACCATTCTAGTGGGGATGCCCGTTCACCGTGCGCGCAGCGTCAGTTCTCGAGCAGCTGGCGCAGATCGCGCGGGATGCGCACTTCCGGGTATTGCTGGAGGTAGCGTTCCAGACTGGCACGCGCGGTATCCACGTCACCGGCATCGCGACGCTCGCGGATGCGCTTGAGCCACTGTTTGCGCGGCAGGCCGGCGTCGGCCGCGACGGCCTGATGCAGGGCGCGCACGGCGTCGTCTGCCGAGGCGGGTACCGCCATCGGCGCGGCCGCACGACGCATCACGCCAGGCGCGCTGGGCGCGCTGGGCGCGGGCTTGGCCGGTGCGGCGCTCGTGGAGGCGGCGCGCGGCGCTTGGCGCTCGAGGGTGGAGCCGGTCACCACGACACGGTCCAGCGCCGGTTCTGCCGCCTCCATCGCATAGGAGGTGGCCGCTTCGGGCGCCGGGGCCGACATCATCGGTGCCGGCGCCTGCACCGGGGCCGGGGCGGGCGGTACAGGCGCGGCGATGGCTTCCGGGCGCGGCGCTGCGACGCGCCGTGCGCGTTCGGGTGCCGGCGGCGCGGCGGCTGGAGCAGGTGTGGGGTGTGCCTTGGCCTGTGCCTGGGGCTTGGCCGCGCGCTGCTGCTGCACCACCGGCGGTGCCGCGTCAGGCGGTGGCGGAGACGGCGCGGCATCCATCGCCGGTGCAGCGTCGGTGACTGCGGCGCTCGAGGCCGGGGCAGCGACCGGCTCGGCCAGAGGGGGCGCGGGCGGGTCGTCGGGCTTGAGCTGCCACGCGATGCCCACCGCGAAGATCACCGAGGCGGCCAGCCCGAACGCCGCCGGAAGCCGCGAGCGCGGGCGCCGCGAACGGCGGGGCGCATCGGGCGGGAGCTTCCAGGTGGCCGCATCGGCCGCCGGTGCTTCCACGGCGGTGCGCGCGGCCGCCAGCACGGCCTCGTCGATCGCCGGCGCGGGCCCGGTGGCACTGGGCCGGCCCAGCAGCCGGGCCAGTTCGCGTTCTTCAGGGGTCAGCGGATCCGGGCGGTTCATACGGTCAACCCCACACGGAGTTTATCCATGGCATAGCGCAGCCGCGATTTGACGGTCTCGCGGCCGACCCCGGTGATCTCGGCAATCTCTTCCAGGCTCAGTTCCTGTTCCAGGCGCAACTGCAGGACCTCGCGCTGCTCGGGCGGCAACTGCTCCATCGCCAGCTGCAGTTGGCGGCGCTGTTCGAATTCGGACAGCTGGGATTCGGGGGTGCGCGCATCGGTGATCGCCGCGACCCGCTCATCGGCGTCGATCGGGGCCGACGGCCGGTGCCTGGCCGCACGCCAGTGGTCATTGAGGCGGTTGTGGGCGATCCGGAATAGCCAGGTGGTAAAGGCGGCCTCGGGCTGCCAGCCGGCCCGCGCGGCGATCACCCGCTGCCAGACATCCTGGAACATCTCATCGGCCAACGCGCCATCGCGCAGCTGGCGCAGCAGGAAGCTGTACAGACGGCTGCGATGACGGCCATACAGCGCCTCGAACGCACGCAGGTCGCCGCCGGCCCAGGCCAGCATCAGCGCTTCATCAGTCGGCAGGGCAAGGGCGTCCACGGCCGACAGAGTAAGCGCTGCGGGGGTGTTCGCATAGTCGATGGGGCGCCGGGCGGCGGAACGGGTTGGCATGGCGATGACCTGGGGCACAGGATCAAGAACGTCCAGCAACGCCGGACGGGGTTGAGACGCTTCCATTGCCCCCCGGTCCGCGCGTTATGCTCGCAGGACAGGGGAGGTGCCGGGCAGCCGGCGCCCGAGAGATGAGCGACGTGTCCAGCCAGATGGTGACCTCTTCAGTGCAACGCGACGGTGATGCGGTGATTCCTGCCGCGGTCGCCACGGCGTTGTGCGCCCAGTTGCCGGCGGGCGCAGCGGTCGCCCTGGCCTGGTCGGACCCGGTGCTGGGCGAGGGCCGCCACGGCCACCCGGAAGGCGGCGCCGCAGGGCCCGGTCCCACCGCTCCGCGGCAGCAGGCGGCATCGGCGCGGCTGGCCCTGCAGCAATGCTGGCACCATGGCGGCTCGGAACTGACCCTGGACGTGTCACTGGCCGGCGATACGCCGCCACCGGACAGCTGGTGGACGGCCGCGCGCTGCCTGTTCCAGAGCACCGTGCTGCTGGCCCGGCAGCGGCGCGAGATCGCCTCGCTGGAAGACTCCAAGCGCCTGCAGCAGGCACTGTATGAAATCGCCGATCTGGCCGGTGCCGATCTGGAAATGGCCGAGATGCTGCGCCACTTCCACCGCGTGCTCAATTCCCTGATGTATGCGCAGAACTGCTTCATCGTTGAGTACGACGACGTTCGCCACCGGGTCCGCTTCCTGTACTTCGCCGATCAGAAAGATGATTTCGTCGCCGACCCGGACCGCAGCTACGAAGAACACGAAATGCCGCGCAGCCTAACCTTCGCGCTATTGCGGCATGGCGAGCCATTGAGTGGGCCCTCGCGCGAGCTGCTGGCCATCCTCGATGACGAACACGACCCCGAGCGTGGGCCCGAGAGCCTGGACTGGCTGGGCGTGCCGATGCTGCGCGACGGGCGCGTATGCGGTGCGATCGTGGTGCAGAGCTACGAGCATCGCGCGCGCTATGGCGAGGCCGACCGCACGCTGCTGGGCTATGTCGCCCAGCACATCCTGACCGCGATGGACCGGCGCCAGGCGCAGGTACAGCTGGAGCGGCAGGTGGAGCGCCGCACGGTCGAGCTGCAGCGCGCCAACCGCAACCTGCAGGAGGAGGTGGTCGAACGCCGCCGCGCTGAGAAACTGCAGATGGCGCTGTTCAACATCGCCGAGCTGGCGATGAGCGCCGAGTCGCTGTCGCAGTACTACGGCCAGGTGCATGGCGTCGTCGGCACGCTGCTGGATGCGCGCAATTTCTATATCGCCCTGGTCAACGAAAAAGGTGACGGGCTGGAGTTCGTCTACTCGGTGGACGAGTACAACCCGTCGCGAGCACCGCGGCCCTTCAGTGATGGCTTGACCGAATTCATCGTGCGCAACCGCCAGCCGCTGCTGGCCACCCGCGAGCGCATCGATGCGCTGCGCGAGAGTGGGGTGGTGCGCGAGTTCGGCGCGCGTTCGAACTGCTGGCTGGGCGTGCCGTTGCTGAGCGATGACGATGTGGTCGGCGTGATCGTGGTGCAGAGTTATTCGCCGGAGGTGGTGTTCACCGTGCACGATCAGCGGCTGCTGACCTTCGTGGCGCAGAACATCGGCAACGGGCTGGCGCGCCAGCGCGACCAGGAGCGGTTGCGCAATGCGCATGCTGATCTGGAAAGGCGCGTGGACGAGCGCACCCGCGAGCTGGCCGACGTCAACGACAAGCTGCTGGGCCAGATCGGCGAGCGCCTGCGCGCTGAGCAGCGCCTCACCCATCAGGCCATGCATGATGCGCTGACCGGACTGCCCAATCGCCTGCATCTGCTGGACCGGCTGGAAGATGCGATCGCACGTGCGCGCGCCAGCGAGGGACAGGGCTTTGCGGTGCTGTTCCTGGATCTGGACCGCTTCAAGCTGGTCAATGACAGCATCGGCCATGCCGCGGGTGATCAGATGCTGGTCGAGGTGGCCAAGCGCATCGTCTCGATGATCTCCGCACAGGATGTGGTCGCCCGGCTGGGCGGGGATGAGTTCGCGATCCTGCTCCAGTGCGGCGATGGCCTGGCCTCGGCGCTGGAGTTCTCACAGCGCATGCTGGTGGCGCTGGAAGAATCGATGTGGGTGAAGGGGCGCGAACTGTTCCCCTCCGGCAGCCTCGGCATCGCCATGTGGAACCCCCGCTACCGCAACGGCGAAGAGCTGGTGCGCGATGCGGATGCGGCGATGTACCGCGCCAAGGCGCAGGGCAATGATCGCTGTGCGGTGTTCGATGAGGCGATGCGCGAGCAGGCCCTGCGCAGCTTGGACCTGGAGGCGGACCTGCGCCGGGCCATCATCAACCGCGATTTCATGCCGTTCTATCAGCCGATCGTGCGGCTCAGCGATGGTGAGCTGGTCGGCCACGAAGCGCTGTTGCGCTGGCAGCACGAGCGCCGCGGGTTGCTGCTGCCCAGCGCCTTCCTGGACCTGGGGGAAGAAAGTGGCCTGATCGAACAGGTGGACTGGCTGCTGTACGAGCAGGTGATCACCCAGCTTGCGCGTGGCGGCCGTGGGTATCTGTCCGTCAATGTGTCCCCGCGGCACTTCCGCTCGGCCGATTTCAGCACGCGCCTGTTCGGCCTGATCGAAGCGGCCGGCGCCGATCCGCACCGGCTGCGGCTGGAGATCACCGAGGTGGCGCTGCTGGATGACGGCCCGCGCACGCTGCGCATCCTGCAGACCCTGCGCGAGCGCGGCGTGCTGGTGCAGCTGGATGATTTCGGCACCGGCTTCTCGGCGCTGTCCTACCTGCATCGCTTCCCGATCTCGACGCTGAAGATCGATCAATCGTTCATCGCCGGCCTGCACGGGCAGGACATGCAGAGCACGCACGCGCTGGTGCAGGGCGTGCTGTCGCTGGCACGCACGCTGGGCATCGAAACGGTGGGCGAGGGGATCGAGACCCAGGCCCAGCACGACACGTTGCTGCAGCTGGGCTGCGATTACGGCCAGGGCTATCTGCTGGGCCGGCCGGCCCCGATGGCGACCACCGCGACGGCCTGAACCGTCGCGGCAGCACGGGGATCAACGCAGCGCGTTGGCCCGCTTCTCGTCGATCCACTTGGAGGCCTGCGCCGGCTCGTAGGCGCGCATCCAGGCCAGCATCTCGTCGATGTCCGAGCCGTACCACAGGTCCGCGCGCTGGGCCGGGTGCAGGAAGCGCTCTTCGACCATGCGGTCGATCATGCCGATCAGCGGGGCGTAGAAGCCATCCACATCCAGGAACGCGCAGGGCTTGTTGCCGATGCCCAGCTGACGCCAGGTCAGCATTTCGAAGATTTCTTCCATCGTGCCGAAGCCACCGGGCAGGGCCACGAACGCATCGGACAGATCGAACATGCGCGACTTGCGCTCGTGCATCGAACCGACGATTTCCAGTTCGGTCAGGCCGCGGTGGGCCACTTCCCAATCCGCCAGCTGCTGCGGGATCACGCCGGTGACTTCGCCGCCACCTGCAAGCACGGCATTGGCCACGGTACCCATCAGGCCGACGTTGCCGCCGCCGTATACCAGGCGCAGGCCATCCCGGGCGATCCGGTCACCCAGCGCGATGGCGCGCTCGGTGTAGACCGGCTTGCTGCCGGGGTTGGAACCACAGTAAACGCAAATCGACTTCATTGGATCTTCCTGTGTTCAGAAACTGACGCGGCGGAAACGAAAAAGCCCCGCCGATGACCAGTGTTCCGGTCTCGTGACGGGGTGTCGTTCCGCGGATGCGGGCGGTGATTATCGCGCGTTATGGGCGGGGAGGCCAATCGGGGCCGGGGGATGGTGGCTGGGTAATGGTCGCTCTGCCGGATTTGTGGGAGCCGACCAACGGTCGGCTGCCGTTGTCCGTACCGCCGGCCTCAGGCCGCCTGCGACTGCTCGCGGCGCGGGCCTTCCTTCAGCGCCCGGCCCACCAGCCCGACCAGCAGGTCCAGCTCTTCGCCGTCCATGCCGAAATGCGGGGTGAACCGCAGCGAGTTCTCGCCGCCGTGGATCACGTTGATGCCGTGGTTGCGCAGCCATTCCTCGGTGGAGCCGGCGCCGTAGCACTTGAACTGCGGTGCCAGCTCGCAGGAGAACAGCAGGCCGGTGCCCTGGACCTTGGTGATCAGCCCGCCCAGCTCGGTCTTGAGCTGTTCCAGCTTGCGCACCGCTTCCTCGCCACGCACGCGGATGTTCTCGCGCACCTGCGGGGTCAGCAGCGACAGCGTGGCGCAGGCCACGTCCAGTGCCCGCGGGTTGGAGGTCATGGTGTTGCCGTAGATGCCCTTGCGGTACAGCTGCGCGGCGTGTTCGGTCACGGCCAGCACCGAGAGCGGGAACTGGGCTGCATTGAGCGCCTTGGAATAGGTCTCCATGTCCGGCACGTCCAGGCCTTCGAAGCCCGGGTAATCCACGATCGAGAGCACGCCGTGCGCGCGCAGGCCGGCCTGGATCGAGTCGAGCAGCAGCAGGCTGCCGTGCTGGCGGGTCAGCTCACGGGCCAGCGCATAGAACGACGGCGGCACCGAACGGCCCGGGTCGCCTTCGCCCATCACCGGCTCCAGGAAGATCGCCTCGATGAACCAATGGTTCTGCTCGGCCTCGGCAAACACGCGCTTGAGTGCGTCTTCGTCGTACGGCGCGATCGCGATCACGCTGTCTTCGCCCCGGTAGCTGGCCAGGTGCTGCATGTAGGTCTTGCGGCTGGAATCGGAATACAGGCCCGGGCGGTCGGTGCGGCCGTGGAAGCTGCCCTTCACCACCACGCGCTTGATCCTGGCGCCAGCGTGGCGGGCCCCCGGATCGGTCTGCAGCTTGGCGTTGACGTCGGCGATGCGGGCGGCCAGGCCGACCGCTTCGGAGCCGGAATTGAGGCACATGAAGTGGCTGTACGGGCACCCACCGCGGCGGTGGCCGATCTCCTTGCGCAGGGCCTGGATGAAGCGCTGCTGGGACAGGCTGGGGGTCATCACATTGGCCATCACCTGCGGGGCCGCCATGGCGTCCATCACCGCTTCGGGGGTGTGGCCAAAGCCCAGCATGCCGTAGCCGCCGGCGTCGTACAGCACCGCGCCCTTCAGCGTGACCACCCATGCGCCACGGGCGGCCAGGGCGACGTACGGGGTGACCGCATCGTCGGCATAGAAGTTGACGAAGCCGTCCTGCATCGCATCGATCTGGGCGCGCTCGTCCAGGGCCAGCAGGTCGCCCAGATCGGCGCGCACGCGCTCGAACCCAGTGGCGGCGGCGTCGATGGCGGCGACCAGCGCGGGGTGGCCGGCGGCGAGGCGTTCGAGGGTGGCGTCATCCAGGCCGGTGGTGAGGCGGGTGCCCGGCTGGGCGCGGAGTGGGGCAAGACGTTCGATGAAGCTCATTGCAGATCTCCTGAAACGATGGCGGCACGGCGGAAAAGCAAAACGCGCGTCTATTCGCGCGCGCTTCGGGCATTCCTGCTCGTGCATCAGACTTCCGGCTCGATGCTAGCACGCGGTTTTTCGCGCGATAACCCCGCCAAAAACTGTTGCAGAGCAGCATTTTGCGCGACGTTCGCGCAAGGCTGGGTTGCTACCGGGAGCCAGTCGTACAATGGCCGACATTGCCTACACGTTGCCGTGCGCTCCCTTGAAGAAGTCCGATTTCAACTACGACCTGCCGCCTGAACTGATTGCCCAGGCTCCGCTCGCCGAGCGTTCGGCCAGCCGCCTGATGGTGGTGCCGCCGGCCCCGGCCGCCTTCGATCACCGCCAGGTGCGCGACCTGCCCGAGCTGCTGCGGGAAGGCGACCTGATGGTGTTCAACGATACCCGGGTGATCCCGGCGCGCCTGTTCGGCCAGAAGGCCAGCGGGGGCCGTGTCGAAATCCTGATCGAGCGCCTGCTCGGTGGCCAGCAGGCGCGGGCCCAGGTCGGCGCCAGCAAGTCGCCCAAGACGGGCAGCCGCATTGCCCTGGATGCCGGTGGCGAGGCCGAAGTGCTGGGGCGCGACGGCGAGTTCTACGTGCTGCAGTTCCACGTGCCCGAGGCGCTGGAGCAGTGGCTGCTGCACGCCGGCCGGCTGCCGTTGCCGCCTTACATCCAGCGCGAGCCGGGCGTGGGCGACCGCGAGCGTTACCAGACGGTCTTTGCCCGCGAGATCGGCGCGGTGGCGGCCCCGACCGCCGGCCTGCACTTCGATGAGGCCCTGCTGGCCACGTTGAAGGAAAAGGGCGTGGAGTTCGGCCATGTGACCCTGCACGTGGGCGCGGGCACCTTCCAGCCGGTCCGCGTGGACGATCTGACCGACCACGTGATGCACCGCGAATGGCTGAACGTCGGCGCCGGACTGGTGCAGCAGGTGCGCCGCACCCGGGCCGCGGGTGGCCGGGTGATCGGCGTCGGCACCACGGTGGTGCGGGCCCTGGAAAGCGCCATGCGCGACGGCGAGCTGCTGCCGTACGCTGGTGAAACCCAGATCTTCATCACCCCCGGCTACCGGATCCGCAGCGTGGACGCGATGGTGACCAACTTCCATCTGCCGGAAAGCACGCTGCTGATGATGATTTCCGCCTTTGCCGGCAAGGACCGCGTATTCGAGGCCTATCAGGCGGCGATCGCGGAGAAGTACCGCTTCTTCAGCTATGGCGATGCGATGCTGCTGCTCCCGCAGGGCGAATAACTGGGGCGGGGCAGGCGCGGCCGTTTTCGGCGACAATGGCAGACTATCTGCCCGAATGACCGCTCCATGTCCCGACTCCAGTTCCAGCTCCAGACCACCGACGGTCGCGCCCGCCGCGGCCGCCTGACCTTCCCGCGCGGGACCGTGGAAACCCCGGCCTTCATGCCGGTGGGCACCTATGGCTCGGTGAAGGGCATCCTGCCGGAGCAGATCCGCGCGCTGGGTGCGGAGATCATCCTCGGCAATACCTTCCATCTGTACCTGCGCCCGGGCCTGGACGTGATCGCCGACCACGGCGGCCTGCACGGCTTCGCGCGCTGGAATGGCCCGATCCTGACCGACTCCGGCGGTTTCCAGGTGTTCTCGCTGGCCCACCGCCGCAAGATCACCGAGCAGGGCGTGACCTTCTCCTCGCCGACAGACGGGGCCCGTGTGTTCCTGGGTCCGGAAGAGAGCATGCGCATCCAGAAGGTGCTCGATTCGGACGTGGTGATGATCTTCGACGAGTGCACCCCGTACCCGGCCACCGAGCCGGTCGCGCGCACCTCGATGGAGCTCAGCCTGCGCTGGGCCCAGCGCAGCCGCAACGCGCACGATGAACTGGGCAATGACGCAGCGCTGTTCGGCATCGTCCAGGGCGGTGTCCATCACGACCTGCGCAGCCGCTCGGCCGAAGGCCTGCAGCAGATCGGCTTTGACGGGTACGCCATCGGTGGCCTGGCCGTGGGCGAGCCCGAGCACGAGCGCAACGCCATGCTCGACCACATGCACCCGATCCTGCCGGCCGACCGCCCGCGCTACCTGATGGGCGTCGGCCGCCCGGAAGATCTGGTGGAAGGCGTCGCCCGCGGAGTGGACATGTTCGATTGCGTGATGCCGACCCGCAATGCCCGCAACGGACACTACTTCACCTCCTTCGGCACCGTGCGCATCCGCAACGCCCGCTACGAGCGCGACATGGACACCATCGAGCCGGGCTGCGGCTGCCACGCCTGCACCAGCGGCTATACGCGCTCCTACCTGCGTCACCTGGACCGCTGCAACGAGATGCTGGCGCCGATGCTGGGCACCATCCACAACCTCTACTACTACGAGAAGTTGATGGCCGACATGCGCGCGGCGATCGCGGCGGGAACCTTTGCCGCCTTCCGCGAGTCCTTCTACGCGGCCCGTGGTGCGGTGACGCCCCCGCTGTAAAGTGACCCCCGCCGGCCGATCCAGCGCGCGGACCCTGCCAAACGGCCCAAGGACGAACTCCCGGGGCCATGGCATACTTCGAGGCTGACCCCCGTTTCGCGGCGACACCCTGACCCTCAAAGGGGGCGGGGCGCCTCCCAACCCAAGGACACACTATGAACCTGCTCGCCTTCCTGATTCCCACCGCCAACGCCCAGGCCGCCGGTGGCCAGCCGCAGGGCATGGGTCTGACCACCCTGCTGTTCCCGATCATCCTGATCGCGATCATGTACTTCCTGATGATCCGCCCGCAGATGAAGCGCCAGAAGGAACACAAGGCCATGCTGGAGAAGGTCAAGCGCGGTGACGAAGTGCTGACCAACGGCGGCATCGCCGGCGTGGTCACCGACATCGGCGACAACTTCATCACCATCGAAGTGGCCGAAAACGTGCGCATCCGCGTGCAGAAGGGCGCCGTGGGCAATGTGCTGCCGACCGGCACGCTGAAGTCGGCCAACTGATCCACCTCCTTTCCGTTCAACCGCGGTGCCGGGACGGGCACCGCGCGGGACCCAAGCAATGCTCGAATTTCCACGCTGGAAGTATTTCCTCATCCTGATCGTGCTGGCGGTCAGTGCGTTGTACGCGCTGCCCAACATCTACCAGAAGGACCCTGCCGTGCAGATCACCGCCAACCGTGGCGGGCAGATCGACGACGCCCTGCGCGACCGCGTACTGGGTGACCTCAAGCAGGCCGGCGTGGAGCCGCTGTCGGTGGCCAAGGAAGGCGACAGCCTGATCGTGCGCTTGCCGACGCTGCAGGCGCAGACCGCCGCCAACGACGCCCTGCGCGACGAGATGGGCGAGGACTACGTGGTTGCCCTGAACCTGGCTTCCACCGTGCCGGACTGGCTGAGCGACCTGGGCGCCAAGCCGATGGTGCTGGGCCTGGATCTGCAGGGCGGCGTCCACTTCGTGCTGCAGGTCGACCAGAAGGCGGCACTGGACAAGCGTCTGGACGCCTACGCCGAAGACGTGCGCACCAGCCTGCGCGATGCCCGCATCGCATACCAGTCGGTCGAGCGCCGTGGCGACAACACCATCGTGGCCACCATCAGCCCGTCCGCCGGTGCCGATGCGGCCGCGCGTGCCCGCGAGGTCATGGTCAAGGCGCAGCCGACGCTGGGCTATGAGGTGGCGGGCAACCGCATCACCGTGAGCATGCCGGAGACGGAACTGACCGCGATCGCCAATGGCGCCATCGAGCAGAACGTCAACACGCTGCGCAACCGCGTCAACCAGTTGGGCGTGGCCGAGCCGATCATCCAGCGCCAGGGTGCCGACCGCGTGGTCGTGCAGCTGCCCGGCGTGCAGGACACCGCCGAAGCCAAGCGCATGATCGGTGCCACCGCGACGCTGGAATACCGCGCCGTGGTTGAAGGCAACGCCCAGGACGCGATCGCCAGCGGCCGCATCCCGCCGGAGGCCAAGGTCTACCAGCAGCGCGACAACCGCGGCCCGATCCTGCTCAACAAGCGCGTGATCGTGACCGGTGACCAGATGGTCGCCGCGCAGGCCACCACCGACCAGAACGGTTCGGCAGCAGTGAGCGTGACGCTGAACAACGTCGGCGGCCAGCGCATGTTCGACTTCACCAGCGCCAACGTGAACAAGCCGATGGCGGTGGTCTACACCGAGCGCATCCCGACCGTGAACGTGGTCGACGGCAAGGAAGTGCGCAGCTTCCGCGTCAAGGAAGAGGTGATCTCGGTCGCCAACATCAACGGCGTGTTCGGCAAGAACTTCCAGACCACCGGCCTGGACAAGCTCGAGGCGGACAACCTGGCCAAGCTGCTGAAATCCGGCTCGCTGGCCGCGCCGATGGACTTTGTTGAAGAACGCATCGTCGGCCCGAGCCTGGGTGCGGAGAACGTCGAGCGCGGCGTGACCGCGGTCGGCTTCGCGTTCCTGTTCACCTTGGTCTTCTTCACCGTGTACTACCGGATGTTCGGCGTGATCACCTCGGTGGCGATGCTGTTCAACCTGCTGATCGTGGTGGCGGTGATGTCGCTGTTCGGAGCGACGATGACGCTGCCCGGCTTCGCCGGCCTGGCGCTGTCGATCGGCCTGTCGGTCGACGCCAACGTGCTGATCAACGAACGTATCCGTGAAGAGCTGCGGGCCGGCATGCCGCCCAAGGCGGCCATCGTGGCCGGTTACGAGAAGGCTTCCGGGACCATCCTGGACGCCAACCTCACCGGCATCCTGGCGGGTGTGGCGTTGTATGCGTTCGGTACCGGCCCGCTGAAGGGCTTCGCCGTGACCATGATCGTCGGCATCCTGGCCTCCATGTTCACTGCAATCACCGTCTCGCGTGCCCTTGCCGTGCTGCTTTACAGCCGCCGCAAGAAGCTCAAGACCCTGGCCATCTGACGGGAAGCGAATAGAAACCATGAAACTTTTCCCGTTGCATTTGATCCCGAACGACACCAAGTTCGACTTCATGCGCACCCGTTGGGTGGCTGTCTCGCTGGCCGCGCTGGTGTTCATTGCCGCCATCGGCTGCATTGCCTTCAAGGGCTTCAACTACGCGCTGGACTTCACCGGCGGTACCGTGGTCGAAGTGCGCTTCGACAAGCCGGCTGACGTCGATGCCGTGCGTGAGCATCTGGAAGGCGCCGGCTATGCCGGTGCCCAGGTGCAGAGCTTCGGCAGCGGCAGCAACCTGCTGATCCGCCTGCAGCCGCAGGAAATGGCCGAAGGCGAGAACGCCGGTGAAGCCAACAACCGCACCGCCGAAGCCGTGCAGAAGGCGATCTCGATGGAGGGCAACCAGGCCGCCATCGTGGGCGCCGAGTTCGTCGGCCCGCAGGTGGGTAAAGAGCTGGCCCTGAACGGCCTGTACGCGGCGCTGTTCGTGTTGATCGGCTTCCTGATCTACATCGGTTTCCGCTTTGAGTGGAAGTTCGCGAT
The DNA here is from genome assembly GCF_002887735.1 of Stenotrophomonas bentonitica. Classification (GTDB taxonomy): domain Bacteria; phylum Pseudomonadota; class Gammaproteobacteria; order Xanthomonadales; family Xanthomonadaceae; genus Stenotrophomonas; species Stenotrophomonas bentonitica_A. The sequence goes on from NZ_PKQP01000002.1 coordinate 233,395, forward strand.
GGTGGCGATCATCACCACGCTGTTCGACGTGCTGGTGGTGGCGGGTTACTTCTCGCTGAGTGGCCGTGAGTTCGATCTGACCGTGCTGGCCGGCCTGCTGTCGGTGATGGGCTTCTCGATCAACGACACCATCGTGGTGTTCGACCGTGTGCGTGAGAACTTCCGCAGCCTGCGTGTGGAACCGCTGGAAGTGATGAACCGTTCGATCAACCAGACGCTGTCGCGCACGATCATCACCTCGCTGGTGTTCTTCCTGTCGGTGCTGGCGCTGTACCTGTACGGCGGTGGTTCGCTGGAAGGGCTGGCGCTGAGCCAGATGATCGGTGCGGTGATCGGTACGCTGTCGTCGATCTTCATCGCCTGCCCGCTGCTGACGATGGGCGCGCTGGCGGTGACCAAGCAGGATCTGCTGCCGAAGGCCAAGGACGTGGAAGCGCTGGAGCGTCGTCCGTAAGTTCTCTGGTGGTCTGCAACATCCGGAAGGCCGCGCATTGCGCGGCCTTTCTTTTGGAACTGCCCGGAGAGCGCGCCAGGGCGGGACCGTCACCTCCCATACACCCCCGTCGGTTGTACTCAGCGGCGCTGCGCACTACGATCCCTTGCGTTCCGCGCAGCCGCTCCGGTGGCGCGCGACCTCCCTTTTCATCGCGCCGGTCCGCCCTGCGCCAGTCCCCTCGAGGTTTACATGGTCATCAAACCGCGTGTGCGCGGCTTCATCTGCGTCACCACCCATCCCGTCGGCTGCGATGCGGCCGTCAAGCAGCAGATCGAGTACATCCAGTCCAAGCCGAAGATCACCAACGGCCCGAAGAAGGTGCTGGTGCTCGGTGCCTCCACCGGCTACGGCCTGGCTGCGCGCATCACGGCAGCGTTCGGCAGTGATGCTGCCACGCTGGGCGTGTTCTTCGAGCGTCCGGGTACCGAGACCAAGCCCGGCACCGCCGGCTGGTACAACACCGCCGCGTTCCACAAGTATGCCGAGCAGGCCGGTCTGTACGCCAAGAGCGTCAACGGCGATGCCTTCTCCGACGAGGTCAAGGCCAAGGTCATCGAGCTGATCAAGCAGGATCTCGGCCAGGTCGACCAGGTGGTGTACAGCCTGGCCGCGCCGCGCCGCAAGCATCCCAGGACCGGTGAAGTGATCAGCTCCACGCTCAAGCCGATCGGCGCACCGATCACGCTGCGCGGCCTGGATACCGACAAGGAAGTGATCACCGAAACCACGATCGAGCCGGCCACGCCGGAAGAGATCGCCGGTACCGTCGCCGTCATGGGCGGCGAAGACTGGCAGATGTGGATCGATGCGCTGCTCGAGGCCGGTGTGCTGGCCGAAGGCGCGACCACCACGGCCTTCACCTACGTCGGTGAGGAAATTACCCAGGCGATCTACTGGAACGGCTCCATCGGCGCGGCCAAGAAGGATCTGGACGAGAAGGTCGTCGGCCTGCGTCAGAAGCTGGCGCCGATCGGCGGCGATGCGCGCGTATCGGTGCTCAAGGCCGTGGTCACCCAGGCCAGCTCGGCGATCCCGACCATGCCGCTGTACCTGTCGCTGCTGTTCAAGGTGATGAAGGCCAAGGGCACCCACGAGGGCTGCATCGAACAGCTCGATACCCTGTACGACATCCTCTACGGCGGCAAGGACGCGGGTACCGCGACCGAGCGCCTGCGCCACGACCTGGTCACCGATGGCGGCCGCAAGGTCGAGTTGATCGATGACGCCGGCCGTCTGCGCGCGGACTACAAGGAAATGGCGCCGGAGGTGCAGGGCGAAGTGGTCGCGCTGTGGCCGCAGGTGACCAACGAGAACCTCTACGAGATCAGCGATCTGGCCGGCTACAAGGCCGATTTCCTGCGTCTGTTCGGGTTCGGTGTGGAAGGCGTGGATTACGACGCCGATGTCGCCACCGACGTGAAGATCCCGAACCTGGTCGAGATGGCCTGACCGGAAGGATGGATGCCGACCAACGGTCGGCATCTACCCGTGCGGCCATCGATGCACGCGCGGTGACCCCATCGATGCGCGTGCGGTGCGCCCAATGATGCACGCGCGCTGCGCCCATTGATGCGCGGAAGAGGGTAGGTCACGACCGTTGGTCGTGACGCTCCCAATCAGCTGAAATCGAAATCCATCACCGGGCCGGCCGGGCCGACGAAGTCGCCCTGCACGTAGTCCACCCCGGCACTGAAAAGCAGGCTCATCGAGTTGGCATCGGCGACGAACTCGGCGATGGTGCGGATGTTGGCGGCCTGCGCCCGCGCGGTGATCTCGCTGATCTTCCCGCTGTGTTCGCGGGTGCTGGCGAGGTCGCAGGTGAAGTCGCGGTCCAGCTTGAGGAACTGCGGCTGGAAATGGGCCAGCAGCTGGAACGAGTCCAGCCCCGAGCCGAACTGCTCCAGGCCGATCCGGCAGCCGAGCGGCGCGATCGCCGCCAGGAACTGCTGCGCATTGCGCAGGTGGGTGAATACCTTTGCCTCCGGGGCATGCAGCCACAGCTGTTCGCCCGGCACGCCCTGGGCCTGCAGCTCGCGGCGCAGGGTGACGATCATCTGCGGGTCGTTGAACGACTCCGGGGTGATCTTGACCATCAGGTGGGTGACGTGGCCCTCGCGCCTGCGTGCGGCGAGCATGCCGATCGCGTGGGTGACCACCCAGCGGTTGATGTCGGCCAGCAGGCCGTGTTCCTCGGCGATGCCCAGGAACGCGGTCGGGCTGAGCAGCTCGCCGTTGTGCTCCAGGCGCAGGTAGGCCTCGTACAACTCCAGCGCTTCGCCCTGCAGGTTGAGCACCGGCTGGTAATGCAGCTGGAAGCCATCGCCGTCCAGCGCCTGGCGGATGCGTGCGACCCAGTGCTGGATGCGCTCTTCTTCCACGCGGTCCACTGCCGCCGGGTCGAACACCCGGGTGGTGTTGCCCAGTTCCAGGGCTGCCTGCGTGCACTCGGTGGCGCGGGCCAGCACCTGGCCGATGCTGGCGATCTTTTCGCCGACCTGCACGCCGCCGACGCTGACGGTGACCGTGGCCGAGCGCTCGCCGATGCTGAACACCTGCGCGGCGAAGGCGGCCCGGATCTGGTCGGCCAAGGCGACGGTCTGCGCGTAGGGTGCTTCGGTCAGCACGGCGAAGCTGTGTTCACCGAAGCGGGCCACCTGGGCAGCGTCGCCAACGGATTGGGCCAGCACGCGGGCGAGGGCGCCGATCAGCGCGTCGGCCGAGTCCAGCCCGATCTCCGGCAGCAGGCGCGCATAGTGGTCGGGCTCGACCAGCAGCAGGCCGAACCGGCCCTCGCTGCGGCCGGCCTGGGCCACGGCATTTTCGACATGCAGCATGAAGGTCGGTCGGTTGAGCAGGCCGGTGACCTGGTCGCGCTGGCGCAGGTCCTCGACCTCGCGCGCCAGCTCCGGGTCGAACTCCATGCGGCGGCGGAACACCACCTGCAGGCAGGATTCGCCTTCGTAGCTGGCCTGGGTGAACTCCATCGTGGCCGGGAACACCGCCCCGTCCTGGTTGCGTGCGTCCACCTGGTACTGCGGCGGCGGTGCATCGCCCTTGCTCATCGACTTGAGCAGCTGCTTGAAGCCGTCCACGTGCTGCGGGGCGACCATGTCCAGCAGCGAGATGCCCTCCACATCCTCGAAGGTCTCGTAGCCGAACATCTCCAGGTAGGCCTCGTTGGCGCGGATGTGCATGCCTTCATGGACATAGGCGATCGGGTCGCGCGAGGAGGAGATCAGCGCGTCGCAGCGGCGCTCGGTCTCGCGCATCTGGGCCTCGATCCGGCGCAGCCCGCGGCGCGCGTGCAGATCGGTCCATTCATTGCGCACCACCGCCAGCAGGTGCTCGGGGCGGTGGCGCAGGGCGATGGCGCGGATGCCGTTGGCACCGGCCTCGACCCACTCGTTTTCATTGATCGACTCGGCCAGCAGGATCATGGGGATGTCCTTGCCACTGGCCGCGATCTGCTGGGTGACCTGCAGCAGCGGGATGCTCTGGGCGGCAGCGACCAGTACCAGGTCGATCGGCTGGGTGCCCAGGACGTGGGCCAGTTCCTCGCTGTGCTGCGGGCGCGTCGGGCGCACCGCGATGCCGCTGTTGCGCAGCGTGCTGACGATGGTCTCGGCGTTCTCGCCGCTGTCGTCCACGATCAGCAGGCGGACCGTCATGTCATTCGCGTTCTGCATTCAGTACTCCCCGGACTGCAAACTTGATACACGATGCGTGTGACTACGTCCATGCGGCAAACCGTAGCCGATCACGGAACGCGGGTCCCGGCTCAGGCCACGCTGCCCGCGGCATGGCCACAGGCCCAGGCCCACTGGAAGTTGTAGCCCCCCAGCCAGCCGGTCACGTCCAGCACCTCCCCGATGAAGTGCAGGCCGGGAACCAGTTGCGATTCAAAGGTACTGGAGGACACCTTGCGGGTGTCGACCCCGCCCAGCGTCACCTCGGCGGTACGGTAGCCCTCGGTGCCACTGGCCACCAGCGGGAAATTCTGGAGCAGATCGGCTGCCTCGCGCAGCTGCGGCTCGTCGATCTGGCGCACCAGCCGGTCCGGCAGCCAGTGCTCGCACAGGCGCAGCGCGAGCCGCCGCGGCAGCACCTCGGACAGCACCGTGCGCAGCTCGGCAGCGCCGCGCTCGGCCTTCATCCGGCGCAGCCAGCCCAGCGCGTCCTGGCCCGGCAGCAGGTCCAGCCGCAGCTCATCGCCGGGCTGCCAGTACGAAGAGATCTGCAGGATCGCCGGGCCGCTGATGCCGCGGTGGGTGATCAGCATGGAATTGCGGAACTCGACCCCGTTGCAGCGTGCCTCGATCGGCAGGGCGACGCCGCTGAGCTCGTTGAAGCGCTCCTGGTGCTTTCCGCTCAAGGTCAGCGGCACCAGCCCGGCCCGGGTCGGCAGGACCTCGTGGCCAAACTGGCGGGCCAGCTCATAGCCGAAGCCGGTGGCGCCCATGCTCGGGATCGACAAGCCACCGGTGGCGACCACCAGCGAGGCGGCGTGGAAGTGACCCTGCGCGGTGTGTACGTGGAAACCGTCCGCGCCGCGCTCGACCTTCTGCACCCCGCAGTCGGTGCGGATCTGCACCCCGGCGGCCTGGCATTCGTCCACCAGCATCTTCACGATCTGCTTGGAGGAGATGTCGCAGAACAGCTGGCCCAGTTCTTTTTCGTGATACGCGATGCCGTGCCGCTCCACCATCTCGATGAAGTGCCAGGGGGTGTAACGGGCCAGCGCGGATTTGCAGAAGTGCGGATTGGCCGAGAGGAAGTTGGCGGCGGTGGTGCCGGTGTTGGTGAAGTTGCAGCGCCCGCCGCCGGACATCAGGATCTTCTTGCCGACCTTGTTGGCATGGTCGATCACCTGCACCATGCGCCCGCGTCTGCCAGCGGTCATCGCACACATCAGCCCGGCCGCGCCGGCGCCGATCACCAGTACATCGCATCGGATCACGGACATCTCAGCGCGCTCAGGCCTGCGGCTTCTGCTTGCGCCAGGTGGGGATGACGCTGAGCTGGGCCTTGTCGGAGGTCAACTGCACTTCGCCGTCCTGGATCTGCACGTCCCACTGCATCGTGCGTTCGATCTGCGCGCCCCATTCGGTGACGAACTCGCCCGGCAGGTCCATCACCTCCAGCGTGGCGAGCTTCTTCAGCGCGGAAGCGTTGCGCTCCCACCAGATGTCGGCGGCGCGGCCGCCGTAGGTCACCAGCTGCACCGCGCGCGCGCGGCCGGCGGCCTTGCGCAGGCGCGACTCGTCCGGCTGGCCCAGTTCGATCCACAGTTCGATGTCGCCGGTGTAATCGCGGCGCCACAGGTCCGGTTCGTCATCCACGCTCAGGCCGCGGCCGAATTCCAGCCGGTCGTCGGCGTTCAGCGCGAAGGTGAGCAGGCGCACCATCAGGCGGTCGTCGGTTTCGGACGGATGCTGGGCCAGCGTCAGCGTATGGCTGGCGTAGTAGCCGCGGTCCATGTCGCTGATCTGCAGTTCGGCCTTGCGGATGGTGGCGGTGAGGGCCATGGGGATACCTGAAACAAAGAGCGCCATGATAATGGTTCGCCATGAGTCCGTCCGATCCGATCCTTGCCACCCCCGCGCCCAGTCGCCTGCAGTTGCCCCCCGGCGACTGGCCGAGCCTGCTGGACGGGCTGTGTGCGCGCTTCCCGCGCATCGACCGCGCGCAGTGGGTGGGCCGCTTCGCCCGTGGGCGCGTGCAGGATGCGCAGGGCAGGGCGCTCGCTCCGGATCATCCCTGGCAGGTCGGGCTGGAGATCGTGTACTTCCGTGAAGTTGCGGATGAGCCGGTGATTCACTTCGCCGAGGCCATCGTCCATCAGGACGCGGAGCTGCTGGTGGCCGACAAGCCGCATTTCCTGCCGGTCACCCCGGCGGGCGGCTACGTGCGCGAGACCCTGCTGGCGCGGCTGGTGGCGCGCACCGGCAACCCCGACCTGGTGCCGCTGCACCGCCTGGACCGGTTGACCGCCGGGCTGGTGCTGTTCTCGACCCGGCCGGCGAGCCGCGATGCCTACCAGCGCCTGTTCCGCGAGCGGCGCATCGAGAAGGTCTACGAAGCCTTGGCGCCGGCCCTGCCGCAGGTGGCGTTCCCGCTTGAGCGCCAGACCCGGCTGGTCCCGGGCGAGCCGTTTTTCCGCATGGCCGAGGTGACCGGCGAGCCCAATGCCCGGACCCGCATCGAGGTGATCGAGCGCACCGGGCCGGTCTGGCGTTACCGGCTGCACCCGGTGAGTGGCCGCAAGCACCAGTTGCGCGTGCACATGGCGGGGCTGGGCGCGCCGATCCTGGGGGACGATCTGTACCCGGAGCTGCGCGCGGATGCGCCGGCGGGGGTGCCGCTGCAGCTGCTGGCCAACGAATTGGCGTTCGATGACCCGTTCACCGGAGAGCGGCGCACGTTCTCCAGCGGGCTGTCGCTCCACCTGTAGGGCCGGCCGCTGGCCGGCTGCGGGGGGCCATGGGTAGATCCTGTCGTCAGCAGGTGTTGAGGAGGAGCCGGCCAGCGGCCGGCACTACCGATACCGGTCCTGGGCCACGCCGGACCTTCATCCAGCTGGCGGTTCATCACACTGAACGCTTGGCCAGCCAACGATCCAGCTGTGCGGCGAAGGCCTGTTTGTCGCGCGCGTGCAGGGGCGCCGGCCCGCCGGTCTGGATGCCCGAGCCGCGCAGTTCCTCCATGAAATTGCGCATGGACAGGCGCTCGGCCATGTTGTCGGGCGTGTACAGCTCGCCACGCGGGTTGAGCGCGACGGACTTTTTATCCAAGACGAGGGCGGCCAAGGGGATGTCCTGCGTGACGACCAGGTCGCCCGGCTGGACCCGCTCGACGATCACGCTGTCAGCCACATCCAGGCCTGGCGGCACCTGTACCGATCGGATGAAACGGGACGGGGGAGTGCGCAGCCAGTGGTTCGCGACCAGGGTCATCTCGATCCCGGCCCGCTCGGCGGCGCGGAACAGGATCTCCTTGATGACGGCCGGGCAGGCATCGGCGTCCACCCAGATATGAACTTTAGGGGTCGGGGCATCGGTCATTTGGCTGATCTTAAGGTAGGAAAAATCTGAATAGGGGCTCCGGTTTCGTGTAGGATCGCCCGACCCCTTGTCCTGTCAGGCGGGAGGGGGAGGATGGCTGAATAAACCAGCTATCGCTTTTTCGGTAAAACACGAGTATCGTCACCCACACTGTGTTTGCTAGGGTCACCGTGAATCGTGGCCTGGTGCAGTTGATCTCACGATCTGCTCATCGATCCGCTTTACCAACGCCTGCAACTCAGTCTCGGCTCCGATACGCGGCGGCCGCGATTATTTCAACTATTGTTTCAGGAGTTAGTACATGTCTGATCGTCAGCAGGGCACCGTGAAGTGGTTCAACGACGCCAAGGGCTTCGGCTTCATCACCCCGGAAAGCGGCCCGGACCTCTTCGTGCATTTCCGCGCGATCCAGGGCACCGGCTTCAAGTCGCTGCAGGAAGGCCAGAAGGTGACCTTCGTCGCCGTGCAGGGCCAGAAGGGTATGCAGGCTGACCAGGTGCAGGCGGTCTAATCGACCCCCCGCAACCGTAAGGTCGCCTTGAACGCCGGAAGCGAAAGCTTCCGGCGTTTTTTATTGGGCGATGCCTGGCCCTGGTCGACGCGGCGCAGGTTGAAGACGTCACCGTGTCAGCCACCCGGTTACGATGCCGCTTTGCCCCTGCGGAACCGTCGATGATCAAGGTGCACCATCTGGACCACTCGCGCTCGCTGCGCGTGCTGTGGATGCTTGAAGAGCTGGGCCTGCCGTATCAGGTGGTCAACTACCAGCGCGATCCCAAGACCTGGCTGGCACCGCAGGCGCTGCGTGACGTGCATCCGCTGGGCAAGTCCCCGGTGCTGCAGGACGATGCACTGGTATTGGCTGAATCCGGCGCGATCCTGGAATACCTGGCCGACCGCTATGACAGCGGCCGCCAGCTCTCGCCCGAGCCGATGCCGGCCCAGGCGCCCGAACGCGTGCGTTATCGCTACTGGCTGCACTACGCCGAAGGCTCGGCGATGCCGCCGCTGGTGATGACGCTGGTGTTTTCGCGGCTGCGCAATGCGCCGATGCCGTTCTTCGCCAAGCCGATCGCACGCTCCATCGCCGACAAGGCGCTGAAGGGGTTCGTGGGGCCGCAGGTGAAGCTGCACATGGACTGGATGGAGCGCGAGCTGGGCCAGTCGCCGTGGTTTGCCGGTGAGCGCTTCACCGCAGCGGACATCCAGATGAGTTTCCCGATCCAGGCCGCCGCCGCGAGAGGGGGCGATATGGCCGCCTATCCGCGGCTGCAGTCCTACCTGACCCGGATCGAACAGCGCCCGGCCTACCAGCGTGCAGTGGAGCGGGGCGGTCCGTTGAACCTCGGCGGCGGTTCACGCTGAGCTTGCGGGGCAGCCCGGCTGCCCCCATTTCATGCGGATGAGCACCCAGCCCCTGCGTTTCGATAACCGCTTCATCCGTGACCTGCCCGGCGATCCGGAAACCGGCCCGCGCGTGCGCGAGGTGCGCCAGGCCGCGTGGTCCTCGGTGATGCCGACCCCGATCGCCGCCCCACAACTGCTGGCGTACTCGCCGGACGTGGCCGCGCTGCTGGGCATGGGCGAGGACCTGATCCAGAGCGAGGACTTCGCACGGGTGTTCGGCGGCAATGCGCTATATGCCGGGATGGCGCCGTGGGCGGCCAACTACGGTGGGCATCAGTTCGGCCACTGGGCGGGGCAGCTCGGCGATGGCCGTGCGATCTCGCTGGGCGAACTGCTCACCCCGGAAGGGGCGCACTGGGAACTGCAGTTGAAGGGCGCCGGGCGCACGCCTTACTCGCGCGGTGCCGATGGGCGTGCGGTGCTGCGCTCGTCGATCCGCGAGTTCCTGTGCAGCGAGGCGATGCATCACCTCGGCGTGCCGACCACGCGCGCGTTAAGCCTGGTCGGCACCGGCGATGCGGTCGTGCGTGACATGTTCTATGACGGTCATCCGCAGGCCGAACCCGGCGCGATCGTCTGCCGCGTCGCGCCGTCCTTCATCCGTTTCGGCACGTTCGAACTGCCGGCCTCGCGCGGCGACACCCCGTTGTTGCGGCAACTGGCCGATGTCTGCATCGCGCGTGATTTCCCTGCGCTGGCCGACGCCGGCCAGGCGCGCCATGCACGCTGGTTCGCCGAGATCTGCGAACGCACCGCCGTCCTGGTCGCGCACTGGATGCGCGTAGGGTTCGTGCACGGCGTGATGAACACCGACAACCTGTCGATTCTGGGTCTCACCATCGATTACGGCCCGTATGGCTGGGTAGAGGACTACGATCCGGAGTGGACCCCCAACACCACCGATGCGCAGGGCCGGCGGTATCGCTTCGGCACGCAGCCGCAGGTGGCGTACTGGAATCTCACCCGGCTCGCGCAGGCATTGGCACCGCTGTTCGAGGATGTCACCCCGCTGCATGACGGGCTGGCGCGTTTCCAGCAGGTGCACGCCGAATGCGAGCGCGCCGACATCGCCGCGAAGCTGGGCCTGGACACCTGCCGCGATGACGATGTGGCGCTGATGGGCGCGTGGCTGGAGATCCTGCACGAGGGGGAGATGGACATGACCATCGCCTTCCGTGGCCTGATGGATCTCGATCCCGCCGCGCCGTCGGTGGCGGTGCTGGAAGACGCGTTCTACAGCCCGGCACGCCGGGAAGCGGTGCTGCCGTCATTGCAGGCGTGGCTGCAGCAGTACGCGGCGCGGCTGCGCGCCGATGGGCTGAGCACGCAGGCGCGGGAGCAGCAGATGGGCCGCGCCAACCCGGTGTACGTGCTGCGCAACTGGCTGGCCCAGGAAGCGATCGAGCAGGCCGAGCAGGGCGATCCGAGCGGTGTGCACACGCTGCTGGAGGTGTTGCGACGCCCGTATGAGGTACAGCCCGGGCGCGAGCACTTCGCGGCCAAGCGACCCGAGTGGGCGCGTGTGAAGGCCGGCTGCTCGATGCTGTCCTGCAGCTCGTAGGGCGCTCGGTTACCCTATGCCACCCTTTGTGCTGTGCCGATCATGACCGAGTCTTCCGCCACGCCCGCCTGGGCCGGCCGCCTGCGCGACATCGCCGATTTCCCCAAGCCGGGCATCCTGTTCAAGGACATCATGCCGCTGCTCGCCGACGGCCCGGATTTCGCGGCCGCCATCGATGCGATGGTCGCGCCCTGGCGCGATGCCAACCTGCAGGCGGTGATGGGGATCGAGTCGCGCGGCTTCATCCTCGGCGCGGCCATGGCGCGGGTGCTGGGCGTGGGCTTCGTGCCGGTGCGCAAGCCGGGCAAGCTGCCGGGCAAGGTGCTGCGCCAGGATTACACCCTGGAATACCGGACCGACAGCATTGAAGTGCACGCCGATGCCTTGCCGGCCGGCGCCCGCGTGCTGGTGGTCGATGATGTGCTGGCCACGGGCGGCACGCTGCTGGCGGCGTTGTCGCTGGCCCGCCAGCTGCAGGTCGAGGTGGTCGGTGCGGCCGTGCTCGTGGAACTGGCCGGGCTTGGCGGCCGCGAGCGCTGGACGAGTGACGTCCCGCTGCTGGCCAACCTGGTCTATTGAGCCGGAAATCCGCGCGGGCGCGCCGGCACTGGTAGTGCCGGCCGCTGGCCGGCACCTCAAACGCCCCAACGCAAGTGCAGCCGACCAACGGTCGGCTCTACCGCTCAGACATCCATCTTGCGTACGCGGAACCGGCGGCCCTTGATCTTGCCGGCCTCCAGCTGGGCGATCGCCCGGCCGGCCTGCTCGCGCGCAATGGCGACATACGAGCGCGTGGCGTAGATATCGATCTTGCCGATGTACTTGGCGGCCAGCCCGGCATCGCCGGTCAGCGCCCCCAGGATGTCGCCCGGGCGCAGTTTGTCGGTCTTGCCACCATCGATGCGCAGCGTGGTCATTGCCGCCTGCGGCAGCACCGGCGGGCGGGCCGTGGCCAGCGGCGTCTTCTGCCAGTCCAGCGGCTTGCCCTGTGCGGTTTCGAGCGCATCGGCGCGGTTGCGCTCGCGATGCGTCACCAGGCTGATCGCCAAGCCGGTCGCACCGGCGCGACCGGTACGGCCCACGCGATGCTCATAGGTTTCGATGTCGGTCGGCAGCTCGTAATTGATCACCGCCGCCAGGTCCTGCACATCCAGCCCGCGCGCGGCCACGTCGCTGGCGACCAGCACGTTGCAGCTGCGGTTGGCGAAGCGCACCAGCACTTCGTCGCGGTCGCGCTGTTCCATCTCGCCGTGGAGCGGCAGCGCGGAGAAGCCGAACTGCTGCAGCGAAATGGCGACATCGTCGACATCGCGGCGGGTGTTGCAGAACACCACGGCCGATTCGGGCGTGTACTTGAGCAGCAGGCCGGCCAGCGCCTTCTGCTTCAGTGCAAGCTCGGTCTCGCAGAACAGATGGCGGATCGCCGGCGCATGGTCGGCGCCTTCCACGGTCACTTCCACCGGGTCGCGCAGCAGCACGCGGGCGATCTCGCGGATCTCATCGGGGAAGGTGGCCGAGAACAACAGCGTCTGGCGGTCCTTGCTGGTGCGCCCGGCGATCTCGCGGATCGGCTCCTCAAAGCCCATGTCGAGCATGCGGTCGGCTTCGTCCATCACCAGGGTGGTCACGCCGCCCAGGTGCAGCACGCGCTTGCGGCCCAGTTCCTGGATGCGCCCGGGCGTACCGACCACGACCTGCGGATCGTGCGCTTCCAGCGAGGCCAGCTGCGGGCCCAGCGGCATGCCGCCGGTCAGCACCAGCAGTTTGAGGTTCGGAATGCCGGTCGCCAGCTTGCGGATCTGCTTGCCGACCTGATCGGCCAGTTCGCGGGTCGGGCACAGCACCAGCGCCTGGGCGCGGGTCACCGACGGGTCCAGCGCCTGCAGCAGGCCCAGCCCGAAGGCCGCGGTCTTGCCGCTGCCGGTCGGGGCCTGTGCGATGACATCGCGGCGCTCGAGGATGGCCGGCAGGCTCTGGGCCTGCACGGGGGTGAGCGAGGTATAGCCCATGGCATCGATGCCGGGCAGCAGCGCTGGTTTCAGCGGCAGGGAGGAGAATTCAGACATGCGATAGTGTCGCAGAAGTCCGCCCGGCGTGCCTCAGCCCAGCAGTGCGCGCACGCCCAGGTTGATCCCCAGCCCGCCCGCCAGCAGCCAACCAAACAGCAGCAGCGCCAGCAGCAGCGGCTTCATACCGGCCTTGCGCAGGGCCGACACATGCGTGGTCAGGCCAAGCGCGGCCATGGCCATGGCCAGCATCACGGTGTCCAGATCGATCGCCGCGCTGACGATGGCGGCCGGCAGCACCTGCAGCGAGTTGAGCCCGGCCACCGCGACGAAGCCGAACGCGAACCACGGCACCACGATCTTCGTGCGCTGGCCGCACGCACCCGGCATGCCACCGCGTGCGAGCAGCATCGACAGCCCGATCAGGAACGGGGCCAGCATCATCACCCGCACCATCTTGGCGATCACGGCGGTGTCGGCAGCCCCCTCGCTGACCGCGCGGCCGGCGGCGACCACCTGGGCGACTTCGTGCACGGTCGAGCCGGTGAACACGCCGTAGGCCTGGGTGTCCATCGGGATCCACCCGTGGGCAAGGTTGAGCTGGTACAGCGCCGGGTACAGGAACATCGCCAGCGTGCCGAACACCACCACGGTGGAGACCGCCACGGTCACCTGGTCCGCGCGCCCGCGCACCACCGGCTCGGCCGCCATCACCGCGGCCGCACCGCAGATCGAGCTGCCGGCACCGATCAGCAGGGCGCTCTCCCTGTCGAGGCGGAACCAGCGCGTGCCGGCCCACCACGCCAGCGCGAAGGTACTGGTCAGCACCAGCGCATCGGTCAGCACCCCGCCGACACCGACCTGGCCGATATCCTGGAAGGTCAGGCGCAGGCCGTACAGCACGATGCCCGCACGCAGCAGCCAGTGCTTGGAGAAGCCAACGCCGGCACCGGCCGAAGCCGCCAGCCGTGGGTAAAGCGTGTTGCCCAGCGCGATGCCGAGCACGATGGCCAGGGTCAGCGCGCTGATGCCGTGCCTCTGCAGCCACGGCAGCGGCGCCAGTCCCATGGCCGCTGCAGCCACGGCGCCGGTCAGCAGAAGCCCGGGAAGGCGGCCGCGCCAGCGCTGGGCGGTAGTGGGTGAGGGCAGGGCGGCTGCAGGGGTGTTCACGGGGAGCTCCAGTCAGATCACAGCGATAGCCTGCGCCCCGCGCATAAACCTGTAAAACGCATTGTTTCTGTTATTTCGACCTGTTTGGTGCGTTAATGGCCGTCATGCACCTCACCCTCCGCCAATGGCAGGTGTTCGTGGCGATCGCCGACGCCGGCACCACGGCTGCGGCAGGGGCGCAGCTGGCCTTGTCGCAATCGGCCACGAGCGCAGCGCTCAATGAACTGGAAAGCCAGCTGGCCAGCCCGCTGTTCGACCGCATCGGGCGCCGGCTGATCCTCAACCCGCAGGGTCGGGCGCTGCTGGATCCCGCCCGCGCGCTGCTGGTGGCCGCGGCCGATCTGGAGCGGCTGGCCGGGGTCGGGCAGGTCGCGTCCGGTGCGCGGCGCCTGCTGCTGCGGCTCGGGGCAAGCACCACGATCGGCAACTACCTGCTGCCGTCCCGCGTCGCCACGCTGCTGGCCGACAACCCCCAGGCCCAGGTGGACCTGCGGATCGGCAACAGCGCCGACGTCGTCGCGGCGGTCCAGCGCCTGGAGGTGGATCTGGGCCTGATTGAAGGGCCCTGCCACGAAAGTGGCCTGCAGGTGCTGCCGTGGCAACGCGACGACCTGGTCATCGTGGCGGCGCGCGGGACCACCCCGGCGCGCATGGAAATCGCAGCGTTGGCGCAGGCCCGCTGGCTCCTGCGCGAGCTGGGCTCGGGCACCCGCGAGGCGGTCGAGCAGGCGCTGCTGCCACACCTGCATCACTTTGCCCGCGCCATGCAGCTGGGCAGCACCGAAGCAATCAAACAGGCGGCGGCCGCCGGGCTCGGCCTGGCATGCCTGTCGCGGCACGCTGTAGCCGATCTGATCGCGCTGGGTACGCTGGTCATCGTCGATACCCCGCTGCCGCCGATGTCGCGCCAGCTCTGGGTGGTCCGCCATCCGGGCAAGCGGGTGCCCCCGGCGCTGTGGGCGCTGCTGGGGCTGCCTGCGGGCGTGTTCGGTCAGGAGTAAGCGACGCTACGCACCGCCAGCCCGTACAATGGTCGGATGCCTCTGATTACTCTGCAAAACGTCGACTTCAGCGTCGGCGGCCCCCTGTTGCTGGAAAAAGCCGAACTGTCGATCGAGCCGGGCGAGCGTATCGCCCTGATCGGCCGCAACGGCGCCGGCAAATCGACCCTGCTCAAACTGCTGTCCGGCGATCACAAGCCCGATGACGGCGAAGTCCGCGTGCAGCAGGGGGTGCGCATCACCCGCCTGGAACAGGAGGTCCCGCACGGTGCCGCCGGCAGCGTGTTCGATGTGGTTGCCGATGGCCTGGGCGAGCTGGGCCAGTGGCTGGCCGAGTTCCATCACCTGAGCATGGCCGAGGATTTCGACGGCGATGCGCTCTCGGCCGTGCAGGCCAAGATCGATGCCGCCAACGGCTGGGGCCTGGACCAGCGCGTCAGCGAAACCCTGACCAAGCTCGACCTGGACGGCGATGCCGAATTCGCGCGCCTGTCCGGCGGCATGAAGCGCCGCGTGCTGCTGGGCCGCGCGCTGGTGTCCTCGCCGGACCTGCTGCTGCTCGACGAACCGACCAACCACCTGGACATCGAAGCCATCGACTGGCTCGAAATGTTCCTCAAGAACTGGAACGGCAGCGTGGTGTTCGTCACCCATGACCGTCGCTTCCTGCGTGCACTGGCCACCCGCATCGTCGAGATCGACCGCGGCCAGGTCACCAGCTGGCCGGGCGACTGGGCCAACTACGAGCGCCGCCGCGAAGAGCGCATGAACGCGCAGGCGCAGGAAAACGCGCGCTTCGACAAACTGCTGGCCCAGGAAGAAATCTGGATCCGCCAGGGCATCAAGGCCCGCCGCACCCGCGACGAAGGCCGTGTGCGCCGCCTCAAGGCGATGCGCAACGATCGCTCGCAGCGCCGCGAACTGGGCGGCAACGTGCGCATGGAAGCGGCGCAGGCGGAGAACTCCGGCAAGAAGGTCATCGACGTCAAGGACATCTCGTTCGCCTTCGGCGAGCGTGTGATGGTCAAGGACTTCAGCACCGTGATCCTGCGCGGCGACCGCATCGGCCTGATCGGGCCGAACGGCAGCGGCAAGACCACGCTGCTCAAGCTGCTGCTGGGGGACCTGCAGCCGCAGAGCGGCGAAGTGCGCGCCGGCACCAACCTGCAGATCGCGTATTTCGACCAGTACCGTGCCGTGCTGCGCGAAGACTGGACCGCGATCGAGAACGTGGCCGAAGGCCGCGATTTCATCGAGTTCAACGGTAAGCGCAAGCATGTGCACGCCTACCTGCAGGACTTCCTGTTCTCGCCCGAGCGCGCCCGCGCGCCGATCACCCGTTTGTCCGGTGGCGAGCGCAACCGCCTGCTGCTGGCCAAGCTGTTCGCGCAGCCGTCCAACCTGCTGGTGATGGATGAACCGACCAACGACCTGGACGTGGAAACGCTTGAGCTGCTGGAAGAGCTGCTGAGCGATTACACCGGCACGTTGCTGCTGGTCAGCCATGACCGTGACTTCCTGGACAACGTGGTCACTTCCACGATGGTGATGGAAGGGGACGGCGTGGTCGGCGAGTACGTGGGCGGCTATACCGATTGGCAGCGCCACGCTGCACGCGTGGCCGCCGCGGCCGCCGCTGCGCCCGTGGTGGCGGCCAAGCCGGTTGCTGCGGCGGCTGCCGCTGCCGCGCCGGCCGAGGCCAAGCGCAAGCTGAGCTACAAGGACGCGCGCGAGCTGGAACAGCTGCCGCTGAAGATCGAAACGCTGGAGAAGGACGTCGAAGGCCTCACCGCCGCGATGAACGACCCGGCGTTCTATCAGCGCAGCGCCGCGGACATGGCCGCGCACAACGCGAAGCTTGCCAAGGTCCAGGCTGAGCTGGACGCCGCGTACGCGCGCTGGGAAGAACTGGACGCCTGACCCGGTGATCGACGTAGAGCCGACCATTGGTCGGCTTGACGGTACGGGACGTATGGCACCGACCGCTGGTCCGCCGCACGCGTAACGCCGACCGTTGGTCGCCTCACCTGTAGAGCCGACCGTTGGTCGGCTGGCGTCAGTGGTTCATGGCGCCCGAACGAAGCGCAGCCGACCAACGGTCGGCTCTGCCTGTCAGGGCTTCGTGGGGCCGGATGGAAGGCCGCCGACCAACGGTCGGCGCTACCGTCGTCATTTCAGGCCGTGCAGATCCCGCAACTGGGTTGGGCGTGAGCCGAAATACGCGGCCAGGTCGGCGATGTCCTGGTCGCTCAGGTCGGTCGCCTGCGGGGTCATCAGCGCGTGCTGGCGATCCCCCGCGCGGTAGGCCTGCAGGCTGTGCGCCAGGTAATCCCCGTACTGCCCACCCAGCTTCGGGTAGGTCGGGTCGATCGGCTTGTTGCCGTCGGCGCCGTGGCAGTCGATGCAGCTCTGGCCGGTGGCTTTGCCTTTGACCTGGGCACGCGCCTCACCGGCGGCGATGCGGCCGGCCGGCAGGCCGGCGGAGGAGCCGGACCCGTGTTCACCACTGGCGTGGCCCGGATCGGCGGCGGAATCTGCGCTGTTCTCCACCTGAGACTGCGAACACGCAGTCATCAGCAGGGCAACGGACAGGGCGATGGCGTAACGCTGGAGTGGCGTGGCTTTCGACATGAGCGCGCTTATTTGACGGTGGACAGGTAAACAGCGAGATCGGCGATCTCCTGTTCGCTGAAACTCATCGACTGCGCCTGCATCGTCGGATGCTTGCGCTTGCCGTGGCGGTACTCGGTCAGCGCCTGGCTGAGGTACTCACGGGTCTGCCCGCCGATCTTGGGCACTTTGTAGCTGGGATAGGCGTTCTTGTACCCGGTGATGCCGTGGCACCCCTGGCACGTATAGGCCAGGACCCGGCCATTGTCGAACCGGCCGGTGACGGCGGCAGGCGCCGGCGCGGTGGCGGCCGGAGCGGGGGTGGCAGGGACTGCAGGAGCGGGTGTTGCGGCCTGTGCGGCGGCCCCGAGGGGCAGGAGGACGGCCAGAACGAGACAAGCGGCGAGCGGCTGCGGGCGCATGATGTCCTTTTCCGATAAACGGGTCTGGTCGTTCCGGCGTGGGGTACGGAACTGGGCCGAGTATAGCCTGCCATTTCATCTAGCTGAAACCGGGCCGGGGGAGGCCATCGCCGCAGGTCACCATGACCTTTGGGATATGGTGTGGTCGTGACGTGGTGCATTACTTTGCTACCACACCTGCCCACGCATCCTTAGGGACACGACGATGTCGCGACAATCATTCCTGCTCGGCCGCACCGGACGCTGTGCCGCTGCACTGCTGATCACCTCCACCCTGCTGCTGAGCGGCTGCGGTGGCGCCGGCCCGGCCGAAGCCAACGCGGCCGAGAAGGACGGCAAGGCCGAGAAGAAGGTCGATGCGGTCCCCGTCGAAGCCGTCGCGGCCAGCCGTCGCGCCGTCGCTGCCAGCTACACCGGTACGGCCGCACTGGAGCCGCGTGGTGAGTCGCAGGTGGTCGCCAAGACCTCCGGCGTCGCGCTGGCGGTGCTGGTCGAAGAGGGGCAGCAGGTGCGTGCCGGGCAGCCGCTGGTGCGGCTGGATCCGGACCGTGCGCGCCTGGCCGTGGCGCAGAGCGAAGCGCAGATGCGCAAGCTGGAGAACAACTACCAGCGCGCCCAGAAACTGGTGGGCCAGCAGATGGTCAGCGCCGCCGATGTCGACCAGATCAAGTACGACCTGGAGAACGTCCGCGCGCAGTACCGGCTGGCCACGCTGGAACTGTCCTACACCACGGTGATCGCGCCGATCTCGGGCGTGATCGCCTCGCGCTCGATCAAGACCGGCAACTTCGTGCAGATCAACACGCCGATCTTCCGCATCGTCGACAACTCGCGCCTGGAAGCTACGCTCAACGTGCCCGAGCGCGAGCTGGCCACGCTGCGTCCGGGCCAGCCGGTGACGCTGCTCGCCGATGCGCTGCCGGGCAAGACCTTCCCGGGCACGGTGGACCGCATCTCGCCGGTGGTCGATGCCGGCAGCGGCACGTTCCGCGTGGTCAGCGGCTTTGGCGAAGATGCTGAAGGCCTGCAGCCGGGCATGTTCGGCCGCATCCGGATCGACTATGACCAGCGCGCCGATGCCTTGGTGGTGCCGCGCCTGGCGCTGCTCGACGATGGTGAGCCGGCGGTGTTCCGCGTCCGCGATGGCAAGGCCGCGCGCGTGCCGGTCAAGCTCGGCTATGCCGAAGGCCCGTGGGTGGAGATCCGCGAGGGTCTGGCCGCAGGCGATCAGGTGGTTACTGCCGGCAAGGTTGCCCTGCGCGACGGCACCGCGGTGCAGGTGATCGGCGCCAAGCCGGCCGCCACCGCTGCTGCCAAGCCGGCACCGGCCAAGGCGGAGAGCCGTCAATGACAGCGGCCGGCAACGACCACGGCAATGATCCGCACCAGGGCGATCGCCCCGGTGCCCACGGCGGCGGCCTGGTGGAATTCGCCACCCGCCGCCGCGTCACCATCGCGATGTTCACCGTCACCCTGATGCTGTTCGGCTTCATCGCGCTGGGCAATCTCAAGGTGAACCTGCTGCCCGACCTGAGCTATCCGACCCTGACCGTGCGCACCGAGTACACCGGTGCGGCCCCGGCGGAAATCGAAACGCTGATCACCGAGCCGGTCGAAGAGGCCGTGGGCGTGGTCAAGAACCTGCGCAAGCTCAAATCGATTTCGCGTACCGGGCAGAGCGATGTCGTGCTCGAATTCGCCTGGGGCACCAACATGGACCAGGCCAGCCTGGAGGTGCGCGACAAGATGGAAGCGCTGAACCTGCCGCTGGAGGCGAAGTCTCCGGTGCTGCTGCGCTTCAATCCGTCTACCGAGCCGATCATGCGCCTGGTCATCTCGGCCAAAACCGATCCTTCCAGCGATGCCGAGGCCGTGCGCCAGCTCACCGAGCTGCGCCGCTATGCCGATGAAGACCTGAAGAAGAAGCTGGAGCCGGTGACCGGCGTGGCTGCGGTGAAGGTGGGCGGCGGTCTGGAGGATGAAATCCAGGTCGACATCGACCAGCAGAAGCTGGCCCAGCTCAATCTGCCGATCGACAACGTCATCAAGCGGCTCAAGGAAGAGAACATCAACATCTCCGGCGGCCGCCTGGAGGAAGGCTCGCAGCGCTACCTGGTGCGCACGGTCAACCAGTTCGCCGATCTGGAGGACATCCGCAACCTGCTGGTGACCACGCAGAGCAGCAACGGCAGCGCTGCCGATGCAGCGATGCAGCAGATGTTCGCGATCGCCGCCTCGACCGGCTCGGATGCCGCCGTTGCCGCTGCCTCTGCCGCGCAGAGCGCATCCAGCAGCAGTTCCACCAACATCGCCAACGGCGTGCCGGTGCGGCTGAAGGATGTCGCCACCGTGCGCCAGGGCTACAAGGAACGCGAAGCGATCATCCGCCTGGGCGGCAAGGAAGCGGTCGAGCTGGCGATCTACAAAGAGGGCGATGCCAACACGGTCTCGACCGCCGAAGCGCTGCGCGCGCGCCTGGAGCAGATCAAGGGCCAGGTGCCCGGCGATGCCGAACTGACCACGATTGAAGACCAGTCACGCTTCATCGAACACGCCATCAGCGACGTCAAGAAGGACGCGGTGATCGGCGGCATCCTCGCCATCCTGATCATCTTCCTGTTCCTGCGCGACGGCTGGAGCACGTTCGTGATCAGCCTGTCGCTGCCGGTCTCGATCATCACCACGTTCTTCTTCATGGGCCAGCTCGGCCTGAGCTTGAACGTGATGTCGCTGGGCGGTCTGGCCCTGGCCACCGGCCTGGTGGTGGATGACTCGATCGTGGTGCTGGAGAGCATCGCCAAGGCGCGCGAACGTGGCCTGAGCATCCTGCAGGCGGCCATCGCCGGCACCCGTGAAGTGAGCATGGCCGTGGTCGCCTCGACCCTGACCACCATCGCGGTGTTCCTGCCGCTGGTGTTCGTCGATGGCATCGCCGGCCAGCTGTTCCGCGACCAGGCGCTGACCGTGGCGATCGCGATTGCGATCTCGCTGCTGGTGTCGATGACCCTGATCCCGATGCTGAGCTCGCTCAAGGGCCGCCCGCCGCTGGCCTTCCCCGAAGAACCGGCGCACCAGCCCTGGCAGCCGGACAGCCGCTGGCTGAAGCCGGTCGCCGGCAGCCGCCGGGGCGTGGGCACGCTGGTGCGCTGGATCTGTTTCGGTATCGCGTGGTCGGTGATCCGCGTCTGGCGCGGCCTGGTGGCCGTGGTCGGGCCGGTGATGCGCAAGGCCAGCGATGTGGCGATGAAGCCCTACGCCGGTGCCGAGCGCGGTTACCTCAAGCTGCTGCCGGGCGCGCTGCACCACCCGGGCAAGGTGCTGGGCCTGGCCGCGCTGGCCTTCGTCGGCACGATGGCGCTGGTGCCGATGCTCGGGGCCGACCTGATCCCGCAGCTGGCGCAGGACCGCTTCGAAATGACCGCCAAGCTGCCCGCCGGCACGCCGCTGAAACAGACCGATGCGCTGGTCCGTGAGATGCAGCTGGCCCACGCCAAGGACGCCAGCATCGCCTCGTTGTACGGCGTCAGTGGCAGCGGCACCCGTCTGGATGCCAGCCCGACCGAAAGCGGCGAGAACATCGGCAAGTTGACCGTCGTGATGGCCGGGGGCGGCAACGCGCGCACCGAAGCGGCGATCACCGAGCGGCTGCGCGAATCGATGCAGCAGCACCCTGGCGTGCAGGTCGATTTCGCCCGCCCGGCGCTGTTCAGCTTCTCCACACCGCTGGAAGTGGAACTGCGTGGTCAGGACATGGCCACGCTGGAAACGGCCGGCAAGGCACTGGCCGCGATGCTGCGTAACAACCCGCACTACGCCGACGTCAAATCCACGGTGGAAGAGGGCTTCCCGGAGATCCAGATCCGCTTCGACCAGGAGCGCGCCGGTGCCCTGGGCCTGACCACGCGGCAGATCGCCGATGTGGTGGTCAAGAAGGTGCGCGGTGACGTGGCTACGCGCTACAGCTTCCGCGACCGCAAGATCGACGTCCTGGTGCGGGCCCAGGAAGGTGACCGGGCCAGCGTGGACAGTATCCGCCGCCTGATCGTCAATCCGGGCAGCAACCGGCCGGTGACGCTGGATTCGGTGGCCGAGGTGATCGCCACCAACGGCCCGAGCGAGATCCATCGCGCCGACCAGACCCGCGTGGCGGTGGTGTCGGCCAACCTGCGCGACATCGACCTGGGCGGCGCCGTGCGCGAAGTGCAGGACATGGTGGCCAAGCAGCCGTTGGGGGCCGGTGTCGGCATGCACATCGGCGGGCAGGGTGAGGAGCTGGCCGACTCGGCGCGCTCGCTGATCTTCGCCTTCGGCCTGGCCATCTTCCTGGTGTACCTGGTGATGGCCTCGCAGTTCGAATCGCTGCTGCATCCGTTCGTCATCCTGTTCACCATTCCGCTGGCGCTGGTCGGCGCGATCCTGGCCCTGATGCTGACCGGCAAGCCGATCTCGGTGGTGGTGTTCATCGGCTTGATCCTGCTGGTGGGCCTGGTGACCAAGAACGCGATCATCCTGATCGACAAGGTCAACCAGCTGCGCGAGGCGGGCGTGCCCAAGCGTGAGGCACTGGTGGAAGGGGCGCGTTCGCGCCTGCGGCCGATCATCATGACCACGCTGTGCACGCTGTTCGGCTTCCTGCCGCTGGCGGTGGCGATGGGCGAGGGCGCCGAAGTGCGCGCGCCGATGGCGATCACCGTGATCGGCGGGTTGCTGGTCTCCACCCTGCTGACGCTGGTGGTGATCCCGGTGGTGTACGACCTGCTCGACCGTCGCGGCGATGCCTACTACCGCGAGCGCGGCCGCCACCTCAAGCCGCCGCTTGCTGATACCGGCCATGGCACTGCACAGGAGCCGGCATGAGCATTGCCGAGTTCTCCATCCGCCGGCCCATCACCACGATCATGTGTTTCGTGTCGTTGGCGGTGGTGGGCCTGATCGCCTCGTTCCGGCTGCCGCTGGAAGCGCTGCCGGACATCTCCGCACCGTTCCTGTTCGTGCAGGTGCCGTACACCGGTTCCACGCCAGAGGAGGTCGAGCGCAACATCATCCGGCCGACCGAAGAAGCACTGGCTACGATGACCGGGATCAAGCGCATGCGCTCCTCGGCCACCTCCGAAGGCGCCAGCATCTTCATCGAGTTCACCGACTGGGACCGCGACATCGCCATCGCGGCCTCTGATGCCCGTGAGCGCATCGATGCGATCCGCAGCGACCTGCCTGACGACCTGCAGCGCTACAACGTGTTCAAGTGGTCCAGCAGTGACGACCCGGTGCTGAAGGTGCGCCTGGCCAGTGCCATCGACCTGACCGGCGCGTACGACATGCTCGACCGCGAGTTCAAGCGGCGGATCGAACGCATCCCCGGCGTGGCGCGGGTCAACATCTCCGGCGCCCCGCCGAATGAGGTCGAGATCGCGATCAGCCCGGACCGGCTGACCGCGCATAACCTGAGCATCAACGAACTCAGCGACCGCCTGCGTACGCTGAACTTCTCGATCTCGGCCGGACAGATCGACGACAACGGCCAGCGCGTGCGCATCCAGCCGGTGGGTGAAATCACCGACCTTCAGGAACTGCGCGATCTGGTCATCGACAACAAGGGCCTGCGCCTGGGTGACATCGCCGAGATCCGGCTCAAGCCCACCCGCATGAACTATGGCCGTCGTCTGGATGGCAACCCGGCCGTGGGCCTGGACATCTTCAAGGAGCGCAGCGCCAACCTGGTGGAGGTTTCGCGCGCGGCCCTGGCCGAGGTCGAGGCGATCCGCAAGCAGCCCTCCATGCGCGATGTGCAGATCAAGGTCATCGACAACCAGGGCAAGATGGTGACGTCCTCGCTGCTGGAGCTGGCCGAGGCCGGCGCGGTGGGGCTGCTGCTGTCGATCACGGTGCTGTTCTTCTTCCTGCGCCACTGGCCCTCCACGCTGATGGTGACCCTGGCGATCCCGATCTGTTTCGTGATCACCCTGGGCTTCATGTACTTCGCCGGCGTGACCCTCAACATCCTGACCATGATGGGCCTGCTGCTGGCGGTCGGAATGCTGGTGGACAACGCCGTGGTGGTGGTGGAGAGCATCTACCAGGAACGCGAGCGGATGCCGGACCAGCCGCGTCTGGCCTCGATCATCGGTACCCGCAACGTGGCCATCGCGCTGAGCGCCGGCACCCTGTGCCACTGCATCGTGTTCGTGCCGAACCTGTTCGGCGAGACCAACAACATCAGCATCTTCATGTCGCAGATCGCGATCACGATCTCGGTCTCGCTGCTGGCCTCCTGGCTGGTCGCGGTGAGCCTGATCCCGATGCTGTCCGCGCGCATGCAGACCCCCAAACTGGTGCATTCGGACAGTGGCGTGATCGCCCGCCTGCAGCGCCGCTACGCCACCTTGCTGCAGTGGACGCTGGAACACCGTGGCTGGAGTGTGTTCGGCATCGTGATGGTGATCCTGATCAGCCTGGTGCCGATGAAGCTGACCAAGATCGACATGTTCGGTGGCGAGGGTGGCCACGAGGTGTTCATCGGCTACAACTGGAAGGGCGCCTATACCTTCGGCCAGATGTCCGAGGAAGTCGCCCGCGTGGAGCGCTACCTGGACGATCACCGTGAGGAGCTGCACATCACGCAGGTGTATTCCTGGTACAGCGAGCAGGAAGGCAGCAGCACGATCGTGACCTTCGATACCGAGCACGCCAAGAACATGCCGGCCGTGCAGGAAGCCCTGCGCAAGGGCCTGCCGCGTTCGGCGCGTGCCGATTACGTGGTCGGCAACTCCGGCGACGGCGGTGGCGGCGGCAACAACCAGGTGCAGGTGCAGCTGGTGGGTGACTCGACCAAGATGCTGCAGGAGATCGGCGAGGAAGTGGTGCCGCTGCTGGCCCAGCGCAAGGAGCTGCGTGACGTGCGCATCGACAACGGCGAGAAGGGCAGCGAGTTGTCCATCCACGTTGACCGCGAGCGCGCGGCCGCGTTCGGCTTCAATGCCGAGCAGGTGGCCAGCTTCGTCGGCCTGGCCCTGCGGGGCGCGCCGCTGCGCGAGTTCCGCCGCGGTGACAGTGAAGTGCCGGTCTGGGTGCGCTTTGCCGGTGCCGAGCAGAGCAGCCCGGAAGACCTGGCCAGCTATACGGTGCGTACCGGCGACGGTCGCTCCGTGCCGCTGCTGAGCCTGGTGGATGTGGCGATCAAGCCGTCGGCCACGCAGATCGGCCGCACCAACCGGCAGACCACGTTGACCATCAAGGCCAACCTGGCTGAGAAGGTCACCGTGCCGGATGGGCGCAAGGCGATGGAGGAAACGCTCAAGCCGATGAGCTTCCCGGCCGGCTACACCTTCAGCTTCGACGGCGGCGACTACGGCGATGACAACGAAGCGATGGCGCAGATGATGTTCAATCTGGTGATCGCGCTGGTGATGATCTACGTGGTGATGGCAGCCGTGTTCGAGTCGTTGCTGTTCCCGGCGGCGATCATGAGCGGCGTGCTGTTCTCGATCTTCGGGGTGTTCTGGCTGTTCTGGATCACCGGCACCTCGTTCGGGATCATGTCCTTCATCGGCATCCTGGTGTTGATGGGCGTGGTGGTGAACAACGGGATCGTGATGATCGAGCACATCAACAACCTGCGCCGCCGCGGGATGGGCCGGACCCAGGCGCTGGTGGAAGGCTCACGCGAGCGCCTGCGCCCGATCATGATGACGATGGGCACCGCGATCCTGGCGATGATCCCGATCTCCATGACCGACACCCAGCTGCTCGGCAATGGTCCGCCGTACTACCCGATGGCCCGCGCCATCGCCGGCGGCCTGGCATTCTCCACGGTGGTGAGCCTGCTGTTCCTGCCGACCATCTACGCGATGCTCGATGACATGAGCACGGCGGTGTCGCGGATCATCCGGCGCGCGCGTGGCCGCGGCGTGGATGCTCCGGTGGTCGAGCCGGGCGCAGAATCGGTTTGAGGGTGCATGGAGGCCCGTTGGGCGGGCCTCCTTTTTTTTCGGAACGCACCCACGTATGGCGTCCATATACGAATGGAAACGGCGGCCATCACCCTGGTACGTAGCCCGGCACTACCTGCGGTTCCCCATTCGTGCACAAAAAAGGCCACGCATTGCGTGGCCTTTCGATTCACAGCCGGCGCGGGAATCACCCCGCGACTTTGCCCCACACCTGGAACCCGGTCAGCCACAACCCGAGCATGCTGCCCAGGTTGGTCAGCATGAAGGTCAGCACCACGCGGGTCACCCGGTTGCGGTACCAGCCCTTGACGCTCTGCGCGTCGTCGCGCAGCTTCAGGAAATCCTCGTAGGCCGGCTTGCGCAGGCGCGCTTCCACCAGGGCCGAGAACGCGCCGGTCGGGATGCTCAAGCGGAACGGCTTGAACGGTGCCACCACGATCGCGGTCAGGATGCTCAACGGGTGGCTGCCGGCCAACAGGCAGCCCAGTCCGGCCAGGCCGCCGGTATACATCGCCCAGACCGCCAGCAGTTCACTGCCGACCCCCAGGCCACCACGGTAGAAGCCCACGCCGATGCCGGTCAGCACGATGGCCAGGATCGCCAGCGTGATCCACGGAATGTTGCGCTTCTTCGGCACGTCTTCCAGCGACTCGCGCAGCGGGCCCGGCGCGTCGGTGTCGGTTTCCAGGTACCTGGCCAAGCCGGCCAGATGACCGGCGCCGACCACCGCCAGCACTTCGCGCTGGGCCGGGTCATGCACTTCACGCAGGCGCGTAGCCATGTAGCGGTCGCGCTCGCCGATGATGGTTTCGTACAGGGCCGGGCTCTCGCTGGCGAACTCGCCGAAGCTGGCTTCGAGCATGTCGCCCTGCTTGAGCTTCTCGATCTCGTCTTCGCCGACTTCCTCGGAGGCGAACAGGCCGGCGCCCAGGCCCATCACCAGCTTGATCTTGCCGAAGAAGCCCAGCCGCTGCGAGGCGCGCTTGAAGGTCAGGCCGACCTCGCGGTCGATCAGGTGCACCGGCAGGTTGCGTTCGTTGGCCATCACCACCGCGCGCTTGAGTTCGGCACCGGGCTCGATCTCCAGCTGCTCGGCCAGGCGGCGCTGGTAGGCGGCCAGGGCGAGGTTGGCCGCGAACAGGGCGACGCGCCCCTTGCGGATCACCTCGACCAGGTCCAGCTTGGCCAGGGCGTCCGGGTTGGTCAGTGCCTGCAGGCGCTGCGCGTCCAGTTCGACCGCGACCGCATCGAAGCGGCCACTTTCAATTGCACGTTCCACCGCTTCCACGCTGGCCTGCGAGACGTGCGCGGTGCCCAGCAGGGTGTAGCGCACGCCATCGCGCTCGACCACGCGCACGGGTTGACCGGCGAACAGGGTGTCGCCGGCCTCGATCAGGGTATCTGTCATTGCATCATTCATTCGAAGGGGCGCTGTCGGCACCATCGCCGAGCGCGCGCTGCATCTGGACGGTATCCAGCCAGCGGCCATGCTTGCGGCCGAGGCCGCGGAAAACGCCGACGGTATGGAAACCGAAACGCTCGTGCAGTTTGATGGAGGCGGTGTTGGTCGGCTCGCCGATGACGGCCACCATCTGCCGGTAACCGCGTGCGACGCAGGCATCGATCAGGCCCTGCATCAGCGCGGTGCCGACGCCGCGGCCCTGGAAGGCGGCATCCACGTAGACCGAGTTCTCCACGGTCCACTGGTAGGCGATCCGGCCGCGGTAGGTATTGGCGTAGGCATAACCGGCCACCTGGCCATCGACCTCGGCCACGATGTACGGAAAACCGCGGCCGACGATGTCCTGCATGCGGCGGCGCATTTCCGCCGCCTCCGGAATCTCGTACTCGTAGGTGTTGACGAAGTCGGTCACTTCCACCGCATAGATCGCGGTGATGGCCGCGATATCGGCATCGGTGGCGTCGCGCAGCTGCACGGTCACGGTGGGGTGTCCTGGTCGGTCAGTCGATGTAGCGCTTGAGCAGATCGCCGTAGGCATCGATGCGGCGATCACGCAGGAACGGCCAGATGCGGCGGACGTGTTCGCTGCGCTGCAGGTCCACATCGCAGACCAGGACGGTCGGCTCGCCACCGGCTTCGGCGATGAACTCACCCTGCGGGCCGAGCACATGGCTGTTGCCCCAGAACTGGATGCCCGACGCGCCCAGCGGCGACGCTTCATGGCCGACGCGGTTGCAGCTCAGCACCGGCACGCCATTGGCCACGGCATGGCCGCGGTGACTGAGCACCCACGCATCGCGCTGGCGGCCCTGTTCGTCGCGCTGGTCATCCGGGTCCCAACCGATCGCGGTGGGGTAGAGCAGCAGCTCGGCACCGGCCAGCGCCATCAGGCGGGCCGCTTCCGGATACCACTGGTCCCAGCACACGAGCACGCCCAGGCGACCCACCGACGTGTCGATCGGGGTGAAGCCCAGATCGCCCGGGGTGAAGTAGAACTTCTCGTAGAAGCCCGGATCATCCGGGATGTGCATCTTGCGGTACTTGCCCAGCAGCGTGCCGTCTTTTTCAAAGACCACGGCGGTGTTGTGATACAGCCCGGCCGCGCGCCGCTCGAACAGCGAGCCGACGATCACCACGCTGTGCTTCCTGGCCAATGCGCCCAGGCGCTCGGTGCTCGGGCCGGGGATCGGCTCGGCCAGATCGAACTCCTCGACCGACTCGTGCTGGCAGAAGTACGCACCGTTGTGCAGTTCCTGCAGCAGGATCAGCTTGGCACCCTGCGCGGCCGCTTCAGCCACGCGCGCTTCGATGACGGCCAGATTGGCCTCGGCATCGCCGTGGTTGCGCTCCTGGATCAGGGCGACGGAAAGGGTGTGGCGTGAGCTCATCCGGAGACGGTCCTGCAAGGGGAAAAACGCAGTTTATCGCGGATGGGTGCACGCAGCGTGCTGGCTGCTAAATGGCTGACACCCACGCGTCGGGTAGTGCCGGCCGCTGGCCGGCTCCGCAGCAGCATCGAGACAAGCCCAGGCGCGTGGCTGCGGCGGCTGGGCTGGCGGGTGCGGAGGTGCGGGACGCGCCGTAAACCCTTCCCTGGGGGCTCGTGGGCGCCATCCATGGCGCCCTGACGGTCCCGCACCTCCACACCCGCCATCCCTTCGACAGTGCGTCGGTGGTCTGGCAAACAGCGGTAGCCCACGACCGTTGGTCGTGGCGCTTAAGTCAGCAACCCCGCCGGCAGCTGCATCGTGATGCAGTGCAGGCTGCCGTTCTGCCAGATCAGCGAGCGGCACGGCACCGGCACGATCTCGCGGTCCGGATAGGCCTCGGCCAGCACCGCACGCGCGGCCTCGTCGGCAACATCCCCGTAGGCCGGCATCAGCACCGCACCGTTGAGGATCAGGTAGTTCGCGTAGGACGCCGCCAGGCGGCGACCTTCGTCGATCACCGGCTGCGCCCACGGCAGCGGGAACAGGCGGTACGGCTGGCCGTCGGCGGTACGCAGCGCCGCCAGTTCGGCGCCCATCGCCTGCAGTTCGGCGTAGTGCGAATCGCTGGCGTCATCGCAGGCCTGGTAGACGATGCTGTCGGTCGAAGCGAAGCGCGCCAGGGTATCGATGTGGGCGTCGGTGTCGTCGCCTTCCAGATAGCCATGGTCCAGCCACAGCACACGCTCCTGGGCCAGCCAGGTGGCCAGGTCGGCGCTGAGCGATTCGCGGCTGCGGTCCGGATGACGCTCGTGCAGGCACTGCCAGGTGGTCAGCAGGGTGCCGGCGCCGTCGGTCTCGATGCCGCCGCCTTCCAGGGCGAACGGAATGCTCTGCAGCTCGGCATTGTTGAACAGGCCTGCGGCATGCAGCACGCCGACCAGCTGGTCATCCAGGCTGGCGTCGAACTTGCCGCCCCAGCCGGTGAAGCGGAAGTCCAGCAGGCGGAAGCCACCATCGGCGCGCTTGAGCGTGATCGGGCCGGAATCGCGCAGCCAGGTGTCGTCGTACTGGGCGGTCACGAACCGCACGCGGTCCGTATCGATCCGGTTCGAGCGCAGGCGCGCATCGGCGTACGCCTCCAGGTCGTCATCGGCAACGATGATCACCACCGGCTGGAAGCGGGTGATGGCCGCGACGAGCGCGATGTAGGTGTCCTCGACGTCACCCAGGCGGTCGGCCCAGTCGGTGTCGGCGTGGGGCCAGGCGATCAGGATGGCGGACTGGGATTCCCATTCGGCCGGAAAGCGGAGCGTGTCGTTCATGATCTCGATGCGATGGCCCGCCGGCTGGCGGGCAAAGGGAAAGGGGTCAGCGGATCGGCGGTTTCGGCCCGATCTCGTTGGCGTCGGCGCGGTTGGCGACCACGTCGATCACCTTCTGCTTCTCGAAGTAGACGGTGAACTGCGGGTAGACCCAACGGTTGATCGTCGGCCACTGGCGCTTCTGCCCGCCGCGCGGTTCCAGGCGCTCGCCCGGGTCGCCGAACTGGGCCTGGACCTGCTGCATGCTCTGGCCGCGGACGGGCAGGGCGATGGCGGGCTTCTCGCGGCTGCGGTCGATCAGCAGGGTGTCGGCGTGGGCGCTGGAGATGGCCAGTACGGCCAGCAACGGCAGGGTGGTCAGGTAACGCTTCATCTCGATCTACTCCCCAGTGGTCAAGAAGGTGGAAGGTCCCGCGGCGACAGGTCTGACACCGGCGGTCGTGGCTACCCGGCGATTACAACAAAAATGGCAGCAAAAAGCCGCCCGGAGGCGGCTTTTTGTTCATCACCCGGCCCGGTGAGGGGCCGGTGGTGGCCGTGAGGCCAGCCGGCTCAGCGCTGGCGAGCCTTGAAACGCGGGTTCGACTTGCAGATCACGAAGATCTTGCCGCGGCGACGGACGACCTTGCAGTCACGGTGACGGGACTTGGCCGACTTCAGGGAAGAAAGGACTTTCATTGCATACCTCGGCGTAAACGTTGGATTCGGTTGGAGCGCGGCCGCGATATGCAGATGACAATCGGCAGGTGACGCCCGTTCAAGCCCGCCATTCTACCGGGCTTTTTTCCATCCTTTCAAGTGGTTGCACCAAAAAGGTCTCGGGAGGCCCCGGGCAGGGGCTAGAATGGGCGGTCAATTTTACAGGGAAACCCATGAATCAGCTTCCTTCCGTGCTCACCATCGACGGTCCCTCCGGGGCCGGCAAAGGGACTGTCAGCCGCATTGTCGCACGCCGGTTGGGCTGGCATTACCTGGATTCGGGCGCCCTGTACCGGGCGGTGGGCGTGGCCGCCAGCTGGGCTGATATCGATACCTCCGACGCCTCGGCGCTGGTCCGCTGCACCTTCGACACCCACGTGCGCTTCGTGGAATCGGCCGATGGCGGGCTGCGGGTGCTGGTCAACGAGACCGACGCCACCGACGAGCTGCGCCTGGAGACCACCGGCGCCCTGGCCTCGGCCATCGCGGCCATCCCGGAGGTCCGGGCGGCGCTGAAAGAGCGCCAGCGCGCATTCAGGATGGAGCCGGGGCTGGTGGCCGACGGTCGGGACATGGGGACGGTGATCTTCCCGGACGCCCCATTCAAGGTGTTTTTGACCGCCAGCGCCGAAGAACGGGCCGAGCGGCGGCATAAGCAGTTGAAAGACAAGGGTGTTTCGGTTAACTTTGACGACCTCCTGCGCGAGATCATGGCCCGCGACGCCCGTGATGCACAGCGCACAGTGGCGCCCCTGAAGCCGGCAGACGATGCCGTCGTCATCGACACCAGTGGTATTGGCATCGACGCCGTCGTTGCCAAGGTATTGGATCTGCTTCCGGTTTCGGGTGCCTGATCCGTTGTAAAGGAGGGCCGTCAGTCCATCGACGGTGTCGCACCATCGCAAGGCAACAAAAGCTCCGTCCCGCAATGATGCGTGGCGGTTTTCCTACTTAACACACGACCTGCGTTACCGGGGTCGACCAACAGGCGGGCATCAAGCGGTTCCCTTCGGGGGCCAATGCCCATGTGTCCAACAGAGTAAATCTAATGACCGAATCATTTGCAGAGCTGTTCGAAGCCAGTCAGGCCAATCTGGCCAAGCTGAAGCCGGGCTCGATCGTCAGCGGTGTCGTTGTTGAAGTCCGCGGCGATGTCGTGGTGATCAACGCCGGCCTGAAGTCCGAAGGCATCGTGCCGATCGAACAGTTCCGTAACGACGCTGGCGAGATCGATGTCGCTGAAGGCGACGTCGTCAAGGTTGCCCTCGATTCCATCGAGAACGGCTTCGGTGAAACCGTTCTGTCGCGTGAGAAAGCCAAGCGCGCGATGGTGTGGGACGAGCTGGAAGAAGCGTTGGAAAAGAACGAAACCATCACCGGCCGCATCAGCGGCAAGGTCAAGGGTGGTTTCACCGTGGACATCAAGGATGTCCGCGCGTTCCTGCCCGGTTCGCTGGTGGATGTGCGCCCCGTGCGCGACCCGGCCTACCTGGAAGGCAAGGAGCTGGAATTCAAGCTCATCAAGCTGGACCGCAAGCGTAACAACGTCGTTGTGTCCCGTCGTGCAGTCGTCGAGAGCGAGCACTCGGAAGAGCGCGAGCAGCTGATGGACAAGCTGCAGGAAGGCGCGATCCTGAAGGGTGTCGTCAAGAACCTGACCGATTACGGCGCGTTCGTGGACCTGGGCGGTATCGACGGCCTGCTGCACATCACCGACATGGCCTGGAAGCGCGTGCGCCATCCGTCCGAAGTCGTGAACGTCGGCGACGAGCTGGACGTGCGCGTGCTGAAGTTCGACCGCGAGCGCAACCGCGTTTCGCTGGGTCTGAAGCAGCTGGGCGAGGATCCGTGGGACAACATCGCCCGTCGTTACCCGGCCAACAGCCGCGTCTTCGGCAAGGTCTCCAACGTCACCGATTACGGCGCATTCGTCGAGATCGAGCCGGGCGTCGAAGGTCTGGTGCACGTGTCCGAAATGGATTGGACCAACAAGAACGTCAACCCGTCCAAGGTTGTGCAGGTCGGTGACGAAGTTGAAGTCATGGTCCTGGACGTCGACGAGGAGCGTCGCCGCATCTCGCTGGGCATGAAGCAGGTTGCCGCCAATCCGTGGGAAACCTTCGCTGCCATCCACAAGAAGGGCGACAAGGTGTCGGGCCAGATCAAGTCGATCACCGACTTCGGCATCTTCATCGGCCTGGACGGCGGTATCGATGGCCTGGTGCACCTGTCCGACATCAGCTGGAACACCACCGGCGAAGACGTGGTCCGCAACTTCAAGAAGGGCGACAACCTGGACGCCGTCGTCCTGGCGGTCGATCCGGAGCGCGAGCGCATCAGCCTGGGCGTCAAGCAGCTGGAGCAGGATCCGTTCGGTCAGTACATGGCTGCCAACCCGAAGGGTTCCAAGGTCGAAGGCGTGGTCAAGGAAGTGGACGCCAAGGGCGCTACCATCGAACTGGCTGACGGCATCGAAGGCTACGTGGCCGCTCGCGATGTTGCGAACGAGCGCGTGGACGACGCGACCCAGTTCCTGAAGGTCGGCGACAAGGTGGAAGCCAAGTTCGTGGGCATGGATCGCAAGGGTCGTACCCTGCAGCTGTCGATCAAGGCCAAGGACGACGCGGAAATGCGCGAAGTGCTGGAGGAATACCAGTCCTCTTCGGCTTCCAGCGGCACCACCCAGCTCGGCGCGCTGCTGCGTGCACAGCTGAACGGCAACAAGTCCGAGTAATCGGTCTGTCGCTGTCGTAGTTTCCTGGACGGCCCGGACATCAGTCCGGGCCGTTTCAGGGTCTGAGTTCCTCCCCAAGAGCCCGTAATGACCAAATCCGAGCTGATCGAAATCCTGGCGCGCCGACAGGCGCATTTGAAGTCGGACGATGTCGATCTGGCGGTGAAGTCGTTGCTGGAAATGATGGGTGGGGCGCTGGCCGGCGGGGATCGCATCGAGATCCGCGGGTTCGGCAGTTTTTCGTTGCACTACCGGCCGGCACGGCTGGGGCGCAATCCCAAGACCGGGGAATCGGTCGCATTGCCGGGCAAGCATGTCCCGCACTTCAAGCCGGGCAAGGAACTGCGTGAGCGCGTCAGCGCCGTGGTGCCGCTGGAAAGCGATCCTGCCTGACGGGTCATCCGCCACGGGGCGGATGCATGATTTCCATGGAGTCGGCTGGCAGAGCGGAGTGTTAGTCCGCTACTCTTGAGCCCTACGGAACTGGAGCTGCTGCATGAACGTCGTACGTCTGCTGATCCTGCTGGCGGTTCTGGTGGTGGGTCTCATCATCGGTGCGCTCAACTCGCAGCCGATCATCATCAGCCTGGGCTTTACCCAGATCAATTCCACCACCGGCGTGGCGATCATCATCGCCCTGCTGTCCGGTGCCCTCATCGGCGGCGGCCTCGTGCTCGCCAGCATGGTGATCCCGCTGTACGCCAAACTGCGCCGTGCGCAGAAGGCCGCGCCTGCCGTGGTCGTGGCACCCCCTTCTTCTTCTACATTCGACGGACGCTGAGCGCCGATGGAATTTGTCTCCGAGTGGTTCTGGTTTTTCCTGTTCTTGCCCCTGGCCGCGTTGTCGGGCTGGGTGATCGGGCGTCGTGGCGGTCAGCGCCATGGCGACAATCAGGTCAGCCATCTGTCCAGCACGTACTTCCGCGGCCTGAACTATCTGCTCAACGAGCAGCCGGACAAGGCGATCGAGCTGTTCCTGCACATCGCCGAGCTGGACAAGGAAACCTTCGAGACCCAGGTCGCGCTGGGCCATCTGTTCCGCCGCCGTGGCGAGGTCGATCGTGCGATCCGCCTGCACCAGGGCCTGGTGAACCGCGCCGATCTCAGCGATCAGCAGCGCGTCCAGGCCTTGCTGGCCCTGGGCGAGGACTACATGAAGTCCGGCCTGCTCGATCGTGCTGAAACGGTGTTCACCGAACTGGCCCAGATCGACCAGCGCGCCCCACAGGCACTCAAGCACCTGATCGGCATCTACCAGGCCGAACGCGACTGGGAAAAGGCGATCGACAACGCCAGCCGTTTCGAAGAAGTCACCGGCGAGCCGATGGGCAAGCTGATCGGGCAGTTCGAATGCGAACTGGCCGAGCGCTACCGTGGCGCCGGCAAGATCGACGAAGCGCGCGCTGCGATCGCACGCGCCTACCAGGCCGATGCGATGTCGGTCCGTGCCGGCATCATCGAAGGGCGCCTGGAGAACGATGCGGGCAATGCCGAAGCCGCCGTGCGCGCCTTCGAGCGTGCGGCCCGCAATGATCCAGAGTACCTGCCCGAAGTGCTGCAGGCGCTGATGCAGAACTACCGCAAGGTCGGTGACCTTGGTGGTGCCCGTGCGTTCCTGTCGGAGATGACCGAGCACTATCGCGGCATCGCCCCGGTGCTGGCGCTGACCCAGCTGATGGAAGAGCAGGAGGGCGTCGCCCCCGCGCGCGCCTATCTCGGTCGCCAGCTCAAGGACCGTCCCTCGGTGCGTGGCGAGTCGGCGCTGATCGACCTGACCCTGGCCGAGGGCGCGGATTCCACCGCCACCCTGCACGATCTCAAGCACATCACCGACCAGTTGCTGGTCCGCAACCCGGCCTACCGCTGCACCCGCTGTGGCTTCGGCGCGCGCACGCATCACTGGCAGTGCCCGAGCTGCAAGGAATGGGGCACCGTCAAGCCGCTGCTCAACTACGCGGTGCTCTGAACCATGATGGTGGGCTGGATGGCAGGGCTGCTGGCGGTGCTGGCGGTATCGGCGGGGCTGACCTGGGCCGCACGGGCGTACGCGCTCCGCCGCAATCTGTTGGATCAGCCGGGCGAGCGCCGCAGCCATGGGGTGGCGACGCCTCGCGGCGGTGGTATCGCGATCGTCCTGACCCTGCTGCTGGCCTGCGCGGTCGCCGCCGTGATCTGGCCCAAGGCCGGAATCTCGCTGGCGGTGTTCGCGCTGGGTCTGGTACTGGTGGCCGGGATCGGCTGGTGGGACGACCATCGGCCGCTGCCGGCGGTCCGCCGCCTGCTGGTCCATGTGCTGGCCTCCGCGCTGCTGGCTGGGCTGGTCTGGCATGCCAGTGGCAATCCCTGGCAGGCGCTGCTGGCCCTGTTGTTCGCGACCTCGCTGATCAACATCTGGAACTTCATGGATGGGATCAACGGCATCGCCACCACCCAGGCGATCCTGGCCGGTCTTGCCTTAGCGCTGGTGCTGCCGCCCCCCTACGGCCTGGCCGGTGTGGTGCTGGGGCTGGCCTGCCTGGGGTTCCTGCCGTTCAACTACCCACGGGCACGCATCTTCATGGGCGATGTCGGCAGCGGGGCGCTGGGCTATGCCATCGCGGCGCTGGTCTGCCTGGCCAGTGTGCACACCGATATCCACTGGTTGCTGTTGCTGGTGCCGCTTTCGGCCTTTCTTGTGGACGCAGGCTTCACATTGCTTTCGCGCATCCTGTCCGGACAGCGCTGGATGGAACCCCACACGCAGCATCTCTATCAGCGCGCGGTGAAAAGTGGTGCAAGCCACACTTTCGTCACCGGGGTGTATCTTGTTTTTGGAATATTCAGTGCGGCAGTGTTTAATGCATGCACGAATTTGCAGCCGAGGTGGGAGGCTGCCGTGGCCATCGCGTGGTTGATCTTCGCGTACGGCCTTTGGCTGCTCCTGCGCAAGGGAATGCGCAACTAGAAGGAATACGTTGTTTATGACGCCTTGGCAGGACCGACTTACCGGCTTGATGCCGCGCGCGGCCATCGTGGCCCACGACCTGTTCATGGTCTGGGCGTGCTGGCAGCTGCTGCACGCCGGCCGCTACTCGATGCTGGCCGACGCGCCGGCGTTGCCGCTCTGGAACATCGACACCTCGCTGGTGCTGGTCATCCAGGCAGTGGTGTTCTGGCGGGTGGGTCTGTACCGCGGCCTGTGGCGCTTTGCCAGCGTCGCCGATCTGCTCAACATTTTCAAAGCCAGCTTCATCGGCCTGCTCGCCATCGTGGTCGCCCTGGCGTACAAGCGCTTTGAAGGCGTACCGATGTCCGTGCTGGTCATCTATCCCTTCGCGCTGTCGGCGCTGCTGGGCGCGCCGCGCCTGCTGTACCGCGCATGGAAGGACTATCAGGCGTTGCAGTCCGACGTCACCGCGCGCCGTGTGCTGATCCTGGGTGCCGGCCAGGCGGCCGAGGCCCTGGTCCGCGACCTGCGCCGCTCGGGTGATTTCGAGCCGGTCGGCCTGCTCGACGACGCCCCGCATCTGCAAGGCGCCAAGCTGCAGGGCCTGCCGATCCTGGGCACCCTGGAAGATGCCCCGGCCGTGGTCCGCGAGACCGCCGCCAAGCTGCTGGTGATCGCCATCCCGTCGCTGGATGCCGTGGGCATGCAGCGGGTGGTGGCCATCTGCGAAAGCACCGGCGTGCCGTTCCGGATGGTGCCCAAGCTCAACGACATCCTGCTGGGCCATTCCTTGCCGGGTGAGCTCAAGGAAGTGGCGATCGAGGACCTGCTCGGCCGCAAGCCGATCCTGCCGGACTGGGCGCTGATCCGCGGCTGGCTGGGCGGGCGTACCGTGCTGGTCACCGGCGCGGGCGGCTCGATCGGTTCGGAGCTGTGCCGCCAGTGCGCACGCCACGGGGCAGGGCGCATCGTCCTGGTGGAAATGAGTGAACTGCTTCTGCTGACCATCGAAGCCGAGCTGCAGCGCAGCTTCCCGGATCTGGTGGTGGAAGCGGTGCTGGGCGACTGCGGTGACCCCGCGGTGATCCGCCATGCACTGTCGCTGTCGCGGGTGGACTCGGTCTTCCATGCCGCCGCCTACAAACAGGTGCCGGTGCTGGAGCGCCAGCTGCGCGAAGCGGTGCGCAACAACATCCTTTCCACCGAAACGGTGGCGCGCGCCTGCGTCGAAGCGCGCATCGAGCATTTCGTCTTCATCTCCACCGACAAGGCGGTCGATCCGGTCAACGCGCTGGGCGCCAGCAAGCGCTACGCGGAGATGATCTGCCAGAGCCTGGACCAGAAGACCAGCCACACCCGTTTCGTGACCGTGCGCTTCGGCAACGTGCTGGCCTCTGCCGGCAGCGTGGTGCCGGTGTTCCGCGAGCAGATCCTCAAGGGCGGTCCGGTTACCGTGACCGACCCGGAAGTCACCCGTTACTTCATGACCATTCCCGAGGCCTGCCAGCTGATCCTGCAGGCGGCCGCGTCGGCCTCGCATGGGGCGATCTATACGCTGGACATGGGCGAGCCGGTGCCGATCCGCGTGCTGGCCGAGCAGATGATCCGCCTGGCCGGCAAGCAGCCCTACAAGGACATCGCCATCGTCTATACGGGCCTGCGGCCGGGCGAGAAACTGCACGAAACGCTGTTCTATTCCGACGAAGATTATCGTCCGACCGCGCATCCGAAGATTCTCGAGGCAGGCGTGCGCACGTTCGCGCGTGAGCAGGTATTGGCCAATGTGCCGAAACTGCGCGAGGCGATTGCCAGCTACGATACTGATGCGATCAACAGCATTCTGTTTGCGACCATGCCCGAATTTTCTCCTTTGCAACAGGACGATCACGTCAGCTCTGCTAAAGTGCTCGCCTTTCCGGCGCGTGAGGCCACTAGGTTCTGATGAGCAAGCGTATTCGTAAGGCGGTATTTCCTGTCGCAGGGTTGGGAACGCGATTCCTGCCGGCCACCAAAACCGTTCCGAAGGAAATGCTGCCGATCATTGATCGGCCGTTGATCCAATATGCCGTGGATGAGGCGATCGAGGCGGGCTGTGACACGCTGATCTTCATCACCAACCGTTACAAGCACGCGGTCGCGGATTATTTCGACAAGGCCTACGAGCTGGAGCAGAAACTCGAGCGCGCCGGCAAGCAGGAACAGCTCGAACTGGTTCGCCATGTGCTGCCCAATGGCGTGCGCGCCGTGTTCGTGACCCAGGCCGAAGCGCTGGGCCTGGGCCATGCGGTGCTGTGTGCCAAGGCGATCGTGGGCGACGAGCCGTTCGCGGTGCTGCTGCCCGACGATCTGATCTGGAACCGTGGCAACGGCGCGCTCAAGCAGATGGCCGACGCCAACGAAGCCAGCGGCGCCAGCATCATTGCCGTTGAAGACGTGCCGCATGACAAGACCGGCAGCTACGGCATCGTGGCCACCGAGGCTTTCGACGGCCGCCAGGGCAAGATCAGCGCCATCGTTGAAAAGCCCAAGCCCGAGGACGCCCCGAGCGACCTGGCCGTGGTCGGCCGTTACGTGCTGAGCCCGAAGATCTTCGAGCTGCTCGAAGCGACCGGGACCGGTGCAGGTGGCGAGATCCAGCTGACCGACGCCATCGCCGAACTGCTCAAGAGCGAGCGCGTCGACGCGTACCGCTTCGAGGGCCGCCGCTTCGACTGCGGTACCCACTTGGGTCTGGTCGAAGCCACGATCCGCTTCGCCCTCGACAACGAGAAGCTGGCCGGTCCGGCACGCGAAGTGCTGCAGAAGATGCTGGCAGAGGGCTGAGAACGAGCTGCCCCCGCGCGATGCAGCGGTGGTAGTGCCGGCCGCTGGCCGGCTCTCAAGCAGCAACGGTAGTGCCGGCCGCTGGCCGGCTCCCGTCACAACAGAAAAGGGCAGCCGCGAGGCTGCCCTTTTCGTTTCCCGCCCTGCACCGACCAACGGTCGGCGGCGACCCGTTGCAATGTTGCCGCCGGTCACGCCGGTCATACCCGTTGCATCGGTGCCGACCCGCAGGCCGGCACCGATCAATCCTTACAGCGATTCGAAGATGCCCGCCGCACCCATGCCGGTGCCGATGCACATGGTCACCATGCCGTACTTCTGCTGGCGACGGCGCAGGCCGTGCAGCAGGGTGGCGGTACGGATCGCGCCGGTTGCGCCCAGCGGATGGCCCAGGGCGATCGCGCCGCCCAGCGGGTTGACCTTGGACGGGTCCAGGCCGCAATCGCGGATGACGGCCAGCGACTGCGCGGCAAAGGCTTCGTTGAGCTCGATCCAGTCCAGCTGGTCCTGGGTCAGGCCGGCCTGCTTGAGCGCCTTCGGGATCGCGGCGATCGGGCCGATGCCCATCACTTCCGGGCGCACGCCGGCCACCGAGAAACTGACGAAGCGGGCCAGCGGGGTCAGGCCGTAATCCTTGATCGCCTGCTCGGAGGCCAGCAGCACGGCGCCGGCGCCGTCGCTCATCTGCGAGGAGTTGCCGGCGGTGACCGTGCCGCCGAACTGGCCGTTGCGGAACACCGGGCGCAGCTTGGCCAGGCCTTCGGCGGACGAATCCAGGCGCGGGCCTTCGTCGGTATCCACGATCTTGTCGCGGGTGATGATGCGGCGGCCGTCGGCCAGGTCCGGCTGGCGGGTGCGCACGTCGTAAGGGCTGATCTCGTCCTTGAACTCGCCGTTCTGGATCGCGGCGATGGCCTTCTGGTGCGAGGCAAGCGCAAAGGCGTCCTGGTCCTCACGCGAGACCTTCCATTCCTCGGCGACCTTCTCGGCGGTGATGCCCATGCCGTAGGCGATGGCGACGTGGTCATTGTCGAACACGCTCGGGGCCATCGCGATCTTGTTGCCCATCATCGGCACCATCGACATCGACTCGGTACCACCGGCCAGCATCAGGTCCGAATTGCCGAGGCGGATCTGGTCGGCAGCCATGGCCACGGCCTGCAGGCCCGAGGAGCAGAAGCGGTTGACGGTCTGTGCGGCGATGGTGTCCGGCAGGCCGGCCAGCAGCACGCCGATGCGTGCCACGTTCATACCCTGCTCGGCTTCGGGCATCGCGCAGCCGATGATCGCGTCATCGATGCGGTTGACGTCCACGCCCGGCGCCTGCGCGACCACGGAGCGGAGCACGTGGGCGAGCATGTCGTCGGGGCGGGTATTGCGGAACACGCCCTTGGGCGCCTTGCCCACCGGGGTGCGGGTGGCGGCGACGATGTAGGCGTCCTGGATTTGCTTGGTCATTGCAGTGATCTCTTGAATAGGGGTTGGAAGAGGTTGCCGGCCAGCGGCCGGCACTACCGATGTCTTCCGTCAGTTCCGCAGCGGCTTGCCGGTCTTGAGCATGTGCGCGATGCGGGCCTGGGTCTTTTCCTGCTGGGCCAGTTCGACGAAGTGCTTGCGCTCCAGCGTCAGCAGCCACTCTTCGTCCACCAGCGTGCCGCGATCCACTTCGCCACCGCACAGCACGGTGGCGATGCGCACGGCGATCTCGTAGTCGTACGGGCTGATGAAGCGGCCTTCCAGCATGTTGACCAGCATCATCTTGAACGTAGCGATGCCCACGTCGCCGGCGACCTGGATGCGGCGGGCCGGCATCGGCGGACGGTAGCCACCTTCGGCCAGCGCCAGCACTTCGGCCTTGGCGATGTGCAGCGTCTCGAAGCTGTTGAACACCACCTTGTCGGTGGCGCGCATCAGGCCCAGTTCCTTGGCGTTGACCGCGGAGTTGGAAACCTTGGCCATCGCGACGGTTTCATAAGTCTTCTTCAGCTCGGCGAACACATCACCGCCCGGACCGGCCGCCTGCGAGGCGCGCACGGCCAGTTCCTTCAGGCCACCGCCGGCCGGCAGCAGGCCGACGCCGGCCTCGACCAGACCGATGTAGCTTTCCAGCGCGGCCACGCTCTTGGCGCTGTGCATCTGGAACTCGCAGCCACCGCCCAGGGCCAGGCCGCGCACCGCGGTCACCACCGGCACCAGCGAATACTTGATCGCCTGGCTGGTGCGCTGGAAGTTGTGCACCATCTCTTCGAACTGATCGACCTTGCCGGCCTGCAGCAGGCCGAGCGCGCCGGCCAGATCGGCACCGGCGGAGAAGGGTTCCTTCTGCTGCCAGATCACCAGGCCCTTGTAGTCCTGCTCGGCGCGCTTGATCGCTTCCTGCAGGCCGTTGAGCACGTGGTCGGACACGGTGTTCATCTTGGTTTTGAAGCTGACCACCGCGATGCCGTCACCGTCGTGCCACATGCGCACGCCGTCGTTTTCAAACACGGTTTCGCCCGGGCTGAAGTTCTCGCCCAGCAGCGGATCCGGGAAGCGCTGGCGCTGGTACACCGGCAGCGCCGAGCGCGGCAGCTTGGCATTGCGCGACGGGCTGTAGCTGCCCTCGGCGGCGTGCACGCCATCGCGGCCATCGAACACCCAATCCGGCAGCGGCGCATTGCTCATGCTCTTGCCAGCGACGATGTCGTCGGCGATCCACTGTGCGACCTGCTTCCAGCCGGCGGCCTGCCAGGTTTCGAACGGGCCCAGCGACCAGCCGTAGCCCCAGCGGATGGCCAGGTCGACGTCGCGCGCGGTCTCGGCGATGTCGGCCAGGTGGTAGGCGCTGTAGTGGAACAGGTCGCGGAAGGTCGCCCACAGGAACTGCGCCTGCGGGTGCTGGCTCTCGCGCAGCTTGGCGAACTTCTCGGCCGGGTTCTTGATCTTCAGGATCTCGACCACTTCCGGTGCGGCGGTGCGGTCGGCCGGACGGTAGTCCTGCTTCTCCAGATCCAGCACCACGATGTCCTTGCCGACCTTGCGGAAGATGCCGGCACCGGTCTTCTGGCCGAGCGCGCCCTTGGCGATCAGCGCGTCCAGCCACTTCGGCGACTTGAAGAATTCATGCCACGGATCGTTGGGCAGGGTGTCGCCCATGGTCTTGATCACGTGCGCCATGGTGTCCAGGCCGACCACGTCGGAGGTGCGGTAGGTCGCCGACTTCGGGCGGCCGACCAGCGGGCCGGTCAGGCCGTCCACTTCATCGAAGCCCAGGCCGAATTCCTGCGTGTGGTGGATGGTGGACAGGATCGAGAACACGCCGATGCGGTTGCCGATGAAGTTCGGGGTGTCCTTGGCATACACCACGCCCTTGCCCAGGGTGGTGACCAGGAACGCTTCCAGGCCTTCCAGCACGGCCGCGTCGGTGGTGGTGGCCGGGATCAGCTCGGCCAGGTGCATGTAGCGCGGCGGATTGAAGAAGTGCACGCCGCAGAAGCGGTGGCGCAGCTGCTCGGGCAGCACGTC
The DNA here is from genome assembly GCF_002887735.1 of Stenotrophomonas bentonitica. Lineage (GTDB taxonomy): Bacteria > Pseudomonadota > Gammaproteobacteria > Xanthomonadales > Xanthomonadaceae > Stenotrophomonas > Stenotrophomonas bentonitica_A. Next base: position 275,978 of record NZ_PKQP01000002.1, read on the forward strand.
GGCGAGCTTGTTGATGCCAAGGCCGGAGGTGTTGGAGGCCAGCACCGCGTGATCGGCCACGAACGGGGCGATCTTCTTGTACAGGTCCTGCTTCCAGTCCATCCGTTCGGCGATGGCTTCGATGATCAGGTCGCAGTCCTTCAACTGCTCCAGGCCGGTCTCATAGTTGGCCGGCGTGATCGCCTCGGCGTAGGACTTGCTGGCAAGCGGGGCAGGGCTGAGCTTGCCAAGGTTGGCAATCGCCTTGAGCACGATGCCATCGGCCGGACCTTCCTTGGCGGGCAGGTCGAACAGCACCGTGTCGACGCCGGCGTTGGTCAGGTGGGCGGCGATCTGGGCGCCCATGACACCGGCACCCAGCACGGCGGCACGGCGGACTAGCAGGGAATTGGACATGTCGATAAGCCTTTGTTGTCTGGAAGCCGGTCAGCGCCCGGCTCTACGGGGTGGAAAGGGAGGACGTCGAAGCGCTCGAGGCCGCGCTGGCGCGGAATCCGGCTTCGGCGAAATGAATCAGTTCCTGGGCGGCATGGGCACGATGCGCCGCTTCGGTGACACCGGCGGGTCGCTTGATCAGGCCGAAGTCGGCCATGGCATAGGTCAGCGAGCCGGCGAGGAAATCCAGGCGCCAGTACAGCTCCTCCTTGCTGAGCTCCGGCACGCAGGCGGAGATCGCCTTGCCGAAGTCGCGCAGGACGTGGCCGTAATGGTCGGAAAGGAACTTGCGCAGGTTGTCGTTCTTCTCCGCGTAAGCGCGGGCGATGACGCGCACGAACGCGCCGCCGGTCTGGCGGTCCTGGGCCATGGCCAGGGCCGGCTCCACGAAGGCGGCCAGCACCGGGCGCAGTTCACCGGGGTGCTCGCGGCGGGCGCTGTCCAGCTGGCTCAGCCGGGCCGAGGTCATTTCATCCATGCGGCGACGGAACACCTCGTTGACCAGGTTCTCCTTGGACCCGAAGTGATAGTTGACCGCGGCGATGTTCACATCGGCCTGGCTGGTGACCTGGCGCAGCGAGGTGCCCGCGAACCCGTGCAGGGCGAACAGTTCCTCGGCGGCGCCGAGAATGCGGTCCTTGGTGGAGAAGTGGGCAGGTTTGGCCATGGGGCAGGGCAGTTCAATCAAACGATTGTTTGATATTAGACCCGTGGCTGCGCGTCCGCATTGTGCGGCGCAGCAGGAAGAGGGATTCGTTCATCCGCCGCTGTGTCGTGCCGGCCCGTGGCTGCCAAGCCCCGGAACTGCCTGAACGGGGCGCGCTACCCCGTCCGGTCCACGCCTGCCACGCATGGCGTGGCACTACCGGAGATGGGGAGGACACGTTAGAATTGGCGCACGTATATCAGGCTAAGCCCGCGTTTTGACGCGGGTTTTTTTCATGTTAACCTCGGGCCGATCAAGTGGCCCGCCCAACGGAGTATTCCCATGGCGCTGGAGCGCACCCTTTCCATCATCAAGCCGGACGCCGTCGCCAAGAACGTCATCGGTGAAATCTACGCCCGCTTCGAAAAGGCCGGCCTGAAGGTCGTCGCCGCCAAGTACAAGCAGCTGTCGCGCCGTGAAGCCGAAGGCTTCTACGCCGTGCACCGCGAGCGTCCGTTCTTCAACGCGCTGGTCGAGTTCATGATCTCCGGCCCGGTGATGATCCAGGCGCTGGAAGGCGAGAACGCCGTGCTGGCCCACCGCGACCTGCTGGGCGCCACCAACCCGAAGGAAGCCGCCGCAGGCACCATCCGCGCCGACTTCGCTGAATCCATCGATGCCAATGCCGCCCACGGCTCGGACTCGGTTGAGAATGCCGCGATCGAAATCGCTTATTTCTTCGCCGCGACTGAAGTCGTCTCGCGCTGAGAGTGATGCCGTGAACGAGGTCGTACAGCCAACCGCCATCCCATCCGTGCTCGTTCCGGGCCCGGCTGTGGCCAAGCAGAACCTGCTCGACCTCGATCGCGAGGGTCTGGAGCGCTTCTTCGCCGAGACACTCGGCGAAGCGCGCTACCGTGCCCATCAGGTGATGAAGTGGATCCACCATCACTACGTCACCGATTTCGATGAAATGACCGACCTCGGCAAGGCGCTGCGCGCCAAGCTCAAGCAGCATGCCGAGGTGCTGGTTCCGAACATCGTGTTCGACAAGCCCTCCGCCGACGGCACCCACAAGTGGCTGCTGGCGATGGGCACCGATGGGAAGAACGCCATCGAGGCCGTCTACATCCCGGACAAGAACCGCGGCACCCTGTGCGTGTCTTCGCAGGTCGGCTGCGCGCTGAACTGCACGTTCTGTTCGACCGCTACCCAGGGCTTCAACCGCAACCTCTCCACCGCCGAGATCATCGGCCAGGTGTGGGTGGCGGCGCGCCATCTGGGCAACATCCCGCACAAGCAGCGTCGTCTCACCAACGTGGTGATGATGGGCATGGGCGAGCCGTTGATGAATTTCGACAACGTCGTGCGCGCCATGAGCGTGATGCGCGACGATCTGGGCTACGGCCTGGCCAACAAGCGCGTGACGCTGTCCACCTCCGGCCTGGTGCCGCAGATCGACCGCCTGTCCACCGAGAGCGACGTGTCGCTGGCGGTATCGCTGCATGCGCCCAACGATGCACTTCGCGAGACCCTGGTCCCGCTCAACAAGAAGTACCCGATCGTCGAGCTGATGGCCTCGTGCGCACGTTACCTGCGCGCCAACAAGCGCCGCGAATCGGTCACCTTCGAATACACCCTGATGAAGGGCATCAATGACCAGCCCGAGCACGCCCGCCAGCTGGCGCGGTTGATGCGCCAGTTCGACAACGCCGTGCAGGCCTCGAACTCGGGCAAGGTCAACCTGATCCCCTTCAATCCGTTCCCGGGCACGCGTTACGAGCGTTCCGGCGAAACCGAAATCCGCGCCTTCCAGAAGATCCTGCTCGATTCGCAGGTGCTGACGATGGTGCGGCGTACCCGTGGCGACGATATCGATGCCGCCTGTGGCCAGCTCAAGGGCCAGGTGATGGACCGTACGCGCCGCCAGGCCGAGTTCAACAAAACGCTGCAGGACGGGAAAAACCGGGATGCCGCTGCCTGATCGCCGATTGCCAGCCGTTGTTTTCTTCGCGCTGGCATTGGCCGGCTGTGGCAAACAGCAGGGGATCAAGCCGCCGTCCGGTCCACTCGAGGTCGCGCCGACCTACGAGGCCCGCGACAACCCCGAGATCCGCAAGCGGGTGAACTACCAGGACCAGATGGTCCTGGCTGGCGAATCGCTGCGCGCGGGCGCCCCGGATGCCGCTGAGAAGCGGGTGCGGGCCGCGATGAAGATCGATGCACGCCGCCCCGAGGCCTACATGCTGCTGGCGGCGATTGCCACCCAGCGCGGCAACGAGGCCGAAGCCGGGCGCCTGTACGGCAAGGCGGCCGAGCTGGCCCCCGAGCGCGGCGACGTTCTCAACAATTATGGTGCCTGGCTATGTGCTCATGGCCAGCCGGCCGAGTCGCTGGCCTGGTTCGACCGGGCGCTGCAGGCCCCGGGCTATACCACCCCGGCCTCCGCCCTGGCCAATGCCGGGGGCTGTGCACTGGACGCAGGCCAGCCCGCGCGGGCGGTTCGGGACCTCCGGCGGGCGCTTGAGATAGATCCCGTCAATGCCTACGCGCTGGAGTCGATGGCCCGCAATGAGTACGCCGAAGGGCGTTATTTCGAGGCCCGCGCCTTTTCGCAACGGCGTTTGACGGCTGCACCGGCCACACGTTCCGTGTTACAACTTGCCTCTCAAATCGAGGCGCGGCTTGGCGACAGCGTGGCATCCGGTCGCTATCTGCAGCGAATTCATGACGAATTTCCGCAGGATGCGGCACCTAATCCCCGGGGTTGAAGCATTGTGATTGATGACCAGACTGTGAACGCTTTTGATACTGCGGCCGGTTGCGGAGCTCGTCTTCGCCAGGCCCGGGAAGCGGCCGGACTGACCCTGGAGGCCGTGGGGCAGCAGCTGCGCATGCCGGTCCAGGTAGTGAAGTCCCTTGAAGAAGAGCAGTGGCAGCGCCTTGGCGCGCCGGTCTTCGTCCGTGGCCAGCTGCGCAGTTATGCCCGCCTGCTGAAGGTGGACATCGACGACATCCTCGAGCAGGCCCATATCGGGCCGATCGTGCCGCCACAGCTGGTCAGCCATACCCATACCCCGCGCGCGCGCCGCATTGCCGAGAGCCTGGGCCGTCGCGTCCTGTATGTCGGCATCACCGCGGTGCTGGCCGTGCCGGTCTGGTTCGCCACCCGGGGTCATTTCGATGGCACTGCCACCACCCCGAACACCGCGTCGCTGGATGTGATCCCGGCGGCGGTCCCGGTGGCCGGCGGTGACGCCCCGGAAGCGGCCGCACCGGCGGCCGTCGAGGCGGCCAAGCCGTCTGCGCCGGCAGCGCCGTACCTGGCGTCGCTGACCCCGGTCCCGCGTCCGGCCGCCGCGCCGGCAGCGCCGGCTGGTGCACTGAGCCTGCAGTTCAAAGGCGACAGCTGGGTGGATATTTCCGGGCCCGACGGCACCACCGTCGAAAAGGCCCTGATCAAGTCGGGCGAGACCCGCAGCTTCGCGCCAGGCCAGGTGGCCCGCATGGTGCTGGGCAATGCATCGGCGGTCGAGGTTCAGCAGGCCGGCACTATCGTCGACCTTTCGCCGTACCAGCGAGCCAACGTGGCACGCTTTACGGTATCCTCTGACGGCTCCGTGGTCCCAGTTTCGCACTGAACCGCGTTTCCCCAATCCAATTCAAATAGCTCCTCCTCATGGGCGGGGCGAGAGTACGCATGGCGATCGACGACCTGCTCGACGAGCACGAACAAAGTGAACGCGTCCGCGGCTGGCTGCGGAAGAACGGTGTCAGCATCCTCGCTGGCGTAGCCATCGCGATCGGTGGCATCTGGGGCTGGAAAGAGTGGCAGACCCGGCACAGCAACAGCCTGGCTGGCGCCAACGTCCAATACCAGATCGTCCTCAAGAGCCTGGAAGAAAAGGATCTGGAGCAGGCCGCCAAGGGTGTGAAGGACCTGGAAAGCGGCAAGGCCAACATCTACGCTGATCTGGCTGCCCTGCAGCTGGCCAAGGCGCAGGTCGATGCCGGCAAGAACGAAGACGCGCTGGCAACCCTGCGCGCGATCAAGGCCGACCCCGAATTCAAGCCGGTGATCGAGCAGCGCGTTGCGCGCCTGCTGGTGGCCACCGGCAAGACCGAAGATGCGATCAAGCAGCTCGGTACCGCGACCGACAGCGCCAGCCTGGAAATCCATGGCGATGCACTGATGGCGCAGGGCAAGCGTGATGCCGCCCGCGAGCAGTATGAGAAGGCGCTCAAGACGCTGGACGTGGCAGCGCCCCAGCGGCGCCTGCTGGAAACCAAGTTGACGGATGCCGGTGGCACCGTCACCGATCCTGCGGAGTCGGTGTAATGAATCAGATGGTCATGATCAAGCGCGTTGCCACGGTTGCCCTGTTGGGCATGGCCCTGACCGGCTGCAGCACGATGAAGGGCTGGTTCGCCGGCAAAGATGCCGCGGCCAAGAAGGCACTGGAACCGGCCGAGCTGGTGAAATTCGATGCCACCGCCAAGGTCGACAAGATCTGGACGGCCAACGTCGGCAAGGGTGAGAAGCGCATCGGCGTCCGTCAGGGCCCGGTGGTCGCCGATGGTCGCGTCTACGCGGCCGCCATCTACGGTGGCGTGCATGCCATCGACCTGCAGACCGGCAAGAAGATCTGGACCTACGAACCGGCCAAGGTCAAGAAGCAGCCCAAGCTGCGTCTGTCCGGTGGCCCGGGCGTGGGTGACGGCCTGGTCGTCATCGGCACCCTGGATGGTGAAGTCATCGCGTTGAACGCGGCCGACGGCACAGAAAAGTGGCGTGCCAAGGTGCCGGGTGAAGTCATCTCCGCCCCGGCCGTGGGCCAGGGCATGGTGTTCGTGCGCAGCAACGACGGTCGCGTGACCGGTCTGGATGCCGAGAACGGCACCCAGCGCTGGTTCAACCCGCGCGAGCTGCCGGCGCTGACCGTGCGTGGCAACGCGCCGGTCGTCACCGGCCCGGGCGTGCTGTTCATCGGCAACGACGACGGCTCCATCGCCGCGCTGGCCATGCAGGACGGCCGCACGCTGTGGGACCAGATGGTCGGCACCGGCGAAGGCCGTACCGAGCTGGAGCGCATGGCCGATATCGACGGCGCCCCGGTGCTGGAAGGCAATACGCTGTTCGTCAGCAGTTTCAAGAACCAGACCATGGCGATCGAAGGCCCGACCGGCCGTCCGCTGTGGGCACGTGATCATGGCGGCGCCGGTGGCGTGGCCCTGACCTCGGGCAATGTGTTCGTCACCGACAACAAGGGCGGCGTGTTCGGCCTGGACAAGGCCAGCGGTTCGGCCATGTGGTCGCAGATGGGCCTGGCCCGTCGTTCGCTGACCGGTCCGGTCATCCACGGCGATTACGTTGTGGTCGGTGATTACAAGGGGTATCTGCACTGGTTGCGGACCGATAACGGTGAGTTCGCGGCGCGCGCCAAGAGTGGCGGCGACGCCCTCCTGGCCCAGCCGGTAGCTGCCGATGGGATTCTGCTGGTGCAGAACGTTGATGGAAAGCTGACCGCGTTCCGGTTGGCACAATAAGGAGTTACCGCGATGCTGCCCTTGGTCGCCCTGGTTGGACGGCCGAATGTCGGCAAGTCCACGCTGTTCAATGCGTTTACCCGTACGCGCGACGCGCTGGTCCATGACCAGCCCGGCGTGACCCGGGACCGTAATTACGGTGTTTGTCGTCTTGATGAAGACCACCCGTTCCTGGTGGTCGATACCGGCGGTATCGCCGGTGAAGAAGAAGGTCTGGCCGGAGCTACCGCCCGCCAGGCCCGCGCTGCTGCCGCCGAGGCGGACCTGATCCTGTTCGTGGTCGATGCCCGTGAGGGCCCGATGGACGACGAGATCCTGTCCTGGCTGCGCAAGCTGGCCCGTCCGACCCTGCTGCTGATCAACAAGATCGACGGCATGAACGAAGACACCGTGCGTTCGGAATTTGCCCGTTACGGCTTCGGCGAAATGCTGACCGTCTCGGCCGCGCACCGTCAGGGCCTGGATGATCTGCTGGACGAGGTCGTGGAACGGTTGCCGGAAGAGGGCACCACCGAGACCCTGGACACCGATCCGAACCGCATTCGCATCGCCTTCGTCGGCCGCCCCAACGTGGGCAAGTCGACGCTGGTCAATCGTCTGCTCGGCGAGGAGCGCATGATCGCCTCCGAAGTGCCCGGTACCACCCGTGATTCGATTGCGGTGGACATGGAGCGCGACGGGCGTGAGTACCGCCTGATCGATACCGCCGGCCTGCGTCGCAAGGCGCGTGTCGAGGAAGTGGTCGAGAAGTTCAGCGTCATCAAGACCCTGCAGGCCATCGAGCAGTGCCAGGTCGCGGTGCTGATGCTGGATGCCTCCGAAGGCGTGACCGATCAGGACGCCAGCGTGCTCGGCGCGGTGCTCGATGCCGGCCGTGCGCTGGTGGTGGCGATCAACAAGTGGGATGGCCTGACCGATTACCAGCGCGAGCAGGCTGAAGCCCTGGTGTCGCGCAAGCTCGGGTTCGTGCCGTGGGCGGAAGTGGTGCGCATCTCGGCCAAGCACGGCTCGGGGCTGCGTGAGCTGTTCCGCTGCATCCATGCTGCGCACGCCTCGGCGACGCATGAGTTCAGCACCAGCGAAGTCAACAAGGCGCTGGAAACGGCCTACGAGACCAACCCGCCGCCGGCGATCCGGGGTCACGTGTCCAAGCTGCGCTACGTGCATCCGGGCGGTTCCAACCCGCCGACCTTCATCGTCCATGGCACCCGTCTGAAAGACCTGCCGGAGTCGTACAAGCGCTATCTGGAGAACTTCTTCCGCAAGCGCTTCAAGCTGGTCGGCACGCCCGTGCAGTTCATCTTCCGCGAGGGTGTGAACCCGTACGAAGGCAAGAAGAACGTGCTCACCGAACGTCAGCTCAAGCGCAAGCGCCGCTTGATCAAGCACGTCAAGGGCAAGTGATGCAGAAAAGAGCCGGCGCAAGCCGGCTCTTTTCATTGGGGCGGCCGGCGCGCCCGTGCGCGATAATCCCCGCATGAGCACGATCCCCGAACTCACCCCGGCGCAGGCCCGCGAACGCCTCGCCCATGGCGCGCTGCTGATCGACATCCGCGAGGCGCACGAACGCGCCACCGGCATGGCCGAAGGTGCGCTCGGCATCGCCAAGGGCGATCTCCAGGCCGAGCCAGACGCCCACCTGCCGGCAGCCGACGGCGAGGTCGTCCTGATCTGTCAGAGCGGCAGGCGTTCGATGGAGGCCGCGGTTTTCCTGTGGGACCTGGGCTACACGAATGTCGCCTCCGTCCACGGCGGCACCACCGCCTGGCGCGGTGACGGCCTGCCCCTGGTGCAGCCGATGCAGAGCGATGCCGAGCGCGACTTCAACGAGCGTTACTCGCGTCACCTGCTGTTGCCGCAGGTCGGTATCGAAGGCCAGAAGACGCTGCTCGCTTCGCGCGTGCTGGTGCTCGGCGCGGGCGGCCTGGGTGCACCGGCGAGCTTCTACCTGGCCGCGGCCGGGGTAGGGCACCTGCGCATCGCCGATGACGACGTGGTGGACCGCAGCAATCTGCATCGGCAGATCATCCACACCGATGCCAGCGTTGGCGAGCCCAAGGTGCTCTCCGCGCGCGCGCGCCTGCTCGCGCTCAATCCCTCGCTGGACGTGGAGGCCGTGCAGGCGCGGGTCACCTCGGACAACATCGACACGCTGCTGGAGGGGGTCGACGTGGTGCTGGATGGTTCGGACAATTTCCCGCTGCGCTACCTGCTCAACGACGCCAGCCTGCAGCACGGCATCCCGCTGGTGTATGGCGCGGTGGAGCGCTTCACCGGCCAGGTCAGCGTGTTCGACGCCGGCCGCCAGCGTGGCACCGCCCCGTGCTACCGCTGCCTTTTCCCCGAGCCGCCGCCGCCGGAGTTTGCGCCCAACTGCTCGGAGGCGGGCGTGCTCGGCGTGTTGCCGGGCATGGTCGGCCTGCTGCAGGCCACCGAAGTGCTCAAGCTGCTGCTCGGCATCGGCGAGCCGCTGATCGGGCGCCTGCTGACCTTCGATGCGCTGGGCATGCGCTTCCGCGAGACGCGGCTGCGGCCCGACCCGGGTTGCCCGTTGTGCGCGCCCGGGCGCGCGTTCCCCGGGTACATCGATTACGCCGCCTTCTGCAGCGGCGGTGGAGCCGCGTAGATCCACGCCATGCGTGGATGCGGTTCGCCAGGGTCCACGTAGATCCACGCCCTGCGTGGATGCCGTTGGCGAGGGGCCGCCAGGTCAGCGCAGCCAAGCATGGCGTGGCTACCGCTGGGTTAGGTCGCGATTTCGGGACGATCTGGCATCCATGTTCAATATCGTTCTGAATTCAGTACGATTAAACGCATCATCTGCGCTATTGCCCTTCCGCGCTTTGCCCTATCGTTGACCCATCTTGTGTAGTCCGGGGAAGCAACCGCATGGCGGTGGAAGCAGGTGCCAGTGAACTGGTGAAAGTCGTCGCTCTGCTGGGGGCGGCCGTGGTCATGGTGCCGTTGTTCCGCCGGCTTGGGCTGGGCTCGGTGCTGGGCTATTTCGCCGCCGGGCTGGCCATCGGCCCGTTCGGGTTCGGGTGGTTCTCCGATCCGCAGGCCATCCTGCATACCGCCGAGCTTGGCGTGGTGATGTTCCTGTTCGTGATCGGCCTGGAGATGCGGCCCTCGCATCTGTGGAGCCTGCGCAACGAGATCTTCGGACTGGGCACGCTGCAGATCGTGGTCTGCGGTACGGTGCTGACCGGCGTGTGCATGCTGCTCGGCTTCCCGCTGCCGGTGGCCTTCATCGGCGCCGCCGGTTTCGTGTTGACCTCCACCGCGGTAGTGATGCAGTTGCTCGCCGAGCGCGGCGACATCGCGCTGCCCACCGGCCAGAAGATCGTCTCGATCCTGCTGTTCGAAGACCTGCTGATCGTGCCTCTGCTGGCCGTGGTCGCGTTCATGGCGCCGGTGCACAGCGATGCGGGCGAGAGCTCGCGCTGGGTCACCGTGGGTATCGCCGCCGGTGCGATCGTCGGCCTGGTGCTGGTCGGCCGCTTCCTGCTCAATCCGCTGTTCCGCATCCTTGCTGCCGCCAAGGCGCGCGAAGTGATGACGGCGGCCGCGCTTCTGGTTGTGCTCGGCGCCGCGCTGCTGATGCAGCTGGGTGGCTTGTCGATGGCGATGGGCGCGTTCCTCGCGGGCGTGCTGCTCAGCGAGTCCACCTTCCGCCATCAGATCGAAGCGGACATCGAGCCGTTTCGCGGCATCCTGCTCGGCCTGTTCTTCCTCAGCGTCGGGATGGCGCTGGACCTCACCGTGGTCGCCAACAACTGGCCGCTGATCGTCTCCGGCGTGTTCGCGCTGATGCTGGCCAAGGCGGTCTGCATCTACGTGGTCGCGCGGATCCTCGGCAGTGATCATCGCCAGGCGCTGGATCGCGGCGTGGTGATGGCGCAGGGCGGCGAGTTCGCGTTCGTGCTGTTCTCGGCCGCGGCGGTAGCCGGCGTGATTGACGTGCAGGTCAACGCCAACCTCACCGCGATCGTCGTGCTCTCGATGGCGCTGACGCCACTGTTCGTGCTGCTGCACGACAAGCTGATGCCGGATCGCGAAGTCTCGCTCGATGGCGTGGAAGAAGCCGACGGCCTGTCCGGCAGCGTGCTGCTGATCGGCTTCGGTCGCTTCGGCCAGGTGGCGAGTCAGTCGCTGCTGGCGCGCGATGTGGATGTGACCATCATCGACAACGACGTGGACATGATCCATAACGCCGAGCGCTTCGGATTCAAGATCTACTACGGCGACGGCACCCGCCTGGATGTGCTGCATGCGTCTGGCGCAGGGACAGCGCGTGCGATCGCGGTGTGCGTCAACAACGACCAGGATGCCGATCGCATCGTCGAACTGGTCACCCACGAGTTCCCCCAGGCCAAGCTGCTGGTGCGCTCGTTCGATCGCGAACATTCGCTGCGCCTGATCCATGCCGGCGTGGACTTCCAGATCCGCGAGACCTTCGAATCGGCCCTGCAGTTTGGCCAGGCTGCGCTGATGGAGCTGGGTGCCGATCCGGATGATGCGCGCGAGATCGCCGAGCAGATCCGCGAGCGGGATGCCGAACGCTTCGAGCTGGAGATGGCGGGCGGCGACCTGCGCGCCGGCGCGCACATGGTGTTCGGCAGCGCGTTGCCGGGCGTGCCGACGCCCACGCCGTTCACTGCGCCCAAGCGCAAAGCGCGCACGCTCAACGCCGACCAGGTGCCCGAAGAAGAATAAGGCGCCGGCACTACCGGTGGGCGGGGCGGGCCGAATCAGGGACAATAGCCGACCGTCGCCCCCACGCCTGCCGCCCTCGATGAGCTCACCGACCCCCGACACCGTCTCTTCCGCCCGCATTCTCGACGGCCGCCGCATCGCCGAAGACCTGCTGGACAGCCTCAAGGTCCGGGTCGATGCCCGCCTGGCTGCCGGTGGCAGCCGTCCGGGCCTGGCCGTGGTGCTGGTGGGTGGCGACCCGGCCTCGACCGTGTACGTGCGCAACAAGCGCCGTGCGGCCGAGAAAGTGGGCATCGAAGCCTTCGATTACGACCTGCCGGCCGGCACCACCGAGGCCGAACTGCTGACCCTGATCGACCAGCTCAACGCCGATCCCAAGATCCACGGCATCCTGGTCCAGCTGCCGCTGCCGGGCATCCCGGACGCCAACCGCCTGATCCACCGGATCGACCCGCGCAAGGACGTGGACGGCTTCCACCCGGAAAACGTCGGCCATCTGGCCCTGCGTGAGTTCGGCCTGCGACCGTGCACCCCGCGCGGCATCGTGACCCTGCTGGGCCACACCGACCAGCCGGTGCGCGGCCGCAACGCCACCATCGTCGGTGTCAGCAACCATGTCGGCCGCCCGATGGGGCTGGAGCTGCTGATTGCCGGCTGCACCGTCACCAGCTGCCACAAGTTCACCCCCAAGGATGTGCTGGAGCAGTCTGTGCGCAACGCCGACATCCTGGTGGTCGCCGTGGGCCGCCCGGGCATCGTCCCGGGTGAATGGGTCAAGCCGGGCGCCGTGGTGATCGACGTGGGCATCAACCGCCTGGATGACGGCCGCCTGGTCGGCGATGTCGGCTTCGAGGCCGCCGCCCAGCGCGCCAGCTGGATCACCCCTGTACCGGGTGGGGTAGGGCCGATGACCGTGGCCACGTTGATGCAGAACACCATCGAGGCGGCAGAAGGGTACGCGTCCGCGCATTCGCGCTGACGCTCCCAAGATTTGCTGCGCAAACCTTGGGCCCCCACTTACCAGCACCCACGCCCCCGCCGCTTCGCGGCCGCCCCCGAACTTCGGGGGCTCTCCCCCTTCCGGGACGGCGGGCGGCCCATGGCTGAACCGCAGGGCTGGGCACGCGACACAGCGTCGCATCCGCCCCCTGCCAAAGACGCCCGAATCAGGGTAAAATGTCGCGCTTCCCCACATCTCGGGTATGCCGATGCTGCGCATCCAGGCTGAAGCTCTCACCTACGACGACGTCTCCCTCGTCCCCGCTCATTCCATCATCCTGCCCAAGGATGTCAGTCTGGAAACGCGCCTGACGCGCGACCTGCGGCTGAAGCTTCCGATCCTCTCGGCCGCCATGGATACCGTCACCGAAGCCCGCCTGGCGATCGCCATGGCCCAGCTCGGCGGCATGGGCATCATCCACAAGAATCTGAGCGTCGAGCAGCAGGCTGCCGAAGTCGCCAAGGTCAAGAAGTTCGAGGCCGGCGTCATCCGCGACCCGATCACCGTCGGCCCGGAAACCACCATCCGCGACGTGTTGGCCCTGACCCAGGCGCGCAACATCTCCGGCGTGCCGGTGGTGGACGGCGGCGGCCAGCTGGTCGGCATCGTCACCCATCGTGACATGCGCTTCGAGACCGAGCTGGACGATCCGGTCCGCCACATCATGACCAAGAAGGATCGCCTGATCACGGTCAAGGAAGGCGCGGCCTCCGATGAAGTGCTGCAGCTGCTGCACCGCAACCGCATCGAGAAGATCCTGGTCGTCAACGATGATTTCGCGCTGCGCGGCCTGATCACCGTCAAGGACATCCAGAAGAACACCGATTACCCGAACGCCGCCAAGGACACCGCCACCCGCCTGCTGGTCGGCGCGGCCGTCGGCGTCGGTGGCGATACCGACCGCCGGGTCGAGGCGCTGGTCGCCGCCGGGGTGGACGTGCTGGTGGTCGACACCGCGCACGGCCACTCGCAGGGCGTGCTGGACCGCGTCAGCTGGGTCAAGAAGCACTTCCCGCAGGTGCAGGTCGTCGGTGGCAACATCTGCACCGGTGAAGCCGCACTGGCGCTGCTGGACAGCGGCGCGGACGCGGTCAAGGTCGGCATCGGCCCGGGCTCGATCTGCACCACGCGCGTCGTCGCTGGCGTCGGCGTGCCGCAGATCACTGCGATCGACCTGGTCGCCGAGGCGCTGCAGGACCGCATCCCGCTGATCGCCGACGGTGGCATCCGTTACTCCGGTGATATCGGCAAGGCGCTGGCCGCCGGTGCCTCCACCATCATGATCGGTGGCCTGCTGGCCGGTACCGAGGAATCGCCCGGCGAGACCGAACTGTTCCAGGGCCGCTCCTACAAGAGCTACCGCGGCATGGGCTCGCTGGCCGCGATGGAGAAGGGGTCCAAGGACCGCTACTTCCAGGATGCCTCCAGCGCCGACAAGCTGGTGCCCGAAGGTATCGAAGGCCGCGTCCCGTATCGCGGCCCGGTCGGCGGCATCATCCACCAGCTGATGGGCGGCCTGCGCGCCACCATGGGCTATGTGGGCTGTGGCACCGTCGATGACATGCGCACCAAGCCGAAGTTCGTCAAGATCAGCGGCGCCGGCCAACGCGAGAGCCACGTCCACGACGTGCAGATCACCAAAGAGCCGCCGAACTACCGCGCCTGATGCGGCATGAGCAAAGAGGAACGAGGAAGCTGATTCCCGTTCCTCTTTCTCTATCCGCCGCCGGTAACGACGCTGTGTTTCCCGTATTTACTCCTGCATTGCCCGGGCACCATGACCAACATCCATAACGACAAGATCCTCATCCTCGATTTCGGCGCCCAGTACACCCAGCTGATCGCGCGCCGCATCCGCGAGCTCGGCGTGTACTGCGAGATCTGGGCATGGGACCACAACCCGGCTGACATCGCCGCGTTCGGCGCCAAGGGCATCATCCTGTCCGGCGGCCCGGAATCGACCACGCTGCCGGGCGCGCCTGCCGCACCGCAGGAAGTGTTCGACAGCTGCCTGCCGATCTTCGGCATCTGCTACGGCATGCAGACCCTGGCCGCGCAGCTCGGTGGCGCCACCGAAGCGGCCGACCAGCGTGAGTTCGGCCACGCCGAAGTCAACGTCGTCGCCCCGGATGCACTGTTCAAGGGCCTGAGCGACCATGGTGGCGAGCCGAAGTTGAATGTCTGGATGAGCCACGGCGACCACGTCTCCGTCGCGCCCCCGGGCTTCACCGTGACCGCGGTGACCGATCGCATCCCGGTGGCCGCGATGGCCAACGAAGAGAAGCGCTGGTACGGCGTGCAGTTCCACCCGGAAGTGACCCACACCCTGCAGGGCCAGGCGCTGCTGCGCCGCTTCGTGGTGGACGTGTGCGGCTGCGAGACCCTGTGGACCGCCGCCAACATCATCGACGACCAGATCGCCCGCGTGCGCGAGCTGGTGGGCGATGACGAAGTGATTCTGGGCCTGTCCGGCGGCGTCGATTCGTCCGTCGTGGCCGCGCTGCTGCACAAGGCGATCGGCGACAAGCTGACCTGCGTGTTCGTCGATACCGGCCTGCTGCGCTGGCAGGAAGGCGACCAGGTGATGGCGATGTTCGCCGAGCACATGGGCGTCAAGGTGATCCGCGTCAACGCGGCCGACCGTTACTTCAGCAAGCTTGAAGGCGTGAGCGACCCGGAAGCCAAGCGCAAGATCATCGGCAACCTGTTCGTGGACATCTTCGATGAGGAATCCACCAAGCTGAAGAATGCCAAGTGGCTGGCGCAGGGCACCATCTACCCTGACGTGATCGAGTCGGCCGGCAGCAAGACCGGCAAGGCCCATGTGATCAAGAGCCACCACAACGTCGGCGGCCTGCCCGAACACATGAAGCTGGGTCTGGTCGAGCCGCTGCGCGAGCTGTTCAAGGACGAAGTGCGTCGCCTCGGCGTTGAGCTCGGCCTGCCGCGCAGCATGGTCTACCGCCACCCGTTCCCGGGCCCGGGCCTGGGCGTGCGCATCCTTGGCGAAGTGAAGCGCGAATACGCCGAGCTGCTGGCCAAGGCCGATGCCATCTTCATCGACGAACTGCGCAAGGCCGATCTGTACGACAAGACCAGCCAGGCGTTTGCCGTGTTCCTGCCGGTGAAGTCGGTGGGCGTGGTGGGTGATGCGCGGGCTTATGAGTGGGTGATTGCGCTGCGTGCCGTTGAGACCATCGATTTCATGACGGCGCATTGGGCGCATCTGCCGTATGAGTTCCTCGGGACGGTTAGTAACCGGATCATCAATGAGTTGCGGGGGGTGTCGCGAGTTGTTTATGACATCTCGGGGAAGCCGCCAGCGACTATTGAGTGGGAGTGAGTTGAAAGAACGAGGGCGCCGAGAGGCGCCCTTGTTGTTTGGTGAGTTGGAACTAGCGACGCTGCTATGAGCTTGGGTCTAAGCCGTGGACTATGGAAGCCCTGCCACATGATGTCTTGCATGTTTGAGTGGGACCGCGGCCTTTGGAATAATGTTGCACAACACGTTTGGTTTATTTGTTGAAGTCAACTGCTGTGTCAAGTGCTACGTCAGCCGCGCCGCCGCGGTGATCCGCTGTTCCGCTGGAGCGATCTTGATTTTTCGATTTTCTCGAGCGAAGAAGAAATTCTCACGGAGTTAAAGGATGCCCGAGTCGTCGCTAAAGTACAGCATCATCGTTGCAGTTGTATCCTCGCTACTTAGCGCAGCGCTGACCCTGATAGGCGCGTTGGCGCTGCAATCGCGTGAAGCTGAGTGGAGCGAGAAGGATCAATTTTCGAAAGAGGCGGTGCAGACTTTCCACGAAACCATTTCGATTGTTGATGAAGGCTATTTGGCTCTAAAAAATCTGCAGGGAGCTGCAGATGCAAGAGGCTGGGATGAAGTCTCACTCGGCCCGTGGACCGACTACATGGACTTCAATCGTGGCTGGAATCAACGATTGATCGCGCACTACTTCAAAGTTGAGAGATACTTCGGAACGGCGATGGCCAGGCAATTGATCGAACTTCAGATTGATACGGATGCAAATTCAGGTCCGTATCCGGAAGGGAAGAAGCTTTACAACTTCAGAGCACTGGCTGATGACGTCGAGGCTTCGATTCGGTTCGCCGCTGTAGAGAGGAGCATTGTAGATAGTGGTGAACTTGGTGAGGCTTCTACGGATTGGATTGGCGCGATCGAGAGTCATAGAAGGCGCCAAGCGGACACCTCGTTAATGCTTCTGGAATATAAGAAGGGGTCCATGCGCTTTGCCCGCAGCTTAAATGACACGCTGACTCAATTAGGTGTCAAGCAAGTAACTGTCCATCCGACGCAGGTGCAGCGTTAGCAGGCACAGCACTAATGCAATTTCTGCACGTGCACCTGTGAGGCTACGACGCACCCGTGCGGGACGAGGCCGACCGTTGGTCGCGCGTGCTTTGGCAGACACATGGCCTTGGCGGAATCGTGCTGCGCTGGCCGGCGAATGGTGCCTTGGTCGAGGATAGGCCACGGCCAGTATCCATGGCTGCCCGTTGCGACGTATCGGAAGCAGCAAACAGAAACGGCCCGCAATGCGGGCCGTTTCTATTCCTGCCTGGACATCCAGCGCTGCCGATGTCTCAGCAGCGCCGTGCAGACGCCTCAGATATGCAACGCATGCCCCAACGCACGCAGCGCGGCTTCCTGCACGGCCTCACCCAGTGTCGGGTGCGGGTGAATCGTCCCGGCGATATCCTCCAGCGTGGCGCCCATCTCAATCGACTGCACGAAAGCGATCGACAGTTCCGAGACCTGCACGCCTACGGCCTGCCAGCCGAGGATGCGGTGGTCGCTGCTGCGCGCGACAACGCGCACGAAGCCATCGGTGGATTCCAGCGACATCGCACGGCCATTGGCGGCGAACGGGAACAGCGCGACCTTGGTCTCGATGCCCTGTGCCTTGGCCTCGTCCGGCGACAGCCCGACCACCACGATTTCCGGGTCGGTGAAGCACACCGCCGGAATCGCGGCCGGCACGAAGTGGCGCTTCTTGCCACTGACGATCTCGGCCACCAGTTCGCCCTGTGCCATCGCGCGGTGCGCGAGCATCGGCTCACCGGCGACATCGCCGATGGCCCACACGTTGCGCATCGAGGTCTTGCACTGGTCGTCGATCTTGATCGCCTTGCCGGTCAGATCCAGCTGCAGCGATTCCAGGTTGAAGCCGTCGGTCTTCGGGCGACGGCCGACCGCGACCAGGATCTGGTCGGCGTCCAGCGCGATTTCGTTACCGTCCTTGTCACGCACGCGCAGCTGGCCGTTGTCGGCCAGGCCGAGCACGCTGTGGCCGGTCAGCAGCTTCACGCCGGACTTCTCCAGGTGCGTGGCCACCGGCTTGGTCAGCTCGGCGTCGTAGGCCGGCAGGATGCGTTCCTGGGCCTCGACCACGGTGACTTCGCAGCCCAGCTTGCGGTACACCGTGCCCAGCTCCAGGCCGATGTAGCCGCCACCGACGACGATCAACTGCTTCGGCAGCGAGGTCGGCGAGAGGGCTTCGGTGGAGGAGATGACCTTGCCACCAAACGGCAGGAACGGCAGTTCCACCGGCACCGAACCGGTGGCCAGCAGCAGGTGCTCGCAGGTGATGCGCAGCGTGCCGCCGTCTTCAGCAGCACCGGCGATCTCGACGGTCTTGCCGTCGACGATCGTGGCCCAGCCCTTGATCAGCTGCGCGCCGTTCTTCTTCAGCAGCGCGCTGACGCCACCGGTGAGCTTCTTGACGATGCCGGCCTTCCACGCCACGGTCTTGGCCAGGTCCAGCGACGGCGCCTGCACGCTGATGCCCAGCGGCGAGGTGCCTGCGGCATAGGCGGTGACCTTGGCGAACTCCTCGGCGGCATGGATCAGCGCCTTGGAGGGAATGCAGCCGATGTTGAGGCAGGTGCCACCCGGATTGACGCCCTCGACCACGATGGTCTTGACGCCGAGCTGGCCGGCGCGGATGCCGGCGATGTAACCGCCGGGACCGCCGCCGATGATCAGCAGCTGGGTTTGAAGGGTATTGGACATCGCTTACTCCACGAACAGCAGGGCCGGGGTTTCCAGGCGCGTACGGATCGCCTGCACGAACTCGGCCGCATCCATGCCATCAACGATGCGATGGTCGAACGAGGACGACAGATTCATCAGCTTGCGGGCCACCACCTGGCCCTCGCGGAACATCGGGCGTTCGATGATGCGGTTCACACCGACGATCGCCACTTCCGGGTGGTTGATGATCGGCGTGGAGACCACACCGCCCACCGCACCGAGGCTGCTGATGGTGATGGTCGAGCCGGACAGCTCCTCACGCGTTGCCTTGCCCACGCGCACGGCGTTGGCCAGGCGCGCAATCTCGGTGGCGGTCTGCCACAGATCCAGCGATTCGGCATGCGCGACCACCGGCACCGACAGGCCGACCTCGCTCTGGGTCGCGATGCCCAGCTGCACGCCTTCATAGCGGGTCACGATGTTGGCCTGGTCATCGAAGCGGGCGTTCATCTGCGGGAAGTCGCGTGCGGCCAGCACCACGGCGCGTGCCAGCAGCGGCAGCAGGGTCAGCTTGCCGCGCTCCTTGGCCCAGCGCTCGTTGAGCTTGGCGCGCAGGGCTTCCACTTCCGTGACGTCGATTTCTTCCACATAGGTGATATGCGGAATGGTCGACCAGGACTGCTGCATCTTCTGCGCGATCTTGCGGCGCAGGCCCATGATCGGCACCTGCTGCTCGCCGGTACGGCGCGCGTAGCTGCTGCCGCCGGCGCTGCTACCGACCGGCTGCGCCTTGCCACCGGCGGCGGCGTAGGCGTCCAGATCGGCCTGCAGGATGCGGCCGCCCGGGCCGGTGGCGGGCACATAGCGCAGCTCGATGCCCAGGTCCCAGGCGCGGCGGCGCACGGCCGGCGAGGCCAGCGGGGCGTCACCGGCGTTGAGCACGCCGTTGGTGACCGCGCCGCGCGCGTCCTGCTTGGCGGCAGGGGCGGGTGCGGAGGCAGCGGCAGCCTTGGCCGGCGTCGCAGCCGGTGCAGACTCCGCGGCGGCCGCAGGCGCAGGCGCGGCAGCCTTGGGTGCAGCAACCGGTTCGGCAGGTGCGGCAGCAGCCGGCGCACTGGCGTCGCTGGCATTACCGGCACCGTCCACTTCCAGGCGGATCAGCTCGCTGCCGACGGCCATCATCTGGCCGGGCTTGCCGCCCAGCGAGACCACCGTGCCTGAGACGGGCGAGGGGATCTCGACCATGGCCTTGTCGGTCATGACCTCGGCCACGACCTGGTCTTCGGCGACCGGGCCACCGACCTCGACCTTCCAGGTGATCAGTTCGACTTCGGCGATACCTTCACCGATGTCCGGCATCTTGATGACGTGATGTCCCATGGTTCAGTCCTCCAGCACGCGCTGCATTGCATCGATGACCCGGGACGGACCCGGGAAGTAGTCCCATTCCTGCGCGTGCGGATACGGGGTGTCCCAGCCGGTAACGCGTTCCACCGGGGCCTGCAGGTGGTAGAAGCAGTGCTCCTGCACCAGCGCGACCAGCTCGGCGCCGAAGCCGCAGGTGCGGGTGGCTTCGTGCAGCACGATGCAGCGGCCGGTCTTCTTGACCGAGTTGACGATGGCGTCCAGGTCCAGCGGCCACAGGCTGCGCAGGTCGATCACTTCCGCGTCGATCCCGGCATCTTCGGCGGCGGCCTTGGCTACCCACACGGTGGTGCCGTAGGTGATGATCGTCAGTGCCTTGCCTTCGCGGGCGATGGCGGCCTTGTCCAGCGGCACGTTGTAGTAGCCCTCCGGCACCAGGTTGTCCGGGTACTTGGACCACGCGGTGACCGGGCGGTCGTGGTGACCGTCGAACGGGCCGTTGTACAGGCGCTTGGGCTCCAGGAAGATCACCGGATCGTCGTTCTCGATCGAGGCGATCAGCAGGCCCTTGGCGTCGTACGGGTTGGACGGCATGACGGTGCGCAGGCCGGTGGCGTGCGCGAAGATCGCTTCCGGGCTCTGGCTGTGGGTCTGGCCACCGTAGATGCCACCGCCGCACGGGGTACGGAACACCAGCGAGGAGGTGAAGCTGCCGCCGGAGCGATAGCGCATGCGCGCCGCTTCGGACACGATCTGGTCGTAGGCCGGGTAGATGTAATCGGCGAACTGGATTTCAGCGACCGGGCGCAGGCCGTAGGCGGCCATGCCGATCGCCGCGCCGGCGATGCCGTTCTCGGAAATCGGCGCATCGAACACGCGCTGCTTGCCGTACTTGGTCTGCAGGCCATCGGTGCAGCGGAACACGCCGCCGAAGTAGCCCACGTCCTGGCCGAAGATCACCACGTTGTCGTCGCGTTCCAGCATCACGTCCATCGCCGAGCGCAGCGCCTGGATCATGGTCATCGGCGTACCGCCGGTGTTGTTCTGTTCAATCCCGCTCATGTGTTCAGACTCCCAACTGCTGACGCTGGCGACGGAGATGTTCGGGCATGTCCTTGTAGACGTCTTCGAACATGAGGGCCGCGCCGGGACGGTTGTCGCTGCCGAGCAACCCGTGGGTCTCGGCTTCCTTGAGGGCACGCAGGATCTCGGCATCCAGTTCGGCGCGGAGCGCGTCGTGCTGCTGCTCGCTCCACAGGCCGCGCTTGATCAGGTGCTGCTTCAGGCGGTCGATCGGATCGCCGAGCGGGAACTGCTGCGCATCGTCGGCAGGGCGGTACTTGGAGGGATCATCCGAGGTCGAATGCGGGCCGGCGCGGTAGGTGACCCACTCGATCAGGGTCGGCCCCAGGTTGCTGCGGGCGCGTTCGGCGGCCCAGCGCGAAGCGGCGTACACGGCCAGCAGATCGTTGCCGTCCACGCGCAGCGACGGAATGCCGTAGCCCACGCCGCGCGCGGCGAAGGTGGTGTTCTCACCGCCGGCGATGGCCTGGAAGGTCGAGATCGCCCACTGGTTGTTGACCACGTTGAGCACGACCGGGGCGCGGTACACGTGCGCGAAGGTCAGCGCGGCGTGGAAATCGCCTTCGGCGGTGGCGCCATCACCCACCCATGCGGTGGCGATGCGGGTGTCGCCCTTGATCGCCGAGGCCATCGCCCAGCCCACCGCCTGGATGTACTGGGTGGTCAGGTTGCCGGAGATCGAGAAGAAGCCGTAATCCTTGTAGGAATACATGATCGGCAGCTGGCGGCCCTTCAGCGGGTCGGCCGCGTTGGACAGCACCTGGCACATCATGTCCACCATCGGCACTTCCTTGGTGACCAGGATGCCCTGCTGGCGGTAGGTCGGGAACTGCATGTCGTCATCGCGCAGTGCCAGGGTCTGGCCGACGGCGATGGCTTCCTCACCCAGGCACTGGATGTAGAAGGAGGTCTTCTTCTGGCGCTGGGCGATCAGCATGCGCGCGTCATAGGCGCGCGTCTTGAGCATGGCGTGCATGGCACGCAGCAGCACGGCGTCGTCGATATCGGCGGCCCACGGGCCCACGGCGTCGCCGTTGTCGTCCAGCACGCGGATCAGCTGGCTGGTCAGCGGTGCGGTCTGGCTGGCGCTCACGTCCACGGGCGGCTTGTCGACCGCGCCGGCGGGGCTCAGCTTCAGATAGGAAAAGTCGGTGGCCTCGCCGGGACGGGCGCTGGGCTCGGGCACGTGCAGACGCAACGGCTCGCTCGTGGCGGGGATCTGGGGTGATGACATGTCAGGGGCCTCGCTGGGCTTGGGTCATGGAGCTACAGGCATACCGCAGGCGGGGGGCAACGGTAATGGCGATGTTGGCGCGCCGACATCCGGTCAGGATCTCGTCGCGAAGCGGGTAAGGACCAGCGCTTGCAAGGCGGCTGGGGCCATGGCGCATTGCACCCGATGTGAAGTCTAGAGGCACAGCGGCTTATCGTAAATTTGTTTAATTGCGTATGAGGTATTGTTTATTCAGATATCTTCATTCCGCGGGAGCTCGTGCATGCAAATCCCAGCCAACATGACCCTGCGCCAGCTGCGGTACTTTGCCGAAGCTGCCGAGTTGGGGCAGTTCTCACAGGCCGCACGCAAGCTGCACGTCTCCCAGTCGGTGATCACCACGGCGGTCGCCCAGCTGGAAGCCTCGCTGGGCCTGAAGCTGTTCGACCGCATGCCGCACGGGGTCGGGCTGACCGCCGAGGGCCATCGGTTCCACCAGCATGTGCGGCACATCCTGGACACGCTGCAGGACGCCCTCAGCGAGCCGATGTTCCTGGCCAACACCCTGCCGGGCCGGGTTCGGATCGGCGCGTCCTATACGGTGCTGGGCTATTTCCTGCCGAGCCTGCTGGCGCGCTTCAAGCGCTCCTATCCGCAGGTGGAGGTGGATCTGGTCGATATGGACCGTGCTGCGATCGAGCAGGGCGTCGGCAGCGGCGACCTGGATTTCGGGCTGTGCATCATTTCCAACATGGCCGAGCCCTATGTGCTGCGGCGGCAGGTATTGATCCGCTCGCGCCGCCAGCTGTGGCTGTCCGAGTCGCACCCGCTGCTGCAGCTGCCGGTGATCAGCCCGGCCGACGTGGAGCCATATCCGTACATCATGCTGATGGTGGACGAAGGGCAGGAGTCGGCGATGCGCTACTGGCGCTCGGTCGGGCGCGAACCCAATGTGGTGTTCCGCACCTCGTCGCTGGAAGCGCTGCGCGGCATGGTCGCCTATGGCTTCGGGGTCAGCATCCTGTCGGACATGGTCTATCGGCCGTGGTCGCTGGAGGGGCGCCGGATCGACGTACGCACCCTCACCGACGCGGTGCCGCCGATGGAAGTCGGCCTGGTCTGGCGACCGGACGAAGACCTGTCCGCGCCGGCACGCGCACTGCATCAGTTCCTGGTCTTTGCCTGTGGCGGGTGAGCGCCCAGTGCATCGGCCAGGGCAGGCCGCGGATCGGGCAGCTCGCCCACGGGCGCGGTGAAGGCCTGCCCACGGCGCGTCCAGATCTGCCACGCCGAGTACGCCAGCAGTGGCACCACATAGGTAGCCAGGATGGCGTAGGCCAGCAGCCGGTAGCCCTTCGCGATCAGCGCGACCAGTCCGATGCCATCGGCCAGGAACACGGCCATCAGCAGGATGGCGGCAATGATCGCCACCCGCATGCCGCGGCCCGGGGCGGCGCCGGTTCGCTCCTTCCAGTTGACGCTGATGCGGCCGTCCACCGAGGCCATCAGCGTGACCCCGGTTTCGACCAGCGCGACCATGATCATCAGCCGGAACAACCACTGGAACCACGGCAGGCCCAGTTGGCCGAGCATCAGGTCCGAGGGCAGGGGGGCGTCGGCGATGTCCGGCAGGAACGCGATCATGCAGATGTAGAACACGATCGCCGGCAGGATCGCCAACGGGCCGGCCAGGGCGCCGGCGATCACCGCATCGCGCCGGCACAGCAGGTGGCGCACCACCAGCAGGATCGAGACCGCCGCGAACATGTTGTAGCCGGCGTAGGTCACGCCGTTGAGCACCCAGTCCTGGCCCAGCTCATGGGTGTTGGACAGCTGCGCCATCGCGCCGCCGCCGAAGCGATAGAGGATCAGGCACGCGGCAATGGCGTAGACCAGGTACATGAACGCCGACATCAGCTTGAACATGCGTTCGACGGCGTTGGTCCCGGCCTGCACTACGCCGGTGATGATCGCCACCAGCACCAGCGTGCCGACGATCCGCGGCCAACCGAACATGGTCGCGGCGAGTTCACCAGCGGCCGCGCCGAATACCGCCAGCACCACCACGATCAGCGCCAGATAGGCCACTTCGAAGGTCCACCAGCCACGGCCCAGCAGATGCCGGAAGAAGGTGCGGTAATCGTTGGCCCGGATCGCCCGGGCCAACAGGAAGGTCAGGATGCAGATCACGCTCCAGATCAGCATCGACAACACCATCGCGGCCAGGCCGCCCCAGGGGCCCGATGGCAGGAAAAACTCCGCCAGCTCACGGCCGGTGGCGTATCCGCCGCCGATCACGGCGGACTTGAACGCCAGGCCGGGCAACAGATACCGCTGGAACCGGCTGGCGGCGGCGGTCACTTGCGCGCGGCCGTCGGCTGCAGCAGGTAGAAGTCGCGCACGGTGCGGGCGATCTCGGCGATCACACGCTCACGTTCGCTGCGTGGGGCATTACTGGCTTTGACGAACACGGAGATCGCGAACTGGCTGCCGTCGGGCAGGGTGACCACGCCGACATCATTGACGGTGCCGGCCACGGTGCCGCTCTTGTCGGCCACCTTGGTGCCCGGCGGCAGGCTGCCACGCAGGCGCGCGCTGCAGGTCCGGCAACGTTCCATGATCTGCACCAGCACCTCGGTGCTGGCCGGGCTCAGGGCCTTGCCGGTGAACAGCCTGGTCAACAGGGTGGACATCGCGCGCGGCGTGGAGGTGTCGCGCGGGTCCTTGTCGAAGGCTTCGTTGCCGGCTTTGGTGCGCTTGACCACCTCCGGATCGAGGGTGAGCTCGGCGACGCGTTCCTTGGTCAGCGGCTCATCGCCGAGGCCGAAGATATCGCTCAGCAGCTGCCGGGTGTTGCGATCCAGACGCTGGCCTTCGATGCCCTGCGCGCGCAGCCAGGCGGTGACCGCGGCCGGTCCGCCGGCCTGCGCCACCAGCACGTCGGTGGCGGTGTTGTCGCTCTGGGTCAGCATGACCTCCAGCAGGTTGTGCACCGACAGGCTCACACCGTCATGGATGAAGCGGTCCGCGATCACTTCCGAATCGACATAGAACGATTTCGGCACCGGCACCATCGTGGTCAACGCCAGTTCGCCGGCATCCACCTTGGTCAGGATCACCGCCGCGACTGCCACCTTGAACGTGCTGGCCATCGGGAACCCTTCATCGGGGTTCAGATGGACCTGCTCGCCCTTGCCATCCAGTCGCCACGCCGAGACACCGACCTTGCCGTCGATCAGGGTGGCCAGCCGCGCGACTTCGGTTTCCACCGGGCTGGTCTTGCCGGCGCTGAACGCGGCGAGCGGGCTGAGGCCGAGCAACGCCGCCACGCACAGGCTCAAGGTACGGGATGTCATCTTCATGCGATGCAGGCCTCCAGCAGGCGGTTGAATTCCCCATCTTGCCGCATCGGATCGGCCACCGGCAGACCAAGACGCGCGCTGACTTCGGCGCAGGCGGCCGCTGCCGCGGCGTCGGTCATGCCATGGGTATTGAGACTGACGCCGACACAGCGGATATCCGGATTGGTCCGGCGGCCCAGCTGCACGGTCAACGCGATCACGTCTTCGATGGAGGGCAGCGGGTAGTCGGGGTAACCGAGCACATGCTGGCGCCCCGGCTGGTGGCAGACCACGAACACGTCCGGCTGGCTGCCATGCAGCAGGCCGAGGCTGACACCGGCGTAGGCAGGATGGAACAGCGAGCCTTGGCCTTCGATGACATCCCAGTGATCGTCGGCCGCATCCGGGCTGAGCAGTTCAGCGGCGCCGGCGGAGAAGTCGGCCACCACCGCGTCCATCGGAATGCCGCTGCCGGCGATCAGGATGCCGGTCTGGCCGCTGGCGCGGAAGTCGGCATCCACGCCGAGGCCGCGCAGGCCACGCGCCAGGGCCAGGGCGGTGTACTTTTTGCCCAGCGCGCAGTCGGTGCCGACGGTCAGCACGCGCTTGCCGGTGCGCTTGCGGCCGTTGCCGACCGGAATGCCACGCGGCGGCACGCGCACGTTGATCAGTTCGCGCCCGTGGCGTTCGGCTGCGGCCGCCAGTTCCGGAATGTCACCCAGCTTCTGGTGCATGCCGCTGACCAGGTCCAGCCCGTTTTCCAACGCATCGACCAGGGCCGGCAGCCACTGCGGCGGAATCACGCCACCGCCGTTGGCCACGCCGATCACCATCGCACGTGCACCGGCCGCGCGCGCCTGGGCCGGCGTCATGCTCGGCAGGCCGGTGCTGATCGGGCAGCCCGGCAGGCTCCACTCGGCCACGCACACTTCCGGGGCCCAGTCGTGCAGGCCGATCGCGGTCTTGGCGAAGCCGGCTTCGGTGGTGTCGCCCAGGAACAGCAGGTACGGCTGGGGGAGGGCGGCAAGGGCCTGCACGGCGGCAGTGGGCGTTGAGCTCATGGCGGATCCAGTGGTCGGTGGAGAGAAGAGAGCAGGGGAAGCATTCACGAGGGGCTCGCTGTTGTTTGACCTGGTTGGATCTGTATAAGTCCTAATCAGAGAATATGCAACCTAATTAGGATTATTCCCCTTCTCTTCCGACGGGTGGTCCGGCGGCAGCTCGGGGCGCCGCCATGGCAGGTGGCTGGACTCAGTAGCGATAGTCGATGGACATGCCGATCGTGCGCGGCTGCAGCGGTACGCCGGTCACCGCGACATAGCGGTTGAGCGCGTCTCGCACCGAGCCGGTGGAGACGTACGCGCGCTCGTCGGTGGCGTTGCGCGCGTACAGGCGGACCGTCCACGTCATGTTGGTCAGCTCGGCATGCAGGTCCAGCGCGTTGTAGCTGTCGATGTCGTACGCCCCGGCCACGCGCTCGCCGGTAACCCGATAGCCGGCACCGACCCGGCCCCGCCACTGGTCGCTCACATCGACGTCGTAGTCGATCGTGCCCGACCAGCTCAGCCGCGGCGTCATCGGCATGCGGCTGCCCGAGACCAGGCCGCTGGAGGGCGGTACGTCGCCGATCGTCGAATCGATGTAGGCCGCGTTGAGGCCGAGTGTGAGGCGCTCGGCCGGCCGCACCATCAGGCTCAGTTCCGCGCCCTGGCTGCGCGCGCTGCCGGCGTTGCCCATCCAGCTCAGCCCGTTCTCGGAGACGCGCACCTGGATGTCGTCCCAGTCGATCCGGAACAGCGCCAGATCGATCATCGCGCGGCGGTCCCAGAAGTGCGATTTGAAGCCGAGCTCCAGGTTGTCCAGGGTGTCGGCCTTGGTCATCGGCACCACGCCGGAGGTCGATACGTTCGGTCCGCCCGGGCGGTAGCCGGTGGCGTAGCGCGCGTAGATCATCGCGCTGTCGTTGAGGTGCCAGCGCGAGGCCAGCTTCCACGTGGTCACGCTGTCATCGGCGGAGTCGGCCAGATCGATCGGCCGCGGGCCGTAGAGCAGGCCGGTGCTGTGCTGCTCGAAGTCCTGCTGGTTGCGCGCATGCCGCACACCGGCGGAGACATCGAAGCGCGGGCTGAACTTGTACGTGACATCGGCGAAGATCGCCTGCTCGTCATAGGTGCCGGGCAGGCTGGCGGTGCCGGGATTGAACGGCAGCGGGATGCCGTTTGCATCGTAGGCGCTCACCTGCTGGCGGTTGGCGTTTTTCTCGCCGGTGAAGAAAGTGCCCAGCAACCATTCAAAGCGCTCACTCTCCTTGGAGCTGAGGCGGAACTCCTGGGTCCATTTGCGGGTGCCGAGGAATACATCGAACTGCGCCTGGCCGGCCGGGTACGGCGTCAGCAGCGGCCATGCCACGCCATAGACCAGCGTGGAGTCCTGCACCTCATCCATGCGGGTTTCGGAGAAGCTGGTCGCGGAGACGAAATCAACGTTGCCCAGGTCCCAGTCCAGGATCGCCGAGTAGTAGTCGGTCTCCATCCGGTACGGGGTCGCGCGCTGCAGGATGCCTTCGAGCGGGCCGCGGATCGGTTCCAGCGTGGGATAGGTCAGGCCCACCGCGCTGGAGTTGTCGGCATTCACGATCTGCGACAACGCCTGCACGCGCAGGTTGGCGGTGTCGCTGATGCGCCAGGTCAATGCCAGCCGGGAGGCGAGCTGGTAATAGCCGTTGCTGTCCCTGGCGTCGTCGCCGGTGAGGTCGGGCTGGTCCACATAGCCGGGCGTGCCCTGGCGCGACAGGCTGGCACGCAGGCCCAGCTTGCCTTCGATCAGCGGCACGTTGAACGAGGTGCGCACGCCGGTGCCCACGTCGCCCGCTTCCTTGGTGGCGTTGACGTCCATGCCGGCGCGGAACTCGAAGCTATCCGGATCGGCGGCCTTGGTGATGTACTTGAACAGGCCGCCCATCGAGCTGGCGCCATACAGCGTGCCCTGCGGGCCGCGCAGCACTTCCACGCTCTGGATGTCATACGGCAGCAGATCCAGCGCGTAGGTGGTCGCGCGCTGCTTGTTGCTGCTGGGGCCGATCGGGGTGTCATCGATGTAGGTGCCGATGATCGAGCCGCCGCCGAGGGGCGCGACACCGCGCAGCGCCATCGTGGTCTGGCCCGGTGCGCCGCCACTGTCGACCTGGAAGCCGGGCACGTAGGCGGCGAAGTCGTTCAAGCGGGTCGCACCGAACGCTTCCAGGCGTTCTTCGCTGATTACGCTGACGCCGGCCGCCACCTCCATGACGTTCTCGCTGCGCTTCTGCGCGGTGGCCACCACGCGATCCAGCTCCACGACATCGGGGGTGCTGCGGCTGTCATCGGCGTCGGCATCCTGCGCCATCGCGGTGGTGGCAAGGCCCATGCAGCACAGGGTGATGGTGGAGGCGAGGATCGAGCGGTTGATCGGCTTGCGCATGTGGCGGTCTCTCCGGAATCAGGGACGGGGTCAGGCAGAAAACACGGTCGCCAGCCACGGCTGATATAGCCGCGTGGCGTCAGTCCGCAGGGGATTGGGTGGGGGCTGCGTTGTTGGCGAGCAGTGGCCGTGCCCGACGCTCCAGGCGCAGCAGCAGGAACGCAACGAACATGCAGGTGCCCGCCATCAGCGCGAAAAACACCGTGCTGGAAAGCGTCGACCACAGCGTGCCGACCGCGCCGGCCAGCAGGTTGCCGCCAAACGAGGCCAGGAACCAGAACGCGATGATGGTGGCACCGAAGCCCACCGGCGCCAGGCGGGCGAACAGGCCCAGTCCCACCGGCAGGATGAAGAGCTCGCCGAAGGTGAAGATCGCGAAGAACAGCGCGGCCCACAGCCAGCCGACCTTGGCCGACGGTTCACCGCCGAGCACCGCCACCAGCGCGAACGACAGGCCGACCACCGCGGCACCGATGGCCATCTTGGTCAGTGCGGCCGGCTCGCGGCCATCGCGTGCCTGGCGCGTCCAGCGACGCACCAGCAGTGGCGTGATCAGAAACACCAGCAGCGGGTTGAGCGAGAAGAACCAGGTCATTGGCAGGGTGAAGTCTGCGGTGAGCACGCGGTCCACCCCGGTGTCGAGCCAGATCGCGATCGTGTTGCCGATCTGCTCGTAGGCCAGGCGGAAGATCACGATCAACCCGGCGATCATCGTCATCAGCTGCAGCAAGGGCCGGTAGGCCGGCTGCCACAGCGCCGAGAACGGCAGCGTGGCGCGCTCGCTGCGCGGCGGATCCGGTGGCAGGTGGCGGCGGCCGGTGATGTAGATCACCAGCCCGAGCAGCATGCCGATGCCGGCGGCGGAAAAGCCCACGTGCCAGCCATACACCTCGCCCAGCGTGCCGCAGACCAGCGGCGCCAGAAACGCGCCGAGGTTGATGCCCACGTAGTACACGTTGAACGCCGAGCCACGGCGCGGGTCATCGCGCGTGTACAGATCGCCGACCTGGCCGGGAAGGGTGGGCAGGAACAGCCCGTTGCCCAGGATGATCGCCAGCAGCGCTGGATACAGCAGTGCATCGAAGGCCATCAGGAAATGGCCGAACGCCATGATCGCCCCGCCCAGGATCACCGCACGCCGTTTGCCCAGCCAGCGGTCGGCGAGCATGCCGCCGAACACCGGGCTGAGGTAGGCCAGCGCGGTGTACAGGCCATAGACCAGTGAGGCCTGTTCCTGCGAAAACAGCAGCTGCTTGGTCATGTAATAGACCAGCAGGGCCCGCATGCCGTAGTAGGAGAATTTCTCCCACATCTCGGTGAGAAACAGGATGGTCAGGCCTGGCGGTTGCCCGAACCAGGCCGTGCGCGGTGCTTGGAGGCTCATCGGGCGGGGCGTCCGGCGGTCAGAGCTGCAGGCCGGTACTGATCAGGCGCTGGGTGATGGCGACGAATGCGACCACCAGGCCTGCCAGTGCGACCACCCAGGCGCCGTAACGACGCACGCGCGGCCAGCTGGCCGGCGCGCGGACCGCCACCCAGACCAGTGCGATGGCGGCGATGACGCTGAGCCACGACAGCGCCTGCACCAGGATCAACGGCCCGTTGGTGTAGGAGGAGATCGCGCCCGGGCCAGCGATCGATTTCACGTACAGCGCCCAGGCGATCACGGTGCCCAGCTGCGTGGTGAGCGCCAGCGTCTGCAACCAGCGCAGGCCACGGCCTTCGACCGGTGCGATGGCGCGGTAGTAACGGCGCACGAACACGCCGCCGATGCGCAGGACGGCCGACAGTGTCAGCAACCCCAGTGCGACGAACAGCGCAGGGCGCAGCCACGCCGGCGAACGCCAGCCCGGAATCGGCTCGAAGCCGAACACCGAGGCGAACGGACCGCCGGAGAAGTACACCGGGCGGCCATCCTTGACCTTCACTTCCAGCAGGCCACGCCCGTTTTCCTGCTGCCACAGCCACGGTGACACCTCGCGCCAGCGCAGCAGCTGGCCGTTCAGGCCCTTCTGGCCGTCAACGGTGATCGTGCCGTCCTCCTGCAGGTGCACGCGGGTCGGTGCGAACAGCGACAGCATGCGCAGATACGAACTGTCCGAACGGCGCGTGCTCTGCCAGTTCACCCCGGCCAGCGCAGCGGCATGCTCGCGGGCAGTGGCGGCATCCACGCCCGGGCCGGCGCGTTCGATCGGCAGGGTCGGCAGGAAGTTCTCGACGAAGCGCTCCCACACCTGGGCGCGCAGGGCAGAACCGGCGGCATCACGGCCCACACTGTTGGTGGAAACGAATACGCCGATGTTGCGTTCCGGAATCATCCACAGCCACGAGTAGAAGAACAGCATCGTGCCGCCGTGCGAGCGGGTGTCATAGCCGCCGGTGTCCGAGGCCATCCAGCCCAGGGTCATGCGCGGCAGGTGCGGCAGGATCGCGGCCTGCGGGGTCAGCATCTGTGCGTTGGTCTCGGCCCGCATGATGCGCTGGCCGTCGAGTTCGCCGTGGTTGAGCGTGGCCATCATGAAACGTGACATCGCCGAACCGGAGGCGTACAGACCGCCCACGCCCGGCGCGGTGTTCTTCTCGGCCGGGTAGGTTTTGCCCGAACCCAGCAGATACCCCTTGGCGGCGTGCGGCAGCAGCTCGGCCGGCAGCTTCTGTTCGAAGCTGGCGTACTGCATGTCCAGCGGCTGGAGAATGTGCTGCCTGGCGTAATCCTCGAAGCGCTGGCCGCTGACGCGCTCGACGATGTACGAGGCGATACCCGTGGCGTAGTTCGAGTACGCCGGTGTGGTGCCGGGTGCGGAGATCTGGTTGGGCACCCAGTCCTTGAGGTAGTTGTCGCGGTTGGCCGGATGGTCCGGACCCAGCACGATCAGGTAGCGCATGCGCTCTTCCAGACCGCTGGTGTGGGTCATGATCTGGCGCAGCGTGATCGGCTCACCCTTGGCCGGGACCTTGATGTCCAGGTAGGTGTTGATGTCGGCATCCAGGTCCAGTTTGCCCTGTTCGACCAGCTGCATCACCGAGGTCCAGACGAACAGCTTGGAGATCGAGCCCGGGCGGAACAACGTGGTTTTGGGATCCACCGGCGTGCGCTTCTCGACATCGGAGAAACCGAAGCCGCGCTCGGTGACGACCCTGCCGTTCTCGACCACGGTGACGACGGCGCCGGCGAGGTCGCCCTGGGCCATCAGGTAGGGCACCAGGCCATCGAGGAAGGTATCGACCCGGGCCGCGTCCAGCGTGCCGGTCGGCGCCGACGCGGGCGTGATGGTGTCAGGCGATTCGGTGGTCGCGGGCACCGGTGCAGCAGCAGTCGTCGGCGCCTGCGCATGCAGCGGCGAGAACGCTGCGGTCGATGCCAGCAGCATGCCGGAGATCAACGTGCGCCATTGGGTCGCGCGCGGACGATGCGATGTCGTGTTCATGCGTGCACTCCCTTGCCCCATACGGCGTCGTCGCAGTGCACCAGGCCCTCGTCGTAGCGCAGGCCCGGCACCCGGTCATCGCTCAGGAACAACGGACCATCCAGATCGACCACGTCGCAGTGCTGGCCCACGATGAAGGCCGGGCCCATCGCCCAGCTGCTGCCGATCATGTTGCCGACCATCACCTGCATGCCCAGGGCGCGCGCCTTGCCGACCATCGCCAGGCCTTCGGTCAGCCCGCCGGCCTTGTCGAGCTTGATGTTGATCACGTCGAACAGACCCGCCAGCGCCTCGATCTCCGCTGCGTCCTGCACGCTTTCATCGGCCGCGAACGGCAGCGGTCGTGCAAAGCCCTTGAGTTCGCCCTCGCGCCCGCGCTGCAGCGGCTGTTCCAGCAGCTTGATGTCGTTCTCCAGCAGCACCGGGATCAGGGCATCGAGCGCATCCACGGTATAGCCCTGGTTGGCATCCACGCCCATCCAGACATCCGGGCGCACCTTGCGTACCGCGCGCACGCGTTCGACATCGATATCCAGATCGCCGCTGAGCTTGAGCTTGAGTGCCTTGGCGGGCGCATAGCGACCGGTGGCGATCGATTGCATCGTCGCCGGGTCATCGGCGCCGAGGGTCCACGTGGTCAGCAGCGGGCGTGTCTGCGAAAGACCGGCCAGGGCCCAGGCAGGCTTGCCGGTGCGGCTCGCTTCCAGGTCCCACAGTGCGCAGTCCAGTGCATTGCGCGCGCCGCCGCGCGGCAGCAGCTGCTGCAGCTCGGCACGGGTGATGCCGGCTTCGATCCGCGCACGCAGCAGTTCCAGCGTGGCCAGCATCTGCTCGGGGGTGTCATCGAAGTAGTACACGCCGCTGGCTTCGCCACGGCCGCGATGGCCGCCGTCTTCCAGTTCCACGCGCAGTACCGGCGCGTGCTCGAACACGTAGCCGCTGATCCGGAACGGGGCCAGCAACGCAAGCGAGTCGATCTGCAGGGTCAATTTCACAGGATGTCTCCAGCCCCGTGGTCGGGGCTACGGGTCAGTAGTTGAGTGCGAAGTCGGCCAGGCCCATCAGGAACAGGGCATAGGCGAGCACGCAGGCCGAGATCAGCAGCAGCGCCGCCCACAGGCGCGCCAGCCAGCCGCGTCCGGCGCGGAAGGTCTGCACCAGGTTCCAGGCGGTGGATCCGATCCCGCCAATGATCGCGATCACCGAAGCGATGCCGAGCCCGATCACCGCCGGATCGAGACGATCATCCAAGCGCGCGAAATCCGCCGAGGCCCAGGCCATTACCGCCATCGCCACGGCGGGTACCAGCAGCATGAACCAGCACGCTGCGCGGCTGAGGCGGTAGGCCAGCAGCGTCCTGCGCGGCCAGCCCAGCCCGCGGCCATGGCGACGCCGCACCCACGCGGCGATCGGCCATGCCAGCGCGGAGAGTGCCAACACCGCGACGGCCGCGGTCAGCACTGGCTTGAGCCACACCGCGGAGCGATAGCCTTCCGCGCGCAGGAATACGTTGAACGGGGAGGACGAGTCCACCGCGAAGCCGACCGGCTTGCCGTCCTTGAGGATGGCGGCAAGGCGCAGCTCGCTGTTGTTCGCCTGCCACAGCCACGGTGCGATCGGCTTGAAGGTGGTGGGCTGGCCATTTGGCTGCTTCATGCGCGGCAGGCGCAGGCTGCCATCGTCGAGGGCCTCCAGGCGCGTCTGGGTAAGGATGCCGGTACGGCCGATACCGGTTTCGGCGCGGCGTGAATCGAGGTAGCTCGGCCCGGCCAGCTGGCGCGCCTGGTCCTTGGCGAGCGCGGCGTCGACCACCGGTGCCGCGGCCACGGCGGGCGCCGGGAAGTAACGGTCGGCGAAGTTCTCCAGCAGCTCCCGCCGGATCTGGCCGGTGATGCCATTGGCGCCGGCGCTGTTGAGGGTGATGAACAGGCCGACATCGTGGTCGCGGAACAGGAACAGCTGCGAGTGGAACGAGTACGTGTCGCCGGCATGGGAGACCACGCGCTGGCCGTTGACATCGATCTCGTAGAACCCGAGCGCCATGGTGTTCAGCGGCGGTGCGAAGCGCGTCTGCGGGGTCAGCATCAGCTGGCTGGTGGCCGCTTTCAGAATGGCCGTGTCGTGCCCGCCCGCCGCGTTCAGATGCGCGATCATGAAACGCGCCATGTCGCTGGCGGTGGCCGACAGCGCACCGGCCGGGGCCGACGGGGTGACTTCGAACTCGCGCGGCTTGCCCGATCCCAGTGCGTAGCCCTTGCTGACCAGCGCACGCAGCGCCGGCGGCAGGGGCTGGCGGAAGCTGGCGTGCTGCATCTGCAGCGGGGCGAAGATGTGCTGTTGAACGTATTCGGCGAACGGCTGGCCGGACACGCGCTCGACGATGTAGCCGGCCAGGCTGGTGCCGTAGTTCGAATACGCCGGCACGGTGCCCGGCGCGAAGATCTGCGCCGGTATGCGGCGCTTGAGATACGGCCCCAGTTCGACGCCCCCGGCCTCGGCCACCGCCTCGGTGGTCCACATGTACTTGATGTTGGCTTCGAAGCCGCCGGTGTGCGTCATCAGCTGCCGCAGCGTGATCGGCAGGCCGCGTTCGGGCACCTTGAAATCCAGGTACCGGTTGATGTCCGCGTCCAGGTCCAGCTTGCCGGCTTCCACGAGCTGCATGACCGCGGTCCAGGTCATCAGCTTGGAGACCGATGCCATCCGGAACAGCGTGCGGTCCGGATCCACCGGGGTCTGCTTCTCCACGTCGGAAACGCCGTAACCGCGACGGACCAGGATCCGTCCGTCCTTGACCACCGTCACCGCGGCACCGGCGATATCGCCACGCGCGATGGCATAGGGCACGAAGCCGTCCAGCCAGGTGGTCGCATCATCGGCAGTCAGCCGGGGAACGGAATCCACGCCGGGCGCGGGGGCGTCCTGGGGTGGGGAGGGTGGCCGCTGTGCCTCGGCCTGGAACGACAGCAACAGCCCACAGCACAACGCGACAAGTCCTGACAACGCACGCATGTGACGATCCCCTCTGGAACTGGAAGACGCGGCACCCCGGAGCGAATCATCGGAGGGCCAAAAACCATCTCAATCAGACAACAATATTCCTGATTAGAGAATTGTCAAATGCGCGTGATCGTCGCCGGATCATGCGCGACGGGGCAAATGTGACGTCTGGGTGTCCTGAACGCGCTATCCCGCGCTAATTGGGAACGTTTTCAGGGCAGTGGAGGCGGCGATCGGAGACGAACGCGACAAGAAACCATCCTGATCAGGATGGCATTCATCTCTACGTAGTATCGTATCCACAACTTCACCAGCAATAGCCCAAAGGTCCTGTCGATGAGCCCGAAAAGCCCGACGCTCGGAACCCTGCTGCGCGGCCTGCGCACGCGCCAGGGGTGGACGCTCAAGGAAATGAGCGAACACACCGAAATCCCCCTGTCCACGTTGTCGAAGATCGAACACGACCGCCTGACGTTGACCTACGACAAGCTGCAGCATCTGGCGCAGCGTTTGAACCTGCGCATGTCCGAGCTGTTCTCCGAACCGGATTCGGACAGCGCGCCCAAGCCGGTCACCGCCCGCCGCAGCCTCGGCTCGCTGGACAAGGCGCTGCGCGTGCAGACCGACAACTACGATTACTACTATCTGTGCACGGAACTGCGCCGCAAGCGGATGATCCCGATCCTCACCAAGGTGCGCGCCAAGACCACGGCCGAGTTCGGCGAACTGGTCCGCCACCCGGGCGAGGAATACGTGCACGTGATGGAAGGCCGCATCCAGGTCCACACCGAGTTCTACGATCCAGTGGTGCTGGAGACCGGGCAGGGCATCTACATCGACAGCCAGATGGGCCACGCCTACATCGTTGATACCGGCTGCGAGGAAGCGGTGCTGCTGGCCGTCTGTGCCAGCGCGGATGAGGATCTGATGGAATCGCTGATCACCCTGCATGAGCAGGAGGGCGGGGTCTGACCCGTCCCCAGCCTCACCAGGTCGCCTCCAGGCGGCGGAACGGCTGATTGAGCAGTACACCGCGTGCGTCGTAATCAGTGAGCGTGCGGCCATCCACCCGTACGGTGGCGGGGCGCGTGCGGCTGGGCCACCAGACCCGCACCGCGGTGTCCTTGCGCAGTCCCGTGCCCAGCGTGACCTGAAGCGTTCCCTGGTGCTGCCGTGCCTGCACGGCCAAGGTGCCATGGGCGGTCGGCAGCCGATCCACGGCCAGCCCGTCACCGGCCAGCCACGAGGGCGGGGTGCCCGGCAGCAGCGACAGCGCGTCATCGTCCTCGCGCATCAGCATCCCGAACAGGGTGCGGCCGTACTCGGCGCCGATCCAGGTGTGTGGCATGTCGCCGAGGTAGCGCGGGAAACGAAGCCGTGAGTGCACCACCTCGGCCAGCACCTGCCACTCCAGCGGCTGGCGGTCGTGCAGCAGCCCCTGCAGCAGTTCATCGGCGGCCTCGGGCTGGTCCAGGTGCACGTAGCTCAGCACGTTGCGGATTTCATACGGCGTGTAGGCGTATAGCGCGCCCGGTTCGCTGCGCTTGCGCACGTCCTGCAGATACCGCGCGAACGTCGTGCGCAGTGCGTCCGCCGGCAGGACATCCTGGGCGCCGGTGGGATCCAGCGCGATCGACACGCCGGTGGGGTCGCCATCACCCAGGTCGGCCGAGGAGGGAATGAAGTCGATGCCCTTCCACGCCATCGTCGCGCGGATCGACGCGGCCAGTGCGTCGTGCAGGGCGGTGTACTGCTGGCGCGCCCATGCTGCGGTTTCGTGATCGCCCAGCGACTCGGCCAACCACGCACCGTCATGCCAACCCTTCAGGCCCCAGTAGTCATCCCAGTAGCTGTGCGTGGGCGACGGGTAGCCTTCGTGGCTGATCGACGGCGCCAGGATCCCGGCGAAGCGTTCGGGCGAGGGCTGGTTGGCCATGTAGCCCGGCACCAGCGTGCGCTCGCGCAGTTCCTGCAGGAAGCGCATCGCCGCTTTCACCTTGGGCAGGTAGGCCCGTACCGACTCCGGGCCGCCATCGAGCCGGGCCACGTCGGCGACCAGGGCGATGTACTGGCCCTGGCTGTCGTACTCGATATCCGAACCGAAGCCGGTGTTGACGCTGCCATCGTCATTGAGGATCGGCGAGACCAGCCCGTTGGCGTGCAAGCCATGCTCGCTGTACCAGGCCAGGTAATCGCGCGCCACCTTGGACTCGCCCATGCGCAGCAGCACCGCGGAGGTCGCCATGCCGTCGCGGATGAAGGAGCGGTTGTAGTTGCGCGGGCCAGGCTGCATCGCCGGGCCGGTCTGGTTGATCAACATGTAGGCGGCCTGCGCGCGCAGCATGTCCACCAGCGAGGGGTCGGGCAGGCGCAGGCCGACCTGGCCCAGGCGCGCCTGCCAGTCATCCGAAGCACGTTTGGCCAGGGCGTCGTAGGTGGCATCGGGTGCAGGCGGAAGGGCAGCCAGATCCAGCGCCGGGGCTTCAGGCAGGGCGCCGTCCTTCGCAGAAGGCGCCGTGCCCAGCGGGAACGCGACCACCACCGAACGGCTGTCGCCCGGCGCCAGCTGCATGCGGTAGGTCAGCGCGGCGGCGGCCAGGCCCTCGGCATCGCGTGCCTGCGTAGTGGCAGGCAGCGTGCCGTTGGCGATCGCTGTGGTGATTTCCGTGCGGCCATCCGCGCCGAACGGGGCCGCACCGGCAACGTCAACGGGCGTCAGTGACTGCAGCAGGGCGCGGCCATTGACGCGCACGCGCTGACCCTCGATGGCGACCTCGCGGATCGCCGACAGGCCACCGTTCTGCCACGGTGGATTCATCTGCATCGGCCGCACCGCCAACGTCAGAGTGCCGCTGACAGGCAAAGTGCCGGTGTTGCGCAGGCGGTGGCGCACGAAGGTTACCGGCTGTCCGTCGAGCTCGACGGCGAACGCTTCGCTCTGCAGTTCAAGCCCCGGTTGTGGCGACCAGGTTGCCGACGGCATCGGCTTCCAGCCATCGCGCAGCGCGTGCCGCACCGGCGCCCCGGCGGCACCCGCGGCGACACCGTCCGCACTGCGCCAGATCGGCTGCACCAGCGGTGCGCCCTTGAAGGCCTCGATGTTGCCGTACTCGTCGAAGATCGATTTCTGCCGGCCGGCATGGATGCCGACCGCGGTCCAATAGGTCTGCTGCAGGTGCAGCGACGCAGGGAACAACGCGCGCTGCGCGCCGCTGGCGGCGATCTGATAGCGCTTCATCGGCGTCATCACTGCCTTCGGACCCAGCAGCCGCAGGCGGGCCACCTGCGGCACGCCGCCGTCCACCGTCAAGCGCAGCGCCGTGGCGGTCACGGCAGCCGGCGCGGCCAACCAGCTTTGCTGCCGGGTACCGGCCTGCGGGTCTTTCGCAAGCTCGACCCAGCGCCCCTGCGCATCACGCGCCTGCAGCCGCGCGGCGCCGTGCGCCCCGGCCCAGTCCACGGCCAGGCCGGTGGTGGACACCGCACGCGGCAATGCGATGTCAAGCGCGTGCGCACCGTCCTTGCCAGGTGGAACGGCCACCGCACTGCCGCCTTGCCACAGCGCCGCGGCCCGCGTTGCATCCACGCCGGCCACGCGCGCGCTGGTGGTGCTGTCCAGCGGCTCCAGCTCGAAGATCGACACGCCCCAGTCCGAGGTGCGCTCCGGACTGGCCAGGCGCAGGTAACGCGCCTGGCGCGGCGCGAAGTAGAGCGTCTCGATACCGCCGAGTGAATCGCGCATGGTGTAGGCCGGCTGCCACTGCTGCCCATTCAGCGAGGTCTGCAGGGTGTAGCCCTCGGGATTGGATACATCCCAGGTGATCTGCACGCCGCTGAGCGTGCTCGGTTGGCCCAGGTCCACCTGGAACCAGTGGCCGGGGCTGAAGGCACCGCCGGTGACCGTGGTCGGGTCGCCATCGATCAGGTGGCTGACCGCCATCGCCGGCACCTGCTGCGAAGAACTGCTGGCCTGCCACTGGCTGCGCGGCGCCACGGGCTGGGCAGCCGCGGGCAGGCTCAGGGCGAGGGCGGCGAAGAGCAGGGCGCGGGCCATGACGCGGCGCGGCCGGTGCACGGCAATCGAACGGTCAGCATGCAGCCCCATCAACGCGCTCCTGATCTCAAACGACCGCCAACGGCGGGGTGCGGCACACGCTAGCAGGGCCTGTAATCGTTTACATGACGCGTCGCAATATGGCCGGGGCCGTCACCCTGCCGCCGTCGCGATCCGGTCGCGCAGCCACCGGCGCGCCGGATCGTGGTGGACGCGTTCGTGCTGGCTGCATGCGTTGCCGCTTTCGTGATGCACTGCGCTGGGCGATGCGTGACCCTTCTGCGATAGTCGCGACATATAAATCACGCGCGTTAGATTGATGCTTCATCCACAAGAGTTGTCCGCAGCGCAGATCATCCACGTGCTGGATGAGGTGTTCGGCGTGCGTGCCACTGCGGTGCTGCAACGCGCCGGCGGAGCGGATGCGGGGGCGACGGTGTACCAGGTGGCTGGCCCGGACGGCGCGCGCTGGTGGTTGAAATGCCGCCGCTATGCGGTGGCCCCGGTGGTGTGGACCGTGCTGCACCACCTGCGCGAGCACGCCGGCCTTCGGGAAGTGATCGCGCCGCTGCCCACGCGCGATGGTGCGGCGGCGGCGAGCTGGGCCGGGCTGCAGTGGACGCTGTTTCCGTATGTCGAGGCGTTCTCCGGTTTTGAAGAGGCGCTCTCGCGGGGGCATTGGGAACGGCTCGGACGGGTGCTGCGCCAGGTGCATGAGGCGCGGCTGCCGACCGAGCTCTCCGATTCCCTGCGTCGCCCGGTGTTCGACGACGACACTGCGGTGGAACGCGTCGGCGCGTGGCTGCAGCGGGCCGATGCGCGGATACCCGTACGCGATGCCCTGGGCGAGGAGTACCTGGCACTGTGGTGCCGCCATCGCCAGCGGATCGAGGCGATCTGGCAGCGCTGTGGCGAGCTGCGGGCGCGGATCGGTGAGGGACGATGTCCGCGCGTGCTGTGTCACGCGGATCTGCACGCGGGCAATGTGCTGGTAGGGCCGGGCGCCAGCGTCTTTCTGATCGACTGGGACGACATGGTGCTGGCGCCGCGCGAGCGTGATCTGATGTTCATCGGCGCAGGCATGGGCGGGCGCTGGGGACGTGAACAGCCGCCGGGCTTCGTCGAGGGCTACGGTCCGGTCACGGTCGACCCGCTGCGGGTGGCCTACTACCGCCACTGGCGGATCCTGCAGGACCTGCAGGAATTCCATGACCTGCTGCTCGAGCCCGGCGCCACGGCGCGTCCACCTGCACAGCGACGCCAGGCCCTGCGTTACATGGCCGAGCAGTTCGCACCCGGCAACGTCGCCGATTGCGCGGCCCGTGCATGGCAGGCCACACAGGGCTGAGGCCGCCGCTCAGCGGATGTCGGTACGCAGGCTGCCGCGGATCTGATCGCGCCAGACCCCGGCCACGCCGGCGTCGTCGGCAAAGTGTGGCCAACGCAGCACGCTGTGCCGGACCTGTTCAATGATGTCGCGGGCGCGGCGGGCATTGATCGAGGCGGTGGCGGCACATGCGGCCAGGTCGGCCAGGTCGAAACCCTCGCGCTTGCCGTTGATCGACATCTGGTGCCGGGCCGTCCAGTCGCCGTCCGGGTTGTAGGCCCAGGTGATGTCGAAGGCAGGCGACAGCGACCACTGGCCCTGCCGATCCATCAGGTAGGCGATGTTCTTGACGTGGTCGTCCTGGTTGCGGGCGATCACGTTGAACACCATCCGCCGGAACTGTTCCTCCAGCTGCGCCATGGGCAGGCGCAGCTGGCGCATGACCAGCAACGCCTGCTCATAGGAGTACGCATCGGGATCGTTGAAGTCGAAGTGAGCCATCGCCGCCAGCGACTGCATATGGTGCTTGCCACCGGCCTCGGTGCGGTCGAAGCGTTGGGTCA
The DNA here is from genome assembly GCF_002887735.1 of Stenotrophomonas bentonitica. Taxonomy (GTDB): domain Bacteria; phylum Pseudomonadota; class Gammaproteobacteria; order Xanthomonadales; family Xanthomonadaceae; genus Stenotrophomonas; species Stenotrophomonas bentonitica_A. Next base: position 317,153 of record NZ_PKQP01000002.1, read on the forward strand.
TGAAGTGGCGGCGGCCGCCTTCCTCCAGCAGCCGGCACTCGCTGATCTGGATGCCCGCATCCCGTGCCATCAGCGCGTACGCGTACTCGACCACGCCGTAACCTTTGGGGTCAGCCAGCTCCTTGTCGCGGTTGTTCTGTACGCCATCGAACTTGAGCAGCCAGTAGCTGAAGCCTGGCGCGGCCGCGGCCTGGCCCGATCGGACTTCACCGGTGCTTTCGTTCCAGGCGATCACGGCTTTGGCCCGTGCGCCACCGGCCGAGGTGCCCACGCGCAGAATGTCGCGCAGCGCATCGGCGCGTTCTTCATCGCCGAAGGAGGCGCGCAGATTGTCGCGGTTGCTCAGGACTTCGGTGGCCAGCGCGACCAAGGCATCGATCTGGATCTTGTGCGCCGTGCGGACGCGCGGACCATGCACGGGCGAGAACTCCAGCGCGCCCATGCCGCGCGTGCCGGTGTAGCACAGCCGCTCCACCGCGTTGAAGCTGTCCGGGGTGCGGCCCTGCGTGGCCAGCCACGCGTTGATCAGGGTGTTGCCGTACTTGTCCGGCAAGGCATCGGCGAGCAGGCCGGGCAGGCCATGGAAGCCTGCGGGGTTGAGCGAGGGGAAGCTGAAGACCCGCTCCGCCGCCAACGGCATGGTCAGAGGGGCGACTTCGATGCTGGAGCGTGCAAACGCCGGGTCGTAGGCAAACTGCGCGATCCGCTCGCCGTCGGCCAGTGTCACCGCGCCGATCCGGCTGCCCCACAAGCGCACCTCGGCCGTGGTACTCATTGCTCATCGCCCCAGGTCCACGGCTTGGCCGGTGCCGACGCGGCCACCCCCGGTCGGGCACGCTGGCGCGGCTGGCCGCGGCGTTCCAGCAGGTCGATCGGATTGGGGCTGTCGCTGGGCAGCAGGGCGTCCAGCGCCTCCAGCCTGCCGAGGGCGCGCAGGTATCGGATCAGGTTGGCCAGTTGCGCGGGCGTACCGTCTTCGAGCCGCTGCACGGTGCGTTTGGAGACGCCGGCCGCATCCGCCAGCTGTTCCTGGGTGAGTCCCTGCGAAAGGCGCATGCGCGCAAGGCGTAGCCCAAGCTCCAGCAGCACCGCCTCGTCGGTCATCAGATGTGTGATCGTCATAAAGTGACCCTCCTGACGCGTTATCATCCTCTTTGGGGCTACGGCGTCAAGTATGACGCTTTGTGGAGCTTAAATTGTTTTTATATAAAGCGCCACGTATGGCGCGTTATAAGACGATATGAGCATAACGCGCCATAAGTGACGCTTAAAGACAGGGATATTCGCGCGCGCAAGTGGGACCCCGAATCCGTGGCCGGCACGATGAGCATCGGCCAAGCAGCAACATCGCCGCGATCCTGTCGAAATGCGGCCCACCTGCACCGGCGCTCAGTGCACGGCGTTTGCTAAAATTCGCAGTTCACTCTGGACGCTGCAAAAGAAGGACCTTGAATGAAGATTGCCGTCGCCGGTACCGGGTACGTGGGCCTCTCAAACGCGGTGCTGCTCGCACAGCATCACGAGGTGGTGGCGCTGGACATCGATCCGGCCAAAGTGGCGATGATCAATGCCCGCCAGTCGCCCATCGAAGATGTCGAGATCGAAGACTTCCTCGCCAACCGCGCGCTGAACCTGACCGCGACGCTGGATCCAGCGCAGGCCTATGAGGGTGCGGATTTCGTCATCGTCGCCACGCCGACGGATTACGATCCCAAATCGAATTACTTCAACACCGCCTCCGTGGAGGCGGTGATCGGCGATGTGCTGCGGATCAACCCATCTGCCGTCATCGTCATCAAGTCGACCGTGCCGGTCGGCTGCACGAACGCGCTGCGGGCCCGGTTCGGGACCGACACCATCCTGTTCTCGCCCGAATTCCTCCGCGAGGGACGCGCGCTGCATGACAACCTGCACCCGAGCCGGATCATCGTCGGCGAGCGCTCGGAGCGCGCCGCGGTGTTCGCCGAGCTGCTGAAGGAAGGCGCGATCAAGAAGGACGTGCCGGTCCTGTTCACCGACGCGACCGAGGCGGAGGCGATCAAGCTGTTCTCCAACACGTACCTGGCGATGCGGGTGGCCTACTTCAACGAACTGGATACCTACGCCAGTTCGCACGGGCTGGACACGCGCCAGATGATCGAAGGGGTGAGCCTGGATCCGCGCATCGGCGGCCATTACAACAACCCGTCCTTCGGCTACGGCGGCTACTGCCTGCCCAAGGACACGAAGCAGCTGCTGGCCAACTACAGCAAGGTGCCGCAGAACCTGATCCACGCCATCGTCGAGTCCAATCGCACGCGCAAGGATTTCATCGCCGATGACATCGTGGTGCGCAACCCGAAGGTGGTGGGCATCTACCGGCTGGTCATGAAGGCCGGCTCGGACAACTTCCGTGCCTCGGCGGTGCAGGGCGTGATGAAGCGGATCAAGGCGAAGGGCATCGAGGTCATCGTCCACGAGCCGGTGCTGACCGAGCCGACGTTCTATCGCTCCCGCGTGGTGAACGATTTCGCGGCGTTCCTTGCCGAGGCCGACATCATCGTCGCCAACCGGCTGACGCCGGAACTGGCGGACGTCGTGCATAAGGTCTACACCCGCGATCTGTTCGGCTCGGATTGAGCCTGGAGAGCATCCACGCATGGCGTGGATCTACCCGAAGGCGACCGTTTGTCGCGGTAGGGCCACGCCGTGCGTGGCCGACTGCTCCGGGCCCCGCATCACCCCATGCGGTGTCTATTCTCCCGGCTTGGCTGCCGCTGTGACTGCCTGTGATTTCGCCCGCCGTGCCAGCGTCGCTTCGCGATGGGCGATGTAGGCGTTGGCGCCGAGGATGATGCCGGCGCCGATCACGGTCCAGCGGTCCAGCGCTTCATTGAACAGCAGCCAGCCCAACAGGCTCACCAGCGGCAGCTGCATGAAGCTGATCGGGGTCAATGCGGAGACCTCGCCCAGGCGCAGCGCACGGGTCCACAGCAGCTGGCCCAGCGTGCCGAGCACGCCGGTCGCGACCAGCCAGACCCACGCCAGGCCAGTCGGCCAGACCCACACGAACAAGGCGGGTACCAGCGAAAGCGGCACCCAGAACACATAGGTGTAGAACACCACCGTATCGGCGCTGTCCACCCGGGTCAGCTGTTTGATCTGGATCGCCACCAGCGAGCTGAGTACCGCCGCGCCTACTGCCACCAGAGTGCCCGGGGTGAAGCTGGTCGAGCCGGGGCGCACGATGATCAGCACGCCGATGAAGCCGATGATCACCGCCGCCCAGCGGCGCAGGCGAACGGTTTCACCCAGCCACAGCACCGCGGCGATGGTGACGAACAGCGGGGTGGAGTAGGAGAGCGAGATCGCCTGGGAGATCGGCAGGTGCCCGATCGCCCAGAACGCGCACAGCATCGAGGCCAGCCCGATCGCGCTGCGCAGGAAGTAGCGCGGCAGCTGCTGCGTTCTCAGCGGCGCGCTGCCCGGGCGGATCAGCATCGGCAGCAGCGCCAGCAGGCCGAAGGCGTTGCGGAAGAACGCCACTTCCTGGGTCGGCACGTAGCGGGTGGCGTAGCGGATCGCGATCGCCATCAGGCCGAAGGCCAGCGTACTGCCGAGCATCAGCAGGGCGGCCCGCAACGGCGTGGCCACCGGCAAGGCGGGGGCGCGATTCACCACTGTGCGCCGATCAGCCTCGGTTCCGGTTCGATCGGCACCCCGAACTTCTCCAGGACCGAGGCGGAAATCCGTCGCGCCAGCGCGAGCAGTTCTTCGCCGGTGGCCTGGCCATGGTTGACCAGCACCAGTGCGTGGCTGGGGGCCACGCCGGCATCGCCATCGCGGTAGCCTTTCCAGCCGCAGCTCTCGATCATCCAGGCGGCGGAGATCTTGCGGCGGCTGTCGTCGTCGGCCGGGAACACCGGCAGCTCGGGGAAGTGCTGCAGCAGCACCTCCACCTGTTCCAGTGGCAGGATCGGGTTCTTGAAGAAGCTGCCTGCATTGCCGAGCACGTCCGGATCGGGCAGCTTGCGGCGGCGGATGTTGATCACCGCGTTGGCCACATCGGCGGCCACCGGCAGTTCAACGCCCATCGCCTCCATTTCTTCGGCGATCCCGGCATAGCCCAGGCGCAGTCCATGCAGCAGCGGCAGCCGCAGTTCGATCGCGGTGATCAGGTAACGGTCCGGGTCGTGCTTGAAGATGCTGTCGCGGTAGGCGAACTGGCAGCCTTCCGCATCGAAGCGCACCCAGTCGTTTTCGTGTCGGTCCCAGGCATCCACGGCCTGGATGAACTCGCCGACCTGCGCGCCATAGGCGCCGATGTTCTGGATCGGTGAGGCGCCGGCAGTGCCGGGGATCAAGGCCAGGTTCTCCAGGCCGGACAGGCCGTTCTGCAGCGACCACATCACCAGCCCATGCCAGTTCACGCCGGCACCGGCGCGCACGATGGTGTGGTCGGCGCGGTGCTCCAGGATCTCGATGCCGCGGTTGGCGAACACCAGCACGGTGCCTTCCACGTTGTCGGCGATCAGCACATTGCTGCCGCTGCCCAGCACCAGCAGCGGCTGCTCTGCGACGCGTGGCAGGGCCAGCACCTCCGGCAATACGGAGGGATCGAACACCTCCAGCAGCTGCGCTGCCGTGGCGTCGACGTGGAAGGTGTTGAGCGCCTTCAGCGAGGCGTTTTCAGTGATGGCCCAGGCCGTCATCGCGTCGTTCATAGCGGTGCCACCGCGCCGCGGCTGGGTGCCTCTCTGCGGCGGCGGATCGCCTCCACGCACTCGTGCACCAGTTCCGGGCCACGGAAGATCAGGCCGCTGTAGCACTGCACCAGTGCGGCGCCGGCGGCCATCTTGGCCACCGCGTCCGCACCGGACTGGATGCCGCCCACGCCGATCAACGGCATCGACTCGGGCAGGCGCGCACGCAGGCGGCGCAGCACCAGGGTCGACTGGCCCAGCAGCGGCGCGCCGGACAGGCCACCGGCTTCGTTTGCCCGCGGGTCACCGGCCACCGCACTGCGGTCGATCGTGGTGTTGGTGGCGATCACACCGTCCACCTTGAGCTCGCCCAGCACGCGCGCGGCGGCATCGATGTCGCGGTCGCTCAGGTCCGGGGCGACCTTGACCAGCATCGGCACGCGCCGGCCATGCTTGGCGGCCAGGCGTTCCTGGCTCTCGCGCAGCTGCGAGATCAACTGGCGCAGCGCGGTCTCTTCCTGAAGCTCGCGCAGGCCAGCGGTGTTGGGCGAAGAGATGTTGACGGTGATGTAGTCGGCCAGCGGATACACCTTTTCCAGGCAGTGCTGGTAATCGTCGAACGCCTGCTCGTTGGGGGTGTCCTTATTCTTGCCGATGTTGATGCCGAGCAGGCCGGTGCGGCGCTTGGCGCGCTCCACATTGCGCACCAGCGCGTCCACGCCCAGGTTGTTGAAACCCATGCGGTTGATGATCGCCTGGTGGTCCGGCAGCCGGAACAGGCGCGGCTTCGGGTTGCCGGCCTGCGGCCGCGGGGTGATCGTGCCGATCTCCACGAAGCCGAAGCCCAGCGCCAGCAGCGCATCGATGTGCTCGCCGTTCTTGTCCAGGCCGGCGGCCAGGCCCACCGGATTCGGGAAATTCACTCCGAACGCGGTGGTCGGCAGCGGGTCGATGCGGCGGCCCATCAGCGGCGTGGTGCCGGTGCGGTAGGCCAGGTCCAGCGCATTCAGGCCAAGGCCGTGGGCGCGTTCTGCATCAAGGGCGAACAGGAAGGGGCGGGCAAGCGAGTACATGGCGTTCAATCAGTCCAGCGTGCCGACAAAGGCACGGGTTTGGTATTCAAAGGCAATCTGGCCGTCCACCGCATGGGCGTCGAACAGCTGTTGCAGCGCATCGAGCATCGGCGCGTGGCGCGGGTGGCCGGCCTGCGGTGCATAGGAAGAAGAGAGCAGGCGCCCGCGCAGGCCATCGAAGTCCATGCGCTGCACGTTCGGCAGGCGGGCCATGCCGCGCAGGCCCTCGCCGAACCACGCGCGCATGGTGTCATCGTCCTGGTAGCGCTCGGCCACTTCCACGTAGTCGGTGCCGAACTCCTGCAGCAGCTGCTCGTAGCCGATCAGGAAGGGCGAGGCATCGAGCAGGCGCGAGTTCCAGAACACCAGCGCCATGCCTTCGGGCTGCAGGATGCGGGCCCATTCGCGGCGCACTGCCGTGGTATCGAACCAGTGGAAGGCCTGCGCGGCGGCGACCAGGCCAACGCTGTTGTCGGCCAGGCCGGTGGCCTCGGCGGTGCCGTCGGCCACCTTCAGGCGCAGATAGTCAGGCGCAAGCACCTGTTCGGCGGCCTCGCGCATGGCCGCGTTCGGCTCTACCGCGATGACCGGGTGGCCGGTGGCCAGGAACAGCCGGGTGGAAATGCCGGTGCCGGCGCCGATGTCGGCGACCAGGGTCTCGGCAGGTACACCGATGTCCTGGTGCAGCCAGTCCAGCAATGCCGGGGGATAGTCGGGACGGTAGCGGACGTAGTCGGCAACCCGACTGCTGAAGCGTTCGGTCGAATCCGAGCGGCTCATGTGCACCTCACGATTGGGTAGCGGCAAACCAGGCCAGTCCGCCGAAGAACAACAGAATCACCACCAGGGCGAGCAGGCTGCCGATCACGATGATCCAGCCCAGGATCAGGCCGGCCAGTGCCATGCCGTCGCCTTCCAGCTCCAGCGGGCGACGGCGGATCTCGGCGCGGGCCAGGTGGCCGGTGATGATGGCCGCGACGCTGCCGATGAAGGGCAGGGCGGTCCAGCCGAGGATGCCCATGATCAGGCTGACCACGGCCATGGCACTCGTTTGTCGGGGCGGAAGGCTCATGCAGGTCCTGGTCGCGGTGGGGTGGTTCGATGATAGGGCCAGCGGCGGGTTTATCCCATCAGGACCTGGCCACCATCGACATTCAAGGTGTGCCCGGTGATCCAGCGCGCCAGGGGCGAGCACAGGAACAGCGCGGCGTTGGCGATGGCGGCCGGCTCGCCGAAGCGGCCGAACGGAATCTTCGCCAGGGTGTTTCGATACAGCTCCGGGTCCTGTTCGCGCCGGCGCGCCCACAGCCCATCCTCGAACTCGATCGAGCCCGGGGCGATGGCGTTGACGCGGATCCGTTGCGGCGCAAGGGCCAGGGCCTGCGAGGTGGTGTAGTGCATCAGCGCGGCCTTGGCTGCCGCATACGGCGCGCCACCCGGGCGCGGCTGCTGGGCCGCGATCGAGGCCAGGTTGAGAATGCAGGCATCGCTGGATTGCTGCAGCCAGGGCAGTGCCAGCCGCGAGGCCCGCACCGCCGACATCAGGTCGACGTTCAAACTGGCTTCCCAGCCCGCCTCATCGTCGGCCATGCCGTAACCGGTCGCATTGTTGACCAGCACATCGATACCGCCCAGGGCCTGAGCGGCATCGTCCAGCCAGCGGCCGATGTCGTCCAGCCGGGAGAGGTCGGCACTGGCCGTATGCACGGCCAGGCCGAGCGCCTCGGCATCCGCACGCAGCGCAGCCAGACCGGCCTCGCCGCGTGCGCAGACCGAGACGCCGGCGCCTGCCGAAGCAAACGCCAGCGCCATGGCGCGCCCGATGCCCTTGCTGCCACCGGCAATCAGTACCCGGCGCCCGGTGAAATCCAGGCGTGGGCCGGCCGGCAGCTGGGGCACTGCATCCATCACAGGTCGAACTTGATGCCCTGGGCCAGCGGCAGCGAGTCGGAGTAGTTGATGGTGTTGGTCTGGCGGCGCATGTAGACCTTCCAGGCATCCGAGCCGGACTCGCGGCCACCGCCGGTATCCTTCTCGCCACCGAACGCACCGCCGATCTCCGCACCCGAGGTGCCGATGTTGACGTTGGCGATGCCGCAATCCGAACCCGCGGCCGAGAGGAAGCGCTCGGCGGTCTTCAGATTTGTGGTGAAGATCGAGGACGACAGGCCCTGCGGCACGCCGTTCTGCATGTCGATCGCCTCGTCCAGCGTGCTGTACTTCATCACGTACAGGATCGGGGCGAAGGTCTCGTGCTGGACGACCTCGTCGCTGTTCTTCAGGCCGGTCACGATGGCCGGCAGCACGAAGTTGCCGGCGCGGTCGATGCGGGTGCCGCCGGTCTGCACGGTGCCGCCGCTGGCCTTGGCCTTCTCGATCGAAGCCAGGAACTGCTGCACGGCGCCGTCGCTGTTGAGCGGGCCCATCAGGTTGGCCGGGTCGGTCGGATCGCCGATCTTGCCTTCCACCTGCTTGTACGCCTTGATCAGCGTGGCCAGCACGTCGTCATGGATGGATTCGTGCACGATCAGGCGGCGCGTGGTGGTGCAGCGCTGGCCCGCCGTACCGACCGCGCCGAACACGATGCCCGGGATCGCCAGCTTCAGGTCGGCGGTTTCATCGAGGATGATCGCGTTGTTGCCGCCCAGTTCCAGCAGGCAGCGGCCCAGGCGGTGGGCGACCTTCTCGGCGACCTGGCGGCCGACCTGGGTGGAGCCGGTGAAGCTGATCAGCGGCACGCGCTTGTCGGCCACCATCTTCTGCGACAGCTCGGTGCCGGCATCGTTGATCAGGAAGAACAGGTCCGGGAAGCCACCTTCGCGCAGCGCTTCATTGCAGATGCGCATCGAAGCGATCGCGGTCAGCGGGGTCTTGTTGGAGGGCTTCCACAGGCAGATGTCGCCGCAGATCGTGGCCAGGAACGAGTTCCAGGCCCACACCGCGACCGGGAAATTGAACGCACTGATGATGCCGACCAGGCCCAGCGGCTGGTACTGCTCATACATGCGGTGGCCGGGGCGCTCGGAATGCATCGTGTAGCCATAGAGCATGCGGCTCTGGCCCACGGCGAAGTCGGCGATGTCGATCATCTCCTGCACTTCGCCATCGCCCTCGGGCTTGCTCTTGCCCATTTCCAGCGCGACCAGCGAGCCCAGGGCGTCCTTGTTGGCGCGCAGGGCTTCGCCACACAGGCGCACGGCTTCGCCGCGGCGCGGGGCCGGGGTGGTGCGCCAGACCTTGAAGGCTTCCTGGGCGCGGGCCACGATGGTTTCGTAGTCGGCGTCGGTGGTCGCGTAGACCTTGGCGATGGCTTCGCCGGTGGTCGGGTTCACCGGGGTGATCACACCGGCATCGGTGGCCGAGGACCACTCGCCGTTGCCAAGGTAGGTGCCAGCGTTGGTCGCGTCGAGGCCGAGGGCCTTGAGCAGGTCAGAGGACATGCAAACTCCTGTTGCGTTGCGTTTGTAAGGCGCTGGCCGCTGGCAGGGTGGGGGGCGGCAAGCTGACCTCTGATGGTAGCAGAGGGGAGCTGGGCTTCCCTTGTCACAAGCAGGGTGCCGGTGGGGAGACTGACTTCCGAGGCATCAAGAACTTAGGAAAGTCTTTCAAATTCAATAAAGTAAGGTTGGTTGCAGCCAAGAGAGAGATAGGCGGATGCCGGATCGTTCAGGCGATCTGGCCCAGTGCATGTGCATGTGCATGTGCATGAGGATAGTGAGGCGACCAGGACGGCGGGTCGCGATGCCAGCGCCAAGCACTTTCGATGATCGGTTCAAGCGCCGTCCATTGCGGCGTCCAACCCAGCAACCGCCGTGCCTTTTCGCTGCTCGCCACCAGATGGGCGGGGTCACCGGCACGCCGGGGCGCGAGATCGTAGGGAATCTGAACGCCCGTGACGGAGGCCGCAGCTGCAATTACCTCCTGCACGGAGAAACCTTGGGCATTGCCCAGATTGAACGTGTGCGCGCCCTCTTCGCGCCCCATGAACCCAAGTGCGAGGGCATGGGCCTGAGCAAGGTCCTGCACATGGACATAGTCGCGCACACAGGTCCCATCGGCGGTGTCGTAGTCATTTCCAAACACTTTCAGCGCCGGGCCCTCGCCCAAGGCTGCGCGGAGCACATTTGGAATCAGGTGGGTCTCGCACGCGTGCGCTTCCCCGATGCCATGCTCGGGCAGCGCGCCTGCGGCGTTGAAATAGCGCAGCGTCACAGAGCGGAGACCGTAAGCATGCGCTGCATCGGCCAGAAAACGCTCCGCCATTAACTTGCTGGCACCGTACGGATTGATTGGAGACTTGGGGTGTTCTTCATCGATGGCTTGGGTCATTGGGTTGCCAAAGACTGCGGCGGTTGAAGAGAACACGATCTGGCCTACGTCATGCTTACGCATGGCTTCCAGCAAATTGAGCGTGCCAGTCACGTTGTTGCGGTAGTACGGATAAGGCTCTGCGACGGATTCACCGACCAGGGAGCGCGCGCAGAAGTGCATCACGGCGTCAAAGCGTTGCCCGCCGAAGGTGTGTTCCAACCCCGCCGGGTCCATCAGGTCGGCCTCTATCAAGCGGCCCCAACGGACGGCGCCTCGATGGCCAGTGGACAGGTTGTCCAGCACCGTGACCGTGTGACCCCGCTCGGCAAGCCATTGGGCCATGTGGCTGCCTATGTAGCCGGCGCCCCCGCAGATGAGAATGTTGTAGGTACTCAAGGAACAAACTCCAAGTGCGACACATCGCAGAGTAAAGGGGGCATCACAGAGGGGACGGCCGGTTGCTTCAAGCGCTGCTGATCTTGCTTCGCGGTGCCTGCGAGTGCTACCAGACGATCGCGAACGCGGCCGGGACGCGTACCACCTCAATACGCTGGTGGCCCCCGAAACGCTGCGTCGCCGTGGTTAACTGTGCAGTCACTGGGCTGCCTCTAGTGCCTTCAGAAAGCGCACCCCACGGTCCGTCCAATCGAAGCATCCCTCGGCACCCTCATAAGCGTGGTTCTGCAGGCTGTTGAGATAGTCGAAATCGTCAATGCGTTCGCAAACCCCCTGTGCCAGCGCCGCCAAGTCGTTGAACTCGGCGAATGCGCTGGGCGCGCTCACTCCCAGGCCGGAAACGGCGCCCTTCATAGCAAACATCGGCAGACGGTTGAAGACATAGGTCAGCAGGCGCACCTTAAACCCGCCGCCGAGGAAGTCCGCGACCACACTTGCCCGACAGGTCGCGAGGAACGCGTCGATGTCATCGACAAAGCCCATGAAACGCACGGTCGGGTAGCGGCTGGACAGCGTGTCGCCGAGTGCATCATCGATCGGCCCAACTACGGCCATCTCGACACCTGATCGATGGAAGACGGGCGCTGCATGCTCCAGCCAGCGCTCCAGAATCACCTGCTTCTGGCGGGATTCACGCCCGCCTAGGACGACGACACGTCGAGGAACCGAGGCATCGATCCGGCGTTGAAGCGTGCTGCTGCCCTGGTACCCCGGCGTCAAGGTGACGTACTGCAGACTTGGCAACTGAGCCTTGTAGAGTGCGGCGTCATCGGGATTGATCAGTGACAGGAGGTCCACCGATCGCACCAGGTCAAGCTCGGCCTTGCCCACCTTGATGCCATCCAGTTTCAGCGCAAGGCGTAGCAGCGGATTACCACCATACGCTGCGTACTTCTCAACGCGCACCGAGGCTTCGTGTTCATGGGAGATGTAGGAGATGCGCGTTGCGGGACGACCGGCGCGGTACGCCAGCACCCGCGGTAGAACATGGTAGGAGCCAATGTGATCGATGACGATCGCATCCCATTCTTCCTGAAGGACCAGTGCCACGGCTCTAGTGTAAGCAGTGGTTTGTCCGCGCCAGGCAATGTTGGGCAGGCGGGTGGCGACCGATCCCATGCGTCCCTTGCGCGGAGCGCCTGCGACGATCCAGCGCACACCATCTTTGTCGACCGGACCATCAGGCTGCACGCCATTGGTGGCAACCACTGCGGTCACGTCTGCGACGTGGGCAAATGAGGTGGCCAGCCCCCTGGAATAGCTCATGTCGCCGCCACGCGCCGGTGCGTACGGAAAGAGGCGGCTGAGGATGAGAATGCGCTTACGGCGAACGGACGACATCGTGTTGTTCCTTGGTGCATATGGGGGCTGGAACCGAACTGGTCACGTCCCAGTCCAACTCGGCGGTGCCGCCGGGCTCCAGTGTGATCAGCCATCCTTGCCGAGCCTGCAAGTAGTGGCTTGCCCAGGAAGACGCGCAGAGATCTGCCACGCGCCCCTTGCGAATCACCATATCCACGATGATTCCGTCCTGTGCGAACTGCAAATGGTTCCCTTCGCACGAGACCACTTTCCAATCGGCGGAGATGAGCAGGTTGGTGCGCGGTCGGGGAAGATTCCCGTACCAGCGGTCGCTCACATGCAGGCAACCGTTCCGCAGCGTTAGACTTCGGTCCGCGGTGCCACGTTTGAGATTCAGCGCCCCGGACACGCGATATCCGCCCTCGACCGGGCCACACTCGGTCAGCTGCGCCTTGCTCATACGGCCTACTTTGAAACAGCCGCTGTACTCGACTGGCTCGACCTCTCGCCAGCCTGGCCCGTTGTGGCTTGCAGCCGAGCGTTCGAAGCGTCTGCGCTCGCCTGTGGAGTACTGATATGTGCCCGGATCCACGATGAACCTTCTGCCGTGCAGGTCGATCTCCACCGCCAGGAAGTCGGCGTGGCCGTGCCCGGGATTCCAGTACGGGCCAATCGCACCGGCATCAAACAAGGCGAAACACGTTTCATCCTGCAGGCGGGCATAACCGGCATGCCGCAGCACTTCAAGCGTCTGCATTGAAGCGGGCTCCATGAGTGCACTGACTGGAGGTACCTCTCCGAACCAACTGTCGTTGAACAGTGCAATCTCGCCATCCGGATGCGACATCACCGCCCACGCATGCTCGGCTAGGGCGAGGCGCTCGCGGGCCAGTTTGCGAGTGGCGGCGTCCAGGAAAGGGGTGTCCTGGAACACGCGCAAGGCCATGACGGTCAACCCCTGGTACATGGCGGAGCGCTCGGACAGTAGTCCGTCTTCGAGGACGCAATCCAGAATGATCTGATGCACGTCGCGGTTCAGGCGCGTCGCGATAGACGTCGGAACCTCTTCTGCGTGGCTGTAGTAAAGACACAGCGCCGCCAGATTGCGTTCGACGTGATTGTTTTTAAGCTCATGCTCGATGGTGTCCAGCACGAAGGCAATATCTCGTCGGAGAAACGCCTCGATGGCGACGACCAGTGAAGTTCCGAGCGAGCGCTCCTGACGCGCGACAAGATAGCCGCTGAGTACGCTGAGTATCCGGTGCGATGCGCTGTATGGGAACCAATAGGAGCTGAAACACCCGTCCACCGCGAAGCTGCTGCTGGCATTGAATCGAGCCAAGATCTCTTCGACGGCTTGGTGATGCGCGGTCGTGCCGGAAACCAGCATGGGGCAGATGAATCCCAGGTGCGCCAGCTTCATACGCCAGAGATGAAGGTCTTTCTCGACGGCAATGGTGTGGTGCCAATCGATCTTTGCGACGCTGCCGAAATCTACGGATTGACCGAAGAAGGTGAAGTGGCCACGAGCCACATCGTCCATATCGTCTAGGTACTCGTCCCGATAGAATCGGGAGACGAACATCACAGCCGTTCCCGTTGCTCCGGTGCCTCGCGAGGCGATGACTGGCACACGCGTACTAAGTCGTTCAAGGCGTCGTGCGTAGGCATTGGGAAACCGCCGGGCAAGGACATTGCGAAGCACCCGCTTGAGATGATACCCAAGCATCTTCGCATCAAGCCGCGATGCGGCTTGCAAAGTTCGTAGATTGATTTCCAAAGTAGTCGTCCAGTTGCGTCCGTCCTTGGAGCGCGCCGATAGAATGTCATCGGCGCCCCGTGTTTCATCGGGAGGCAATCCGCTCCAGCAGGGTGGGGTGGAGGCGCTCCAGATACCCGGTTCCGTAGTCCTGCGTGCCTGGCAGTGGGCCAAGTGGTGCGAACGTTGTGGTGGGGCGCGTCGCCAGGCCTTCAGGACCTGCGCCTTGGATCAGTAGTGTCAGTTCGTTCAGATGGGCGATGAAGTCGGGTGACAGATACTGCGGCTCGCCGGCCCTTATCTCGCGCGCCATCTCAGCAATGCCGACGAACTTGTCCTGCGCGTAAACCTCCTTGCGACGGACCCATTCCTTGACGCGGGTTCGCAGAGAAGAACGCACCGATTGGTCCTTTTCCACCGCGTTGGACTTCCAGTTCCGTACCAGGCGCATGCGGCGCCCGCCGATACCGAACAGCCTGCCCAACGAGCGGCTGTTGCGCAGCACCTGGAGCTTGCGCGCACTCAGGCTGCCTTTGGAATAGCGCTCAAGGTGGACCGGGGAACGGTACTGGCGGTAGCTGTCCGTAGATACCTCTCCATCGGTGCCGATCACGCGCATGCGATGATCGCGGGGCGCCACCACGCTGCAGGTAATTCGGGCCGATGTGCCATTGGCAAACGTCAGGCAGGCGACCGAATAGTCCGGCGTCCCCGAGCGGCCGGGCACCCCTGCTGCCTTGGTCTCGATCAGCTCGTTGGAGTAGGCGGTAACCGCGATTGCCGGTCCCAGCAGCCCACAGATCCAGACAAGATGGTAGCCCACGTGCTCAAAGGTGCACCCTTCAAGGATCTCCTCCTCAAGTGGCCACGGGGCACCCGTCGGGCTCCGAACCTTCTCGAACTCCATCAGATGAATGGGGTTGTCATCCAGCTCGGCGTACACCAGAAGCGGTTTTCCGATAGCCCCGTCGCCGACTGCTTTGAATAGCGTTCTCACCGAGTCACTGTAGATGTTGCAGGGCGCACCGTACATGCGCACTCCGTTGATCGTGGCGATGGCGAACAGTTCCTGGGTTTCCTGCAGATTTCGGGTTACAGGCTTCTCGCTGTAGACGTGCTTTCCAGCCATCAATGCCTTGCGGCTCACGTCGAAATGCGCGCCGATATTCGTCAGGTTCACTACGATATCCACCCGGCCGTCGTTCAACAGGGCGTCCAGCGAGGCATAGCGTTCAAGGCCATAGTACGCACAAACGCGATCCATCCGATCGGACTTGAGATCGAAGACGCCTACGATGGCCAGCTCTGGATGAGCCTTGAAGGTCCGCATGTAGATGTCGAAGACAAATCCGCAGCCCACGATTGCAATGTTCACAATTCAGCTTCCACGTTGCGGTCGGGCAGGAGTGCTGGCAATCAGTCCAGCGGCCCGCGCAGCGACCTTCATATTGGAGATCTTGGTGGTTCCTACCAAGACAGTGGCGATACGGGGATCATGATGCAGCTCCTGGATGCGTGTGGTGGCGTACGCCGAGGGATCCTGCGCGGCGGCTATCGCGCTCTGGCCACCCAGAACTTCACGTGCAATGACCTTCACGCCCTGCTGGAAGGCCTGCGCCAGTACCTGGTCGTAATCATTGGCACCAGGATGGAGCGGTAGCTGCAAGGCGCCTACCCTCGGATCCGCCAGCGCCGCCATGGCCGTGCCGACGTCATCGACCGATACGCCAACAACACGAATCTTGCCGGCCTGCTGGGCGTTGTGCAGCGCCTGAATGGCTTCACCATCGCGCAGCGCGCTTTCCTGCGGGCTGTGCAACAGGTAGACGTCGATCGCGTCACGCTGCAGTCGACGCAGACTGCCGTCGATTGCCGCAGAAATGAAAGCGGTGTCCCAGCGCGTGGGCAGCGGCTGACTACGCAGACTGCTTACCCCGTTTCGTGCCGTGTGGGATCCGCGCGCGACAAGCCGGATCAGGCCTTTTACCGGCACCAGAATGCGCTTGGAGAAGGGCAGGTACTTGCCTCCCTTCGTGCAGACCAGGCAGTCACTGCGGTTACCGATAGCGTTGCCTATCAGCCGCTCGCTATCGCCTTGGCCATACACGTTAGACGTATCGAAGAACCGATAGCCCTCGTCCAACGCGGCCGCAAGCAGACGGGTGGCTTCTGGACCGGCTACCCCATTGACCGATCCGAGTCGGCTGCATCCCAGGCCTAAGTGGGCGTGCGGCGTGAGGGAATCACCGCGCATGCATCGCTCCAGGCGCCACCGCAGCGCCATCGACGCGCGGGACGGGGGGCTCAGGTTCGGCATCCGCGCGAGGCGGAATACAGAAAATGGCCAGTGCGAACCAGGAGATCGGATCGACGAAAGCCGCACCGGCGTACCAGACAATCCACGCACACACGATCGCCCGGAACGGGAGGGCCACACCCATCGTGCGCAGCAATGCCTTGGTCAGGGCCACGAACAGGAGACCACCGACGGCACCCATGTAAATCCACTGCCACCAGAAACCGTTCGACATCAGATCATTCGCCCGCAAAGCCGGGTCTGCGAACCAAGGAAACAAAGCGAAAGCACCCTTGTTGAGCCAGTTGCTGTCGATGATCGGGCGCGCGGCCTCTGCGTTACCCACACCTACCCCCAGCAACGGATATCGCTCCAGGACGTCGATGCCGACGCTTGGTCCCACGGCGATGCGTCCAAAGAAGCTGCCGGTGGCGCCATGGTCACCAAGCACCAGCTTGCTGAGGGCGGCGAGCTGGGTCATGTACGTCTGTGCGATCAGCGTCGAAACCAAAGCGCCGCCCAGAAGGAACAGAACCAATGCACGCCCCTTCTTTGTCTGCGGCCAGTACATCCACGTGGCGATGGCGGCCATGTAGAACACGATGATCATGCTTGGACAGACCAGGTAGGTAACTGCCAGCATGATCAGGCCATTCCTCACCGCGTGCGGCTTGCCCGCCGAGCGCATGCTAAGGATCGCCACGGTGCACAGGCAGAGTAGGGTCGTGGCCAGGAATGAGGGTTCGGTGGCCATGACCTTGGGCCGGATCTGGCCATACAGAAGCTGATCGCGCTCAAAGCCGGTGTACATGCCACGGCCAGATGCGGAGTAGATTGCCTGACTCATGGCCTCGAAGACTTCGCGCAAGGCGACGAATTCCAGAAGTGCAAGCAGCACAAAGAACAGCCACAGGCGTGTAGAAAGTCTGACGAGTCGTGCTGGATCAATGGTGGTTACCAGTGCGGCAACAGCGAGCATGAGCGTCATCGATACCAGCAACTGGATGCTGCCCTTGTATGTCTCAAACACCGCGGAGGTGGACAGGAAAGGGAAATTCAGAATGGGAGCAAGCACCAGAGCCGCAGCAAGCAGAAGCATCAGCGGAAGCGTCTTTAGAAGCGCCCTATGATAGAGCGCTGCAAGCGCAGCGCCGGCTGCCAGGCAGATGAACTGGGGAACCAGTACGCTGCCTCCGCTGTAGATGGACAGTCTGAGATGTGCGCCGACGAAGAACGCGATCAGCAGAGCCAGACCTACTGTCGAGCGGCTGAAGCTTCCATGCGCGTTGGGCTGTGCGTAGACGTGGTTCATGATGACGTGATCAATTTGAGGGCATTGTGCGATGAGAGGAAATCACCGGCCATTCTCCCCCATAGGTAATGTGCAAGGGTGGCTGAAAGAAGAGTAGTGACCAAAGCCAGTAAGTTCCACGGCTGTGCAACGCCAGCACTGGACCAGGCTGGGGTAGGGCGATTGAACACGGCAGGCAGAATGTCGCCGATTGCCTTGCCGGCGAGGATACCAATCACTGCAGCGAATGGGCCGTACTGACTTCCAAGAAGAAAAGCCAGCGCAGGAGACAGGACGCCTGTGAGAAGCTGGCCGCCGATGTTCGCATTGATGGTGCCGTGCGCTATTCCCCAGAAATAGGAGGGTGCACAGAGGATGTTGACCAACCAGCAGACCGAAATCATCGCGACCAGCGACATGAACTCGCTTGAGTACGTCTGCAGCCAAAGGACGGACACCAATGGCGCCACGCCAATGGCTATGATCATGAGCGATCCCCCCGCGAGGGCGGCGACGCGATTGCTCTTGGTGAAAAGCGCGCTACTCGCAGTGGAATCGCGCTGTGAGAGCTCAGCAAAGGCAGGAACGAGGTTCTGGAGTGCCATGATCGCAACTGTCCGGATCTGATACACCATTCGATATGCCATCTCGAAGATGCCGACAGATGCGGGACCTGCCACTGCTCCAAGGACCAGTTTAGAGAGAGGCTCAAACAGGAGGTTCGCGATCGTACCGATCTGAAGCTTTGCGCCAAAGCCGAAAAGCTCCTTCAAGACCAGTCTTGAGAAGCGGGGAGGGCCCAGAATGGCGCCGGAGATGTGCGCAAAAATCGCTGACGCCGCAATGGTGAAAAGGTACTGCGCGGACTGTGCCCAGGCAAGTCCGAGCAATCCGTGTGACTTCACTAGAAGATAGGATGCGACTACCTGGATGATCATGCCTCCAATGGAGGAAAGGGCGCGCAGATCCGACCGTTGAATGCCGAGCAGCGTCGCTGCCAGTCCCGCATTGATGTTGAGTAGCCAGAAAGTGAACAGCGCCCAAGGCAACAGTTGCCGGGCTGCGGTCAACTCCACGCCGCTCAGGGCAAAGCCCAGCGCGGCATTCAATGGAAGCCACCCGAGAAGCGCGATTACCGCCATGAGAATGGCAATGGTGGAAAGCGCTGTCCAGAAGTAGAGCGATACCTGGACATGTTCTTGTCGCCCACGCGCAGCAGCAATGAACCTGGATAGGCCAGCAGCGATGCCGACATCGGCTACGCGTCCGAATGCGGTAGTGGCAAGCACTATCGACCAGACGCCAAGCATGGCGACGCCAAGCTCAGCGACGACGCTTCGGTAGATCAGGAATAACCCAATGCCCCCGATCACGACCTCTGCGGCTGAGAAGAGGGAGTTTCTTCTGAGATTCAATTGAAAGTGCTCGCTTGACTACTTAGGTTGCTGTTGATGCAGGAGCCATGAGGTGCACTCGCACTGTCTACTGCTGGCCTGCAGTGCTTGCCGCCCCTTTCGCTGCCTTTCTGCTTCTCAGGTAATTGGATGCAACCCTTCGGCAGGGATCTTCAATCGCGGAATAGGTCATTGACGAAAGTGACAGCAGAATCACGAGGTAGATTACAAGGGCAGTGAGAAAGGCTGTGGGGGAAGACAGGTCCCATTTCCAATAGACGCCACCCCAGAGTTCGACCTGTCTATACGCTGGATAAAAGGCATTGGACGCAGCGGCCATGCTGATTAATACGAGCCAGTGGGTGATGTAGATGGAATAGGACCACTGCCCGATCTTGAGGAATGGCTTCATTCTTAGGAAGCGGCCAATTGCTCCACGCTGTGCAGTGTATGCGACGATGATGGCGGAAAATAGCAGTGGCGCAAATGCTGAGGCGGCCTTGGCCTCTCCTGAGGAAGTAACGGATGTATGAAGAAATCCGATGAGTGCAACTAGTGCAATCACTTCAGTGGTCGTATTTGAGACAGCGTTGAGCGATCCTCTTCGCAGAATATGCGCATAGAGATGGTGCGCGCCAACGCCAACTCCAAATCCATAGAGGCATCTGAATACGCCAAAGTTTGCGGTCAAGTTGATATGCGTTTCGCTTACTGCGAATACGTAATAGGCGCCTAATAGGGTGAAGGCGCAGATCAAAGCGTACCGATATCTGGAAAGCATGCAGCTAGCAAATACAAGGTATGCAAAAAATTCTGCACTGATACTCCAGCTGGGAAGGTTCCATCCTCCAGAAAAAACGCCAAAAGAGTTGAGAAGTGCCAGCACGAGAGGAAACTTTAGCGGCATATAAGTCGTGCCGCTCGCACCGATGGTGTATGGCGCCTCTGTGCCCGTCACGCGAATCGTCAGATACACGCAGACGAAGCCGGCCATCACAAGTGCATGCAGAGGCCATACCCGAGCAAAGCGGCGGACGATGAAGTCTGCGACGTCCGCAGTCGTTGCGATTCTCGTCGAATAATTTAGTGAGATTACGAATCCGCTTAATACGAAGAAAAAATCAACAAAAAGGAAGAACGATTCGATCGTGTGGTAGTTGAATTCATTAATCGAAAACAACACGAAATGATGCACTGCGACCAGTAGGGCGCATATTCCGCGCCAAGAGTCCAATGAGGCAAGGTGCGCGATTGGCGGACGCTCAAAGCTAGACATCAACGCCCCCCCTGGATCGCCTTGTCGACCACCTTGGCAAGTGCAAAAAGGCTGCTAGCTCCCTTCCATTTCCATTTCAGCAACAATAAAAATTGGATAATGTTAAGCCGCGCAACACGAAGCCGTGAAGCCCTCCATGCGCTGCGTGGAAGGTGAGCCTTCAGGGCCTGCGACAGAGGCAATAGCGGCAGGAACCAGGATAGACGTCCGACTAGGCCCGTATCGCGTACGAAATGACGGTCATAGCGCTCGAAGTACTTTCCTGGCGCATGCCCACTGCGCAGAAGCTGCACGCCGTCAACCTGTAGGTGGTGGCCGTGCAGCATGCTCAGGCAGACCACCAGCCAATCGTAGCCAAACATGTTCAGTCCGGCCGGATAGCTGGCCTGGAGTGCCTTGGTGCGGTACACGCCGTAAAGCCGGGCGCTGTCGCGCGGATTGTGCAGGTAGGTGCGGACCCGCTCGTCGGGCGTGCCGACGATGGGAAACGTACCGCGTGCACGGCGAACATCGCCATCGGGGTAACGGAAGTTCACCTCTGTGCAGCACGCCACCGCATCGGGGTTGACGTCGAGCTGGGCGATGCACAGCTCGGCAAACTGCGGCGACCAGATATCGTCGTCCGCTGCCCACATGTAGTACTCGCTGTCCGCAGACATCAGTACGCCGCGGAAGTTATCGCTTTGCGGAATGGTCTGCGGGTGTCGCACGTGTCGGACGCGAGGGTCACGGGCCGCATACTCGGCGCAGATCTCGCTGGTGCCGTCGGTCGACCCATTGTCGTGGATCAACAGAACGAAGTCCGTGTAGGTCTGCCCGATAAGGCTGTCGATACAGCGGCGTGCAATGTCCACCCCGTTGTAGATGATAAGGCCGATGGTCAAGCGCGGCGTCATGGCACGGCCTTGAGCAGAAGCTGGCTCATCAATCTGCGGGCGAAGTCGTCAATGGACTGACGAGCCGTGGTCGGCTGCAGGGTGGATGCGTACTCAAAATCATCTCCGGCCTGCGGCCCGTTTGGCTCCTGACGCTCGACGACGCAGCTGCGCGTGGCCAGTTCATCCGAGATGGCAGCACACCGCTGGGCGAACTCGAACACCGTGCAGGACGTAGCCCCAACGGGATTGATTACCTGCCAGACCGAAGATGGGGCATCCAGCCAGCGCCGTACGCTGTCCGCGACGTCGTCGGTTCCCACGAAGTTGCGTCGCTGCTGTCCGGTCGAGCGTATGACGATGCGACGATCCAGTACGGCCTCGCGTGGGAAGGAGAAGGGAATCAGCGTCCAACGACGAAATGCGTCAAGGTCACCTAGGTTGCCGAACACGGCGCACGGCCGGAATGCGGCGGCGGTCACTGCACCCTGTGCATACCGTCGGAAGACCTGTTCGGTGGCGTAGTGCGAGATCGCATAATCCGATACCGGGTTCGGCGGTGAGCGCTCGTCGATGTGGCCCAGCATCGGACCGTACACGTGTGCCGAGGAAATGTAAGCAAGACGCGTGGCGCCCGCCGCGACGGCCTGACGCGCCAGCGCGCCCGCGCCGAACATGGCCATTCTGGCCGCACGGACGGGATCTTCGCGGAAGTCTTCGTCGACGATGCCGGCGCAGTGGACCAGGGCATCTGCCGCCGGCAGCGCCACTGAGTTCAGTCCGTCCACGTCAGCCAGGTCGAGGCGTACGTCCGCGCGTGAGCTCCGGCCGAGGGTGATTACCTCGTTGTCCAGAGAGAGATTCCTGTGCACGGCCTGTCCGATGAGACCGCTGGCGCCAGTGAGCAGAATGCGCATTTCAGCTCCGCGGGAATGGGGTGTTGGTGAGGCCGGCGTCCAGGTGCCATGCTGGGTCGAAGTCCGGAGCGGCAGCGTCCTTCTCGGAGATCGAAAGCGGCGCGTGAGGGAATTCCACCCCGAAACGCGGGTCGTTCCAGCGGACACAGCGCTCGTTCTTGCCGTTGTATGCCGCACTGACGAAATAGAGCATCTCGACATCGTCGGTGAGCGACATGAAGCCGTGGGCGCAGCCGCGGGGCACATACATCATCCGGCGGTTTTCCGCGCTCAGTTCTGTGCCGAACCACTTGCCGAAGCTGGGCGAGTCCGGGCGTAGGTCCAGCACGACGTCGTACAGGCTGCCGGCCGTGCATTTGACAACTTTCACCTCGGCAGAGTCGCCGAGCTGATAGTGGAGGCCGCGCAGGGTGTGACGCGCTCGGGTGAACGAGGTGTTGAACTGCAGAAAGTTCGTCTCCAGTCCATGTGCTGCGAACTCGTCTTGACAGAAGAGGCGCGAGAAGAAGCCGCGATCATCGCTGCGGGGCTCCAGATCGATCAGGTACACGCCATCCAGCGGGGCGGGGGTGAACTTCATGGTGTCGTTTCCTTTCCGGAGGCGCGCTCAGCGCGACGCCAGTCCTTCGTATTCATCGATCTGGGCAAGGGTGAGC
This sequence comes from Stenotrophomonas bentonitica, assembly GCF_002887735.1. GTDB lineage: Bacteria > Pseudomonadota > Gammaproteobacteria > Xanthomonadales > Xanthomonadaceae > Stenotrophomonas > Stenotrophomonas bentonitica_A. The sequence goes on from NZ_PKQP01000002.1 coordinate 339,441, forward strand.
GCGGTCGCATCCTGCCCTTGGTGCTGTCGGATGTACCAGTCAGCAGACCATTCGACGGCTTGGCGCCCGGTCAGGCGTGGATGCCAGCCGAGCACGCGGGTTGCCAGCGATGCGTCCAGGGTCAGCATCGTCATCTCTACCGGATTGTCACCGTCGTCCAGACGCCATGTTTCGTGCATGCCCAGTGCCTGCCCGAGCGTTTCAGTGACTGCCTGAACACTCATTGGGGAATCTGTCGCGGGCGCGAGGTTCAGTGCATTGGGGAGCGCCACGGCGCCCTCAGATGCCAGTGCCTCGACGTAATCCAGATAGCCCGATACCGGGTCCAGGACATGCTGCCACGGCCGGGTGCTGCTGGGGTTGCGCAAGGTCACTGGCTGGCCGGCGAGCATGGCGCGCCAGATGTCGGGGATCAGGCGATCCTCCGACCAGTCGCCGCCGCCTACCACGTTGCCGGCACGCGCCGTGGCGACGCGGATTCCGGCCTCTTCGAAGTAGCTCTGCCGGTAGCAGGAGACCAGTTCCTCGCACGCCGCCTTGGAGCTGGAGTAGGGGTCGTGTCCGCCCAGTGGATCGGTTTCAATGAACGGACGGCCGGAGTCGTCGTTCATATAGACCTTGTCCGTGGTGACGACGAGGATCGCGCGCAGATTGGGGGCGCGGCGAAGCGCGTTCAGCACGTGCAGCGTACCCATGACATTGACGTCGTAGGTTTCTGCCGGCTCCCGATAGGAGCGACGGACCAGGGGCTGGGCCGCCATATGGATCGCCACCGTAGGGTCGCATGCATCTACCGCACGCTGTAGTGCGAGAGGGTCGCGGATGTCACCGATGGTTGAGGTCATGCCCTTGGCGTTGCCGATCAGGTCATGCAGATTGGGGGTGGTCTCGGGCACGAGCGAGTAGCCGTGCACCTGCGCGCCCATGCGGGCCAACCAGAGCGCGGTCCAACTGCCCTTGAAGCCGGTGTGCCCGGTCAGGAATACGCGTTGCTTGCTCCAAAAATCACGGTTCGGCATATGCTTAGTCCCACATCTTCCACGGGGCCTTGCCGGCGTCCCAAAGCGCTTCCAGAGACTGTTTGTCCCGGAGCGTGTCCATGGGCTGCCAGAAGCCCTTGTGCTCGAAAGCGGCGAGCTGCCCGTCGTGTGCCAAGCCTTCGAGTGGCTCGCGTTCCCAGATGGTGTCATCACCAGCAATACGGTCGATTACGCGCGGATGGAGCACGAAGAACCCTCCGTTGATCTGCGCACCGTCACCGGCCGGCTTTTCGGTGAATTCCGTGACCTTGCCGTCCTGGATTACGGTCGCGCCGAAACGGCCAGCAGGGCGTACGGACGTCAGCGTTGCGTCCCTTCCATGGCTCTTGTGGAACGCTAGCAGTGCCGTAATGTCAATGTCGGCCACACCATCTCCATACGTCATACAGAACGGCTCATCGTGGTCCAGGTAGTCGCGCACACGCCGCAGGCGACCGCCGGTCATCGAGTCGGTGCCTGTGTCCACCAGGTGGACTTTCCAAGGAGGAAGCTGCGAATCACCCCTGAACTCCAGGGAGCGGTTGACGATGTCGACCGTTATCGAGGAATTATGGAGGGCGTAGTTCGCGAAGAACTCCTTTACGTAATAGCCCTTGTAGCCCAGGCATACGACAAACTCGTTGACGCCATGGGTCGAGTAGATCTTCATGATGTGCCAAAGGATCGGATGGCCGCCGATCTCAACCATCGGCTTCGGGCGCACGGCCGTTTCCTCGGCCAGTCGCGTCCCCAATCCACCCGCTAGGATGACTGCTTTCATTCTGTCTCCTGGAAAATTCTCGAGAAAAACATTGATGCCGCGTCACTGTTGCGTTCATCACGCGGTCTTATGGCAAAGATCCGTTGTTTAGCGCGATTTCGCCGGATTCCACACCGCAAAGGTCTGACCTCGCGCTGCACGCGCAACGCCCTGCAGCGTGGCAAGCATTGCCAAGACGATCTCCAGAACGGACGATATCGGGCCCTTATGTGTGTAGATGCCGATGACGATCATCGTGCCAATCAGGACGCCAACAACCACCCCAGCGAGTGGCCACATTAAGCTGACAGCAGCTATTCCAGACGCGGCCCCGGCCAGGAGAAAAGCACCACCGAACCAGCGCAAGGTCTTATGTGAGAAGTACCTAAAGCGATTCGCCAGCGAAAGCTTCCGGCGCTTCGATGTCAACTCTGAATGCGTATGATACGCACGAGCAGCGATGCGGACCTTTCGGGCAAACTCATCGCCTCGCGAGGAGACAAGCTGCTCATAGGCGATGACCGCGTTGCTCTTGATGAGGCGAAGTCCATTGAACACCACTGACATTGATACCGTGAAATCGTCAAGTACAGTATCAGGGAACTCCGGATAAAGTTCGGCTCGAATCGAGAAAATGGAGCCGTCGGCGCCCATCACGCTGCCGCTACGCGACTCCAGATCCTTGATTCTTTCCTCCAGGCGCCAATAAAGGCCGCCTACGGCCGCCGTAGACGACCCGTCGGCACCCAAGTAATGAAGTGCGCCGCAGACGCCTCCGACGCTGCTGTCGGAATAGCAGGCGGCAAGTGCTTGGGGAGCATCCAGGTCCAGCAGTACATTGGCATCTGTGAAGACAAGCACTGGCGTTGAAGCTTGGCGGGCCATCAGCTTCATACCGTGCGCCTTGCCATTTCGGCCGCCGCCACGGATGAGTTGGACGAACGGGGCATCGCGAGCGATAAGGTCTGCCGTCCCATCACTGGATCCGTCATCGAAAGCCATGAACTGCATCGCAGGATACCTGCACCGCAGATCCCTGAGGTTAGCGAGCTTTTGGGGCATTGCCGATGCTTCGTTGTACGCAGAGAAAAGGAGCGTGAAATCTGCGCCATCGCCACACTCGGGAGCGCCAAGCTGAATCGGTCGCGCCTTTGTCGCAGCGAGAAGGGTGGGATAGATCAGGTACGGGTAGACCACCGCTAGAATACAGACGGCGGCGACAAGAATTAGGAGGGCAATGAGCATAGAGGGCTACAGGCGAAAAGCAGAAAGGTCAAAGGGCGCGCTTTAGTAGGCGTTCTTGTGCACGAACCCTTTGAACAGCGTCATAAAAATGATCTTCAGATCGAACCAAAGCGACCAGTTCTCGATGTAGAAGAGGTCGCACTCGATGCGCTTCTGCAAGTCCGTTGATCCTCTCCAGCCATTCACCTGGGCCCAGCCAGTAATCCCTGCCTTGACCATGTGCTTTTTCATGTAGGCTGGAATCTCGTTCTTGAACTTATGAACGAAGACTGGCCTCTCTGGACGTGGGCCCACGATGGACATGTCGCCGAGTAGCACGTTGATGAACTGTGGAAGTTCGTCCAAGCTGGTTTTCCGCAGTAAGGCTCCAATGCGCGTCGCGCGGGCCTCGCCAGACTTTGCCCACACAGCGCCGGAAGACTGTTCCGCGTCCACTGGCATAGAGCGGAACTTCAGCATCCAGAACGTCTTGTTGTTCCAGCTCATCCGCTCCTGACGATAGAAGATTGGGCCGGGTGAGCTGATTTTTACGGCGACCGCGATGGCAAGCATCAGGGGGAGTATTAGCAGAAGGATGAGTGCCGCCAGCAAACGATCCTCGCTTGCCTTCAAAAGTCGCGCGCCGCCGTGCAGAGGAGTCTGCTGCAGATTGATTACGGGAAGGCCGGCAACCTGCTCCACTGAATGATTCATCAGATGAAGTCCGAACATGTCCGGCACGAATTTCACGTCCGCGGTGGAGTGCTGAAGCTGGTCCAGCGCAAGTCTGATCTGCGCCTCGTCGCGCATTGGTAGCGCTATCCACACTTGGTCGATCTGATTCTCTTCTACAAAACTCCCCAGGCTTTCGACGTTGCCCAGGGCGGCTGCGCCGCTCAAAGTGCATCGATCGGAATCGGCTGCGAACCACCCGTTAACAGTGATTCCAGTCCAAGCATTGTCCTTAAGGGTGTCGACAATGTGTTGCGCATCGGCATTGGCGCCTACGATGACCGCAGATCTGAGGTCCATGCCGCGAGCCCGCACCCAGGCAGAGCCGATGCGGACCACCACGCGCAGGGCAAACACGCCGACAAGGCTTGCGACGAACCATGTGGCAAGCCAGAGCCTCGAGAGTTCATCCGTAATTTGAATTGCGGTGGCGTAGGCCACGAGGGCCGAGAAGATAAGCGCCCACTTGAGCAGGAGCTGCGCGAACTCTGCAATCAGGCCGCGCCCTCGCCAGCTTCCGTAAAGCGTTGAGGTGCCGAGGACCAAGACAGCAAACACGGCTGTAATGGCGACCAGTCGCCAGTAATCAACCGGAACATGCAAGTCCCCGAACCGCCATGCATAAGCGACCAAAGCTCCTGCGATGAGTAGGACGGGGTCGCCAACACGAAGGACCAAGCTCAATGCTGCCCCGAAGCGCCCAGCGGATAAAGTCCAAAGGCCAGAGTGTTGCCGGGACGGGGAGAGCCACATGATATTCGTCTTCCTTGATTGAAAAAGCGACGCGCTACGGCCCGCCTTCTTCTTGGGCCGCGTCAAGTTGGTGGATGCGGTTCGGGCGCCGGTTCCGTGACGGAGGTGTCAAAATTGTGCTCGCATCCTACCAGAAGGCAGCGGTAGATGGGTTGTTGCCAAGTGGCCCAAGATTTGCATGGTGCCACCATGTCTGGTCGGAAGCGCGATCTGGGCGCATGATCTTTGAGGTGGATCAGGAGGTTAGGCTCCAATCCCCGCTCCGTTTTTGCGCCAATGCTGTAGACTGTCGGGCTGTTCAGCGCGGGCAAGGGTGGCCGTGCGTCTGGTTCATGGATGAATGCCTTGGGGGATATGTGTTCAAGAAGCTGTTGCTTGTCTGCGTCGGAAATATTTGCCGTAGCCCTACCGCAGAGATCCTCATGCGTCACGCGCTGCGCGACCGGGTGGGGGTTGAGGTTTCGTCGGCCGGCCTTCAGGCCTTGGTTGGGAAACCGATCGATTCTATGGCGGCCGAGATACTGCGCGAGCACGGCTTGGATCCGGACGGGCATCGTGCACGGCAAGCGACTCCTGAAGTGCTATGTGCGGCCGATCTGATCCTGGTGATGGAGCAGGCGCATGTATCGCGCATCCTGCGCGATACACCCGAGGTAAGTGGAAAGACGTTCCTGCTGGGGCGTTGGGATTCGCTGGAAGTGCCCGATCCCTACCGTCAGCAGCGTATCGCCTTTGAGCATGTTTACGCCTTGATCGATAAAAGCGTCGATCGTTGGTCCAAGTACGTTAAGTAACGATCCGCCCGATCACGGTGGAAATGAATGAAATGGAAGCCAAGATGAAGGAAGCGCCTGCGCGTGCCGTCCGAGAGGACGATGAATTTGACCTGCGAGAGATGCTGGGGGTTCTGATCGACCGAAAATGGTGGATCATTGGGACAACACTGATCTTCGCAATCGTTGGCACGGCATATGCGCTGTTCGCCACGCCTGTTTACCAAGCTCAGGCAATGGTGCAGGTGGAGTCGAAGATGCCAACGATTCCGGGCTTGGCCGATTTGACCTCGCTGGCGGGTGGCGGCAGTACAGCTGCTACGACCGAGGTTGCGCTGTTGACGTCGCGCTCTGTGGTGGGGACCGCAGTGGATGAGCTGCAGTTGGATATCGTCGCCAAGCCCAGGCGATTCCCCGCACTTGGTGGATTCTTCGCACGTCGTTCCGAAGCGCGCGCGCCCGATGAGCTCGCCGAGCCGCTGTTGGGCCTGTCAGGTTATGGGTGGGGCGGTGAATCGCTGAAGATTCATCGCTTGGAGGTTCCGCGTGCCTACTTTGACGAGCCTCTAACGCTTGTGGCGACTACTGCCGACGGTGCATTCGATTTGATCGATGATGACGGGGAACTCGTGGTCAAGGGCAGGGCCGGTGTGGCAGCTGAGGCACACGGTTTCCGTATCGAAGTGGAAAGCCTGCGCGCGCATCCGGGTATGCGCTTTATTGTCACCAAGCTGCGTCGCTTGGATGTAGTGTCGGGTCTGCAGGAAGAGATTAAGGCCGGTGAGCAAGGCAAAGAGTCCGGCATTCTGCGAGTAGCATATGAAAATGCAGATCCAGTTCTGGCGCAGATGGTGGTGCAGAAGGTCGCCGAAGCGTATGCGCGCCAGAACGTGGATCGTAGCTCTGCCGAGGCGGCCTCTCAGCTGCAGTTCGTGAAGGACCAGCTGCCTACCGTGCGCAAGCAGGTGGAGGATGCCCAGGCGGCAATGGCGAAGTACCAGTCGCGCGCCAACTCTGTTGACATCACCATGCAGACGAAGGGCTTACTGGAACAAGAGGTGGCGGTTGAAACGGGTATCCAGGAACTGCGAATGAAGCAGGCGGAGATGGACCGGAGCTTCACTCGCGAGCATCCTGCTTATCGTGCTCTGCTTAAGCAGCTTTCCGATCTGCAGGGACGTAAAGACGGTTTCCGCCGTGAGGTCAATGCGCTTCCGGACACGCAGCAGGAGCTGCTGCGACTCACGCGAGATCTTCAGGTGAGCAATGAGCTCTATACGGCGCTGCTGAATCAGGCACAGCAGCTGGACGTGGCCCGGGCGGGAACGGTCGGCAATGTCCGGATCGTCGATGATGCGGTTGTTGATATCAGCAAGCCGGTCAAACCCCAGAAAGGCCTGATCGTGCTGGTTTCGACGTTGTTGGGTCTCTTCTTGTCTGCAGGTGCTGCTTTCCTTGCTCGAATGCTCAATCCTGGCGTGGAAGACCCCGCGCAGATTGAAGAGCTCGGTCTGCCGGTATATGCCGCCATTCCGCTGAGTGTCTCCAGTAACCTCTTGAAGATCCAGAAGGGTCGGGGAGGCAAGTCCCGCGTGGTGGCTGATGGTCGCTCGCATCTACTGGCCGCGGCCGAGCCGGCAGACCTGGCCGTAGAGGCACTTCGCAGTCTGCGGACAAGCCTGCATTTTGCGATGATGGAGGCGAAGAACAACGTCATTGCAATCTCCGGTCCGCGCCCTGGCGTCGGCAAGACCTTCATCTCCGCGAATCTGGGTGCTGTCGTTGCCCAGGCAGGTCAGAAGGTGCTCGTCATTGACGTGGATATGCGCAAGGGGACTTTGCATAAAGTGTTGGGCGTGAGCCACGTCAGCGGCCTGTCGGATGTACTGTCTGGAAAGCTGGCCGTTGGCGACGCAATTCATGCCGTTCCCGGGTTGGAGCAGATGCACTACATGACACGCGGCGATATTCCGCCGAATCCTTCAGAGCTCCTGATGCACCCGCGCTTCGCCAGCCTCTTGGAAGGACTGTCTTCTGAGTACGACCTGGTCATCGTGGATACTCCTCCGATTCTTGCAGTTACCGATGCCGCGATCGTCTCTCACCACGCTGGTTCAACGCTGATGGTGACCCGATTTGGCGTAAACCAGCCGAAGGAGATCCTGCTTTCGATGAAGCGGTTCGAGCAGAACGGTGTTCAAGTGAAGGGCGCGATCTTCAACGCCGTTGAGAGGCGCGCAACTGGCTACTACAGTTATGGATACTACGAGTACGCTTCCAACGAGAAGTGATTCGACGAGGGGCGGCCCTTGCCGCTCCCTCTGCTGACGGGCTGTAGAGCCATGATGTGATATGCCAAAAAGGCCAGGAGCATGCTCCTGGCCTTCTTTTTTACTTCCACCATGCTTGTGCTGAGTGCGAAGATCAGTCGTCGATGGTCTGTAGGTTATCGAAGAAGAACTCCGGATCACGCTCCGATGTCATCTGGTAAAGCCCATAACTGCGCGCCAGGCGAGCGCCGCCATCCCGGTAGAGCGGGTTCCAGGCGAAATTAGCCCGGGCCCGCGTGGAGCGCGGCAGCAGGAAGTCGAAGGGGACGGACACATAGATGCCCTTGTCGAAGCTGCCCTCGCCGAAGTCCTTGGAGGATACGTCGGTCTTGGTTGCGTAGGCGCCCATGGTCACGCCATTGTCGAAGGCGCGGGAGACAGCCAGGGTGGCACCCCAGTCCTTGGCCAGATAGCGGCCGGCACTCAATGCAGTCACCACGCGCCGTTCTTCGCCCCACATGTAGTAGAAACTGGCATGGCCGGTGGCGACACTGTAGTCACGGAAGCTGAAACGCTGATCGAAATCGCGTTGCTTGACCCAGTTGGCCTCCACGCCTACTGCCCAGCGCTCATTGAGCGGGCGATAGAGCACTTCACCGCCGGCGCCGGCGTACATGGATTCGAGCAGGCCCGCATAGACCATGCCATACGTATCCCGCACAAGTTGGCGGGTGCCGGTCACCTGAAGATTTGGTAGTGTCAAGTCCTCCGCCGTCATGTACCGGCGGATATTGGTGCGTACGCGAGGCAAGCGACTGGGAGCGTCGTAGCGGAACTTGTCGTAGTTGTTGTAGGCGTTGTAGCTGACGGTGCCGCTGAGCCACAGATTCCGGGCGAGGTAGGCGCTGGCGGTGTAGGTGCCAGCTACCTGGAACAGCACAAAGCCGTCAGGTCCGCCGAGCGATTGCTGATAGCCGATGTTGAACCCGCCGTCGAAACGGCGCAGCGGTGCGCTGTAAAGGGTCTCCCGGCGCTGAGCGGCGGGAGGAGCCATCTCAATATGACCGGCGAGAGTGCTCAGGTCGGTCTTGTGTTCGATGTAGTCGACGAGGGCCTTTCGCTCGATGCTGGTTTCCACGATCGGTACGCCCAACCGGGCGTTCTGCACGGTGAACCACGTGATGTCGTCAGGTAGCGCACCGTCGAGAATACGCCCCATTCTGCCTACGCCCTGTGCCGGATAGTAGAAGCGGCGCTGCTCTCCGGTAACGATCAGTTCCGATCCACGTCGACTGATGCTCTGAACGCGCAGCCCTGCATTCTGCTCCAGCTGGTTGGCGACGCCTGACCAGTCGAACAGTTCAGTGACGACATTTGTGTCGTGCTCAGACTCGGCCACGGCGGTCGCAGGACGCTGTTTCAGTGGCATCGGCAGGGGATCCAGGACCTTTGCCATTGAACTGGCTTGGGCAAGGTTCGTCCGAAGGGTGATGCCGAACATCGCCAGGTCGCCGCGCTCCCAGCCCAGGTGTAGATGCACGTTGTTGTTGACCGCGTAAGATGCGCCAACGTTGAACGGGCTCTTCTGGTGCTGGTTGTTCCCCTGCGGCTCGTGCTTGTAGTCGTTGCCGTCGTACTCCAGCTTCAACTGAAGCGCGTCCCACGGCGTCTGGTACGCGACGCCACCGAAGACGCCGACGGGGCCGCGGAACATCCCATCGCTATTGAGGCTGCCGGTACCTTGCGCTCGCGGGCGCGTTTCGAATCTATCGTCGATGGAAGTCAGGGGGTTCCTGAAATCACCTCGATTACCGATGTAGCCGGTGGCCAGGCCCACGCTGGCATCGAAAGAGCCAATGCGCTTGCTGGCGACGAGGTACTCACTTGAGAACAGACCTGTGCCGCCCAGATCGCGAAAGCCCGCCGCAACTTCGGGAACCCAGCGACTCTCTTCAAGCAGGCGGATCTTCAGATCGATCGACTTGTCCTTGTAGTTCTGCGTTCCGCTCAGCCATTCCGGACCATAGCGCCGATTGGCCACCGAAACGTAGCGAAACGCGCCCTCCAGCCAGGGCAGCGGCTGCAGCACCATGTTGTAGCGGCTGTAAGGCGAGGTATGACTGGCCGTGAAGGCGAGTTCGCCCTCATCGGCCATGCGCGCGGTGGGGGTCTGTAACAGGCCAATGCCGCCCCAATCGCTTGCAGTGGGAGCGGGGGCACTCTGGGCATGGAGGGCGGTGCTGATGCTCAAGGTGAGCAGCGCAAGGCTCAGGCGAGCGGCCTGTGATCTGGCAAAACGAGTCACTTCGGTGCTCCGGGCGCATCCAGCACCTGGGTGGCGAGGAAGCGTGCGGCGTCCTCGTTGAAATCGGGGTTCACGTCGCGCGTTGTTCGTGCGTTGAGAGGAACAAAAATGAGGGCGCCGGGAGCGAGGGTGGACTCACCGCTGCGGTTCCAGAGTGCAACGCCAATTTTCTGTACCTCGCCGTCAGGCTGAATGACAAACACATCATCCTTGCTGGCAGCGAGCAGGGCAGGGCACTGCCGCACATAGTCCAACGGGCGCTGGTAGGGATGATGCGGTATCGAGCAGGGCTGCTCCACCGTGCCAAGGACGGTCACCGTGCTTGGCCGTGTCGGGTAGTACAGTCTGTCACCATCGGCCAATGGTCGATTGGCGCTGAGGTCCATTTCCAGTACACGCGGGGCGAGTCCTTGGCGAATGCGGCCGGTGACTGGCATCGCAGATACTTCCCGGGCGATGCGTGTTGCGGCTGCGGCGCCTTCCGGGTCGATGCTCTGCCGACTTTCAATGGCCGCAAGGTCGAACAGCAGGCCTGTTTTCAGACGGGTCTGCGCAACGAGTTCGCTGCGCTTGAGCAGGGCCGCTCCCAGCATGTAGCTGCGATCATCCGGCGCGCCCGCGAGCGCTGCATCAGACAATCGACTGGTTCCAGGGAGCGTCAGCACGCCGGGATTTCGGACGCTGCCGATGACCTCGACGGTGATGGCTGGTGCGGCGTGCAGGGAAACAGAAGCGGCCACGCCCAGGGCGAGGGCGGCCAGACGCAAGGTGATCAACGGTTCAGATCCGGCAAATAGGGTTTGAGCTGGATGATTTCCAGGCTGGCATCGGGTGCGATGGCCTGCACGCTCTTCCAGATGAACCCGTTGGCCGGGTCAACCCAATAATGGTTGTCGCGCTTCCAGTCCTGGCCTTCCAGCCGTTCGCGGACATGCAGCAACGGACGGGTTCTATTGAGAATCTCGACATTCTCGGTGCCAAGGCGTTCGAGGGTGCCGCTCACCGTCATGCCGAAGCGATAGCCAGGCATGACGTCATACTGGCGCTGGACGGTGATGGGCGCTTCGATCCGGTGCAGGGCGTGGAAAGGATTCTGACCCTCGATCCGCATGCCCTGGAGCTCAGGGGTGCCGCCATGCGTGCCTACCAGCAGCCCATCTTCAAGGAAGACGACGCTGCGATCGTTGCTGTACCAGGCTTGGCGATCACCATCGAGGTTGCCCAAAACCAGAACCGCCCCGCCTCGCGGGCCGGTGACCTTGATCTGGGGATAGCGGTTCGCTGCCACGTCAGCGGCTGTGGGCTGAACGTCTGGTTTGCCCTGCATTGCCAGTTGTACGGTCTTGACGCTGGTGCGGCCCACCACGCCGCAGCCTGACAGCGCAAAGCCCATCAGTACGAGCGCGGCCAGGCCGCGCAATCCATGGTTCCGTTGCGGCGCAACGAGAGCGGTCCTGCTCATCATTGGCCAGCCGTCAATTGTCGAGATCGTTACGCGCGCTTGCGGCGTTGCTGATAATCGAGGTGAACGGCAGCAGCTGATTCACGAAGCGACTCCAGCGGGTCACGCCAGCTGCGCCTACGAAGACCACGTCGCCGGGCAGGAGCTCGAATTGGCTGGCCACGGCAAAGGCCGCAGGCGACTTCGCTTCCAGCTGGAACACGCTCGAGGGCGCGCTCTGCAGATTGCTCGATCCCCGGATCACATAGACGGCGTTTCCGTTGGACGTGGACTGCTGCAGGCCGCGTGCACGGCCAAGCGCCTGACTCAACGAAATGTCGCTGGTCTTGAAGCTCATTGCGCCGGGCTGGTTCACTTCACCGACGACAAAAATCTCCTTCCGGTCCAGATACGGAACGTAGAGATGATCATTTGCCTTGAGGAAGACGTTGGTAGCGCCGCCACCCTGACGGCCGAGCCGGTCGAGGTCGATGGTATAGGTCACCCCTTCGCGGGTGAGACGGACGCCCGACAGATCTGCCTGCGCCGGATCAAGCCCGGATTGGCTGATGGCATCGCCGAGGGTCAGTGGGGTCACGGTCAACGGTACGGTTGCTGCCTGACGCGACGCGCCGGTGACCCAAACGCGCTGACTGGCGTAGGTCAGCATGGAAACATCGACCTGGGGCGCTTCGATGACTCGCGCCAACTTTGAGGTGATCTCATCGCGAAGCTCGCCAGGCGTCTTGCCGGCAGCGGCAATCTTGCCGATGTACGGATAAAACAGCGTGCCATCGGACTGGACAAGTCGACCGGCTGCATTCAGCTGCTGCTGTGGGCCGGCGGGCACGGTGAGTTCGGGGTGATCCCACACAGTGATGTATAGGATGTCCCCTGCGCCAATCTGGTACGGACCAGGCTGATAACTTGTCAGGGCGATCGGCAGCGTCGGAACATCGCGCGAGGCGCGGTCCATGGCGATCAGCTTCGGTGTGATCAGGATCAGCTCGATCTGGTCGTTGCCGACCGGCTGATCATCACGGGCCAGGGCGCTGGAGCGCAGGTGCTGACCGGGCGCCCAGACACAGCCGGACAGGGTAAGGGCGAACGCCAGAGTGGCGCCGAGACGCTTGCAGTCCATCGATGATTCTTCCTGGCCCTGTCGGGCAAAACAAAAACCCCCGCCGGACCTGCGCCCGGCGAGGGCGTAATGACCTGACTCCGACTAGCGGATCAGTTGGTGCCGGCGGTGCCGGTGGTGCCCGTCGTGCCGGTGGTGCCGGTGGTGCCGGTGGGCGGCGGGGTGGTGCCACCGCCATTGTTGTTGCCAGCGTCGTCGCTACTGCTGTCGGACGCAACGCTGTATGCGACTGCAGCGACAGCGATGCCGGCGCCGATCACGGCCGCCGTGGTGAGGGGGCCGGTGGCGGCACCGGTGGCGGCGCCAGTGCCGGCGACTTCTGCGCTGGTGGCAGCGTTGGTGCCTTCAGCACCAGCAGCCTGCTCAACCTGGGCTTCCTGAGCCAGAGCCATCGGGGAGAAAGCCACGAGGGCGAGAGCGGCAAAGATCTTCTTCATAACGGGGTTTCCTACTCCGTGAGGTAAATTTTCGCTGTCATCATCGCTTCGAGGGCTATTCAGTGTCAAGCCAGTTTGAGCTGGCGGGAAGGATTCTGTGCGCCGATTATTTGACGGCTATCGCACAAAATGGTGGCGGTTGAAGACCTGTTCCCGGCCAGAGAGCTCGGTCGCCATGCGCATTACTATGTCGTGCGTGCGCACGGTGGGCATCAACAAGGGTATAGCTGCGCCTACCGCCAGCGAGAAGGCAAGGATTGGTAGGGGCGTGCGCCACTCCCGGCGGCTCGCCAACAGTGCGAAGGCCGTCGCCGCTGTGCCCAGCAGCCATCCGCTGACCACTTCGGATACCGAGTGGGCGTTGAGCGGCAGGCGCGAGTACGCAATCGCCGCGGCAAGGAGCGAGCCGAGAAGCGCCAAGGGCAGGGAGGGGCGGAGCCGTCCATGCGTGGCGAGATACACGGCGACCGGATATACCGCCGCCGTCATGGTCGCGTGGCCACTGAAGCCAGTGAAGTCCAGCCGGGCCCAACCAATACCCCAGCCCAGGAAGGCCAGCTTGGAGGCCAGGGTTAGGCCACCGGCGATAGCCAGGCCGGCCGCCCAGCGAATGCGAAGGGCGCGGCTCTCTTTGGGGCCGAAGAGGATCAGCACCAGGCTCAGGGGCAAAAGCCAGCGGCTGTCGCCGAGTTGGGAAAGGGTGGCCCAAAGAGGATGCATCCATGTCACTCATCACAGGGGACGGAGGAGCATAGGGCAGTTGCCGCTGTCGGGGATGAGTGGCGGGCAACCGGCCGGGCGTGGATGAGGCCCCTGGTTTGCCTGTATCCTTTACGCCCTCCGTGGCCCCGTAGCTCAGCTGGATAGAGCGTCCCCCTCCTAAGGGGAAGGTCGCCCGTTCGAATCGGGCCGGGGTCACCATCCACCTCCGTTGAGACACGCGATGCCGGCGGCGGATTGCTCCACAGCCGTGCGAATCCGGTGGAGCCGATAGGCCACTGGCGCTCAGCCCTTCCCCGGCCGCTCATAATCCTCAGGCGTCGCCCCATGCTCGGCCTCCGGCATGTCCTTGTCCTTCCACCGGGCGTCATCGTTCCTCAGCTTGTCCGGCGTGTGGCTCTTCTGCTGGTCGTCTTCTTTCGTAGCGGGCGCTCGCGGTGCAGTAGTCATGACAGGTCCTCGTTTGGTCAGCGATCCAACGTCTGCTTGCCAGACGTACCACCCTGCCCAAAGTTCGGCTGGGTGATGCCGTCATCCTCGCGGACGCCATCCGGTTCCCCTTCACCGGCCTTGCCACCCTTGCCGTGGCCGCGCTGGTTGTAGCCCTCGTTCTCCGTCTTCAGCCGCCCTGCATCCGGATCTTTCGCGTCCTTGTCATCCTTCGGCGGCTTGGCCGCAACGAACGGAGAAATCGGGTCACTGGCCGGGAACGTCTCTTCCAGCGCTTCGTCATGGTTCTCCGAGGTGCGCTGCTTGTCGACCGTGCCTTCCGCCGGCGGGCAGTTGTGCGCGGCATGGGCGTCGTCGGTGGAGGCGGGCGGGGTTTTGTCGTGCTGCATGGCGTGTCTCCTGCGCAAACGGGTAGGGCGGTGATGCCTCGACGCTAGCCCTGCCGCTGTTACGAAGGAGCGCGGGTGCCGTGAAGGGCGGGTGCTCCCATCGGCTTCACTCGGGAGTTCCTATCGTCCAGACCTCGCCACACGGAGGCTGCCGCGATGCATGAGATGTTCGAGCTGGGAATGGAATGGTGGGAGTTCGTGGTCCGCGCGGTTGCGGTGTATGTGGTGGTCCTGTTGCTGACCCGCATGAGCGGCAAGCGTTCGATGGGGCAGTCCACCCCGTTCGACATCCTCGTGATCGTGCTGCTGGGCACGGCCGTGCAGAACTCGCTGATCGGTGAGGACACCTCGCTGCCCGGCGGGCTCATCCTGGCCGCGACGCTGATCGGCCTGAACTGGTTCGTCGGCTTTCTGGGGGCGCGCAGCAAGCGCCTCAACGAGATCGTGGAAGGCGTGCCGGTGGTGCTGGCGCGGCACGGCACGATCTATTGGGACCAGGTGAAACGCTGCAATGTCAGCCCGGCCGATCTGGAGGTGGCGATGCGCGCGAACGGCTGCGAGGGCTTCGGGCAGGTGGACCTAGCGGTGCTGGAAACCTCCGGCGAGATCACGGTGAACAAGAGCCGCTCCGAGGGAGATGACTGAGCCGGAGCATTCCCGGGCAATGGAGCCCTCGCTGGATGTTGACGGTACGCCGCGTAGCGTCGGGCGCAGTCCCTCAACAGGAACACGCGCGATGTACATGACACTGGACAGTGAAACGATTGCCTCATTCGATGATGTGATCGCCCAGGTGCCGGATCCGACCCCGGATCCGGTGCCACCCGCGCCGCCGGTGGAAGAGCCCGGCCGTGGCGATCCACCGGCACAGGACCCCCCGCAGGAAATCCCGCCGGAGGGTGATCCTGCGCCGGCGTCGCCGCCGCAGGAACTGCCGCCCGATCCAGAGACGCCTTCGGCGCCCTCGCTGGAGTAAGTGACGCTTGCGGCTGGAACACGCTGCGCGGTCAGCATGAATGATTCAGTGCTCCCGCAGTCCGATGCGCCACGCTCAGCGGGCTTGGCCCGCCGCCGCCTCTGCCGGAGTAGACACGCCGCACACGGGGCGGTCACGACGCTGCCACGCCGTACCACGTACCACATAGGTACTTGGACAACGGAGTTTGCTATGCGCGCACTGACTTACCACGGCAGCAAGGATGTACGGGTCGATACCGTGCCGGATCCGGCGCTGGCCGCCCCCGACGACATCATCCTGCGCGTGACCGCCACGGCGATCTGCGGCTCGGACCTGCATCTGTACCGCGGCAAGATCCCGGATCTGCATACCGGCGACGTGCTGGGTCATGAGTTCATGGGCGTGGTGGAGGAGGTGGGCGCCGGGGTGATGGACCTGCGCCCGGGCGATCGCGTGGTGATTCCGTTCGTGATCGCCTGTGGTGAATGCTTCCATTGCCGTCTCGCCGAGTTCGCGGCCTGCGAGACGACTAACACCGGCAAGGGCGCGGCGGTGAACCAGAGGGGCATCCGCCCCCCGGCGGCGCTGTTCGGCTACAGCCATCTGTATGGCGGCGTGTCGGGCGGGCAGGCGGAGTTCGTGCGTGTGCCCAAGGCCAATGTCGGTCCGCTGCGCATTCCGGATGCGCTCGCCGACGAGCAGGTGCTGTTCCTCTCCGACATCCTGCCGACCGGCTACCAGGCCGCCATCAACGCCGGGGTGAAGCCCGGTTCCACGGTGGCGATCTTCGGTGCGGGCCCGGTCGGGCTGATGAGTGCGGCGTGCTGCCGCCTGCTGGGGGCGGAAACGATCTTCATGGTCGACCATCTGCCGTATCGCCTGGCCTTCGCGCAGCAGACGTACGGCGTGACCCCGATCGATTTCACTCAGGTCGAGGACCCGGCGGAATACATCATCACCCAGACCAATGGCCGCGGCGTGGATGCCACGATCGAGGCGGTCGGCTTTGAAGCCGAGGGCAGTGCGCTGGAATCCGCACTGACCACCCTCAAGGTGGAAGGCAGCAGCGGCGTGGCGATCCGTCAGTGCATTGCGGCGACGCGTCGCGGTGGCACGGTGAGCATCCCGGGTGTGTATGCCGGCTTCATTCACGGCTTCCTGCTTGGCGATGCGTTCGACAAGGGCCTCACCTTCAAGATGGGCCAGACCCATGTGCAGAAGTTGATGCCCGAGCTGCTCGACCATATCGGCGAAGGCCGCCTGGACCCGGGCGTGATCGTGACCCACCGCCTGTCGCTCGAAGACGCCGTGCGTGGCTACGAGATCTTCGACCGCAAAGAGGAGGATTGCCGCAAGGTGATCCTGACGCCCTGATATGAATGCCGTGGCTTCTCTTGTGCCGCCGGAGCATCCGCAACCGGTGACCGATGGCGATGACCTGCAGGCCCAGGCCCGCGCGTGGATCGAGCACCAGCCGTCGCTGCCGCGTCCCGGCAGCGGCGATACGTTGGTGCGCTGGCAGGCGCTGGCGCATATCGCCGCCCGCGATATTTGTCTGGCCAAAGTGCTTGAAGCGCACTATGACGCGCAGGCGATCCTGGAAGAACTGGGCGCCGCGATGCCGGACCACGATCGGCTGGGCGCGGTATGGGCGGCCGAAGGGCCGGCCGCGACCCTGCGCTTTGATCGCGCCAGCGGCACGCTGTCCGGTGACAAGCCGTGGTGCTCCGGCGCCGGCTGGGTCGACCATGCCCTTGTGACGGTGCGCGATGACGGTCGCTCGCGTCTGTTCCTGGTGCCCGTGCGCCGCGCCAATGTGAGCTTCCTGCCACAGACGTGGCAGGCCACGGGCATGGGGCGCGTTCCCAGTGGCACGGCGCGCTTTGACCACGTGCCAGCCGTGGAGGTCGGGGCGGCGGATGCCTATCTGCAGCGACCAGGTTTCTGGCACGGCGGCGCAGGCATCGCGGCGTGCTGGTTCGGTGGCGCCAGTGCGTTGGCCGAGCCATTGCTGCGCAGCGCACGGGCCGATGAGCCGGGTACGGCATCCGGCCTGCTCGGCGAAATCGATCTGGCGCTCTCGCCCTGTGCGTCATTGCTGCGCGAGCTGGCCGCGTTGATCGATGCACAACCCGGGCTGCCGCATCAGCGCGAGATCGTGCGGGCACGCAGCGCGGTGGAGCGGGCTGCCTCGCTGACTCTGGACCGTGTAGGCAGGGCGCTGGGGCCAGGGCCGATGTGCATGGACCCGGCACACGCCCGGCGCTGGGCCGACCTGACGGTCTTCATCCGCCAGAGCCACGCCGACCGCGATTGGCAGCACCTCGGCAACCTGATGCATCGCGAGGGACGCACGTGGACGCTGTGAATCGACAGATTGAAGGCGGCGGCGTCACCGAAGCCCAATGGGCGGCATCGTCCTGGCTGCAGACGCTGCCGCGTGCATCCGCTACCGCGCTGTTCGGCGATGCGCAGCGCCTGGTGGTGGTGTCACCGCACCCGGACGATGAAGTGCTCGCCTGCGGCGGCCTGATGGCGGTGGCACACCAGTCCGGGCTGCGGGTCATGGTGGTCTCGGTGACTGATGGCGAGGCCTGCTATCCCGACCAACCGGCATGGTCGCCCGAGCGGTTGCGAACCGCCCGGGCGGCAGAGCTGGATGACGCGCTCCATTGCCTGGGCTTGTCAGGTGCTGAGCGGATTTCCTGGCACATCGGCGATGGCGAAGTAACGGCCAATGAGGCATGGATCGCCGCGCAGTTGGCGGCCGTGCTTCAGCGGGACGATCTGGTGCTGGCGCCGTGGCGGTTCGATGGCCATCCGGACCATGAGGCCGTGGCGCGTGCGTGCCTCCAGGCATGCAATGAGTGCGGCGCCGACCTGAAGGAATATCCCGTGTGGGGCTGGCACTGGCTGGACCCGCAGGCGGCGCCGACGGCCTGGGCGTCGGCCACGCGTGTTGCGCTGGATGACGCCCTGCTGGACCGCAAGCGCGACGCCATCCAGCAATTCGTGACCCAGACCGGCGCGGTGGAGGGGCTGGACTGCGACCCCATCCTGCCGGCCGCCGTGCTGCAGCGCTTCGAACGGAACTACGAGGTACTGATCGGATGAGTGATATCGCCTACTTCAACGCGCTGTACGAGAAGGACGATCCCTTCCAGTACCGCACTCGCTGGTATGAGCAGCGCAAGCGCGCGCTCACCCTGGCCAGCCTGCCGCGGGAGCGCTTCGCCCGTGGCTGGGAGCTGGGCTGTTCCAACGGAGTGCTTACCGCCGCCCTGGCCGAGCGCTGCGATCAACTGCTCGCGACCGACCTGAGCGACGGCGCGGTCCTGGCCGCGCGCGCGATGACGCGGCGCCATGCGCATGTCAGCATCGAGCAGGCGCGTCATCCGCAGGACTGGCCGGCGGGGTGCTTCGATCTGATTGTGCTGGGTGAGATGGGCTACTACCTGTCGCCGGAGGACATGCAGCGAACGGCCGCGCAGGTGGTGCGGTCACTCACGCCGCAGGGCGTGGTGATCGCCTGTCATTGGCGTGTGCCGTTCGAGCAGGCACGCTGCAGCGCCAGCTTCGTGCATGCCCAGCTGGATGACGGCCTGCCACGGCTGTTTTCCTATCGTGACGAGGACATGCTGCTGGAAGGCTGGTCGGCCGATACCACCTCGGTGGCGGAGCGGGAGGGCCTGCGATGATCGCGGTGACCCTTCCTGCGCACAACGAAGAACAATTGATCGCAGCCTGCCTGCAGTCGCTCAAGGTGGCTGCGCTGCATCCCGCCCTGCGCGACGAGCAGGTGGTTATCGTGGTGGCGCTGGATCGTTGCAGCGACGCCACCGGGTGGATCTGCGAGCGCTTTGGAGTAGAGGTGATCACGGTGGATGCCGGCTGTGTCGGCGTCGCGCGCGCGGCGGCGAGCGAGCGCGCCCTGGCCTTGGGCGCCCGCTGGATCGGCTGCACCGATGCCGACAGCGTGGTCCCGCCGGACTGGCTTGCACGCCAGCTGCAATGCGGTGCGAGCGCGTTCTGTGGCGTGGTGGCCGTGGGTGACTGGCTGGACTATCCGCAGGCCGTGCGCGAGCAGTTCCTGCAGGGCGAGCATGCGGTGGACGGGCATCCGCACGTCCACGGCGCGAACATGGGCTTCAGCGCGGTGGCGTATCGGCAATGCGGCGGTTTTGCGCCACTGGCGACCGGTGAGGACGTCGCGCTGATCCAGGCGATGCACGGTGCAGGCATGCAGGTGGCGCGGCTGGCCAGCCCACGGGTGATGACCAGCGCACGTCGGCATGCCCGTGCACCGCATGGTTTCAGCGAGTTCCTGCGTCGGCTGGAACAGCGCGTGGGCCTGGCGACGGACGAGGTTGCGGTGGGCGACGCGGCGCCGCTGTCGTTGCTGGCGCGTTGATGGAAACCATTGACCTGCTCGGCTGGGCGGCGACGGCCGTGCTGATCGCCACGTTGTGGCGGCAGATCTGGAAGCAGTGGACGGCCGACGATCCCGAAGCGGTATCGACGTGGTTGTTCGTCGGTCAGATTACGGCCTCGGTGTTGTTCATCGCCTACAGCGCGGCAACCGGATCGGTCGTCTTCGTCGTGACCAATTCCCTGATTCTGCTCACCGCCATTGCCGGGCAATGTCTGTCCTGGATCAAGCGCAGGCGGGCAGGGAAGTAACACGCATTTCGCGCCTCGACGACGCGCCGTGCACATTCATCGCGCAGTGCGTTGAGCTCGCTGAACACTCGCATTTCAGTGTCACGCCGACTTCATGGCCAATGCGGAAAAGTCGACTCACCCCGACAACAACACACGGGTCAAACCGGACCAACAGGAGTAGATCGCAGTGAATACCGAATCGAAGACCGCGCATAACTTGAACGACCTGATCGAAATCGCCCGCGATGGCCAGGAGTTCTACACCGAGGCCGCAGGCAAGGTCGAAGATGCCGAGTTGGCGGCGCTCTTCACCCGTATCGCCGGTGTCAAGAATGAGATCGTCCGCTCGCTGAGCGCCACCGTTGTCGCCGCTGGCGGAAAGCCGGCCGACCATGGCACCGTCGTCGGTTCCATGCAGCAGTTCTACGGCAAGGTGCGCGCCACGCTGGGCGACAAGCAGTACGGCTACGTGGCCGAGCTGGAAGAGTCCGAAGATCGCCTGCTGAAGGCGTTCAAGGACACCCTGACCGACGCCGACACCTCGCCGGCCGCGCGCCAGGAAGTCCAGCGTCTGCTGCCGCAGGTGCAGGAATGCCATGCCGTGATGCGCGACCGCAAGCACGCCATGAAGCACTGAGTTTCAGGCAGGCGGTGCGCTGGTGATTCCCCACGGTCGCCAGTGGCCCGCTTCCTGAAGCGGTACCCGAACAGCCCCAGCCCTGCCGGGGCTGTTCGTTTTTGCCCGACACCGCCGGTGGCCGCCAGCGCACCGGACAGCCTCGAACGGTAGCAGGGGAATTGGTGCATACTCGGGACAAAGAGCCGCTTGGATTTGTCATGGAACACATGCGTTGGCTGACGCTTCGTCTCAGCAACAATCAATCCATCGGCCCGAAGGTGCTGATGGACCTGTGGGCCAACGCGTGCGAGACCAATCAGTCTTCGGTGACCCGCGAAACGCTGCCCGGGAAATCGACCTCCTACGCGCTGCATGCCCCCACCTCGCTCGCCTACCCAAAGCGCGCCGAGCTGCGCATGCGCAAGCTGCTGGAGGAGGCCGGGTACACTTTTACGCTCGGCTCGCTGGCCGACCGTCCGGCGCCGCAGCCGGTGCGCTTCCGCTGACGCGTTCATCGGCCACGCATTGATTCACTACCCCACCGGGATGCCGCAGCCGCGCGTTCAGTCGATGCGGTCGGCGGCGACGCTGCGCACCATGATCCGGACCGGCATGCCGGCGGCATGCTGCAGCGATTCCAGCGGTGCCCAGCCCAAGCGGCGATACAGCCCGCCATCATCGGCTTCGGTCTGCAGGTAGACATCTCGTACCCCGAGCGCACGGCCGCGTGCCAGCAATTCCCTGATGACCTTCTCGGCGAGGCCGCGCCCGCGGTGCGCCGGATGCACGTAGACGCCCCCCAGCCAGTGCAGGCGTTCGGGGCGTTCGGTACGTTCATGGAACTTGAGCTGCGCCGCGGCGACCGGGACCCCGTCGTCCAGGGCGATCAGCAGCAGGGGCAATTCGTCGTCCTGCAGGAAGACTTCCAGCCGCTGCTGCTCATCGAGCAGGGTCAGGCCCGGTACGTGGCTTCCCCACTCCTGGAAATACCACTGGGCGAGCACGGGTAGCAGGTCGGGGCGGTCACTCAGGGGAACGATGCTGCAGGCCACGGTGAACGCTCCATGTTGTACGGGTCGGCCGCCATGGTACGCGGATGCGGTGGCTTGCAGCGCCCTTCGCCTCGCGCGCAGACTATCGCCATGCTTGCCAGCGCCTGCCACCTGCGGTGTTACGGAACGTCCAGCGATGTGGACCGGCATGACTTTGCGCAATGGGTGCTGCCGCTGCGCGGTGATCTGGAGTTTGAAGTCGACGCCTTCGGCGGCCGGCTGGATGTGCTGCAGGGGGCCTTCGTGGCGCCCGGCGAGGGGCATGCGCAGACCGGTGATGGCGAGCATCTGATGCTGATCGTCGATTGCCCGGCGGGGCTGATCGATGACGACACCCTGGAACATCTGCGCCGGCAGCGTTGGCTGGCCCTGCCGAAGCGATTGCGGCAGGGGCTGTCCGGCACGCTTCCGCAGGGCAGCGATGCGCTGCTGGCCACACTGCTGGAGCAGTACGCCCCCGCCGGCAGCGCGGCGCGTCTGCATGCCTTGTGCACGCGTTTGTCCGCCAACCCTGGCGCGGACTGGAACGTGGCCCGCATGGCCGCGCTGGTCGGCATCAGTGGCAGCCGCCTGCATGCAGCGTTCGTGCAGGAGTTCGGCGTGCCGCCGCACGCCTGGCTCAGTGCCTGCCGGCTGCGCTGGGCCAAGCACCGCTTGCTGACCAGTGCCGACAGCATCGCCACGATCGCGCTTGATGCCGGCTACTCCGAGCACAGCGCGCTGACCCGCGCCCTGCGGCGGGAGACCGGGCTGACCCCGCAGGCCTTCCGGCGGCAGTAGCCTGGGTCAAGACGCCGCCGGGCGCGGCTTCTACACTGCGCGGCCAATGCACATGCGTGAGCCGTAATGAATCGATCGATGGGAGTGGGCATCGCCAACGGCATCGCCGCCGGCGCGCTGTGGGGCGTGGTGTTCCTGGCCCCGGCGATGCTGCACAGCTTCAATGCGGTGCAGCTCTCGGCCGGCCGCTACCTGGTGTACGGCCTGATTGCCGTGGTGCTGCTGGCACCGCGTCGGCGGCAGCTCAAGGACCGGCTGGCCTGGCCCGAGTGGCGCGGCCTGCTGTGGCTGAGCCTGGCCGGCAACCTGGTGTACTTCCTGCTGCTGGCCAACGCTGTGCAGTGGGCCGGCGGCGCGGCCGCATCACTGATCGTGGGGTTGATCCCGGTGGTGGTGACCCTGGCCGGCGTGCGCGAGGAGGGCGCCGTGCCACTGCGGCGGTTGGCGCCGGCGCTGCTGCTGTGCCTGCTTGGCGTGGCGCTGGTGGGCTATGAGGCCTTGATGGCCGAGCATGCACAGGGCTCTGCCGGGCGCCGCCTGCTGGGCCTGCTGTGCGCGATCGGCGCGCTGCTGTCCTGGGCGATGTACTCGATCGGCAACAGCCGCTGGCTGGCGCGCCGGCCGGACCTGTCCGGGCACGATTGGTCGCTGCTGACCGGCATCACCACCGGCGGCCTCGCCCTGGTGCTGGTGCCCAGCGCCTTCCTGACCAGCACCACGGTGCATGCGCCCGGCGCGTGGCTGAACTTCTGGCTGATCAGTGCGGGCGTGGCGGTGGTCGCGTCGGTGCTCGGCAACGCCTGCTGGAACCGTGCCAGCCGCCACCTTCCGCTGACCCTGACCGGCCAGATGATCGTGTTCGAAACGCTGTTCGCGCTGCTGTACGGGTTTGCCTGGCAGCAGCGGTGGCCGACCCTGATGGAAACCGTGGCCATCGTCTGCCTGATCACCGGCGTGCTGATGTGCGCGCATGCGCATCGACCGCCTGCCGCGGTCGCCGAGCATGTGGGATAGGGCAGCCCTTGCTGTATCTGGATGGTCACAATCGCAACTGTTTGGCCGACGATCGCGGCGGTTTACATGCCGCGATCTTTTGCAGCGCAGCACTTGACAAGCGGGGCGGCGGCGTAGTTTTCTTGGCCCATGGTCATCACCGCCGCCCACGTCCAGCTGCTCCTTCCCGCCTCCGCGGGCGGGCAGACCGTGTCGACCGGTACCACCATCATTACCACCGCCACCACTCGCCCGGTGCGGCCCGTCGTCTTCGCGTAATTTCCGAAAACCACGGCCCCGCACCCAGATCAGGTGGCGGGGGAAACTCTCAAGCCTGATATGCCGCGGGGCCTCGCATCGAGGTCAGCATGTCTTCTGTCGCCGCTTCCGCTCCACCCTCCGCCCAGCCTGCCGTCTCCGTCGCCTCGCGTGCCGGGGTGGCGACCGTCGTCCACAAGTTCGGCGGCACCTCGGTCGCCGATGCCGAGCGCTATCGTCACGTGGCGCAGCTGCTGCTGGCGCGTGACGAGGCGATGCAGGTCACCGTGGTATCGGCGATGAAGGGCGTCACCGATGCGTTGATCGGCGTGGCCACGCTGGCGGCCGAAGACGGGTCGGCCTGGCGCGAGCATTGGCATGCGCTGCGTGCCCGCCACCGTGGCGCCGCAGTGGCGTTGCTGGGCGAACACGCCGGGGCAACGGTGGAATGGCTGGACCAGCGCTTCGATCAGCTGGCCGAGGTGCTGGGCGCGCTGGCGGTGATCGGTGGCCTGCCCACCGAAGTGCTGGACCGTGTGCAGGGCATAGGCGAGGTGTACTCGGCTCAGTTGCTGGGCAAGTACCTGCAGACGCTTGGCGAAGACTGCGCCGTGCTGGATGCGCGCGATGTGCTGGTGATCGAGCGCGGCGAACTGGGGGTGGACGTGGATTGGGTGCGCAGCGCTGAACGCCTTGCGCAATGGCGGCTGCAGCACCCGCAATCGCGCATCGTGGCTACCGGCTTCGTCGCCCGCGACCGCCAGGACCGCATCACCACGCTGGGCCGCAACGGCAGCGACTATTCCGGCGCGATCTTCGCCGCCTTGTTCAATGCCGACGAGCTGCACATCTGGACCGATGTGGACGGCGTGCTCTCGGCCGACCCGCGGGTGGTGCCCGAGGCGGTCCAGCTGGAGGCGCTGAGTTACGACGAAGCCTGCGAGCTGGCCTACTTCGGCGCCAAAGTAGTGCACCCGCAGACGATGTCGCCGGCGATCGAGCGTGGCCTGCCGATCATCATCCGCAACACCTTCCACCCGGATCATCCAGGCACGCGCATCACCGCCGAGCGCACCGCGTCCGGTCCGATCAAGGGGCTGACCCTGAGCCCGGACCTGGCCGTGATCAACCTGGAAGGCACCGGCCTGATCGGCGTGCCCGGCACCGCCGAGCGCGTCTTCGCGGCGCTGCGCAATGCGCATGTGTCGGTGGTGATGATCTCGCAGGGCTCCTCCGAGCATTCGATCTGCTGCGTGGTGAAACAGGCCGAGGCGGTACGTGCGCGTGAGTCGCTGCTGCAGGCGTTCGCGCATGAGTTGAGCCTGGGCCAGGTGCAGCGCGTGCAGCTGACCGACAACGTAAGCGTGCTGGCGGCGGTGGGTGACGGCATGGCCGGGCAGCCCGGCGTGGCTGCGCGCCTGTTCGAGTCGCTGGGCCGCGCGCAGGTGAACATCCTGGCGATCGCGCAGGGCTCGTCCGAGCGCAACATCTCCGTGGCGGTGGACAGCCGCCATGCGACCAAGGCCCTGCGTGCGGCGCATGCCGGCTTCTGGCTGTCGCCGCAGACGTTCTCGGTCGGTGTGATCGGCCCGGGCAACGTGGGGGCGGCCCTGCTGGATCAGTTGCAGGCCGCCCAGGTGCAGCTGTTGGGCCGCGCGAATGTGGATCTGCGCCTGCGTGCGGTGGCCTCGCGCAGCCGCATGGTGCTGGACGAACGGGGCTTGAAGGGCGACTGGCGCGCGGCGCTGTCCGGCCCGGCGCAGCCGAGTGACCTGGAGGCGTTCACCGAGCATCTGCTCTCTGCCCACCTGCCGCACGCGCTGATCATCGATTGCAGTGGCAGCGCCGATGTGGCCGACCGCTATGCCGGCTGGCTGGCCGCGGGCATCCACGTGGTCACCCCGAACAAACAGGCCGGCGCCGGTCCGCTGGAGCGCTATCACGCGATCCGCGAGGCGGCCGCCGGCAGTGGCGCGCGCTTCCGTTACGAGGCCACGGTGGGGGCAGGGCTGCCGGTCATCACCACGCTGCGCGACCTGGTCGATACCGGCGATGAGGTGCTGGCGATCGACGGCATCTTCTCCGGCACGCTGGCGTGGCTGTTCAACAAATACGACGGCCAGGTGCCATTCTCCGATCTGGTCAGCCAGGCGCGTGGCATGGGCTACACCGAACCGGACCCGCGCGATGATCTCTCCGGCGTGGATGTCGCGCGCAAGCTGGTGATCCTGGCGCGTGAGGCGGGCCGTGAGCTCAGCCTGGAGCAGGTGCGCGTGGAGAGCCTGGTGCCCGAAGCGCTGCGCCAGGCCAGCGTGGAGGATTTCATGGCCGGCCTGCCGCAGATCGATGCGGTGTTTGCCGAGCGGCTGGCCGTCGCCAGGGCCGGGGGCGCGGTACTGCGCTACGTGGCACGCCTGACCCCGGACGGCGCTGAAGTAGGACTCGTCGCGCTGCCGGCGGGGCATGCCTTCGCCAACCTGCGCCTGACCGACAACGTGGTGCAGTTCACCACGCGCCGCTACTGCGATAACCCGCTGGTGGTGCAGGGCCCGGGTGCCGGGCCGGAGGTGACCGCCGCGGGCGTGTTCGCCGATGTGCTGCGCGTGGCGGTGGGCGAAGGAGCACGCCTGTGAGTGACGGCAGCAGCGTTGAAGCCCGCGCGTTCGCACCGGCCTCGGTCGGCAACGTGGGGGTAGGGTTCGATATTCTTGGCCACGCGATCGAAGGCGTTGGCGATACGGTCACGGTCCGCCGGATCGACGAGCCCGGGGTTCGCATCCACGCGATCCGCGGCACCACGGTGGATCTGCCACGGGTGGCCGAGGACAACACCGCCGGTGCGGCGTTGATTGCGCTGCGTGCCGCGCTGGATCTGCCCTTCGGCTTCGAGGTGGAGATCGACAAGGGCATCGCGCTGGGCTCGGGCATGGGCGGTTCGGCTGCGTCGTGTGTGGCCGCGCTGGTCGCGGCCAATGCGCTGTTGCCGCAGCCGTTGTCGCGCGAAGCGCTGTATCCGTTCGCGTTGACTGGCGAGGCGGTGGCCAGTGGCGGCCGCCACGGCGACAACCTCGGGCCGATGCTGCTGGGCGGGCTGGTACTGAGCACGGCCGACCGCCTGGTGCCGGTGCCGGTCCCGGCGGCGTGGCACAGCCTGCTGGTGCATCCGGATGCGGTGCTGGAGACCCGCCGCGCACGCGCTGCACTGCAAGGGCACTACGCGCTGAGCGAGTTCGTCGCGCAGAGCGCGAACCTGGCACTGGTGCTCAGTGGCTGCTTCACCTCCGATGCCGCACTGGTCCGTGCCGGCCTGCGTGACGTGCTGGTCGAGCCGCGTCGGGCCGGTCTGATCGCCGGGTTTGCGGCGGCCCGCGATGCTGCGTTGAATGCCGGGGCGATGGGCGCCAGCATCTCCGGTGCGGGGCCGAGCGTGTTTGCCTGGTTCGAGCAGCGCGATGCCGCGCTTGCCGCGCAGGCGGCAGTCCAGCAGGCGTTCGCGGACGCGGGCTTCGACAGCCAAGGCTGGGTGTCACCCTTGAATGCGCCCGCCGCGCGCGTGCTGTGACACGTCCACTCTTTCTACTTTGGGATATCCGATGAAGTTCGTTTCCACGCGTCACGCCGCGCCCGCCGCCTCGCTCAGCCAGGCGCTCGCGGCCGGCCTTGCCCCGGATGGTGGTCTGTACGTTCCCGAACACCGCCCGCAACTGCAGAGCTGGTCAGCGCAGGGTTCCTTCGCACAGACCGCTGCGGCGGTACTGGCCCCGTATTTCCATGACGATGCCCTGGAGAGAGCACTGCCCGAACTGTGCGAGCAGGCCTTCGATTTCGATGCGCCACTGCGCCCCCTGGCGACCGCTGATGATCATGTGCTGGAGTTGTTCCATGGCCCGACGGCGGCGTTCAAGGATTTCGGTGCGCGCTTCCTCGCGGCGTGTCTTGCCCGCCTGCAGCAGGGCCGTGAGCGTCCGCTGACGATCGTGGTGGCGACCTCGGGCGATACCGGGGCGGCCGTTGCCGCGGCCTTTCATCGGCAGCCGGGGATCCGCGTCGTGGTGCTGTACCCGGATGGCCGCGTCTCGCCGCGCCAGGCGCATCAGCTGGGGTGCTTCGGCGACAACATCCACACACTGCGCGTCGCCGGGTCGTTCGACGATTGCCAGGCGATGGTGAAACAGGCGCTGGGCGATCGCGAGCTGCAGAACGCAGTGCCGTTGAGCTCGGCCAACAGCATCAGCCTGGGTCGCTGGCTGCCGCAGATGAGCTATTACGCCCATGCGGCCCTGGTGCATCAGGCGCAGACCGGCCACGTGCTCAATCTGGTGATTCCGACCGGCAACCTGGGCAATGCGATGGCGGCGATCCTGGCGCGGGCGATGGGCCTGCCGCTGGGGCAGATCGCGCTGGCGACCAATGCCAATGAGGTGTTGCCGCGCTATTTCCATGGCGAGGCCTACCAGGCACAAACCAGCGTGGCGACGATTGCCAACGCGATGGACGTGGGGGCGCCCAGCAATTTCGAGCGGCTGCGCTGGCTCTACAACGACGATGACGTGGCACTGCGGGGCGCGTTCACGGCCGAGGCCGTGGATGATGCGGCGATCCGCGAAGTGATCAAGCGGCGCCATGACCTGCATGGCGAGGTGTTCTGCCCGCATACGGCGACGGCGGTGGCGCGCCTGGAGCACCTGCGGGCCGCGGGCGCACAGGGGCATTGGGCGGTGGCGGCGACTGCGCACCCGGCCAAGTTCGAATCGGTGGTGGAGCCGTTGATCGGGCAGGTGCTGGACGTGCCGCCGGCCTTGGCCGCGCTGCTGGAGCGGCCCGCGCAGGCCGAAGCGTGCGCACCGGAGTATGGGGCGCTGCGTGAGGTGCTGTTACGCGGGTGAGGCGGGGTCAGTACGACTCGTCCGCCGACAGCTTCTGCAGGCCGGCTTCGTCCAGGATCTCGACGGTGTTCAGATGGGGCAGGGCGATCAGGCCCTGCTGGCGCAGCTTGGTGAAGGTGCGGCTGACGGTTTCCATGGTCAGGCCGAGATGGTCGGCGATGTCGCCGCGGCCCATCGGCAGGGTCACGCGCAGGCCCGGCTCACCGAGCAGCGCTTCGCGCGCGGCCAGGCGCAGCAGGAAATCGGCGACCTTCTCGGCCGGCTGCAGCCGGCCCAGCGCCATGGCGGCATCCTGCGCGGCATCCAGCTCCTGGCAGGCGCGTTGCAGCAGCTTGCGCTCCAGGTGCGGGAAGCGCGAGCGCAGGTCCTTCATCTGCGGCAGGGCCACGCGGCAGACCCGGCTGTCGGCGATGGCCTCGATGTCATAGCGGTGGTGATCGCTGCCGCTCAAGCCCAGGAAGTCGCCGGGCAGCACGAAACCGCTGATCTGGCGGCGGCCATCGGCCAGCGTGCGGACCAGGCGCAGCGCACCGGCCGTAATCGTATAGACATGTTGGCGTGGCTCACCCGCACGGGCCAGGGTGGACCCCAGCGGCAGTGCCTGGGACACGGTGACCCGCTCCAGCGCCTGCACTTCATCCGGCGACAGCGCCGAGCAGACCGCCAGGTGCCGTACCGAGCAATGCAGGCAGTCGCGCAGCGGCGAGCAACCGGGGGCGGCGGTGTCTTCAACAGCGGAAAGCGCGGTACCGGAGTGGGGCCGGGTCATGTCAGGTCAGCAAGCGGGACCTGCCTATGATACGTCATGCCGCCATTGGCCCGGTCCCGATGCCCGGATGCGGCTCGTTGCGCTGGCTGCGGCTAGAATATGCCGCTCGCTCATCCCCCCGTTTCCGCAGGAGTCCCGCAAGTGATCAAGCCCCGTACGCCGCCCGGCATCATGGAATTGCTGCCGCGCGAGCAGATCGCGTTCCAGCGCATGCTGGACGTCATCCGCCGCAACTACGAGCGGTTCGGGTTCCTGCCGGTGGAAACCCCGGTGTTCGAGCTGTCCGATGTGCTGTTGACCAAGTCCGGCGGTGAAACCGAGCGCCAGGTGTATTTCGTGCAGTCCACCGGCGCATTGGCAAACGCGGCCGAAGCCGGCGACAAAACGCTGCCCGAGCTGGCCCTGCGCTTCGACCTGACCGTGCCGCTGGCCCGCTACGTGGCCGAGCACGAGCACGACCTGACCTTCCCGTTCCGTCGTTACCAGATGCAGCGCGTGTACCGCGGCGAGCGTGCCCAGCGCGGTCGCTTCCGCGAGTTCTACCAGTGCGACATCGATGTGATCGGCAAGGACGCGCTGAGCATCCGCTATGACGCCGAAGTCCTGGCGGTGATCCATGCGGTCTTCGCCGAGCTCAGCATCGGCGCCTTTAGTATCCAGCTCAACAACCGCAAGCTGCTGCGCGGCTTCTTTGAAAGCCTGGGCGTGGCTGATGGCGAGCGCCAGCTGGCGGTGCTGCGCGAAGTGGACAAGCTGGACAAGCGCGGCCCCGACTACGTGCGCGAGACGCTGGTGGGCGAAGGCTTTGAGATCCCGGCCGAGCAGGTCGAGCGGATCCTGGCCTTCGTGGCGGTCCGCTCCAGCGGCCACGCCGACGCGTTGGCCCAGCTGGACGCGCTGCTGGCCGATCCGGCTGCCAGCGAGACGCTGAAGGTGGGCGTGGCCGAACTGCGCGAAGTGCTGGAGCTGGTCAAGGCGCTGGGCGTGCCGGAAACCGCGTACTGCCTGAATTTCTCCATCGCGCGCGGCCTGGATTACTACACCGGCACCGTGTACGAAACCACCCTGACCGACCACCCGCAGATCGGCTCGATCTGCTCCGGTGGCCGTTACGAAGACCTGGCCAGCCACTACAGCAAGTCCAAGCTGCCGGGCGTGGGCATTTCCATCGGCCTGACCCGTCTGTTCTGGCAGCTGCGCGAAGCCGGCCTGATCGCCGGGATCGAAGACAGCAGCGTGCACGCGCTGGTGGCGCTGATGGACGACGCCAGCCTGCCGCAGTCGCTGGATATCGCCCGCCGCCTGCGCGCCGGTGGCATCAACGCCGAAGTGCAGATGGAGCCGAAGAAGATCGGCAAGCAGTTCCAGTACGCGGCCAAGGCCGGTATTCGTTTCGTCGTGCTGGCCGGTGACGACGAGCTGGCGCGTGGCGTGGTCGCGGTCAAGGATCTGCTGCGCGAGCAGCAGTTCGAGGTCTCGCGCGAGGAACTGGCCAGCACCCTGCAGGTGGAACTGGAGCAGGCCAAGGTCATGCCGTGAGGCGGCTGGGGGTGGCGGCAACGCTGCTGCTCCTGCTGACCGCGTGCCGGACCGATCCTGCGCTGCATGGCCAGCGGATCGGTCCGGGCCAGTACCGGCTGACGGTCGACCGCTGCCACGTGATCGACCGGGAGCAGCTGCAGCGTGACCTGCGCGGATTGGCCGGGAAAAAGTGCCCGGACGGGGCAGGGGAGCTGGAAACCATCCATTCCATCCCGAGCCGCCAGGGCAGCCTGTTCGGCGAGTGCCTGCGCAGCGGCGCCCTCCGCGCCGAGGTAACGTGCCGGTAGGTACCGACCGTTGGTCGGTACGCCGTTGAACGCCCGATACCCAAAACAAACGCCCGCTCCGCGGGCGTTTTTCGTTCCCGCCCCTGAACCAACCTGATCCGAGCATCCACCCGGTTTGACCCTGGAGCTTCGTTTGCGCTAATGTAATAGCACGCTATTACATTGATACGATGAAACTACGCCCCGCCCCCCGAGAAAAAGATGCCCAGGCCGATCTGGCCTGCCTGGCTGCGGCCTTCGCCGCGCTGTCCAGCGCCGAACAGGTCACCGCATTCCTGCGCGACCTGTGCACCCCGGCCGAGCTGGAGGCGCTGTCGGACCGCTGGAAGGTGGTGCCGCTGCTGCAGCAGGGCGTGCCGTATCGCGAAATCCACGAACTGACCGGCGTCAGCGTGACCACCACCGGGCGCGTGGCGCGTTCGCTGGAGCATGGCCACGGCGGCTATGCCGCCGCCATTGCCGCCACGCCGTCCTCCCCCGAATCCGAGTAGAGACCTCCCCATGAGTGCAACCCAGACCGCCCCGGCACGTGACCGGCTGCGCATCGCCATCCAGAAGAACGGGCGGCTGGCCGAGCCCGCGCGCAGCCTGCTGACCGCCTGCGGGCTGAGCTGGCGGCAGAGCCGCGACAAGCTGTTCTGCTACGGCGAATCGCTGCCGGTGGACCTGCTGCTCGTCCGCGATGACGATATCCCCGGCCTGATCGCCGATGGCGTATGCGACTTTGGCATCGTCGGCCGCAACGAGCTGGACGAGCAGGGTGCCGCGCGCCGCCGGATCGGCCTGCCGGACGCCTACCAGGCGCTGCGCGGGCTCAACTTCGGGCAGTGCCGCTTGATGCTGGCGGTGCCGGAGGAGTGGGAATGGACGGGCGTGGAGCAGCTGGCCGGCAAGCGCATCGCCACCAGCTACCCCGCGATCCTGGCCGACTGGCTGGCCGCGCGCGGCGTGGATGCCCAGGTGGTCGAGCTGTCGGGTTCGGTCGAAATCGCCCCGCGCCTGGGCACCGCCGACCTGATCTGCGATCTGGTCTCCAGCGGCGCCACCCTGGCCGCCAACCAGCTCAAGCCGGTCGAAACCCTGCTGGAAAGCGAGGCGGTGCTGGCCGGCCCGGTCCGCACGCCCGATGACGCCCGCGCCGGTCTGATGGCGATGCTGCTGCGTCGCCTTGATGGCGTGGTGAACGTGCAGGACAGCAAGCTGCTGATGTTCCGCGCCGCGCTGGACCGGGTCTCCGAGTTGACCCGCCTGCTGCCCGACGCCGATCCGCTGGTGCAGTTGCCCGATGACGGCGGCCACCTGCGCTTGCAGACCATGTGCCACGGTGCGTTGACCTGGCAGCGGTTGGAGGACCTGGAGCGCGCGGGTGCGCAGGGCTTGATGGTATTGAGTGTGGAGCGGTCGCTGGCATGAATCGTTTGACGTGGTCCCAATTGGATGCCGGCGCCCAGGCGCAGGCGCTGCGACGCCCGGTCCAGGCCGTGGCGGCGCGCACCCGTGAGTCCGTTGCCGCGTTGATCGCAGCAGTGCGCCAGGGCGGTGATGCCGCACTGCGTGAGATCACCCTGCGCTTCGACGGCGTGGCACCGGCGACCTTCGAGGTCAGCGAGGCGGAGTTCGCCGCCGCCGAGCAGGCCGTCTCGGCCGAGCTGCGCCAGGCGATGATCGATGCGGCCGCGCGCATCCGTACCTTCCACCAGGCCGGAATGACCCAGGGCTATGCGGTCGAGACCGCGCCCGGCGTGCGTTGCGAACGCGTGGTGCGGCCGATCGGTCGGGTGGGTCTGTATGTGCCGGCCGGCAGCGCGCCGTTGCCGTCCACCGCGCTGATGCTGGGGGTGCCCGCACAGCTGGCCGGCTGCCGGGAAGTCGTGTTGTGCACGCCGCCACGCAAGGACGGCAGTGCCGATCCGGCCGTGCTGGTGGCCGCACGCCTGACCGGCGTGCACCGCGTGTTCAAGCTGGGCGGTGCCCAGGCGATCGCGGCGATGGCGTATGGCACTGACAGCGTGCCGGCGTGCGACAAGCTCTATGGCCCGGGCAACAGTTACGTGACCGAAGCCAAGCAGCAGGTCGCCCAGGACGGTGCCGCGGCGATCGACATGCCGGCCGGGCCGTCCGAAGTGCTGGTGATTGCCGATGCGGGTGCCACGCCGGCGTTCGTCGCCGCCGATCTGCTATCGCAGGCCGAGCACGGCCCGGATTCGCAGGTGCTGCTGCTGACCGACGACGCGGCGATGGTGGACCGGGTCGAGGCGGCGGTTGAAGCGCAGCTGGCGCAGCTGTCGCGTGCGGAAATCGCCGCGCAGGCGCTGGCGTCCTCGCGCCTGATCCTGGTCGATTCGCTGGACGACGCCTTCGCGATCAGCAACCGGTATGCGCCGGAGCACCTGATCCTGGCGCTGCGCGAGCCACGCGCGTGGTTGGACAAGGTGGAAGCGGCCGGGTCTGTGTTCCTGGGCGACTACACCCCCGAAGCGCTGGGCGACTACTGCAGTGGCACCAACCACGTGCTGCCGACCGCCGGCGCTGCCCGCGCTTACAGCGGGGTCAGCGTGGCCAGCTTCCAGAACCTGATCAGCGTGCAGTCGGCCACGGCCGCTGGCATCGCAGCGATCGGCGAGTGTGCCCGCGTGCTGGCACGCGCCGAAGGCCTGGACGCCCACGAAAACGCGGTGACGCTGCGCATGGAGGCGGCCGCATGAGCACTGCCTCCATCCTGTCCCTGGTGCGTGCCGACCTGCAGGCGTTTGCGGGGTATTCCTCGGCGCGCAGCAGTGCGCTGGTCGGCGATGTCTGGCTCAACGCGAATGAATCGGCTTGGGCCAATCCGGCCGACGCCGCCGGTGGGGCGCGCCGCTATCCCGACCCGCAGCCAGCGGCGCTGCGTGATCGCCTGGCCGAGCTGTACGGCTGCTCGTCCGAACAACTGCTGATCGGCCGCGGCAGCGACGAGGCCATCGATCTGCTGGTACGCGCGCTGTGCGAGCCGGGCCGCGATGCGGTGGTGACCACGCCGCCGGTGTTCGGCATGTATGCCGTCTGCGCGCGCCTGCAGAACGCGCCGTTGATCGAGGTGCCGCTGGTCGATCAGGGCGATGCGCTGGTCGCCGATATCGATGCCGTCATTGCCGCGGCGCTGTCGGGCAACGCCAAGCTGGTGTTCCTGTGCTCGCCGTCCAATCCCGCGGGCAGCGTGATCACCTTGGCCGAGATCGAGCGGGTGGCCACGGCATTGCAGGGCAGGGCGCTGGTGGTGGTGGATGAGGCCTACGGGGAGTACGCCGAGCAACCGACCGCAACTACGCTGTTGAGCCGTTACGAGAACATCGCCGTGCTGCGCACGCTGTCCAAGGCGCATGCGCTGGCGGCCGCCCGCATTGGCAGCCTGATCGCCGATGCCGCGCTGATCCAGCTGCTGCGCCGCTGCCAGGCGCCATACCCGGTGCCCGCGCCCTGTGCCGAGTTGGCATTGGCCGGTCTCGGCGCCGAGAGCCTGGCCGTGACTACCCGGCGCATCGCGCAGATCAAAGCCGAACGTACCCGCCTGCAGTCCGGCCTGGCCGCGCTGCCCGGTGTGGTGCGTGTCTATCCCTCGCAGGGCAACTACCTGCTGGTCCGTTTTGCCGACGCCCAAGGCGCGTTTGATGCGCTGCTCGCGGCCGGCGTGGTGGTGCGTGACCAGCGTGCCGCGCCGCAGCTGGGCGATGCACTGCGCATCACCCTCGGCAGTCCGGAACAGAACGACCGCGTACTCGCCGCCCTGATGGCCCGGAGGGCTGCCGCATGACCCCGATTCTGTTCGTCGACCGCGACGGCACCCTGATCGAAGAGCCCGCCGATTTCCAGATCGACGCCTACGAGAAGCTGCGCTTCGTGCGCGATGTGATCCCGGCGATGCTCAAGCTGCGCGATGCGGGCTATCAGTTCGTGATCGTCAGCAACCAGGATGGCCTGGGCAGCGAAGGCTATCCGCAGGCCAGCTTCGATGGCCCCAACGACCTGATGCTGCAGATCTTCGCCAGCCAGGGCATCACCTTCCGTGACGTACTGATCGACGGCACCTGGCCGCAGGACAACGCACCGACCCGCAAGCCGGGCATCGGCCTGATGCTGCCGTATCTGCAGGACCGCAGCATCGACTGGGCACGCTCGGCGATGGTGGGCGACCGCCTGACCGATATCCAGTTCGCCGAGAACATGAAGATCCGCGGTTTCCAGCTGCGCACCGAGCAGTTTGGCGGCGACTGGGACTGGACCTCGATCGCGCATGAGCTGGCCGATGCGCCGCGCCGCGCCACCGTGCAGCGCAATACCAAAGAAACGAAGATCCGGGTTGACGTCGATCTGGACCGCACCGCCGAGCCGCAGACCCACACCGGGCTGCCGTTCTTCGATCACATGCTGGAGCAGATCGGCAAGCACGGCGGCTTCGCACTGAGTGTGCAGGCCGAGGGCGACCTGCACATCGATGAGCACCACACCATTGAAGACACCGGCCTGGCGCTGGGCCAGGCCCTGCGCGAGGCACTCGGCGACAAGCGTGGCATCGGCCGTTACGGCTTCACCCTGCCGATGGACGAGACCCTGGCCAGTGCCGCGCTGGATTTCAGCGGCCGCCCGTATTTCGTGTTCGAAGGCGAGTTCAAGCGCGAGCGCGTGGGTGACATGCCGACCGAGCTGGTGCCGCACTTCTTCCGCTCGCTGTGTGATGCGGCTGGGTTGAATCTGCACCTGAGCGTGCGCGGCGACAACGACCACCACAAGGTCGAGGCCTGCTTCAAGGCGCTGGCGCGCGCGCTGCGCCAGGCCTTGCCGCGGCAGGGCACCGCGCTGCCGAGCACCAAGGGGGCACTGTGACCGAGGTTGCGCTGATCGATGCGGGTGGGGCCAACCTTGGCTCGGTCCGCTATGCGCTGGAGCGGCTGGGCGTGCAGGTGCGCCTGGTGCGCGATGCGCAGGGGCTGGAGGGCGTCAGCCGGGTGATCCTGCCCGGCGTCGGCGCCGCCCCGCACGGCATGGCGCGCCTGCATGCGCAGGGACTGGTCGAGCCGCTGCGCAACCTGCAGGTGCCGCTGCTCGGCATCTGCCTGGGCATGCAGCTGCTGTTCGACGGTTCCGAAGAGGGGCACGTCGAATGCCTGGGCCTGCTGCCCGGGGTGGTGCGTCACCTGCGCCCGGCCACCGGCATCCGCGTACCGCACATGGGCTGGAACCGGCTGCTGCCACTGCGCGAGTCGCCGTTGCTGGCCGGTGTGCCGGCACGCGCCAGTGCCTACTTCGTGCACAGCTATGCGGCACCCTTGGGCGAAGACACCGTGGCGGCCTGCGATCACGGCGGGCTGTTCGCGGCGGTCGTGCAGCGCGGCCGGCACAGTGGCGCCCAGTTCCACCCGGAGCGCTCGGCCGATACGGGCGCGCGCATCCTGCGCAACTTCATCGAGAACGAACCCACATGAGTTTCATCGTCTATCCCGCCCTGGACATCCGCGAAGGCCGTGTAGTGCGGCTGCTGCAGGGCGATTACGCGCGGCAGACCACCTACGGCGATGACCCGCTGCCGCGCGCGCAGGCCTTTGCCGCGGCCGGCGCAAGCTGGATGCACCTGGTGGACCTGGATGCGGCCCGGGCAGGCGGTTACACGCTGGCGCCGCTG
This sequence comes from Stenotrophomonas bentonitica, assembly GCF_002887735.1. Taxonomy (GTDB): domain Bacteria; phylum Pseudomonadota; class Gammaproteobacteria; order Xanthomonadales; family Xanthomonadaceae; genus Stenotrophomonas; species Stenotrophomonas bentonitica_A. The sequence continues at coordinate 376,317 of NZ_PKQP01000002.1, forward strand.
CTGGCTGCGATCGCGGCGCAGACCGGCCTGAAGGTGCAGACCGGCGGCGGCGTGCGCTCGCGCGATGATGTCGCCCGGATTCTTGATGCCGGTGCGGCCCGGGTGGTCGTCGGCTCGGTCTCGGTGCGCGAGCCGGACACGGTGATCGGCTGGCTGCGCGAGTTCGGTCCGGACCGGCTGACCATCGCACTCGATGCCCGCCAGGCCGAGGACGGCCGCTGGCTGTTGCCGGTGCATGGCTGGACCGAGACCGCCGAGGACACGCTGGAGGCGCTGGCCCAGCGCTACGCCGAGGCCGGCATGCAGCACCTGCTGTGTACGGATATCGCGCGCGACGGCATGCTGTCCGGGCCGAACATCGAGCTTTACCAGCACTTGGCGCGGCTGTTGCCCGGCGTGGCGGTGCAGGCCTCCGGCGGTGTGCGCGATGCCCAGGACGTGGCCCAGGCCAAGGCCGTCGGCTGTGGCGGCGCGATCCTCGGCAAGGCGCTGCTGGAAGGGCGCATGACCCTGGAAGGAGCGCTGGCATGCTGAGCCGCCGCCTGATTCCGTGCCTGGACGTGCGCGATGGCCGCGTGGTCAAGGGCGTGCGCTTCCGCGACCACGTGGACATGGGCGATATCGCCGAGCTGGCGATGCGTTACCGCGACCAGGGCGCCGATGAACTCGTGTTCTACGACATCGGCGCCAGCCCGGAAGGGCGCGCGGTGGACGTGGCCTGGATCGAGCGCATCGCGCGCCTGATCGACATTCCGTTCTGCGTGGCTGGCGGCATCAGCGATGTGGAGACCGCGCGGCGCGTGCTGCATGCCGGTGCCGACAAGATCTCGATCAACTCCCCGGCGCTGGGCCGGCCGGAACTGATTGAGGAACTGGCCGATGCGTTCGGTGTGCAGTGCGTCGTCGTTGGTATCGATTCGGTACGTGAGCCGGATGGCGAATGGCGGGTGCGCCGGTTCAGTGGCGACCCGGACAAGACCCAGGCGGTGGCCGTACGCACGCTGGACTGGCTGGTGGAGGCGCAGCGCCGCGGCGCCGGCGAGATCGTGCTGAACTGCATGGACAGTGATGGCGTGCGCCGCGGCTACGACGTGGCCCAGCTGCGCCAGGCGCGTGCGCTGTGCCAGGTGCCGCTGATCGCCTCCGGCGGTGCTGGCGAGATGCAGCACTTCGCCGATGTGTTCGACCAGGCCGACGTCGATGGCGCGCTGGCTGCCAGCGTCTTCCACAGTGGCGCCATCGCCATTCCCGCGCTAAAGCAGTTCCTGCGCGAGCAGCAGATCGAGGTTCGAGATGTCTATTGAGGTGAATTCCATCGACGTGCGGCCGTCGCGCGAGGCGCTGGCGCAGCTGGACTGGGGCAAGGGCGATGGCCTGCTGCCGGTGGTGGTGCAGGACACGGACACGCTGCGCGTGTTGATGCTGGGCTATGCCAATGCGGCCTCCCTGGAGCAGACCCTGGCCACGGGGCAGATGACCTTCTTCAGCCGCAGCAAGCAGCGGCTGTGGACCAAGGGCGAGTCCTCCGGCAACGTGCTGGCGGTGACCGCCATACGGATCGACTGCGACAACGACACCGTGCTGGTCAGTGCGCGCCCGGCCGGCCCCACCTGTCATACCGGCAGCGAGAGCTGCTTCCCGCAGGCGCCGGGCAACTTCCTGGGCCGGCTGGATACCGTGGTGCGCGAGCGCGAGCAGCAGCGCCCGGCTGGCAGCTACACCACCTCGCTGTTCGACGGCGGTACCCGCCGCATCGCGCAGAAAGTGGGGGAGGAGGGGGTGGAGACGGCGCTGGCCGGCGTGGCGCAGGATGACGAGGCGCTGCTCGGCGAGTCGGCCGACCTGCTGTTCCACCTCACCGTGCTGCTGCGGGCGCGTGGCCTGTCGCTGGACGACGCGGTCGCGGTGCTGGCGGCGCGCCACGCGGGGTAAGCCCGGGCTGCACATCGTTTAACGTCGGTGAAACGCGGTGCAGGCGATGATGTGCGGCTCTACAATTCCCCACCCCCGACCGGACCGCCCCCGATGACCCGTACTGCCGCCTGGCTGGCTTGCCTGCTGTTGATGACTTCGCCTGCCTGGGCTGCTGAAACGACCGTCACCGGCAAGGTGTATCAGGAGCGCGACGGCAAGCCCGGGCGCGGCCCGACCGATCCCGGCCTGGCCGGTGTGCAGGTCTCCAACGGCGAAAGGATCGTGCGCACCGCCGCCGATGGCAGCTACAGCCTGCCGGTGCGCGAGGGCCAGACCGTGTTCGTGATCAAGCCGGACGAGTACCGCTTCCCGGCCGCCGCCAACGGGTTGCCCTCGTACTGGCGCCACTACGCGCCGCAGGGATCGCCGAAGCTGAAGTACGACGGCATCCGCGCCACCGGCGGCGCCACCCGCAACTGGGATTTCGCGCTGGAACCGGCCAAGGGCACCGATGCGGCACGCAACGGTTTCGAGATGCTGGTGTTCACCGATTCGCAGACCGCCAGCCGCCAGGACATCGGCTACTACCAGCGCGCCATCGTCGAGCCGATCATCGGCAAACACCCGGCGCGACTGGGCACGACCCTGGGCGACATCGTCAATGACGACCTGAGCCTGTACCCGGACACCAACAAGGTCACCGCGCAGCTGCAGGTGCCGTGGTTCCACGTGCCGGGCAACCATGACCTGGACATGGACGCCGGCAACGATGCGCACTCGCTGGACAGCTGGCGCGCCGTGTACGGCCCGGATACCTATGCGGTCGAAGAGGGGGGCGCGAGTTTCGTGTTCCTCGATGACGTGGTCTACGACCCCAAGGCCAAGCCGAGCTACGTGGGCGGCCTGCGCGCGGACCAGTTCACCTTCCTCGGCAATTACCTCAAGGGCCTGCCGCGTGATCGGCTGATCGTGCTCGGCATGCACATCCCGCTGTTCGATGCGGCACCCGGCCGGGAGACGTTCCGCCATGCCGATCGCACGCGCCTGTTCGCGCTGCTGAAGGACTTCCCGAACGTGCTGGTGCTCAGCGGCCACAGCCACACCCAGCAGCACTACTACCACGGCGCGGCCGAAGGCTGGCAGGGCAGCAAGCCGCTGCACGAGTACAACGTGGGCGCGGCCTGCGGGGCATTCTGGTCGGGCGTGAAGGACAGCAGCGGCATCCCCGACGCAACCATGAGCGATGGCACCCCGAACGGCTATGCGGTGCTGTCGGTCAAGCCCGGTGGCGACTACGGCCTGCGCTATTACGTGGCGCGTGCACCGGACGATTACCAGATCGCCCTGCATGCGCCGAAGGTGCTGCGCCAGGGCGCGTATCCGGCGTGGGGCGTGTACGCCAACGTGTTCATGGGCCAGGCCGATTCGCTGGTGGAGTACCGCGTGGACGATGGCGCCTGGCAGCCGATGAAGCGTGTCGAGCAGCCCGATCCGCGGCTGCTGCAGGAGAACGTCGCCGACGATACCGCCGAGCGCCTGCGCGGTTTCGACCGCTCGCCGGAAGCCACGCCGTCGCCGCACCTGTGGCGCGGCGCGCTGCCGACCAACCTGCCGGTAGGCGAGCACAAGGTGGAGGTGCGTGCCGTGCAGGGCGATGGCCCGACGGCCACGGCCAGCACCAGCTACCGCCTGCAGACCGCCAAGCCCTGATCACGGCGCCGTGGGTTCAGTACGGCGCTGTATGGCGCAGGCGGCTTTGCATTCCCCCGGCGATGCCTGAGAATCGCCGGGATTCAATCGATTCAACCAAGGCAAGCGAGTGAGCGCAGCGGTACCGGTTCCGGCTCAACCTGATGTGGCGCGGACGGCGGCCCCGCGGGATTCCCTCCCTGACACGCTGATCGTGGCCGATGTCGGCGGTACCTTCGCCCGCGTCGCGTTGGCCAGCGTGCGCGCTGGTGCAGCGCCACAGCTGAGCGGTCTTCAGCGCTATGCCTGTGCCGAGCACCCCAGCCTGGCCGCGATCCTGACCGATTTCATCGCGACGCTGCCCGCCGCGCCGGACAATGCGGTGGTGGCGATTGCCGGCCTGCTGGACGGCGATCACCTGGTCAACACCAATCTGCCGTGGCCGGTCTCGGTCGCGCAGACCCGTCATGATTCGGGGCTGGCTTCGCTGGCGCTGATCAACGATTTCGAAGCAGTGGCCTACGCGATTCCGCACGTAGCGCCGGAGTCCATGGTGGCCCTCAATGGCGATCCCGGCGCGGCACCGCGCTTCCCGGCATTGGTGCTGGGGCCGGGCACCGGGCTGGGCGCGGCACTGCGCTTTGAAGGCGGCGAGCGGCCGGTGCTGGCCAGTGAAGCCGGCCATGCCGCGTTGAATGCCTGCAATCCGTTGGAGCTGGAGGTGCTCTCGCGCCTGCTGCAGCGCTGGGACCACGTGGACAACGAGCGCGTGCTGTCCGGTGGCGGCCTGATGAACCTGTATCCCTGCCTGTGCGATATCCGTGGCGTCACACCGCACTGGACCAGCACCGAGGCACTGATCGCCGCCGCGCACGAGGGCGTGGATCCGGTGGCGGTGGAAACGCTGGAGGTGTTCTGCGCCTGGCTTGGCAGCCTGGCCGGCGACCTGGCCACCACCTTTGGTGCGCGCTCGGTCTATCTGGCGGGCGGCATCTCCACGCGGGTGGATCGCTTCCTGCGTGATGGCCGTTTCCGCGCGCGTTTCCTGGCCAAGGGCGTGATGCACGAGGTGCTGCGCCAGGTGCCGATCTGGCGGGTGGACCACGGCGAGCTGGGCGTTCTTGGCGCGGCGGTCTGGCACGCGGAACATCGCTGTATCGTCGTGTAATTCTTTCCTTGCCCGTTCGCTGGAGACCTACCCATGACTGACCGCAGGCGATTTCTCCAGGCCGGTGCCCTGGCCGCTGGCGCCCTCGCACTGCCGACGCTGCAGGCGCGTTCCGCCGCCGGTGCGCGGGTGGTGTCCACCTGGGATTTCGGCGTAGGGGCCAACCAGGTCGCCTGGAAAACGCTGTCGGCCGGTGGTTCGGCGCTCGATGCCGTGGAAGCCGGTGCGCGCTGGGCCGAGAGTGATCTGTGCAATCCCACGGTCGGGCGCTGCGGCAATCCCGATCGTGATGGCGTGCTGAGCCTGGATGCCAGCATCATGGATGGCGATGGTCGCTGTGGTTCGGTGGCGGCGCTGAGTGATATCGCGCACCCGGTATCGGTGGCACGGCGGGTGATGGAGCAGACCCCGCACGTGATGCTGGTCGGCGAGGGCGCGCAGCAGTTCGCCGTGCAGCAGGGCTTTGAGCGGAAGAAGCTGCTCACCCCGGAAGCCGAGAAGGCCTGGCGCGAGTGGCTCAAGACCGCGCAGTACACCCCCGAGATCAATGCCGAGCGGCGCAGCCGCCCCGGTGACAGCAGCAACCACGACACGCTGGGCATGCTCGCCATCGATGCCCAGGGGCGTCTGGCCGGTGCCTGCACCACCAGTGGCATGGCCTGGAAGATGCACGGCCGCGTGGGCGACAGCCCGATCATCGGGGCGGGCCTGTACGTGGACAACGAGGTCGGTGCCGCCACCGCTTCGGGCGTGGGTGAGGAAATGATCCGCAATGCGGCCTCGTTCCTGGTGGTCGAGTTGATGCGCCAGGGTCGCTCGCCGGCCGAGGCCTGCCGCGAGGCGATCGCGCGGGTGGTGCGCAAGCGCCCCGAGGCGAGCAGGACCCTGCAGGTCTGCTTCCTCGCCTTGAACAAGCACGGCGAAGTGGGTGCCTACGCACTGCACCGCGGTTTCGTCTACGCGGTCTGCGACAAGGACCGGCAGGACGATCTGCGTGATTCCGCTTCGGTGTACACGAGCGAGCAGACGTGAGCGCGCCGCGCCGGCTGCTGGAGATCGCCTCGAATTCGGTGGCCTCCGCCCTGGCGGCCCAGCACGGCGGGGCGGATCGGGTCGAACTGTTCGACAACCTCGCCGAGGGCGGCACGACCCCGTCGCAGGGCAGCATCGCGGTCGCCCGTGAGCGCCTGCAGATTCCCCTGTTCGTGCTGATCCGGCCGCGTCCCGGCGATTTCCTCTACACCGCGCTGGAGGCCGAGATCATGCTGCGCGATATCGCGTACTGCCGTGCGCTCGGCTGCGACGGTGTGGTGATCGGCGCTCTGGATGCCGACGGTGGCATCGACATGGCGTTGTGCCGGGAACTGGTGTCCGCAGCAGGCCCACTCGGCATCACCTTCCACCGTGCCTTCGATGCGGCGCGTGATCTGCCGGCGGCACTGGAGCAGATCGTGACGCTGGGCTGCCAGCGCATCCTGAGTTCGGGCGGGCAGGCCAGTGCGCTGGCCGGTGCCGATGTGCTGGCCGCCCTGGTGGCGCAGGCAGGCGACCGCATCTCACTGATGGCTGGTGCGGGAATCACGGCGGCCAACGCCGTGGAGGTCGCCGAGCGCAGTGGGTGCACCGAACTTCACGCCTCTGCGAAGACGACGCAGCCCTCGGCGATGCGTCACCACAATCCCGCCCTGATGGGACTGTCACCGGACTGGACCGCCACCGACGTGGCGCAGGTCAACGCACTGCGCGCGGCGCTGGATTAAAAAAAACGGCAGCCGCCTGTACAAGCGCAGCTGCCGTGGAGGACCGTTGCCCCGCCCGGAGGCGGGGGCGGGTAACGCTTAGAACTTCCAGTTCACGCCGAAGTACAGCTGGCGGCCGGTGTAGGTGTTGGACACCAGGCGGGCCTTGGTGTCGTTGCCCAGATGGATGCGCTGCTCGGACTTGGTCGCGTTCAGCACCGAGGCGGTGAAGGTCAGCGCTTCGGTGAAGTTGTAGGCCACGTTGAGATCCAGCTGGTCGTACGGTTCGGAGTACTGGCTCATGCCGTTGACCGGACCGCCCACGACTTCACCGCGGCGGTTGTACGACGCGCGTGCCAGGAACTTCTCGTTCTCGTAGAAGAGGGTCACGTTGGCCTGGTTCTTGGCGCTGCCCACCAGCGGCGAGGAACCGATCTCTTCGCCATCGAGCACGATGGCGGCCAGGTTGGTGTCGTTGTAGGTGTAGTTGGCCTGGATGCCGAAGCCCGTGTCGAAGGTGTACTGACCGTACAGCTCCACGCCCTGCGAGACGCCATCGCGGCCGTTGGCCTGGGTCTCGTACTTCTGCACCGTGACCGTTTCGCCACCGACATTCATCTGCTGGTCGCGGACCACCGGCACCGTGAAGTTGTCCACGTTCTTGCGGAACAGGCCCAGGCCCGCTACCGCGCCGGGCTTGAAGTACCACTCCAGGCCGACGTCGAACTGGGTCGCTTCGAACGGTTCCAGGTTCTTGTTGCTGCCATAGCCGTACCAGCCGGGCGTGTCGGTACCACCGGCGACACGACGGTCGTTGCTGTACTCCTCGCTGATGTAGTTCAGCGCACCCGGCGCAGCGATGCTGGTGTAGCTCGGGCGTGCGATGACCTTGGAGGCCGCACCGCGCAGCACCAGCGTATCGGTGATGTCCCAGGCGATGTTGAAGCTCGGCAGGAAGTCCGTGTAGGTCTTGTCCATCGAGGTGAAGGCGTACGTTTTCTCGCGGGCCAGGCCATCCGGGAGGCGCACGAAGCCGCTCTGGCAGACATAGCCGGTATTGGAGGCGATCAGCGGCGCGGCAGCAGGATCGTTGCAGCCCATCGGCGAGCCGGCGGCGTTGTCCTGGAAGTAGTCGTTGAACTTCTCGACCGAGTCACTGGATTCGGCGAACTGCTTGGTCCGGACCACGCGCACGCCGACGTTGCCGCGCACGCGCTCGGTACGGAAGTTGGCCTGGAAGTAGCCCGAGTAGATCTTCTCGTTGACGTTGTAGACGAAGTCCTCTTCCTTGCGGCTGTGCGATCCGCCGTACTTTTCGTTGAGGTAGTTGATGTAGGCCGGGTAGTTGATGCCCGGGAACACGTTGGCGTTGAAGCCGCCGGCGATGTTGCTGATCGGGTTGGACAGGAAGAAGCCCGGCTGGGCGACACCGGCGGTGGCATCGCAACCGGCCTGGTAACGGTTGTTGTCGTAGTCGGCCGGATCCTTGCCCTGGCACACCCAGTAGGTGTTGCCGGTATTGCGGTGCACATCGCCGTCGCGGTACTTGGCACCGAACTGGATGGAGTCCAGCCAGCCGCTTTCAAACAGCTTGGTGAAGTCGGCCTGGAAGTAGTTCTGCTTGACCTCGGTCTGCATCCACGACGAGCCGGTCGAACCGGTGTCGATCTCGGCGATGCCGGCCATCAACTGGTCCTGCAGGTTCGGCGAGAAGGTGGCGCTCGGCGTACCGGTCAGATCCCATGCGCTGTAGGTGTTGCCGGACTGCCACACACCGTCGACCTGGCGGCGCGGCTTGGCGGACATGCCGAAGTTCATCGACGGGCCACCTTCGGACCAGGTGCGGCCACCGGTGAAGGAGGCCTTCCACAGCGGGCTGATATCCCACTCGACGGTCAGGTCACCGGTCTGCGAGAGCGCCTTTTCCTTGCTGTAGGTACCGGTCAGCTGCGGGGTGGGGATGGTGCAGTCGTCCGGACCCCAGCCGCCCGGCGCCATGCCGGCGGCCGCAGCCTGTTCTTCGCTGCAGTAATACGTCTTGCCAGCCAGCTTTTCGTACTGCGCGCCGGTCACGATGCTGCCGGAGGGGTCGAAGTTCAGCCCGTTGAGCAGGCGGCCGCCGTCCCAGTTGCCGTCGCCGTTGAAGCGGGCGAGGTTCCATTCCGGGATCTTCAACATGTTCTGGGTGTAATTGCCTTCCAGCTCGAAGCGGAAGTAATTGGCGGTCAGCGTCAGGTTGTCGGTCGGCTTGAACTGGAAGGTCAACTGGCCACCGGTGCGCTCGCGCTTTTCTTCCTTGACGGCGAAGTTCACCGAGGTCGGCATGAAGAATTCGCTGTAGTTGCGCCCGCTCTGGTCATTGAAGCCGGACTGGCCCCACCAGTAGTGGATACCGTCCTGCAGCTGCGGATTGCCGTAGGCATCCACCGCGTCGGTACCGTTGCCGTACCACTGGTAGTCCTCGGTGCTCGCCTGCATGGTACGGCTGGTGCGGGTCTGCTTGGTCGCGCCGACCAGCACGCCGAAGCGCTCATCCTTGCTGTGCCAGGAGTACAGCGCCGACGTCTGCGGATCCACGTCGTGGCTGGTGTCCGAGGAGGTGCCCTCCAGGTTCACGTAGCCGGAGTTGGCTTCCATGTCGAGCGGGCGACGCGTGTGCAGGATCACGGTGCCGCCGATGCCGCCTTCATCCAGGCGGGCCTCTGGCGATTTGAACAGCTCGGCGCTGGAAAGCATGTTGGCCGGCAGCAGCGTGTAGTTGAACGAACGGGTGGCCTCGTTGTTGGTTTCCGAGGTCGCCACGTAGTTGCCGTTCAACTGGGTCAGGGTCAGGTCCGGAGCGAGGCCGCGCACACTGACGGTCTTGCCTTCGCCACCGCCGCGCTCGATGACCACGCCAGGCACGCGCTGCAGCGCGTCGGCGACGTTCTTGTCGGGGAACTTGCCCACGTCCTCGGCGGTGATGACTTCCACCACGGCGTTGGCGTCGCGCTTCTGCTGCAGACTCTTTTCGATGGCGTAGCGGTAGCCGGTGACGGTCACGCTGTCGAGCGTGGTGGCATCGGGTGTACCCGTGGCCGGGGTGGCTTGCTGCGCGAGCGCGGCCGGCACGACGGCCGTGGCCAACGCGCTGGCAATGGCCGCGGACAACGCAACGCGGCGGTGCATGCGTGACATCTTCATTCCACTCTCTCCCTCTCCTGGATTGAAACGGTGGCGATACGAATTCTTTGAATCGATCTAATGGGTGGAGCCAAATTATCTCGAGCGTCGAGTTGCCTGGCGCGTCCCGCATGCATCGCGTGGGGCAGTCCCCCGGCTCCCCACTTCCGGCAATCGTGACCGTTTTAAGTTGGATCGATCTAAACGATTGGCGGGGGATTTTTAGCACGACCGCGCGAGGGAAGCATGCTGCTCCGCAATATGGACGCGGGGCGTGCTTTCGCTTGACCCCGGCCGATCCCGCGATGTTGCTGGGTCCGGGGCTTCAGCCCGCTATATCGGCCGATGGGACGGAATGTCGGCCCCCGGCACCGGGCACTGCCAGGCACTGCGCAGGCTCGGGCAGGGCGGGGTGCTGGCGATCGGTCCTCGATGTTGCAGCGCAGAATGCATCGATTGAAATTCCCGTGCTTTACTTAAATCGATCTAAATTCACCGGGGTGTGGATTGGGTCGCCCAGTCCAGGGAATTAGAGGCGCCCGCCGCCACTGGTTCGCGCTGCCGCCACGTCCGCCAAGGAGTCCGTGTCCGTGACCCGTCTTTCTCACCGTCCTTCCGTCGTTTCCGCCGCCGGCGCCATCCCGGCCCGCCGCCGCCCGCTCGCCGGCCTGGCCTGCCTGCTGGCGCTGAGCTGCGCGCCGCTGATGCTGCAGGCCGCGCCCGCCGCGCCCGCCGCGCTGGAGCGCGAGGTCAACACCTTCATCGGCAGCAAGGACGATGGCAATACGTTCCCGGGTGCCTCGGCGCCGTTCGGCCTGATCCAGGTCAGCCCGATCGGTGAGCACTACGCCGGGTGGCGCTACGACGATCCGAAGATCCGGGGTTTCGGGCATTCCTTCCTCTCCGGTGCGGGCTGCTGGGAGCAGGGCGGCCAGGTCTCGGTCCTGCCGGTGACCGGCAGCATCGGCCCGGGCGGCGACTTCAATACCGACGACGCCAAGAGCTTCGATCACAAGCGCTACGCCTCCAGCTATACCCACGACGGGGAAGTCGGGCAGGCGGGCTACTACAAGGTGCGCCTGACCAACTACGGCGGCATCGATGCCGAAGCCACCGCACGCACCCGTGCCGCGGCCGAGCGTTACACCTTCGCCGCCGATGCAGGCACCGGCCACGTGCTGGTGAACCTCGGCCAGGCCAACGAGCGCCATTCGGTGATCGGCAGCGTGGTCGATGTGGTCGGCGACCGCGCCGTGGAAGGCAAGCTGGTCACCAAGAGCTTCTGCGGTGGCCATCAGTACACCACGTGGTTCCGCATCGAGTTCGACCGCCCGTTCAAGTCGTTCGGCACCTGGGGCGAGGGCGGTGGCCTGCCCGGCGCCCGCCATGGCATGGAAGGCGAGCTCAAGCCGAGTGGCGCCTGGCTCAGCTTCGACCTGGGCAAGGGCCGCGCGGTGACCGCAGTCAGCGCGATCTCCCACGTGGATGCCGAAGGCGCGCGCGCCAACCTGCGCAGCGATGGCATGCAGGGCGACCGCCTGCTTGCTTTCGACCAGATGCGGCAGATGGCACAGCAGCAGTGGCGCAAGGAACTGGCGGCCGTGCGTGTGCAGGGCGGCAGCAACGATGACCGTACCGTGCTCTACACCGCGCTGTACCACGCGCTGCTGCAGCCACTGACCGGCAGCGATGCCGACGGCCGTTACCGTGGCTACGACGACACCATCCATCGCGCTGACGGCTGGACCTACTACGAGTACTTCTCGCTGTGGGATACCTACCGCGCGCAGAACCAGTGGCTGGCCCTGACCAAGCCGGAGGTCGCGCGCGACATCGGCCGCACGCTGCTGGCCATCGAGGCGCAGGGCGGTTGGCTGCCGCGCTGGGGCTATGCCAACTTCGAAACCAACGTGATGACCGGTGATCCGGTGACGCCGTTCCTGGTCGACCTGTGGCGTTTCGGCGCGCTGGCCGGCCGCGAGGGCGAGGCCTACACCGCGCTGCGCAAGAACGCGTTCGAAGTGCCGCCGATGAACTCGCGTCATGCGGGCCGTTCGGGCAACCCCAGCTACCTGGCCAACGGCTACGTGCAGTACGACCGCGCCTTCCCCTCCAAGGGCATGGACGTGGACCCGCACCACGGTGGCTCGGCAACGCTGGAGTACGCACTGGCCGACTGCGCGCTGGCACAGATGGCCGATGGCCTCGGCCATGCCGCCGATGCCGGCGTGCTGCGTGAGCGCGGCCGCAACTGGCGCAAGGTGTGGGACCCGTCGGTGCGTGACGAGGAGGGCGATTTCAACGGCTTCCCGCGGCCGCGCATGGAGGATGGCGCGTGGTACCTGCCGGCCGATGGCAAGTACAGCCCGCGCTCGCACCATGGCTTCCATGAAGGCACTGCGTGGCAGTACCAGTGGCTGGCGCAGCAGGACGTGCCGGGCCTGGTCCAGGCCATGCACGGCCGCGAGCAGGCCGCTCGCCGCCTGGACACGTTCTTCGCCTACGACGCGCTGGTGACCTCGCCGCTGACCGCCGCACGCAAGGAATGGGTGGTTGGCCCGTACAGCTACTACAACCAGTACCGCTACAACCCGAACAACGAGCCGGACCTGCATGCGCCGTGGATGTACACGCTGATCGGCCAGCCGTGGAAGACCGCCACCGTGGTGCGCGCCGCGCAGCAGCTGTTCACCAACGCGCCCAACGGGGTCACCGGCAACGATGACCTGGGCACGATGTCGGCCTGGTACCTGTTCAGCGCGCTCGGCCTGTACCCGGCCGTGCCGGGCAGCGGCGAGTTCCTGCTGCATACCCCGCGCTTCGCCCGCGCCGAGATCGATCTGGGCCAGGGCAGGACGCTCACCCTGAAGGCACCGGGCGCCGACGGCCGCAAGCTGCAGTACGTCCAGAATGTCCAGGTCGATGGCCGCGCGCATGCGCCGGTGTGGCTGGACTGGGCGCAGCTGCAGCGCGGTGGCACCATCGCCTTCGCGCTGGGCGGCACCGCGCCGGAGAACGGCTGGGGCACCCAGGCCGAGGCGCTGCCGGCCTCGTTCTGCGCCACCCCGGGCGCGGTGCTCGAATGAGCCACGCACCGGCCCGTGCCGTGGCCAGCCCATCGGGGCTGACCGCCGGCACGGGGCACGGACCGCTGGTCAATGCGATCGTTTAGGCTTGCACCTTGCTTGAGGAACCCGACGACCCGATGAAAGACAAGGCCACCCCCGCCGGCAAAGGCACGCGCGCGGTCACCGTGACCGACATCGCCGAAGCGATCGGCGTGTCGCGCGCGACCGTCTCGCTGGTGTTGCGTGGCAGCCCGCTGGTGAATGTCGACACCCGTGCCAAGGTGGAGGCCGAACTGCGGCGCCAGCGCTATGTCTACAACCGTGGCGCGGCCAATCTGCGCCGGCGTACCTCGTCCAGCGTGGCGCTGGTCATCAACGACCTGTCCAACCCGTTCTTCGCCGAGTTCGCCTCCGGGGTGGACGAAGCGCTGGGCGGCAAGGGCTTCGTGACCCTGCTTGGCAGCACCGGTGAATCGCCGGAGCGGCAGCAGGCAGTGCTGACCACGTTGATGGAGCACATGCCGGCCGGGCTGATCCTGTCGCCCGCCGAAGGCAGCGATGCCGGGCAGCTGCGCCAGGTGCTCGGGCACGCCAACGTGCTGCTGTTCAACCGCGAGCTGCCCGGTGCCGACTGGGACTTCCTGACCCTGGACAACCAGCAGGGTGCCTATCTGGCCACGCGGCATCTGATCGAGCAGGGCCACCGCCGCATCGCGTTCTATGGCGGTCATGCGGTGTCCAGTTCCTGCCATCAGCGCCGCACCGGCTATGCGCAGGCCCTGGTGGAAGCCGGCATGCCGGTGCAGCCGGAGTGGCTGATCGAAACCTCGCCCAGCCGCCTGGATGCGGCCGCGCGCACCGGCGAGCTGTTCGCGCTGGATGCCGTGCCGACCGCAGCGGTCTGCTACAACGACAGCGTCGCGCTGGGTCTGATGCTGGGCCTGGCATCGCGTGGCGTGCAGCCGGGCCGCGATTTCGCGGTGACCGGTTTCGATGATATTTCCGAGGCCTCGGTGGCATCGCCGCCGCTGACCACGCTGACCGTCAACCCGCGCGAACGCGGGCGACAGGCAGCCGAACTGCTGCTGCTGCGTCTGGATCATCCCGACGCCGCACCGGCCCGTACCGTTGCACCGGTCCAGCTCCGCGTTCGCGAGAGCAGCGGCGCGATGACTGTCTGATGGCTCCCCCAATCACCTGCTCGCGCACTGAGGCGCGTACCTGAATGCCCATCTCTCCAACGCCCCGCCTCCCATCCTCATCCTCCGCCGCGCCCGTGGTGAACACGCGCGTTGCGCTGGCCGTGGCGACCACGATCTTCTTCATGTGGGGCTTCCTCACCTGCCTCAATGACATCCTGATCCCGCATCTGAAGGCCGTGTTCGATCTGACCTACGCCCGCGCGATGCTGGTGCAGTTCACCTTCTTCGGCGCGTACTTCCTGATGTCGGTGCCGGCCAGTCGCCTGGTCGCACGGCTGGGCTACAAGAACGGCATCGTGGCCGGCCTTGCCATCGCCGCAGTGGGCGCGCTCGGCTTCTGGCCCGCGGCCGAGCTGCGCGTGTATGAAGCCTTCCTGGGTGCGCTGTTCGTGCTGGCCACGGGTATCACTGTCCTGCAGGTGGCGGCCAACCCGTATGTGGCGCTGCTCGGTCCGGAACAGACGGCGTCGAGCCGACTGACCCTGGCCCAGGCGCTGAACTCGCTGGGGACCGCGATCGCGCCGATCTTCGGTGGCCTGCTCATCCTGGGCAACACCGTCAAGAGTGCGGACGAGATCAATGTGCTGCCGATGGCCGAACAGCTGGCCTATCGCACCCAGGAAGCCCAGTCGGTGCAGGGCCCGTATGTCGGCCTGGCAATCGCGCTGGTCCTGCTTGCCGTGTTCGTCTATCTGTTCCGCCTGCCGGCACTGAATGAGACGACCGAGCAGAACAGCAGCGACAAGCACACCCTGATGGAGGCGCTGCGTCACCGCCACGTCCGGTTCGGCGTGCTCGGCATCTTCTTCTACGTGGGTGCGGAAGTGGCGGTCGGCAGCGTGCTGGTGAACTACCTGTCGCTGCCGAACATCGGCGGCTTCAGCGAACAGCAGGCCACGCATTACGTCTCTGCGTACTGGACGATGGCGATGATCGGCCGCTTTGCCGGTTCGGCCATCATGACCCGCTTCTCGCCGCGCCTGCTGCTGACCCTGTTCGCCAGCATGAACGTGGCGCTGCTGGCGCTGACCATGCTCACCCAGGGGCAGGTGGCGCTGTACTCGGTGGTGGCGATCGGCCTGTTCAACTCGATCATGTTCCCGACGATCTTCGCGCTGAGCATCGAACGCCTGGGCACGCTGACCACCAAGGCGTCGAGCCTGCTGATCATGGCGATCGTCGGCGGGGCGCTGATCCCGGTCCTGCAGGGCAAGCTGGCCGACCATATCGGCCTGCAGCCGTCCTTCATCCTGCCGCTGCTGTGCTACGGCTACATCATCTTCTACGGCCTGTGGGGCTCGCGCCCGGCCGCTGGAATCCGCCAGGGAGCTTGAGGCCACGATGTCCAAGATTGTTTGTTTCGGCGAGATTTTGATCGATCTACTTGCCCAGCCACCGGCCACCCCGGACACCCCGCGTGCCTTCCTGCAGTATGCCGGCGGTGCGCCCGCCAACGTCGCCGTTGCTGCGGCGCGGCTTGGGGCGGACACCCATTTTGCCGGCATGCTCGGCCAGGACATGTTCGGCGACTTCCTCGCCGAGAGCCTGGCCAGTGCCGGCGTGGCGACGGACTGCATCGTACGCACCGACGCGGCCAAGACCGCGCTGGCCTTCGTTGCCCTGGATGCCAGCGGCGAGCGCAGCTTCAGCTTCTACCGCCCGCCGGCGGCGGACCTGCTGTTCCGCAGTGCGCATTTCCACCCGAACTGCTTCGACGGGACGCGCAGCTTCCATGTGTGTTCCAACAGCCTGACCGAGGCCGAGATCGCCGAGGCGACATTGGAGGGCATGCGCCGCGCGCGCCAGGCCGGTGCGATGGTCAGCCTCGACCTCAACCTGCGCCCGGCGCTGTGGCCGACCGGTGTCGACCCGCTGCCGCGGTTGTGGGAAGCGCTGTCGCTGGCCGATCTGGTCAAGCTCTCGCGCGAAGAACTCGAATATCTGGCGGCCTCGGTGCCGGGCGGTGACGCCGCCGTGGTCGAGCGCCTGCTCGCCGCGCAGGCGCAGGCGGTGGTGATCACCGACGGTGCCGCGCCGATCCGCTGGCATACCCGACACACCCACGGCGTGCTCACCGGCTTCCGCGTCACCACGGTCGATTCCACTGCGGCGGGCGATGCCTTTGTTGGCGGGCTGCTGTTCGGCATCGGCGAGCGCGGTGGCGACGGGACGGGCTTTGCCGCCTTCTGCCAGGACCCTGCCGGGCTGGTGGAGGCGATCCGCTTCGGTGCGGCCGTCGGTGCGCTCGCGGTCACCCGCAAGGGCGCCTTCGCCGCGATGCCGAGCCGTGATGAAGTCCAGCACCTGCTCCAGCAACAACAGGATGACGCCGCATGACCACGCCGGTTCCGCCGACCCCCGATTTCCGCTCGCCCGCGTTCCTGCGCGCCCATATCGCGCAGACGATGGCGTTCTACCAGCCGCATGAAATCGACCCCAAGGGCGGTTTCTTCCATTACTACCGTGACGATGGCAGCGTCTACGACGCCAGCCATCGTCATCTGGTCAGCAGCACCCGGTTCGTGTTTAACCACGCGATGGCTTACCGCGAGTTCGGCAAGCCGGAGGACCTGGCCGCGGTCGAACACGGCCTCCGCTACCTGCGCGAGGTGCATCGCAACCCGGCGACCGGCGGTTACGCCTGGACGCTGCGCGATGGTGTGGTCGAAGATGCGACCAACCACTGCTACGGCGTGGCGTTCGTGCTGCTGGCCTACAGCTGCGCGCTGAAGGCCGGCGTCAACGAGGCCCGTGCGTGGATGGACGAGACCTGGCAGCTGCTGGAGACGCGCTTCTGGGAGCCGGCGTTCGGCCTGTACAAGGACGAAGCCGACGCCGACTGGACCTTCAGCGATTACCGCGGCCAGAACGCCAACATGCACATGTGCGAAGCGATGCTGGCTGCATTCGAGGCCAGTGGCGAGGAGCGGTACCTGGAACGTGCGCTGCTGCTGGCCGACCACATGACCCGCCGCCAGGCGGCGCAGGGCGACGGGCTGGTGTGGGAGCACTACGACACCCAGTGGCAGATCGACTGGAACTACAACCGTGACAATCCCAAGCACCTGTTCCGCCCCTGGGGTTTCCAGCCGGGCCATCAGACCGAGTGGGCCAAGCTGCTGCTGATCCTGGATCGCCACGTACAGGCCGACTGGCTCGTGCCGACCGCGCGGCATCTGTTCGATGTGGCGGTGGAACGCAGCTGGGACGCCGAACGCGGCGGGCTGTACTACGGGTTCGCCCCGGACGGCAGCGTGTGCGATGACGACAAGTACTTCTGGGTGCAGGCCGAATCGCTGGCCACCGCCGCGCTGCTGGCCAAGCGCACCGGCGACGCCGTGTACTGGGACTGGTACGACAAACTGTGGGGCTACGCCTGGCAGCACATGATCGATCATCGCTACGGCGCCTGGTATCGCATCCTGGACGCGGACAACCGCAAGTACAGCGATGAGAAGAGCCCGGCCGGCAAGACCGACTACCACACCATGGGCGCGTGCTACGAAGTGCTCAACGTAGTGCGTTGAATCGGTAGCCGACCGCCGGTCGGCTACCCCAACCCGGTAGAGCCGACCGTTGGTCGGCTGCTCCCGCAGCCAGGCAGATCCCCAATGCGCACGCACAGCCGTCTCCATGTCGTTGCACCGGCCTGCTGGCTGATGCTGGTCCTGCTGGCCGCCTGGGCACTGCCCGTGGCAGCCGCCCCGCTGGCGGCGGAGTGGTCATTCCGCCTGCTACCCGGCGACGCGCGCGGTGCCGCGCATCCTGGCCTGCAACAGTGGCGCCCGGCGCAGGTGCCCGGCGCCGTGCACACCGACCTGCTGGCGCAGGGGCAGATTCCGGATCCCTACGTCGGCGCCCCGGAGGCCGGGCTGCAGTGGATCGGCCTGGCCGATTGGGAGTACCGCGCACGGTTCGACGTGGATGCCGGCACGCTCGCCCGTGCGCATGCCGAGCTGGCGTTCGACGGGCTCGACACGTTCGCCACGGTCACCCTCAACGGTCAGCCACTGCTGCAGGCCGACAACAGCCATCGCACCTGGCGGGCCCGGGTCGACGGGAAGCTGCGCGCGCGCGGCAATGAACTGCGCATCGCGCTGCGCTCGCCGATCCGCACCCTGCTGCCGGGCGTGCAGGCGATGCCGCACAAGATCGCCGGCAACTATCCCTCGCCCTATGGCGATGAGCCAAAAGACGCGATGGTCGGCAATTTCGTGCGCAAGCCGGGCTACCACTTCGGCTGGGACTGGGGCCCGCGATACGTGACCGCCGGCATCTGGCGCCCAGTGCAACTGGAGAGCTGGGACGCGCAGCGCCTGACCGCGCTGACCGTGCAGACCCGCGCCCTGGATGCGACGCGGGCGGACCTTGAGGTTGCGGTGGAGGTGGAGAGTGCTGCCGTCGGCACTGCAGCGGTGCAGGTCGAGGTGCTGGATCCGGACGGCAAGCGCGTGGCGCGCATCGACCGCAAGGCCCTGCTCAAGGCCGGTGACAACCGGATCGTCATGCCGGTCGCGCTACCGCAGCCACGGCGCTGGTGGCCGGCCGGGCAGGGCGAGCAGGCGCGCTACACCGTGCGCGCCACGCTGGCCCCTGGCACGACGGACGCGACCCGCATCGAGCAGCGCACCGGCCTTCGCACCGTCGAGCTGCGCCGGGAAGTGGACCGCAACGGCGGGCAGGGGTTCGCATTCGTGATCAACGGCGTGCCGATCTTCGCCAAGGGCGCCAACGTGATCCCGTTCGACATGTTCCCGGCGCGCGTGGACGCGGCGCGGATCCGGCGTGAGCTGACCGCTGCGCGCGATGCCAACATGAACATGCTGCGCAACTGGGGCGGCGGCTACTACGAAGATGACGTGTTCTTCGACATCGCCGACGAACTCGGTCTGCTGGTCTGGCAGGACTTCATGTTCGGGGGCGGCATGCAGCCCGGCTACGACCCGGACTTCCGCGCGAACGTGGTCGCCGAGGCGCGCGACAACGTGCGGCGCCTGCGACATCACCCCAGCGTGGTGCTGTGGTGTGGCAACAACGAAGAAGAAACCGCGTGGAAGGACTGGGGCCACGGCCGCGACCTGACCGCTGCCGATCCCGCGTTCGCCGCGAAGGTCTGGCAGGGCTACGTTGACCTGTTCGGCAATGACCTGCGCCAGGTGGTGGCCGAGGAGGGCCTGGGCGTGCCGTACTGGTCGAGCTCGCCGAGCAACGACCTGGACGAGAAGGCCAACGATTCCACCCGCGGCGACAAGCACTACTGGCAGGTGTGGGGCAATCCGGCCCTGCCGGTCACCGCCTACCTGCACGAAACGCCGCGCTTCATGTCCGAGTACGGGCTGCAGGCCTGGCCGGTGCTGCGCACGCTGGACGGCATCATTCCCGCCGCGGAACAGCAGGTGGACAGCCCGACGGTGCGCGCGCACCAGAAATTCATGGCAGGCGAGGGCAACCAGCGCCTGCTCAAGTACATCGAGGAGGAGTACGGCACGCCGCGCGACTTCCCGGCGTTCGTGTATCTGAGCCAGGTGATGCAGGCCGACGGTATCCAGCTCGCCGCGCTGCATCACCGCGCCTCCAGGCCGTACACGATGGGCTCGCTGTACTGGCAGCTCAACGATGTGTGGCCGGGCGCCTCGTGGTCCAGCATCGACTACGCCGGCCGCTGGAAAGCGCTGCACTTCCACGCCAAACGGTTCTTCGCCGACCACGCGGTGGCCGCATTGCGCGACGAAGGCGTGACCCGGGTGAGCCTGCTCAACGATCGTCAGCAGGGCCTGCAGGCGACGTGGCGGATGCGGGTGATGGATCTCGATGGCGCGCTGCGCAGTGACCAGCGGCAAACCGTGGCACTGCCGCCGTTGTCCGCGCTGGAGGTGGGGCGATTCGCCGACGCGGACCTGTTGAAGGGCGCCGAGCCCACCCGCACGGTGGCGGTAGTCGAGCTGTTCGATGGCGCCACGCTGTTGTCGCAGCAGGTGGTGTATTTCGTCCCGGCCAAGGCGTTGGCGCTGTCACCTGCGACCATTGATGCTGAGCTGCGCGCCGACGGCAACGGCAACGGCAACGGCGACGGCTACGTGTTGACGCTGCGCTCGCCGAAGCTGGTGCGTGCGCTGTGGATCGCCTTCGACGGCGTGGATGCCACCCTGGACGACAACGCGCTGGACCTGGTGCCGGGCGAGGCGGTGACGATCCGGCTGCGCAGTAAAGCGGACCTGGACAAGCTGCGTGATGCGCTGCGCTTCACCTCGCTTGCGGATACGAAGGCAAGGTAACGCAACGGGCGACCGGCATGGCGTCAGCCGATGGGGGTAAAGGCGACCGGTAGAGCCGAAGGTAGAGCCGACTGTTAGTCGGCTGCTCTTCTTCGATCGGCATGGCGTTAGCCGACTAACAGTCGGCTCTACCGGTCGGGTTTACCCATCGGCTCTACAGCGTGATCTGCTGGAAATTCTCGACGCGGTCGTGGCCGTGGGTGGCCTCACCGCTGCGCGGCAGCGGGTAGTCGTCCAGGCGATCCAGCAGACGGGTCTGCAGGCCGGCGTCGCGCGCGGCATCCAGTTCTTCGACCACATCAGACAAGAAGACGATCTGCCCGGCCGGCACGCCGATCGCCTCGACGATGTGGCGGTAGCTGTCCGCCTCACGTTTGCCGCCGATCTCGGTGTCGAACCAGCCCGAGACCAGCCCGGTCAGGTCACCGGCCTCGATGAAGCCGAAGAACAGCTTCTGCGACGGCACCGACCCGGAGGAATACACGTATAGCGGCTTGCCCTCGGCATGCCAGCCCTTCAGCACGGCGGCCACTTCGGGATAGAAGTGCGCCTTGTAGTCGCCGTTGCGGTAGCCGGCTTCCCAGATCATGCCCTGCAGCGCCTTGAGCGCGGTGTGCTTGCGGTCCTGGTCGATCCAGCCCTGCAGCGTCTCCACGATCAGGCTGTCCTGGCAGGCGCCGCCGATCTCGACCGCCACCGCATCCAGCCAGCGGCGCACCTGCGGCTCGTGGCCATGCGCGGCGACGAACGCCGGCAGCGCCTTGCGCGCATACGGGAACAGCACGTTCTTGACGAACGAAATGCTGCTGGTGGTGCCCTCGATATCGGTGAGGATGACGGTCGGATGCGGCATGGATCAGTCGGCCTGGTGCTGTGCGGGGTGGTAACGCGGGAAGGTCTGGGCAATGTCACTGCCGGTGAAATGGCCGACCCAGCCATCCGGCTCGGTGAAGAAGCGGATCGCCACGAAGCTCGGCTCCTCGCCCATGTCGAACCAGTGCGTGATGCCATCGGGCACGGCGATCAGATCGTTCTTCACGCACTCGATCTCGTAGACCTTGCCATCCACGTGCAGGGTGAACAGCCCCGAGCCGGCGACGAAGAAGCGGACTTCATCTTCCTTGTGGAAGTGCTCGTCCAGGAACTTCTTGCGCAGTTCGGCGCGGTTGGGGTTGTCCGGCGCGATCGAGGCGACATCCACGCTCTTGAAACCGTGCGTGGCGACGAGACGGTCGATATCGACCTTGTAGGCGGCGAAGACCTCGTCCTGGCTGGCGCCCGGCGCGACCTCATGGGCCGCCTGCCAGCGCTCGAACGTGACGCCGATCCGCTTGAGTTCGGCAGCGATCGCCTCGCCATCCCGGCTGTCGAACAGCGGGACATCCGGGGCGGTGTCATCAAAGATACGGAGTCGGCTCATGGCGGCGGCATCGAGGCGAAGAGGGGAAGGAAAGGGTACCAGTGCGGCGCCGGGGTGGGGGCGACGCACTGATGCCGATGCGCGGAATACAGATTCTCTTCAGGAATCTGAGCGCGATCAGCCACGCAGCTTGCGCAGCTCCAGCTCACAGTGCAGCAGGAATTCGAACGCTTCCATGTGGCGGCGCGCCTCGGCCATGGTGCGGCCCCACGCGTACAGGCCGTGGCCGTCGATCAGATAGCCCCACAGCGGCTGGGTGTCGAGCAGGGCATCGACCTGTGCCGAGAGCACGTCCATGTCCTGGGTATTGGCGAACACCGGCACGTCGACCGCCATCTCGTGCGTGCTGTTGCCGTGGAAGGCCTTCAGCAGCTCGTAGCCCTCCAGGCGGATGTGGCCCTGCGGCGCATACAGGCGCGAGGCGATGGTCTGCACCGGTGAATGGGTGTGCAGCACGCAGCCGATCTCCGGGAAGCGGCGATACAGCTGGGTGTGCAGCAACGTCTCGGCAGACGGGCGCAGCGGCCGGCCGACGGCCTTGCCGTCAAAATCGACCACCATGATGTCGTCCTCCACCAGCCGGCCCTTGTCCTTGCCGGACACGGTGATCGCGGCATGGCGGTCATCCAGGCGGTGGGAGAAGTTGCTGCTGGTGGCCGGGGTCCAGCCGGCGTGGGCCAGCTCGCGGACGTTGTCGATCAGCAGCTGGGCCAGCTCGCTCAGGCGCGCGGTGTCGTACGGGAAGGTGGGGGTGCTCATGCCGGTCATTTTAGCTAGGTCAAATGCTAAAAGCAGGTTTGTCGACTGGGCCGGACGGGGTGGGGTTTGCGGGGGACGCCGCAAGTACGTCCCTGTAGGCTTATGTCGCCGCATCCATGCAGCTCATAATAAGCCTCCATGGATGGATTCACGGCGTCCCCCGCGAACCCATACCACCCCGCGAAACCGACCGAAACAGGAGAGCTGACGCTTCGGCCGGTGCTTCGGCCGTTGGCTTAGGCGTGATCCTTAATTCCTGCGCAGGCGGCTATGGCGATACCCATAACCGAAGTAGATCGCGAAACCGCCCAGCGTCCAGAAGCCCATCAGCATCCAGTTGTGGGCCGTCATCGCGGTCAGCAGCGCGATGCAGCTCAGCACGCCCAGACTGCAGATCAGCCACGCCATCGGCATCCGGAACGGACGCGGCAGGTCCGGCTGGGTGCGGCGCAGGATCAGCACGCCGGCGCAGACCGCCGCGAACGCGATCAGCGTGCCCATCGAGGTCAGCTCGCCCAGAACGTCCAGCGGGAACACCGCCGCCAGCAGCGCGATGCCGATGCCGGTGATCACGGTGTTGATGTGTGGCGTGCGGTACTTGGGGTGGATCTTGGTGAACAGCGGCGGCAGCAGCCCGTCGCGGCCCATGATCATGAAGATGCGCGGCTGCGCGATCACCATCACCAGCACCACCGAGGACAGCCCGATCAGCGCGCCGATCTCCACGACCACGCGCAGCCAGCCCAGCTGCGGATGTGCGGCCACCGCGGTCACCACCGGCTCATCGGTACCCAGCAGCTGGTACGGCACCAGCCCGGTCATCACCGCGGCCATGGCGATGTACAGCACGGTGCAGATCACCAGCGAGAGCAGCATGCCGATCGGCATGTCGCGCTGCGGCTTGTGCGATTCCTGCGCGGCTACGGACACGGCCTCGAAACCGATATAGGCGAAGAACACCATCGCGGCACCGCGCAGCACGCCGTCGAAACCGTACTTGCCCGGGCCTTCGTTGTCCGGAATGAACGGGGTCCAGTTCGCCGGATCCACATATTTCCAGCCCACCACGATCACCAGGAGGATCAGCGCGGTCTTGAGCACCACCATCGCCATGTTCATGGCCGAGGACTTGCTGATGCCCACGTAGCACAGCCAGGTCAGCAGCAGGACCAGCACGGCGGCCGGGATGTTGGCGATCGCGCCGGTCGGGCGCAGCTGGCCATCCAGCGGCGCGCTAACCAGCGCGGCGGGTAGATGGATATCGAAATGGCTGAGCAGGCTCAGGAAGTAGCCGGTCCAGCTGACCGCCACTGCCGAGGCGGAGACGCCATATTCCAGCACCAGCATCCATCCGATGAACCAGGCCGAGAGCTCGCCGAACGTGGCATAGGTATAGGTGTAGGCGCTGCCGGAGACCGGCACCATCGCCGCGAATTCGGCATAGGCCATCGCGCAGAACGCGCAGCAGATCGCGGCCAGCACGAACGACAGCATGATCGCCGGGCCGGCATGGTTGGCTGCGGCCTGGCCGGTGATCACGAAGATGCCGCCGCCGATCACCGCACCGATGCCCAGCGCGGTCAGGCCCCACGGGCCGAGGGTACGGCGCAGGCTCAGGCCATTGGCGTCTTCATGGGCGGCGTGCGGATGCTTGGTGGCCCACAGTTGCTTGAACATGGTTTGGATTTCTTCTCAGGCGCGATGTAACAAACGACCGGGCCGGCACTGGGCCGGCCCGGTAGCACTCAGGCGGACTTCTTGTTCAGCTTGCTGTGGCGGATGCCGTAGCCGAAGTAGATGCACAGGCCCAGCAGGGTCCAGGCCACGAACAGGTGCCAATGCACCACGAACGCCTGGTAGAACAGGAACAGACAGGCCAGTGCACCCAGCGGGCAGATCACCCACACCAGCGGCACGCGGAACGGACGCTCCAGTTCCGGGCGCGTGTAGCGCAGGATCAGCACGCCGATGCAGACCGTGGCAAAGGCCAGCAGGGTACCCATCGAAACCAGTTCGCCCAGCACGTTCAGCGGTACGGTACCGGCAAGCGTGGCGGCGATGACGCCGACCACGATCGTGCTCCAGTACGGCGTGCGGAAGCGCTTGTGGACCTTGCCGAAGATCTTCGGCAGCAGGCCGTCGCGGGAGATCGTGTAGGCGATCCGGGTCTGGCCCATCATCATCACCAGCACCACCGAGGAGAGGCCGGCGATCGCGCCGATTTCCACGGCGGTTTTCAGCCAGGACAGGGTCGGGTAGGGCTCCAGCGCGGTGGCGACCGGCTTGTCCGTGCCCAGCAGGTGGTACGGCATCATGCCGGTAAGCACCGCGCAGACAATGATGTACACGATGGTGCACACGGCCAGCGAGCCGAGCAGGCCGATCGGCATGTTGCGCTGCGGGTCCTTGGTTTCACCAGCGGCCGTGGAGACCGCATCGAAGCCGATGTAGGCGAAGAACACGATGGTCGCCGCGCGGAACACGCCGCTCCAGCCGAACTCGCCGGGCACGCCGGTGTTCTCCGGAATGAACGGGGTCCAGTTGGCCGGGTCCAGATGCGCGGCGCCGAAGCCGATGAACAGGCAGATCACGGTGACCTTGATCGCCACGATGATCGCGTTGACGAAGGCCGACTGGGTCACGCCGACGTACAGCAGGCCCGAGACGGCCGCCACGATCAGCACTGCCGGCAGGTTGAACAGCTTGCCCGAGGCGATGAACTCGTGGCCGGTCCATGCGATTGGTGCGGCGCTGAGCGCGTCGGGGAATGGCATGTTCAGCGTGGTGGTGATGAAGCTGATCAGGTACGCCGACCAGCCCACCGCGACCGAAGCCGAGGCAAACAGGTATTCCAGCACCAGGCACCAGCCGATGAACCAGGCCATGCCTTCGCCGAGGGTGGCGTACGAATAGGAGTAGGCGCTGCCGGACACCGGCATCATCGCCGCGAACTCGGCGTAGCACAGGCCGGCCAGCGCGCAGGCAAAGCCGGCGAATACGAACGACAGCATCACCGCCGGGCCGGCATGGTTCGCCGCCGCCTGGCCGGTAAGCACGAAGATACCGGCACCGATCACCGCACCGATGCCAAGCAGGATGAGGTGTTTCGCTGTGAGGGTCCGTTTCAGTGTGGGCTCGCCATCCAGGCTGCCTTCGATGGGCTCGCCAGCATCGACGTGCGGTGCCGGTGCGACCGGTTTGACCCTCAACAGAGACTTCAGCATGCAGTGCTTCCCTAAAAGAACAAAGGTGAGGCGCGCGGTACATTGCCGCACGCCCTGATGGCGACTGGGCGCCCCAGCGGTGCGGGGCCCGCTGTACCTTAGCCAAAGCTGAAGCCGCTGTACAAGCACAAATGCAGCATGGCCGAGCGATAATCGGCCAAATCCGCACGATGCCTGCTCCTGCCATGTCGCTGAACCCCGAATCCGTTGCCATTCCTGACGCTGCACTGCGCAGTCAGCTTGATGCCTACGCCCGCCGCCACCCGAATCAAGCCGCACTGGCTGACGAATTCAGCACACTCCTGGACGATCCTCTGAATCCCTTCCTGCGTGAGCGGCTGGCCGGCCACTTCACCGGCAGTGCCTGGCTGGTCAGCGCCGACGGGCAGCGGGTCCTGCTGACCCACCACCGCAAGCTGGACCGCTGGCTGCAACTGGGCGGCCACGCCGATGGCGAGCGCGATCTGGCCCAGGTGGCGCTGAAGGAGGCCGAGGAGGAATCCGGGCTGACCGCGCTGGTGCTGGAGGATGGCGAACTGTTCGACATCGACAAGCACTGGATCCCGGAACGCAAGGATGTGCCGGGGCATTGGCACTACGACGCCCGCTACGTGGTGCGGGCGCTGGGCAGCGAGCAGTTCGCGATCAGCGAAGAATCACTGGCGCTGGCCTGGCGCGAGATACGTGACGTGGCCAACGCGGCGATCGAGACCCCCGATGGGGATGATTCGCTGCCGCGCATGGCCAAGCGCTGGCTGACCCGTCAATAAAGAACGCGGGTGCGCAGGGTGCCCGGGATTGCGGCCAGCTCTTCGCGGACCGCGCCGGCCTGGGCTTCGCTGGCGGTGATGTCGATCACCACGTAGCCGACCTTGGGGTCGGTGCGCAGGAACTGGCCGTCGATGTTGACGTTGTGGCGCGAGAAGATCTCGTTGACCTTGGAAAGCACGCCCGGCACGTTCTGGTGGATGTGCAGCAGACGCAGGCTCTCGGCATGCTCGGGCAGGGTCACTTCCGGGAAGTTGACCGCCGACAGGGTGCTGCCGTTGTCGCTGTAGCGCACCAGTTTGGCCGCCACTTCCACGCCGATGTTGTCCTGCGCTTCCAGCGTGCTGCCGCCCACGTGGGGGGTCAGGATCACGTTGTCGTGCGCGGTCAGCGGCGAGACGAAGGCATCGCCGTTGCCCTTGGGCTCGACCGGGAACACGTCCACCGCCGCGCCGCCGAGGTGGCCTGAACGCAGCGCCGCATCCAGCGCGTCGATGTCGACCACGGTGCCGCGCGCGGCATTGATCAGGTGCGCGCCAGGGCGCATCCGGGCCAGTTCATCGGCGCCGATCATCCACTGGGTGGCCGGGGTCTCGGGCACATGCACGGTAACGATGTCCGCACGTGCCAGCAGGTCGTCCAGGCTGATCGCCGCCCGGGCATTGCCCAGCGACAGCTTGGTTTCGACATCATGGAAGATCACCTGCATGCCCATCGCTTCGGCCATCACGCCGACCTGGGTGCCGATATGGCCGTAGCCGATGATGCCCAGCGTCTTGCCGCGCACCTCATGGCTGCCGGCGGCCGACTTGGACCAGCCGCCGCGATGGCATTCGGCGTTCTTCTGCGGGATGCCACGGGTGAGCATGATCGCCTCGGCGATCACCAGCTCGGCCACGCTGCGGGTGTTGGAGTAGGGCGCGTTGAACACCGGGATGCCGGCCAGTTCTGCCGCCTCCAGGTCCACCTGGTTGGTGCCGATGCAGAAACAGCCGACCGCCATCAGGCGCTTGGCATGTACCAGGACGTCCGCGCTGAGCTGCGTGCGCGAGCGGATGCCGACGATGTGGGCCTCGGCGATGCGTGCCTTGAGCTCGTCTTCGGGCAGCGCCTTGCTGTGCAGTTCGATCTGCGAATAGCCGGCCGCGGTGAACACGTCGATCGCGGTCTGGCTGACCCCCTCGAGCAACAGTACGCGGATATCCTGCTTCGGGAACGAGGTCTTTTTCGGCGACATGGGCGGCGTGCGACGTGTGGCGGCGGGAGCCCTCAACTATGCCAGAAGCGGGCGGCGATGGTGCGGTGCGCCAATCGGTGGCAAAACGGTTTCAGATGCACCTATTTCCGGTGTGCGCCCTGGGGATCGCCACAGGCTGCGGCGCGCGGGGCTCCGCTACTGGACGCGGCCCGTGGTGGCTGGCAGGCTTGCGGGCTCCCCCGGCACCGCCAGACGCCCCATGACCGATCCGCGCATTGATTCGCTCCTGCACGACTGCCCCGGGCTGCGCCTGAAGACCGACCCGGCCGATCTGGAGCACTACGGCCGCGACTGGACCCGGCGCTGGGTGCCGGCACCGCTGGCGATCGCACTGCCGGGAACGGTCGAAGAGGTGCAGGCGATCCTGCGCTGGGCGAGCGCCCAACACGTGGCCGTGGTGCCCTCCGGCGGCCGTACCGGCCTGTCCGGTGGCGCGGTGGCGGCGCACGGCGAGCTGGTGCTCAGCCTGGAGCGCATGAACAAGCCGCTGGCCTTCGATGCGGTCGATCGCACCTTGACCGTGCAGGCCGGCATGGCGCTGGAGGCGGTGCACAACGCCGCGCTCGAACACGGGCTGATCTACCCGGTGGATTTCGCTGCGCGCGGTTCCTGCTCGATCGGTGGCAACATCGCCACCAATGCCGGCGGCATCCGGGTGATCCGCTATGGCAACACGCGCGAGTGGATCGCCGGGCTGAAGGTGGTGACCATGGCCGGTGAGCTGGTGGAGCTCAACAAGGGCCTGATCAAGAATTCCAGCGGCTACGATTTCCGTCAGCTGCTGATCGGCTCGGAAGGCACGCTCGGCGTGATCGTCGAAGCCACCCTGAAGCTCACCGATCCGCCGCCGGCCAGCAACGTGATGCTGCTGGCGCTGCCCTCGTTCGAGGTGCTGATGCAGGTGTTCGCCGCGTTCCGCGAGCGGCTGCAGTTGCAGGCGTTCGAGTTCTTCACCGACCGCGCGCTCGAGCATGTGCTGGCGCATGGGGCGCAGGCACCGTTCGCCGAGGTCTACCCGTATTACGTGGTCACTGAGTTCGCGGCCGGCGATGAGGTCCAGGAAGCGGCGGCCATGGCGGCGTTCGAAGACTGCATGGAGCATGGCTGGGTCAGCGATGGCGTGGTCAGCCAGAGCGATGCGCAGGCCGCGCAGCTGTGGCGCCTGCGCGAGGGCATCACCGAGGCGGTGGCGCGCTACAAGCCCTACAAGAACGATGTCTCGGTGCGCATCTCGGCCATGCCGGCCTTCCTCGCCGAAACCCAGGCGCTGATCGGGCAGGCGTACCCGCAGTTCGAGGTGGTCTGGTTCGGGCACATCGGCGACGGCAACCTGCACATCAATGTGCTCAAGCCTGACGATACCGCCGATACGGAGTTCCTGACCCAGTGCGAGCACGTCACCAAACTGCTCGCCGGTGTGCTGAGCCGTTTCGATGGCAGCATCTCGGCCGAGCACGGCATCGGCCTGGTCAAGAAGGGCTACCTGGACAGCACGCGCAGTGCGCCGGAAATCGCCCTGATGAAGGCGGTCAAACGCGCGTTTGATCCCCAAGCGCTGCTGAATCCGGGCAAGGTTTTCGACCTCTGAGGCAAGACAGGATTTCACGCAGCCTATACGCTCTGTGTTTTCCACCGCGAACGACACCCCGATGATGCGTCCGATCCTGCTCCTTGCCGTGCTCGCCCTGCCGTTGTCGGCGATGGCTTCCAGTTTTGCCGGCAGCTCCGCCGGTTCCGCCTCCGGCGCGTCGTCGGCCGGTTCGTCCAGCTCCGGCGACGACAAGATCGTGATCGAAGCCCGCGACGACGCGGCTGCCTTCGTGGCCAGCGATGGCGCCATCCGCGGTGCACGCCTGGAAGCTGCGCTGCTGCACCTGCGCGAGCAGAGTGTCGCGCAGCAGCAGGCCAGTGACATGGCACTGGCCAGGACGCTGCTGGCCCGCTGATGCACCCGTCCGGTCAGGTCCGCCGCTGGCGCTGGGCGGTCCTGGTCGCATGGCTTGCCGCGCCATGGGCGCACGCGGCACTCACGTTGGAGCTGCAGCCGCAGGGACTGGATCCGGCGCAGATCGTCGCGGCCGAGCGTACCCTGCAGCAGGTGCGCGGCCGCTTGCCGCCGCAGTGGCAGGCACGGTTCCAGCACCCGGTGCAGGTGCGCTGGTCGGACACGCTCCCCGCGCACGTGCATGGCCGCGCCCGCAACGGGGCGATCACCCTACAGCGCGCCTTGCTCGACACCGTGAAAGACGATCAACCGCTGCCGCGCGCGCTCGAGGCCGCGCTGATCCATGAACTGACCCACGTACTGGACCGTTCGTCGCAGGGCGGTTGGTCGCGCGATGCGCGGCTGCGCGATCTGGCCGGGTGGCAGCGGCGACCGTGGAAACTTGGCCGTACCGCCAACGCCTTCAGCGGGCGCAGCCCCGACGACTATGAGCGCGCACGCCCCGCGGAATTCCTGGCGGTGAATGCCGAGCACCTGCTGCTCGATCCCGATTACGCCTGCCGTCGGCCGGCGGTGGCCGCGTGGTTCACCGAGCACCTCGGGCCGATCGAGCACACCGTGGCCTGCGACAGCCGCCTGCCGTTGATGCAGGCCGAGGAAGACGCAGGCGCGGCGAGCCTGCTGGAACTGGACCCGGCCCGGATCTACGCCATCGACTACCTGCTCGCCGAAGGCAACGAGCAGCTGATGAGCCGCTGGGGCCACAGCATGCTGCGGCTGGTGATCTGCGCACCGGGCCGGCCGCGCGGGCCGGCGTGCCGGATGGACCTGTCCCATCACCGCGTGCTGTCCTACCGCGCCTTCGTTGGCGATGTGCAGATATCCAGCTGGCGCGGGCTGACCGGTTCCTATCCCTCGCGCTTGTTCGTGCTGCCGCTCAACCAGGTCATCAACGAGTACACCCAGCTCGAGCTGCGCGGCCTGTCTTCGGTGCCGCTGGCGCTGGATGACCAGGACATCGCCGGCCTGCTCGAGCGTGTCGCGCAGGTGCACTGGAGCTATGACGGTCGGTATCTGTTCGTCAGCAACAACTGCGCGGTGGAGACCGGCAAGCTGCTGCAGGAAGGCGTGCCACGCCTCGCGTCGCCCGGGTTGAACCGGATCACCCCGCGCGGATTGCTGACCCGGCTGGAGCGCCAGGGCGTGGCTGATGCCAGCGTGCTGGCCGATCGCGCGCAGGCGACGCGCCAGGGTTACTACTTCGCCTCGGCCGCAGACCATTACCAGCAGCTGTTCGATGTCGCCCGGTGGCAGCTGCCGCTGGGCACGACAACGGTAGGCGACTGGTTGCGGCAGCCTGCCAGCGCCCGGTCACGCTGGGTGGAGCAGGGCGACCTGCGCGCCACCTCCGCCTTGCTGCTGCTGGAGCAGGCGGCGCTGCACCGTGAGGAGCTGCGCGCGCGCGATGCCCTGAAACGGCTGCTCGGCCATCCGCGCCCTGGCGATGCCGCGGCGCGCGACACGCTGCGCGCGCTGCTCGAGGACACCGGGCAGCTGGTCAGTCCGGCCGCCTTGGTGAGCCGTGGCGGCTACGGGCTGCCATTGGCCGGGGAGCGCGTGCAGGCTGCGGCGGCGGCGGCGCAGCTGAGCGCCCAGGGCGTCCCGGCCTGGAAGGCGCTGCAGGCGCAGTTGAAGCAGCGCCTGCCGGCCGCGCAGCAACGCGAACTGGCCATGATCGATCGCAATCTGGCCCGGCTCGGCACGCGGATGCGCGAGCTGGCCCTCCAGGATGCTGCTACTGCCGCGGCAGCTCGATGACGAAGCGTGCGCCGCCCAGGGTGCTGGCGCTGCAGGCGACCTGGCCGCCATGCGCATCGGCGATCGCCTTGACCACTGCCAAGCCCAGCCCACTGCCGCCGCGCTGACGCGAGCGCGAACCATCGCCGCGCAGGAAGGGATCGAAGATCTGCTCGCGCAGCGCTGCATCGATGCCCGGGCCTTCGTCATCGATGGCGATCTGCACGTGGGAAGCGGTGTCGTGCACGGCGATGCGCACCCGGCCCGGCGTCGCATAGCGGCGCGCATTCTCCAGCAGTGCCATCAATGCCTGCCGCACGCGGGTCGGGTCACAATGCGCGGGATGCTCCTCGCGTGAGGTCTCCAGTTCCAGCACGAAGCCGCTGCTGCGGAAACCCGGATCCACCAGGGTCGTCACCGTGTGCACTTCCTGCACCACATCGTTGCGGGCGCGGCGCACGTCCAGGCGGGCGCTGTCGGCCAGGCTGAGCACACGCAGGTCTTCGATCAGCCGCGACAGCCCCTCCACCTGCGCCAGCAGGCTGCGGAACTGGCCTTCGTCCGGGGCGAATACCCCTTCGGCCAGGCCCTGCAGGCGGCCGCGCAGGATGGTGACCGGCGTGCGCAGTTCATGCGCGATCGCCGCGTGCCACATCACCCGGTCGGCCTCGATGTTCTGCAGCCGGCGCGCCATGGCGTTGAAGTCGTCCACCAGCAGCGCCACTTCGCCCAGCGAGCGGTCACTCACTGCCGCGCGTGCACCCAGGTCGCCATCGGCCAGCCGCCCGATGCTGTCCACCACCGCGTTGAGCGGGGTCAGGATGCGCTGGGACAGGCGCACTGAAGCGGCGACCGCCAGCGTCAACCCGATCAGGGTCACGCCCCTCATCCAGACCAGTTCCGGGCCACTGGGCACCCAGCTGACCGGTTCGTCCACGCCGCCGGGGTAAAACGCCACCAGCACCGCATAGAGCAGGTAGGAGCTGAGGATCACCATCACGATGACCGCCAGCACCATCATCGACATCGACACCACGATGTGCCGGCTCAGGCCCGAGCGGCGCATCAGTGGTCCGCCGCCAGCCGGTACCCGACGCCGCGCACGCTGGCCGGCACGTTCGCCAGGCCGACATCGTCAAGCTTGCGGCGCAGCTTGCTGACGTGGCTGTCCACGGTGCGCTCCAGCGCTTCGCTTTCCGGTAGGCACTCATGCATGAGTTCGCTGCGGCTGAAAATGCGCATCGGTGCCAGCGCCATGCAGTGCAGTAGCTTGAATTCGGTCAGGGTCAGCAGCAGCTCGTGGCTGTAGCCGTCGCCTTCGACATGCACCGTGTGGTGCTCCGGATCGATCACCAGGCTGCCCACGCGCAGGATCTCCGGCGCACTCTGGCGCGCGGCGTTCAAGGTGCGCCGCAGGACCGCGCGCACCCGCGCGGCCACCTCGGCCGGGTTGAACGGCTTGACCACGTAATCGTCCGCGCCCATCCGCAGCGCGGTGAGCTTGTCCAGGTCCTGGTCCAGCGCGGTCAACATGATCACCGGCGTGTCGCCGCGCTGGCGCAGGGTGTTGAGCACGGTCCAGCCATCCATGCCCGGCATCTGCACGTCGAGCAGGACCAGGTCCGGGCGTGCGCTGCGGTGCAGGGAAAGGGCAGTGTGGCCATCCTGCGCGCGCAGTGTGCGCAGGCCTTCGCGGGCCAGGTAGGCCGCGACGATGTCGGCGATCTCGGGTTCGTCCTCGACGATCAGGACCAGGGCATTGAGCGAATGATCCCAGCGCGCGGTCGGGGCGCCGGGTAGATCGGAGGCGGGCATGCAGGGCAAAGCCGGAAGGTGCTTGGGCTCCATCGTATCTCCACACTTCCTCCATCGAAACCCCACCGAGGCCGCGCAGACTGCCGCCATCGTGATTTCGGCCGGTGTTCCGGCAGCTGTGCAGATGAAGAGCAGGAAGACGCATGCCGCCCTGGTGGCGGCAATCCAGACGCTGGGCGTGCACGCCAGTGGGCCGCGACGACGATGTCCGGTGCGCCCATGAGCGCGATACTGCAACCGGCGCACGTGGAGGCGGCCGAGGCGCGGCTGTGGGACGCGCTGATCCAATGGCAGCCGCAGCAGGTGAACGCACTGCTCTCGCCAGCGCTGTTCCTGACCGACCACGATGGCCAGCGGCAGGATGCCTCGGCGTTGCTGGCGGGCTGGAATGCGCGGCGCATCCGCATCGTTGCCATCGAGCGGCAGCAGACCGAGCAGCTCGCCTGCGGCGCCATGGTGCTGGTCACCGGCGAGATGCGCCTCCATCTCGACGGCGAGCACGGTCGGCAGCTGCATGCGATGCGGCTGCTGCGGGTCTGGGCGCGCTGCACGGGCGCACCCGGCGTGCATCTGCTTTCGCTGTGCGTGCTGCCGGCCGCGCCGCGTGCGCACTGAACCGCGTGTTCAGGCCTGCGGCCGGGGTCAGCCTCGCTTCACCCGCTCTCACGGCGCGGCAGGTACGATCAAGTGTTGTCGACGTTATCGCAAGGAGTTCCTCATGCGCGCATCTCCCTGGCTGTTGAGCCTGGCCATTACCGGCGCACTCGCCGCCTGCCAACCGGCCACCGAGAGCCGCCCTGCCGGCGATGGCAGCGAAGCGCCCCCACCGATGGATGCCTCCACCACCGATGAGCGCAGTTACGCGTTCCGCTGTGGCGAGCTGGAAGTGCATGCCACGTATCGCGGCCAGGATTCGGCCACGGTGGTGGTTGCCGATCGCACGTTTGCCATGTCCTCGCAGCCGGCCGCCTCCGGCGCGAAATACGGAGACGGGCAGGGCAACGAATTCTGGACCAAGGGCACCACTGACGGGATCCTGATCCTCAAGGGCGAGCCCGATCGCACCTGCACCGGTACCGGCGAGCAGGGCGGCGAAGCGCCGCCGGCCAATGCGGCCGCCAAGGCCGATACTGAAGCCGGCGCCGATGCAGCCGCCGGGTTCCGCGCGACCGGCAATGAGCCCGGCTGGCTGGCCCAGGTCGGCGCGGGGGCCACCCCGGCGCTGCACATCGAGATGGATTACGGCGAGCGCAAGCTCGAGATCGCCAGCCCCACCCAGGGCCGTGATGGCTGGTCCGGTACCGCTGCTGACGGCACCCCGGTGAAGCTCACCTTCCAGCGCACCGTGTGCCAGGACAACATGAGTGGCCAGGCCTTCGGCGCCACGGCCATGCTTACCGTCGGCGCGCGCCAGTACCACGGCTGCGGCGATTTCGCCGGTGCGCCGTCGTTGGCTGCCAAGCCCTGATCGAAGGGAACGCACCGGATTGCGCACCTGCGCGTCCGGTGCAGGGTCACAAGCCGCGTGGGCAGGGGTTGGGTTGCGCCCGGCTGTCCGCATCCAGCGCGAGCTCGTTACGCGTGCCCAGCAGCATCAGCTCGGTGTGCACCAGGCAGTTGTCGGCGTGGCGCTGCAGCAGCTGATTGAACAGCGCAGCCCGGTCGTCGCAGGTTTCGTGGATCGCATACGCCAGTTCGCGGGCGCGGTCCTCGTCATAGGCTTCTTCGCCAGCGAAGTGCTGGCAGGCGCTTTCGCGCGTCAGAAACGCCTGCACGTCGCCCGGCATCGCGCAGTACATGCGGATGTCCTCGGCCACGAAGATCTCTGCAGGCACTTCGCAGCGCGCATCAGCGGTGTTACCCGCCGGCGCTGTGCCCGTCGCCGAAGGCACGGGCGCCAGCGTCTCGCTCTCCACTGCCCGCGGCGAACACGCCGCGAGCAGCAGGAGCAGGACGGTCGGTGCGGCGCGCTTAGTCGGCACGGCCGGCGAATTCACCGGTGGTGGTGTTGACCAGTACGCGTTCGCCGTTGGCGATGTACTCCGGCACCATGATTTCGATGCCGGTGTTGAGCTTGGCCGGCTTCGGGCGCTTGGTGGCCGTGCCACCCTTGAGTTCCGGCGGGGTCTCGACCACTTCCAGCACCACGCTGGTCGGCAGCTGCACGCCCACCGGGGTCTCGTCGATCACCTGCACGTAGATGCCGGTCAGGCCGTCGGTGATGTAGCCGGCGTCATCGCCGAGCACATCGGCATCGACCATGTACGGGGTGTAGTCCTCGTCATCCAGGAAGACGAAGGCATCGCCATCCATGTAGGAGTAGGTCGCCTGGCGGCGCAGCAGTTCGACTTCCGGCAGGTTGTCGTCGGCGTCGAAGCTGGAATCGAGCTTGTTGCCGCCCGGCACGCTGTACATGATGAAACGGAAGCGGACATTGCCGCCGCGGCCCTGCGGGGAGCTGCGTTCGATGTCGCGGATCTGGTAGACGCCGTTGTTGAATTCGACGACGTTGCCTTTCTTGATGTCGCTGGCTTTCATGGGAATGAAGGTCGGTTCGTGGAGGTGGCGGGTGCCGGAACCGGGCACCCTGCGGGTTGCGTGCTCGCTTACTTCGGCGCCAGACGCACGGCGCCGTCAAGGCGGATGGTCTCGCCGTTGAGATAGGTGTTGCCCAGAATGTAGGCAACCAGCCCGGCAAAGTCTTCCGGCTTGCCCAGGCGCGGCGGGAACGGGATGGAGGCGGCCAGCGATTCCTGCACGGCCGGCGGCATGCCATCGACCATCGGGGTCCAGAAGATGCCCGGGGCGATGGTCATCACGCGGATGCCGAACCGCGACAGTTCGCGGGCCATCGGCAGGGTCATGCTGACCACACCGCCCTTGGAGGCGGCATAGGCGGCCTGGCCGATCTGGCCTTCATAGGCCGCCACGCTGGCGGTGTTGATGATCACGCCGCGCTCGCCATCCTCGCCCGGGGTGTTGTGCTGCATGCGGTTGGCGGCGGCCTTGGCGACGTTGAAGCTGCCGACCAGGTTGACCATCACCGTGCCCTGGAAGTTGGCCAGCGGCATCGGCGCTTCCTTGCCAAGCACGCGGCCTGCGCCCAGGATGCCGGCGCAGTTGATCGCGGTGTTCAGCCCGCCCAGGAAGTCGCAGGCGGCATCGATCTGCGCGGCCACGGCGGCTTCGTCGCTGACATTGGTGCTGTAGTAGCGCGCGTTGGACTCGCCAAGCGCGGCCACGGCGGCCGCGCCCTTGTCGTCATTGAGATCGAACAGGGCCACCTTGGCGCCGTGGGCGACCAGGTGCTGGGCCACGGACAGGCCAAGGCCGGAAACACCGCCGGTGATGACGGCGCGGACAGAAGACAGCTGCATTGCACGATCCCGCTGGTTCAAGAACCGCTGATTCTAGCGGAAGCGGCCGCCATCACCGTTGTGCACTGCCCACCGCGACCCGGGCTCGCAGCGCCAGGCGCCGCGCGAACTCGTCCGGCGCCAGCCCGGGCGCGAACAGGAAGCCTTGGCCGACCGAGACCCCCAAAGAGGTCAGGAACTGGCGCTGTGCCTCTGATTCCACGCCCTCGGCGACCAGCCCCAGCCCGAGGCTGCGGGCGATCCCGCAGACGGCCTCGCAGACCGCTACGTCCGAGCGGTTGCCCGGCACCCCCTCCACGAACAGCTGGCTCAGCTTGAGGCCATGGATCGGCAGCCGGCGCAGATAGTTCAGCGCGCTGTAGCCCTCGCCGAAGTCGTCGATGGTCAGCAGCACGCCCATCTCGCGAAGCTGCGCGAAGGTGCGCAGGGTGTCCGGGGCATCTTCGATCAGCACCCGTTCGGTGAATTCCAGTTCCAGCGCGCTGCCGGGCAGATGGAACTCGTCGAGCACCGCGCGGACATGCCGGGCCAGGTCCTCGCCCACGAACTGCCGGTAGGACACATTGACCGCCACCCGCACGATGCCCAGCCCATCATCCTGCCACTGGCGGACCTGCCGGCAGGCTTCGCGCAGCACCCACAGGCCGATCCGGACGATGTCACCGGTGCTCTCGGCATGGCCGATGAAGATGTCCGGGCGCAGCTCGCCGAGCTGGGTATTGCGCCAGCGGATCAGCGCTTCGGCCGCGATCAGCTGGCCGCTGTGCAGGTTGACCTGCGGCTGGTAGACCAGATGGAACTCGTCGTCGTCCAGCGCCCGGTGCAGCCGGCTCTCGATCTGCAGGCGGTCATGCTGGCGCTGGGCCAGCTCGGGCGAGAACACCTGCCAGCCGTTGCGGGTGCGCCGCTTGCAGTCGTACATGGCGATGTCCGCGTTCTGGATCAGCTGTTGCGGGCGCAGCCCATCCTGAGGCGCACGCGCGATGCCGATGCTGGTGGTCACCGGGAATTCGTCGGCACCGAAGCGGAACGGGGTGCTGAACGCACGGGTGATCGCATCGGCCAGCCGCTCGGGTTGATCGGCCTGGTCGCGGGTATCGCAGATCACCAGGAACTCATCGCCGCCGAACCGGGCCAGCAGGCCTTCGGTGCCGATCGCGGTGGCGATGCGGCGGGTGGCGTCGATCAGCAGTTCGTCACCGGCGTTGTGGCCCAGCAGGTCGTTGACGGTCTTGAACCGGTCCAGGTCGATGTACAGCACCGCGACCCGGCAGTGGGTCGGGTTGGCCATGCGCATGGCCAGGTCGTTGAGCACCGCATCGCGATTCATGATCCCGGTGAGCGGATCGGTGCGCGCCTGGATCCGCAGCGTCTCCTCGGCCTGCTTGCGCGCGGTGATGTCCTGCACGGTGCCGGCGATGCGCGCGGCATCGACATCCCCGGCCTCGGCCTCGCCGATCATCCGCACCCAGAACGAATGCCCATCGCTGCGCTGGCCCTGCAGCTCCAGTTCGAACGAGACTTGGCGGTCGACCACCTCCAGCAGCGCCTGCTGCAGCTGCGCGCGGTCGTCCACGCGCAGGCATTCCAGCAGTTCGGCCATGTCGCGCATCGGCAGCTCCTGGCCGAGGATGCGGGTCGCCTCGTCGGTCAGGTACAGCCGCTGCAGGCCGCGGTCCCACTCCCAGCCGCCGATGTGCGCCAGCGACTGCGCGCGGTCGAACAGCGTGTTGTTGCGTTTGAGTTCGGTGATGTCGCTGAACAGGCCGAACACATGGTCCGGCGCATCGCGCCCGTTGCCGTACACCGGCACGTTGGTGGTGGAGATCCAGATCATCCGGCCGCGCGGGCGGTGGTACAGGCCGACGATGGTGCTGCGCACGATGCGCCCACTGTGCAGCGAGACGCTGGCCGGCCATTGCTCGCGGGTGAGCGGGTGGCCGTGCTCGTCCACGCTGATCCAGTCTTCCGGGGCAAGCATTGCCTGCAGGCTGCCGCCAGTGCCGGCGGTGCCGAGAATGCGATGCGCGGCCGGGTTGGCCGAGACCACCCGCAACTGGCGATCGAACAGGATCACGCCCTTGTCGATGGATTCCATCAGCAGCCGGTAGCGCGATTCGGCCTGCCAGCGGCTGCTCAGGTCGCGCGCCACCGCCACGATGCAGTGCTCGCCCTGGTGCTCGAAGCCGGCCGAATGCACCTCCACCGGGAAGCGGCTGCCATCGCCGCGCATGTTGGTGACCTCGATGACATAGGTCTCGCCCCGGTGCAGCGCCTCCCAGACCGGATCGAGGTGGTCGCCCGGCAGGTCCGGGTTCAGCAGCTCGATCGGTTGTCCGACGATTTCCTCGCGGGGACGGCCATAGGCGCGCACGCCAGCCTTGTTGAGGTCCAGCACCACGCCGCGTTCGCTGAGGATGCTGACCGGGTCCGGGACCGCATCGAACAGCGCGGCATAGCGACGCAGCGCCAGCTGGCGCTCGTCCATGGCTTCCTGCAGGGCCTGCTGCACTTCCTCCAGCAGGCCGCGCAGATCGCCCGGCGACTGTGCCAGGGCGCGTTGCAGGGCGGCCAGCGCGTGGACGTGGGCGGTGAGATGATCACCTACCGCAGCGTCCTTGCGCGGGCCGCCGCTTTTCATGTCGCCGCCAGCGCCCTACCGGTCTTGCTGCCGGTCTCGCGCCCCAGCCGTGCGGCCAGCCAGCGCCCGGTGGCGGCCAGCGCCGGCAGATCGATGCCCGTGCGCATGCCGATGCCATGCAGCATGTAGACCACGTCTTCGCTGGCGACGTTGCCGCTGGCGCCCTTGGCATACGGGCAGCCGCCCGCACCGGAGACCGCCGAATCGACCACGCGCACACCTTCTTCCAGGCAGGCATCGATGTTGGCCAGGGCCTGGCCATAGGTGTCATGGAAGTGCACCGCCAGCGCGGGCATCGGCAGTTCGCCGGCGACCGCCCTGAGCATCGCGCGGGCCTTGCGCGGCGTGCCGACGCCGATGGTGTCGCCGAGCGAGATTTCGTAACAGCCCATCTCGTACAGCGCGCGCGCGACGCGCACCACCTCGCTCACCGCGACCTCGCCCTGGTAGGGGCAACCGAGCACGGTGGAGACGTAGCCACGCACCTTGACCCCGTCGGCCTTGGCCCGCTCCAGGATCGGTGCGAAACGGGCCAGCGATTCGTCGATGCCGGCATTGGTGTTGGTGCGGTTGAAGGTTTCCGAGGCGGCCGTGAACACCGCCACTTCCTGCACGCCCACCGCGCGTGCACGGTCATAGCCCTGTTCGTTGGGGACCAGCACCGGGTAATCGATGCCCGGGCGGCGCTCGATGCCGGTGTACACCTCGGCGGCGTCGGCCAGTTGCGGGACCCAGCGCGGGCTGACGAAACTGGTCGCCTCGATGGTGCGCAGCCCGGTCAGCGAGAGCTGGCGGATCAGTTCGATCTTGTCGGCGGTGGCCACCGGCTGGGCTTCGTTCTGCAGCCCGTCGCGCGGGCCGACCTCGACGATGCGGACGAAGTCATCCATGTGCCGGCCCTCCGCGAACGGAGCGACGGACGACCAGCAGGGGGCGGGGTGGGGTAGAGGTCACGGAGATTCCTGTCAGGCGAATGGCGGCCCACGTTCCCCGGCGGGCCACGAAAAGGGGATACGCGGGATGGGCGACAAAGCGGCCATCCCGCCGGCGTACGCGGTCAGCCGGGGTGGTGGCAGACCGCTTCGATGTTGTTGCCGTCCGGATCGAGCACGAACGCCCCGTAATAATCGGGGTGGTAATGCTCGCGGATGCCCGGGCCGCCATTGTCGGTGCCACCGGCCGCCAGTGCCGCACGGTGGAAGGCGTCCACGTCGGCCCGCCGGGTCGCGCTGAAGGCCAGGTGCACGCCGCCGTGGGCGCCGGGGGCGTTGCTGATCCAGAAGTCCGGTTTGCCGCTACTCCCGAAGCCGGCGTGGTCATGCTCGCCGGTCTGGGCGGCCGAGACCTGCATCACCACGGTGATGCCCAGCGGCGCCAGGGCCTGCTGGAAGAACGCCAGGCTGCGCCCGAAGTCGGCGCAGCGGATACCTACATGGTCGAGCATGACGCTGTCCTCAGTCCTGGGTGACCCAATGCGGGGAACGCTTGTCGAGGAAGGCCCCGAGGCCTTCCTGGCCTTCGGCCGAGACCCGCAGGCGGGCGATCAGAGCCGCGTTGTCGCGGTCGGTGGCGTCCCGGTCGCGGCCCAGCGCCACGCGCCGGACCAGGTCCTTGGCCGAGGCCGAGGCCACCGGGCCGGCCTTGTCGAGCAGGCCGAGCTGGCGCTGGACGGCCTCGTCGATCCGTTCCGGCTCGATCAGCTGGTGCACCAGGCCGATGCGCAGGGCGGTTTCGGCGTCGAAATGCTCGCCGGTGGCAAACCAGCGGCGGGCCTGGCGCGGGCCGATCGCGTCAATGACATAGGGCGAGATCACCGCCGGCAGCAGGCCCAGGCGGCTTTCGGTCAGGCCGAAGCGGGCGCTGGTGCTGGCGATGGCGATATCGCAGCAGGCCACCAGGCCGACCCCGCCACCGAAGGCGGCACCCTGCACGCGGGCGATGGTCGGCTTGGGCAGCTCGTCCAGGGTCCGCATCAGGCGGGCCAGGGCAAGCGAATCCTGGCGGTTGTCCTCCTCGCTGGCGGCGGCCATGCCACGCATCCACTGCATGTCCGCACCTGCCGAGAAGGAGGCGCCTTCCCCGGCCAGCACCACCGCGCGGACATGGTCGTCGCGTCCGGCGGCCTCCAGTGCGGCGGTCAGCTGGGCGATCAACGAGGCGTCGAAGGCATTGTGCAGGGTCGGGCGGTTCAGCCACAGGGTCAGCACCGAGGCGCTGCGTTCAATCCGTAATGCGTCACTCATGGGCGGGTTTACTCCATACATGTACAGATCATAGCGGGCCGTTGGTCACGGACAATGACGCGGCGCGGCGATGGTAGAATTGATAACCATTCCTATCATCGAGAAGGCGCTCCGTGACGTTGTCCGATCTGGCGCTGTACAGCTCCGCCCTGGTGGAGTCCGTGCAGGAACTACACGCAAACGATGCGATCGCCCGCCGCCTGAAGGAGCTTGGCTTCGTCAAAGGGGAAGAGGTCCGTCTGGTAGCCCGTGGTCCGGTCGGCGCCGAGCCGCTGCTGGTGCAGGTCGGGTTCACGCGCTTCGCCCTGCGCCGCAGTGAGGCCGCCCGCATCGTGGTCACCGCGCTGCAGGGCCAGGAGGCCCGCGCATGAGCGCTGCCGCCAACGCCCTGCGCATCGCCCTGGTCGGTAATCCGAACAGCGGCAAGACCGCGCTGTTCAACCAGCTGACCGGCAGCCGCCAGAAAGTAGCCAATTACACCGGCGTAACCGTGGAGCGCAAGGAAGGCCGCCTGCGCGCGCCGTCCGGCCGCGAATTCGCCGTCCTCGATCTGCCGGGCGCCTACAGCCTGCAGCCGGCCAGCCTGGACGAGGCGATCACCCGGGACCTGTGCCGGGGCTTCTACCCGGGCGAGGCCCCCCCGGACGTGCTGCTGTGCGTGATCGATGCCACCAACCTGCGCCTGCACCTGCGCTTCGCGCTGGAACTGCGCGAGCTGGGCAAGCCGATGATCGTGGCGCTGAACATGGTCGATGCGGCCGAGCGGCGTGGCATCAAGATCGACGTCCAGGCGCTGGAACAGGCGCTGGGCGTGCCGGTGGTCGAGACCGTGGCGGTGCGCCGCAACGGCGCGGCCA
The DNA here is from genome assembly GCF_002887735.1 of Stenotrophomonas bentonitica. Classification (GTDB taxonomy): domain Bacteria; phylum Pseudomonadota; class Gammaproteobacteria; order Xanthomonadales; family Xanthomonadaceae; genus Stenotrophomonas; species Stenotrophomonas bentonitica_A. The sequence goes on from NZ_PKQP01000002.1 coordinate 418,638, forward strand.
GGCTGGTGGAGCGCCTGGATGCGATGGTGCCGCACCTGCAGGCCCCGGTGGCGGTGCCCGCGGCGCAGGCCGACTACCACGCCCAGGTGCGTGACATCCTCGCCGCCTCGGTCAGCATGCCGACGCGGACGGCGAAGATCGACGACGCGCTTGACCGCTGGCTGCTGCACCCGGTGTTCGGGCTGCTGACCCTGGCGGTGGTGATGTTCCTGATCTTCCAGGCGGTGTATGCCTGGGCCACGCCGGTGATGGACCTGATCGAGGCCGGCACGGCCGCGCTGGGGGGCTGGATCGGCGGCGCGCTCCCCGAGGGCCCGCTCAACAGCCTGCTTACCGACGGCATCATTGCCGGCGTGGGGGGCGTGATCGTGTTCCTGCCGCAGATCCTGATCCTGTTCGCCTTCATCCTGGCGTTGGAAGAATCCGGTTACCTGCCGCGCGCGGCTTTCCTGCTGGATCGCATGATGGCCGCGGCCGGCCTGTCCGGCCGTTCGTTCATCCCGTTGCTGTCCAGCTTCGCCTGCGCGGTGCCGGGCATCATGTCCACCCGCAGCATCCAGGACCCGCGCGACCGGCTGGCCACGATCCTGGTCGCGCCGCTGATGACCTGTTCGGCGCGCCTGCCGGTGTATGCGCTGCTGATCGGCGCCTTCATCCCGCAGAAGCAGATCTGGGGCGTGTTCAACCAGCAGGGCCTGGTGCTGTTCGGGTTGTATGCGGCCGGCATTCTCAGCGCGCTGCTGATGTCCTGGACCATGAAGAAGTGGCGCCGCGACAAGAGCGAGCATCCGTTGATGCTGGAACTGCCGTCCTACCGCATCCCGCACCCGCGTGATCTGGCGGTGGGCCTGTACGAGCGCGGCATGATCTTCCTCAAGCGCGTGGGCGGCATCATCCTGGCGCTGACCATCCTGCTGTGGTTCCTGCTGTCCTTCCCGGGCGCGCCGGAGAACGCGACCATGCCGGCGATCGACTACAGCTTCGCCGGTCAGATCGGCCACGCCATGGCGGTGTTCTTCGCGCCGCTGGGCTTCAACTGGCAGATCTGCATCGCGCTGATTCCGGGCCTGGCCGCGCGTGAAGTCGCGGTTGCCTCGCTGGCCACGGTCTACGCACTGTCGGCCGCCGATGACGATGCCGCCAGCCAGGCGCTGACCCCGCTGATCAGCGATGGCTGGTCGCTGGCCACCGCGCTGTCGCTGCTGGTCTGGTACATCTACGCGCCGATGTGCATTTCGACGCTGGCCACGATCAAGCGCGAAACCAACTCGTGGAAGCAGATGGGCTTTGCCACCTTCTACCTGTTCGCGGCCGCGTACATCGCCTCGCTGATCACCTACCAGGTGACCGTGGCCTTGGGTGGCGGCTGATGGAGACCGGCCTGCTGCTGCAGTACGCCGTGATCGCGCTGGCCGTGCTGGTCAGCGCGTGGGTGGTGATGAAGAAGCAGTTCCCCGGCACCGTGCGCAAGGCGCGCGGGGCGATCGCGCTGGGGCTGGTGAAGCCGCAGCGCGCCGCCTGGCTGCAGGCGCTGGGCCGGAAGATCGCACCACCTGCCACGGGTGGCGGTGGTGCGTGTGGCGGCTGCGACAGTTGTGGGCCGACGCCCCCGAAGCAGCACTGAGCCGCCAGGGCAGGGCTGCGCCAAAACCTCTTGTGCAGCCTCACCACCACCCGCTAGCCTGCGTGCATGACTACCACTCCCCTACGTTTGCTCATCCACGGTGCCTCCGGCCGCATGGGCCAGGCGCTGCTCCGTCTTGCCGCCGACAATCCCGCCCTGCAGGTCGTGGCCGCGGTCACCCGCCGCTCGCCTGCCCAGCGTGTGGTGGACGGCGTGCCGCATTTCGCCAGCAGCGAGCTGGCCGGCGCGCCCCAGTTCGATGTCGCCATCGATTTCAGCCTGCCCGAGGGCTTTGATCCGGTGCTGGCGCTGTGCGTGGAGCGCGGTGCGGGCTTCGTGTCCGGCACCACCGGCATCAGCGAGACGCAGCGCCAGGCACTGATCCAGGCGGCGGGCCGGATTCCACTGGTCTGGGCCTCGAACTTCAGCCTGGGCGTGGCGGTGCTGGATGAACTGGTGGAGCGGGCCGCAGCGGCGCTGGCCGGCTGGGACTGCGATATCGTCGAATCCCACCACACCCAGAAGAAGGATGCGCCTTCCGGTACCGCCCTGACCCTGGGCGCCGCGGCGGAGAAGGGCGGGGCGCACCCGCACTACGCCAGCCTGCGTGCCGGGGACATCGTGGGCGAGCACCTGGTGCAGTTCACCGGGCTGGGCGAGCGCATCGAGCTGACCCACCGCGCCACCAACCGCGACATCTTCGCCCGTGGCGCGCTGTTTGCCGCGGCCCAACTGCCGGGCCGCGCCCCGGGCAGCTATCGGGTCCGCGACCTGCTGGATGGCGCCAGCCCGCCGCCCGCCGTCTGAATGGGGCCCGCGCGGCCCGCTGGGGCAGGCGCCTGAACCGGCGCCATGCCCTCTGTCGGGCTGAATAGGGCAATTGCACGCGGATACTGGCGTCGAACCCGGCTTCCCTTTACAATTCCCGCTCGCCGAATCACGACAGCCGGACCGGTCCAGAACCGCAGTCCGCGCTTTTTTGCAGCCGCTTTTTCGTGAAGCGCAGGCGTGACTTCGGCGACCCCTCGGTAGCCAAAGTGAGATTTCCGTGACCCAAGCCGCAATCCTCGTCCTCGAAGACGGCACCGTATTCGAGGGCGAATCCGTAGGCGCGCCCGGCCTGTCCGTTGGTGAGGTGGTGTTCAACACCGCCATGACCGGCTATCAGGAAGTGTTGACCGATCCTTCCTACGCCCGGCAGATGGTCACGCTGACCTACCCGCATATCGGCAATACCGGCATGACCGACCAGGACGACGAAGCGGCCAAGGTGTGGTCGGCCGGCCTGATCGTGCGCGATGTGCCGCGCCGCCCGAGCAACTGGCGCAGCCAGGTGTCGCTGCAGGATTGGCTGATCCAGCGCGGCGTAGTCGCCATTTCCGGGATCGATACCCGCAAGCTGACGCGCATCCTGCGCGAGCGCGGCGCCCAGAACGGTGCGCTGATGGCCGGCGAAGGGCTGAGCGTGGAAACGGCGCTGGAAGCGGCCCGCACGTTCCCCGGCCTGAAGGGCATGGATCTGGCCAAAGTGGTCAGCACCGACAAGCGCTACACCTGGACCGAGGGCCAGCTGGATCTGGACAGCAACGCCTTCGTCAACGCCGCACCGCGTTTCAAGGTGGTGGCCTATGACTTCGGCGCCAAGCTCAACATCCTGCGCATGCTGGCCGAACGCGGCTGCGAGCTGACCGTGGTGCCGGCGCAGACCCCGGCCGCCGAAGTGCTGGCGATGAACCCGGACGGCGTGTTCCTCTCCAACGGCCCGGGCGACCCGGAACCGTGCGATTACGCGATCGCCGCCATCAAGACCTTCCTCGAGAAGAAGGTGCCGACCTTCGGCATCTGCCTGGGTCATCAGCTGCTGGCGCTGGCCTCCGGTGCGAAGACGGTCAAGATGGGCCACGGCCATCACGGCGCCAACCACCCGGTCCAGGACCTGGACGGTGGCCGCGTGATGATCACCTCGCAGAACCATGGCTTCGCGGTGGATGAAGCCTCGCTGCCGGCCACCCTGCGCGTGACCCACCGCTCGCTGTTCGACGGCACCAACCAGGGCATCGCCCGCACCGACGTGCCGGCGTTCTCGTTCCAGGGCCATCCGGAAGCCTCGCCGGGCCCGCATGACGTCGGTCCGCTGTTCGACCGCTTCGTGACCCTGATGGCCGAGGCCAAGGCGTGATGCGCAGCCCCGTGCTGCTGCTGTCGCTGTTGTGCTTCACCGGTGTGGCCCAGGCCGCACCGGCCACGGATGCGGAGGTGCGGGCGGTGGTCCAGTCGCTGGGCCTGGGCACGCTGGGCACGGACATGGCCAAGCTGATGGTCGACAACGTGCCCGCGCTCAATGCGCTGCCCGAGACCGATCGCCAGTGCGCGCATGCGCCGATCAAGAGTCTGCTCGACGCACAGTTCCGTCGTTCGGTGATCTCCGGCCTCGGCAACGACGGCGACGAGGTGATCGCGGAGTGGTCGCGCTTCCTGGGCACCCCCGGGGGCAAGAGCCTCTCCTCGGCCTTCGCCGCTGCGAATCCATCGACGATCGCCGAAAAGTCCAACGTGGATCTGAGTGAAGCCGAGCGCGCCGAAGTGGCTGCGTTCCTGGCCAGCCCGGCCTACACCCGCTTCATCGCCACGCTCGACATCGAATCGGAGCTGCCCGACGACATCGGCGTGCAGCTGGCCAAAGGACTGCAGGACCAGTGCCGGATCGCGCTGAACCCCGACGATATTTCCTGATCGACAGCGTGCGATCACCCCCATCTGCCTCGCTGTCCAGACTTAGAGAAGACAATGCCCAAGCGCACTGACCTTAAAACCATCCTCATCATCGGTGCTGGCCCGATCGTCATCGGCCAGGCCTGTGAGTTCGACTACTCTGGCGCGCAGGCCTGCAAGGCACTGCGCGACGAGGGTTACCGCGTGGTGCTGGTCAACAGCAATCCGGCCACGATCATGACCGACCCGGAGATGGCCGACGCCGTCTACATCGAGCCGATCAACTGGCAGACGGTCGAGAAGATCATCGCCAAGGAAAAGCCCGACGCGCTGCTGCCGACCATGGGTGGCCAGACCGCGCTGAACTGCGCGCTGGACCTGGCCGACAACGGCGTGCTGGAGAAGTACAACGTCGAGCTGATCGGCGCCAAGCGCGACGCCATCCGCATGGCCGAAGACCGCGAGCTGTTCCGCGTGGCGATGGGTGAGATCGGCCTGGAGTGCCCGTCCGCCGCGGTGGCGCACACGCTGGAAGAAGCGATCGAGATCCAGACCCGCGTCGGCTACCCGACCATCATCCGCCCCAGCTTCACCCTGGGCGGCAGCGGTGGCGGCATCGCCTACAACCGCGAAGAGCTGGTCGATATCGTGACCCGCGGCCTGGAGCTGTCGCCGACCACCGAAGTGCTGGTGGAAGAGTCGGTGCTGGGCTGGAAGGAATTCGAGATGGAGGTGGTGCGCGACACCGCCGACAACTGCATCATCGTCTGCTCGATCGAAAACCTGGACCCGATGGGCGTGCACACCGGTGACTCGATCACCGTGGCCCCGGCCCAGACCCTGACCGACAAGGAATACCAGCGCCTGCGCGATGCCTCCATCGCCGTGCTGCGCAAGATCGGTGTGGACACCGGCGGCTCGAACGTGCAGTTCGGCATCAGCCCGACCACCGGCCGCGTGGTGGTGATCGAAATGAACCCGCGCGTGTCGCGCTCCTCGGCGCTGGCCTCCAAGGCCACCGGCTTCCCGATCGCCAAGGTCGCGGCCAAGCTGGCCGTGGGTTACACCCTGGACGAATTGAAGAACGAGATCACCGGTGGCCTGACCCCGGCCTCGTTCGAGCCGTCGATCGACTATGTCGTCACCAAGATCCCGCGCTTCGCCTTCGAGAAGTTCCCGGCCGCCGACGCACGCCTGACCACCCAGATGAAGTCGGTGGGCGAGGTGATGGCGATGGGCCGCACCTTCCAGGAGTCGCTGCAGAAGGCCCTGCGTGGCCTGGAAACCGGCAAGATCGGGCTGGACCCGACCGGCCTGGACCTGGCCAACGAAGACGACATCACCACCCTCAAGCGCGAGCTCAAGGCCCCGGGCCCGGAGCGCCTGTTCTTCGTGGGTGATGCGTTCCGCGCCGGCTTCAGCGTGGAAGAGGTCTTCGCGCTGTCGCACATCGACCCGTGGTTCCTGGACCAGATCGAAGAGATCATCCAGGCCGAGGCCGAGGTGGCCGCCGACGGCATCGATGCACTGGACGCCGCACGCCTGCGCAAGCTCAAGCGCGCCGGTTTCTCCGACGCCCGCCTGGCCGAACTGACCGGCACCAACGAAGCGGCCGTGCGCGCGCTGCGTCGTGCCCACAAGGTACGCCCGGTGTACAAGCGCGTGGATTCGTGCGCCGCCGAGTTCGCCACCAGCACCGCCTACCTGTACTCGACCTACGAGGACGAGTGCGAAGCGGCCCCGAGCAACCGCGACAAGATCATGATCCTGGGCGGCGGTCCGAACCGCATCGGCCAGGGCATCGAGTTCGACTACTGCTGCGTGCACGCCGCGCTGGCGCTGCGCGATGATGGCTTTGAAACCATCATGGTCAACTGCAACCCGGAAACCGTCTCCACTGATTACGACACCTCCGACCGCCTGTACTTCGAGCCGCTGACGCTGGAAGACGTGCTGGAGATCGTCGAGCTGGAACAGCCCAAGGGCGTGATCGTGCAGTACGGCGGCCAGACCCCGCTGAAGCTGGCGCGCGCGCTGGAAGCCAACGGCGTGCCGGTGATCGGCACCTCGCCGGACTCCATCGATCTGGCCGAAGACCGCGAGCGTTTCCAGCAGCTGGTGGACAAGCTCGGCCTGAAGCAGCCGCCGAACCGCATCGCCCGCAACGACCAGGAAGCCCTGCTGCTGGCGCGCGAGATCGGCTACCCGCTGGTGGTGCGCCCGAGCTACGTGCTGGGCGGCCGCGCGATGGAAATCGTGTACGGCGAATCCGACCTGGCCCGCTACGTGCGTGACGCGGTGAAGGTGTCCAACGATTCGCCCGTGCTGCTGGACCGCTTCCTGGACAATGCCGTGGAAGTGGACGTGGACATCATTGCCGACAAGGACGGCAACGTACTGATCGGCGGCGTGATGGAGCACATCGAAGAAGCCGGCGTGCATTCGGGCGATTCGTCCTGCTCGCTGCCGCCGTACTCGCTGTCCGCTGAAACCCAGGCCGAGCTGCGTCGCCAGGTGGTGGAGCTGGCCAAGGCCCTGAACGTGGTCGGCCTGATGAACACCCAGTTCGCGATCCAGGCCGGCGAGAACGGCGAAGACATCGTCTACCTGCTGGAAGTGAACCCGCGTGCCTCGCGCACCGTGCCGTTCGTCTCCAAGGCCACCGGCATGCCGCTGGCCAAGATCGCCGCGCGCTGCATGGCCGGCAAGACGCTGGCCGAGCAGGGCGCCACCAAGGAAATCGTGCCGGGCTACTACTCGGTCAAGGAAGCGATCTTCCCGTTCGCCAAGTTCCAGGGCGTCGACCCGATCCTCGGGCCGGAGATGCGCTCCACCGGTGAGGTGATGGGCGTGGGCCGCAGCTTCAGCGCCGCCTTCGCGCGTGCGCAGGAAGCCGGTGGCATCAAGGCCCCGCCGCTGGGCAAGGCCTTCGTCTCGGTCCGTGATCCGGACAAGAAGCGCGTCCTGCCGGTGGCCCAGGCCCTGCTCGAGCGTGGCTACACCCTGGTCGCCACCCGTGGCACCGCGGCGTGGCTGCAGCAGCACGGCATGGACTGCGAGATCGTCAACAAGGTCGTCGAAGGCCGTCCGCACATCGTCGATTCGATCAAGAACGGCGAGATCGTCTACATCGTCAACACGACCGAAGGTCGCGCGGCGATCAACGACTCGTTCTCGATCCGTCGCGAGGCGCTGCAGCATCGGGTCACCTATTCGACCACCATTGCCGGCGCCAAGGCGCTGGTGCAATCACTGGAATTCCGCGGGACCGGCCCGGTCTGGTCGCTGCAGGAACTGCACAAGGAGTTGAACGCATGAGAGCACCGATCACCCTGAAGGGCGCGCAGCGTCTGCGCGAAGAGCTTGACCACCTGAAGTCGGTCAAGCGCCCGAAGGTCATCGCGGCGATCGCCGAGGCCCGTGAGCACGGCGATCTCAAGGAGAACGCCGAGTACCACGCCGCGCGCGAAGAGCAGGGCTTCATCGAAGGCCGCATCAAGCAGCTGGAAGGCGAGCTGTCGCATGCCGAGATCATCGACATCACCAAGCTCAACGCCGGCAGCAAGGTGGTGTTCGGCGCCACGGTCGAGTTGTCGGACGTGGAGAGTGATGAAGAAAAGCGCTACCAGATCGTTGGCGACCTGGAAGCGGACATCAAGCTGGGCCTGATCGCGATCTCCTCGCCGCTGGCGCGCGCCCTGATCGGCAAGCTGGAAGGCGATGCGGTCACCATCGACGCGCCGGCCGGCCAGCGCGAGTACGAAATCGTCAGCGTCCAGTACCTGGACTGACCGCGATGGCCACGGCGACGTTGTTGCTGCCGGCGCGCAGCCGGTTTCCGGCGGCGCCGCTGCCCGATGACGTCGCCAAGGCGCTGGGGCGTGCCGAACGCCGCAGTGCCGATGCGGGCGAGCGCGCCCAGCTGCGTCGGCATTTCCAGACGCAGCCGGACGCGTGGTCGGCCGCAGCCCTGACCCGCCAGCTCGATGTTGGCGATGCCGATGGCGCGGCCTGGCTGCGGGCCGATCCGGCGAACGTGGTGCCGGACATGCATGGCGCCCGCCTGATGGGGCACGGGGATACCCTGCGTCCCGATCTGGCCGATGTCATGCACCTGCTGCCGGCGTTGCAGCCGTTGTTTGCCGGGTTCGGTTTCGTGCTGGATGCCCCGGTGCCGTCGCGCTGGTACCTGCGTCTTCCGCCGGGCACGGCCCTGCCAGCCTTTGCCGAGCCGGATGAAGTGCTCGGCGATGATCTGTTCGCCCATCTGCCCGAAGGCGATGCCGGCCGCCGCTGGCGCGCCCTGCTGACCGAAGCGCAGGTGGTGCTGCACCAGCATGCGTGGAACCAGCAGCGCGTGAGCGAGGGCAAGCGCGCGATCAATTCGCTGTGGTTCTGGGGTGGCGGTGAGCTGCCCGAACGTGTGACCACCGCGCATGCCCAGGTCCGCAGCCGCGATGCGCTGCTGCAGGCGCTGGCCAAGGCCGCGGGTCTGCAGGCCGATGGCGAGCAGACCGTGGATGCCCTGGTGGACCTGCGCCAGCTGCGTTCGCTGGAACAGCTGGGCAACGATGCGATCCGCCCGTTGCTGGCGGCGATCGCACGCGGGGAGTTGAAGCGGCTGGTGCTGGATTTCGAGGACGGCACCCGCGTGGAGATCGACAAGGCCCAGCGCTGGCGGTTCTGGAAGAAGCCGGTGCAACTGCACGAGCTCTGAGTCCGTCGAAGAACCGCGGGACAGTGGCCGTCTCCGGCGCGCCATCCACGCATGGCGTGGATCTACCGTTTTACTGCCGGTATTCCGGGGTAGATCCACGCCATGCGTGGATGCGTTCCCCGGGCAGTATCATGGTCGCGCACGTCATCGATCGAGCCCGTTTTGACCCAGTCTGAAGCACCCCGTATCCAGCGCCGTCCTGCCGCCGCCGCCAGCGAGTGGCCCTCGTCCATGTTGCCGTTGCTGCAGCGCCTGTATGCCGCCCGCGGCGTCACGGATGCCGCACAGGCCCAGCCGAAACTGGCCCAGCTGCTTGCGCCTGAGCTGCTCGGCAGCATGCAGGCTGCGGTGACACTGCTGGCCGATGCGATCGCCAACAACGAACGCATCCTGATCGTCGGTGATTTCGACTGCGACGGCGCCACGGCCTGTGCGGTTGGCGTGCGCGGCCTGCGCATGCTCGGCGCGCGCGATGTTGTGCATGCCGTGCCCAACCGCATGCTGCACGGCTATGGGCTGTCGCCGTCACTGGTGGCCGAACTGGCCCCACTCAACCCCGGGCTGCTGGTCACGGTCGACCATGGCATCGCCTGCCACGCCGGCGTCAACGCCGCCAAGGCGCTGGGCTGGAAAGTACTGGTCACCGATCATCATCTGCCGGGCGAGCACCTGCCGCCGGCCGATGCCATCGTCGACCCCAACATCAGCGGCGATGCGTTCCCCAGCAAGGCGCTGGCCGGCGTCGGGGTGATCTTCTACGTGTTGATGGCGCTGCGCCGCCACCTGCGCGAGCAGGGCGCGTACGCCACGGCCCCGGAGCCGGACCTGCTGACCCTGCTCGACCTGGTCGCGGTCGGTACCGTCGCCGATCTGGTGGCGCTGGATGACAACAACCGCGCCCTGGTCTCGGCTGGCCTGCGCCGCCTGCGCAGCGGCAAGGGCTGCGTCGGGCTGCAGGCGCTGATCGAAGCCAGCGGGCGCGATGCCTCGCGGCTGACCGGCAGCGACATCGGTTTCGCGCTGGGCCCACGTTTGAATGCGGCCGGCCGGCTGGAAGACATGGCGCTGGGCATCGAACTGCTGCTCACCGAAGACCGCGCACATGCGCGTGAGATCGCCACGACGCTGGAGTCGATCAACACCGAGCGCCGTGCGGTGCAGCAGTTGATGACCGACGACGCCGAGCTGGCCGTGTCCCGTGCGGTGCTCAGTGCCGAGGGCGTGCGCCCGGTTGCGGCCTGCCTGTTCGATGCCGAGTGGCATCCGGGGGTGGTGGGGCTGGTGGCGTCGAAGATGAAAGATCGCCTGCATCGGCCGGTGATTGCGTTTGCGCCTTCAGAGCCAGGTGGCGATTCGCTGCGTGGCTCGGCGCGCTCGATCCCTGGCTTCCATATCCGTGACGCGCTGGCCTTGGTCAACGCCGCGCACCCGGGCATGATCGACAAGTTCGGTGGCCACGCCATGGCCGCCGGCCTCAGTCTGCCGCACGCGCAGCTGGCCGCCTTCGAGCAGGCCTTCGTGGAGGTGGTGGAACGTACGCTGGACCCGCTCTCGCTACAGCAGCTGCTGCTGACCGATGGCGAGCTGCTGCCGCAGGAACTGGATTTCGCCCATGCCGAGGCGCTGCGCCTGGCCGGGCCGTGGGGGCAGGGTTTCCCGGAGCCGTTGTTCGATGGTCACTTCCAGGTAGCCCGCTGGCAGGTGCTCAAAGAGAAACACCTCAAGCTGAGCCTGCGCGTGCCCGGCCGTGCCGAGCCGATCAGCGCCATCCACTTCAGCGGCTGGACCGGCAATGCACCGGCCAACCAGGTGCATATCGCCTACCGGCTGGTCAGCGATGATTACCGGGGCGGCGGCGCGATCCAGTTGATTGTGGAGCACTGCGCCGACGCGTGACGGCGGCGCGGATGCGGCTTACTCGCGTACCTGCGTCACCAGCGTCGGCATTTCCCAGGCGCCACCGGCGGCAACCAGGCGGCACAACCCGGTGCTGGAATCGGCCGTCTTCACGAACTGCGAGCCGGTCCAGCCCCACGTGGTGGTGGACCAGCAGTCGCCGAGGCCACGGCCCTTCTGCGCCTCCTGGATGGTGCGCACCTCATCCCCCACGGCTGCCGTGGTGACCAGCCGCGGCTGGTACGGCGCGCGGTCGTTGATCACCCAGTAGCCGTCGCCGGTGTTGTAGGCCCCGCGCCAGCAACTCAGCGACACCAACAGCTTGTCGGCACTGAGCCGCTGTACGGTCAGCGCTTCGGGTTCGCCGTCCGGTGACAGGCTGCCGCCGGCGCCCAACGCTTCGCAGTCGTCGGCCGACGTCACCGCGGCCAGCGCGGCGCGCAGCGCGGGCGACGCGGCGAGCGCCGTATCCGCCGGGCGGGTGGCCACCGGCTTGCCCAGCTGCACGACCGGCACCGGCAGTGCGGGCGGCACCGAGGACTCGGCCAGCGTGCCCTTGCGCATCAGCGCACCGGGTGTGCCCAGGCGGCCCTGGAACGCATCCATCTTCAACAGCACGGCCGAGGCGCCCTGATCGGAAACCGTCCAGCGCGCGCCATCGTCGCCCATAAGCTCGATGCGGCTGTTGCGTGCCAGCGAAGCGAGCAGGGCAGCGAGTTGCTTCGCGGAAAAGTTGGCGGTGCCCTCGGCGGCATCGAACTGCATCGGGCCCAGCGAGGTGCCATTGATACTCAGGCTGAGCCGCTTGGTGGCCGTGTTGTCGTCGTACTGGCCGAGCATCAGTTCCGCGTGGACCGGTTGATCCGGCCCGCCCGCGCGGGTGAGCAGGATCGAGACCGGGTCGCCGCCATTGTCATCGGCCTGATAACCGGCGGCGCGGCAGGTGCGGGTGTTGTCGCAGGCCAGCGTCCAGTCGTGGTGGGTGAACGTCACGCCCTCGATGGGGGCGGCGGCGTTACCGGGCAGGGCGAGCCCCAACAACAGCGGGGCGGTCAACAACAGGCGCATGCGGCATCCTTGGTCCATCAATCCGTGGAGAGCGATCTTGGCCCAGCGCGGATGAGGCGTCCATGACCGGAACAGGCGATTGCCACCGCTCAACCCCGTTGTGGATCGCGGTGCGTTCAATGGAGGGTCAACGGATCAGGAGCGTCACATGGGACTCGCACTGCGCAGTATCGGTCTGCTCGCGCTGCTGTGCTGGCAGCTGCCCAGCGCCCACGCACAGCCACGGCGTTTTCCCTCGCCACGCCCACCCATCCTGCAGGTCGCCGGTGCCGAGGTGCCGGTGCGGTTGACCGAGGCCCACATCGACAGCCGCGTCGTGGCAGGGCTCGGCGAAACCACGATCGAATTGACCTTCCACAATCCCAATGCGCGCGTGCTGGAAGGGCAGCTGGAATTCCCGTTGGCCTACGGCCAGCAGGTGGCCGGTTTCGCACTGGATATCGATGGCACGCTTCGCGATGCGGTGCCGGTACCCAAGGCGCAGGGACGCCAGGTCTTCGAGGCGATCGAACGCCGCCAGGTCGATCCGGGTCTGCTGGAACAGACCGCCGGCAACCAGTTCCGGCTGCGCATGTATCCGATCCCGGCGCGTGGCGAGCGGCGTGTGCGGCTGGTGCTGCGTGACAGCCTGCCGCCCGTGCCGCAGGGTCTGCACTGGTCACTGCCGGTGTCCTTCGCACACCAGGCCGAGCAACTGACGCTGCGGTTGGAGACCAGTGGGACCGGCAAGCCGGTCGGCGTGGGCGTCCATCCTCTCGGGTTTACGTTGAAGACCGATGCCTACGCGGCGCAGTGGCAGGGGCGGGGCGCGGACCTGCCTGCCCAACTGCAATGGAGCCTGCCGCTCGCGCGCAGCACTGACGTGGTCACCGGGCTGCAGGATGGGCAGCGCTATCTGCTGGCCAGCGTGCCGGTCCGCCCCCCGACCGCCGCGCGCGTCCTGCCTGCGCGCATAGGTCTGCTCTGGGATGCCTCCGGTTCGGCCGGTACGCGTAACCGTGCGGCTGAACTGGCCGTGCTGGACCGCTATTTCCAGGCGTTCGGCACGGGCCAGGTCCAGCTGACGGTGCTGCGTGACCGCAGCGAAGCGCCGCGCGAGTTCCCGATCACCCGGGGCAACTGGTCGGCGCTGCGCGAGTACCTGCTGGCGCTGCCTCATGATGGCGCCAGTGCGCTGGGCGACTGGACGCCGAACCGCACGATCGGCGAGTACCTGCTGGTCAGCGATGGCCTGGCCAACTATGGCCGCCAGACGTTGCCCACCCTGTCGCCCGATCAGCGCCTGTATGCATTGAGCAGCGCCGGTGCGAAGACCGACGCGCCGCGCCTTCGTGCGTGGACCAGCGCCCATCATGGTCAGCTGCTGCAGCTGCGCGACGAGGCGGAGGTGGAGACGGTAATGCCGCTGCTGCTGCGGCAGCCCGCCGAAGTGACCGATGTGCTGGCACGTGGCGTGGAGGACGTGAGCGTGGATGCCTCGCGGGCTGCGCAGGGCTGGATTCGCGTCACCGGCCGCGTGCTGCGTCCCGATGCGACGGTGCTGCTGTCCCTGCGTGGTGGCGACAGCGATCCGCAGCCGGTCACGCTCAACGTCGCGAACGCGCGTGCGGTCGACGGCGGCCTGGTCGCTCACGCGTGGGCGAATGACCGGTTGGCAGCACTGGCGGCGGACTCCGCCGGGGCGCCGGCCGCCAAAGCACTGGCCCGGCAGTTCGGGATCGTGACGGCCGATACGTCGCTGCTGGTCCTGGAGACGCTGGAGGACTATCTGCGCTATGGCATCCGCCCGCCGGCCCCGCTGCGCGCGGCCTACGACCAGCGCCATGCGTTGACGGTGGCCGACGTGGCAACCGAGCGGAAGCGCCGCCTGGATGGCATCGCCGGCCAGTTCGCCGAGCGCGAACAGTGGTGGAATACCCGCTGGCCAAAAGATACGCCGCCGCAGCCCAAGCAGGAATCCCGATCCGTCGCCGCGTCGGTGGCCATGGCGATGGCCGCGCCACCGCCGGCACCTGCAGCGCCGATGGCGCTGGACCGTGTCGAGCTGACCGCCTCGGCGGCGGCCGATGAGGCGGAGGCCACCTCCGAGCGTCGCCCCAAATCGGCACCCAGGGCCAACAGCGGCCAGATCACACTGACGCTGGCACCGTGGGCACCGGATTCGGCCTATGCGCGCCGCCTGCGCGATGCCACGCCGGCGCAGCTGTATCCGCTGTACCTGCAGGAGCGCGAACAGCACGCCGGCAGCAGCGCGTTCTATCTGGACGTGGCCGATCTGCTGCTGGCCAGCGGACAGCGGGAGCTGGCCCTGCGCGTGCTCTCCAACCTCGCCGAGATGGAACTGGAAAACCGCCACGTGCTGCGCGTGCTCGGCTATCGCCTTATGCAGGCCAAGGCGCCCGCGCTGGCGGTGCCGGTGTTCCGCCAGGTGCTGGCGATGGGCGAGGAAGAGCCGCAGAGTTTCCGTGACCTGGGCCTGGCCCTGGAAGCGGCCGGGCAGCACCAGGCGGCGGTGGCATCGCTGTATGAAGTGGTGGTGCGCCCGTGGGATGGGCGGTTCGACGGCATCTCGCTGATCGCGCTGGACGAACTGACCCGGCTGATCGCGCGCGAGCGTGTGGACGCCTCGGCCATCGATCCACGCCTGCGCCGTGCGATGCCGCTGGACCTGCGCGTGGTGCTGAGCTGGGACAGCGACAACAGCGACATGGACCTGTGGGTCACCGATCCCAATGGCGAGCGCGCCTACTACGGCAACCGGCTGACCTACCAGGGCGGGCAGATGTCGCAGGACTTCACCGGCGGCTATGGCCCGGAGCAGTTCTCGTTGCGCGATGCCAAGCCGGGCATCTACCGGATCGAAGCGAACTACTTCGGCAGCCGCGAGCAGCTGGTCACCGGCGCCACCACCTTGATGCTGCGCCTGAGCACCCGATGGGGCAGCCGCGACCAGCGCGACCAGCAGGTCACGCTGCGGTTGAAGGACCGTGCGGAAACGGTGCTGGTCGGGGAGTTCGAGGTGAAGTGAGCCCCCGCAAGCGGAATCCGTGAGGCCGCCGCCGTTTATTTGACGGCGGTGGCCCGAGGCAGGCTGCGCGCCGCCAGCGGCCAGTACCCCGCCAGGGCAATGCCGCCCATGAAGATCGCCGCGTTGCCGATGGCATCGAACACCACCTCCACCACCGCTGCGTCAGGGAGTGCCAGTGCGACGGCGACTGCCTCCAGCACGGGGCTGATGACGAGATACAGCCCGATGACGGCCATGACGCGCCCGATCCGCTGCCACGGTGTGTACGGATCCAGCGGCCAGCCGCGCCAGTGCAGGAAGGCGAACACCAGCAGCAGCCCCAGATACCGCCCCGCGCTGTCTGCCGGGACGAACGCGGTCGTCAGCGCCGCTGCCGTCACGCCGACGCCGAGGGTGGCGAGGATGAGGTGGCGGGTTCGATTACGGCGCGCGGGCGCTGGCAGGCACTGCCAGGCAAGCCAGCCCAAGGCCATCCCGACCAGCCAGCCGCCCAGCACATCGGACAGGAAATGCCGCCCCAGGTACATCCGAGACAGCGCCATCAGCAATGGCCAGCCGATCAGCAGCGCGATTCGCCAGCCAGCACTGCGGATACCGAAGCACAGCACCCCGGCCGTCATGGCAGCCGTCGCCACCCCCACATGACCGCTGATGAATCCGTAGTCCGGATCCGGCTGCGCACGCAGGGCGGCAATCGCTTCATCGGTCGGCAGCGTCCAGAACGATCCGGCAGCGCCATCGGCGACCAGCGCGTGGCTCGGCCGGCCCTTGTCCAGCACGTGGATGTCGACATCGCTGGGGCGGGGCAGGGCGGCACCCTCCTTGATCGCGTGCGTGGCCATCGACATCAGCAGTACCGCCAGCATGATGCCCAGCCCCGCGCGCAGACGCACCCCGAAGCTGCAGACCACGATCAACAGCACGTACGCCCATTCGTAGCCCAGCGCGCTGACGAAGTTCATCAGCGGCAACATCCACGCTGCATCGAAGAAGGACTGCAGCCACACATGCCAATGGGTCTGGAACATCCGTATTCCTCAGTGCCGGGCCACCGCCCGCGTGACCGGCAACGATAGCGGCTCCCGGCGCAGTCCGAAAAGAGGACGCAGCCAGGCGATGCGCCGGATCAGCCCTTCGTGCAGCACCAGGCAACCCGCCACGGTTCCGGCCAGGACCAGCAGTGGCTCCCACCATGGCCCCAGGTGCAGCGGTTTGAGCCAGAACAGCAGCGCGATGATCAGGCTCTGGTGCAGGATGTACCAGGGATACACCGCCTCGGTGCAGTACGGCAGCCAGCGGAACGGGCGATCCAGATACACCTTGGCCCAGCCGAGCAGGGTCAGCAGCACGGCCCACAGGTACAGCGACTGGCTGGCCATCACCTGCAGCGTCCAGACACTGTCCGGCCACTGCCGCAGCACCGAATCGGCCGGCAACACCCGCCCCAGGAGGCGGATGCCGAAGTACCAGCTCGCCGCAACGGCTGCCACCCACAGGGTGCTCCTGCGCAGCTCGACCACGCGCGCCCAGAACGGGGTGGCGCGGGCAAGCAGGTAGCCGGCGAGGAATACCGTGCCGTACTTGGCGTGCTGGTACCAATCGCCGAACAGCAGGTTGGTGGACGGGAACCGGGGATCGAGCCAGGCCACCCAGCCGAAGGAGAGCAGGCTGGGCACCCCGATCAGCAGCGGCGCCGGCGCACGGGCGAAGCGCTCCACGGCGCGATGCACGGCAGCGGTATCCAGGACGGGCATCAGCAAGGCCAGCATCAGCGTGTAGACCCACAGGTAGGCCAGGTACCACAGGTGGTTCCAGGTGATGCGCAGCTGCCAGCCGGCAAAGCTGTCCTGCGGCCAGGCCGGCATCTGCCAGTAGCGCAGCAGGAACGCGCCGAAGCCGGGCTCGATGCGGCCGTTGGTCACTGCCTCGCAGTAGGGTTGGATCGGCACCACCACCCACATCCCGAACACCAGCGGCACCAGCAACCGCCACGAGCGCAGCACGGCAAAGCGCACGATGCGTGTCTCCGGCCGCATCAAGGCGATGGCGATGCCCGAGAGCAGAAACAACAGCTGCATCCGCCAGCGGTTGACCAGCAGCATCGGCCATTGCAGCCACTCGGCGGTGTGGTCGCTCTTGAGATGGAACCCCCAGCCGTCCACGTAGGCCATGGCGGTGTGATACAGGATGAGCAGGGCGAAGGCGAGTACGCGCAGGGCGTCGATGTCGTGGCGGCGTGGCATGGACGGGGCAGGGAGGGCAGGAGCCTCCACGGTGCGCACTGGCAGGGGGTTCGGCCACGCCAAAGGGCTCTGCCGTGGGTGCCAAGTGACCAATGGCGGTGGCCAAGGGATGGGCGGGGCGCACTACCATGGCGTGATGAGTCAGGCTGACGACCTTTTGCGAATGGACGATTCAATGGCGAACGGACGTGCCGCGCGGTGGCAGCCGGGTGCGCGGATGCTGGTGTGGTCGGTGATCCTGCTGACCACCGCGGTGGCCAATGCGCTGGTGGAAGTGATGGATGCGGGGCGCCGTGGCGAAGACCTGGGCCTGTGGCAGCCGATGATCTGGGAGCTGAGCAGCGTCACGATGATCCTGCTGACGCTGCCGGTCCTGTGGTGGGGCTGCCAGCGTTGGCCGCTGCACGCCGATACCTGGAAGCGGCGGCTGCCGCTGTACCTGCTGGCCAGCGTGGCGTGGTCGCTGGTGCATGTCACCGGCATGATGGGGCTGCGCCATCTCGCCTATGCCGCGCTCGGCTACCACTACCAGGACGATGCCACCTGGCCGGTGCGCCTGATGTACGAGTACCTCAAGGATGTCCGTGCCTTCTTCACCTTCGTGGCGATCGAGCACTTCTTCAGCTGGTTCGGGCGGCGCCGGCAGGGCGAGGCGCATCTGCTGGCCGCGCCGGACGATGCTCCGCCGGTGGACGCCGTGGAGCGTCCGGAACGGTTCCTGGTGCGCAAGCTGGGGCGCGACTTCCTGGTCGCCACCGGTGATATCGAGTACGCCCAGGCGGCCGGCAACTACGTCAATCTGCGGGTGCGCGGGCACGACTACCCGCTGCGCAGCACCATGGCGGCACTGGAAGAACGGTTGGATCCGGCCGTGTTCGTGCGCGCCCACCGCAGCTGGCTGGTGAACGTGCGGCACCTGGTCTCGATCGAGCCGCTGGACGGGGGCGAAGCCTTGCTGCACATGGACGATGGTGGGCGTGTACCGTGCAGTCGCCGGCAGCTGCCCTCGTTCCGGCAGGCGCTGGCGGTGCAGGCAACGGCCTGACCCGGCCTGGCTGACCGGCACCCTGGCGGAGCAGGGTGCCGGCAGAGAACTCAGCGCTTGCTGTCTTTCTTGATCATCGCGTCGATGCGCCCGGCGCGGGCTTCCGAGCCCGGGTGGGAGGACATCAGGCCGCCCTTGCTGGACAGCTTGCGGAACATGCTGGCCAGGGCGGCCGGGTCGTACTGGTGGCGCTTCATGAAGCGGTAGCCGTATTCGTCGGCAGCGCTTTCTTCCTTCTGCGAGAACTGCGCGTTGACGAAGCCCTCGGCCAGTTCGCCGAGCTGGCCCTGAGTCAGGGTGGCGATATTGGCATTGCCCGAGGCGGCCAGCGTGTCGCGACCGGCCGAGGCCAGCAGTGCGGTACGCATCTTGGTCTTGGAGTGGCCCAGTTTGACGTGGCCGATCTCGTGGCCGATCACGCCGCGCACTTCGTCGTCCGAGGCCATGTCCATCAGGCCCGAGTACACGCGCACGCAGCCGTTGGCCATGGCCCAGGCATTGACGTCGTCGGTCAGGTAGACCTTGAAGTTGAGGTTCATGCCGTCTTCGTTGGCCAGGCCCTGGGTGATCCTGGCCAGGCGCTGGGCGTAGGGCGAGTTGGCGGGGGCGACCTTGTTCTGCTGGTCCATGTAGACGCAGGCTTCGTCGGCGGCCTTGGCCACGTCCTGGTCGGACAGGGTGAACGCCTGGCCGGCCTTCAGGCCGGTGCTGGTCAGCTGCTTGAGGTCCAGGGCCGAAGCGGCGGTGGAGGCGGTCAGGCAGGCGAAGGCCAGCAGCAGGGCGGAGGATGACGTCCTCATCGGGGTGGTGCTCCATGTAGTGCGTTGGGGGACGCCGCGGGCGGGGGCCGCGCGGCGGGGCCGAAGTCTACCGTCTGGCCGGGCGCCCGTGTTCAGCGATCTCGCTTTCCTGCCCGCCGGCGGGTACCTGCCGCCCCGGCCACCGCCGGAAAGGCCCGGATAGGCTATGATGGACAGTCTTTTCGCACGCATTAATCGCCGACATGATCGAGCTCAATCCTGTCCGCCAGCGCATTACCGATCTCACCGATCGCGTGCTCTCGCTCAGGGGGTATCTTTGACTACGACGCCAAGAAAGAGCGTCTGGAAGAAGTAACCCGGGAACTGGAAAATCCTGATATCTGGAACAACGCCGAGTACGCCCAGAACCTTGGCCGCGAACGCGCCAACCTGGACAAGACCGTCGGCGGCATCGCCACGATCCTCGACGGCCTGACCGAGTCGGGCGAACTGCTGGAACTGGCCGAAAGCGAACAGGACGAAGAAACCGCCCTGGCCGTGGTCAGTGACCTGGACAAGTACCAGAAGCACGTGGAGCAGCTGGAGTTCCAGCGCATGTTCTCCGGGCAGATGGACAACGCCGCGGCGTTCGTCGATATCCAGGCCGGTGCCGGTGGTACCGAAGCCCAGGACTGGGCCGAGATCCTGCTGCGCATGTACCTGCGCTGGTGCGAATCGCGCGGCTGGAAGACCGAGCTGATGGAAGTGTCCGGTGGCGACGTCGCCGGCATCAAGTCGGCCACCCTGCGCGTGGAAGGCGATTACGCCTACGGCTGGTTGAAGACCGAAACCGGCGTGCACCGCCTGGTGCGCAAGTCGCCGTTCGATTCGGACAACCGCCGCCACACCAGCTTCACCTCGGTGTTCGTGTCGCCGGAAGTCGATGACAACATCGAGATCGACATCAACCCCGCCGACCTGCGTACCGACGTGTACCGCTCCTCCGGCGCCGGTGGCCAGCACGTCAACAAGACCGAGTCGGCGGTGCGTATCACGCACATCCCGACCAATACGGTCGTGGCCTGCCAGACCGGCCGTAGCCAGCACCAGAACCGCGACAACGCGATGAAGATGCTGGCCGCCAAGCTGTATGAGCTGGAGATCCAGAAGCGCAATGCCGAGCGTGACGCGGTGGAAGCCACCAAGTCCGACATCGGCTGGGGCAGCCAGATCCGCAACTACGTGCTCGACCAGAGCCGCATCAAGGACCTGCGCACCGGCATCGAACGCTCCGATACGCAGAAGGTGCTGGACGGCGACCTCGACGAATTCGTCGAAGCCAGCCTGAAGTCCGGCCTGGCCGTGGGTGCCAAACGCACCGACGCCTGACCGTCGGGGCCGCCACGCGCGGCCCCGATCCGTTGTGCCCGGGCCGCGCCCGGTTTCGCAATCCGCCCCGACCATCGGCATGATGGCGGGGACCGTACCTCCCCCCCGACATACATAGACCCACGCCATGAACGATCAGACCGCCGCGCCGCAGCCCCCCGTCGACGAGAACAGCCTCATCGCCGAGCGCCGCGCGAAACTGACCGCCCTGCGCGGGCAGGGCATTGCCTACCCGAACGATTTCCGCCGCGAGCACTTCGCCGGCACCCTGCAGGCCGAGTTCGCCGATGCAGAGCAGTGGACCGCCGAAGCGCTGGAGGCCAGCGACCGCCAGGTCAAGATGGCCGGCCGCCTGATGGCCAAGCGCGTGATGGGCAAGGCCAGCTTCGCCCAGATCCAGGACGAGTCCGGCCGCATCCAGCTGTTCCTGCAGGGCAGCACGCTGGGCGATGCCTACACCGCCTTCAAGGGCTGGGACGTGGGCGACATCATCGCCGTGGAGGGCGGGCTGACCCGGACCAAGACCGGTGAGCTGTCGGTCAAGGCCACCAGCATCCGCCTGCTGACCAAGTCGCTGCGCCCGCTGCCGGACAAGTGGCACGGCCTGGCCGACGTGGAGCAGCGCTACCGCCAGCGCTATGTCGACCTGATCGTGACCCCGGAGTCGCGCGAGGTGTTCATCAAGCGCTCGCGGATCATCCGCGCCATGCGCGCGTGGCTGGACAACCGCGATTTCCTGGAAGTCGAAACGCCGATGATGCATTACATCCCCGGCGGCGCCACGGCCAAGCCGTTCACCACCCACCACAACGCGCTGGACCTGGACCTGTACCTGCGCGTGGCCCCGGAGCTGTACCTCAAGCGCCTGGTCGTGGGTGGCCTGGAGCGCGTGTACGAGATCAACCGCAACTTCCGCAATGAGGGCGTGAGCACCCGCCACAACCCGGAATTCACCATGATGGAGCTGTACGAGGCCTACGCCACGTACACCGAAGTGATGGACCTGACCGAAGGCGTGATCCGTGACGTGGCCAGCAAGGTGCTGGGCACCACCACGGTGGAGTGGGACGGTGCCACGATCGACCTGGCCCCGGCGTTCCGCCGCTGGCGCATGGACGAGGCGGTGCGCCACCACAACCCGGAGATCAGCGCCGCCGACTGCACCGACCGCGATGCGCTGGCCGCCCACTGCGAGCGCCTGAAGATCCGCATCAAGCCGTCCTACGGCTGGGGCAAGCTGCTGCTGGAGATCTTCGAGGCCACCGTCGAGCACACCCTGATCCAGCCGACCTTCATCACCGACCACCCGGTCGAGGTCTCGCCGCTGGCCCGCGCCAACGATGACCAGCCCGGCTACACCGACCGCTTCGAGCTATTCATCAACGGCAAGGAGCTGGCCAACGGCTTCTCCGAGCTGAACGACCCGGAAGACCAGGCGGCCCGATTTCAGGCCCAGGTCACGGCCAAGGAAGGCGGCGATGACGAGGCCATGCACTACGACGCCGATTACATCCGCGCGCTGGAGTACGGCATGGCCCCGACCGGCGGCCTGGGCATCGGCATCGACCGTCTGGTGATGCTGTTGACCGGCAGCAGTTCGATCCGCGACGTGCTGCTCTTCCCGTACATGCGTCCGGAAAACTGAGACCTGGGTCCGGGCGTGCTTGGGGCACGTCCGGCGCGGGGGTTCCGCTGCCGTGGCCGCGCGGGTATGGTTTCTGCGTGGCCTTAACAGGCGCTATGGCGTGATGGCCACAGACCATGACGGGTTGCAGGGAGACGCCGACACCGGCGTCACACTGTGACGACGATCATGAACTGGGGTGTTCATGACGGGAGGCGGACCGATGCAAGGTGCCAGTGTGCAGAGCGGCGGAGTATCCTCTTCGCAGCATGTTCCAGTGTGGTCAAGGAAGAAGGCAGAAGCAGCCTTGAATATTGTCATCGTTGACGATCAGACGTCCGCGCGTACCATGCTGCGCCATGTCATCGAGGACATCGCGCCGGAACTGTCCGTGCACGACTTCGGCGATCCGCTGACGGCGCTTGCCTGGTGCGAGTCGCACGCCGTGGATCTGCTGTTGCTCGATTACCGCATGCCGGAGATGGACGGGCTGGAGTTCGCCCGCCGTTTCCGCCGCCTGCCCAAGCACCGCGACATCCCCGTGATCCTGATCACCGTGGTCGGCGACGAGCCGATCCGCCAGGCCGCGCTGGAGGCCGGGGTGATCGATTTCCTGGTCAAGCCCGTCCGCCCGCGCGAACTGCGCGCGCGCTGCTACAACCTGTTGCAGCTGCGCCAGCAGTCGGAGAACGTCAAGCAGCGCGCGCTGTCGCTGGAGCAGCGCCTGCTGGCCAGCATGCACGAGGTGGAGGAGCGCGAGCGCGAAACACTGTCGCGGCTGGCGCGGGCGATCGAATTCCGTGATGCCGGCACCAGTGCCTACCTGGAGCGCATGGCCCATGTCGCCGGGCTGATCGCCGAGCAGCTCGGGCTGCCGGAAGAAGAGGTCAAGCTGATCGAGATGGCCGCGCCCCTGCACGACATGGGCAAGATCGCCATTCCCGATGCGGTCCTGCTCAAACAGGGCAAGCTGAGCGATGAGGAGCAGGCGATCATGCGTCGGCACCCGCGGATCGGCTACGAGCTGCTGAGTGGCAGCCAGAACCGTTTCATCCAGGTCGGGGCCCTGATCGCGCTGCGCCACCATGAGCGCTACGACGGCAGCGGCTACCCGGATGGGCTGGTCGGCGATGCGATTCCGCTGGAAGCGCGGATCGTGGCGGTGGCCGATGTGTTCGACGCGCTGATCTCACCGCGTCCGTACAAGGAAGCATGGACCATGGAAGCCACGCTGGCGTATCTGTATGCCCAGCGGGGCCGGTTGTTCGATCCGCGCTGCGTCGATGCCCTGCTGCGCGGCCGCCTCCAGCTTGATGAGATCTGCGCACAGCACTCCACCGCGTCATCCCGCCCGGGGATGTGATATGCGTCGTCTGTACCCGCGCCTGAAGCACCGCCTGGCGCAGCGCCCGGATACCGAACACGGCCAGGCGATCGTGCGCATCGTGCTGATCACCCTGATCCTGCTGTATGTGCTCATGCCGGGGCCGCGTCACGACCTGCCCCCGGCGCAGTACCACGGGGTGCTGGCGATCGTGCTGACCGGCCTGACCCTCTCGCTGGGGCTGTTCGGCTGGCTGCTGTGGCGGCCGGGGCGCTCGGACCCGCGCCGCGTGGCCGGCATGCTCGCCGATTACGGGCTGATCGCCGCCGGCATGGTGCAGATGGGCGAGCCACTGGCCTGGGTCTACATCGTGGTGATGTGGGTGACGGTCGGCAACGGCATGCGCTACGGCAACAACTATCTGTACGTCGCGGTGGCGATGGCGATGGTCAGCTTCGGCAGCACCGCACTGCTGACCCCGTACTGGCATCAGAACGCGCGGCTGGCATTCGGCCTGTGGCTGGGCCTGGCGGCAGTGCCGCTGTATTTCTCCACGCTGCTGCGCCAGCTCACCCGTGCGATGGCGGAGGCGCGCCGCGCGAGCGAGGCCAAGAGCCGTTTCCTGGCCAACATGAGCCACGAGTTCCGCACGCCGCTCAACGGCCTGTCGGGCATGACCGAGCTGTTGGCCACCACCAAGCTCGATGACGAGCAGCGCGAGTGTGTGAACACCATCCAGGCGTCCTCGCGCAGCCTGCTGGCGCTGGTGGAGGAAGTGCTCGATATCTCCGCGATCGAAGCAGGCAAGCTGCGCGTGACCGCCGAGGACTTCGCGCTGGCCGATGTGATCCAGGCCATCGGGTTGATCCTGCTGCCGCAGGCCAAGGCCAAGCGGCTGGATTACCGGGTCAAGGTGGCCGATACCGTGCCGCCGCTGCTGCGCGGTGACCTGGGCCACCTGCGGCAGATCCTGCTCAACATCGCCGGCAACGCGGTCAAGTTCACCGACCACGGCCGTGTCGAAATCCGCGTGGCCGTGCTCGATGCCGAATCCAACGGCGGAGTGCGCCTGCGGTTCGACATCCTCGATACCGGCATCGGTGTCGCCCCGGAGATGCGCCCGCGCCTGTTCGAAGCGTTCGAGCAGGCCGACGTCAGCATGGCGCGCCGCCACGAAGGCACCGGCCTGGGCACGACCATCGCCAAGGGCCTGGTCGAGGCGATGGGCGGGGACATCGGCTACGAAGAGAACCCGCCGCAGGGCAGCCATTTCTGGTTCGAGCTGCCGTTCGCGCCGCCGCGCGTGCCGCTGGGCACGGTCACCCCGGCGCTGGTCGGCGACGGGCTGCCGGACCGCAACGGCAATGTCATTGCGTTCGCCGACCCGTTCCTGCGCCACCGCGCGCGCGTGCGCAGCATGCACATCCTGGTCGCTGACGATCACGAGGCCAACCGGATGGTGCTGCAGCGCCTGCTGCAGAAAGCCGGCCACAAGGTGCTGTGCGTCAACGGCGGTGAAGCGGTGCTTGATGCGATGGCCGAGAGTGATTTCGATGCGGCCATCGTGGATCTGCACATGCCCGGCATGAGCGGCCTGGACATGCTCAAGGAACTGCGCGTGATGCAGGCCGGTGGCGGTCCGCGCACACCGGTGCTGGTGCTCAGCGCCGACGTCACGCCCGAGGCCATCCAACGCTGCACGCAGGCCGGCGCGCATACGTTCCTGGCCAAGCCCGTGGTCGCGGTGCGGCTGCTGGATGTGCTTGCCGATATCGCCTCCAACGGCCAGCTCAAGGCCAGCGCACCGATCGTGCGTACCGCTACCGCGCTGGATGGTGTACTGGACCCGGGCGTGCTCGACGAGCTGGCCTCGCTCGGCATGGGCGACGGTTTCGAACGCGAGTTCATCCGCCAATGCCTGGCCGATGCCGACCAGTGCATCGGCGTGGCGCTGGCTGACGGTGAGCGCAGCGACTGGGTCCATTTCCGCGAGCAGGCGCACGCGATCAAGGGCGTGGCCAGCAATCTGGGCCTGGTCCGCGTCGCCAACCGCGCCGGGGATCTGATGCGCATGGCCGACTGGCAGCTCAAGAGCGAATGGCGGCAGCGCGTGACCCTGCTGCAGACGGGCATCAAGGAAGGCCGGCAGGCGCTGGATGCGCGTGCGCAGCGCAAGGCGCAGGGGCAGGCCGACGACGGCGGCGACATGCGCTGAGTGGGGCTGCAATAAAAAAAAGCCCGGCGGCAGCCGGGCTTGAATAACACAGGGGAGGGGATGGCTCAGGCGACGTCGAGGGTGGCGCGGCGGGTCTGGGCCTTGATCAGGCGGTCCATGGTGCGCAGCGACTTGTCGCCCAGCGCAAGGGCGGAGTCCACCCAGACCTTGGTGATTTCCAGCAGTTCGTCATAGCGCACGGCCTGGGCCAGGTTGCGCGCGGCGTTCATCGCCAGATACGAATGCGGAATGCGCTGGTGCTGGCGGATCAGATCTTCCACGGCCTTGACGCCCTGGCCCTTGGGCACCAGCACATCGACCACGCCCATGGCATGCATCTCTTCGGAGGAATACACGCGGCCGTCGAGGATGATCTTCTCGGCCAGCTGCGGGGCCACGCGCTTGCACAGGAAGGAATAGGCGCCCATGCCCGGGAACAGCCCGAACAGCACTTCCGGCAGGCCCATGCCGCAGCCTTCCTCGGCCACGATGGTGTGGCAGGCCAGCGCCATCTCCAGGCCGCCGCCGAGGGCATCGCCCTGGATCAGCGCGATCGAGCGCACGTCGCCACCGAAGCCGGTGTGCAGGTGGTGCACGCCTTCCACGCAACGCTGCGCATAGGTCAGCAGGCGGTCGCGGTTGCCCTCGCGGATCAGGCGGGTGAACAGGTCCAGATCGCCGCCCAGGTTGTAGGCATTGGCATCGGACGCGAGCACGAAATGGCGCAGCTTGCCGCTGTTGCGCTCGGCCGGGCTGCGGGTGATCGCGCTCATGAAGTTCCACATTTCATCGAGCATGTCCTTGCGGCAGCACGGGCGGATGCCGCTGGCGGCATCGGCATGCATGAACAGCCAATGGGCATCGTCGTTGCCGGTGGTTTCCGTGCGGATGGTGGCGTAGCGGTGGTTGACGGGCAGCTTTTCAATGGTGCTCATGGCGATTTCCTCGGAGGCTGGCCCGCTGGGAGGACGGTGGGCGGCGGGCCTGACGGGTCCACACGCCGCGATCCTACACCCCCGGCATCTCACGCAATGCAAAAGGCCCCCGCCGTTGCCGGCAGGGGCCCTGTGAAGATGCAGCCGTTGGGGAACCGTTACGGCGCAGGGGTATCGCGCAGTTCGCGGCGCAGGATCTTGCCGACGTTGGTCTTGGGCAGTTCCTTGCGGAACTCCACGATCCGCGGGTGCTTGTAGCCGGTCAGGTTCGCGCGTGCATGTTCCTTGACCATCTCGGCGGTGAGGTTGGGGTCCTTCTTGACGATGACCACCTTGACCACTTCACCGGACTTCTCATCGGGCACGCCCACCGCCGCGACTTCGAGCACGCCGGGCATCATCGCGATGACGTCTTCGACCTCATTGGGGTACACGTTGAAGCCGGACACCAGGATCATGTCCTTCTTGCGGTCCACGATGTAGAAGAAGCCCTGTTCGTCCATCCGTGCCATGTCGCCGGTGTGCAGCCAGCCCTCGGCGTCCACCGCCTGCGCGGTATCTTCCGGGCGCTGCCAGTAGCCCTTCATGACCTGCGGTCCCTTGATGCACAGCTCGCCGACTTCGCCGACGGCCAGCGTCTTGCCGGCGTCATCCTTGACGCAGGCATCGGTGGACGGGATCGGCAGGCCGATCGCACCGTTGTACTCGGCCAGGTCGAGCGGGTTGATGCAGGCGGCCGGCGAGGTCTCGGTCAGGCCATAGGCCTCGACCAGGGTGACGCCGGTGACCTTCTTCCAACGCTCGGCGACGGCGCGCTGCACCGCCATGCCGCCGCCCAGGGTGACCTTCAGCGAGGAGAAATCGACCTCGTCGAAGCCCGGGGTGTTGAGCAGGCCGTTGAACAGCGTGTTGACGCCGGTGATCGCGGTGAAGCGGGTCGCCTTGAGCTCCTTGACGAAGCCCTTCATGTCGCGCGGGTTGGTGATCAGGTAGTTGCAGCCACCGAACTTCATGAAGACCAGCCCGTTCGCCGTCAACGCGAAGATGTGGTACAGCGGCAGGGCGGTGATGATCACCTCCTTGCCCATCTCGATCCCCGAGGCGGAGATCCAGGCCGAGGCCTGCTGCATGTTGGCGACCAGGTTGCGGTTGGTCAGCATCGCGCCCTTGGCCACGCCGGTGGTGCCGCCGGTGTACTGCAGGAAGGCGACATCGTCGTGGTCGATCTCGACCTTGGGCAGGGTGTGGCGGCTGCCCAGCTTGAGCGCCTGGTTGAAGCGGATCGCGCCGCGCAGGCTGTAGTTGGGCACCATCTTCTTGATGTACTTCAGGACGAAGTTCACCACGATGCCCTTGGCGCCGAGCATGTCGCCCAGGCCGGTGGTCACCACCTGCTTGATCGGGGTGTCGGCAATGACCTGCTGCACGGTGTCGCAGAAGTTGTCCACGACCACCAGCACGGCCGCGCCGGAATCCACCAGCTGGTGCTTGAGCTCGCGGGCGGTGTACAGCGGGTTGACGTTGACCACGGTCAGGCCGGCACGCAGCACGCCGAACGTGGCGATCGGGTACTGCAGGCAGTTGGGCATCATCAGGGCAACGCGGTCGCCCTTCTTGAGCTGCAGCTCACCCAGCAGATAGGCGGCGAACTGTTCGACCAGTGCGTCCGTTTCCCCGTAGGTCAGGACCTTGCCGAAACTGGAGTAGGCGGGGCGGTCGCGGAACTTGGCCACCGAAGTGTCGAAGACGGCCGAGACCGAATGGAACTCGTTGACGTCGATCTCGGCGGGTACGCCTTTGGGATAGCTCTGCAGCCAGGGTCGTTCCAGACTCATATTCCCCCTCCAGGAAACGTGGATGATGTAAAGCGATGACGGAGAGTATCCGTCGTTTCATGCCTCGGCAGCATACCGTCCCGAATGGAAAACGCGAAGGGCCGGTGAACAACGGCGGCAGCGGGGCGGCGGGGCAGGGTGGCGCCGGCGATAAATGACGTTTGCAGCCGCATGTGTTCGCTCATCCGTCCATCCCTGCTCATCGCGGTGGCTCGTCAGCGCAGGTGTCGTGGCACTGCAGTGCAGCTTCCAGCACCGGCACGGCCCAGTCGGGTGTCTGCCGCAGTTGGGCGACGTCATCGGCCGCAGGCCAGGTCAAACGGCCACCGTCCATCTGCAGCACAAGCTGTGGATCGGCAACCGGTTGGCCAGGACCGGCCTCTACACTGTTGTCGTACACCTGCAGCTGTGCAAGCGCTGGCAGCAGGGCGATCAGGTTCTGCAGCGCCAACGGGTAGCGGCGGTGGATGTCCGCATCGCTGATCGGGTGGCCACCGGCCGCAACGCGTGCGCGCACCCGTGCGATGTGCTGCTGGGGCGAGGCCAGGCCGCAGTACCAGACCAGTACGTCATGCGTGGCGCAGGCCTCGGCCAGGGTCGCGGCGATCGACTGCCCGCCCAAGGTGGTTTCGAAGGCGTGGTTGCGGCGTTCGGCGATGGCAGAGCGCAGCCGGCTGAAGCCTTCCGTCCACGCCCGGCCATTGGCCTCGCGCTGATTCATGCCGAATTCGCGGCACAGCTGGCGGGCCCAGTCGTCGGGATTGAACCAGTCCAGACCCGCTTGGCGGAGCAGATGACCCCCAATGGAGCTCTTGCCTGCGCCGTTGACCCCTGCCAGCACGAACAGGAAGGGCCGTGCAGGCATCAGTAACCGCTGCCTGCGGCCACCTTGCCCTTGAGGCGTGCCGGCTTGCGCAGCAGCGCGCGCGCCTTGTTGGCGGCCGCGGCGCTGTCCAGCACGGCAAGGCGATCATCGAAGCGCTGACGGAGCTGCTGCAGGGCCGGGGCCTGTTCGCGCAGGGACGCGAGGTCCCGCTGCAACGACACGACCTCGGCCTGCATGGCCTGGTACTGCTGGGCGGACAGAATGACGGCCTGCGGCTCGTTGTGATTGGTGACCAGTACGGCCTGCTGTTCGCGGACGTCCTGCATCACCTTGCGCCAGTGCTCCTTCACCGTCGAGGCGGTCGTGCGGGTCAGCTCGGTGATCGGGTCGAACTTGAGCGCGTGCAGCATGGCGGCGGCTCCCTGGCGGATGGCGCCCAGTGTAGCCCGATCCGTACGAATTGTGAGAAATATGGGATTTATGAAATTTATGAAAATGAGGACTGGTGGCTGCGCCGGCTATCCCTCGTCCGCCCTGCGGCGCAGGGTGCGGCGGGAACGCCAAACAGCAGCAAGGGGGCGTGTGCCCCCTTGCTGTCGTGCGATCCCTCTACCGGAGAGGGCGTAATTGGCGCCGTGCCAGGCGCTTACTTCTTCCCCGCCAGCTGACGCAGCACGTACTGCAGCAGGCCGCCGTGCTTGAAGTACTCCACTTCCTTCGGGGTCAGCAGCATCACATGGGCCTCGAAGGTCTTCTTCGTGCCATCGGCCTTGGTCGCGGTGAGGGTGGCCGTCTTGCTGGCACCATCCTCCAGGCCGGTGATGTCGATCACTTCCGAACCGTCCAGGCCCAGGCTCTGCGCGTTGTCGCCGTTCTTGAACTGCAGCGGCAGCACGCCCATGCCGACCAGGTTGGAGCGGTGGATGCGCTCGAAGCTCTCGGCGATGACCGCCTTGACGCCCAGCAGGTTGGTGCCCTTGGCGGCCCAGTCACGCGAGGAGCCGGTGCCGTATTCCTTGCCGGCAAAGACGACCAGCGGAACGCCCTCGGCCTTGTACTTGACGGCCGCATCGTAGATCGCCAGCTTCTGCGGCTCGCCGCCATCCTTCGGGAAGTACAGGGTGTTGCCGCCTTCTTCGCCGCCGAACATCAGGTTCTTGATGCGGATGTTGGCGAAGGTGCCGCGCACCATGACGTCATCGTTGCCGCGGCGGCTGCCGTAGCTGTTGAAGTCGGCCGGCTGCACGCCGCGCTCCTGCAGGAAGCGGCCCGCCGGGGAATCCTTCTTGATGTTGCCGGCCGGGGAGATGTGATCGGTGGTGATCGAATCGCCGAACAGGCCCATCACGCGGGCGCCATGCACATCTTCGATGTGGCCGACGTCCATGGTCATGCCCTCGAAGTAGGGCGGGTTCTTGATGTAGGTCGAGCTGCCGTCCCACTCATACAGATCGCCATCGGGCGACTTGATGGTGTTCCAGCGGGTGTCGCCCTTGAACACGTCGGCATAGTTCTTCTTGAACATCTCCGGCCCGATGGTCGCGGCAATCACATCGCCGATTTCCTTGTTGCTCGGCCAGATATCGCGCAGGTACACCGGCTGCCCATCGCTGCCCGTGCCCAGCGGCTCGGTGGTCAGGTCGATGTCGGTGGTGCCGGCGATGGCATAGGCAACGACCAGCGGCGGGCTGGCCAGGTAGTTCATTTTGACTTCCGGGTGCACGCGGCCTTCGAAGTTGCGGTTGCCCGACAGCACCGAGGCCACCACCAGGTCACCGGCGGCGATGCCGGCACTGACTTCGGTCGGCAGGGGGCCGGAGTTGCCGATGCAGGTGGTACAGCCGTAGCCGACCACGTAGAAGCCAACCTTCTCCAGCTCGGTCAGCACACCGGCTTTTTCCAGGTAATCGGTGACCACGCGCGAGCCTGGGCCGAGCGAGGTCTTGACCCACGGCTTGCGGTCCAGGCCCTTGGCCGCCGCGTTGCGGGCGAGCAGGCCGGCACCGATCATCACCGCCGGGTTGGAGGTGTTGGTGCACGAGGTGATCGCCGCGATGACCACCGCGCCATCCTTCAGCCGGAATTTCTGGCCATCCAGTTCGACATCGCTGTAACCCTTGGCCAGCTGTTCGTTGCCGACCGCCGCGCCGCCACCTTCGTTGACGAACTTGGCGACATCATCGTTGCGCTTGTCGCGGTTGGTGGTCAGGCCGACGAGGTTCTCGCGGTAGTTCTGCTTGACGTCTTCCAGCAGCACGCGGTCCTGCGGGCGCTTGGGGCCGGCCAGCGACGGCTTGACCTGGCCCATGTCCAGTTCCAGCGTGGCGCTGTAGCTGGCGTGCGCGGTGTTGGCGTCATGCCACAGGCCCTGGGCCTTGGCATAGGCTTCCACCAGCGCGATCTGCTCCTCGCTGCGGCCGGACAGGCGCAGGTAGGTCAGTGACTCTTCATCGATCGGGAAGATGCCGCAGGTGGCGCCGTACTCCGGGGCCATGTTGCCGATCGTGGCACGGTCGGCCAGTGGCAGGTGCTGCAGGCCTTCGCCGAAGAACTCCACGAACTTGCCGACCACGCCGTGCTTGCGCAGCATCTGGGTGACGGTCAGCACCAGATCGGTGGCGGTGGCGCCTTCGGGCATGCGGCCGGTCAGCTTGAAGCCGACCACCTGCGGGATCAGCATCGACGACGGCTGGCCCAGCATCGCCGCTTCCGCTTCGATGCCGCCCACGCCCCAGCCGAGCACGCCGATGCCATTGATCATGGTGGTGTGGCTGTCGGTCCCGAACACGGTGTCCGGGTACGCCACCGCCTTGCCATCCTTGTCCGCAGTCATGACGACGCGGGCCAGGTTTTCCAGGTTCACCTGGTGGACGATGCCGGTGTTGGGCGGCACCACCTTGAAATCATCGAAGGCCTTCTGGCCCCAGCGCAGGAAGCCATAGCGTTCCTGATTGCGCTGGAATTCGATCTTGCCGTTGAGATCCAGCGCGTCGGGGGTGCCGAACACATCGACCTGCACCGAGTGATCGATCACCAGCTCGGAGGGGATTTGCGGGTTGATCTGCTCCGGGCGTCCGCCGAGCTTGACCACGGCATCACGCATCGCGGCCAGATCGACCACGCAGGGCACGCCGGTGAAATCCTGCAGCACCACGCGCGCGGGCATGAACGCGATCTCGATGTCCGGTTCGGCCTTGGGATCCCACTGGGCGACGGCCTGGATGTGGTCCTTGCCGACGGTCACGCCGCCATCCTCGTGCCGGAGCAGGTTCTCCAGCAGGATCTTCATCGAGTAGGGCAGGTGGGAGATGTCGAACGTCTGTCCGAGCTTGGGCAGGCTGAAGTAGTCGTAGGTGGTGCCGCCGACGTCCAGCTGGCTGCGGGTGGAGAACGAATCGCTCATTGCAGATGACTCCTCTTGCGGATGGCTTGCGTTGGCCCGCCCGAGGCAGACCTGCTTGCGTTCGCCGCTGACCGGTGGGCCCGCGATCGTCCTGAGTATGAACGATTCAGGGCAGTGACCACCTGCGGCAGTTGGTCTCAGGCTACATGGAGATATGTATCCCTCATGTCACGGATGAGACAGATCCTTTCTGTGCCAAGGGTCCTGGCGGCCAGATCAGTACTCCAGTGGAAGTATGCCCCCGGAAGTATGTATAATTTGTGCATACTTTGGAGGGCGTACCGATGGAAGCTACCGTTGCAGAACGCGGGCAGATCACCTTGCCCAAGGCGGTCCGTGATGCGCTTGGCCTGACCAAGGGCACCCAGCTGAAGGTGGAGCTCGAGGGCAGCCGCATCATCCTGCGCAAGAGCGTGGACGATGCGATCTCCCGTGCCCGCGGCAAGTTCGCGCTGGATGGTTTCGATTCGGCCGAAGCAGCCGTGCGCGCGGTCCGCGACGAGGAATGAGCGCGTGATGATCGCCGTCGATTCACCGGTGCTGATCGAGCTGCTCAGCAATGGCCCGCAGGCCGACGCGGTCGAAGCGGGCCTGCGCCAGAGCCTGGTCGGCGGGCGCGTGGTGATCTGCGGGGTGACCCTCGCCGAGATCTGCGCGTCGCTGCGCGGCGGCGCCGAAGTGCAGGAGGCGCTGGAGGAAATGGGCGTCCATTTCAGTCCGCTGGAGGCCAAATCCGCATTGCGCGCCGGTGAGATGCACCGCCGGCACCGGCAGCGGGGCGCCAAGCCACGCGGGCTGGACGAATTCATGGTCGGGTCGCACGCACTCCTGCAGTGCGATGGCCTGATCACCTGGAACGACACGTTTTACCGCGACTACTTCAAGGGCCTGAAGCTGATCGTGCCGCACGCCTGAGCCCATACTTTTAAACCGCATTCTTTCAAAGAATCACCCGGGAGTTGTCATGTTGGAAGCCTACCGCCACCACGTAGCCGAGCGCGCCGCGCTTGGCATCCCGCCGCTGCCGCTGAGCGCCCAGCAGACGGCCGACGTCATCGAGCTGCTGAAGAACCCGCCGGCGGGCGAAGCCGAGTTCCTGCTGGAACTGCTGACCCACCGCGTGCCGGCCGGCGTGGATGACGCCGCCAAGGTCAAAGCCTCGTACCTGGCCGCGATCGCGCTGGGCAGCGAAGTCAATCCGCTGATCACGCGCGAGCGCGCCACCGAACTGCTGGGCACCATGCTCGGTGGTTACAACGTCGCCCCGCTGGTGCAGCTGCTGGACGACGCCACCGTCGGCGCGATCGCCGCCGATGCGCTGAAGAACACCCTGCTGGTGTTCGATGCCTTCCACGATGTGCAGGAAAAGGCCAAGGCCGGCAACGCGAACGCCCAGGGCGTGCTGCAGAGCTGGGCCGATGCGGAGTGGTTCACCAGCCGCCCGCAGGTGCCCCAGAGCCTGACCATCACCGTGCTCAAGGTGACCGGCGAAACCAACACCGATGACCTGTCGCCGGCCCCGGACGCCACCACCCGCCCGGACATCCCGCTGCACGCCCTGGCGATGCTGAAGAACAAGCGTGATGGCATCGAGCCGGAAGAAGACGGCAAGCGCGGCCCGGTCAAGTTCATCGAATCGCTGAAGGACAAGGGCCACCTGGTCGCCTACGTGGGCGACGTGGTCGGTACCGGTTCGAGCCGCAAGTCGGCCACCAACTCGGTGCTGTGGTTCACCGGCGAAGATATTCCGTTCATTCCGAACAAGCGCTTCGGCGGTGTGTGCCTGGGTTCGAAGATCGCCCCGATCTTCTACAACACGATGGAAGACGCCGGCGCGCTGCCGATCGAACTCGACGTGTCGCAGATGAACATGGGCGATGTGATCGAGCTGCGCCCGTACGACGGCAAGGCGCTGAAGGACGGCGCGGTGATCGCCGAGTTCAAGGTCAAGTCCGACGTGCTGTTCGACGAAGTGCGCGCCGGTGGCCGCATTCCGCTGATCATCGGCCGTGGCCTGACCGCCAAGGCGCGCGAAGCGTTGGGCCTGGCTCCGACCGATCTGTTCCGCCTGCCGATGGACCCGCCGGATACCGGCAAGGGCTTCTCGCTGGCGCAGAAGATGGTTGGCCGCGCCTGTGGCCTGCCGGAAGGCCAGGGCATGCGCCCGGGCACCTACTGCGAACCGAAGATGACCTCGGTGGGCTCGCAGGACACCACCGGCCCGATGACCCGCGACGAGCTGAAGGACCTGGCCTGCCTGGGCTTCTCGGCCGACCTGGTGATGCAGTCGTTCTGCCACACCGCCGCGTACCCGAAGCCGGTGGACGTCAAGACCCACCACACTCTGCCGGAGTTCATCTCCACCCGTGGCGGCATCTCGCTGCGTCCGGGCGATGGCGTGATCCACAGCTGGCTCAACCGCATGCTGCTGCCCGACACCGTCGGCACCGGCGGCGACTCGCACACCCGTTTCCCGGTGGGCATTTCGTTCCCGGCCGGCTCGGGCCTGGTCGCCTTCGCGGCCGCCACCGGCGTGATGCCGCTGGACATGCCCGAATCGGTGCTGGTCCGCTTCAAGGGCACGATGCAGCCGGGCGTGACCCTGCGTGACCTGGTCAACGCGATCCCGCTGTACGCGATCAAGTCCGGCCTGCTGACCGTGGCCAAGGCCGGCAAGAAGAACATCTTCTCCGGTCGCATCCTGGAAATCGAGGGTCTGCCGGATCTGAAGGTCGAGCAGGCGTTCGAACTCTCCGATGCCTCGGCCGAGCGTTCGGCGGCCGGTTGCTCGGTGCACCTGAACAAGGAGCCGATCATCGAGTACCTCACCAGCAACATCACGCTGCTGAAGTGGATGATTGCCGAGGGTTACCAGGACGCCCGTTCGCTGGCGCGCCGCATCGAGAAGATGGAAGCCTGGCTGGCCAACCCGGAGCTGCTGGAGCCGGATGCCGACGCCGAGTACGCCGCCGTCATCGAGATCGACCTGGCCGACATCCACGAGCCGATCGTGGCCTGCCCGAACGATCCGGACGACGTCAAGACGCTGTCCGACGTCGCCGGTGCGGCGATCGACGAGGTGTTCATCGGGTCGTGCATGACCAACATCGGTCACTTCCGTGCGGCGGCCAAGCTGCTGGAAGGCAAGCGCGACATCCCGACCAAGCTGTGGGTCGCCCCGCCGACCAAGATGGATGCTTCGGAGCTGACCAAGGAAGGGCATTACGGCACCTTCGGCACCGCCGGTGCCCGCATGGAAATGCCGGGCTGCTCGCTGTGCATGGGCAACCAGGCGCAGGTGCGTGAGGGCGCGACGGTGTTCTCCACCTCGACCCGCAACTTCCCGAACCGCCTGGGCCGCAACTCCAACGTGTACCTGGGTTCGGCCGAGCTGGCCGCGATCTGCTCGCGCCTGGGTCGCATCCCGACCAAGGAAGAGTACATGGCCGACATCGGCGTGCTGGATGCCAGCAGCAAGGACATCTACCGCTACATGAACTTCGACCAGATCGAGGACTATCAGGACGTGGCCGGTACGGTTGCTGCCTGATCCGATGCCGGGCGCTGCCCGGCTTCGGTAACCCATCGGTCACTGGCCGATGGATGAAACACGAAAACACCCGGCGCGAGCCGGGTGTTTTTTCATGTGCACGATCAGGTCGCCGGAAACCGGAACGGCCAGGCGTCGTCGGTCACCTCGTTGCGCTCGGCGCAGACTTGGCGGAAGGTTTCCACGAACGCCTGCTGCAGCCGGGTAGGGTGCCAGTCAGCGCGGGTCGTCAGTCCGATGCGGCGGCGCAGGTCATCGCCGGCCCGGCCTACCTCGCAGAGCAGGCCGGCGCGGCGTTCGAACACGAACTGATCGCGCGACATCAAGGTGAGCCAATCATCTTCGAGCAGCAGGCCGCGCGTGATCAGCACCGAACCACACTCGATGCGCAGCCGCGGCGGTTCGTGGCCGTGCTGCCGGAACATGTGTTCCCAGCGCGCCCGCACCGGTGCGCCGGTCGCGGCGATCACCCACGGGTAGTCCAGCAGCCGGGCAAAGCCGAAGCCCTTGGTCGCGGCCAGGGGATGACCGCTGCGCGCGACAATGACCGGGTCGTCGTCGAACAGCCCTTCCTGGGCGATGTCGCGCACCGGCAGCCTGTCGCGCATCGCGCCGATCAACAGGTCCAGGCTGCCCTCGCGCAGATCGCCCAGCAGTTCGGCGTAGGGGCCTTCGATCACGTTCACGGTGGCGCCCGGATAGGCCCGCGCGAAGCGTGCCAGTACCTGGGGCAGCAGGATCGCCCGCGCGAGCGGCATGACCCCCAGCGAAACCCGGCCGCCCTGCTGCGAGCGCAGCGAGGCGAGTTCATCGATGCCGGCGCCGAGTTCGGACAGGGCCAGCCGGACCAGGCGCAGCATGCGCGTCGCCGCCGGCGTCGGTTGCACGGTCTTGCCTCGGCGCACGGTCAGCGGTGTTTCGATCACCTCGGACAGCTCGTGCACCGCACGGTAGATCGCGGGCTGCGACACGCCCGCGCGACTGGCAGCCAGGGTGAAGCTGCCGGCCGTATCCACCGCCGCCAGGGCGCGCAGCTGGCCCAGGGTGACGCGGCGTTCGACAGCCGGCATCGCCGGCAGCCGCTGCGCGCGACGGGCCACGCGGACACCGTGCGTGATGTAGTCCAGCGCGCGTTCGATGCGGGGGACCAGCAGGTCGGCCGCCTCGGTGGGCGACATGCCACCGGGCTGCCGGTCGAAGAGCGGCGCGTCCAACTGTTTCTCCAGCCGCGCGATGGCCTGGGTCAGGGCCGGCTGGGACAGGTTCACGTGCGGAGCGGCGGCGCTGATGCCGCCGTGGTGGTAGACGGCGGCAAGGGCGTGCAGATGCTTGAGGTTCAGATCCAGAGGGCTGCTCATGCATCAACTATAACCAAACCCAATGGCTGTTTCGAAAAACGATCTTGAGGGGGCAGGCCGGGCAACGACAGACTGCGTCATCGTCAACGAAGGATGGATGGATGTCCCGGGTAGTTTCTTCTATCGAACGCGCTGCTCCGGCGGCGATCCAGGTGCTGGCAGAGGCCGGTGTCGCCACCGCGCACGAAGCGCAGGGCCGCAGCGGCCTGCTGCATCCACGGCTGCGCCCGATCTACAGCGGCGTCCGCATCGCCGGCAGCGCGGTCACTGTATCGGTGCCGCCGGGCGACAACTGGATGATGCACGTGGCGATCGAACAGCTGCGCGAGGGCGATGTACTGGTGGTCGCGCCCACCAGTGATTGCACGGACGGCTACTTCGGCGATCTGCTGGCGACCTCGGCCCAGGTGCGCGGCTGCCGCGGGCTGGTGATCGACGCCGGCGTGCGCGACGTGCGTGACCTCACCGCGATGGGCTTTCCGGTCTGGAGCCGCGCTGTCCACGCACAGGGTACGGTCAAGGAAACGCTGGGTTCGGTGAATGTGCCGGTGGCCTGCGGCGGGGCGCTGGTCCAGCCGGGCGACGTGGTGATCGCAGACGATGACGGCGTCTGCATCGTGCCGCGTGCCGATGCAGACCGGGTAGCCGCCGACGCACGGGCGCGCGAGGCGCGCGAGGCCGACAAGCGCGAACGCCTGGCCAAGGGCGAGCTCGGCCTGGACATCTACCAGATGCGTGAGCGCCTGGCGGCCAAGGGCCTGCGCTATGAGTAAGGGCGTGCGCGCGATGTGGATGCGCGGTGGCACCTCCAAGGGCGGGCTCTTCCTCGCGTCGGAGCTGCCCGCC
The DNA here is from genome assembly GCF_002887735.1 of Stenotrophomonas bentonitica. Taxonomy (GTDB): domain Bacteria; phylum Pseudomonadota; class Gammaproteobacteria; order Xanthomonadales; family Xanthomonadaceae; genus Stenotrophomonas; species Stenotrophomonas bentonitica_A. The sequence continues at coordinate 457,016 of NZ_PKQP01000002.1, forward strand.
GCGCCGGCCGCGCGTGATGCCTTCCTGCTGCGTGCGTTCGGTTCGCCCGATCCGCGCCAGATCGATGGCATGGGCGGCGGCGATCCGTTGACCTCCAAGGTCGCCGTCGTGGCGCCTTCCAGTCGCGCCGATGCCGACGTGGAGTACCTGTTCCTGCAGGTCTTCGTGGACCAGGCCGTGGTGAGCGATGCGCAGAACTGCGGCAACATGCTGGCCGCGGTCGGCCCGTTCGCGATCGAGCGCGGGCTGGTTGCCGCCACCACGGATCAGACCGAGGTGCGCATCTTCATGTGCAACACCGGTACGCTCGCCGTGGCCAGCGTACAGACGCCGCAGGGCAAGGTGGCCTACGACGGTGAGGCGCGCATCGATGGTGTCCCTGGCAGCGCCGCGCCGGTGCCGCTGGCGTTCGCCGATGTTGCCGGCTCCAGCTGTGGTGCCCTGCTGCCGACCGGCCAGGCCGTGGATGTCATCGACGGCGTGCAGGTGACGCTGATCGACAACGGCATGCCGTGCGTGGTGCTGCGTGCCGGCGATGTCGGGATCAGCGGGCATGAGGACCGCGCCACGCTGGATGCGGACGAGGCGCTCAAGGCACGGTTGGAGGCCATCCGCCTGCAGGCCGGCCCGCTGATGCGGCTCGGCGATGTCCGTGCCCAGTCGGTGCCCAAGATCATGCTGGTGGCCGCGCCGCGCGCGGGCGGGGCGATCAGCGTCCGTTCCTTCATTCCGCACCGCTGCCACGCCTCCATCGGCGTGCTCGGGGCAGTGACGGTCGCCACCGCCTGCCTGCTGCCGGACTCACCCGCGCACCCCCTGGCGGTGCTGCCCGGCGGCCTGCACCAGACGCTGGAGATCGAACATCCCAGCGGCAGCACCGCGGCCGTGCTTGATCTGGATACGGCCGGGCAGGTGTCCCGCGCCGCCGTACTGCGCACTGCGCGGAAGCTCTTCGACGGCGTGCTGTTCGACTGAATACGTACGACGTCCTTATTCTTGTGACCTGGGAGGGTTGATATGACCGTTGTAGAGAAGCGGCCGAGCCGCTTCGGCATTGTTGGCCAGCTCTGGTTCCAGGTGCTGGCCGGTACGCTGATCGGTGTGTTGTTGGGGTGGCTGCAGCCAGACATCGGCTCGGCGATGAAACCCTTCGGCGACGCCTTCATCAAGCTGATCCGGATGATGATCGGTCCGATCATCTTCGTCACGGTGGTGCATGGCATCGCCGGCATGCGCGACATGCGCAGCGTGGGCCGCCTGGCCTTGAAGTCGCTGATCTACTTCGAAGTCATCACCATCCTGGCGCTGATCGTGGGCCTGGTCGTGGTCGATGTCTGGAAGCCCGGCGCCGGCATGAACATCGACCCGGCCACGATCGACATGGCCAGCATCCAGGGCTACGTGCACAGTGCGCACGACCAGTCGATCGTGTCCTACGTCATGGCGATCATCCCCAATACGCTGGTCAGCGCCTTCACCGAAGCGCATGTACTGCAGGTGCTGTTCGTGGCGGTGCTGTTCGGCGTGGCGCTGGCCTCGATCGGCGAGCGCGGCGCGCCGGTGATGAAGGTGATCGAGTCGACCTCGGGCGCGCTGTTCAAGATCATCGGCTACATCATGTACTTCGCCCCGATCGGTGCGTTTGGTGCGATCGCCTTCACCGTCGGCCAGTTCGGCGCGGGCTCGCTGCTGTCGCTGGGCGAGCTGATCATCGAGTTCTTCGTGGTCTGCGGGCTGTTCACCGTGCTGGTGCTGGGCAGCGTGTGCTGGTGGACCGGCGCCAGCCTGTGGCGGCTGCTGGGCTATCTGCGCGATGAGATCGTGATCGTCGCGGCGACCACCTCCACCGAAACGGTGCTGCCGCGCCTGATCGAGAAGATGAAGAAGCTGGGCTGCGAGGAAGGCGTGGTCGGTTTCGTGATCCCCGCCGGTTACTCGTTCAACCTGGATGGCACCTGCCTGTACCTGACCACCGTGGCGCTGTTCCTGGCCCAGGCGACCAACACCGAACTGACCGTGTGGCACCAGCTGGGCCTGATCGCGGTGCTGCTGCTGACCTCCAAAGGGGCGGCTGGCGTGGCCGGTGCGGCATTCGTGGTGCTCGCGGCGACGCTGGGCACGACCGGCACCATTCCGGTGGCGAGCATCGCGTTGATCCTGGGCATCCACCGGATCCTGGCCGAGGGGCTGACCTTCGTGAACCTGATCGGCAATGCGATCGCGGTGCTGGTCATCGCCAAGTGGGAAGGCAAGCTGGATGAGAAGGTGCTGGCCGAGCAGATCGGCACCCGCCGCCTGCGCCGCCGCGTGCTGACCGCCGCCACGGTCTGATCCTCCCGCCGCGGCGCTGCCGCGGCCTCCCGACATCCATCCGTTGCGCGGCTCCGGCCGCGCACAGGAGGCGCTTGTGTCCCGTTTCTCCCGCAACACTCTTTCCCTGCTGGTGGCTGCCAGCCTGGCGGCGCCGGCGTTCGCCGCGTCCTCTGCAACCCAGGGCGGTCTGCCTGATGGCGTCGATCTCACGCTGGACCTGGTCGGCAACGTCGCCTCCAATCCGGTCGGCGGTGTCGAGCAGGGCACCGAAGGCTCGTACTGGGTGATGGCCCAGTCCAAGCTGGATCTGGACACGCTGTGGGGTATCCACAACACCGAGGTCGACGCGCAGTGGGCCTGGTTCGCCGGCCGCAACCTGGCACGCGAGAAGATCGGCAATTCGATCAGTGCCCAGCAGACCTGGCGGCCGGTGGCCGGCGGGCGCCTGACCCGCCTGACCCTGCGCCACCGCTTCGACAACGGCCTGAGCATCATCGCCGGGCGCGCCCCGGTGAACAGCTACTTCAACAGCTCCGCGCTCAACTGCGTGTTCATGAGCAACGCGATGTGCCTGACCCCGTATGGGGCGATCACCGACCTGGGCATCACCGCCTACCCGAACGCGTCCTGGGCCGGGATCGTGCGCTACGACGTGAACGAGCGCTGGTATGCGCAGGCTGGCGCGTTCGACTACAACAACGAGTTGAACAAGGCTGGCAAGAACGGCCTGGACTTTTCGGTGGGCGAGGGCACCGGCACCATCACCGCCTATGAAGTGGGTTACCAGACCAGCTTCGCCAATGACCGCCTGCCACGGACCTACCGGCTGGGCATGTACCGCAACAGCGATGGGGGCAAGAGCTCCTACTACGACGCCGACGGCAACTCCGCGGCGCTGACCGGCAGACCGACCGCCGTGCAGGACGGTGCGCGGGCGGGCGGGTATGCGATGGCCGACCAGACCGTCTGGCGTGGCGAAGGCAAGCGCAACCTCGCACTGTTCGCACGGGCATACGTGAACACGGGCAACGAAGCACCGATCGATACCTTCTTCTCGGCCGGCTTCGTCAAGACCGGTACCTTCGCCGGCCGCGAGCAGGACACGCTGGCGATGTTCGTCTCCAACACCCATTTCAGCGATGAACAGATCGACTTCCTGCGCGACCGGCGCACCCGAAACGGCGGTAGCGGGGCTCCTCATGCGGACGAAATCATCGCCGAACTCAGCTATGGCTGGGCCGTGCACAAGGGGATCCGCGTGATGCCCAACCTGCAGTACGTCATCAACCCCGACCCCATCTACGCGCCGACCCGCACCACCGACATCCCCGGTGCGCTGATCGTCGGGCTGCGCGTGGACATCCACTTCGCCCAGCTGTTCGGCTGGTGATTCCTCCGCCACGAGGCCCTTGCATGATCATCGACTGCCACGGTCACTACACGACCGCCCCCGCCAGCCACGACGCCTTCCGCAAACAGCAGATCGCGCACTACAACGATCCCTCGCTGCCTGTGCCGGTCTATCCGGACATCAGCGATGCGGAACTGCGCCAGAGCGTGGAGGGCAACCAGCTGCGCCTGCTGCGCGAGCGCGGTGCGGACATGACCATCTTTTCCCCCCGCGCCAGCACGATGGCCCACCACATCGGCGATGAACGGGTCAGCGCCGAGTGGACCCGCCGCTGCAACGACCTGATCGCCCGCGTGGTGGCGCTCTATCCGGAAACCTTCATCGGCGTGTGCCAGCTGCCGCAGTCGCCTGGCGTACCGATCGCCCACTCCATTGCCGAGCTGGAGCGCTGCGTCAACGAACTGGGCTTCGTCGGCTGCAACCTCAACCCCGACCCGTCCGGCGGACACTGGACCGGCCTGCCGCTGACCGACCGCGCCTGGTATCCGTTCTTCGAGAAAATGGTGGAACTGGACGTGCCGGCGATGGTGCACGTCTCGGGCAGCTGCAATGCCAACTTCCATGCCACCGGCGCGCACTACCTCAATGCCGATACCACGGCGTTCATGCAGTTCCTGCAGGGCGACCTGTTCCGTGACTTCCCCGACCTGCGCTTCATCATCCCGCATGGCGGCGGCGCGGTGCCCTACCACTGGGGGCGCTTCCGCGGGCTGGCCGACATGCTGGGCAAGCCGCCGCTGAACGAGCACGTGATGAAGAACGTGTTCTTCGATACCTGCGTCTATCATCAGCCGGGCATCGATCTGCTGTTCAAGGTCATCGACATCGACAACATCCTGTTCGGCTCGGAAATGGTGGGCGCGGTGCGGGGCATTGATCCGGAGACCGGGCAGTTCTTCGACGACACGCTGCGCTACGTGAACGCGCTGGGCCTGTCCGAAGGCGACCGTTACAAGGTTTGCGAAGGCAACGCGCGGCGCGTCTACCCGCGCCTGGATGCACAGCTGAAGGCAAGGGGTCTGTGAGATGACGACGTTCGTGAAAGACGCTGACTGGCTGGATTTCTGCCCTGACCCGAGCGTGCCCGGTTTCGTGCCGCCGCCCGGGGCGGTGGATGCGCATTGCCACGTGTTCGGCCCGGGCGACCGGTTTCCGTATGCCCCCGAGCGCAAGTACACCCCGTGCGATGCAGGAAAGGACCAGTTGTTCGCGCTGCGCGACCGGCTGGGTTTCGAGCGCAGCGTGATCGTCCAGGCCACCTGCCACGGCGCCGACAACAGCGCCCTGGTCGACGCCCTGCGCAGCGCGGAAGGCCGCGCCCGTGGCGTGGCGACCGTGCGTGACAGCGTGACCGATGCCGAGCTGCAAGCGCTGCACGAAGCTGGCGTGCGCGGGGTTCGCTTCAACTTCGTCAAGCGGCTGGTCGACCCCAAGCCGGATGCCTACTACCGCGCGATCATCGAGCGCATCGCGCCGCTGGGCTGGCACGTGGTTGTCTACTTCGAGGCGGCCGACCTGGCCGAACGCTGGGACTTTTTCACCTCGTTGCCGACCACCGTGGTGGTGGACCATATGGGCCGCCCGGACGTCACCCAACCGGTGGATGGCCCGGCGTTCCAGCAGTTCGTGCGGCTGATGGCCGAGCACCCGAATGTGTGGAGCAAGGTGAGCTGCCCGGAGCGTCTGTCACGGAGCGGCCCGCCGACCTACGACGACGTGGTGCCGTTCGCCCGGCATCTGGTGGAGCGCTTCCCCGATCGCGTGCTGTGGGGCACGGACTGGCCGCACCCGAACCTGAAATCGCATATGCCCGATGACGGCGCGCTGGTGGATGTCATTCCCCGGATCGCGCCGACCGCCGAGCTGCAGCGCAAGCTGCTGGTGGACAACCCGATGCGGTTGTACTGGGCATAGGGCCAGCAGGCGGTCCGTCGGGGTCAGCTGCGCGCCAACGCCATCAAGCGCTCGGCGATCCGCTCCAGCGGCACCATTTCCTCGGCCGCGCCGATCCTCACCGCGCTGCCGGGCATGCCCCAGACCACGCTGGTGGCCTCGTCCTGCACCAGGGTCGGGGCGCCGGCATTGCGCAGGTCCAGCAGGCCGCGGGCGCCGTCGTCGCCCATGCCGGTCAGGATGGCGCCGATGGCGTTGGCCCCGGCACTTTCGGCCACCGAGCGGAACAGCACATCGACCGCCGGCTTGTGGCGGTTGATCGGGGGGCCATCGTCGATCCGGCAGCGCCAGCGGGCACCGTCGCGGATCACGCGCAGGTGCTTGCCGCCAGGGGGCAGGTAGGCGTGGCCGGGCAGCACCGCTTCACCGTCAGTGGCCTCGCGCACCGACATCGCCGAATGGCGGTCCAGTCGCTCGGCGAAGGGCGTGCTGAACTGCGCCGGCAGATGCTGGGTCATCACCACCGCCGGGGCGTCGGCCGGCAGGCCCTCCAGCACCACGCGCAGGGCTTCGGTACCCCCGGCCGAGGCACCAATGGCGATCAGGCGGTCGGTGGTGCGGAACTGGATGGAGCGGGGCACGGCCACGGGCGCAACGGCATCAAGCGTGATGCGCGGCGGGTTCGGCCGCGACAGGGGCCGCACGCGCGAGCGCGCGGCCATCTTGACCTTGGCGATGATCTCCTCGGCGTAGCCCTGCAGGCCGCGGGCGACGTCGAGCTTGGGCTTGGAGACGAAGTCCACCGCGCCCAGCGCCAGCGCCTGCAGGGTGGTGTCGGCACCGCGCTCGGTCAGCGAGGAAATCATCACCACCGGCAGGGGGTGCAGGCGCATCAGGTTTTCCAGGAAGGCCAGCCCGTCCATGCGCGGCATTTCCACGTCCAGCGTGATCACATCCGGCGCCAGGCGCTTGATCTTCTCGCGCGCCAGCAGCGGATCGGCCGCGGTGCCGACCACCTCGATACCGGGATCGCTGGCGAGGATCTCGCTGAGCATCTGGCGCACGACCGCCGAGTCGTCGACGATCAGGACCTTGCAGGGCACACCGTGGCTCATTCGAACAGCTCCACGCCACCGGTGACGGGGGCTTTGGACAGGCGGGCGCGCACGGCCGATTCGGTCGCGGCCACTTCGGCTTCGTGGGCGTGCGGCAGTCGCTGCACCACCACGCGCCCGGTATCGGCGAAGAACCACACCTTGCGCGGGTGGATGCCGCACAGGTCCTCGGCGATGATCGGGATGTGCTCGGCCTGCAGGTACTGGCGGACGAACTCGGCGTTGCGGGTGCCGACCGGATTGCTGGTGAATCCCTTGAGCACGTTGGCACCGCCGAACACTTTGGCCTCCAGGCGCTTGCGGTGGGCGCCGCGCTTGAGCAGGTCGTTGATCAGCAGTTCCATGGCATAGCTGCCGTAGCGTGCAGGCGCGCCATCACCGACGTTGCCCTCGGGCAGCAGGAAGTGGTTCATCCCGCCGATCTTGAGCACCGGGTCGCGCAGGCAGGCGGCCACGCAGGAGCCCAGGGTGGTGGTCAACGCGGTGGCGTCGTCCACGGCCAGGTACTGGGTCGGCAGCAGCTTGGCTGCGGTGACCTGGAAGCGGCTGTCGAAGTACCGCATCACCTCGTCGTTGCGGATCGGCAGACTCATGCCGGCGCTCCCGGCGCGCGTTTGTACAGCGTGCGGCCACAGGGCTGGATCAGGTCGGCGGCGTGCAGGTAGTTCTCCGAGTGACCGGTGTAGAGCAGGCCGTCATCGCCCATGTGCTGGATGAGCCGCGAGAGGATGCCGCGCTGGGTGGGTTTGTCGAAGTAGATCATCACGTTGCGGCAGAACAGGGCATCGAACGGGCCGCCAACGTCGTAACGGGTGGCGAGCAGGTTGAGCGGGCGGTAGTCGATCAGGTCGCGCAGCGCGGGGTTGACCCGGCAGTGACCTTCGTTGGGACCGGTGCCGCGCTGGAAGTAGCGCTTGCGGATCGCCGGATCCAGCCCGGCGACGCGGTCGATCGCGTAGACGCCACGGCTGGCGGTGGCCAGCACCTGGGTGTCCACGTCGGTGGCCAGGATGCGCACCGGCGGCTTGAGCGTGCCGAAGGTCTCGCAGGCGGTGATCGCCATCGAGTAGGGCTCCTCACCGGTGGAGGCCGCGCACGACCACAGCTGCAGCGTGCCCTGGCCGGCGCGCAGGCGCAGTTCCTCGGCCAGCTTCTCGAAGTGGTGCGGCTCGCGGAAGAAGGCGGTCAGGTTGGTGGTGAGCGCATTGGTGAACGCCTGCCATTCGTCGCCGCCGTGGGCTTCAAGCTGGTCCAGGTACTCGCTGAAACTGCGCATGCCCAGCGCCCGCAGCCGGCGCGACAGCCGGCCGTAGACCATGTCGCGCTTGGCCGGCGCCAGCGAAATGCCGACCCGCTGGTAGATCAGTTCGCAGACGCGGCGGAAGTCGCGGTCGGCGAACTCGAATTCGCGAGCGTTCGGTGAAGCGGCGTTGGCGGGGGGCGTGGACACGGGCGGACTCGCAGGGGAAGGGGATGCGGCGACCGGGTGATCGCCGCGGGCACTCAGAACTCTTGCCAGTTGCCGTCATCGGCCGGCGTGCTGCGCGCGGGACGCATCGGCGTGGCGGCACGCGGGGCCGCCGGCGTTGGGCGGCTGGCGGGACGCACCGGCGGCATCCCGGCAACCGCGCGGGCGGTGACCGCGCTGACGGCCTGCGCGACATGGTCGTCCAGGCGGAAGATGGCCACGGCATCGGCCAGCTGGGTGGCCTGTTCTTCCATCGCGCGGGCGGCAGCCGTGGCTTCTTCCACCAGGGCGGCGTTCTGCTGGGTGGTCTCGTCCATCTGCACCACGGTCTGGTTGACCTGGTCGATGCCGGCGGACTGCTCCTGCGAGGCCGCCGAGATCTCGGCCATGATGTCGGTCACGCGCTGCACCGAGGCGACGATCTCGCCCATGGTCGCGCCGGCCTGGTTGACCAGCTGCGAGCCTTCGGCGACCTTGCCGACCGAGTCGTCGATCAGGCCCTTGATCTCCTTGGCCGCGCCCGCCGAGCGCTGGGCCAGGGTGCGCACTTCGGAGGCGACCACGGCAAAACCACGTCCCTGTTCCCCGGCACGTGCCGCCTCCACCGCGGCGTTCAGCGCCAGGATGTTGGTCTGGAAGGCGATGCCGTCGATGACCGAGATGATCTCGGCAATCTTCTTCGAGGAGGTCTGGATCGCGGCCATGGTGGTGACCACTTCGCCGACGACATGGCCCCCCTGGGTGGCGACGGTATGTGCGCCGATCGCGAGCTGGTTGGCCTGGCGCGCGTGCTCGGCGTTCTGGCGCACGGTGGAGGTGAGTTCCTCCATCGATGCGGCGGTCTCTTCCAGGTTGGCGGCCTGCTGCTCGGTACGGCGCGAGAGATCGCTGTTGCCGGTGGCGATTTCGCCGGCGGCGAGGTTGATGCTGCCGGCGGCCTCCTGGATCTGGCCGACGATCTGGGTCAGCTGCGCGACGGTGGCGTTGGCATCGTCGCGCATGGTGGCGAACACGCCCTGGAAGTCACCGTGCATGCGCGCGGTCAGATCACCCTCGGCGATCGCCGAGAGCAGCTGGGAGAGCTTGCCCAGGTTGTCATCGCTGACCTGCATCATCGCGTTGAGGTGGCCGATCATCCGGCGGAAATCGTGATCGAAGCGGGCGGTGTCGCCACGCTGGCTGAAATCGCCGGCGGCGGCCGCCGCGGCCAGGCGCTGGATCTCGCCGTTGATGTTGCCCAGGTTCTGCTTGACCGCATCCACGGTGGCGGTGATGGCGGCCTTCTCACCGGGGTAGCGCGCGATGTCCGCGCTGAGGTCGCCCTGCGCGTAGCGCTGCACCACCGCCAGCACCGCATCCATGGTCTGCACGTGTGCGCCGACCAGGGTATTGGTTTCATGCACCATCAGGCCGTACTCACCGGGGAAGGCGGTTTCGTCCATGCGGTAGCCGGTGCTGCCGGCATCGTGGCGGCGGGCCATCTCGCGCTGGCCGCTGATCACCGCATGCAGCTGTTCCTGCATGCGCGCCATGCTTTCCAGCAGGCGGCCGGGCTCGTCGTGCGCCTGCTCGCCGATGCGGCTGTCCAGCTTGCCGCGGGCGATGCTTTCGGCCACGTGCGTGGCCTGGCGCAGGGGCAGGGTGATGCGATTGCCGATCAGCCAGCTCAGCCCCAGCACGATCAACACCACGGCGCCGCCACTGGCGGTCATCACGGCCGTGAAGGCCAATGCGTCGGACTGCACGTCATCCATGTACACGCCGCTGGTGATGACCCACTGCCACGGGGCGTACATGCCGGCGTAGGTGACCTTCTCGATCAGGGCGTCATTGCCGGGCTTGGTGGTCTTGTAATACGTGTAGCCGCCCCCGGTCCTGGCCATGTCGACCTGCTGCAGATAGATCGGCACGCCGTCCTTGGAGGTGTAGTCCTTCTGCACCTTGCCCACGCGGTCACGCGCGAAGGGGTGCATCAACAGGGTGTAGTCGGTGCCGAGCACGTTGTAGTACGCGCTGTCATTGTCGGCACGCATCACGTCCAGCGCCTGCAACGCCGCTGCCTTGGCAGCCTCTTCGGTCAGCTCGCCGGAACTGGCCAGTCGGGTGTAGTGCGCCAGGATGCCGTAGCTGAGTTCAACCTGGGTCTTCAGCGCTTCCTTGCGGGTTTCGGCAAGGTCCAGGTACTGCATGCGGGCAGCAATGATCGCCAGCGCGATCACGCCGACGGCGATGAGTGCGGTCAGCAGGTTGAGCTTGCGCCTGACGGACAGGTTGGAGAAGGACTGGTTCCAGCGGCTGAGTAGATTCATGGGCAGGGGTCTTTGATCGACAGACATGTCGCGGCAATGCTGTTATCGGCCGCAGGTCGCCACGATTGAGTCCGCTCGACTGAGCGTATTCAGGTTGCGGGCGGCGCCGCAGTGGAACGCGCAGAAAAAAGGCCCCGATGCGCATGCATCGGGGCCTTTCCGCGTGGTGCGTGGCGGGGCTTAGAACTCCTGCCAGTCGCCGTCGGCCAGTTCGGTGGCCACTGGGCGCGAGGCCGGGCGACGTACCGCGGCCTGCGCCAGCGGTGCACGCACGGCGCGCGGCGGTGCGGCCACGACCGGCGCCGGGGCGATCTCCTGCTCGTCGAGCTTGAAGATGGACACCGCGTCGGTCAGGTGACCGGCCTGTTCTTCCATGGCGCGGGCAGCGGCGGTGGCTTCTTCCACCAGCGCGGCGTTCTGCTGGGTGGTCTCATCCATCTGCACGACGGTCTGGTTGACCTGCTCGATGCCGGCCGACTGTTCCTGCGAAGCCGCGGAAATCTCGGCCATGATGTCGGTCACGCGCTGCACCGAGGCGACGATTTCGCCCATGGTGGCGCCGGCCTTCTGTACCAGCGCCGAGCCATCGTTGACCTTGCCGACGGAGTCGTCGATCAGGCCCTTGATCTCCTTGGCCGCGCCGGCCGAGCGCTGGGCCAGGGTGCGCACCTCGGAGGCGACGACCGCAAAGCCACGCCCCTGCTCGCCGGCACGTGCCGCTTCCACCGCGGCATTCAGCGCCAGGATGTTGGTCTGGAAGGCGATGCCATCGATGACCGAGATGATCTCGGCGATCTTCTTGGACGAGGTCTGGATCGCACTCATGGTGGTCACCACCTGGCCGACCACATCACCGCCCTGGGAGGCGACGCTGTGTGCGCCGATGGCGAGCTGGTTGGCCTGGCGGGCGTGCTCGGCGTTCTGGCGCACGGTAGAGGTCAGCTCCTCCATCGATGCGGCGGTTTCTTCCAGGTTGGCGGCCTGCTGCTCGGTGCGGCGCGACAGGTCGCTGTTGCCGGTGGCGATCTCGCTGGCGGCCGAGTTGATCTGCTGGCTGGAGTGCTTGATCCGGGTGACGATGCCGCTGAGCTGTTCGGCGGTGGCGTTGGCATCGTCGCGCATCCGGGCGAACACGCCCTGGAAGTCGCCGTGCATGCGCACCGTCAGGTCGCCCTGCGAGAGCGAGGCGAGCAGGTTGGAGACCTGTTCGATGCTGGCCGAGTTGGCATCCAGCAGACCGTTGAGCTGCTGGGCCAGCTGCAGGAAGAAGCCTTCCTTGCCGTCGCTGTCGATGCGGCCGGAGAGGTCGCCGGCCGCTGCCTGGGCGATCACGCGGGCAACTTCGGCTTCCACCAGGGCTTCAGGGGTACGGTCGCGCCATTCGATGACGTGGCCGACGGTCTCGCCCTGCTCGTTGGCGATGGAGGAGATCACCTGGGCGAACTGGGCCTGGCCGAACTGCATCGGGCGGCGGCTGACGCCATGCTGCTGCAGTTGGGCCAAGGTCTTGGGATCGATTTCGCTGCCATGTTCCAGCGCGGCGGCCGACTTGCCGATCAGCGAGGCGGCGGCGTCGAAGTCCGGCAGGTCCTTGCGGATGTCGGCTTCGTACTGGCTCAGGGTCTGCTGCAGGGCGCGGTTGCTGTAGACGATGGTGTGGTGGGCATCGGTCAGGTAGACGCCGGTGGAGCTGTAATCCAGCGCGGTACGGATGCGCAGGTTCTCGCGGGCGATGGCCTGGTCGGTTTCGGTGCGCTCGCGCAGATCGCGCTGCATGCGCTGCATGGCCTGCAGCAGATCGCCCACTTCATCCTTGCGGCTGACGTCGATATGGCCGTCCAGCTTGCCGCTGGCGACATCGTTGGCGACCGAGACCGCGCCGCGCATGCTGCCCACCAGCGAACGGGCAAACAGATACACCAGCACCAGGCCCAGGGCGGCGCCGCCCAGCAGGGTGATGACGGTCAGCGTGGCGGAGGCGGCGTAGGTGGATTCGGCTTCCTCGCGGGAGGCGCGTGCGAGACGGTTGTCTTCAGCAATCAGCGCTTCGAGCGCCGCCGAGGCCTTGCGATGCTTGGCGCGGGTTTCGCCGACGAAGGTGTCCACGGCATCGTCGGGCAGGTCCAGCTCGAGCATTTCGGTAACGGCGTCGTAGGACGCCAGCGAATCGGTCCAATCCTTGGCGAAGGTGTCAAACAGCTTCTTCTGCTGGGGATTGTCGATCAGCGCGGGGTATTTCTTGATCGAGGCGTCGATCTGGGTGCGAAGCTCCGCGGCGCGGGCCTTGGCTTCGGCCTTGACGTCATCGCTGGCGCGGATGAGGCCCTGGTAGGCGGAGTTGCGGTACTCGCCGACCATGCCACGCAGCTCACCGGCGGTGCGGATGCTGTCCATCCGGGGGCCGGCCAGTTCGGTGGTGACGTTGTTGAGTGAGTGCAGGCCACGATAGGCCACGATGCCCTGCAGCAGCATCACCAGCAGGAGGACGCCGAAAGTCAGCATCAACTTGGGCATCAGTTTGAGGTTGTTGATCCAAGGCATGGCAGGTGCGGTCTCCAGTGGCAAACGCGTCCGGCCGTCGGGGCCGGTTGCAGCGACCACGCCGGCCAGGGCCGGCGTGGCAGGGCGAACGGGCAGTTACTTGATGTTGGCCAGCTTCAGGCCGGCCGGCGAGCTGACTTCGATTTCAGCACGCGAGGCATCGCGGGCGATCTTGCCGATCACGCAGACGGTCTTGCCTTCCAGCGATTCCAGCGGGAAGCTGAACTTGTCGCGGTTGGCGCCGGCGATGCGGGCCGAGAAGGTGTGGCGCGGGAAGGCGCCGCCCATGTACAGGAAGGTCGGCTGGCCTTCGGAGCCTTCGGCGTAGCGGGCCTTTTCGACCTTGCCGCAGACCATGCCGTCCTTGCCGACCGAGCGCGGTGCCAGTTCCGGCGGAATCATTTCACCGGACTGGGCGAATGCAGTGGAGGCGGAAGAGGCGATCACGGCGACCGAGAACAGGGCAAGCAGGGACTTCATCGGGAAAATTCTCCGGGGATATGGGCAAGGTGGCCCGGCCATGGGCGATCCAGTGCAGCCGGGTTCTGAAACCAGCTATCGGCCGGTCAGGGGGGAACTGAAGCAATTTTTTCGACGGTGGCCGTTGCAGACGGCGGCAGCGGCGTGACTGCCGCTTTTCTGTGACGGATGTCTCAGGCGGCGACGTCGTCGATGACCGCTGCCTGGCCCATGTCGGCGCTGTCGAGCAGGGTTTCGATATCCAGCAGGATCAGCATGCGGTCGTCCTGGGTGCCGATGCCGGAGATGAAGCGGGTATCGACGGCGGCGCCGAATTCGGGGGTCGGGCGGATCTGGTCGGCGGCGAGCGGGATGACGTCGGAGACACTGTCCACGACGATGCCGACGACGCGGTCTTCGACGTTGAGGACGATCATCACGGTGAAGGCATCGTAGGTGGCATTTTCCAGGCGCAGTTTGAGGCGCAGGTCGATGACGGGGACGATGGTGCCGCGCAGGTTGATGACGCCTTTGATGTAATCCGGGGCATCGGGCACGCGGGTGACGGAGTCGTAGCCGCGGATTTCCTGGACTTTGAGGATGTCCACGCCGTAGTGCTCGGCGCCGAGGGTGAAGCTGAGGTACTCGCCGCCGTCGCTGGCGGCGTTGCTGTTCTTGTCGTTCATCGAGGGGTCCTGGGTCGGGCGTAGCGGTCGAAAAACCGGGGGTCACGCTGGATATCGGCCTGCCCGGGGGCGACTTTAGCTTCCACCCACCCAAACCCTGCCTTCAGTCGGGACCATGAGCCGCAGGGATGCGGCGACGCCATGCCGTTGAAGCAGCGATCAACTCTCCCCGTTCTTCCGCGCACTCCGCTGCCGGTCGATACGGAAGATGTAGCGCTGGATCGCGCTGTCGCCGCCGCGCGGGAGGTCGTCGAAGCGCATGCCGATCCGCTTCATCTCCGCCCCGTTGGGCAGTCTGAGCGCCAACTGGTTGCAGACGATCAGCGAGACGTGCAGCGGGCTGCCGTCGGGGAGGTCGAGCCGGGCGGCGTAGCGTTTCTGCAGGGAGAACACGTTGCAGTCCACCGGCACCGTGACGGCCAGGCCACCGCCGCTGATGTCGACCACGCGCAGCTGGAGCGCTTCGCTGCGATCTTCGTTGACCGGGAACTGCAGGTGCGGGGAATCGGTGATCGGCGTTTCCAGCCGGTACAGTTCGCGGCGTTGCAGATGCACCAGTTCCTGCGGGAACGGCACGCGGAAGGCAACATGGCCTTCGTTGCGCACGCGCTCCAGCCCGTCCAGGCGAAAGCGGACCATCACCCGGTCCAGCTGGGCGAAGCAGAGCAGGTGGCCGGCGTCCTCGGCGGCGCGATTGGAGGGCTCGGACGGGCTGCCGTCGAGCAGCAGCCAGTCGTCGTCTTCGTCCAGCTCCAGGACGGCCGTGGGGAAGGACTGGTCACGGCCGCCGAGATGGGCGTTGATCAACGAACGCTGGTCGATCAGCGCCTGCAGCAACTGCCGGATCTGGCGGGGGTTGCGGACCAGGTACCTGTCATCCGTGGCATCGTCGTGGATGCCATGGGGGCGGTCGTGTGCGTCGAGGCTGCCTTCGGACATGGAATCTGCTGGGTTGGGCGGGTGCCGGCAGGCGTAGATGCCGGGGCTCTGTCCGTTTATCGGCAGTAGTTCACATTTATGTAGGGGCAATTGCAGCGCGGCGATGCGCGATGGCCCTGCCGAAACGACGACACCCCGCCGGAGCGGGGTGTCGAAGGGCGCGTGATCACGTGGCAGGCGCGATCAGAACTCCTGCCACTCGGTGTCGTTGGCCAGGGCCGGTTCGCGGGGGCTGACCCGTCGCGGTGCGGCAACGACGCTGCGCGGCTTGGCCGCTGCGACGGCTCGTGGCGCGGCCGGTGCATGGACCACGGTGGCCGGTGCCGCGTGCCCGTGGCTGTCCAGCTTGAACAGTGCGACAGCGTCGGTCAGGTGACCGGCCTGTTCTTCCATGGCACGGGCGGCGGCAGTAGCTTCTTCCACCAGCGCGGCGTTCTGCTGGGTGGTCTCATCCATCTGAACGACAGTCTGGTTGACCTGCTCGATGCCGGCCGACTGTTCCTGCGAGGCGGCGGAGATCTCGGCCATGATGTCGGTCACGCGCTGCACCGAGGCCACGATTTCGCCCATGGTCGCGCCGGCCTGGTTGACCAGCTGCGAGCCTTCGGCAACCTTGCCGACCGATTCGTCGATCAGGCCCTTGATCTCCTTGGCCGCACCGGCCGAACGCTGGGCCAGGGTGCGCACTTCCGAGGCGACCACGGCGAAACCACGGCCCTGCTCGCCGGCACGGGCCGCTTCCACCGCGGCGTTCAATGCCAGGATGTTGGTCTGGAAGGCGATGCCGTCGATCACGGTGATGATGTCGGCGATGCGGCGCGAGGAGGCGTCGATCTCGTGCATGGTGCTGACCACGCGGCCCACCACGTCACCGCCCTGCGAGGCGACCGAGTGCGCGCCGATCGCAAGCTGGTTCGCCTGACGGGCGTGTTCGGCGTTCTGGCGCACGGTGGAGGTCAGCTCTTCCATCGACGCGGCGGTTTCTTCCAGGTTGGCGGCCTGCTGCTCGGTGCGGCGGGACAGGTCGTTGTTGCCCGAGGCGATCTCGCCGGCCGCGGTGCTGATGCTGGAGGAGGCTTGCTGGATGCGGCCGACGATCCGGGTCAGCTGGGCGACCGTGGTGTTGGCATCATCACGCATCGAGGCGAACACACCGCGGAACTCACCCTGCATGCGGGCGGTCAGGTCGCCGTTGGCGATCGACTGCAGCAGGTGCGACAGCTGGGACAGGTTGCCATCGGCGACCTGCATCATGGTGTTGAGGTGCTCGATCATGACCCGGAAGTCGTGGTCGAAGCGCGTCGCATCGCCACGCTGGGTGAAGTCACCGGCCGCGGCCGCCTGGGCGAGTGCCTGGATCTGGGTATTGATCGCCAGCAGGCTGGCTTTGGCCGCATCCATCGATTCGTGCAGGATCGCGCGGCTGCCGGGCAGGCGGCGGGCATCGGGCGAAAGGTCGCCGGCGGCGTACTGGTTGAGGACGTTGATCGCGTCCTTGATTGCATCCAGGTGCTCGAAGATCACTGTATTGATGCCGACGGCCAGCTGGCCGTACACGCCGGGGAAATCTTCCGGGATGCGGTGGCTGATGTCCGGGCCGGCGTGCATGTCGACCATCTGCTGGGTCTGCTCGGAGAAGCGGCGCAGCATCACGGTCATGTCGCGGGTGGCGGTCAGCATCTTGCCCGCTTCATCCCTGCTCGTGGCCTGGATGTTGACCGACAGGTCACCACGGGCGACCGACTGGATGGCGTGCACGGCCTGGCCCAGCGGGCGGGTGATGGCGCGCGAGATGACCACGCCCATCACGGCGGCCAGCAGCGACAGCAGCACGATGCAGCCGATGATCGCGTAGACGCTGTTCTGGTGGGTGGCGTTGGCGCTCTCGATGCGGCTGGCCATCACCCCGTTGCTGAACTCCCCCAGTTCCTTGAGCGCGGCGAACAGGGCGCGGCGTGCCGGGCGGGACTGCTCATCGGAAATCTGCTGGGCGGTGACGCCGTCGCCGGCGGCGATGGCTTCCTTGATCAGGCCGTTGGCCTTGAAGTAATCGGCGGTGCGCGCGGCGACCACGTCATACAACTGGCGTTCCTTGTCGCCGGCCGGCAGTGCGGCATATGCGGCCAGCTCGGCATTGACGACTTTGCCGGTGTCGGCCATGCGCTTGTCGTAGTCGGCAACCGACTCGGGTTTGTCGAGCACGGTCAGCTGCGCCATTTCGTAGGTGCGGAACTCGCCGAGCTGCGCGCGCACTTCGCCCAGGTGCTGCACCGAGGGAATGTCGTTGGTACTCATCGCGCGTAGCTGTGCGTTGGCCTCGCCCAGGCGGACCAGGGCGAAGCTGCCCAGGGCCAGCGTCATCAACGTGGTGAGGGTGAACCCTACCGCCAGCTTGCGGGCGATGGGCAGGTCGTGGAACCACTTCATGGTTGAAACTCCGGGCAGGGCAGTGGCGCACAGCCGTGGGGTGCTGGGCGGAATCAGCGGGGTGGGAGAGGGTGGAGCGCAGGCGCGAGCCGGTTGCCGTGGTCGCTACTTCGGATAGCGGCGTCGATCCGTTGCAACTTGATAGTGCGACGTCACATTTTTTTCACGAGCGCAGCTGCGGTTCATCGGTCGACGATGGTTGCTGTTGCAAGGGTTGCGGGCGGATGGGCCATACCGTGGCGAACGGTTGGCAGGGCAATCACGAGGCGAGGTGGCGGATGAAGTTCACACTTTCCGGCCCATGCGTATGGAACCGCGCGCCCACGAACGAACGCCGCCGCTCCCGGGGGAGCGGCGGCGTCGGGACCAACGCGATGGCAGCGGCGTTACGCGGCCTGCGGCACCTTGAGCGAACGCACGAGGCCGCCGATGTCCACGATCAACGCGACCCGGCCATCGCCCAGGATGGTTGCACCGGACACGCCGCTGATCCGCCGGTAGTTGTTCTCGATGTTCTTGACCACCACCTGCTGCTGGCCGACCAGTTCGTCCACTTCCAGCGCGATTTTCTGGCCATCGCCCTCGACGACGACCACCAGCGGATCGTCCAGCGCGCGCCCACCGTAGCCGTAGTACTCGCTGAGCGAGAGGATCGGCAGGTACTCTCCGCGGACGCGCAGCACGCGGCCTTCGCCGGCCATGGTGCGCACATCGTCGGCCTGCGGCTGCAGGGCTTCGAGGACGTAGGCCAACGGCAGGATCAGGGTTTCGCCGGCCACCGAGACGGTCATGCCATCCAGGATCGCCAGCGTCAGCGGCAGGCGGATCAGCACGCGGGTGCCGTTGCCGGCCTGGCTTTCCAGCTGCACCTCACCACCCAGTGCCTGGATGTTGCGGCGGACCACGTCCATGCCGACGCCACGCCCCGACAGATCCGTGACGGCATCGGCGGTGGAGAAGCCCGGCTGGAAGATCAGGTCCCACACCTGCGCGTCGGTGGGGTTGTCCGGCACGCTCAGGCCACGCTCGAGCGCCTTGGACAGGATCTTGTCGCGGTTCAGGCCGCGGCCGTCGTCGCTGACTTCGATCACGATGTGCCCACCCTGGTGCGAGGCGGCTAGTGTGATCGTGCCGGTTTCGTCCTTGCCCGCCTCGCGACGCACGTCCGGCATTTCCAGGCCGTGATCGATCGAGTTGCGGACCAGGTGCACCAGCGGGTCGGCGATCTTTTCGATCAGGCCCTTGTCCAGCTCGGTGCCTTCGCCGATGGTGCGCAGGCGTACGTGCTTGCCCAGGCGCGAAGAGAGATCGCGGACCAGGCGCGGGAAACGGCGGAACACCGCATCCACCGGCAGCATGCGCACGCCGATGACCGCTTCCTGCAGATCGCGGGTATTGCGTTCCAGCAGGTCCAGCCCGGTCAGCAACTGCTCGGCCTGTGCCGGATCCAGTGCGTGCGAGACCTGCTTGAGCATGGCCTGGGTGATGACCAGTTCGCCGACCAGGTTGATCAGCGCATCGACCTTGTCCACGCTGACGCGGATCGAGGTTTCAGCTTCGTGTGCGGCGGTGGCCGGTGCTGCTGCGGCCGGTGCGGCGGGAGCGATGGCGGGGGCGACGGCAGGCTTGGCCTCGGCCGGCGCGCTGGTGGCCAGACTCGGCGGCGCGGCCGGACGGATGTCCAGTTCGCAGTCGTCCACGACCCAGGCAAAGGTATCTTCGATCTTGCTGCGCGGCACCTTGCCGACCAGCCCCAGGTCCCAGGCCAGGTGCGCTTCGAGCGGATCGAGCTGGTCGAAGCCGGGCAGGCGGTCCAGGCGCGCGGCAACCTGCAGCGAGCCCAGGTGTTCAAGCTCGCGGATGATGCGCAGCGGGTCGTTGCCGCTCATGAACAGCGACGGTGCTGGCACGAAGCCGATCTGCCACGCCTCGGGGGTGTCATCGACCTTGGCGGCGGCGACCGGCGCCGCTGCGGCGGCCTGGCCGGACAGCACCGCTTCCAGGCGCGCCTTGACCTCGGCAACCGCCTGCGGATCGGCTGCCTGGCCGTGCTCGGCTTCACGCAGCAGGGCGCGCAGCACGTCCACCGAGGCCAGCATCGCGTCCACCGCGGCCGGCTCCAGCGCGCGCTTGCCGGCGCGCAGTTCGTCCAGCAGCGTTTCCAGCACGTGGGTCAGCGCGGCGATCGCATCGAAGCCGAACGTGCCGGCGCCGCCCTTGATCGAGTGCGCGGCGCGGAACACCGAGTTGATGATCTCCGGGTCCTGCTGGCCCGATTCGAGCGCCAGCAGGCCAGCTTCCATCGCATCCAGCCCCTCGCGGCTTTCTTCGAAGAAGGTGGCGTGGAAACGTTGCAGATCCATGCTCATGGTGCGGGGTGTCCGGTTGCGAGGGGAGGGAAAGGTGAAGCGGGATCAGCCCAGGACTTTCTGGACGGTGGCCACCAGCTGTTCCGGATTGAACGGCTTGACCAGCCAACCGGTGGCACCGGCGGCCTTGCCTTCGGACTTCTTGTCCGCAGCCGATTCGGTGGTCAGCATCAGCATCGGCGTGAACTTGTATTCGGCCAGCTGGCGCAGCTCACGGATCAGCGAGATGCCATCCATGTTCGGCATGTTGACGTCGGTGACCACCGCGTTGAAGCGTTGGCCCTTGGCACGACCGAGGGCGACCGCGCCGTCTTCGGCTTCCTCGACGGAAAAGCCGGCCGAGGTGAGGGCGAAAGAGACCATCTGGCGCATCGACGCCGAATCGTCCACCACCAAGATACGTGCGCTCATGCAGCGTTCTCCACAGATTTCAGGTTGTCATGGGGTGCATCCAGGCCGAGGGCCTGGGTGACGCCGAGCAGTCGTGCGGCATCACGGAAGGTTGCGGTGCAACCGTAGAATCCGGTGGGATGCCCGGCCTTGCGGCGGGCCTCGACGAATGCGCACAGCACCTGCACCGAGGCGGTATGGATACGGCCGATCTGGCTGGCATCCAGCGTCAGATCGCCGGCCTGATCCACCAGGGGGGCCAAACGTGTTTTCAGCTCGGTGCTGGTCTCGATACCGAGATCATCACCCAGGGCCACAGTGCTCATCATTGCTCCGGACAAACGGTTCCGAGAGAGATAACGGCCCGAACCCACAAAGCTTTAGGGGCGGCGTGGGCGATCGCGTGGGTGCCGGTCAGTTCAGCAACTGGGTCGCGTCCAGCAGGATCATCGGCTGGGCGCCGCACCGGGCCACGCCGCGGAACAGGTCGTTGGAGATCTGGCAGATGCGGGCGGTATCGGGGGGCTCGATCTGGGAATCGGTGAGATTGGCGACATCCTCCACGGCCGATACGCGCAGGCCCATGGTCTCGCCGTTCTCCTCCAGCACCACGATGCGGGTGTTGGCGTCATTGCCGGCCGCACTGCTGCCCAGGTGGAGGCCCAGGTCCATTACCGGCACGACCTGGCCACGCAGGTTCATGATGCCCAGCATCGCCGGGGAGGTGCCGCGCAGGGGCAGCAGAGGCACGGGCAGGACCACCTCTTGGACCTTGAGCAGTTCGAGCGCGTAGGCCTGGGCGCCGCAGCGCAGGCGCAGCCAGCGCGAGGTGCGCTCGCTGGCGCGGCGGTTCTCGCGCGGGCTGGAGGCCGGGTCGCGTGCCTGGCGCTGCAACTCTTCCCAGCTGCCGGGCCGGCTCTGTGCCAATGAGGGCGTGCCGGCGCGGGCACTGGTCGCCGCCGGCATGGGCGGCATCGAGGGCATCTGCCGGGCAATCGGTGCGCGGGCGGCTGGCGCGGCGGCGGGCGGTGCGGACTCGGGCGCCGGCACCTGCCCCGGCGCCAGGGCCGGGGCGGGGGGCGCGACAGGCGCGGGCAATTCGGCCGGCGTGCTGGCGCCTGCGGGCATGGGATCGGTTTCGTAGACGACCTCGGGCGGCAGGTCGTCCCAGCTGGGGCGCGCTTCTTCGTCGGGCGCGGGCATCGCGCCGCTGAGCAGCGGATCGTTGCGCAGTTCGTCGAGCAGGTCGTCGAATCCCAGTGCCGGCGCGCTGATGGCAAGCGAGGCTGTCTCGGCGTCCAGTGCAACGCCCGCCGTGGGCAGCGTCATGGCGCCGCTCAGCAGCGGATCGTCGCGAAGCTCATTGAGCAGGTCACGGAAGCCTGGCGGGACAACCGGGTCGTCTGCCGCCGGCGCTGTACCAGCGGCGGTCTGTTCGTCGGTGGCCGGCGCCGCGTCGGCGCTGGCCGTTTCGACAGTCGCAGGTGCAGCGTCGAGGCCGCCGGTCGCTTCGACGGTGTCGGCCGTCGCGACGGCCACCGGTGACGCTGCCGGCGGCGGCATCGCGTCGCCAAGCAGCTGCTCCAGGTAATCGTCGAGCACGCCGGTGGTGTTCATGCCGCGCGCTCCATCTGCTGTGCATCGTCGGCCAGGATCCATTCCAGCGCGCGGCGATACGCGGCCAGGCCACGGCCGGGGTAATCCTCCGATTGCGGCGGCACGGTCAGGCTGGCGGCATTGCAGATGCGGGTATCGACCGGAATCGCGTCTTCCCAGACGCGATGGCCATGCTTGTCCTGCATCAGCTTGACGGTCTCGTTGCCGGCGCGGGTGCGGCGGTCGAACAGGGTCGGCAGGATCGACATCGGCAGCGCGCGGCGGCGCGAGCGCTCGACCATCTCGCCGGTGCGGACCATGCCATCCAGGCCATGCAGGGCGAGTGGCTCGGCCTGGGTCGGGATGATCAGGCGGTCGGCCGCGGCCAGTGCGTTGATCATCAACAGCCCCAGGGTGGGCGCGCAGTCCAGCAGGATGTAGTCATGCTGGCCCTGGTGACGGCCGAGCGCGTTCTGCAGGGCCAGGCCGAGGCCCGGCTGGTTGGCGCTGCGCCGTTCCAGCGTGGCCAGTGCCGCCTGTGCGCAGACGTAGTCCAGGCCCGGGATGTCGCTGTGGCGGGCGAGGGTGGGCAGCTCGGCCGGCGGCGTGGCGAACAGCTCCAGCACACCCTGCGGCGGCGGATCCAACGGCACGCCGAAGGCGCGGGTCAGCGAGGAATGCGGATCCAGATCGATCAACAGCACGCGGTGGCCCTGCGTGGCCAGGCCGCGGCCGAGTGCGAGCGTCGTGGTGGTCTTGCCCACGCCGCCTTTCTGATTGGCAACAGCCCAGATACGCATGCGGTTCACTCCTTCATTGCGGGCGGAACGGCGGCGCCAACGCGGCTGCCGGCCGGCACCGGTGGCAACTGCACCGGTGCGATGGGGGTAATGGGGGTAACGGGGCTGCCGGCGCTGGGCGCCTTGGCGGCATCGGTGGCGTCGGCGTCGGCGCTGAGGCGGTCGGTGATCGGGTCGATGCTCTGCGCCGTGTCGGCCAGGATGATCACCATCACCCGCCGGTTGCGGTTGCGGCCTTCGGCGCTGGCATTGTCTTCGCGCGGGCGGAACTGGCCGTAGCCGACCATCGCCAGGCGTGCCGGCTGCAGGCCCTGGTCGGCGAACAGGTGCACCACGCTTGCCGCGCGTCCGGCCGAGAGCTCCCAGTTGGAGGGGAACAGCGAGGTGGCGATCGGGATGTTGTCGGTATGGCCTTCCACGCGTACGCCGTTGGGCGCGTCACGCAGCACTTCGGCCAGCTTGGAGAGGGTGTCGCGCGCGTGAACATCCAGCGTGGCCGAGCCGGTCGGGAACAGGATGTCGCTGTTGATCTCCACCTCGATCCACAACTCGGTGCGGCGCACGGTGATCATGCCGCGTTCGATCAGCGGTGCCAGGGTGGCGGTGAGCTTGTCGGCGATGCCGTTGAGCTGGCGCTCGGCACGCTGCAGCTGTTCCTGGTTGCGGATCGAGACCGGCATGCGCATCTGCGAGGCCATCGCCGGCAGCAGGGTCGGGTCGTTGCTGGGGGCGGGGGCGGAGGGGCCGATCTTGGTCCCGGCCCTGATCACCGAGGGGCTGTCCCAGCCACCGCCCTGGACCTGCTGGTTGCCGACCTGCACCGGGTTGATCGTGCGCGGCGCGCCACCGAAGGCGGTGGTCAACGCGTCTGCCATGATCCGGTACTTGCCTTCGTTGAGCGAGGAGATGGCGTACATCACCACGAAGAAGGCGAGCAGCAGCGTCATGAGGTCGGCGTAGGGAATCGCCCAGGCCTCATGGTTGGCGTGCTCTTCGTGGTGCCTGCGGCGGGCCATGTCAGTGCAGGAACCCGGACAGGTTGGTTTCGATGTTGCGCGGGTTCTCGCCCTGGGCGATGGAGATCAGCCCTTCGATGATCATCTCGCGGTCGCGGCTGTTGTGATGGATCACGCTCTTGAGCTTGGCCGAAACCGGCAGGAACAGCAGGTTGGCCGAGGCGATGCCGTAGATGGTGGCGGTGAACGCCGCGGCGATGCCATGCCCGAGCTTGCTCGGGTCGGCCAGGTTCTTCATCACCGCGATCAGGCCGAGCACGGCGCCGATGATGCCCAGGGTCGGGGCGTAGATGCCCATGCCCTCGAACACCTTGGAGGCGGCCAGGTCCTGGCTTTCCTGGCTGCTCAGTTCAATCTCCATCATGTGCCGGATGGTCTCTGGCTCGACGCCGTCCACCAGCAGCTGCAGGCCTTTGCGCAGGAACGGATCGTCCTGGGCGTCGACCTGCGCTTCCAGGCCGAGCAAGCCCTGGCGGCGGGCGATGTTGCTCCATTCCACGATCTGCTGGATCAACTGGCGACGGTCACTGCTCGGCGGCCGGATCACCCAGCGCACGATCTTGAACGCATGCTTGAAGACTGCCGGCGAGGTGTGCAGCAGGATCGCGGCGATGGTGCCGACGATGACGATCACGAAGGCGGCCGGCGACCACAGCGACGCCAGACCGGCTCCCTTGAGGATGCTGCCGCCGACCAGCGAGGCCAACGCGAGGAATAGTCCAATGAGGCTGAGTCTGTCCATGGGTCCGTTATCGGCTTGTATGAATGGGACTTGAGACGCCGAAGGAATCCAGTGATGCGGCGGTCACACTTTCACGCGGTCAATCGTGGTGGGTGCGCAGTCCATCCACGTCCAGGATCAGCGCCATCCGGCCATCGCCGATCAGGGTGGCACCGGCATAGCCGCGCAGGCCACGCAGCGCCTTGGGCAGGGGTTTGATCACCACTTCCTCGCGGCCGCGCACCTGGTCGACCACCAGGCCGAAGCGGGCTTCGCCGGCCTGCAGCACCACGATGGTCAGCAGCGAGGACGGCATCGGCTCCACATCCAGCCAGTGGCGCAGATCGACCAGGGCCAGCGTGTGCGACTTGCGGTCCAGCACGGCGCGGCCATCGAACCAGCCCAGCGAGCTGTTGGGCGCATGCAGCACCTCCATCACGCGGGCCAGGGGCAGGGCGTAGACGTCTTCGCCGGCCTGCACCAGCAGGGTCGGCAGGATCGCCAGGGTGAGCGGCACGCGGATCATGAAGCGGCTGCCACGACCCAGTTCGGACTGGATCTGGATCTGGCCGCTCAGCTCGCGGATGCGCGACTGGACCACGTCCATGCCCACGCCGCGGCCGGAGATGTCGGTGACCTGCTGTTTGGTCGAAAAGCCGGGCAGGAACACCAGGTGCAGGCATTCTTCGCTGCTCAGGCGAGCCGCCGCTTCCGGATCGATCAAGCCTTTCTCACGCGCCTTCTGGCGCAGGCGTTCGGGATCGATGCCGGCACCATCGTCCTGCACCTCGATGCTGACGTAGTCGCCTTCCTGCTGGGCCGACAGGCGCACATGGCCGCTGCGCGGCTTGCCCTGGGCTTCACGCAGCTCCGGCATTTCCACGCCGTGGTCGATCGCGTTGCGGACCAGATGCACCAGCGGATCGGCCAGTGCTTCGACCAGGTTGCGGTCCAGCTCGGTTTCGGCGCCGATCAGCTCCAGCTCGACTTCCTTCTTCAGCGAGCGCGCGACATCGCGGGCCACCTTGGGGAAGCGCGAGAACACCTTGCCGACCGGCTGCATGCGGGTGCGCATGACCGCCGACTGCAGGCGCGCGGTGGCGATGTCCAGCGTGGACACCGCGCGGTCGAGTTCTTCATCGTGCAGGCGCGCACGCAGGGTCTTGAGGCGGTTGCGCGAGAGCACCAGCTCGCCGATCAGGTTGACGATCGCATCCAGGCGCTTGGTATCCACGCGCACGGTGTGTTCGGCTTCGGCGACCGGTTTGGCTGGGGCCGGCTTGGCGTTCGGCGCCGCCGGGGCGGCCACGGCGCGCGGGGGCGCGGCAGGCACGGGCGCAGCGGCAATGGCCTTGGCACCGGGAACGGCGCCGCCATGCAGCTGGTCAAGCAGGGCTTCGAACTCGTCTTCGCCAATCAGGCCGTCGTCCTTCTTCGACACGGCCACCGCGGTCGGCGCGGCGCCGCCATGCAACTGGTCGAGCAGTGCTTCGAACTCATCATCGGTGATCAGCTCGCCACCGCCGCTGCCGGCGCTGGCGGCAGCCGCGGGCGTCGGGGTGGCCGGACCGTTGACGTCGAACTGGGCGATCAGTTCCGGCGGGGCATAGCCCGGCTCGGTTCCGGCCGAGACCGAATCCAGCATCGACTGCAGGTAGTCCAGCGACTGCTGGGCCGCGTCGAAGTGGTGCGCCTGCAGCGTGGCCTGGCCCGAACGCGCCATGCCGAGGGTTTCCTCGGCCGCGTGGCACAGTTCGACCATCGCCTGGATGCCGAGGAAGCCGGCACCGCCCTTGAGCGTGTGGAAGCCGCGGAACACGGCGTTGAGCTGGTCCGCGTCCTGGGGCGCCTGCTCCAGCGACACCAGCTGTTCGCCGAGGCGGTCCAGGATTTCCTGGGCCTCGAGGATGAAGTCGGCAGCGATATCGTCTGGAACAGCACTCATGATCGTTACAGTCCCAGGTCCGAGAGCAGGTCGTCGGCGTCGTTCTGTGACACCGCATGGCGATCCAGGCCGTTCACGGCCGGGCCGGCCAGGCCGTTGTTGTCGCGCTTCTTCTCGTCTTCCTGTGGCGGCAGACCGAGCGCACCGAAACCTTCATGCACGCGGCGCACGATCCCCACCACGCGGCGGATGATCTGGCCGGTGAGGTCCTGGTAGCTCTGCGTCAGCGCGATTTCGGTGAGGTTGTGGCGGATCCGGTCGAGCTGCTGGCCCTGGTCGGGCGTCAACCCGTTGGCGCGCAGCTGTTCGGTGAGCGAGCGACACTCCTCGGCCAGGTCCAGCGTGCGGTGGGTGGCCTGTTCGGTCATCGCCACCACGTGGTCCAGGCGCGCGCAGGCGTCATCCAGTTCGCCGGCTTCGCTGGGCAGGCTGGGCAGCTCGCCCAGGGCCTGGCCGAGTTCGCGGGCCAGGCGGTTCAGGCCGGCCATCATCGGCTGCGTGCGCAGCGCGGCGAGGGCGTCGATTTCCCGGCGCCAGCCGGCTTCGTCGCCACTTTCCAGCGCGGCCAGGGCATCCTGCAGGCGCTGCACCAGCGCGGATTTGTCGCTCAGGGTCTCCATCAGGCGCTCGCTGCCAGGCGTTCGAAGATCTTGCCGAGCTTCTCTTCCAGCGTCTGCGCGGTGAAGGGCTTGATGATGTAGCCGTTCACGCCGGCCTGGGCCGCTTCGATGATCTGCTCGCGCTTGGCTTCGGCGGTCACCATCAGCACCGGCAGGGTCTTGAGCTTGGCATCGGCACGCACCGCCTTGAGCAGGTCGATGCCGGTCATCACCGGCATGTTCCAGTCGGTGACCACGAAATCGAACGGCTGGCTCTGCAACATCGCCAGCGCGGCATGCCCGTCCTCGGCTTCGGCCGTATTGGTGAAGCCCAGATCGCCCAGCAGGTTCTTGACGATACGACGCATGGTCGAGAAGTCGTCGACGATCAGGATACGCATGTTCTTGTTCAAAGCACTTTCCTCGATTTCAATGGTTCTCGAGGCCGGCGTCTGCCGCCTCGAAGATCTTCAGCCGGCCCCGCAGGCGCAGCACGGCCTGGCCATGGATCTGGCACACGCGCGATTCGCTGACACCCAGTACGGCGCCGATCTCTTTCAGGTTCAGTTCCTGCTCGTAGTACAGCGACAGGACCAGCTGTTCGCGCTCGGGCAGCAGGCCGATCGCGTTGCCCAGCTCGCGCCCGAACTCGCCGCGTTCCAGCACCTGCTGCGGGGTCGGGCCACCCTGGGCGACGGTGTCCAGCTCGCCCTGGTCTTCGATCCGCGATTCCAGGCTCAGCACCTGGCCGCGCGAGGCGTCTTCCATCAGCCGCAGGTAATCCGGCAGCGGCATGTCCATCGCGGCCGCCACTTCGGTGGCGCTGGCGGCGCGGCCGGTGCTCTGCTCGAGGCGACGGATGGTGGCGGCGGCATCCCGGGCACGGCGATGCACCGAGCGCGGCACCCAGTCGCCCCGGCGGATCTCGTCGATCATCGAGCCGCGGATACGGATCGAGGCGTAGGTCTCGAACGAGGCGCCCTGGTCGGCGTCGTAGCTGCGCGAGGCCTCGATCAGGCCCATCATGCCGGCCTGGATCAGGTCGTCCACTTCCACGCTCGCCGGCAGGCGCGCGGCAAGATGGTGGGCGATCCGCCGGACCAGGTCCGAGTGCTGGGCAATGCACTCGTTGGCCGCGGTCCGCTGGACCTCTTTGTATTGTGCTGCGCCCTTCATACCGTCACCCCGCGTTGCTTGAGGATGCGTTCCAGGAAGAACTCGACCCCGCCACGCGGCTCGGTCGGGGCCTGCCAGCGGGCGGTGCGGCGCGCGATTTCGGTCAGCGCCAGGGCGGCCGGGCTGGAGGGGTAGGCCTTCACCACCGGCTGCTGGCGCTGCACCGACAGGCGCAGCCAGTCATCCTGCGGCACGCAGCCCAGGTAGTTCAGCGAGACATCGGCGAGGAACTTCTCGCACACGCGGGATAGCTTCTCGTACAGCACGCGGCCTTCGTTCGGGTCGCGGACCATGTTGGCCACCACCTGGATCCGGTCCACGCCGCGCTCGCGCGAGAGCACCTTGATCAGGGCGTAGGCATCGGTGATCGAGGCCGGCTCGTCGCAGACCACCACCACGGTGTCCTGCGCGGCCTGGCAGAAGGTGAGCACGCCATCAGTGATGCCGGCGGCGGTGTCCACGATCATGATGTCCAGCTCGCGCTCGAGCTCGGAGAACACATTGACCAGGCCGACGTGTTCGGCCGGCTGCAGTTCGGCCATGTGGCGGCGGCCGGAGGCGGCCGGGACCACCAGCACGCCACCGGGGCCTTCCATGATCACTTCTTCCAGCGTGCAGCGCCCGGCGACCAGGTCGGCCAGGGTCACCTTCGGCTGCAGGCCCAGGATCACGTCGATGTTGGCCAGGCCGAGGTCGGCGTCCAGCAGCAGCGTGCGTTTGCCCATGTCTGCCAGCGCCACGGCCAGATTGGCCGAAACGTTCGTTTTGCCCACGCCGCCCTTGCCGCCAGTGACGGCGATGGTGCGGACCGGGCCCAGCGGCTGGCTTCGGGTAGCCGACAACGGGAAGGTCTTGGTCAGCTTGGCGTACTCACGCGACGGCATGGTTCAACTCCGGGTTGCAGGGCATATCGGCCGCGCGGCGCAAATCTTCAAGGCGAAGTACAAGATTGGCCGCACTGGCACGGTGCAGGTCTTCAGGAACGTCCTGGCCATCGGTGACCCAGGTGATCGGCAGGCGGTGGTCCACGGCCACCGACAGGGCGCTGCCGAAGCGGCCGGTCTCGTCGAGCTTGCTCAGCACCACGCCCTGCGGGTTGGCGGCGCTGAAGCGGCGGACCACCTCGTCCATGTCGCCGAAGCTGGTGTTGGCCGGCAGCACCAGCAGGGTGCGGATCTGCTGGGCCGCGCGCAGCCACTGCAGCTGGGCGGCCAGGGCGCGGTCACGCGGGCCCAGGCCCGCGGTGTCGATCAGGACCAGCTTGTAGTCCTTCAGGCGCTCCAGCAGTTGGTTCAGATCGCTGCCGCTGCTGGCTTCATGGACCGCGATGCCGAGCTGCCGGCCGAAGCCGTACAGCTGCTCGCGGGCGCCAATGCGGCCGGTATCAGTGGTGACCAGGGCGACATCGCGGGCCGCATGCGCCTCGGCGAAGCGCGAGGCCAGCTTGGCGATGGTGGTGGTCTTGCCGGCGCCGGTGGGGCCGACCAGGGCGATCACGCCGCCGGCTTCGAGCGGGTCGACCGGGGCGATCGGCAGCTTTTTGGAGAGCAGGCCGAGCATCAGCCCGCGGCCACGGTGGGCTTCGGTGTCCAGCGGAATCTGCATCGCCACGTCGCGGCTGATGCCGGCATCGAAGCCGTACTCGTCCATCAGGTCCAGTGCGGCAGCGCGGACCGGCGAGCCGCGCAGGCGCTCGTCGGTGAAGCGGTTCATCTCGCGCTCGATGACATGGCGCATGCCGGCCACTTCGTGACGCAGCTGGCGGATCTCTTCGTCATCACGCTGCACCACCACCAGTTCGGCGGCCGGCTGGGGCTGGGCCTGCGCCGGTTCGGCGACAACGGCGGGCGCCGGGTTTTCGGTACGGGCTTGGGCGACCGTGTCCGGCGCTGCCACGACGCTCTCGGCCGCGGGCAGGGCCGGCGGCACGGTGACGCTGACCGGCAGCGGCGGCATCGCCACGGCGGCGGCCGGCACGTGCATCTGGAAGTGCGGTTCGTCGTCCATCGGCGGGTCGATGACGAAGCGCGCGCGGTTGATCGGCGGGTTCACGGCCGCCACGCTGGGCTCGGCGACAGGCGGCTCAGGCTGCAGCAGCGCTGGCGACGCGGCCGCGGCCTGCTCGACATTGAACGGCGCGAAGATCTGCTCCGGCAGCGACGGTTCGTTGACGGCCGGGCCGACGCTGGCACGGGCCAGGGTGGCGGCGAAGCCACTGCTGCCAGGCGGTGGCACGATCTCGTTGGCGGTATCCAGGGTGCGACCGGTGGCGCCGACGGCGGCGCGGGCCAGCGCGGCGACGGCCGAGGTGGTCGCGGCCACCGGCTCGGGCGCGGCGACCGGGGCCCTGCGGCGGGTCACGGCGGCGATCACGGCATCGGCGGCGCTGCGCGGGCGCGGCACCGGCGGTGGGGCCACGTCCTTGCGGGCCGCTTCCAGCGCACGCTGCACGGCGCTTTCGTCATAGTTGGCCGCCGCCACGATTTCGACACCTTCCTCGATCCGGCGGTTGGACAGGATCACTGCGTCCGGTCCGTGTTCCTTGCGCACCAGGTTCA
Source organism: Stenotrophomonas bentonitica (assembly GCF_002887735.1). Lineage (GTDB taxonomy): Bacteria > Pseudomonadota > Gammaproteobacteria > Xanthomonadales > Xanthomonadaceae > Stenotrophomonas > Stenotrophomonas bentonitica_A. The sequence continues at coordinate 487,747 of NZ_PKQP01000002.1, forward strand.
TGGCCGAGCGCATATCGGAGGCGACGAAGCGTTTGATTTTCATGCTGTGGTACCGGGACTGGGGCGGCGGAGTCGTGGAAGGGAAACGCTGGTTGTCGGTGGTCTGCACGGTCAGGGAGTCCCTTTATTTCCTGCTGCGGTGAAATCGAATGAGGTGTCTGTTTTCTGTCGCGGTACCGTCGGGTGTCCGGCTCAACTGATCGTGCCGACCAGCTTCAACCGTTTGTCCTCGGGCACCTCGCTGTAGGCGAGTACGGACAGCGAGGGGACGCTGTGGCGTACCAGCCGTGCCAGCGCCGCACGTACCGGGCCAGGCACCAGCACGACCGCGGGCTCGTTCTTCGCTTCCTGCTTGCCGACACATTCGGCCAGGCTTTGATGCAGTCGCTCGGCGAGTCCGGGTTCCAGCGCGGCGCCGTTGCCCTGCGTGGACTCCTGCAAGACCCGTTCCAGTTGCGGGTTGAGGGTGAACACCGGCAGCTCCGGCGACATCCCGGCGATCTCCTGCACGATGAAACGGCCCAGCGCGTTGCGCACGGCAGCGGTGAGCACGGCCGGGTCCTGGCTGGTCGGCGCGCTTTCCACCAACGATTCGACGATCTTGCGCAGCTGGCGGATCGGGATGCGCTCGATCAGCAGGTTCTGCAATACCCGCACCACGGCCGACAGCGGCAGCGACTTGGGCGTCAGATCTTCGACGAGCTTGGGAGCGCTCTTGGCCAGGTTGGCCAGCAGCTGCTGCACTTCCTCGTGGCCGAGCAGCTCCGGGGCGTGCTCCCGAATCAGGTGCGACAGATGGGTGGCGACCACGGTGGCCGGGTCGACCACGGTGTAGCCCATCGATTCGGCATTGGCGCGCTGGTGCGGCTGGATCCAGGTGGCATCCAGGCCGAAGGCGGGGTCCTTGCCGGCAATGCCTTCCAGCGTGCCCAGCGCACTGCCCGGGTCCAGCGCGAGTTCGCGGTCGGGATGGATCTCTGCGGTGGCCACCGGCACCCCGTGGATCAGCAGGCGGTACGCGGTCGCCGGCAGTTCCAGGTTGTCGCGGATATGCACCGAGGGAATCAGGAAGCCGATGTCGTGGGTGAGCTTGCGGCGCACGCCCTTGATCCGGGCCATCAGCTCGCCGCCCTGGTTCTTGTCCACCAGCGGGATCAGCCGGTAGCCGACTTCCAGGCCGAGCGGATCGACCGGGCGCAGTTCGTCCCAGGTCAGCTCGGCGGTGGGCGAGGGCGCTGCACCGGGCAGGCCGAGGGTGTCGGGGCGGTTGGCGGCCGGGGAATCAGCCGCCGCGCCCTGGGCGGTGCTCTTCTTCCACGCCTTCCAGGCGATGAAGCCCAGGATCGCGGCCAGCGTCAAGAAGGCGACGTTGGGCATGCCCGGGACCAGGCCGACGACTGCAAGGATCGCTGCGGCGATGGTCAGTGCGCGGTACTGGCCGAATACCTGGCCCATCATGGCCTGGGCCATGTCCTGCGAGCGCGAGGCGCGGGTGACCAGCATGGCCACCGCCGAGGACACCAGCAGGGCCGGCAGCTGGGCCACCAGGCCGTCACCGATGGAGAGCAGGGTGTAGGTCGCGGCGGCATCGCCGAAGGGCATGCCATGCTGCAGCACGCCGACCGCCAGGCCGCCGACCAGGTTGATGAACAGGATCAGGATGCCAGCGATCGCGTCGCCGCGGATGAACTTGCTGGCACCGTCCATTGCGCCGTAGAAGTCAGCTTCCTCACGGACCTCCTCGCGGCGGGCCTTGGCCTCTTCACGCGTCAGCAAACCGGCGTTGAGATCGGCGTCGATCGCCATCTGCTTGCCCGGCATGGCATCGAGGATGAAGCGTGCGGTCACTTCGGACACGCGGCCGGCGCCCTTGGTGATCACCACGAAGTTGATGATGGTCAGGATCGCGAACACCACGATGCCGACCGCGTAGTTGCCGCCGATGACGAACTCGCCGAACGAGGCGATCACCTTGCCGGCGGCCTCGTGGCCGTTCTGGCCGTGCAGCAGGATCACGCGGGTGGAGGCCACGTTCAGCGCCAGCCGCAGCATCGTGGTGATCAGCAGCACGATCGGGAAGATGGTGAAGTCCAGTGGGCGCTTCACATAGACCACCGCCAGCAGCACCATCAGCGAGATGGCGATGTTGAAGGTGAACAGCGCATCCAGCACGGGCGGTGCCAGCGGCACCACCACCATCGCCAGCAGGGCCAGCACGATCAGCGGGGCACCCAGCCCGTGGCGGATCATGTCCAGCGCGCGGCGCGCGTTCATGCCGGCCGGCTGCGCGCTCATGGGCGGCCTCCCTTGCCGAATTCATCGATGTCGATGCTGGGCGCTGCCGGCATCGGGCCGTTCTGCCAGCCGCGCAGCTGGTAGACATAGGAGAGCACCTGGGCCACGGCCGAATACAGTCTCACGGGAATTTCCTTTCCAAGTTGACCTTCCCGATACAAGGCGCGTGCCAAAGGCGGGGCGGAGACGATGGCGACCTTGTTGCCGTCGGCCACCTCACGGATGCGCAGGGCGGTTTCATCCACGCCCAGGGCCACCACGGTGGGCGCCCCCATCTTTCCGCCTTCATACTTCAGGGCGACCGCGTAATGGGTGGGATTGACCACCACGACATCGGCGGTGGGCACCGCTTCCATCATCCGGCGGTTGGACATCTGCTGCTGCAGCTGGCGGATGCGGCCCTTGACCTCCGGGCTGCCCTCGCTCTCCTTCATTTCCCGGCGCAGCTCTTCACGGGTCATCTTCAATTTGCGCATCCAGTTCCAGCGCTGGTACGGGGCATCGATGGCGGCCAGCAGCATCATTGCGCCGCCGGTGGCGAGCATGAGCTTCAGGGTGAAGCCCAGGCCGTGGATCATCGCGGCCTCCAGTGGCTGGTTGAGCAGGTCGCGCAGCGGGCGGATGCCGTGCCACACCACCAGCCCGGCGGCGGTGCCGACAAAGGCGATGCGCAGCAGGGACTTGGTGAACTCGGCAATCGCTTCCGGGCCATACAGGCGCTTCATGCCGGCCATCGGGCTGAGCCGCTTGAAATCGGGCATCAGCGATTTGTTCGACCAGCGCAGCCCGCCCATCGCCACCGGCGACAGGAAGCAGGCCAGCAGACAGATCACGAGCAGCGGCCACATGGCCACCAGCAAGCGCAGCATCAATTCGCCGAAGTGCCCGAACAACGCCTGGGGATGCAGGCGCAGCCCCGGCTCGGGGCTCAGCGCGACCTGCATCCAGGTCTTGGCGTTGCGGGCGATGGTGCCGGAGAAGGCCATCAGCGCCAGCACACCGGCACCGAACACAGCCGCCGTCGCCAGCTCACGCGAACGCGGGATGTTGCCCTGTTCCCGGGCATCGCGCAGGCGTTTTTCGGTAGGTTGCTCGGTCTTTTCGCCGGCTTGTTCGTTCTCGGACATGGGCTGCACGACACGGGGGATTACCCGGGGTCGTGCAAGAACCGTTCCGTGACGTCAGGCCGGGCCGCTGCGCGCGTGCGACACCTGCACCTGTCCGGACGGCGTCGCGGTGGCGATGGCCTCCTTCAAGGGCACCTCACCCACGCCCAGGGCCCGTTCGACCACCAGCTCGGTGCCTTGACCGTGCAACAGCGCCTGCAGCCGTCCGAACTCGCCGCACCACAGGGTTTCGATGTCGCGGTCGCGACTGCGGTCGCGGTCGGCCGCCAGCGCCACGGCCCGAACCTGCAGACGCACACCGTCGGCCTGGCCGCCCACTTCAACGCCATAGCCGGGGGTGGCGGCTTTCTTGAGCACCACCGCGCCGCTGTCCTGCCATGCGGTGGCCATGCCTTCGCGCACCTCATAGCCGAGGCTGGCCAGACCGTCGAGTACGGCCTGGCGCCGGGAAACTGCCGCCAGCGCCTGCTGGTGGCTGGCCAGGGCGGTGTCGCACTGCTGGGCCAGCGCGGTCAGCAGCGGCAGCGCGGTGTCGGTACTGCACGCGCCCACCTGGGCCAGCAACGGCGCATGGTCAACCGGGTCCAGTGCCGCCAGCCTGCTGGCCACATCCTGCAGCCGCTCCAGCTGCACGCGGCGCTGGGCGAACGCGGCCGAGGCGGCGGCCAGTTCCAGAACCAGGCTGTCCAGCAGCAGGTTGCGCCGCTGCGGAGCGGTTTCCTGCTCGGCGTGGTGCAGCGCCTCCAGGTAGGGCGCGGCGACTGCCGGGCCTTGCAGTACTTGCAGTTCGGCGATGTAGCGGTCCACGCGCAGCAGGCGCGCCTCGCGTCCGGGGTCGGCGGGCTGCCCGGCGGCCCAGTCGGCCAGCGTGGGGGTGGGCGCCGAGGTCTGCAATGCAGTGGCCAACGCGCGCTGGTCCTCGCTCAGTGTTGCCTGCTCCTCCGGGGGCGAAAGGAGGGCGAAGGCACGGGCCAGCACCGCCTCCGCGTCAGCACCGGGATGACCGTCGGCCAGTGCCCGTAGCGCCTGCAGCAGGCCCGCCTCTGCATCGACGGGTCGATCCTGCAGCGTTTTGAGCACGGCCGCCGCGTTGTCGCGCTGCCGCCGCTGCTGCTGGCGGCCTGCCGCAGCGCGGTCCACGGCGCGCGCCTCGCGGTCGCGGGTGTCGGCCTGCAGGAAGGCGATTTCGGCCTCGATCAGTCGCGCATACCGCGTGTTGTCGCTGTCTGCCACCAGCGCCTGCAGCGCCTGGCGGCGTGCCATGACGGCGGCCACGGCCGATGCATCGCGCTCGCCGATCCGCTCGCACTGGGCCTGCCAGCGCGCAACCGCCTGGTCCAGCCGGTGCAGCATCGCTTCTCGCAGGGCCAGCAGTTCTTCGGCAGTCACGATACGGACGACTTTGGGACCACTCATGGCAGGGTTTCCGGTTGCGCGGGGACAGGCGGGGGCGGCACCGGGGCGGGGGCCATGGCTGCCTCGATGGCAACGCGCAGGCGTGCCCGTTCGGCCTCGCCGTCGTGGTACCAGGCATGCGAGGACACCCGGTGGATGCCGCCGATGGCGCGACGCAGGACCGAGGGTCGCCAGATTTCCCGGGCGCGGGCATGCGCCAGCAGCGGGTGGCTGGGCGCGTCGCACTCGATGCCGATGGCGAAGTTGCCGGTGTCGGGGTGTTCGATGGCGAAGTCCAGCCCGAATGCATCGCCTTCGCTGGCGGCGGCCGCATTCCATCCCAGCGACTGCAGGTAGGCACCGACGATCTGCGTGAACCCGTCGGCGGGCGCCGCGTGGGTGCGGTTGGCCACGCTGCGGTCGGTCTGCAGGCGATCCAACAGCCGTGCGCTGCCGTCGAACTCGCCGGCACACAGGGCCCGGGCGTACTCCAGGTAACCCTGCAGGTAGTCGCGCGGGCTGGCCGGGGCACGCTGGGTGTTGAACAGGTCGGAGATGTCGGCGATCGGCATGGAGGTGATCATCACCACCCGTTGCCGGGCGCGGGTGACGGCCACGTTGAGGCGGCGCTCGCCGCCGGTCTGGCCGAGCACGCCGAAGTTGCGCCGGAAGGTGCCCTGCGCGTTGCGGCCGAAGGTGGAGGAAAACACGATGATGTCGCGCTCGTCGCCCTGCACGTTCTCCACGTTCTTGACGAAGACCGCCATGTCCTCGCCGTCTTCGCTGCGCTCGCGTTCCTCGGCGAATGCGGCGCGGAAGGCGGCATCCTGCCCGGCGCGCTGCTCCAGGTGTTCCTCGATCAACTCGGCCTGCTTGCGGTTGAAGGTGACCACGCCCACCGAGGGGCGCATGGCATAGGGCTGTTGCCACACCTGGGCCAGGTACTCCACCACCCGCGCCGCCTCGGCAGGGTTGCTCTGCTGCTGGTACACGCCGTCGACCTGGATCAGCTCCAGGGGCTTGATCCGCGCGATGCTGCTGCGCGGATGGCGTACCGGCACGTTGAGGCGGTTGCCGTAGAAGGCCGCATTGGAGAAGCCGATCAGTTCGCGGTACGCCGAGCGGTAGTGGATCTGCAGCGTGGTGCTGGGCAGGGCATTGCGGGCCAGCTGCAGCAGGTCCGGGCAATCCTTGATTTCGCGCCGGTTCCAGGTTTCCTCGAAGGCGTCGCGCTGCTCGGCATCGACCTCGGCATCGGGCTCGTCGCCATCGAAGACCTCTGCTTCATCGCTTTCCACCCGGCTGGAGAAGAAGGCGGTGGGCGGCATCTGCTTCTCATCACCGCTGACGACCGTGACCCGGCCACGGAACAGCGTGGGCAGGGCGAACTCGACCGGCATCTGCGAGGCCTCGTCGTAGATCACCGTGTCGAACAGCCCCGCCTGCAGTGGCAGCACGCGGCTGGCCACGTCCGGGTTCATCAGCCAGACCGGGCGCAGGTGCATCAGGCCCAGTTCGCTGCCCAGCTCGATGAACTCGCGCAGGCGGCGCGAACGGCGCCCGGTCAGCCGGGTGACGTCTTCCCACTGCTTGCGGTTGCCTAACTGCTCCAGGTCGATGTGGGTGCCCAGCATCTGGCGGTTGAGCCGCCGCATCTGCTGGTCGGCAGCTGCCAGGCTGGCGACCTTGGCCTGGGTTTCATCCTGGCCGAACTGCAGCGCCGGGTTCGCCTGCTCCATGCGGTGCTTCCAGCCCAGCCGTGCTTCGCGATGCAACAGGCGGCGCACGGCCGGCTCCAGCGCGTCGCTGGAAAGAGTATCCAGCTGCGGTTGCAGCTGACGCAGCAGTGCCAGCAGCTCCAGGTCTGCACCCGACAGCTGCCCGGCGCGCCCGCGGAAGGCCTGGTAGGCAGCCAGATGGGGCAGGGCATCGTGCAGGTGCTGCAGCGCCTGGGCGTTGCTCTGGTTGTGGGCGATGGCGGTGGCCAATGCGTCCGCCAGCGCCTGCTCCAGCCAGTCTGCCAGCAGTGCGAGCTGCTGCGCGCTGGCATGGCGGGCGGCATGCCGGGCGAGCGAGGCATCCAGGTCCTGCAGCAGTGCGTCCAGGTGCGCGCGGTCGCCCGCCAGGGCCGCGTCGTCGGCCTGCTGGGGGCGGGGCGACTGCGCCAGCGCCTGGGCAAGTGCCTGCACATCCAGCAGTTGGCGCCCGCTGGCGCGTGCCATCGGGCCCAGCGCGATGCCGGTCTGTTGGCCAACCGGGTCCAGCGCCAGCTGCTGGTGCAGGCCGGCCAGTTCGGTGCGCAGCGGGCGCAGGCGCGCTTCCAGCGTCGCAGCGGCCAGCAGTGCTGCGGTGCCCGCTTCCCCCATCGCATGGGACTGCGCCTGCAGGACGCGGTTCACCCGTCGCCGGCGCAGCAGGTGAAGCGGGTTGATGCGCGCCAGCAGGCCGCGCGCGCCCAGCACGCGCGCGGCGTCGCGCTGCAGCTGCGCAAGCGTGCGCTCGTCGATGCCGGTGAGGGCCGGCGACAGCGTGCTGGAGAACGTGTCAAGGTCGAGCGCCGCCACGGCCTTCTCGATCTGCTGCAGCCGGTCCAGGGCGATGTCGCCCTGGCTTGGCTGCCCCGCGCGTGCGGTGCGGAACAGCGGCAGCCAGCGTGCCAGTCGGCTCCGTTGTGCGTCATCCAGGCCGAGCAGGGTCGCCACATGCGCCGACTTCCAGGCCTGGTGCGGCGCGGGATCGTCCAGCTCGAACGTGGCCGGGTGCGCCAGCAGGATCGCCTGCCGGTGCTGTTCGGCCGCAGTGAACGTCTGCAGGGCGGCAACGAATGCGGCGAGGGTGTCCGCGTCGGCCGCAAAGGGGCGCAGCTGCGCCAGCGGGCTGCCCTCGTAACGGGCCGGCAGCCACAACCGGATCAAGGGCGCGCAGGCTTCTTCGCGCTGCACCAGGGTGGGCAGGTCCAGTGCCAGCAGGCGTTGGCGCAGGGCGGGCAGGACCAGTGGGGGCGTGCCGGCGTCCAGCGCGATCAGTTCGCCGAGCAGGCGCCGGTAGCTCAGCCCGGTGGCGTCGTCGATCTGGTGCAGGCTGTGCTGGTGGCGATCCAGTTCGCCTTCCAGTGCCTCGATCCGCGCGGCCACCTGCTGGCGCTGCTGCTGCCAGGCCGTTTGCGTGGCGCCGGCGGTGAACAGGGCGTCGAGCTGCTCGCGGATGCTGCGGATGACCGGTTCGCGGTCGCGGTTGACGTCGTTGAGCATGACCACGCGCTGGCCCAGCCCTTCGGCGACCAGGCGCTTGTGCACCACTTCCAACGCCGCATGCTTCTGGCAGACGATCAGCAGGCTGCGTTGCCGTCCGATCGCGTCGGCCACCATGTTGACGATGGTCTGGCTCTTGCCGGTGCCAGGCGGGCCTTCGATCAACAAGCCCGGTCCCTGCCGTGCCTGCAGCACCGCCGCTTCCTGCGAGGGATCGCTGGCCACGGTGAAGTAGCGCTGCAGCTCCGGCGTGGCAGGCGGGGCAGTGCCGTCGGTGTCGGTCGGCGGTGCCAGCCGCAACGCGGTTTCAAGGCCGGTGCCGGACGGCGACAGAACCTTGAGCTGGCGCAGGTCTTCGCCGATGGCCTGGCCCATGAACGTGACATGGAAAAGCACCGCGGCGCAGTCCAGTTCGTCCTGGTAGGGCGCCACGTCCACGCTGCTCGAGGGCAGGCCGACCAGGCTGCGCGAGCGGATCGTGGCCAGCATCCCGAAGGCATCCATCACATCGGCGGCCCGGATCGCCGAGCGTCCCAGCAGTTCGTCGGCGGTGCTGCGCCAGCGCTTGCAGGTCTCGGCACCCAGCACGCTTTCAAGCGCAGGGTTGAGCCGTACTTCCTCGCGTTCGCCATCGAAGGCCAGCCCGACCTGGCCGCGCGTGCCCGGCTCCAGCAGCAGCGTGGCCGGCCACAGCAGCAGCGGAATGATGCGGGTGCGCGAGGTGCCGCGCGGATCGCGGCTGAGCAGGAACGGAAAACCCAGATACAGCCCATCGATGCCGGTGTCGCGCTTGTACAGCGCGCTCTGCCGTGCCAGGGCCATCAGGCGGGGTTCCAGCAGCGGGTTGCGCTGGAACGATTCGGGGTCCAGCTGCACGGCGCGCGCGTTGCGCTGCAACAGGTGATCGAGCAGCGCGGCGGCGGGTCGCCGGGCGCTATCCACGTCGTGCATGTCCACGCGTGCGGTGGTCTTGCCGATACTCATGCGCACCAGCGGGCCACGCATCACCGCGGTGACCACTTTCTTTTCGAAGAAGTCCAGGATCTGCGAGACGTACTGCTGCTTCTGCGGCTGCAGCCAGCGGCTGGCGGGCACGGCCAGCACCACCAGGGCGCGCGCCAGCGGCATGCGCCGTTCCAGCCGGAACTGCTCGGCCCAGCCATCCACCACGGGCAGGCCGGAGCGGGCGAAGCCCAGGATGCGCGCGTCCACGCTGCGATACAGCTCGGTACGCGGGTGCTGTAGCAGGGCCGCGGCTGCGTCGCTGTCGAAGGCGTCGAGACCGGCGCTGGCGGCGAGTGTGGCCGCCTCGGCAAGGATGGCCTCGGCACTGCGGAACTGGCCGATTTCCGCGCTCAGCAACACGATCAGGTCTTCTTCGGCCACCACCCGGCGCTCGGCCAGCGACAGCAGCCCGGGATGCGCGGTGTCAGGCAGCAGGCGCTGGCGTTCCTGCCATTGCGAGGCCAGCTTGGCCCGCGAGGTGGACAGCAGGTAGACGCGCAGGGATTCCTCGACCAGGGCGATGTGCTGGTGCAGCGCGCGTTGGCGTACGCTTTCCTCGCGCCGCTTGAGCCTGCACAGCCAGTTGTCGGTCTGCAGGTGTTCCAGCAGGTCCGGCACCGAACCGCTGATCAGCCGGTAGCCCTCCAACGGGTGCTCAAGCAACCAGCCGGGTGTGACGATGTCGCCCCGATGGATCAACGGCATTTCCGGGTTGAGCACCTTCAACGCCAGCATCAGCCGGAAATCGTCCTCGATGCCTTCGTGTCGGGCAATCTGGCGCAGCCCGGCGACACGGGTGGCAGGCAGGCCGACCTGCTCGGCCCAGGTGACGATCGCCCCGCGCAGCAGGTGGTCCAGGGCCTGGTCCCAGCCGTCGGCCTGGGCGGCGGCCAGCGCGAACACGGCGGGGCGATGATAGCGGCGCGTGCCCAGCGGCAGGCTGGCGCCATCGCCCTCATCGTGCGCGTGCTGCGCCGCCGGCGGCGCCGGCACGGCGATGCCGGCCAGCCAGTCGGCCACCTGCGGCCATTGCCAGCGCTGGTGGCGGTCGCGGGCCAGCAGCCCGCGCAGCAGCAGCGCCAGCTCCGGGTCCAGCGTTTCCGGAATCGGGACACCATTGGCCAGCACGTGGATCAGGAACGCATTGGGATGGATGCCCTCGAAGCAGGCGCCGTCGGTGAGCTGTTCGAGCAGGATCATCCCCAGGCTCCACCAGTCCGACGCGGCAGCCACGCCACCGGCGATCGCCTCGGGCGCCATGTAGCGGCTGATCTCCAGGGGCGAGACGATGTCCAGGTCGAACTCGGACAACCGGGCCGAACCGAATCCGCTGATCACCAGGTCCAGTGGCGCGCGCGCCCGCACCAGCAGGCTGGCCGGGCGCAGGTCGCGGTGGCGCAGCCCGGCTTCGTTGAACGCATGCAGCGCCTGGCCCAGTTCGCCGACGATATGCCGGACCGCATCGCGGTCGCCGATCACGCTGCCCAGTTCGGCCAGGGTGCCACCGGTGAGCATTTCCACCACTTCGAACGCGCGGTCATCCCAGCGCCCGGTGGCGATGACCTCCGGCACGTGCGCGCGTGGCAGGCGGCGGATCACATCGTAGATGGCCGGGTCGGGTTCGGCACCGGGGCGGTACAGGGTCAGCATGGCCTGCACCGCCGTGACGGTGTGTTCGGCCTGGTAGCGGTCACGCACGCCGTCGGTGCTGCTGATCTGGCGCAGCAGCCGCCAGCCATCGATGACCGTTTCGCTGCTGTCGGCCACCGGGGGCGGCAGGTCCGCCGCCGCCGTCCCATCGGTCGCGCTGGCGCCGCAGTGCAGGCACATCAGGTCGCCGGGGGTCATCGGGTGGCCGTTGTCGCAGACCACCTCCGCGGCAACGGCGCCGACCGTCGATGCCTGCACCGCTGCCTGGGTGACCACGCTCTGCGGCCGCCAGCCATCGGGATGGATCGGCTCGCCGGCCAGATCCCAGCCGCACGCGTGCGCATCAACATGGCCTTCGCAGAACATCTCGGCCAGCGCGCGTTCGGTGTGGCAATTGGGGCAAAAACGAATCATGGACTTACTCGACTGGACGACGCGATGAAGTGTGTGCGCTGGTCTGTACCTGGTGGCCCTGAGCGCGCAGCAGCTCGCGCAGGCGCAGCAGGTCGCCGCGGCGGGGGATGCCGGCCATCCAGACGGTGCCGGTGGCATCGAACATCAGGTCAAGCGCCTTGTCGGCCGGCGTGCTGGCCCGCTCCAGGCCCGCCAGGCGCGACCGACCCAGCGCGGTGAGCAGGGTGAGGCGCTGGTTGTCGCTACCCCGCAGCGCCAGCGACTGGTCCGCCTGTTCGAGGTAGGGGTCGCTGATCACCGCATCGATCAGGTCGCGCGCCTGGTCCAGCATGGGCTGCAGCGTTTCCAACGGATGGCCGCTGTACACCAGGATGTCCGCGGCGGTGCGTTGGCGCAGTCCCACCAGCATCTGCAGCAGGGCGTCGAACTGGTCGAACGGCTCGCCGCCGGAAATGGTGATGCCGTCGGCCTGGTCCAGCCACGGGGCCACCTGCTCGAGCAGGGAGGCCACGTCGACGACGGTGCGCCCCGGCCCCCAGGTGTCGGCTGAAATGCAGCCGCTGCAGCGGATGCTGCAGCCCTGGAACCAGATGCCCAGGCGTTGCCCCGGCCCCAGCGTGGTCACCGGGAAATGCACGCGTGACAGCTGCAGTGGACGGTTCAACCGCGTTCCAGGTTGAGCACGTTGGCATCCACCGCAACGATGGTGAACTGCTGGCCGGGCTGCGCGTCCTGGTCGAACAGGGCACGCGCCAGCGGGTTGAGCAGGTGGGCCTCGAGCTGGTTGCGGATGCCGCGCCCGCCGTTGGAGAGGTCCTTCAGGCATAGCGCGCGCAGCGCGTGGCGGGCCGGCGCGGCCAGGGTCACGCGCAGGTGCTGGGCCTGCAGGTCGGCCAGGGTCGCGTCGACCATCTGGTCGAAGATCTGCACCGCGACCTCCTCGCGGATGAAATCGAACACGATGATGTTCTCGCCGATCCGGTTGAGGATCTCCGGCCGGTTCAGGACCAGCTTGAAGTGCCGGTCGATTTCGTCGTGCACCTTGCTCTGCACCTGCTCGAAGGGCTCGCCGGGCAACACGTTGGCCACGCGCTCGCCATGCTCGCCCTGACGGTAGATGCCCAGATTGGAGGTGAACACGATCAGCGCCTCGGAGAAGTACACGCGGTCGCCACGCCCGGACGTGAGCACGCCGTCATCGAGGATCTGCAGGAACTTGTCCAGGATGCGCGGATGGGCCTTCTCGATCTCATCGAACAGGACCACGCTGAACGGCTTCTCGCGGATGGCGTTGGTCAGTTCGCCGCCTACGTCGTAGCCCACGTAGCCGGGCGGGGCGCCGATCAGCCGCTGGTCGGCATGCTCGGCGCTGAACTCGGACATGTCGAACCGGATGTAGGCGCTTTCGTCACCAAACAGCAGGCTGGTGACGGTCTTGGCCAGCTCGGTCTTGCCCACGCCGGTCGGGCCGGCCAGGAACGCCACGCCGCGCGGCCGGTTGCCCTTGCGGCTCGCACCCACACCGGTCATGGCGCGCTTGACGATGTCCAGCATGTGGGTCACCGCATGGTGCTGGCCCTTGACCCGTTGATGGACGAACGCATCGCCCATGCGGATGCGCTGCCGGTCAATGCGCAGCCAGGGGTCTTCGGTGACCCCGACCTTGTAGCGGCGCACGGCGTCGCCGATCTGGTCCACCGCCACCCCTTCGACCCGGGCCAGCTGCGCGATGGCACTGAGGTCCAGCAACAGCAGCCCCTCGGTGCTCTGCACAAATGCGTCCACCGCCTGCGCGGTGGCCTCGGCGCCGGCGTCCGGCGCACCGGCCAGACCCTTGAGCAGCGCCGGGGCCAGTGCGCGCCGGGTGAGCTGGTCCGGCTTGGCCACCGGAATGTGGCGGATGCGCGGGTTGCCGACCAGCAGCCAGTCGGGCAGGTCACCTTCCTTCTCCACTACCCAGAGCACCGTGTTGAAGAACGGCTTGCGCTGCACGCCACCCGGTCGGCTGCGTGCCTGGTGGGAGAGCACCAGGGCCTGGGTGAACAGCTGGTGTTCGGCGGCGCTGAGGGCGTCGCTGCGCACTGCCAGGCGCGAGGCGAAATCGATGATCACTGCCACCGGCTCGCCTTGGCGCACGACCAGCCGCTGGAGCGTGGCACTGAGCAGGTCGATACCGGCGGGCGCGGCGCCATCCACCGGGGTCAGCCCCAGCGATTGCAGCAGGGCGACGCCGCTGGCGGGATCGGTGCCGGGGCGTTCCAGGGCGCGGAGGCCGGCCAACGGATCCCAGCCCAGCACCTGCGCATAGCCCTGGTCGAGCAGGGTGTTGCACAGGGTCTGATTGAAGCTCTGCGCGGTGACCGTGCCCGGTGCCACTTCGGCGGCCTGCAGGTCGCGGATGTTCCCGGAAAGCACGAACTGGCTCTTCAAGGGAAGGAAACGAACAAGATCGCGCTGCCAGCGCGGACCTTCAAACACATTCTTCCCTGACATCCTGCTGCCTGCTGTTCCCATGGTAGGGGGCAGGGTATTGCGCGCAGCCGCCAATTTCCAGCGCGTGCGGCTAGCCTGTTGCCGCGCCTGGCCGTGCCTGCGCCTTCCATCCGGCGGCGATCTCCACCCGCGGGCGCGGGTGGTCATGCAGCTGCGTGAACCGCTCCGGGTCCACCGGGCGCCCCAGCAGGTAACCCTGCAGGTAGTCGCAGCCCAACCGTTCCAGGTAGGCGCGCTGCCCGGCGGTCTCGACGCCTTCGGCCACGATGTCCATGTCCAGCGCGTGTCCCAGCGCCACGATCGCCGAGACGATCACCACGTCTTCGGAGCTGTTCTCCAGGTCGCGTACGAAGGCGTGGTCGATCTTGATCTCGGTTGCCGGCAGGCGCTTGAGGTAGAGCAGGCTGGAGTAGCCGGTACCGAAATCGTCGATGGAGATGCCCACGCCCAGCGCCGCCATCGCCAGCAGCAGCGTCAGGCTCGCCTCGGTGTCGCGCATGACCGTGTTTTCCGTAATTTCCAGGATCAGCCGGCGTGGTTCGATCCGGTGGGTCTGCAGCGCCTCGCGCACTTCCCGCAGCAGGTTGGGCGAGGCAAACTGGATCGGGGAGAGGTTCACCGAGACCGTCCAGCCGTCATGCCCGGCGTCGTGCCACACACGCAGCTGGCGGCAGGCTTCGTCCAGCGCCCACCGGCCGATCTCGTTGATCACGCCGCTGCGCTCGGCCAGGCGGATGAAGCGGTCTGGTGGAATCAGCCCCTGCTGGGGATGGCGCCAGCGGATCAGGGCTTCAGCGCCACTGACCGACTGCCCGGCCACGCGGGTCTTGGGTTGATAGTGCAGCAACAGCTGCTCGGTGCCGATCGCGCGGCGCAGGTCGGCCAACAGCTGGAACTGCTGTTCGGCGCTGTCGTTCATCCACTCGGCGAACAGCACGTAGGCATTGCGCCCGGCCTCCTTGGCCTGGTACATCGCGGCATCGGCGAAGGCCATCAGCTGCCGCTCGCTGGCGGCGTGGTCCGGACAGATCGCGATGCCGACGCTGGCCGTCACCTGCAGGTCGTGGCGGGGCAGCAACGGCTCGCGGCCGACGGTCTGGATGATGCGGCTGGCCAGTGTCGCCACGTCTTCGTCGTTCTCGATCGGCACCACCAGCACGAATTCATCGCCGCCCAGCCGCGCCAGCATGTCCGCCGGGCGCAGCAGCTTGCGGGTGCGGTCCGCCACGGCGACCAGCAGGGCGTCGCCGGTCTGGTGGCCGTAGGCATCGTTGACCTGCTTGAAGCCGTCCAGGTCCATGAACATCACCGCAAACCGGCTGCCGCGCTGTTCCGCTTCGGCCAGGGATTGCTCGATCCGCTGCTGCAGCAGGCGACGATTCGGCAGGCGGGTGAGCGGGTCGTGCAGGGCCGCCTGGGTCAGCTCGGCATAGGCATCGTCAAGCGAACTGCTCAGGTCGGTGTTGCGCAGACGCAGCAGCTGGGCCTCCATGCGCTGGTCCAGCCAGGACACGATCAGCACTACCGCCAGGATCGCGATGGTCAGGGCCAGCACCACCAGTGCCAGCCACTGCGCCTGCAGGCCCTCCCCGCCGGCGGCACTGCAGATGCTGCCCGCGGGGAAGCGGGCGGCGGCCATCCCGGTGTAGTGCATGCCCACGATCGCCGTGCCCAGCACCAGTGCCGGCGCGGCACGGTCGCGCAGGCGGCGATGGCTGCTGCGCAGGCGGAAGGCGATGAACAGCGCGGTCCAGGAGGCGACCACGGCGATCAGCAACGACAGGGCCACCCAACCGGGGTGGTAGTCGATGCCGGGCTGCATGTGCAGCGCGGCCATGCCGAGGTAGTGCATCGCGGCGATGCCGCTGCCCATGAGCAGTGCGCCAAGGGCGAGGCGCCCGTGCGGCAGGGTCGGTTGCGAGACCAGCCACAGCGCGAAGATGGACGAGGCCATCGCAGCCAGCAGCGAAACCGTGGTCAGGCCGAGCGCATAGCCGAGTGGGATGGGCAGGCGGAAGGCCAGCATCCCGATGAAATGCATCGAGCAGATGCCCAGCCCCATCGCGCAGCCGCCGCCGATCAGCCACAACCAGGTGGTACGGCGCGTGGCCGCGGTGGTGACGCGGCTGGCCATGTCCAGCGCAGTGAACGAGGCCAGCACGGCAACCAGGAATGACACGACCACCAACCACGGGGTGTAACTGCCGATCAGCATGGATGACGCTCTCCTTGGTCAACGCCTGAGCGATACGACAGAACGCGCCGCCATCAGCGCAGAGCGCGGGTGAAGATTTCGTCGTCAGCCAAGACTAACGCCACGCACCGGGGGGATCGCAAGTGGCAGGCGTGCAGGGCGATACGGTGGCCACGCGGTTGTCCCGCACGTGTCCCGGGTCAGCGGCTGACGCTGTCGGCGGCATCGAACGCCGCGTCGAACAGGCGTTGCACGGGCGGGCCCATCTCACCGGCCAGCACGGTCAGCAGGAACAGCCCCAACAGCAGCGCGACCGGCAGGCCGAGCTGGATCGGGTTCAACGCGGGCGCCGCACGGGCCAGTACGCCGAAGGCCAGGTTGATCGCCAGCATCGCTACGGTCAGCGGCAGCGCCAGCGTGAGCGCGCCGCGGAACACCTGCAGCAGGAACGTCGGCGCGATGCTCAGGAATGCCTGGGGGTCGGGCAGCGAGGTGCCGATCGGCAGGGCCTTGTAGCTGTCCATCAGCAATGAGATCAGCGCCAGGTGGCCATTGGCGGTGAAGAAGAGCAGGCCGAACAGCAGATAGAACCATTGCCCGATCACGCCGGAGCTGCCGCCACGCAGCGGGTCGCTCATCTGCGCGAAGGCCAGGCCGGTCCCCTGCGCGACCAGCTCGCCGGCCATCGCACCGGCCTCGAACACCAGCCGCAGCACGAAGCCGATCGACACGCCGATCGCCAGTTCGCGCGCAATGGTCAGCACCGTGGCCGCATCGAAGCCGGTCCATTCCGGTACTGGCGGCAGCATCGGCGACAGCGCGATGGCCAGCGCGCCGGCCAGCAGCACGCGTATCCGGGACGGCACCGCGCGGGTGCCGATCAACGGCATGGCCATCAACATCGCGCCGATGCGCAGCATCGTCCACAGGATCGTGCCGATCATGCCGAAGGCCTGCAGGCCGTCGGCGGCCATCTGGGTCGCGGAATCCACGGCGGCTGGCCTCAGCCGATCAGGTGCGGGATGCGCTGGAACAGCAGCGTGGTGTATTCGACCAGATGGCCGATCAGCAGGCTGCCCAGCGCAAACAGCACCACGGTCAGTGCCGCCGCCTTGGCGACGAAGGCGATGGTCGGCTCGTTGAGCTGGGTCGCGGCCTGGACCACGCCGACCACCACGCCGACGATCAGCACGGTGAGCAGCAGCGGGCCGGCGACCCACAGCACGGTGATCAGGCCACCACGGAGTTCGGTCAGGGCAAGTTCGGGCGTCATGTCGGTCTCGGGTCCGTATCGATCAGCAGGGCAGGGCGGTCAGACCGCATTGAAACTGGCGGCCAAGGTGCCCACCACCAGGACCCAGCCATCCACCAGCACGAACAACAGGATCTTGAACGGAGCGGAGACCAGCATCGGCGAGAGCATCATCATGCCCATCGACATCAACACGCTGGCCACGACCAGATCGATGATCACGAACGGAATGAAGATCAGGAAGCCGATCTCGAAGGCGGTCTTCAGTTCGCTGGTGACGAACGAGGCGACCAGGATCGGGAACGGAATGGCATCCGGGCTGGAGTAGGTGCCGTGCCCGGCCATGCCCGCGAAGGTCATCAGATCGGTCTCGCGGATCTGCGCCAGCATGAAGGCGCGTAGCGGCTGGGTGGTCAGCGTCCAGGCGGTCTGGAAGTCGATCTCGCCGTTGAGGTACGGCGCCATGCCGCTGCCCCACGCCTTCTGCCACACCGGCAGCATCACCATCGCGGTGAGGAACAACGCCAGGCCGAGCAGCACCTGGTTGGATGGGGTCTGGCCGGTGCCCAGCGCCTGGCGCAGCAGGCCGAGCACGATGATGATGCGGGTGAAGGCGGTCAGCACCAGCAGCATCGACGGGATCAGGGTGATCGCCGTCATCAGCAACAGGGTCTGCAGCGGCAGGCTCACCGGCTGGCCGCCGATCTTGCCGACATTCACATCCGGCAGTGCGGGCACGCCCGGCACGCCGGGCGCAGCCCAGGCCAGGGCGGGCAGCGCGCACAGCAGGGCAGTCAGCAACAGCGGCAGGTAACGGGTCCAGGAGGTACGGGGGCCACGCATGTTCAGGGTTCCTTGCGCAGCCGCTGTTGCAGCAGCTGGGCGAAATTCGGGAGCTGTTTGAAATCGGGAAGGCGCGCCGGCGCCGGCGGCGGCAGGGGGTCGGGAAGCTGATGCAGCGTATTGATGCCGCCGGCCGTGACGCCCAGCAGCAGCTGGGTGCCATTGACCTCGACCACCACCACGCGCTCCTTGGCGCCGACAGTGAGGCTGGCGACCACGCGCAGCCCCTCGGCCGGGCGGAAGCCGCTGCCGGGCATGCGCTTGAGCAGCCAGCCCAGGCCGACGATCAGTGCCAGCACGCCCAGCAACGCCAGCACCGCACCGAACATGCCCGGTGCGGCGGCGGCATGCTGGCCGACCTTGACGGTCGAGGCGCCGGCCGCGATCAGCAGCCCGGCACTCAACGCAGTCTCCGGATCCGTTCGCTCGGGCTGACCACGTCGGTCAGGCGCACGCCGAAGCGATCGTTGATCACCACCACCTCGCCATGGGCGATCAGGGTGCCGTTGACGAACACGTCCAGCGATTCGCCAGCGCCGCGTTCCAGTTCCACCACCGAGCCCTGGTTGAGCTGCAGCAGGTTGCGGATCGGCAGGCGCGCGCGGCCGACTTCCAGCGACAGGGTCACCGGTACATCCAGGATCACATCCAGGTTGAGCTCGTCGCCGACGGTGGCGTCGTCCGACTGCAGCTGGGTGAACTGTGCCGGTGCCGGCTCGTTGGATTCGATATCGTTCATTGCGGGTCTTCCTGCAGTACGGGAACGCGTGGGCGGATGCCCGGGGGATGGGTGGCGGTGATCTTCACCGCGTTGAAACCATTGGCGACGCCGAACTCACCGGTGAACACCGGCACGTTTTCCACGCACAGCGGCACCTGCTTGGGCAGCTCGATCGGCAGCACGTCACCGATCTTCAACCGGGTCAGGTCGCGCAGGCTCATGCGCTTGGTGGCGAGTACGCTGGAGAGCGTGACTTCGGCGATGTTGAGCTGCTCGCGCAGCATCACGCCCCAGCTGGCGTCGCGGTCGTTGCGGTCGCTCTGGATACCGGCGTCGAGCAGCTCGCGGATCGGCTCGAGCATCGAGTAGGGCAGGGTGACGTGGATATCGCCGCCACCGCCATCGAGCTCGACATGCAGGCGGCAGACCACCACGTACTCGCGCGGCGTCACGATGTTGGCAAAGTGCGGGTTGATCTCGGAATTGATGTATTCCAGCTCCACGTCCATCACCGGCGCCCAGGCTTCCTGGAGGTCGGCGAAGGTCTGCTTGAGCAGCAGGTGGATCACGCGCATCTCGGTGGCGGTGAACTCGCGGCCTTCGATGCGGGTCGGGTAGCGGCCGTCGCCGCCGAAGAAGTTGTCCACGATCGCGAACACCAGCGTCGGCTCGAACACGATCAGCCCGGTGCCGCGCAGCGGCTTGAAGCGGATCAGGTTGAGGTTGGTCGGCACGTACAGCGAGTGCATGTAGTCATTGAACTTGATCAGCTCGATGCCGCGCACGGACAGTTCGGCCGAACGGCGGATCAGGTTGAACAGACCGATGCGCCACAGGCGCGCGAAACGCTCGTTGACCATTTCCAGGGTCGGCATGCGGCCGCGGATGATGCGGTCCTGGCTGGCGAAATCGTACGAACGCGCCTCGCCGGGCGTGGGCGCGTCGATGTCGGTCTCGACCGCACCGGAATCCACGCCGTGCAGCAGGGCATCGATCTCGTCCTGGGAAAGCAGGTCATTCATGGTCGCCCTTACTGGGTCACGAAACTGGTGAACAGCAATTCGTCGGCACCGGGCTTGCCGGTCTCGGCCTTGAGCAGCTTCTGCACTTCGGCCAGGGAACTGGCCTGCAAGCGCTCTTTGCCGGCGCGGTCGGCGATGTCGCTCGGCTCGACCTGCGAGAACAGCATCAGCAGCTTGGCGCGGATGGCCGGGGCGTGAAGCTTGATCGCTTCCATCGCGGCCGGGTCACGGCTCATCAGCTGCACTTCAACCTGCAGGTAGCGCGGGCCGTCGAAGCTGCTGTTGAGGTTGACGACGAACGGCGGCTCCAGGCCGAAGTACTGCGCCGGGGCAGGCACTGCGGATTTGCTGGCAGCCGGCTTGGTGGCCTTGTCGTCGTGCTTGGGCTGGGTGAAGTACCAGACTCCGCCACCGGCGGCGCCAGCGGCGAGCACCGCGGCCAGGGCGGTGACCAGGAGCGGACTGCGCGGCTTGGCGGCCTTGTCCTTCTCGGCGGATTTCTTGGTTTTATCGGCGGCTGCGGCCACGAGGGGAAGCTCCAGAGGATTGCTTCCTGCCTACATGCAAACGGTGTGCCTGAATGCCGGGGATCGGGTGCGTCGGGTTTCTGGCGGCGCGGCGGAGGCCGCGCCGCCGCGCCGCGCGGGGTCACGCGTAGGCGTCGACCAGGCCGCGCTGGCGGATCAACTGCGAGGGCGACAGCGTGGTCTCGGCCAGTGCCGGTTCTCCGTCATCGCCGGTCATCCCGCTGCCGGCGTTGCCACGTCCGCCGTCCGGCGCGGTCTGCTGTTGGCCCACATCGGCGTGACCAAGCTGGAAGCCCTGTTCGCCGAGCAGCTCGCGCAGGCGCGGCAGGCTGCTTTCCAGTGCGTGGCGCACATCGGCATGGGCACTGGTGAAGCTCGCATGGACCTTGTCGCCATCCAGCTGCAGGCGAACGTCGATCGGGCCGAGGTCGTTCGGGGTGATCTTGATGTGGGCGTGGCCGATCTTCTGGTCCGCCAGCCAACCGACCCGGGCGCCGACGGCATCATCGAAATCCTCACCGCCCAGGTGTGGGGTGGCGGTGGGGGAGCCGGTGAACAGGCTGGCCATCACCGGCTTGGCTTCGGTCATGCCGTGCAGGGCATGCAGCAGGGGCGTGGCCGGTGCATCCGGACCGTCGGCGGTTGCTGCGGTCAAGGCATCGGTGAAGGTCTTGAGCAGCGGGGCATCGTCGGCCGCGGCGGCGTCCGTAGTGAGGGCGGGCAGTGCGAAGCCGCCCTCGGTGGAGGGGCTGGGAGGTGCCGGCGCCGGTGCGGAACCCTCGGCCGCCTGGGCGCCCGCCGTCAACGTGGGCAAGGCCGCATTGGCGCCCGACGCCGGGCCGGCGAGGCCTGCCACGGCCGGGGTCGGCGCGGGTACCGGCAGGCCGTTCAACGCGAGGCCGGCCAGGCCCAGCGGTGGCCAGGCGGCCTCGGTGTCGTCCGCTGGCTCGGCGGCGGGCTTTTCGGCACGGGCCGATGCTGGCGTGCCGGCGTCGGCGGGAGCGGGCGTGTCCTCGGCAGTCCTGGCACCGGACGTGGCAGGACGCGTTGCTGCGTGCTTGTCCTGGCGCGATGTGTCTGTCGCCGCGTGCTTTCCGGCATCGCGGCTGCTGCCCGCCTTGCGCGGCGTATCGCTGCGCGGTGCTTCGCTGCCGGGCTTGAGCAGTGCGTCAAAGTCCCGACGGTCGCCGTTGCGGTTGTCGTTGCTGTCGGCCCGGGCACCGGAAGGCGTGCTGCCCGCGTTCTGTACCGGCGCGGCGCCGCCGAGCAGGGCGGCGGGCATCACGGGGCCCCTCCGTTCTCGCCGTCTTCGCGCTGTGACTGGCGCGAGCGACGCGCACCCAGGTCATCCATCTCGCGCTGGTCGCGGCGGTCGGTGACGACCTTTTCCTGGGCGCGGTAACTGGCGGCCAACTGTTCCAGCACCTGCTTGTCACGGCTGGCCAGCAGCAGGCGGGCGCGTTCGGCGTCGACCTTTTCGCGGTTGTTGTCCACGGTTTTGCGCTGCTGGGCGACCGCGCTGTCCAGGCGATCCAGGAATGCGCGGCGGTTTATCAGCTGGGCCGGGCTGGTGGCCGACATCTGGGCGCCGGCGTATTCCTCGGCGTAACGGCGCAGCTCATCCAGGCGCGACACATGCGTGTCGAGCGCACGCTGGCGCTCGGCCAGGTCGCGGGCGACCTCGTCTTCGTGGTCCTGGGCTCGTTTCAGCAAGGGGTCGAAGCGCTTGGATTGGATCATGGCTTAAGTCTCTGGTTCCACCAGCCGCTTGAGGGCGGCCTGACTGTGCGGCAGGTCGGCGGCCTTGCCGACGTCCTGACCGAGGAATTCAACGATGTCCGACCAGCGCTCCAGCGCTTCGTCGGTGGCCGGGTCATTACCGCGCTGGTAGGCGCCGATCGCGATCAGGTCGCGGTTGGACGAGTACGCCGACACCAGCCGTTTGAGCTTGCGGATGCGCAGGCGCCACGGTTCGTCGGCAATTTCCGTGACCACGCGGCTGACCGAGGACTCCACGTCGATGGCGGGGTACAGGCCGCTGTCGGCGACGCGGCGCGAGAGCAGGATGTGGCCGTCAAGAATCGCGCGTGCGGCATCGGCGATCGGATCCTGCGGATCATCGCCTTCGGTCAGCACGGTGTAGAACGCGGTGATCGAGCCGCGGCCCTTGGCGCCATTGCCCGCGCGTTCAACCAGTGCGGGCAGCTTGGCGAATACGGAGGGCGGATAGCCGCGGGTGGTCGGCGGCTCACCGACGGACAGGCCGATCTCGCGCTGGGCCTGGGCGAAGCGGGTCAGCGAGTCCATGAGCAACAGCACGTTCAACCCCTGGTCGCGGAACCACTCGGCGATCGCGGTGGCGCGGTAGGCACCGTGCAGGCGGGCCAGCGGCGGGCGGTCGGCCGGGGCCGCCACCACCACGGCGCGGCGCAGGCCTTCTTCGCCCAACGTGCTTTCCACGAAATCGCGGACCTCGCGGCCACGTTCGCCGATCAGGCCCACCACGATGACATCGGCGGCGGTGTAGCGGGTCATCATGCCCAGCAGGGTCGATTTACCGACACCGGAGCCTGCGAACAGGCCGACACGCTGGCCGCGACCGATCGGCAGCAGCGCGTTGATCGCACGCACGCCCACGTCCAGTGGCTGGGTGATCGGCTCGCGCGCGAGCGGGTTGATCGAGACGCCGGCCATGCCGACGGTGCCTTCGGCGCGGATCGGGCCCTTGCCATCCAGCGGCACGCCGTCGCTGTCGATCACGCGGCCGAGCAGGCCTTCGCCCACTTCCACGCCACCGCGGCCGAGCGAGGGCACAACCCGCGCATTGGGCAGCAGGCCGTGCAGTTCGGCGCTGGGCATCAGGTAGGTGCGTTCACCGGCGAAGCCGACCACTTCGGCATCGACCCAGCCGCCATCGGCAACTTCCACCTTGCAGCTGGCACCCATCGGTGCCTCGCAGCCGACCGCCTCCAGCGTCAGGCCGACCGCGCGGCGCAGCACGCCCTCGCGGATCAGGCCACGGCCGTGCGCGGTATCCGGGCGGATGTTGTCCAGCCGCGAGGCCAGCCGCAGGTTGCGGGCGGCGGTCCAATCGGCGGGTGGGGGCAGGGTATCGGTGTTCATGGGGTGGTTCCGGCTTTGCGGATGACCGCATCCAGGGCGCCGCGCAGGCGTGCATCCAGGGTGCCGTCGATGCGCACGGCCTCGGCATGCACGCGCAGGTCGCCGCGGCTCAGGCTCAGGTCCGGGGTCAGGCGCTGGTTCGGTGCCAGGTTGAGCACCGGGGCCAGCGCGGCGATGTCGTCCGGGTGCAGGCGCACTTCCACATCGCGGCTCGCGCCGCCGACGGCATCCACCGCTTCGTTGACCAGCTGCGCCAGCAGTTCCGGCTCGGCTTCATAGGCCCGCCCGACCAGGTTGCCGGCCACGCGCACTGCCAGCTCGCCCAGCGCGGCGACCACTTCGTTCTCCAGCCGCACCAGCGGCCGGCTGAAGTTGTCCAGGATGCCTTCGATCTGTGCGATCAGGCGGCGCACCTCGGCCTGACCCTGGGCCAGCCCTTCGGCGTGGCCCTGATCGAAGCCGTCCTTCTCGGCACTGTCCTGGATGGCCTGGATCTCCTCCAGGGTGGGCAGCTGCAGCAGCGGCTCCGGCTCGTGGTCCGGATCGGGTTCGGTGAGCTCGAACTGTTCTTCCGGTGGCGGCTCGGGCACCGCCAGCAGATCCGGGGCAAGCCAGCGCACGGCATTGTTCACAGCATGGCCTCCGCGTTGCCACCAATGGTGACCGTGCCTTCATCGGCCATGCGCTTGACGATGGCCAGGATCTCGCGCTGCGCCACTTCCACATCGGACAGGCGCACCGGGCCCCGGGCTTCCATGTCTTCAAGCAGGATTTCAGCGGCACGCTGGGACATGTTGCGGGTGATCTTGTCGCGCACCTTGATGTCGGCGCCGCGCAGGGCCAGGCCGAGGCGCTCGCCGCTGACTTCGCGCAGCACCAGCTGCAGCTCGCGGTCGTCCAGGTCCACCAGATCGTCGAACACGAACATCAGGTCCTGGATGCGGCCGCTCAGCGGGGCATCGATGCGGGCGATTTCGCCCAGAATCGCCTGGTCCTGCCCACTGTCCATGAAGTTCAGGATGTTGGCGGCGCACTGCACGCCGCCCACGTTGGACGACTTCAGGTTCTGGTTGCCGGCGAACTGGCGTTCCATGATCTCGTTGAGTTCATTGAGGGCGTTCGGCGGAATGCCGTCCAGCGTGGCGATACGCAGCAGCACGTCCACCCGGGTGCGCTCGGGCAGCAGCTTGAGCGCATCGGCGGCCTGGTCGGTTTCCAGGTGGGCCATCACGATGGCGATGATCTGCGGGTGCTCATTGCGGACCAGGTCTGCGACGGCACGCGGATCCATCCACTTCAGCGCGTCAAGGCCGGTGGTGTTGCGACCCAGCAGGATGCGGTCGATCAGGCTGCCGGCCTTTTCGGTACCCAGCGCCTGCACCAGCATGTTGCGGATGTAGTCGTCCGAGCCCACGCCCAGCGAGGTCTTGGAGCCCAGCTCGCTGCCGAACTGGTCCATGACCCGCTCGACCTGTTCGCGGGTGATGTCGGTCATGGTCGCCATGGCGATGCCGATCTTCTGGACTTCCTTGGGCTCCATGTGGCGCAGCACTTCGGCCGCGTCCAGTTCACCCAGCGAGAGCAGCAGGACGGCGGCGCGCTGCACGCCGGTCAGCGGGGGAGGTGCATCAATCATTGGCCACCCAGCCCTTGACCACCTGGGCCACGCGTTTGGAATCGGTCTTTACAGCTTCACGCGCCATGCGCAGTCGTTCCTCGTAGGAGTCCACCGGCAATGCCAGCGGTTCATGTCCGGCCGCGTGCAGGCGTTCGCTGCCGATCGCGGGCAGGCCCTCGCCGTCATCGACCAGCTGCACATCGGCACTGTGGGGTTCCAGCGCGTCGTCCTTGGGCTTGGTCTGCCCGGTGATCGAGCGCAGCGCCGGGCGCAGCACGCCGAACACCAGGGCCAGCACCACGATCGCGCCGAGCAGCAGACGCAGTGCGTCCTGTACCTGCGGCAGCTCCCACCACTTCGGCCCTTCGACCGGGGTGACCTCACGCACGAACGGGGCATTCATCACCGAGACCGTGTCGCCACGCTCGGCATCGAAGCCGACCGCCTGCTTGACCAGCGCTTCAACGCGGGTCAGTTCGGCGGCGGAGAGGGCCTGGTCGGTCATCTTGCCGTTGGCACCGGCGCGCGGCACGTTGTCCACCAGCACCGCCACCGACACGCGCTTGATGCGACCGGCCGGTTGGCGGGTGTGCTGCAGAGTGCGGTCCAGCTCGTAGTTGCGGGTGGCGTTCTTGGAGGTTTCCGTCGGTGCCTGCGCGGTGGCCGGGGCGGCCGCCGGGCCGGGCGGGGTGTTGCTGGCGGCGCCGGGCACGCCCTGCGGGCCGGGCACGTTGCTG
The DNA here is from genome assembly GCF_002887735.1 of Stenotrophomonas bentonitica. Lineage (GTDB taxonomy): Bacteria > Pseudomonadota > Gammaproteobacteria > Xanthomonadales > Xanthomonadaceae > Stenotrophomonas > Stenotrophomonas bentonitica_A. The sequence goes on from NZ_PKQP01000002.1 coordinate 513,414, forward strand.
CTGTTTTCGCTCATCTGCTCGCTGCGCAGCTTCTGCGGCTCGCCGTTGTAGAGCTCACGGGCTTCTTCGATCACCGAAAAATCCATGTCCACGCTGACTTCCGGGTTGACCCGGCCCGGGCCGGTCATCGGCTCGAGCAGCTCGCGGATGCGCTGGTTGAACGAGGTTTCCTGGCGGCGCACCTGTTCGAACTGCGCGGCGTTCATGGCCGCTTCGCTGTTCGGATCGGAGACGCTGAGCATGCGCCCGCTCTGGTCGACGACGGTAACGCGCTCGGGTGCCAGGTCCGGGATGCTGGCGGCGACCATGTGCACGATCGCATCGATCTGGCCGCGTTCGAGCTGCTGGCCACCGCGCAGTTCCAGCACCACCGAGGCACTGGCCACGTCGCGTTGGCGGGTGAAGGCGCTGGGCTTGGGGATGGCCAGGTGCACGCGCGAATCACGGACCGGGCGCAGCGTATTGATCGTGCGCGACAGCTCGGTTTCCAGCGAGTGCTGGTACCGCGCGTTCTCCATGAACTGGCTGACGCCGAAGCCCGGGTCGCGCTCCATCAGCTCAAAGCCAAGGCGGCCGCTGTCGGTCAGGCCGGAGCCGGCCAGCTTCAGGCGCGCATCGTGCAGGTTCTTTTCCGGCACGGTGATGCCGCCGGTGGCGGGATCCAGCTGGAACGGAATCTGTGCCGCGCGCAGCAGGTCGGTGGCCTCGGCCGTGGCCTTCTGGTCCAGCCCGGTGTACAGCGGCACCATGCCCGGCTTCTGCGACCAGAAGAACACGAACAGGCCTGCCGCCACGGCCACGGCGATCATCGCCATCAGGCCAAGCCGACGGGTGATCTGCAGGCTTTGCAGCCGGTCGAACCACTGCCCAGCCTTTTCGGTGTTCAGCGATTCTTTGGAGAGCGACAGGGCCATGCGTTTCTATCCTTACAGCGGCATGTTCATCACGTCCTGGTAAGCCTGGACGAGACGGTTGCGGACTTCCACGGTGGCGCGGAAGGCGATCTGGGACTGCTGCGAGGCGACCATGACCTTGGCCAGGTCTGCACCGGGTTCACCCAGTTCGAAGGCCTTGGCCAGTGCGCCGGATTTCTGCTGGGCGTCGTTGACGCCGGCGATGGCGCCGCGCAGCGTTTCGGTGAAGCTCGGGCCCTGGATCTCCTGGGGGGACACCAGACCCTGGATGGCATTGCTGCGCGGCAGCTCCGTCAGCGGGCTGACGGCGGGCTGCCCCATCTGGGTCTGGAAGGTGCGGATCTGAGAAAGGATCGAGGTGACGGAGTGCGACATCTGGAACGTTCCGAAGCAGGGGTGGGTTACACCGGGAGACGTTGCAAGTGCCGTGCCGAAATGGATGAGTGATTCAGTTTTGTAACGGTGGCGCGGGGTTGCGCGTCACGCAGCCCCCAAGCGCGTGGCGGCCTGACCGGTGTGGGCGACGGCGTGCCCATGCGGCGGGGTGAAGCCGCGCCGTGCCGGAGAGTCGACGCCGGAAAACCGGCGGGGCGGACGGTCGTGGCAACAAAAAAGCCCGGGACATGCCCGGGCGTCTGGTTTCCGCGTGCCGGCCCGCTCAGCCGGCCAGTTCGGTCTGGTCGCGTTCGATCCCGTACTTGCGCAGCTTTTCCACCAGGGTGGTGCGGCGCAGGCCGAGCAGCTGGGCGGCATGGGCGACGACGCCCTGGGTGCGCTCCAGCGCTTCGTTGATCAGGTTCAACTCGATGCTGGCCATGTGGTTGCGCAGATCCAGGCCGTCATCGGGCAGGGCCGGGGCGCGGGCGACCGGGCCGGTGCCGTTGTCCGTGGCCGTGCTGCCCGGTGCACCCGGGGTGTGGAAGGAGAAGCTGCGCAGGTCCAGCCGCTCATCGGCCTGGGCCGGCGCTGCTGCCGCGGGCACGGGTGCGGTAGCAGCGAAGTCGCCGCGATAGCGGGCCGGCAGATCCTGCACGCGCACGTTGCCGCTGGGGTGCAGCACGGCCAGGCGTTCCACCAGGTTGGTCAGCTCGCGCACATTGCCCGGCCATTCGTAGGCGGCCAGCGCCTGCAGGGCTTCGCCGGTGAAACGCACTTCACCGCGGCCGGTACGGGCCAACTGCCCGGCAATGGTGGTCACCAGCGCCGGCAGGTCTTCGCTGCGCTCGCGCAGGGCCGGCACATCGATGGGAAACACGTTGAGGCGATAGAACAGATCCTCGCGGAACTTGCCGTCGGCGATACGTGACTCCAGGTCGCGGTGGGTCGCGGCGATCACGCGCACGTTGCAGCGGATGGTCTGGTTGCCACCCACGCGCTCGAAGCTGCGCTCCTGCAGCACGCGCAGCAGCTTGACCTGCATCGGCAGGCTCATGTCGCCGATTTCATCGAGGAGCAGGGTGCCACCCTCGGCCATTTCGAAACGGCCCTTGCGTGCGCTCAGCGCGCCGGTGAAGGCGCCTTTTTCGTGACCGAACAGCTCGCTTTCCAGCAGATCCGGCGGAATCGCGCCGCAGTTGATCGCCACGAACGGACCATCGCGACGCGGCGAGCGCTGGTGGATGGAGCGCGACACCACTTCCTTGCCGGTGCCCGATTCACCCAGCACCAGCACGGTGGTGTCGAACGCGGCCACCTGCTCGATCATCCGGCGCAGCTGGGTGACCGCCGCACCTTCACCGGTCGGACCCTGTTCCTGCACGGCGCCGGCCTGGTGCTCGGCATCCAGGCGCTTGAGGCTGGCGCGACGCAGCAGGCCTTCCATCTGTGCATGGCGCAGCGGCGCTTCCAGCGGCCACACATTGGCTTCGTGCAGGCCGTACTGCTGGGCGAAAGCAGTGGTGTCACCGTCGATCAGCATGACCGGCGGCGGCAGCGCGCCCTTGCCCAGCCAGGCAAACAGTGCATCGCTGCGGTCGGAATTGTCCAGCCCGCCGATGATCGCGGCCATCCAGTCGTTCGGGCGGTGGCGGGTGATGTCGAAGTCGTTGGCATCGGCCACCCAGCGCGGGTTGAAGTCCATGAATTCCAGCAGGGCGACGGTGCGCTCGGCGCGGACGGCGTCGTTGTCCAGTACCAGGATGCGGGATTCGCTCATGATCCGTTCCCCTTCAGGCCTTCCAGGATCGGCATCACTTCCTGGATGTAGGACAGCTTGCTGACGAAGTTGTCGGCCCCGGCGCGCAGCGCATGCTCGCGGTGTTCGGCGTCATCGAAGTGGCTGGCGATGACGATGTACGGCGCATCATCCTGGGATTTGATCAGGCGGGTCGCCTGCAGGCCGCCCATCTCCGGCATGGCCAGATCCATCAGCACCACCTTCGGGCGCAGCGACTCGGAGCGTTCGATCGCTTCCAGGCCATTGGCGGCGCTGCCGATCACGTCGAGCCAGTCGACCTTGCGGAAGTGGCGCATGGCGGCATTGATGAAACCTTCGTGGTCGTCGACCAGCAGGACGGTGAGCTTGTTCATGTCTTCCATTTCCTTCAGCCCACCCGGGCCAGGAGGTGCGGGGTGCTGGCATGGCTGCGGCGGCGTTCGCGCGCCGGGGCGATGTCCAGTTGTTCGCGGTATTTTGCAACGGTACGGCGGGCGATGTTCACCCCTTGGCGCGAGAGCAGGCCGGCGATCGCTTCGTCGGCCAGCGGCCGGGCGGCCGGTTCGGACTCGATCAGGCGGCGCACCATCGCTTTCACGGCCTGGCCGGAGACACTGGCACCTTCCAGGCGCACCGCGAAGAAGTGCTTCAGTTCCAGGGTGCCGCGCGGGGTCTGCAGGTACTTGCCGGTGGTGATGCGCGAGACGGTGGACTCGTGCATGCCGATTTCGTCGGCCACTTCCTTCAGCGTGAGCGGTGCCATCGCTTCTTCGCCACGGGTCAGGAAGCCGGCCTGGCGCTCGATGATCACCCGCGCGGTGCGCAGCAGCGTGTCGTAGCGCATCGACAGACCGCGGGTCAGCCAGCGGGCCTCCTGCATCATGTCGCGCAGCGGCTGTGCGGCGTCGCTGGTCTCGGCCAGCGCCTGCTCGTACTGCGGGTTGATGCTGAGGCGGCGGCTGGTGGCCGGGTTGAGTGCGACGCGCCACTGGCCATCGGCGTGCCAGGCGATCACGTCCGGGATCACCACCCCGTTGCTGTCCGGCAGCAGGCTCTCACCCGGGCGCGGCTGCAGCGAGAGGATCAGGCGGACGGCTTCATGGATGTCGGCGACTTCGGCATCCAGCTGCTTGGCCAGGGCCGGGTAGTCGTGTGCGGCCAGCGCGGCCAGGCCGTCGTCGAGCACACGCTGGGCGAGGTGGCGGGCCGGCACACGGCCGGGCAGGCAGCGCAGCTGCACGCTCAGGCATTCATGCAGGTCCTGGGCGGCCAGGCCGACCGGATCGCCGTGCAGGATCTGCTGGCGCACCGCTTCCACGCCGGCCGCATCCACATCGCAGCGCGCACTGGCCAGCAGGGTCAGCTGGGCGAGCGGGGCATCCAGATAGCCGGCGTCGTCGCAGTGCTCCAGCCAGAAACCGGCCACGGCCAGCTCGCGGGCATCCATTTCCATCGCCAGGCGCTGCAGGGCGCGCAGCTGCGGATCGGACGACTCACCGGCCGCCACGCGCTGCATGCGGTCATCGTCGCCGTCCTGCCAGCCGGCACCGGGCACGTCCCACAGGGAGGATTCCGGCAGTTCGTCGAAGGCGGCCACGTCCTGGGTGGTGCTGGCCGGATCGGTGTCGGCAGCGACCGGTTCCGGCGCCTCTTCCAGTTCCAGCAGCGGGTTGGTCTCCAACGCGCGGCGGATTTCCAGTTCCAGCTGCATGCCGTCCAGCTGCAGCAGACGGATGGACTGCAGAAGCTGAGGGGTGAGGTGAAGCTGCTGACCCATCTGGGTCGACATGGAGGCTTTCAAGGTGGTTCCCCGTTCGCACCGACTCCCCGGTGCGTTATGGAACACATCTTGCTTGTGTTCCCGTACGCCGGGAATCAGGGGGTTCCTGAGTCGGGTCGTCAAATGCCTGACAGCGTGTAGGGGATATCCCGACATCGGCGCGGTATTTTGACGGGCGTTGGCGCGCAGGCCTTGTCTTTCCGTGCCCAGCCTGCCGACCGGGCTTCAAAAATCCGTCACCCTGCGTGACGGGGAAGACGTGTGTGCCGGAGAACCGGCGCTGGTCACTCCAGCTCGTGCTGGTGACGGGCAGCGAGCAGCACCAGGTCATTGGCGCGGCGGCAGCCCAGCGATTCCATCATCCGGGCGCGATGGGTTTCCACCGTCTTGACGCTGATGCCCAGGTCCGCGGCGATTTCCTTGTTGCTCTCGCCCTTGCCGATACGGCGCAGGATCTCGCGCTGCCGTGGCGACAGGGCTGCGACTCCAACCGGTTTTTCCCTGCCCAGCATGGGGGCGAGCATCTTGGCCGAGATCTGCGGGCTCAGGAACACCTGGCCGGCATGCGCGGCGCGCAATGCCAGTTCCAGTTCCTGCGGCGCGGCATCCTTGACCACGAAGCCGACCGCGCCACGATCCAGCGCATCGCGAACGTGCACGGCATCGTCGTGCATGGTCATCATCACCACGCGCGAGCCGGGCGTCCGCAGGAGAATGTCGCTCAGGGCCTCCAGCCCGGTACGGCCGGGCAGGGACAGGTCCATCAGGACGACATCCGGGGAATGCTGCACGCTCAGCTGCAGCGCCTGCTCGGCGTTGCTGGCCTCGGCGATGACCTCGACGTCGGCAAAGCCCTGCAGCAGACGGCTGAGGCCGGCACGGACCAGGGTGTGATCATCGACGATGAGAACGCGCACAGGCTGCTTGGGGAGCGGGGAGGCCGTCACCTTAACGGAGTGAAGGCCTACCGCCAAGCCGAATGCGTCACAGTCGGGGCCGTACGGTCAACGCAGGCGACGTGCTTCTGCGATCTGGCGACGGTGCAGCCGGAACAGATGCCGCTCCAGGGCCATCTCCAGCGCATCGCTGAGCCCTTCGAAACGCAGCCACAGATAGTGCGCGCCGGAGCCATTGGCCGCTTCGGCCACGATCACCACGGGCAGGTCGATATGGTCGGGCAGCCAATCGCAGGGCTGTAGGCGGATGACGCCCATGTTGCCCGGCGCGGCGCCGCTGCGGCTGCCCTGTTCCAGGCGGATGCCACGGCGTGACCAGCGCAGGGGGCGCAGTGGCAGGTCCTGCGCACTCTGCCGGACCAGGCGGCCCAGCAGCACCATGACCAGATCGAGCTTGGCTTCCAGGCGCTGCACCTGCAGGGTGGCATCGCTGCGCTCGTCATGCCCGTCATCGCCGCGGGCATCCTCCACCAGCGCCACGCTGCGCAGCAGGGTCTCGGCCGTGCCGGGGCGGATCACCGCGCTGCCGATGCGGAACTCGGCCGGCAGCGCCACTTCGCAGCTCAGCGTCTCATCGAACAGCTCGCTTTCGGCCGGGTGATGGATGGCGCTGGTGCGAAGTTCGTTCATGACAGGGATTCTGCGCAAAGGCGCGCCTGTGCGGCGCGGGGTGGGTGGCGATGGTCACGGCCAGAGCGGCTGGCTCCTTCGCGCTGCCGCATCATGAACAGCATGATGCGCTGCTGGCGTGCCTGTAGTGAAGCCAGCCCCGGCACGTCGAACAGGGCTGATGGACCGGCCAGATAATTGCGCTGGGCGGCATCGAGGGCATCCAGCTGGCGACCCGCTTCGACGAGGTTCTCATCGTGCAGGGCCGCTTCCAGTGCATCCAGCCGTGCGTTGATCGAGCCGAGCGAGGCGATCACAGCGCCTCTGCCTGCAGGTAGGCGTGGGCGGCGCGGAGGGAGCGACCGCTGTGCTGCAACTGCGCGGCAGCTTCGTCGCGCAGCTGGACCATGCGCGAAAGCACGCGCTGCTGATGGTCGCGCAACGCCTGGATCGCAGCATCGGTCGGGCGTTCCACCACCAGTGACAGCGCCGCAACCGCCTGCAGATGGTCGGTCATCAGGCGTTGGCTGGCTTCGTGGTCGCCGCTGGGCAATGCAGCTTCCAGGGTATCCAGAGTGTCGTGGAGCGGGCGCAGGTTCATGGCGCAGCAACCGGCCGCACCTGCCGGTGGTCAGCCGGGATGGCGTTCCACGCCGAGTCGATTTCCATCACCAGTCCAAGGGCCTCTTTCAACGCCGTTGGATCGTTGTGCAGGTTGGCCTCGGTCAGGCGCATGATGATGAAATCGTAGAGTGCCGAAAGGTTGGCCGCGATCTCGCCGCCGGCCTCATGATCCAGCGAACCGTTGAGGTGCCCGACGATGGCGCAGGCTTCGCCGATCGCCTTACCCTTGCGCGGCTGGTCATTGCGCTGCAGCGATGCTTCGGCCGTACGGATACGCTCGCAGGCGCCAGCCAGCAGCAGGGCGACGAGCTTGTGCGGATCGGCATCGACCACTGAAGTGGTGACGCCGACTTTGCGGTACTGCTCGGCGAACTGCCGATTGGGACCGTACATGTATGGACTCTCCTGAGTTGCCTGCGTGCCGGAGTACCTGCGCGGTTGACGCAGCGTGGCACAGGTCTTACTGGGTTATCGGCGCATACGGCCGCCGACTTGAGGCTGCCGTATGCAAAGGGGGAAGGCGGGGCGGATCAGCTGGTCAGCTGCGAGGCCAGCGAGCTGCTGGCCGATTGCATCTGGGTGACCAGCGATTCCATGGCGGTGAACTGCTTGGTGTAGCGATCGGAGACTTTTTCCATCCGCGCATCCAGGTCGTCCAGTTGCTTTTCCAGCGCCTTGATCTGTTTGTTGAGCGAGCTGGTGCGCTGGGTGATGGTGCCCGTGGTCGCATCGAGGTTGCTCTTGAGCAGCTCGGTCATCGGCTTGCCCATGGCGCCATCGGCCCCGAACAGTTTCGTTGCGGCCTCGGGATTCTTGGACAACGCCGTATCGAGCGTGGTCGAGTTGAGGCTCAGGGTGCCATCGGCGGCGATCGTCACGCCCAGCGCCTTGAGGTCGTTGACGTTCGCGCTTATCTGCCCGCGCAGCTGCTGCTGCAGGCCGCGCACCATTGCATCGCCGGTCATGGTCGAGGCGGTGCCGGTTTCGGCGTTGTAGGCGCTGGAGTTTTTCAGCGTGGACTGGATGGAGTTGTAGGCGGTGATGAACGCGTTGAGGTTGGTCTTGAGCGTGCTGTTATCCGGGCTGATGGTCAGCGTCTGGGTCTCGCCTTCCTTGGCCTTGGTCAAGGTCAGGCTGACGCCCGGCACCAGATCGGTAATGGTGTTGGAGCTGCTGGTCCGGGTGAACCCGTCCACCACCACCACCGCATCCTTGGCTTCGACCATCACGTCCATCGTCGAGGCATCGGTACCGTCGTACTGCAGCGCCGCAAGCCCGCCGTTGCCGCCGCTGGCGCTGACCTTGAGGGCACCCTTGGTGCCGGCGTCCACCGCCGTCAGCACCAGGTGCTCGCCATCGTCGGCGGTGACGACCGCCGCGGTCACGCCCTTGCTGGCGGCGGCGGAATTGATCTCGGCCGCGATCTTGGCCAGCGTTGCGCCCGCTTCGATGGTGACACTGATGCTCTTGTCGCCATAGCCGATCGTCAGCGTACCGTCACCGACGACCGCTTCTTTCTCATAGGCCTTCGAACTCAGCTTCTGGTTCTGTGCCAGGGATTTGACTTCCACCTGGTGGGTACCCGCTGCCGCTTTTCCAGCGGTGGTGCTGGTATCCAATGCAGCGGTGAAGTTGGACTCGGTCGGCGTGCTGGTCTTCAGCCCGGGGGTTGCCATGCCCTTTGTCAGCGTGGTCAGCGCCGTCTGCAGACCGGTCATGCCGCTCTTGATGGTGCCGAGCGCCGAGAGTTTGGCGCTGGCGGCCACGCCGGCGGTATTGATCTGCTTTTCCCGGGGTTCGCGCTCCTTGGCGACCAGCTGTGAAACCAGGGAGGGAATGTCGAGGCCGGAGCCAATCGTGCCGAGGGCCATGAAGGGGATCCTTGTTCTGGGGCGGGCCGTGCGGATGTCCTGCATCTGCTATCGGCTGTTGATGGACGAGCTTGAGCGCCTGGGCGCATCCCTGCGTGCTGCAAGCTCCGTGCCACGTTTGCTCCGGACACGAAGAAGGGGGCTTTCGCCCCCTTCCCGTTACTGCAAGGTACTACTGCTGGATCAGCGCAGCAGGCTCAGCACGTTCTGGCTGGACTGGTTGGCCTGTGCCAGCATGGCGGTACCGGCCTGCTGCAGGATCTGGTTGCGGGTCAGCTCGGCGGTTTCCGAAGCGTAGTCCACGTCGCGGATACGGCTACGGGCGGCGGACATGTTCTCCGACGAGGTGTTCAGGTTCGCAACCACCGAGGTGAAGCGGTTCTGGATGGCGCCCAGGTCAGCACGGGCCGAGTTGATCGAGTTCAGCGCGGCGTCCATCGCCAGGATGGCGTTGTCCGCACCGCCGACCGAGGAAATGTCCATATCGGCAAAGCCGTCCTTTGCGCTGCCTGCCGAGTAGTTGTTGGTGGTGCCGGTGGTCAGGCCGGTCTGCTCCTTCAGAGCGGCGTTTCCGGCGGCGTCGTTTGCGGTGGAGGCGACGGTGAAGTTGCCCTCCTTGCCGGTCAGCTGGACCTTGCCCTCGACGAGCGAGGCGCTCACGCCGGTTTCGTGGGTCTTGGCATTGACGGCGTTGACAATCTGGGTTGCGCGGTCACCGGCAGACTTCGCCGGATCCAGGTCGATAGATACTGCCGACGTGGGCTTGCCATCGAGCGTACCGGAGATGGTGAAGCTGGTCTTGCCAAAGCTCGCAGCGACTGCGGCTTCGCCATTGTCCTGATCACCCACGAATCCAGTGCCAGCAAATGCACCGGCGGTATTGAAGTCGCTGGTCAGCTTGATTTCGAACGCGGTGCCATCAGCCTTGGTGAACTTCAGGTCATCGTCTGCAGCCTTGCCACTGACGGTGATGCCAGCCGCCTTCAGCTCCGCAATCTTGTCAGCCGTCAGTGCGGCATCGATCGCTGCGTCATCAACTGTCTCCGCAGTGGCGCCGACCTGCGTGCGCGAAAGGATCTCAACCGAGCCGACCGAGAGACTGAAGCTCTGGCCAGCTGCATTGGACACTGCGCTGGTGAAGGCACCGCTCGCCGCGGACACGTTGGCATCGGCGGCGGCGGCGCCACCGTTCGGGAGACCGCCAGCGGTCGACGCAGACTGCGTTGCGCTGGTCCAGCTGCCCAGCTTGCTGATGTTGGCGTTCGCAATCTGCGAGATGTTGATCGTTTCGCCCTGGTTGGCACCGATCTGGAAGGCCTGGTTGGTGAACTTGCCGTTTAGCAGGCTGGTGCCGTTGAAGTTGGTCTGTTCGGCGACGCGCTGGATTTCCTGCTTCAGCAGCTGGACTTCAGCGTTCAGCGCCTGGCGGTCCGAATCCGAGTTGGTGGCGCTGCGCGACTGCACGGCCAGCTCACGGACGCGCTGCAGGTTGTTGCCAATTTCACCCAGGGCGCCTTCGGCGGTCTGGGCCAGCGAGATGCCGTCGTTGGCGTTGCGGGCGGCCTGGTTGGCGCCGCGGATCTGGGTGCTGAAGCGCTCGGAAATGGCCAGGCCGGCCGCGTCATCCTTGGCGCTGTTGATGCGCAGGCCGGAGGACAGGCGCTGGATCGTGGTGGCCAGGTTGGTGCCGCTGGTGCTCAGGTTGCGCTGGGCGTTCAGCGACATGGTGTTGGTGTTGATGACTTGTGCCATGGTGCGGTTTCCTTGTTGGCAGTGTGTCCGGCAGAGCAGCCTGACCGGTTTCGGGGGGCAGTGGCTGGCGCCCCACCAAGGGGTGTGCTACCGCTGCTGAAATCAATAACGGCACCCCACGCCCTGCCTTTAGCGGTCTTTCCCGTTTTTTTCGTGGCGGCCAACGAAAAGGCCCCGCCATCTGCATGGCGGGGCCCGTTCAGAGCTTGTCACCGGCGGCGGCTTACGACTGCAGCAGTCGCAACACGTTCTGCGGCACCTGGTTGGCCTGGGCCAGCATGGCCGTGCCCGCCTGCTGCAGGATCTGGCCCCGGGTGAGCTCGGCGGTTTCCTGTGCGTAGTCCACGTCGCGGATACGGCTGCGCGCGGCGGAAAGGTTTTCCGAGGTGGTGTTCAGGTTGGCGATGGTCGAGGTGAATCGGTTCTGGATCGCGCCCAGGTCCGCGCGGGCCGAGTTGATGGAATTCAACGCAGCGTCCATTGCGAGGATGGCGTTGTCAGCGTTCTCCTGGTTGGAAATGTCCAACTCGGCGAAGCCAACCTGAGCAGTGCCCGCGGCGTAGTTGGTGGTGGCACCGGCGGTCAGGCCGGTCTGCTGCGCCAACGCAGCCGCAGCCGCGGTCTGGTCCGTGCCGATGGCACCGACGGTGAAGTTCTCGTCCTTCGACGTCAGCTTCAGCGCCCCATCCACCAGCGACGCGCTTACGCCAGTTTCATGGGTCTTGGCATTGATGGCGTTGACCATCTGAGTCGAGCGCTCTGCGGCGGTCTTGGCACTGTCCAGGTCGATGGTCACTGCCTGACCGGGGGCGCCATTCACGGTGCCGGTGATGGTGAAGCTGGTCTTGCCAAAGGTTGCCGGTGTGGCTTCGATCCCGTTATTGACGGCGGCTGCAAACGTGCCGCCGTCGAAGCCGCCGCCGGTCTGGGTAATGGTGAAGTTGCCGCCATCTGCGCGGCTGAACTGGATATCCCCACCCGTGACGGTACCCGTAACGGTGATGCCGGCGGCCTTGAGCTGCTCAGTCTTGGCGTCGATCGCCGTCTGCATTTCACCCGCCGAGACAGCAGTGCCGGCTGCGCGGCCCAGGATCTCTACGCCGCCGACAGTAAGGTTGTACGCGTCCGTACCACCCGCAGCGACCGGTTGGAAGACGCCGGACACTGCCGAGATGGACGCTTCCGCCTTGACGGCACCACCGTCCGGCATGACGCCCTGAGCAGAGGCGTTCGTCGAGGCACTGGTCCAGCTGCCCAGCTTATGTACATTCGCATTGGCGATCTGCGAAATGCTGATCGTCTGGCCCTGATCGGCACCGATCTGGAAGGCCTGGTTGGTGAAGCTGCCGTCGAGCAGATTTGTGCCGTTGAACGTGGTCTGTTCGGCCACGCGCTGGATTTCCTGCTTCAGCAACTGCACTTCGGCATTCAGCGCCTGGCGATCGGAAGAGGAGTTGGTGGCGCTGCGGGCCTGCACGGCCAGCTCGCGGATGCGCTGCAGGTTGTTGCCGACTTCGCCCAGCGCGCCTTCAGCAGTCTGCGCCAGCGAAATGCCGTCGTTGGCGTTGCGGGCAGCCTGGTTCAGGCCACGGATCTGGGTGGTGAAGCGCTCGGAGATCGCCAGGCCGGCCGCGTCATCCTTGGCGCTGTTGATGCGCAGGCCGGACGACAGGCGCTGGATGGAGGTGGCCAGCGAGTTGCTGCTGGTGGTCAGGTTGCGCTGAGCATTCAGCGACATCGTGTTGGTGTTGATGATCTGTGCCATGTTGCGTCTCCGTGGGTGCTCGATTCGGGTCGGGTGGGTCTGGCGCGGGATGCGCCCTGCGTGGATTCAGATGAAGGGAGGGGGGATCAGCGGATCATGTTGAAGAGGGACATCGATTGCATCTGGCTGAAAATGGTCTGTGCAGCCTGGAGAGCGGCGCTCTCCAGCTTGTACTGGCCGATGGCATCGGCGTAGTCGAGGTCACGCATGGTCGACAGCGTGGATTTGACGGTGACAGCGGTGGATTCACGCGCACTGGCCGCGCTGTCGATGGCGGCCAGCTGGGCTCCGCCTTTGGCACGCGCATCGATCATGTTTTCCGATGCGCGGGTGATGTCGCGGATGCTGGACTGCAGGGTGTTCTGCAGTGCCGCGCGATCGCTGTCGGTCGACGGATCGGTTTCCAGCGCGCTGACCAGCTTGTCCAGGGTGGAGAAGATGTCGCGTGTCTCCGCATCGCCGACGTTGAACGCATCGCCGGCAGCGGGCTTGCCTTCGATACGAAGACGAACACCGGCGACCACGATGTCTTCCCCGGCAGCATGCGTGCCAGTGCCGACCACGGCGCCGCCGGCGTCCAGAACCTCGTAGGCGCCCTCACCGGCATCGGTGAAGTGCACGGTCAGCGAACCGCCTGCCCACGCGCCGGTGCCGTCGCGACTGACCGAGGTCAGCAGACCGCTGCCGGTGTTGCCGGCGCTCGCACTGGCATCCACCGTGCCATCGCCGGTGCGGATGCGCATGAAGATGTCGCTGCCGGGCAGGGCATCGGATACCAGTTGCCCGGGGGCGACCTCCACCTGTCGCTGGCTCTGGTCACCGGTGTAGCTGACACTGCCCCCGGTGAGCAGGAAGGGGGCGTCAGCATCGTTGTTTCCGCCGAAGAGGTAGCGGCCACTGCCGTCCTTGGAATTGGCCAGCGACAACAGGCTCTGCTGGATGGTCTTCAGCTCGCTGACGATGGCCTTCAGGTCGCTGCTCTTGGGCACCGGGCTGTTGGCCTGGATGCTCAGCTCGACCGCGCGCGACATCAGGTCGTTGACCTGCGCCAACGCGTTCTCCTGCATGCCGAGGCGGTTCTGGACGTTGTTGGCGTTCTTGCCCAACTGCTCCAGCCCGGCGACGACACGATCCAGGCCGACCGCAGCGCCGGCCGAGACCGGGTCGTCCTTGGCGGAGACGATCTTGCTCCCGGTGGCGATCTGGTTCTCCAGATGGTTCAGCTTGGCCTGCTTGGCCAGCATCAGCGAAACCGACTGGTTGAACATCATGCCGGTGGAGATGCGGTTGTTCATGAGCGTACGGCTCCCAGGATCGTCTGGAACATGGTGTCGGCGGTGGAGATCAGCTGCGATGCAGCCTGGTAAGCCTGTTGAAGGCGAAGCATGTCGGCCGCTTCCTCATCCAGGTTCACGCCGGATATCGAGTCGCGTGCGGCCTGGGCCTGATCGGTGATCACCTGCTGGGCCTGCAGCGAGTACTCGGCCGAGCGGGCGGCGGCGCCGACCTGGGTGGTCAAGCCGCCCAGCGCGCCGCTGAGCGTCACCGTGCCTGCGTTGAACGTTTTGGCGTCTTCGACCTTGGCCAGCAGCAGCGCATTGCTGTTGTCCGAAGAACCGGCCGGGGTCGGCCCGATGTTGAAGGTATCCCCCTGCTTGGGAGCACCGTCCAGCACGAAGCTCCAGCCGTTGGCGGTGATGGTCTGCCCGGCGGTGTAGGTGTTCGGGCCGACGCCATCGATCGTGTATTCGGTGGCACTGGTGAACACGATCGCCGCAGGATTACGCAGCGCCGGGTTGCCGGCATCGGTCACCTTGACCCCGGTGAGCTTGCCGGTGCCGGTGTTGGCCATCGCGGCGCTGCCCTTGATCGGCGCGGCGGCGGCAATGCGCGAGGTGTCGGTGATCGCCACTTCCATGCTGCCGGCCACGCCTGCGGTGGGCTGCAGCAGGAAGCGGTCGTCCTTGGCCGGCGTACCACTCATGACCAGGCTGACGCCATTGAGCACCAGCGGGTCGGCTGCGGTGCCGGTGCCGGTCATCGGGATCGTGGCGCCGGTGTCGGCGCGGGTGGCCTGCCACTGGGTGCCATCGAACTTCATCACGATGTTCTGGCCATCCAGCTTGGCGAGGTCGCCGAAGCTGGCGCTCATGCTGGCCGTGCCGGTGTTGCTGCTGTTGGCGGTGATGCGTGGGTTGCCGATGGCGAAGAAGTCGCCGCCCATGTTGCCGTACAGATCCGCGCCCTGGCGGTGGACGTCGTTGAAGCTGCTGGCCATGCCGATCGCCAGCTTGCCCAGCTCGGCCTGGGCCGGGGTCAGGACGGTATTGCGGAACTCCAGCAGGCCACCGATCTGGCCGCCGAGGGTCTTGCCATCAATGTTGATCTTCTGGCCCTGGCTCTCCAGCGCCAGCTGCAGCCGCTCGGGCTGGTACGGATCGGTGACGGTGGTGACCTTGGAGGCGGTGGTGCCCACCACCAGGGCCTGGCCGCCGGCGGTGTAGACATTCATGATGCCGCCGTCCTGCATCACCGCGTTGCCGCCGGTGTAGCCGACCAGGTTGGCGATCAGCTGGTCACGGCGATCGAGCAGGTCCGGGGCCGCCGTGGCGGCGTTGCTGCCGATGGAACCATTGAGCTGGGCGATCTCCTGGGCCAACCGGTTGATCTCGGTGGCGCCGGCGATGAGGCCGTTGTTGACCTCGCCATTGAGGTTGTTGAGCTGTGTATTGAGCTGCTGGAAGCGGTTGGCCAGCGTCTTGCCGCTGTCCAGCACGTTCTGCCGGTCGGCGCTGCCCGAGGCGTTGGATGAGAGTCCGCTGACCGAATCGAAGAAGTTCGACCAGACCCCGGCGACGTTGGTGGAGGCGTCGGAGAACATGGCATCGACCCGGTCGGCCATCGTGGACAACTGCTTCAGGCGCGCCAGCTCACCGCTGCCATCGAGCAGGCGCGAGATGGCCAGCTGGTCCGCCACGCGGCGGACATCGGTGATGCGGGTGCCATTGCCGACGTCGCCATACCCGTAGTTCTGCGGGTTGGCGGTGGCGAAGTCCACCTTCTGCCGGCTGTAGCCGGGCGTTTTGATGTTGGCGACGTTGTGGCTGGTGGTCGCCAGGGCCCGCTGGAAAGCGAGCAGGGCGCTGGTGCCGGTGGAGAGTACGCTGGACATGGGTTACCTCAACGACGGATGAAACCCAGCCCGGTCGGGCTGGCGGTGCTGGCAAAAGTGCGGCCCAGGCGCTCGCCGGCATCGCTCACCGCCGCGACGGCGCGCTCGATGGTCGGGCCGCCGGCGATCGCGGCGATCTTGGCCGCGTAGGTCGGGTCGGTGGCGTAGCCGGCGCGCTGCAGCCCCTGCGCAAAGCTGCGCACGTTGCTGCCGGCCTGCAGGGCGTTCTGGTAGCGCGGACTGGTCTTGAGCAGGCGCACGTAGTCGGCGAAGCTCTCGCCCACCGAGTTGTAGGCGCGGAAGCTCGCCGTCTCGTTGCGGCGCACACCGTTGACGTACTCGTGGGTGCCGCTGGTGGCGCGCTCACCCTGCCAGCCATTGGCCTTGATCCCGAACAGGTTGTGCGAGCTGTCACCGCCACTGCGGCGGACCAGCTTGCGGCCCCAGCCGGTTTCCAGCGCGGCCTGGGCGACCAGCGCCTTGGCATCCACGCCCAGTTCGCGCGCGGCCTGCTGCGCATGGCCCCAGATGCTGGCCACGAAGCCTTCCGGCGTGTGCGGGCCGAGCTCGGCGGCGGCTGTGTTGGCCGCCAGGGTATCGGCGGCGCTCGGGCCGGTGGCCGTAGTGCGGTTGACGCCGCTCCAGCGGTCATCGGCCATGGCCCAGTCGGCGCTGGCTGGATCGGTCACAGGGGTCGCCGCATAGGGATCGCTGCGGCCGATCGCCTCGTGCATCTGGCTGCTTTCACGGCCGGCAATCAGGTCCAGCGCGCGTTCCATCGGCTGCAGCACCGCGGACGGTGCATCGCCGTTCAACTGCTGCAGCAGGTCGACCTCGCGTGGCGCGGACGGCGCGGTGCTGGCCGGCAACGGCATGCCGGCGGCCGGTGCATTGAGTTGATAGGCACGCAGGGCCGCAGCCGGGTTGAGCGTGGTATCAACCGGCTTGGCCGTCTCGCCCTCGGCGCCGCCCAGCTGGCGCGCGATCATGCTCGACAGCCCCAGGCCGCGGCCGCGGGTCATCGCATCGGCGATCTTCTGGTCGTAGATCTCGCGGAACATGGTGTTTTCGCCGGGGAACAGCGAATCACCGAAGCTCGCCTCGCGCATGCTCTTGATCAGCATCTGCGCGAACTGGCCTTCCAGCTGGCGGGCAACCTTGTCGACCTTGGCCGGGCTGTTGGGCTGGGCGGGATTGAGTTCCAGGGCCGGTTGGATGCGCATGTCAGATCACCTCGAGTTCGGCACTGAGCGCGCCGGCCTGCTTGAGGGCTTCCAGGATGGCGATCAGATCGCCCGGGGCCGCGCCCACGGCATTCACCGCGTGCACGATTTCATCCAGGGTGGTGCCGCCGTTGAACTTGAACATGCGGCTGCCATCGTTGGTGGCGGTGATGGTGGACTGCGGTGTCACCACGGTCTGGCCACCACTGAACGCGCCCGGCTGGCTGACGTTGGCGTTCTCGTTGATGGTCACGGTCAGCGAGCCATGGGAGATCGCCGCGGCGCCCACGCGCACCTGTGCGCCGATCACCACCGTGCCGGTACGCGAATTGACCACCACCTTGGCCGGCGCACTGCCGGGGGTCAGTTCCAGGTTCTCGATGCGCGCCAGCAGGCCGATGCGTGCGCCCGGGTCGGACGGCGCGTTGACCGCCACGGTGACGCCATCGATGGCACGCGCGGCGCCTTCACCGAAGGCATTGTTGAGTGCCGCCACCATCCGCGAGACCGTGGTGAAGTCGTTCTTGTGCAGGTTCAGGGTGATGTCGCCACCGCCGCTGAAGACATCCGGCAGCGCACGCTCGACGGTGGCGCCATTGGGAATACGCCCGACGCTGGGCACGTTGACCGACACGCGCGAGCCATCCTTGCCCTGCGCACCGAAGCCGCCCACGATCAGGTTGCCCTGGGCGATGGCGTAGACCTGCCCATCGGCACCGCGCAGCGGCGCCATCAACAGCGAACCGCCGCGCAGCGAGACCGCGTTGCCTACCGAGGAAACGGTGATGTCGATCGGCTGGCCGGGCTTGGCGAACGGCGGCAGCTCGGCATGGATGGCCACGGCCGCCACGTTCTTCAACTGCGGATTGACGTTGGCCGGCACGTTGACGCCCAGCTCGCCCAGCAGGTTCTTCAGGCTCTGCACCGTGAAGGGCGCCTGGCTGGTGCGGTCGCCGCTGCCATCCAGGCCGACCACCAGACCGTAGCCGACCAGCGCGTTGCCACGCACGCCGCCGACCTGGGCCAGGTCCTTGATGCGCTCGGCGGAGGCGGGCGCGACCAGCGCGAACACCGCCAGCAGCGCCAGCACGGCACGCGTCGCGCCGTGCGACACCATGCGTTGCGTCACCATGTAGAGCGACGCCGCGCGTCGCTGCTTCGCCACGTGGGGGTACGCCATGCGTCGCTGCCGGAACAGGGAAAGGGAGAAGGTCATGTCAGGCTCAGTACGGCGCCAGCGCCGAGTTGAAGAAGCGGCTCAGCCAGCCCATCGCGTTGGATTGGGCGATCGCGCCGCGGCCGCCGTAGACGATGCGGGCATCGGCAACGCGGCTGGAGGGAATGGTGTTGTCCGGGAAGATGTCCGCCGCGCGCACGATGCCCTGCACCTGCACCAGCTCATCGCCCCGGTTCAAGCGCAGGTTCTTGGCGCCCTGCACGACCAGGTTGCCGTTGGGCAGGCGCTGGATCACGGTGACCGTCACGCTGCCCTGCAGGCGGTTGCTCTGCGCGCTGGTGCCTTTGCCGGTGAAATCGCGCGAACCGGCGGCGCTGGCACTGAGGATGTCCTTGCCGCCGAGCGTGACCGGGGCGCCGAAGATGGTCGGCGTGCCGATGCTCAGCTCCGACTCTTTCGAGGTGGAGGTGTTGGCGGTGGTCTGCGCGGTGGTGTTCTCGGTCAGCGTGATCGTGAGCAGGTCGCCCACATCGCGGGCGCGCCGGTCCGAGTAAAGCTGCAGGCCAGGGCCGGCGGCGTAGATCGCACCGGCCGTGGCCTGGGCCGAGGGCGGCATGATCGGTTCCACCGGCGCCATGGCCGGGTAGGGGCGGACATCGCCGGCGATCACGCAGCCACCGAGGGTGGCGATGAGGGCGGCGGCGGCGAGCAGGCGGAGGGTAGGGGCAAGACGCGACATGGCAGGTTCCCGGGTCGACCGATCAGACGTTCTGGTTGAGGTAGCCGAGCATCGCGTCGGTGGTGGAGATCGCCTTGGCGTTCATTTCGTAGGCGCGCTGGGTTTCGATCATCGAGACCAGCTCTTCCACCACGTTGACGTTGCTGCCTTCCAGCGCACCCTGCACCACGGTGCCCAGGCCGTTGAGGCCGGGATTGCCGTTCTGCGCCGGGCCGGAGGCGGTGGTTTCCAGGAACAGGTTTTCACCGCGGGCCTGCAGGCCGGCCGGGTTGACGAAGTCGGTCAGGGTCAGTGCGCCGATTTCCACCGAGGCGGCGTCGTCGGCCATCTTCACGCTGATCGTGCCGTCGGTGCCGATGGTCAGCGACTGCGCGCCTTCGGGAATCTGGATGCCCGGCTGCACCGGGTAGCCGCTGTTGGTGACCAGCTCGCCATCCTGGTTGCGCTGGAACGAGCCGTCGCGGGTATAGGCCGAGGAACCGTCCGGCATCTGCACTTCAAAGAACCCGCGGCCGTTGACCATCACATCCAGTGCGCGGCCGGTCTGCTGCTGGCTGCCCTGCTCGAAGTTCTTTGAGGTGGCGACCACGCGCACACCGGTGCCCAGCTGCAGGCCCGACGGCAACTGCGTCTGCGCCGAGGAAGCGCCGCCGGGCTGACGGACCTGCTGGTACAGCAGATCTTCAAAGCTGGCACGGTCCTGCTTGAAACCGGTGGTGTTGGTGTTGGCGAGGTTGTTGGAAACCACCGACATGCGCGTCTGCTGCGCATCCAGTCCGGTCTTGGCGATCCACAATGCCTGGTTCATGGCGTCATTCCTGTGTTGTAGCGGGTGGCCGCGTGGTGCGGCCCTTGCGAAGGGCAATGCATGGCGCGTGCCAGAACGGCGCCGGGATTACGTCACGGCGCGCGGTCAGCCGCCCAGGCGCAGCAGGCTGTTGGCGCTGCGTGCGTTGTCATCGCCGTGCTTGATGACCTTCACCTGCATTTCGTACTGGCGCTGCAGCTGGATCATCTGCACCAGCGCACCGGCCGCATCGACGTTGCTGCCTTCCAGCTGGCCGCTTTCCAGCGACTTGCCCTGGGCCTGCACGAAGGGTTGCTGCGGGTCGCTGTTGCGCATCAGCCCATCCAGGCCGCGTTCCAGCCGTGCGTCGTCGGCCTGCACCACGCGGATGCGGCCGATGTTGGCCATCGTCTGCGGGCCTTCGCCCAGCGGGATGATCGAGATCGTGCCGTCGTTGCCGATGTCCATCGCCTGGTGCGGCGGTATCGCGATCGGGTTGCCGTTCTCATCCAGCACCGGATGGCCGCCGGCGGTCACCAGCTGGCCATTGGGCGTGATCGACAGCGCCGCACCCCGGGTATACGCCTCGCCGCCATTGGCGCCCGGTGCCTGCACGGCCAGCCAGTTGCCGGCCTGCAGGGACAGATCCAGCGGGTTGCCGGTGATCTGCTGGGCGCCCATGCGCCGGTTGAAGCCGGCATCCACGTGCAGGGCATCCACGCGCGAGGCATAGCCGGTCCCCTTGATCGGGAAGGCCTCGGTGTTGGCGAGCGCCTCCTTGAAGCCGGGGGTATCGGTGTTGGCCAGATTGTGCGACAGCGTGCCCTGCGCCTGCAGGGAAGCGCGTGCACCGGTCATCGCGACGTAGAGTGCCTTGTCCATCGGTGTAGTCCCGTGTTGCGGTCAGTGGCTCATCAACGCAGGTTGATGATGGTCTGGGTGATCTGGTCCTGCGTGGAGACCATCTGCGAGTTGGCCTGGAAGTTGCGCTGGGCGGTGATCATGTTGACCAGCTGCTCGGTCAGGTCGACCGTGGAGGCTTCCAGCGAACCGGCCTGGATCTTGCCCAGGTTGGAGCTGTCCGGCGCACCGGTGCGGGGCGTGCCCGAGGCGAAGCTTTCCGTCCACAGGTTGTTGCCCTTGGCTTCCAGGCCCTGTGCGTTGTTGAAGGTGGTCAGGGCGACCTGGCCCAGCGCCTTGTCATCGCCATTGGAGTAGCGGGCGTAGACGATGCCCTCTTCGGAGACGGTGATCTCGTTGAGCTTGCCTGCCGCATAGCCGTCCTGCTGGGTGTTGCGCAGCGCGAACTTCTCGCCGTACTGGGTCGAGCCGCTCAGGTTCAGCGACATCGACAGCACGCCGGCGCCGGTGGTCGGGATGAACGGATCCATGACGATCTGGCCGTCGGCCGGGCTGGTCAACGCACCGCTGTCGGAGAACTGCAGCGTGGTCGGGGTCCCAGCGGCCTTGCCGTCCACGTAGTTGTAGACCTGCCACTCGTTCGGGTTTTCGGTCTTCACGAAGTAGGAGGTCTGGGTGTGGCTCACGCCCAGCGAGTCGTACACGGTGATGCCGCCGGTGGAGTGGTTGTAGCTGTTGGAGTCGGTCGGGTCGAAGGCGGCGACCGTCGGCTGCTTGGCGTTGGCGGGCAGGGTGAAGCTCACATCGACCTTGCCGGTCTGCCGCGGCGGGCTGTCGGTGGTCATCAGCTGCAGGTCGGTCAGGCGGCCGGCATCGAAGTTGGTGCCGTCCGCATTCGGGGCGAACACCTGCAGGCGCGCACCCTGCGGGTTGGTCACGTAGCCGGCCTGGTCGGTCTGGAAGTTGCCGGCGCGCGAGTACACGCGCTCACCGTTCATGGTCAGGGTGAAGAAACCTTCGCCGGAAATGGCCATGTCCAGGCTGCGCCCGGTCTGTTCGTTGTTGCCCTGCGAGAACTGCTGGGCCACGTTGGTCACCCGCACGCCGGAACCGACCGCGTTCTTTGACAGGCCATAACTGGTGGCGGAGAACAGATCGGCGAACTCCGCGCGCGACTGCTTGAAGCCGGTGGTGTTGACGTTGGCGATGTTGTTCGCGGTGACGTTCAGATCGGCATTGGCTGCGTTGATGCCGGACAACGAGACGTTGAAGCCCATGGGATGCTCCTGTGGATGCGGGTAAGGCGGCTCAGCTGATGCGGAGCACGTAATCGATCGGGGCCGTGCCCAGACCCTTGAGGTTGAGGTACAGGCCGTCCGTGCCGACCGTGACGCTCTCCACCGGGGCCTGCACGTAGGTGTTGAGCTTGGTCTTGGTGCCGGCGGTATCGGTGTGCGAGGCGGCGATGGTGTAGGTGCCTTCGGCCATGCGGTTGCCGTTGGCATCCTTGCCGTCCCAATCGAAGGTGACTTCGCCGGAGGCCTTGGCTTCCACGCTGATCTGGTTGACCTTGACGCCGTTGGCATCGGTGATGTCCACGGTCACGAAGCCGGCGCCGGGCGCGGCGACCATGCCGGTCACATCGCCGTCCTTCTCCAGGGCCAGCTTTTCCGACGGCACCAGCACTTCGTGGCCGACCAGGGCCGCGCCGCGCAGGATCTGGTCGCTGGACATCGAATCCTGGAAGCCCTTGACCGTGTTGTTGAGGTCGGTGATGCCCTGGACCTGCGACAGCTGCGCCATCTGCGCGACCATCTGGGTGTTGTCCATCGGCTTGAGCGGATCCTGGTGCCGCAGCTGCTCGGTCATCAGGCGCATGAAATCGGCCTGGTCCAGGGTGCTCTTCTTCTTGCTGGTATCGCTGTTGGGCGCGTTCAGGCCCAGTGCGGTGTAGATGTCGCTGCTGTTCTGGCCGACGCCGGTGGTGCTGCTCATGGGAGGGGATTCCTGCGGTTAGAGGGTCAGCGACCCATGGTCAGCGTGGCCAGCGCCAGTTCCTTGGCGGTGGTCAGCATTTCCACGCCCGCCTGGTAATTGCGCGAGGTGGAGATCAGGTTGACCATCTGCGCGACCGGGTCCACGTCCGGCTGGTAGATGTAGCCATCGGCATCGGCCAGCGGGTGGCCCGGCTCGTAGCGCTGGATCGGCGCGGCGTTGCTCTGGCTGATCTCCTTGACCTGCACCGTGGTGATGTTCGGATCGTTGCGGCTGGTCACCGACTGGAAGATCGGCTCCAGCGGCTTGTAGACCGCATCGGCCGAGCCGGCGACGGTGTCGGCATTGGAGAGGTTGGAGGCGATGGTGCTCATGCGCACGGACTGCGCCTGCAGCGCGGACCCGGCGATGTCGAAGATGGGCAGATTGCTCATGGCTTACTGCCCCGTGATCGCGGTGAGCATGGAGCGCACCTTGGATTCGACGAAGCTCAGCGAGGCGCGGTACTCCAGCGCGGCGCGGCCATAGGCGGCACGTTCTGCATCCGGGTCGACGGTGTTGCCGTCGATGCTCGGCTGCACGCCTTCCTTGGCGATCTGGAACGGGTTCAATCCGTTGCCGATCTCATAATGCTGTTCGTTGGTGGTCCTCATCAGACCGTTGGCATCCAGCCCCTGGGCATTGCGCAGGGCGGCATCGAAGTCCAGGTCCTGGGCCTTGTACCCGGGGGTGTCGGCGTTGCTCAGGTTGCTGGCGATCAGCTTCATCCGCTGCTCGCGCAACGGCATGGCCTGGGCGTGGACACCCAGATAGTTCGAAATCAGATTGGGCATGACGCACTCCCACGGGACGATGCCTGGGGCAGTGCAAGCGGCGTGCCAGAGGGGGCTGCGGGCCGCTCCCCGGCGGCGTGTTCACGCCGGGGTGGATCCACGCCAGGCGTGGATGTCGTCTAGCGGCCGGGGGTCATTCCGGCCGCGCTGGGCGGCGTGTCATGCCGCCATCGCCACCTTGCGCAGGCGGTCCAGCAGGAAGTCCGCCAGCTCATGCGGGGAGTACTTGGCCACGAACGCGTTCGCGCCGACCCGTTCCACCATCGCGTTGTTGAACACGCCCGACAGGGAGGTGTGCAGCAGCACGTACAGGCCGGCCAGGCCCGGGTGACGCCGGATTTCCGTCGTCAGGGTGTAACCATCCATCGCCGGCATCTCGATATCGGAGATCACCATGGCGTAGCGCTCGGCCGGGTTCTCGCCCGAGGCGTGGATCTGCAGCAGGTGGTCCAACGCCTGCTTGCCGTCCGACAGCAGGGTCGCCCCGACCCCCAGCTGGTCGAGCACGCTGCGGATCTGCTGGCGGGCCACGCGCGAGTCGTCCACCACCAGTACCTGCATCGGCGGGGCATCGGGCGGCAGGGCCATGGAGGGATCCAGCACCGCCTCACCGCGGATCTCGGCGATGTCGGCCAGCACGCTTTCCACGTCGATCACCTGGATCAGCTCGCCCTGGAAACGGGTCACGGCAGTCAGGTAGCTCGACTCGGCGCCCAGTTCCGGCGGCGGGTGGATGTCTTCCACGGCGATGTTGACGATGCGTTCCACACCGCTGACCAGGAAGCCCTGGATGGAGCGGTTGAACTCGGTCACCACCAGGTAGCCGGGCGCCTTGTCGGCATCGGGCTCACGCTCGGGGTGGCCGATCGCCAGGCCCAGGTCCAGCACCGGCACCGAGCGGCCACGCACATCGGCCACACCGGCGAACTGGCTGGGCAGCCCGGGCACCTGGAACAGATCCGGGCGCCGCAGGACTTCCTGCACCTTGAACACGTTCACGCCAAAAAGCTGACGTCCCCCCAGCCGGAACAGCAGCAGGGCCAGACGATTGTGGCCGGCCAGGCGCGTACGCTGGTCGATGCGGTTGAGCAGGTCATGGGACATGGGCTTGGTATCGGCGGCGGTGGCGATGACTTGAGCGCGGCGTGCGCAAGGCTTCGGCACGGCGCTTGCATCGTGCTGCCCATGTTCCTTGCCCCTGGAGTGCCCATGCGTTCTCTTGTCCTTGCCGCGCTGGTGCTGGTGGCGCCCGCCTGGGCCGCCGGCGGCTGGCAACCCGTGGACAGCATCCGCCAGGCGGCGCTGGGCACCCTCCCGGCCGGCAGCGAAGGTGACACCACGCTGGATTCGGCACTGCGCCTGCCGGCGTGCGGCCAGCCGCTGGCGGCCCAGCCAACCGGCAGCAGCACCGTGGAGGTCAGCTGCCCCGATGCGGGCGGCTGGCGCCTGTTCGTACCCGTAAAAGTGCGTCGCAACCAGACGGTGCTCATCCTCAACCGTGGCGTGGCCGCTGGAGAAACCCTCTCGGCGGCCGATATCACCACTGGCCAGCGTGATGCGGCACGGATCGCCGGTGCTGCGCTGGCCGATCCGGCCGCGGCGGTCGGTCGCGTGGCACGCAGGACCCTCAGTGCGGGCAGCCTGCTGTCGGCCAATGACCTGGTCGCGCAGCGGCTGGTACGGCGGGGCGACAGCGTCGCGCTGGTGTCGCGGCGGGGCGGGGTGGAGGTCCGGGTAGCCGGACGCGCCATGGCCGATGCCGGCGAAAACGAGCGGGTCTCGGTCGAGAACCTGTCCTCGCGCAAGATCGTGCAGGGCACCGTCGCGGCCAGCGGTGACGTTTTAGTGACGCGCTGAACACCATTGTGAATACGCGCCACTTTCCCCGCGAAACCTGCAATATTCCCCTAAAGATGGCGTCCGCCCGGCCGTTATCCCTTGTGAACCGCATTCCCAGGACAACTCCATGAGCCAGAAAATCGACGGCAACCTCCCGGCCACCGCCCATCTGCGCAGCGTCGCTCCGGGCAACAAGCCGAGCGTCAGCACCGATGCCCCGGCCCGCCCGGTGGAAGCCGCTGACAGCCTGCGCCTGACCGGCGAAGCGACCAGCCTGCAGACCCTGCAGCGTGAACTGTCCTCGGCGCCGGCGATCGATGCCGGGCGGGTGCAGGCGGTGCGCGAAGCCCTGCAGAACGGCAGCTACAAGATCAATCCTGACGCGATCGCTTCGCGCATGCTTGAGCTGGACCAGCAGCTGCAGGGATGAAGCTGGCGATGAGCGAGCCGCTGCAGCGCCTCAGCGATGCCCTGGACGTCGAACGCCAGGCCTTGGTCGAGCATGACGTGCACGCGCTGATCCGTGCGACCGGCGCCAAACTGGAAGCGCTTCGGGCGCTCGAGGCCGCGCTGCCGGTCGGCCAGGCCGAACGCGTGCAGGAACTGGCCGAGCGCAACCACGCCAACGGTGTGCTGCTGTCGCGCCGCCGCCGCGAAGTGAACTGGGCGCTGCGCCAGCTCGGCCGCAGTGAAGAATCCTCGGCGTATGACGCCAAGGGCCAGTCGCACATCCTGCACACCCGGCGGCCCCTCGCGGTCGCCTGATCTCCCTGTCTGGCAGCCCCGGGCTGCCGATGTGAACGTCACCGCGTATATTGATCGCCTGTTTCCAGCCGCCTCGATGTGACCGTGACCGTAACGTCCACCCTTGTCACCGCCCCGTTGCCTCCGCATCCGGTCCTGCTTGCCCTGTTCGAGCGGATCAAGGAGGGCGTGCTGCTGTTCCGCGAGGATGGCAGCGTGGCCCTGGCCAATGCCGCGGTCAGCGAGATCCTCGGCCAGGCCGAACGCGATGCCGAGCAGACGCCGGCGCAATGGCTGCGCCAGCTGCTGCCACCGGATGCCCTGGAACATGCGCGCCTCAACGGCCACTGGAACGGCAGCCTGCCGGTCGGCGAGCGCATGGTCATTGCCCATGTCTACCATCACGACGACGCTGGCCAGCGGCACTACCTGGCGTTGTTCCGGCGTATCGAGGGCCAGGAAGACTACGAGCGCGAACTGCAGCAGCGCCATGCCGAACTGCGCCAGGCCTACCTGCGCCTGAACGGCACCCAGGAAAAGCTGCTGCAGTCGGAAAAGATGGCCTCCATCGGCCAGCTCGCTGCCGGCGTGGCGCACGAGATCAACAACCCGATCGGTTACGTGCATTCCAACCTGGGCAGCCTGCAGGAATACCTGCGCAGCCTGTTCACCGTGATCGAAGCCTACGAGCGCGCGTTGCGTGCGCCGGACCCGAAAGCACTGATCCCGGAAATCGACGACATCCGTCAACGCTTCGACATCGACTTCATCAGCCGCGATCTGCCGCAGCTGATGGCCGAATCACGCGAAGGCATCGAACGGGTGACCCGGATCGTGCGTGACCTGAAGGACTTCTCGTATTCCGGCCGCGATGAATCGTGGAAGCTGGTGGACCTGCATGCGGGCCTGGAATCCACGATCAACATCATCTGGAACGAGCTCAAGTACAAGGTCGCCCTGCACCGGGAGTTCGGCCAGTTGCCGCTGGTGGAGTGCCTGCCTTCGGAATTGAACCAGGTCTACATGAACCTGCTGCTCAACGCTGGCCACGCCATCGCCGACCGCGGCACGATCCACGTCCGCACCGGTGTGGACGGCGACACGGTGTGGGTGGAATTTGAAGATACCGGCGGCGGCATCTCACCGGACCTGCGCCAGCGCATCTTCGATCCGTTCTTCACCACCAAGCCGGTTGGCAGCGGTACGGGGCTGGGCCTGTCGATCTCCTACAGCATCATCAACAAGCACCACGGCCGCATCGATCTGGAGAGCACCCCGGGCGTGGGCTCGAAGTTCCGCGTGGTGCTGCCGATCAAGCAGCCGCGCTGAGCCGGCAATGGCCGTGCCGGTCGCTGGCCGGCATTGCGGGGAGGGGCTTTCAGGCATCGCGTTCGGTTGAGCGAGAGCAGCCGACCAACGGTCGGCTCTACCTGGATATCTGGCGCGTGCAACGTAGAGCCGACCGTTGGTCGGCTGCCGCGTCAATCCGCCTCAATCCGACTCAGTCCGCGTCAACCGCCGGCAGCGCTGGCGCCGGTGCGGTGTTCGCCCGGCGCTGTTCCTCGTGCGTGCGGAATGCCTGGTGGATGTGCTTGCGCAGCTCATCATCGTTCCATGGCTTGGTCAGGAACCGGTAGATCGCACCGCGGTTGATCGCGTCGGTCACCGTGTTGAGGTCCGTGTAGCCGGACAACACCAGCCGGATCGTGTCGGGGTAGAGCATCTTCACCCGGCCCAGGAACTCGGTGCCGCTCATGTCGCTCATGCGCTGGTCGGAGAGGATCACCTGCACATCGTTGATGGCCAGCAGATCGAACGCATCGCGCACGTTGCCGGCGGCCAGGATGCGGTAGCCGTCGCGGCGGAACAGGCGCACCAGCGAGCGCAGCACGTTCTCTTCGTCGTCCAGCAGCAACAGCGTGCGGTCCGGGCGGGTCTCGGCGAAGGCCTCCGGGCGCAGGTAACGGCGGCGCAGGGTCATCCCGGCCGCGTCGGCCGACATCGGCTCGCCGAACAGATACCCCTGGAACACATCGCAGTCGTTGCGGCGCAGGAAGCCCAGCTGTGCCTGCGACTCGACGCCGTTGGCGATCACCGTCATGCCCAGCTGGTGGCCCATGGCGATGATCGCGCGCGCGATGGCAGCCTCGCGATTGCCGGCCGGCGCACTCTTGATGAAGCTGCGGTCGATCTTGAGCTTGTCCACCGGATAGCGGACCAGCGCGCTGAGGCTGGAATCGCCGGTGCCGAAGTTGTCCAGGCTCAGGCTGATGCCTTCGTTGCGCAGGTTGACCAGGGTCTCGTGGACGAAGTTGACGTTGTTGGTCAGCGCGCTTTCGTTGATCTCCAGCGTCAGCATCTGCGCCGGAACGCCGGCCGCCTGCATCAGCGACATCACCTCGGCGAAGAAGTTCGGGCGCAGCAGCTGCAGGGTGGAGACGTTCACCGCGATGGTGAAGTCATCAAACCCCTGGTCGCGCCACAGCCTGGCCTGTTTGAGTGCGCCTTCCAGCACCCAGGTGCCGATCTGCACGATGATGCCCAGCCGCTCGGCGGTACGCATGAAGCGCTCGGGCACCAGCATCCCCAGGGTGGGCGACTGCCAGCGCAGCAGTGCCTCCATCCCCACCACGTGGCCGTCGCGTGCGCTGACCAGCGGCTGGTAACGCAGCTTGAGCTCGCCGTTGGGGATCGCATCGACAATCTGGCGCGCGATGATGCTCTCGCTGTGCGCGCTGGAGGGGGTATCCACGGCGTGGATGCGCACGGCGTTGCCGCCTTCGCGGGCGGCCTGGTACAGCGCATCTTCGGCGTGGTCGAGCAGGCGCGAGACACCGGTGGCGTGTTCCGGGCACAGGCTCACGCCCAGCTTGCCGGTCATGAACAGGGTGTAGGGCAGCACCGACAGCGGCAGCTCGAGTTGCTGGCGGATTTCCTCGGCCAGGTCTTCGGGCAGTGGCATGTCGGCGGTGCGCGGCACGGCCAGCAGGAATTCATCGCTGCCGTGGCGCCACAGCTTGCCGCGGCCACGCAGGTGGTGCTGCAGGCGCTGGGCGACCAGCACCAGGGCCTGGTCGCCGACTTCGGCGCTCATGTTCTCGTTGACCGAGGCGAAGTGGTCGATGTCCACGTGCATCAGCATCAGCGGCGTGCCGCCGGACGCGGCCTCGGTCACCATCGCCTGCAGTTCGGGATTGCCCGCGCCCAGGCGGGCCGGGGCGTCCTCGATGCTGACCAGGGGCAGGGAAGGGTTCCACATGAGCTCAGTGTTCCAGTGCGTCGTGAGCCGTCGCGCCGGTGGCGCGGTACGGCAGGTAAAGGTCGATCAGGGTACCGGCGCCATGCGCCGATTCAATGCGTAATGTGCCACCCACGCTCTGCGCGCGCTCGCGCATCACGATCAGGCCCAGCCCGCGCGGGCCATCCGGGTCGAAGCCCTCGCCGTCGTCGCGGACCTGCAGGTGCAGGCCGTGGTCGTCCACATCGCGCAGATGCAGGTTCACCTGGCTCGCACGCGCATGGCGCAGCACGTTGGTCAGGCTTTCCTGGGCGATGCGGAAGCAGGCCTGTTCGATATCGCCGGCCGGGCGCCGGGGCAGGGACTGGATATCGGGCAGCAGCTCGATCGCCGCCGAGCGGAACAGCACGCCGGCCTGCCAGCGCAGCGCCGCTTCCAGCCCGAGTGCATCCAGCTGCGGCGGGCGCAGCAGGGTCGAGATGTCGCGCAGCTTGCCCACGGTCGCATCGGCCAGTTGGATGATCTGGGCCAGGTCCTCGTCGCGGCGGGCGGCGTCCTGCTCATCCTGGGCCGCATACGCGGACAGTTTCATCGCGGTGATCGCCTGGCCGATATCGTCGTGCAGATCGCGCGAGATGGCGCGGCGCTCGTCTTCCTGCAGCGAGAACAGCCGGCCGGCCATGGCCTGCAGCTCGCGGTTGCTGGTTTCCAGCGCCTCGCGGATGCGCTCGGGCTCACTGAGGTCGCGCACGATCAGCAATTTGCAGTTGCGGCCGCCATACCGCACATCGCCGACCGCCAGGCCGGCCTGGAACGCCTGGCCGTTGAAGCGGCGCATGCCGATCACCTCGCCGGCCCCGCCGTGGTGCAGCGGCAGCTGGGCGAACAGCTGGGCGCGTACGCGGGGCAGATCGTCGGCGGTCACCAGCGCGGCCAGCGGCTCGCCGAGCAGGGTGTTGTGGCCGTACCCGAACTGGGTGGCGGCGCAGGCGTTGGCGTACAGCACGTGTTCTTCGGACAGGATCACCACGCCATCGGGCAGCACCCGCACCAGCTCGCGGAACTGCTCTTCGCGCTCACGCAACAGGCGCCGCGACTGCTCGCGCTCGGTGACGTCCTGCAGGGTGCCCAGCACCCGCGGCCGCCCGGCATCGTCCTGGCCGCTCTCGGCGCGCAGGTGCACCATCAAGGCGCGCCCGTCCATCGCCAGCAGCGGCAGCAGCACATCGATCTGCACCGGTTCGCCCGAGCTCATTTCCTGCAACAGCTGTTCGCTGAGCGCGGCGGTGGCCGGATCGGCGGGCACCAGCAGTTCCTCGAAACGGTGCCAGCGCCGGGCTTCCGGCGCGCGCCGCGCCAGCAGGCGGTAGACCTGGTTGGCGTAGCGGCCCAGTCCGGTGGCCGGGTCGATCTCCCACGCGCCGATGCGCGCCATCTCGTGCGCTTCCTCCACGCGGGCCAACGCCTGGTCGCGGCGCAGCAGGGCCTGGTCTTCGCGGGTACGGTCGATCGCGATCAGCAGTCGCGCACGGCGGCCGCCGTAATCGATGAAATTGCTGCGCATCTCCATGCGCCGGGTGCTGCCATCACTCAGGCGCAGATCGGCGGTGATCACGCACAGCTGCTCGGGGTTGGCGCGGATGTGGTCCAGCTTGGCTTCGAGCAGGGCCTCGTGACCGGGCGGCCACAGCGCCGTGATCGGCATCGCGGTGAAGGTTTCCCGGCTGTAGCCGAAGAAGCCCGCCGCCGCCGGATTGACGTCCAGGATCGCCAGCGATTCCAGGTCATACACCAGGATGGGGCCGGGATTGCCTTCGAACATCTGCCGATGACGGGTTTCCGAACTCTCCAGCCGCGCATGGGTGTGCAGCACGTGCTGGGCCAGCGGCCGCAGCAGCAGATAGATCAGCGCCGCACTGGCGACCACGAAGAACGTGCCCTTGATGGTCTGCCACTGCGCCGCGGTCTGCAGGTCGCCGGCCACCACCTTGACCGCCGCATCGCTGCACAGGATCCACACCAGGGCCAGCACCAGGTAGGCCACGACCACGCGCCAGCGGTCGCGGCGCAGATCGCGGGCCAGGGGCGTGTCGTCAGCGGGTGCGGAAGGGCCTGGCAGGTGGGTCGGCATGGGGCAGGGCGGGGCCAGTCGGACAAGGCGAGCGTCATCTTACCTGCCCGGGGTGAGGATGCAGGTCGCCAGGGAACTCAATAATCCGCAATCTCCGCCGTTAACGATTGCGTTCCCCGGTTGTCGGGTGCGTTTTCGGAGTTACAGGGCGTGGACCAAGGCATTATCGCGAGTCTGCTGCAGCACCCACTGGCCTCGGCGCTGGTGATCCTCGACCGTGCCGGTCGTCCGATCGCCGCCAACCCGGCCGCGCGCGAGCACGGCCTGCCGGCAACCGTCGCCGCGTACGGCGAGGTACTGGAAGATCTGCGCCTGCTCGCCGCGGACGGCGGGCTGGTGCCCTGCCAGCTGCCCGGTGGGCCCGGTGGCCGCTTCGATGGCTGGATGCGCGCCGTGCACGATCCGGATGGGCATCTGCTGGCCTTCACCCTGAGCGTGCCCGAGCCGGTCGCCGCCTATGCCGGCAGCCGTTGGGAAGTCGCCCTGGATCATGCCGGGCATGGGCTGTGGGACTGGGACCTGCCCAGCGACAGCGTGCGCCGCTCGCGGCGTTGGGATGGTCAGCCCATCGAGGACTCCCACAGCCATGCCGAGGGCGTGAGCGCGCTGCTGGAGAACGTCCACCCGGACGACCAGCCGGCGGTGCGGCTGGCGATGGATGCGCACCTGCGCGGCGAGAGCGAGGTCTATACGGCCCAGTTCCGCGCCCGGCACCCCGATGGCGAGTGGCGCTGGGTGCTGGATCGGGGCCGGGTGGTCACCCGCACGGCCGATGGCCAGCCGCTGCGCATGGTCGGCACCCATACCGACATCCAGGCCCAGAAGCAGATGGAAGTCCAGCTGCGCGAGCAGCAGGTGCAGCTGCGCGAAGCCCAGCGCATCGCCAGCATGGGCAGCTGGTCCTGGGATCCGGAGGCGCGCCGGTTCTGGTGGTCGCCCGAGTTCCGCGTACTGCTGGGCACCGGCGAAACACCGCCGCACGGTCGCCGCCATTGGCTGCGTCAGCTCGAACCGCAGTCGCGCGGCCGGTTGCGCAATGCCTGGC
This sequence comes from Stenotrophomonas bentonitica, assembly GCF_002887735.1. Lineage (GTDB taxonomy): Bacteria > Pseudomonadota > Gammaproteobacteria > Xanthomonadales > Xanthomonadaceae > Stenotrophomonas > Stenotrophomonas bentonitica_A. The sequence continues at coordinate 545,624 of NZ_PKQP01000002.1, forward strand.
GCCGGATGTGGCGCGATGGTGCGGCCACCACGCTGGAGCTGGAGCTGATCCGCGACAACGGCGCGCTGCACCTGCGCGTGTGGATGCAGCCGCTGATCGGGCCGGACGGTCGCATCCAGCGCCTGCTGGGCCAAGTCCAGAACATTACCGAACAACACCAGACCGATGCGCTGATCCGCTGGCGTACCGAGCTGCTCAACCGCGTCTCGGCCCTGGGTCGTATCGGCGGCTGCGAGATCGAGGTGGGCACCCGCCACATGCAGTGGACCGAGGAGTGCTACCGCATCCACGGGCTGCGCAAGGAGCCGATCAGCCTTGACCAGGCCCTGAGCCTGTACACCCAGGATTCGCGCGATGCGTTCGAGGCGGCGCTGGTGCGGATCGCCGAGGGGGGCCTGCCCGAGCAGCTGGACCTGTGCTTCTACCGGCAGTCCGGACTGCGCATCTGGGTCCAGGTGCTGATCGAGCTGGACCGCCGCGATGGCCTGCCGACGCGGTTCGTGGTGCTGTTCCGTGACATCACCCGCGAGCGCGAAGCCAACGAGCGCATCGAACTGCTGGCCCATTACGACCTGCTCACCGGCCTGCCCAACCGGATGCTGCTGCGCGAGCAGACCGCCGATGCCATCGAGGTGGCGCGCGATCGCGGCAGCCCGCTGGCGATGCTGTTCATCGACCTGGACGGCTTCAAGACCATCAACGACACCTTCGGCCACGCCACCGGCGATGCGCTGCTCAAGGCGGCCGCCTCGCGCCTGCACCAGAGCCTGCGCAACAACGACCTGTTCGGCCGCTTCAGCGGCGACGAGTTCATCGTCGTGCTGCGCGACCTGGCCGCGCCGGAAGATGCCGGCCATGTCGCGCGCAAACTGATCGCCTCGCTGGCCGAGCCGCTGCACCGCGGCGAGAGCACGCTGAAAGTCGGCGCCAGCGTCGGTATCGCGATGCTCGATGAGAGTCGCCAGGATTTCGAATCGCTGCTGCGCGCCGCCGATGCCGCCATGTACGCGGCCAAGGAAGCCGGGCGCAACACCTACCAGTATTACAGCCAGGACGCCCTGGCCAAGATCCAGCGCAAGCTGGAGATCGAGCACGCACTGCTCGGCGCGATCGAGCGCGAAGAATTCACCCTGGCCTACCAGCCGCTGCTGCATGCCGAGAACGACCAGCCCCCGGCGATCGAGGCGCTGCTGCGCTGGCATCGGCCCGGCATCGGCTACTGCAGCCCGGCCGAGTTCATACCGATTGCCGAGAAGTGCGGCGAGATCGTGCGGATCGGTGACTGGGTGCTGGCCGAGGCCTGCCGCCAGGCCGCTGCGTGGGACGCCGCCGGCCTGCAATTCGACCGCGTGGCGGTCAACGTGTCGGCCGTACAGCTGCGCGACCGCGGGTTCGCCGAACGCGTGATCGACATCTGCCACGCCCACGGCTGGCCGCCGCAGCGCCTGGAGCTGGAGCTGACCGAGTCCGCCCTGATCCGTGACACCGACGTGCTGCGGCACTGCTTCGAGGTGCTCGAACGCCACGGCGTGCCGCTGGCGGTCGACGACTTCGGTACCGGCTTCTCGAACCTGCACTACCTCAACCGCTTCCCGGTGGGGCGCCTGAAGATCGACCGCAGTTTCGTCCAGGGCATGCTGCACGATGCCGGCACCGCTGAGGTCACCCAGGCGATCGTGCACCTGGGCCACGCGCTGGGCATGAAGGTCGTGGCCGAAGGCGTGGAGACCGAGCAGGAAGAGGCCATGCTGCGCCGCCAGGGCTGCGATGAGATCCAGGGCTACCTGTACTCGCGCCCGCTGGCGCCGCGCGATCTGGCGCAGTGGTTGAAGCTGGGCACGCAGACGCTGCCGCGCGAGAGCTATGCCGCGGTGACGCAGAGCGTTTGAGTAAGGTCCTGCAGCGCCCCTCCGTGGGCTCTGCACAGCCCTGGGTTGCCGTCCCGTCATACGGGTCGTGCGCGACCTCGGCGCTTGCGTTGCATGTGACCTGCGCACAGCCCTCCGGCCGGGGTCCCCCTCGGTCCGGCACAGGCCATCGCCCGGCGATATCAGCGGGCACACAGATGGAAATACGATGAAGCTGCCGAACCGCCCTGGGCGTCAGTCCTGCGGCGAGTGCTGCGCTCGCCTCAACGGGTAGCGCCGTGACGGCCGCTTGCGGACGTGCGATGACGGGTAGCTGCGTTGGCGTTCACGGCGGTTGATGCCGGGCAGGCAGCGTCAGCGCGCCGCCGCATCCAGATCATCACCGCTCAGGCCAAGGTCCCAGGCCAGGCCGGCCAGGGCGGGGTCGACGGCGGAGGGCAGGGTGACGATGCCCGGCGCGGGGCGCTTGGCCAGCTGCGCGAGTTCCTGCTGGGCCAGCTGCTCCAACCGTGCGATCAGGGCGCGGCCCTGCAGCGGGGCAACCGGCGCTGCCGCAGCGGCAGGCGCTGCAACGGCGGTGACGGTCTCACTGCGCTGCACCGCCGGCTCCAGCTCGGCGGGGACAACGGATGCAACGGACAACACGGACGCGTTCAACATCGGGTAATCATCTGCAGCCAAGGCGGGTCGTGCAAGCACAACGGCCCCGGGGAAACCGGGGCCGTTGTCTGTGCCGGGGTCGGCACGGGACATCTGGATCAGAACAGCTCGACCGCGCCTGCGGCCATGCTCTGCTGGGCGACCGCCTTGTGCGGCGGGCGCTCCCACTCGGTGCGCATGTCACGCAGGCGGCTGCCGGTGCGCTGCAGGGCGGTCACGACCTCCTCGTCGAACACGCCGCCACTGCGATGCAGCAGCTCCTGCAGGGCGACGGCCTCGCGGTTGATCGCCGTCAGGCGGTCCAGGTGGGTGTGCACGCCGCCCAGGGCCTGGGTGGCGATGTCTTCGAACTGCAGGGCGCGCACGGCTTCAGCGACGCTGCTGTCGATGGCGCGACCGCATTCGGAGATCTCGCGCATGCCGTCACCGAGCGAGGCATTGATCTGGGCCACGTTCTCCAGCATCTGCGCCGCTTCGTGGCGCGCTTCGCGGGAACGGTCCATATCGCGGGAGGCCATGTGCGAGACCGTCTCGCGCACCTTGGCGATGGCGTCCTTGGAGCTGTGCGCCAGCTTGCGGATCTGCTCGTTGAAGGTGGTCGAGCGCTCGGACAGGTTGCGGACTTCGTCGGCGACCACCGCAAAGCCACGGCCGGCTTCACCGGCACGTGCGGCTTCGATGGCCGCGTTCAGGGCCAGCAGGTTGGTCTGGTCGGCGATCGACTTGACGTCCTCCAGCAGCGCGAAGATGCCATCCAGGTGCTGGGCCATCTGGTCGATGTGCTGCACGGTGTTGCTGCTCTGGCCGCTGACCTGTTCCAGCGCCTCGACCAGCTGCTCCATCCGCTGGCTGGCGTGCTGGGCGAAACGGGCCACGTCGACGCCGGCACCGCCTTCTTCGCCGGCGCGGTCGACGATGCGGGCCAGGGCCTGGCTCTGCTGGCGCGACTTGCGGTTCATCGCATCGAAGCTGCTGCCCAGGCCACCGACCGCATGACGGATCAGGTCGCGGGCACGTTCGACTTCGCCACGCGAGCCGTCGATTTCGTTGCCGACGAACGAGCGCAGCTCGGTCAGCAGCTGGTCCTGCTCGCGCATGATGCGGGCCTGCTCAGGCGAACGCTGGGTCTGGGCGCGGGCGCTCCACCAGGCAAACCCGAGCCAGCTGAGCGTCATCGTGCTCAGGATCGCCCAGCGCAGGGCGGCGGGCCACTCGAAGCCGATGGCAAAGGGAAGCAGAAGGGTCAGGACCAGGGGGGCGGCCAGGCGGATGAAGAGGCGTGAGTACATGGACGTTCTCGGGGAGGTGCACGGATGCTGTATCGGCCGTACCCCGGTTTGCTTTAGTCCTGCACCACACATTCGATCAAAAACCGCACGTCCCGGCCCCCCGGGTGGAGCCACCCGATGGGTGGCTGCCGAGCTCAGCGCAGCTGGCGCGCGACCGCTTCCAGCATCGTCTTGCGCGAGAACAGGAAGTCCCAGTACTGGCCACCGGTCTGGCGCCACAGCACCGCCGAACGGACCGCGGCCAGCAGCAGCGCGCGGATCTCGGCGACCACGCCCGCCTGGCCGAGGTAGTGCGGGTTGCCCTGGACCATCACCCGCGGCTTGAGGTTGCTGATGGTGTCCGCGTACAGGCCACCCAGTGCGGCGAGCACGTCCGGGTGGGCGCTGTCGCCCAGCTCGCCGGCCTGGGTGCGGGCGCGCTCGATCCCGGTGCTGACCTTGGCCACGATCGCGTCCTCGCGCACGAAGCGGCGCTCAAGCTGCAGCACCGACAGCGCCAGGCGCGGCAACTGCTCGTCCTGCCCCTGGCTGCTGAGGTAGTTGTGCAGCAGGCGCAGGCCGGGGGCGACATTGCTGGCGCTGCCGTAGATGTCCTGCGGGCTGGCCGCATCGATGCGGAACACGCTCTCCACCGCGGTGCGGACCACGGCGGCTTCGGAGTGGCCGGTTTCGGCGATGCGGCGCACCTGCTGCAGGGCCTGGGCGATGCCGGCCAGAGCGAGTACGCGGTCGTCGACGGAAAAACTCATGCAGCAGATACCTCGAAAGGAGAAGGGGTGGCGCGAAGGCGTTGTTCCAGCGGCGCATCGGTGGCGGCGATGACGGCGCCACCAAGGCAGACCTCATCGTCATACAACACCAGCGATTGGCCCGGGGTGACGGCACGCTGCGGGCGCGCGAAGCGCACGTCCACGGTGCCATCGTCGCGCACGGTAACGGTGCACGGCTCGTCGGGCTGGCGGTAACGGGTCTGGGCGGTGCACTCGAAGCGGCGCGCGGGCGGGGCGCCGGCGATCCAGTGGGCGGCCTCCGAATGCAGGCGGGTGGACTGCAGCCACGGGCTCTCGCGGTCCTGGTCCACGTACAGCACGTTGCTGGCCACGTCCTTGCCGACGACGTACCACGGGGCCGCCGGCCGGCCACGCACGCCACCGATGTTCAGGCCCTCGCGCTGGCCGAGCGTGAAATAGAACACGCCGGGATGTTCGGCGATCAGGGCGCCATCGGGATCGCGGATCTCGCCCGTTCTGGCCGGCAGGTAGCGGCCGAGGAACTCGCGGAAGTCGCGTTCGCCGATGAAGCAGATCCCGGTCGAATCCTTCTTGGCGTGGGTCGGCAGGCGTGCATCCCGTGCGATCCGGCGCAGGTCGTTCTTCTGCAGGTCGCCGATCGGGAACAGGGTCGCGGCCAGCTGTTCCTGGCCCAGCTGGTGCAGGAAGTAGCTCTGGTCCTTGCTGCGGTCGGCGCCGCGCAGCAGCGCCCAGCGGCCGCCCACCTGGGCGATCCGCGCGTAATGGCCGGTTGCGATGCGTTCGGCGCCAAGCTCGCGCGCGGCGTCGAGGAAATGCTTGAACTTCACTTCGCGGTTGCACAGCACGTCCGGGTTGGGCGTGCGGCCGGCGGCGTACTCGGCCAGGAAATGCTCGAACACGCCCTGCCAGTACTCGCTGGAAAAATCGCGGAAGTGGAACGGGATGCCGAGCAGGCCGCAGACTGCCACCGCATCGCGGCGGTCATCTTCGGCACGGCAGTCGCCACTGCCGTCATCGGCCCAGTTCTGCATGAACAGTCCCGCCACCGGCTCGCCCTGCTGGACCAGCCGCCAGGCCGCGACCGAGGAATCCACGCCGCCGGAGACACCGACCATGATCCGTGGGGGGCTCATGCGGCCTCCTTGACGATGGAGAGCGGGTGGCGCTGGCCGGCCAGATAGTCGGCCACCACCTGCCAGACCAGCGGGCTGCGCAGCCGGCCGGGCTCGGCCTTCAGCTCGGCCGGGGTCAGCCACACGGCCCGCAGGATCCCGGTGTCCAGCGGACGGGCGGGATCGTGCGAGACCGGCTCGGCCGCATAGGCAAAGCGCAGGAACGGCGTGCCGTCCGGGGCGGTCCACTGGTAGGTGCCGATGAAGGCGCTCAGGCGCACCGTCCAGCCGGTCTCTTCCAGCGTTTCCCGGCACGCGGCGGCGGCCAGGCTCTCGTCGGGCTCCAGGTGGCCAGCGGGCTGGTTCAGCACCTGGCGGCCGTCGATCGCCTCCTCGACCAGCAACAGACGCCCGTCACGCACCACCACGGTGGCCACGGTGACATGGGGCGTCCAGCGCGGTTCCTGCACGGCATTCACTTCAGTATTCGTCCTGCTCGGTCAGTTCGAGTTCCATGGCGTCCGCAGTGCGGATGGCCGCATCGATGGCGTCGCTGAGTTGCTCCGGGGTGGCAGTGGCATCGACCTTGACCACGAACATCGCCAGCTGGTCCTGCTTCACCCAGGCACCCATCTTGGCATCCTGCGAGTCTTCCAGCAGGCGGTTAGCGACGGCAGCGGGGAACTGCTTGCCCGGCGAATTGTAGGCCGGCGACCAGATCTCACGGATCCTGTGCTTGCCGAATTCCTCGACGGTGGAGCGCACGAAGGCCAGCTGGCTGCGGCCGTCATCCATGTCGAACACCATCTTGTAATCGCCGTCCTCGTCCACCTCGTAGGTGTACTTGAGCGTGTCCAGCGCTCGCCCGACGGCCTTGTCCGCTTCGGCCGCATGGGCGCCGGTGGCAGTGACGGCCAGCAGCAGTGCGGCAGCAATCCTTTTCATGAAATCCCTGTGAACATCTGGTTGGAGAGTGCAGATTGTGAAGGCCGCAGGGGGCAACGTCCAATCCGGCCGGGCGGGGCCCTATAATGGGGGGATGCCCCGCGAGACTTCCCACGAAACTCATCACGACCACGGCGTGCTGCTTGAGCCTGCACGTCCCGAGGTCGCGCCGCCGCCGCTGTACCAGGTGATGCTGTTGAACGACGACTACACCCCGATGGATTTCGTGGTGACGGTCCTGCAGCACTTCTTCTCGATGGACCTGGACCAGGCCACCCAGGTGATGCTCCACGTGCATACCCGCGGCCGCGGCGTGTGCGGGGTGTTCACCCGCGAGGTCGCCGAATCCAAGGTCGCCCAGGTCAATGAATTCTCGCGCATGAACCAGCACCCGCTGCTGTGCACGATGGAGAAGGCCAGCGGCTGAGCCGCCCCTGGCCCCGCCACAGGCGCGCCAGCGATCCGCCACTGTTCCAGCCATGGCGACAGACGTGCGGCCAGCCCCAGCCTAGCCGGAGCCGTCGGGTTCTCGGCATCCGCACCCACGTGAGCATCGCCAGGCTGCCGCCCGGCGGCTGCACCGGCCAGCGCTGGTCCGGGGTGGCGTCACGATGACATCACCATCACGTTGAAGCTGCCATTTCGTGGCGGCAAGTTCGTGCATGATGGAGGCCGTCGAATGGATCGGCGCGATCGGCGGAGTGCTAACGCCGTCTGAACGCACTGATCCGCTAGGGTGATGGAAATCGTGAAGGTTGGCCGCATATTGTTCCTAACTGCCGCCGGAGTTAATCATGTTCAGTAAAGACCTCGAACACACCATCGGACAGTGCTACAAGCGCGCCCGTGAGGCCCGGCATGAATTCATGACGGTGGAACACCTGCTGCTGGCACTGCTCGACAACCCGTCCGCCCAAGCCGTTCTCAAGGCCTGCGGTGCGGACGCCGAGCGCCTGCGCCAGGAACTGGAGCAGGCCATCGAGGCATCCGTCTCGCGCCTGGCCGAAGATGATGGGCGCGATACCCAGCCGACCCTGGGCTTCCAGCGCGTGCTGCAGCGCGCGGTCTACCACGTGCAGTCCTCGGGCAAGAAGGAAGTCACCGGCGCCAACGTGCTGGTCGCGATCTTCGGCGAGAAGGACTCGCATGCCGTGTACTACCTCAACCAGCAGGACGTGACCCGGCTGGACATCGTCAATTACCTCTCCCATGGCATTGCCAAGCTGGGCGAGGAGGGCGAAGTGCCGCCCGCCGCCGATGGCGAGGGCCGCGCCGAGGGTGCCGAAGGCGAGGGCAAGGGCGATGCCCTGGCCGAGTTCGCCAGCAACCTCAACGACCAGGCCCGCAACGGCAAGATCGACCCGCTGGTCGGCCGTGCCGATGAGATCGAGCGCACCATCCAGGTCCTGTGCCGCCGCCGCAAGAACAACCCGCTCTACGTGGGCGAGGCCGGCGTGGGCAAGACCGCCATTGCCGAAGGCCTGGCCAAGCGCATCGTGGAAGGGTCGGTGCCGGATGTGCTCGCCGATGCGGTGATCTACTCGCTGGACCTGGGCGCGCTGGTGGCCGGGACCAAGTACCGCGGTGATTTCGAAAAGCGCCTGAAGGGCGTGCTGACCGCGATGAAGAAGCTGCCCAACGCGGTGCTGTTCATCGATGAGATCCACACCATCATCGGTGCCGGGTCCGCCTCGGGCGGCACCATGGATGCCTCCAACCTGATCAAGCCGGCCCTGGCCTCGGGCGAGCTGCGCTGCATCGGCTCGACCACCTTCCAGGAATACCGCGGCATCTTCGAGAAGGACCGGGCGCTGGCCCGCCGCTTCCAGAAGATCGACATCGTCGAGCCGACGGTGGGCGAGACCTACGAGATCCTGCAGGGCCTCAAGCCCAAGTACGAAGCGCACCACGGCGTGACCTATGCCGATGACGCGCTGCAGGCCGCCGTGGACCTGTCGGTCAAGCACATCAACGACCGCCTGCTGCCGGACAAGGCGATCGACGTGATCGACGAGGCCGGTGCCCGCCAGCGGCTGCTGCCGGACGGCGAGCGCAAGGAGCTGATCGACATCGAGGAGATCGAGACCATCGTCGCCAAGATGGCGCGGATCCCGGCCAAGCAGGTCAGCGCCACCGACAAGGACGTGCTCCAGCATCTGGAGCGCAACCTGAAGATGGTGATCTTCGGCCAGGACCCGGCCATCGAGACGCTGTCCTCGGCGATCAAGCTGGCACGCTCGGGCCTGGCCAATCCGGAAAAGCCGATCGGCAACTTCCTGTTCTCCGGCCCGACCGGCGTAGGCAAGACCGAAGTGACCAAGCAGCTCGCGCTGCAGCTGGGCATCGAGCTGGTCCGCTTCGACATGAGCGAGTACATGGAGTCGCATTCGATCAGCCGCCTGATCGGTGCCCCTCCGGGCTATGTCGGCTTCGACCAGGGAGGCCTGCTGACCGAGAAGATCGTCAAGACCCCGCACTGCGTGCTGCTGCTGGACGAGGTGGAAAAAGCCCACCCGGACATCTTCAACATCCTGCTGCAGGTCATGGACCGCGGTGTGCTGACCGACACCAATGGCCGTGAGGCGAACTTCAAGAACGTGGTGCTGGTGATGACCACCAATGCCGGCGCGGCCCAGGCCTCGCGGCGTTCGATCGGCTTCACCCGCCAGGACCATGCCACCGACGCGATGGAGGTCATCCGCAAGAGCTTCACGCCGGAGTTCCGCAACCGTCTGGATGCGATCGTGCAGTTCCAGGCGCTGGGCTTCGAGCACATCCTGCGCGTGGTGGACAAGTTCCTGATCGAGCTGGAAATGCTGCTGCAGGAAAAGCACGTCAGCCTGTCGGCCACCCCGACCGCGCGCGACTGGCTGGCCCACCATGGCTTCGATCCGCTGATGGGTGCCCGCCCGATGGCGCGCGTGATCCAGGACAAGATCAAGCGTCCGCTGGCCGACGAGCTGCTGTTCGGCAAGCTGGTCAACGGTGGCAAGGTCAGCATCGATGTGCGCGACGACCAGCTGTTCGTCGAGACCGAAGCCGAGCCGGAGCGTCTGCTGCCGGCCACGGTCTGACCGCGCGGTAGATGCCTGCACCGTCATTGAAAAGCCCCCGCAAGGGGGCTTTTCTTTGGGTGCGCGGCAGCCTTCGGTGCGGTTACTGGCGGGCGCGTGCCTTGCGGGTGAATTCTTCGGCGGTGATCGGCTCGACCGCACTGATCGTGCAGCTTTGTCCGTTCGTGCGCAGCCTGCTGGCTCCTGCGCCACAGAGTTGGCCGTCCCGGCCGGGAGTGACAAAGGCCAGTTTCGGGGACATGGCTGCGCTGCTGCAGGAGCGCTCGAAACGGACCAGGTAGTGCTGGTCGCCATTGCGGAGCAGTACATCGCGGTCTGCCCCATTGCGCACCAGCTGCTGATCCGGGGACAGGGTAATGCAATCGCCGGCAGCGGCCGGTTCGGCGGCCTGGACGGAGGCAGCGGTAGCCAGGCAGGCAGCAAGCAGGAGCAGGGAAGGCAGGCGTTTCATGGCGGGGGCCATCGGGTCGGGATCCGGATTGGATCGAGGGCCACAATGGGCGTTTTTGCGCCAGGGCGAATCTGCATCAAGGCATCCTGACCGACGTCAGGGTGCACAGGGTCAGGGTGACGCTTGGCAGGGGTGGGGCGATGGCTGAATGGCGCCCACGCGAAAAGGCCAGCACCTGGCTGGCCTTCTGACGGGAACAACCCCCGGACCGCTTATTTCATGCGGTAGGTGATGCGACCCTTGGTCAGGTCGTACGGGGTCATTTCGACCTTGACGCGGTCGCCCGTCAGGATGCGGATGTAGTTCTTGCGCATGCGGCCGGAGATGTGGGCGATGATTTCATGCCCATTTTCCAGTCGTACGCGGAAAGTGGTGTTCGGCAGCGTCTCGCTGACGGTGCCTTCGAACTCGATGGAGTCGTCTTTCGACATGTAGTCCTGTGCAGTTCTGTAACCGGCCGAGCTGGCCTGAAGAGCGGGCATTTTACGCGCGTCGGGCGTTTGATGCAAAGTTTTGGTTAAGGCCAGGCCCGCGTGGCCAGATCGGCAGCCGCCAGCGTCCCGAACAAATCCCGCCAATCGCCTGCGGGAGCTGGCTGTTGGACCTGTTCACGGACAAAGGCCAGGAAGCGTTGGCGTGGCCAGTGCTCGGCGCCCATGCGTAGCAGATGGTCATTTTCGACCTGTGCGTCGATCAGCGGCCAGCCCCAGCCGGCCAGCCGATGGGCCAATCCGGCCAGGGCAACCTTGGAGCCGCCGGTAGCCGCACTGAACATGCTCTCGCCAAAAAACATCCGGCCGATCGCTACGCCATAGATGCCGCCGACCAGTTGTCCGCCATCGAACACCTCCACCGAGTGCGCGAAGCCCAGCCGGTGCAGTTCGATGTAGGCATCGCGCATGTCGCGGGTGATCCAGGTGCCGTCCTGCCCCGGCCGCGGGCTGGCCGCGCAGGCATCGATCACCTGCGCAAAGCAGCTGTCGGCGCGCAGCGTCCATGTGCTCTGCCGCAGCGAGCGGCGGAAACGGCTGGACAGGTGCACGCCGTCGGTGCGGAACACCATCCGCGGGTCCGGAGACCACCACAGCAGCGGCTGGCCCTCGGAGAACCACGGGAAGATGCCGCCGGCATAGGCGTTGAGCAGGCGCACCGGCGAGAGGTCGCCACCGAGCGCGAGCAGGCCATCGGGATCGCGCAGGGCGGTCTCGGCGGGCGGGAACGGGGCGTCGGGCGCCTCGTCCAGCCGCCAGGGCAGGCGGCGCGTCATGCCGGGTCGCTCTTGAATGGGCTGTGCGCGGCCAGCACCTGCCGATAACGGGCAGTCTCGGCGCGCTCCTGCGCGCACCACGCAGCCAGTGCTTCGGCAAAGGCCGGTTCGGCGATCCAGTGCCGGCTGCGCACGGTGTGTGGCAGGAAGCCGCGCGCCAGCTTGTGCTCGCCCTGGGCGCCGGGCTCGAAGCGGGTGAGTCCCTCGCGCAGGCAGTAGGCGATGCCCTGGTAATAGCAGGTCTCGAAATGCAGGCCGGGCAGGGTGGCGCCGCCCCAGTAGCGCCCGTACAGGGTGTCCGCGCCGCGCAGGCACAGCGCGCCGGCGACCGGCGCTCCGTCGCGCATGGCCAGGAAGATCACCAGCGCGCGCGGCATCGTGCGGGCGAGATGCTGCAGGAATGGCAGCGTCAGGGCGGGCGAATTGCCGTACTCGGCGAAGGTCTGCAGGTAGAAGCCGTGCATGGCGCGCAGATCGCCATCGGTCGCCTCGTCGCCGTGCACGATGCGATACGTGACGCCGCTGCGGGCGAGCTTGGCGCGTTCCTGGCGGATGTTCTTGCGGTGCTTGTGGTCCATCGCACCGAGGAAGTCGTCGAGGGTCTGCCAGCCACCGTGGTTGTGCCACTGGAACTGGATGTCCTCGCGCAGCAGCCAGTCCGGGCTGAAGGCGGGGTCTTCCTCGGCGGGGTGGAAGTTGATGTGGGCCGAGGACCAGCCCAGGCGTGCCACTTCGCCCGCCAGCGATGCCAGCAGCGCGCCACGATCCTCCGTTGTGCCGGCAAGTAGACGCGGGCCGGTCACGGGCGAATACGGCACCGCGCCCAGCCACTTGGGGAAGTAGTCCAGCCCGTGCTGGGCGTACGCGTGCGCCCAGGCGTGATCGAACACGAACTCGCCGTGCGAGTTGTCCTTGAGATAACCCGGGATCGCCGCGACCAGGGTGTCCCCGTCCCACAGGGTGAAGTGGCGCGGCCGCCAGCCCCATTCGGGGCGCAGGCAACCGTGTTCTTCAAGGCCGGCGAGGAAGGCGTGCGACAGGAACGGGTTGCGGCCGTCGTGCAGGGCGTCCCAGGCGGCGGCGGGGACATCGGACAGGCGATGCAGGAAACGTGGATCGGGCATGGGCAGAGGATAGAGCAGGTGGGACGGGCGCAGGGCGGGCGGAACGTACCGGCCAGTAAAAAGGCCGGTGAATGATTCACCGGCCTTCGTGTGCTGCGCGATTCGGGCGTCAGATCAGCTCGCCTGACCCTTCGCATCCAGATAGCGCTCGGCATCCAGTGCGGCCATGCAGCCGAAGCCGGCCGAGGTGATCGCCTGACGGTAGTGCTGGTCGGCCACGTCGCCGGCGGCGAACACGCCTTCCACCGAGGTCTGGGTGGCGTTGCCGCCCAGGCCCGAGCGGATGTCCAGGTAGCCGTTGTTCATGGTCAGCTGGCCATCGAACAGGCTGGTGTTGGGGTGGTGGCCGATCGCCACGAAGAAGCCATGGGCCTCGATGTCACGGGTGCTGCCGTCCAGCGTGGACTTTACGCGCACACCGGTCACGCCGGCGTCGTTGCCCAGCACTTCGTCCACCTGGTGGTGCCACACGGTCTCGATCTTGCCGGCGGCGACCTTGGCGAACAGCTTGTCCTGCATGATCTTTTCCGCCTTGAGGGTGTCGCGGCGGTGGACCAGGTAGACCTTGCGGGCGATGTTGGACAGGTACAGGGCCTCTTCCACGGCGGTGTTGCCGCCGCCGACCACGACCACGTCCTGGTCACGGTAGAAGAAGCCGTCGCAGGTGGCGCAGGCGGACACGCCGCGGCCCTTGAAGGCCTCTTCGCTGGGGATGCCCAGGTACTTGGCGGTGGCGCCGGTGGCGATGATCAGGGCGTCGCAGGTGTACTCGGCGCTGTCGCCGATCAGCTTGAACGGGCGCTGGGAGACATCAGCGGTGTGGATGTGGTCGAAGATGACCTCGGTCTCGAAGCGCTCGGCATGCGCCTGCATGCGGGTCATCAGGTCCGGGCCCATCAGGCCGTGTGCATCTCCAGGCCAGTTGTCCACCTCGGTGGTGGTCATCAGCTGGCCGCCCTGCTGCAGGCCGGTGATCACGACGGGCTTGAGGTTGGCGCGCGCGGCGTAGACGGCGGCGGTCCAGCCGGCCGGGCCGGAACCAAGGATCAACAGGCGGGAGTGCTTGGAGTTGCTCATGTAAGCTCGCAATAGAAGGTAGGGCGGGAGTGCCGGCGCAGTGATTGCGCGGCATCCGAGCGAAGTCATAGAGTGGCGGCAGGGGCGGGGCGATTCAAGGCGCGCAGTGGAACGCGGCGACCCGCGCAGCACGACGCCCATTCCGGCGCCGGGGTTTTGACGCTGACCGTGCCGGCCAGCGGCCGGCACCTACCGGGGTGGGGTCCAGTCGTTTATTATCAAGCACTAACAGTGCATTCCCAAGGTGTGGTCTAAGGTGGCGAAACAGGTCCCGGAACGATCCAAGGCGTCCGACAGCAAGGCAGCGCCGCGCAAACCGGCCAGCGTGGACAACCCGCGCCGGCAGCGCCTGTGGCGCGACCTGGGCTTGATCGCGGTCGCCCCGGCGCTGCTGTATCTGGTCGCCAGTCTGTTCACCTATTCGGCCACCGACCCGGGCTGGTCGCATACCGGCAGCGTGGTCGCGCCGGTCCACAACATGGGTGGCCGCGCCGGTGCCTGGATCGCCGACGTGCTGCTGCAGCTGTTCGGCTACATGGCCTTCGTACTGCCGATCGTGCTGGGCGCACTGGCGTGGATCGCGATGTTCGGCCTCAAGCGCGAGGCCAAGGGCGAGCATGACCTGGACCCGGCCCTGCGCCTGGTCGGTCTGGTCGGCTTCCTGATCGCCGGTACCGGCTTCCTGCACCTGCGCCTGTTCGTCGCCGATGTGGCCCACGCCGGCGGCATCCTCGGCAAGCTGGTGGGCAGTTCGCTCAGCGTCGGTTTCGGCGCCCTGGGCGCGAATCTGTTCGTGCTGGTACTGCTGCTGGCGTCGATCACCCTGGCCACGGGCATCTCCTGGTTCGTGGTGATGGAGAAGATCGGCAACTGGGTGCTGGCGCTGCCGCCGCTGTTCAACAAGAAGAAAGAGCAGGCCACCGAGTGGCAGCAGACCCGCGCCATGCGCGAGGAGCGCCAGGAAGTGCGCAAGGTCGACGCCGAGGTCCGCGCCAAGCGCGAGCCGGTCAAGATCGAGCCGCGCCCGGAGCCGGTCCTCGAGAAAAGCGACCGGGCCAAGCGCGAGACCCAGATTCCGATGTTCCGTGGCGTCAATGGCGATGGCTCGGACGTGCCGCCGCTGGCGCTGCTGGATGATCCCAAGCCGCAGCCCAAGGGCTACGACGAGGGCACGCTGGAGACGCTCTCGCGCCAGATCGAGTTCAAGCTCAAGGATTTCCGCATCGATGCGCAGGTGGTCGGCGCCTATCCCGGCCCGGTGATCACCCGCTTCGAGATCGAACCCGCGCCGGGCATCAAGGTCAGCCAGATCAGTTCGCTGGACAAGGACATCGCCCGCGGCCTGTCGGTGAAGTCGGTGCGCGTGGTGGATGTGATCCCGGGCAAATCGGTGGTGGGTCTGGAGATCCCCAACGTCACCCGCGAGATGATCTACCTGTCCGAACTGCTGCGCTCCAAGGAATACGACAAGTCGGCCAGCGTGCTGACGCTGGCGCTGGGCAAGGACATCGCCGGCCGCCCGACCGTGGCCGACCTGGCGCGCATGCCTCACCTGCTGGTGGCCGGCACCACCGGCTCGGGCAAGTCGGTGGCGGTCAACGCGATGGTGCTGAGCCTGCTGTACAAGGCTTCGCCGAAAGACCTGCGGATGCTGATGATCGACCCGAAGATGCTCGAGCTGAGCGTCTACCAAGGCATCCCGCATCTGCTGGCGCCGGTGGTCACCGACATGAAGGAGGCCGCCAACGGCCTGCGCTGGTGCGTGGCCGAGATGGAACGCCGCTACAAGCTGATGAGCGCGGTGGGCGTGCGCAACCTGGCCGGCTTCAACAAGAAGGTCAAGGATGCCCAGGATGCCGGGCAGCCGATGATGGACCCGCTGTTCAAGCCCAATCCGGAACTTGGCGAGGCCCCGCGTCCGCTGGAGACACTGCCGTTCATCGTCATCTTCATCGACGAATTCGCCGACATGATGATGATCGTCGGCAAGAAGGTCGAAGAGCTGATCGCGCGGTTGGCGCAGAAGGCGCGTGCGGCCGGCATCCACCTGATCCTGGCCACGCAGCGCCCCTCGGTGGATGTGATCACCGGCCTGATCAAGGCCAACATCCCGACCCGCATCGGCTTCCAGGTCAGCTCCAAGATCGATTCGCGCACCATCCTCGACCAGTCCGGCGCGGAAACGCTGCTGGGCCACGGCGACATGCTGTATCTGCCGCCGGGCACGGCATTGCCGGACCGCGTGCACGGTGCGTTCGTCTCCGATGAGGAAGTGCACCGGGTGGTCGAACACCTCAAGGCCAGCGGCCCGACCGATTACATCACCGGCGTGCTGGACGAGGTGCAGATGATGGGCGATGGCGTGGTGGTCGGCCCCGGCGGACTGCCCGAGGCAGGCGGTGGTGGCGGCGACGAATCCGACCCGCTGTACGACGAAGCGCTGCGCATCGTCACCGAAACCCGCCGTGCCTCCATCTCCGGCGTGCAGCGTCGCCTGAAGATCGGCTACAACCGTGCTGCGCGCCTGATTGAAGCGATGGAGGCGGCTGGCGTGGTCAGCCCGCCCGAGCACAATGGCGACCGCAGCGTGCTGGCGCCGCCCCCGCCCAAGTAACGCCGGGCTCGGCCTGGCTGCATGGAACCCGGGCGCTGCCCGGGTGTTGCCGAGCACAAGGAACCTGCAATGAAGCCGATGATCTGGACGATGCTGGGCGCCATGACGCTTGCGCCGGCAGTGGCGTGGGCCGATGCCCAGCCCGTACCGGCACCCGCGACACCCGCGACACCCGTTGCACCGACCACCCCGGGCGGGCAGGGCGGCCCGGCCGCGGGCGCTGAAGCGCAGGCCAGCAACAACTTCAGTTTCGTACGCTATCGTGCCGACTACGTGGTGCGCCCCGATGCGGGCAACACCCAGACCGAAGAGTACGAGATCCTGCTCAAGACCAAATCGGCGGTCGAGCAGTTCAGCCAGGTGCGGCTGAGCTACAGCGAGAAAATGGAAACGCTGGAGGTGCTGCAGGCCTATACCCTGACCGCCGATGGCCAGCGCCGCGACGTGCCCGCCGACCGCATCTACACGCAGGAAAGCTACTCCAGCGCTGCCGCAGCGATGTATGCCGACCGCAAGGTGCGGGTGGTGGTGTTTCCGAACCTGGCGCCGGGCACGCGCGTGGTCTACCAGACCCGCCGGACCCAGAACACGCCGTACTTCCCCGGCTACTTCGGCCTTTGGGAAACCTTCAGCGTGTTCACGCCGTATGACGATGCGCGCGTGACCCTCACCGCCCCGGCCAGCCTGCCGATGCAGGTGGAGCAGCGGGGCGTGCGTGGCAGTGAGAAGCCCCGGATCCGCAATGGCCAGGCGAAGTGGGAGTGGACGTACCGCCGCAGTGAGCCGCTCAAGGCACAGAACTGGTCCGCCGCCGCCTGGGAGTACAGCCCGGGCATCATGGCCAGCACGTATCGTGACTGGTCGCAGGTGGCACAGGCCTATCAGCTCAAGGGTGGCGAGGCGGCCGCGGTCACCCCGCAGATCCAGGCGCTGGCGGACCAGCTCACCCGTGGCATCACCGACCGGCGCGAGCAGGCCGCCGTGCTGTACCGCTGGGTCGCCCAGAACATCCGCTACGTGGCGGTCTACCTGGGCAACGGTGGGCTGGAGCCGAACCCGGCGCAGAGCATCCTCGACAATCACTACGGCGACTGCAAAGACCATGTAGTGATCCTGGAGGCGCTGCTGGCTGCACGGGGCATCCAGAGCACCCCGGTGCTGATCGGCGCCGGTGGCGGGCCGACCCTGCCGACCATTCCGCTGCTGGGCCGCTTCAACCACGCGATCACCTATCTCCCCGAGTTCGACCTGTATCTGGACTCGACGACCTCCTACGCGCGCTTCGGCCAACTGCCCGACGCCGATCTCGGCGCACCGGTGCTGCACACCCGCCAGGCCGTGGTGGCGCGCACCCCCGCCAACGATGCCAGCCGCAACGGCACCGGGCTGGAGGCTGATTTCCGCTTCGACGCGGCTGGCAACCTGGTCGGCCAGACCCTGCAGCAGCCCAGCGGCGTGGCCGAGATCGGCATGCGGGCCGCCTTCGCACGGCTCAACGCACAGAACCGGGCGCGGGCGGAAGAATCGATCATGGCCGCCTCCGGTTTCGATGGCAGTGGCGCGCTCACCCTGCTCGGGGATCCGCAGGACCTGACCCGTCCGTTCAACTTCCGCTACGACTTCCAGGCCAGCGACTACGTCGATTTCGCGGTTCTCGGCGGCATGGTGCTGCCCGATGCGCCGGGCGGTGAGTCGTTCCGTGACCTGTACGCCAGCACCTCGGCGCCGGACAACGCTACGCCGTTCTACTGCAACGACAGTGTGCGCGAGGAGCGCTATCGGCTCACCTTCCCGGCCAGCGTGCCGATCGTGGCGATTCCGCGCAGCCAGCAGTTCGACAATGCGGGTGGGCAGTACACGGTGGAGTGGACGCGCGAAGGGCAGGTGGTCACCGCGCGCCACCGGCTGCATCAACGCGCCGTGCGCGGGGCGGACGCGCTCTGCCAGCCGCAGGACTACGCGGCGTTCCGCGAGCTGTACCAGCAGGTCCGGCGCGGCTTCCGCGGGCAGGTGGTGTACGGCGATCTGAAGACGGTGCAGGCCGGGCCATGAGTACGCTCGGCACACCCGCTTCCAGCGCATAATGCGTCCCTGATCGCCCATTCAGGATTGAATGGGCACACTGCCTCCCATCCTTCCCATTCGCCTGGATACCCGCATGCACACCACTTTCCGCCGCTCCCTGCTTGCTGCCACCCTGGTTGTCGCCAGTGTCGGTTCGGCGTCGGCCTGGGCGGGCGCCCGTGATGAGCTCAACCGTTTCACCCAGGGTCTGAAGGGCCTGGACGGGCAGTTCAGCCAGCAGGTGTTCGACAGCAAGGGCAAGGTCAAGGAAACCACCAGCGGCCGCGTTGCGTTGTCCGCGCCGCGCCTGTTCCGCTGGGAGTACATCAAGCCGCACGAACAGTTGATCGTGGCCGATGGCAAGAAGGTCTGGGTGTATGAGCCGGACCTGGAGCAGGCCAGCGTGCGCCCGCAGGGCCAGGAAGAGCAGAACAGCCCGCTGACCGCCCTGATCAATCCGGCGCTGCTGGACAAGCAGTACGACGTCAGCGAAGAGGCGGCCGTGCGTGATGGCCTGCAGTGGCTGGCGCTGAGCCCGAAGCGTGATACCGATACCGCCTTCCAGTACGCCGCACTGGGCTTCAATGGCCAGGGCCTGGCCCGCATGGAAGTCGTGGATGCGGTTGGCCAGCGCACGGTGATCAGCTTCACTGGCTGGAAACGCAACCCGAGCTTCGCCTCGGGCACCTTCAGCTTCACCCCGGCCAAGGGTGTGGACGTCATCGGCGAATGACGGTGTAGTGCCGGCCGCTGGCCGGCATGCCCGCTGCAATCTGCCGCGATACACTAGACACGTGGCCAGAAACCGAACGACTTTCAATGGGCCCGATCTGCTGACCGTGGATCGGGACAACATGCGTCCGCTCGCCGAGCGGATGCGCCCGCAGACGCTGGACGAGATGGTGGGCCAGAAGCGCCTGCTCGCCCCGGGCAGCGCGCTGCGCCGGGCGGTCGAGTCCGGCCATGTGCACTCGATGATCCTGTGGGGCCCGCCAGGCTGCGGCAAGACCACGCTGTCGCTGCTGCTGGCGCATTACGCCGATGCCGAGTTCCGCGCGATCTCCGCCGTGCTGTCCGGCCTGCCGGAGGTGCGCCAGGTGCTGGCCGAGGCCGCGCAGCGCTTCGTCGAGGGGCGCCGCACGGTGCTGTTCGTGGACGAGGTGCACCGCTTCAACAAGGCCCAGCAGGATGCGTTCCTGCCGCACATCGAGCGCGGCACGATCGTGTTCGTGGGCGCCACGACCGAAAACCCCTCGTTCGAACTGAACTCGGCGCTGCTGTCGCGCTGCCGCGTGCACGTGCTGGAGTCGGTGTCGCCAAGTGACATCGTCGAGGCGCTGGAACGTGCGCTGCAGGACACCGAGCGCGGTCTGGGCGCGGAGCATCTGCAGGTGGCACCCGAGGCATTGCTGGAGATCGCAACCGCAGCCGATGGTGACGTGCGCCGTGGGCTGACGCTGTTGGAGATCGCGGCCGAACTGGCCAGCGGCGACGGCGGGCGGATCAGTCCGGAGATGCTGGTGCAGGTGCTGGCCGATCGCACCCGTCGTTTCGACAAGGGCGGCGAGCAGTTCTACGACCAGATCTCGGCGCTGCACAAATCCGTGCGCAGCTCCAACCCCGATGCCGCGCTGTACTGGCTGACCCGCATGCTCGATGGCGGCTGCGATCCGTCGTACCTGGCAAGGCGCCTGACCCGGATGGCGATCGAGGACATCGGCCTGGCCGATCCGCGCGCGCAGTCGATGGCGCTGGAGGCGTGGGATATCTATGAGCGCCTGGGCAGTCCGGAAGGCGAGCTCGCCTTCGCACAGCTGGTCCTGTACCTGGCCAGCACCGCCAAATCGAACGCCGGGTATGCCGCGTTCAACAAGGCCAAACAGGAAGTGCGCGAGACCGGCACCCAGGAGGTGCCGTTGCACCTGCGCAACGCGCCGACCAAGCTGATGAAAGAGCTGGGTTACGGCAAGACCTACCAGTACGACCATGATGCCGACGGCGGGATCGCGCTGGACCAGACCGGCTTCCCCGATGCGATGGGCGAGCGCGTGTATTACGAGCCGGTGCCGCGCGGGCTGGAGATCAAGCTGAAGGAAAAGCTGGACCGCCTGCGTGCCGCGCGCGAACAGGCCCGTGCGGAGAAGGGCAGCGACTGATGGACGGCATCGGCGTCTGGTGGCAGCAGCTGGGCCTGGTGATGGCCGGCGGCGCACTGGGCGCCGCGCTGCGCTTCATGGTGGGCGATGCGATGCTGCGCCAGTTCGGCAATGGCTTTCCGTGGGGCACGCTGACGGTGAACCTGGCCGGTGCGTTCGTCGCCGGTTACGTGATGATCTGGCTGCAGAGTCGTGGCACGGCGGCGCTGTACTGGCGCGCGTTCCTGATCGTCGGGATCGTGGGCGGATTGACCACGTTCTCCTCGATGATGCTCGAATCGCTGGTGTTCACCCGCACCGATCGCAGCGTGATGGTGCCGCTGTATCTGGGCGTGAGCCTCGTTGGCGGGATGCTGCTGGTGTGGGCGGGCGCGCGTGTCGCAGAGGCGTGGCGCTGACGCTTGCGTCGCAAATGCAGAAATCCACGGAAAACGCTGGATTAAAGTGATGTCTCACGATATCGTGCGCGCCCCCGTTTGCATCCTCGTCCGTCATGCGCGATGAACAAGACCCCGGAACACTGGAACTGACGCTGCCGCGCAAGCGCGGCCGTCCGCCCACCTTCGGCTACGCGATGACCGATGCACAGCGCGCCGCCCGCTACCGGGCCCGCCGCGCCGGCCAGGCCGGCCACGCCGATGTGCGCAACTGCAGCGACATGGTGCTGCTGGACAAGATCCGCGCCTCGATCACCAGCAAGGACCCGGAACTGACCGGGTTCCTGGTGCACGTGCTCTGGCAGCGCTACCCGCTGCAGCTCAAGTAAGGGCGGCCTGCCACGCGTGATACAGCCTGACGTCGTGGTCGATCGACTGGTGCGTGATCCGGATCGACTGCATGCTCAGGCCGGCGTGACGTTCTTGCTGGCGCGCTCGTGGTTGAGGAGTTCGCCAAGGCGCATCGCCAGCATCTTGACCAGCGGGTCGGCGGTGGCGCGATGGAGCAGGGCGATCTCGAACGTATCGATCGGTGGCAGGCCCTGTTCGGCACCCAGCACGGTGTGCTCGCGGCTCAAGGCACGCGCCGGCAGCAGGCTGATGCCCATGCCATCGGCCACCGCGCCCTGGATCCCGCTCAGACTGGAACTGGTGAAGCTGATCCGCCAGCGGCGCCCGAGTGCTTCGATCGCGTCGATGATGTCGTCGCGGTAGAGTCCGCGCGGCGGAAAGGTGACCAGGGGCACCGGATCCAGCCCGATGCAGCCATTGCGGGCACTGTCGATCCAGACCATGGTCTCGGGCCAGCAGGCCACCGCAGCACGGCTGTGGCGACGCTGCTTGACCAGGATCAGGTCGAGTTCGCCGTGATCGTAGCCGTGGGCCAGGTCGCGGCTGAGGCCGCTGGTGACCTCCAGCTTCACCTGGGGATGTTCGCGGTTGAAGGCGCCAAGCAGCTGGGTGGTCGCGGCGCTGACAAAGTCCTCCGGTACGCCCAGCCGCACGGTGACGGCCACCGTGGTGCCGGCCAGGGCCTCCAGCAGCTGATCGTTGAGCGCCAGCAGTTGGCGCGCGTGACCCAGGACGATCTCGCCGGCATCGGTGGGATGCACATCACGGTTGCCGCGCACCAGCAGCGGATGGCCGGCCATGTCCTCCAGCCGGCGGATCTTCTGGCTGATGGTGGATTGGGTGGAATGCAGGCGGGCGGCCGCCGTGGTGAAGCTGGCGCAATCGGCCACCATCACCATGGCGCGCAACAGGTCCAGGTCGAACAGGGCCCGATTCGGTTTTTCACTGGCAGTCATGGCGCCATTGTGAAGCGCAATGACCACGGCCGCCATGGCCATGCCCGGTGGCTACACGTCCTCGGGCGTCGGCACGACGGCGGCGACGCCTGGGGTCAGGCTGCGCGCCACCCGCTCGCCAGCCGCACGTAGCCGGTCGATCAGTGCGGGTGGCCCCAGCACCTCGAACTCCAGGTCCATGGCCAGCAGCCAATAGATCACCGAGCCCATCGGGTTGGCGCCACAGCGCAGCAGGCAGCGCTGGTCATCCACACCCTCCAGTACCCCGGCCGACGCAGGGATGCGCTGGCGCAGGGCAGCCAGGGGTGCGTGCAGGATGATCCGCGCCTCATCGGGGTACTGCCCGAGCGAGAGCGAGCGGGCCACCCACTGGCGCAGGTCGCCGTCGCCGGGGCCGGCGCGGGGCGCGAAATGCGCGCCCACCACGGGCGTACTGGTGATCCGGTCGATGCGGAAGGTGCGCCAGTCGTCGCGTGCGGGGTCCCAGGCAACCAGATACCAGCGCCGATCGGTGTGCACCACGCCTTGTGGCTCCACCTGGCGAGAACTCGGCTGACCTGTGCGGTCGATGTACTCGAAGGCCAGTTGCAGTTGGTCGCGGCAGGCAGCGGCCAGGGCGGTCAGCCGACCGGCATCGACCAACGGTCCGATCTGATCGGTGGGCAGGATCGCTGAGCGCAGTGCCTCCAGACGGGGCCGCAGGCGCGGTGGCATCGCCTGTTCAATCTTGACCAGCGCGGTGATCGCGGTCTGCTCGATCCCGCTGATGGTGCCGGCCATCGCCGTGCGCAGCGCGATTGCGGCCGCCAGCGCTTCATCGTCGTCCAGCAGCAGCGGTGGCAGGGCCCGGCCCGGGCGGAACGCGTAGCCGCCGGCGACACCGGTGCTGGCGTGGATGGGATAGCCCAGCTGGCGCAGCCGGTCGATGTCGCGGCGGAGCGTGCGTGGATGGATGCCCATGCGCTCGGCCAGCATGCCGCCGCCCCAATGCGGGCGCGATTGCAGCAGGGACAGCAGGCTCAGCAGGCGGGCGGAGGCGGTCAGCATCAGGAAAGCGTAGCAGCCATTGCGGGCGGGTTCTGTCCGCAAGGGTGGCTAGCCTTGGGGCCACGGTGCAGGACCGCTTTGGTCGCACCCCTGACCACCCTCAAGGAGTTCCAGATGTCCCTCGTCTTCTATTGGCACCCGATGTCCAGCGCCACCCCGATCGCCTGCGCCCTGGCCGAACTGGCTGTCCCTCATGAGCGGGTCAGGATCGACATCCGCGCCGGCGAGCAGCGCACGGCCGACTACCTGGCCATCAATCCCAACGGCAAGGTGCCGTGCCTGGTGGTGGATGGCACGCCGATGTTCGAAGCCCTGGCGATCCACCTGTGGCTGGGCGAGCACCACGGCGTGGCCAAGGGGCTCTGGCCGCAGGACGGTACACCGGCGCGGCTGGAGGCGATGTCGTGGTGCACGTGGGCATATGTCACCTATGGCGCGGTGATCGGGCGTGTGTGGCTGGCCACCACGGACGATGCGCTGCGCCATGCCGACCATGCCGCAGCTGGCATCCGCGCGGCCAATGAACTACTGGACGTGCTGGAGGCGCGCCTGTCGCAGCAGCCATGGATGTTGGGTGAGGCCTACTCGCTGGTAGATCTCGTGGTGGGCAAGGTGGTCGGCTACGGGACCTTCGTGGGCGCTGCCGTGGACGCGCACCCGGCCGTGGCGGCGTGGCTGGGACAGCTGCAGGCACGGCCGGTGATGCAGGGCGAGATGTGAAGCAGCATGCTCATCTGGAATGCACATGACGCGCATTCCAAAATTTAACTGGTGAATGGACCGGGCCCGACCGTAAGGTGGCCCGGTTCTCCATTTTCCGGTGCATTGCCCATGTCCCTGCGTCTTGCCCTTCCGGTGCTGCTTGCACTGGCCCCTTCCGCATTCGCGGCCGAGCAGGCCGACCTGATGATCCGGCATGCGACCGTGGTCGATGTGGAGCATGCCTCCACCGTGCCGGACCAGACCGTCGTGGTACGCGGCCAGGACATCGTGGCGATGGGCAGTGATCGTGCGATGCGCAAGGCGTGGAAGGCCCGCGAGGAGGTCAACGGCAAGGGGCGCTATCTGATCCCGGGCCTGTGGGACATGCACGTGCATTTCGGGGGCGGCCCGGAGCTCATTGAGGAGAACAAGGCGCTGCTGCCGCTGTACATCGCCCATGGCATCACGACCATCCGCGACGCCTCCGGCGATCTGCCCGACCAGGTGCTGCAGTGGCGCGGCGAGATCGCCAGCGGCCGGTTGGCCGGCCCGCAGTTGTTCACCTCGGGTGCCAAGATCGAAGGCATCAAGCCGGTCTGGAAGGGCACCATCGAAGTCGGCTCGCAGGCGGACCTGGATGCGGCGTTCGTGCGCTTGAAGCGCGACCGCGTCGACTTCGTCAAGATCACCGACAGCACCCTGACCCCGGAATTGTTCCTGGCGGCCGTGCGCGGTGCACGCGCCAACGGTCTGCGTGCATCCGGGCATATTCCGATGGCATTGACCGTGCAGCAGGCGGTCGATGCGGGCATCAGCTCGATCGAACACCTGGACTACGCCTACAAGGCGGGCGTCAACGATGAAGCCGCGATCGCCGCGGACTTCGGCGCCAAGCGCATCGATCGCGCGCAGGCCAACGCGCGCTTGGATGCGGGCTTTGACCGTGACACCGCCATGGCCGCCTATCGTGGTTTCGCGGCCAAAGGCGTGTTCGTGACGCCGACCCTCAATGGCGGGCGCATTCTGGACTTCCTGGACCAGGACGACCATCGCAACGATCCCTACCTGGCCTACATCGGCCCGAAGCTGCAGGCCACCTACGCCTGGCGCGTCGAGCGCGCGGCAAAGGCGACCCCGGCGCAGATCGACGCGCGGCACCAGGAGTACCACCAGGTCGCCGCGGTGCTGCCGATGCTGCAGCAGGCCGGCGTGACGATCATGGCCGGTACCGATGCGGGCTTCCTCAACTCGTTCAACTATCCCGGTATCGGCCTGCATGACGAGCTGTCGCTGTTCGTCAAGGAAGGGCTGACCCCGGCGCAGGCCCTGTCCGCGGCCACGCGCGCGGGCCCGGCCTGGTTCGGCACCCTGGATCGTTACGGTGCGGTCGCGCCCGGCAAGGCGGCCGACCTGGTGTTGCTGGAGCGCAATCCACTGGAGGATATCGAGGCCACGCGCGGCATCCAGTACGTCGTGCTGCGCGGCCAGGGCTATGACCGCACGGCGCTGGATGCGCTGTTGACGCAGACCAGGGCCAAGGTCGCTGCGTGGAAGGCGGAAGCGGCGAAGGAGTGACGCCTTGGCGCGCTCACCGGAGCGGTGGGCGCGCACACGTCCGGGGGGGGGGCAGGTCCGCGGGCGCACAGGTCGGGTGGCGTGCCGGCCTACGGCCCCGCCGGCGAAATGAACTCCAGCGTACGGCCGTCTGCCAGGCGGGCGGTCGCGCTGCGCGCCGGAAGCGGACGGTCATCCACCTGTCGTGGTTGATCGGAGAAATTCGCCACGATCACGCTGCCATCGGCAAATGTGGTCTGCTGCACCTGCCCGGCGGCATCGCGCCAGCGGAAGTCGGTCAGTGCCTGGTCGAACAAGTGCTCATGCACGGGACGGAAGAACGCGTCCAGCTGGCGCAGGTAGGCGATCCGTGACGGGGCGGTCGCCACGCTGAGGTTGAGCAGGGGTGGTACGTTGTACAGCTGCTGCAGCAGCTCGGTGGTGCTGCGGCTCTCGCGGAACTTGAGGCTGTCCAGGGTCCAGTGATGGGTGCTGACCACGCTGTCGTGGAAGGCTGCCTGCAGCAAGGGCAGGCGACGGGCCGGATTGAAGTAGAGCTGCTGGTAGCGGGGCTTGAGCCGGCTCTGTTTGAAGAAGAAGGCAGGCTGGTGCTCCGGCGCCCACGCCCCGAGGTAGTACGGCGAGTCGCGCTCGCGGCGCATCTGCGGATCGCGCCAGCCGAACCCGGCGGTCTGCGCGCCGTGCGCGAAGACGATATGCCGGTTGACCACGGCCGAGCCGACTTCCGAGCCGACCACCAGTGCCTGGGTATCGGCCAGCCAGGCGAGGGCCGCGTTGCGGTTGGCCGCATCCTGCGCCTGCGGGGTGGGCTTGGCCGGGTCGCTGTCATCGAACAGCATGCCGGTCGCTGCGACATCCAGGAACCAGCTGTTGTAGGGCGTGGTGGCGCGCAGGTCCCGCACCCGACGTTCCATCAATGGCCGGATACAGGCTGCGTTGGTATACACCCCGCTGCCCTGGAACCCTTTGATCCGCTGGCCATCGGGTTTCATGATTCCGCAGCGCTCGAACGCGTCCTGGCCGAGCTGGGCCGACAGCCAGGACGGATTGTCGTTGCCGTCGGGCAGGGCGGTGTCATAGGAATCGTACGGCGCCACCAGGTAGCCGGCCTGTACGCCTGCTTCCACGCCGCCCGGGCTCGCCCAGCCCGCCGTCCAGTCCGGTAGTCCCAGCCACAGGCGCGGCAGGCCCGCGGCCTGCAGGGCGCGGATCATCTGCGGCGACGCGCTGTCGCCCCGCAACGCCTCGGGCTGCAGCGCCGTGCCCAAGGTTGCATCCAGCTGGTGCCGGCGCTGCTGCATGGCCTGGGCGGTGTCACCGGGAAACTGTTCCGCCAGCGCGGCATTGATCGCGGCCACCAACACCTGTTGCACATAGGGGCCGCTGCGTGCGGCCGCCAACGCCTCCAACGCCTCGTCATCCTTCTGGATCCACGCGCGTGGCAGCAGCGCCTTCAGCGTCGCCCAGTCGCGCACGTCCTGTTCCACCAGCAGGCGGTCACCCCACAGATACAGGTGGCTGGCACCGATGAGCTTCTCACCGTCCGGCAACGCGGCGAGTTTGTCCTTCAGCGGCACGAAGCCGCCCTGCGCCTGCAGCCACGCCCGGTAGCGTTTGGCCGGCGCCAGCCAATCCGGCGCATCCAGGCTGACGATGACGGTATACGGCTCAGACACGTTGAGCGCATTGAAGTGGTGCTCGGCGGCGACCGCGACGCCTGGCCCATCGGCGCTGAAGTGAACGGTGTTGTTGAAGGGTGTCGCGAACAGGATCGACAGCACGCGATCCGGCCACGCCAGGCCGATCACGGGCAGGGTAAGGTCTTCGGTGGTGTTGATCTCGCCGTAGGCATCAAGCAGTTCATCCCGCCAGACGGTGTCATCGGCGGGAAGGTAGTAGCCCTCGTGCAGCGGCAGCAACAGGGCGTGCGGACCGGCGGGCAGTCGCGGCCAGTGCACGCTGCCCTCGGTGGTCCGGTTGAAGTGCATCTGCAGCGTATCGCCGACCAGCTCGGCCCGTACCTGCGTTGCATCGCCCCATTGCCATCGACCGGTAGCGGCGGTCTGCTTCAGCGCCGACACCGTGCCGGCGTCGCCCGCCGAAGAGATGCGGGTGGTGGTGCCGTCGGACTGGGTGGCGGTCACCGCCAGCGTTGCAGGATCGATCTCGACGCGCCACGCCGGGTTGGTCAAGGTCAGGGCGTGGCTTTGCGTTGCGGGCAGCAACAGCAACAGAACAAGGAAGTACTTCATGCAGGGTCCGGGCGAAGGTGGCGTGCGGGGCGAGGCGGTCGCCGGAGAGTAAAGCGCCGGCGGTCGCCGGCGCCTGCCGCACGTCACAGTTGATGCGCGAGGTGCTGTCGCGATTCATGAAGCGTGCGGCGCGTCATGCTCGTGTCGGTCCTTCAGCCACGTCGCATTGCGTGCTGTCTTCTCCGCTCACCGCGCTGCCGTCGCTGCCGTTGCGATCCGCTCGCCCAGCGCGAACGCACTGTGCAGGTGGGCCTGAGCATCACCCGTGTCGGTCTCCAGCAGCAGCGTGGACGAGAGCACCGGCGCGCCGCAGTAATCGAAGATGCCGGTGTCGATCTGGGTCTTCATAGCCTCGGTGTAGCCGCGCTTGTGCCAGGTGCGCGCATCGGCGCCCCCCAGTACGACCAGATGGACGGACAGGCGCCCCAGTTTCTTGAGCACGCCCTGGCCGCTGCTGTCGTCATAGGCCCAGCCGCCCGTGAAGACGCGGTCGATCCAGCCCTTCATCAGCGCCGGCATGCTCCACCAGTAAACGGGAAACACCAGCACGAGTGCGTCGGCGCGGTCCAGGCGGGCCTGTTCGGCCAGTACATCGGCCGGGAACGCGCTCAGGCGGTGGTGGCCGTCCAGGTCGTGCCGGGTGTAGCGGGGGTCGAAGCCCTCGGCATGGAGGTCGGCCAGTTCCACGGTCGCGCCGGGGGCGGTGGATAGGCCGTCCGCGATGCGGCGGGCGACGGCCTGGGTCAGGGCGTCGGGATGGGGGTGAGAGGTGACGATCAGGGTGTGCATGCGCGTCCAAGGGGAGGAGGTTGTATACTTTCGGTAAGTTACGAACTGTAAGTTACGATTGGTATATAGCGATGTCAAGCCCGCTCGACTCTGCCGTTCCGGTGGCGCCTCGCCGCCGCATGACCCGCGACGATCGCCTGCGCCAGTTGCTGGAGGAAGCGTGGCGGCTGGTGCGCGAGGAAGGCACCGACGCGCTGACCCTGGGGCGATTGGCCGAGCAGGCCGGGGTGACCAAGCCGGTGGTGTATGACCATTTCGGTACGCGGGCCGGTCTGCTCGCGGCGCTGTACCAGGATTTCGATGCGCGCCAGGGCGTGGTGATGGAAGCGCGCTTTGCAGACAGCGGTCCGACGCTCGCCGAGAAGGCGCAGGTCATTGCCGATGCCTACGTCGCCTGCGTCATGAAGCAGGGGCGTGAGATTCCCGGCGTGATCGCGGCGTTGGCCGGTTCGCCCGAACTGGCACGGATCAAGCGCGAGTACGACGTCGTGTTTCTCGAGCAGTGCGGCGCGCTGCTGTCACCGTTCGCACCCTCCGGCGTGCTGGCCCAGGCGGGATTGTGGGGCATGCTGGGCGCGGCCGAAGGGCTCTCCTATGCCGCCACCACGGGCGATATCACCGCGCAGCAGGCCGTGCAGGAGCTGGCGGCGACGATCGCCGCGATGGTGGCGCGTAGCTGAGCGCTTTGCGCGGTGCAGGGCCATGGGCGTGCGAGTGAGCGATGGCCGGACGCGTATGATGTCCCGCCCTCTTGGACTGGATGCCATGCGCGTTTTCCTGCCTGTGCTTGTACTTGCTGCCGCGATCGGCGCAGCGCTGCCCGCTGCTGCCATGACGATCTCGTTGAACGAGCGTCTGAAGGCGGCGTCGCGTATCGAGGTGAACCAGGTGCCGCCGAGCGGTGCGTCATTGCTGGCCCATGTGCAGCAGTTCCGCAACGGCGACAGCCTGATCAGTCTGGGCGAAGGCGAGGGCACGCCGGTGGTGCTGACGCTGTGCAACGGCAAGGCGCATTTCAATCTGGAGGCAAACTGGCCAGGTGCGCCCGAGGCGAAGACGCAGGAAGAGAAGCAGATGCGTGCGTACGGGATGTACATGGCGGTGATGGGCGGCATGGCGATGGTGCAGGCGGCCGCGGGCGATGCGCTGGTACTGCCTGCCGCAGGACAGACCGCCACCGTGCAGCACGAAACGCCGTGGGCCTATGGCAAGGAGCACTACACGGTGGCGATGACCAGTGCGACCAGTGGCGAGCTGCGGATCAGGGCCACCAAGACCGGGACGACCGCCAAGGCGCCCTCCGGCGCGGATGACGTAATCAGTACCGATGACGACCAGGCCGCGCGGCTGGCCGAGCTGGAGCCGGTGGGTACCTGGCGGGAGCTGGTGATCGGCTCGGCGCCGATGGCGGCGTCGCTGCCGGACAGCTTCCCGCTGAAGGGCTGGATGTCCGTCGCCGGCAAGGGCGGTGCAACGGTGGGCGCGGCGCGCAAGGCGTCGGGCGATTGCGCGCGCTGAGCCCGTGCATGGCGAGCGCGATGGCAGGGCGCTCTGCGCAACGTCAGTGATACCCATTCTCATTTGAGTTACACTGGCGGGATAGCACTGTCTCTCGCTTCGGGTTGTCATGATCGTTTCCTCCTCCCTGATCTCTTCCGTATCGCCATGGCTGCGCACGTTGGGCGTGGCCACCGCCATCGGCATGGCGGCGTTGTCGCCCGCGGCGGCGCAGCAGCGCAATCCCGAACAGAAGATTGGCGAGACGGTGTTGGACCAGCCGGCGCAGAGCTATCGCTTTGAACATTTCGTGCTGGACAGCCCCGACAAGGCCCGCCGCTGGCGCGTGAACATCGGTGTCCCGGCCAAGGCGGCCGCTACGCCCGCCCCGGTGCTGTACATGCTGGATGGCAATGCCGCGGCGATGGTGCTGGACCAGGCCATGCTGGCCGACCTGGCCGCGCACGCCGCGCCGGTGCTGGTGTTCATCGGTTACGACAACGACCTGCGCATCGATTCCCCCGCCCGTACCCGCGATTACACCGCATGGATCGACACCGCCGACGATGAGAACGGCACGTCGCAGTCCAGCGGTGGCGGCGCATATGCGTTTCTGGATCTGATCGAGCGCCGGATCAAGCCGGAAGTGCAGCGCCGCGCGAGCATCGATCTGCAGCAGCAGTCGCTGTGGGGCCATTCGCTCGGCGGTCTGTTCGTGGTCAGTACGCTGTATACCCGGCCGGCCGCCTTCCAGCATTACGTGTCGGCCAGCCCGTCACTGTGGTGGAGCCAGGGCGCACCGCTGGGCGACATGGAACGCCAGTTCATCGCCAACAACCAGAGCCAGCCGGCGCAGGTGACGGTGATGCTCGGCGGTGACGAGCGCACGGGCAACCGCGGTGTGCGCGACATGACCAATCCGCGCGTGGTCGCGCACCTGCGCCGCATCGGCGGCGCGACCCCGGATGCCGCGCAGCAGCTGGCCAGCCGGTTGGCGAAAGTGCCCGGCCTGACGGTGCAGTACCGCGAGTTCCCCGGCCTTGGCCATGGGCCGATGCTGCCGGCCTCGCTCAAGGCCACGCTGAGCCAGCTGTACGGCATCGCCGATCGCAGCGGCACGCCCGCGCCGGCGCCCTGATTTTTCGATACCCAGGCAGTTCCGTGGCCTTGTGCCACCGCCGCAACGGACCGCGGCCACGCCAAGGCAAGCACTGTGACAACGCGCCAACCGGCGCGCCCCCAACAGAAGGAGTCTGCTGATGTACACCCTGAAATCCCTCCCGCGTGTCGCCACCCTGGCCCTCGCGCTGTCCCTGGCCAGCCCGTCGCTGTTCGCCCAGCCTGTTTTCGATGCCCCGGCCAACGGCTTCCGTGGTGAAGTGGTCAGCCGCGGCCAGAACGTGGTGCCGGGCAGCGATGCCGAGGTGATCGGCCGTCAGTTCGTGCCGGGCCAGCAGGTCACCCTGCTGCGTGGCGAGACGGTGCTCAATGCCACCCCGTACGTGGTCGATGCCGAGGGCAACTTCAAGGGCAAGGTAGCGATTCCCTCCGATGCGGTGCCCGGCCAGCAGCCGGTGATCGTGCGTGCCAGCCAGCCGTCCGCGGCGACGGTGTTGTCGCTGCGCGTTTCGCCGAACCTGCCGCTGAGCGGCCAGCAGAACTTCAACCAGACCTCGGCCAAGCTGGTCCAGGGGCTGTATCAGTCCGCGTACAGCGCGGCCAGCAACGCGGTGTTCGTCACTGCCGCCGTCGGTCGCCCGCCGGTGACCCAGTCGCAGCTGCTCAAGCTGGACCCGAAGAGCCTGAAGGTCACCGCCAGGATCACCCCGGCTGAAGTTCCGGGTGGCAAGGGCGGTGCGGTGTTCGCGGTGTATGGCGTGGGCGTGGATGATGCCAACGGCAACGTGTGGGTCACCAACACCCGCCAGGACACCGTGGCCGTGTATCGCCAGAAGGATCTGTCGCTGGTGCGCCAGTTCGATGTCGGCGCCGTACCGCATGCCCGCGACATCGTGGTCGATGGACGTCATGGCAAGGTGTTCGCCTCGGCCGCCGGCGAGGATCATCTCTCGGTGTTCGATGCCCGCACCCTGCAGCCGCTGGAGCCGATCACCCTGGCCTCGGGCGTGGACGACAAGAAGTTCGTCCCGATGAGCCTGGTGCTGGATGAAGCGTCCGGCAAGCTGTTCACCGTCAGCATCGGCACGCCCGAAGCGGCCGTGATCGACACCACCACCGGCAAGGTGGAGAAGGTGATCGATCTGGGCAACTCGATCAGCGCCTCCGGCGTTGCCTATGATGCCGCGGCGGGTCGCCTGTACGTGGCCTCGCAGGGCACCGACAACCTGTTGATCGTCGATGTCGCCAGCGGCAAGGTGCTGCACGACGTGCCGGTCGGCGCGGGTGCGCTGAACGTGGCGTTCGAGCCGGTCTCCAAGCTGGCCTACGTGACCAATCGCGGTGCCGGCACGGTGACGGTGGTCGATGGCAACGGCAAGGTGGTCGGCAACCTGGATGGCGGCACCTTCCCGAACCATGTGCGTGAGGATGGCAAGGGCAACGTCTTTGCCGTCAACAAGTCGCGTGATGCCCAGGACCCCAAGGGCGACCGCATCACCCGCATCAGCACCCGCGCGAACTGAGTTCAGCGCACTGCGTTGCTTTGACGGCGGGGCGGACAGCCCCGCCGTTCTGATTGAAGAGGAACTGCCATGAAGTCCAATGATGTCCGCCGCAGCCTGCTGGCCCTGTCCCTGGTCGCGGTGATCGCCGGTTGCTCGAAAGAGCCCGCCGCCCCTGCCGCCGACGCCGCTGCGGCACCCGTCGCGCAGTCCGCCGAAGCACTGCCGGAGGGTTGGCAGCGCGTGGTGGGCGTGGACGTGCCGGACATCGAGGGCGCCACCCAGCAGTTGCCGGCGCAGGTCACCTCCGACGATGGCGTGGCCACGACGGTGACCGATACCTCGAAGATCATCGCCGGTGGGGATGACATCATCGCCGTGCTCGAAGCCCTTGGCCTGGATGATCAGGTGTACGCCGCGCCGCTGCGCTCGGCCACCGAGTCCGGCCGCAAGGCCCCCAAACAATTCCTGTTCAACCGCACCACCGGCGTGGAAGGCGTGTTGAGCCTGCAGGGCACCCTGTTCCTGGGCAACAGCCTGCGTCGCCATTCCGATCTGGCCGCCAAGCTGCGTGGCGCGGGCGAGGCGGCGGTGATCGTCGACGATCTGCAGCCGGCGGCCGACAAGGTGCGCAAGGTCGCCGCGGCGGTCGGCATGGCCGAGCAGGGTGAAGCGCTGGCCTCGAAGGTGCAGTCTCAGCTGGATGCGGCCAAGGCGAGTGGTGCCGCGCTGGCGTGGCATCCGCGCGTGATCCATGTTTCCGCGACCGGTGCCGGCGGGGCGCCGACGGTGGCCGGCTCGGACAGCGCCTCGGGCAAGCTGATCACGCTGGCCGGTGGCATCAACATCGGCGATGAAGCCGGCGTGGCCAACTATTCCGCATTGAGCAATGAAGGCGTGGTGGCAGCAGCGCCCGACGTGATCCTGGTGACCGAGAACGATCTGGCCCTGTTCGGTGGCCAGGCGGGCCTGTGGCGCGCGTACCCGACGCTGCGCCAGACGCCGGCCGGCGCGGCCAACCGCGTGTGGGTGATGCCGGATGTGGAACTGAAATCGGCCAGCGTCGCTTCCGGCAGTGGCGCGGTCGCGCTGGCGGCCGCCTTCGCCACGGTGCCGCGCCCGTGAGGGCGTAAGGCATGGTGGTGTCGAGTCCTGCGCGTCGCCGTGGCGCGACGGTGTTGATCTGGGCCGCGGTCGGTCTGCTGATCGCGGTGATCGCATCCTTTGCGGTGGGTCCGTTGCGGCTCCCACCGATGGAGGTGCTGCAGGCGATCGGGGTGAAGCTGGGGCTGGTCGATCCGGCCAGCGTCAGCACCCGCGATCTGGCCGTGGTGTGGCAGCTGCGGATTCCGCGTGCCTTGCTGGGCGCGATGGTGGGCGCCGCACTGGCGATGGCCGGTGCGAGCCTGCAGGGCCTGTTCGGTAATCCGCTGGCCGACCCCGGCATTGTCGGTGTGACCCAGGGCGCTGCGCTGGGTGCGGTCTCGGCCATCGTGCTGGGTGCCGGTGCTTTCGGCGCCTGGACGTTGCCGCTGGCGGCGTTTGCCGGTGCCGGTGGCGCGATCACGCTGACCTACCTGCTGGCACGGCCGGGGCAGGGCAGCGGCACGGCGACCTTGCTGCTGGTCGGCATCGCGATCGCCGCGTTCTGCTCGGCCGTGATCGGCTTCCTGACCTATATCGCCAGCGAGAGCGAACTGCAGTCGCTGGTGTTCTGGCAGATGGGCTCGCTGGCCCAGGCCGACTGGATGGATGTGATCGCGGTGGCGCCGGTGTTCGTGATCGGCACGATCGCCCTGTTGCGCCTGGCGACGCCACTGGACATGCTCGCCCTCGGTGAGCGCCAGGCCCAGCACCTGGGCCTGGATGTAAAACGCACCCGGCTCAAGCTGATTGCCTTCAGTGCATTGCTGGTGGGCGCTGCGGTCGCCTTCGCCGGCTCGATCGGTTTCGTGGGCCTGGTCGTGCCGCACGTGGTACGTCTGCTGGTCGGTCCGGGCCATCGCTGGCTGCTGCCGGTCTCGGCCGTGGCCGGTGCCCTGCTGATCGTGGTCGCCGATACCGCCGCGCGCACGCTCGATCCGCCATCGGAGATTCCGCTGGGGCTGTTCTCGGCCGCGCTCGGCGCGCCGTTCTTCCTGTGGCTGGTGATGCGCCAGCGCCACCGGAGCGGTTCATGAGCGGGCTGTTGCAGCTGCGGTCGGTGCAGCTCAGCCGCGGCGCGCGGCGCATCCTGGATGACATCACGCTGGACTTCCTGCCCGGCTCGGTGACGGCACTGGTCGGTCCCAACGGTGCGGGCAAATCGACGCTGCTGGCGGTGGCGGCAGGTGATCTGGCGGCCGAGCAGGGTGAGGTGCTGCTGCAGGGGCAGCCGTTGGCCGCGTGGAAGGCCAAAGCGCTGGCCCGCGAGCGCGCGGTGATGCCGCAGGAGCATGCGGTCCGTTTTGCCTTCCGTGTGCACGAAGTGGTCGCGATGGGGCGCCTGCCGCATCCGCCGGACCCGGTGAAAGACGCAGCCTGCATCGCCGACGCGCTGGCGCGTGCGGACCTGCACGCCTTGATCGAGCGTGAGGTGGAGCATCTGTCCGGTGGCGAGGCGGCGCGGACGACCTTCGCCCGCGTGCTGACCCAGGACACGCCGGTGCTGCTGTTGGATGAACCCACCGCCGCACTGGATCTGCGCCATCAGGAACGCACGCTGCGCGCGGTCCGTGAACTGGCCGATACCGGCGCCTGCGTGATCGTGGTGCTGCACGATCTGAATCTGGCCGCCGCCTATGCCGACCGGATCGTGCTGCTGGAACAGGGCCGCGTGGCGGCCGATGGCACACCGACCGAGGTGCTGACCCGTGAGCATATCGAGCGGGTCTACCAGCAACCGGTGCTGGTGCTGCGTCACCCGCAGCGTGATGTCCCGCTGGTCGTGGTGACCGATCCCTAGCGCCGGGTATTTCTCCCGGCGCGTTGAAGGTGTGACGGGCGCCGGCCAGCGGCCGGCACTACCGTTGTCGGGAGGGTCGGTTACCAGCCGAAGCGCGCGGTTGCCATCACGGTGCGTCCGCTGCCGTAGTAGCACGACGACACGCCGGTGCAGGTCGACACGAAACGCTTGTCGGACAGATTGCTGGCATTGAGTGCCAGCTGCACCTGGGTGCCGCCGATCTGGCCCACGTCATAGCGGATCGCCGCATCGAACAGGGTGTAGGACGGAATCCGGTACACGTTGGCGCTGTCGCCGTAGCTCACCCCGTTGTAGCGCGCGCCCGCCGCCAGGCTCAGGCCCCGCAGTGCGCCGGCCTGGAAGGTGTAGTCCGCCCAGAACGAGGCACTGTAATCGGGCACCATCGCCAGTTCCTTGCCCTTGTAGGGCACCGAGCGGGTCATTTCCGAGTCCATCCGCGAGGCGGCGCCGATCAGGCTGAAGCCCTCGATCGGCGTGATCCGGCCTTCCAGTTCAATGCCGCGCACCCGTCCTTCGTCGCCCTGGATCGAGCAGGTCGCCGTGCCCGTGGCGCCGCAGTTGCGATGCGACGCCACCGGATCGTCCACGATCATGTTCTGCTGGCGCAGGTCGTACACCGACAGCGTCACCAGGCCGTCCACCGAGGCGGGCTGGTACTTCAACCCCGCCTCCCACTGCGAACCGGTCACCGGCTCGAACGCGGTCTGGGTGAAGCTGTCCAACGGCGACTTGGTCGAGGGCTGGAACGATTCGGCGTAGCTCACATACGGGGTCAGCCCGTTCTCGAATACGTACAGCACGCCCGCGCGACCGGTGAATGCCTCGTTCTTGATCACATTGCGCCCGCCCGGCGTGGAGATGCCGGTGGCGATATTGCGGTTGGCGCTGCTGCTGTCGTCCTTGGTCCAGTCGTAGCGGCCGCCCAGGGTCATGCGCCAGTTGCCCAGCGCCAGCTGGTCCTGCAGATACACACCGCTCTGCCGGTTGATGCCGGCGGTCGGGGTTTCCGTGGTCACTGTCGGCCGGTAGGTCGAATAGACCGGATTGAAGATGTCGATCGGGCGCGGGCTGCTCATGGCGCTGCGTACGCCCTCCCAATCCGCACGTTGCCAATCCCAACCGAGCAGTACGGTGTGATCCACCGCGCCGGTGCTGAAACGGGCCTGCAGGCGGGTGTCGAACGTGTCGCCATCGGAGTCGCCGGTGCCCATCACGCCGCGACGGTTCTGGGTGCGGCCATCGGCGTTGAGTGCGCCGAAGGTGACCACGCTGCGGAACAGCGAATCGACGTGGGTGCGCCGCGCGCTCTGGGTCAGCGTGAGGTGGTCGTTGAACTGGTGCTCGAACATCCAGCCGGCGGTCCACAGGGTGCGGTCGAAGGTATTCCAGTCCGGCTCACCGATGAAGGTGCTGTTCTTCATGTAGCCCGACGCCGTCGGGTTGAGCGTGCCGGCAGCCGGCAGGAACTGGTAGGTCGAGCCGCCATCCTCCTTCTGGTACATGCCCAGCAGGGTCAGGCGGGTACGTTCGGCAAGCTGCCAGGTGTAGCTGGGGGCGAGGAACCAGTGCTGCTGTTCGGTGCGCTTGATCTGGGTCTGGCCGTCGCGATACAGGCCGACCAGACGGAACAGGTGATCCTCGCCCGCGGTGCCGGCACCGACGTCGAAGGCGGCGCTGTACTGGCCATTCGCATCCACGCCCAGACGGAGCTGCTGCGCCTGGTCCGGCATCGGCGTCTTGCTGACCTGGTTGACCATGCCGCCGGGGGCCACCTGGCCATACATCACGGCGGACGGACCCTTGAGTACTTCCACGCGTTCCAGATTCCAGCTGTCGAACATGCTGCGGTTCCACTGGCTGCCCTGCGGCGCACGCATCCCGTCCAGGGTGACGTTGTTGGACCAGCTGCCGGCATCGAAGCCGCGGATGCGGAAGTCGTCCACGCGGTTGTCGATGCCCGAGCTTTCCAGGCTGACGCCAGCGACGTAGCGCATCGCATCGTTGAGCGACTGCACGCCGCGGGCGTCGAGCTCGGCGCGCTCGATCACCGACACCGATTGCGGGGTTTCCGCCAGGGCGGTACTGGTCTTGGTCGCGCCGCTGGTGCTGTTGGCGGCGCGATAGGCGTTGACGCGCACGGCATCCAGCTCGGTGGCGGTCTGGGCGTGCGCGGCGGGGACGAGTGCGGCGGCCAGGCAGGCCAGGGCCAGCAGGTTGGGGCGCAACCGGCGCGGATTCAGGGGCAGAGAGCAGGACATGGGCAACAACTCGACAACGCGGAGGAAGGGGCGCGGGCGCCGGCTCGATGCCTCATCGGCAGTGCCGGCCTCGCGGGCGTCGCCGAAGCGACGCATAGGCCGCCATTCTAAGGATTTGCACGGTATACGCAATTGCGACACATTCGCATGTTCGAACGGGCAGCGACCATTGTCGTCCCATCCATGGCAGGTGCGCGGACCAAGTGGTCTTCATTGTTGCGCCGATGCATCCAATGAGGGCTTGTGGCTGCCCGTCAGAGGTCTACAATGCCGGCTACACCCCAGGTGACCCCATGACTTCGATGCCGCTTCTGACGTTTTTTACCCTGACCCGCGTTTACGCGGCACGGGCGCGTCTGCCAATCGGAGTGCGAGGCTGCTGACCGGAACACCGGTCACCCTGGACCCCGAGCAGAGCGCCCACCGGGCGCTCTTTTCGTTTCCACGTACCAGAACTGTTTGAAGGAGAACGTGCCATGCACCAGATCGCCGAGCCCCAAACCTGGCCGCACGCCCGTTAGCCAACGGCGGCGTGCGGCTCCTCGATGTTGGCAGCGAGACCCATTCCATGAACACCCATACCCCGCACCAGACCCTTTCCCTCCGGCGCAACCTCGGCATCATTGCCCACATCGACGCCGGCAAGACCACGCTCACCGAACGCCTGCTGTGGAAAACCGGCGAGATCCATCGCGTCGGCGAAGTCCACGACGGCGCGGCGACCACCGATTTTTCGACGATCGAGCGCGAGCGCGGCATCACCATCGGCGCGGCCGCCGTGCAGGCGCATTGGGCGCCACGCGATGAGCCGATCCATCACCTGACCCTGATCGACACCCCGGGCCATATCGATTTCGCGATCGAAGTGGAACGCTCCCTGCGCGTGCTGGACGGCGCGGTGGCGGTGTTCTCCGCAGTGGACGGCGTGCAGCCCCAGTCCGAATCGGTCTGGCGCCAGGCGCGTCGCCACGGGGTGCCGCTGATCGCCTTCGTCAACAAGATGGACCGCACCGGTGCCTCCTTCGAGCGCGTGCTCACGCAGCTGCGCGAGAAGCTGCGCGCCACCCCGTGGGCGCTGGGCGTACCGGTCGGCACCGAAAGCCAGTTCAGCGGCTGGGTGGACCTGGTTGACCGCAGCACCGTGCAGTGGGACGACAAGGGCGGCGCCTTGCGTCACGCCTGGACGGCCGATGAGGCTGCCCAGTGGCTGCCGCAGCGCGAGGCCCTGATCGAAGCCGTGGCCGATGCCGATGACGTGCTGGCACAGGCCTGGCTGGAAGGCGAGACGATCGACAACGCACAACTGCGCGCGGCGGTCCGTCGCGGCGCGCTGGCGGGTGCGGGCGTGCCGGTACTGGCGGGCTCGGCGTTCAAGAGCAAAGGCGTGGAGACGCTGCTGGATGCCGTGGTCGACTACCTGCCTTCGCCAGTGGATCGGCCAGCGGTGGTCGCCACCGAGAACGGCACCGACGTGCGGCTGCCGCCCGACCCGGATGGCCCGCTCGCGGCGCTGCTGTTCAAGATCACGCACCAGAACCACGGTGCGCTGAGCTTCGTGCGGGTGTACTCGGGCACGCTGAAGGTGGGCGACGCACTGGCCAGCTCGCAGCACGCACACGGGCGACGCGTCAGCCGCCTGGTGCGGGTGCAGGCCGACCAGACCCACGATATCAAGCAGGCCGTGGCCGGTGACATCGTGGCGGTGCTGGGCTGGAAGGAAGCGGTCAGCGGTGAAACGCTGAGTGCGCCCTCGCGCCCGCTGCTGCTCGATACGATCCAGGCGCAGCAGGCCGTGCTGGCGTGGCGGTTGACCGCGGAAAAGGCGTCCGACCTGATCCGCATCAGCCAAGGCCTGGCCAGCCTGGCGCAGGAGGATCCGTCGTTCCGTGTCGAGACCGATACGGACAGCGGTGAAACCCTGATCTGGGGCATGGGCGAGCTGCATCTGGAGGTCATGGTCGAGCGCCTGCGCACGGAGTGGGGCGTCAACATCCGCACCGGCGAGCCGCGCGTGGCCTACCAGGAAACGCCGAAGCGCGCCGTGCAGCGGGTGGAAGGCAAGGTCGCCAAGCAGACCGGTGGCCAGGGCCAGTTCGCCCAGGTACTGATCGACATCGCCCCGCGCGAGGATGGCGAGGTGACCTTCGTCGATCGCATCGTGGGCGGCGCGATTCCGCGTGGGTTCGTCAATGCGGTGGAGAAGGGCGTGCGTGCCGCACTGGGCGAAGGTCCGCTGGGGCATCCGGTGGTCGGTGTCGAGGTGACGCTGGTGGACGGACAGACCCACGTCAAGGACTCCTCGGACATGGCCTTCCATCGCGCCGGCAGTGAAGCGGTGAAAGCGGCGCTGGCCCAAGCGGGCACGCAGCTGCTGGAACCGGTGATGGAGATCGCCATCCACGCACCGTCGGGGAACGTCGGCGATGTGGTTGGCGACCTCAACCGCCGCAGTGGGCGGGTGGCCTCGATCGAGGACCAGGACGGGCAGGCCGAGGTGCTGGGTTATGCCCCGCTGGCGCGGCTTGGTGGCTATACCACGTCGCTTCGCTCGCTGACCCAGGGGCGCGCGTCCAGCGACATGCGCTTGAACGGGTATGAAGCGGCGCAGACGGCCTGACGGCCAAAGCGGAACGGAAAGGGAGCCGGGCAACCGGCTCCCTTTACCTGTCAGCGTTGGGAGTCCGCACAGCCGGATGCACACGGCCACAGATAGAATATCCAGTGCAGTGTCGCTGACGGCGTGAGCTGTCCGGCGACCGGATGACATCCTTGGAGTACCACCATGAGCAATACGCATTTCTATCCCATCGGCACGCCGGGCCAGCCCTGGGGTGACGCCGAACGCGCCCGGTGGCGCGCAGGCCAGCAGCGCCAGCGCAGCTACCACGACGATGTCGTGGCCGCACTCGAGCGCCTGGGCGAGCGTTTCGATGTGGTGCAGTACGGGCAGCTGGACTACGCGCCGGATCATTACCCGCTGTTTGCGGTGGTCAGCCATGAGTGGGATCCGGCACTCCCGACCGCGCTGGTGACCGGTGGCGTGCACGGCTACGAAACCAGCGGCGTGCATGGCGCGCTGCAGTTCCTCGATCAGAACGCCGAGGCGTATGCAGGCCGTATCAATCTGATCGTGGCGCCCTGCGTCAGCCCGTGGGGCTATGAGCGCATCCAGCGCTGGAATCCCGATGCGATCGATCCCAACCGCAGCTTCCGTGGTGATGGCCAGATCGAAGAAGCGGCGTCGCTGATGCGCTGGATGGCCGCGCGTGGCGATGACCTGCTGGTGCACCTGGACCTGCACGAAACAACCGACAGCGACCTGCATGAGTTCGATCCGGCGCGCTGCGCCCGCGATGGCATCGCCCTGGTGCCGGACATCATTCCCGATGGCTTCTACGTGATCGGCAACAGCGAAGATCCGCAGCCGGCGTTCCAGCAGGCGTTGATCGCCGCAGTGGAGAAGATCACGCACATCGCCCCGGCCGATGCCAATGGCGAGCTGATCGGCATGCCGCTGCAGTCGCCGGGCGTGGTCTGGGGCGAATCGCGTTCGATCGGCGCCTGCGCCGGCTTCACCGACGCGCTGTACGCCACCACCACCGAGGTCTACCCGGACAGCCCGCGGACGTCGCCGCAGGAATGCAACGATGCGCAGGTCGCGGCGGTATGCGCCGGCCTGGACTATGCGCTGGCGCATCCGCGCCGCTGATCCTCTCGTTGGAGGTCGCCGCCCAACGACGGGCGGCGCCTTGCTCCTGACGACGGGCTGACCTGCCAGGTCAGCTTTTCAGCCACCGCTCGCAGCCTGCGCTGCTGTCGGTCGAGCTGGCGGCCTTCGCGCAGGTTTCGGTCATCCGTGCCTGCAGCCGGGTCAGGCTTTCCGCGCCGTGATGGTCGCGGCTCCACGC
Organism: Stenotrophomonas bentonitica; assembly: GCF_002887735.1. GTDB lineage: Bacteria > Pseudomonadota > Gammaproteobacteria > Xanthomonadales > Xanthomonadaceae > Stenotrophomonas > Stenotrophomonas bentonitica_A. The sequence goes on from NZ_PKQP01000002.1 coordinate 587,435, forward strand.
CTGCAACGCACCGCCCAACCGTTCAAACCGCTGGCGGGTGCGCTGGTGGTAGCCGGCTGGCTGGGCAGCCAGATCGGCGATGACCTCGGTGGTGGCCGTCTCGATCGCCGGCGCATCGTCCGGGCTCAAGCGCAGCAGCCCCTCAACGTAGAGAACGCCCCACTGCACGCGCGTGGCCGGTCCCTGCGCACCCTGGTAGGCCTTGTGCAGCCAGGAGATGGCAGAAGCCTTGTCGCCACGTTCTTCAGCCAGTTCGGCCAGTTCGGGCATGTAGTAATAGGGTGTCTGGCTGCGGTCCAGCTCGGCCAGCAGGAGCTTCTCGGCCGCGGCATCGTTCTTGATCTGGCGGAGTACATACACGGCGGTACTGATCGTGGCCTGGCGTTCGTGTGGTGTGGTCGCGGCGGCATCGGCGGCCGCGACACGCTGCTGCGCCTTGGCCTTCAGCGCCGCTGGAATGTCCTGGTCGGGATGCTGCTGGCGCTGCAGGGCAAGCTCGGTGATGACAGTGCCGAGCCGCGCATCGGCTTTGTCGCCGAGGGCATGATCGGCGGCAGCCAGCGCGCCCAGCAGCTGCGTTCCCAGTTGCTGGGCCTGGTCCGGGGTGGCACTGGCGCGGGCCACCAGGGCAGGGCCCTGATAGCCGAGCAGGTCCCGATTGGCCCGCACTTCCGCAGGGGAGGCGAGAACGGCATCCAGCAGGGCGCGGGTGCTGTCGCGCTGCGCGGCGGTCGGCGCGTTGTCCGGCTTGCCTGCACCGAGCGCCAGCAACGCGAACCGCCGCTGCAGCGCCGGCTCGGGCGCAGCAGTGGCCAGTTGCTGCAGCAATGACGCTGCATCGCGCTCGCCCGCCAGGCGGTTGGCATCCACTTCCCAGCCGTAATCGCCGAGCACGCGCCAGTCCTCCGCGCTGACATCCTGTGGTGCCGTCAAGGCATGCTGCAGCACCTCGCTCACGGCGGTGCGACGGCTGGCAGCCAGGGTGAGGGCGCGGGTCAGGGCTGCACTGTCGTTGCCACCGGCCAGGCGGGTGAGCTCGTTGCGCTGCGGGTCAAGCACGATCAGGGTCGGATAGCCGCGCACGCCGAATCGCTCGCCCCAGGCCTGTGCGCCTTCCTCGTCCCCATCCAGATAGACGGGCACGTACTGACGGGTCAGCGCGATGAAGGCCGGATCCTTGAACAGCGTGGCCTTGAGCTGGTTGCAGGGCGGGCACCACACCGCGCCCCAGTACAGCAGCACGGGCTTGCCGCTGTCGCGCGCCTCGGCGAAGGCGTCGTCGACGTCGCCATGGCGCCAGGCGATCTCCGCAGGTGCCGGTGCGGTAGCCGCGGGCACCGCAGCGTCGGCGGGAGAGGGGGCCGGCGTGCAGGCCGGCAGCAGGGCAACCACGCCCAGCAGACCAAGGGACAGAGCAAGGCGCATCAGGACATCCAGGCAGTTGGAGAGGGCAGCAGACAGGCTCGATTGTAGGAAGCCGCGCGGCCGCGGATGGCCTGACACTGATGCAGATTACTCATGACGGCAGACCCCGCAGTGATGAGTCACGCGCCGCACGCCTGCGCCCGGTACGCGTAACCAAGCAGAACCTGCCTGCGCGGTGACCCGTGTCATGGTTTCTTCACTGTCGATATCGCCATCGGCAAACACCACATAACGCCTGCGCATTTCTGCATTGGGGCGCGAGCGGGGTTAATGAATGTGCGATGTCCGTTCCGCCCCGAGGCGGTCACAGACATGGCTTCCCCCACTACCCGTACGACCTTCGATGACGACAGCTCGTTCTTCCCTGCGCCCGCGATTGCTGGCGTTGGCGGTGTTGCTTGCCACCGCCTCCCCGACCCTGCATGCACAGTCCACCACCGGTGCGATCGCCGGCCAGGCGCCGCCATCGGCGCAGCGTATTTTCGTTCGCAGCGATACCGGCCTCACCCGCGAAGTGACCGTCGACGCGCGCGGTCGCTATACCATCAGCCAGCTTCCGCTGGGCCGGTATTCGGTCGAGGCGCGCGACGCCGACGGCAAGGTGCTGCAGACCCGCCAGGACGTCGCACTGACGGTCGGTACCAGTACCGAAGTATCGTTCGGCGATGTCACCCGCCTGGACGGCATCCAGGTCAGCGCGGACCGTGCCGCCGCCGCGATCGATGTGAGCAGCGTGGATTCGCGTACGGTCATCACCGCAGAGCAACTGCAGCGGCTGCCGCTGGGCCGTTCGGCCGAGGCCATCGCCCAGCTCGCACCCGGCGTGATCGGCAACAGCGGCAACGGCACCTACGCCGGCCCAACCGGCGCGCAGCTGGTGAGCTTTGGCGGTTCATCCGCAGCGGAGAACGCCTACTACATCAACGGCTTCAACAGCACCGATCCGCTGCGCGGCCTGGGCGGGCTGACCTTGCCGTACGGAAGCATCGACCAGCAGGAGATCTACACCGGAGGCTACAGCGCCAAGTACGGCCGCTCCGATGGTGGCGTGATCAATGCGGTCGGCAAGCGGGGAACGAATCAGTGGCACTTCGGCGGCCAGGCCACCTGGGAGCCGGCATCCACGCGTGCGGACAAGGACGACGTGCGTTATCCCGGCGATGGCGCGCTGTATGCGCCGGAGAGCAAGGACCGCGAATGGGTCAGCACACAGGGCATCTATGCCGGCGGCCCGTTGATCGAAGACCGGCTGTTCTTCTTCGGCTCCTACGAGCTGGAGCGCCGTGAAGGCACGGATGTCAAGAATGTGGAGGCGACGAATTCCTATTCCCGCTACGAGTACGAGCGCCCCCGCTGGTACGCCAAGGTGGATTGGAACATCACCGACAATCACCTGCTGGAGCTGACCGGCGCCTCCAGCCGCAATGTATACCGTGGCGACATCTTCGCCTATGACTACGACACGCTCACCCGTGGCGCCCAACGTGGCAAGGACGACACCACCAAGACCGGTGGCGACCTGTGGACGGCCAAGTACACCGGCTACCTGACCGACCGGCTCACCGTCAGCGCGCAATACGGCGAAATGCGCACGGATGACTACATCGGCAACCCGGCCTACGACGGCAGCCTGACCTACCTCAACAGCCCCAACCTGCAGAATCCGGCGTTGACCGGTGGCACGCCGATCACCAACGCGCAGACCACCTCGCTGCTGGTCAATCCGGATCGCGGAAACCGCAGCAACAACCTGCGCCTGGATGCGAACTACGTGTGGGGCGACCACAGCATCACACTCGGCATCGACAACCAGAACGCCCGCGCGTTGAACCGCGGTTCGGTCGCCTCGGCCGATGGCTACTACTGGATCTACGGGCAGTCCAACCCGAACGTGCCGATCAATACCGGCCTGGGCGTGCCGGCGACCGGTGGCATCCGCAATGGCGAGGACGGCTATTACGTACGCCAGTATGTCTACAGCGCGCTGGCTTCGGTACGGGCGTCGCAGCGGGCGCAGTACATTGAAGACAACTGGCAGGTCACCGACCGGCTGCTGCTCAATCTTGGCCTGCGGCTGGACCAGTTCACGAATTTCAACCGCGATGGCGACGCGTACATCAAGCAGACCAGCGGGCAGTGGGCGCCACGCCTGGGCTTCAGCTGGGATGTCGACGGTGACGGCCGCTTCAAGGTGTTCGGCAACGTGGGGCGCTATTACCTGGCGCTGCCGCTGAACCCGGCGTTCAACGCCGCTGGCGCGACGCTGGCCACCTCGACGTACTACACCTACGGCGGCATCGACAGCAACGGCTATCCGACAGACCTCACCCGGTTCTCCGATCCTGTTTCGGCCAACAACAACTATGGCCTGCTGCCGGATGCGAAGACCGTGGCCACCTCCGGCATCGAGCCGTCCTACCAGGATGAGTTCATCCTCGGCTTCAGCAAGGCGCTCGGCCAGGACTGGGTGTACGGGGCCAAAGCGACCTACCGCGTGCTGCGCAGCGGCGTGGACGACTACTGCGATATCGATGCGGTACTCGGCAAGGCCAGCAGCCTGGGCTACAACGTGACCAAGGACAGCAACCCGGTCAGCTGCTGGCTGATCAATCCGGGGCGCGCCAATACCTTCAACCTGGTCGATACCGGCGGCAATTACGTGACGGTTCCGCTGAGCAACGCGGAAATGGGCTTCCCGCAGTTCAAGCGCAACTACTACGCGGTGAACCTCTCGCTGGAACATCCGTTCGATGGCCGCTGGTATGCCCGCGGCGACTACACCTGGTCACGCAGTTACGGGACCACTGAAGGCCAGTTGCTCTCGGGGATCGGCCAGACGGCGGTGTCCACCACGCAGGCGTGGGACTACGCCCAGCTGATGGAGCACACCAACGGGCCACAGAGCAACGACCATACCCACCAGTTCAAGCTGCACGGCTATTACCAGCTCACCCCGGAATGGTTGGTATCGGCCAACCTGAAGGTACTCTCGGGTTCGCCGTTCAGTGCGCTGGGCTCGTACGGGCCGGACTTCGAAGACCCATCCGGCTACGGCATCGCGTATCACTTCTACAACGGCCAGCCGGCGCCTCCCGGGAGCCAGGGGCGCCTACCGTGGCTGAAGCAGCTTGACCTGGGGGTGTCCTACCGCCCGGCAGTGGCCGATGGTCGGCTGGGCTTCAACCTGGACGTGTTCAATGTGTTCAACAGCCAGGTGGCGCTGTGGAAATCGCCGTACGCCGAGCTGGATCCGGGACAGCCGGATCCGCTGTATGGCGCGGCAACCGTGCGTCAGGCGCCCCGTTCGCTGCGGGTCAGTGTGAGTTACGACTACTGAGGGACAGGGCCAGGCGGGTGGGGGAGGGAGCCCCTGCCCGCCGGCAGCCGCACCAACGCGAACGCCCCAGGGCGTGGCACGTCGTTCACGGATCCCGAGGCAGTCTGGGCCCATTCCCAGTGGAGCCTCTCATGCAGACGCAGATCCGAAACAGGGCAGGGTGGATGGCAGCCGGTTTGACGGCGCTGCTGTGTGCCTGCTCGCCGCAGGGCGAGGACGGTGCCGCACCCGTGGCGCTGCCGAGCGGCGCTGATCCGGGCGCGGCGAAGGCCGCTGATCCAGTGCCCGCCGCGGCAGCGGCCGAGCGGCCGTCACCTGTGTATGAGGAAGCGAAGCCGGGCATTGCGGTGGGTCCGGTGGCGGGAGTGCGGGTTGCGCTCGATTTCCAGCGTGACTACCTGGCCTCGCCCAGTTGGAAGCTGTTTGGACCGCCGGACAGCAAGGGGACGCCGCTGGTGGCGCTGGTGCTGGAGGGATCGGATCGGGTCACGGCCGGCGAACTGCGGATCGGCCGCAGTGCTGAAGCAAAGCAGATCACGTCCTGCCTGGAACCACCGGCCGAAGCAACGGGCCCTGCGGCATCGGCCACTGTCGATATCGGCGGCGTGCCGTTCACCCACTTCACGGCCGGTGATGCCGCCATGAGCCATTACGTCAGCGCCGAGAGCTACCGCGCAGTCCACAACGGTGCCTGCTATGCGATCGATCTGGTCGTCGCCGGCACGCGCCCGGACGTGTATGACCCGCCGCGCACGCCACCCTTCAGCCAGCAGGAAGCGGCATCCCGCTTGGCTGAGGCGCTCAAGGCCGTGTACTGGACGCAGTAACGGCGTTCACCCAGGACGCGACGGAAAGGCGAGCGTGACCTGGGCGCCGCCCAGCGCCGAGCGGCCGATGCCCAGCGTGGCCCGATGCCGTTCGGCGATCTCGGCCACGATGGCCAGGCCCAGGCCACACCCGTCGCCGCTGGCATCGCCCCGCCAGAACCGTTCGGTGACCTGGCTGCGCAAAGACGGATCGATGCCGGGACCATCGTCGTTGACGCTCAGGTGCGTCTGGCCCTGTGTGGTTTCCACGCTGACCGTGATCATCCCTTCCAGTGCGCCGTAGCGCAGCGCGTTGTCGACCAGGTTGCTGATCGTCTCGCGCAGCAGCTGTGGCTCGCCCATCACCATGACGCCGGCATCGGGGCCCTCGTAGCCAAGGTCGACACCGGCGACCACGGCGCGGTCCATCAGCCGTTCCAGTTCATCGCGGGCGAGCACGGCAAGGTCCACCGGGCGCATCGCCAGCATCGCGCCGGCGCTGTCTTCGGAGCGGCTCAGGATCAGCAACTGATGGGTGAGATGGCGCAGTCGGGTCAGCCCACGCAGCAGGCCGGCCAGCGCATCGCGCTGTGCTGCGCGATCCTGTTCACGCAGCGCGCTTTCCAGCTCGATCTGGAGGCCGGCCAGCGGCGTGCGCAGCTGGTGCGCTGCGTTGCTGATGAAGCGCTGCTGTGCGTCCTGCATCGCCGAGAGCCGGTTTACCAGCTGGTTGAAGGCATCCACCGCCGGCCACAGCTCGCGCGGCGCGGCCTCCCGTGGATCCAGTGGCGCCAACGCATCCAGGGGCGCGCTGGCCAGCCGTCGCGCGGCGCCGTTGGTGTGCCGCGCCGCTGCGCCCGTGCCCGACCACGCCAGCCATGCCGCCAGCAGCAGGATCGTGCCCTGCAGCGGGATGCTCGCCAGCAGCAGGCGATGCTCCAGGCGCAGCCGCTTGGTGCGGGTCTCGGCCACGCGGATCAGGATCGGTGCGGCAGCGCCGGGGGGTGTCATCGCGACCTGCACAACGCGCACGTCCTGCCCATCGATCACGGCATCGTAGTAAGTGCGGGCCGGGCTGTCGTCGGCGCCTTCGGCCTGCAGCGCGGTGCCACCAGGCAGGACGGCTGCACCATACAGGCGCGTGCCGTCGGCACGGGTTACCTCGCCGTAGATCCGGTCCACGGTGTCCCAGGTGAACATGCGCGAGACGGCGGGCGAGATCTCCATGTGGACGGTGTCGCCGCGGACGTCGGTCAGCTGCGCCAGCGACATGGCCGAGTCCAGCAACCAGCGGTCGTAAACCTGCTCGGCGTAGTGCCTGGCCAATACGAACGAGCCCACGGCACTGGCCAGCAGCAGCACCAGCAGCGGCAGCCACAGGCGCCGCAGCAGCACGCCACGCAGGCTGTAGGGCGCCTCAGTCATCGCAGGCTTCCAGCCGGTAGCCCAGGCCACGCAGCATGCGGATGCCAACCTTGGCGCCGGCTACCTGCAGCTTGCGGCGCAACCGGCTGACGTGGACCTCGATCACCGACAGGCTGGCGTCGTGATCCCAGCTGTAGACCGCATCAAACAGGCGCTGTTTGGCCACGATCCGGCCCGGCTGCTGCAGCAGGACTTCCATGAGCGCGAGTTCACGTGCGGTGAGTTCCAGCGGCTGTTCGCCAACGCGCAGTTCGCGGGTCCCGGTGTCCAAGCGCAGCGCGCCGAGCTGACGCAGGGCGGGGGCGGTGGACTGGCGGCGCGCAAGCGCCCGGAGACGGGCTTCAAGTTCCCCCAGCGCGAATGGCTTGGCCAGATAATCATCGCCGCCGCTGTCCAGGCCGCGGATGCGGTCCTCCACGCCGTCGCGTGCGGTGAGAATCAGCACCGGCACGCTGAAGCCGTCCTGCCGCAGCCGCGCCAGCAGCTCCAGGCCATCGATGTCCGGCAGTGACAGGTCCAGCACGACCAGGTCGTAGCTGACGCTGGCCAGCGCCGACGGCGCGGCCAGGCCGCGGGCGAGAGGGTCGCAGGCGTGACCGGCGCGGGTCAGGGCGCGCACCAGGCCATCGGCCAGTGCGGCGTCGTCTTCAATCAGCAGAATGCGCATTGCAAGGTTGACGCAAGGTTCGGGAAAGTTTGACGAAAGCGCTGCACCTTACCGTGTCGGCAATGAATACCACCACCCGATGTGCCGCGCTGATCGCGGCATTGCTGATCGCGCCTGCCACGGTCTCCGCGCTTACCCTGGCCGAGGCGGAGCGCGTCATGGCGCAGCACAATCCCGACCTGCTGGCCGCTGCGATCGAACTGCGCGGCACGCAGGGCGATGCGCAGAGCGCCGCGCGCCGGCCCAGCCCCGAGCTGAGCGTGGGCACCTCCAAGATCAGCCGCCAGGAAGGGATCGGCCCGGGCCGTTGGAAGGACAAGCGCGTGGATTCCACGCTCGGCCTGGGCTGGACGTGGGAGCGCGGCGGCAAGCGGGGCTGGCGCATGCGCCAGGCCGATGCCCTGGTCGAGGCGGCCCAGCTGAGCCTGCTCGATGGCCGCCGCCAGCAGCAGGTGGCGCTGCGGGAAGCGTACTTCGGGTTGAAGGCCGCACAGGAACTGAGCCGCATCGCCGAGGAAGATCGCCGTGCCTCGGCCGAGAGCCTGGCCGCTGCCGACCGGCAGGTCGCCACCGGCGCCATGGCGCCGATCGAGCGCGCGCGGCTTGCGGTGGATGATCTGAAAGTGGCCGATGCCGCCCGCGAGGCCGCACTGGGCCTGCGCGAGGCACGGCATGTCCTTGCGTTGCTGCTGGGCTGCGATGCGGATGAGGCACTGCATGCCGACGACGAGTGGCCACACCCAGCCTCGGCGGCAACCGCTGCGATGGCCACGCTGGACGAGCGCGTTGACCTGCGTGCGGCCGAGGCGCGGGTGATCGCCGCCGATGCCGCGCGAGCCCTGGCGCGCAGCGAACGGCGGCGCGATGTGCAGTTCGGGATCGAAGCCGAGCGCGAGCCGGCCGACATCGGCGGCGTGACATGGGGACTGTCGATGAGTGTGCCGCTGGGCGGCGCCACGCGCTGGCGCGGCGAACAGCAACGGGCGGAGGCGGACTACGACGCCGCCGTGCTGGAACGGCAAGAGCTGCGCCGCGAAGCCGCCGCTGAACTTGACCAGCTGCGGCACGCACTGGCGGCGGCCGCACAACGCCGCACCGCGTACGAACAGCTTCAGGGACCCGCGGCGCGCAAGAGCATGGAGGGTCTGGAACTGGCCTATCGCCGCGGTGCCGCCACGTTGACCGACCTGCTGGATGCGCGGCGCAGCTGGCGCGAATTCGAATCCGACCTGGTCGATGCGCGCCTGGCGCATGCCTCCGCCCTGGCGCGCTGGAACGCGGCCATCTCCGTTTCCGAAGGACATACCCCATGACGTTTTCGCGCACAGCCGGCTCGGCCCGTCTGCTTTCCTTGATCGTCGCCACTGTGCTGGCGGGTGGCTGCGCGCGCGATGCGGGCCCCGAAGCAGCGGCGGCGCCCACGGTGGAGGGCGCAACGATCCGCTTTGCCGCCGACAGCCCCCAACTGAGGGTGCTGCGCAGCGAGACCGTGACCGACGGGGCGGCGTCGGTGCTGCAGCTGCCGGCGCGCGTCACCTGGGATGACACCCGCTCAAGCATGCTGCGCTCGCCGCTGCCGGGGCAGATCGCACGCATCGAGGCGGCGCCGGGCGAGAAGATCAAGGCAGGCCAGGTCCTGGCGTGGGTGACCTCCCCCGAATTCGGGCAGGTGCAGGCGGAAGGTGCGCGAGGCGCGGCCGAGCTGCGGCAGGCGCGCAATGAACTGGCACGGGTACGTGAGCTGCATGAGGCCGGGGTTGCCTCCGGCCGCGAACTGGGCGAGGCCGAATCCGCGCTGGCCGCCAGCGAAGCCGAGCACGCGCGGCTGCAGGCACTGACCCGTGGCTTCGGCAGCCGCCGCGGCATCGACCAGCGCATGCCGCTGCGTTCGCCGATCGATGGGATCCTGGTCGAGCGCCGGATGAGCCCCGGCATGAGCGTCTCCGCCGATGCCGAGGTGCCGCTGGCCGTGGTGAGCGATCCGGACCGGCTGTGGCTGATCATCGATGTTCCCGAAGCGCTGGCCAGCCGTCTCACGCCGGGTCTGAAGGTGCGTGTGGCGCCTGGCACTGGTGAGCCCACACAGGGGGTGCTGGGCCACGTCGATGATTACATCGACACCGAGCGCCACGTGGTGCAGGCGCGTGCCGAACTGGACAACCGCGAGCGTCGCTTCAAGGCCGGGCAGTACGTGCGTGCCGAGATCACCGTGCCGATGGAGGGTGGAGTATCGGTGCCGGAAGGTGCGGTGCTGCTGCTCGGGCGCGAGCAGGTGGTGTTCGTGGACGAGGGCAACGGGCAGTTCGCACGACGCACCGTGCAGGCCGAGGAGTTGGGCCAGGGCCGCCTGTGGGTAGGGCAGGGGCTGCCCGCGGGGGCCCGCGTGGTAGTGGACGGCGGTCTGCTGCTGCAGCAGGTGCTCGACCAGAACGTTGGCACTGCTGACCGGTCTGCCGGCACTGCCGTGGCAGGCAGGGGCGCCCCATGATCGATCGTCAGATTGCGTACTGCCTGCGCCAGCCGCTGATGGTCATGCTGGCGCTGCTGATCTTCATCGGCGCCTCGTTCGCGGCATTCCGCGAGCTGCCCGTGGAAGCCTTCCCGGATGTCTCCGATACCCAGGTCACCGTGGTGACCCTGCATCCGGGGCGCGCGGCCGAAGAGGTCGAGCGTGAGGTCACCATGCCGCTGGAAGTGGCGCTGTCGGGTATTCCGCACTCGGTGCGCGTGTTCTCGCATACCCAGTTCGGGTTGTCGATGATCATCCTGACCTTCGACGATGGCGCGGATGACTACTTCGCGCGTGCCCAGGTGATGGAGCGACTGCAGGGCGTGGCTCTGCCCGAGGGCGTGCAGCCGGAGATGGAGGCGATGAGCTCGGCGGTGGGCGAGATCTATCGCTACGTGCTGCACGCGCCGCACATGAGTTCCACCGAACTTCGCACCGTGCAGGAATGGGTGATGGAGCGGCGTCTACGCACGGTGCCAGGCGTGGCCGACGTGGTCAGCTTCGGGGGGTTCGCCAGGACGTTCCAGGTGGAGCCGGACCTGGGCAAGCTGCGTGACCGCGGGATCAGCCTGGAGGAATTTGCCGAGGCGCTGGAGCGGGGCAGTGCGAACGCCGGCGGCGGCTATGTGGAGCGTGGGCAGCAGCAGTATCTGATCCGCGGGGTTGGGCTGATGCGTTCGCCGGCCGACATCGGCACCGTTGTCGTGGGAGAGCGGCAAGGCACCCCCGTGCTGGTGCGCGACCTGGCCCGCATCGTCGATACCGGCCTGCCGCGACAGGGCCTGGTTGGCCAGGATGACAACGACGACGCCGTGTTCGGCATGGTGCTGATGCGCAAGGGCGAGAACCCGTCCCTGGTGCTGGATGCCTTGCATGCGCGCGTGGCCGAGATCGAGGCCGATCACCTGCCGGATGGCGTCACGCTTGAACCGTTCTACGACCGCTCCTGGCTGGTCTCGACCACCCTGAAGACCGTCTTCCGCAACCTGGTGGAGGGTGCGGTGCTGGTGTTCCTGGTGCTGTGGCTGTTCCTCTACAACGCCCGTGCGGCGTTGATCGTGGCAGCGATGATGCCGCTGGCCTTGCTGTCGACCTTCCTCGGCCTGCACCTGTGGGGCGTGCCGGCCAATCTGCTCTCACTGGGCGCGATGGACTTCGGCATCATCATCGATGGTGCGGTGATCGTGACCGAGCATATCGTCTCGCGCATGTCGAAGATGCCGCCCGGCAGCACCCGGCGCGAGCGCATGGCGACGGTGTTGTCGGCTGCGTCGGAGGTGGGGCGGCCGACCTTCTTCTCGATGCTGATCATCATCGCCGCGCACATCCCGATCTTCACCCTGCAGCGCCAGGAAGGCCGGATGTTCGCCCCCATGGCCTATTCGGTGACGTCGGCGCTGATCGGCGCACTGATCCTTGCCCTGACCGTGGTGCCGCTGCTGTGCTTCTGGTGGCTGCGGCGCGAGCGGCTGAAGGGCGAGAACCCGGTGATGAACCGGCTGGTCGGCTGGTACCGCCCGTGGCTGGAGGGGGCGATGGCGCGGCCCCGTGCGGTGGTGCTTGCGGCAGTGGCCATGCTGGTGGTGACGCTGGCATTGGGCACGCGGTTGGGCTCGGAATTCCTGCCCGAACTGGACGAAGGCTCGATCTGGCTGACCGCCACACTCGACCCCAGCACCAGCCTGGCCGAGGCGCAGGCCCAGTCCCGGCGCATCCGTGACCTGGTGCGGACGTTGCCCGAGGTTTCGACGGTGGTGGCCAAGCTCGGTCGCCCCGAGGATGGCTCCGATGCCAAGGGCGCCAACCAGATCGAAGCGCTGGTGGCGCTCAAGCCCGAATCCGAATGGACCCGGAAGATCGACAAGCGCGAGCTGGTGGCGCAGATGCAGCGCATGCTGGAAGCGCGTATTCCCGGCCCCGAGTTCTCGATCTCCCAGCCGGTGCGCGACAACATCCTGGAAAGCATTTCCCAAATCAAGGGCCAGGTGGTGATCAAGGTCAGCGGCGAAGATCTGGACGTGCTGACCGGCCAGGCCCAGGCGATCCTGGCGCAGGTCAGAGGCGTGGAGGGCGTGGAGAGTGCTTTCATCGACCGCGACGGCAGCCTGCCGCAGCTGCGCATCGATATCGATCGTGATCGCGCAGCGCGCTACGGCCTCAACGTGCAGGATATCGATGCCGTGATCGAGACCGCCATCGGCGGCCGCGAGGTCGGCCAGCTGTGGGAAGGCGAGCGCCAGTTCCCGATCAGCCTGCGCCTGTCCGATGCCGACCGCGACCTGCAGCGTCTGCGCACCGTGCCGGTCGGCACTGCCTCCGGCCAGACCGTGACGCTGGGGGATGTGGCGGACTTCACCATGGCCAGCGGCGCGATCAACATCTCGCGTGAGAACGTCCAGCGCGTCAAAGCCGTGAGCATCTTCATCGCCGGGCGCGACATGGGCAGCGTCGTTGCCGATATGCGCAAGCAGGTGGATGCCACCATCCAATTGCCAGAAGGCTACCGCATCGACTGGTCCGGCGAGTTTGAGAATCAGCAGCGCGCCATGGCCCGCCTGGGCTGGGTGGTACCGCTGTCGGTGCTGATCATCTTCGTGCTGCTGTTTGATGCCTTCAAGGACGTCACCAGCGCCGCGCTGATCCTGGCCAACGTTCCGCTGGCGATGATCGGCGGCATCCTGGCGTTGCTGCTGACCGGGATTCCGCTGTCGGTGTCGGCGGCGATCGGCTTCATTGCCTTGTTTGGGCAAGCGGTACTCAACGGCGTGATCATGTTGACGCGATTCGGCCAGCTGCGCGAGCAGGGCATGGCGCTCTACGACGCCGTGGTGCAGGGCGCACTGCAGCGCCTGCGGACGGTGCTGATGACGGCGCTGTTGGCGATGTTCGGCTTGCTGCCGATGGCGACGTCGCATGCGATTGGGGCTGAGACCCAGAAGCCGCTGGCGGTGGTGGTGATTGGCGGGCTGTTGTCGGCGATGTTGCTGACCTTGCTGGTGCTGCCGACGCTGTACTACTGGGTGCATCGTCGACGGGAGCAGCGTCGGGGTGGGGCAGCGATGGAGGTCGAGGCGGTGTAGGGGGCGCTGAGTGGCTGGGCAGTGTGGCGAGGCGCCATTGCCCGGCCGATGGCGCTGGAAGGACGGCAATGCGACGACGCCATCCGACGGGGCGTCGTGATCGTTCGCGCCATCAGGCTCCCGGCGTCCCCGGCGGCAGCGTGTCGTCCCGTTCGTGCCAGGATGGGAGTTCCAGCGCATGGTGTTCGAGCATGGCCTGTATAGACGCACGCGCATGGTCCCTCTCCGCGTTCGCGCATTGGTCGAGAATCTCACCAGTCAGCTGTTCAAACTGCGGCCAGAATTGCGCTGGGTGGCGCACTCGCGCCACCCAGTGGTCCAGCTTGTCGGCCAGCGCATCAAGCTGCACCTGTATGTCGGGACGAACGCTCATCCCGGAGGTGCACCCAGATCAAGCGCGACACGGTAGTAATGGCCGTCGTCGCGGAGCAGGACGGTCAGGTCCGGCTGCAGGACGTCATCCACATGCAGGGTCGGCTGACCCTGCGCAGTGCGGGTCACCACGAACTCGTACAGGCTGCGCCCGAAGCGGTAGCTCAGTTCGAAGGACGGCCAATGATCGGGCAGGCAAGGTTCAAGCGAAAGACGATCGCCGTCGCGACGGATGCCGAGCAGGGATTCCACCAGCAGGCGATACATCCAACCGGCCGACCCGGTGTACCACGTCCAGCCGCCTCGCCCGACGTGCGGCGACACGGCGTAGACATCGGCAGCCAACACATAGGGTTCGACGCGGTAGGTCTGGACCGCCTCGGCGTCCAGCGTGTGGTTCAGGGGGTTGATCATGCCGGCCAGCTCCCAGGCACGCACTGCATCGCCCTGTTGAGCAAATGCCATCGCCGCCCACACCGCCGCGTGGGTGTACTGGCCGCCATTCTCGCGCACGCCCGGTACGTAACCCCGAATGTAGCCGGGGTCCTCGGTGGTCTGGTCGAAGGGCGGGTCGAGGAGCTGGATCAGCTTGGCGTCCTTTCGCACCAGATGCGTGTACAGCGAATCCAGGGCTTGCGTGGCACGCTCAGGCGCGGCCACGCCTGACAGCACCGACCAGCTCTGGGAGATCGAATCGATGCGGCACTCCTGATTCTGTGACGAGCCCAATATGGCGCCGTTGTCGAACCAGGCACGGCGATACCACGCGCCGTCCCAGGCATGCTGTTCCAGATTCTGGCGCAGGCGTTCGGCCTGTTCTTCGCACCATTGCGCACGGGCGGCATCGCCACGCGCGTTGGCCAGCCCGATGAAGCGGCGAAGCGTGTCATGCAGGAAGAACCCGAGCCACACACTTTCACCGCGCTGCTGGTCACCGACGCGGTTCATGCCATCGTTCCAATCGCCGCTGCCCATCAACGGAAGCCCGCGTTCGCCGAGCAACCGGCACCCGCGTTCCAGCGCGACGACGCAGTGTGCATAGAGTGTGCCGCGCTGTGCCGAAAGGGTGGGCATGTCGTAGTAGCCTTCCTCCTCCGGCGTCACCGCGCGGCCCTCGATGTAGCCAACCACTTCGTCCAGCACGCTGGCGTCGCCGGTGACCTCCAGGTAGCGGCATGCGCCTTGGGGCAGCCACAGATAGTCGTCCGAGCAGCGGGTGCGCACGCCGCGACCTTGCGGCGGGTGCCACCAGTGCATCACATCGCCTTCGGTGAACTGGTGTGCCGCGCAGAGCAGCAGGTGTTCGCGGGTCAGGTCCGGGCGCGCGTGTACGAGGGCGAGCGCGTCCTGCAGCTGGTCACGGAAGCCGAACGCGCCGCCGGATTGATAGTAGCCACTGCGTGCCAGGTAGCGGCAGCCCAGGGTCTGGTAGACCAGCCAGCCATTGGCGAGTGCGTCGAACGCCGGGTCCGGCGTGCGGACCTGCACCGTGGCCAGTACATTGCGCCAGTGGATCCGCAGGGCATCCAACGCATCGATGGCTTCCTGATTGCCCTGGCGGCTTCTTGCCAATGCCAGCGTTTCCTCGCGGTCGCGCCCCGCGCCAAGGCGGAACGTGGTTTCACTGCGGTCGCCCGGCGCCAGCTCAAGCGGCACCTGGATCGCCGCGCAGGGATCCATGCCCGCACCGGCCCGTGCATCCAGACGCTCGCGACGCAACGCCGCAGGGGCGTGCAATCCGCCGTTGCGGCCGATGAACTCCAGGCGGTCACAGGTCCAGCCGCAGCCCTCGGCATCGGTGTCGAAGAAGGCCATCCGGCCGCCGAACTCGGTGCTGTAGCTGTTGCGCGCCAGCAGCGCCCCGGTCTGCGGGTCGCGTTCGGTGACCACGTGCATGCGCGACTTCGGGCGCAGGTCACCCATGACCCATTCCACGTAGCCGATGGCCGACAGCCGCCGTGGCCGGCCCGACAGGTTGTGCAAGCGCAGGACCGAGAACTTCAGCGGCGCAGTGACATCGACGAAGACCCACAACTCGCTGGCGATGCCGTCTTCGATGTGCTCGTAGACCGTGTAGCCGAAGCCATGGCGGGTACGGTACGCACCGGTGCCCCGGCATGGCAGCGGCATCGGCGACCAGACACGGCCGGTGTCCTCATCGCGCACGTAGAAGGCTTCGCCGCCGGTATCGGACACCGGATCGTTGAGCCAGGGCGTCAAGCGGAATTCGTGTGCGTTTTCGAACCAGGTGTAGCCCGGTGCACTCTCGCTGACGACCGTGCCCAGACGGGCGTTCGCGATCACGTTCGCCCATGGGGCCGGGGTCGGGGCACCTTCGCGTACCACCGCCACGTACTCGCGGCCGTCCTCGCTGAAACTGCCGGTGCCGTTGTCGAATCGGCCGGCGCCGCGGTACGGAAGGAACGGCCACGGGTCATCCAGCTCTTCGTCGTGCTCGACACCTGGGGGCAGTCCGGGTTCGGGTCCCGGGTCGGCGACGACGGGCAGCCCGGGCTTCTCTTCCATCGCCAGGGCCAGTTCCTGCTGCTCCGCCTGCGGCACCAGGGCCGGAATGCGCCGCACGGGCAGCGGTTGGCGCCCCACCTGCGCCGCCAGCGTGCCGTCCTCGTCACTGAGCACCACCCGTGCCACCGCCTGCAGCAGAACGCGGTCCTCGTGGCTCATGTTCTGCACCGGCCGCACGAAAATGCCGCCGGGGCGATCGAGCAGGCCCGTCTCCGAACTGGCGGCCACCATCCCCAGGATCTGATCCTGCAGTTCCTGCCGATAGCCGGCCTTGCTGTCGTTCCAGATGACCAGATCGGTGTTGAGTCCCTTCTGGCGCCAATACGCGTGCGCCTGCACCAGCTGCCTGACCAGTTCCACGTTCTCCGCGTCGGCGACCTTGAGCAGCACGATGGGCAGGTCGCCGGAGATGGCATGGCCCCACAGCCCGGATTGTCCGCGCTGGTTCTGCTGCAGGACGGCGTCGCCCGCGCGCAGCAGCGGATTGGCATACAGCACGTGGCTGGCCAGGCGCTCGTACAGCGAGGCCTCGGCCTGGCTGGCGTTGATCTGCCGGCGCACCACCTGGCTGTGTGTCCAGGACAGGTCGAAGACGCGGTCTGCCAGGCGACGATCACGGTACTTGTCGACCATCGCCTCGCACCCGGTGCGGTCGGCGCCGATGCCAAACACCATGTCCAGCTGCACGGTCTGCTCGGGCTCCAGCACCACCCGCACGCGGATGGCCACGATCGGGTCGAGCACCGAGCCGTCCGTGCCGGAGAGGTCGATATCGGTGGTCAACGCCTGCGGGGTCCGCGGCGTGTTGCCACGCCCCAGGAAGCGCGCACGGTCGGTTTCGTAGGAGATCGACACCACCTCGGCGTCATGCACCGCGACCAGATGGAACATCCACGGTGGCACTTCGTCGTGCGAACGGGGCCGGCGCGTGCAGAGCACGGCCTGCTTGGCGGCCAGGATCTCGCTCTGCACGAAGAGGTTGCTGAAGGCCGGATGCGCATCGTCGGACGCTGCGGGCGCCAGCACCACTTCGGCATAGGTGGTGATTTCCACCGTGCGCTGGCGACGGCCGCGGTTGGTCAGGCGCAGGCGCCTGAGCTCGATGTCGTCCTCGGCGGAGATGGCGACCTGCAGGTGGCTCTCGCAGCCGCGGCGGGTACCGCGGAACTCCGCCTTGGCGTCGGAGAAGATCGCCTCGTAATGGTCCAGCGCCACGCAGGTGGGCTGGTAGGCGGCAGACCAGAACTCGCCGCTGTCCACGTCGCGCAGGTAGCAGAACGACCCCCAGGCATCGGTGGTGCCGTCTTCGCGCCAGCGGGTGAGCGACAGGTCGCCGTGGCGGCTGTAGCCGCCGCCGGCATGGGTCAGCATGCCGTGGTAGCGCCCGTTGGAAAGCAGCTGCACTTCCGGGCGCGGGCCCGCCGGGTCGCGCAGGACGCGCAGGGAGGTCTCGTGCTCGGCCATGGCCGAGTGCTCGCCCAGGGCTTCGACCTCATGCGGATGGAACACGCCGATGCGCGGAATGCGTTCCTGCAGCAGCAGCAAGGTCGCCTGGAACTCGGTATCGGCAACGAAACGGCGCTGCATCGGCTGGTCGCGCAACAGGTAATCCAGCGACAGCAGGCCCATGCCCTGGTGGTGGGCCATGAACGAACGCAGCAGCACGTGTTCCTGCCCCGGCGGCACCCGGGCGGGTGTGTAGTCGATCGCCTCGTACATACCGAAGCGCCCGGAGAACCCCAGCCCTTCGAGTGCCTGGAGGTTCTGGCACGCCGCCTCCGGCGCCACCATCAGCGCCATCATGCTGGCATAGGGCGCAATCACCCGATCCTGGCCCAAGCCGCGCTTGAGCCCCAACCCGGGCACACCAAACGCGCGGTACTGGTAGTTCAGGCGCGCATCCACAGCGTTATAGCCCGACTCGGACACGCCCCACGGCAGATTCAAGGTGCGGCCGTAGACGATCTGCGCCTCCACCGCATGCCGCGCGGTCTGGTCGAGCAGCGTGTCCGGATAGCTGGGCATCACCAGCTGCGGCATGAGGTACTCGAACATCGAGCCACTCCACGACAACAGCGTCGGTGTGCCGTTGACCTCGGTGAGCATCCGCCCGAGCGCGAACCAGCTCTCCTGCGCCAACTGGCCCTGGGCGATGGCGACGAAGGCACACAGCCGCGCTTCGGACGCCAGCAGGTCGTAGAAACTGTTGTCCAGGCGATGGTCGTCGACGTTGTAGCCGATCGAGAGCAGGTTGCGGGTGCGGTAGAACAGGAAGCCGTATTCCATCAGCGAGAACTGCCCGGCGCGGTGCGCCAGCGCCTGCAGCTGCTCGATGCGCGCGCGCGCGTCCGCACCGGCGGAGCCGGGCAGGGCGGCCAGCTGGCGCAGGCTCGGTACTGGCGCCTCGTCGTCCGCGCCGGCATCGGCCGGGAGGTTGGCAAGTGTCGCGTGCGCGGCGTGGCATTCGGCAGCGAACAGGGCCGGCCAGTGCAGCGCACCTTCCTCGGGCGCTGGCGGTGCCGGCCATTGCGACAGCACGGCATCGGCCAGACCGGCCAGCTCCTGCAACCGGGCGAGCAGCTGCGCCGTCCCACGGGGTGGGTCGGTACGCGTTGAGGCCAGGCGCTGGCGAAGGTGGTTGAGTGCCTCGCCCAGTGGCGCGTCAGCAGAGCGATGACGCTGCCGTTCCTCTTCCAGCACACCGAGCGTATCGGCCAGGCCGTCGAAGGTGTGCGGCGCCAGTACCGGCGCGTCCACCAGCGCGAGCAGGCCTTGCCGCAGGGTCAGCAGGTGGCCGGCCAGGTTGCCGCTGTCCACGGTGGAGACGTAGCGCGGCGGCAACGGCGCGAGGGTTTCGGTGTCGTACCAGTTCAGGAAGTGGCCGCGATGGCGCGGCAGCTGGTCCAGCGTATCGAACGTGAGCGCGGTACGTTCGGCGACCGCGCCCAGCTGGAGCCAGCCGAAATCCCATGCAGACAGATTGGCCAGCAGCGACAGGCCGATGTTGGTCGGCGAGGTGCGCCGCGCCACCACCAGCGAGGGATGCTCCTGGATGTTGTCCGGCGGCAGCCAGTGATCCTGCTCGCGCACCCACGCCTGGAAGAACGACCAGGTGCGCCGCGCCAGCCGGCCCAGGAATGCCCGCTGGGTCACGGACAGTTCGGCCACGCTTGCGGCCGGCGGCCGGCCCAGCCACGCCATCAACGCGGGCGCGAAGGTCCACGCCAACAGCAGGGGCAGGGCGACAGGCAGTGCCTGCGGAGCCACGCTGGCCACGACCGCCGCCAGCGCAACCGCCAAGACCGACGCCGGCGCCATCACCCGCCATTCCGCGCCGCGGTCGCTACCGAGGCGGCGCTCGACTTCGCTGGAGGGGTTCCATTGCAGCAGATGGCGGCGGGTGACGGTCATGCGCCAGAGCGTGCGCAGCACCGCGCCACCGGCCAGCAACGCTTCGTAGGGCAGACACGCGACCTGGGTGGCCGCGCGCAGCAACGACTGCAGCGTGCCGCGCCCGACCATGATGTAGTGCGCTTCCAGCGGCGTGTCGTCCGGAACGCTCAGCGCATCGCGCAGCATGCCGATCAGCGGCGGCGCGAACCACAGCGCCAGCACCCATGCCGTCCACGCAGCCGGGTTTTCGGCATACAGCCAACCCGCCACCAGCAAGGCCAAGGCGGCGATCGGCACCAGGCTCCGGCGCAGGTTGTCCAGCAACTTGCCGCGCGACAGCAGGCTGAGCCGGTTGCGTTCCCATCCCGATCCCGGGCGCGGTGTCCACGGCATCAACCAGGGCAACAGCTGCCAGTCGCCGCGGATCCAGCGCGCACGGCGCTTGGCATCGGCGGCGTAGCGTTCGGGGTAGTCCTCGTACAGGCGCACATCGCTGACCAGGCCAGCACGGGCATAGCAGCCTTCCAGCAGGTCGTGGCTGAGGATGCGGTTCTCGGGCAGGCGGCCCTCGAGCGCATGCTCGAACGCTTCGACGTCATAGATGCCCTTGCCCACGAACGAGCCTTCGTCGAACAGGTCCTGGTAGACATCCGAGACCATGCGCGAGTACGGGTCGATGCCGGGCTCGCTGCCGAACATCCGCGCAAACCGCGAGGTGCGGCGCGTGCCCAGACTGGTGCCGACGCTGGGCTGCAGGATGCCGTAGCCCTCCGCCACGCGTTGCAGCGCCGGATCGAAGCGCGGGCGGTTGAGCGGGTGCGCCAACGTGGCGACGAAGGCGCGTGCGGCATCCCGCGGAAGCTGCGTGTCCGAATCCAGGGTGATGACGTAGCGGACGCCGACCAAGGCGGCCGTGTCACCGACGGTGCGCATGAATGCGGCTGCATCGCCCTGGCGGAGCAGGGCGTTGAGCGCTGCCAGCTTGCCGCGCTTGCGCTCGTGCCCCATCCACACCCCTTCGCCCGGGTTCCATTGCCTGGGGCGGTGCAGCAGGTAGAAGCGATCGCCGCGCTCGGCCGCGTAGCGACTGTTCAGTTCCTCGATGCGCTCCACGGCGTGCGCAAGCAGGGTGTCGTCCGTCGGCGTCTCGGCGGCCGCGGCGTCGAGGAAGTCCGTCAGCAGCACGAAGCGCAGCTGGGGATCGCGGTTGGCCAGGAAGCGGACCTCCAGCGCCTCGGTCAGCACATCGATGCCTTCGATACTGGACAGCATCGAGGGGACCGCGACCACGGTGGAGCAGGCGGCGGGGATACCTTCGCTGAAATCGAGCTTGGGCAGCGGCCTGGGCGTGACCAGTACCGTCGCCGTCCAGTTCACCAGGACGATGCCCAGCTCGCTGAACACCAGAAGCCCGAGCAGCGCGGCCAGCCAGATGGGCACCGCGCCACTGCCCGATGCCAGCAGGCCGCCGGTGGCCACCACCGCCAGCAGGGCAATCGGCAGCAGGTACAGGGCAAGGGGCACGCGGTGCGCCAGTCGCCGGGCCTTGCGGTGCCGTGGCGCTGCCTCGGCCACTGCGTCGACGGTGGCCGAGGCGCCTTCGCCCACGAGCCAATAGCCCACGTGCGCACGTGGCCCATCGTGCGGCGCAGCCGTGCGTGCCAGATCCAGCGCGATGGTCGCAACGCGTTCTTCCGCAACGCGGCTCCCGCGCGCGATCTTCTCTACGACATGGCGATAGGCATCGCGGGTGCCGAAATCCATCTGCGGATAGACGGCCATCGGGTCTTCCCGCAGCCGCTGCTCGACCACACTCATGTCTTCGACAAAGGTGCGCCAATCCATGGTGGAGAGGAAGCGCAGGCTGCCGATGCTGTTGCCGATGGAGACCTGGTCGGCCGCCTGCTGCTGGCCCTCGGCGGCGACCAGTTCATCGATGCGCTGACCGGCCGCAGCGGCCCACTGTTCCAGCCAGGCGATGGGCATGGCCCACGCGCCGCCGCGCCCCTGCAGCGAGCGGGTCAGCTCGGCGATGAAGGCACCGGTCAAGGGCGGCTCGGAGCGGGCCATGTCGGCCACCACCAGGACCACCTCGGTCGGGGTGTCGGACGCCGCGCGATTGAGGTCCTCAGCCCATTGCGCCGCCAGGCTGCGGTCCGTGCCATCGCGCATCACCCGGGCGGCCATGCGCCGCAGATTTTCGAGCAGCGCCAGGCGCAGCATGATGGGGACCGCCCACAGTTCACCCAGGCTCAGGGGAGCAAGCGACTGGTAGGAGGCGATGAAACGGCCCAGGGTATCGGCGTCGATGCGACCGTCGCCGTGCGCGATGGCCTGCATCGACAGTTCATACACACGCGGCAGGCCGGCCGAGGGGCCGGCGACAAGTGAAGGCAACTGACGGCTGTAGCCGCGCGGCAGATGGCGTCGCGCGGTCTGGATCTGTTCTTCGATCAGGTAGTAGTTGTCGAGCAGCCATTCCCCGGCGGGGGTGACCGGCCGCTGTTCACGCACCACGCTGCTGAGCAGCGTGTTGGCGTCTTCCAGGACACGCTCGTTGGCCTGCAGGCGATCGAGCAGGCGCTCTGCGCCAGGCCGCATCCGCACCCGGTGCTGGCGCGCAAGGGCGCGGCCGTACACCTCCATCTGTTCAACGCTGTACAGCGCGGCGCGCAGGGGGCCCTCGGTGGCCTCGATGGCCGGCGCCGAGGCCTGGCGCTCCCGCCAGCGCCAACGGACAAGACGACGCAGACGCAGCCAACGGCCAAAAAGACGACGAAGGTGGGGCATAGGTTACCGATGGGGGGCAGGTCGCGGCCCTCATAGTTGCATTGGGGGTGCCGTGGTAGCTGTGAAGGCCACCCTTCCCGCAGGAGGCGCCAGGGCGGTGGGATGCTCGCCCAGGCGTCGACGCGGTCCTGACACGCGTCGGCTATGCTCGCTCGCCATCGCGTGCAGGAACCCAGCGCATGCCCTCCACCCGAAAGCGTACCCAATGCGCGCTGTGTCGCGACGCCGAGCCGCTGTCGTTCGCGTTCAGCTATGCGTTCCAGCCCATCGTCGATATGCGCACAAGACAGGTCTTCGCCCATGAGGCCTTGGTGCGCGGACCGGCAGGCGAGCCTGCCAACTCGGTGCTGTCCCGGGTCACCGCCGATAACTGTTACGTGTTCGACCAGGCATGCCGTGCCAAGGCTATCGAGATCGCCGCGCGGTTGAGGATGCCGTCGCATCTGTCGATCAACTTCCTGCCCAACGCCATCTACCGGCCCGAACTGTGCATCCGCTCCACCCTCGAGGCCGCGCAACGACACGACTTCCCGGTCGAGCGGATCATCTTCGAAACCGTTGAAGGCGAGCAGATCAATGACGGCAAGTGGCTGGCCGAGATCCTCACCGAGTACAAACGGATCGGCTTCAAGACGGCCATCGATGATTTCGGTGCCGGCTTTGCCGGCCTGAACCTGCTGGCCGATTTCCAGCCCGACATGGTCAAGCTGGACATGGGCTTGATCCGCGGCGTTGACCGGAGCGCCTCACGGCGCGCCATCGTTGCCGGTGTGGTGTCCATGTGTGCAGCGCTGACAATTGATGTGATCGCCGAAGGGATAGAAACCGCTGGCGAGGCACGCTGCCTTTCCGATCTCGGCATCGAGCTGATGCAGGGATACTGGCTTGCTCGTCCGCGTTTTGAAGGGGTAGTGGCCGAGGATGAGCTTCCCGGGGCGATGTGGCTGGAAGCGGATATGACGTAATTACGGTCCGGATGTTGTGCTCGTTGAGGAACACATTCATCCGAATGTCGACGCCTTGCAAAGCGGACACCACGGGCGACGACTCAGCGCCATTTCGTCGGCGATCCGGGTGATTCATCGGCGGCTTCTGTGGCTTGGTCGCAAACCGGTTGCCACGCCCCCGCGCGGACGGCACCTTGCAGCGACGATTACGTCGACCTGGTGCCCTGCATGACCCCCGTTGCCCTGTATTTGCCCGATCCGGCCCGCGGCTGGCTGCCCTGGGCCTGGCTGACGCCGATCCTGATGAT